>NZ_CAKKLJ010000001.1 GCF_918698005.1 Microbacterium sp. Bi121
CGACGCCCCAGCCCACCCAGACGGCGACACCGACTCCGGCGCCGACTCCGACGGAGCCCACGACGCCTCCCGTGACGACGCCTCCCGTGACGCAGCCTCCCGTGACGCAGCCGACCACCCCGCCCACGGCGGCAGGCTGTGTGGGTGCGCCGAACACCCCGGGCGGCGCCGATCCGTGGGGCGGATGCTGGCCAGGACCGCAGAACACCGGCTACCCGCAGGGGCTCGCCGGCGACACCCGCAAGCCCGTCTCGCTGACCACCTACACGGGCCCCACGACCATCCGCAGCTGCGGCGTCGTGATCGACTCGAAGGTCGTGAACAGCACACTGATCATCGAGGCCGGCAACGGCACGACGTCGAAGAGCACGCCGTGCGTGACCATCCGCAATTCGCTCGTGAAGGGCGTCATCTACAGCGAGAAGGCCAGCTACGGCCCCGTCCTCATCGAGGACACCGAGGTCAGCCCTCCTGACCTGCCCTGGTGGGAGAACATCGGACGCAGCAACTTCTTCGCGTACCGAGTGAACTCGCACGGCGGCGAGGGCGTCATCAAGTGCGACAGCAACTGCGAGGCCAAGGACAACTGGGTCCACGGCATGGAGCTGGGCGGTTCGTACCACTACAACGCGTTCGGCGGGAACGGCACGAACAACTTCCGCATCGAGCACAATTACGCCAGCTGCGGCGACTGGTCGAAGATCTCGACCCGCACGAGCGATGCCGGATGCTCTGCAGTGATCGGGTTCTACGGCGACTACGCGCCGATCCAGAACATCACGATCAACCGCAACTTCCTGGCCTCGACCTTCACCACCAGCGCCGGGGTGCACACGCAGGCGGGCTACTGCCTGAACCCGGGCTACTACCCCGGCAAGCCCTACCCCGACACGAAGAACATCACCGTCACCGACAACGTGTTCGCCCGCGGCAGCTCCGGCACGTGCGGCGTGTACGGTCCGACGAACAGCCTGAACGGCCGCGGGGCGCCGAACGGCAACGTCTGGTCGGGCAACCGCTATGCCGACGGCACGGCGATCGGTCGCGTCGAGGAGTGATCGCGCCCTGACACCGCTGTGGCCTCTCGGGTTCGCCCGGGAGGCCACGGTCAGCGCGGGACGAACATCCCGTTAATCCCCAGCGGCGCCGGCCGAGCGGACGGCTTCACGAGCGCGCGCACGGTCGGCCAGGACTCCTTGCGTCCGAGCACCGCGCGACGCAGCTCGACGAGTACGCTCGCCCACAGGTAGAACCATCCGCGCACCGGCCCGGTGAGCCGTCGATAGATGCGCACCCGGTTCAGGATCTTCATCATGTGCGTCGTGGCGCTCTCGCCGGAGCCGCCTCCGACGTGCACGGCGCCGGCATCAGGGGTGTAGCGCGTCGCCCACCCGGCGTCCCGCGCGCGCAGGCTGAAGTCGGTCTCCTCGGAGTAGAGGAAGAACGATTCGTCCATCCCGCCCAGGCTCTCGTAGCACTCGGAGTCGACCAGCAGCACGGCTCCGACGGCCCAGTCGACGTCGTGCTCGGTCTCGTATTCGCGCGGATCCTCGATCCGCTCGGTGAATCGCGGCCATCCGGTGAAGCTCAGCCCGCCGACCCGTCCGAACGTCGGGCGACGCCGGAGCGTCGGCGAGAGCTCGCCGTCCTCTTCGCGCACGCGCGGTGCGACGATGCCGACCCCAGGCTTGTCGAGCACGGCCAGCATCCGCGGCACCGAATCGGCATCGAGGGTGGCATCCGGGTTCAGGATCAGGATGGCGTCCGCCTGCGGTGATGCTGCGACGGCGCGGTTCATGCCGGCCGCGTAGCCCACGTTCGTGGAGCGCACCAGCGTGCAGTCGTCACGTAATCCGAGGATCGCGAGCGTGCGGTCGGTCGACCCGTTGTCGACGACGACGACGGATGCCGTCAAGTCTCCCAACGCTGCCGGGATGCTGTCGAGCAACGCCGACACGTGGTCCTCGCTGTTGTAGGTCACGACGGTGACGGCGACATTCACGCTCACGCGCTCATCGTAGCGATGCTCGGAGTTCGCCGCCGCTCTGTTGCCCGAGGCGGTCCACCCCTAGACTCACGGTGTGGGGATGCAACCTATGGGTGTTGGGGAACGCCGGCGGGTACCGGTATCGATCGTGTGCGTGTACAACGACGCGGACGTGCTCTCGTCGTGCCTGCGTCGCTCCGTCGACGCACAGTCCGCGACGGCGCCGGAATCCGAGCTGCTGGCAGTGGACAACCGCGAGAACCGCTTCTCGACAGCGGGGGCCGCGCTGAATCACGGCGCGCGCGAGTCCCGCAACGACGTGGTGGTGTTCGTCCACCAGGACGTCGTGCTGCATTCGCTCCCCGCGCTCGAGGAGGCCGCAGCCGAGCTGCTCCATGCGTCCGACATCGGGATCATGGGCGCGGCAGGCATCGACCGCGACGACCTCATCATCGGCCGCCTCCGCGATCGGATCGTGATGATCGGAGAACCGGCTCCCACACCGCGCGACGTCGAGACCCTCGACGAGGTGCTGCTCATGATGACCAGGCAGCAGGTGCTCGATGAGCCGATCTCCGAGGACCCGCTGCTGGCGTGGCACGCCTACGGCGTCGAGTACGCGTTGCGCGTGCGCAGAGCCGGGCGTCGTGCGGTCGCGCGCGATGTGCCCCTCACGCACAACAGCCTGAGCACGAACCTCGCCAAGCTCGATCTCGCGCATCGTCATGTCGCCGACGAGTACCCCGAACTGGTGCCCATCCACACGACATGCGGCACGGTGCGACGCGACGACGCGACCACGCCGGTGCAGCAGGGACTGCGCCGATTCCGCAGCGCCCGGATCTGGTGGGGCGAATCGACCGTCGCGCGCGACGTGCATCGGATCAGCCCGGAGAGCGAGAAGGTGTTCGCCGACATCCGGATGCTGATCGACGAGGCTCTCGAGATCGGCGGCAAGCGGGCACTGCGGGTGCTCGACCTCGATCCGGCTGCCACCGCCGATCACGCCGACGACCTCGTTCGCTTCGATCGGCCGTTCGCCGTCGCCACCGCCGACGTCGACACGGCACGCGACACCATCGCCGCCCGCGACGCGGACGAGCTGATCTTCGTCGCCGGACTCACCGATGAAACGCAGACGGCCCTCACGCCGTTCGACGGTCAGCCGCACGTACTCGGTAATTCGCACTCGACGGGTCGATGGGCGCTGATCGGGGCGAGCGCCGATGAGCTCAAGGCGCTCTGGCCGTCCCGGCGCAACCGCCCCCTGCCCGGCTTCGCCTGATCCGCCATGGCGAATATGCGTTCACGCGATCCGCGCGCCCGCTTCGCCGCCGGCCTGTGGGGAGCCGTCGTGCTCGTCACCGACTGGTTGCCGCCCCGCGTGCGCTACGGCTATGTGCATCGCCTGACGAGGGCCGTTCTTTCACGTGATCTGCCCTCGCTGCCGCGCCGGGCAGTTGTCGCATCCGAGCCCTCCGCGCCGACGGGCACAGGGCGTCTCGCGGCGAGCGGCGTGGACGCGACGCGGTGCGTCCTCGCCGCCGACAGCCTCGACATCGGTGGCATCGGCAGTGTCATCGAGGCCCTCGCCCTGGGTCTCGCCGCGCACGGCGTCGAACCGATCGTGATCGCGCCGGGAGGCGGCGATCGGGCGCAGCGGCTCAGGGTTGTCGGCATCCGGGTGCTCGCCGCAGACGACGAGGCGGCGGCCCGTCAGGCGATTCAGGACGCCGCCCCCGACGTCGTCCAGCTGCACAGCGCGCCGCCGCACATCGAGCGAGCCGCGATCGACAGCGCGCGGCCTCTCATCCCCGTGATGCACAACACCGAGATCCACTTCACCCCGGCCCGCTGGGCGGCGTTCTCCGACCTCATGGCTGCATCCGTCACCGGCATCGCGGTCAGCGCGACGGTGCGCGAGTTCCACCTCGCCCACCTCGGTGGTTCCGCACCGATCGTCGTCGTGCCGAACGGCGCACCCGCGCCGCATGCCGCACAGCCGGACGACCGACGGCGTGCTCGTGAGGAGCTCTCAACGGTCCTGGGCGTCGACATCGCCGACGACCTCGTGTTCCTGTGCCTGGCGCGCTACGACGCGCAGAAGAATGCTGGAGGGCTCGTCGCGTCATTCGGGCCGGCGACCGAGTCGTCTCGCGTGCCGCTGCGTCTGGTCTGGGCGGGAGCTCCGTCGGACTGGGCTGAACTGCGCCGAGCCGACGCGCTGCGCCGCGCGGGTTCGGCAGCCGACCGCATCCATCTGCTCGGCAACTCCGACGCGGCCGCGCTGCTCGCGGCAGCCGACGCGTTCGTGCTCGACTCGTTCTTCGAGGGGTGGCCGATGGCAGCGACGGAGGCCGCGGCATTCGGGCTGCCCCTGCTGCTCAGCGATGTCGGCGGGGCGCGCGAGCTCGTCGCACGAGACGCCGACCGGTCGGTGCTGATCCCGAATGCGACGGGCGACGCCGGACTCGTCAGCGACGCCCGCGTTCGCAGCGCGCGGTGGCACTCGGCGGAGCAGTCCAACGCTGCTGAGCTGCGAGCGGCCGTGGACCGGATCGCGCAGACGGTGCTCGCCGAGCGCGGGGACGGTGCCACCTCGTATGGCGGTTCCACCTCGCACGTGCTGTCCTCCGACAGCGACGTCTCGCTCTCCGGCGACGCCACCTCGCACGGCCCATCCACCTCGCGCGGCCCCTCCACCTCGCGCGGCGACGCTGACCCCGGCGGCGTGCAGGCGATGCTGGCCGGCCACGCAGCGATCATCCACGAGGCGGCGGCACGGCATCCGTCCCTCGATCCGACCGGCCCCGACGGCAGGTCGGCATCATGAGCACGGTCGAGGTCCTGCCGATCGCCGATGCGGATGCCGCGGCCGTCGCGCGATTCCTGCACGACGAGCTCAATCCGGCGGTGACGGTCTCGTCCTGGGCGCGCCTGCTGCGGCCGCCGTGGGCGGAGGCGGGTCCGAACCGCGGCTGGATGCTGAAGGACGGCGACCGCGTCGTCGGCGCGTACGCGGCGGTGTACTCGCAGCGAATCGTCGATGGCGACCCTGTGCCGGTGTGCAATCTGGCGGCGTTCTGCGTGCTCGAGGAGCATCGCATGCACAGCGTGCGCCTGATCCGCGCTCTGCTGAAACAACGGGAGTTCGTCTTCACCGATCTCTCCCCCAGCGGCAACGTCGTCGCGATGAACGAACGGCTCGGCTTCACCCGGCTCGACAGCGCCACGAAGCTCGTGGTCAATCCGCCGTGGGTGCGAGGGCGTGACGTGCGGGTGAGCGGCGATGCGGTCGCGATCGCCCGCGTCCTGCGCGGGCCGGATGCTCAGGTGCACCGGGATCATCGCGACGCGGCCGCCGCCCGTCATGTGCTCGTGCAGCGCGGGGACGAGTACGCCTATCTCGTGTTCCGCGCGCACACGCTGAAGCATCTTCGACTGTTCGCCCTGCCGCTGTACGTTGGCGGCAGCCGTGACCTGCTGCGGCGCGAATGGCGCGCGGTGCGATCGCACCTGCTGCTGCGGCACGGTCTGCCGTTCACTCTGGCCGAGAAGCGCATCCTCGGATTCACGGCCAGTTTCGGCCGCGTGCTCGCCGCGCCGCGGGCGCGGATGGTGCGCGGCACCGGCATCCCCGCGGCCGACGTCGACTACCTGTACAGCGAACTGGCGCTCGTGAACTGGTAGTCATCCAATGTCGGTGGCCCCTGGGAGCATGAAGTATGGCAGTTTTCACCGACGTCGCGGCGCTGATCCCCACCTTGTGTGGGTGCGGTGCCGACGTGGGTGATGCGGAATCGGTGCAGGCGTCGATGATGTTGATGGCGGATGCCGATGTGGTGAGAGTCCTGGAAGAGACCGCGGCGTTGGCGAAGCAGGTCGAGCAGATTCAGGTCGCCGCTGCCGGCGTGATCGCGGTGCGGTCGACGCGCGACCGCGGGCACTCTGGGCTGTCGGCGTCGCGGGGGCACCGGTCGGCGGCATCGCTGATCCAGGACGTGACGGGGTCGACCAAGGCGGATGCCGCGCGAAAGGCGCGGGTCGGGGAAGCGCTGGTCGACGACACCGAACCGTCTGATGCCTCATCTCCTATTGGTGAGGAGGCGCGTGGGGAGGGTTCTGCACCCTGGTACCAGCCGTTGCGGGGTGCGTTACGGGACGGCGGCCTGACGTCGTCGCAGTTCGATGCGATCCGGCGCGGGCTGGGTGAGCCGCCGGAGCTCGAACCGGATGGCACCGACACCGACCCAGTGGATGCTGATGCCCGCGCGCAAGCGCAGGAGGAGGCTCGGGCGGCATGGGCGCAGGCCGCTGAACATCTCATCGGTGAGGCTGCGGTGCGCACGGTCGAGGAGCTGTGGCAGCAGGCGCGGACGATCCGTGACCTGCTCGACCCCGAGGGCGCCGAGGCACGGTTCCTGGACCGGTTCGAGAAGCGGTCGTTCCGGACGTTCCGCGGGCAGGACGGGCAGAAGCGGGCGAGCATGGTGTTCGACGATGAGGGCGATCTGTTCCTCGAGACGTTGATGGCGGCCGCGTTGCGACCTCGCCGGGGCGGACCTCGGTTCGTGGACCCGGATGAGAAAGAACAGGCCGCATCTTTGGCGGATGACCCGCGCACGAACGATCAGCTCGCCTACGACCTCATCATGGATGTGCTGCGCGCCGGTGCGCTCGCGGACGCCGAGAACGTGTTCGGCACCCGCCAGGCGGGCGTCCGGCTGGTGCAGACGGTGGATGCCGAGGCAACACCGGTTCGGTCGCACACAGCGAGGACCACCTGGTGTCCATGCCCGGCGCCGTCGCAGAGCAACACGTCTGCGACACCGGGTTCGTGCCTGTCACGGTCGATTCCTGCGGCAATCCGCTGAACGTCGGACGAGAGCAACGGTTGTTCACGCCGAAACAGCGCATCGGCCTCGCGATCCGTGACGGTGGATGCCGGTGGCACGGCTGCGACCGCCCGGCGTCATACTGCGAAGCCCACCACATCGACGAATGGGACCGGGATCAAGGCCGGACCGACATCGACCGCGGGGTACTGCTCTGCCGATACCACCACATGACCCTGCACCACGGCGGATGGCGGATCACCCGGCGAGACAAAGACGACTTCGTGCTCCACCATCCGTCGGGAGAGACATTCCCGATGCGAACAAGGACTGTACTCAGCTATGCATGGGGCGGGATCGACCCGCCACCCAAACGATTCCGACCCGCCGCGTGACAGGCGGCCGCGCGAACCGGACCCTAATCTGAACCAGCGGCGGCCACGCGACCGCGCCCGCGGTAGAAACCGCGCGCTCGCAGCGTGAGCTCGACGGCGGGTCCGCACCAGGCGGCGGCGTGATCGATGGCGGCCGCGCGAATCAGAGGGTCGCAGCGCGAGTCAGGGGTCGCAGCGCGAGTCAGAGGGTCGCAGCGCGAATCAGACGTGGCCGCACGGAATCAGGCGTGGCCGCGCAAAATCACGCCGCAGAGGCGCGCTTGTCGTCGACGAACGCAGTCAGCGTGCCGACGGTCTCGAACAGCTCGGCGCCGAACTCGTCGTCGTCGATCGTGATGTCGAAGCGGTCCTCCAGCGCGCCGACGAGCGCGACGACGCCGAACGAATCGAGCTCGGGGCGCGCCCCGAACAGCTGCGTGTCGGGCGTGAGGTCAGCGGGGCTGTCGGGCAGCTCCAGCGCATCGATAAGCACCTCGCGCACGGCGGTCAGAGTCTCTGCGGTCATTGCTGTCTCCTTGGTTCAGGTGTCTAGACGAGCACTTCGGCGGGTGCCGGGTGCCCGAGGAACGCGGTGGGGCTGGCCGTCAGGCCGTACGCCCCCTGTTGGAAGATGACGATCAGGTCGTCGATGTCGGCATCCGCCGGCAACTCGACATCGTCGCCGAGCAGATCGAGCGGGGTGCACAGGCAGCCGACGACGGACACGCCCTCGCCCCCGGCATCCGCTGCCCTGGTCCCGACGATCAGCGGATAGTTCCGCCGGATGGCCTGGCCGAAGTTGCCGGAAGCGGCCAGTTGGTGGTGCATGCCGCCGTCGACGACGAGGAACGTGCGCCCGCGCGACACCTTCCGATCCACCACACGGGTCACATAGACCCCGCACTCGCCGACGATGAACCGGCCGAGTTCGATCACGGGACTCGCCTCGGGGAATCGCGCGGCGATCGGCCCGTCGATGAGTCGGCCGAGGTTCTCGGCAACCCGCTCCAGCTCGAGGGGACGATCGCGTTCGGTGTACGGGATGCCGAAACCGCCGCCCAGATTGAGGTAGCGCAGCGACGTGGGCAGCAACTCGGCGAGCTCAGTGACGAGGTCGACCGTGCGGGTCTGCGCCTCGGCAATGATCTCGGCGTTCAGATTCTGCGACCCGGCGAACACGTGGAATCCGAGGATGTCGATGCTTCCGGCGAGCTCCGCGAGCACCTCGGGCACCTGCTCGGCGTCGATGCCGAACTGCTGCGGGCCACCGCCCATGCGCATGCCGGAGCCCTTGACCGCGAAGTCGGGATTCACGCGCATGGCTACCTGCGGTGAGAGACCGAGTTCGTCGCCGGCGGCGATCACTCGGCGCAGCTCCGTGGTCGATTCGACCTCGACGATGATCCCGGCGGCGACAGCCTGGCTGATCTCGGCGGGCGTCTTCCCAGGACCGGCGAAGCTCACCCGATCGGCGCGTATGCCGGTGTCGAGCGCATGATGCATCTCGCCGGCGGATGCCACGTCGATCCGGTCGACGCGCGTCGCAAGGTGCTGCACCACGGCCGGCATCGGGTTCGCCTTCATCGCATAACTGAGCTCGATGCGTTCGGGGAGCACAGCGCGCAGCAGATCGACGCGAGCGTCGAGCACGCCCCGGTCGTAGGCGAAGAAGGGCGTCGAGCCGACCCGTGCGGAGAGCCTGCTGAGCGGCATCCCGCCCACCCTCAATTCGCCGTCGATCGTGCCGAAGGCGGTGACGTGTTCGTGCGGACTCATGCGGAAACCTCTGACTTGATGCGAGGGCGGTCGAACTTGCCGTTCGGCGAGCGGGGCAGGTCATCGCGCACGTCCACCCGCGACGGCAGCATGTACGCCGGCAGCAGGGGGCGAAGCGCCGTGATCAGGTGTGCGGCCTCGAAGCCGTGGGCGGCCGGCGTGACCGCGAACACGATCCGATGACCGAGAGCCGGGTCCTCCACCCCGACGGCCACCACGTCGCGCACCAGACCGGTGCCGTACGCCGCCTCTTCGAGCTCGGTCGGGCTGATGCGATACCCGGAGGTCTTGATCATGTCGTCGGAGCGGCCGACGAACGACAGGAAGCCCTCGTCGTCGGCGACCACGGTGTCGCCCGACCAGACGGCGAGCTCAGGGGCACGCCATTCCTGACCCGGGTGGTGCACGGGGCGGAAGCGTTGCGCCGTGCGCTCGGGGTCGTTCCAGTATCCGAGGGCGACAAGGGCCCCGCGGTGCACCAGCTCGCCCTCCTCGCCCGGGTCGCACCGCGTGCCGTCTGGCCGCAGCACAAGCACCTCGGCGTTCGGGATCGCCTTGCCGATCGAGTTCGGCCTGCGGTCGACCTCGGCAGGGTCCAGGTAGGTGGATCGGAACGCCTCGGTCAACCCGTACATGAGATACGGATCGGCCTCGGTGAAGGTCGCGCGGAGCTTGTCGAGAGTCGTGCGAGGCATCCGTCCTCCGGTGTTCGCCCAGTAGCGGATGCGGCGAGCCACGTCGTCCGGCCAAGGGACGTCGGCGAGCTGCAACCACAGCGGCGGAACGCACGTCAGCCCTGTGACGCCGTGCGCCGCACAGATCTTGGGCACGTCACGCGGCAGCAGGTAGTTCATCAGCACGCAGTGCGCACCGACCGCGAACGCCGTCGTGACCTGGCTGAGGCCGGCGTCGAAGCTCAGCGGCAGGACGCTGAGAATCACGTCGTCCGCGGTGTTGTGCAGGTAGGTGCTGACACTCTCGGCGCCGACGATGAGGTTGCGGTGGCTGAGCACGACGCCCTTGGGCTTGCCGGTGCTGCCGGACGTGTACAGGATCGCGGCCGGGTCGAGATCGATGACGTCGACCGGCGTGAAGTCGTCGGCGCCGGTGCCGGGAGCCGCCCAGCCGTGCACGCTGTGGTCTCCGGTTGCTTCGGGCGGCGCAGCACCGACCACGATCACGTGCTCGACGGACGCCCCAGCCAGCACGACGGCGAGCTGTGACAGCCGGTCGGCCGAGGTCACGAGGAACCGCGCCCCGCTGTCCGCGAGGATGTGCCCGACCTGGGCGGGTTTGAGCACGTGATTGATCGGCACGAACATGCCCCCGGCGACGGACGCCGCGAAGAACGCAGCGACCGTCTCGACGCGCTTCTCGAGATAGATCGCGACGCGATCGCCCCGCTCGAGCCCGAGACCGTGCAGCTGCGCGGCGGCAGAGCGCGCGGCACCCCACACCTCGGCGTAGCTGTGCGTCGCCGACTGATAGCTCAGCGCCGGAGCATCCGGTCGCTGTCTCGCCTGCTCCGACAGCAGGTGGTGGATCGCCGTGCGCATCAGGTCGCCGGATCCTTCTGCGCGCTTTTCGCGGCCGGCAGCGTGCTGGCCTCCGGCAGCGCCGGCTCGGGGCGGGCGACGTGTCGCGACGCTGCGACGAGGTCTTCGTCCGCCGCGGCCACCGTGCGCACCGACGCGGTCAGCCCGATCATCAGGAAGAGCAGCCCTGCCGAGATCGGGAAGGACAGCCCGTCGAAGAAGATCAGCAGCACCGAGATCGTGAGCAGCGAGGCCACGAGCGCGCGGCCCATCGCACGCAGGTCGGCGAACGGAGAATGCCTGCTCGACCAGAGCGCAGACCCCATCGCGGAGAGCACCATCGCGGCGAGGCTCAACGCCCCGAGGACGCCGAGCTCGACCAGGAGCAGCACCCAGGCGTTGTCGAAGATGTAGTAGCGCGGAAGGAACGTTCCGAACCCCTGACCGATTGTCGGAGAGGACGACAGGAACTCCGGCACGCGAGCGAGCGCGGCCGTGCGCGACTGCGTGCTGGGGTCGTCCGATGCTCCGACGAAGAGATTCATCACGGTTCCGAACATGCCGGGAATGATCGCCAGCGCCGCCGCCGCGATGATTCCACCGCCCACCCCGATCAGCCACCGATACGCGACGGGAATCGCAGGCAGCGAGGCGACGACGGCGACGAACAGGCCGATGAGCGCCGAGCGCGACACCGACACGGCCGATGCGAACATGATCACGGCCACCGCGCCCCACCACCACCCGGCGTACCGCGACGGCGTGGTCCGGAAGCCCTTGTTCACGGCGGTGGTGATCGCCAACGGGATCGCGGCGACGACGGCCGTGCCGTATTCGAGCGGATGTATCGCCGTGCCGGATGCCCGCGTGAACGATCCCCGTGTCGCCGCATCCGCGCCCTCGAACGCGAGGCCGGGAATGTTGACGATCCAGTCGAGCCAGGTCTGGCCGGTGAAGAACTGCACGAGCCCGAGCGCGGCCATCGCCGTACCGGCCAGCGCGAGGCGCCGGATCAGTTTCGCGACGTCATCGTAAGTGCGGATGCCGTCCATGGCCACCAGCAGCACGCCGCTCCACGAGGCGAGCCGCAGCAGTGCCGTGGTCGCCGGGCTGATCTGGTCGCCAGGCTGGCCGCGCAGCAGCGCTGCCGCGAAGCTCACGAGTGCGACGACGACGAAGGCGACGAGCGCATATCGAACCGGCTGCGGCACCGAGCGCAGCTGCCCGGGGGTGCGGGCCTGCAGCCGGGAGAGCAGCCACCAGAACAGCAGGAACATGCCCCACAGCTGCGCCGGCCGGCCGAGGCCGCCGAGGGCGGCGATCGATGTGCTCGAGGGCACGGCGAACAGCAGCACGATGTACACCGTCAGCGTTGTGGCAGCCGTCACTCCGGCGGTGCGGCCCAGAGCGCTGTGGGCGTCGGCTGCGATCGGACTGGACGTCCCCGACCGGAGGATCGTCATCTCACGCTCGCCGCGCGCCGGGGCCCTGTGACGGCCACCTCCGAGTCCGCGTCGTAGTCGTCCTCGAAGTCCTCTACGCTCTCGTCGTAGTCGTCCTCGAGATCATCCACAGCGTCATCGTCTGGGTGCACGGCACCGCGACCGCGAACGCGAACGATGTCGTGCTCCACGCCGACGTCGCGCCCCGGGGTTTCGGCCGGCGCTCCATTGACGCTCACCTCATCGTCTGCATCGGTGTTCCGATCCGCGGGCGCTTCGTCCGACGCATCCTCGACCGCGGCTCCGTCAACCCGCCCGGATCCGCCCTTGCGCCCGCCGCGGCGCGCCCGCCGTGCCAGACCGTCGACGAAACTCGCCACGATCAGGGTGAGCACGACGAGACCGAGCGCGGCACCGGCGCTGAGAAGGAGTCGGGTCTTCTGCTGCAGGACGCTCTCGGTGTCTTCCGTCAGAAGCGAGACACTCATGCGGTCGTCCAGGTCGACGTTCTGCTGCTCCTGCAGACGCTCGACGACGACCGAGGTCTCGTCGATCAGGTTCGACAGCACCTCTTCGGCCGCCTCATCGCTCTGGCCGGTGACGACGATCTGGATCACGGGCCCCGAGACGGTGGGGTCGCGTCGCACGACCACCTCGGTGCCCGGATGGTCTTCGACCGCCGGTCCGAGCACTTCAGCGGACTGCATGACGCGCACCACGATGTCCGAGGCCTGCAGCAGGCCGCCGAGGAACAGATACGGGTTCGTGGTGTCTGGAGGGATGGTTCCCTCCCCCGGAATCAGCAGCTGCGTAGCCGTGCGTTCGTAGCCCGGCTGCACCACGGCGAACATCCCGATGCCGACGGCCACCGCGAGAATGAACCCCGGAACGACCACGTACCAGCGGCGGACGAACCCCCAAAGCGTGTCTGCGATATTCATACTGTCTCCCCTTTCACGCGCACGCTCCCCAGCGCGCGCGAGTCCCCTCGGCGGATCACTCGCTGTCTCCTCGGATGCCGTTCCCGCCGGATGATCCGGTCGAGGACGACAGCAGCCGAGAAGGCTGTGACGAGCGCCGCCAGTGTCATGGCGGAAACCGCCATGATCACGTCCGACCTGCCGGGCGACACCTGGTGGATCTCGGTGCTGAGCGGCTCGATCGTCGCGGTAATACGGTCTGATTCGGGCGTGAGCGTCGCGGTCTGTTGCGCGTCGGTCACCGCCATGATGTCGTCGAGCAGCTGCTGCTGCCGCTCGGACACCCATTCCCTGGTGCGGCCCACGATCTGGATGTCGATGGTGGCCGACGGGAAGCTGCTGATGAACTGGCTTCCGGTGTTGCGCAGCGAGACCATGATGCCCTCGCGAACGCCGGCGCCGTAGTACGGAGCATCCGACGACGAGAACGTCTGCACCGGCTTGCCGGCGTTGATCGACGTCGCGACGGCTCCCGCGAACGAGATGATGCTGAGGTCGGTGAGTCCGCTCTCGGGGAGCAGAGTCGATCGCGACGGCAGGGTGAAGGTCACCGTGGTCCGGGTGGAGAACGATCCCCCGTCGCGATAGAACATCGTCGTGAGGACGGCGAACGCGAGCAGCACGGCGAACACGACATACCAACGCCGTACGATCCCCCCCAGAGCATCGCGCATCGTCGCGTCTCCCCTCACGCTCAGCATAGGTCACCCCCGTCCCGCTGCGCTGCCTGATCTTTCGGGCCTGAGACGGGCCTTCAGGGCGAGCATCCCGTCCTTGCCGAGAACGGCCAGCGCGGCCCGGCGCATCGTCGATCGGGCGGCGTCGCGCAACCGACGTGCCGGCGCGACGAGAACCCGATCCCTGGTGATCCGGCCGGCAGGCGGCGTGTTCACATCGTCGAGGAGCGCGGGGAACGATGAACGCCAACCCACCGGCGAGACCAGTCGGCCGCGCACGCGGTTGCTGACGTTCTCACCGTGGATGACCTGCAGCCAGCCCGGTGTCCCCGTGATCTCGACCACCGGCATGGAGCGCCCCAGCATGATGTGCCAGTCGTCCCAGCACGTCCGCGGATCCTCCCACGGCTCCGCCACAGAGCAGAACGCGTTGCTCGGATCGCGGCGCAGGTACACGGCGGCATCGCTCTTGATCAGACCGTCCGTGATGTACAGCGCGCGCTGATCGTCGAAGGTGACGGCATCCTGCAGCCGTTGCATGAAATCGACCGCGAGCCCGTCGTCGTTGTCCACGTTCGTCGTCAGCAGCATCCCGTCGCCGTGTCTGACGATGCCCCGCAGATCCGAGACGAGGACCTCACGAGGCACCTCGGCACGGAAGATCGCCGTGAACAGCCCCTCCTCGGTGTACGGCTCGATTGCCCGCTTCAGCCAGTCGGGGCTCTCCGGGTCGAAGTAGATCACCCAGTCGAAGTCCGCCGTCGTCTGGGCCGCGACCGACGGCGCGCAGTACTGCTGGAACAGCGCCCACCTGTTCGTCAGCCAGGTCTCGCTCGCGCGTATGCGGGCCTCGACGCCGCCCGTGGGCAGGTTGAAGCGCGTCAGCAGGACGTGATCGACGTTCATGTCACATCGGCTGTCGATCGATTGCGGTCTCGCAGGAACCGGCGCAGCTCGGCGACGTCATCGAGATCGACGAGTTCGCGGTCATCCGATCCGGCCGCCGCCTGCGGACGCGATGCGTGCGGCCAGACGGCCAGGCGCGCGGCATCGGGGGCATTGTCGAGCAGATCGTCGAACACGCCGACGTACGCCTCGGCCTGCGGCTTCCAGTCCAGCTCGGCGGCCACGCGGCGACGCGCGGCGAGCCCCAGCTCCACCCGGCGCTCCGGGTCGTCGAGCAGCGCCTCGACGGCATCCGCGAATCCGACGATGTCACCTGACGGCACGAACACCCCCGTGTCGCCGGCCGAGACCCGCGTCTCGACGAGGTCGAACGACACGGCGGGCACGCCGTACGCCATGTACTCCATGGTCTTGTTCATTGTGGAGACGTTGTTCAGCGGGGTGTTCAGATCGGGGCCCAGCCCCAGGTCGGCCGAGCTGAGGTACTGGGTGATCTGGTCGGGCCCGACCCTGCCCGTGAAGACAACGTTGTCGTCGAGGCCGCGGGCGGTGCACTCGCGCTTAAGGTCTTCGAGGCAGTCCCCGAAACCCATCAGCACCGCGCGGACGCCCGTGCGTCCGCGATTGTGAACGAGCTCGTCCATCACGGCGAGGATGTTCTCGACACCGTCCTGCGGCCCCATGATCCCGAGGTACGCGAGCACGTGATCGGCGCCTTCGCGGATCTGCGGATCGGGGTACACCGGTCGCATGACCGTGGTGTCAGGCCCGCTGCGCACGATCGTGACGAGGTCGGAGGCGAGTCCGCCGCGGCGCTCCGCGACGCGCTTGTAGGAGCCGTTGGTGGAGAGCACTCGGTCCGCGAAGCGGAAGGTGTTGCGCTCGAGCATCACGAGTCCGCCCAGCTGCAGCCGGCCACCGATGCTCGTCGGCCGACCGAAGCGCGAGATGTACAGCTCGGGGTTCAGGTCGTGGTGGTCGAAGATGAACCGCACCCCGCGCAGGCGCCAGAGCAGCGCAAGCAGCCAGTACGTGTCCGGCGGGTTGCACGCCTGGATCACGTCGAATCCATGGCGCCGGCGCACCCGGAACGACAGCAGCGCCGTGCGCACCCACGAGTAGGCGAACTCGATCGCGAACCCCGCGAGTCCCTTCGCCTCCGGCGCCGGGGCGTACTTGTGGATGTGCACGCCGTCGATCTCCTGATACGACGGGTCGCCAGGCCCCTTCGGGCAGATCACGGACACCTCATAGCCCTGGCTGCGCAGCGCCTGGCACTCCAACCACACCCGACGGTCCAGCGGAACCGGCAGATTCTGCACGATGATCAGCACGCGACGGCGTGCCCTGTTCTCCCTGTTCATCTCTGCTCCCCTCCAGCAACCCCATCGGCGGTCGCCGACGAGGACAGAACTCCTCCATCTGCCCAGCGGCGCATGCCGGGAAGCCGCGCCCCGAGCCGTGACCGTGCGAGCATCGTCAGCGCCTCCGGCAGCACCTGCGGCGCCAGCACACGGGTGATGAGCAGATGCACGACCAGCACGGCGATCCCGATCAGCACGAGCGAGCCCCACACCGGCATCTCGGCGGTGAGGCGGCTGACGCCCCAGCCCGCGGCCCCTGATGCGAGGACGGCCGCGACGAGGAAGCCGAACGGCCGCGCCACGACTCCCACACGCGTCTTCAGCATCCGTGACGTGAGGAACCACCGCGTCGCCGTCGCCACGATGCAGACGACGAGGAAGCCCCAGGCGATCGCGACGAGGCCGAAGCCCGCGAGCGCGAACGTCGTGCCGAGCGTCAGTCCGTCGATGATCAACGCGTAGACGAACCACACGCCGGGGCGACCCATCCCGTAGAAGAGGCCGTGGTCCAGCCAGGCACCGACCGACAGGATGCCGGCGAGCGCGAGCACCTGCGCCACCTGCTCGCTCGGCCCCCAGCCGTCTCCGAAGACGATCGGGATGAGCAGCGGGGCGGTCACGGCGAGCAGAGTCAACGGCAGCGACAGGGCGAAGTACGTCAGCCGCAGGGCACGCAGATAGGCACCGAGCAGCCGTGGTCGATCGTCTCGGATCTTCGCGAAGGCCACCTGCGTCACCGGAACGATCGCGCTGCCTGTGAGATCCTGCACCACCTGAACGAGACGCTGGGCGATGTTCATGTAGCCGAGGGCTCCTAGACCGAGCATCGCCGAGATCACCGCGGCCTCGCCCCACGCTCGGAGCATGGCGACGAACTCGACGCCGAGCACCTGGCCGCCGAACGTCGCCATGGTTCGGAACTCGGTGCGTGAGAAAGCGCGCGTCGGCCGCCAGCGCGATGTGATCCACGCCAGCACCGTCGTGATCGCCGGGGCGACGAGGCTCTGGCCGACCAGCGCCCAGACGCCGAAGCCCGATACCGCCATCACGATCGCGACGACCTGGGCGACGGCTGCCGCGGCTGCCCCCTGTCCTGCGAGGACGGCGAAGCGCATGTCGCGCCTCAGCAGCGC
Source organism: Microbacterium sp. Bi121 (assembly GCF_918698005.1). Lineage (GTDB taxonomy): Bacteria > Actinomycetota > Actinomycetes > Actinomycetales > Microbacteriaceae > Microbacterium. The sequence goes on from NZ_CAKKLJ010000001.1 coordinate 17,010, forward strand.
CATCGGAACAGAACCGGCGGCCGTCAGCAGCACCCACAGCGACAGCGCATGAAGCACCGGAACGACGTCTTCGTCTCGGAAGACCGCGCCCAGCAGAGGAGCGAGAAGGAACAGCGTCGCGCACAGCACGACGCCGGCACCGAGCGAGAACCAGAAGGCGGTGCTCAGCATCCGCCGATCGGTCTTGTTGACCTGGACGATGTACGCCGCGAACCCGAGGTCGGCGAGCAGGAAGAAGAACGGCAGCACCGTCGAGGCCGCGGCGACGGTGCCGAAGTCCTCCGGGCTGAGCATGCGGGTCAGAATCGCGATCGTGACGAAGCCGAGCAGCCTCGTCGCCCACTTCTGCGCGGTCAGCCAGAGCACACCGGAGGCGGCGCGTCCGCTGACGGCATCAGCAGCGATCGTCGTCTCGAGCTCGTCGGTGCCGCCGACCCGGTCGGTCTGCCGGATCTTCACGTCGTCACCTCTTCAGGAACCCTCGGCCGCATCCGACGCCCGACCCGTTCGGCGAGCCTGCGCCCTTCGCGTGGCAGGTCTAGCAGCCACTCCCGCAGTCCGTAGGCGTCGACCGAGTGGGCGTAGAACTGCGCCATCCGCTCGGACATCGCGTCGAGCCCGAAGCGATCGACGGCGAAGTCGCGGCCGAGAGCTCCGAGCGCGACCCGCCGCTCCCGGTCTGCGATGAGCGGTTCAGCGATCTTCACGAGATCTTCGACCGGACGCTCCGGCCGCTCTGGGCTCCAGTAGCTGGACCGGGCCAGCATCCGCGCCGTGCCCTCGTCGAACAGGCACGACCATCCGGCCTCGCCCTGCACGATCAGCGGCCTCCCGAACGCGAGCGCCCTGGCCGCCGAACCGCCCATGCCGAGCACGATGTCGGCCGCGGCGTAGGCGGGTCGCGGATCGGCCAGCGCCCCGAGCATGCGGACGGCTGGGCGGCCGACGATGTCGTTCACCGCCTCGGCCAGGCGCCGCAGCGACCCTTCCGCCTCGCCGCTGCCGACCACGAACAGCGTCGCTCCGGTGGCCGAGAGGACGCGCATGGAGTCGATCGCGACCGCGAGGGCCGTGCCCTTCAGCCGTGGTTCGAGTCGACTCACGATGCCGAGCAGCGGCCCCTCGCCCAAGTCGTGCTCGGCGCGGAAGGCTTCTGCTCCCGGCACCTCTGGCGAATCGGCGCCCAGATCGACCGGCGGTGAGACCAGGATCGTGCGACCGGGGCGATGCTCGAGCTCTTCGACCAGGTACTCGGTACCGACGACGAGCGGCATGTTGCGGTGCACGACCGAGGTGACGCTCATCTCATACACGGTCTGGGCCCAGGGCCTGCGCCCGAAGCGGGCGGGCCCCCAATAGGCAGGGCGCGCGGCGCCCCACATCCCGTACACGTGGACGAGGTCGGCGGACAGCTCGTCGGCCATGCGGTGCAACTGCCTGGCCTGCGCCATCACTCCGTGTGCTGGATCGTACTCGCGGACCTCGACCACTTGCGCTGCGGCGTAGTCGAGCAGCGACGGACCTCCACCGGACTCGCGCGGCCCCACCAGGGTCGACTCGATCCCGCGCCCGCGCATCGTGCGAGCGAAGTCGACAGCGTTGATCTGGGTGCCTCCGAGTTCCAGGCTGTTCAGGATGACGAGGACGCGCATGGTGGCTACCTCAGCGCCAGATCCCGCACGCCGACGACGGCAGCGCGCACGGCACTCGCCACCCGCTCCTGCTGCTCATCGGTCAGGTGCGGGAACATCGGCAGAGACAGGATGCTGTCGGCCGCGGCCTCGGCCACCGGGAACTGCCCGTCACGGTATCCGAGCGACCGATACGCCTCTGTGAGGTGCACGGGTGTCGGGTAGTGGATGCCGACGCCGATGCCTGCTGCGCCGAGTTCGGCCATCACGCGGTCGCGCTCCGCCGTGCGAACGACGTACAGGTGCCAGACGTCCTCGTTGCCCGCGCGCACGGCGGGAAGCCGCAGCCCGTCGACGTCCGCGAGCAGCTGCGCATAGTGGTCCGCGGCCACGCGGCGCGCGGCGTTCCAGGCGTCGAGCCGGCGCAGCTTCGCCCGCAGCACCGTCGCCTGCACGGCATCCAGCCGCGCGTTCATGCCGACGCGGTCATGGACGTACTTGACGCTGCTGCCGTGCCCACCGAGGTTGCGGACGGTGGCGGCGATCTCGGCGTCGTCGGTCATCACCGCACCGGCGTCGCCCGCCGCCCCCAGGTTCTTGCCCGGGTAGAAGCTCGTCGCGGCCACCCGGCCGATCGAACCCGCCCGCCCTGCAGGGCCGGAGGCGCCCTGTGACTGCGCGGCATCCTCCACGACCGTGAGTCCGTGTCGCTCGGCGATCGGGACGATCTGCTCCAGCGGCGCGGTCTGCCCGAACAGGTGCACCGGCGCGATCACCCGGGTGCGCTCGGTGATCGCATCCTCGATCGCCGCCGGATCGATCAGCAGGTACTCGTCGTCGACGTCGACGAAGACCGGCACTGCGCCGATCCGCGACGCGGCCTCAGCCGTGGCGATGAAGGTGTTCGCCGGCATGATGATCTCGTCACCGGGCTGCACGCCGACGGCGCGGTACGCCAGTTCGAGGGCGTCGGTGCCGTTCGAGACGCCGACCACATGACGCACGCCGATGTAGGCGGCGTACTCCTGCTCGAAGGCGTTCACCTCCGGCCCACCCACGAAGGCTGCGGCTCCGAGCTGCTGCTTCCATCGGGCGAGGACCTCATCGGCGACCTCGGCCTGCTGTGCGGCGAGATCGAGGAAAGGGACGTTGTTCATGCGGATGCTCCGATCAGGCCCGACGCGCGGAGGAAATCGAGGGGAAAGAGGCCCAGCGTCGCGCTCACGGATGAGATGACGTCGGCAGGACGGCACGACTCGCCGTCGACGCGGATCGACCGGAGCCGAAGAACCCCGTCGCCGGTCAGGACGTCCACCTCACCGGACCGACGGTGCACCTGGACGACCCTGCCCGGTACGCGGCCGACGTACTCGGTTGCGTCTGCGACCGGCGAGGCCTCGTCGACGACGATCCGAGCGGTGCCGCAGAACGTGAACGCTCCCGGGTACGGCGCCGTCAGTGCTCGGATGAGGCGATCGACGGCGTCCGTTCCCGCTGCCCAGTCGATCAGGCCGTCATCCGGGACGCGTCCGCAGCAGTAGGTCGCCTCGGTCGGGTCCTGAACGGTACCGGTCTCACCGTGCAGCACGGCGATGATCGCGTCGGGCAGAAGCTCCGCCTGACGCTCGTTCAGGTGCGCGTAGAGATCGGTGACGTCGTCGCGCTCGCCGATCGGGATGCGGTCCCGTGCGATGATCGGCCCGGCGTCGACGCCCTCGACGATGCGGTGGATGGCGATCCCCACGTGCGACTCGCCGTTGATGAGCGCCCAGTTGACGTTCGCTCGGCCCCGGTACCGGGGAAGGTCCGCGTAGTGGACGTTGAGAAACGGGCGCTGCGAGATCAGACGGTCCGGCAGAATCCGCGAGTACGACGACACCACGACCAGGTCGGGGGCCAACCGATCGATCTCGACCTCGAGCGCCGCGGTATTCGGAGCTGCGAGCACAGTGATGCCGGCTTCATCCGCGACGCGTGCGACCGGATCAGCTGCCTCGTCGTCGACGGTGCGGACAACGGCGACGACATCGAATCGCCCGATCAGCGACCGCAGTGCGGATTCTGCGGTCGGCCCGTCGCCCACGAGGACGATGCGTGCGGTGTCAGAGTTCATCGAGATACTCCCTCTCCGCCGCGGACAGGGATGCAGGGTCGCGCAACAGCAGTTCGCCGACTTTGAGACCGCCGGCCTGAAGGTTCACGATCGCGTCGGGACCCGCCTTCGACGGTAGGACGGCCATGTGGCCGTCAGCAGGAGCCGAGGGAGGCCAGACGCTGACGCCAGCGGCCGCCTCGCGCGAGATATCTCCCCAGTACTGCAGGACGACCAGGTCGGGCTGCAGCATCCGGATCAGGTGGAAGTCGTCGGCGGTCAACACGGACGCGCCGGTCGGGGTGACGGCGACGACCAGAGCATCGAGATCCCCGATGGGAAGCTCGTGCAGGGAGGCGGCGGCCGACACCTCGGCGCCGCCGCCGGTGAGACCGGAGGTCAGGAATTCCCGGAACGGATTGTCGCAGAGCACGCCGATCCGGTTCCCGTATGACGGGACACCGGCATCGGCGAGCTCAGCGACCGCCATCGAGCCGAGGTAGGAGAACACGTCGATATCGGGATGCCGTTCGTTGGTGCCCGCGACGCGAACGCCACGACTCCGGATGCCGTCGAGATCGAGATCCACCCGACCCGCCTGGATCTCCCACGCTTCGAACATGAGGCTCAGCGCGGCACCAGGGCGGATCGCTTCGGCGAACTCCCCGATGATCGGTCGAAGATGACCGCTGTTGGTGATGATGTCCGCAGCGCGGAACATCTGCGGCGTGCGCTCGGTGACGACACGGATGCGGTCCTCCACCTGAAATCGCCCGGCGAGCTCGGCCGTCCGGCGCAAGACCTCCTCGGCGCTGCCGTGTCTGGTGGTGCGCGTCACCGCGGTGACCTGTGCCCCGGCCAGCGCAGCGATCACCGGCGTGACGACATAAGCCCCGGTGGCGGCCTCTGTGAGCACCGCCGCCCCCGACAGATCGATCCTGAGACGGTCGACCGCGGTCCGGACGAGCCGAGCCAGCCTGCCCACGCCGAAGCCCGGGCGATCATCGACGACCGTGCTCACGTCCGCGCACCTTCCTCGATGGCTGAGACGAGCGTGCGCACGGGCTGCCGCAGCACCGCGATCACCCGGTCCTGATCGGCCTCGCTCAGCGTGTGGAAGACCGGCAGGATCAGCGTGCTGTCGGTCAGCCGCTCGGTCACCGGCAGCCCGGCGGACGGCGTGAGGTCGACGTACGGCGCCTGACGGTGCGCGGCCATGATGCCGCGGCGTGCCGAGATGTCGGCTTCGGCGAGCGCGGTCAGCAGCCCGTCCCGATCGGTCGGGTAGTCGGATTCGACCTCGACCCAGAACGACTGGAAGTTGCTCGTACCGTACGCAGGGTCGCTCACCGCGCGCAGTCCGCAGATCCCGTCGATCGTGTCCCGGTAGCGCGCAGCGATCTCGCGGCGACGTGCCACGATCGCCGGCAGACGGGTCAGCTGCACGAGGCCGACGGCCGCCTGCAGGTCGGTCATGCGGAAGTTGTAGCCCACCTCGGAGTACTCCTCCGCCGGGGGCAGCACCGACGCGTGCCGATCGGCTGCCGAGACGCTCATGGCATGCTCGCGCAGATGCTTGGCGCGCACCGCCCAGGTTTCCCGATCGGTCGTGATCATGCCGCCCTCACCGGTGGTGAGGAGCTTCCGAGGGTGGAACGACCAGGTCGCGATGTCAGCGCCCGTGCCGACCGGGCGCCCCTTGTACGTGGAACCTGCGCCGCACGCGGCATCCTCCACGACGATGATCCGGAGCGGATCGGTGACCCGGCGGATATCGTCGAGGTCGACGGGCACGCCGCCCTGGTCGACGACGATCACCGCACGCGTCCTGTCGGTCAGCGCCGCGGCCAGCGAGTCTCCGGTGACATTGCCGGTGACGATATCGACGTCGGCGAAGACGGGGTTCGCACCGACGTAGCGGACGGCGTTGGTCGTCGCGATGAACGAGAACGACGGAATCAGGACATCGTCGCCAGGGCCGATCCCCGCCACGGTCAAGGCGAGGTGCAGCGCAGTGGTACAGCTCGTGGTCGCGACTCCGAACCGCGCGCCCATGGCGGCGGCGAACTCCTGCTCGAACCGCGCGACCCGCGGCCCCTGTGCCACCCATCCGCTCGCGATGGCCTCGGCGGCGGCATCCGCCTCCTCCTGGCCGAGCCACGGGACCATTACATTGATGCGCCCGGGTACATTGATGCGCTCGCTCATGCTGCGTCCACCGCTCTTCCGGCTGCGATCTCGTCGCGCAGCGGACCCCACCACTCGACGAGCTGGCGCAGGCCCTCTTCGAGCCCGATCGTCGGCTCCCAGCTGAGGTCACGCTTCGCGGCGGTGATGTCGGCGAGGCGACGGACGACGCCGTTCACGGCCCGCTCGGGCCCGTGCTCGACGTCGAGGTCGGAGCCCATGACCCGCAGCAGCGCCTCGGCGAGTTCGAGCAGGCTCGTCTCGGTCGAGCTGGCGATGTTGTAGGTGCCCTCGACGATGTCGCTCTGGGCGGCCAGCACGTTCGCACGGGCGATGTCGGGCACGCAGACGAAGTCCATCGTCTGGTTGCCGTCGCCGAAGATCAGGGGCGGCTTGCCGTCGACGATGCGCTCCATCCACCGCACCAGCACCTCGGTGTACAGGCCATGCACGTCCATGCGAGGGCCGTACACGTTGAAGTACCGCAGCAGCACGTAGTCGAGCCCCTGCATGGCGCGGAAGCTGCGCACCAGACCCTCGTTGAACGTCTTGGCCGCACCGTAGATGGTGTCGTTGTTCTCGTGGTGATGGCGCTCGGTGGTCGGGAACTCCTCTGCCATGCCGTACACCGAGGCACTGGATGCCGCGATGAGCTTGCCGACCTTGTGCTTGGCCGCCGCCTCGACGACGTTGAACGTGCCGTCGACCAGCACCTCGAGGGCCAGCCGCGGCTCCTCGGCGCACTGCGTGATGCGGATCGCCGCCTGGTGGAACACGATGTCCTGCTCGGCCACGAGCTCGTCGACGAGCCTCGCGTCGCGGATGTCGCCGTCGATCAGTGAGGTCCGTCCCGTGGCGAGCGCGTCGTCGAGGTTGGCGCGGCGGCCGCGGACGAGGTTGTCGAGCACGTCCACGTGAGCGGCGCCGGCCGCGAGCAGCTGGTCGACGAGGGTGGAGCCGATGGTGCCGGCCCCGCCGGTGACGAGGATGCGGGATCCTTCGATGGCGGTCATGCTGCTGCGCTCCGTGCGGGTTGGATGTCGAGGGTCAATGGTGCGGGGGCGCCGCCGGCCTGGAGGCTGCGCTGCGCGGCATCCAGAACCGAGAGCACGCGAAGGCCGGCCTCGCCGTCTGTGCGCGCCGGCCGGCCCTCGCGGATCGCGCTCGCGAACTCGGCCGCCACATTGCCGAGCGCCTCGCGCTCCGGCAGCGCCGGTGACCACGTGTCGCCGAGCCGGTAGGAGATGTTGGCGTCGCGCGCGACGGTCGACACCGTCTTGGTGACCGAGGCGATGTCGACGCCGCGGTCGTAGACGCTGATGCGCTGCTGCGGGTTCAAGTCGTCCCAGACGAGGGTCCGCTTCGTTCCGCCGATGACCATCTGGCGGATCTTCGTCGGGCTCAGCCAGTTCACGTGGATGTGGGCCATCGCCCCACCGACGAGCGGCATGGCGAGGTAGCCGACGCAGGCCTTGCCGGTGCGCAGCGGGTCGGCCCCGTGAGCGGCGACCGAGGTGGTGTCGAGGCCCCCCGGCAGCACGAAGTCGATGATCGACAGGTCGTGCGGGGCGAGATCCCAGAACACGTCGACGTCGGGCTGGATGAGACCGAGGTTGATCCGGACGCTGTCGACGAACAGGATGTCGCCGAGCTCTCCCTCGGCGATCAGCTCGCGGATCTTCAGCACCGCGGGTGTGTAGCAGTAGGTGTGGTCGGCCATCAGCACCAGCCCGCTCTCGGCTGCGCGGGCGACCATGTCCTCGCCGCGGTGGCGCTGGTCGGCGAGGGGCTTCTCGACCATCACGTGCTTGCCTGCGTCGAGTGCCGCCAGCACGATCGGGTGGTGGGTGCGCGCCGGTGTGGCGATCGCGATCGCATCGACCTTCGGGTCGGCGAGCACGTCGTCGAGGCTGGCGGTGACCGGGGCTCCCCCGATCCCGTCGGCGACCTGCTGAGCCCGCTTGATGTCGAGATCGCAGATCGCCGCCAGGTCCCAGTCGGCGCTCGCGCGGAAGTTGCGCGCGAGATTGGGCCCCCAGTACCCGGCGCCGATGACTGCGACGTTCAGTTTCTCCGTCATGATTCCCCTCATTTCTCCCCAGATATGCGTCATCACGGTCGGTGCGTCATGGCACTTATTCGACGGGGTCGAACAGCACGTCGACCCAGTAGTTGTTGGCGGACAGGTTGTTCGGGAACGCCCGGGAATAGATCCACGAGCTGCCGCTGGCCGGAATGGTGAAGTGACCGACGCTGGTCTCCTGAGCCAGCGTGCTGAGGTCCATGGCGTAGCGCCCTGTGGTGCTGTAGAGCCCGACCCGGTACTCGACCCCGGGCTGCAGGGCGACCGGCGTGGTGAAGGTCGCGGTCTGCCAGCTCTCGGCCGTCTCGGCGGTGAAGGCGATCTCGGCCAGCTTCTCGCCTGCCGCGTTCCACAGGTACCCGGTGTGTGCGCCGGTGTTGGTGGCTCCCTTGTAGAAGCGGATGCCGGTGATCTCGCCTGCCACGTCGACAGTGAATCGTGTCGCGACCTGCACTCCATCAGGGTCGTTCCATGCGGGGGTCTGCGGTGTGGCGTCGCCGAAGATGCTCACGACGTCGACGATCGGCGGTGCGGCCGTCGTGGTGAAGCTCCACGTCGCATCGGCGATCTGTGCGTCGCCCGCAGTCACGGTGGCCGTGTACGCGGTCGACCAGGCCAGCGGCTCGGTCGGCGTGAAGGTGACGGTGCGCGTCGAGGCGTCGTAGACGGATGCTCCGGCCACGCTGCCCGATCCCGCGGTCAGCGTCACCGCCGCTGCAGGCGCGTCTGCGTCGAGCGTCGCGGTGACCGTTGTGGTCGGCGCGATCTCGACTGCCGCGGACGCGGGCTCGCGAGCCGTGACCGTGAACGTCTGGGCCGGTTCAGGCTCCGGTGTCGGGGTCGGCGTCGGCGTCGGGCTCGGAGTCGGAGTCGGGCTCGGCGTCGGCGTCGGCGTCGGAGACGGAGTGGGACTCGGCGTCGGGCTTGGGCTCGGGTCGGGGGCCGGAGTCTGAGGGGGTGACTCCGGCGATCCCGACCCGAACGCTATCTCGGCATCCACGAAGTACGCCGTCGAATTCCAGGAATACGTCGGGTAACCACCTGTGGTGCCGTAAATGTATCGGCCGTTCGCGCCACCCGGCGCCGTGATCGATCCGCTGACGCGGTCCGAGGCGAAGTAGGCCGGCGTGCTCGAATAGTGACCGTTGGGTGCGAAATACGAGACGACGTAGGTCGTCCCTGGCGAGACCGCGACCGGGTTCGACAGCGCAGCGCGCTGCCAGCCCGATTCGGTCTCATCGGTGAAGGTGACGGTGGCGAGCGCCGTGCGATCGCCGTCCCACAGCGTGCCGACATGCGTTCCGCTGTTCGCCGCGCCCTTGTAGAAGCGAATCGCGGTGACTTCGCCGGGCGCGGCGACCGTGAATGCGGTGCCCACCTCCACCGCGTCATTGTCGGAGTTGGATTGGACCGTCGGCACGGTGTCGCCGAAGATCGTGTCCGGGACCTGGACGGCGCCCGCGACGAACTCGACATCGACGAAGTAATTGGATGCGCTCGCGGAGACCGTCGTCGGACGACCGGAGGCCCCATACCGGTAGACGCCGTTGGCGCCGGCATCCGCTGTGAGCGGTCCGCTCACGACCGGGGTCGTGAAGCCTCCGACGCGGTAACTGTAGTTGCCGTTCGGCGCGAGGTACGACACCGTGTACGTGCGACCAGGGATGATGTCCACCGGTTCGCTGAGGACGGCCCGCTGCCATCCGCTCGCGCTCTCCGCGCTGAACGTCACCGTGGCGAGCGGCGTCGACCCGGTTCCCCACAGCCAGCCGATGTGCGTACCGCTGTTGGTCGGCGCCTTGTAGAAGCGCAGCGCCCCGACCTGACCTGCTTCACTCGTCGTGAACGACATCCCGAGGACTACGGAGTCGGAGTCGTCCGTGGCCGTGACCGCGTCCGTCGGCGTGCCGCTGAACATCGTCACGACGGCAGAACCCGACTCGCTCCCTGTGGTGAACGACCAGGTCGCGTCGGCTCCCTGCGCGTCGTCGGCACCGACGACGTCGGTGACCTTCGCCTGCAGCGAGGCGCCGAACGGCAGCGCCTGCGTCGGCGTGAACGTCAGCGTCTTGCCGTCGGTCGACAGCGCGGAGGTTCCGGCCACGGCGACACCGCCGTTCGACAGACCGATCGTGGCCGAGGTGAGCGGTGCATCGAAGCGCGCGCTGACGGTCGTGCTCACGGCGACGTCGATCGCTCCATCCTGCGGCGTGGTGCTGACCAGAGTCGGCACCGGGGTCTGCGGTTCGAACACGACGTCGACCGAGTAGTCGATCGTGGATGTCTGGTTCGGGAACCCACCGCTGTACGTGAACACGGCGCCGTTGGCCGGTACCGTCAGCGGACCTCGCGAGTAGGCGTTCGTGAAGCGACCAGCGGTCACCGAGTAGCCGCCGACCGGCGCCGTGTACGACACCACGTACGTCGTGCCTGCCGTGACGGTGACCGGTGTCGACAGCGTCGCGGTCTGCCATCCCTGTGTGGACTCCCCCGTGAAGGTCACGGTGGCGAGCTGACTGCCCGTCGAGCTCCAGAGCGTGCCCGTGTGCGTGCCGCCGTTGGCCGACCCCTTGAAGAACCGGAGCGCGGTGATGCGCCCTGCCTCACTGCTGGAGAACTTCACGCCGAGCGTCACCGCATCGGTGTCCGCCGCGGAGGCGATGTCCGGCCGCGAGAGATCGGTGAACAACGAGCACGGGCAGCTGCCGTCCGGCAGCGTCGCCCCAGCAGTCGAGAAGGTCCAGGTGCCGGTGTTCTCGGCGAGGCCGACCCCGTTCTGATCCGTCGCCGCCACCGCGACCGAGTAGGTCGTGCCCGCGGCGAGCGCCGCTGTCGGTGTGAACGTCGCCGTCTTGGTGGCTGCGTCGTAGGCCGTAGCCCCGGCGACGGCTGTGCCGCCGGCATCCTCCAACGACAGCGACAGGCTCGACGCGAGCAGCGCACGCGAGAACGTGACCGTGATGGGCGAGTTCGTCGGGTTGCTCGACGAACCCTGCACCGGTGATGCCGTGAGGATTCGCAACGGCGACCCGTCTACGCCGTCGAAGAGCACGTCGACGTAGTAGTTCGACTCGTACCAGGTCTCCGTCGGCATGCGACCGGCAACACCGAACACCCCGGGCGCGGCATCCCCCACGCCCGGCGCGACGGCGACCGGCGCCGACGGCGTCGCACGGTACGGCCAGTACCGCGCATCCGCCGCGTACCCGCCGTTCGGGGACGTGTACGAGACGACGTACTTCTGACCCGCGATCACCTCGACGGGACTCGCGAACAGGGCACTCTGCCACCCCGTCGCGGTCTCCCCCGCGAAGGTGACGGTGGCGAGTCGCGTGCCGGCCGAGTTCCACAGCGATCCGACGTGCGTGCCCGTGTTCGCCGCTCCCTTGTAGAAGCGCACCCCGCTGATGAAGCCGTCGTCGGTCGGAGTGAACTGCATGCCGAGTTCGACAGCACCGGTGTCGTCCGTGCTCGCGATGGTAGGGACGATGTCTCCGAGCGCGCTGTACGGCGGTGTCACCGCGACCGTCCGAGCCGTGCCCCCGGTCGCGAAATTGGCGCTGTCGTCGATCGCGCGTGCACGCAGGGCGACGCTTCCTGACCCCTGCTGGTTGTACGTGTAGCTCCACGAGGTGGTGCCCGTTGCCGGATGCCAGGTCTCGCCGCCATCCGTCGACACCTCGACTCCGGCCACGACGCCGCCGACGTCCGCCGCTGTCCCCGTGATGGTGACCTTCGAGCCGCCGGGGATGGATGCCCCGGCCGCCGGGCCTGTGATCGTCGTCGTCGGAGCCGTGGTGTCGGTGCTCGCCGTCGCCGCGGCCAGGCCGCTCATCCGGGTCGAGGGCTGCGCGCCCATGTCCGCGAGGAGGTTGACCTGCGCCTGCTGCATCCGCACGTCGGCCGGCGCTCCGGCGCCGTCGTGGGTCTGGTCGAGTCCCCACCCCCATTGGATCGTGCCGGCGCCGAACACCAGCGCACCGCTGGCCGCCCGGTACAACGTGACGTGGTGCTTGGTCGTCCCCGGCACCACCACGTTGCCGTAGTCGGTCAGGTACTGCGGCGTCGGGCCGACCGTGGTGGACAGCCGGACCAGACCGTCGGGACGGAATCCGTTGTCAATGTCCTCATCGGACTCGTAGCCGACGGTGTGCGGCGCGAGTGCCTGTGTGGCACCCACCGGCAAAGAGGTGAGACTGGTGTTCCGCCACAGCCGTGTCTTGCCCTCGGCCTGCGAGACCGTGATCGCGAGGTCCGTGTCGTTGCTCATGTACATCGTGCCGGTGAGCGCGTTCTCCGGCAGCGTCCCGCCGGTGTCCGCGGCGGCGAAGCGCGGGTCGCGCCAGGTTCCCGTCCACTCGGCGGTCGGATCGATCTTCGTGTTCGACCACGTCTCCTTGTACGACACCAGCGTGCGGTAGGGCGTGTGCGAGTCGTCGATCGACGGTTCGTAGCGAGTGCGCCAGTAGACCTCGTTGCCGGAGAGGAACTGCAGGTTCACTCCGGCGTCCCTGGCCTCTTCGACGTTGGTGCGCTGCGCGCCCGACCAGTACTCGTCGTGTCCGACGGACAGGAAGACGTTGTGATTCAACAGCAGACCGCCATGGCGGTCGGTGTCGACGCCGGCGATGTAGCTGATGTCGTAGCCGTTGCGTTCGAGGAACCGGACGGTGGCGAACTCGCTGCTGAAGTAGAAGTCCCGGCCGCCCACCCAGTTGCGGGTCGCGAACGGACGGTTGTAACTGATCTTGTAGGCCCGACCGGGGCCCCCGCCCTGGTAGAAGTCGGATCCACCGTAGGTGTTGTAGGCGTGCCAGGTCGGGTCAGACGTCTGGAACACGACGTCGGAATGGCTGTCATCGTCGCGGACGATGAAGGTGATGTGACTGGAATCGTCGTTGTCGGTTCGCGTCAGCTTGGCGATGTACACCCCGGAGACCGCGGTCTCCGGCACGTTCCAGGATGCCGAGACGCCCCAGTTGCCGCAGTCGTACAGCTCCGTCGCCTCGTCCGACTTGCACTCGTCCTGGATCTGAGGCAGCGTCGCCGTGACCGGCACTGATTGGATGAACCGGGCTCCGAGACCTTGGTACCAGCCGGTGCGGTAGATGTCGATGGTGTACTCGTCGGCATCCGTGTCGATCTTGAAGTCGATGCGATGACCACGGTCGACCGAGATGTCGGTCGCGAATCCTTGGATGCTGGCATCGCCAGCGCCGGTGATGTCCCACACGCCCGGGTCGGTGCCCGGCTTGGAGTTCTCGCACGCGATCTCGTTGATGGTGGGGCCGCACGAGCTCCCTGCCGCTTCGGCGGGTGCCGGCATCGTCGTGAACCCGCTCACGACCAGCGTCAGCACGGCCGCCAGCGCGACGGCAGCCCGACGGATCGGCTGTGATCGCCTCCCACGGCGAACGATTGAACTCCCCATTGTCCCCAGTTTCCCCAGTCAGGCCGCCCGCCCCCGCGTGCGACCTTCACGGTTCTCGTGGTTGCACCGCTCATCCCCAGAACGAGCGGACACGGAGAACCGTCCCGAGCGTCACTATAGCCGGACAGCCCCCGGTCGTCACCACCTTTTTCTTGGGAGACGTTTTTCCTTGCAAATCGAACGTCCTCGGGACGGAGCATCACGAGCCCTGTTGCGGCCGGGTCACAGTGGGCTACGCTGTGCCGTGCGGGACGGCTCGGGGAAGTCCCCCGCACGTACGCACTGGGGAGTGCGTGATGAGACTGGGGAGTTCTCATGAAGGGGATAATTCTCGCGGGCGGTTCTGGCACGCGTCTGCATCCGATCACGTTGGGTGTTTCGAAGCAGTTGGTTCCGGTGTATGACAAGCCGATGGTCTATTACCCGCTGTCGACGTTGATGCTGGCGGGGATCGACGACATCCTGGTGATCACGACACCGCATGATGCGGCGCATTTCGAGCGGCTGCTCGGTGACGGGTCGCAGTTCGGGATCCGGTTGACGTTCGCGCAGCAGGCGTCGCCGGACGGTCTGGCGCAGGCGTTCACGATCGGTGCGGACTTCATCGGCGATGAGCCGGTGGCACTCGTGCTCGGCGACAATCTGCTGTACGGGCCAGGCCTGGGCGATCAACTCGGCCGGTTCTCGGGCATCGACGGTGGCGCGATCTTCGCCTACTGGGTGGCGGAACCCACAGCCTATGGCGTGGTCGAGTTCGACGGTTCGGGTGCGGCGGTGTCTCTGGAGGAGAAGCCGGTGTCGCCGCGGAGCAACTACGCGGTGCCGGGGTTGTATTTCTACGACAACGATGTGGTCGAGATCGCGCGGGGGCTGTCGCCCAGCGCGCGCGGGGAGTATGAGATCACGGATGTGAACCGGGAGTACCTGGAGCGGGGGAAGCTGCAGGTGGAGGTTCTGCCGCGCGGCACGGCGTGGCTGGACACGGGGACGTTCGATCAGATGACGGATGCCGCCGACTATGTGCGCACGATGGAGCGCCGCACCGGGCTGAAGATCGGGGTGCCCGAGGAGGTCGCGTGGCGGCGCGGGTTCCTCAGTGACGACGCGTTGCGGTCACGTGCGGAGGGTCTGGTGAAGTCGGGGTACGGCCGGTACCTGCTGGAGCTGCTCGATCGGGACGATCGATGAAGCTGCTGGTGACCGGCGGAGCCGGGTTCATCGGATCGAACTTCGTGCACCATGTGGTGGAGCACACCGATCACCGGGTGACGGTGCTGGATGCGCTGACCTATGCGGGCAACCGGGCGTCTCTGGCCGGTCTGCCTGCGGATCGGGTCGCGTTCGTGCACGGGGACATCACGGATGCGGCGCTCGTGGACGGACTGTTCGCCGAGACGGATGCTGTGGTGCACTATGCGGCGGAGTCGCACAACGACAATTCGTTGGATGACCCGCGTCCGTTCCTGGAGACGAACATCGTCGGCACGTACACGCTGCTGGAGGCCGCGCGCCGGCGTGATGTGCGCTTCCATCACATCTCCACGGATGAGGTGTACGGGGATCTGGAATTGGATGATCCGGCCCGGTTCACCGAGACCACCCCGTACAATCCGTCGTCGCCGTATTCGTCGACGAAGGCGGGTTCGGATCTGCTCGTGCGGGCGTGGGTGCGGTCGTTCGGGGTGCAGGTGACGATCTCGAACTGCTCGAACAACTACGGCCCGTACCAGCACGTGGAGAAGTTCATCCCCCGGCAGATCACGAACATCATCCGCGGCATCCGCCCCCGCCTGTACGGTGCGGGGCAGAACGTGCGGGACTGGATCCATGCCGACGATCACTCGTCCGCCGTGCTCACGATCCTGGAGAAGGGCCGCATCGGGGAGACCTATCTGATCGGCGCCGACGGGGAGCGCAACAACAAGCACGTCGTGGAGTTGATCCTCTCGCTGATGGGGCAGGATCCTGACGCGTACGACCATGTCGCCGACCGGGCAGGGCACGACCTGCGGTATGCGATCGATTCATCGAAGCTGCGCACCGAGCTCGGGTGGGAGCCGCAGTTCGCGGACTTCGAGGCGGGGCTGGCTGCGACGATCGACTGGTACCGCGAGAATGAGTCGTGGTGGGCTCCGGCCAAGGATGCCACCGAGGCGTTCTACGCACGAAAGGGCCAGTGATGGTGTTGATCGCTCAGACCCCGATCCCCGGCCTGCTCCTCCTCGACCTGCCGGTGCACGGCGATTCCCGGGGCTGGTTCAAGGAGAACTGGCAGCGGCAGAAGATGACCGCGGCGGGCCTGCCCGACTTCGGTCCAGTGCAGAACAACATCTCGTTCAACGACGCGGCCGGGACGACCCGCGGCATCCATGCGGAGCCGTGGGACAAGTTCATCTCCGTCGCCACAGGGCGGATCTTCGGCGCCTGGGTCGACCTGCGCGAAGGCCCCACCTTCGGGGTCGTGTTCACGACCGAGATCGACCCGTCGAAGGCGATCTTCGTGCCCCGCGGAGTCGGCAACTCGTACCAGACCCTCGAGCCGAACACCGCGTACACGTACCTCGTGAACGACCACTGGTCGGCCGACGCCGACTACGCGAACCTGAACCTCGCCGACGAGAGCGCCGCCATCGACTGGCCGATCCCTCTGGACCAGGTGCAGATCTCTGAGAAGGACAAAGCACACCCGCGGCTCGCCGACGTCACCCCGATCCGGCCGAAGAAGATCCTCATCACCGGCGCGGACGGGCAGGTCGGTCGGGCTCTGCGTGCCCGTTACGGCGACGCCCCGCACATCGAGTACACCACCAGGGCCGAGCTCGACATCACGAGCCCCGACCTCGCGACAGTTCGTCGGTGGCGGGAGTACAGCACCATCATCAACGCCGCCGCGTACACCGCCGTCGACACCGCCGAGACGCCTGACGGCCGGGCAGCCGCGTGGGAGATCAACGCCACAGGCCCCGCCGCACTCGCCCGCATCGCCACCGAGTACGGCCTCACCCTCGTGCACATCTCCAGCGACTACGTCTACGACGGCACCAGCACCGAACCATACACCGAGAATGCGCCGGTCAGCCCGCTCAGCGTCTACGGACAGTCCAAAGCCGCCGGCGACCTCGCCGCAGCAACCACCCCACGCCACTACATCATCCGAACCTCCTGGGTCATCGGCGACGGCAACAACTTCGTCCGCACCATGGCGAACCTCGCCGCACGCGGCATCGACCCGAACGTCATCGACGACCAGCACGGGCGGCTCACCTTCACCGACGACCTCGCCCGCGGCATCCACCACCTGCTCGCCACCGGCGCCCCGCACGGCACCTACAACCTCACCGGCACCGGACCCGCGCGAACCTGGGCCGACATCGCGCGCGAGGTCTACCGGCTCACCGGCCACGACCCCGCACGCGTAACACCCGTCGGCACCGAGGCGTACTACGCACAGGCGACAGGGCCCATCGCACCGCGGCCGCACAACAGCATCCTCGACCTCGAGAAACTGACAGGCACCGGGTACAAGCCGCAAGACTCAGACGCAGCGCTCAAGGCATACGTCTCGCAACTCGGCGAGTGAGTGCGGGCCGGCGACCGACGTCTGCACGTCGCGCGTGAGGCACGTCGGTCGCTGGCCGGAGGGGCCTCGATCATCGTTTGACGATGCCGCCGCGCTGCGCGCGGCCTCGATGATGCGTCCTCCTCGGCTGCTGGTGCCGATGGATCCGGCAGTTGTCACCGCCGGTAGATCAGCGTCC
Source organism: Microbacterium sp. Bi121 (assembly GCF_918698005.1). Taxonomy (GTDB): domain Bacteria; phylum Actinomycetota; class Actinomycetes; order Actinomycetales; family Microbacteriaceae; genus Microbacterium. The sequence goes on from NZ_CAKKLJ010000001.1 coordinate 34,192, forward strand.
GGCCAGCAGGCCGACCATGGCGACGCGCGTCACGCACGAAGCCAACAACCCACGTATTCTCCCCTGGGTCCCCAATCCCCATTCCGGTTCGACGACGAGTCCTCCTAGGAAGGGCTCACGCTGATCCGGACCTTTCTCTCGCCTCGAACGCTCGGATTACGCTCGGAACAAGTGCGGCAAGCATAGGCCGCGCGCGGGAGGCCAACAAGATTGCGCGAGCAACTCGTTATGTTTCCGTGATCTTCGCCTACCGCACATACGACATCAGATCGGATACGATCCGCGCTTTAGCCTGATGAGGTCCGGTTAAAGCGCGAGCCGCTCCTTGACGACGGCGACGAGCCTGTCCGCGTGAGCCTTCGCAGACTCGGCATCCGCGGCTTCGACCATCACGCGCACGAGCTGCTCGGTGCCCGACTTGCGCAGCAGTACGCGGCCGGTGTCACCGAGTTCGGCCTCGACGGCGGCGACGGCCTCCTGGACGCCCTCGTCATCGGCGCAGCGGTCCTTGTCGACATCACGCACGTTGATGAGGATCTGCGGGTAGATGGTCATGACGGCAGCGAGCTCGGCGATCGACTTCTTCTGCCGCGCCATCTCCGCGACCAGGTGGAGTCCGGTGAGGACGCCGTCGCCGGTGGTGGCGAACTCGCTCATGATGACGTGCCCCGACTGCTCGCCGCCCAGGGCGAAGCCGTTCGCGTTCATGTCCTCGAGGACGTAGCGGTCGCCGACGGCGGTCTGCCGCACCGTGATGCCGTTCTCGCGCATGGCCATGTGCAGACCGAGGTTGCTCATGACCGTCGCGACGAGAGTGTCGTCGGTGAGGTGACCGCGCTGCTTCATCGCGACGGCGAGGATCGCCATGATCTGGTCGCCGTCGATGATGTTGCCCTCGGCATCCACGGCGAGGCAGCGGTCCGCATCGCCATCGTGGGCGATTCCGACATCGGCGCCCAGGCGGACGACAGTCTCAGCGAGGTTGTGCAGATGCGTGGAGCCGACACCGTCGTTGATGTTGAGACCGTCGGGGTCGGCGCCGATCACCGTGACGGTGGCTCCGGCATCCTTGAAGGTCTCAGGCGAGACGCCTGACGCGGCGCCGTGCGCGCAGTCCAGAACGACATGGATGCCATCGAGGCTGTGCGGCAGAGAGCCGAGCAGGTGCAGCTTGTACCGGTCCTCCGCATCGGAGAAGCGCTCGATGCGCCCGACACCGGAGCCCGTGGGGAGAAGCTTCTCGCCCGCCATCGCGGCTTCGATGCGCTGCTCGACGATGTCGGGAAGCTTCACACCGCCGCGGGCGAAGATCTTGATCCCGTTGTCCGCGGCCGGGTTGTGCGAGGCCGACACCATTACGCCGAAGTCTGCGTCGTGGTCGCCGATCAGGAACGCCAGGGCGGGAGTGGGGATGACACCCGCGTCGAGCACGTCGACGCCGGATGCGGCGAGGCCTGCCGAGACGGCGGCCACGAGGAATTCACCGGAGACGCGCGGGTCGCGGGCGACGACTGCGGACAGTCGCTTGCCTTCGGCCTTGCGAGCCTCTGCGGTGCGGCCCTGGCCCAGGACGACGGCAGTCGCCTGGGCCAGGGAGAGCGCGAGATCGGCGGTGAGGACGCCATTGGCAAGTCCACGTACGCCGTCCGTGCCGAAAAGCGGCATCAGAGATTTAGCGCTTCGAGTACTGAGGCGCCTTGCGGGCCTTCTTGAGACCAGCCTTCTTGCGCTCGATGACGCGAGCGTCACGAGAGAGGAAGCCGGCCTTCTTCAGCGTCGCGCGGTTGTTCTCCACGTCGATGCCGTTGAGCGCACGGGCGATGCCGAGACGCAGCGCGCCGGCCTGGCCCGAGTCGCCGCCACCCGAGATGCGTGCGATCACGTCGTACGCGCCCTCGAGGTTCAGGACCTTGAACGGGTCGTTGATCAGCTGCTGGTGCAGCTTGTTCGGGAAGTAGTCCTCGAGCGTACGGCCGTTGACCGTGATGGTGCCCGAACCGGGGACCACGCGCACGCGGGCGATGGCCTGCTTGCGGCGACCGACGGCAGCGCCGGAGACGTTCAGCACGGGACGGGGAGCCGTCTCGGTTGCCACAGCCTCCGGGCTGGAGGTCGAGTAGTTCTGAGGGGTTTCGGTGGATTCGATGTCAGCCACGAGTATGTCCTTAGTCGTTGCGGCGCTTACTGGGCGACCTGGTCGAGGGTGTGCAGCTTCGGCTGCTGAGCGGCGTGCGGGTGCTCGGCACCGACGTACACCTTGAGCTTCGTCAGCTGCTGACGGCCCAGGCTGTTCTTGGGGAGCATGCCGCGGACGGCCTTCTCGACAGCGCGGACAGGGTTCTTCTCGAGAAGCTCGGCGTACGAGACAGCCGTGAGGCCGCCCGGGTAGCCCGAGTGGCGGTAAGCCATCTTCTTCTGGAGCTTCTGGCCGGTCAGGGCGACCTTCTCGGCGTTGATGATGACGACGAAGTCGCCGGTGTCGACGTGGTTTGCGAAGGTCGGCTTGTGCTTGCCGCGCAGGATCGCTGCGGTGTGCGAGGCCAGGCGGCCGAGAACGACATCAGTGGCGTCGATGACGATCCAGTCACGCTGGACCGTCGAGGCCTTCGGAGTGTAAGTGCGCGTCACAATAGTGCTGCTTTCTTGATCGAACGGAGAGGTTCGTGAATCCCACTCCGGGGTGGTTCTTCGTCTAGTGACTCGAACACGCCAGTGGAGGGCTCACGTTCGCGGCACTCGGCAGTCGAGTACCAAAGTGATAGCTTACGGCATCCCGGGGCGGGGGCCAAATGCGGGCCTACTCCGGGAACGGGATGCGCGGGGCGCGACCGGTCGGCGCCTTCGCGAAGTCCTTCTCGGCCCGGGCGCGGTCCTTGTCGATCTGCTCGAGCGCGGTCTCCACGGAACCGGCGAACACGTCTCCCCCGGCCTTGCCGGGGTGGATGCCGTCACCGGCGAGCAGATCCTCATGGGGCGCGATGTCGCCGGACCAGTCCGCGACCCAGACGCGCCGATGCCGATCCGCGAACTTCTCGATGTCCGAATTGACGCCGGGGATCCACTCACGAGGGGCATGAGCGTTGACGAGGATGAGGTTGCGGTCAGGACCCGCGATCTTGGACATCTGCTCGAGCACGCCCCAGTCGACCGGTCCGTTCGTGCCGAGTCCGACGACGACGTTCTGCCGCAGCTGGCCGTTGTCCTCAAGGTGCTGCAGGATGTCGGGACCTGCCCAGATCGACCTCGAGACCTCTGCATCCACCTCGATGCCCGGGAACTCTTCGAGCAGGGAGGGAGCGGATGCCAGCATCACGGAGTCGCCGACCGCCGTGATCTCGGTGCCCTCCGGGATGACGGCTTCCTGCGGAGTCGGCTTCGGGGTCGGCTTCGCCTTCTCGTCCGCGGTGTTCAGCGCGTCTTCGCCGCGGTCGATCGCCGCGGCAGCAGTGGTCGAATGCGGGGCGTTCACGATCGCCGCTGCGGTGCCGCCGATCGCCACCAGGGCGATCGTCAGCGCGGCGATACCTGCGACCTTGCTCATCGGCCGTCCGGCGATCCGTCGCCCGAGGCCGCGCATCGCATGCCGGAACCCGTACTTGCGGAACGGCGCCTCCACGAACCGGTACGACACCGCGGATGCACCGACGGCGAGCACGAGCGCCGACGCGCCGGCCCATACCGGCACCCCGGCCTCCGGTCCGAAGCCCTGTGTGCCGACGAGCACGAGCACGAGCACCGGCCAGTGCCAGAGGTAGATGCCGTACGAGCGATCGCCGATCCACTTCAGCGGTTGCACGTCGAGCGCGCGGCCGAACCAGGATCCGGGCCACACCCCGGCGAAGATCGCGGTCACCGAGCCGACACTCGCAAGCAGCAGGGTGCCGGGGAACGTCACGGCATCCGAAGTCTCCGGCATCAGCGCGGCGACGACGATCGCGGCGAGTCCGAGCAACCCGATGAGCAGCGACGCCGACTTGACGGTCCGCGACAGCATCCATTCCTTCTGCGGCATGTTCGCGACGGCGAGCGCCAGCGCGATGCCGATCAAGAGCCCGAACGCGTGCGCATCGGTACCGAAGTACGCGCGGGTGACGTCTCCGCCGGCGACCAGCTGTGCCATCCACCACGCGGATCCACCGCCGGCGACGACCACGAGCGCGACCCGAGCCCAGCGTCCGGGGATCAGCAGCACGAGCGGAAGCAGCAGCGGCCACACGACGTAGAACTGTTCCTCGACGGCCAGCGACCAGAAGTTGCGGAACAGCTCGGGAGCGGTCGCGGCGAAGTAGTCGGTGCCGTCGGCAACCGCGAGCCAGTTGTAACTGAAGGTCGCAGCCCCCAGCACCTGGCGGCCCATGCCGACGAGCAGGTCGCCGCCCAGCATCCACGCGGCCGTCGCGCAGACGGTGACGACCACGGCGAGCGCAGGCAGCAACCGTCGCGCGCGCCGCCGCCAGAAGTCGATGAGGCGACGAGGCGAAGCGAGGCGCCCCAGCCGTGACGGCCGAAGCAGCAGCGACGTGATCAGGAACCCGCTGATCACGAAGAACACGTCGACGCCGACGAACCCGCCGACCATCGGCAGCCCGGGGAACAGGTGGTAGACGACCACAAGGGTGACGGCGACCGCGCGCAGGCCGTCGAGGCCAGCGAATCGCGTGAGTGTCGTCTGGTTCTGCATAAAATGTCCGAAGTCGTGCCGCGGCTCGCAACCGGGCGAAGTCAAAGCTCCAGTTTAGGCTGGGCACGTGAGAATCCGCCTGGACATCGCCTACGACGGCACGCACTTCCGCGGGTGGGCCAAGCAGCCCGGCCTTCGTACGGTGCAGGGCACGCTCGAGGCGGCCCTCGCGCGGATCGTCGGGTCGGATGTGCAGTTCGTCGTCGCGGGCCGAACGGATGCCGGCGTGCACGCCTCCGGCCAGGTCGCTCACGTCGACCTGGACGATGCGCAGTGGGCGCGCGTGCTCACCCGTCATGGCCGAGCGTCGACCGACCCGGCCGGCTCCGTCGCCGCTCGGATGCGCGGGGTGCTCGGCGCCTACCCCGACGTCACGGTGCACCGGACGTCGCTCGCTCCCGAGGGCTTCGACGCGCGGTTCTCGGCAGTCTGGCGACGTTATCGGTACCGGCTCGCCGACGAGGTGGCCGGCTTCGATCCGGCGCGCAGGCTCGATACCACCAGCATCCGCGGATCGCTCAATGTCGAGGCGATGGATGCCGCGGCGCAGTCCCTCATCGGTCTGCACGACTTCGCGGCGTACTGCAAGGCCCGCGACGATGCGACGACGATCAGGACGCTCCTCGACTATCGGTGGGCGCGGGATGCCGACGGCGTGCTCGTCGCCGAGGTCAAGGCCGACGCCTTCTGCCACAGCATGGTGCGCGCGCTCGTCGGGGCCTGTGCGGCTGTCGGCGAGCAGCGTCTCGACGTGGGCGATCTCGTCGTGCTGCGCGATGCGCTGCGGCGCACGAGCGAGTTCAAAGTGCTCGCCGCCCGCGGGTTGACGTTGACCGAGGTCGGTTACCCCGCCGACGAACTGCTGGCTGCGCGCGCCGAGCAGACGCGCGCGCGACGCGATTCCGAGTAGCCGAACCGGAGTCGTTCACGGTTTCGACACCCGCGACTCAGGTGAGCGCAGTAGCGTGGCGATGATGAAGGTCATCTCCTACAACCTGCGAAAGCATCGTGCGGCTACCGAGCTCGAGGAGCTCGTCGACCTGCACGAGCCGGATCTGCTGTGCCTGCAGGAGTGCGACGTGGCGGATCTGCCGAACGAGATCAGCGGACTGGCGCTCGCGGATGCCACCCAGGGCAACCGGCTCGGGCTCGCGCTGTACTACCGGACCAACCTGTTCCGCCTGCAGGACATCCGCACGATCGGGCTGAAGAAGTCACTGCACGACCGGATGCTCAAGCCGGCGCATGAGCGGGTGCTCGGCGTGCGGCTGCAGGACATCGACAACGGGCAGGAGTTCATCGTCGCGTCGTTCCACGCAGCACCGTTGACCGCGTTGAACTCGTTGCGCCGCAACCAGATCCGTGCCGCTCTCACCGAGCTCGAGACGATGGGACCGGGACTGCCGGTACTGATGGTCGGCGACTACAACTACCCCGTGTTCAAGGAGAATCTGGGGCAGACCGTCCGCGATCACGGCTACACGCTGACGCTCAGCGACGAGCGCACGTACACCCGGTACCGGGTGTTCAAGGGGCACTACGACTTCGCGACATCCGACGGCTTCACGATCGACAGCATCCAGACGCTGCCGCAGCGGTCGAGCGACCACCGCCCGATCCTGGTGACCGCGGCCGTCGGGTAGCAGCGGGTCGGGTCAGGAGGCCCGAGACTCAGAGATCGCTGAAGTCATCCGATGGCGCATAGAACTGCTTCACTTCGTCGCCCTCGAGCGTGAACAAGACGTATACGATTCCCACGGATCCCGGATTGGAGAGCGACTTCGTGCCCGGCACTTCCCGCCCGCCGACTCCTAGCTGCGTCGCCGTCGCCTGATCCTCCTCGAATACAAGCGCCCAGCCATCGGCAGCCAGCACCTCGTCGCGAGTCGAGCCGACGGCGAGTCCGTCTTCCGTGGCGATCGGGATGCCGTCGACCTGAGCGCCGACCACCGCAATGCGCACCGGCATCTCATGATCGACGTCGGCTGTGACCCACAGGCCGTCCCAGCTGTAGCGCTCCAGCTGCATGTCGTAGCCGGTCGGCGGCTCGATCGGCTCCGGGGCGGGCAGCTCCCCCGTGGCTTGTTCCAGGAGAGCGAGCACTGCGTCGCGGTCGTCGAACGGCACTGTCTCGGTGCCCGCGGCATCGATGTATGAGATGCCGTCCGAGTCGACGACCAGATTCGCCTCAACCGCGGGTACCGACAAGGCTGACGGCGTCGGCGTGCCCGACGGATCCTCGGGTGCCGCTGCTTCGGTGGACGGCTCCGCCGAAGCGACACCATTGGCGCATCCTGCGAGCAGAATCGAAACCATAGCGAGAAGCGGGGCCACGGCGCCGGCAACACGATTCATGCAGCATTCCCCCACAATCTGCGACCGAACGGGTGCCACGCCGGGCGTCACTGACGATCAGCTCTCGACGAGGATGCCGTCTTCGTCCGAGTACAGGCGCTTGCCGACGCGGAACGTCACTCCCGCGAACTCGAGGTCGATGTCGATCTCGCCGGCGCCGAGCTTCGCGCTCTTGCGAGGGTTGGTTCCGAGTGCCTTGACGCCGAGGTCGAGAGCGTTGATCGCGACGCTGTCGCGGATAGCGCCGTGGATGACGACACCCGCCCAGCCGTTCGCGGCGGCTGATTCGGCGATCATGTCGCCCATGAGCGCGGTGTTCAGCGAGCCGTTGCCGTCGATCACGAGCACGGCGCCATCGCCCGGAGTCGCGAGTGTCGACTTGACGAGTGCGTTGTCCTCGAAGCAGCGGATCGTCCGGATCGGCCCATCGAACGCCGAGCGTCCACCGAAGGAGCGGAACTGCGTAGACACGGACTGAAGGTCATCGCCGAACTCGTCGTAGAGGTCTGCCGTGGCTTGAGTCATGCGGCCATCCTCGCACGGGGCAATGTCAGGAACATCCACGGGAATACCCCCAGGGGGTACTATGGTTGCGTCTGACGAACGAAGGGAAACCCACCATGAGCACCACCGAATACCAAGTGACCGGCATGACCTGCGGCCACTGCGAGATGTCCGTGCGCGAAGAGGTCGGTCAGGTCGCCGGCGTCGACGCGATCGAGGTCAGCGCGCAGACCGGCAAGCTCGTCGTGACGGCATCCGCTCCCCTCGACGACGCGGCGATTCTCGCGGCCGTCGACGAGGCCGGGTACTCCGCCGTCCGCGCCTGACACGACAAGCAGCACAGAAAGAAGCGACCATGAGCAGCGTCGAACTCGAGATCGGCGGCATGACCTGCGCCTCGTGCGCGACGCGCATCGAGCGCAAGCTGAACAAGCTCGACGGCATCCAGGCGACCGTCAACTACGCGACCGAGAAGGCGAAGGTGACCGCCCCGTCCGGATTCGACACCGCGGTGCTGATCGAAGAGGTCGAGAAGGCCGGATACTCCGCGCAGCTTCCGACGGCGATGCCGGAAGCTGCGGACGAGCAGGACGACCCCGAACTCACGTCGCTCCGCCAGCGGCTGATCGTCTCGATCATCCTGACGGTGCCGGTGATCCTCATGGCGATGATCCCTGCGCTGCAGTTCACGTACTGGCAGTGGGCCTCGCTGACGCTCGCAGCTCCGGTGATCGTGTGGGGTGCGTGGCCGTTCCACCGTGCGGCGTGGACGAATCTGCGGCACGGCGCCGCCACGATGGACACGCTGATCTCGATGGGGACGCTCGCCGCGTTCGGCTGGTCGCTGTACGCGCTGTTCTTCGGCACGGCCGGGATGCCCGGCATGACGCATCCGTTCGAGTTCACGCTGTCGCGATCGGACGGCGCCGCCAACATCTACCTCGAGGTCGGCGCCGGCGTCACGATGTTCATCCTCGCCGGACGCTACTTCGAGAAGCGCGCCAAGCGACAGGCCGGCGCAGCACTGCGGGCTCTGCTGGACCTCGGCGCGAAGAATGTTGCGGTGCTGCGCAAGGGCGTCGAGGTCTCGATCCCGATCGAGCAGTTGCGCGTCGGCGACGAGTTCGTCGTGCGTCCGGGCGAGAAGATCGCCACCGACGGCGTCGTCGTCTCCGGCCACTCGGCCGTGGACGCCTCGATGCTCACCGGCGAGTCGGTTCCGGTCGAGGTCGGCGAAGGGGATGCCGTCACCGGAGCGACCGTGAACGCCAGCGGCCGCCTCGTGGTCCGCGCGACGCGCGTCGGATCGGACACGCAGCTCGCGCAGATGGCCCGGCTCGTGGAGGACGCACAGACCGGCAAGGCCCAGGTGCAGCGCCTCGCCGACCGGATCTCGGGCGTCTTCGTGCCCATCGTGCTCGTGATCGCTCTCGCCGCACTCGTCGGCTGGCTAATCGCCGGGTTCCCGGTGTCGGCTGCGTTCACGGCCGCCGTCGCCGTGCTCGTGATCGCGTGCCCCTGCGCACTGGGATTGGCGACGCCGACCGCACTTCTGGTCGGCACCGGCCGCGGCGCGCAGATGGGCATCCTCATCAAGGGTCCGGAAATCCTCGAGTCCACGCGCAAGGTCGACACGGTCGTCCTCGACAAGACCGGGACAGTCACGTCAGGGCGCATGGCGCTCACAGGTGTGATCGCCGAAGACGGGGTGGATGCCGATGAGTTGCTGCGCCTGTCCGGCGCCGTCGAGCACGCGTCGGAGCATCCCGTCGCTCAGGCGATCGCCGCGCGCGTCCCCGGCGTGATGCCCGTCGTCGAGGGCTTCGCGAACATCGAGGGTCGCGGAGTTCAGGGCGTTGTCGACGGGCACAGCGTCGTCGTCGGACGCGAGTCTCTGCTCGCGGACTGGGCGCTGACGTTGTCGCCGCGCGTCGCCGCAGCGAAGGCCGCCGCAGAAGCCGAGGGCAAGACCGTGGTCGCCGCCGGGTGGGACGGTGCTGCGCGCGGCATCCTCGTCGTGTCCGACACGGTCAAGCCGACCAGCGCGGAGGCGATCCGCGGACTGCGCGCGCTGGGCCTGACGCCGATCCTGCTCACCGGGGACAACGAGGCGGCCGCGCGGCACATCGCGGCAGCGGTCGGGATCGACGAGATCATTGCGGAGGTGCTGCCGGCTGACAAGGTCGAGGTGGTGAAACGGTTGCAGTCAGAGGGTCGCGTGGTGGCGATGGTGGGCGACGGCGTGAACGATGCCCCGGCGCTGGTTCAGGCCGACCTGGGGCTCGCGATGGGGACGGGCACGGACGTGGCGATCGAGGCATCCGACATCGCACTCGTCCGGGGGGATCTGCGCAGCGCGGTCGACGCGATCCGCCTGTCGCGCAAGACGCTCGGTACGATCAAGTCGAACCTGTTCTGGGCGTTCGCGTACAACGTCGCCGCCATTCCGCTCGCCGCGCTCGGGATGCTGAACCCGATGCTCGCGGGGGCCGCGATGGCCCTGTCGAGCGTGTTCGTCGTCGGCAACAGCCTGCGGCTGAGAGCCTTCCGGTAGGGCGCAGCATGGCGTCTGGCCGCCCGACAGCGCCCGGGAGGAGTACGGTCAGGATCAGAGGAGGCGCGCCATGTCGATGAGCGATGATCAACAGCATCCGCATCATGTGCCGGATGCCGGCGAGCCGAGCGTGCCGGAACTCGAACTCGACGAGAACGTCGCGCCTCGCCCCGAGGAAGAAGCCGCCGACTTGGCCCGAGCGACGCCGGACACGGCGGACCACAGTCACGACGACGCGTGATGGATTCCGTCGCTTGTCCCGGATCCCGGATTCAACGACCGAGGATGCGATCAGCACCCCGCGATGCTGTATCAACTCGGTCGGTTTTGCGCGCTCATAACCGACCGAACTGATACCGCATGCGACTTACGGGACGACGAAGGACGGGACGACGAAGGACGGGACGACGAAGGACGGGACGGCCCCGGAAACGACAAAACCCCCGGCTGCACCGGGGGTTTCATTCTGTAGCAGGAGCGGGGCTTGAACCCGCGACCTCACGATTATGAGTCGTGCGCTCTCACCAACTGAGCTACCCTGCCGCACGGCATTCCGCATGAAAAGCGGAAGCTGCGAGCCCCGAGTCAGGATTGAACTGACGACCCCTTCCTTACCATGGAAGTGCTCTGCCACTGAGCTATCGGGGCGTTGTCACCCGTGAAGGCAACCACACGAGAATACCATCACTTCGGCGTTCTCACGAAACCGGGGCGACCCCGTCATACCTGCCGGAGTTCTTGTTGAACCACGGCAGCGGATCGATGGTCGAACCGTCGACGATCAGCTCGAAGTGCATGTGCGCCCCGTACGACCGACCGGTGTTGCCGACCTTGCCGATGATGTCGCCGACCTTGACGGTCTGGCCCGCGACGACGCGCAGCGAGCCGTACTGCATGTGCGCGTAGTGGCTCGTGATCAGCTCCCCGTCGATCATGTGATCGATGTACACCGTGACGCCGTAGTTGCCGCCGGACTCGGTGGCGATGCGAACCTTGCCGTCCGCGATCGCCTGCACAGGAGCACCGTCGCCAGGAAGCAGATCCAGTCCCTCGTGGAGGGTCCCGTTGCGCATGCCGTAGCCGTAGCTCATGCCGACGCCCACCATGAACGGCCACTGGATCGCAGCATCCGGATCGTTCGTGTAGATCTTGTTCGAGTACGTGATGCCCTGCTGACCGGCGAGATCGATCAGGGACGCGGTCGAGAAGCCGTCGGAGCGCTGGATCGCCTCGTTCTGCAGGTCGGATGAAGCGACGTACGCCTGGATCTCGTCGGCATCGGCCGAGGACGAGGCCTGGGATGCCGCCACCAGCGACATCCCCGCAGACGAAGGAGCGCCGTTCGCAGCAGCGAGCGCTTCGGCCGGGAACGTCATCGACACCGCAAGAAGACCTGCGATGCCCATCACGCCGACCGTCGCACCGACGGCGACGATCTTGCGCCCCTTGCGCGGTGCCGTGTGGATCGCGGTGGCCGCGGTCGGCAGCTTCTGCCGAGGCGCTGCCTCGACGACACGCATGGCCGGGTCCGTCGCGACGGAGGCGAATGCTCGGGATGCCGCGGAGAACGCATCCTCGTCGGAGCGAGCTTCCTGCTCGACGACAGGCTCAGCCTCGACGACAGGCTCAGCCTCGACGACCGCCTCGGCATCGGCGACGACCGCCTCAGCCTCTGCCACGACTTCGGACTCGGCGACGACACTCTCGATGATGATGTCGGTCGCCGCGGAACGAGCGCGCTCGCGCAGTTCTCGGCGCGACAGCGTCGAGACGGGAACGTCCGCTGGGGCCGCAGGAGAGGTCTCTTCGATGCTCACCGAGGTCGCGGTGTCCGCGGTCCGGCGACGGCTCGATCGTCGCGTAGGCGCACTCTCGGCCATAGGGGTATCGAAGGGCAAGACAGTCTCTCGGGTAATTCGTCAGTTTCCGGGGCAAGATCCCGCGCATCGGGCTACGCGGGTAACGATCGGGAAAACACTATCGCGAGTGGCCTGGGAACGCCATGCACGCCGCACCTCGATCTACGAGTCGAGAACGCGCACGAGCTCAGCGTGCAGCTCTGGTCCGGCGGCGATGATCATCGGGCGGGCGCATGCCGTGTCGAGCCGCGTGACGACTCCCCCCGCTTCTTCCACCAGGAGCGCACCGGCGGCGAAATCCCACGGCTTCAAGCCTCGTTCGAAGTAGCCATCCAGCCGGCCGGCCGCGACGTACGCGAGGTCGAGCGCCGCCGAGCCGATGCGCCGCAGGTCGCGGGCGAGCGGCATGACCTCGCGCACGGTCGCCAGGTCGCCATCATGGGTCGACGGGTCGTATCCGAATCCGGTGGCGAGGAGCGCCCCGGCAGGATTCGCCGGGTTGACGACCAGTCGCTGGGCGCCGAGCCACGCTCCCCCGCCACGCGAGGCCGTGAAGAGTTCGCCCATCGCCGGGGCGTAGACCGCGGCCGCGAGCGCGTGCCAGGAGTTCGGGTCACCAGTGCCGTGGACGGCCGCGATGCTGACGCTGTACGCCGGGATGCCGTACGCGTAGTTCACGGTGCCGTCGATCGGGTCGACGATCCAGGTGATCCCGGTCTCGCTGACTGCCGCACCGGACTCCTCGCCGAGGAAGCCGTCGCCGGGGCGCTCGGCGCTCAACCTCGAGCGGATGAGCTGCTCGACCTCGCGATCCGCCTCGGTGACGATGTCGGCCAGAGTCGTCTTCGTCGCGGCGAGCGCGACGCCGGCCGCACGGCGCTCGCGCGCGAGCGCCCCGGACTCACGAGCGATGTCGGCGGCGAGTTCCTGAAGCTCGACCGCGAGCGGCAGCTCGCCGGTCACCGTCGGGGCGCCGGCGGAGGCGGAGGGAACGCGCCGGGCACTGCGGGCGGCGTCGGCGGATCCTCGGGCTGCGGGGGAACCGGAGGCTGCTCCGGCGCGTGCTCGGGCACTGGCGCCTGCTCGGGCACTGGCACCTGCTCAGACGTCGGCTCCGGCACAGGCTGCGCAGCAGTCTCGCCGGCGATGCCATCGTGCGCGGCTGGCGCCCCGGCCGGCGGGACCGGGAACCCGTCCGCACCGATCGGCGCATCAGGCGACGACACCAACGGCTGCGCATGCCCGTCCGACGGCACCGTCGGGAATGAGGGCGTCGACTCCTGCGTCGGGTGGTAGCTGTGGGCCGGCGCCTGCTGCTGCGTCGGATAGCCGGTGTAGTACGCGTTCCAGTCCGGCGACCCGTCGGGCAGCACCGGCAAAGGCGTCGCACCATCGGCGTACGTCGGCCACTGCTGGGCCCCCTGGGCGGTCGGCGCCGTGGGCAGGGCTGCGACGGCCGAGCCAGCGAATGCTCCGTGGGCCTGTGCCGCCAACGGGCCCACGTGCTTCTTCGGCGCGAACAGCGCGTTCAGCAGCGGGATGAGCGTCGTACCGACGGCGGTGAGGATCGCCAGCGCGACCACGATGCGCCAGTACAGGTCGGCGTACTCGAACGTGTCGGGGAAGGTCAGGAAGAACACGAGCATCGCGACGAGCAGCACGAGCATCGCGATCGTGACGTAGTAGATGACCCGCGTGAACGTCGTGACGTAACGCTGCGCCGCCGGGGTGAACAGCCGCACGTGCAGCAGGCCGAGCTGAAGCACGCCGATGATCACGAGCAGCAGGAAGAACCGTCCGACACCGCCGGTGTACTCGTCGTACTCGGTCGGCAGCCAGATCTTGATGGCGCCGGCGATGAGCGCCACGATCCAGGTGATCATGCTCGCCAGAGCCAGCCAATCCGGGCGCTTCGGCGCGAGACCGGCCTCGAGGATCGCAATGCCGGCGAATGCCGCGAGCAGGAGGATCGTCAGGAATGCCCGCCCGATGATGCCGTCCTGATCTCCGATCAGCACCCACACCACGCACACCAACGCTGCGGCGATCAGCGCGCCGATGGCGATCCAGATCGCTCCGCGGATCAGCAGCGAAGCGTTCGCCTTCGTCCGCGTTTCATTGACCTCTGACATCGTGATCCCCTCTTCGGCCGACGTTGCACTCATCCTCGCATGCGAGGGTCGCGTCGCGCCGGGGTGTCACGGCTTTTGTGGGTAAGTCAGCGCGCCTTCTTCGCGGATGCCGCAGCGAAAGCCGCGACGCGGGCCTTGGCATCCGGGGTGTCGAACGACGCTCCGATCGAGCGCGCCTCCTCCTCCAGTTGCTCGGCGAACGTGCGCGAGGGCTGCGATCGCACCAGGCGCTTCGCCTGCCCGTACGCCTCGGCGGCCCCGGCCAGCCAGAACCGGGCGACCTCCTCGGCGCGGGCACGAACGCGCTCAGCCTCCTCGGCGGCATCCGCACCGGTCACGACCTCGGCGACGAGTCCCCATTCGAGAGCCTCGTCGGCGCTGAGCAGGCGGTCCTGAAGGACGAGCTGCAGCGCACGGCGCCGGCCGACCGCGTCCGCGAGCTGCGCCGACACCGACAGATCGGGGGTGAGTCCGATGTTCGCGTATAGGCTGCCGATCTTGGAACCGCCGCCGACGATCGCGTAGTCCGTGCTGAGCAGGATGCCGAGTCCGCCACCGGCAGTCGTGCCGTGCGCCGCGGCGACCACAGGGATCGACGACTCGGTGAGCGCGCGGATGCCGGCGTTGATGACGCCGGCGAGCTCGGTCAGCGGCGAACCATCCGTCATGAGCGTCGCCATCTCGAGGACGTCCCCTCCAGCGCAGAACGCCGGGCCCGCGGCATCCAACAGGATGGCCCGCACATCAGAGCGCAAGGTCGCCTCGGCCGTGGCATCCCGCCACGCGTGCGCCAGGTCGGAGTTGAAGGCATTGAGACGGGTCGGACGGTTCAGCGTGAGGCGCGCGAGCCCCTCATCGACCGAGAACAGGATGGGATCGCTCATGGGCATCTCCTTCGAAGCGCGGACTTCGTCAGCCTATCCAGAGCGTGCACTCAGTCCGTTTCGTGTTGTACCCGACCGACAAAATTCTCCATACGACGACGGGTGCCGTCCAGTCGCGTATCCACCTGGCCGGCGGCGCGGACCTCGTTCGGTGCGAGTGGATGCGCGAGCCGGACGTTCTCGTGGCAGGACAGATCGGCGCAGATGTAGGTGCCGACGCTGTCCCCGCGTCGTCCGGCATCGCCGGCCTTGCGCGCCCCGAAGAGGGCGACCTGGTTGCCGGGCTGCATGGTGTGGCAGATGTTGCACATGCCGTTGCGGCTGCGACCCGGTTCGCTCGCGCGCACCACGATGCCGACCACATCGTCGCCGCTCTGCACGAGGATGCAGCCGCGCTTGCTGGATGCCGGGTCGCGCCAGGCCAGGAAATCGTGGAAGTCCCAGTCGACGAGGAGGAAGTCGTGCGGCATCTCGATCATCCGCAGCTCGTCGTCTGTCGCGTTGATGAACGCCGCGCGGACGTCGGACTCGGTGAGCGCTCGCATCGCTCCAGTCTATGAAGTCACGGCGTCGGCGGGCGCGCGGTCGCGGCTGCGGTCTCGGATGAGGAACCCGAAACCGAAGGCGACGAAGAACATCAGCACGCCGTAGACCGCGGCAGGCAGGCTGAGCTCGGTCGAGCCGAGCACGCTCTGGGCGATCACGATCGCGAGGGTGGCGTTGTGGATGCCGATCTCGAACGACGTCGCGATCGCCTGACGCCGTTCGATCTTCAGGCCCCTGGGCACGACGTATCCGAGGGCGAGGCTGATCAGACAGAACAGGATCGTGATCAGGGAGAGTTGAGCGAAGTTGTCGACCAGCAGCGACCAGTTGGATGCCACGGCACCCGCGATCACGACGATGAGGATGATGACGCTCGCGATCCGCACCGGCCGATCCATGCCATCGGCGAACTTCGGCCAGAAGCGCCGGATGAGCATCCCGACGGCGACAGGGAGCAGCACGATCGCGAACACCTCGAGCGCCTTCGCCCACTGCAGCCCGAGCTGGTCGTCGAAGGGCTCGAAGTACATGATCGCGAAGTTCGTGATCAGCGGCAGAGTGATCACGGCGATGACGGAGTTCACGGCGGTGAGCGAGATGTTCAGCGCGATGTCACCGCGGAACAGATGACTGTAGAGGTTCGCCGTCGTCCCTCCTGGCGATGCCGCGAGCATCATCATGCCCACCGCGAGCACGGGCGGCAGTTGGAACAACAGCACGAGCCCGAAGCAGATCGCCGGCAGAAGCAGGAGCTGACAGACCAGGGCGATGAGCACCGCCTTCGGCTGCTTGAGCACGCGGGCGAAGTCGGCGAGTGTGAGGCTGAGCCCGAGCCCCAGCATGATGATGCCGAGGGCGACGGGTAGTCCGATGGTGGTCAACGCTGATCCCATGGGACTCAGTGTGGCGGACACTGGGTCCGGATGTCACGAGCTTCCTGATAAACAAAATGAGCGCCGCCCCTGCGGGACGACGCTCAGTTCATTTGGTGGCAAGTGAGGGACTCCGGTGTTCGCTGCGCTCACGCCTCCCCGAATCCCGCATCACCTGATAAACGAACTGAGCGCCGCCCCTGCGGGACGACGCTCAGTTCATTTGGTGGCAAGTGAGGGATTCGAACCCCCGAATGCGATGCAGGCTGATTTACAGTCAGCTCCCTTTGGCCACTTGGGTAACTTGCCAAATGCACACCCGTCCAGCTTGTACAGCCAACCGGGGGCGCGAGTATCAATCATACCTGCCAGAAGCAGGTGCAAGAAATCGAACCGTCAGCTGCCGTGCACGCCCCGTTCCCCGTCCTGAAGCGACTCCGGAGTGCGCAGCAGCCCGCCCTCGGCGCGGCAGGTCGCAGCCGCGACATCCATGGCCCGAACGAGCAGGCCCTGCCAGTCCTCGGACGTCGCAGGTCGAGCGCCGACGAGACCGGCAGCCACCGCCGCCAATGTCGCATCCCCGGCTCCGACCGTGTCGACGATGGGGCCGGACAGCTCGGAGACCGGTGCCGTGAAGGTGCCGGCATCCGTCTCGAGAACCGCCCCATCGCGGCCGGCCGTCGCCAGCACAGCCTGCGCGCCGGCGTCGCGCAGCCGGGCCCGCAGCGCATCGAGGTCGCCGTCGTAGAGGATCGTCGCGTCGTCCGCGCCGACTTTGACGATCGCGGCATCCGCGGCCACCCGTTCGAATCCCCTGACGAACTCCGCGCGGTCACTGAGCATGCCGGTGCGCGGATTCGGATCGATCGCGACCCGCGCTCCCACCAGGGCCTCGGCGAGAGCGTCCACCTCGTCCGCCCGATCGAAGGGGAAGCAGCTGATCGCCACGAGGTCAGCGCCGCCGATCGCCTGCCTGGCCGCGTCGCCGTAACGGATGCTGCGCCGCTGCGCCGCGTCGTTGAACACGTACGTCGGCTCTCCGCTCGCATCACGCCGCACGATCGCGCGCGACGAACCGTTCGGCGCCGTACTCTCCACGAGCGTCACGTCGTGGTCGGCGAGATACTCGCGGATGTGGTCGCCCGCCTCGTCATCGCCCACCATCGCGATGAGGGTGCTCTGGATGCCGAGACGCCGCAGCCCGACCGCGACGTTCAGGGCGGCGCCGCCGACCAGTTCTCGCACTCCGCCGGAGTCGTGGATCTCGTCGATGAGGGCGTCGCCGATGACGACGGAGCGAGGTGTGTGCGGCATCCACTCATTGTGTCGCACCCGCGCTTACACGTGCTCCCGCGCGCGTCTTCTTGGGGTATGCGAGAAGGATCTCGGGGCTTCAGGCGGCGTCGGAGCCGCGAAATCCTTCTCCGGTCGCGACGGATGCCCTACCGTGTGGGCATGAGGACCACGATGTCGTCTCTGGCCGCTGCCGCCATGTTGCTCGCGCTTGCACTCGTCGGGTGCACGCCCGCGCAGACGACGCCGTCGCCGTCGGGCTCGGCATCCGGGTCCGCGGGTCCATCGACCGCAGCATCCGCATCGCCTGAGCCGAGCGAGACGCCGGCGGCGGACGCGATTCCGATCCCGGACGACTGCCGGGCACTCCTGTCCGACGACGTGCTCGCTCAGCTCGACGGCATCCCGCTGAACGACCCGGATGTCGGTGCCACCGGCATCCAGCCCGACGGCTCGCTGCTGTGCATCTGGCGCGACCCGCGCGCAGACACCACCGCACTCGCCACGACGATCTCGCACCTGAACCGCGGGCCGGCGCTCGACATGCTCAACGAGCTCGCCGACGACGAGGGCTTCACCTGCTTCACGCCCCACGATGGCACCCGGTGCGAGAAGACCTGGAAGAACGACACCTACCCCGTGACCGACGGACGCACCCTGTTCTGGCGCGAGGGCGTACTCATCGACACGAGCTACTCCAACCTCGCCCCGAGCGGGTACACCTCGAGCATCGTCGCGCACCTGTTCGACTAGACGACGAAGGCCCCGCACCTCCGAAGAGGGGCGGGGCCTTCGTATCGAACCTGGGTCAGTTGTACGTACCAGGGGTCACGTCATCCGTCGAGAACGCGTCGAAGTCGACGTAGCCGAAGTCGCCCTCGGCGTACGCGCCGTCGGATGCGAAGATCCGGTTCGGGTAGCGCTCGCTCTTGGCTTCCTCGGTCGCCTCGACCGTGACGTCACGGTACTTCGAGAGACCGGTTCCGGCGGGAATGAGCTTACCGATGATGACGTTCTCCTTGAGACCGACCAGCGGGTCGCGCTTGCCCTGCATGGCAGCCTCGGTGAGCACGCGAGTGGTCTCCTGGAACGACGCAGCCGACAGCCACGACTCGGTCGCAAGCGACGCCTTCGTGATACCCATCAGCTCCGAACGGCCGGAGGCCGGACGCTTGCCCTCAGCGACAGCCTCGCGGTTGATCGCCTGGTAGCGCTTGAGGTCGACCATCTCACCCGGCAGCAGGGTCGTGTCGGCGTGATCGACGACGGTGACCTTGCGGAGCATCTGACGGACGATGACCTCGATGTGCTTGTCGTGGATCGGCACACCCTGCGAACGGTAGACGCCCTGGACGCCGCCGACGAGGTAACGCTGCACCTCGCGAGCACCCATGACACGCATGACCTCCTTGGGGTCCAGCGTGCCGACCAGGAGCGGCTGACCGACCGTGACGTGCTGGCCGTCCTCGACGAGAAGCGTCGCACGCTTCAGCACCGGGTAGACGACCTCTTCATCACCGTTGTCGGGCGTGAGGATGACCTTCTTGGCCTTGTCGGTCTCGTCGATCGTGATGCGGCCATCGGCCTCGGCGATCGGCGACGCGCCCTTGGGCGTACGAGCCTCGAAGAGCTCCTGCACACGGGGCAGACCCTGGGTGATGTCATCCGCCGATGCAGAACCACCGGTGTGGAACGTACGCATCGTCAGCTGGGTACCGGGCTCACCGATCGACTGAGCGGCGATGATGCCGACGGCCTCGCCGATGTCGACGGTCTTGCCGGTCGCGAGCGAACGGCCGTAGCACTGCGCGCAGACGCCGACAGCCGAGTCGCAGGTCAGCACCGAACGGACCTTGATGGTCTCGACGCCGAGCTCGACGAGCTTGTCGATGAGCACGTCGCCCACGTCGTCACCAGCAGCGGCCAGGACCTCGCCCGACTCGCTCACCACGTCAGCGGCCAGGGTACGAGCGAACACCGAGTTCTCGACGTTCGCGTCGCGGACCAGCTCGCCCTGCGAGTTCGGAGCGGCGATCGGGAGCTCGAGGCCCTTCGACGTGCCGCAGTCCTCTTCGCGGATGATGACGTCCTGCGAGACATCCACCAGACGACGGGTCAGGTAACCCGAGTCAGCGGTACGCAGAGCGGTGTCGGCCAGACCCTTACGGGTACCGTGCGTCGCGATGAAGTACTCCGCCACCGACAGACCCTCGCGGTACGAGGAGATGATCGGACGCGGGATGATCTCACCCTTGGGGTTGTTCACCAGACCACGCATACCCGCGATGTTGCGGATCTGCAGCCAGTTACCACGAGCACCCGACGACACCATGCGGTTGATGGTGTTGTCCTCGGGGAAGTTGGCGCGCATCGCGGCCTGAACCTCGTCGGTCGCCTCGGTCCAGATCTTGATGAGCTCCTGACGACGCTCGGCGTCGGTCGTGAGGCCCTTCTCGTACTGCGACTGGACCTTCGCGGCCTGCTTCTCGTAGCCGGCGACGATCTCCTTCTTGTTCGGAGGAGTGAGGATGTCGCTCAGGGCGACGGTCACACCGGAGCGAGTCGCCCAGTAGAAACCGGCATCCTTGATGCGGTCCAGCGTCGCAGCCGTCTCGACCTTGGGGTACTCCTCGGCCAGCTTGTTGACGATCTGCGACAGTTTGCCCTTGTCGGCAGGCTCGCGGACGAACGGGTAGCCCTTGGGCAGCGTGTCGTTGAAGATCGCCTGACCCAGCGAAGCGTCGACGAGGCCGTGCTTCTCGTAGCCCTCAGGAGCCTGACCCTCGAGGAAGGACAGACCGGGGATGCGGATGCGGATCTTCGCCTGCAGGTCGAGGGTTCCCTCGTCCTTGGCCAGGATCGCCTCGGAGACCGAGCCGAACGCACGACCCTCGCCCTTGGCGCCATCCTTGACCACCGTCAGGTGGTGCAGACCGATGATCATGTCCTGCGAAGGCAGGGTGACCGGGCGGCCGTCGGACGGCTTCAGGATGTTGTTCGACGCGAGCATCAGCACGCGGGCCTCGGCCTGAGCCTCGACCGAAAGCGGCAGGTGCACAGCCATCTGGTCACCATCGAAGTCGGCGTTGAACGCGGCGCAGACGAGCGGGTGCAGCTGGATGGCCTTGCCCTCGACGAGCTGCGGCTCGAACGCCTGGATGCCGAGACGGTGCAGGGTGGGTGCACGGTTCAGCAGCACAGGGCGCTCGCGGATGATCTCCTCGAGCACATCCCAGACCTCAGGACGCATGCGCTCGACGGAGCGCTTCGCAGCCTTGATGTTCTGCGAGTGGCCGAGGTCGATCAGACGCTTGATCACGAACGGCTTGAACAGCTCGATCGCCATCGTCTTGGGAAGACCGCACTGGTGCAGCTGGAGCTGCGGGCCGACGACGATGACCGAACGGCCGGAGTAGTCGACGCGCTTCCCGAGCAGGTTCTGACGGAAACGACCCTGCTTGCCCTTGAGCATGTCGCTGAGCGACTTCAGGGCGCGGTTTCCGGTACCGGTGACCGGGCGACCGCGGCGGCCGTTGTCGAACAGTGCGTCGACGGCCTCCTGCAGCATCCGCTTCTCGTTGTTGACGATGATCTCGGGGGCACCGAGGTCGATCAGACGACGAAGACGGTTGTTGCGGTTGATCACACGGCGGTACAGGTCGTTCAGGTCGGAGGTCGCGAAGCGGCCACCGTCGAGCTGGACCATCGGGCGCAGCTCCGGCGGGATCACCGGGACGACGTCCAGAACCATGGATGCCGGGGACATGCCGGTCTCGAGGAACGAGTTGACGACCTTCAGACGCTTGATCGCACGGATCTTGCGCTGGCCCTTGCCCTCGGAGATCTGCAGGTGCAGGCTCTCGGCCTCCGCCTTCAGGTCGAAGGCGGCCAGGCGGCGCTGGATCGACTCCGCGCCCATGTAGGCCTCGAAGTACTGACCGAAGCGGTCCTGCAGCTCGTGGAAGACGTCATCCTCAGGACGGAGTGCGCCGACCTCGAGCGTGCGGAAGTCCTCCCACACGCGCTCGAGCTTGGCGATCGCCTCGTCGGCGCCCTTGCGGGTGAGGGTCATCTCCTTCTCAGCAGCGTCCTTCACCTTCTTCTTGGCGTCGGCCTTGGCACCCTCGGCCTCCAGGGCCGCGAGCTCCTCCTCCAGCTTGGTCATCCGCTCGGCGATCTTCGCGTCGCGACGATCTCCCAGCGTCTTCAGCTCGAGGCGGATGTTGTTCTCCTGCGTGGCCAGGTCGCGGTGACGAGCATCCTCATCGACCGAGATGACCATGTATGCGGCGAAGTAGATGACCTTCTCGAGGTCCTTCGGCGCCATGTCGAGCAGGTACCCGAGGCGCGAAGGCACGCCCTTGAAGTACCAGATGTGGGTGACGGGCGCGGCGAGCTCGATGTGGCCCATGCGCTCACGACGGACGGAGCTCTTGGTGACCTCCACGCCGCAGCGCTCGCACACGATGCCCTTGAAGCGGACGCGCTTGTACTTTCCACATGCACACTCCCAGTCACGGGAAGGGCCGAAGATCTGCTCGCCGAACAGACCGTCCTTCTCGGGCTTGAGGGTGCGGTAGTTGATGGTTTCGGGCTTCTTCACCTCACCGTAGGACCATCCGCGGATGTCGTCTGCGGTGGCCAGACCGATGCGAAGCTCATCGAAGGTGTTTGACTCGAGCACTAGTTCTCCTGTGTCTCAATAAATTTCTGTGATCAGACGCTGGGCGGAGCCGCGCGTCAGATCTCGTCGATCGAGGCGGACTCGAATCGGCTGGAGATGTTGATACCGAGCTCTTCGGCGGCACGGAATGCCTCGTCGTCGGTGTCGCGGAGGTTGACAGCGGTGCCGTCGGCCGAGAGGACCTCGACGTTCAGGCAGAGCGACTGCATCTCCTTCATGAGCACCTTGAACGACTCGGGGATGCCGGGCTCCTGGATGTTCTCGCCCTTGACGATGGCCTCGTACACCTTGACGCGACCGAGGATGTCGTCGGACTTGATCGTGAGGAGCTCCTGGAGGGCGTATGCCGCACCGTAGGCCTCGAGGGCCCACACCTCCATCTCGCCGAAGCGCTGTCCACCGAACTGCGCCTTACCACCGAGCGGCTGCTGGGTGATCATCGAGTACGGACCGGTCGAACGGGCGTGGATCTTGTCGTCGACCAGGTGGTGGAGCTTCAGGATGTACATGTAGCCGACCGAGATCGGAGCCGGGAACGGCTCTCCGGAGCGCCCGTCGAACAGCTGGGTCTTGCCCGAGCGGTCGATGAGGCGGATGCCGTCGCGCGTCGGCAGGGTCGAGTCGAGGAGACCGGCGATCTCCTGCTCCTCGGCACCGTCGAACACCGGGGTCGCGACCTTCGTGCCAGGAGCCGCCTCGAAGGCGACCTCGGGCAGGGTCGATGCCCACTCCGGCTTGCCCTCGACCTTCCAGCCCTGCTTGGCGATCCACCCGAGGTGGGTCTCCAGAACCTGACCGAAGTTCATTCGACCGGGGATTCCGAGCGGGTTCAGGACGATGTCGACCGGAGTTCCGTCGGCGAGGAACGGCATGTCCTCGATCGGGAGGATCTTCGCGATGACACCCTTGTTGCCGTGGCGGCCGGCGAGCTTGTCGCCCTCGGTGATCTTGCGCTTCTGGGCGATGTAGACCACGACGCGGCGGTTGACGCCGGAGCCGAGCTCGTCATCGCCGTCCTCGGCGTTGAACTCCTTGACCGCGATGATCGTGCCCTGCTCGCCGTGCGGCACCTTCAGGGACGTGTCGCGGACTTCGCGGCTCTTCTCGTTGAAGATCGCGCGGAGCAGACGCTCCTCGGCCGACAGCTCGGTCTCGCCCTTCGGCGTGACCTTGCCGACGAGGATGTCGCCGGGGCGGACCTCGGCGCCGATGCGGATGATGCCGCGCTCGTCGAGGTCCTTCAGCAGCTCAGGGCTGACGTTGGGGAGGTCACGGGTGATCTCCTCCTTGCCGAGCTTGGTGTCGCGAGCGTCGACCTCGTACTCCTCGATGTGGATCGAGGAGAGGGTGTCGTCCTTCACCAGGTCCTGGCTGAGGATGATCGCATCCTCGAAGTTGTAGCCCTCCCACGTCATGAACGCGACGAGCAGGTTCTTGCCCAGAGCCAGCTCACCGTTCTCGGTGGCGGGGCCATCGGCGATGACCTCGTTCACCTCGACGCGCTCACCGGCCGAGACGACGACCTTCTGGTTGTACGACGTGCCCTGGTTCGAGCGGTCGAACTTGCGCAGGTGGTACTCCTGCGTGCCGCCCTCATCGAGCTGCACGACGACGCGGTCTGCCGAGACCTCGGTGACCACACCGGCCTTGTCGGCGGTGAGGACGTCGCCGGCGTCGATGGCCGCGTAGCCCTCCATACCGGTTCCGACCAGCGGGGAGTCGCTGCGGAGCAGCGGCACAGCCTGACGCTGCATGTTGGCGCCCATGAGCGCGCGCTGCGCGTCATCGTGCTCGAGGAACGGCACGAGCGAGGTCGCGACCGAGACCATCTGGCGCGGCGACACGTCCATGTAGCCGATCTCGCCGGGCTCGAACATGTCGACCTCGCCGCTGCCGCCCTTCGGGCGTGCGAGCACGTGGCTCTCGACGAAGCCCTTCTTCGCATTGAGCGGGGCGTTGGCCTGCGCGATGTTGAAGTCGTTCTCCTCGGCTGCCGTCAGGTAGTCGATGTCGTCGGTGACCACGCCGTCGACGACACGACGGTACGGGGTCTCGATGAAACCGAAGGAGTTGATGCGGGCGAAGGTCGCCAGCGAGCCGATCAGACCGATGTTCGGGCCTTCAGGGGTCTCGATGGGGCACATGCGGCCGTAGTGCGACGGGTGGACGTCACGGACCTCGACGCCGGCGCGGTCGCGGGACAGACCACCGGGGCCCAGAGCCGACAGTCGGCGCTTGTGGGTCAGACCCGCGAGCGGGTTGTTCTGGTCCATGAACTGCGACAGCTGAGAGGTTCCGAAGAACTCCTTGATCGCGGCGACGACGGGGCGCACGTTGATCAGGGTCTGCGGCGTGATCGCCTCGATGTCCTGCGTGGTCATGCGCTCGCGGACGACGCGCTCCATGCGGGACAGACCGGTGCGGACCTGGTTCTGGATGAGCTCGCCGACAGCGCGGATACGGCGGTTGCCGAAGTTGTCGATGTCGTCGGTCGCGATGCGGATCTCGGCCTTCTTGCCGCTGCGCAGACCCTCGAAGGTCTCGTCGCCGCGGTGCAGACGCACCAGGTACTTGATGGTCGCCACGATGTCCTCGACGGTGAGAACCGACGAGTCCAGCGGCTGGTTCAGGCCCAGCTTCTGGTTGATCTTGTAGCGGCCGACCTTCGCGAGGTCGTAGCGCTTGGCGTTGAAGTAGAAGTTGTCCAGCAGGGCACGGGCAGCCTCAGCGGCGACCTGCTCGCCCGGACGGAGCTTGCGGTAGATGTCGCGAAGCGCGTCTTCCTTGGTGAGGATGGTGTCCTTGGCCAGGGTCTCCTCGATGGAGGGGAAGCCGGAGAACTCGGCGAGGATCTCCTCGCTGGTCATGCCCAGCGCCTTGAGGAACACGGTCACGGACTGCTTGCGCTTGCGGTCGATGCGGACGCCGACCTGGTCGCGCTTGTCGATCTCGAACTCGAGCCATGCGCCACGGCTCGGGATGACGCGAGCGGAGACGATGTCCTTGTCGGACGTCTTGTCGGGAGACTTGTCGAAGTAGACACCCGGCGAGCGGACGAGCTGCGAGACGACGACGCGCTCGGTGCCGTTGATGATGAACGTGCCCTTGCTGGTCTGCAGCGGGAAGTCGCCCATGAAGACGGTCTGCGTCTTGATCTCACCGGTCTGGTGGTTCATGAACTCGGCCTCGACGTACAGCGGGGCGGCGTAGGTCTTGCCGCGCTCCTTGCACTCGTCGATCGAGTACTTCTCGGGCTCGAGGTACGGGTTGGTGAAGCTCAGCTGCATCGTCTCGCTGAGGTCTTCGATCGGGGAGATCTCCTCGAAGATCTCCTCCAGACCGCTGAACTCGTTGAGGTCCTTGCGGCCGGCCTTCTTGCCCTCGGCGACACGCGTCTTCCACGTGTCGTTGCCGACGAGCCAATCGAAGGACTCGGTCTGCAACGCGAGGAGGTCAGGGACCGTCAGCGTGTCGGAGATCTTGGCGAACGAGAGGCGGGATGCTCCGCGTCCGTTCTTGTTGGTGGTGGATGTGGATGCGTTGCGAGCAGCAGCCAAGGGAATAACCTCCGTGAGCCCCGCAGGGCTTCTCGATTCCTTTGTCGTCAGGTGGAGTGCGCACTCGCATTCTCAACATCTGCCGACCACCATATGAGGGCAGGGAGAAAGGAGGCGCAAAGAACAACTATACGTCGGATTTCACGACATGGCAAGCAGAATCCTTGACCAATTCCGGATGCTGCGGTATGAGCATCCGTTCGCCCACCCGACCCCGTCTATTTCTGCCTTATGTACGCTTCCGGGGATGAAAACCGTACGTAAGGCAGAAACAGACGGGGTTGCGGAGGCGGTCGCGGGCGTCACGCGCCGTGGATGAGGAGAGAGCGCGCGGCTTCGGCGCCGATGCGGCTCGCCGCGCCCACCTCGACCACGGGCAGCGACAGGGGATGCTGTGCCGCGAGGCCGGCGTTCACGACGACGGCGTGGGGGTCGCGGCGCGCGGCGCGCTCGACGAGCTCGCGCTGTTCGGCATCGACATCCGGGCGGTCGATGAGCAGCACGAGGCGTCCACCGGCCGCAGCAGCACCGGCGAGCGCAGCATCCCGCTCCTCGTCCGTCGCCCGGGCGACGTCCAGTCGAACACGGAACCCGTCGCCGGCGAGCGCCTCCGCGACATAGGAGGCCGCGCTGTCCACAGCGAGGGTCGACCGGCGGCGCGCGTCGACGACCGAGAGCGCGGATGCCACGGCATCCAGCTCGCCGGTGACCCGCAGCGCGCGGCGCACGATCGCGGCGCCGTCGAATGCCGGCGCCTCAGCGGGAGTCGCCGCCGCGAGCTTCGCGGACAGAGCCCGCACGCGGTCGCGCGCCTGCTCGACCCGCTCGCGGGAGAGTGCGCCGCTGCGGAGGGCGGCGACGATCGCCTCGCGGGCGGCGAGGAAGTCCTGCTCGTCCTGGTCGGATGCCGCGGCATCCCCCGGATTGGTCGGATTTCCGATGCACAGCAGATCGGCTCCGGCGGCCAGGGCCTGCACGGCGCCGCCGCCGATCCCGACCGACTCGCGGATCGCGGCCATATCGAGCGCATCGGTGATGATGACGCCCTCGAACCCGAGCTCCCGGAGGCGGCCGAGGACGGCGGGGTTCAGCGTGGCCGGCTGCTCGCCCCACGCGGGGACGACGATGTGCGCGGTCATGATCGTGTCGACGCCCGCGGCGATCGCGGCGCGGAACGGCTCGAGGTGCACGCTCTCGATCTCGGAGGTGTCGAGCGCGATGACGGGCAGCGCATGATGCGAGTCGAGGTGCGTGTCGCCGTGGCCGGGGAAGTGCTTGACGCACGCGGCCGCTCCCCCGCTCTGCAGCCCCTGTACCGTCGCTGCGACGTGCCGTGCGACGAGCGCGGCATCCGCACCGAAGGATCGCACTCCGATCACGGGATTGCGGGGGTCGGTGTTGACATCGGCGACGGGACCGAGCACGACGTCGACGCCGACCGCGCGGGTGCGGCGGGCGAGCTCGGCACCGGTGGCCTCGCTGGCGGAGATGTCGTCGAGGGCGCCGAGCTGCGCGGCACCGGGCAGCGTCGACCCGGTCGCGACCTCGAGGCGGGTGACGCTGCCGCCCTCCTCGTCGATGCCGATCAGCGCGTGCGGGTTCGCGGCGTGGATCTCGGCACTCAGCGACGCGAGGTCGCTGGAGATGTTCTGTCCGAAGTACACGACGCCGGCGAGGTCGTCCTCGAGGGCCGCGCGCAACCAGGCCGGGACGCTCGTGCCGAAGAACCCCGGCCACAGCACGCTGCTTGCGAGGCGGGTGAGCTCGTCCGTCATCCCTTCACGGCTCCGGACGTCATGCCGCTCGCCAGGCGACCCTGGACGATCACGAAGAAGATCATGACCGGGATCGTGATGATCGTGGATGCCGCCATGATGCTGCCCCAGTCGTTGGAGTGCAGACCGAAGAACGACTTCAGACCGATCGCGACCGTGTACTGATCCGCCGCGCCGCCGAGCATCGTCATGGCGAAGATGAACTCGTTCCATGCGGTGATGAAGCTGAAGATGCTCGTCGCGACGAGTCCGGGCATGACCAGCGGCAGCAGCACGGAACGGAACATCCGCCACCAGCTCGCACCGTCGAGGTATGCGGCCTCTTCGAGCTCGACCGGGACGGCGGCGACGAAGCCGCGCAGCATCCAGATGCCGAACGCGAGCGAGAGCGCGATGTAGACGATCATCAGACCGATGATGCTGTTGAGCAGCCCGAGGCTCTTGACCTGCAGGAACAGCGGGATCACGAGCGCCTCGAGCGGCACCATCTGCACCACGAGGATGAGCATGAGGATCGTGGTGCGGAACTTGAACTTGAAGCGTGCGACGGCGACGGCCGCGAGCAGGCACACCAGGGCGCTGACCAGCACGGTCACGAGCGCGACGATCGCCGAGTTGCGGAGGAAGGTGCCGAAGCCGCCCTCGTTGAAGACGAAGATGAAGTGATCGAGCGTGAATTCCGCGGGGATGAACGAGCGGCCGCCGCTGGAGGCGTTCTTGTCGAAAGCGCTCGAGACCATCCAGTACGCGGGGAACAGGGTGAACGCCAGCAGCACCACGACACCGACTCCGATGCCGAAGCGGGAGAGGACGGACTTCTTGGGATTCACAGTTCGTCCTCCTTCATGAGCGAGCGGATGTACACGATCGTGATGCCGATCAGCACGAGGGTGAGCAGCACGGCGAGCGCCGCTCCGAAGCCGTACCGGTTCTGACCGAAGGACTCGACGTACGACCACACGCCGAGGTTGAGCACGGAGCGGTTGGAACCGGAGCCGCCCGGCATCAGGTACACCTGAGCGAACACCTTGAAGTCCCAGATGGTCGACAGGATGATCACGACCGAGAAGACGGGGCGCAGAGTCGGGAAGACGATCTGCCAGAACCGGCGCCAGGCTCCTGCGCCGTCCATGGCCGCGGCCTCGAGCATCTCCTTCGAGACGCCGAGGAGGCCGGCGAGCACGGTGATCGCGACGAACGGGAAGCCGTGGTGCACGACGTTCAGCAGGACGATCGCGTAGAACGACCACTGGTTGGTGAACCAGTTGACCGGCCCGTCGATCAGCCCGAGATCGAGCAGGATGCTGTTGAAGATGCCGCGGTCGGCATCGAAGATGAACGTCCAGACGTACGTGCCGGTGACCGCGGGCATCGCCCAGGCGATCATGATGCAGCTGGAGACGATGAGCCGCCAGGTCTTGCCCAGGCGCTGCAGCAGCAGGGCGACCAGCGTTCCGACGGCGACGGTGGCGAGCACCGCGACAGCCGCGAAGCCGACGGTGTTCGGAAGGACGATCGTCCAGAGCGTGGAGTCGGTGAGCGCCTCGATGTAGTTGGCGAAGCCGATCCAGTTGTTCTCACCGGTGTTGATCTCGCGCAGGCCGTAGTCCTGCAGGGAGTAGAGGAACACCTGCACCAGCGGCCACAGCATCAGCCCCGCGAGGATGATGAGGCCCGGCGCGAGCAGCAGCCAGGGCCGGGAAGCGGCGAGCAGGGTGAACCTGTTGGATCGGCGGCCGCCCGGTACGGACGCCGGGGTTGCGCTCCCCGGTTCCGTGCCCGTCGGCAGCGGTGCGTGCACCGTCGACATCAAGTGGTACTGCCTAACTTCTCGGAGACTGGGATCACCGGCACGGCCGATGATCCCAGTCTCGCCTGAACGACCGGTCTTACTGGTTGAGCAGCTCGGTCATCTCGGCCGCGGCATCCTTCGTCGCCGTGGCGACGTCCTTCTGCCCGCTGAGGATCGACTGCATCATCGCGTTCGTGGTCTTCTTCGCCTGGACGGCACCGAACTGCGGCGTGACGGGCACCGAAGCGCCGCCCTCGACCATCTGCTGCGCGAACGGGGCGACCAGCGGGTCGGTCGAGGCGAGAGCCTCTTCCATCGCCGAGGCGACACCCGGGAAGTAACCGGTCTGCGATGCCCACTTCTCGGCGAACTCGCCGGTGGTCATCATCTTGGTGAACTCCCAAGCCAGGTCGGCGTTCTTCGTGGTGTTGAAGATCGACAGGTGCGAGCCGCCGAGCACGGACGGAGCGATGCCGCCGTCCTTGCCCGGGATGACCGCGGCGCCGATCTTGCCCTCGAGGTCGGGGCCGGCTTCGACGAGCGAAGCGGGCGTCCACGAGCCCGACAGCATCATCGCGACGTTGCCCTGCGCGAAGTTGTCGCTGAGGTCGGTCTCCTTCCAGGTGGTGGCACCTGCGGAGGAGAAGCCGTGCTTCGTGGCGAGATCCGTGTAGAACTGGATGCCCTCCTGCGACTCGGCGCTGTCGAGCTCGCTGGTCCACGTGTCGCCGTCCTTCGTGGCGATCTCGCCGCCGGCGCCCCAGACCCAGGGGTAGACCTGGAACTCGGCGTCGCCGGGCACGGGGAAGGCCATCATCTCGGGGTGCGCCTTCTTGATGGCCTCACCGGCGGTGATGATGTCATCCCAGGTCTTCGGGGCCTCCAGGCCGAGCTCCTCGAAGATGTCGGTGCGGTAGACGAGAGCACGCACACCGGCGTACCAGGGCATGCCGTAGAGCTCTTCGTCGTACGTGCCGGCGACCTCGAGGCCCTCGACGAGGTCGTCGCGGAGTCCGTCTTCGCCGTCCACGTACTCGTCGATCGGCAGCAGTGCGCCGGCATCGGCGAACTCGGCCGTCCACGTGGTGCCGGTCTCGGCGACGTCGGGGGTGGTGCCACCGGCGATCGCGGTCACGAAGCGGTCGTGCGCGTCAGCCCACTGGACCTCTTCGATCTCGACCTTGGCACCGGTCTCCTCTTCGAACGCCTTCGATACCTCGTCGTAGAACGCGGTCGCGTCGGGGTTGGTGCCCTTCATGATCCAGACGTTGAGGGTCTGGCCCTCTCCGTCCGTGCCGCCGTTGCCGTTGTCGCCGCCTCCGGCAGCGCAGCCGGCCAGGCCGAGCGAAGCCGTGACGCCGAGCGCCACGATCGAAAGAATGCGCTTCTTCATCAGGTGAATCTCCTCATTGAAACTGCCGCATGCTGCAGG
Organism: Microbacterium sp. Bi121; assembly: GCF_918698005.1. Taxonomy (GTDB): domain Bacteria; phylum Actinomycetota; class Actinomycetes; order Actinomycetales; family Microbacteriaceae; genus Microbacterium. The sequence goes on from NZ_CAKKLJ010000001.1 coordinate 65,112, forward strand.
GGTTGCAGGGGGCGATTGGAAAAAGTATTCACCACTAACAAACTAGACGCAACTCATCCTGCGCATCGTCATCGAGCCGTAACACGCGCTCCGCCCGCCGGCCGGAAGTAGGCTCTGAGCCGTGGGACGCACACGCGCTCGGGATGCCGAGCATCCAGAGGCACGCCTCGAGCACGGCGGTGTGGCGACGGTCATCCCCTCGGACTTCACGTCGGGCTTCGAGCTCGTCGTCGACGGCACGCCGCAGTCGCACGTCGATCTCGACGATCCGACCCACCTGCATTTCGAGTACATCGTGCGCATGGGCGCCGTCATCGACCAGCTTCCTGTGGGACCCCTGACCGCCGTGCATCTGGGCGCCGGAGCGCTGACGATCCCGCGCTACGTGGAGGCCACGCGACCGGGTTCCCGGCAGCAGGTCATCGAGCTCGAGGCGCCGCTGGCGGCTCTCGTCCGCGAGCACCTGCCGCTGCCCCGCGGGGCGTCGATCCGCATCCGGATCGGTGATGCCAGGGCCGGTGTTGCGAAGCTGCCTGGCGCGCTGGTCGGGTCCTGCGACCTCGTCGTCTCGGACGTGTACTCCGGAGCTCAGACGCCGGCGCACCTGACCAGCGTGGAGTTCTACCGTGAGCTGTCTGCGCTGCTCGCCCCCGGCGGCGTGCTGCTCGTGAACGTCGCCGACGGACCAGGTCTCGCGTTCGCCCGGCGCCAGGTCGCGACCATCGCGCACGTGCTCCCCGAGGTCGCGCTGCTGGCGGACACGCAGGTGCTCAAGGGCCGCCGGTTCGGCAACCTCGTGATCGCGGCATCCGCCGCTCCCCTGCCGACCGAGTGGCTGCCGCGGATGCTGGCCGCAGGTCCGCATCCGGCGAAGATCGCCCAGGATGCCGAGGTCGCGGCCTTCGCGAAGGGCGCCAGCATCGTCACCGATGCGGATGCCGTGGCATCCCCCAAGCCCGACGCGTCCATCTTCCTGCGCTGAAATCGTCCTCCGGGGCGCGCCGAGCCGCCGTCTGCCGGAGTCGGAGGCAGACTGAGGATGCTGCGAGAGGAGAGCACGTGGGTTACATCAAGGGTTACGACTCAGAGACTCTTCGCGAGCAGGTCGATACGGCCGAATGCGCCGCACGGCTCGCCGAGATCGAGGAGCAGCGCAGTCTTCCTGCCATGCTCGAGCGGGTGTGGCTGCTGAAGGTTCTGGACCGGCTGGACGAGGCTCTGACGCTGTCCGACGAGTCGGTGCGCGTGGCTCGCATGGCCGGTACGCGCAAGGACGTCCTGCGGTCCCGCGTGCTGCACGCGACCATCCTGCAGTACCGAGGAGCGCACGCCGCCGCCGAGCAGGAGCTGCAGACCTGCGCCGCTGAGGCCGAAGGTCAGCGGTGGGCAGGGATCGCCGCGTTCGCGCACCAGAACCATGGTCGCAACGCCTTTGAAGCCGGCGACTTCGATCAGGCGCGCGAGAGCTTCAAGCAGGCGCTGTTCCTGCGCCGCGAGGCCGGGGCGTCCGACGCGGAGCTCGAGAGCGTGCTGCTGTCGATCGAAGCGGCTGAGCGCCGCCGCAGCGGTCAGCTCGTCGCCGGCTGAGCCGGATGTCGCCGGCCTGATCTAGCGTGGGAGCATGTCCGATCTGAACCGCGTGCGCGTGTGGGCCGAGGCGCTCATCCGGCTGCACCTCGACGAGACGTGGTCGTTCGGGTTCGACAACGCCAAGCGCCGCGCTGGGCAGTGCGACTTCCGCACCAAGCGGATCACGGTGTCGCGGTATCTCGCGGCGCGGTTCGAGGACGACGACATCCATCAGGTGCTGCTGCACGAGGTGGCTCATGCGCTCGCCGGGCACCGGGCAGCACACGGTCCTGCGTGGCGCCGCGTCGCCCGCGATCTCGGGTACATCGGTGGAACCACGCATCACGGCGAGACCGCAGAAGAGCTCGCGCCGTGGGTCGGCACATGCCCGGCCGGGCACGTGACCTATCGTCATCGCCGACCGAGCCGGGCGACGTCATGCGCGAAGTGCTCGAAGGCCTACGACCCGCGATTCGAGTTCGCCTGGGTCCGCCGCGAGATCTCGTCCGCCGTGCGCCTGGCCGCGCGCACCCCGCGCTGACACTGAACGCCTCGTCCCCCGGGTTGTCGCCGTCGCGCTGCTGTTCCCTGGTTCGCGTTGCTGTTCCCTGGTTCGCGTTGCTGTCCACGCTGCTGTTCCCTGGTTCGCGCTGCTGTTCCCTGTCCACGCTGCAGATACTTCTGCAGCGTGAGCGTATTTTGGCCGCGCGACGTGCGGCTCGCCCACGTCAGGGCTCGAGCAGCGTCGCGAGGACCCGGAGTGTGTCTTCCAGCTCGATCGACGGCTCCAGCAGCCACTGGATCTGCAGACCGTCTGATGCCGCGATGATCAGAGCCGCGATCTGCATCGGATCGACGTCCGTCCGCACCGTGCCCTGCCGCTGCTCGGCGCGCAGTCGCTCGGCCAGGTCGAGCCGGAGACGCTCGAAGCGTTCGGTGAAGTACGCCTTTCCGAGTTCGCTGCTGCTCTCCAGCGACGCGGCGACCAGAGTCGAGTAGAGCTTCACGAGCCCCGGGACCCTGACGTTCTCGCTCGCCGCATGCACCATCACGTCGACGGCGGTGCGCTGGGCGTCGACGGCGGCATCCCCATCCGAGCCCGCCCCCTGGTGCGCGTAGACGGCGATCAGCAGCTGTTCGCGGGAGTCGAAGTAGTGCAGGAGCGCCGCGTGGGATACGCCGATGGCCGCTGCGATGCTGCGCAGCGAGGTACCGTCCGCGCCGCGCTCGCGGAACACCTCGATCGCCCTGTCGAGAATCTCGGTGCGTCGGGCCACGCCCTTGGCATACGAGCCGCGCCGCCCGATCGACGGCGTCGGCGCGTGCTGTTCGGGGTCCACGTGGACACTGTATCGCGCTGACCCTGGAGTAAACCTCCACATGGAGGTATTGTGTTCGCCATGACAGATCCCACCAGCTCCGCTCTTCCGGAAGCATCCGTTCAGCTGTACTCCCTCGCGACCGCGTTCTCGGCCGACATGCACGGCTCACTCGAGCGCCTCGCTGCGATCGGATTGAAGAACGTCGAGGCGTTCGACTTCGTCCGTCGCCCCGCCGAGATCCGCTCGGCTCTGGATGCCACGGGCCTGGCCTCCCCCACCGGACACGCACCGCTGCTGTCCGACGAACTGTGGACGCCGGACGGCTCGATCCCGACCCCCGCACCCGAGGTCGTCTTCGAGGCCGCGGCCGCCATCGGCATGACCACCGTCATCGACCCGTTCGTCGAACCCGAACGCTGGCGCACCGAGGACGGCGTGGCCGACATCGCCGAGCGCCTCAACCGCGCAGCCGACGTCGCATCGACCTTCGGCCTGACCGTCGGCTACCACAACCACGCGCAGGAGTTCGTCGCCTCCTTTGACGGAGTCACGGCGTACGAGCGGTTCCTGTCCCTCACCGACGAGCGGGTCGAGATCGAGCTCGATCTCTTCTGGGCCCTGACCGGCGGACAGGATCTTCCCGCGCTCGTGAAGCGCATCGGATCCCGTCTGGTCGCCGTGCACGTCAAGGACGGGGTCGTCCCCGCCACCAACCCGTGGGCACCGGGCGAGGGCTCTTTCGCCTCCGACAGCCTCGATCAGCGGCACCCGGGCGCCGGAGACGTGCCGCTCGCCGAGTCGCTGCGCGCTGGTACCGGCATCCGCTTCGCCGTGATCGAGTACGACCACGCACCGGGCGACGTCTTCGAAGACGTCGCTGCCGGCTACGCGTTCCTGCGCGATGGAGGGTTCGTCGCATGACCGGACCAGTGAACGTCGCGCTCATCGGGGCCGGCGTCATCAGCGACACGTACCTGCAGAACCTCACGTCGTTCCCCGACATCCGTGTCGTCGCGGTCGGCGACCTGCTGGTGGATCGAGCGCGGGCGCAGGCCGAGAAGTACGGTGTGCCGGCGTGGGGCACCGCCGACGACGTGCTCTCGAACCCCGACGTCGAGGTCGTCGTCAACCTGACGATCCCGAGCGCGCACGTCGAGATCTCGTCGCGCGCCGTGCAGGCGGGCAAGCACGTCTGGACCGAGAAGCCGCTCGGACTCGACCGGGAGAGCACCCGGCAGCTGCTGCAGTATGCCGAGGCAGCAGGCGTCCGCGTCGGCTCGGCGCCAGACACGATCCTCGGACCGGGCTTCCAGACTGCGAAGCGCGCGATCGCCGAGGGCGTGATCGGCACACCGCTGTTCGCGCAGACGTCGTTCCAGACGCAGGGGCCCGACCTCTGGCATCCCAGCCCGGCATTCCTGTTCGCGCGCGGCGCCGGCCCGCTCCTCGACATGGGGCCGTACTATTTCTCGGCGCTCGTGAGCCTGTTCGGCACGATCGATCGCGTTGCGGCGGTCGGCTCGAAGGCCGCCGAGGACCGCCGAGTCCACACCGGGCCTGATGCCGGCACGCGGTTCCCCGTCGAGGCGCCGTCGACCATGCAGGTGCTCACTGCCTTCGAGGCCGGGCAGCACGCGCAGAGCACGCTGAGCTTCGACTCGGCGCTCGAGCGACACGGCGTCGTGGAGATCCACGGCACGGAGGGCTCGCTCGTGATCCCCGACCCGAACATGTTCGAGGGACGCTCGGCGTACGTGAAGCCGCTCGGGATGCTGCGCGACGGCATGTCGACGGATCAGCCGTGGATCGAGCTCGAGCAGACCGGCGTCGTCACCGGACGCGGTCTCGGCGTGCTCGACATGGTCCGCGCGATCGCGGAGGACCGCCCGCACCGCGCTTCCGGCGCGCTCGGCTTCCACGTGCTCGACGCCCTGCTCGGGGCCGAGGACTCCGCCGCCAGCGGAGAATTCGTGCGCATCGAGAGCTCCGCCCCCGTGGTCGAGCCGATGCCGGCGGACTTCGATCCGTTCGCGGCGACACTGTAGGTGGTCCTCGCGGGGCGCTTTCGACTCGTCGCTCCGCTCCTCGCTCAAGCCGTTTCGACTTCGCGGCCCCCGGCCGCTGCGCTCAACGACCCGCAGCACCTGCCCCCGCGGGTCGTTGAGCGGACGAGCCAAGTCGAAGCCTCCCGCCCGCCCGTCAGACGAACGCGACGAACACGCCTCCGTCGAGCACCGGCACGACATCGGTCGCGTCGACCTCGGCGGCCGCCTTCGTGTCGGCGGGGACGAGCCCGGCTGCCTCGATCTCGGCGGTCGCCGCCACGCCCTCGGCGATCTCCTTGGCCGATCCGGATGCCGTGAGCAGGTGCCGCAGCGCCCGGCGCAGCCCTCGCGCCGATTCGCAGGCAGCGGCGGCTTCCGGCGAGGTGTGGTCGGCCCCGAGATCGCTGAGCGCGGCGATGATCGTGCCGGCGCCGAGCAGGTCTTCGACGGCGAAGCGGAGGTCACCGGCATCCGTCAGCTCGCCCGCCGCGATCACCGCGACCGACGTGCGCTGCTGACGACGGTTCTGCATCTCCAGCACCGTCCGGGCCGTGGCCGAGGCGTTGCGGAGGGAGCCGATGAGCACGGTCGCCTCGCCTGCCGCTGCGGCGACGGCGGCTCCGTTGCGCGACCAGGCCGTCGCATCCGCGAGTGAGACCGTGCCGCCGGCTGCCACGGCATCCGTCACGGTCGACGAGAAACGCAGCACGTCGACGACCACGACGATGTCGGCGGGCGCAAGGCGTTCGAGCCCTGCGACTCCCCACTCGAAGCGGACCTGGTACGACGACTGATCGAACGGCTGGGGCATTGCTCCAGCCTATGACCGCGATCGCCGAGCCCCCGTCTTCATGTCGAGGCCCCGTCATGATCACGTGCGTACGACGGGGCCTCGGTATTAAAGCGGGGGCTCGGCGCAATGAGGGGGCGACGCCGGCCGAGCGTGGCACTCAGTCGACGGCGAGAGCCTCGACCGGAGCGACCTTCGTCGCGAGTCGCGTCGGAGCCGCAGCCGCCACCAGCGTCAGCACGGCCGTCGCGAGCACGATGACGACGACGGGGATCCACGGCACGGCAGGCGCCACGAGCCCCGCGGTCTCTTCGAAGAACGGCGGCATCCGAACCGATCCGAGCAGTGACTGCGCGGCGATCCAGCCGTAGACGACCCCCAGAAGCAGCCCGGTGACCGTGGCGGTGACGGTGATGTGCAGCGCTTCGAGCAGGATCATCCGGCGCACTTGCCCGTTCGACAGGCCGATTGCGCGCAGCAGTCCGAGCTCTCGCCGGCGCTGGACCACGCCGATCGTCAGCAGGTTCACCAACCCGACGGCGGCGATGACGGCCGAGATTCCGACGAGCACCATCATCACGGCTGCGAAGCTGTCCATGATGGTCGCGAACTCGGAGTCGAGCTCCCCGCCGGCGGCCTTGGTCAGCAGCACCTTCACCGACTCGAGGGCGACGGCGAACATCGTCACGAGCGTCACGCCCATCACGACGCCGATGGCCATGCGGCTCGAGCGCTCCGGGTAGCGCAGCGCGTTCTCGGCGGCCAGACGCGCCGTCGCAGAACGACCGAACAGACGCCCGACCAGACGCAGCAGCGGGGGCATGACGAGCACGGCGGCGAGCGAGATTCCCGTGAAGGACAGCAGTCCGCCGAAGAACGCGATGATCACGCCGAGCGGGGTGACGAGCCCCACGAGCACGCCGAACGCGAGCAGCGCAGCACCCAGGATCAGCAGAATCAGGGCGCCGACGTGTCGGGCGGGGCGTGCCGCGGCATCCTCATGCGAACGCTCCACCGAACCGCCCAGAGCCTGCAGCGGCGTCACCGAAAGCACCCGGCGCGAGCCGACCCATGCCGCGGCCCACGTCGTCAGCACGACGCCGATCGCCGGGATCAGGATCGCCGGCTGCACGAGCGTGAAGTCGGCGACCTCACCGAGGAACTGACCGGCGATCTGGATGCCGGACGTCGCGACGAGGAGACCGGCGACCAGGCCGATGGCGGCGCCGAGCGTCCCCACGATGAAGCCGTGCCCGGCGACCTCGGTGCGCTGCGAGCGCGCCGTCGCCCCGATCAGTCGTATCAGCGCGATGCGCCGCGTGCGACCGGCGACGATGGTGGAGAACGTGTTGGCCGTGACGATCGCGGCCACGTACAGCGCGACGCCGATCAGCAGCACCGAGAGGATCGCGACGACGACGGCGAGCGTGCCGCTGTCGCCGATGTACGGGTCTGACTTCAGCATCGCGCCGATGTACGCGGTCGCTTCGACGAGGACGACGCCGAACGCCGACGACAGGGCGGCGACCAGGATGCTCGCCCCCATGCCGCGGTCGCGCAGCCAGCCGAGTCGAGGCCCCGTGGCCGCCGTCTCCGGGACGATGCCGGACACGATGCCAGGCGTCGCGACGGCGCTCATGCCGCCACCTCGGCGGCGAGCATGTACGCCGCGATCTGCTCCGCACTCTGGCGGGGGTGGTCGGCGACGATGCGGCCGTCGCCGAGGAACAGCACCCGGTCGGCGTGGCTCGCCGCGATCGCGTCGTGCGTGACCATGGCGATCGACTGCCCGTGCTCACGGCTCGCGGTGGCGAGCAGCTGCAGCACCTCGCGTCCGCTGCGCGAATCGAGGTTTCCGGTCGGCTCGTCGGCGAAGACGAGGTCGGGGGCGGTGGCGAGAGCTCGGGCGATCGCGACGCGCTGCTGCTGTCCGCCGGAGAGCTCGTGCGGCCGGTGGCTCAGTCGCGTCGCGAGGCCCAGGCGCTCGACGAGGCCGTCGATGCGTGCGCGCTCGATCGCGCTCGGGCGGCGGCCGTCGAGTTCGAACGGCAGCAGGATGTTGCCGAGCGCGTCGAGCGTGGGGACGAGGTTGAACGCCTGGAAGATGAAGCCGACGCGGCGGCGCCGCAGGATCGTGAGCTCGAGATCGCCGAGACCCGTGATGTCGGTGTCGCCGATCCACGCGCGCCCCTGGGTCGGAGCATCCAGCCCCGCCATGATGTGCATGAGCGTCGACTTGCCGGAGCCGGACGGCCCCATGATCGCCGTGAACTGTCCGCGGCGGATGCCGACGCTGATGTCGCTGAGTGCGTTCACCGCGCCGTCACCCGCGCCGTAGGTCTTGGTCAGGTGCTGGACGCGGGCTGCGAGCCCGAGGTCGCTGGTCGTGATCTCCATGCTCCTCACGCTATGAAGAGCGGATGCCGCACCGCATCGCCCGTGCGTAGCATCCGCCTACATCGCAAGGATGATCCGCGGGGCCGCGAGGCGGATCAGGCCAGTCCGTGCTCGAATGCGAAGACGACCAGCTGCACGCGGTCGCGGAGCGAGAGCTTCGTCAGGATGCGGCTGATGTGCGTCTTCACGGTCGCCTCGCTGAGGAACTCGCGTCCGGCGATCTCGGCGTTCGACAGCCCGCGCGCGGCGAGCGCGAAGATCTCCTGCTCGCGATCGGTGAGCGCCGCGAACGACTCCGGCACCGGACGAGTCTCGGCCGTGAAATGTGCGAACAGCTCGCGGGTGGCGGATGCCGCGATCACGCTCGACCCCGCGTGCACGGTGCGGATCGCAGCGAGCAGGAACTCCGGGTCGGCGTCTTTCAGCAGGAATCCGCTCGCCCCCTGCCTGATCGCCCGCGCCGCGGCCTCGTCGAGGTCGAAGGTGGTGAGCATGACGACGCGCGGCGGCTCCGGCCGCGAGAGGATCTCGGCGGTCGCGGTGAGCCCGTCCATCACCGGCATCCGGATGTCCATGAGCACGACATCCGGACGGCCCGTCGCGACGGCAGCCAGCGCCTCCTGCCCATTGCCGGCCTCGCCGACGATCTCCATGTCGGGCTGTGACGAGACCAGCATGCGGATGCCGGCGCGGAACAGCGCCTGATCGTCGACCAGCAGCACCCTGATCATGCGTCTCCTCGCGATTCGACCGTCACCGGAGCGACAGGAGCGCCGCTCCGGATCGGCCCGCCGTTCCCGATCGGAAGTGTCCCACGGACGACGAAGTCGCCGCCCTCGCGCTGAGCACCGAGCGTCCCGCCGATGAGCTGCGCCCGCTCGCGCATGCCCACGATGCCGTGTCCGCCGTGGGTCGCAGGCGTCCCCTCGACGTCACGCGCGACGTTGCGCACTTCGATGTCCACACGGTCGGCCAACCAGGCTAGACGCACGTCGACCACTCCCCCTGCGCCGTGCCGGATCGCGTTGGTCAGCGCCTCCTGCAGGATTCGGTAGACCGCGAGCTGCACCGCGGCCGGTGGCTCGCCGGGCGGCATCGGGTCGACCGTCACCCGGGGCTCGACACCCGACTGCCGCACCTGTTCGAACAGCTGCTCGAGGTCGGCGATGGTCGGCTGCGGGCCCGCCCCCTGCCGGTGGCGGAGTTGGGTGAGCAGCATCCGCACGTCCGACAGCGCAGCGCGCGCCGTCTGCGAGACCGTGCCGAGGGTCTCGGTGGCGATCCGCGGATCGGATGCCGCGGCGTAGCGTGCTCCGTCTGACTGAGCGATGATGACCGCGAGCGAGTGGGCGACGACGTCGTGCATGTCGCGGGCGATGCGCACGCGCTCCTGCTCCTCCGCCGCAGCGACCTCCGCGCGCGCCTGGGCGTCACGGGTCGACCGCCAGCGCAGCATCATGCGCCATCCGAAGCCGCCGAGCCACGGGGCGCCGAGCACGAGCGTGCTGATGACACCGAAGAGGACGATGTTGAGGATGCTGCTGAGGGTGCTGACTCCGGCCAGCAGACCGTTGACCAGCACCATGTACCCACCGGCGACGAAACCTCCGACGAGCACGGAGGCGAGGCCCGCCCAGAATGTCCTCGTTCCACCCCACGCGGCCGTGGCGTAGAGCACCCCCAGGATCGCGATGTTGATCGGCAGCGGACCGAGCCCAGCAGACATCTGCACGAGCGCACCGACCCACGCGACGGCGAGCGCGAGCCCGGGCGAGAGCCGACCGATCGCGACAGCGCCGCATTGCAGCACACCCGCGATGAGCGCCGCCGCGATTCCGACCGGTTCGGCGACGAGCGGGCTGAGGCTGCCAGGAGCGTAGAACGCCAGCGAGGTGGGCATGACGACTGCGAACAGCACGAACGCCCCGACGATGTCGAGGACGAGCGCGGTGCGGGACAGCGGGCGGATCACCCTCTCACGTTACGTGAGGGTCCCCGGCGCGGCATCCGTCTGGGGATGTATCCCCCTCGATCGACGGCGTTCAGGCCCGCGCGATGATCTCGCCGTGCGGCACGAGGAACCAGCCGTCGCCGTCGTCCGCCCACGCACGCCAGGCGTCGCTGATGCCCTGCAGTTCGGCGCGCGTCGCCACGTTCGCGTCGACGAGCTGGCGCGCCAGCGCGGAGTCGAGGATGCGGTCGGCCCACATCCCGCCCCACCAGGCGCGCTCCTCCGGCGTCGCGTAGCACCACGTGGATGCCGTCGCCGTGACCTCCTCGAAGCCGGCAGCCCGCGCCCAGGACAGCAGGCGCCGTCCTGCGTCCGGCTCTCCGCCGTTCGCGCGCGCTGCCTCGCGGTACAACCGCAGCCATTCATCGAGCTCCGGCAGCAGCGGGAACCAGTGGAAGCCGGCGTAGTCCGCGTCGCGGGCCGCGACGACCCCACCCGGCTTCGCGACCCTGCGCATCTCGCGCAGCGCCCGGACGGGGTCGGCGACATGCTGCAGCACCTGGTGCGCGTGCACCACGTCGAAGGAGTCGTCGGCGAAGCTCAGCGCATGCACGTCCTCGACCGCGAAATCGACGTTCTGGATGCCGCGATCCGCGGCGAGCGCACGCGAGAGCGCCAGCTCTGCGTCGCCGATCTCGGTCGCCGTGACCAGGGCGACGTTGGCCGCGAAGTCCATCGTGATCGTTCCTGGCCCCGCGCCGACGTCGAGCAGGCGGGCGTCGGTGTGCAAGTGCGGTCGCAGGTACTCCGCCGAGTTCGCGATCGTACGGTTGCTGTGCGAACGCAGCACGGACTCGTGATGTCCGTGGGTGTAGGTGGCCATCGCCCCAGTTTCGCACCTGCGCGAAGCGAGATATGCGGCGATGCGGCGGGCGAGGCCCGCTCGTGCTCAGCGCAGCTCGGTCGCGATGCGGCGGATCGCCTCACGGTCGGGCTTGCCCGAGGGCAGAGTGGCCAGCTCGTCCACGAGGATCAGACGGGCCGGCCGCGCCGGCTTGCCGATCTCGTCGGCGACGGCCGCGCGTGCATGCTCGAGCTGCTCGGACTCGCTGCGGCGGAGCGCCTCGCCGCGCTGCACGACGATGACGGATGCCTCGCCCCACTGCGCATCGTCGACCCCGACGACCACGGCGCCGGTGAGGCCGGGGATCGCGCGGACGATCCGTTCGACGCGGTCGAGCGAGATGTTGATGCCGCCTGAGACGATCACGTTGTCGGCGCGGCCGTGGACGCGAACCACGCCGTCATCGACGATCCCGAGGTCGCCGGTGCGGTACCAGCGGATGCCGTGCTCGTCACGCGTGAACGTGCGGGCGGTGAGCGCCGGGTCGCCGAGGTAGCCGTCTGCGAGCATCGGGCCGGCGATCTGCAGCTCGCCGTTCTCGACGCGAACCGCGACGGTGTTCAACGCGATGCCGTCGTACACGCATCCACCGCTGGTCTCGGTCGAGCCATAGGTGCGCACGAGCTTCGCGCCGACCTCGGTCGCACGATCGCGCACCGGCTGCGGCAGCGCCTGGCCCCCGACGAGGATCGCCTCGTACGCCTGAAGTGCGGCGAGCACGGCGGTGTCGTCCGCGGCGTCCAGCAGGGTCGAGATCTGCGCGGGTACGAGCGAGGTGAACAGCGAGCCGCCGGGAAGCATCGCCAGCGTCGCCTCGGCGAACGCGCGCGGCGAGAACCCGCCGTCGAGGACGACCGGGCTGGTGCCCGAGACGATCGATCGGACGATCACCTGGAGACCGGCGACATAGCCGGCAGGCAGCGCGAGCAGCCACCGGCCGGACCCGATCCGTTCGGCCGTCGCCTCGGCGCCCGAGCGCAGCGCCTCCGCACTCAGGATGACGCGCTTCGGGATGCCGGTCGATCCGGATGTCCCGATCACCACGGCCGTGCCGTCGGCGACCTCGCTGGGCTGCTCGCCCAGCATCCCTAGTCCGATCGCAGGGCCGCCGCCGAGCGCGCGTTCGAGCTCTCTGTGCAGCTGCGCGGCGTCATCCGCCGAAGTGGTCACGAGGCGGGTCATTCGGCTGTCCTTCCCGCGTCAGAAGTGCCAGGGGAACGACGACCAGTCCGGGTCGCGCTTCTCGAGGAACGAATCGCGGCCCTCGACGGCCTCATCCGTGCCGTAGGCGAGGCGGGTGGCCTCGCCGGCGAACACCTGCTGTCCGACCATCCCGTCGTCGACGGCGTTGAAGGCGAACTTCAGCATGCGGATAGCCGTCGGCGACTTCGTCAGCACCGTTCGCGCCATCGAAAGCGCCTCGCGCTCCAGATCCTCGTGCGGGACGACCCTGTTCACAGAGCCCATCTCGTACGCGCGCTGTGCGGAATACTCCTCGGCGAGGAAGAACACCTCGCGGGCGATCTTCTGGCCGGTCTGGCGCGCCATGTAGGCCGAGCCGTATCCGGCGTCGAAGCTGCCGACGTCGGCATCCGTCTGCTTGAACCTGCCGTGCTCGCGCGACGCGATCGACAGGTCGCAGACTATGTGCAGCGAGTGTCCTCCGCCCGCAGCCCAGCCGGGGATCACGGCGATGACGACCTTCGGCATGAACCGGATCAGGCGCTGCACCTCGAGGATGTGCAGGCGGCCGGCACGGGCCGGGTCGCCGACCGTTGTCTCGTCGTCGGAGTACTTGTACCCGTCGCGTCCGCGGATGCGCTGGTCGCCGCCGGAGCAGAACGCCCAACCGCCGTCCTTCGCACTCGGCCCGTTGCCGGTGAGCAGCACGGCGCCGATCCTCGGGTCCTGACGGGCGATGTCGAGCGCCCGATACAGCTCGTCGACCGTATGCGGGCGGAAGGCGTTGCGGACCTCCGGCCGGTTGAACGCGATGCGCGCGATGCCGCCGTCGTGCGTGACGTGCGCGGTGATGTCGGTGTACGCATCGGCGCCTGGTGCGAGCACCCATTCGGCCGGGTCGAAGAGATCGGAGACCATGACTCCAGCCTATTCCGCGGGCTGCGCGTGCACCTCGATCACCGCATCCCGAGCCGTGCGCGCCGCGTCTTCAGCCAGCCGTCGATGATGTCCCAGACGGCCACGCCGACGATGCCGACGATCAGCAGGACCGACAGGATCCGACCGACGTCGGAGGGCACATCGTCGCGGTAGAGCGTGAACTGCAGGAAGTCGGGGTTCATCAGCTGCCCTGTGCCCACGAGGTAGACCGCCCCCGCAGCGAACGCGATCGCCAGCACCGTGTTGACTGCGGCGAGCGCAGGGCGCCATCCGCGACCGGCGTAGACAGCGATCGCCAGGAGCGCTTCGAGCCCGATGAGCACGAGTGCTCCGCCGGTCCACCATGGCCACAGGTCGGGGTCCAGGATCGGCACAGCGATCGTCTGCGACCCGAGTCCGATACCGACGTCGATGCTATCGCCCGAGAACAGGGCGAATCCGATGAAGCGATCCCAGAGGAAGGCTGCAGAGGCCACCCCGAGGAACACGAGCGATGCGATGAGGTCCCGGCGCCCGACGCCGTCCTCCTGCGCCTCGGGCAGCGAGTCGACCGACCACTTCATGCCGGTGTCGGCGCCGGTGCGCTCGAGGATGAAGAAGACCATCGTCGTCCAGAACGCCACGTGCACGATCGTGGTGATGCCGACCACGACCGCCTGGCCGATGATCTCGCCGATCGGCTTGTCCGCGATCGCGTTCGCGATGGTGACGCCGACCATCGCGGTGGCGGGAACGATCCACAGCAGCAGCTTCAGCAGTCTCCACCAGGTGAGGTAGTAGGCCGGCCCTATCAGGTGCAGCGGACGGTCGGCGTAGCCGGCCGCGAGCACCGCTGGGTCGCCGAGATCCGTGAGGACGGCGTGCTCGGCATCCGCCTGGTTCTCGCCCTGCTCGACGCGCGCCTCGACGGCGTCGGCGATGGATGCCTCGAGCTCGGCGCGCACGTCGTTCTGCGCGTCGGGTTGCAGCGACCGCGTGACGGCGCCGATGTAGCGCTCGGTGAGTGTGCCAGCCATGGTCAGCTCTCCTGCTCGGGTGTGTCGGTGAGGGACGCGATCGCCTCGGTGAGCGCGGCCCACTCTGTAGTGAGGGTGTCGGCGAGGCTCATGCCCGCCGTTGAGGTGCGGTAGAACTTGCGGGGCCGAGCCTCGTCGGTGTTCCACTCGCTGGTGAGGTACTCCTGCTTCTCCAGACGGCGCAGCAGGGGATACAGCGTGTTCGCATCTGTGGCGAACCCGTGGCGTTCGAGGTCTTCCAGCAGCCCATAGCCGTAGCCGGGCGTGCGCAGCAGCTGCAGACAGGCGAGCACGACCGTGCCGCGCCGCACCTCCTGCAGATGAATCTCGAGCGTCTCGTCCATGTCGATCACATTACTGTGCGACACACACTATTGTCAATGAGCCATTAATGGGTGGGCGTTCGGGGTACGGTTGCATGATGCTCGAACTCACCCAGGTCGATCCCTTCGATATCCCGGCGGTGGACCTCTGGTGGGACATCTACGCCGCGGCTGAGCGCGCGGACCGCGGCGCTGAAACCGCCGTGTGGACGCGCAACGAATCACGGCATGAGCTGCAGCAGCGCAGCCAGACGATCGAACGCCGGGCCTACCTCGCACGTCTCGACGGCGAGATCGTCGCCAGCGCGCGACTCGCACTCCCCCTGCGCGACAACGTCCGCACCGCGAGCCTCGGCGTGCACGTCGCACCCGAACTGCGGCGCCGAGGCGCAGGAACGGCCGTGCTCAGCGCACTCGAGTCCGCCGCGCGCGACGCCGGTCGCAGCATCCTGACCTCCAGCGCATCATGGCCGTACGAGGCAGGGGACGACGGCACCGGCATCCCGGGGCGCGAATTCGCCCGCCGCCATGGCTACGACCTGGCGCTCGGAGATGTGCAGAGCCGTCTTCGCCTGCCCGTCGACGCCGAGCTCCTCGACGACCTCGAGACCCAGGCGCGCGCGCACTCGACCGGCTACACGCTGCGCTCGTGGATCGGCAGCGTCCCGACCGCCGTCGTACGCGGCTGGGCCGAACTGGATGCCGCCGTCGAGACCGAGGCGCCGATCGGCGACCTCGACATCGAACCCACCTCGGCCGACGTCGACGAGATCCGCGCGAACGAGGCACTGCTGGCCCAGCAGAACCGCCGCAGCTACGGCACGGTCGCGCTGGACGGCACCGGACGCGTCGTCGCCTACACGCAGCTCGTCGTCTCGGGTGACGACGGCAACGCGTACCAGTGGGGCACGCTCGTGCGGCGCGAGGCCCGCGGGCACCGCCTCGGGGCCGCCGTTAAGATCGCGAATCTGCGGATGCTCCAGCAGCACGCCGCGGCCGTCCGCTCGGTCTACACGTACAACGCCGGCGTGAACGAGCACATGCTGTCGATCAACCGGGCTCTCGGCTTCGCCCCGTCCGAGCACATGGGCGAGTTCCAGAAGAAGCTCTGACGTTCGCGTCGCGTGCCGACACGGGCAGAATGGCAGCATGACGCCGGACCTGAACGACCTACTGAGCACGGCGCGGGTGGTCGCGCTGCCGATGACGACGCGCTTCCGCGGCGTGACGGTCCGTGAGGCGGTGCTGTTCGAGGGCCCGGAGGGGTGGGCGGAGTTCTCGCCGTTCGTCGAATACGCGGATGCCGAGGCATCCGTCTGGCTCGCGGCATCCATCGACTACGCCTGGAACCCGCAACCCGCTCCGCTGCGCGACCGCATCCCCGTGAACGCGACCGTCCCCGCCGTCGGGGCAGCGCAGGTGCCCGAGATCCTCGCCCGCTTCCCCGGATGCCGCACCGCGAAGGTCAAGGTCGCAGACCCGGGTCATTCGCTGGCGGATGACGTCGCCCGCGTCCGCGCGGTGCGCGCGGCGCTGGGACCGGAGGGACGCATCCGGGTCGACGCCAACGCCGCCTGGAGTGTCGACGAGGCGGAGCGGGCCCTGCACGCCCTGGCCGAGTTCGACCTCGAGTACGCCGAGCAGCCCTGCGCGACCGTCGACGAGCTCGCCGAACTGCGCGCCCGCGTGAAGTACATGGGCATCCCGATCGCCGCGGACGAGAGCGTGCGGAAGGCCGAGGATCCGATCGCCGTCGCCCGCGCCGGCGCCGCCGACCTCGTCGTGATCAAGGCGCAGCCGCTGGGCGGCATCCGGCGAGCGCTCGACATCGTGGCGGAGGCAGGACTCCCCGCCGTCGTCTCCAGCGCGCTCGACACCGCCATCGGGCTCAGCCAGGGTGCGGCCCTGGCGGCCGCCCTGCCCGAGCTCGACTACGACTGCGGCCTAGGCACCGGGGCGCTGTTTCTCGAAGACGTCGCCGACCTCTCCCCGATCGACGGCGCGATCCCCGTGGGCCGCGTCACGCCGGATGCCGCGCGACTCGACCGCTTGGCAGCACCGGCCGACCGTCGCGACTGGTGGCTCGAACGCATCCGCCGCTGCCACGCCCTGCTTGCGGCATCCTGACTCCTGCCGCTCAGCAGTCCTGCAGCTCAGCGCTCGGCGGGTGCGATGATCAGCTCGACGAGCTGGCCGAGCGCTTCGGCGCCGGCGCGATGCAGCCTCTCACCGTCCCATCCGGACACGGCGGCGCGAGACATGCAGCCCTCCCACTGGACCATGAGCATCTGCGCTGCGCTCGGCACGTCGACGCGCAGCGCGAACAGCCCCGAGTCGACGATGCCCTGGATGATCCCCTCGATGCTCGCGGTCATCGCTTGATCCTGGGCGAGATACGCCTTCCCGAAGGTCTCGTCGCGCAGCGCCCGGATGCGGATCTCGCTCATCATCAGCACGCTCAGGCGGTCGTCGATACCCGAGTCCATGACCTTCTGCACGAGCTCGATCGGGTCGGCGTCACCGCCGAGCACCCCGGAGGCGACGAACTCGTCGATGCGGTCGCGCACGGAAGCCAGACGTCGCTCGGCGACCGTCGAGGCGAGTTCGAGGAACAGCTCGTCCTTCGACTCGAAGTTCGAGTAGAAGGCTCCGCGGGTGAATCCGGCCCGCTCGCAGATCGCTTCGACGCTGGCGCCCTCGAGGCCGACCTCGGCGAATACCTGTGCTGCGGCATCCAGCAATCGCGCACGCGTGTTCTCACGGCGTCTCGTCAACGGAATCGACATCGAATCCTCCTCCTCCCACTCTTGCACTGCGCCTGTCGAATGTTCACATCCGGCGCACAGTTTCGCCCCTTCGACTCACCGTAGGATACACATGTGTATCGGATACATCTCTGTATCCATTCTCCCATCCGCGTCTCTCGGAGGATCCTGTGTCCACACTCCTGTCGTCGCTCGGACGCTGGTCGTTCCGTCACCCGTGGCGGGTTCTCGTCGCCTGGTTGATCATCCTCGCCGCGGCCGGTGGCGGCGCGGCCGTCCTTCAGCAGGGCACGGACAACTCGTTCAGCATCCCCGGCACGGAGGCGCAGGAGGGGCTCGAGCAGCTCTCGCGCTCCTTCCCCCAGGTCAGCGGAACGAACGCGCAGTTCATCGTCGTGGCAGCGGATGGCGACGCGGTGACGGATGCCGACTACAGGAAGCCGATCGAGGATGCCGTCGCGGATCTCGGCGACCTCGATGGCGTGCTCGCCGCCACTTCTCCGTATGACGAGATGGTCGAGGGGATGGTGAACGAGGACGCCACGGCCGCGATCGTGCAGATGCAGTTCGACGGTCAGGCCACCGACGTGTCCGACGAGACCAAGAGCGAGCTCACCGCAATGGTCGACGACCTGCGCGACGAGCTGCCGGACGGCACGCAGCTCAAGCTCGGCGGCGACCTGTTCGCGATGTCGATCCCCGGTGTGACGCTCACCGAGGCGGTCGGCCTGGTCATCGCGCTGCTCGTGCTGATCGTGACGTTCCGGTCGTTCGTGGTGGCCGGGCTCCCCCTGCTGACCGCGGTGCTCGGCGTCGGCATCTCGATGGCCGGGATCTTCGCGGCCACCGCGTTCGCGACGGTGTCATCGACGACGCCGCTGCTCGCCCTCATGCTCGGCCTCGCGGTCGGCATCGACTACGCGTTGTTCATCATGGCGAGGCACCAGGATCAGGTGCGGGACGGCGTGGATCCGGAGGAATCCGCCGCACGAGCCGTCGGCACAGCCGGCTCGGCCGTGGTGTTCGCCGGTATCACGGTGCTCATCGCGCTCATCGGGCTCGGCTTCGCCGGCATCCCGTTCCTGACGACCATGGGCATCGCGGCGTCCGTCGCGGTCGCCGTCGCCGTCGCGATCGCCGTGACGCTGACCCCCGCGGTGCTCGGGTTCCTGAAGGGCCGCATCGTCGGGCGACCGGCTCGGTCCCTGAGCTTGTCGAAGGGCCGCAAGGGCAAGGCGCCCCGCCGCGGCTTCAGCTCCCGTTGGGTCGGCGGGGTGACGAAGCATCCGATCGTCACGTCCCTCGCCGTCATCGTCGGGCTCGGCGTCGTCGCCGTGCCGGCGCTCAGCCTGGATCTCGCGCTCCCGAATGCCGGCGTGCTCGCACCGGATGACGAGGCGCGCCAGAGCTACGACCTCACGGCCGAGCAGTTCGGCCCCGGATTCAACGGCCCCCTCGTACTGACCGGAACGATCGTCACGTCGACCGACCCGCTCACGCTGATGGAAGACCTCGGGGATGCCGTCGCAGACGTCCCCGGGGTGAAAGAAGTCGCTCTGGCCGTCCCTAACGAGACAGCAGACACGGGCATCGTGCAGGTGATCCCCGAGACCGCACCCGACGACCCTGCCACGAGCGACCTCGTCCGCGAGCTGCGTTCGCACCACGATGAATGGCTCGACGAGTTCGGCATCGACATCAAGGTCACCGGCTTCACCGCCGTCGCCATCGACATCTCCGACCAGCTCGGCGGCGCGCTGCTGCCGTTCGGCGTCTTCGTGATCGGGTTGTCGCTGATCCTGCTGACGATCGTGTTCCGCTCGATCTGGGTGCCGATCACCGCCGCCCTCGGCTATCTGCTGTCGATCATCGCCGCGTTCGGCGTCGTCGCCGCCGTGTTCGAGTGGGGATGGCTCGCCGACGCCCTGCATGTGGCGAAGGTCGGCCCGATCATCAGCTTCATGCCGATCATCCTCATGGGCGTGCTTTTCGGCCTCGCGATGGACTATCAGGTGTTCCTCGTCTCGCGAATGCGCGAAGACTTCGTGCACGACCCCCAGTCGAAGTCGACGACACGTGCAGAACGGCGAGCAGCGGCGCTGCGCGCGGTGCGCTCGGGATTCACCGGCTCGGCCAAGGTCGTCACGGCCGCCGGCCTCATCATGTTCGCCGTGTTCGTGGCCTTCGTGCCCGAGGGCGACTCATCGCTCAAGCCGATCGCCCTGGGGCTCGCCGCCGGCATCGCGATCGACGCCTTCCTGGTCCGCATGACCCTGATTCCCGCCCTCATGGCGATCCTCGGCGAGCGCGCGTGGGAGATCCCGAGGTGGCTGGAGAAGATCCTGCCCAGTGTCGACATCGAGGGTGAGGCCGTCGAGCGCGAACGCCACCTCGCCGCATGGCCGGGCGATGACTCGGTGGTGGCCGCGGATGAGATCGTGCTCAGCGCGGATGCGCCGATCGTCGAGGGTCTGTCGTTGCGTCTCGCACCAGGCGAGGCGGTCATCGCGACCGGTCAGGACGCCCGTGTGCGCCGCGCGGTCGCGCTGGCGATCGCCGGCCGCCTGACTCCGGATGCCGGAAAGCTCCGCGTCGCCGGCCACCTGCTGCCGGGACGTGCAGCCTGGGTTCGTCGCCACGTCGGCACCGTGCTGGTGGATGACGCGGATGCCGCGCTCCTCGACCTGCACGAGGCTCTGCGCGGAGTATCCGCACTCATCGTGATCGACGGGATCGACCGCTTCACCGGCGGCCAGCGCGATCAGGCGACGACCATGCTGCAGCACGCCGCTGCATCCCGCCCGCTCGCGGTGTTCGCGACGGCATCCGATGCGAGTGTGGCCCGCGCGATCCTCGCCGAGGCCGCCTGGCCCGACACCGGCACCATCGATCTCTCCCCCGCACACCCCTCCACCGCGTCCGATTCCAACCGCGAGGTGAACGCATGAACCTCTCCATCGAGCGGGCGCGCGCCCGCAAGCCCATCACCCTGCTGACCGTTCTCGGCGTGCTGCTGCTGCCGGCCATCATCGGCGGCATCCTCGTCGCGGCACTGCAGAACCCGACCGAGCGACTCGACACCATGACCGCCGCGATCGTGAACAACGATGAACCGGTCACGATCGACGACCAGTACACGCCGCTGGGTCGTCAGCTCGCCGCCGGCCTGGTCGACGGATCGGATGACATGGACTCGAACCTGACCTGGGTCATCTCCAACGAGGATGACGCCGCAGAAGGGCTTGCCGACGGCAGTTATCAGGCCGTGGTGACCATCCCGTCGCAGTTCTCCGCCGCGGCGACATCCGCCGGTCAGCGGATCTCGAGCGGCAGCGGCACACCCGAGCAGGCGACGATCCAGGTGACCACGCCCGATGACGGTCTCGTCGCCGACGACCTCATCACGTCGCAGATCGCCTCGGTCGCAGCCGACACCATGGGCACGATGCTGTCAGAGGCGACCATGGAGAACGTGCTCGTCGGGTTCACGACCATCGGCGACCAAATCGGTGAGGCGGCGAACGGCGCGGACGAGCTCGCGAACGGCGCCCGCTCGGCGGCCGACGGGGCCGCCGAGCTCCCGGACGGCGCGACGCAGCTCGCGAACGGCGCAGCTCAGCTGGGCTCCGGTGCCTCCGACCTCGCATCCGGACTCGGAACGATCGCCTCGGGGACGCGGGATGCCGCGAACGGCGCGGCCGAGCTCGGCGGCGGGCTGACCAGCGGGGCTGCAGCGCTCGAGCGGTCCGGACTGGTGCCCGATCAGCTGTTCACCGCCGCGAACGGCTCACAGCAGGCGACCGCAGGGGTCAAGACGGGTGTCGACGAGCTCGCAGCCGGCATGAACGGTCTGCTCGCGGCCTGCGTCGGTCGAGAGACCACCGACCCCGTGTGCGTCGGATTGCAGGAGATGGCCGACGGGATGCCCGAGCTGCAGGGCGCGGCCGGCATGGCCTCGCAGGCTGCTGCCGGAACCGCGACCGGACTCTCCGCATTCGACACGCAGGCGACGAAGACGATGGCCGGTCAACTGCGCACCGCAGGCCAGGGTGCCAGCGATCTCGCGGGCGGCCTGAACCAGCTCGCCGGCGGTGTCGACCAATCGGCGGCCGGAGCAGCGCAGCTCAGCACTGGGGCGACCGGGCTGAGCGAGGGCGCCACGGCATTGGCCGATGGCGCAGGCGAACTCGCCTCCGGCCTCGGCGACCTGGCCGATGGGAACACGGAGCTCGCCGGCGGCCTGCACCAGGCCACCGATCAGCTGCCGTCGTTCAGCGATCAGGAGTCGACGTCCTTGGCATCCGTGATCGCCGACCCGGTGACCTCGAACGCACAGGCGAACACGATCTTCGGCCCGACGGCGATCCCGCTGCTCGCGGCTGTGGTGCTGTGGTTCGGCGGACTGGCGTCATTCCTCGTGATGCGCGCACACACTGCCCGCACGCTGACGTCGCGCCGCTCGTCCGCCTGGCTGACGCTCGGCGGCTTCTGGCCCGCCGCGGCGATCGGAGCAGGACAGGGTGTCCTCGTCGCGCTGATCGTGCAGATCGTGGCCTCCTACGACGCATCGACCTGGTGGGCGTTCGCGGGAACCGCGATCGTCGCCGGCGTCGCGTTCGCAGCGGTCAACCAGGCACTCGTCGCGGTGTTCGGAGGCGCAGGGCGCTGGGTGAGCGCGCTCGTCGGCGTCGTCGCGATCGCGACAGGACTCATCTCGACGGTGCCGGGCTGGCTGGCCTCGATCGGGGCGGCGCTCCCCACGGCGCCGGCGTTCACCGGGCTGATCGCAGCGAACGGTTCGGCGGTCGCAGGTCTCATCGTGTGGGGCGTACTGTCGCTGATCGTCACGACGATCGTGGTGGCGCTGCGCCGGACGACCTCGGCCAAGGCGGTGCTCGCCGCGGCGTAGCATCCGCTCGCCGTCGGGAGGTGTCCCTTCGCGCCGCGTGGGGGCGCATGACGCGACACAACGCGACACCTCCCCGCGCGCGCTACCGTCGGAGGATGCGACGACCGTTCATGACCCACCCCGATCAGCTGGCCTCACTCGACGGCCAGCAGTACCTGGTGCTGCGGCCTACGGGTCCGGTTGCCGGCGAGTACCGGGCGACGCAACGCGAACTGCTGAAGCTTCTTCCGTCGGGGACGAAGCATCCGCACACCGAGCACGTCACGCTGCGGGGATTCTACGAGCCGGAGCGACGCGACGAGGTCGCCGCGCTCGTTCGCGACTGGGCTGCGGCGCAGCATCCGATCGACATCGTCGCCGACGCGATCGACACCTTCCCCGCGCCGTGGCAGATCGTGATCATGCGATTGGCGCGGACGGCGTCCCTCATCGATGCTTACGCGTCTCTCACGGCCGCGCTCGACCGAACCGACTTCCGCCGTCTCGGTGAACTCTCCCTCGACGACTGGATCTTCCATCTGTCCGTCGTCTACGGCAAGACCCTCGCTCCGGAGGCTTGGGCCGATCTCGAGCGAGCGTCACGACGTGACCTCGCTGACCAGCCGCGCTGCACCGTGGCCGAAGCCGAACTGGTCTGGTACGAAGACGGCGTCGAGCACGCCGAGGTCATTCCCCTCGGGTAGAGCGGCTCAGCTCAGGCCGCTGTACGCGTGCAGCCCCTTGAAGAACACGTTCACGATCGTGAAGTTGAAGATCACCGCGGTGAACCCCACGATCGACAGCCACGCCGACGGGTTGCCGCGCCAACCGCGGGTCGCGCGCGCGTGGAGGTATCCGGCGTAGAGCACCCAGATGATGAACGTCCAGGTCTCCTTGACGTCGAAGCCCCAGTAGCGGCCCCAGGCGTCCTGAGCCCAGATCGCACCGGCGATGAGCGTGAACGTCCAGAAGATGAAGCCGACGATCGCGAAGCGGAAGGCCATGCCCTCCAGCCGGTCGGCGTCCGGAAGGGTGGCGAGGAACCGGGGGCCCTGCTTCTCGGCGGCCTCGACGATCTTGCGCTCGCGACGGGACTGCATCAGCTGCAGCACCGACAGCGCGCATGCGAGGGCGAAGAACGCCGTGCCGAGCGATGCGACGAAGACGTGGATGACGAGCCAGACGCTCTTGAGCGGGTCCATCAGCGGCACGATGCCGACGTAGAAGCTGATCGCCGCGGCGCCCATGAGGATCACGACGAGACCGGTGATGAACGTGCCGAGGAACCGCAAGTCGATCCGGGTGTTCACCAGCAGGTAGACGAAGACGACCAGGAGCGTGCCCGTCATCGCGAACTCGTACAGGTTCGCCCACGGCACGCGCTCTGCCGCGATGCCGCGCGTGATGGTCGCGGCGAGCTGGAACAGGAAGCCCAGCACGGTCAGCGCCGTGCCGATGCGCGCCATGACGTAACGGGGCCGCTTCTGAAGATCGGATGCCGCCGGATCGGATGCGGCGTCCGCAGCATCCGCACCGGATGGGGCGCCGGATCCGGCGGCGGGCGCACCTGCCCCGACCAGCATCGCGTCGCGCTCGCGGACCAGTCGCGCGTCCGCGCTCACCTCGGAGCGACGGGCGAGGTCGAACGCGTATGCCACGAAGGCTGCCGCGTAGATCGCGATCGCCGTCCAGATGAACAGGATCGAGAGGGAGTCGAGGTCGGGCATTGTCCCAGTCTACTTTCGGGTGGTTCGGGAGGAAGGGGCATCCAGCAGCCGGGCGTGACCGTCGGCCAGATCGTTGACGGCGGCCTTCAGCGTCGGATCCTCGCCGCGAGCGAGACCGGCGTACTCCAGGCGCACCTCGCCGTCCGCGGCGGTCGCCTTGACCCACATGCGACGACGCGGGATGAACAGGGCGAGCATGAGACCGCCCAGCGCGCTCAACGCGAAGACGAGCACCCACACGGCCGACTGATCGTGGTGCACCTGCAGCGAGGCGAACCGCTTGACCGACTGCGTGAAGTCCACGGCTCCGGCCGGGGACTCGTCCTCGAAGGTGATCGATCCTCGGCCGTCGGGCAGATCGGCGGACTCCCCGGGCTGGAGCTCGATCGACGGGGCGTCACTGCCGTCGCCGACGATGGGCGTGAGCTCCTCGGTGTCGAGTACGTACACCGACTTCGGCGTGCCCTCGTCGATGCCGAGGTCGCCTTCGTACACCCGGAGCGTCAGCAGCGGTGCGAGCAGATCGCCGTGGGCGGATGCGTAGGCGCCGTTCTCGAGCTTCGCCGCGCTCGGATAGAAGAAAGCGGCGATGCCGAGCTGCTCCGGCATTCCGTCGGTGACCTTGATGACGCCGAGGGAGGTGAGCGCGTTGTCCTGCGGCAGGAACGGCACCGAGTTGCTGTAGACGACATCGCCGTCGGAGTTGCGCACGGTGATCGTCGGGGCGTAGCCGTTGCCGAGCAGGTAGATCTTGTCGCCGGCGATGTCCAGCGGGTGGTTGACCCGGACGGCATCCTCGCGGGACTCGCCGTTCTCGCGAACGGTCACGTTCGCCGAGAAGTCGCCCGCTTGCCCTGATGCCGCGGAGCCGTACTCCTGGTAGGTCACATCGAACGAGTCGAGGGTCATCGAATACGGGCTGAGCGCGTCGTCGCCGACGAAGCGTCCGCGGTTCATCGACTCGTAGTCCAGCAGCGTGTTCACGAACGTCTGGCCCTCGACGACCACGCGCTGCCCTGTGTAGGCGAAGCTGCCGCCGAGCCCGACGCTGATCAGGACGCCGACGAGCGCGAGATGGAAGATCAGGTTTCCTGTCTCGCGCCAGTAGCCGCGCTCGGCCGACACCGAGTACGTTCGGCCGGACGTGGCTGCGGTGTCGTAGCGCTCGACGCGGTAGCCGAGCGCCTTCAGCTGCTTCTGGGCGATGTCGATCGAGCGGGATGCCTCGGCGTCGGCATCCGCGTCGGTCGTCTCTCGAACGGTTTCCCGGAAGTCCTCGAGCCGCTTCAGACGCGCGGGCGTCCGCGGCGGGCGCGACTGCAGCGCCTTGATGTGGTGCTTGATGCGCGGAACGACGCAGCCGACCAGCGAGATGAACAGCAGCAGGTAGATCGCCGAGAACCACGGCGACAGGTACACGTCGAACAGGTCCATCGCGTCGAGCACGGGGAACAGGTCGGGATTGTCGGTCTGCCACTGCGTCACGCCGTTGGGGTCGGCCATCCGCTGCGGGAAGATCGAGCCGGGGATCGCCGCGATCGCGAGCACGAGGAGCAGGATGATCGCGGTGCGCATCGACGTCAGTTGACGCCAGCCCCAGCGCAGCCAGCCGACGAAGTCCAGGCGGGGCTGGGCGATCGAGCCACCGTCGCCGTCGATGTGGTCGGAGGGACGGAGCGGATCGGAACTCGTCACGGCATCCTTCTGGGAGGTATCAGGATCGGGGCGGGGATCAGAGTGGGAGGATGACACTGCCCATCACCGCCGTCAGTCGAGACATGATGTCGGTCCACAACCCGGTGACCATGAGGATGCCGAGTGCGATGAGCAGCGCGCCGCCGATGATGTTCACGATGCGGATGTGGCGACGCAGGAAGCCGATCGCCTTCGTCGCCCAGCCGAAGCCGAGAGCGACCAGGAGGAACGGGATGCCGAGGCCGAGGCTGTACGCCAGGCCGAGGAATCCTGCGCGCCACGGATCGCCGAGCGTCCACGACACCGCCGTGATCGCGGCGAGCGTCGGGCCGATGCACGGCGCCCACCCGATGCCGAGAGCGAAGCCCAGCAGGGGTGCGCCGATGAGACCGGTCTTGGAGGTGACGTGCATGCGCCATTCGCGCTGCGCGAAGCCGAAGAGCCCGAGGAACACCAGCCCCATCGCGATGATCACGACACCCAGGATGCGGGTGATCAGATCGCCCCACTGCAGGAAGAACACCGCGGCTGCTCCGCCGATCGCGGTGAACGCGATGAACACGACGCTGAAGCCGAGGATGAACAGCAGCACGCCGAACACGAGACGGCCGCGCGCCGGTGCCGCGGCGTCCGTCGTCGTCTTCGGCGCCACGGCCCCGCCGATGAAGCCGAGGTATCCGGGAACGAGCGGCAGCACGCACGGCGAGAGGAACGAGACGAGACCGGCGAGCATCGCGACCGGGATCGCGAGCCAGAGAGCGCCGGAGCCGATCAGCTCGTTCGTGTTCACGCCGTCTCCGCGAGAGCATCCTTGACGAGCGTCGAGAGGATGCTGGCGCCGTCGACCGGCCCGATGATGCGAGCAGCGACGCGCCCCTGCTTGTCGAGCACGAGCGTGGTCGGCGTGGCCTGGATCGGCGTGGCGTTGGCGAAGGCGAGCTTCGCGGCGCCGCTGTCGACGTCCATGATGCTGGGGTAGGTCACGCCGTAGGTCTTGGCGAACGACTTCGCGGTGTCGGCCTGGTCGTAGATGTTGATGCCGACGAACGAGACGTCATCGGCCTCGTACTGCTGCCAGACCGTCTCGAGGTCACCGGCCTCGACGCGGCACGGGGCGCAGCCGGCGTACCAGAAGTTCACGACGGTGACATCGCCGGCGATGTCGGCGCTGTCGAAGTCGTCGCCGTTCTCGGTCACGCCGCTGAAGACGACCGGTTCACCGCGCTCCGCGACGGGGATCTCCTCGACCGCGCCGTCCGCCGAGATGTAGCCCTTTCCGTCGCCGGAAAGATACTGCTCGGCGACGGGGTCGGTTCCGCACGCCGTCAGAGAGAAGGCGATCGTCGCGGCGAGCGCGGTTCCGAGCATCCGACGGGCGCGTCGGTTCGGCGAGAAAGCGGGCACATTCCCAGTCTACGCAGGGGTTTCTATGGGTGATCTGGAAGGAACCCGGCGCCCGCGCACCGTCAGAAACGGGCGAGCACGTCATCTACGCCGGCACGGAATCGCGGGCACATCGTGATGTCGTGGGCACGACAGCGCAGTGCATGCTCGGTCATCTCACGGGAGCGCTGCATCTCCAGCATCCGCTTGTCGAGATCGTCCAGGTGCGCGTGCAGAACCTCGTGCCTGCCCGAGCGTCCGTCGTCGAGGAGCACGCCGATCTGCTCGAGCGTCATGCCTGCGCGCTTGCTCCGCTGGATGATCGCGATGCGGACGACCTCATCCTCGCCGTACCGGCGACGTCCAGCGGAGTCGCGCTCCGGATGCAGCAGCCCGACTGTCTCCCAATGCCGGAGCACGTTCGTGGGCAGATCGAACCGCTCGGCGACATCGCCGACGGACCAGGGATGCGTAGCGCTTGACTTCATGTTGACATGAAGTCACACACTGGTCGAGAACGCAAGATCAGGAGGATCCACCATGTACGACGCGATCGTGATCGGAGCCGGCCCCGCCGGCCTGCAAGCCGCCCTCACTCTCGGCCGGATGCACCGCACAGCGCTGCTGCTCGACTCCGGGGAGTACCGCAATGGAACCGTTGAGCACATGCACAACATCATCGCCTCCGACGGCACCCCGCCGGCGGAGTTCCGGGCGACGGCCCGTGCTCAGCTCGCGGAGTACTCCACCGTCGAGGCCCGTGACGCCAGAGTCGAGCGCATCGAGGGCGTCGTCGACGACTTCACCCTCGAACTGGAGGGCGGGTCGACGGTGCGCGGGCGCCGCATCGTGCTCGCGAGCGGCGTCGCGGACGACCTCCCAGGCGTTCCCGGCCTCGCGGGTCTGTGGGGTCTGCGCGCGTTCACCTGCCCGTTCTGCGACGGCCACGAGTTCGCCGGACGAGACATCGGAATCCTCGGGGCGGCCGCGCGCACGGTCCACCTGGTCGCGATGCTCTCCCCCATCGTCCGGAGCATCACCGTGTTCGCGCTCGACGAGCAGCCGACGGATGAGGACCGCGCGGCGCTGGAGGCGGCGGGTGCCGACATCCACTCTGGCCTCGTGCGGTCCGTCGCCGCAGAGGCTGACGGTGCGCGTGTCACGACGACCGCTGCGCACGTCGCCGTCGCCGGCCTGTTCGTCGCAGCAGGAACCGTGCGGCAGCGGGCCTCCTTCGCCGCCGATCGCGGACTGCGGATGCTGCCCTCCGGCGCCATCGAGATCGATGACTTCGGTCAGACCTCTGAGCCGGGGATCCTCGCGGCCGGCGACCTGGCCCACCGCGCCTCGCTGCCGGGGCCTGTGGCCTCCGTCATCCAGGCCGCGGCGGCAGGGCAGATGGCCGCGGCGCGAATCGTGCAGGAGTTCGCGTCGTCGTGAACCGCTGCTACACGGCGCCGAGGTCGATGCCGGCGGCCGCAGGCTCGGCGTAGCCGACCTCGCGCCACACGTCGCCGACCCGCTCGAAGGACGTGACGCTCGAGAGCGCGCAGCGCCGGGTGCGCGGATCGTGGCGAAGGCGGAGGCCCGCGACGTGGAGGTGCGTGATCCAGATCGGCGCCTGGTGCGAAACGATCACGGCATCCCCGCGCTCCGTCTCGTTCCACGCGCTGTTCATCGCCTCCTCCATCCTCACGGCGATGGACTGGTACGGCTCACCCCAGGTCGGCACCGAAGGATTGCGCAGGTGCCACCAGTTGCGCGGATCGCGCAGCGACCGGCTCATCCGCGTGCCCTCGAACACGTTCGTCGGCTCGATGACGCGTTCGTCGAGTGCTGGGACGAGCCCGAAGATCTCGCTGAACGGCTCGGCGGACTCCTGCGTGCGCTGGAGGGGCGAGCTGCGCAATGTCGTCACGGGTCGCTCGAGCCCCTGGACGTACTCGGCTGCGGCACGCGCCATCCGCCGGCCGTCCTCGCTCAGTCGATAGTGCGGCAGCCGCCCGTAGAGAACGCGGCGAGGGTTGTGGACCTCTCCGTGGCGGACGAGGTGCAGTCGTTCGGCAGGCATTCAGACCTTCCGGTAGGTCGCCGACCCGAAGCCGATGATGAGGTGCCCGATGAAGGGGAAGATCCACAGCAGGAAGAACGAGAACACGACGCCCTTGCCGAAGTTCGCGCCCTCCTTCACGGCGACGATGATCGCGAACACGATGTTCACGATCGGGATGAGGTAGAGCAGCCCGAGCCAGGCGGACATACCGGCGATCTTCACGAGGAAGATCCAGTTCACGATCGGGATCAGCGCCAGGATGCCGGCATACCCGGCCTTCACGAAGACCCGCCACATGGTGATGGCGTAGAGCACGTACAGGGCGAGAGACAGCCACATGGACGTCGTCGTGGCGATCTGGTCGCTGATCAGATTCCAGTCCACGGCGCACTCCCTGTTCGCGCGGCCGTCCGGCACGGCCCATCGCGGCCGAGTCTATCCATCGGCATCCAGCGCCCCGCGGATCCCCGGCCGCGCCCCCGTAGAATGGCGGAGTTCCCTTTTCTGAACTGGAGGAATCTCCGTGCTTCGCACTCACACGACCGGCTCGCTGCGAGCCGACCACATCGGTCAGACCGTCACCCTCACGGGTTGGGTCGATCGTCGTCGTGATCACGGAGGAGTCGCCTTCATCGATCTTCGTGACGCCTCTGGGATCGCCCAGGTCGTCATCCGCGACGAAGAGGTGGCCCACCCGCTGCGCAGCGAATTCGTGCTGAAGGTCACCGGCTCGGTCTCTCGCCGCCCCGAGGGCAACGCGAACCCGAACCTGCCCACCGGCGACATCGAGGTCATCGCGACCGAGGTCGAGGTGCTCAACGAGTCCGCTCCCCTGCCGTTCCAGGTCTCCACCGGCCTCGGCGACAGCGAGACGATCGGCGAGGACGTTCGGTTCAAGTACCGCTACCTCGACCTGCGACGCCCGTCAGCGGCATCCGCTCTTCGCCTGCGCTCGAAGGTCTACAGGGCCGTCCGCGAGGTTCTCGACGCCCGCGAGTTCGTCGAGGTCGAGACGCCCACGCTCACCCGATCCACGCCGGAGGGCGCGCGCGACTTCGTCGTGCCGGCTCGCCTGCACCCCGGCAGCTGGTACGCCCTGCCGCAGAGCCCGCAGCTGTTCAAGCAGCTGCTCATGGTCGGCGGCATCGAGAAGTATTACCAGATGGCTCGCTCGTACCGCGACGAGGACTTCCGCGCCGACCGTCAGCCGGAGTTCACGCAGCTCGACATCGAGATGAGCTTCGTCGACCAGGAAGACGTCATCGAGATGATGGAAGACGTCATCACCGCGATGTGGAAGACGATCGGCGTAGAGGTGCAGACCCCGCTGCCGCGCATCACCTACGCCGACGCGATGGCGAAGTACGGCTCCGACAAGCCCGACCTGCGCTTCGGACTCGAGCTCGTCGAAGCCACCGACTACTTCTCCGAGACGACGTTCCGCGTGTTCCAGGCCGAGTACGTCGGCTCTGTACGGATGCCGGGCGGCGCCTCGCAGCCGCGGAAGCAGCTGGACGCCTGGCAGGACTGGGCGAAGCAGCGCGGTGCCCGCGGCCTCGCCTACGTCCTGTTCAACGAGGACGGAACTCTGGGCGGCCCCGTCGCCAAGAACCTGTCCGAGAAGGAGCAGGCGGGTCTGGCCGAACTCACCGGCGCCGAGCCGGGTGACTGCGTTTTCTTCGCGGCCGGCTCCGCCAAGGACTCGCGTGCACTGCTGGGTGCGGCGCGCGTCGAGATCGGCCGTCGCCAGGGTCTGCTCGACCCCGACACGTTCGCGTTCACGTGGGTCGTGGATGCTCCGATGTTCGAGCCTGCGGCGGATGCCGTGGCATCCGGTGACGTCGCTGTCGGCGCCGGCGCCTGGACGGCCGTGCACCACGCCTTCACCGGCCCGAAGCCGGAGTTCGCGGACACCTTCGACACCGACCCCGGGTCGGCGCTCGCCTACGCGTACGACATCGTCTGCAACGGCTCCGAGCTCGGCGGCGGCTCGATCCGCATCCACCGCGAGGATGTGCAGAAGCGCGTGTTCGAGGTCATGGGCATCTCGGACGAGGTCGCGAACGAGCAGTTCGGATTCCTGCTGGACGCGTTCAAGTTCGGCGCACCGCCGCACGGTGGAATCGCGCTCGGCATGGACCGCGTGCTGCAGCACCTGACGAAGACCGAGTCGATCCGCGAGGTCATCGCGTTCCCGAAGACCGGCAACGGCTTCGACCCGCTGACCAGCGCGCCCGCGCCCATCACGGATGCGCAGCGCGCCGAGGCCGGCGTCGACTTCGTACCGGAGGATGCCGAGGCCTGAGCCTCGTTCCCCGAGCTCTCACGCCGAGCCCCCGTCTTGCTGTCGAGACCCCGTCGTATTCGCGCATCTACGACGGGGTCTCGGCGATAAGACGGGGGCTCAGCAGGTGGGTCAGTGCTCCGCGAGCAGGGCGAGCCCCGGCACGATGTTCTCGTTCCATACGTCGAAACCGAGCTTCGCGATGAGCGCCACGACGACGATCAAGAACACGACGCGGATGAACGTCGCGCCGCGCGCGATCGCCATCCGAGAGCCCAGGTAGCTGCCCGCGACGTTCGCGACGGCGAGGATGCCGCCCAGCAGCCACAGCACGGATCCGTGCGGGATGAACAGCAGCAGCGCGCCGGCGTTGGTGGCGAGGTTGACGATCTTCGCCTTGGCGCTCGCCTGCAGGAAGTCATAGCCCATCAGCGCCACGAGCGTGATGACGAGGAACGTTCCGGTGCCCGGCCCGATCATCCCGTCGTAGAACCCGATCACGAGGCCGGCAGCACCAGCCATGATGTGGTGCTTGTGCCCGGCGAAGCGCAGCTTGGTCGCCGCCCCCATCTCGGGCTTGAACACCGTGAAGATCGCCACTGCCAGCAGCGCCACGACGATGATCGGTTTGAAGGCTGCCGGCGGCAGAACGGTAGCCACCGCTGCTCCGCCGAAGGACCCGGCAAGTGCGATTCCTGCCATCGGCAGGGCCGTGCGGATGTCGGGTTTCGCGCGGCGGTAGTACGTGACGCTGCTGGTCGCGGTGCCGAACACCGAGGCGAGCTTGTTCGTCGCGAGCGCCTGCACCGGCGCGATGCCGGGGATGAGCAGCAGGGCCGGCAGCTGCAGCAGCCCGCCGCCCCCGACGACGGCGTCTATCCAGCCGGCGCCGAACGCCGCGAGGACGACGAAGATCAGCATCCCCCAGGTGAGCTGTTCGAGCCCGAGCAGCTCACCGATCTCCATCCCTCCAGTATCCCTCGCACGTGCGATCGGCGATGACAGACTGGAATCATGCTCGACGCTCTTCCGCTGCCGCATCCGTTCGATCGCCGCGCCGGCGCCGCGACCCTGCGCCGCGCGACGAGCGGTGATATCGACGCACTGATCACGTTGCTCGCGGATGACCCGATCAGCGCGGCACGTGGCGACGTCGCATCCGACACCGACCGCGATGCCTACGAAACCGCGCTGGAGGAGATCCTCGCCGATCCGTCGAATGATCTGCTCGTCGTCGAGATCGACGTCGCGGTCGTGGGCACACTGCAGCTCACCTCGATTCCCGGGATGGCGCGACGCGGCTCGCGCCGCCTGCTCGTCGAGGCGGTGCGAGTGCGCAGCGACCTGCGCTCATCCGGCATCGGCTCGGCCGTCATGCACTGGGTAGCGGATGCCGCGGCTCCCGCTCTCGGCGCGGTACTCGTGCAGCTCACCTCGGACGCCGCACGCACCGAGGCGCACCGGTTCTACGAGCGCCTCGGATACGTCGGCTCGCACGTGGGCTTCAAATACAACGTCCCGCGAGACTGACCGCTGGCGTCGCGTTCGCGCCCGCGTCACCTCTCGTTCACCGTCGCCGGACGATCCGGTAACTCTCGCACCGTAGCGTCCTGACGCAACCCGAATTCCGGCGCGCCCGCGCCGGACACCGAGAGGAACCCACCTGATGGCAACCATTACCCGCCGCTCGCGTCTCGTCGCCGGCATCGCCCTGGCAGCCACCGCCGCCCTGGCACTGACCTCCTGCGCGGCAGACAGCAGCGCAGGAGACGGCACGGACGGCGGCGACGCCGTCGACGCCGCATCCGCCACCTCACTCGCCGACTTCGGCACGTTCGAAGACCTCGAGGCCGCAGCCAAGGCCGAGGGCGCGCTGAACGTGATCGCCCTGCCCCGCGACTGGGCGAACTACGGCGAGATCCTCGACCTGTTCGCCGAGCGCTACCCCGAGATCACCATCAACGAGGCCTCCCCTGATGTCTCCAGCCAGGAGGAGATCACGGCCGCCGAGACGAACCAGGGCCTGGACACCGCGCCCGACGTGTTCGACCTCGGCCTCGCGGTCGCGCTGGCGAACACCGACATGTTCGCGCCCTACACGGTCGAGAATTTCGACGAGATCCCCGACGCGCTCAAGGAGCCCACCGGCCTGTTCGTCGGCGACTACGGCGGGTACATGTCCATCGGCTACGACGCTTCGAAGTTCGACGAGCCCACCTCGCTCGACGATCTCAAGGGTGCCGACTTCAAGGGCGCCGTCGCGATCAACGGCGACCCGACGCAGGCCGGCTCCGCCTTCGGTGCTGTGGGCCTCGCGGCGGTTCAGTCCGGCGGCGACCTCGACGACTTCACCCCCGGCATCGAGTACTTCGGGGAGCTGCAGAAGGCCGGCAACTTCCTGAAGGTCGACGTCACGCCCGCCACCATCACCAGCGGCGAGACCCCTGTCGTCTTCGACTGGGACTACCTGAACGCCGCTGCCGGCGCTGACAACGAGAACTGGAAGGTCGTCGTCCTGGACGGCACGGGCTACGCCTCGTACTACAACCAGGCCATCAACAAGGATGCCCCCAACCCGGCGGCGGCCCGCCTGTGGCAGGAGTTCCTCTACAGCGACGACGTGCAGAACCTGTGGCTGAAGGGCGGCGCTCGTCCGGCTCGCATGGAGGCCATGACCGAGGCAGGCACGATCGACGCCGACCTCGCAGCGGCCCTCCCCGAGGTCCCAGCCGAGACGGTCGTCCCGACCGAGGCGCAGTCCACGGCAGCCGGCACCCTGCTCGGCGAGAAGTGGGCCGCGGCCGTCCAGTGACCACTCTGATCCAGGGGGTGGATGCTGCGGCATCCGCCCCCATCACCGCCGGGCCGGATCAACCGGTCCGGCGGTCCGGCCTTTCCTGGGCATGGCTGGGACTGGTGCCGTTCGGCGCGTACGTCCTGCTGTTCCTGGCCGTACCGACGATCCTCGCGATCGGCTCCGGATTCGCAGGCGGAGACGGCGCCTTCACGTGGACCAACGTCGCAGCCCTCGTCGACCCCGTCGTGCTGACCACCTTCGCGAACTCCGCTTGGGTCTCGCTGCTCACGGCCGTGATCGGCGCGGTCGCCGGTGCCCTCGTCTGCTACGCCATGCTCGGCATGAACCCGCAGGGCGCTGTGCGCCAGAGCGTGGACGCCACAGCCGGCGTCCTCGCACAGTTCGGTGGCGTCATGCTCGCCTTCGCGTTCATCGCGACGATCGGCGCCCAGGGTGTCATCACGGTGCTGCTGCGCGACTCGTTCGGGTTCAACATCTTCGAGAACGGCATGTGGCTCTACGAGGTGCCAGGGCTCATCTTCCCCTACATCTACTTCCAGGTGCCGCTCATGGTGATCACGTTCATGCCGGCGCTCGCGGCGCTGAAGCCGCAGTGGTCCGAGGCGAATCTGACTCTCGGCGGCACGCGTCTGGGTTTCTGGACCCGCATCGGCATCCCCGTGCTCGCCCCGTCGTTCCTCGCGAGCCTCCTGCTGCTGTTCGCCAACGCGTTCTCGTCGTACGCGACCGCGGCCGCCCTCGCCAGTCAGGGTTCGCAGATCGTTCCGCTGCAGATCCGCGCCGCGCTCACCAGCGAGACCGTGCTCGGCCGCGAGAATCTCGCCGGCGCCCTTGCGCTCGGCATGATCGGGATCGTCGGCGTCGTGATGGCGCTGTACTCGCTGATCCAGCGGCGGGCTGCAAGGTGGCAGTCATGAACAAGCTCGCCCCCTCTCGCGTGACGCGCTGGGTCATCGGCATCGTGATCGGCGCCTTCTTCGCGATCCCCCTGGTCTCGACGTTCCTGTACACACTGCGCGGGAAGGACGGCGGTCTGTCGTTCGAACGCTGGGCCGCACTGATCGACCCGGCGGCATCCGCGGCGATCAAGCCGATCTGGACGGGCCTCGGCAACTCGCTGATCCTCGCCCTCGTCACGGTCGTCATCGTCCTGCTTCTGCTCGCGCCGACGATGATCCTGGTGAACCTGCGGTTCCCGACGCTCAAGCCGGTCTTCGAGTTCGCAGCTCTCCTGCCGATCTCGATCCCCGCGATCGTGCTCGTCGTCGGGCTCTCGCCGATCTACCTGCAGATCGGTCGCGCGTTCGGCACAGGCACGTGGACGCTCGCCTTCGC
The DNA here is from genome assembly GCF_918698005.1 of Microbacterium sp. Bi121. Classification (GTDB taxonomy): domain Bacteria; phylum Actinomycetota; class Actinomycetes; order Actinomycetales; family Microbacteriaceae; genus Microbacterium. The sequence continues at coordinate 100,498 of NZ_CAKKLJ010000001.1, forward strand.
CTACGGCATCACCGTGCTGCCGTTCGCGTACCGCTCGATCCAGGCATCCATCGACGCCGCCGACCTGCGCACGCTCTCCGAGGCCGCGCGTTCGCTCGGATCGAGCTGGCCGACCGTCGTCCTGAGGGTGCTCGCACCGAACCTGCGCCAAGGGCTGCTGTCGGCATCCCTCATCTCGATCGCCGTCGTGCTCGGCGAGTTCACGATCGCATCCCTCCTGAACCGGCAGGTGTTCCAGACGGCGATGGTCGTCGTCGGCAAGCAGGACGCCTACGCACCCGCGATCTTCACGCTGCTCGCGCTGCTGTTCTGCTTCCTCCTGCTGCTCATCATCGGCCGCGCCGCACGCGGCAACCGAAAGGCCACGCAATGACCACCGCGCTCCCCGCGACCAAGGACAACCAGCTGCTCGCCGAGGCCGGCGAGGGGACCCGCGTGCAGTTCGAGGGCATCGAGAAGAGCTACGGCTCGAACCGCGTGCTGCACGGCGTCGATCTCGACATCGCACCCGGCGAGTTCGTGTCGTTGCTGGGACCGTCGGGATGCGGCAAGACCACCGCGCTGCGCGTGCTCGCCGGTCTCGAGAACGCGGATGCCGGCGCCGTACTGCTCGGCGGCCAGAACGTCTCGCGCGTCCCCACCAACAAGCGCGACATCGGCATGGTCTTCCAGGCGTATTCGCTGTTCCCGCACCTCAGCGTCGCCGACAACACGGCGTTCGGCCTGCGTCGCCGGGGTGTCGGCAAGGCCGCGGCGGGCCGCCGAGCGCTGGACGCGCTTGCTCTCGTCGGCCTCGACGGCTTCGCCGACCGGTTCCCGCACCAGCTCTCGGGCGGGCAGCAGCAGCGCGTCGCTCTCGCCCGCGCCCTCGTCACCGAGCCGCGGGTGCTGCTCCTCGACGAGCCGCTCTCGGCGCTCGACGCCAAGGTGCGCGTCCAACTGCGCGACGAGATCCGCCGCATCCAGCTGCGCCTGGGCATCACGACCGTGTTCGTCACGCACGACCAGGAGGAGGCCCTGGCCGTCTCCGACCGGATCGCGGTGATGGATGCCGGGCGCATCGACCAGATCGACTCCCCGGAGGAGCTGTACCTGCGCCCTGCGACCGCCCACGTCGCCGCGTTCGTCGGGCTGTCGAGCGTCGTCTCGGGCACAGCATCCGGCGACACGGTGACGGTGTGGGGACGCGCACTCCCCGTCAACACTCCCGCGATCGGTGAGGTCGAGGTGCACCTGCGCCCCGAGAACCTGCGGTTCACCGGCGAGGCGGATGCCGCGACCGGAGGCGTCGTCGAGGAGAGCACGTTCCTCGGCAGCATCCGCCGCACGCTCGTCAAGACCGACACCGGCGAACTGGTCCGCGTGCAGCACGACGCGCACCAGCATCCAGCCTTCGGCGACCGGGTCTGGCTCGGAATCGAGCCGGTCCCCGTCGCCGTCCGCCCGCGCGCCTGACCGCGAGACGGCGCTAGAGCACGCGCGAGAGGAAGTCCTGCGTGCGCGGATGCTGCGGGTTCGCGAGCACCTCGCGCGGGTCGCCCTGCTCGACGATGTGTCCGCCGTCCATGAAGATCAGGCGGGATCCGACCTCGCGGGCGAAGCCCATCTCGTGCGTGACGACGAGCATCGTCATCCCGTCATCCGCGAGCGAGCGCATGACCTGCAGCACTTCGCCGACGAGCTCGGGGTCGAGCGCAGACGTCGGCTCGTCGAACAGCATCATGTCGGGGTTCATGCACAGCGCACGCGCGATCGCGACACGCTGCTGCTGACCACCGGAGAGGTGGCCGGGGTACGCGTCGGCCTTCTCGCTGAGCCCCACGCGCGCGAGCATCTCGTGCGCGACCCGCTCGGCTTCGGCCTTCGAGCGCTTCTTCACCCGCCGCTGCGCGAGCGTGAGGTTGCCCATCACGTCGAGGTGCGGGAACAGGTTGAAGCTCTGGAACACCATGCCGATGCGGGTGCGCACGCGGTCGATGTCGATGTCCTCGTCGGTGATGTCGATGCCCTCGACGAGGATGCTGCCGCCGGTGGGCTCTTCAAGCATGTTCACCGAACGCAGCAGCGTCGACTTGCCAGAACCCGACGGCCCGATCACGCAGACGACCTCGCCGCCGGTGACCGTGAGGTCGATGCCCTTGAGCACCTCATTGTCGCCGAAGCTCTTGACCAGCCCGCGGACCTCGATGGCCGGGGCGTGGACGTCGATCAGATCCGTGCTCATCGCTGCCTCGCCATTCGTCGCTCGAGCCACGCGCTGAATCGCGTGAGGGGGATGGTCACGATCAGGTACAGCAGCGCTGCCATGATCAGCGGGGTGCCATTGCCGTTCTGCGTCGTAGCGTCACGGGCGAAGGTCGTGAGCTCCTTCGACCAGATGAAGCTTCCGGCGATGAACAGCAGCGAGGTGTCCTTGAGCAGCAGCACGAACTCGTTCGTCAGCGGCGGGATGATGATGCGGAAGCCCTGCGGGATGACGATCCAGAACGTGGTCTTCATCGGCGACATGCCGAGCGACCGCGCGGCCTCGGTCTGCCCCTTCGGCACGGCCTGGAGCCCGGCGCGAATCGTCTCGGCCATGTACGCCGAGGCGACGAGGATCAGGCCGACGAGCCCGAGCACCACCGGACCGCCGAGATCCTGATTGCGCACGCCGACGGCGATGGGCAGGATGTACGCGATCGCGAAGATCGTCAACAGTGCTGGAAGGCCGCGGAACAGCTCGATCCACACCGTCGCGATCCACCGGAAAGGCGCGATCACGGAGAGCTTCATCAGCGCCAGCACGACGCCGAGCAGCAACCCGCCGAGGAACGCGATAGCGGTGAACCACAGCGTGTTCACCAGCCCGGTGGTGATGATGCCCGGAAGCATCTTGAGCGCGACTTCGGGGTTGAAGAAGAGCGGACCGAGCCGCGCCCAGTTGGCTGTCGCCAGCGCCCACACCGCAAGCGCGATGAGGATCGCGTACACCGTGTAGCGGTACAGCTTCTGTTTCTGAGTGCGCCTCAACGCCATCGGCAAGGTCCTCCCGATCTACCGTCCTGCGCGAAACTCAGTTGGCGGAGAAGTACGTGTCGTAGATCGTGTCGTAGTCGCCGCTGTCACGGAGCTCCTGCAGCGCAGTGTTGACGGCGTCGAGCAGGGCGGTCTTCTCGCCCTTGGCGAAGGCGAAGCCGTAGGACTCGCCGGTGTCGTACTCCTCGACGATCTTGTAGTTCGGGTCGGCCTTCTCGTGCTCGATGTTTACCGGCTGGTCCTGCAGGATCGCGTCGATGGTGCCGGCCTGGATCGCCGGCCACAGCTCGCCGTCGGAGGGGAGCTGCAGAAGCTCCGCGCCCGGCGCGTTCTCGGTCGCGTACGCCTCACCGGTCGTGCCCTGCTGGACGCCGACGATCTTGCCATCGAGGTCGTCGATGGTCTTGATGTCCGAGTCGGCGGGGACCAGCAGCGACTGCAGCGAGTCGTAGTAGGGGTCGGAGAAGTCGAGGTTCGCCTTGCGCTCATCGGTGATGGTCATCGCGGATGCGCCGAGGTCGCACGTGCCGGATGCGAGCGTGGTGCCCGACTGCAGCGCGTCGAAGCCGACGTCCTGCACAGCCAGCTTCAGGTCGAGCTTCTTCGAGATCGCATCGAGCAGATCGATGTCGAAGCCGGTGTATCCGGTGCCGTTGTCGCCGCCCTCGAACTCGAACGGCGCGTAAGGGATGTCGGAGCAGATGGTGAGCGTGCCCGCCTCGACGAGTCCGTAGTCGTCACCACCGGATGCCGGGGCGTCGTCGCCTCCCGCATCGTTGCCCGCGCCGGCGCAGCCCGACAGGGTGAGGGCGGCCGTCGCCGCGAGGGCGAGGCCGAGGACGAGGTGACGGCGACGGGTCATGACCGCTCCAGACTGACGGGGCCGTGGGGCCCGCTTACGGGTATGCAGATCATCCTGACACGGAGCAGACCAGAATTCCCACCTTGCGGGTTACGTTTCCGTTTCGCTCCCCGCCGTGGTGCGGATGCTCTCACCGCCATCGGAGCCGATCGGTCGCAGGAAATCTCTGCGAATGAGGCTGACGTCGGTTCCCTCCCGGGTGGGGTGCACCCGGTTGAGCAGAAGCACGCCGAAACCGCCCGAGTCGCGATCGACCGCGAAGCAGGTCCCGGTGAATCCGGTGTGGCCGACGGCATCCACCTCGCCCATCCACGAACGGTCTCGCACTCGGAGTCCGATCGCCTGTCCGTACCCCGCCTCGGCCCGGATGACCGGTGCCGACATCAGCCTGACGCTCGCCGAGGTCAGCACGCGCGAGCGCGGACCATCGCCGTCGTCGCGGACCATCCTGGCCAGGGCTGCGACGTCATCCGCGCTGCCGAACAGCCCTGCGTGTCCTGACGGGCGGGCGAGCGCGTGCGCGAGCTCGTCGTGGACCTCGCCGCGGATCAGTCCGCGATGCGGCTGCTCCTCCGTGGCGACCGCCCTTTCCCTCTCCGGTCGCCACGTGAGCGAGTCGGCGCCGAGCGCGACGGCGACCTCGGCGACGATCTCCTCCAGCGACCGACCGGACGCACGCTCGAGGATCTCGCCGACGGCGATGAATCCGACATCCGAATAGCAGTGCTCCTCCCCCGGCACGGCGCGCAGTTCCGTGCGCAGCGCTGCCGCCCTGAGCTCGTCTCCGAGGAGACCGTCGCGCCAGAGCCAGCACTCGGGCGGGAGGCCGGAAGAGTGCGTGAGGAGGTGCCGCAGCGTGACGCGAGCGGCATCCGATCCCGAACCCACGGCGGCGATCTCGGATACCGGTGCGTCGAGATCGATGAGCCCCTGTTCCACGAACCGCAGCGCGGCCACGGTCGTGAAGACCTTGGTCAGCGACGCCAGGTCGAACAGGTGGTCCGGTCGCAGCGGACCGGCGTCATGCGCAGACGGCGCACCGGCGAGCATCCGCTGCTCCTCGGCGCCGGCGCGGACGACGCGCACCGATGCCCATGCCGACCCCGGCGCGCCGTTCACCATGACCGACGCTCCGTGGTCACTTGCTCATGCCTGAGGTCAGCCCGTTGATGATCTGCTTTGTCGCGAGCAGGAACAGCACCACCAGCGGGATGGTCGCGATCGTGAGCCCGGCGAACAGCTGCGGCCAGTCGGTCGAGTACTCGCCGAAGAAGCGGGTGAGACCCACCGGCAGCGTGTACGAGTCGCGATCGCGAAGCAGGATGAGCGGATAGAAGAAGTCGTTCCACACCGGGACGAAGCGGAACACGATCACCGTCGCCAGCGCCGGGCGGATCAGCGGCAGCAGGATCATGATGAAGGTGCGCAGGGGCCCTGCTCCGTCGATGCGGGCCGCTTCTTCGAGCTCGATAGGCAGCGCACGGAAGAACACTGTCAGCACGAAGGTCGTGAACGGGATGCCGAGAGCGCCGTAGACGAGGACCAGGCTGAACACGTTGCTGGTCATCTTGAGCGAGTCCAGCAAGTAGAACAGCGGCAGGATCGCCAGGTGGACGGGCAGCATGAGCCCGGACAGGAATACCGCCTCGATCCCGCGGAAGAACTTCGCCCTCGCGCGGGCGAATGCGTACGCCGCGAGCACCGAGACGACGGTCGTGACGATGACCGATCCGACTGTGACGGTGATCGAGTTGATGAAGTAGGTGTCGAAGGATGCGGTGACCCAGGCCTTCTGGAAGCTCGTGAAGGTGGCGGGGAACGGCAGTCCCAGCGGTTCGGAGGCGATCTGCTGCTGGCTGCGCAGAGAGTTGTTCACCATGAGCAGGAGCGGCCCGATCGCGACGAGCGCGTAGGCCCACAGGAACACGTTGGCGAAGACACGGCCGATGAGCGGCGTGTCCGAACGGACGCGGCGGCGTCGACGCGGTGCGGGCGGGCGTCCGGAGACGATGGCTTCGGTCGTCGCGTCGTCGACGGCGGTGGCGGTGACGGTGCTCATCAGAACAGCTTCCGTTCGGCTCGGCGCATGGAGGAGGTGATCACGACCGAGATCACCATGATGAAGATGAACAGCACGGTCGCGAGAGCGGAGGAGACGCCGATCGAGTTCGGGTTCCCCGATTCGAACGCGGTCCGGTAGAACAGCAGCATCATGACGTCGGTCGAACCGGCGGGTGCTCCGTTGGATCCGGCGAGCGCGAACGGGATCGCCATGGACTCCATGCTGCCGATGAAGGTCAGCACGGTGATGATGCCGATCGTCGGTGTGAGCATCGGCAGCGTGATGTAGCGGAATCGCTTAGCGGCCGTCGCGCCGTCCAACGAAGCAGCCTCCTCGATCTCCTCCGGGATCCCTCCCAGAGCCGCCCCGTACAGGAGGATCGGGAAGCCGATCCACTGCCAGGCGCTCACGAGCACGATCACCCAGATGGCGAGGTTCGGATCCCCCAGCCACGGCAGCGCCAAGCCTTCGAGCCCGACGCCGCGGAGGATCGCGTTGACGGGTCCGAACAGCGGAGACAGCATCAGCGACCACAGGTAGCCGATGACCATCGGGCTGACCAGGTACGGCAACGCGAAGATCGTCTGGAAGAACCGCTTCGAGCGGCCGCGTCGGTGGAGGAGCGTCGCGATGCCCAGCCCCAGCGAGTTCTGGAACACGATGGCGCCGGCGAACAGCAGCAGGTTGTGTCCGAACGCGTTCCAGAGTTCCGACGCGTACGGCTCCTTCGTGAGGAGCGTGATGTAGTTGCCGATGCCGGCGAACCCGCCCTGCTTCGTCCCCTGCCAGTCGAAGAACGAGTAGCTCAGCGCGGCAAGCATCGGGTACAGGATGAGCACCGCGAACAGTGCAGCGGCCGGGAGGACGAACAGCAGCGCCGTCGGAGTCGTCAGAGCGATGCCCGTGCGGGTTCGCCCTGCCTTCTCACGCCGGCGCACAGGGAGTGTCAGAGCCATGGGATGTCTTTCGGTTCCCGGTGGCGCCGCGAGCGGCGCCACCGGGAACGGTCAGGATGCGGAGTCGATCAGGATCCTGGAGTGAACCAGGTGGACACACCGGACTGCAGGTCGGTGCCGAGCTGCTCGGGTGTCTTGTCGCCGAGGAACATCGCCTGGACGTCAGGGCCGAGCACGGCGGTACCCGTCGGGTCGCCGTAGCGGAAGTCGACGAGCAGCAGGTACGGAGCCGGGTTGGCGGTGTACTGCTCGTTCATCTCCTGCATCAGCGGGTCGGAGTACTTGACGCCGGGCAGTGCGGAGAACTGGTCGACCTCGTCGGCCACGAGCTGTCCGAACTCCGCCGTGGTCATCCAGTTCAGCAGCTCGGCCGCGGCATCCTGCTGGTCGCTGGATGCATTGATGCCGAAGCTGCCGTCGGCGTAGCCGGGGGTGACGGCGTGGTCGAGGACGCTGCCGGGCGCCGGCGGCACCTCGTAGACGCCCCACTCGGTGTCGGGAGCGGAATCCTGGAAGGTCGGCAGGTCGAACGATCCACCAGGCCACTGAGCGGCCTGGCCTGAGGTGAACTGCAGCACGGCGTCTGCGACGGCGATGGCGTTCACGTTCTTGTCGAGGTACTTCTGCATGTCCTTGACGATCTGCAGCGAGGCGACGTAGTCGGCGTCGGTGAAATCGACGTCTCCGCTGAGCACCTTCTCCTCGAAGTCGGCGCCGCCGTAGCGCGCCGAGCCGACGATGTCGTGGAACATCGGAAGCACCCAGTCCTCGCGAGCGCCGAGCGCCATCGGCGTCACGCCCTCGTCGAGCAGAGTCTCCTGCAGGTCGATGAACTCGTCCCAGTCGGTCGGCTCCGCAAGACCCATCTCATCGAACATGGTCTTGTTGTAGAACATCTGCATCGTCTGGTACGCGAACGGAACGCCGTACGTGGCGCCGTCCTCACGTCCCTGGGCCGCGCGGAGCACGGTGGGGTCGAACTGGTCGAGTCCATCGACGATGTCATCGATCGGCACCAGCTGCTCCGACTGGATCGCCGCCTGCACGCCGCCGTAGGCGCGGAGCATGGCGAGATCCGGTCCGTCGCTGCCCTCGAGCCCTGTGGCGAGGATCTGGTTGTACTCGGTGGGCTGGAACCCCTCGAACTCGATGGTCACACCGGGGTGGGCCTCTTCGTAGACGTCGAACACCGCCTCCCACTTGGGCGACGACGAGGCCTGCCATGACCAGATCTTCAGCGTGATGTCATCCTCGCCGGCATCGGATGCCGGTGCACAGCCGGCCACGGCGAGACCCGTGACGACCAGGCCTGCGGTGAACGCGAGGCGAATCGGGCGATTACGCATGAGGTTCCTCTCGGTAATGAAGCACCGCCTGGAGCTCGGCGGCGACAACGCTGTCGTGCATTCCCCCACCTTGGGCAATGACTTCCAAGATATCAAGCCTTTCCGAAAATTAGTTACAGACTGGAAACAATTTCTGACATGATGGGCGCGTGCCCACCAGTGCCATGACCGCGATCCATCAGCGGCGGTCCGCGCTCACGCCGACCGAGCAGCGGATCGCCACGCATGTGCTCGCCGAGCCCCACCGCGTGGTCGAGAAGTCCATCACTCAGCTGGCTTCGGCCAGCGGCACGTCCGTTGCGAGCATCGCGCGGTTCGCTCAGAGCCTCGGCTTCGCCGGGTACCCGGACTTCCGTCTCGCCCTGGCCACGGAGCTCGACAGGACGGAGTCGGATCGCGAACGCTTCCAGGTGTCCGCGGGCGATGTCAGCCGAGACGATGACGCCGTCACCACCATCCGCAAGATCGCTTTCGCCGAGGCATCCGCGATCGAGCGCACGGCCAGGCAGATCGACGTGGAGGACCTCGAACGCTGCGTCCGCGCGATCAGGACGGCCAGACGCATCGACATCTACGGCACGGCGTCCAGCGGCCTGGCCGCGCACGACCTGGAGCAGAAGCTGCACCGCGCAGGACTCGTCGCGCAGGCGCGCACGGATCAGCACCTCGCCCTCACCGGCGCCGCTCTGCTGACCGAGCACGACGTCGCGATCGCCATCTCGCATTCGGGCCGGACACTCGAGATCGTGCAGTCCGCCGAGGTCGCGGCTGCGGCCGGCGCCACGACGATCGCCCTGACGAACAATCCGCGTTCCCCGCTCGCCCGGGTGTGCGGTCTCGTACTCGTGACGGCCGTCTCCGAGTCGACGTTCCGCTCGGGCGCCATGTCCAGCCGGATCGCACAGCTCGCCGTGCTCGATTTCCTGTACACCCGCATCGCGCAGGCGGACTACGACACCATCGCCGACAACCTGCAACGCACCTACGACGCCGTCACCGCACACAGAATCGACTGATCCATGCTCCTCGGAATCGACCGCCTCATCCGCCATGACTTCGACGACGCTCTGCTCTCCCGGTTGCGGAGCGCACGGCTCGGGATGCTGACGAACGACCTCGCCCTCACCTCCGACCTGAAGCGCGGCCGCGAGCCGTTGGCTGCCGGGGGCTGGGCGTTCTCGCTGTTCTTCGGCCCCGAACACGGCCTCAGCGGTCGGGCACGCGAGGGCGAGCTCGTGGGCGACGATGCCGACCCCGTGACGGGAGTGCCGGTTCGCAGCCTGTACGGGGCCGACGTCCGCCCGACCGCCGCCGACCTCGCCGACCTGGACGCCGTGCTCGTCGATCTGCCCGATGTCGGGGCGCGCTTCTACACGTACATCTGGACGATGAGTCATCTGATCGAGGCCTGCGCCGACGCGGGCGTCACGGTCATCGTCCTCGACAGGCCCAATCCGCTCGGCGGACGCCTGGACCGGGCGGAGGGACCCATGCTCGATGAGCGGGCGCAGTCCCTCGTCGGACGCTGGGCGATGCCGATCCGCCACGGGCTGACGATCGGAGAGCTGGCGAGGCACTGGGTTCGAACGCGCGGCATCGATGTGGACCTGCACGTCATCGAGGCAGCGGGGTGGCGCCGGGATGAGACGGCCATCGGCCGACAGGAGCTCACCTGGATGCCGCCGTCGCCGAACCTCCCGTCGGCAGCGACGACGCTGCTGTACCCGGGCACGTGTCTGGCCGAAGGCGTGAACGTGTCAGAGGGCCGCAGCACCGCGGTGCCGTTCCGCGTCATCGCGGCCCCGTTCATCGACGGCGAGCGCTACGCCGCCGCCATCGCAGCCGCCGAGCTGCCCGGCCTCGCCGCGGTTCCGTACGGCTTCACGCCGCTCGTCCGCGACCACAGCGGCGAAGCGTGCGAAGGCGTCATCCTGCACGTCACCGATCCCGAAGCACTGCGCCCTGTGCACACCGGGGTCCGCCTGCTGTCGCTGCTCGAGCAGATCCACCCCGGAGCACTCGAAGAACGGTCACTGATGCCGATGCCCGGCGAATCCCAGTGGACGCCGCTCGAGAAACTGTTCGGCGTCGAGGGCGCGTTCTCGCAGATCGTCGCCGGAGACTGGGACGATCCGGAGAGGTTCGCGGTTCCGCAGTGGAGCGAGCTGGTCGCCGACGACCTGCTGTACCGCTAGGTCAGACTTCGAAGTCGACGGCGACGCGGGACGCGACGACGGTGCGGATGTAGCCGGCGGCCTCCTCGTGCGCCGGGTGCACCTGGTACTGCTCGAGGGCCTCGACCGAGTCGACGTCGGCGACGAGCGTGACATCCCAGTTCACATCGGCGTACAGCGTGTTCGCACCGGCGGAGATCGATCGCAGCTGCGGCACGACGCCGTCCAGGCTGTTCAGCCGCCGCGCGACTTCTGCGGCCTGCACTGCACGCTCCTCGGCATCCTCGCTTGCGAGCTTCCACGTGACGACGTGACGGATCACTTCGACTCCTCCAGTCTCTGCCTCAGCTTGTCGGCCGACACGCGCCAGTAGGCGTGCACCTCATCGTCGATCAGCACGACAGGGATCTTCTCCCACCACAGCTCGTGCAGCGCAGGATCGTCCTCGATCGACCGTTCGACGATCTCGATGTCGTCTCCGATCTCATCGGGAAGATCGGCGACGACCTGCTCGACGATGCCGAGAGCTGTCGGGCACAGATGGCAGCCGTCTCTGCCGATGACGGTGATCGTCGTCGTCACGGGGCAGGCTTCTCGACCGGCTTGCCCGCGGAGATCCATTCTCCGGTGCCGCCTTCGACGTTGGTGGCGTCGTAGCCGCGCTCCTCGAGCGCCTGCACGACGCGAGCCGATCGTCCACCGGCCTGGCAGATGACGTCGAACGCCTCTGCTGGGAGCTCGTCCAGACGATTGCCGATCTCGGACATCGGGATGTTGACCGCCCCTGGCACGTGCCCGGCGGCGAACTCGTCGCGTTCGCGCACATCGATGAGCGGCGTGTTCTCACGAGCATCGAGATCGGCGATGGTGATGGACTTCATGGCTCCCTCAATCAACTGGAACGAGTGCGCAGCAGAGACACGAAGCGCCCCGTCGACTGGCTCGAAAGCCGGCCTGGGGCGCTCGGTGTTCTGGCCGCTTACTTCTTGTTGCGGCGCTGGTGGCGAGTCTTGCGAAGCAGCTTGCGGTGCTTCTTCTTCGCCATGCGCTTGCGGCGCTTCTTGATGACTGAACCCACGGAAACCTCACTAAGTCAGGGGCTGGGCGTCTCGAAAATCGGACACCCGGGTACGGGCACGGAAAATGCCTCGGATCAGTTTAGCAAACACGCGGCGGCGTGATGCACACGAGCCGAGCGCGCAGCGACGTCGTCAGCCGACGTCGCTGATCGGACGTTGCAGCGCGTCCGTTACTGCGGTCTCCGGCACACGGTAACTGCGGCCGAAGCGGATCGCCGGCAGCTCGCCGGAGTGCACGAGCCGATACACGGTCATCTTGGACACGCGCATGATCTCTGCGACCTCTGCGACCGTCAGGAATCGTACTTCTGGAACGTCGGGCATCCCCCGTACCCCTTTCTTGCTGATGCATCACTCTATGGGGAAGACGGGGCCCGTGTAAACCTATGGGACGAATGTGATCTATGTGACTGCTGTGGAGTTCCTGTCAGCGATCCAGGCGCCCACGCGCGTCCTTCACCGCTTGGCGTTCGAATTTGCGCGCGTCGCGCAGCGCCTTCTCGGCGGCGCGTACGCTCTTGCGCGCCTCGCGCACACGCTTGTCCTCCGTGATCCCCGACGGCTCGGTCCCGACCCAATCGGCGACGGAGACGTGCGGTTCTCCCCGCTCGAGGCCGGCGATGTACGCCTCGACGCCGTCGAACACCCGCTCGATGCCGAAGTGGAAGGGGTCGTCCTCCGAGAGAAAGACGCCCGCGTCGATCGCGGTGCGCAGCGCCGGATACTCCTCGGCCGAGATCACCCGATCGAACAGACCGGCCTCGAGGACGGTGATCTCCTCCGGGGTCATGCCCGTCGAACGGGCCTGCTCCGCGTACCCGGCGATGATGATGCCGTACCAGCGCGCCGACCCCGTGACCGCGAGCACCACGGCAAGACGTTCGACGTCGCTCAGCGGTGTGCCGTTCAGGCTCGCTAGCCCGGCGTCCAGCCAGGCCGAGCTGTTCGGCGTGATCGGTGAGCCCGTGATCGGGATCGACAGGATCCAGGGATGGGCGAGGTAGCCCGTCGCCTGCGCCTCGAACAGCGCGCTCAGCTTGGCGCGCCACCCTTCCTGCTCTGCATGCTCCTCCGGCGGCAACCCGGTCGCCTCTTCCTGCATGAGCAGCAGCAGATCGTCCTTGGCACTGACGTACCGGTACAGAGACATCGGCGTGAATCCGAGACGGGCGGCGACCGCCGCCATCGACACGGCACCGAGCCCCTCGGCATCCGCGAGCTCGATCGCGGCCTCGACGATCTTCTCCACGCTCATCTCGCGCTTGGGCCCGCGCTGCGGGTTCGCCGCGACGCCCCAGGCGAGCGCGATGCCCCTGGGCAGCTCAGGAGGTTCCACGTCACTCATGTCGACCATCCTAATTCTGTGTATTGAATAAACAGTGTGTTATGGTCATACACAATTGTATGCGACGTACACAGTTTGCCACTCACTCAGAAGGAAGCGACCATGACCGCATCAGTCATCGAGGTCCGCGGACTCCGCAAGACCTTCGGCGCACAGACCGTCATCGACGGACTGGACCTCACCGTGTCACGCGGTGAGGTGTTCGCCCTGCTCGGGCCGAACGGCGCGGGGAAGACCACGACCATCAACATCCTCACCACTCTCATCCACCCTGATGCCGGCACCGCCGCCGTCAGCGGATTCGATGTGGCGTCCTCCCCCGTCGAGGTGCGGCGCCGCATCAGCCTCACCGGTCAGTCCGCCGCCGTGGACGACGGGCTCACCGCAACGGAGAACGTGGTGATGTTCGCCCGCCTCGCCGGCCTGTCCCGAAGCGCCAGTCGCCGCCGGTCGGACGTGCTGCTCGACGCCTTCTCTCTGACGGATGCCGCGTCTCGACGCGTCTCGACGTTCTCCGGCGGCATGCGCCGCCGGCTAGACCTGGCACTGAGCTTCGTCATCACGCCCGAAGTGCTCTTCCTCGACGAGCCGACGACCGGCCTCGACACCCGCAGCCGCCGCGACCTCTGGGACATCATCCGTTCGCTCGCATCGGCCGGCACGACCGTGTTCCTCACAACGCAGTACCTCGAGGAGGCGGATCAGCTCGCTGATCGCATCGCCGTTCTCCACGAGGGCCGGGTCGCGGCGCTCGGCACCGCAGCCGAGCTCAAGGCCCGCATCGGCGGCGACACGGTCGAACTGCATGACGAGCACGGTGCACTGCTTCACGAGATTCCCACCGACGGCACGGTCTCCGGTCTGCGTCGGGCGCTCGACGACCTGGACAGCCGGGGAGCGGACGGTGTCGTCACGCTCCGCCGCCCCACCCTCGACGATGTCTTCCTCGCCGTCACCACACCCGAAGCAGCCCCTGAACTCGTGAAGGAGTCGAAGTGACCACCGCACTCGCCGCTGTCGCGGCATCCGCACCCGCAGTCCGACCCCGCCTGCGCGGGCTGACCGCCGAGCTCGTGTTCGTCGGACGCAGCCTCACCCACTCGATCCGCGATGGGGAATCGCTTCTCATGGCGATCATGCTCCCCGTGATGCTCATGCTTATGTTCACGTGGGTCTTCGGCGGCGCGATCGACCCATCAGGCGCATACGTCGACTACGTCGTACCGGGCATCATCCTCACCTGCGCCGGCTTCGGCGCGTCATCCACCGCCGTGTACGTCGCGAACGACATGCGCACCGGGATCATCGACCGCTTCCGCACCATGCCCGTCCGGTCGGGCGCCGTGCTCACCGGCCATGTCGTCGCAAGCCTCGTCCGCAACCTCGTCGCCACCGCGATCGTGATCGGCGTCGGGGTGCTGGTCGGTTTCCGCCCCACCGCGACGCTCGGCGAATGGGTGCTGATGACGCTGTTCATCACCCTCTATCTGCTGGCGATCACCTACCTCTTCGCCGCCATCGGCCTCGCGGCCGGCTCGCCGGAGGGCGCGAACGGCTACGGATTCATCCTGTTGTTCCTGCCGTACCTGTCGAGCGCGTTCGTGCCCGTCGCCAGCATGCCCGACTGGCTGCAACCGGTCGCCCAGTACCAGCCGATCACTCCGATCGTCGAGACGATCCGTGCGCTGCTGATGGGGACCGACAGCGGCACGCAGCCGCTGTGGGCCGTCGTGTGGTGCGTCGGGATCCTCGTCTTCGCCGCGGCGTGGGGCGCATGGCTGTTCCGCCGCAAGGCCGGACAGCGCTGATCGGGTCGGGCTGATCGGGTCGGGCTGATCGGGTCGCGCTGATCGGATCGCGCTGATCGGGTCGGGCGGCGTCGCTCCGGCGTCAACGCCCGGCCTCAGGCGCTGACCGAGCTCCAGCGCACGGGCAGATCGCGCATCACGAGCGCGCTGTCGAAGGCCGCGGACCCCCGCGGGAGAGCGTCGAAGAACGACGAGCTCACCTCGCGCACCCCCTGGTTGCACCGACGGCGTTCAGGCGCCGAGCCGCTTGAGGGCGGTCGTGACGACATGCTTGGCGGATGCCGCGGCACGACCGACCACCTCGGCTGCGTGCGCTGCGCCGTCTGGCAGCGGGATCGTGGAGAAGTCGATGTCGGGCGCGTTCTCGCCGAAGGCGTCGACGAGGAACGGCACGAGCCAGTCGTCGACCGCCTCGAGCGGCTCGACCTCGATGCTGTAGAAACGGCGCTGTCCGTCTTCTCGGACGCTGACCAGCTCGGCATCGCGCAGCACCTTGAGGTGCTTGGAGACGGTCGGCTGGCTGATGCCGAGTTCGCTGACGATGTGCGAGACGCTCGTGCCGGCTTCCCCTTCGGTCGACCGCCGCAGCAGGAGCTGGAGGATGTCGCGCCTCGTGCCGTCTGCGATCACGTCGAAGATGTCCGTCATGAAGTTCAGGGTAGTCGTCCCGCGCCCGGAGTACCATGACGAAGGCTCGGTGCGACAGGCGCGTCGAGCAGTCGACGACTACTGGAGGGAAGCGATGTCGAGCATCGGCTGGTCGACGTCGACCCGCAGGCATCCGCGGAACACCTGGCACTTCTTCCGCCGCATCATCACGTCGTCGCCCTCGCGGTTCGCGATTCTCATCTTCGCCGTGCTGATCCTGGTGTTCACTGCGCTGTTCTCCCTGCCGATCGCATCCGCATCCCGCACGGTGACACCGCTGAGCGATGCGCTGTTCACGGCCGTCTCGACGATCTGCGTCACCGGGCTCTCGACGGTCGACATGGCGACGCACTGGTCTCCGTTCGGGCACGTGCTGATCTTCCTCGGCGTGAACATCGGCGGGATGGGCGTGCTGACGCTGGCATCCGTCCTCGGACTCGTCATCTCGAAGAAGCTCGGTCTGCGCGCGAAGCTGCTGGCCGCCGGCGACAGCAACCCGCTGCGCGCCCACGGCGGTGTCGTCAATGAGGGGCAGACGGTCCGCCTCGGCGAGGTCGGCCAGCTGCTCACCACGGTCGCGATGTCGCTGATCGTCATCGAGCTCGTCCTGGCGGTGCTGCTGTACCCGGGGCTGGTGATGGCCGGCATCCACCCGCTCACCGCCCTGTGGGAGGCGCCGTTCTATTCGGCGATGGCGTTCACGAACACCGGCTTCGCGCCGAACGCCACCGGCGTCGTGGAGTTCGTCGACGACTACTTCGTCCTCACGGTGCTGATGGTGGGCGTGTTCCTCGGCAGCATCGGCTTCCCTGTCATCTACACGCTGCTCAAGCACCACTTCCACGTGAAGCGCTGGTCGCTGCACTCGAAGCTCACCCTGATCACCACGCTGATCCTGTTCGTCGCCGGCGCCGTGGTGTTCATCATCCTCGAGTTCGACAACCCGCGGACGTTCGGGTCGATGGATGCCACGGACACGACGTTCCAGTCGTTCTTCCTCTCCGCGATGACGCGGTCCGGCGGCTTCAGCACGATCGACATCTCCGACCTCAACGGGTCGTCCAAACTCGCGATCTCGATGCTCATGTTCGTCGGCGGCGGGTCCGCCTCCACCGCCGGCGGCATCAAGGTGACGACGCTCGCCGTGCTCGCGATCGCGGTGTGGTCGGAGGCCCGCGGTCGCCAGTCGGTCAACGCGTTCGGTCGCCGGATCCCGAGCGACGTGCAGCGCGTCGCCCTCAGCGTCGTCGCGTGGGGTTCCACGATCGTGGCGCTGTCGACCATCATCATCGGGCAGATCACGAAAGCATCGACGGAGGACGTGCTCTTCGACGTGATCTCCGCATTCGGCACTGTCGGGCTCAGCACCGGACTGACGGCGAGCCTGCCGGATTCGGCCGTCTACGTCATGGCCTTGACGATCTTCATGGGACGCGTTGGTACAGTGACACTCGCCGCGGCCGTCGCCGCGACGACGAGAACGCAGCTCTATTCGCTGCCCGTCGAAAGGCCGATCGTTGGTTGAAGGTCTGCGCAGCGATGCGCCAGTGCTGGTCATCGGACTCGGACGCTTCGGCGCCGCGTGCGCCGGCGAGCTGGACAGGCTCGACCGCGAGGTGCTCGCCATGGACGAGAACCTCGAGCTCGTGCAGAAGTGGTCGGATCGGGTCACCCACACCGTTCAGGGCGACGCGCGGAACATCGACGCGCTGAAGCAGATCGGCGCGCAGGACTTCCAGGTCGCCGTCGTCGCCGTCGGCTCGCTCATCGAGGCATCCGTCCTCATCACGGCGAACCTCGTCGACCTCAAGGTCCCGCAGATCTGGGCGAAGGCCGTCTCGCAGTCGCACGGGAAGATCCTCGCCCGTGTCGGCGCGAACCACGTCATCTACCCCGAGCGCGAGGCCGGCGAGCGCGTCGCGCACCTCGTGAGCGGTCGGATGCTGGATTTCATCCGCTTCGACGACGACTTCGTACTGGCGAAGATGTACCCGCCGAAGTTCATCCGCGGCGTCGGACTGAACGAGTCCGGCGTGCGGAGCAAGTACAAAGTCACTGTCGTGGGTGTCAAGAGCCCCGGCAAGCCGTTCCGGTACGCCGAGGCGAACACGGTGGTCACGAACCACGACCTGATCATCGTCTCGGGCACCAACAGCGACATCGAGAGGTTCGCGGCGCTGGACAGGTGACCTCGCAAACCTGAAACCCGGTTCACATTTGTGGGTGCGGAGCGCTAGAGTCGATCCGCACGCGGCATCGGCGCCGCGTCACGGCGCAGCGCCGTATCAGGACGGGGACCGGCCATGACCAGCATCCAGGATTCGCTTCTCGACGGGATCGCAGCGCGGACGATCGACACAGCGCGGCTGCGGGTCAACGTGCTGGAGCGAACAGCCGACGACCAGGGCACTCCCCCGGAGCGCACGGTCGTGCTCGTGCACGGAAACGTGTCATCAGCTCTGTTCTGGCAGGAGACGATGCTCGGCCTTCCCGCCGGCATTCGTGCGATCGCGGTCGACCTGCGTGGATTCGGCGACAGTGAGGCGCTGCCCGTGGATGCCACTCGGGGCCTCGGTGATTACAGCGACGACGTGCACGCGACGCTGGAAACGCTCGGACTCCCGACCGCTCACCTCGTCGGCTGGTCGATGGGCGGCGGCGTTGTGATGCAGTACGCGCTCGATCACCCGGCGCTCAGCCTCACGCTGCAGGCACCGGTCTCTCCCTACGGGTTCGGCGGCACGCGCCCGGACGGCACGCGGCTGACGGACGATGACGCCGGATGCGGTGGCGGCGGCGGCAATCCCGACTTCATCGAGCGGCTTCGCGCCGGAGACACCTCGGCCGATGCGCCGACGTCTCCGCGCAGCGTGTTCCGCGGCAGCTACGTCGCGCCGGGGTACGAGACCGATCACGAGAACATCTGGGTCGCGTCGATGAACACGACCTCGACCGAGCAGGGGAACTATCCGGGGGACAGCGTCGCGAGCGCGAACTGGCCCGGATTCGGCGCCGGCGACGTCGGCGTGCTGAACACCATGGCACCCAAGCACTTCAACGTCTCGCGCATCGTCGAACTCGAGGTGAAGCCGCCGATCCTGTGGGTGCACGGAACCGCGGACGCGATCGTGTCGGATGCCTCGTTCTTCGACCTCAATCACCTCGGTGCCGTCGGTGCGATTCCCGGTTGGCCCGGTGCGGAAGTCGCCCCCGCGCAGCAGATGGTGACGCAGACGCGAGCAGTCCTGTCGGCGTATGCGGCAGCCGGCGGGGATGTCGTCGAGCTGAATTTGGAGGGCGTCGGCCACTCGCCGCACCTCGAGCGCCCTGAGGAGTTCCGCGCCGCGCTGCTCGAGCGGATCGGGTACGCGGGCTAGTTCCCCGCGGCCATCTCCCTAGCCCGCGCCAGCGCAGCATCCGTCGCCCGGCCGAACACCTCGTCGAGCCGGGCGTCCTGCAGGACGGCGATCGCGCGCTCCGTCGTGCCCTTCGGGCTGGTCACACGACGCCGGAGCTCGGCGGGACTCTCGCCGGATGCCTCGAGCAGCGCGGTTGCGCCGATGAACGTCTGCTCGGCCATCAGCCGGGCATCGGCCTCATCGAAGCCCTTCCCGATCGCCGCCTTGGTCAGTTCTTCGATGAGCAGGAACACGTACGCCGGACCCGAACCGGAGATCGTCGACAGGGCGTCGATCCTGTCCTCCGACACCTCGACCACGGCGCCGACGAGCTCGAACAGCGTGCGGACGAGCGCCAGGTCCTCAGGCGTCGCTGACGTTCCGGCGGCGAGACCCGTGACGCCCTTGCCGACCGTCGACGGCGTGTTGGGCATCGAACGGATGACGCGAACGCCATCACCGAGATTCTCGGCGAACGTGGCGAGGGTGACGCCGGCGGCGAGACTCACGACGATGGCGTCCTCACGGAGGACGGGCGCGATCTCGCGCAGCAGATCCGGAACCATGTGCGGCTTCACGCCGACGAGGATGACACGAGCGGATGCCGCGGCATCCGTGTTGCCGTTCGGGTTCGTCTCCAGTGCGACGGCCGTGACGTTCTCGAGTCCCTCGAGAGCCGCTGCCTTCTCGGCGGTGCGATTGGTCGCGACGATGCCGCCGTCGACGGGGATGCCTGCTGCGACGACGCCATGCAGAATGGCGCCTCCCATGGATCCGGCACCGAGGAACGCGAGGGACGGAAGAGAGTCAGCCATTGGGCCATCCTATGCGCGGCATCAGACAGCGCCGACGGTGCATCCTGCGGATCACAGACGCCCGAACTAGACTCGCGGCATGAGCGGATCTGCCAGCAAACACGACCTCGACCTGATCATGGACGCGATCCTCGGATGCTCCGATGTCGAGAAGCTCATCAGCCTGAAGACGTATCCCGTCGAGAGTGACAAGCTCCTCGTCGTGATCAAGATCGCCCTCCCCGCGGAGAAGACCGTGCGCGATGTCGCCGACGTCATCGCCGAGATCCAGGCGCAGATCGAGAGAACCGTTCCCACGGTCGGCGCGGTGTACGTCCAGCCCGACATCTACCGTCCGTCGCTCGACCCCGAGCCCTCGACCGACGTGTTCGTCCTGAAGTCCGAGGACTGACGCGCTCAGCGCCGCTGCTCGAAGAAATCGCGCAGCAGCGCGGTCGAGGCATCCTCTACGACGCCGCCGACGACCTCGGCGCGATACGGCAGCCGGCGGTCGCGCAGCACGTCGTACATCGACCCTGCCGCACCGGCCTTCTCGTCCCACGCGCCGAACACGACCCGTCCGATGCGCGCCTGAAGGATCGCCCCTGCGCACATCACGCACGGTTCGAGCGTGACGACGAGCGTGTGCCCCTCCAGATTCCATGATCCGATGGATGCCGCGGCCGCCCGCAGAGCGACGACCTCCGCATGCCCGGTGGGATCGTGGGTCTCCTCACGCGTGTTCCTGCCCTCGCCGATCACGCGTCCTGCCGCATCGAGCACGACGGCGCCGACCGGAACCTCCCCCGCGTCAGCAGCCTCACGTGCGAGTTCGAGAGCGCGAAGCATCCCGTCGCGGTCTGGCTGGAGCATGTTCCGAGCGTATCCGGACGCGCGGCGCATTACCCTATGACTATGCGTGTTCACGTCGCCGACCACCCTCTCGTCACTCACAAGCTCACGGTTCTGCGCGATGAGCGCACCCCGTCGCCGGTGTTCCGCCAGCTGACCGAAGAGCTGGTCACGCTCCTCGCGTACGAGGCGACGCGGAACGTCAAGGTCTCGCCGATCGAGATCCAGACTCCGGTGACCACCACCATGGGCGTGAAGATCTCCGAGCCACGTCCGATCGTCGTCCCCATCCTGCGTGCGGGTCTCGGAATGCTGGAGGGCCTGGTCAAGCTGCTTCCGACCGCGGAGGTCGGATTCCTCGGCATGGTGCGCGATGAGACCACGTTCGAGCCGACGACGTACACCGAGCGCCTCCCCGACGACCTGAGCGACCGCCAGTGCTTCGCGATCGACCCGATGCTCGCCACCGGCGGTTCACTGGGCGCTGCGATCCAGTTCCTCTTCGATCGCGGCGCGAAGGACGTCACCGCGATCTGCCTGCTCGGCACTCCGGAGGGCGTCGCCGCGATCGAGAAGCTGGTCGGCGACCGCGATGTCACGCTCGTGCTCGGCGCTCTGGACGAGCGTCTGAACGAGAAGGGCTACATCGTCCCAGGGCTCGGCGACGCCGGAGACCGGCTTTACGGGACCGTCTGAGCTCGCTCAGGGCCGGTCGGCGCCGACCAGGCGGGCGAACGCGCTGAGCCGCGTCACACCCTCCGGCGTGCGCGGAAGATCGTCGAGCAGCGCCGGCGAATAGATCAGGTAGGCCGCGACCTGCGCGCGCGAGATCGCGACGTTGAGCCGGTTCTGCAGCAGTAGGAACTCGGGGCCGCGCGGCGCGTCGCGTCCGCTGGATGCCGCGAGCGTCGTGATCGAGACCACGGCCTCCTTGCCCTGGAAGTTGTCGACCGTCCCGACGGGCACATCGGCGAACCCGGCCGCCGCCAGTGCGTCGTGGACCAGTTGCTTCTGCGCGTTGTACGGCGCGACGACGATGATGTCGGGCTGCTCGAGCAAGCGCGGTTCGGCATCGGGCTCGCTGAACGAGCGGCCGATGAGGTCGCGGACGATGCGCACGACCTCGGCCGCCTCCTCCGGAGACTGCGTGGCATTGCCGCGGTGACGGAGCGGCTGCACGTGGAGGCCGGGTTCGATGCCTTCGATCGCGCGCCGTTCGGTGCCGGATGCCGACGCCAGCTGCCCCGCGTATGACAGCCGTGAGACCGGTTCTGCGACTGCCGGGTGCATCCGCCAGCTGCGATCGAGGAAGTACCCGTATTCCGGACGGACCACCGAATCCCCGTCCATGACCCACCCGAGCGCCGAGGTGTCGACCGGCTCGGGGTGCGCTCCCTGGCTCACCTGCGGCAACTGCTGCGGGTCGCCGAGGAGCAGCAGACGCTGCGCCCCGGCGGCGACGGCGATCGTCGAGGCGAGCGAGAACTGGCCGGCCTCGTCGATCACGATGAGGTCGAGACCGCCGCGCTCGACGCGGCCGGTATGACTGAAGTCCCACGCGGTACCGCCGACGACGACGCCCTGCCCCTCGCGCTCGGCGAGGAACGACGCCATGCCGGTCTTGGGGATCGACGTGTACTTCGGGTCGCCCGCCTTCTCCTTCGGGCTCTTCGCCACCTGCCCGGCCGGGACGCCGGCGTCGACGATCCGCTCGAGCAGCGTCTCGATGATCGCGTGCGACTGCGCGACGACACCGATGCGGAAGCCGTGCTCGTTCACCAGCCGGGCGATCACGTGCGAGCCGGTGTAGGTCTTGCCCGTCCCCGGAGGGCCCTGGACGGCGAGGTAGCTGCGGTCGAGGTCGCGCACGGCGCGGACGATCGCATCGATCACGTCGCCATCGGCTGGCGGCAGCCCGGCACCCGAGACCGTGCGAGGTGGAACCCGGCGCAGGATGTCGGTGGCGGCATCCTGCGGGAAGGCGGGCGCAGCCTGGTGCACGGCGTCGGCCCACTCGTCGATCGCGCCCTGCAGCGACACGACCCGCGGCGGAGCAGCAGGGGTGAGTGCGAGCGGCAGTTCGTCCCACGTCTGGCCGTCCACGGCGTTCTCGGTGACCACGAAACCGTCGTCGAGCACCTCGATGACCTTCACGACGTGCGGCACGTGCACCGCTCGCGATGGCGCATCGCTGACGAACGGGGCTGGGAACGAGTACAGCGCGAACGGCTCCGCACCGTCGCCGAGCGTGGTCCCTGGTGAGATCTCGCCACGGATCTCGACCTCGCGCGACATGACTCGGCGGCCCTCTTCGATGCTCCAGTCGCGGCGCAGCACGGTGGCGGCGGCATCCACTCGCACGACGTCGCGGGTCTGGTCCCACATCGAGACCGGTTCGCGCAGCCGCTGGTAGTGCGCCCGCCAGAAGATCGCGGACTCGCGCGGGTAGTAGTCGATCGCGGCAGCCGCGACCCGATGCGCCTCGCCGTCGCCTCCTGCTTCGACGTCGCGTTCGGCGTCGGCGAGGAGAGCGACCGACCGAGGAGAGGGCTCGTAGACGACCTCGTCCGGCGCATCGGGCGGCGCCGGATTGACGCCCTTCTGCCTGGCGATCTCGATCAGCCAGTTGCGCAGTCGACGGGTGGAGACGCAGTCGTAGCGGTTGTAGTCGGCGAGGTCGGCGAGCACGGCATCCGCTTCAGCCTCGTCACCGGCGGCTGCGAGCTGCCGGGCGGCGACGTACTGCACGATCGAGTCGTCGCCCTTCTGCACGTCGCTCGTGCGGACGTCGGCACCCATGTACAGCGGCTCGAGCTTCTTGATCGAGTACGACCGGGAGCCGACGCGCACGGTACGCAGCACGAGCGGATACAGATCGACGAAGACCCCCTCGCGCAGGAGCTTGTCCACCTCGCCCTCGCGGACGCCGTGACGCGCGGCCATCGCACTCAGATGCGAGGTCTCGTACGGGGCGTAGTGGTAGATGTGCATGTCGGGGTGCGACTGCCGGCGCAGGTTCACGAAGTCGAGGAACCGCTCGAGGGCCTTCTTCTCGTCGGCGAACGTGTGCGCCCACAACGGGGTGTACTGATCCTCGTTGTCGACCCAGCCGAACAGGTAGTCGATCCCCCATTGAGCGTGCCCGTCAGGAGCGGGCTCGGTGTAGAGCGGATCACCCTCGAAGTCGAAGAAGATGTCGCCACGGCTCGGCCGCGGGAGCGTGTGGATCGCGGCCGGATGGTAGACGTCGTAGGTGGGCGCCTGGTCGGCGTCGGCTCGGAGCTGCAGCCGCGCCTGCGCCCGAAGCGCCTCGAACGTGTCGGCGTTCATTCCCGTCGGTGCATCCGTCGCAGCGGCCAGCGCATCGATCGTCTGGATGCCGGCGTCACGCAGGCGGGTGCGCTGCACCGGGCGCATCCGCGCGACCATGAGCAGGTCGCGCGCGGCATCCACCTGCTGGGTGCAGGTCTCGCATCTGCCGCACGCGACGATGCCGATATCGCCGCGCTCGTCTCCCCAGGCGAGCGGCGAGCCGGACGCGCCGACCTCCACGTTGCGATCCGCGATCAGTGTGCGCAGGCGCGCACGGCGAACGTGGAACAGGGGCAGCAGATCATCGACCTGATGCGTGCTGATGGTTCCGTCACCGAGGATGAGGTCGACCTCGGTGGACCGAGGGATGCCGAGGCCATCGAGCTGGTCGACGTATGCCGCGAGCTGCATGAGCGCGGTCACACGCGCCGCACGGGCGAGCTTGGAGTCCTGGACGCGCCAGCCGCCGTCGTCGTCGCGGAGCAGGAAGTCGGCGAATCCGACGAACTCGTCGGTCGCGAACGCCGCCTGGAAGAGCAGCTTGGCATCGGACCGCAGGGCCTCGCGGGTCTCGGCGACGACAGCGGCCAATGCGCCGGGCTCGGACGAGTTGATCCGGGCGACCTCATGCACGGCGTTCGGCCCGAGCTGCTCGCGGTACGCCTCGAGGACCTTGAGCTCGTGCGCGTCACCGAGCCTCGCCGCTCGTTCGAGAGTCGCGTCCTCCGGCTCTTCGACGGCCGGAACCCTGCCGAGCTTGGCGTCGATCGCGCGCGCCCAGGCGAACTCGCATTCGGCGGCCGCTTTCAGGTCGCTGGCGCTCCAGATGACGCGCTGCGCCTGAGTGTCGATCCGCATGCTTCGAGCGTATCCGGGGGTACCGACAGCGGGTGCCGGTGCGACTTCGGCTCGCCTGCGGCTCGCTCAGTCCGTTTCGGCTGCGGGCTGCGCCCTCCGCTCAACGACCCGCAGGGAGTCTCCCCGCGGATCCTCGACCGTCGGACTCAGCGCCACCAGTCGTCGTCCGGGGCTACGGGCAGGTGGCGCTTGTGCTCGGTCGCCAGGTACTTCTGCTCGATGCGGGCGGCGGCGTCAGCATCCACCGGCCTGCCCTCGAGGTAGTCGTCGATCTGCTCGTACGTGATCCCGAGTTCGTCCTCATCTGAGCGGCCGGGCTGGTCGTCGAGCAGATCGGCCGTCGGCACCTTCATCCAGAGGCGATCGGGCGCCTGCAGCACCCGCAGCAACTGCTTGCCCTGGCGTTTGTTGAGCCCGGCGAGCGGCAGGATGTCCGCGGCCCCATCGCCGAACTTGGTGTAGAAGCCGGTGACCGCCTCTGCGGCGTGATCGGTTCCGATGACGAGGTGACCGTCGTGGCCCGCAAGTGCGTACTGGGTGACCATGCGGATGCGCGCCTTGATGTTGCCGCGGTTGAAGTCCGAGATGGATGCGCCGGCGGCCTGCTCGATGTCGGCCTCGACGCCGTCCACACCGTGCTGGATGTTCACCTCGACGACGCGGTCTGCCGCGACGAAGTCGAGCGCGGCGATCGCGTCATCTGCATCGTGCTGCACCTTGTACGGCAGGCGGACCGCTATGAAGTCGGCCGTGCCCCCGTTCCCACGAACGCGCTCGACGGCAAGCTGAGCGAGGCGGCCGGCGAGCGTTGAATCCTGTCCGCCCGAGATGCCGAGCACGAGTCCCTTCGCGCCGGTCCTCTCGAGATAGTCGACGAGGAACTGCACGCGGCGTTCGATCTCGGCGGCCGGGTCGATCTCGGGCTGCACGCCCAGAGTCTGAGCGATCTGCTGCTGAAGCGTCATGCCTCCAGTATCGTCCCCCGAGTGTTACGCGGGAATGACGCGGCGGGAATAGCACTGCCGCCGGCCGCCTTGTGCCCAGAGACCTCTTCTTGACGAAAGCGAGAACCATGACCCTCCTCGGCCGCAGCGACCTCGATGTCCTCCCCCTCTCCCTCGGCGGGAACGTGTTCGGCTGGACCGCCGACCGCGACGCGTCCTTCGAGATCCTGGATGCGTTCACCGCAGGCGGCGGGAACTTCATCGACACGGCGGACGGATACAGCGCGTGGGTGCAGGGAAACTCCGGCGGTGAGAGCGAGACGATCATCGGCGAATGGCTCGCGTCGCGCAATCCGGCAGGGCTCACGATCGCCACGAAGGTCAGCACCCACCCGGAGTTCAGGGGACTATCGGCGAAGAACATCCGCGCGGCCGCCGAGGCGTCGCTGAAGCGTCTCGGCGTCGACACGATCGACCTGTACTACGCGCACTTCGATGACGCCGAGACTCCGTTGGAGGAGACGGTCGCCGCCTTCGGCCAACTCGTCACCGACGGCCTCGTGCGCCACACCGCCGTCTCGAACTACTCGGCCGACCGCATCCGTTCGTGGATCTCGATCGCTCAGGATGCCGGCACCGCCCTTCCCGTCGCGATCCAGCCGCACTACAACCTCGTGCACCGCAACGACGTCGAGGAGAGCATCGTCCCGGTCGCCGAGGAGTTCGGGCTGAGCCTGGTGCCGTACTACGCACTGGCGAGCGGTTTCCTCACCGGGAAGTACCGGTCGACGGATGCCTCGGGCATCTCACCGCGCGCCGGTGGCGCCGCCAAGTACGCCACGGAGCACGGGCTGCGGATCATCGACGAGCTGGAGCGCATCGCCGGCGAGCACGATGCCTCGATCACGTCGGTGTCGTTGGCGTGGCTTCGCGCTCAGCCCACTGTGGCGGCGCCGATCGCGAGCGCCTCGCGGGTCGAGCAGGTCCCGGACCTGCTCGCGAGCGCGACGCTGGAGCTCACGGCCGATGAGGTGAGGGCGCTGAACGCCGTATCGGACTGGGTGCCGGCGAAGGTCTGAGCGCGCACCCGCGTCTTCCCGGACACGGCCGCCGCAGCTCAGCAGCGGATGCGACTGGGCCCGGCAGGGGTCTGCTCGACGACGAGCTGGGCGGGGATCTGCTCCTGCATGGACTCGACGTGACTGATGATGCCGACCGTGCGGCCCCCGGAGCGCAGCTCGTCGAGCGTGCGCATCGCGACCTCCAGGGTGTCGGCGTCGAGAGACCCGAAGCCCTCATCGATGAAGAGGGTGTCGAGCCGGATTCCGCCGGCCCTGGCTGTCACGACCTCGGCGAGGCCGAGCGCGAGCGCCAGTGAGCTGAGGAACGTCTCGCCGCCCGAGAGGGACTGCGCAGGACGCGTCTGACCGGTGAAGGCATCGAACACGACGATGCCGAGCCCGGATGCCGCGCCCCGCGCCGCCAGCGCATCGGAGTGCTGCAGCTGGTAGCGCCCGGTCGACATGTCGCTCAGGCGGCGGTTCGCAGCCTCCACGATCTCTTCGAGCTCTGCGGCGAGCACGAAGGTCTCCAGCGTCATCTTGTGGGTGTTCCCTGCGCGGCCGGCGATGGTGTCGGCGAGCCCGCGGAGCACCTCGTGCTCGGCCTGCCGCTCCGCGCTGCGAGCGTGTTCGGATGCCGCGGACTCGACGAGGCGATCGAGCTGCGCCGCGACGGACTCGGCCCGCCCGGCGGCATCCATCGCCGTCTTCCAGACTGTGCGCGCCTCGCCGGATGCCGTTTCCGCCGGTACGAGATCGATGGGCTCCTCGGGGAGCGTGCGCAGCTCGAGTTGGAGCAGCGTCGAGCGTTCCTTCTCGCGCTGCACGCGATGCGCCGTGATCCTGGCGTCGAGCACTTCCTGCTCAGATGCGGAGCGCATGGCGTCGCTCGCCGCTGCGACGCCATCGAAGTCGGAGGCCACGAGCGCAGCGACCTGCTCCTGCGAAGCCGCGGTGTAGGCTTCCTCCGCCCTGGTGCGCTCGGAGATCGCCGTCGCCAGCGCATGCGCGGTGGACGCCTGTGCGACGACGGATGCGACGCGGTCGGCGACGGTGTCGAACTCGCCCCGCGCCTCGGTGATCTGCGTCGCCGCCTCCTGTTCGCGCTGCACGATGACGGCGAGCGTTTCGCGCGCTGCGGCCAGGGTCGCCGCCGCATCCGTGCGTCGCTGTTCCAGAGCAGCAATGGCCTGCGTGGCCTGTTCGACCTGCGCCTCGAGTGCGGCGAGCTCACCCGCCGCTGCCACCGCTTCCGCGTGCGCTCGTTCCGCCGTCGCCAGCTCGGCATCGGCGGTCTCCATGGTGCGGCCGTCGGCGACGGCCGAAGCAGCGGCGAGGTCGGCGGTGAGCGTCGTGACTCGATCCTGAGCCGCACGTTCGACGGTCTGCGCGGCATCCCGCGTCGCCTCGGCGTCATCGATGTGGTCGGCGGAGACCGGGTCCGTGTGCGCTGCCGGGGCCGGATGCTCCGTCGACCCGCACACGGCGCAGGGCTCCCCCGGCACCAGAGAGGTGGCGAGCTCGCCCGCGAAACCGTCCAGGCGACGGCGACGAAGGAGCGCGAGCACGCTCTGCGCATCGGCTAGCGTCGTGCTCGCCTCGGCAAGTGTCCGCTCGGCGGCTTCGCGCTGCGCGCTCACCGACGCCACCGCAGCAGCGGCTTCGCGACGCGAGGCCGCCGCGTTCAACGCGCGTTCGCGGTCTTCGATCCGGTCGGCGTTCCGCCTGACCTCATCGCGCTGCGTCCTCAGGGCGTTCAGGCGTGCCGGCAGCTCCGCGCGCTCGGCTTCGCCGGCATCGACCAGAGCGGATGCCGCGGCGACCTGCTCTCGTGCGGTCGCGAGTTCAGCGGCGAGCGTTGCGGCGGTCTGCTCGAGCTCCGCGGCGCGCGCCCACGCGCCGCTCTCCCTGGTTCGGTCGGCCGCCCACGCTTCGAGTGCCTCGGCAGAGGCCTCGGCGAGTTCGACGCCGACGGCGTCCCAGCGTTCGCGCGCCTCGACCTCAGCCGCCTGCGCGGTCTCGCGGGCCGACCGCGCTCGGGCAGTCGCCGCGAGAGTGGAGCGAAGCGCCTCGGCGGCTCGCGCCCGCTGCAGTTCGGACTTCGCCCTGTCGATCTCGGTCTGCTCGGAGTCCAGTCGTGCCATCTCGGCGCGTGCACGGTCCCGCTCCTGCTGCGCCTTCTGTTCTTCGCGGATGGCCGTCAGCGCAGCATCCGCCGCCGTCAGGCGCTTCTCGGCGTCGTCTCGCTCGGCTCCTCGGCGCTCGACGCGATACTCCGCGCGACTGGTCGCCGCGCGCAGAGCGTCGATGCGCTCCTGCGTCGACGCTGTCTCCGGCCCCGCACCCGCATCGCCCCAGAGCTCCGCTTCGGACACGACGCGTTCCGCCTCGGACACTCGCGCATCGACCGTGGTGACGACGCCTGCGAGTGCCTGCTCGGATGCGCGGCGCCTATCGTCGAAGCGCGCCTGGACTTCTTCGAAGCGCTCTGTGCCGAACAGACGACGCAGCAGCCCCTGACGCTCCTTGCTGTCGGCGAGCAGGAAGCGCGCGAACCGGTTCTGGGCGAGAAGGATCACCTGCAGGAACTGCTCGCGGCTGAGCTGAACGATCTCCTCCAGTTCGTCAGCGACCCGCTTCTCCTTCGCTGCGAGCGTCACCCATGCGCCGTCGCGGAGGACGTCGAGCTGCACGGCGGAGCTCTGCTTGGTCAGCCCACCGCCGCGCTTCGCCGGCCGCAGGTACTCCGGCGAGCGCGTGACCCGGAATCTCCCGGCGCTCGTGCTGAACTCGACGACGACCTCGCTCGGGTCGTCCGGCTCGCAGTGGTCGCTGCGCAGACGCTTGTCACCGCTCTCGTAGCGCGGCACCGAGCCGTAGAGGCCGAAGCAGACGGCATCCAGAATGCTCGACTTGCCTGCCCCTGTTCGCCCGGCGATGAGGAAGATGCCGTCCTCGGCGAATGAATCGAAATCGACCGTCTGCCGGGCGAGGAACGGACCGAAGCCCTCGATCTCGAGTCGGTGAAGGCGCACTAGACGAGGGCCTCCGCGATGACGCGCTCGTCGAGCACCTCGCGGATGAGTTCGCTCTCGCGCTCACTCGGACCCTGACCCGCCCGAACGTGCTCGAGGAACGCCTCGATGCGCTCGGTGTCGGTGACCGCGGTCCTCAGCCGCGCCGAGTACGAACGCTCCATCTGCTCGCCGTCGATCGCCGGCGCGTGCTGAACCATGGCGCAGTACGGGAAGCGCTCTTTGAGTCGGCGCATCGGCTCGGCCTGCGGGAGCGTGTCGGTGTAGACGGCGCACACCCAGTCGTCGGCGTGTGCCGCGATGTTCTCGTCCGAGAGGATGTCGTCCAGCGCTCCGGTCAGTGTGACGAGCCGGCGCGGCACCGGCAGCTCCAGCCATTCGACGGATACCAGGCCGTCGGCGTCGAGGTCGACCAGCCAGGAGCCGCGCTCCTTGTGCTGTTCACCGAAGCTGTAGTGCAGCGGCGCGCCGGCGTATCGAACCCGGTCGCTGAGCGTCTGGCGCCCGTGGATGTGGCCGAGGGCGACGTAGTCGGGCCCGTCGAAGACATCGAGCGGGACGACGTCGAGCCCGCCCTGACGCACCTCGCGCTCGAGGCCGACCGTGGCATCGACGCCGGCGGCGAAGCAGTGCGCGACCGCGACCGAGCGCCCCTCGTTCACAGCCATCCCCGCGCGCACGAGGCCCATCGCGTGCGCCATGGTCTGCGCCTGCGTCTTGAGCGCGACACCCTCCCAGTGCTGCCGCACGATCGCCGGCTCGAGGTACGGGATGCCGTAGAAGTGCACCGGGCCGTCGGCGTCGTCGATCGTCACCGGCGTGCCTATCGACAGCGGATCGGTGACGACGTGGATGCCATCGCGCAGCAGGCGCGCCTGGAAGCCGAGCCGCGCGGCGGAGTCGTGGTTGCCACTGGTGACGATCACTCGGGCGCCGGTGTCGTGCAGCGCGACCAGCGTGTCGCCGAGCAGTGTGTACGCGGGCCCGGCTGGTGTCGCGGAGTCGAACACGTCACCGGCGACGATGACGACGTCGACCGCATTGTCGCGGACCTGCTGCACGATCGCGGAGAACACCTCGGCCAGCGCATCCATGGTCGAGTTGCCATGGAACGTGCGGCCGATGTGCCAGTCGGAGGTGTGCAGGATTCGCATACTCACACGGTACGGACGGCCTCGGACATTCCCACAGAGGCGTGCCGCGCCGACGCCCGACCCACCCCGGAGAGAAGAGGCTCAGTGCACCAGAACCGGGGCCGCCTCGGACTCCGCCGCCCCCTGCGGCAGCAGGTCGTCCATGCGCCCGCGCACCATCGCGATCGCGATAGCGGAGGCGATCAGCATCCCGACGGCAGCCGCGATGAAGGTCGCGCTGTATCCGTCGGCGAGGACATCGAGGTCGACCTGCGCGTGCCCGCCGACGACAGCCGCATACACGGCCGTGAACACCGACAGTCCGATCGAGCCACCGATCTGCATGGCCGAGTTGGTCACGGCCGACGCCACGCCCGCGTCATGCGGTGCGACGCCGGCAAGGGCGACGTTCTGCAGCGGGATGAAGACGAACGCCATTCCGAAGCCCATCACGAGGAGCGCCGGAGCGACCTGCACGAAGTAGTTCCCACCGGGGGTGATGAACGACATGTAGAACAGGCCGGCGGCGACGACGAGCGGACCGCCGATGAGCATCGGACGCGGGCCGATGGACCCGAGCAGGCGAGTCGCCAGGGGTGCCATGACCATCGTGCCGAGCGGCAGCGGAAGGCTGGCGATGCCCGACTCGAGCGCACCCTGGCCGAGCACGATCTGCAGATGAAACGTGAGGTAAAGCGTCGCGCCGATCATGACGCTGCCGGCGACGGCCTGGATGAGGAAGGCCCCAGCGCGCACCCTGTGCGTGACGACGCGCAGCGGCAGCAGAGGGTTCTTGACGCGAAGCTCTACCCACACGAACGCCGCAAGCAGCACAGCGCCGAGCGCGAGGAAGCCGATCGTGAGCGGGTTGCCCCAGCCGGTCTCGGCCAGGCTGAAGCCGTAGACGAGCGACCCGAGCCCGAGAGTGACCAGCAGCGCGCCCCACATGTCGTAGTGGTTGTCGCCGCCTGCCTTGCTCTCGGTGAGGAAGAGTCCACCGCCGATCAGGCCGACAGCCACGAAGAACAGGTTGACGAGCAGGCACCAGCGCCAATCGAGGAACTCGGTGAGGAATCCGCCGAGCACGAGCCCGACGGCTGCTCCGGCACCGGCGACCGTTCCGAAGACGGCGAACGCTGTGTTGCGCTCCTTGCCCGAGGGGAACAGCGTCGTCAGCAGCGCGAGAGCGGCGGGAGCGAGCATGGCGGCGAAGACGCCCTGCAGACCGCGGCCGAGGATGAGTTCCCAGCCGGTGGTGGCGATGCCGGCATAGAGGGAGGCGAGGCCGAAGCCGATCATGCCCACCATGAAGGTGCGCTTGCGCCCCCAGTAGTCGGCGATGCGACCGCCGAGCAGCAGCAGCGCTCCGAAGGCGAGAGCGTATGCAGTGACGACCCACTGACGCAGGTGGTCGTCCATGTTCAGGGCGACCTGGGCCTGTGGGAGGGCGATGTTGACGATGGTGCCGTCGAGGACGACGACGAGCTGCGTGAGCGAGATGACGAACAGCGCCCACCACTTGGCTTTCGGATGGGCGCGCAGGGGCTTCGAACGCAGGGACGACGACATGGAAAAGCCTCCGGTGTCTGGTGAGGATGCCGGAGGTTTCAAGCCTCGGACCAGCCTCCGTTCTCAGGGGCTGACCGCCTCAGCGAACGGTGCTGAGCAGAGTTCCATTGTATCGGATCGATTACGACTGACGTAAGCCGAGCGTCAGTGACGGCGCAGCAGGCCCTGATGCTCCGGGTTCTGCTCGAACCACTCCGCGACGTACCAGCAGACCGGCTCGACCTTGCGATCGCCACGGCTCTCGATGTCGGCGACGGCGCCCTTCACGACGCAGGCGGCGTACCCGTGGCCGCGGAAAGTCGGGATCGTGAAGGCTCTGGTGAGGGCGATCGTCTTGCCGTCATCGCGGTAGTCCAGGGCACTGACGAGCACTCCGTCTCGCGTGAGCGTGTAGCGCGAAGCGTCCTTCTCATCGGTGACGAGGAACCCGTCGACCATCGTGGAATCCGTCATACGTCCACGCTAGGGCACCCCGTCGCACCGAGACTCGTTTTGACACCGGGCGTCATGGTCAGACATAATCCCCCCATGACCACCAACGCGCTCCCCTTGTCCGCCCAGGAGGCGAACGGGACTGCCGGGATGATGA
Source organism: Microbacterium sp. Bi121 (assembly GCF_918698005.1). GTDB lineage: Bacteria > Actinomycetota > Actinomycetes > Actinomycetales > Microbacteriaceae > Microbacterium. The sequence continues at coordinate 133,341 of NZ_CAKKLJ010000001.1, forward strand.
TGCCCGGTTGCGTTGGCATGTGTTGCCGAATGTGTCGCTGATCACTCAGCTGACCTGTCTGGCTCCGTTCTACGCCATCTGCGAAGCGTGAGCCCCGAGCACCTACCCGTGTGCTTGTTCTCGGCCTTCAGGGTCAACATCGCAACACATCCGAGTCGTATCGACTCACCCTCCCAAGGACTTCATCATCATGTCGAACATCGCACTCCTCGAGCGTCCAGCCACCCGCGCCCCTCATCTGCGTCCCGTCCCCCGCTTCGTCGAATCCGAGGCGCCCGCCACTTCCGCGGCTCCGGCGACACCCGCTGACCTTCCCGCCACCCGCTCACCGCGCGGCTTCGCCCTCTACGTCGGACTCGACGAGATCAAGGCCGCAGAGGCCGGCGTCAGCCTGCCGCTGCTCGTCGACGCCCTGCGCCGCACGCTCGCCGAGCTCGCTCCCGGCGCCGAGACTCACGCCACCGTCGCCCTCGCGCCGCACGGTTCCGGCGGTCGCGACCTCGACGTCGTGCGCCTCGCCCTCCAGGAGCCGGGCGCGATCGCCCGCGCCAAGGCAGCAACGGAGACCGAGGAGAAGAACGAGGACTACGGCGTCACCGTCGACATCTCGCGCAAGCGGGTGCTGATCGATGGCGAGTCCGCCGCGTTCACCTACAAGGAGTTCGAGCTGCTGCAGTACCTCGTCCTCCGCGAGGGCCGCACGATCGAGCGCTCAGAACTCGTCGGCGCCCTGTGGCAGTCTCCAGAGGACGAGACACCGGGCGAGCGCACGATCGACGTGCACGTTCGCCGTCTGCGCGCCAAGCTCGGTCGCTACGAGGACATCGTCCGCACCGTGCGCGGCGTCGGCTACCGGTTCGACCGCCACGCCGATGTCGTCATCCGGTACGGCCACGGCACGCCTTCGCCCGACCGGTTCTGAGGCTCGCGCCTTCGCCGACCCGTCGGGGGTCAGTCGGCGGGATGCCGCGACCCACTGTCAGCGGTGCGACGTAGGGTGTTCGCATGACCTTGACAGCGGATGCCGCGACCTCAGCCGCCGCACCCGCGAAGTCGGCGCAGCGTGAGCCGCTCCACACCGTCTACCGCCCCGCGCACCCGCTGAACCTCTTCCGCACGGTCGGCGTCCTGATCCGCGGTCCGAAGGATCCGACGATGCTCGTCGACGGATCGACGCTCTGGCGCGCAACGCGCACTCCTGACGGCATCGCCACGCTCGCCCTCCGCCAAGCGACCGGCGAGGTTCACGCGAGCGCCTGGGGCCCAGGCGCCGGGTGGGCGCTCACGCAGCTCCCCCGGCTGTGCGGCGGCGATGACGATGCGACCGGATTCGACGTGGCTTCCTTGACCGCCGCCGGGCATCCGCTCCTCGCCGAGGTCGCCCGCCGCACCGCCGGCACGCGCCTCACCCGCACCGACCTCGTCTTCGACGCCCTCGCGAGCGCCACGATCGAGCAGAAGGTCACCTCGTACCAGGCGTTCGGCGCGTGGCGAGTGCTGATCACCCGCTTCGGCGAGCGCGCCCCAGGGCCGACGCCGCGGCCGATGTTCGCTCCGCCGACGGTCGACGGCTGGCGCGGCATCCCCTCATGGGCCTGGCACCGAGCCGGTGTCGAGCCCCCGCAGTCCCGCGCGATCGTCCGCGCGGCCGAACGCGGTCGGCGCATCGCCGACGCGGTGCTCGCCGCCGAATCGGGCGACGACCGCGACCGGGTGCTCACGAGCCTGCCCGGCATCGGCGCGTGGACATCCGCCGAGACACGCATCCGCGCGCTCGGCGATCCCGATGCAGTGAGCGTCGGGGATTACCATCTCGCCCACCAGGTCGGTTTCGCGCTCACCGGCGCCCGCGTCGACGACGACGGAATGCTGGAGCTCCTCGCCCCCTGGGCCGGGCACCGCCACCGCGTCATCCGCCTCATCCTGGCCAGCGGTGTCGTCGAACCCCGCCGTGGACCGCGCCTCGCCCCAGAGGATCATCGCCGCCGCTGAACCGTCTGCGAGGGTGGGAAGATGCTCATCTTCGATCACCTCGGCATCACCGTCGACGACCTTCCGCACGCGATCGCGCAGTTCGATCCGGTGATGGTCGCGCTCGGCTTCACCCGGCATGACATCGAAGGCTCGGTGTCATGGCAACGCGACGGCGAGCCCGAGCTCATCCTCTTTCCCGCACGGGAAGCGGGAACCGGTCCGCACCGGCACGGCCATGTGGGCTGGCAGCATCTCGCTCTCGCGGTGGAATCGCGCGACGAGGTCGACCGTCTGCACGGCATCGCCATGGATGCGGGCTGGTCTGCGGTCCGCGCCCCGAAGGAGTACCCGCGATTCAGCGACCGCTACTACGCGGCCTTCGTCGAGGACAGCAGCGGGATCCGCATCGAGTTCATGCACAACCCGCCGCGCGAGCCCGAGACGCTCTGAGCAGTAGTGACAGGTGTCTCCTCTAGGCTGAGCCCATGTCGGCCACCAAGAAGCAGCGCTGGACCTGGCTCGCCGGCACGGTCGTGCTCTTCATCCTGGGCATCGTGATCGGGTTGATCCTGCAGAACGTGTGGCTGGGCCTCGTACTCGCCCTGATCGTGTCCGTCGTGTGGCTGATCGCCACCGAGTCGCGCAAGGGCGGCAACACCGGCGTCAACGACGAATCGCACGGCATCGAGCTCTAGAAGGCGTCAGTAGTACACCGCGAGACGCCCGCGTGGACCGTCGATGACCGTCACCGGGGTGTGGAACACTCGCGTGAGCACCTCGTCCGTGATGATCTCGTCCGGGGTGCCGTGCACGGCGATCCGGCCATGCTCCATCGCGATGATGTAGTCGCTGTAGGCGGCTGCGAAATTGATGTCGTGCAGCACGATGACGATCGTGCGTCCCAACTCGTCGGCGGCGCGGCGCAGCTGCCTCATCATCTGCACCGAATGCTGCGCGTCGAGGTTGTTGAGCGGCTCGTCGAGCAGGAGGTAGTCGGTGTCCTGCGCGAGGACCATCGCGACGTAGGCGCGTTGCCGCTGACCGCCGGATAGCTGATCGAGGAAGCGCTGTTCCAGATCGGTGAGGTCGAGGAAGTCGATCGCCTCGGAGATCTTGTCCTCGTCGACCTGCGTGAGCCGTCCCCCGCTGTACGGATAGCGCCCGAAACCGACCAGCTGACGCACGGTCAAACGCGTCACGAAGTGGTTCTCCTGGCGCAGGATCGACACGGTCTTGGCGACCTGTTTCGACGCCGTGCGATGCACGTCGAGGCCCGCGACCTCCACCGTCCCCTCGTCGGGCGCGAGCAGGCGCCCGATCATCGTGAGCACGGTGGACTTGCCTGCGCCGTTCGGTCCGACCAGCGCGATGATCCCGCCGGCCGGGATATCGACCGAGATCGGACCGATCTCGATGTCGTTGCCGTAGCGCTTGGTGACATTGTTGAGACGTATCACAGACGCCCCTTCCGAAGGATGACGAACAAGAACAGCAGACCGCCGATGAGCTCGACGACGATGGTCACGGCGTCGACGAGCGGGAAGACGTGCCGCAGGAGGAAGTACGCGGCCGTGAGGATGACGTAGCCCAGCAGCCAGGCCACAGGCAGGATCCGACGGTGATCGTAGGTGCTCGTGATCGAGTACGCGAGGGTCGCCATGAGGAATCCGAGGAAGGTCATCGGGCCCACGAGGGACGTGGTCATCGCCATCAGCACCGAGACCAGGGTCAGCATGAGCATGATCTGACGCTTGTGGTTCAGGCCGAGGTTGGCGCTGATCTCGCTCCCCAGCGAGATCACGTTCAGACGTCGCGCGAGGAACCAGATCGTGCCACCGGTCGCGAGGACGACCGGGATGACGAACCACAGGAAGTCGGTGCTCGCGTTGCCCACGCTGCCGAACAGGCGCGCGGTCAGCACATCGAACTCGTTCGGGTCGAGCATCTGCTGCATGAATGTGGCCAACGAGCCCATGCCTGCACCGATGATGATGCCGATCAGCAGCATCACGTGCAGGTTCCCGAACCGGCCGGAGAGCAGCCACGAATACAGCAGCACGGCGAAGAGCACCATCATCGCGCTCTGCAGCAGGAAACGGCCGAACGGGCTGATCTCAGCGATCCCCGCTGTGCCGAAGAAGAACACGATCGTGGTCTGCATGAGCACGTAGAGCGATTCGAAACCCATGATCGACGGAGTGATGATCCGGTTGTTCGTCACCGTCTGGAAGGTGACGGTCGCGATCGCCTGGCAGAACGTGACCACCGCGATGACGACGAGAGTGGTGACGCGCATCCGGGAGATGCGCCACCACTTCTCACTTAAAGGCTCGAACTGATTCCCCCAGGTCAGCAGCAGCATCGTGACGGCCACCGCGCCGACGATGAGAGCGCCCAGGATGAGCAGATACCGGATGCGGTGCGCACTGCTCGCGTAGGGTCCGAAGTCCCGTCGGGACGCCGACTGCGCGGACGCGGAGATGGGAGTCGTGTCAGCTGACACCGTTCCTCCTCGTGCGAAGCAGCATGAAGATGAACACGGCCGAGCCGACGACGCCGAGCACCAGCGACACGGGCACTTCGAACGGCATGATGACGACGCGGCCGATGATGTCGCACATCGTGACGATCCAGATGCCGGTCAGGAACACCCAGGGCAGGTTGGATCGCAGATCGTCACCGCGAACCATCGAGACCAGGTTCGGGACGATCAGGCCGAGGAACGGCAGCATGCCGATCACGACGGTGACGACTCCGGTGGTGAGGGAGATCAGGCCGACTCCGAGCAGCATGACGCGCTCGTAGTCGAGGCCCACGTTCGTCGCGACGTCCTTGCCGAGGCCCGCGACGGTGAAACGGTCGGCGACGATCATCACGATCACCGCGACGACCAGCACGATCCAGAGCAGTTCGTAGCGGCCGACCTCGATGCCGGTGAATCGGCCCATGAACCAGCCGCCGAGAACCTGCAGCAGGTTGAACCGGAGGGCGAGGAACGTCGTGATCGCGCTGACCACCGCGCCGAACATGATGCCGACGATCGGCACGATGAGGGACGACTTCAGCGTGACCCGGCGCAGGAACGCGAAGAAGATCAGTGTGCCGATGAAGGCGAAGACGATCGCCACGACCATCTTGACGAAGATCCCGGAGGACGGGAGCACGATGTAGGTCACGAGGAGCCCGAGACCGGCCCACTCCGTGGTGCCGACGGTCGTCGGCTCGACGAAGCGGTTCTGGGTCATCAGCTGCATGATCAGGCCCGCCATCGCCATGCTGGCGCCGGCGAGCACGAGGGATGCTGTTCGCGGGATGCGGGTGATCCAGAGGAACTCCGCTCCCTCACCAGGGACAGCGGTGATGTCGGCGACCCCGACGAAGATAGACAGCGTGATCAGGCCGATCGTCAGCGCGATCGCGAGGAGCAGCGGCCACGTCCTGCGCCAGCGCGACCGGGTGCGCGAACGGGGTCTGGACGTGGAGAGCGCGTCGATGTTGGTGACGCGCGGTGTAGGGGTCGCCGGAGAGGCCATGGTTCACCGTTCTGCGAGACGCGTCGCCGCCGAGGCTCTCGGCGGCGACGCGTCTGAAGTACTCAGCGGGTCAATTCTCTCCGAAGAGGTCGGCGAGGCCGTTCAGAACAGTGGTGTAGGCGAACACGTCCTCGGTGAGGTAGTAGTCCGCGGGGAAGACATAGATCGCTTCGTTCTTCACGGCGGGCACATTCGCCAGCGCCGCGGAACTGTTGATCAGGTCGAGTGCCGGGGTGACCTCGCCCTCGCCGACGGCGGCGTCACGGTCGAGCACCGTGAAGAAATCGGCGTTCGCGCCGGCGAGCGCCTCGAGCGAGACGCTGTCGCCGGTGTGGTTCTCCGACCCCTCGGCGTCGAGCGCCGGGGTGAGGCCGAGCAGATCGAAGAAGATGCTCGATCCACGGCCGTCGATCGGGTTGGCGTAGTTGATCTCTCCGCCCGACGTGATCAACCCCATGACGGTGGACTCGGGGTCATAGGCGTTCTTGGCGCCGTCGACCGCGGTGTGGAACTCCTCGATCAGCGCCTCCGCCTCGGCCTCCCGGTTGAAGACCTCGCCCATCAGCGTGATGCTCTCGGTGACGTACTCGTCGACCGACTGATCCTCGGGGCCGGTCATGTCGACGAACGCGGCGTCTGGTGCGGCATCCTTCACGCCCTGTGCGTTCTCCTTCGCGCTGAAGCGGTAGCCGTTGATGATGAGATCGGGGTCTGCCGCCACGATCTGCTCGAAGTCGGGCTCACCGTGCGTGCCGATGTTCAGGATCTCCTCATCGGCGGCGAGCGGGTTCTCGGGGCTCATGAGGTCGCGCGGGGCGACGGAGACCGGAAGGTCCCAGTCGGCGGCGAGCTGGAAGAAGCGGTTGTCCGTGACGGCGACGCTGTCGGCGCTCTCGATCGTCACCTCGTTGCCGGCGAGATCGGTGACCGTGATCGGGTAATAGTCCTCGGCTGCGTTCTCGGGGGTTTCGGCATCCGCGGGTGCGCTGCACCCGGCGAGAGCGAGGAGTGAGACGGCACCGAGAGCGGCCACTGCGAGAGTTCTGGGCATGGACATGGAAGGGACTCCTGTTCTGCTGCGTGTCGAGGTTAGTAAGGTAAGGCTTACCTGAAGGGATCCGGAATCAGGCTAGCCTGAAATCATGGCCGATCCGAAATCGTCGTTCTCGCTCGAGCGCAAGATGCTCGCCCTCCAGTTCCGCGAGGTCGCCCTCGTCGCACGCGAGCAGCTCGCCCCGAACTATGTGCGCGTGCGGCTCGAAGGCGACGACCTCTTCGGCTTCGCTTCACTCGGCAGCGACGACCACATGCGGCTGTTCTTCCCTGATCGGATGCCGGATTCCATCGAGGAGCTTCGCGCCGCCCCGAGCCGCGAGTACACGCCGCTGGTCTGGGACGAGAACTGGCTCGAGGTGGAGTTCGCCGTTCACGGCGACGAGGGAATCGCCGCGCGCTGGGCCGCGACGGCTCCGATCGGATCCCGGATCGGCGTCGGTGGGCCACGAGGCTCCGCTGTGATCACCGGGACACCAGGGTCGTGGTTCCTCGCCGGCGACGAGACGGCGATCCCCGCGATTCGCCGGTTCGCGGCGCTGATCGGAGAGCAGCCGGCACGCGTCGTCATCGAGGTGCACGGCGCGGAGGACGAGATCGAGATCGACGCTCCGGTGAAGCCCGAATGGCTGCACCGCGGTGACGAGCCGGCCGGCTCCGCCCTGATCGCCTTCCTCGAGGGACTGGGTGAAGCGGATGCTGTCGGCTCGGACTCGTTCGTGTTCATCGCGGCCGAGCAGTCGGTGGTCAAGCCTGGCCGCGCCCTCCTCGCGCGCTGGGGCGTCGACACCGCCCACGCCGTCGTGAAGGGCTACTGGAAGCGCGGCGAGGCCGAGTACCACGCACCGCACTGAGTGCTGAGATTCCGCAGCCGACTTCGACTCGCTCCGCTCGCTCAGCGCGTGTCGTCCCGCTCCGTTCGCTCGACGCCCCGCCTCGCATCACACGACGGGCGTCACGTCCACCTCGGCGACCCGGTCGGTGAACGCCTGCTTCGGAACGAACAGCAGCAGCACCGCGGCGAGCAGCGCTGTCACGCCGCAGACGATCCAGACGGTGAAGTAGCCCGCCAGCGAACCCGCTGTCCCCTCGGCACCGCCTGAGGTCGAGGCAACCCCGTGCAGCAGCGCGATGCCGAACACGCACGAGGCGATCGCGCCACCGACCGTCTTCACCGAGTTGGTCAGTCCCGTCGCGACACCGGTCTGGGTCTCGGGAGCGGCGGACGCCGCGGCCGCCGGGAGAGCGGCGACCAGCGCACCGGATCCGAGCCCGACGATCACCATGTTGACGATGACCTGCAGATACGCATCGTGGAACGGCAGGAACAGCAGGAACCCGATCGCGACCAGCGCGGATGCTCCGATCAGGGTGACCCGGGGTGTCGCGGGCCGCGCGATCACGGGGAAAAGCAGCGCGCCGGCGATCATGCCGATCAGGTAGATGCCGATGATCAGCGAGGTCGCGAACCCCGTCGTTCCCAACCCGTAGCCGTACACCTCGGGGTCGGTCCGCGCGAACGTCGACAGCGGCGCCTGTGCGCCGAGCACGCTGACGCCGAACAGGCCAGCGGTCAGGAACACAGGGCCGAGCGCCGGCGAGCGGAACATCCGCACATCGATCAGCGGGTCGTCGTGGCGCAGCTCCCACAGCACGAACGGCACGATCAGCAGCAGCCCGAGCACGACGACGGCCCACGACCACGGGTTCACGAGTCCCCCGTCGAGTCGAAGCAGGCTGAGGCCTCCGGTGAAGCAGATCAGCGCCATCGAGATGAGCACGAGCCCCACGGTGTCGAGGACGCCGCCATTCTGCTCCGGCGACTCCTTCACCCCGAACAGGATCACGAAGAAGCACACGACGACCAGCAGCGCCGGGATGAGCAGCACGATCGTCAACGGCAGCACATCGATGAGCGCGCCGCCCAGCAGCGCGCCGAGGATCGCCCCGCCCTCGAGCGCTGCGACCAGGAGTCCCGCCGCCCGCGCCGTGATGACAGACCGCCCCTCCATCCGACGCGAGCGCGACCAGATCAGGGCGATCTCCAGAGGCAGCCAGACGACGTAGAACCCCATCAGCGTCCACGCGATCAAGAACACCCAGAACGAATCCGTGAACGGCAGCGCCAGCGCAGCGGCTGCGGTCAGGGCCGTGGAGATAAGCAGCATCCGCTTGTGGCCGACCATGTCGCCGAGTTTCGCGAATGCCGGAACGACCAGCGCCGAGAGCATAAGCTGCGTGCCCTCGAACCAGTTGACGTCGGCGTCGTGGATCTGCAGGTTACGCGCGATGTCGGACAGCATCGGCGTGTAATAGCCCTGCAGGACGCCGCTGGTGAACTCGACGAACGCGAGGAATCCGACGACGGCGGCGAGCGCGCCCAGGGTCGCGGTACGGGGCATCATTGCTCCATTCGGGTCAGGCGGGTCAGTCGAGGTGCTCGAGCAGAGCCCGGTGGAACATCTCGCCTCGCTCGAGCGTAGCGATCTCGACGCTCTCATCCACGCCATGAATCGCCGCGCGCTGCGCGTTCGACATCTCCAGCGGCGCGAACCGGTACACCGCGGGCGAGAACCGGTGGAAGTGACGCGAGTCGGTCGCCGCCATCATCACGTACGGGACGGGCCGCACGCCGGGGAAGGCCTCCTCCAGCGCGCGGCCGAGCAGCGCGAACTGCTCGTTGTCGGTCGGAGACTCCGGTGACGGCTCGCTGCCCTCGAGGACGTCGATCGAGACCAGCGGGTCACGGATACGGCGCCGCACACGTGCGACGGCGTCGTCGACGGTCTCGCCGAGTGCGATGCGCAGGTTCACGGTGGCGGATGCCTGGGAGGGGATGACGTTGGCCGCGGTTCCTCCTGACTGCATCGTGGGAGCGACCGTCGTCCTGACCATCGCCGCGGGCTCCCCGCCGAGCGCGGCGAAGATGCGGGCATTCAACGGCGGCACGGCCGCGAGCACCTTCAGCAGCAGCCGCGACGGCCCTGTCGCCTGCTCGGAGAACTGCGACAGCATCCGCGAGATCGCCTTCGGCGTGTGGGGCCGGAACGTGCCGGGGCCCAACCGATTCACGGCCCGTGCGATGCGGCGCACCGCGGTCAGAGCGGGCGGTGCCGACGCGTGCCCGCCGTCACCCCGCGCACTGAGGCGGAGCGTCAGCACGCCCTTCTCCCCCACGCCGATCATCGCCGCTCGTCCCTGCACGAACGACAGCGGAGCATCCACCACCGCCCCGCCCTCATCGACGACGAGCCACGGAACGAGCCCACGCTCCTGGAAGACCCGCGCGATCTCGACCGCTGCCGCCCCGAACGTCTCCTCGTTCCCGCCGAACGACAGGTACACGTCGCGCGCCGGCGTGAACCCGGCGGCGAGCAGGTTCTCGACGGCTTCGAGCACGACGATCAGCGGACCCTTGTCGTCGAGCGTCCCGCGGCCGTAGACCCGACCGTCAGCGATCGTGCCGGCGAACGGCGGGTGGGTCCACGGGTCGGACTCGTCGACGGGCACGACGTCGTAGTGCGCCATGAGCACGAGAGGCGCGGCATCCGATGCGCTCCTCCAGCGGAACAGCAGCCCGAGGTCCGTGTGACGCTCGAGCTCGAGATGCTCGTGCGTGAGCGGGTAGAGGTCGGCGATGAGCGAGACGAAGTCCTCGAACGGCTGCATCCCTCGCTGCTCGAGCTCGGCCGACACGGTCGGCAGCTGGATCATGCGTGAAAGGCGTTCGGCGATGCCGGGGCGTGCGACGACAGCGTGCATGGGCTCATGCTATCGGCGCGCTGTCGCCGCCCTCAGCGCCAGAGCGTGAGCTTGTCGGGGTTGCGGACGAGGTAGATCTCGGTGATCCTGTCGCCCGCGACATCGACCGAGATGACCGAGTCGGCACGGCCGTCGACACGCACGAGGAATGCCAATCCTTCTGGCGTCAGCGTCGGCTCGATGGTCGCCGTCGGCTCGAGGTGCGGAACGCCGAGCAGGAACCGTGCCACCCTGTCGGCTCCGAACACCGGGCGACGGGCAGCCGAGATCTTGCCGCCGCCGTCCGAGCGCAGCACGACGTCCGGATCCAGGATCCCGATGAGCGCGGCGAGGTCGCCCGTCGCCGTCGCCTCGGCGAAGGCGCGCGCAACGGCGTCGTGCTGCTCGCGCGAGGCGATGCCCGCGCGCCGTTCGCGGATGCGTCGACGCGCCTGCGATGCGAGCTGCCTGGTCGCGTCGGGGCTCCGTCCGACGGTCTCGGCTATCTCGGCGAACGGCACGGCGAAGACGTCGTGCAGCACGAACGCGACGCGTTCGGCCGGGGTGAGCGACTCCAGAACCACCAAGAGCGCCACGCTCACCGATTCGTCGAGCGTCACCCGGTCGAGCGGGTCGACCGGAACGGATGCCGCGATGGCCGACTCCCCCGGCACGGGCTCTGGCAGCCACTCGCCGACGTACCGTTCGCGTCGGGCTCGCGCGGAGCCGAGCAGATCGAGACACACCCGCCCGGCGACCCTGGTCAGCCAGGCCGCTGGATTGTCGATGCGGGCGCGCTCCTCCGCCGGCATCCGGTACCAGCGCAGGTAGGTCTCCTGCACGGCATCCTCAGCGTCGGCGACCGTGCCGAGCATCCGATAGCCGAGCGCGAGCAGCGTCCGCCGCTCCGCCTCGAGGTCGTCGATCGCGTCCATCCCGTCACATCCTCCCGCACTTCCTGCTTCCACGGCTACGACGACGCAGCAAGGGCGAATGTGAGGTCGCGGCTCACATTCGAGGCGCCTGCATCGTCGAAGAGGTATGAGCATGACGATCAGACGCATCCTGCTGGGAGTCACCGCAGCGATCGGCACGTTCGTCGGGTTGTGGGCCGCCGCGTGGCCGGCATCCTTCTACGACGCGTTCCCCGGTCTCGGGCGCATGTGGATCGCCGTGGACGGACCGTTCAACGAGCACCTGATCCGCGACGTCGGAGCGCTGTACCTCGCCTTGGCCGCAGCCAGCGTCGCTGCGGCGTTCACCCGAGGCCCCGAAGCCGGTCAAGTCGTCGGGGTGGCGTGGACCGTCTTCGGACTGCCGCACCTGATCTACCACGCCACCCAGTTCGGAGGCATGCCGTTCATCGACGTGATCGGCAACATCATCGGGCTCGGCGGGAGCCTTCTGCTCGGCATCGTGCTCATGCTCCCCGGCCCTCGCGCCGCACACCCCCAGTCCACGAGAATCGACAACGAGAAGGAGATCACCACATGAAGATCGCTATCGCAGGCGGAACAGGAGTCGTGGGCGCACCGACCGTCGACGCGGTGCGGGCAGCCGGGCATGACGCTGTGATCCTCACGCGCTCCCGGGGCGTCGACCTCCTCACCGGCGCCGGCCTTGATGCCGCCCTCGACGGAGTCGACGCCGTCATCGACACCGCGAACGTCTCGACCCTGAACGCGGATGCCGCGATCGCGTTCTTCACGACAGCGACGGGCAACCTGGTGCAGGCCGCCGAGCGCGCCGGCGTGCGACACCTCGTGCTGCTCTCGATCGTAGGGATCGACCGGATGCCGTACGACTACTACGCGGGCAAGGTCGCGCAGGAGAAGGTCGTGGAGTCGTCGCCGGTGCCGTGGACCATCCAGCGCGCCACGCAGTTCCACGAGTTCGCGGCGCAGATGTTCTCCGGCGCCAAGGTCGGTCCTCTGCATCTCGCCCCGCGGGCGCGCACCCAGCCGATCGCGGCTGCTGAGGTCGGCGAGCGTCTCGCCGACCTGGCATCCGGAACCCCGCAGGGACGCGCCCGCGATATCGCCGGACCGCGCGAGGAGGCCCTGGATGCCATGGTCAAGGCTTATGCGAACGCCATCGGCCATGGCGGCTGGGTTCCCTCGATCAGCATCCCGACCAAGCAGATGAAGGGGATGCGCGCTGGGCTGGCGCTGCCCGGCTCGGCTGCCGATCTCGGCACGCAGACCTTTGCGGAGTGGGTCGCCACGCAGCACCCCTGACGTCCAGGTCCCGACGTCCAGGTCGCGAGTCGCGAGAGAATGGACGGGTGAGCCTGTTCGCCTTCGCCCCACCCAGCGGCCCGCGGTGGCAGCTCGGCCTGCAGGCGGCGATCGGCATGGCTGTTCCCATCGCCGTGATGACCCTGCTGGGCGACCCGACGCTCGGCTACATCGCCGGTTCCGGCGCCTTCACCGTGCTGTTCGCAGGCGCGGCCCCTGTCGTCGATCGTGCCCGCGTGCTGCCGATCGTCGCTGCCGCCCTCATCGTGAGTGCTGCGCTCGGCGCGTTCGCCGGAGCCAGCAGCTGGCTGGTGACCATCGGCATCGTCGTGATCGCCCTCGTCGCCGCCGGGCTCTCGTTCGGCTTCCGGCTCGGCCCTCCGGGGCCGCTCTTCTTCGTGCTCGTGTTCGGGCTCTCCGCCCAGGTGACCGGCCACGCTGCGATCGCGCCGCTCACGTACACTGCCGCGATCGCCTCCGGCTGTCTGTTCTCGTACGTGGTCGCGATGTCGCCGCTGCTGATCCGACGCGTGCGAGCCCACCCTCCCCGTCCGCTGCGCGAGCTCTTGCCCGGCCCGGCCCTCGATGACGCGTCACGCCTGCTCCTGCTGCGGGTGGTCATCGTCGCGCTGCTCGGCGTGCTGATCGGCTTCTTCGTCGACCCCGCGCGCAGCTACTGGATCGTGGGCGCCGCGATCGCCGTGATCGGCGTCGCCGCCGACCGCCGCGCGGCTTTCCAGCGCGGCCTGCACCGGATGCTGGGCACCGTGCTCGGCGTCGGCGTGTACGCGCTGCTGGCGCTGCTGCATCCGCACGGACTCTGGATCGCCCTGCTGCTCGGCATCATGCAGTTCTCCGTTGAACTCGTCGTCGTGCGCCACTACGCGCTGGCGCTGACGATCATCACTCCCCTCGTGCTGCTGCTCACGGGCGCGGCGACCGGTCAGATCGGATCGATGGACGTGGCCTTCGAGCGGGTCGTCGACACCATCATCGGTGCGGCGCTCGGCGCGGCATCCGGTGTCCTGCATCCGAAAGAAGTCCCCGCAACGCGCCGGGACTGACTTAGGGTTGCGATCGTGAGGACGTCGATTCGGAGATGGATGCCACGCGCGATCGACGTCGTCGACGTGTTCGCGTACACGACAGTGCTCGCACTGTTCGTGGAGTTCGCACCCGACATCATCTCGGAGTCCTTCCTCGTGTCGTTCGTGACCGCCATCGTGCTGAAGCTCGTGCTCGAGCTCGCTGTGGCAGCGAAGACCCGCATCGTCAAGCGGATCCGAGCAGCTCAGAACCGACGTGGCCGGATCGTCAGCACGGCCGCTCTCATGCTCACCGCCGGTGCGAGCAAGTTCTTGATCCTGTGGCTCACTGACCTCGTGCTCGGCGACGCCGTCCACCTCGGCGGATTCCTGTCGGTCACTGTGCTCGTCATCGCGCTGATGCTCACGCGAGAGCTCGTGCGTCGCGCCGTGCGGCCGTCGTCGCTCACGACATCGGCGTGACCGGATGCAGCGTCTCCGGCGAGCGCGCCGCGAGGTAGTCGGCCGTACTCACGATCACCGCTCGCATCGCGGCGGCCGCGCGGGTCGGGTTCACGTCGCTCCGGTGGGCGAGGACGATGGTGCGCTCCAACTGCGGATCCGTCAGCCGCGCTGACCGCAGCGTCGGCCGATCAACGGGCACGGTTGCTGGTACGACGGCGACGCCGAGACCTCGTTCGACGAATCGCAGCACGGCATCCATCTCGGCGCCCTCGACCACGAGGGATGGCGTCAGCCCCGCAGCCTCGAACGCGGCATCCGTCGCCCCGCGCAGGTCGTAACTGTCGGCCAGGGCGACCAGCGGCAGCTGGGCCAGCCCCTCGAGGTCGATCGAGCCGTCGGTGATCGGCTGCGCATCCGCCGACGAGACCACGACCAGCTCCTCGGTGAGCAGCGGGGTGCGCACGAGCGCGGGGCCCGCGACCGGCTGCCCGTCCGACATCGTGACCAGGGCCATGTCGACGGCCCCACCGGCGAGCTGCTCGATCAGCAGGTTCGAGCCGCCCTCGACCAGCTGCAGCTCCACGCCAGGGTACGCGTCGTGGAATGCCCGCAGCACCTCGGCGACGAGACTGATGCACAGCGTCGGGGTGGCGCCGAGCCGAACGCGACCGCGCTGGAGCCCGGCGAGCTCGGCCATCTCGGAGCGAATGGCCTCGGCATCCGCCAGCATCCGGCGCGCACGGGGCAGCAGCGTCTCGCCGGCGGCCGTGAGTGAGATATTGCCGCGCGCACGATGGAACAGCTCAGCACCGAGCTCCTGCTCGAGGGTCGAGATCTGTCGACTGAGCGATGGCTGGGCGAGGTGCAGCTTCTCGGACGCGCGCGTGAAGTGCCCGAGTTCAGCGACCGCGACGAATCCCCTGAGCTGCTCCAAGTTCATGCCACCAGTCTATCGTGACTACGCGAACAATGCATTGGAGTTATCGGCTTCCGGTTCTTACCGTTGATCTCATGAGCACTCGCGAACGCCAGATCTCCACCACCGTCCTCGTCATCGGCACCGGCGGCTCGGGCCTCCGCGCCGCGATCGAGGTCGCCGAGCACGGCGTCGACGTCCTCGCGGTCGGGAAGCGGCCGCGGAACGACGCGCACACCTCGCTCGCCGCCGGCGGCATCAACGCCGCGCTGGGCACGATGGACGCCGACGACACGTGGCAGCAGCACGCCGCGGACACGATCAAGGAGAGCTACTTCCTCGCGAACCCGCACACGGTCGAGGTGGTCACGCAGGGCGCGGAGCGCGGCATCCGGGATCTCGAGCGCTGGGGCATGGACTTCGCCCGCGAGGACGACGGACGCATCTCGCAGCGCTTCTTCGGCGCGCACACGTTCCGGCGCACGGCTTTCGCCGGCGACTACACCGGTCTCGAGATCCAGCGCACCCTCGTGCGCCGCGCCGAGCAGCTCGATGTGCCGATCCTCGACGGCGTCTACATCACCCGCCTGCTCGTGCGCGATGGCGTCGTCTTCGGCGCCTACGGCTTCGACCAGGCCGACGGCACGCGCTACCTCATCCATGCGGATGCCGTGATCCTCGCCGCCGGCGGACACAACCGCATCTGGCGCCGCACGTCGTCGCGCCGAGACGAGAACACCGGCGACTCGTTCCGTCTGGCGGTCGAAGCAGGCGGCCGCCTGCGCGACCCGGAGCTCGTGCAGTTCCATCCGTCGGGCATCATCGAGCCGGAGAACGCGGCGGGCACGCTCATCTCCGAGGCCGCGCGCGGCGAGGGCGGCATCCTGCGTAACGCGCTCGGCGAGCGATTCATGGCGAAGTACGACCCGGAGCGGATGGAGCTGTCCACCCGCGACCGCGTGGCGCTGGCCGCGTACACCGAGATCAAGGAGGGGCGCGGAACCGAGAACGGTGGCGTCTGGCTCGACGTGTCGCACCTGCCGCGCGAGACGATCATGACCCGGCTGCCGCGGGTCTACCAGACCATGATGGAGCTGCAGATGCTCGACATCACCGTCGACCCGATCGAGATCGCCCCGACCGCGCACTACTCGATGGGCGGCGTGTGGGTCAGGCCGGACGACCACGGCACCGACGTCGACGGACTCTACGCGATCGGCGAGGCGTCCAGCGGCCTGCACGGCGCGAACCGCCTCGGCGGCAACTCGCTGATCGAGCTGCTCGTGTACGGCCGGATCGTCGGCCAGGCCGCGATGGCGCACGCCGCGGGTCTTGAGGCGCAGAACCGATCTGCGGATGCCGTGACCGCGGCTCGCGCCGAGATCGACGACCTGCTGGCCGCCGATGGCCGCGAGAACGTCCGCGCGCTGCAGCGCGCGATCCGCAACACCATGACCGAGCACGCCGGCGTCGTGCGCTCGGAGGAGGGTCTGCGCGCCGGGCTCGCGGAGCTCGAGGAGATCGAGGCCCGGATGCACGACGTCGGCATCCACCCCGACATCGCCGGATTCCAGGACCTCGCGCATGCGTTCGACCTGAAGGCCTCGGCGCTGGCCGCGCGGGCTACCCTCGAAGCTGCTCTCGAGCGCCGCGAGACACGTGGATGCCACAACCGCAGCGACTTCCCCGACGAGGACCCGACTCTGCGGGTGAACCTGGTGTGGTCGCCGAGCACGGGGGTGACGCGCGAGGAGATCCCGCCGGTGCCCGCCGAGATCATGGACCTCATCCGCGAGGTGTCCTCCGAGGGCAAGCTCGTCGAGTAGCGCGAACGCATCGCGGCGCGATCACGTTGCCGCAGAACCCATTGAGGATCGCGGATGCTGGGCGCACACTGGTTGCATCCGAGCACTCGACCAAGGAGCGATCGTGGCGAACCTCAACCCGTACCTGTCCTTCCGCGACTCCGCCCGTGAGGCGATGGAGTTCTATCAGAGCGTGCTCGGCGGCGACCTGGCCGTTAGCACGTTCGGCGAGATGCCCGACAGCGGCACAGCCGCGGGCGAGGAGAACCTGGTCATGCATGCGCAGCTGAATGCTCCGGGCGGGCTGGTGCTCATGGCATCCGACACCCCGACCGGCATGGAGTACCAGTCGCCGCAGGGCATCTCGGTCTCGCTGAGCGGCGGATCGGTCGACACGGACTATCTGCACCGCGCGTGGGACGGCCTCGTCGACGGCGGAACAACGGTCATGCCGCTGGATGCCGCGCCCTGGGGCGGCGAGTTCGGCATGCTCGTCGACCGCTTCGGCATCTCGTGGATGGTCGCGATCGAGGACTCGTTCGCCTGAACACTTCCCCGCGTCCCGATGCGGGAATGTTTTCGTCGGTTCTGGACGCTCAGAACCGACCGGAATCATCTCGCATCGCCCCGGGGCGCGGCATCCACGCGAGCGAGCCAGTCCGTGACAAGCGCTGCGACCAACGCCGGCCGCTCAAGGGGCACGTTGTGACCACCGGCATCCACAATCGCGAACGTCCCCCGCGAGTAATGCGCGCGAAGCGCGAGTCCGTCCTCGAACCCGGTGACCTGATCCTGCCGGCCGAATACATGCAGCGACGGCGCGTCGAAAGGCTCTGGATGCGCCGCCTCCGGCTCACGATCGAGGGCGTACGAAGACGCGATCTTGGCGAGAAGGCGCACGTCGGCAGCGCGAGCCGCCGGAGCGATCGACTCAGCAAAAATACGAGCAGAGTCCACGGACTGCACGACGGCGATCTCGGCATAGTCGTCGGCGGCATCGCCTGCGGCACGCCGCGCTTCGTCATCCTCGAACAGAATCTCCCGCGGAGGCAGCATCCGATCCGCGGCATAGGGAACGAAAGCGCCGACAAGTGTGGCGAGCCCGCGCACCTGCGAGCGCAGCTCGTGCGCGACGTAGCGGGCGAGCATCCCGCCGAACGAGTTCCCCAGGATTGCGAAGGGCTCGTCGCCGAGCCGACCTCGCAGCTCTGCGACCAGCACATCGGCCACCGCCTGGGTGCTGGCCGGAGCATCCGGAGCGACGGGCGGTACCCAGGGAAGGTCGACATAAATGCGGCGCCACCCGGCGGAAGCCACGGCCGCGTCGAGCGGCAGCACCACCCGATGATCGACGCCGAATCCGTGGACCAGTACTAGAGGCGCCCCATCGCCGATCTCCTGAACGATCACGTGCCCACCCTACGGGCCTGATACGTCGATGCGAGAAGGGTCGGGCGGGCGACGCCCGCGCTTCAGCGCAGCTTCTTGCGATACACCGCCACCGCGAACGCATAGGCGACGACCAGGATGCCGACGAGCCAGCCCAGCGCGATCCAGATGTCGCCGCCCACCGGCTGCCCGGCGAACAGCGCGCGGATCGTGTTGACGATCGAGGTGACCGGCTGGTGCTCGGCGAACCAGGCGACCGGCCCCGGCATGGATGCCGTCGGGACGAACGCCGAGCTGATGAACGGCAGGAAGATGAGGGGGTAGCTGAATGCGCTCGCGCCGTCGACGGTCTTCGCCGACAGCCCGGCGATCACCGCCAGCCAGGTCAGTGCCAGCGTGAACAGCAGCAGGATGCCGGCGATGCCGAGCCATGCGCCGAACGACGCTCCTGTGCGGAACCCCATGGCGAACGCCACGCCGATCACGATCGCGACCGACAGCATGTTCGCCACGGCCGACGTGAGCACGTGCGCCCACAGCACGCTCGAGCGCGCGATCGGCATCGACTGGAACCGTTCGAAGATCCCACCCTGCATGTCGAGGAACAGCCGGTAGGCCGTGTACGCGATGCCAGAGGCGACCGTGATGAGCAGGATGCCGGGGAGCATGTAGTCGATGTACGCGCCGTTGCCCCCGGTGTCGATCGCGCCGCCGAACACCCACACGAACAGCATGAGCAGGGCGATCGGTGTGATCGCGGTGGTGATGATCGTGTCGGGGCTGCGCAGGATGTGGCGCAGCGAGCGCCCGGTGAGAACGCGGGTGTCGCTGAGGACGTGACTGGTCATCTCAGTTCCCTTCTGCAGCAGACGGGCCGACCAGGGCGAGGAAGACGTCTTCGAGGCTCGGTTGCTTCTCGATGTATTCGACTTCGGCGGCCGGCAGCAGCTTCTTGAGCTCTGCGAGCGTGCCGTTCTGAATGATCGTGCCCTCGTGGAGGATCGCGATCCGGTCGGCGAGTTGTTCGGCCTCGTCGAGGTACTGCGTCGTGAGCAGCACCGCGGTGCCGGCATCCGCCAGGTCCCGCACCGTCTGCCACACCTCGATGCGCGACTGCGGGTCAAGACCCGTGGTCGGCTCATCCAGGAAGATGATCGACGGACGACCGACCAGGCTCATGGCGATGTCGAGGCGGCGGCGCATACCGCCGGAGTAGGTGCCGGCGCGTCGGCCGCCGGCATCCGTCAGCGAGAAGCGCGCGAGCATGTCGTCGGCGATCCCGCCCGGGTCCGCGAGGTGGCGCAGCTTCGCGACGAGCACGAGGTTCTCACGCCCGGTGAGCACCTCGTCGACCGCGGCGAACTGCCCGGTGAGGCTGATCGACTCGCGGACGTCGCCAGGAGCTGCGGCGACGTCATGGCCGTCGACGGTCGCGGTGCCGCCATCCGCCTTGAGCAGGGTCGACAGAATACGGACGAGTGTCGTCTTTCCGGCGCCGTTCGAGCCGAGGAGAGCGAAGATCGACCCCGCCTCGACCTCGAAGTCGACGCCGCGCAGGACCTGGACGTCCTTGAACGACTTCGTGATGCCGTGTGCTGTGATCATCATTGCTCTCGCTCCGGGTCTTCGGCGACGGCCGCGTCGATGGCGTCGGCGAGGCGCTTGCGCTCCTTGTCGACCCAGTGCTTGCCCGCGTACGCCTGGGCGAAGGTGTCGGCGAACTCGGAGGGGTCGTCCCCCACGATCTCGCGTACCGGCGTGCCGTCGGCGGCCGCCTGCTCCCACAGGTCGGCGAAGTCGTCGAACATGTGGATCAGAGTCTCGCCGTCTACGATTCCGCCGGATGCCATCAGGTAGCGGTGCAGCGCCATCGCCGTGGCGCGATAGGGGGCGGGCAGGGCGTCGATGCGCGCCATGCTCTGCTTGTACTTCTTCTTCTGCTCGAGCGATCCGGTGAGCGCTTCGATCCACTTTGCAGCCATTGTCAGTCTCCTTGGTCGGTGGGGTTGTGAGTGCCGTGGAGGTGTTCGATGCGCTCGGCGAGGAAGCTCCACGTCTTCCAGAACTCGCCGAGTTGAATGCGGCCCTGCCTGTTCAGCGAGTACACCTTGCGGGGCGGACCCTTCTCAGACGGAACCTTCTTGACGTCCACGAACCCGCGCTGCTCGATCCGCACGAGAAGCGCGTACACGGTGCCCTCGACGAGGTCGGTGAACCCCTCATCGCGCAGTCGCGCCGTGATCTCGTAGCCGTATGCAGGGCGATCGGCGAGGATCGCGAGCACGATGCCCTCGAGCGTGCCCTTGAGCATCTCGGTCATCTGGTTGGCCATCGCCCCTCCTTCTACTCAGTGTTGTTGAGTACCAGTAGAAAGTAACACTAGGTACTGGTACTTGGCAACACCGAGTACTGAAGTTCGCGGAACCCGCTCACACCGCGCATTCAGGCCCCACGGAGGTCTCGCACAGGCTCCGTGATACAGAATCGTTACCTTGTGCGCTCGACCCGAGGGCGCACCTGCCGCCCCGAAGCGGCTCAGCTACGTCAAAGGATCGTTACGTTCGTCATGCCTGAAACCCGACTCGCCACCCGTGCCCGCCGCCGAACCGTTCGCACCCACCGCCGCATCGTCGCACTCACCCTCGTCGCCGGGGCCGCTCTCGGTCTCGTCGCGACGGCCGGACTGACCTCCGCAGCCCCCGCGACCGCCGACGTGACCGGACGAGCAGCCGTCATCGATCGGGGCGAGCTTCGTGCCGAGCTGGCCGCAGCCGAGAGCGCCCTCGAGTCGGCCGATGCCGCCCTGACAACGGCCGCTGACACCTCGGCCAAGGTCGAGGACTCCGGCTTCGACATCGACGCCGACATCGATACGAGCAGCCTCGAGAACTCCGTCGCCGCCCTGTCGGACGAGGACGCGATCGGCTTCGTCCGCTCGATGCTCACCGAATCGACCACCGTGCAGAGCAAGCTCGTCACGGCCCAGACCACGGCGCTCCAGGCGAGCCTGGACGACGCGGTCGCCGAGAAGAAGGCCGAGGAGGCCGCCGCAGCGAAGGCAGCAGCCATCGCCGCGGCGAACACCCCTGACGGCGCGCGGAACGCCGCCGCTCTGATCGCCGCCGAGGACTTCGGCTGGGGTGCGGACCAGTTCTCCTGCCTGAACTCGCTGTGGACCAAGGAGTCGGGCTGGAACTACCAGGCCTACAACCCGAACGGTGGAGCGACCGGCATCCCGCAGGCGCTCCCCGGCAGCAAGATGGCCAGCGCCGGATCCGACTGGCAGACCAACGCCACCACGCAGATCCGCTGGGGCCTGGACTACATCCAGCGCGCCTACGGCACCCCGTGCTCGGCGTGGGGCCACTCGCAGGCCGTCAACTGGTACTGATCCGGCGATTCATTTTTGTTGCCGCGGGAACAAAAATGAATCGAAGGCTGTTTCCCGTGGTGTGACCTCATCTCCACGCCGCTCTCTGTCAACGACCGCCCGCTGGACGATCGGCGCCGGAGCCCTCGTGCTCATCGTCGCCGTCGTCGGGATCTGGTGGGCGATGTCCGGCCGCTCCGCCGAATCGACGCCGGATGCCGGCATCCTCCCGGCCGACACCGCGATGGGCGTCGTCACGATCGCGGCGCGCGATCTCGACACCATGACCACGTACTACCGTGACGTCATCGGACTGACGGTTCTCGAGGAGTCCGACGGCCTGGCCGTCCTCGGGCTCGAGGATCCCCTGATCCGCCTGGAGAGCACTGATGCCGTATCCGATGATCCGCGCAGCGCGGGCCTGTATCACTCGGCGATCCTGTACGCGGATGCGGCCTCGCTGGCACGGACGCTGGTGAACGTCGCAGAGCGCGCTCCCGAATCGTTCCAGGGCAGCTCCGACCATGCCGTCAGCCTCGCCTTCTACGTGGGCGATCCGGAGGGCAATGGTGTCGAGCTGTACATCGATCGCCCGCGAGACGAGTGGGTGTGGGAGGACGGCCGGGTCGTCATGGGCAGCGCGATACTCGACCCGAATCAGTTCATCAACGAGAACCTCGAGGGCGACGCCTCAGGTGTCGCGACGATGGGGCATGTGCACCTGCGCGTGGGCGACCTCGACAGCGCACGCGACTTCTACTCGGATGTGCTCGGTTTCGACGTCACGGCCGAGTCCGATGGCGCCGTCTTCTACTCGGCCGGCGGATACCATCACCACCTCGCGACGAACACGTGGCAGAGCGCCGGAGCCGGAGAACGGCCCGAGAGCGCTGGACTGCGCGGGATCACGGTCGCCGTCCCCTCGGCATCCGACCTCAATGATCTCGTGACGCGCCTGACGGATGCCGGGATCGAGCACACGGCGTCGGACGCCGACGTCATCACGGCTGATCCGTGGGGCAACGCGGTGCGGTTCGTGTTGGGCTGACACCGGCCCTTGCACGGCCCGATCGCGCAGCCTGGCAAAGTTTCCGTGACCAAACCGTTGCATTCGTTACCTCGCCGTTATACAGTTATCGCACGGTGAATGTTTGCTGTGGCATCCACCGCATGTGATTGCAGGACACTCTTGGTGCAAGGGACAAGGGCCGGTCGGAAGCCTCTCCGACCGGCCCTTCACCGTTCCGTTACTCTGTATCCATGACAGACCGGAAGCTCGCGCTCGAAGCGTGGGAGGGCCTGTTCCGCGCCCAGCACGAACTGTTCACCGCGATGAGTGCGGACTTCGAGAACACCCCGATCTCCCAGGCCGAGTACGACGTGCTGCTCACGGTCACGCGCGCACCCGAGATGACCGCGCGCCTCAGAGATGTCACCACGCACATGCTCATCAGCCAGCCCAGCGTCTCCCGGCTCGTCGACCGCATGGTGGCGCGCGGACTGATCACCAAGACCGGCGACCCCACCGACGGACGCGGTGCCGTGCTGAAGGCGACGGATGCCGGCGCACGGGCCTTCCGCGAGGTCGCGACGGTTCACAGCCGCTCGATCGCGGAGAGCATGCGCGCTCTCGACGAGGACGAGCTGCGTCAGCTGCGCACTCTGACCGACAAGCTCCGCGGGCGCTGAGCACACAACACCGAATCCCTCGACGCCGAACATGCCATCTCTGGCATAGTCGGGTGTGCACGCTCACCGGGAGCGCGTCACACAGGGGGTAGTCACATGGAGATCGCCGGACTCGTCGGCATTCTGGTTCTCGTCGGCATCGCGGTCGTCGTCCTGATCGTCATCGGTCTGGTGGTGCTGCTGTTCGCACGCAGCTGGATCAAGGTCGCCCGAGCCGATGAGGCGCTGGTCATCTCGGGGCGAAAGCAGAAAGTGCAGCGCGCAGTCATCAACGCGGATGGCAGCAGCAGCTCGGAGATCGTCGACTCCCCCGTCACCGTCATCGTCAACGGCAAGTCCCTGGTCAACCCGATCACCCAGCGCCACGAGATCATCTCGCTTCGTTCGCGTCAGGTCTCGCTGAACGCCGAGGCGCAATCGCTCGACAGCGTGACGCTGAACGTCGACGGCGTTGCGATCGTGAAGATCGGCTCCGATCCCCTCTACGTGCGCCGTGCGGCCGAACGCTTCGCCTCCCAGGACAAGGCCATCGAACAGTTCACCACCGAGCAGCTCGAGGGTGCTCTCCGCGGCATCGTCGCGACCCTCTCGGTCGTCGAGCTCATGCGCGAGCGCAAGAAGTTCTCCGACCAGATCGCCGCCGACGTCTCGCAGGAGCTGGCCGAGCAGGGCCTGATCCTGGACTCGTTCCAGATCAAGGGCATCACCGACAAGGTCGGCTACATCCAGTCGCTGGGTGCACCAGAGATCCAGTCGAAGCGCCAGGCGGCCGAGATCTCGCAGACCAATGCCGACCGCGCGATCAACCAGAAGAACATCGCCAACCAGGAGTCGAACCTGGTCGAACAGACCGCGCTCGACACCAACACCGCGAACGCCAACGCGGGCATCGGTCGCGCACGGGCCGAGGCCGAACAGGCCGAGCACCTGGCCCGCGCACAGGCTGAGCAGGCCGTTCTGCAGCAGAACGCCGAGAACCGCCAGGCCCAACTGGATGCCGACGTCAAGCGCGTCGCGGACGCCCAGAAGTACGAGGCCGAGACCCGCGCGCAGGCCGACCTCTACACCCGCGAACGCGCTGCAGAGGCTGCAGCGATCGAGCAGGTCAAGCAGGCCGAGGCCCGCACCCGCATCGCCGAGCAGCAGGCAGAGGCCGACCGCGCCCGCGCGGCAGGTGAGGCAGCCGCCGCCGAGGCGAAGGCCACGGGTGAGGCCAACGCCCTGCGTGCGCTCGCCGACGCCGAGGCCGAAGCCCGTCGCCTGCGCGCCAGCGCCGAGGCAGACGCCATCCGCGCCGAGGGTGAAGCTCGCGCGGCCGCCGTTGAGGCCGAAGCGAAGGCCATCGCATCCAACCAGGAGGCGTTCCTCTCGCAGCGCGTGCTCGACGTGCTCCCCACGATCATGGGCGAGTTCGCGAAGGGCTACGCCACGATCGGCAGCGTCTCGATCATCGGCGGGTCCGGCGAGGACGGAGCGTCGAACGTCGTCGGCGCCGACAGTGCGAAGGCCCTGAAGTCCGTATTCGACAGCGTGAGCTCGGCCACGGGTCTCGACCTCGCCGCGATCATCCAGGGTCAGGCGGTCGGACAAGGCATCGGCGCGGGCATCGCGAAGACGCAGGCGTCAGCACAGGCATCCGCTCCCGCAGCAGCGACGGCCACGGCGCCGGCGAAGCGTGCCAGCGCG
Source organism: Microbacterium sp. Bi121 (assembly GCF_918698005.1). Lineage (GTDB taxonomy): Bacteria > Actinomycetota > Actinomycetes > Actinomycetales > Microbacteriaceae > Microbacterium. The sequence continues at coordinate 158,224 of NZ_CAKKLJ010000001.1, forward strand.
AAGAAGGCGGAGGCGTCGGATGCCGTCAGTGCTGAGGATGCAGCCGGCGAGTAGGGCTTCGACTCGCTGACGCTCGCTCAGCCCGTTTCGTCTTCGGGCTTCGCCCTCCGCTCAACGACCCACGACCAGAGCAGCCGCGGGCCGTTGAGCGACCGGAGCGAGACGACCCACGACCAGAGCAGCCGCGGGCCGGGCGCCATGCTCGATGATGGAACAGTGAAGAGCGGTTCGTTCGACCTCGCCCGCATCGGCGACGGCCTCGCGTTCGCCGCTGCGCTCGGCGACCTCAGCGCAGCTCTCGATCGCAACGCGGCCGTCGTCGTGAGCGCCCCACCGGGAACGGGCAAGACGACCCTCGTGCCGCCGGTTCTCGCGAACCGGACCGCTGGCCGAGTGATCGTGACGCAGCCCCGCCGGGTCGCCGCGCGGGCAGCCGCTCGACGCCTCGCGCAGCTCGACGGATCCGCGCTCGGCACCCGAGTGGGTTTCACGGTGCGGGGCGAGCGCCAGGTCGATGCCTCCACGCGCATCGAGTTCGTCACCGCCGGCGTTCTGCTGCGCCGACTGCTCTCGGATCCGGGGCTGGACGGCGTGGGCGCCGTCATCATCGACGAGGTGCATGAGCGCGCGCTCGAGACAGACCTGCTGGTCGGCCTCCTCGGGGAGGTCGGGGAGCTCCGCGACGACCTGGTGCTCGTCGCCATGTCGGCGACGCTCGATGCCGACAAGGTCGCCGGTGTGCTGGGGACGGACGATGCCCCCGCCCCGATCGTCACCCAGACGGTCCCGGCCCATCCGCTCGAGGAGCGCTGGGCTCCGAGCCCGGCGGAGAGACTCGATGAACGCGGTGTCACCCGGGGCTTTCTCGATCACGTCGCTGCAGTCACGGCATCCGCTGCCCGGGAACTGTTCCGCACCGACTCCGCGGCCGACGTCCTGGTCTTCGCCCCGGGCGCGCGAGAGGTGTCGGAGATCGCCCGACGCCTCACGCAGACCGCACAGGGCGTCGATGTCCGCGAGCTGCACGGTCAGCTGCCGGCGGCCGAGCAGGATGCCGTGATCCGCGGCCGGGGCGCGAAAGAGCCGCCGCGCATCGTCGTCACAACGTCGCTCGCGGAGTCCTCGCTCACCGTCCCCGGCGTGCGGCTCGTGGTGGACACCTGCCTGTCGCGGTACCCGCAACGCGATTCGGCCCGCAGCATGACCGGTCTGGTCACGGGGTCGACGTCACGCGCTTCGGCCGTCCAGCGCGCCGGCCGCGCGACGCGACAGGGCCCTGGGGCGGTCATCCGCTGCGTCGATGAGCGCACGTTCGCCGCCTCGCCTGCTCGCCCTGCGCCCGAGATCGCGACGACCGACCTGGCCGATGCGGCCCTGCTGCTCGCCTGCTGGGGCGCGCCGGGCGGCATCGGGTTGCGGCTCCTCGACCCGTTGCCCGCTGAGAGCCTGAGCGACGCCGTCTCGGTGCTCCACGATCTGGGTGCGACCGACGAGGACGGCCGCGTGACGCCGGAGGGTCGTGAGCTCGCCCGAATCCCTACCGACCCCCGGCTCGCACGTGCGCTGCGCGACGGCGCTCGATTGGTCGGGTCGCGGTTCGCCGCCGAGGTCGTCGCGCTGATCGGCGGCGAGATCCGGATCACGGGCGGGGACATCGGCGCAGCCCTCCTCGCTCTGCGGGATGCGCGATCCGCTGATTCGCACCGCTGGTCGCGGGAGGTGACGCGTCTGTTGCGTTCGAGCCCGGCCACGGGCGGGGAAAGTGCGCGGCCGAGCTCTGACGATGCCGGCCTGATCGTCGCCCTCGCCTTCCCGAACCGGATCGCCAGGCGCGTCGATCGTTCGGTGCACGGGGCGACGTTCCTGCTGGCATCCGGAACCCGTGCCGGCGTCAGCGGTCCGCTCGCGGACGCCGAATGGCTGGCCGTCGCCGACGTCGCTCGCGCCCAGGGACGAGCCGCCGAGGGAACAGGCGCGATCATCCGAGCGGCCGCCGCGATCATGGAGAGCCAGGTCGAGCGGGCCGCAGACCACCTGATGACCGACCGCATCGAGGCCGAGTTCGTGGACGGTCGTGTCATCGCCCGACGCGAACGGCGCATCGGGGCGATCGTGCGCTCGTCCGTCCCCGTGCGCGCGCAGGCCGACGGCGGCGGCCGCGCCGCCGTGCGCCGCGCCCTGACCGAGCGCGGACTCGACGTGTTCACGTGGTCGGATGCCGCGGACGGACTCCGCCGCCGTCTCGCCCTGCTCCATCGCGAACTCGGGATGCCGTGGCCGGACATGTCCGATGCCGCACTGCTCGATCAGCTCGACGCGTGGCTCGGTCCCGAGCTCGATGCGCTGGCAGCGGGCACTCCGGCTGCGCGGATCGACCTCGCATCAGCGCTGCAGCGACTGCTGCCGTGGCCGGCGGCGGCGGACCTCGGTGCGCTGGCGCCGGAGCGGCTGGAGGTGCCGAGCGGCTCGCGCGTCCGCATCGCATACCCGCCGGCCGACGATCCGACCGGGCGACCGGTCGTGGCGGTGAAGCTGCAGGAGTGCTTCGGCTGGGCGGAGACGCCGCGGCTGGCCGGCCGTCGCGTCCCCGTGCTCTTCCACCTGCTCTCGCCTGCCGGGCGACCGCTCGCCGTCACCGACGATCTGGCCTCGTTCTGGTCAGGCCCGTACGCGCAGGTTCGCGCGGAGATGCGCGGTCGCTACCCGAAGCACCCCTGGCCGGAGGACCCATGGGCGGCGGCACCTACCAGGCATACGAAACGGCGAGACGCTTCGGCTCGCTGACGCTCGCTCAGCGCGTTTCGTCTCGCTGCGCTCGCTCAACGACCGGCGGGGTGATCGGTTCCCACATCACCGCGTTCGCCGACGCAGCGTGAGCGATGCCAGCAGCAGGGCGCCGACCGCGAACGCGAGCACGATGAGCAGCGGCCCGAACACGTCCCACCCCTCATCCCCTGCGGCCACCGCGTTGATCGTGTCGATCGCGTAGCTCAGCGGCAGCCAGTCGGAGATCGCGTGCAGCACGTCGGGCATCTGATCGCGCGGCATGAACAGTCCGCCGAGGATGATCTGCGGGAACACCAGCAGCGGCATGAACTGCACGGCCTGGAACTCGGTCTGCGCGAACGCGCTCGCCAGCAGCCCGAGCGCCGTGCCGAGCAGGGCGTCGACGATGGCCACCAGGCCGAGCTGCCACAGCGGACCGTCGACCTCCAGGCCGCACACCCACACCGCGAAGGTCACCGTGATCGCAGCCTGAAGCAGGGCCATCAACCCGAACGCGACCGCGTACCCGAGGATGAAGTCCGGCTTGCCGAGCGGCGTCGTCATGAGCCGTTCGAGTGTTCCCGATCGACGCTCGCGCAGCGTGGTGATCGATGTGATCAGGAACATCACGATGAACGGGAACAGCGCGAGGATCGCACCGCCGAACTGATCGAAGACCCCCTCCTTATCGCTGAACAGCCAGGCGAACAGTCCGACCAGGAGGCTCGGTGCGATGAGCATCAACGCGATCGAGCGCGGGTCGTGTCGCAGCTGCGCGAGCACTCGACCGGCGGTCGCGAAGGTCCGACGGCCGCTCATTCTCCGACCTCCTCGTCGCGCTCGGGTGCACTGTCTTCCGTACCGCTCTCTCGGGCTTCTCTACGCGACCGGCGGGTCTCTCCCCCGGTGCGGTCGCGCTCGATCAGCGCGAGGAACGCCGCCTCAGGGTCGGCAGTGCCGGTGTCGTCCAGCAGCTGCGACGGCGTGGTGTCGGCGATGATGCGTCCCTCGCGCATCAGCAGCAGCCGATCGCAGCGCAGCGCCTCATCCATGACGTGGCTCGAGACGATCAGCGTGACGCCGCGGTCCGCGAGACCGCGGAACAGCCCCCATAGCTCGGATCGCAGCACGGGGTCGAGTCCGACCGTCGGCTCGTCGAGGACGACGAGCTCCGGCGAGCCGATCAGCGCCATGCCGAGCGATACCCGAGTGCTCTGTCCACCGCTGAGCGAGTCGACCAGCTGCCCGGCCTGACCGCGCAGGCCCACCTCGTCGATCACACGGTCGACGTCGCCCTTCGGCGCCCTGAGCAAGGATGCGAAGTAGGCGAGGTTCTGTCTCACACTCAGATCGCCGTAGACGGCCGCCCCCTGCGTTCCGTACGCGACGCGGTGTCGAAGCCGGCTGGACCCGCCCGGTTCGCCGAGCACGGTCACGTCTCCGGATGCGATCTTCTGCACTCCGACGATCGAGCGCATGAGCGTGGTCTTCCCGCAGCCAGACGGCCCGAGGAGACCGGTGATCTGTCCCTTCGGGATCACGAGATCCACGCCGTCGAAAACGCGAACGGATCCGCGGTGCACGCGCAGCTGCGCGATCTCGACAGCCGAGTTATTCACCATGTGTTGAATTATTGACCCGCGGGCGGGGATCGTCAAGGCACTCAGTCGAACAGGTAGCGCTGGATCGTCGGCCCCACCAGCGCGACGAGCTCGTCCACCTCGGCATCCCGCATGGCGGGAAGCTTCACCACATACCGGGCGATGATGAGACCGGCGATCTGCGAGGCGACCAGCGTCGCCCGAAGCTCGGCATCCGGAGCATCCAACTCGTTCGCGATGCGCGGCAGCAGCTCAAGCGTCAGGAACCCCGTGACCAGGGGTCCTGTGAGCCTGCCGCTGATCGCGGTGCGCAGCACCATCACGCCGCGTTTGCGCACGTCGGGACGCTCGAACGCCTCCAGCACGAACCGGACGATCCGCTCTCCTGCACCGTGAGGGCCGCCGCGCAGGATCGCCGGAACCTCGACGTCCGGCCGCACCGGGAACCCGGCGACCTCGGCGAACAGATCGGCCTTGGCGCCGAAATAGTGGTGCACGAGCGCAGGGTCGACGTCGGCGCGCGCCGCAATCGCTCGCACGGTCGCCCCGTCGTAACCGTGCTCGCCGAACTCATGCGTCGCGGCTGCCGCGATGCGCTCGCGGGCATCGGAATCGCCAGGAGGCCGCCCCCGCCCCCGCCTGCTCACCATGCGGACAGCCTACGACCCGTCAGCACTCGATGACGTTGACCGCGAGGCCGCCCTCGCTGGTCTCCTTGTACTTCGTCGACATATCGGCGCCGGTCTGACGCATGGTCTCGACGACGGCATCCAGTGACACGTAGTGCTCGCCGTCCCCGCGCAGCGCGAGCCGTGCGGCGGTGACGGCGGTGGATGCTGCGATCGCATTGCGCTCGATGCACGGGATCTGCACGAGCCCGCCGATCGGGTCGCAGGTGAGGCCGAGGTGATGCTCCATCGCGATCTCGGCGGCGTTCTCGATCTGGCGGTTCGTGCCGCCCATCACTGCGGTCAGTCCCCCCGCAGCCATCGCACAGGCGGAGCCGACCTCGGCCTGACAGCCACCTTCGGCTCCCGAGATCGACGCGTTCGCCTTGAACAGGGAGCCGAGCGCGGTGGCAGTGAGCAGGAAGCGCCGGATGCCGCGCCGCCTGTTCGCCTCGGCGATCCGATCAGCCGGGAGTCCGCTTTCGACTCCCTGCGGTCGCTCAAGCCGTTTCGTCTCGTCGCTGCGCTCCTCGCTCAACGACCCCCGAGGCGGCCCCTCGCTTCTCGAGAACCCGAGCAGGGCGCTTCCGACGAGCTCACCGTCCGGGGTGACCGCGTTGCCCGACCCGAGTCCGGAGTCGGCGAGGAACCGCCACCAGTACATCGCGACGGCGGGCAGGATGCCGGCGGCGCCATTCGTCGGCGCCGTGACGACGCGCCCGCCGGCGGCGTTCTCCTCGTTGACGGCGAGCGCGAAAGCACCGAGCCACTCGCCGGGGATCGCCGGCGAGCCATCCGCCTCGATGGCGTCGAGCTGCTCGCGGATCGCCCCGGCACGCCGCTTCACCTTGAGGATGCCTGGGAGCACACCGTCTGCGTGGAGTCCGGCGTCGACGCACGACGCCATGGCATCCCAGATCGCGTCGAGACCAGCCGCGACCTGCTCCTCCGACCGCAGCGCCATCTCGTTCTCGCGCGCCACGTCGGCGATGGTGATGTTCCGTTCGTCGCACAGCGCGAGCAGCGATGCCGCATCGGTGTAATCCAGCGGGAAGCCGCCGGCGGCGATCTGCGCCTCCTCGCCGTCGCGGCGGATGAACCCGCCACCGATCGAGTAGTAGATCTGCTCGATCAGGACCTCACCGTCGGCGGCGTGCGCGCGCAGGGTCATGGCGTTCGGGTGCCCTGGGAGCCTCGTCCGCGGCGCGAACTCGATGTCGTCCTTGTCGAACGCCACGGCGTGCTCGCCGGCGACGAGCAGGTCGACCCCCTCAGGGTAGGCCGACCATGCCGCGCGGACATCAGCCGGGTCGCAGCTCTCCGGCGCGAGCCCGCGGAGCCCTGCCACGACGGCATCCGGGGTTCCGTGCCCGATGCCGGTGGCTCCGAGCGATCCGTACAGGGTGCACGTCACCCTGGAGACGGCGGCGAGCGCGCCGTATGCGCGCAGGCGCTGCGCGAAGTCCAGCGCGGCGCGCATCGGCCCGACGGTATGGGAGCTCGAGGGCCCCACGCCGATGGAGAACAGGTCGAAAGCCGAGACGTACGCAGTCACTCCTCCAGGCTACGCTGGCGAAAGAAAAGAACCCCGCCGCTTTCGCGACGGGGTTCGACTACTGTCTCAACACAGTGTGCGCCACAAGGGACTCGAACCCCTAACCTTCTGATCCGTAGTCAGATGCTCTATCCATTGAGCTAGTGGCGCATCGGGCATCCGCTCCGAAGAACGGGCCTCAGCAAGAATACATGACGAACCATGCGAACGCGAAACCAGCGGTCAGGACGCCGCTTCTCGCTTGCGCTTCGCACGCTGATGCGAAGACAGGGCCTGCAGATCGACCAGACGTAGCGCCTGCATCCGCGCCTCGCGCATCGTCGCGTAGTCGGGGTCCTGCTCGGGGCGCATCCCCTCGACCTTGAGCCGGCGATCGAGATTGCTGCGCACCTCGGCCCAGGCCGCCTCACGCGCGCTCTCGACGAGTGCCCCGAGCTCTTCGGGGTCTTCGACCATCGCCTTCAGTCGCTCGGCGACGCCTGCGTACTGCTTGGCTCGGCGTCGAAGGTTGCGGACGTCACGGTCGCGGTAGTCGTGCGTGCCGACTGGATCCGAGTAACGGCCGCGGGCGCGCTTGCGCAACCGCGCCATCGCCTCCGCCCCGTGCTCGGACTCCCGCGCCATCGCCTCCAGCGCCTGACGCGCCTCGTCGAGGTACTGGGCCGAGTCGAAGACCCCGCCCTTCGCGATCGTTCCGACCAGGATGTGGTTCTTCACCGTGAGACGTGCAGCGGCAGTGGCGATCGCGACACCTTCAGCGATCGCATCCGCAGTCTTTCCCACCAGAACCTCCTCTCCCGATCGTATCCTCACCCACCGACGCCACTCTCGGCCACAATAGAACACAACAGGTTCTCCCCACCTGCGATGAAGCGAACGGCACGACCCGAGTGCCTGGAGGAGGATGTGATGCGACGGCTGACCCTCGCCGGAAACACCACGGTGATCACCGGTGCCGCCAGTGGCATGGGCGCGCAGGTCGCGCGTCAGCTCGGAGCGGCCGGCGTCGACCTCGCCCTCATCGACCACAACGCCGAAGCCCTGGCATCCCTCGCAGCTGACCTTCCCGGACGCACCACGACCCACGTGGTCGACCTCCGCGACGACGTGGCCACGTTCGCCACTGCGGCCGACATCATCGGCGCGCACCCGAGAGTCAACGCGCTGATCACCTGCGCCGGGTCATCGATGCTCGGCAGCCTCGAACAGCTCACCATGGAGGAGATGCGCTGGTTGATGGACGTGAATCTCTGGGGCACGGTCTCGATCACCAAAGCGCTGCTGCCGACGCTGCGCGTGCAGCCCGCCGCGCACATCACGCACCTCGCGAGCGTCTACGCCCTCGCCGCTCCGGCAGGGCGCATCCCGTACGCGATGAGCAAGTTCGCGGTGCGCGGGTTCTCCGAGGCCCTCCGTCACGAACTCGAGGACAGCAGGGTGACGGTCGGCGCCGTGTACCCGGCGGGCGTCCGCACCGGGATCATCCTGCACGGCCGGTACGCCGCCGCGATCGACCCCGCTGTGGCCGCACGGGCTGCATCGGCGCAGGCCGCGATGTATCACACCGAACCCAAGGATGCCGCGGCGCAGATCATCCGCGCGACCGAGCGCCGCCGCATCCGCACCATGGTCGGACGCGAAGCGCGACTCATCGACACGATCGTCCGGGTATCCCCCGGCCGGTACTGGCGCGCGATGCGCGGCACCCTGCGGCAGGCAACGGACACCACGACGCCGGTGGCCTGAACCGCCGCGGCGCGCGCCGGCCTGACGCCGTCGCGACGCCTGCCGGTTCAGGGCAGGCGGTTCGCCCTCGCGAGGTTGGCAGTCAACTCTTCCGCATTCTGGCGGACGACGTACGCCGGGCGATCGCGCTCGACGCGCCACGACTCGCTGAGCGGGCCGACGTTCACGGTGTCGAATCCGACCTGGTCGTAGAACTCCGTGACCCAGGCAGCCGCGTCCTCGAAGTCGCTGGACGTCGCGAGCGCGCGGCGGTCCTCGGTGCCCGCCGGCGTGCCGTCGGTGGTGATGTCACCCGAGACGATGTGGTTGAACGCCTTCACGACCTTCGAGGTCGGCAGGTGCTCCTGCAGCATCTGCGAGGTCGTCGTCTCGCCCTTGTCGAGGGCGTCGATGCGGCCGTCGCGCTCGAAGTAGTAGTTGTTCGTGTCGAGCACGATCTTGCCGGCCAGCGGCTCGACCGGCACCTGCGACAGCGCGTGCAGCGGCACGGTCACCACGACCACGTCGCCGGCCGCCCCTGCCTCAGCGGCGGTCGCCGCGCGCGCCTGCGGACCGAGGTCGGCGACGAGGGAGCTCAGAGTCTCTGGCCCCCGGGAGTTGGAGATCACGACGTCGTATCCGTTCGCGATCGCCGCCCGTGCGACCTGGCTGCCGATGTGTCCTGCTCCGATGATTCCCAAAGTTGTCATCTCAAGGACAACAGGTGCGCGGAGCCGTTATTCCTTCAGTCGAGCTTGCGCAGCGCGTCCTCCGCGGCGACCCAGCCGAGCATGGCGCACTTCACTCTGGCGACATAGCGCGAGACGCTGCCGAGCACGGCGGCGTCTCCGAGCAGCTCCTCATCGGGCTCGATCTTGCCGCGCGATCGCATCGCTTCGCGGAAGACGTCGATCCTCTTCTGCACCTCGGGTACCGTCATCCCCTCGACGAGGTCGGCGAACAGGGATGCCGATGCCTGCGAGATCGCGCATCCATGCCCCTCCCACGCGATGGCCTCGATCGTGCCGTCATCCGCGCGGTGCACCTGCAGGGTGATCTCGTCGCCGCAGGTGGGGTTCAGCTGGTGCGACTGGGCCTTGACCTCGTCGCGCAGCCCGAAGCCGTGCGGCGTGCGCGAGTGGTCGAGGATCAGCTCCTGATACAGGTTCTGCAGGTCGCTGGAAGTCATGAGCGCACTCCGGGAAAGTCGGTGCCGGCGGCAACGCCGCCGAGGAAGAAGTCGATGGTGGCGGCGACGCCGTCGAGGAAGGCATCGACCTCGGCGTCTGTCGAGTAGAGGTAGGTGCTGGCCCTGGTGGATGACGTGACGCCGAGGCGGCGGTGCAGCGGCTGGGCGCAGTGATGTCCGACCCGAACGGCGATCCCGCGGTCGTCGAGGAACTGCCCGACGTCGTGGGAGTGGATGCCGGGGATGTCGAAGCTCGCCAGCCCCACGCGCGGCAGATCGATGCCGGCGCCGAGCACCCGCGCGCCGTCGATCGCGGAGAGTCCGTCGACGAGCCGGCGTCCGAGTTGCGCCTCGTGCGCGGCGATGCGCGGCATCCCGACGCTCTCGAGATAGCGCACAGCGGCGGCGAGCGCGACGGCCTGCGACACCCGCTGCGTGCCGGCCTCGAACCGCTGCGGCGGCGGGAGGTACTCGGCGCGGGTGGTGGTGACGGTGGTGATCATGGACCCGCCCGTGAGGAACGGCGGCATCGCGGCGAGCAGCTCGCGGCGAGCGTAGAGAGCGCCGATCCCGGTGGGCCCGAGCATCTTGTGACCGGAGAGCACGGCGAAATCGACGTCGAGCTTCTTCACGTCGAGGGGCAGATGCGGCGCGGACTGGCACGCGTCGAGCAGCACGAGCGCGCCCACCCTGCGGGCTGCGGCGATCAGCTGTTCGACGGGGTTGACGACGCCGAGCACGTTGGAGACATGGGTGACCGTGACGATCTTCGTGCGGTCGGTGATGTGCGTCTCGATGTCGCCCGGGCGGAGCGCGCCGTCGTCGTCGAGCGGGATCACGCGCAGGGTCGCGCCGGTGCGCGCGGCGAGCTCCTGCCACGGGATGAGGTTGGCGTGATGCTCCATCTCGGTGGTCACGATCTCGTCGCCGTCGCCGAGCCGGAACCGTTCGGCCGCAGCTCCCCCGCGACCTGCTGTCGCGTTGGAGAACGCGTAGGCGACGAGGTTGATCGCCTCTGTCGCGTTGGAGGTCCAGACGAGCTCGTCATCGTCCGCCCCGACGAATCGCGCAACGGCGGCTCGGGCGTCCTCGAACACCTCGGTGGCCTCTGCGGCGATCGTGTGCGCGCCGCGGTGGACGGCCGAGTTCAGCGTCGTGAGGAATTCGCGTTCGGCGTCCAGCACGGCCAGCGGGCGCTGCGAGGTCGCACCGGAGTCGAGATAGACGAGCGGATGCCCGTTCACCTCGGTCTGCAGGATCGGGAAGTCCTCGCGGAGGCTGCGGACCTCAGCCTCGCTGAGCGGGGCATCCGCAGGCACCGCAGTGGCGATGGTGGGAGAACTCATCCTTCAAGCTTCTCACCTGCCGGGTCGTACCGGGGCAGGTCCCGGCGGATGGTCAGGCCGGCGAGTCGTCCGGGTCCAGGGTCTTCAGCATGTCGTCTTCGACGGCGTTGTCGGCATCGAGCTGCTCTTCGGTCGTCTCGTCGCCGCCGAGGGGTGCGCCATCCGCTGTCCCGGCAACAGTCTCTGCAGTGTTCTCGGGTCGGGCTTCATCTGCGGGATCAGGTCTGCGGTCGTCCATACCCGCACGCTACGCCCGATCCCGCTCGCGCGCTACGCGCCGCCCCGCACGCGCGCTGCGCGCTGTCCCGCATCCGGGGATGCTGTATCACTCCGGTCGGTTTAGCGCGCCCAGAACCGACCGAAGTGATACAGCATCGGCGCCTCATCCGCGGCTCGCGATCGCGCGACGCAAGCGGGCGATCAGGGCGGCGCCGCCGTCGTCAAGATCGGCCTGGGTGAGCCGGATCACGATCCATCCTCGATCTTCCAGGTCGCGCTGCCGGCGGATGTCGACTCGCCACTGCTCCTTGCTTCGGCGATGTCCGTCGCCTTCGTACTCGATCGCGATCTTGAGTTCGGGATATGACAGGTCCGGCCTGGCGACGAACCGTCCGCCGTCGTACACCTCGTACTGAACGACGGGCTCCGCGATCCCGGCGGACCGGATGAGCAGTCGAGTCTCGGTCTCCTTCGGAGATTCGACATGCTCGCGCACAAGTGGAATCGCCCTGCGGACTGTCCCGCTGCCGGGGAATCTCCCCCACGCCTGCAGCCGATTCGCGATCTCGTCGATGCTCGCGAGAGGGCGGCCGGGACCCAGTTCCGGGTAGTTGTCGGCCTCGGTCACCAGAGCATCCAGGATCACGACCGTCTCGACCAGAGTCAACACGGCCGCACATGTGAACAGTGCGGCGACGGCGTCCACAGTTCGGGCGCCGCGCACCGTCCAATATCGGATCTTGCGTGCTGCAAGTCGCCGACCGCGCACCCCGGTGATCCTCGGAGCCGAGAGATGGAGGGGAACGGCGATCTCGAGGTCCTCCTCGGGAGTCCAGATCCACGGCAGCGGCAGTCCCCACAGGCGCGCAGCGGAACGGCCCACGAATGCGTGCTCAGCAGCCAGTCTCGGTCGATAGCAGTCGACCAGTGCGCTGAACGTCGAGGGGACCGTCGTCGACCGCACTCCTCGGAATGGGCGATGCAGATCGTCGGCATCCCCGCGCGAGCGGCCGACCCCAGCAGCATGCGCCGCACTCACCCGGAAGCTATCGCCGAGACGGGATGGGAGCTTGCTACGAGTGCGCACGCCCACAGCCTCGGCGATGCCCTGCCGCAGCTTCGGACTTTCCACAGCCGATGGGCACCAGTCCCGGCATCCGCCGCCTGTGCAGTGCGAGTCGCGCCCCGCATCCCGGCGCGATGCTGTATCACTTCGGTCGGTTACGAGCGATCAGAACCGACCGAAGTGATACAGCATCGGTGTGCGGCGGGACTGCGCCGGACGCGTCAGGCCACGGCGCGCTCGTTCTTGATCAGGACGCCGGCTGCGATGAAGAGCAGCGCGGCGACGAACTGCGCGGCCGTCCACACCTGGCCGGTGAAGCCGAACGGGAACACGGGGTTCCAGATCACCGCGATCGCGACGAAGACGATGGTCCACCACCACTGCCGCGCCTGCCACGCGAACCACGCGACGATGAGCGCGAGGATCGGGACGAGGTAGAAGATGATCGTCGCACCGACGTTGTCGTCACCGGTGAACAGCGGCGAGAGGAAGAGGGCGATCGCGGCGAGGAGCCCTGGGGCGAGCGCATTGCGCTGCGTCTGCGGGGTGGGAGAAGCCATGTCTCCATCTTCCCGCACTTCCAGTTTACCGCTGAGGTGGGGGCTTGCGGCAAGGGCCCCCGCAGGGCGCATACTTGTCGATCGTGCGCAGCGAAAACCGCAGTTGCGCGCCGGAATCGGAGCATCGTGAACACCCCTGCCCTCAGCGCCTTCCACCTCTCTGACGAACTCGCCCACAAGGCCGACCCCGCCCTCATCGCTCGCGACGATGAGCAGTTCGACGCGATCGCCGCCACGCTGCGCGACAGCCTGGCCACAGCATCCGCTCGCCTGGATAGCGCCCTCGCCGCCCCCAGCGGCGTCGGCGGCGCGGCCGTCGAACGCGATCTCGAGATCCACCGTCTGAACGCGCGCCTGACCGTGCTGCGTCGGTACGGCATCGACATGTGCCTCGGTCGCATGGTGACGGATGCCGGCGACCACATCTACATCGGACGACTGGGGCTCACCGGCGACGACGGCCGTCAGCTGCTCGTCGACTGGCGAGCGCCGGCCGCCGAACCGTTCTTCGGCGCCACCCTCGCCGACCCCATGGGCCTCGTCAGCCGCCGGCGCTACCGCTGGGCGAGTGCCCGCGTCACGGACTACTGGGACGAGGCGTTCACCGCGGAGGCCCTCGAGACGGGCGGCGCGCTCGACGACCAGTCATCGTTCATCGCCAGCCTCGGCACCTCGCGATCTTCCCGCATGCGCGATGTGCTGGCGACGATCCAGGCCGATCAGGATGCCATCATCCGGGCGGGCTCTGCGGGGACGCTCGTCGTCGATGGCGGACCAGGCACGGGCAAGACCGTCGTCGCCCTGCACCGTGCCGCGTACCTGCTGTACTCCGACACCCGGATCTCGCGCGGCAGCGGCGGCGGGGTGCTCGTGGTCGGCCCCTCGCAGCCGTACCTCGGCTACGTCGACGACGTCCTGCCGAGCCTGGGGGAGGACCGCGTGCAGACCTGCACGCTCCGCGACCTCGTTCCCGAGGGCCGGAGCGCGCCGCCCGAATCCGACCCCGATATCAAGGCCTCGGCGCGACTCATCGACGCCGTCGGCTCAGCCGTGCGTCTGTACGAGCAGCCGCCGGAGCGGGGCACGGTCGTCGAAACGCCGTGGGTGGATCTGCGCGTGAGCGAAGCCGACTGGGAAGAGACGTTCAGCACCGACACCGGATCCGCGCACAACGAGGCGCGTGACGAGGTCTGGGAGGCGCTGGTCGACATCATCTCCGACCGATTCGCCGGGCGCGTCCCCCGCTCGCAGCTGCGTCGCGCGCTCGCGCAGAGCGAGGCACTCATCGCAGCGTTCAACCGCGCCTGGCCGCTGCTCGACCCCGCAGCGCTCGTCGCGGCTCTGTGGAGCAACCCGGGATTCCTGCGCCGCTGCGCGCCGTGGCTGACGGACGACGAGGTATGGATGCTGCAGCGCGAGGATGCCGCGATGTGGACGGCATCCGACCTTCCGCTGCTGGATGCCGCCCGCCGCGCCGTCGGCGATCCGGACGCGGGCCGAATCCGCCGCGAGCGCGAACGGCTGCGCGCCTCAGAGCGGGAGTACCGTGCGAGCGTCGCCGACTACCTGATGGACACGTCCGACGATGACCTCGGCCTCATGTCGATGCTCCGCGGCGAGGACGTGCTGAACAGCCTGGACGACGATGACGCGCTCCCGACGTTCAGTCATGACGCGCTCGCCGGACCGTTCGCGCACATCATCGTCGACGAGGCGCAGGAGCTCACGGATGCGGAGTGGGCGATGCTGCGCAGCCGCTGCCCTTCGCGCAGCTTCACCGTGGTCGGCGACCGGGCCCAGGCCAGGCACGGGTTCGCGCAGACGTGGGAGGACAGGCTCACGGACGCGGGACTCCGTGACGTGCGCCTCGCCTCGCTCTCCGTCAACTACCGAACGCCGGAGGAGATCATGGCCGAGGCTGAGCCGGTCATCCGCGCGGCGCTCCCTGATGCGAACGTGCCGACCTCCGTGCGCTCGAGCGGGATCCCCGTTCGACACGGATCGGTCGCGGACCGTGAGGCGATCGTGGATGCCTGGCTGGCCGACAACGACGAAGGAACCGGCGTCGTGATCGGCGACGAGACCTTCACCGGATCGGATCGGGTGAGGTCGCTGACTCCCGAGACGGCGAAGGGGCTGGAGTTCGACCTTGTCGTGCTCGTGGCCCCCGAACGCTTCGGCGACGGCGTCGAGGGCGCTGTCGATCGCTACGTCGCGATGACCCGCTCGACCCGGGAGCTCATCGTCCTCACGTGATGTTCGGCTCGCTCCGCGGGGGGAAGTGCGGAATCCTGTTCGGACGCGTGGCACGCGAGGCCGGTCCGGCTGCGTCCGCGGCATCCAGATCGGCGAGCAGCTCGTCCAGGTTTCGATAACGCGACCTGGTCGGGCAGGGGCTGCGCAGCCAGAGAACGTCATACGTTCCCGTCTCGTTCTTGTCGACGTAGGCGACCAGGCGCGAGGCATCCGATTCGGTGAGGGATGCGTCGCAGATCCGCCAGGCGGTTCGGGCGATCGGGATGACTTCCCAGACGGATGCCGGTCGCGGAGGCTCCGGGGCTGTCATGGTCATAGCGCCTTCCCTCCGGTCACGGCGAGAACCGCGCCCGACGTGTACGACGACTCGGCGGAGGCGAGATACACGTACGCGCCGGCGAGTTCGGCCGGTTGACCCGCTCGGCCGAGCGGTGTGTCGGCGCCGAACGAACGAACCTTCTCGTCGTCCCAGCCTGTTCCGGGGATCAACGGCGTCCAGATCGGGCCGGGTGCGACGGCGTTCACGCGGATGCCGCGCGGGCCGGCTTCTTCGGCGAGCGCCTTCACGAACGCGACCTGCGCCGCCTTCGTCATGGCGTAGTCGATGAGTCCGGGGGACGGATTGAAGGACTGGATGGATGCCGTGACGATGATGCTCGCACCGGCGTCCAGGCTCGGGAACGCGGCCCGCGCGGAGAACAGCAGCCCCTCGAGGTTGGTCTGGAACACGCGCTGCATCTCATCGGTGCGGAGGTTCTCGAAGCCATCGATGTCGTGCTGGTAACCGGCGTTCAGCACGAGGATGTCGAGTCCGCCGAGGCCCTCGCGCGTCTTGTGGACGGCCTCGGAGGCGAAGTCCTCATTGCGCAAGTCGCCGGCCAGGCTGAGTCCGGCGCGGCCGGCATCCCGAACGAGGGCGAGCGTGGCGTCGGCATCCTGCTGCTCCTCCACCATGTGCGCGATCGCGACGTCAGCGCCTTCTCTGGCGAAGGCGATCGAGACCGCGCGTCCGATCCCCGAGTCGCCGCCGGTGATCAGGGCGCGGCGACCGTCCAGTCGCCCGTGGCCGACGTAGCTGGTCTCGCCGTGGTCTGGCTCCGGTCGCATGCGCTCGGTGTGACCCGGCTGGCTCTGCGCCTGAGCCGGGAACTCGTCATCGTGGTGCGCATGTCGTGGGTCGGGGGTGCTGTCAGTCATCTGAGCGCTCCTTCGAGAGTCGAGTGTTGTACTCACCTTCCACGTGCACTGCGCACCGGCCAAGGGGGTTGACACTTCCGGGTCGCGACTGCAGACACTGAGAACACCGAACGGAAGGAGTCGTCATGAGCGTCACGATCTTGGCTCCGTCACCAACGCTGACGGTGACGGTCGAAGACCATCCGCAGGGTTCTGAGATCCATGTGCATGCGGGCGGGCAGGGCGTGTGGCACGCCAGGATGCTGCGCCGGCTGCAGGTGCCGGTGACGATGTGCTGTCTGCTGACCGGGGAGGTCGGCCGGACGCTGAGGCATCTCATGGAGGACGAGGATGTCACGGTCCACGCTCTGACGCGCGACGGACGGGGTTCCGCCTACGTGCACGATCGCCGGGGAGGCGAACGCATCGTGGTCGACGAGGAGGACGGCGATCCGATCGGAAGACACGACCTCGACGATCTGTACAGTGCCATGCTTCGCAGCAGCGACCCCTCTTCGGTCGTGGTGCTGAGCGGCCCGGCCGGCGACGACACGATCCCCGCGGATTTCTACCGGCGACTCACGATCGACCTCCGCGCGGCCGGCAAGACAGTGGTCGCCGACCTCGCCGGCGAGCGGTTGGAGGCAGTCGTGACCGGCGGAGTCGACATACTGAAGGTGAGTCATGAGGAGCTCAAGGCCGACGGCCTGGTGAGCGCGGTCACCGACGACGAGATCATCACCGCGATGCACCGGCTTCGGGCGGACGGCGCCGGCGCCGTGATCGTCACGCGAGCAGGCGACCCGTTGCTGCTCGCTGATGCTCAGGGCGTGCTCGAGGTGACTCCTCCGCCGTTCGAGGAGACCGAGACCCGCGGTGCCGGTGACTCCCTGACTGCAGGCCTGATCGCCGCGCTCACGCGGAGCGAGAACCTGCGGGACGCCATCACCCTCGGCGCCGCTGCCGGCGCACTCAATGTCACGCGGCACGGGCTGGGAACGGGAGACGCGGAACTGATCGAGAGCCTTCGAGAGAAGGTCACCGTCCGAGAAGTTCCGGCGACGGGTGCCGGTGATCGTGAACCTGAGGGCCGGGTGAGCCCCGACGGCCTCGCCGCACTCGCGGA
Source organism: Microbacterium sp. Bi121 (assembly GCF_918698005.1). Lineage (GTDB taxonomy): Bacteria > Actinomycetota > Actinomycetes > Actinomycetales > Microbacteriaceae > Microbacterium. The sequence continues at coordinate 175,477 of NZ_CAKKLJ010000001.1, forward strand.
GCCGGAGGCGTCATCATGACCCGGGTTCTCATCACGAACGACGACGGGATCGACGCGCCGGGCCTGTGCGCACTCGCCGAGGCCGCTGTCCGCGCCGGATTCGACGTCACCGTCGCGGCTCCGGCCAAGCAGTCCAGCGGGTCGAGCGCGTCGATCATGGCGACAGAAGCCGACGGACGGATAGCGATGGAACGACGCACGTTGACGCCGATACCCGATGTGCAGGCGTTCGCGGTGCACGGCGGCCCGGGGCTCATCGCGTTGATCGCTGCCAGAGGGGCCTTCGGCGACCCGGCCGAGGTGGTGCTGTCGGGTGTCAACCACGGCGCGAACGTCGGTCGTGCGATCCTGCATTCCGGCACGGTGGGCGCTGCTCTCACCGGCGGCCTGAACGGAGCGCGCGCGATGGCCGTGTCATTGGATGTCGGAATGAACCCCGACGAGTTCCACTGGACGACGGCAGCGGATGCTGCGGTCGCACTCCTGCCCGAGCTCATGGCGCGTGCCGCCGGCACGGTGATGAACGTGAATGTGCCGAACGACGATCATCCTCGTGGTGTCCGCGAATCTACCCTGGCGCCGTTCGGCATCGTCCAGATGACTGTGGCCGAGAGCGACGATAGCTATCTGCGACTCGCCGTGGAGGAGCTGCCGAACGTCCCCACCGCCGAGAGCGACGCAGCGCACCTGGCTGACGGGTGGATCACCGTCACCGGCATCGACTCCATCACCGAACGACGACTCGATCTCGCGGTGGAGTGATCTCGCGGCGGAGCGACCTCAGCCGGGGAGCTCGGTCGACGCCGGCTCCTCGCCGGACTCCGGCGGCTCCGGCACGAGGTACAGACCGGTCGGAGCGTTGGAGGTGAAGGCGAGGGCGTCGACCCAGGCGCGGTTGATGGACGGCTGCCGCCCGCCGTAGTACTTGTACACGATGGAGCTGCCCGGGTGCACCCACACCGTGGTCCGGCCGCCGCCGACGCTGGCATCCTCGCGCCAGCTGAACGCGAAGGGCTCACCCCGGCGCAGCTTCGCACTGATGACGAGCTGGAGGTGCGTCAGCGCGCGGTCCTCGATCTCGACCTTGACGCCACCCTCATAGATGAATCTGCCCACACTCGATAGCGTAGCGCCATGGGCTCGATGTTCTACGGCGCAACGGCAGACCCGATCTTCGTCGAAGATCGGGCGCTCGCGCATCTGAAGGTGGTGATCGCGACGAAGCTCCGCCGCAATGAGAGCTTCACGCTGTCATGGCGTCATCCCGATGGGTCGGGGCGTTCGACGATCTGGCTGCACCCGGCGATTCCGCTGCGGTTCGTCTTCGACGAGCCCGGGCCGCCGACGCTGTCGCCGGAGTGGATCACGGCGATGGCGCACTCGGCGAACACCAGCGGAGGCATCTCGCTCGTGCCAGAGAATGTCGACCCGGATCAGCAAGAACCTGCACAGCCCTGACCGGGCGGTCAACCCCCTCGTGGCGATGACGCGGACGACCTAGCGTGAAATGGACCGATCGAAGAGGAGAGCACCATGAATTCTCACGATGCACCGCACCCGCCCGAGCCGACCACGACCCACGCCGAGTGGGGTGCCGGCAATCCGCATCTCAAGATCACGCGCGACGATGACCGTTTCGAATTCGCGCTGACTTCGGACGCTGTGCGCATCGGATCCGCGGGGGGGAATGAGTTGCGACTGCCCGAAACCGATCCCGTCCACGCAGAGATCAATCACGATGATCAGGACGAATACGTGTTGACCCTGCACGGCGCCGGAGAGATGAACGCGAGCGCGAGCGCCGCAGAGACCGGCGCCAGCGGACGATCGGAGATCCTGCGCACCGGAGCACGGTTCACTGCCGGCCCGTGGACCCTGGTCTTCGGCCGGGAGGAGTTCGCCGATCACGGCCGGCCGTACGGCGGCCGCACTGGAGGAGAGTTGTCCGACCAGCCCCCGCAGCCGGCCAGACCCGACTACAGCGAAGGCTTCCGCCGCGAATCGGATGAAGCCCGCGCTCCGGAGGGCGAGGGCTACGAGGTCAAGGACGGCTGAGAGGGCTGATCGTCAGTCGGATTCCTCTGCCGCGATGCGATGCGGCAGTCCGACGGGCTTAGATTCGGCCGACCCGCGCTGACGGAGATAGATGGCGAACGCGACCATCGCGCCCACTGCGAGGAACTCGGATTGCCAGTTCTGCAGGGTGCGGTCCCAGAAGTCGGGGCTGACCACGTAATCGGCCCAGGTGATCGACGGCTGCGCGTGCATCGCGTTCTCCTCGTTCGCGACGACGAGGCCGGCGAGTGATTGTGCGAGCCACGAGAACACGAAGATCGAACCCATCACGATCAGCAATGAGTTTCCGTATATCGCCGTGCGCCAACCACCCCGGCGGGCCCAGTTCGGCGAATCCGGGCGGCCGTGAGCGCCGACGAGTTGGTCCTCATCGCTGCCGAGCCCCTCGTCGCCCGGCTTCTTCGACTCGGGTGACCCGCGTTGGATGAACCACACGGTGGCGGCGATGAACACGAAGAACTGGAGGAACTCGGACTGCCAGTTCTCCGCGACGTCCACGAGGAACTCGCTGGAGGTGACGAATGAGAAGAAATCGACGGCCGACTGCCCATGCTCGGCCAGCTCCTCGTTCTCGCGAAGGAATCCGGCGATGGACTGTCCGGCGAGCGCCAGCACGAACAGGGCCAGGAAGACCAGGCTGAGCCCGTTGTCCCGCAGCATCCTGCGCATGATTCACCGTCCTCCCAGCGCGGTGATCGCCATGAAGGCGAGGCCGCCGGAGATGATCACCATCCACGTCCAGAAGACCACTCGCATTCCCGCGGTGTCTCGCGTCGGCTCACTCAACCCGCACCTCCATCTCGTGATGACCAATGTGTCACCGGCGGGTTCCGGCCGGAGGGGGCTTGACGCGCTGGGCGTCGCCTGTCAAGGCCCCTTGCGGTGCACGAGCCGCCACCTATCGTCGGGGCATCCGGACTCAACCGAAAGGATCAGGACGTGACTCTGACGCGCGACATCATGACACCCGCTCCCCGTTGTATCGGCGAGAACGATGCCTTGAGCATCGCCGCATCCGTCATGTCGGAACTCGATGTCGGGGCCCTGCCGATCTGCGGCGAGGATCGCAAGCTGAAGGGGATGCTGACCGACCGCGACATCGTCGTGAAGGCGCTGGCGTACGGGATGGACCCCGAGACGACACCCTCGCGCACTCTGGCTGCGGGAGTCCCCGTCACGGTCGATGCGGACGACGAGGTCCATGTCGCGCTGGATCGGATGCGCGAGAACCAGGTTCGCCGGCTTCCCGTGCTCGAGAATCGCGAGCTCGTCGGCATCATCAGCCAGGCCGATATCGCGCTCGCTCTCAGTCCGGAGACGACCGGCGTAACCGTCGAGCACATCTCACGCGCGGACACTCCATGAGCCATGTCGTCACCGAGGCCGACGGGGCAGTCGACGCGATCAGTGCGCTGGCGCGCGAGCGCGGTCTGCGAGTCGCCGTCGTCGAATCGCTCACGTCAGGAGAGCTCGCGCACGCCATCGGCGCAGGAGAGAATGCGTCCGAGTGGTTCCTCGGGGGCGTCGTGGCCTACATGCAGGATGTCAAGCAGAGCGTGCTCGGCGTGACCCCCGGATCCGATCCGTGTTCGGCCGAGTGCGCAGAGCAGTTGGCCGTCGGAGGACTCCATCTGCTCTCGGCCGACGTATGCGTCGCGACGACCGGGGTGGGCGGGCCGGATCCTGAGGGAGGGCATCCGCCCGGAACCGTTTACCTCGGCTGGGCGACTGCGGAGAAGGTCGGTCACCAGCTTCTCGAACTGCACGGCTCCCCCGAGACGGTGATGGCCATCACGACCACGACGGCGACCGATCTGATCGCCGCCACCATGCGAGTCGTCGACTCGCACTGACGACAAGGAGACATCATGCCTCGCGGCGCGAATTCACGACTCAAGGATCCAGAACTCTACGAAGAGCTGCGGGATGACGGAGCATCCAAGGAGAAGGCCGCCCGCATCTCGAACGCGACTGGCGGCACCAAGAAAGGCCGTTCAGAGGTCGGTCGGCGCGGCGGCGAGGCCGGCGACTACGACGACTGGACGGTCGACGACCTCCGAAAGCGCGCGAAGGAACTCGGGATCTCGGGTTACTCCGGCAAGAAGAAGGCCGAGATCATCAAGATGCTGCGCAACCACTGACCGCGGTCACGGCCGCGGCAGAACCGTCAGCACGCGGGCGATGTGCTCGCGGAACTCTGTCATGTAGGCGCGCAGGAACTCTTCGGTCGCGGGCTTGCCGATCGACCCGTCGTCGGCGAACACGTCCTTCGTGAAGTGGATGTACGCCTCGGGAGCGGTCATCTGCCGGGCGTTGCAGAACGCCAGGACAGCGCGAAGGCTCTGCTGGGCGACCGCCGTGCCGATCACGCCGATCGATGCGCCGATCACGGCTGCTGGCAGATGGTCGAACGAGTTCTGCCCCCACGGCCGCGAGGCCCAGTCGATCGCGTTCTTCAGCGCGCCGGGTATCGAGCGGTTGTACTCGGGGGTGACGAACAGCACGGCGTCGCTGGACTCGATGGCCGTCTTCAGAGCGCGAGCCTCGGCCGGGTAGTCGGCGTCGTGATCGGGACTGTACAGCGGCAGGTTGCCGATGGGGACCTCAGTGAACTCGAGATCGTCGGGGGCGACCCGGATGAGAGCCTTCGAGAGCACCCGGTTGATGGATGTGGACGACAGGCTTCCGACGAAGTATCCGACCTTGTACGACATGTTCGCTCCTCGGACTCAGGACTTCGGATAGCTCGACACGCGCAGCGCTCGAGCCAGGTGGACGGCGTTGGTGAGCGACGTCGTGATCGACGCGCTGACCTTCTCCGGCGTCTGTTCCAGATCCTTGTAATCTGTGGTGTGCATCGCCTCGCCGTTCCAGTAGACGGAGCCTTGGGCCGGCACGGTGAAGCCGACGTCGTTCAGCGCTTGGAACAGCACGGCGGTGATGTGGTGCGCGCCGTCCTCATTGCCGACGACACCGGCGACGGCCACCTTGTCGAAGAGGATCGGGCGCCCGGCGGCATCCGTCTCGCTCAGTTCGGCGTCGAGACGCTCGAGCACCCGCTGAGCGACGCTCGAGTGCTGCCCGAGCCAGGTCGGGGTCACGAACACGAGGATGTCGGCGCCGAGAACCTTCTCGCGCAGGACCGGCCACTCGTCACCGTCGCCCATTTCCTTCTGCACTCCGGGCAGGATGTCATGGTCGACCGCCCGTACGCTCTCGCACGCGACATCGTGTTCCGCGAGGAAGTCCGAGAGCTGGGCGCCGAGCACTTCGGAGCTCGACTCGGCAGGCGAGGGCTTGAGCGTGCAGGTGATGATGAGCGCTTTCAGCTGTCCATCGGCGGTGGCTTCTGACATGGGAATCCTTTCGTCGGATGCCCACACGCTACGTCCGAGGCCGGTCGATTCCGATCGGGTTGACCGAGGCACGTTCCAGCGCTATGCGCCGTGGCGTCGACGCATCCATCGGCGGGCTCAGAACACCCTCGCCGTGAGCGCGGTCAGAGCTCGACCGGCGGCGCCGGCTCGCTCTCGGCCTCTTCGGGATGACGCGTGAGGTTCACGATCGCGGCGATGAGTCCGCCCCAGACCGTGACCATCGCGATGATCATGAAGATGATTGCCTGAGTCGTCATGCTCCCGCTCCCTCGGTCGTCCGGATCGTTCCGGTCTCAGCATCCGGCTCGTAGCTCTCCTCGACCAAGAACTCGTCGTACTCGGGGTCGTCCTTGGCGTGCGAGCGCCTGCTCCAAGGAATGAGCGAAAGCACCACGGCGAGGATCACGAGGGAGATCACCATGCCCCAGCCGAAGATCGACAGGAACCATTCGGGGTAGCCCCCGTACGGAGTGCTGATCTTCGCGATCAGCTCGCTGATGAACAGGTATCCGAGCACGATCGGGGCGAGAGCCCCGACCAGCAGCTTCCAGATCAGCCCGACGCGGAAGCTCGAACGGCGGCTCAGGTGCTCGTTGAGCGCGGGGAGCTTGTGCAGCAGCCAGGCGACCACGATGACCGCGACCAGGGCGACTGCCATGATTCCGAAGGCGTTGACGAAGGCGTCGGTCGTATCGAGCACCACCAGCGCCGTGGTCGTCGAGAACAGCGCCATCGAGATGACCGCGAGCGGGATCGTCACCGTCAGCGTGGTGCGGACGCGACCCCAGCCGAGCTTGTCCTGGAGGGCTGCGACGATCACCTCGAGGATCGAGATCAGAGAGGTGAGGCCGGCGAATACCAGGGCGCCGAAGAACAGCACGCCGATGATCGATCCGCCGGTGGCCTGCGACACGATGGTCGGGAACGCCACGAACGCGAGACCGATGCCGGCGGATGCGACGTCGGACACCTCGGTGGACTGCGCCTGAGCCATGAACCCGAGAGCCGCGAACACGCCGATGCCGGCCAGGATCTCGAAGCCCGAGTTCGCGAAGGCCACGACGAGGCCGGAGCCGGTCAGGTCGGTCTTGCGCTTGAGGTACGACGAGTACGTCACCATGATGCCGAACGCGACGGACAGCGAGAAGAAGATGTGCCCGTACGCGCTCGCCCAGACGGCCGGGTCGCCGAGGGCCTCCCAGTTGGGGGTGAAGAACGCATTGAGGCCGTCCATGGCTCCGGGGAGGAACAGCGACTGCACCACGAGAACCGCGAACATCAGGGTCAGCAGCGGAAGGAGCACCGTGTTCGCCGCGCCGATGCCGCGCTTGACGCCCAGCCCCATGATCACGATGGTCACGACCCAGACGATGAGCAGCGGGACGCCGACCTGCGGGACGAACTGCGTCGAGACGCCCTCCGCGGCGTCGCCCATCTGCAGGAAGTCGGTGAAGAAGAAGTCGTTCTCGTTGCCCGGTCCCCAGGTGAGCTGCGACGAGAACCACGTGTACATCGCCGCCCACGCGATGATCACGGCGTAGTAGACCGAGATCACGACGCAGATGAGCACCTGCCACCAGCCGAGGGGTTCGGCGGCGCGGTGCATGCGGCGGAACGCGAGGGGTGCGGACCCGCGGAAGCGGTGCCCGATGGCGTAGTCGAAGAACAGCAGCGGGATGCCGGCGGTCAGCAGCGCGCACAGGTAGGGGATGAGGAATGCTCCCCCGCCGCCCTCGTACGCCACATACGGGAAACGCCAGATGTTTCCCAGGCCGACCGCCGAGCCGATCGCCGAGAGGATGAAGACGTTGCGAGAGCCGAATGCCTCGCGTTTCGGTGCCTGCGTCGTTGCCGTGCTCATGACAGCCGACCTTACCCGAACGACTCGGAGCGCGTGTCGCGTAGGGTGATCGCTGGCAGGAAGGACGTGCATGCCAGAGACAACGTTGCCCGTGGCCGACAGGCTGATCGACGCTCTCCCCGATGGTGCGGTGATCACCGACCCCGCGTCGATGGATGCCTACCGGTGGGATCGTGCGAACGATCCATCGGCCGGAATGCCGCTGGCCGTCGTGCGCGCGACGTCGACGGAGGACGTGCAGGCAGTCGTGCGGCTCGCCGCGGAGACCGGGACGGCGGTGATCCCGCGCGGAGCGGGCTCCGGGCTGTCCGGTGGAAGCTCGGCCGTCGACGGCGCGATCGTGCTGTCTCTGGATCGGATGCGCTCGATTGCGATCGATGCGGACACGCGCATGGCTGTCGTGCAGCCGGGGGCGTTCAACGCGGAGGTGAAGGCCGCGGCATCCGCTCACGGCCTCTGGTACCCGCCCGACCCGTCGTCGTTCGAGTTCTGCTCGATCGGCGGGAACGTCGCGACGAACGCCGGCGGCCTGTGCTGCGTCAAGTACGGCGTCACGACGGACTACGTGCTGGGAATGACCGTCGTGCTCGCGGACGGTCGCGCCGTGCGCCTCGGCGGACCACGGGTGAAGGATGTCGCAGGGCTCTCCCTGACGAAACTGTTCGTCGGGAGCGAGGGGACGCTCGGCGTGATCACCGAGGTCATCCTGCGGCTCGTACCGGCGCAGCTGCCGCCGACGACGCTCGTCGCCGTCTTCCCCACGCTCGAGGGCGCCACGGGTGCGGTCATCGAGATGACGAAGTCGACACGGCCGTCGATGCTCGAATTCATGGATCGCCCGACGATCCGCGCGGTCGAGGCCGCGACTCGGATGGGTCTGGACGTGGATGCCGCGGCGATGCTCGTCATCCAGTCGGACAGTCACGCGGATGCCGCAGCCGAGGAGATCGCGACGATCGAGGCGATCTGCCTGGCGCAGGGCGCGACGGAGTGCTTCGCCACTTCGGACCCCGACGAGGGCGAGGCGTTCGTGCAGGCGCGGCGGATGGCGATCCCGGCGATCGAGCGGATGGGCACGATCCTGCTCGAGGACGTCGGAGTGCCGATTCCGCGGCTCGGTGATCTCGTGCTCGGGATCGCCGAGATCGCCGCGCGGAACGAGCTGACGATCGCCGTGCTGGCGCACGCCGGCGACGGCAACACGCATCCGGTTCTCGTGTTCGATCCGGCCGATGATGCGCAGCGCGAGCGTGCGCACGTCGCGTACGGCGAGGTGATGGCGCTCGCGATCTCATTGGAAGGCACGATCACCGGTGAGCACGGTGTCGGCCGGCTCAAACAGCCGTGGCTCGGCGACTATCTCGGCGACGACGTGCTCGAGCTCAACGAGCGCATCAAGCAGGCGCTCGACCCGCAGCGGATCATGAACCCGGGTGCTGTGTTCGCCCGTTGAGTTCGAGATGCCCCTCGCTGACGATGTCGGGCACGATGTCGCGTTCGACCGTCGTCTTCAGCGGGACTTCCTTGATGAAGCAGAGCAGCACGACGGCGATGACGGCGAGCGGTGCCATGCCGAGCAGGAGCGGGGTCAGGGCGTCGTTGTATCCGTGCACGACGATATCCCGCACGGATGCCGGCAGCTCCAGCACGCTGTGCGGAGTCAGTGAGGCGATGTCGCCCACCTGGGTCTCAGCTCCACCGGCCGGGAGGCGTTCGTCGATGATGTTCACCAGCCGCAGTGCGAACAGGCTGCCGATCACCGCACTGCCGAGCGATGCGCCGATCTGACGGAAGAAGTTGTTCGCCGCGGTCGCGGTGCCGACAACCCTGTTCGGGAAGGAGTTCTGCACGATCAGCACGAGGATCTGCATGTTGATGCCGAGTCCCATTCCCAGCAGGCCCACGTCGATGCAGAACCGCCAGAGGGGCGTCTCCGGCGTCATCATGCCCAGAAGCACGAGTGCGAGTGCGACGAGCGAGGCGCCGACGATCGGCATCCACTTGTAGCGGCCGTACCGGCTCACGAGCCATCCGCTGACGAGGGAGGTGACGAGCATCATCCCCATCATCGGCACCATGAGGATGCCGGCGGTCGTCGCATCCTCTCCGAAAGTCATCTGCAGGTACGTGGGGAGGTACCCGATCGCACCGAACATGGCGACCCCGATGAGCAGACCAGCCGTCGTCGCAAGGGCGAAGTTGCGTTCGCGGAACATCGCCAACGGCATGATCGGCTCGGCCGCGCGCCGCTCCGCGAAGACGAACAGGACGGCGAGCACGACGGTCGCCGCGATGAGCGACAGGATGACCGGGGACGTCCATTCGTAGTCGTTGCCGCCCCACGATGCGACCAGGATCAGGGAGGCGGTCGCCCCAGCCAGGGTCATCATGCCGAGCACGTCGATCTTCGGCTTGGAGTTCGTACCCTTCGGCAGATGCAGCAGGGTGATCGCGGCCACGAGCGCGAGGATGCCGAGCGGGATGTTCATCCAGAAGGTCCAGCGCCAGTCGACCTCTTCGGTGAGCCAGCCGCCGAGAAGAGGACCGGCAACAGACGACACGGCGAAGACCGCGCCGATGATGCCCATGTACTTTCCTCGTTGGCGGGCCGGGACGACGTCGGCGATGATCGCCTGCGAAAGGATGATGAGGCCGCCGCCGCCGAGCCCCTGGACGATGCGCCCGGCGATGAGCACCGTCATGTCGGGGGCGAGCGCGCCGACGACGGATCCCGCCATGAACGTCACGATCGCGAAGATCATCGGCCCTTTGCGGCCGATGAGGTCGCTCATCTTGCCGTAGATCGGCATCATGATGGTCGAGGCGAGGATGTAGGCGGTCATCACCCAGAGCATCTGGTCGACGCCGCCGAGCTCACCCACCATCGTGGGCATCGCGGCGCTGAGCACGGTCTGGCTGAGGGAGGCGAGCAGCATCGCCAGCACGAGCCCGATGAAGAGCAGGATGATGCCCTTGCGCGATTCGTGCGAGCGGGGGCGTGTCGTCGTGGTCATGGCAGCGTACGCAGTACCTCTCGAAGAGCGTGCAGAGTCTCGTCGACGTGCGGCCGGATGCCGGCGGTCGAGGTGTGGTCGGTGACGACCTTGCGGATGCTGAGGCGCAGCACCGCGTTGCAGGTCACGACCAGGGCGCGTGCAGCGTCCTCGATGTCTTCCACGTCTCCGAAGGCGCCCGCGACTCGCATCCGTTCGGCGACGGCGCCGGCGATGCGCTGCTCGACGCCGATCATCCGTGCCCACTGCCGTTGAATGAGCTGCGGATGCTTCGCGATGAGCGCCTTGCGCTGCTCGAGGAGAGTCTCATCGCTGGGCGTGAAGACTCCGATCATGAGCGTGAGGATGTCGCCGATGAGATCGTCGGATGTGCCGGCGCGCAGCTCGTCGAGTTCGTCGTCGCTCGGCAGGCCCTCGTGCAGGCCGACGATCGCGTCTTCCTTGGTCGGGTAGTAGTTGAAGAAGGTGCGCGGAGAGATGTCGACTCGGGCACTGATCTCGGCGACCGTCGCCCCCTCCGGCCCGAGTTCCAGCGCCAGATCGACAGCGGCGCGGTGGATCGCATCCCGCGTCTGCCGCTGCTTGCGGGCTCTCAGACCTTCCGGTTGTTGCATCTCCGCATTATTGCACGCTCTGCAATTCTGCAGGTTATGCAGAATAGGCTGCCGGAATCACTCGCGCGAACGCTCATGCTCCTTGCGTCGATGCCCTGGCCACCAGCTCCGGTTCGAACAGCACGTGCTCGTCGGCCGGATGATCAGTGCCGAGCAGGAGATCGACGGCCGTCGAGCCGATGAGCGCCGCAGGCTGGCGTACGGAGCTGAGCGGGATGACGGCGGCGGCGGCGTAGTCGATGTCGTCGTAGCCGATCAGCGCGATGTCGTCGGGGACGCGCACGTCTCCGGTCATCACCAGGCTCTGCAGCAGCCCGAGCGCGAGAAGGTCGTTCGCGGCGAAGATCGCATCCGGCCGATCCGCCGGCCCTCGAGCGAGGATGCGCTCGCCTGCTCGGCGCCCCTCTTCGACGCTGAGCGCGTCGCTGGCGATGAACTCGACGCCGACGCCGCGCTCTGCCGCGGCATCCTGTGCACCGCGGAGTCGGTCGGAGACCTGACGGAGCGCGGCAGGGCCGCCGACCAGCGCCAGTCGGCGTCGCCCCTGATCGAGCAGGTGCGCGGCCGCGATCCTTCCGCCCATGACGTCATCGACGGCGACGGAGCAGAACCGGGAGTCGTGCGACTCACGGTCGACGAGCACCGACGGGATGCCGTGCTCGCGCATGCGCTCCAACCGGGGCAGCGCCTCCTCCACGGGGGTGATGAGCACACCGGCGACACGCTGCTCCTCGAACAGGTCGAGGTGCGTGGCCTCACGCTGCTGCTTCTCGTCGCTGTTCGCCACGAGGACGGAGTACCCGTGTTCGGCTGCGCGCTCCTCTGCGCCCCGGACGACCTCGGCGAAGAACGGGTTGCGGATGTCGAGGACCACGAGTCCGATCGACTTGCTCCGTCCTGCTCGGAGCTGTCGAGCGGCGTCGTTGCGCACGAAACCGAGGCGGGCGATCGAAGCGTGCACCTTCGCAACGGTGTCCGGAGCCACCTTCTCCGGCCGGTTCAAGACGTTCGACACGGTGCCGACGGAAACGCGGGCATCGACAGCGACGTCTCGCACACTGACCATGGGCGACCCCCTCGTGAATGAAACGAATCAGTCACAGGCCGATTCGCCGTCTTGACATGTAATCAAAGCACAGCCTAGTGTCAGTCGCATACCGAAATGAAACGATTCATTCCCTCAACGAAGAGAGCGACATGCCCCCAGTGTCACCAGAACCGGTGCTGGAACTGACGGACGTCCAGAAGGCGTTCGGTTCCGTCATCGCGCTGCGCTCCGGCACGATCGCCGTGGACGGCGGCTCGATCCACGCGCTGGTCGGAGAGAACGGCGCAGGCAAGTCGACGCTCGTGAAGATCGTCGCCGGCCTCTACCAGCGCGACGGCGGGTCGTTCCGGCTGCACGGCGACGAGGTCGACTTCACCTCGACCGCGCAGTCGAAGGCAGCGGGGATCGCCGTGATCTACCAGGAGCCGACGCTCTTCCCCGACCTGTCGGTCACCGAGAACATCTTCATGGGACGGCAGCCGATCGGGCGGTTCGGCCGCATCGACCGCAAGGCCATGCGCCACGAGGTCGAGCGGCTGTTCACCCGATTGGGCGTCACGATCGACCCCGACCGCCCGGCTGAGGGCCTGTCGATCGCCGACCAGCAGGTCATCGAGATCGCCAAGGCCGTCTCCCTCGACGCGAGCCTGCTCATCATGGACGAGCCGACCGCTGCGCTCTCGGGCGTCGAGGTCGACCGGCTGTTCGCCATCGCCAGGAGCCTTCGCGATGAGGGCCGCGCTCTCATCTTCATCTCGCATCGCTTCGACGAGGTCTTCGCATTGTGCGACACCATCACGGTGATGCGCGACGGCGCCTACATCGCCACGAGTCCGATCGCCGAAACGAGCGTCGACGAGATCGTCAGGCAGATGGTCGGGCGCGAGGTCACTGAGCTCTTCCCCAAGCAGGAGACCGCCGTCGGCGAGCCGTTGCTCGAAGTCGACGGACTCGACATGCCCGGCGTCTTCCACGACATCTCTTTCACCGTGCACTCCGGTGAGATCGTCGGCCTCGCCGGGCTCGTCGGCGCGGGCCGCAGCGAAGTCGTCCGCGCCGTCTTCGGCGTCGACCCCTATCGCGAGGGCAGCGTGCGGATGCGCGGCGAGCGCATCCGTCGCAGCAGCCCCACCGAGGCCATGCGAGCCGGGATCGCCCTCGTCCCGGAGGACCGTCGCAAGCAGGGGCTCGTGATCGAATCCGGCGTGGGCGGCAACATCACACTCGCGATCCGCCGGCAGCTCGCGCGTGCAGGGCTTCTCACCACCGGCATCGAGAACCGCGCCGCGAAGGAATGGGCGAGCCGCCTCGAGGTCAAGACCCAGGCGCTCGACACTGTGGCCGCCACGCTGTCGGGCGGCAACCAGCAGAAGGTCGTCCTCGCGAAGTGGCTCGCGACTTCGCCGCAGGTGCTGATCATCGATGAACCGACCAGAGGCATCGACGTCGGCACGAAATCCGAGGTGCACCGACTGCTGTCCGAGCTCGCAGGCCAGGGCATGGGCATCCTCATGATCTCGTCCGAACTGCCAGAGATCCTCGGCATGGCCGATCGTGTCCTCGTCATGCGCGAGGGCCGGATCACCGCCGAGATCTCCCGCTCGGAGGCCACATCCGAGAACGTCATGTTTGCCGCTACGCACGCATCGGAGGCGCAGTCGTGACCACCGCCATCCCCGTCTCCGCGATGACCAAGCGACTCTCCGTGCTCGGCAGGGCGCGAGAGTTCGGCATCCTGCTCGCTCTCGTGCTCGTCATCGTCGCCGCCACAGTGGGCAACCCGAAGTTCCTCTTCAGCACCGACGGCTGGCGCGACCTGCTGCTGACGCCGTCGATCCTCGTGCTCGTCGCGGTCGGCCAGGCCATCGTGCTGATCACGCGGAACGTCGATCTGTCCGTCGGCTCGGTGATGGGCCTGACCGCCTACCTGACCGGGCGCCTGTTCATCGACATCCCTGGCATCCCGATCGTGGTCGTCGTCGTCGCGGCCGTCCTGTTCGGAGCTCTGCTCGGGCTGATCAACGGCGCTCTGGTCGCTTTCGCGAAGGTTCCCGCCATGGTCATCACGCTCGGCACCCTCTACGCGTACCGCGGCATCAACGTGCTGTGGGCGGGCAGCGACCGCGTCAACGCCTCGGACATGCCACGCGACTTCCTGCAGCTGGGCACCGCGCAGATCGTCGGCATCCCGCTGCTCGCGATCGTCGCCGTCATCATGCTGGCCGCCGCGGCCTGGTACCTCAAGAACACCCGGACCGGCCGCGAGTACTACGCGATCGGCTCCGATCCTGCCGCCGCCGAGCTGTACGGCCTGCAGGTGACGCGTCGAGTGCTGACGGCGTTCGTGCTCTCCGGAGCACTGGCAGGTCTCGCCGGCGTCTTCTACGCGGCCCGCTACGGCACGATCAGCTCGCAGGCCGGAGCGGGGTGGGAACTCGAGGCGGTCGGTGCGGCCGTCATCGGCGGTGTCGCGATCACCGGTGGCGTCGGTTCCGTGTGGGGCGCCGCGATCGGCGCGATGCTGCTGCTCACCATCAACCGCGCACTGCCGATCCTCGGCATCCCCGACTTCTGGCAGCGCGCCGTCGTCGGCGCGCTCATCATCGGGGCCATCGTGCTCGACCGCGTCCTCGCCGTCAGGCAGAAACGGAAGCTCATCGAAGCGAGGGACGAATCATGACCACCGCCACCAGCACCGCGGCGACGCGCGTGATCCGCGACTTCGACAAGCCGCTCTGGCGACGTCTGCTGCTCACGCCGGAGGCTGCGATCGTCGGCCTGCTCGCCCTCGTGATCATCGTCTCCTCGGCGAGCATCCGCGGGTTCGGGCAGCCGATCACGCTCACCTATCTCGTCCTCGACATCGCGCCGATCCTGTTGATCGCGCTGCCGATGACGCTCGTCATGATCACCGGCGAGATCGACCTGTCCGTGGGCAGCATGGTGGGCCTGTCGAGCGTCGTCACCGGCGCCCTCGTGCAGGGCGGGATGCCATTCGAGGTCGCCGCTCTCGCGGCTCTGTTCGTCGGCGTGGTCGGTGGCGCGTTCAACGGGTTCCTCGTGACCGTGGTCGGCCTGCCCTCCCTCGCCGTCACGATCGGAACGCTCGCGCTGTTCCGCGGACTCGCGGTCGGACTGCTCGGCAGCACCGCGGTGACCGACTTCCCGGAATTCTGGACGACCCTGGCGAAGGCGAAGATCGAGGGCACGCCGATTCCGCTGATCGCGATTCCGTTCCTCGTGCTCGTCGCGGTGTTCGCGATCCTGCTGCACTTCACCCCGTTCGGCCGCGGCGTCTACTCCATTGGGCTCTCCAAGGAGGCCGCACGGTTCTCGGGCGTGCACGTCGAGCAGACGAAGTTCGTCCTGTTCGTACTCTCGGGAACAGTCGCCGCCTTCGCCGGCATCTTCTACACCCTGCGATTCGGCAGCGCGCGAGGCGACAACGCCACCGGTCTCGAACTGCAGGTCATCGCCGCTGTGGTCCTCGGCGGCGTCTCGGTCTTCGGCGGACGCGGCAAGATCTACGGCGTCATCGCGGCCGCGTTCCTCATCGGAGCGCTCGCAAGCGCTCTGCGCCTGATGAACGTCACCTCCGACGTGATCAACATCATCACCGGGGTCCTGCTCGTCATCTCGGTCGTCGCCGCCAGCGTCCTCATCTGGTTGCAGAAGGCACGGCGCCGGCCGAGCCGCACAGCTCTCGGCGCGCACAGCTCCATAACGCCGAAGGATGTCGCGCCCGCGGCATCCACCCACGAAAGGAAAGAACAATGACGTTTGCACGCAAGCGTGTGACTGCGATCGCCGCCCTCGCTGTGGCGGCCGCCGTCGCCCTGTCCGGTTGTGCCGCCAGCACCGGCGGCGGAGGTGGCGAGGGTGATGGTGGCGGCGATGCCAACCTGGCTGTCACCTTCCTGCCCAAGAACCTCGGCAACCCGTACTTCGACACCTCGAGCAAGGGCGGCAAGGCAGCCGTCGAGGAGTTCGGCGGAACGTTCCAGGAGGTCGGCCCCGCCGAAGCCACCCCCGACGCCCAGGTCAGTTACATCAACACCGCGACCCAGCAGGGCGTCGGTGCGCTCGTCGTCTCGGCGAACGACCCGCAGGCCATCTGCGACGCACTCAACGAGGCTCGGGATGCCGGCGTCAAGGTCGTCACGTTCGACTCCGATACGAACGCCGACTGCCGCGACCTGTTCATCAACCAGGCCGACGCCGAGGGCATCGCGAAGGTGCAGATCGACCTCATCGCCGACCAGATCGGCGGAGCCGGCGAGGTCGCGATCTTGTCCGCTGCGGCCAACGCGACGAACCAGAACGCCTGGATCGACCTGATGACCGAGTACGTGGCCTCGGAGTACCCCGACATCACGCTCGTCGAGACCGTCTACGGCGACGACGACGACCAGACCTCGTTCGACAAGACTGCGGCTCTGCTGCAGTCGCACCCCGACCTCAAGGGCATCGTCTCGCCCACGACGGTCGGCATCGCGGCAGCCGCACGCTACCTGTCCACCTCGGACTACAAGGGCAAGGTCGCGCTGACCGGTCTCGGCACGCCGAACCAGATGCGCGAGTACGTCGAGGACGGCACCGTCACGGCATTCGCGCTGTGGAACCCGGAGGACCTCGGCTACCTGGCCGCGTTCGCCGCGCAGGCGCTGATCGCCGGTGACATCACCGGCGCCGAGGGCGACACCTTCGACGCTGGCGACCTCGGCGAATACACCGTCGGAGCCGACGGCACCGTGCTGCTCGGCGACCCGTTCGTGTTCGACGCGGACAACATCGGCGACTTCGACTTCTGAGTCGCCCGCCTGGCCGGTGCACACGCGCCGGCCAGGCACCCCGATCGAAGGATGACCATGACCCGCGTCTGCTTCCAGCTGCAGATCAGACCCGACCTCGTCGACGAGTACGTCGCCAGGCACACACCGGTCTGGCCCGAGATGCTCGCCGAGATCGAAGCATCCGGACGCCGGAACTACTCGCTGTTCCTCGGCGACGCGGGCATGCTCATCGGCTACTACGAGACCGATGACGATGCCGCATCGCAGGCTTACCTCGCCGCATCCTCCGTCGCGGCCCGTTGGGAGGCCGAGATGAGCCGGTTCTTCCTCGACCTCGACGGTCGACCGGATCAGGCATCCACCCCGCTCGCAGAGATCTTCCACCTGGTGGAGCAGCGCTGCGCCCACCCCCTCGACAACGAAAGCCCCACGCCATGAGCATCCTCTCCCCCTCGGTCCTCGCAGAGCTCGAGAAGCAGTCGATCGAGCTGCCCAGCTGGGCGTTCGGGAACTCCGGCACTCGCTTCAAGGTGTTCGGCACTCCCGGCACGCCACGCGATCCGTTCGAGAAGATCGCGGATGCCGCGCAGGTGCACAAGCACACCGCCCTCGCCCCGACCGTCGCGCTGCACATCCCGTGGGACCTGGTCGACTCCTTCGACGACCTGCGCAAGCACGCCGAGGACCACGGGGTCGAGCTCGGAACCGTCAACTCGAACACGTTCCAGGACGACGACTACAAGTTCGGCGCCCTCACCCACGAGGACGCGGCCGTGCGCCAGAAGGCCATCGATCACCACCTGGCATGCATCGACGTGATGGATGCCACGGGCAGCCGCGACCTGAAGATCTGGCTCGCCGAGGGATCGAACTACCCCGGCCAGGCCGACCTCCGAGGACGTCAGGACCGCCTGCAGGGGTCGCTCCAGAAGATCTACGCGCGCCTGGGCGACGACCAGCGCCTGGTGCTGGAGTACAAGTTCTTCGAGCCGGCGTTCTACCACACCGATGTTCCCGACTGGGGGACCTCGTACGCGCAGGTCAGCGCGCTCGGAGACAAGGCGATGGTGTGCCTGGACACCGGTCACCACGCGCCGGGCACGAACATCGAGTTCATCGTCATGCAGCTGCTGCGCCTCGGGAAGCTCGGCTCGTTCGACTTCAACTCCCGCTTCTACGCCGACGACGATCTGATCGTCGGGGCGGCAGACCCGTTCCAGCTGTTCCGGATCCTCTTCGAGGTCATCCGCGGCGGCGGCCTGAACAACCCCGAAGTGGCCTTCATGCTCGATCAGTGCCACAACGTCGAGGACAAGATCCCCGGGCAGATCCGCTCGGTCCTCAACGTGCAGGAGATGACGGCGCGGGCACTGCTCGTCGATCGTGACGCCCTCACCGCTGCGCAGCGCTCCGGCGACGTGCTCGCGGCGAACGCCGTCTTCATGGACGCGTTCTACACCGACGTCCGCCCTGCCCTGGCCGAATGGCGCGAGTCCCGCGGGCTGGATGCCGACCCGATGGCCGCGTATGCGGCATCCGGTTACCAGCAGAAGATCGCCGCCGATCGCGTCGGCGGAACCCAGGCCGGCTGGGGGGCGTGACCATGACGAACCCCACCGCCGCCGAACTCATCGCGCGCAGCAACCGGCTGGGCGCCGACCCGAAGAACACCAACTACGCCGGCGGCAACACTTCCGCCAAGGGCACCGAAACCGACCCTGTGACAGGGCAGCCTGTCGAGCTGCTGTGGGTGAAGGGCTCGGGCGGAGACCTGGGCACGCTCACCGAGCAGGGCCTCGCCGTGCTGCGCCTCGACCGCATGCGCGCCCTGGCCGACGTGTACCCCGGCGTCGACCGTGAGGACGAGATGGTCGCCGCTTTCGACTACTGCCTGCACGGCAAAGGAGGCGCCGCTCCGTCGATCGACACCGCGATGCACGGACTCGTGGATGCCGCGCACGTCGATCACCTGCATCCCGACAGCGGCATCGCGATCGCGACCGCTGCCGACGGGCCGGCACTGACGACGAAGATCTTCGGCGAGAAGGTCGTCTGGGTGCCGTGGCGGCGTCCAGGATTCCAGCTCGGCCTGGACATCGCCGAGATCAAGAAGCAGAACCCGCAGGCGATCGGCTGCATCCTCGGCGGCCACGGCATAACTGCCTGGGGCGACACCTCCGAGGAGGCCGAAGTCAACTCGCTGTGGATCATCGACACGGCGGCGGCGTACATCGCAGCGGAGGGCAAGTCCGAGCCGTTCGGCGGCGTCCGCACCGGCTACGAGGCCCTTCCCGCGCCCGAGCGCCGCGAGCGCGCTGCGGCTGTGGCCGGCACCATCCGCGGGATCGCGTCGACGGACAAGCCCATGGTCGGCCACTTCACCGACTCCGAGGTCGTGCTCGACTTCCTGGCGTCCGAGCACGCTCCCGAGCTCGCTGCTCTCGGCACGAGCTGCCCCGATCACTTCCTGCGCACCAAGGTCAAGCCGCTCATCCTCGACCTGCCGGCGACCGCGTCCGCCGACGAGCAGATCGCGCGCCTGCACGAGCTGCACGCGGAGTACCGCGCCGACTACCAGGCGTACTACGACGCGCACGCCACCGCGGAGTCCCCCGCGATCCGCGGCGCCGACCCGCTCATCGTGCTGATCCCCGGCGTCGGGATGTTCTCCTACGGCGCGAACAAGCAGACCGCGCGGGTGGCCGGCGAGTTCTACGTCAACGCCATCAACGTCATGCGCGGAGCGGAGGCGCTCTCCACCTACTCCCCCATCTCCGACGCCGAGAAGTTCCGCATCGAGTACTGGGCGCTGGAAGAGGCCAAGCTGCAGCGGATGCCGAAGCCGAAGACCCACCAGGGGCGCATCGCGTTCGTCACCGGCGCGGCATCCGGCATCGGCAAGGCCATCGCGACCCGTCTCGCCGCCGAGGGCGCGTGCGTCGTGATCGCCGACCTCGACCTCGAGAAGGCACAGGCGGCAGCTGCCGAGCTCGGCGGCTCGGACGTCGCGATCGGCGTCGCCGCCAACGTCGCGGACGCCGACGCCGTGCAGGCCGCGTTGAACGAGGCCGTCCTCGCCTTCGGCGGTGTCGATCTCGTCGTCAACAACGCCGGGCTCTCGCTGTCGAAGCCGCTGCTGGAGACCACGGAGAAGGACTGGGACCTGCAGCACGACGTCATGGCCAAGGGGTCGTTCCTCGTCTCGAAGGCCGCAGCTCACATCCTCATCGACCAGAAGCTCGGCGGCGACATCATCTACATCTCGTCGAAGAACTCCGTGTTCGCCGGTCCGAACAACATCGCCTACTCGGCGACGAAGGCCGACCAGGCGCACCAGGTGCGGCTGCTGGCGGTCGAGCTCGGCGAGCACGGCATCCGCGTCAACGGAATCAACCCGGACGGCGTCGTCCGAGGCTCCGGCATCTTCGCCTCCGGCTGGGGCGCGAACCGCGCGGCCACCTACGGCGTCGCGGAGGAGGACCTCGGACAGTTCTACGCGAACCGCACGATCCTCAAGCGCGAGGTCGTGCCCGAGAACGTGGCGGATGCCGTGTACGCCCTGACCGGCCCCGAACTGTCCCGCACGACCGGCCTGCACATCCCCGTCGACTCCGGCGTCGCCGCGGCGTTCCTGCGATGACCGCCCGCGCCGTCGCGGCGGTCGACCTGGGCGCCACGAGCGGGCGCGTGGTCATCGGGCGTGTGAGCGCTGACGCGGTGGAGCTCGAACTGGTCTCGCGGTTCCCGAACGGCCCCGTCGAACGAGAGGACGGACTGCACTGGGACTTCGACGCCCTGTACGAGAACGTGATCGCGGGGCTCGCGGAGGCGGTGCGCCGTGAGCCGGCGATCGAGAGCATCGGCATCGATTCGTGGGCCGTCGACTACGGGTTGCTGCGCGACGGCGAGCTCGTGGGCGAGCCCTTCCACTACCGTGACGCGCGCACCGAGCGCGGGGTCGCCGAGGTGCACGAGATCGTCCCCGTCGAAGAGCTGTACCGGCGCAACGGACTGCAGTTCCTGTCATTCAACACGCTGTACCAGTACCGCGTCGATCGCGATCTCGACGACGCGGATGCCGCGCTCCTGATCCCGGACCTCATCGCTTACCTGCTGACCGGGAGGCGCGTCGCCGAGCGCACGAACGCGTCGACCACCGGGCTTCTCGACGTGCGCACGTCGGAGTGGGACCTCGAGCTCGCCGAGCGTCTCGGCATCCCGTCCCGCATCCTCCCGGAGCTCGTGAGCCCCGGAGAGACGATCGCACGGCTGCGCCCCGAGGTCGCCTCGCGCATCGGCGCGGACCTGCCCGTCATCGCCGTCGGCTCGCATGACACCGCATCCGCCGTGGCGGCCGCTCCGCTGTCGTCGCCGCACGCCGCGTACATCTCGTGCGGAACCTGGGGTCTGGTCGGACTCGAACTCGATGAACCGGCGCTGACGGATGCCGCGCGCGCGGCGAACTTCACCAACGAGCTGGGCGTCGACGGTCGCATCCGATTCCTCCACAACGTCACCGGGCTGTGGCTGCTGAGCGAGACGATCCGCGCGTGGGGCGAAGACGACGGGGCCACCGTCGACCTGCCCGAGTTGCTCGCCGACGCGACCGAGGTGACGGGCGAGGTGCCGCTGTTCGACGCGAACGATGCGTCGCTCAGCGCCCCCGGCGACATGCCGGGGCGGATCGCCGCGCTGCTCGACGCCTCGGGCGCGGAGGTTCCCGGCGATCGGGCAGCGTTCGTGCGGACGATCCTCGAATCGATCGCGGACGCTTTCGCGGATGCCGTGCGGACAGCCGGCGAGCTGGCAGGGCGCGCGGTCGACAGCATCCACATCGTCGGGGGCGGTTCACTCAACCGGCCTCTCTGTCAGGCGACTGCCGACCGATCAGGACTGCCAGTGCTCGCCGGGCCCGTCGAGGCGACCGCGCTCGGAAATGTACTCGTGCAGGCGCGAGCGCTCGGGGTCGTCAGCAACGACCGTGAGGCGTTGCGAACAGTGGTCGCCCGGTCCGAACGGCCCGTCCGATACGACCCCAGGCAACTCACGTTCTAGAGCCGACGCGCTCAGCCCGCTGTTCCTGTGCTCCGCTTCATCATCATCTCGACCATCTCGGGTGCTGGCTCGCCGATCGCGATGATGTTTCCTTCGCTGTCGCTGAACCACGCGCTGCGCAGACCGCCCAGATCGGCGATGCCGTCCACGGTCTTCAGCCCCGGGAGGTCGTAGTCGTGGAACACGACACCGTTGGTCCGCAGGGCCGTCGTGTCACGGTCGAGGTCATCGGTCACGAGGTTGAGTGCGGTGTTCTGTGCCGTGCCGGCGAAGTCGGTGCTGTACACCAGCACGGTCATGTCGCCGATGGCGTAGAAGAGGCTGCCCGACTCGGGCTCGGCGTACACCGGGTCGCGGCCCAGAACGTCGTGCCACCAGCGCCGGGCACGGTCGAGATCCGCCGCAGGAAGCACGGCGGTCGCCATGAGATTCTCGAACATGATGCACCTCTGTTCGAGGGCGTTGTCATCTGCGCGCCGGCCTGGCGACGCCACGGCGATTCGGGCGCTCGGGTGTGGCCCTCGACGGCAGTGTACTGCCGGGTCGGCGGCGGCGTAAGAGCCATCGAGAGGCGCGCTCGTGGGATGCTGCGCGCACGTGCCCTCCGCCGCCGGGCGCACACCCAGCCAACATCGCGATGATGCTGAGCGCACAGGACCTGCTTCAAGGTTCATCTACCGGTCATTGTGGGCGGAGTACTTCGCGTCCTACTTGTCGCTGAGCTTGTCTTCGACCACGCCCATGGCCTTGTCGGTCGAGTTCGGCTTGGCATCCGTCCCGTAGAAACGAGGGTCGGGCTGTGTCGGCGGAGGCATCGGCACCGTGGTCTCGGGACCATCGAGGTACGTGAACTCGCCTTTGCCGTCCGGGGTGGGCCCCGACGCCCAGGATCCCTCGGCTGCGGCCGCACCGTCGGAGAAGTTGATGTACTGGTAGCTCACGTCACGCGCCTCCTGAGACAAGGGGAAGTTGATTGGCACGGGAATGTCTTCGGTGCCCTCTTCACGCACTTCCTGGGCGGCACGGATCCACTGGTTCTGATGCATCGTGTCGCGGGCCAGCAGAAACGACAGCAACTCGCGCACACCGTGATCGTCGGTCATGTTGTAGATGCGCGCGACCTGAAGCCTGCCCTGCATCTCGGCGTTCGCGTTCGCGGTGAAATCTGCCAGCAAGTTCCCGCTCGCGGTCACGTACGATCCCTGCCACGGATTTCCGTTGCTGTCGACCGGCCGGACGCCGGCACCGGCGACGATTGCCGCCTGCACATCCATGCCTCCGATGACCGCGCCGAGGACGGGGTCGGATGCCGCGGCCGCTTCAGATTGCTCGACGGGAGCCTTCTCCAGCAGTTGCGCAATCATGATGGCGAGCATCTCTACGTGACCGAACTCCTCAGCCCCGATTCCGTAGAGCAGGTCGCGATACTTTCCGGGAAGGTGTGCGTTCCAGGCCTGGAAGCCGTACTGCATCGCGACCGTGATCTCCCCGTACTGGCCACCGAGCACCTCCTGCATTCGACGCGCGAAGATTGCATCCGGCTTGCCGGGACTGGCTTGGAACTGCATCTCCTGCTTGTGGAAGAACATCGGATCTCCTGTCGTCTTCACCAGCTGTCGAATGCAACCGGCGTGTCAGGTGACCGTAGGTCTCACGGCCGCTTCGCATACCGGGGCTGGCTCTTTGCCCGCGACCGGCGTATTCCTCCCCGACTCGAGTCACGCAAGCGTCCGGACGCTCGCACTACGTGAGACTCCAAGAGTCCGGAACAAGAGGCAAGGGTGCGAGTCATGGCAGCACCACGGAAGTACAGCGAGGAATAGAAGTAGCGGGCGACGCGGCTCGCCTTGGACGTGCAACACGACCCGGCGAGCAAGGTCGGGGCGGTCAGACTGGGATCCGCGCTCACAGTCGTACGACCATGACGAAAAAACCCGACTCGACACAGCAGAGGCCGCAAGCCTGATTCAAATGGTTTCGGGATATATCCCTTGACCGGGATTTTTTGCGGAGACGGAGGGATTTGAACCCTCGGTCCCCTTGCGAGGACTCCACCTTAGCAGGGTGGTGCACTAGGCCTGACTATGCGACGTCTCCAGGCGTCCGATGCGATCGGACGCGCTTAGCCATCATAACGGGTCGCGAAGCTGAGACAGAATCCATCCACAGATCAGCCCGTCGCATCCCCGTGCGCGCGCCTCGGGGAGTATCGTGACCCAGCGTTGTCCGCTCTCGATGAGGAGATGTCAGATGAAGTTCATGCAACGGCTCGGCCGGTCGATCATGCTCCCGGTGGCCGTGCTGCCGGTGGCCGCGATCCTCTCCGGAATCGGATACTGGATCAAGTCCGCCGCCGGCGACAACATCGTCTCCGCCTTCCTCAGCGCGGCGGGCGGCGCACTGCTCGACAACATGGCACTGCTGTTCGCGATCGGCATCTCGCTGGGCATGGCGAGCAAATCCGATGGCACATCAGCGCTCGCCGGCCTGGTGTCGTGGCTCACGGTCACGACGCTGCTCAAGCCGGAGACCGTCATGCTGCTGACCGGCTCAGGAGACGTGAACGAGGTCGACCCCGCGTTCCTGAAGGTGCAGAACGTGTTCGTCGGCATCATCTGCGGTCTCATCGGCGCGTGGTGCTACGACCGGTTCAAAGACACCAAGCTGCCGGACGCGCTGTCGTTCTTCTCGGGCAAGCGCTCCGTCGCGATCGTCACAGCCGGTGTCTCGCTCGTGCTCGCCATCGCCCTGTTCTTCATCTGGCCGTTCGTGTACGGCGGCCTGGTCATGTTCGGCGAGTGGATCGTCACGCTCGGCCCCGTGGGCACGGGCATCTACGGCTTCCTCAACCGGCTGCTGATCCCGGTCGGCCTGCATCACGCCTTGAACTCGGTGTTCTGGTTCGATGTCGCCGGCATCAACGATCTGAACAACTTCCTGGCAGGTGAAGGCACCTACGGTGTGACCGGCCAGTACATGACCGGGTTCTTCCCCGTCATGATGTTCGGCCTGCCGGGTGCCGCACTGGCGATGTACCTGACCGCCAAGACCAAGCGCAAGAAGATCGCGTACGGAATCCTGCTCTCCGGCGCGATCTCGTCGTTCTTCGTCGGCGTGACGGAGCCCCTCGAATTCGCCTTCATGTTCCTCGCTCCCCTGCTGTACCTGATCCACGCGATCTTCATGGGCATCTCGATGGCGATCGCCGCGATCCTGCCGGTGCGGATGGGCTTCGGATTCTCCGGAGGTTTCATCGACCTCGTGCTCGGGTGGGCCAATCCGATGGCGCAGAATCCCTGGTTGATCATCGTGCTCGGAGCCTTCTGGTTCGTCATCTACTTCGTCGTGTTTTACTTCGTGATCAAGCGCTTCAACCTGAAGACCCCCGGTCGCGAGGACGACGACATCGACGAGACGACCGCCACGACCGGCGCATCCGACGACGGCTACCTGGCGACGGCCAGCCGCTTCCTCGACGCGCTCGGCGGCAAGCAGAACATCACGCAGTTGGAGAACTGCACGACACGGCTGCGTCTGGAGCTCGCCGACGTCGACAAGGTGGATGCTGCGGCCCTGAAGCGCGCGGGCGCTGCCGGCACGATGAAGTCCGGCGGGCGGGCGGTGCAGGTCGTCTACGGCCTGAACGTGCAGTTCGTGAAGGATGCCATGGACCGGCTGATCTCCGGCGAAGCCGAACCCGTGGCGGCTCCCCCGGCCGGCCCGGCCGGATCCGTGCTCACGGACGCACGCCCGACCACCGGCCGAAAGCTCGTCCTGCGTCAGCCGCTGCAGGGCCAGGTGGTGCCGCTCTCCGAGGTTCCCGATCCCACGTTCGCGGAAGAGATCATGGGCCCTGGGCTGGCGATCCGTCCGAGCGGGGATCTCGTGATCGCGCCCGCCGACGGCGTCGTCGAGGGCGTCTTCCCGACCAGCCACGCGGTGGCCCTGCGGCTGGACGACGGCACCGAACTGCTCATCCACGTCGGCGTCGACACCGTGAAGATGGACGGCGCCGGCTTCGAGACCCTGGTGGACAAGGACGCCCACGTCACGGCGGGTACGCCGCTGCTGCGCTTCGACACGGCGAAGATCGTCGCAGCCGGGCTCTCGCCGGTCACACCGGTGATCGTGCTGAACGACGAGAACGCCGAGATCGAGTTCTCAGGCTGAGGGTTCGCGGCCCTGGGTGCAACCCGCGGCCGCACCCGTCAGCGGATGTTTCCGTTGGAGCAGGTCTGCTGAGCAGCCGAGTTGCCCTTGATGTTGTCCGGAAGCGCCTCGACGCCATCGCTCGGCGCGGCCGTCTCGGTCGGCGTCGGCGTCGCCGTCTCGCCCGGCTCCTCGGTCGAAGGCTGATCCTCGATCACGACGCCGTCGTTCGACGTGTTCTGGTGCGTGACCTGCAGCTGCTTGTTCGCGTTGATCGCGTCCCACATGATCGTGGAGGAGTCGTAGTCGGGGACGACCTTGTTGACGTCGGCCGGGTCCTCGAACGTCGGGTACTGCAGGAAGACGATGTCCTCGAACGGGACGTCCTTGACGGCGAGACCGATCTGCACGAGCGTCGTCGGGTTCGTGAGCGACGTGCTGGCCTCGAGGTTGCTCAGCGCGGTGTGCGCCAGACGCAGCATGACGGGCACGTTGCCGAGCACCTCGCCGCTGATGAGCTTGCGAGCAAGGCTCGACATGTACTGCTGCTGGTTGCCGATGCGGCCGAGATCGCTGCCGTCGCCGACGCCGTGCCTCGTGCGCAGGAACTGCAGCGCCTCCAGGCCCTTGACGGTGTGCGTTCCCGCCTCCATGTCGAGGCCCGTGTAGCGGTCCTTGATCGGGGTCGCGAGGCACACGTCGACGCCGCCGATGGCATCGGTGATCTCGATGACGCCGCCGAAGGTGACGGATGCCGCGAACTCGATGTCCTGGCCGGTGAGCTCGGAGATGGTCTTGGCCACGCAGTTCAGGCCGGCGTCCATGTACGCGCTGTTGAGCGGCTGCTTGCTCATCGCGTACGTGGTGCTGCCGTCCTCCCTGGTGCACTCCGGAATCGGGAGCATCAGGTCGCGGGGGAAGCTCACCGCGGTGATGCGGCGCGGTTCCTCCGAGACGTGCATGAGGATGTTCACGTCGTTGAGGGTGCCCTCGGAGTCGGGCCCCGAGCAGCGGTCGCCGAACAGGTGCGCGTACTTCTGCTCGCAGTTGTCCGTGCCGACGAGCAGCAGGTCGAACCCGCCCTCGTACTCGCCGAGGTCCGGCGGAACGGGCTTCTGCCCCTCGAGTTCCACGGCGTCGGCGGTGGCCGTGTTGAGCAGGTCGCTCGCGACGAAGGCAGCGACGCTCACGCCGCTGACGAGCACGACCGCCATGGCGATGCCGATGATCTTCAGAATCTGGCCGAGCGGACCAGGGGTCCGCAGCTGACCGTGGCGCGCCACGGTCTTGCGGCGACGGATCTTCGCGCTCACTCGGTGCCTTTCACATCTGCGGAGGGCGTGGGATTCGAACCCACGAGACATTTCTGCCCACTGGTTTTCAAGACCAGCTCCATCGGCCGCTCGGACAGCCCTCCATCGACGGACGAATCCGCCGATCAGTGGTCGAGTCTAGCCGCTTTCATTATCGCGGCCTGACCTGGGCACGCCCTGGATGCACCAGCAGCGAGTCCAGCGCATGCGCGAGCCCGCCCTCCTCGACGTCGCCGGTCACCTCTGTCGCAGCATCCTTGACCTCGTCCGGCGCCTGGCCCATCGCGATCGCACGGCCACCGTGCTCCCGTGCCCATCCGAACATCCCGATGTCGTTGCGGCCGTCACCGGCGACGAACACCCGACCATCGGCCAAGCCGAGCTCGGTGTGGACACGCGCCAAGGCGCTGCCCTTGTCGACGCCCTGCGGTGCGATGTCGAGCCACGCCGTCCACCCGATCGCGTACGAAACCTCGTTGAGACCCGTCTCCTCGACGATGCGGTGGAAGTCGTCCTCATCGTGACCGGGCGACACCACGACGACGCGCGACACCGGTTCACCGGCCAGCTCGTCGATCGCCACCTTGCGGCCGCCGTCGAGCGTCCAGTCGGCCAGCTCGCCGGTGAACAGGCGGGTGCCGTCATCGAGTTCGACCATGTAGTGGGCCTCCGGCAGCCGCTCGGTGAGCAGCGAGAGCACCGCGCTCGGGTCGAACGTCTCGACGTGCCACCGCTCCCAACCGCCGTCGACGCGGCGCATCGTGACGGCGCCGTTCGAGCACACCACGAAGTCGGCCACGATCTGCAGCTCGTCCACCCAGCGCTCGGTCGCAGCCCAGCTGCGTCCGGTGGCGATGGTCACGACGTGCCCGGCATCCCGAACCCGTGCGACGGCCTCGGGGACGCCGGGACTCATCGACTCATCCTGCAGGATGATCGTGCCGTCGACGTCGAGCCCGACGAGCCAGGGAGAAGTCACGCCAGCGGCTCCAGAACCTCGAGTCCGCCCAGGTAGGGGCGCAGCACCTCCGGCACGCGCACCGAGCCGTCCTCCTGCTGGTGCGTCTCGAGCAGTGCGACGATCCACCGCGTGGTGGCGAGCGTGCCGTTCAGAGTCGCGACGTGCTCCGTCTTCCCCGCGGCGCCGTCGGTCGCGGGGCGGTGCCGCACATCGAGCCGGCGGGCCTGGAACGTCGTGCAGTTCGAGGTCGACGTCAGCTCGCGGAACGCCTTCTGCGTCGGCACCCATGCCTCGATGTCGTACTTGCGCGCGGCGCTCGACCCCAGATCTCCTGCGGCCACGTCGATGACGCGGTACGACAGCCCGAGCGCTGTGAGCATCTCCTCCTGGAGTGCGACCAGGCGCAGGTGCTCCTCCTCCGCGGCTTCCGGGGTGGTGTAGACGAACATCTCCAGCTTGTTGAACTGGTGCACGCGGATGATGCCTCGGGTGTCCTTGCCGTACGACCCCGCCTCACGGCGGTAGCACGTCGACCAGCCGGCGTAGCGAAGAGGGCCGCCCTGCAGATCGACGATCTCGTCCTTGTGGTAGCCGGCGAGCGCGACCTCGCTGGTGCCGACGAGGTACAGATCGTCGTCCTTGTCGAGGTGGTAGACCTCGTCGGCGTGATCGCCGAGGAAGCCCGTGCCCTGCATGATCTCCGGGCGCACCAGCGTCGGCACGATCATCGGCGTGAAGCCGTTCTGCAGCGCCTTGTCGAGCGCGAGGTTCATCAGTGCGATCTCGAGCCGTGCACCGATGCCCTTGAGGAAGTAGAACCGCGCACCGGACACCTTCGCCCCGCGCTCCATGTCGATCGCGCCGAGCTTCTCGCCGAGTTCGAGATGGTCGCGCGGCTCGAAGGCGAAGACGGGCGTCTCGCCGACCCGGCGCAGCTCGACGAAGTTCTCCTCGCCGCCGGCGGGGACGCCGTCGATCACGACGTTCTCGATGAGTGCGAGGGCGGATGCCGCGGCATCCGCTGCCTCGTTCGACGCCTGCTGCGCCTGCTTGACGCGGTCGGCGAGCTCCTTGGCCTGGGCGACGAGCGCCGCCTTCTCATCCTTGGGCGCCTTCGCGACCTGCTTGCCGAACGCGTTCTGCTCGGCCCTGAGGTCTTCGAAAGCGGTCAGGGCGGCCCTGCGCGATCGATCCGCCTCGATCGCAGCGTCGACGGTGGAGGCGTCGTTGCCGCGCGCTGCCTGCGAGCGGCGGACGATCTCGGGCTGGTCGCGAAGGATTGCGAGGTCGATCATTCCTCAAGTCTAGCCAGCGCTCGCGCCCCATTCCGGGCGTGAGCCGTAGAGTGAACGCCATGACGAAGCCCACGCCGCTGCAGCGCCAGGCGGCCCTCGTCTACAACCCCATCAAGGTCGACGAGAAGCGTCTGCGCACCGCTCTGCGCCACCACTCGAAGGATGCCGACTGGGCGGCTCCGATGTTCTATCCGACGACGATCGAGGATGCCGGTCAGCAGGCGACACACGATGCGATCGCCGCCGGCGCCGATGTGGTGCTGGTCGCCGGGGGCGACGGCACCGTCCGCGCCGTCGCGGAGGCCATGGCGGGCACCGATGTGCCGCTCGCCATCGTGCCGAGCGGGACCGGGAACCTCCTCGCCCGCAATCTCGGCCTGCCGCTGCTGGATCCTGATCGCATGATCCGCGCCGCGCTCGGCGATTTCCGGCATCCGATCGACATCGGCTGGGCCGAGCTCACCCGCGAGGACGGCGGGACGAGCGAGCACGCCTTCGTCGTGCTCGCCGGCATGGGGCTGGATGCCGACATGATCGCCAACACCCGACCCGACCTGAAGAAGTCCGTCGGCTGGGTCGCGTACGTCGACGGCGCCGCGCGCTCCCTGCCGAACGCGAAGCCGTTCCGCATCGTCTACCAGGTCGACGAATCGCGGCTGCACTCGACCAAGGTGCACAGCGTGCTGTTCGCCAACTGCGGCACGCTTCCCGCCGGGATCGCCCTGATCCCCTCGGCGTCGATCGCCGACGGGGTGATGGATGTCGCGATCATCCAGCCGACGGGCCCACTCGGCTGGCTCGGCGTCTGGCGCAAGATCTGGTGGGACAACTCGGTGCTGCGGCGGTTCCGCGCCGGGCGCCTCGTACTGCAGCGCCGAGGAAAGGACGCCTCGGTGCGGTACCTCCGCGGGCAGGCCGCCGAGGTCGCCCCGATCGAGCCGACGGCGATCGAGCTGGACGGCGACGAGTTCGGCCTCGCCGTGCGCATCCGCTGCCGCGTCGCGCAGGGCGCCCTACTGCTCGCGCTCCCGGACGGGCACCCCGTCGACGGGCTCTGACGGCCGCGCGTGCTGTCGTCGATTCAGCCGCGCAGCACGCTCACGGTGCCGTCAAGGTTGTCCCCGACGAGGGTCAGGGTGAAGTCCGCGTCGTCGTCGGTCTCGCTCACACCGAGAACGGTGGCCCGAGGCGCCATGTCCATGGTGCAGACGCGGTCTTCCGTCGTGAAGGTGACCGTGGCGCCGCCCGACGCCTCCTCGACGCCCTCGACGATCGGCGGGCAGCTGGAGGAGCCCCACGTCAGCAGCACGATCCCCTCGTCGTCGAACCAGCCCGCGCTGGGTGCGAACTCGGTCGACTGCCCGGGGACGCCGGTCAGCGCGGCGTTGCCGTCGAGGTCGACGTCGTCCGTGAAATCCGCAAGCGTCACGGTGAACTCGACGTCCTTCGTCGGATCGACCCCTTCGGGCAGCGCGCCGATGCTCGCCCGCGGGGCGAGATCGGAGGTGCACGCCTGCTCCGCGCCGTCGGCGCTCGGAGCATCCACGAGCGTCACAGCGACCCGCTGCCCTTCGGCGGATGCCTCCTCGACGACCGGAACACAGGTCGACGACCCCCAGGTCACGATCGCGAACATGCGCCCGTCGTCCAGCCAGGCCGCCTCCAGGTCATCGTCCGAGATCGGAGCGGTGGACGCCCCGGAGTCGTCAGGAGTGCCGCTGCTCGTCGGCGACTGCTCGCCGGGCGACGATGCACAGCCGGCCAGCAGCAGGGCAGCGGCGAGCGCGGCGGCAGCGGACAGGGCCAGGCGCGACGAGGTGATCATGCGTTCAGGTTACCCCGCGCTCTACTGCAGCGCAGAGGTCAATCTGGCGAGGTTGTCGAGCACGGTGGAGCGCAGCGGCTGCTGCATCCACTCCTCGAGCGTCAGCTCCCGACTGAGCGCGCGGTACTGGTCTTCGACGGCCCTCACCTCGGCGACGAACTCCTCACCGCGGACGAGCATCGACACCTCGAGGTTGAGGCCGAACGAGCGCATGTCCATGTTGCTCGAACCGATCACGGCGATCTCGTCGTCGATCGTCAGGCTCTTGGTGTGCAGGATGTAGGGCTTGCGGTACATCCAGATCCGGACGCCGGCGCGCAGCAGCGCCTCGTAGTAGCTGCGCTGCGCGTGGTAGACGACGGCCTGGTCGCCCTCCTCCGAGACGAACAGCTCGACCTGCACGCCGCGATCGCACGCCGAGCTGACCGCGAGCAGAAGCGCCTCATCGGGAACGAAGTACGGGCTGACGATCATGATCTTCTCCTGCGCGCCGTACAGCAGCGCGAGGAAGAGCCGCAGGTTGTTCTCGACCTCGTACCCCGGGCCGGACGGCACGATCTGGCAGTCGAGGTCGCCCGTGCCGATCTCCGGCGTCGTGATGTCGATCTCGCTGAGGATCTCGTCGGTCTCGCTGTACCAGTCGCTGAGGAAGATCGCGTTGAGGCTGAGCACGATGGGTCCGTCGACGCGCACCATGAGGTCGACCCAGTGCAGACCGCGCTTGATGTTCTTGGGCAGGTTGTACGTCGAGTCGGTCACGTTCTGCGAGCCGAGGTAGCCGACCTTGCCGTCGACCACGAGGAGCTTGCGGTGATTGCGCAGATCGGGGCGCTGCATCCGGCCCTTCAGGGGCTGCATCGGCAGCAGCAGGTGCCAGCTCGCCCCCATCGCGTCGAGGCGCTTGATCGTGGCCCGATAGCGCGGTTTCCAGCGGTTCGCCCAGTGGTCGAGCAGCACGCGGACCGGGATGCCGCGGGCCGCGACCTCTTCCATGGCGCGGAAGAAGTTGTCCGTCGCGGTGTCGGACTGCAGGATGTAGAACTCGACGTGCACGTACTCTTCGGCCGCACGGATCGCCTCCGCCATGGCATCCAGTGACTCCTGATAGTCGCTGATCAGGTGCGCGCCGTTGTCGCCCGAGATGGGCAGGGCTCCGAGATGCTGGTTCATGGCGACGACCGAGCGCAGCCACTGCGGGGCGTGCGGTCGCAGCGTGCCGAAGTGCAGCTGGTCGCTCGTCTCGGCGATGTACTGGTTGATCTGCTCCTGCTTGCGTCGACGCGCACGCGGCAGTCGCGGGTTCCCGATGACCAGGAAGAGCAGCACCCCGATGTAGGGGATGAAGAAGACCGCGAGCAACCAGGCCATCGCCGCGGTCGGGCGCCGATTGCGCGGGATGATGATGATCGCAGTGACGCGGATGGCGATGTCGATCACGAGGGCGATCGCGAGCACCCACCACGGCCACTGGTCCAACGGCTTCACCCCCGGCATCCGGTGTCGGGCGCCGAGTACGGCGCATCTGACTCAGCGTACTGGGTGCCGCTGACGCGCGATCAGGCGCGCGGCGGCAGACCGCGCGCTGCGCGCTCCTCGGCTTCGATCTGAGCGTGCACCTTGCGCTCTGTCCGGTCGAACCGGATGATGCCCCGCACCACGAAGAAGAACACCACGCTGACGGCGACGGTCGGCAGAAGCGACCAAGCGACGGCAGCCCAGAACGTGTCCATGACTCAATGGTACGCGGTCGCCGTGCACGCGGATCCCACTCGCCCTGCACAGCGGGCGATTCGGGCTGAGGGCTGTGAGTGCCGGTTTCCGCGACGCGCGACCGGCCACACTCGCGGCATGAACACAGTCCTCCGAGCCACTGATTCCGCCGACTTCCTCGGCCTCGTCCCGGCGCTGGCCGGCTTCACCCCGCGGCAGAGCATCGTTCTCGTGCCGTTTCAGCGGTCCCGTGCGCACGGCGCGATGCGGATCGACCTGCCGCGCGACGACGTCGAACTCGGTGACTACGCCGATACCGCGATCGGGCTCGTGTCCCGCGTGAGCGGGATGGATGCCGTCGCCGCCGTCGTCTACACGGATGATCTGCCGCTGCACACGCCTGACGGCATGATCCTGCCGCAGACGGTCGCCATGGAGGAGCTGCTGGCCGTCGCGGTCGACACCGGCCTCCACATCGTCGACGCGCTGTGCGTCATGCCGTGCGGCTGGTCGAGCTACTTCGACGACGACCCCGAACTGAACCCGCTGGACGAGATCGAGCAGGGTGCGGAGATCCCCGGCGTCCCGGACGTCTCCGGCGATCAGGATGCCGGGGCCGAACTCCCCGTCGTCGACCTCGCGGAGAAGGAGCGGGTCGGGCGTGCGCTGCGCGAGCTGTCGGAGGTGCTCGCGCACGACGGCGGCACCCACGACGAACGCGAGAATCCTCAGGCTCTCGCGGCCGCGCTGCTGCCCGACGACCTCCCGATGTTCTTCGAGACCGTGATCGCGCGCCCCGATGAGCTGCCGCCGTTCGTGACCGGTGCGCTCCTGTGGTGCCTGGAGCGCCCGCCTCTGCGGGATGCGGCGCTGCTGCAATGGGCGACCGATCTGCCGACCGGCATCCGTGCCTTCGACGCACAGATCGCGTTCTCGACGACGGGTCGGGCTGTGCCCGACGACCTCGGGCAGATGTTCATCGGGCAGGGCGAAGCGCCGGACGCTGAGCGCCTCCTGGTCGCCCTCGACGTGCTCCGGCGCGCTGCCGCCAGTGCGCCTCGGGCATCACGATCGGCGCCTCTGACGCTCGCCGCCTGGATCTCCTGGGCACTCGGTCGCGCGACGCACGCGCAGCACTACCTGAACGCGGTGGGCGAGATCGATCCCGGCTACTCGCTCGCGCGACTGCTGTGCACCCTCATCGACGCCGCGGTCCTGCCGGAATGGACGTTCCGGCGCGGACGCGGCGCCGAGTGAGGGCTACTTGACGAGCGGGAAGAGGATCGTCTCGCGGATGCCGAGCCCCGTGATCGCCATGAGCAGACGATCGATGCCCATGCCCATGCCGCCGGACGGCGGCATGCCGTGCTCGAGCGCCCGCAGGAACTCCTCATCCACGCGCATGGCCTCGACGTCGCCCTTCGCTGCGAGCTTCGCCTGCTCGACGAACCGCTCGCGCTGGATGACGGGGTCGACGAGCTCGGAGTATCCGGTCGCCAGCTCGAACCCTCGGATGTACAGGTCCCATTTCTCCACGACACCGGCGATCGAGCGGTGCTCGCGCACCAGAGGCGAGGTGTCGACGGGGAAGTCCATGACGAACGTGGGGCGCACGAGGTCGCCCTTCACGAAGTGCTCCCACAGCTCCTCGATGAGCTTGCCGTGGATGGCGTGCGGCGGGATGTCGACGCCGCTCTCCTCGGCGAACGCGATGAGGTCGGCGACGTCGTCCTGCGGCGTGAACGTGCGCCCCGCAACCTCGGACAGCGACTCGTACATCGAGATGCGGTCCCACTCGCCGCCGAGGTCGTACTCGGTGCCATCGGCCCAGGTGACAGTGGTCGAACCGGAGACGGCGACCGCCGCCTGCTGCACGAGCTCCTGCGTGAGCTCGGCCATCTGGTCGTAGTCGCCATAGGCCTGGTACGCCTCGAGCATCGCGAACTCGGGGCTGTGCGTGGAGTCCGCGCCCTCATTGCGGAAGTTCCGGTTGATCTCGTAGACGCGCTCGATGCCGCCGACGACGGCGCGCTTGAGGTAGAGCTCAGGCGCGATGCGCAGGTAGAGCTCGGTGTCGAACGCGTTCGAGTGGGTGATGAACGGACGAGCGGATGCCCCGCCGTGCTGCACCTGCAGCATCGGCGTCTCGACCTCGAGGTAGTCGTGCGAACCGAAGGTCGCCCGCAGGCTGGCGTTCACCGCGGCGCGGGCGCGAACGGTGGTGCGCGCCTGCTCGCGCACGATGAGATCGAGGTAGCGGCTGCGGACGCGGCCCTCCTCGTTGAGCTCGGCGTAGGCGTTCGGCAGCGGAAGGATCGCCTTGGCTGCGATCGCCCAGTCGTCGGCCATGATCGACAACTCGCCGCGGCGGCTGGAGATCACCTGTCCGTGGACGAAGACGTGATCGCCGAGGTCGACGAACTCCTTCCAGCGCGCGAGCGAGTCCTCGCCCACTTCGGCGAGCGAGATCATCGCCTGGATGCGCGAGCCGTCGCCGGCCTGCAGCGTGGCGAAGCAGAGCTTGCCGGTGTTGCGGCTGAAGACGACGCGACCTGCGACACCGACCACGACGCCGGTCTCGGCGCCCGCCTCGAGCGCGCCGTACTCCGCGCGCAGCGCGGGGATCGCGTGCGTGACGGGCACGCCGACCGGGAAGGCGCCGCCGCCGGCATCCGTCCGCTGTTCGATGAGGCGCTCGCGCTTGGCGAGACGGACGGCCTTCTGCTCGTGCACTTCGGCAAGCTCAGCACGGCGGATGTCTTCGCCGTCGGCGTCGTCGGGGGCGGGCGTGGGCGCGTCGGGCGCGGTGGTCATGGCGGCTCCTTGGAAGTCGCGTTCGAGTTTACCGGGCGGGGCTGAGCACCCTGCCCGGTGTTCTCGACCTGCCCGGTGTTCTCGACCTGCCCGGTGTTCTCGACCCGCCAAGTACGCTCAAAGCATGCGCCTCCGCTCCCTGATCGTCGCGGCCGTCGCAGCGGGTGCGCTGCTCGCGGGCTCTGCCGCAGCATCCGCCGCACCTGTGCACGCGGACGTGGACGACTTCGACTTCTCATCGTGGGACGCGACCTTCGACGTCGGGATCGACGACGAAGGTCGGGCGACGCTCCACGTGACCGAGACGCGGGTCGCCGAGTTCCCCGAGTCCGACCAGAACAAGGGCATCGTCGCCGGCTTCCCCGAGCGCTACCAGGGGGCGAGTCTGAGCACGAAGATCCTCTCGGTGCGCAACGAGAACGGCCAAGATGTCGCGTACGAGACCGACGAAGACGACGGCGTCCTGTACGTCCTGACCGGCGACGACGAGTACGTCCACGGCCCGACGACCTATGTCATCGAGTACGAGATGCGCGACGTCGTCCTCGCCGCATCCGGGACGAAGGTCGACGAGTTCTACTGGGATCTGCTCCCCCTCGACAGCACGCAGGACATCGGCCGGTTCGACGTGACCGTCCGCTTCGACGAGACCCTCGGCGAGCAGCTGACCGGCGACGCGTCGTGCTACCAGGGCGCAGAGGGATCGACGGCGACATGCGACCTGGTCCGCTCCGGCGACACCTTCACGGTCTCGGCCGATGGGCTGTCGGGCGGCGAAGGCCTCACGATCGCCATCGCGCTCGAGCCGGGCACGATCACGCAGCCGCCGGCCCGTCTGCCCAACGCGGCGACCGATGTCGTCCCCTACGCCGTCGGAGGCGGCGCGGCGCTGCTGTCTGCCGGCGGATGGCTGGCGACGCATCTCATGATCCGGCGGCGACGTCGGGGCACCGGAATCGTTGTGGCGCAGTACGACGTGCCGGACGCCATGCCGCCGCTGCTCGCGAGCACCATCATCCCCTCGGCGAAGAATCCCCTCACGGCGCAGATCATCCATCTCGCCGTGCGAGGAATGCTGCGGCTGGAGGACGTGCCAGAGGAGGGTCAGAAGAAGCGTCGGCCGCGGCTGCGCCGGCTGGATGCTCCGATTCCCGACCCTCTCGACGGCCGCGCGTTGAAGGCGCTCTTCGGCAATGACGAAGCAGGCGTCGTGATGAAGCTGCCGAAGAACAACAAGTCGTTCGCGACCCGCATCCAGGGGCTGCTGACCTTCGCCGCACGCGAATCGGAGAAGCGCGGCCTCACGACGAATGCCCGCAGCACGATCGCGCGCGTCGTGCAGGTGCTCGCCCTCCTGGCGTTCGCCGTCATGCTCGCGCTGCTGATCTGGAGCCTCGCTGCCGGGCGCGACTCGGCCGGTCCCGTGCTGTTCACGACGGTGGCGTGCGCGGCGCTGCTCATCACCTCGAGCATCGTCACGTTCTCCGCCCACACCGTCCTCACGCGCGAGGGCGCGCTGCAGCTCGAGTACCTCGAGGGCGTGCGGGAGTTCATCCGCGTCGCCGAGGAGGACCGGCTGCGGATGCTGCAGTCGTACTCCGGCGCCGAGCGCCGCAGCGACGGGAGCATCGACGTCATCCACCTGTACGAGCGCCTGCTGCCGTACGCGATCCTGTTCGGGCAGGAACGCGAGTGGGGCACCGTTCTCGAGAACGCGTATGCAGGGGCGGGGCAGCATCCGGGCTGGATCGACGGCTCGGGTTTCGCCATCGGCACGCGTCTCGCACTCATCTCGTCCGCCGCTCGCACCTCGTCGGTGTACTCCTCGCCGTCGAGCGGGAGTTCATCCGGGTTCGGCGGATCCGCCGGCGGCGGGTTCTCCGGCGGGGGAGGCGGCGGAGGCTTCTCCGGCGGCCGCTGAAGACTCAGATCACCGGAGGGTCGGATGCTTCGCGCAGCGCGGTCTCGACCGTCGACTGCACGAGCGCCGACAGGTATCCGCCGGGGTTGTCGATGCCGATGCCCCGCAGCAGCGACGTCGACTGCCCGATGATGGCGCGCGAGAACTCGGATGCCGTGGCGATGGCCTCGGCGTAGGCGGCCCGGTCGGCCTCGTCGATCACGACCGGTTCGCAGCCGAGCTCGACCGCGAGCGCCTGCGCGATCGGCAGCACCGGCGCCGGAGCGGTCACGGCGGCGAAGCTCGCCTGCAGCTGGCGCAGATCGATCGACGTGCCGGTGAAGGCGATCGCCGGATGCACCGCGAGAGGAATGGCGCCCGAACGCTGCGCCGACTCGAGCACGCCGATTCCGTACGCCGGGTCGGTGTGCAGCACGAGCTGCCCCGGCTGCCACGCCCCGAGCTCCGATAGTCCGTTCACGAGTCCGGGCAGCTCGTCGTGCGGCACTGCCAGTATCACCAGCTCGCTGCGCCGGAGGATCTCCTCGGCATCCAGCACGGGAACGCCCGGAAGGATGCCGGCGACCCGATCGTCGTCCGATCCGCTCGTGATCCCCGTGATGGCGTGTCCGGCGCCGCCGAGCGCGGCGCCGACCACCGGACCGACGCGACCGGCGCCGATGATGCCGACGCCGAGACGGCCGTCACGCCTCACGCGACTCCTCGCCGCCGGCAGGACCAGAGCCGCCGATATCGGCCGAGAAGCGGTGCCCTGGGTCCACGGTGCCGTCCA
Source organism: Microbacterium sp. Bi121 (assembly GCF_918698005.1). GTDB lineage: Bacteria > Actinomycetota > Actinomycetes > Actinomycetales > Microbacteriaceae > Microbacterium. Next base: position 214,075 of record NZ_CAKKLJ010000001.1, read on the forward strand.
CGACTCCGTCGTTCATCGCAGAGGCGTTCACTGCGGAGGCGTCCACTGCGGAGGCGTCCACCACGTACTCCTCCGACGCCCAGCGGTGGCCGTGATCGCGCTGCACGGCAGCGGACGCGCGATGCGCGATGTCGCCCAGCGACCCGTTGATGACCGCGCTCTCGATGCCGACGACCTCGCCGAGCACGGGACCTGTGACATTGTGCGCCTTCAGATATCCGACCCTCTGGAGGCGGTCGATCGGCCCCTGCTGAGCGGAGATCCCCTGCAGCCGCGCGAGGGGGAACACCGCGAGCTTCCGCCACATGACGCCGCGGCGCAGCATCAGGGCGAAGTCGGTCACGACGAATCCGTGGCGCTTCCAGGAGAAGGGTCGACGCCACCAGGCGCGCCGGGCCATGACCTGGTACGGGTCGTTCTGCTGCGGGCCCTGGATGCCGTGCTCCCAGACGAACGGCCGGTCCTCGACGGGGAGGTCGGGAAGGATGAGCTCCATCACCCGCTGCACGTCGGCCGCGACGCCGACTGGCAGCACGATGTTGAACTGCTGCGCGGTGCTGGACTGCTGCTGGGACAGGCTCTTGCCGCTCATGCGATTGATCTTGATCGCCCACCAGCCGAACGGCCGCCACAGCAGCGACTGCGTGACCTCCGCGGCGAAGATGCGGCCCGGTGGGATCGTCTCGGTGATCGTCGTGAACAGACCGTAGGTGATCCGCACGCCGTCCGGGGTCGGGGCGATCGAGTAGCGGAGCGACTTCGAGATCTGCGCCCAGGTGATCGCGACCGCAGCGATCACGAACGGGATGCCGATGCCGAGCGAGATCCCGAGGACGCCGAACCAGGCATCCGGGCCGCCGTCGGACAGGATCGCGGGGACCGTGAATGCCATCGTGATGCCGAACAGCACGAGGAAGAACAGCAGCCACAGCACGCCGGAGAGCAGTTGCGCCCCGACGAGTCGCCCGGTGGGGATCTTCACGACGCTCTCCGGAGCGATGTCCGCGAGGTCGACGCCCTCGATGAGCCCGGTCACACCGTGGTTCATCGATCCGACGAGCTGCGTGCGCAGGTGCCCTGGTGCGGCGGGGGCCCCACCGGCCTGACGGGCGGCACGTGCGGCACGCGCTCCGGATGCCAGTCGCAGGATGTCCGCGCGCACGCCCTCGGCCTTGACGGTGGTGAGGTACTCCAGCGGCACGTTCGCGTCGGTTCCCGCTCCGACGACCTCGAGCTTGGCCATGCCGATCAGCCGCGCGGGGAACGGACGCGTCAGGTTCACGCCCTGCACGCGGTCCAGCGGCGCACGCCGCTGCGAGCGGAAGATTATGCCCTTGCGAACCTCGACGTGCTCCTCCGAGATCCGGAACTGCTGGAACCGCCAGACGACCCAGAACACGGCGATCAGAACGATGAGCACGCCCAGCACGGACCCGAGCGCGATGAGGATGAGGTTGTTCGACAGCACCCAGTCGACCGGGTCGCCGCCGGAGAAGTCCTCGACGTGCGCATCTGGTGCGAACAGGTTCACACCCCAGTAGATGATGCGGTCACGGAAGCTGTTGAGCACGATGCCGGCCACGATGATGAGAACCAGCCCGCCCTTGAACAGCGGGGTCAGCGGGTGCAGCCGGTGCCACTCGCCGTCGGCGAGTGATTCCTCCGCCGGCGGGGGCGTGGGGAGGGTCGGAAGCGGCTGCTCTGGGATGCTCACAGGCCGGTCCGGCGGGTCTCTGCGACGTCGATGAGGGTGTCTCGCAACGCCTCGGCTGCGGCCTGGGTGAGTCCGGGGATCTGCACGCCCGTGGTGGCTGCGGCGGTGACCATCTTCAGCTGCGATACGCCGAACGCGCGGTCGAGAGGGCCGTGCGTGATGTCGACGAGCTGCATGCGTCCGTACGGCACTGCGATGATCCGCTGCCAGAGGATGCCCTTGCGGAAGACGATGTCATCCGCTCGGAGCATGTAGCCGATCGCCCTGGCCTGCCGAGGCAGGATCGCGAGGGTGATGAGAGTGACCGCCGCGAGGATGCCGGCCGGGATCCACACCCAGGTCTGGTGGAGCACGAGTGCGAGGACGAGCGCGACGATGACGAGCAGTCCCAGCAGGATGCCGTTTTGAACGAACTGCGAGGTGACGTACCGCGGCGAGATCTGGTGCCACTTGCCGTCGAGGTCCAGGCGCCCCGCCCCTCGAGGCTCGCGCAGCTTCTCGTAGGTCCCCTCGTCGAGCACCGGATGCTCGGGCCGATCAGCGCCCGTCGTCGATGGCGGGGTCATCGGATTGTCGGTCATCAGGATCCTTCGGCAGAGTGCAGAACTGTTCGGCGACGAGGGCTGCGACCACGAGTGCGACCGCACTCGCGACAAGCGCTGCCATCGCCACAATCGACCCTACCTGGGGTGTCACCGGACGCGACAGAAGGAAGATGAGCAGTCCTGCTCCGAAGCCCGCGACGATCGCTCCGAGCAGACTGGATGCTCTGGCCAGAGTCGCCGCACGCATCGCGCTGAACGGGTCGATCCTGGTGCGGGACTTCCCGCGGACGCTGCGCCGCACGGGCCACGCGAGCCCCAGCGTGGCAGCCGCGAGCAGCAGGAGCAGCAGCGGGAGGAACCCGGACGGTGCGAACGTCGCGCGTCCGCCGGCCGTCAGCAGATGATCGACGAGGTAGCCGATCCCGCCCCCGCCGAGTGCGAGGACGATGAGGACGGGCTGGGACGTGCGCTTCATCCGCGCAGCGCCTCGACGAGATCGGCGACCCGGCCGTGGCCGGGAAGTTCGGCGTCGGGGTCGAGGTTCAGCCACGGCTCGAGCACGAACAGCCGCTCCGCCGCGCGCGGGTGCGGCAGCAGCACGTGCTGATCATCCGAGCGCAGGTCGCCGAACGCGATGAGATCGAGGTCGAGGGTGCGATCGCCCCAGCGCTCGTGGCGTTCGCGGCCGTGCTCCTCCTCGATGGCGTGCAGGAGACCGAGCAGCACCTGCGGCGCCAGCCGAGTGGTCACCAGCGCGACAGCGTTGACGTAGGCCGGGGCATCCGGGTCAGGGCCGTCCGGCCGCAGCGCGACCGTCTCGTGCAGGTCAGACAGGCGCACCTCGTCCACGAGCGGGAGGCGGGCGATGCGCTGCACGGCCTGCCTGATCGTCTCGGCCCGGTCACCGAGGTTGGCTCCCAGCGCGACGACAGCGGTCACGGCATCCCGACCGGGGCGAGGATCCGGCGGCGTGATCGGCGGCATCCGAACCATGGTCAGGCTCCGTTCCGGTCGCGGCGGATGGTGACGGCGACGTCGGTGAACGTCAGCGCGATCGGCGCATGCGGCTTGTGCACGGTGACCTGAACGTCCTGCACTCGCACGTCGGCGAGGACGGTGTCGGCGATCCGCTGCGCGAGGGTCTCGATGAGATCGACGGGTTCGCCGGCGACGACGGCCGCCACCTTCTCGGCGAGTTCGCCGTAGTGCACGGTGTCGCTGACGTCGTCGGATGCGGCGGCCGCGGACAGATCCAGGTGCAGCCGCAGGTCGATCGTGAACTCCTGGCCGTTCTCGCGCTCGTGCTCGAACACGCCGTGGCGACCGAAGACCGTGAGTCCGGTGAGGGCGATCTCGTCCATTCACCCCTCCCAGGCGTGCGCGATGGCGAGTGCGTCGCGCGTCGCAGCGACGTTGTGCACGCGAACCGCCCACGCACCGGCTCGAGCGGCCAGAGCGCTCGTGACGGCGGTGGCGAGGTCGCGGCGCTCCTCGGACGCACCGTCGTCGCCGAGCGTTTCGGCGAGGAACCGCTTGCGCGACGTCCCGATGAGCACGCGGTGTCCGAGACCGACGATGTCGTCGAGCCCGCGCAGCACGTCCCAGTTCTGGCTGCCGGCCTTGGCGAAGCCGATACCAGGGTCGAGGATGATGCGCGACGGGGCGATGCCGGCACCCGCCGCCTCGGCGACGCGCTTGCGCAGCTCGCCGGCGACGTCGCGCGAAGGACGCAGGTACTCGGCGCGGGCGTACATGTCGGAGGACGGACCGCGCCAGTGCCCGATCGCGTAGTCGGCGCCGGATGCCGCCACCGCAGCGAGCATGTCAGGATCGGCGAGTCCTCCGGAGACATCGTTCACGATGCGCGCTCCTGCCCGGACGGCGGCCGCTGCCGTCGATGCATTGAGGGTGTCGATGCTCACGACGATGCCGCGCGCCGCCAGCGCCTGGATCACGGGGAGGACGCGCTGCTCCTCGACCGCCGGGTCGACGCGCTCGGCGCCGGGCCTGGTGGATTCGCCTCCGATGTCGAGCACGTCGGCGCCGGCATCCTGTAGCGCGAGGCCGTGCGCGACCGCGCGCTCCGGATCGATGTACCGGCCGCCGTCGCTGAACGAATCGGTGGTGACGTTGACGATGCCCCAGATGTCGGTCATGCGCGGTCGCCTCCCCCGATGAGTGCGATCAGCTCGGCCCGTGCTGTGGGCTCGGTGTACTCCCCGCGCGCTGCGATCGTGAGGGTGGAGGCATCCGCCTGGCGGCCTCCGCGCATCGTCACGCAGCCGTGCACGGCATCCATCACGACGAGCACGCCGCGGGTGTCGAGGTTCTCGTCGATGGTGTCGGCGATCTGCTCGCCGAGGCGCTCCTGCACCTGCGGGCGGGATGCGAGAGTCTCGACGACCTTCACGAGAGCGCCGAGGCCGACGACCTGCTCACCGGGCAGATACGCGATGTGCGCGTGACCGGCGAAAGGCAGCAGGTGGTGCTCGCAGACCGAGCGGAAGCGGATGTCGCGCAGCAGCACGGCTCCGGACGGAAGAGTCTCCGGCGCGGGGCCCCTGGACACGCTGATCGTGTGGGCGAGCGGGGCGGCTGCGTCCGCGCCGACTCCTGCGAAGAACTCGTCGTACAGCTCGGCGACGCGCGTCGGGGTCTGCTTGAGCCCAGGGCGGTCGGGGTCCTCGCCGATCGCCTCCAGCAGCTCTCGGGTCAGCCGCTCGATCCGTTCCCGGTCGACGGCCACGATCAGGCCGTCGCCGGGCGCGCGTGCCCAGAAGCGGGAGCGCCGCCTGCCGCGCCACGGGCTGTCGCGGCATCCGCCGTGCCCTCGACCGAGGCAGCGGCGTCCGCCGGGATGACGCGCTTGGGCATCTCGATCGGCGGGCGTTCCGAGACCGGGCGGTCGTCACTGGAGAGCCACAGCGGACGCTCGGGCAGCTTGCGCACGTCCTTGAAGATCTCGGCGATCTGGTTGTGGTCGAGGGTCTCCTCCTCGAGCAGGGCGAGGGCGAGACGATCGAGGATGTCGCGGTTGTCGCTGATCACCTGGTAGGCCTCGTCGTGCGCCTGCTCGATCAGCCCGCGGACCTCGACATCGACGCGCTCGGCGACGGACTCGGAGTATTCGCGTCCGCGGCCGTAGTCGCGTCCGGCGAACGGCTCCCCGCCCTCGGAGCCGAGCTTCACAGGGCCGAGCTCGGTGGTCATGCCGTACTCGATGACCATCTTGCGGGCGATGCCGGTGGCCTTCTCGATGTCGTTCGACGCACCGGTGGTCGGGTCGTGGAAGACGAGTTCCTCCGCGACACGGCCGCCCATCGCGTAGGTGAGCTGGTCCTGCAGCTCGTTGCGCGTCACGGAGTACTTGTCGTCGACCGGCATGACCATCGTGTAGCCGAGTGCCTTGCCGCGCGGCAGGATGGTGATCTTCGTCACCGGGTCGGTGTAGTTCATGGCCGCCGCAGCGAGCGCGTGGCCGCCCTCGTGGTACGCGGTGATGAGCTTCTCGCGGTCCTTCATGACACGGGTGCGACGCTGGGGTCCGGCGATCACGCGGTCGATGGCCTCGTCGAGCGCGCGGTTGTCGACGAGTTGCGCGTTCGACCGCGCGGTCAGCAGCGCTGCCTCGTTGAGGACGTTCGCGAGATCGGCACCGGTGAATCCGGGGGTCTTGCGGGCGACGACCTCGAGGTCGACGCTCTTGGCGAGCGGCTTACCCTTCGCATGCACCTGCAGGATGTGCAGGCGGCCCTTGAGATCCGGGGCGTCCACACCGATCTGGCGGTCGAAACGGCCGGGGCGCAGGAGCGCAGGGTCGAGGATGTCTGGGCGGTTGGTGGCCGCGATCACGATGACGTTCGCGTTCGGGTCGAAGCCGTCCATCTCGACGAGCATCTGGTTCAGCGTCTGCTCGCGCTCGTCGTTGCCGCCGCCCATGCCGGCACCGCGGTGGCGTCCGACGGCGTCGATCTCGTCGATGAAGATGATGGCCGGCGCGTTCTCCTTGGCCTGGTTGAACAGGTCGCGCACGCGGGACGCTCCGACACCGACGAACATCTCGACGAAGTCAGAACCGGAGATCGAGTAGAACGGGGCGCCTGCCTCGCCGGCGACGGCGCGGGCGAGGAGTGTCTTTCCGGTTCCTGGAGGGCCGTACAGGAGCACGCCCTTCGGGATGCGGGCGCCGATGGCCTGGAACTTCGCAGGATCCTGGAGGAACTCCTTGATCTCCTCGAGTTCCTCGATGGCCTCGTCGGCGCCGGCGACGTCGGCGAAGGTGACCGTCGGAGTCTCCTTGTTGACGAGCTTGGCCTTGGACTTGCCGAACTGCATGACCTTGCCGCCACCGCCCTGCATGGACGACAGCAGCCACCAGAACAGCAGACCGAGCAGGACGAGCGGAAGCAGAAGCGACAGGAACCCGTCGAACCAGGTGGCGCGAGGCACGACGTCGTTGAAGCCGTCCTTGGGCTCGGCGGCGTTGACGGCCTTGACGACCTCATCGGCGCGGGCCGTGACGTAGTAGAACTGCACCTGCTCCGAGCCCTCGAAGGCCTTCGACAGCGTCATGTCGACGCGCTGGTCGCCGTCGGTCGTGGTGACCTCGGTGACGGTGGAGCCTGCCAGCAGGTCGAGACCCTCCTGCGTGGTGATCTGCTTGGGTGCGCCGAGGTTGGAGATCAGCAGGAACCCGCCGAACAGCAGCACACCGATCAGCACCACGTACATCAGTGGGTTGCGGGTGATCTTCTTCACGTCCATGGTCCGTTCAGCGTATCGCGAGCACCCTTGGCCCCCGCTGTGATTCGCCCACGGCGTACGGCGTGATCAGGAGTACACGTGCGGCGCGAGCACCGCGACGTCGCGCAGGTTGCGGTACCGCTCGTCGTAGTCGAGGCCGTAGCCGACGACGAAGTCCGTGGGGATGTCGAAGCCGACGTACTTGCAGTCGATCTCGACCTTGGCGGCCTCCGGCTTGCGCAGCAGTGCGAGGACCTCAATCGACTCCGGCCCGCGGGACTCGAAGTTCTCGAGCAGCCAGCTCAGCGTGAGCCCGGAGTCGATGATGTCCTCGACGATGAGCACGTGCTTGCCGTGCAGATCGGTGTCGAGGTCCTTGCGGATCTGGACGACACCGCTCGACTTCGTGCTGGAGCCGTAACTGGAGACCGCCATCCAGTCCATCGGCGCGTGCACTGGCAGTGCACGGGCGAAGTCGGCCATCACCATGACCGCACCCTTCAGCACGCCGACCAGGAGCAGGTCCTTGCCGTCGTAGTCGCTCGCAACCCGAGCCGCGAGCTCTTCGAGCTTCGCTTTGATCTGCTCCTCTGTGACGAGGATGTCTGCAAGGTCGTCCTGAATCTCAGCCGCGCGCATGAATCGATTTTAGGTGACGGATGCTGTGGGTTCGGCATACTGTGATCATCGAGCGGGCGGATGCCCACGACGGAAGGATCTCCCATGGCTCTTGACGACATCCTCAAGCAGGTTCCGATCGACGACATCGCCGCGAAACTCGGTGTGTCCTCCGACGAGGCGAAGACGGCCGTCGAGCAGGGCGGCGCGGTGCTGCTGAGCGGACTGGCCAAGAACGCGCAGACCGACGAGGGCTCTGCGGCGATCCAGGAGGCACTTCGGCGCCACGAGGGCGCGACGCCGGTGCAGCGCGTCGATGACGTCGACCAGAACGACGGCGGCAAGATCGTCAAGCATGTGCTCGGCGATGACGCCGACCAGGTCGCCGCTCAGCTGAACGCCTCCGAGAAGACGCCGGGGATCGACTTCGGCAAGCTGCTTCCGATCCTCGCCCCGATCGTCATGGGCCTGATCGCGAACGCGACCAAGAACAAGTCGGCCTCCGCCGAGGGCGCACAGTCCGAGGGTGCACAGTCCGGTGGCGGCGGCCTCGGCGACATCATCGGCGGGATCCTCGGTGGCGGGAACTCGTCGTCCGGCGGAGGCGGGATCGGCGACATCCTGGGCGGGATCCTCGGCGGCGGTTCGTCGTCCGGCGGGGGCGGGATCGGCGACATCCTGGGTGGCCTGTTCGGCGGCAAGAAGTAGCGATCGCGTCCCGCTTGTCGTCGAGCGAAGGCGGCACAGCCGCCGCGGACGAAACGGGCTGAGCGAGCGGAGCGAGTCGAAGCCGCCTACTTCGCCGTGAAGACGATCCGCGCTCCGCGGCGTGCAGCCGAGCACCCCGGCAGGTCGATCGGACCCTGACCCGACCAGTCCGTGACCAGGCGCGCCACCTCGAGGGTCTGGGTGCGCGTGAGACTCACGCCGAACTCGCTGTCGACGACGAGGCGGATGATCCGGTTGCGCAGCGCAGCCGGGTTCGCGGCGAGTGCGGCGACGCTGACCGAGATGCCGGCCTCGGCGTGCTCGACGATGTCCTCGATCGTCTCGTGGATCATCTCGTCGAACGCGTCGGCGTCCTCGCGCAGCTGCTCTGCCGTGCGCGCCAGCGCCTCGGCGATGCCGGGGCCGAGTTCCGACTCGAGCACGGGGAGCACGTTCTCGCGCACTCGCACGCGGGCGAACCGCCGCTCGCGGTTGTGCGGGTCGTGCCACGCTTCGAGATCGGATGCCGCGCAGAACGCTTCGGTCGTCCCCCGCCGCACGGCCAGAAGCGGGCGCAGCCAGACCGTGCCGTCGGCATCCTCTCTCCGCGGGGCCATGCCCTGCAGGCTCGCGGCGCCTGAACCCCGTGCGAGGCCGAGCAGGACGGTCTCGGCCTGGTCGTCGAGCGTGTGGCCGAGCAGGACGGCATCCGCGCCCTCGCTTGCGGCGACGCCGCGCAGGGCCGCGTATCGCGCGCCGCGGGCTGCGGCTTCCGGCCCGTCGGCAGCACCGGCGACGTCGACCTTGGCCTGCAGGGCCTCATCGACGCCGACGCCTTCAGCGGCGACAGCCGCTGAAGCGGCGACGAGATCCGACCCCGTCTGCAGTTGATGATCGACGGTCAGGCTCAGCACGCGCATCCCGCGGGCGTGGCCCTCGAAGACGGTCGCGGCCGTCAGCGCGAGGGAGTCGGCACCACCCGAGAGGGCGACGACCACCGTCGCCCTCTCGGGAAGACTCGCGAGCGCGGTGCGCACGGCGAGGCGGATCTCAGCGACTGCGGGGTTCAGTGAGGGCACAGCACCACGCTAGCCGCTGCCCCTCAGCCGGCGGTCTGCACCGGGGCGAGACCGTGCTTGCGCGCATCGGCCTCATCGATCTCGACCAGCGATGCGCCGCTGGTCTCCTTCAGGGTGATCACCGCGAAGGCCGTGATCGCACAGGCGACGGCCACGTAGATGGCCACCGGCATCCAGGACCCGAAGTCCTGCAGTAGCGCGCTTGCGATGATCGGGGCCAGCGATCCGGCGACGATCGAGGTGACCTGGTAGCCGAGCGAGACGCCCGAGTAGCGCATCCGGGTCGGGAACATCTCGGCCATGATCGCCGGCTGGCCCGCGTACATGAGGGCGTGGAAGCACAGACCGATCGCGACCGCGGCGATGATCACGAACTCGTTCAGGGTGTCGAACATCGGGAAGGCGAAGAACGCCCAGGTCGCGCCGAGGATGGCGCCGGCCAGGTAGACCGGTTTGCGGCCGAATGCGTCGGAGAGGCGCCCGACCTGCGGGATGACGAGGAAGTGGATGACGTGCGCCACCAGCAGCGCGAGCAGCAGCTTGCTCGTGTCGTAGTCGTGCACCGTCTTCAGGTAGACGATCGTGAAGGACACGATGATGTAGTACAGGATGTTCTCGGCGAAGCGCAGGCCCATCGCACCGAAGATGCCGCGCGGGTACTTGCGCACGACTTCGAGGATGCCGTAGCCGGCGGCCTTGTCGGCCTCGACCTGCTCGCGGGCCTCGAGGAAGATCGGCGCCTCGCTGACGTGGCGGCGGATGTAGTAGCCGATGACGACGACGATCGCCGAGGCCCAGAAGGCCACGCGCCAGCCCCAGCTGAGGAACTGGTCCGCCGAGAGCAGCCACGACATCCCGAGCAGGATGAGGGTCGCCAGCAGGTTGCCGACGGGCACGGCGGCCTGCGGCCAGCTCGACCAGAAGCCGCGGGACTTGTTCGGGCTGTGCTCGGCGACGAGCAGCACGGCGCCGCCCCACTCCCCGCCGACCGCGAAGCCCTGGATGAAGCGGAGGGCGACGAGGAGCGCGGGCGCCCAATAGCCGATGGAGTTGAAGCCGGGCAGGCAGCCCATGAGGAACGTGGCGACGCCGACGAGGATGATGGTGACCTGCAGCGTGTGCTTGCGGCCGAGGCGGTCGCCGATCTGACCGAATACGATTCCGCCGAGGGGTCGGGCGATGAAGCCGACCGCGTAGGTGAGGAACGCGGCGATGATGCCGTCGAGCTCCGTGCCGGCATCCGGGAAGAAGTACACGCCGAACACCAGCGAGGCCGCGGTCGCGTACAGGAAGAACTCGTACCACTCCACGACCGTGCCGACCATCGAGGCGGCGACGATCCTCTTCAATCCCGATGTCTTCGTCTCGGGGACGACGGCGTCTCTTGCGCTCATGCATGCACTCCTTCGTGTCTCGGGGACGTCCACGTCGACATCCACCGCGTCCAGCGCCGCTCATGCGCGCGCCGGGGCCTCGCCAAGTATGGGCACGACACTCCCTGTGCAGCAATGACCAGGGGAGCAGACAACCTGTGCAGAATTGCAGATATGAGTGCAGAGATCACGGACGGCCCCGCTGCAAGGCCGAGCCCCGACGACCTGCTCGTCCTGCTCGCCGTATCGCGCACCGGGCGCTTCACGGCCGCCGGCGAGACGCTCGGGCTGAACCACACGACGGTGTCACGCCGGATCGCAGCGCTCGAGACCGTCCTCGGCGGCCGGACGCTGGCCAAGGGCGAGGGCGGATGGGAGCTCACGGATCTCGGCCGTCGCGCCGTACGCGCAGCCGAGGACGTGGAGGCGGCGATGTCGACGATCCGCGAGAGCGCTGGACGGATCGATCAGATCGCCGGGGTCGTGCGCATCTCTGCGACCGATGGGTTCAGCGCGTTCGTCATAGCCCCGGCCGTCGCCGAGCTGCGGCGCGAGCATCCCCAGCTCAGCGTCGAGATCGTCAACGTCACCCGACGCGCGCTCCAATACCGATCGGGATTGGACATGGAGGTCGTGGTCGGCGAACCGCAGGTGCATCGCGCCGAGGCGATCAGGCTCGGGCACTACACGCTCGGGATGTACGCCTCACGTGATTACATGGCTGAGTTCGGCGAGCCGGTCGGCATCGCCGAGATGCGCTCGCACCCGCTCGTGTACTTCGTGGATTCGATGCTGCAGGTCGACGATCTCGATGCTCCACGCCGACTCGTCCCCGGTATGCAGGATTCGCTGAGCTCGACGAACGTGTTCGTCCATGTCGAGGCCACGCGCGCCGGGGCGGGCATCGGGTTCCTGCCGTGCTTCCTGGCCGACCGGCATCCCGACCTGGTGCGCCTGCTGCCGGAGGAGTTCGCCGAACGTTTGCCGTACTGGCTGGTTCTGCGGCCGGATTCGCTGCGTCAACCGGCCGTCGCAGCGGTGGCGGATGCGCTGCGTCGTCGGACGGCCGCCGTGCAGAGCGAGTTGCTCGGCCTCCCCGGCGCTGACAGTGCGGATGCCGCGCGCGTCCCCCACCGGCATCCGTCACGGTCGTAGTCTGGGCGCGTGACGGAGCAGACGGACGCGACCCGGCAGTTCTCCAGCGAACGCTTCAAGGCGTTCGTCGACGCGGTCGTGGCGATCGCGATGACATTGCTGATCCTGCCGCTCATGGAGTCGGTGTCGGATGCCGCCTCGGGCGAGCTCACCACGGCGGAGTTCCTGACCGAGCACGGCGGTCAGATCGTCAGCTTCCTGCTGAGCTTCGTTCTGATCGCGAACTCGTGGATCGGCCATCACCGGCAGTACAACGACGTCGACGTCATCACTCGGCCGCTGCTGTGGATCAATGTCGCGTGGATGGTCACGATCGTGTGGCTTCCGGTTCCGACGGCGATGCTCGGGCAGATGGAGGGCGACCCGCTGCAGGCCGTCCTCTACATCGGCACTCTCATCCTCACGCAGATCACGACTCTCGCCGGGCGTCTGTACCTGTTGCGGAACCCGAGCTACACGACCGCAGGGCCGGCGGAGCTCCGCTTCGGCGCGGCAGCCGACATCGCTTCGGCCGTGCTGTTCGGGATCGCGCTGCTGATCGTGATCCTCTTCGGCTCACAGGGGTACTACGCGCTGTTCCTGCTCGCGTTGACCGGCGTGCTCGCGCGGCCGCTGAACAAGCTGTTCGGAGCGCGCGGGTAAGCTTGCTCCGGCATCCAACCGTCTTTCCTGAGGAGCACACGCATGGGCGCACACGACGCCGTCATCGAGATTCCGCGCGGCAGCCGCGTCAAGTACGAGGTCGACCACGAGACCGGGCGCGTCCACCTGGATCGCGTTCTGTACACGACCTTCGGCTACCCGGCCGACTACGGCTACTTCGACAACACGCTCGGCGAGGACGGTGACCCGCTCGACGTGCTCGTGCTGCTCGACCACGCCATCTATCCCGGCGTCGTCGTCGAGGTGCGTCCGGTCGCCGTCCTGAAGATGAGCGATGAGGCCGGCGGAGACGACAAGCTCGTCGCCGTGCTGAGCAAGGACCCTCGCTGGTCGCACATCCAGGACATCGGCGACATCGCCGAGTACACGAAGAAGGAGATCGCACACTTCTTCGAGCACTACAAGGACCTCGAGCCGAACAAGTGGGTCAAGGTCGACGAGTGGGGCGACGCCGCAGAGGCGCAGCGCATCCTCGACGAGGCGATCGCTCGTTTCGGCGAGAACGGTCACTGAGCCGTCGATCCTCGACAACGTCAGAAACCCCCGGCCGCGCGGCCGGGGGTTTCTTCGTGTTCAGCGTCAGCGTCAGCGTCAGACCGAGATGCCTCGAGCGGCCATGAAGCTGATCGGGTTCGTGTAGCCGCCGTTGATGTAGACCTCGAAGTGCAGGTGGCAGCCGACGGATGCGCCGGTGTTACCGGCGTACGCGATGACCTGGCCGGCACCGACCCTGGAGCCGCTGCGCACCGCGAACCCGCCGTTCACGATGTGCGCGTAGCCCGTTGCCACGCCCCCGCCGTGCTGGATGCGGATGTAGTTGCCGTAGTTGCCGTTGGGGCCCGCGTAGTCGACGGTTCCCGCGTGGGCGGCGAAGATCGGCGACCCGCAGCCGTTGGCGAGGTCGACGCCGTAGTGGTAATTCGAGCAGTTCGGGCAGGGCCTGGGACGCCAGCCGAAGCCGGCGCTGCGGAACCCGCCGTGCGGGCGCACCCAGCCGCCGGTTCCGGCAGATCCCCCGCCGCCACCGCCGCCTCCACCGCCGCCGTTGTTCTTGGCGGCTTCCTCGGCGGCCTTGCGCGCAGCCTCTGCGGCGGCGCGCCTGCGCGCTTCCTCCGCAGCCTTGCGGACGCGTTCTCCCTCTTGGTAATCGGCAACGGTCTTGGCCGTCGTGTCCTTGAGGGCGGCGAGCTGAGCCTGCAGGGTTCCGAGATTCTCCGTCTGCTCGTCCAGAGCGGCTTGGGCGGCTTCCGCCGCCTGCTGGGCCGCGATCATCTTCTGCTCGGCGATCTTTTGCAGCCGGTCGCGCTCGGTGCGAGCGACGACGGCCTGGTCGCTCAGCAGCTGCGCGGAGTTGCGTGCCGCGACGGCCTTGTCGTAGACCGACTGGTTGTAGCTGAAGAGCTTGTCCATCGTGCCCAGCCGCGAGAGGAGCTCGTCGGCGTTGGCGGCGGAGTCGGTGAAGAACAGCTCGAGGGCCGTGTCGTCGCCGCCGTTGCGATACATCTGCGCCGCGACCTGTCCCGCCTTGCGCACGGAGTCGTCGGCGATCTTCGCCTGCTCATCGGCCTGCGCCTGCAGCGCCTCAGCCTCAGCGATCGCGCCGAAGTACGCCTGCTGGGCCTCATAGAACTCGTTGCCTGCCGCTTCGGCGGCCGCCTGCGTCTCGGCGACGCGCTGGGTGAGCGACTGGATGAGGTTCTGGATGCGGGAGACTTCGGCGGCCTTGGCCGCTTCGCTCTTCTTCGCGCGCTGAACATCGTCCCAGCTCGGGTACGACGCGGCGTATGCGGCGCTCACGCCCGCGCCGACGCCGAAGGCACTGAGCGCGACGGCACCGATGGCGCCGAGCCCCAGGGCGTTGCGGCGGGTGAGCGCGCTCTTACTCCAGAGGGTGCGCTGCTCGGCGATGCTGGGTGCACAGTTGCAGGAGTCGCCTGCTTCCAGCGCAGCATCCATCGGGGACTGCTCGACGTTCACACGGCCCCTTCCGCCGGATTCACACATGACACACTAACAACATCTTTAACATCCGCACCAGGTCGGACTCGGTTGCCTGCTTCGATCACGTGCGCTCCATCGTCACCCCGAAACGCCCGGGCTGCCGGCAGGCTCGCCCTCGATTGGTGTTTTCGCCAGATCATCCCTTATGCTTGAGCGTCGGCAAGGAAGTCCCGCAGGACGCCCTTCGGCCCCATCGTTTAGCGGCCTAGGACGCCGCCCTTTCACGGCGGTAGCACGGGTTCGAATCCCGTTGGGGTCACTCCATCCGATACAATTTAAAAGTATGGCCCTGTAGCGCAGTTGGTTAGCGTGCCGCCCTGTCACGGCGGAGGTCGCGGGTTCAAGTCCCGTCAGGGTCGCTCTATGCGACGGGCCCTTTTTTCGAAGAGGGCCTTTCGTCTAGGATGCGGCGGATTTACGATGTGCCGCATGGCTCTGTAGCTCAGTTGGTAGAGCGCACGACTGAAAATCGTGAGGTCACGGGATCGACGCCCGTCGGAGCCACTGAGACCCTCGTGAGGCTTCTACTCACGGGGGTTTCTTTATGCCCGTGATCAGCCCCCTCAGTCACGGCTTCCCGCGTCAGCCCTCGAGCCCAGCAGTCACCGCGGCCAGGTCTGCGACGACATCGCTCAGCTGCCCGGTCTTCTCGAGCGTCGCTCGCTGACGCATCGCGCCGTTGCCCCGATCGAAGATCAGCTCGATCTGCTCGTCGACCAGCGCCTCGTCGCGGTTCTCACGCAGTGCCGCTCGAACATGGTCGACGAGCTCAGCGACGATCTCGCGCGCAGCACGTGGTTTGAGGGTTCGCGGGTCGATGAGATCGCCCTCGATGCCGAACCGGCCGGCCTGCCAGTTCATGAGCCGAAGCATCGAAACCGAGACGGGCGACGGCTCATCCCCTGCGCGCCACTCAGCGGCAGCCGTATCCACGAGCGCACGGCAGAGCGCTGCGATCAGCACGGTGTCCGCGGCATCCGCGCAGACATCGGCGACACGGATCTCGACAGTCGGGTAGTGGTGCGACAGGCGGGCATCGAAATAGACCATTCCCTCGTCGAGGATGGCGCCGGAGGCGATCATCGCGGCGACGGTCGAGCGATAGCCCTCAGCGGTTCCGAAGGCCTCGGTCGGCCCGGCCGTCGGCCATCGCACGAGGGCCTGAGAGCGGAAGCTCGCGTACTTCGTGTCCTCCCCCTGCCAGAACGGGGAGTTCGCGCTCAGCGCGAGAAGAACCGACAACCAGCCACGAATGCGATCGAGGACGCCGACGCCCTCATCATCGGATTCCACCGAGACGTGCACATGGCACGCCCCGGTGAGCTGTTCTGTGGTGGTCAGCCCGAAGTGCTCGACCATCCGCAGGTATCGGGGTTTGCCGACGATCGCCGAGCCGACCGGCAGCGGCGATGTTCCCGACGCGATGACCCGGGCTCCTGCACGGCGGGCAGCCGTGATCGCGTGATCGCGCCACGCGCGCACGCCCTCGCCGAGCGCGACCATGTCGGTGTGCGGAACAGTGTCGGTCTCGATCTGCTGCTGTTGCAGTTCATGCTCGAGCGATCCGCCCGGCACGTCATCGCCTGCGTCGGACTGCGGCGTCTCCGCACGTTTCTCCACGGAGGAGACGGACGCGCTGTCGCCGCCTGACTCGGCCGGCGTCGCGATCTCCGCCGCGTATCGGAGCGTCCGCGCAGCCACCGATCGCGGTCGTCCGCTCTCGGCATCCACGAGCAGGAGTTCTTCTTCCACACCGACGGTACGCATGCGCCCAGTGTGTCAGTCGTCGCGAAACCGGAGAAAGGGATTGCGCGCAGAGCGCAAGCTCGCGTAGGAGGTTGCCCGCGCGCGCCGAAGAGAGAAGGCTCGTGGTGACAACGAGAGGAGACCACCCAGTGTGCCGCTTGCTTGGCTATGTGACCACCCGCCCGACCTCGGTCGTCGACGTACTCGGACGCGACGACTTCGATACGTTCACAGCGCTCACCGAGGTGCACAGTGACGGATGGGGCATGGCGTGGCACCGGTCGCTCGGTGACGAGACCGAGGCGATCTCGTCACCGCGAAACGCGTCGATCGATCCGCTGTACGTCGAACTGTCGGAACAGGCGCTCGGATGCTGCGGGCTCGTGCACCTGCGCTGGGCGACCGGCGGCCTGCCGGTGTCGCCGGCGAACACCCACCCGTTCACCGATGCGGGGTACGCGTTCGCTCACAACGGCCACATCGCGCCGATCGACCACCTCGACGCTCAGCTCAGCGCTTCCTCGCGAGCGAAACTCGTCGGCGACACCGACAGCGAGCGCTACTTCCGCCTGATCATGCAGTGCATCGAGGATGCTGCCGGCGACGAGGCAGCAGGCGTCACGCGCGCGCTCGAGATCCTCGTGCGCGAGTTCCCGAACTCGAGCCTGAATGCTCTGCTCCTGACGCCCGGCAAGATGTTCGCCGTCCACATCAACAGCCGAGTGGATTCCCCTGTCGAGTCCCTGCGCGAGCTCTTCGAATCGGAGGAGGCGATGCCGGCGAGCCATGCGACCGAGTACTACGCCATGGATTACCGCATCACCGACGATGCGGTGCATGTCATGTCGAGCGGCGTCGACGCTGATGGCTGGACCCGGATCCCAGAGGACACCGCGGTGATGATCGACCTCGCGACTCGTGAGATCACACGATTGCATCCGGTGCCGCTCGCGCGGTGACGTCCGGCAGGCATGATGGACGTATGACCGACGATGCTGCGAGTCCGCTTCTCGTCGGTCCGCGTGGCCGACGGCTGTGTCTTGAATACGCGCGACAGATGTCGTCGGACGTCCATGAGCCGCTGTTCTGGCTCGCCCACCGCGCCGATCCGAGTCCGGGCACGCTCATACGGTTCACTTCGGACGGCGATGAGGGCGATGAGGATGCCGAGTACGAAGACCCCGATCCTTCGACAGCCGACCTCGTCGCGCGGCTTCGCACCGTCGACACGGCCACGATCGACGCGGCAGCGCTCCGCGCAGCGCTTCAGGCTTCCGTCGACACCGCCATGTACTGGCAGGAGCCAGACGGCACAGATGTCATCGCATCCCACCCCGACGTCATCGCCGCCCTTGGCCCCATCGCCGAGCTGATCATGGCATCCGAGGCCACCCGCGGATGGGACGCCCCGCGAGGGGCTGAGCAGTGGGCCGTCGACTGGCGCTCTCCCGACGACCGCGCGCCGCTCCCCTCTGACTCCCGCGCGCTCCTCACCGCATGGAGCGAGCAGCGACGCGCCGAAGAGGTTCGAGCCGGGCTCGAGCGCCCCGCCGATCCGTACGCGAGATGGTCCGGCACCTGGTGGTCCGTGCCGACGGAGCTCCTCCTCACCCGCGGCGTCATCGCCGACGCCCTGGAGCTCGTCGAGGACTCCATGGGATGGGAGGAGGCGACGATCATCCCGGTACGCGGATCCGGCCGCACTCTCGAGATCCGTACGGACGAGGACTGGGCGCAGCTGTGCCGCACGTATCCGCTGGAGGTGACGGCATCCACTCGCCACGACTGGTTCCGCGTCACGGGACGCGACGGACGCTGGCTGATCCCCGACTGGGCCCGCGTGGCCGGGGGCTGGGATGCCGTGCACCTGAGCACGCTCGCGTACCTGCGCTGCGCCACGACCCTGATCGAGATCGACGACGAGTACGCCTCCGTGATCGGCGGCTGGGCGCCCGACTCGACCATCTGGCTCACCGACGGCGCCCGGGAATGGGATGAGCCGCGCCAGCATTGGGCTCGGCCGCAGAACGCCGACGAATGGACCCGCCAGGACGGCTCGAACGGCGGTGTCACGACCGCCGCGAACCGCCCCCGCGTCTGACGCGGCGGAGGCGACCCGCGATACGCTGGCCACTCCCCATCCGTGATTCCCGAAGGAGCAACGCGATGAGCACGATCGAAGACTGGACCCGCCTCTGCGACCTGCTGGATGACGACCCGGAACTCGCGCCCGCCGTCCGCGACGCCATCGAACACGGCGACGACCCCTGGGATGCTCTCATCGACGCACTCGATGACGCCGGCGCCCTCGCCTACCTCGACCGCGGCGACACGGGCGTCGAGCTCGTCGATGCCCTGGCGGCACTGCCCCGCGTCTTCCGCGCCGATGTCGAACTTGACGAGGTCGGCGACGTCGACGACCTGGATGCCGCGATCGCGAAGGCGAACGAGCTCCTCGCGTCGCACCTTCTGCGCCTCATCCACATCGAAGACCCCGAAGACGAGGACGCGCACCCTCTGGTCGCCGTCCTCGCCGCGAACGTCGACGAGATCCAGGCCCTGATCGGCCGCCTGACGCCCTGATCCGCGGCCTCCCCCGATCGGATGCCGGCCCCGCCGCCACGACTCGAGACAATGGAGACATGGCCACCGAACGACGCTCACGACTGCTGAACTCCGTGCGCCGGGTGATCCGGACCGACCCGGGCCAGATCGCCCTCACCGAGGCGTACACCGTCCTGAACGAGACGGTCGTCGTCAAGATCCTCGACCTCGCTCTGCGCATCGGCGAGTCGATGTTCGCAGTCGGAGCCTCGGCTCACGACGCCACGTTCGCGATCATCCGCGTGGCCAAGGTATACGGCCTCACCGGCGTGCACGTCGACGTCACCTTCAACGCCATCAGCGTCTCGTACCACCGCGGCGAAGAGGACTGGCCGACCACGATGATCCGCGTCGTTCGTGCGGTGTCGCCCGATCACGCCAAGCTGCAGCGACTTCAAGCGCTGCTCGTCGACATCAGCGACGGCATGGACCTCGACGAGGCCCGTCTGGCGTTCCGCGTCATCCGCCGCACACCGTTCCTCTACCGGCCCACCGTCACGATCTTCGCCAGGGCACTGCTGGCCGTCGGCGTCGCGATCCTCTACGACGCGTCGCCCCTGATCATCCTGCTGAGCTTCCTCGCGGCCCTCGGTGCCGCCTACACCCAGGCGGGGCTCGCCCGCCTGCAGGTGCCGCTGTTCTTCAGCCAGATCGCCGGAGGATTCGTCATCACCGCGGTCACGACCGGGGTCTCGGCGCTCGGCGCCGCAGGCATCGCGCCGTTCATCGATGTCGAGCCCTCCATCATCGTGGCATCCGGAATCGTCCTCATGCTCTCGGGGCTCACCGTCGTCGGTGCAGCGCAGGATGCGATCGACGGGTTCGCACTGACCGCCGGCGGACGCATCCTCGACCTGACGATGCAGACGCTCGGCGTCGTGCTCGGAATCCTCATCGGCCTCGAGCTCTCGCGTCTCGTCGGTGTCAGCATCCCGCTGCCCACCGATGCCATCCCGTTCGGATCGCTGCCGGCCCAGATCGGCGGCGCGATCATCATCTCGGTCGCCGTCGCGCTGTTCAACGGCGCAGGACTCCGCATCATCCTCGTCAGCGCCGTCCTCAGCACGATCGCCATCGTCTTCTACAGCTTCAGCCTCACGCTCGGCATCCAGGCCGGCGCCGCCAGCGCGATCGGCGCGCTGCTGGCGAGCTTCGTCGGAATCCTCACCGCCCGCGGGGTGCACGTGCCGTCCGTCGCGGTCACGACGGCCGCGATCGTTCCCCTCGTCCCTGGTACCGCGGTCTTCCGTGGCCTGCTCGGCGTGGTCGACTCGGACGGAACGGCCCAGGGGATGCTGGACGGCATCGGCCCGCTCGTGCTCGCAGGCTCGATCGGCATCGGTCTCGCCGCCGGCGCCTCGCTCGGCCTCTACCTCGGCACGCCGCTGCGTGCCACGCTCACGAGCGTCTCGAAGTCGCGCGCCCGCCTCAGGCGCTGAGCCCCGCGCCGACCACGCCGGGAGGGAGTGAGCGGGCTAAGCGCGCCAGGCGGACGGGTGCGGCAGAGGCCCGGCCCGCTGCTCCAACATCGCGGCGAGCGCGATGATCGCCGCCTCTCCGCCCGGCCGCCCGATCAGCTGCACGCTCACCGGGTGGCCGGAGGCATCCCGCGTCACCGGCACGACGATCGCGGGCAGCCCGGCGACATTCACGAAGCTCGAGTACGGCGCGTACTGCACCTGCTGCGAGAAGTTCCGCGCCGCATCCTCGGCATCGAACCAGCCGATCGGCTGCGGCGGCAGCGCCAGTGCCGGTGTCAGCACCGCATCGAACGGCGCGAACGCCGTGATCGTCTCGCGCTCGAACACCGTCGCCGCGGCGAGAGCCTCGAGCACCTGTGCTCCCGTGAGCCGACGGCCCTCGCGCACCAGCCACGCCGTGATGGGCTCGACCAGCTCGAGGTCGGCATCCGTGAGCGCCATGCGTGCAGCGCTCGTGCGCCAGATCGTCCTGAAAAGCTCGGCGTAGCCACGAGGGCGCCAGTCGAACGCGTCGACGGCCGCGCCCGCATCCGCGAGCAGATCCGCTGCGACGCGCACGGCGCGCGCCGCCTCCGGATCGAGCCGGATGTCGTCGGCGTCATCCCACGGCGAGACCGTCGTCACGCCGACGCGGGCGGATGCCGGGCCGGTCGTCGTCGCGGCGTCGAGGAACGGGCCGGAACCCAGCGCGGTCGTCGCGTACGGATGCGGGCGACCGGCGACCTGCACATCGAGCAGCAGCGCCGCGTCCGCGACGGTGCGGGCGATGGGGCCTGCGACGGGAAGCCCGCCAGGGCTGTCGAGTCCTGATGCGAAGGGCACGCGCCCGCGGGACGGCTTGATGCCGACGACCCCGACGGTCGCGGCCGGGATGCGGATCGACCCTCCGCCGTCGGATGCCGGGGCAAGAGGCAGGAGCCCGGCGGCGACGGCAACGGCGGCCCCGCCGCTCGATCCGCCTGCGCCGTTCGCGGGATTCCACGGGTCACGGGCCGGGGGACCGATCTGCGTCTCGGTATAGCCGGTGAGTCCGAACTCCGGGGTGTTCGTCTTGCCGAGGCTGATGCCCCCGGCCTCATCGAGCACGGCGGCCTGATCGGCCGTGGTATCCGGAATGAAACCCTGATGCAGCCGCGAGCCGAACCTGGTCGGCACCCCGGCGCGCGGCACGAGGTCCTTGTCGCCGAACGGCAGTCCCCACAGCACTCCGGTCGGCTCTGCATCCTCAAGCGCGGTTGCGTGTGCGAGCGCAGCATCCGCCGTCACCTCGACGAAGGCGCCGAGCGCGTCATCGATGCGCGCGATCCGGTCGAGGTAGTGCCGGGTCAGCTCGACCGGGCTGATCTCGCGGCTGCGGAGAGCGGCGAGTTGGTCGATCGCGGTGAGCTCATGCAGTTCGGGCATGCTTCGAGCCTATGGCCGCTTTGCGGTAACGATCCGCCCGCAGACCGCTGGCGGGTGCGACGACGGGTGGGAGGGCATCACGCCGTGGCAGCAGGTGCTTCCCGCTGAGGACGGCGGCTACCCCGCGGTCTGGCCGGACGATCTCTACGACTGACCAGAAGCGCGCGTCAGGCCCGCTGGAACTGCGCGACCGCAGGGCAGTCGAACGGATCGCCGGCGGCGAGTCCCACCCTGTTGAGGTACTCGATGACGATTCCGTAGGAGCGGATGAGCGAGGTCTCGGTGTACGGCACGTCGTTCGCCGCGCAGTAGTCGCGGACGATGCCGCGGGCCTGCGACAGGTGCAGGCGAGGCATGCTCGGGAACAGGTGGTGCTCGACCTGGTAATTCAGGCCGCCCATCAGCCAGGTCGCCCACCATCCGCCGGAGATGTTGCGCGAGGTGCGCACCTGCTTCGTGAAGAAGTCCAGCCGTGCGCCGGGCTCGATGATCGGCATGCCCTTGTGGTTGGGGGCGAACGAGGCGCCCATGTAGACGCCGAAGACGGCCATCTGCACGCCTACGAAGGCGAAAGCCATCCCCAGCGGAAGGAACAGGAAGATCGGGGTCAGCAGCAGAGCGAAGCGCAGCGCGATGATGCCGAGCTCGATCCAGCGACCCTTGACCTTCTTCTCGGTGAGGAGGTACTTGATGCTGAGGTAGTGGAGGTTGAGGCCCTCGAGCGTGAGCAGCGGGAAGAACAGCCAGCCCTGCTTGCGGGTGATCAGGCGGATGATTCCGCGCGACTTGGCCGCATCCTCTTCGAGGAACGAGATGGTGTCGACCTCGATGTCGGGGTCGCGGCCCACCATGTTCGGGTTGCCGTGATGCTTGGTGTGCTTGGAGTCCCACCAGGAATAGCTCATGCCGATCGAACCGGCGAGGATCCGGGCGAGGCGGAAGTTCGCGGGCCCGGACGACAGGATCTGGCGATGCGCCGCCTCGTGAGCGAGGAAGGCGATCTGCGTGAAGATGAGCCCGAGCGCGCCCGCGATGAGCAGCTGGAACCAACTGTCTCCGAGCAGGATGAAGCCGGTGATCGCCCCGCCGAGGGCGAGGGCGATTCCGGCGGCGACGAAGCTGTAGAAACGGGGCGCGCGCTGCAGCAACCCCATCTCGCGGACGACCTGCGAGACGTTCTGATACGCCTTGGCCATCGGAGGGAAGTCGGCGTTGCCGGCGTAGGTCTGACGTACGCGGCCGAGAGTGCTTGTGGTCTGTTCGACCTGTGCAATGGAGATGGTGCTCTCCTGTCGATCGGAGCCCTTGAGCTGTGAAGCCAAGGGCAGTTGCCGATCGCTTCGTCCCAGGCTAACCCCGGCCGTATACGAGACAACGTATACATCGAGGATGCTCAGTCGATGGTCAGCCGCGCACCATGCTCAGGTGCCGGCGCACGGTCTGCACGAACGAACGGGTGCGACGCTGGGTCGATCCCTCGAGAGCGCGGCGCGCGTCGGCGAGGGTCGCGAACGATCCGAGCTCGGTGCCGTGGTTGTCACGGACGACGTGACCTTCGACGTCGAGCTCGACGAATCCGGCGTATTCGCCGGCTCGCGTTGCGACGTGAACGTCGTCGTCGGCCTGCTTCCAGGTAAGGGGTACTGATGGATGGGTGGTGGTGGTGTTGCTCATGGTCATGCTCATTGCCTGGTGTCACACATTGCTGTGCGGACGCGCTCGAAGCGCATCCAGAATTTCTGGAGATCGAGAGCGGATGCCGCGCGCGTCGGTGTGCGCGGTCCTTGGATGGGCCCTGATCAGTGGCATCGTGCGCGCCGAAATCGCGGCGAATCATTCACGTTGCATCACCCATTGTAGCAGTGATGGCGACATCGGCTCGATAGTCAGCTCGAGGCCGCTGCGATCGTCTCCTCGTCAGGCACCCAGACGCGTCGCGGATGAGCGGAGGATCCTGACAGCACCCAGCGCCCTGCAGACGGCGTGAACGCCGGGGTCTCCTGCTCGGAGACCGTTGCTCCGGCATCGGCATCCGCATCGCGCAGCGCGTCCCGGATGATCCGCCGCGGGTCGTACTGCCGGGGATCGAGCGTACGCCAGTCCTCGCGCATGAGCGCGACCCCTGTTTCGTCCACCGTGCGCCTGCGCGCCTCCGACGCCGCGAGCGTCAGGCGGCGAACGGCGGCGGACAACCGCTGCGCATAATCCGGCAGCCGGTGCGGACCGATGATCACGGCGGCGCAGATCGCCACCAGGACGAGCTTCTCGATGCTCAGGCCGAGCATGTCACACCTCTTCGTCCAGCGCCCGCTCACGTCGTCGCATCGACCGCTCGCGCAGCCAGGCGACGGCCAGGGCCGCAGCGAACAGCAGCGCCATCGGCACTGCGATGAGGAACATGGAGAGTACATCCGCCGCGGGCGTCACCACGGCGCTGAACACGACGATCGCGACGAGGACGATCCGCCAGCTGCGTGCGATGGTCGCGGCGGGAAGAGCTCCGAGCATGTTCAGTGCCACCAGGAGCACGGGGAGGACGAAGGCGATGCCGGTCGCCACGACGATCTTGAGCACGAAGTCGACGTAGTCGGATGCCTGCAGCAACGTGCTGTCCTCGGCGTCGGCGAAACCCACCAGCAGTTCCACCATGCGCGGGAACAGCAGCGCCCCGGCCGCGCACCCCGCCGCGAACAGCGGCACGGCTGCGCCGAGGAACCCGAACACATGCTTCTTCTCACGGCCGGTGAGGCCGGGTGCGAGGTACGCGAAGACCTCGTACAGCCAGACCGGGCTCGACAGCACGATCCCGGCATAGAGCGCGACTTTCAGCCGCAGATCGAACGCGCCGGTGATGCTGTCGTAGTTCAGGCTCGCGTCTCGCGAGGCCGCGAGCTCCTCGATGGGAGCACGCAGGACGTCGAGCACCTGCGGTGCCGCGATGTACCCGAAGACGAGGGCGACGATGGCCGCGACCATCGCCCTGGCGGCCCGCCGCCGCGCCTCTCGCAGGTGCGAGGACAGCGGCATGGGAGCTGCGCGCGGAGCGACAGCCGCGGTGGTCACGTGTCAGCCCTTGCTTCGGATGCGACAGTGCGGGGTGCGACCGCGTCGACGGACTGCGCCGCCTCCGACTCGACGGTTCGGGCCTCCGCCTTGAGGATGCGCATGGACTGGCCGACGCTGCGGGCGAGGGCGGGCAGCTTGGCCGCCCCGAAGATGAGCAGGATGACGCCGAGGATGATCAGCGCATGCCATCCGGTGAGGTTCTGGAACATGATCGGTCTCTTCCTTGTCGAGGATGTGGGTTCAGGAGCCGGGGCGGTCGCCGGGCCCTCCGCCGTCGCCCGGTCCGTCGCCCGAGGGCGAGGAGCCGGCGGACGGCGTGGTGGTCGTGTCGATGCGCACTTGAAGCGTGGCCGTGTAGCCGTTGGTCGCATCGCCCGTGACGGTCGCCAGTTGCAGGGAGCCTGCGTCGTCGCCGAAGACGTTGTCGCTGTCGAGACTCACCCCGGCGAGGTTCTTCGTCGATCCGCTGTAGCGGGAGTCCGCGTAGACGGCACTGCAGACGTCCTCGGGCAGAGCGATCTGTGAGGTGGCGATGGTGTTCGCCGAGTCGCTGATGGAGCCCTCATCGGGGTACACCTCGAAGTGGATGTGCGGCCAGCGGCCCGAATAGCATCCGGGGAAGATCGAGGTGAACGACACCGAGCCGTCGGCATCCGCGATCTGGACGCCCCGCAGGTACGTGACGTCTTCGAGCCCCGACGAGTACATCGAGTACTCGCCGTCGGCGGTGCAGTGCCAGGCGTACACGGCGACGCCCGCGAAGGGTGCATCGCCGTTCGCCATGTCGAGCACCTCGAGCCGGAACGTGAGCGGGACGCCGTCGGCCGTCGCCGAGCCGTCGATGGACGAGCGGATGTCCTGTCGTACGATGCCCGACTCCTCCAGCACGTCCGGCCCGTTCGAGCCGTCGCCGGGGTACGGCCCCGCCGTCTCGTCGGGGATCTCGCCACCCGCAGTCGCGGTGGCGGATCCGCCGTCGGATGATCCGGAGGTCTCGCCGCCACTGGTTCCGGAGCCTCCGGTACTCGTGCCGTCGGAGCTCGTGGCCGGTGCGCAGGCGGCGAGGACGGCGGCACCGACGCCGAGCGCGGCGATGCTGATGACGCCGCGGCGGGTGAAGAGCGTGCCGATGTCGAACGGCGCGCCCTGGTCGACGACCTCCTCCTCGGGTCGGTCGAGCAGGCGGCCCTCGTACGCGGGACCGTCGGGGGTGATCTGGGGTTCGGGAATGCGGCTCATGCTCTGGCCCTTCGGTCGATCTGGTTCGGTGGTGAACCCAGAATGACCGGCGGGTTCGAGTGGAACCTGTGCCTACTCGATGGCGTTGCTGTCGAGCAGCTATCGACTCTCTATGACCGTCGACACTCAGAGCTCGCCCGGCCGCATCGCCTCGGCGTCGATCGCACGGATGATGCGCCCGGCCGTCGTATCCGCCTTCGGTTCGGCAGCATCCCGCACACCTGCGCGCCGTCGATCACCGCGCGGGGCGTAGACGAACAGCGAATGGAACAGGAACCGTGCGAAGAACGCGACCACGAGCGAGATGGCCGTCGCGAGCACACTCGAGATGTGCCAGCTCTCCACCATGAGCACCATGATCGGGATGCGCAGGGCGGCCTCGACGTTGTTGAACGTGAAGGAGGCCGCGAACCGCGCCCAGACCCCCCGGGCATCCCGACGCATGTCGCCGAAGACGAACCGCTCCTGCAGCAGGAAGTTCCCGATGATCGTGACCTCGGCGCCGATGATCGCCGCCCACACGTACGGCATCCCGGCGGTCGTCAGCAGCCACATGATGCCGAGGTTCGCCAGGGCGCCGATCGCGCCGATCAGTGCGAACAGCGACATCTTGCCGAATCGCAGCCGGGTGAGGTGGGCGATGAAGGTCGCCCCCTGCCGCAGCGACGCCTTCGAGGTGCCGCTGCGACGCTCGGAGAACTCCATCGGCACCTCGGCGATCCGGATGTCGGTGCGGGCGAGGATCTCGAGCAGGATCTTGAACCCCTGCGGGCGCAGCGCCGCGAGGTCGAGACGGGTGCGGTCGACGAGGAAGAAGCCGGTCATCGGGTCGGTGGCCCCCGCGAGGCGCCGAGGGAACATGGCCTTGGTCAGCCAGGTCGACCCGCGCGAGACGCCGAACCGCAGCGTGGTTCCGAGGCCGGCCGAGTCGCCGCCGCCGACATAGCGGGATGCCGCGACGACATCCGCGTCGCCCTGCGCGAAGCGGTCGAGCATGGCAGGGATGAGTTCGGGCGGATGCTGCAGATCGCCGTCCATGACCACGCAGATGTCTCCCTGGGCCGCCGCGAGCCCGACGACCACGGCTCCCCCGAGACCACCGGTGTTCGCCGTGCGGTGGATGGCTCGCACGGGCAGCGTCGCTCCGACCGCGACGCGCTCGACCTCGGCTGCCGTGTCATCGGCGCTGTCATCCACGAAGAGGATCTCGGCATCGCGTCCGGCGAGCGCGGCGGCGGTGCGCTCGACGAGCTCGGCGACGTTGCCCCGCTCGTTGAAGGTGGGGACGATGACCGTGACGGCGATGCCCACGTGCGTCCCCTTCCGTACACGCTGAAATGACGGCATCCATCGTCCCATGCTCAGCTGTGTTCACGCGCGCCGGATCCCGGCGATACGGGACGGATCAGGAAGGCGGGCCGTGCACGCCGAGGAGGCTGCGCGCCGACTGGGCGACACGGGGCGGGGTATGGGCGCCGAGCCAGACCGTCCATTGCACGTGGGGTTCGGCGCACGCCCACTCCAGGCACCACGCATGGACGGCCAGCCCCAGACGCTCGCCTCGCACACGCGCCTGAACACCATCCCCTCGGAAGAGCCACCGCACCGACACCCCGTCCGGAGCATCGATGCGGCACATCTGGATCGGCGCCACCGCCTCGAGGAGCACCGTGCCCATCGCATCCCACGGCAGTTGCCGGCACACCTCGATGATCGCGGGAACGTCACGCGCATCACCCGCGATGAGCACGGGGCCATCGAGGTCGGGCCAATCCGGATCGTGCAGATGTTCAAACGCAGAGGTCACGATTCCACTATAGGTAAGGCTTACCTTACTAAGCAACGGAGCCCGTCCAGCTGGGGACGAATATCCTGGATGCATGACTTCAACCGCTCCCGACACCATCACGATGTTCGGCGCCGACTGGTGCCGCGACTGCCTCCGCACGAAGAAGCAGCTGGACGAACTCGGCATCGAGTACACCTACATCAACCTCGTCGAGGAGCCGGCCGCCGCCGATGTGGCGAAGGAGATCTCGGGCCGCACGAACATCCCCGTCGTGGTCTACCCGGATGCCACCCACCACGTGGAGCCGTCGAACGACGACGTCGCCGCGAAGCTGCGCGAGCTGTCGCTGATCTGACGTCCAGTCCCCGAGCCCATCGCTGGACGCCGATACACTGGCGCGATGAGCAACGGTGCTCGACCCGAACGAGCCTCTTCCCGCCTGCCGGCGCGCACGATCGTCACGTATGCGGTCGGCTCCGTCGGCACCGGCGGGTACGCAACCCTCCCCGGTCTCGTCCTCACCTACTACCTCACGGACAATCTCGGCGTCGCGGCCCTCGCCGCCGGGCTGATCGTCACCGCCGCGAAGGTGTGGGACGTCATCATCGACCCGCTGATCGGCACCGCATCGGACCGGCAGCTGGCCCGCACCGGATCGCGTCGCGGGTTCATGGTGATCGGCGCCCTGACGCTGCCGGTCTTCTTCGCGTCGACGTTCGCCGTGCCGCCGTCCTGGGGGCCTGCGGCGAGCGCGATCTGCGTTCTGCTCGCGTTCCTCGGCACCGCCACGGCGTTCAGCCTGTTCCAGGTGCCGTACGTCGCGCTGCCGGCAGAGCTCACCGGCGGCTACGACGAGCGGACGCGGTTGCTCGGATGGCGTGTCGTCGTTCTGACCGCAGCGATCCTGCTGTTCGGCGCCGGCGGGCCGATGCTGCGCCGCGCGACAGGAGAGCAGGTCAGCGGATACCTGCTGATGGGCGTGGTCGCCGGCGTCGCGATCGGAGTCGGGATGCTGATCGCCAGCCGCACCGCACGCTCGACCGTCCGCCGGATCGGCGAGCCCTCCCCCGCCGTCGACGGCCCCCGCGGGCTGAGGGCGGAGTATCTCTCCGGATTCCGTGCGCTGCGGCGCAGCGCGCCGTTCCGCGCCCTGCTCGGCACCTTCGTGCTGCAGGCCCTCGCCACCGGAACGATGCTCGCCGGCGCTCAATACGTCGCACGCTGGGTGCTCGGCGACGAGGCCGCAGTGGAGATCCTCTTCGTCGCACTCGTCGGCCCCGCCCTGATCGCCACTCCGGCATGGACGGCGATCTCGAAGCGCGTCGGCAAGGAGCGGGCATTCCTCGGCGCCAGCATCCTGTTCCTGCTCGCATCGGCGAGCATCACGCTCGCCGTGTGGGAACCCGGAGCCTGGCTCTACGCGGCCGTCGCCGTCGCCGGGGTCGCCTATGCCGGACTGCAGTCCCTGCCGATGGCGATGCTGCCGGATGTCATCTCGCACGACGCACGCGTGGGCGGCGGCGATCCGGACCGGCACGGCCGGGCCGGGACCTTCACCGGCATCTGGACCGCCGGCGAGACCGTCGGCTTCGCGCTCGGCGCGACGGCGGTGTCCCTCGTGCTGGCTGCGACCGGCTATGTGTCGACAGTCGCCGGTGTGGAGACCACGTCCACCATCGAGACAGTGCAGCCCGACGCCGCTGTCACCGGCATCGTGCTGAGCTTCAGCATCCTGCCGGCCGTTCTCATGGCGCTCAGCATCCTGCCCCTGTCTCGATACCGCCTGCGCCGCAGTGACATCGATGCGATGCCCGAGCACGCCGCATAGGCTGGACGCACCCGTGAGCGTGCTTCACATGAGGAGATGCCGATGACGTCAGCTGCCACCACGACCGCGACCTCCACCCCCTCCGGTCTCGACGACGATCGGCGCGCGAGCCTGGATGCCGCGATCGACGACCTCGACGCCGGGGCTCGCACCTGGTCGGCGCTCAGCGTCGGGCAGCGCGCGACGCTTCTGCGCGCGGTGCGCACTGCGGTCGCGGCGACCGCCGAGGAGTGGGCGCACACGGCGGCGGCATCCAAGGGCCTGAACGGCAGCCATCCGCTCCGCGGCGAGGAGTGGCTGGCTGGGCCGTACAGCGTCCTCGGCGCGCTGGACGCGTACGTCGAGACGCTCTCGCGCCTGGCCGACGGGCGCAATCCGCTCGAGGGCATCCGGATCGACAGGGCACCTGGCGGGCGCGCACGCGTGCACGCGTTCCCGCTGACCGGGCTCGACAAGGCGCTCCTGTCCGGCTTCACCGGTGAGGTGTGGCTCGAGCCGGGAACCACCCCGCGGATCGCCCGCGCGACGGCCGGTCTCGGGCAGCGCACGCCAGCCGAGTCCGGCGGCATCGGCCTGGTGCTCGGCGCAGGCAACGTCACCTCGATCCCGGTGCTGGACGTGCTGTACGAACTGCTCGCGCACAATCGCACGGTGCTGCTGAAGGTCAACCCGACGCAGGATGCGCTCGTGGCGGTGTACGAGCACGCCTTCGCAGCGTTGATCGAGCCCGGATTCCTGCGCATCGTCCGCGGCGGCGGCGACGTTGGTGCGTACCTCACCGGCCACCAGCGACTCGTCCATGTGCACATCACCGGGTCTGCTGCGACGTTCGACGCGATCACCTGGGGCGCACCAGGGAGCGCGACCACCCGCAGACGACGCGAGAACCGGCCGCAGCTGTTGAAGCCGATCACCGCTGAGCTCGGCGGCGTCTCGCCGATCATCGTCGTCCCCGGCGAATGGACACAAGCCGACCTCACCTTCCAGGCCGAGCACATCGCGACGATGCGCCTGCAGAACTGCGGGCACAACTGCATCGCCGGCCAGGTCGTGATCATATCGTCCGATTGGGCGCAGGCCGATGAGTTCCGAGCCGCACTGCGTCGCGCCTACGCGAAGGCTCCGGAGCGCCCGATCTGGTATCCGCACTCCGACGACCGGATGCAGCAGGCGAACGACGACTACCCCGACGCCCTCGTGCTCGGCGACCGGCTGCTCGTCGAGATCGGCGAGGAGGAGGACCCCACGGCGCTGCAGAATACCGAGTACTTCGCGCCGGTGCTCGGCGTCATCGCGATCCCCGGCACCGGGCAGCAGTTCCTCGATGCCGCGGTCGCCCATGCGAACGACAAGTTGCAGGGGACGCTCGGCGCGAACCTGCTGATCGACCCGGCGACCCAGAGATCGCTGGGCACCGGGTTCGAGCGCGCTGTCGCTGAGCTGCGCTACGGGTCGATCGCGATCAACGCCTGGACCGCGTTCGGGTTCATCACGCCGACACTCACCTGGGGCGCTTTTCCCGGGAACACGCTGCAGGACGTCGGCAGCGGCATCGGCGTCGTCCACAACGCGCTGCTGCTCGACCGCGTCGAGCGCTCGGTGCTGCACGGACCGTTCCGGCCGTTCCCGCGGTCGCTCCCCGTCGTCAGCGGCGGCGGTCGATTCACGATCCTGCCGAAGCCGCCGTGGTTCGTGAGCGCACGGACCGGGGCTGTCGTCAGCGAGGGGCTCACCCGCTTCCGCGCGAACGGCGGCGTCGTGGGCCTGGCGAAGACGCTGCTGCAGGCGCTGCGCGCCTGAGCTCAGTCGTCGGCGAAGAGGTCGGTCGCGTCGCGGAGAGCCTGCTGGATCCCCGGCTCCGACGCGGCGTGCCCGGCGTCGTCGACCACGACGAACTCGGCCTCGGGCCAGGCCCTGTGCAGATCCCACGCCGTCATCATCGGCGTGCAGACGTCGTAGCGTCCCTGCACGATCACGGCGGGAATGTGGCGGATGGCGTCGACCCCCGCGATCAGCTGGCCCTCGGCCCACCAGCCGCGATTGACGAAGAAGTGGTTCTCGATGCGCGCGAAGGCCACGGCGGTGGCATCCTCGGTCATCCGCTCGATGGTGTCCTCGTCCGGCAGGAGCGTGATCGTCGATCCCTCCCACTTGGACCACGCCCGTGCGGCCGGGACATGCACGGCAGGGTCCTGGTCGAACAGCCGGCGGTGGTACGCGTCGATCATGCGATTGCGCTCGAGGACGGGGATGGGGGCGATGAACCCCTCCCAGAGATCGGGGAACAGCGCGCCGGCGCCACCCTCGTAGAACCATTCGAGCTCTTCACGGCGCAGGGTGAAGATGCCGCGCAGGACGAGCTCGGTCACCGCATCCGGGTGCGCCTGCGCGTACGCGAGGGCGAGCGCACTTCCCCAGGATCCGCCGAAGACCTGCCACTTCTCGATGCCGAGGTTCTTGCGCAGCAGTTCGATGTCGGCGATCAGGTGCGCCGTGGTGTTGAACCGCAGATCGGCGTCGGGGGCGCTGGCGTGCGGCGTGCTGCGTCCGCAGCCGCGCTGATCGAACAGCACGATGCGGTACTTCTCCGGGTCGAAGAAGCGCCGATGCCACGGCGCTGTTCCGCCGCCTGGACCACCGTGCAGGAAGACGACCGGCTTGCCCTCTGGGTTGCCGCTGACCTCCCAGGCGATGCGCTGGCCGTCGCCGACGAGCAGCATGCCGCGCTCGTGCGGTTCGATCGGCGGATACAGTGCATCCGTGTTCATGCTCTTCCCCCGGTGAATGCGAATCCCGCCTGGTCAGGCGGCCATCTCACCGTACCGTGCAGGTCCGCTGCATCCGCGCAACCACGGCGTTCAGAAGGCGACGAACGCGCCGTCCGGTCAGAGTCTGCTGCCGTCGACCGAGAAGGTGTCGCAGCTGCCCAAACCGTTCTGATACCCGCTCGCGAACCAGAACTGACGCTGTTCGCTCGACCCGTGCGTCCACGACTCGGGGTTGTTGAATCCGGCCTGCTCCTGGATATGGTCGTCGCCGACGGCGAACGCGGCGTTGAGGGCGTCTTCGATCTGCGCTTCGGTCGGCGTCTCGAGGTAGCGCTCGCCGTTGTCGTCGGTGAGCGTGGCCGCGTCCTTCAGCCAGGCACCCGCATAGCAGTCGGCCTGCAGCTCGGTGCGGACACTGTTGCTGTCGGGCCCGGAGCCGTTGTTCGGGTGATCGGCCATGATCCCCGTGATGTTCTGGATGTGATGGCCCCACTCGTGACCGACGATGTACAGCTGCGCGAGCTCGCCTGCCGAGGCGTCGAACTGCTGACGCATGATCTGGAAGAACGCCGGATCGATGTAGACGCTCTGCTCCGGCGGGCAGTAGAAGGGGCCGACCGAGTTGGATGCCGTGCCGCACTGCGTGGACGTCTGCCCGTCGAACACGTACAGCTGCGGTGGGATGTACCCGTCGACGTGCGTCTCCCAGTACTCGTCGAGCAGCACCTGCGCCCCGGCCATGCGGCACTCGTCCTGCGTGTTCGCGTCCTCGCCGGTCTGGCAGGACAGCACCGTGCTGCCGGCGCCGGGCTCGCCGCCGCTCGACTGGCCGTCGCCGACGAGACCGGTGAGGTCGACGCCGAGGAGCTGGCTGGCGATGAGCGCGACGATGCCGAGCAGGCCGACGCCTCCACCCGCGATCGCCGCTGTGCGACCGGGGCGACGCGTGCGGGTGCTGGAGATGTCCGCATCAGGGTTGAACGTCATGGGATGAGAGTACTCCGCGGATGCGCGCGGACGTAGGCTCGGCGTATGGCTACCACGATCACGATCACGGGTGCTGGCGGACAGATCGGATACGCGCTGCTGTTCCGCATCGCCGCCGGCGACATGCTCGGCCACGGCGAGAAGGTGCGGCTGCGGCTGCTCGAGATCCCGCAGGGACTCAAGGGCGCCGAGGGCGCGGCTCTCGAACTGCAGGACGGCGCGTTCGATCTGCTCGAGAGCGTCGAGGTGACCGATGACGCGGCGACCGGGTTCGACGGCTGCAACGTCGCCCTGCTGGTCGGCGCTCGGCCGCGGGGCCCGGGGATGGAACGAGGCGACCTCCTCGCCGCCAACGCCGGGATCTTCGGCCCGCAGGGGAGGGCGATCGCCGACCGTGCCGCCTCGGACGTGCGCGTGACGGTGGTGGGGAACCCCGCCAACACCAATGCGCTGATCGCCGCGGCATCCGCCGACGGAGTGCCGGCCGACCGATTCTCGGCCCTGACCCGCCTCGACGAGAACCGGGCGCGCGCGCAACTCGCCGCAGTTCTGGATGCTCCGGTCGCCAGCATCCGGCGCGTCCCGATCTGGGGCAATCACTCGGCGACCCAGTTCCCCGACGTGACCCACGCGACCGTCGAGGGGCGGCCCGTCCTCGACGCGCTCGCCGAGCGAGTAGGCGACGTGCGGACCTGGCTGGAAGGGACGTTCATCCCGCGGGTCGCGAAGCGGGGCGCGGAGATCATCGAGGTGCGCGGCTCGTCGTCGGTGGCATCCGCCGCGAACGCGACGATCGAGCACACGCGCGACTGGGTGGCCGGCACTTCCGATTGGACCAGTGCCGGCGTCGTCTCCCGCGGCGAATACGGCGTCCCCGAGGGGCTGGTGTCGTCCTTCCCCGTTCGATCGGTCGACGGTCAGTGGCAGATCGTCGAGGGCCTCGAGTTGGATGAGTGGGCCCGTGGGCGCATCGACGCGTCCGTGGCGGAGCTCGTGGACGAGCGCGACACGGTGCGCGCACTCGGGGTGCTCTGACGCCGCGGAATCAGGGCAGAATGGATCCTGGAGGTTCGGCGATGAGCGATGTGAACGAGACAGTGGATGCTGCACTGACGAGCCCGCTGCACCTTCCGCACGCGGCGGCGGAGTGTCCCAAGTGCCTGGCGAACGACGACCACGGCTGGTGGTCAGCACGCCCGGAGGGAACGCGCCTGGTCGGCCTGGTGGTGGCCCGTGACGGGATGCCGTCCGTCACCGAGCAGCGCGACGACCTCACCCGCTTCGGGGTGCCGATCGAGGGATTCCGGCACCCGGCCCCCGACATCCTCGAAAGCTGGGAGGACCGCGTCACCCGTCTGCTCGACACCCTCCAGCGCGGTGACGTAGTCGTCGTCGCGAACGTGCACGCGCTCGGACGCGACCGCGACGAGGAGACCCGCACCGCTGCGGCCCTCCGCAGCCGCGGCATCATGGTGAAGGTGCTCGGCCACCACGCACGGCACCTCGCCGACGCCGCGCGCTGAGCCGACTCAGGCGTCGTACGGCGCGACCGGGAGATCGGTGTCGGCCGGCTGCGGCGTCACCGGCGTGCCGTCCTCGTTGCGGTAGATCGGGCTGCCGTCCTGCGGGAAGTAGAACCGCGGTTGCCAGTCCGGCCCTTCGAACGCCGGGAACCGCTGCGCGGCACCCGTGTAGATAAGACCATCGAACACCATGTCGGACAGGTCACCCGCATCGCCGGGGAAGCATCCGGTTGTCGCCGATACCTCCACCAGGCCGCGCGCCGGCCGCACGG
This sequence comes from Microbacterium sp. Bi121, assembly GCF_918698005.1. GTDB lineage: Bacteria > Actinomycetota > Actinomycetes > Actinomycetales > Microbacteriaceae > Microbacterium. The sequence goes on from NZ_CAKKLJ010000001.1 coordinate 249,381, forward strand.
TCACCACGCCGCGACCGACCGTCGCGTCGGTGGCGATGACGTTGATCTCACGGTTCTCGCCCTCGCCGAGAACGGTCGTCGAGGGCTCCATCCCCGCGCTCTCGAAAGCGGATGAGGCGTCCGCTGCGACGGCATCCGCATCGACCCCGTCCATGGCGAGCGTGCGCACCCAGGAGAACGCGTACCCGCGGTCGGCGCCTCCGTCGATCCGGCAGGCGATCGGCGATGCGCCGTAGGACTCCACCGTCCACTCCCCCTCGTGGATCGCCATGATCACCGAGTGCATCACCGTCGCATACTCGACGTAACGTGCCTCGCCATCCCGGTACAGGGCGTCACCCGTCGGCGCCGCAGACCCGCAGCCCGTCATCACAACCGCCATTCCTGCGACCAGGGCCGCAATCACTCCGCCTCGGAATGCACCGCGCATCTGTCCACCGTCCGCTCAGAGGTCCACGAAAGCATACTCATCGCTGATCCACCAGTTGCCCTCGTCCCAGAAGCCGCGCTCGCTTCCCTCGCCGTCGCGCTCCGTACCCGGCTCGCCCGTCCGGACGATCTCAGCCACGTTGTAGAACGACTCGCTTCCTGGCTCGAGGTACGCGCCGGCGCCGAGCGCACCGTGCCCGGTGGCGGCAGGAAGCGGCCGCCCGTCGCTGTCAACGCCGCCGTCGCTGTCGAAAACGGTCACGTCGGTCAGCCGCTCGGGCGACACCGAGTGGCCGATGGCGGTTCCCCGCCCGATGCGGGCGACCGCGTCGTCCTCGGAAACGGTCGCGTAGACGCGAGGAGGGTCGCCGTCGGTGAGGTTCGCGATCACCGCGTCGTCGTTCGGGAAGCCGGCCGAGCCGACGGCGATGAGGCTGGTGACGCCGAGTCCGTCGGACGATGAACCGATCGCGAGAGCGGCGGTCGTGCTGCCGTAGGAGTGGGCGATCACGTTGATGTCGGCTGCCGGCGACAGCGCGCTCAGCCCTCGCAGGTAGGAGCCCAACGCGGCGGCGCCATCCTGCGCACGCCCCATGCCCGGCTCCTCGAGGAGGTTCGGGGTGTCGTATCCGAACCAGACCACGGTGGCCGTTCCATCGCCCGCAGCGCGGTTGAGCGCTCTGGCCGACTCGCCCCATGCATGCATGTCGCCGACGTTCCCGTTCATGCCGGGGACGAGCGTGTTGATCTCGGAAGCCGTCGCGAGGTCGCCGTGCGCGATCGCGGCGGTGACCTGTTCCGAGCCGTCGGGGTCGAACGAGATCAGGCTCGGGGGCGGAGATCCCTCCGTCTCGAGTGCCCGCCTGATGGCCTCGAGCTCCTCGCGCCTGTCGCCGTCCGGCTCTGTGGCGAGCATCGCGTCGAGACGACCACGGTTCAGCGTGCTCCGAACGTCGTAGGGGATGCCGTCGAGATTGCCGAGGAGGTCGGGATGCGCCGCGATCAACTCGGGATGCATCTCCGGATGCTCGTTCCACAGTGCGCGTACGTGGGCGGGGTCAGTGGTACCGATGAGACGCTCGAAGACGGCACGCGCCTCGGGAGTCATTCCGGCCGAGCCCGCGGAGGCGAGCGCGGCGAGCGCGGCGTCGTACGCAGACGACCACTGGGCGAAGTACTCCCCGTGCTCGGCGATGAGGCTCGACAGCCGCTGCCAGGCGAGGTCGCGGGTCTGGGCCGCCTCGGTCGCGTTGTTCTGCGTCAGCGCGGCGAGACCGTCCCACTCGCTGCCGACGGTCGACAGAGCGAGGGTCGCGGCGTCGTCGGCGGCTGCGCTGCTCTGCGCCCATTCGCCATGGGCGACCTCGATGTCGTCGATCAGAGCGTTCGCCGGTTGCGCGTACCGCTCGTATGCATCGGCGTACTCCTGCAGAACCATCCCGAGCAGCGTCGCCTCACTGATGTCTGCGGTGAGTGCGTCGAGCAGCGCCTCAGCGTCGCCGCGCGCCGAGGTCACCCGCACTCCCGCGCCCGGCAGGTTCTTCGCGAGCACTGCGGCTGTGTGCAGGTCGTCGAGGCGATCGGCGACCCGTGTCAGCTGCATGCCCCACCACGACATCGTCCCCGCGTCGCCCTCGATGCGCACAGGCACCGAGAGCCGGCCCGAACCCGCGCTCGTCACGGCGTCTCAGGTCCCGTCAACTCTTCATCGAGTTGCGTGAAACTGTCCGCTATGGCGCGCGTCGTCGCGGACAGCTCCGCCCCGGAGATCGCGCGCTTCAGCGCCTCCGTGTGCAATGCGCTCAGTCGTCGGTGCAGCTCCAAACGCAGAGTCGCCCGCGAGTCGGGGTTCTCGACGCCGGCATCCTCCGACTGCAGATCGGCCGCCTGCATCGTCAAGTCTCCGGTGGCAGTCTGAGCAGCTTGGGAGGCCGCCGTCAGCTCTGCGCGGAAGATCTCGACATCGGCCATGCTGCCCTCCCGTGATCACACACCGCTCACTGTCGCTCACAGACTAGGGCGGTCACGCACGCGCGGGCATGGGCATGAGTGCCCATGCCCGCAGCACAACCCAAACGTTCCGATCAGTCGTCCGCGTCGCTCTGACTCCGCAGCGCCTCGTCGTCGAGGAGCGGCAAATCGGCGCGCGTGACGACCTGCGACGTGACGGCGTACTCGACGAGACGGGCGCGTCGGTTGGTGGCGAGCTTGCCGGGCCCGCCGCGCAGGCCCTGCACTCCCATGCGGTCGAGCTTGTCGCACACGTTGTCGAGCTTGCGGTTGAACTTGCTCATGCTCCAGCCGAGGCGCTTCGCCGCATCGCTCGACGACGGCAGCTCGTTCATGCTGACGCCCTCCCGGCGCAGCATCGGTTCGGCGAGAGCGACGATCAGCTGCTTCTGCATGGTGGTGAAGCTCACGGGCATCACGGTCGTCTCGCCGCTCATCGACGCCTCGACCTGGCTGGAGACCTCGTAGGGCGCCTCTTCGGTGTGCAGGCTGAGCTCGTAGGTGACGGGTCCGGCTGTGAACACGATCACGTTGCGCTCGAACACGAGCGGCATGCGCGCACCGGGCGAGAGCCACGACTGCACGGCACCACCCGCACTGGATACCGTCGCCGCAAGGCGCACCCCGACGTTGGCCAGCCACCACAGCCCGTCATGATGCTGCAGCTCGAGGAAGTGCCGGTGCAGGTACGGGTTGTCGTCGATCTCGAGGTCGCCCTCGCGTCCGATGATGAACGGCCTGTCCGACGGCAGCTCGTGCCACTCCCCCGCGAACTCGAGGCGCAACGGTGGCGCAGCTTCCTTCGTCTTCGGCCTGTGGCCCTCTTCCACCGTCAAGGCAGGATTCAGCTCGGTCACGTGTCGACCCCCTCGGCGAATATCTTGCCACGGGGAGAGCCGGATGCGCGTCAAGCCCGGTTCGGGCGCAGGAGAGCGGAGGCCGTCAGTCGAACTTCGGTCGGAGTTCCTCGCGGAAAACCTTGCGGTTCCGCGGGGTCATCTTCCACCGCGTCTCATCGGTGTCCTCGAACGTCACGTTGTACTTCCCGTTGGTGCGGTCCAGTTGCACGAGCACCTGCACCGGCAACGCGTCTCCATCCTTGAAGTAGCTCGCCAGGTACGCGTCCACCGCCGGCTTGACCGCCCACGCGTCCGCCGCCACTGCGGAGATCGTGCCGTCCGGGGAGTACAGGTACCCGTGCGCCTCGTTGAATGCGCCTTCGGGGAACTCGAGGATCATGGACATCGACGCCCAGCCCTCCCGATCGATGTCCGGTCCGTCCAGGTTGTCCACCAGGGCGTGGAGAAGATCGGCGGTCACGTTCTCTGACACGAGGTTCCTTTCGACGGGGTTCAGCGGCGGTTGATGCGGTCGAACGTCTCGCCGGAGATGTTATCGAAGGACGGGCTGCGCGTCTCGAGAATCTCACCGGTCGAAGGATCTGACACCACGTACGCCACCTGAAACCTATCAGGCCGCACGGCGCCCGGAGGGTCGACGGAGATGCGGTAGTCGACCCGGCAGCCCTCTGCCGTCCAGTCCGCCCACTCGTTCTCCATCTTCTTCCACGCCCCGCGATTGAGGTTCGCGGCCTGTGGCACGATTCCCTCGTCGGGCGTGTCCCCGAAGAAGCGATGACCACCGAGATGACCGCCGTCATCGCCGTCCCGGCCGAGCTGCCCGATCGCGGTCGCGTTGTCGCCGCGGTCGCTGCTGCCGAAGTCGTCGAGGATGGTGCCGTTCTCCTGCACCGGCCGCCTGCTGTCGGGATCGAAGTGCGTCGTCTTCGAGTTCCTGCCACGCGTCGTGTCGATGCTGTCGAAGTTGTCGGTGTCGCGCACCTTCTTCACGACGCTGTCGAGATGCTCGTTGATCCGGTCGGTGAGCTGTGCGAGCCTGCGGTTGAGATCGCCACCGGCGTCGTCGACCGAGTTCTTCACCTTGCGCATGACCTCGCGTGCGGCCTTGCTCATCAGTCGTCTCCTCCGAAGTCGAGAGCGGAGAACTCCGTGAAGAAGTTCGATGTCAGCGTCGAGATGTCCGCGCCGTGAAGCTTCATCTCCGTCTGCGCATCCTCGAGCGCCTGCAGATCCGCGTAGAACTCATCTGTGTCGCCGACCGCGCTCTCCACCATCGGCGCATCCAGGATCGCGTCGATGACCGCCGGCAGCTGCTCGGCCATCGGCTCGATCACCATCGGCGCGAGCTGCTCGATCAACTGCTCCACCACGATGTCGACCGCAGCGTTCAGGAGCTTCTTCTTGATCAGGAGCATCGGCCCCGCGCCCATCGCGGTGATCGGATTCGTCAGCATTCCCACCAGGGCGATCATCGTCGTCGTGACATCGAAGATCACCTTCATCTTCAACCCGAGGATCACCTCGGCACCCACATCCATCGCCGTCGACGCGGGCGGCATGATGTCGATCAGCTTCTGCAGGTTCTGCGAACGATTGGTGTTCCAGGCGCTCAGCGTCGCGGGTCCGGTCTGCCCTCGCATCGCCGCACCCAGATCACCGTTGATCTTGCGGTCGACCGCCTGGACGACCGACTCCAGATCGGTCCCGAGATTGCGGACCAGAGTCGCGCCCTTGCGAACCTCATCCTCATCGATATCCGGCCAGTCGAATCCCAGCTTCTCCATCACCCAGACAAGCTCATTCGGCAACATCATTCCCACGGTGGCACCCCCTCCTGCACACGACTGTAGGCAACGATCACCGAGATGACGATGGGTACTGCTTCCCGGGTGGATCTGCCCGAAGGCTTCAGTCGCGCCCGGGGTGGTCGACCTTCACGCTGACGAAGCGCGAGTCCGGGATCTCCTCGATCTCCACGGTGGCGCCGTCGAGTGCTCCCGATTCCAGCCCGAATCGCGTCTCGAGGTCGCTCTGGCCGAGTCGGCTCAGGTCGCTCGCCTCGCTCGCCGGCGCGAGGAAGCGCATGTCGCCGTCCTGCCGGCCGTACTTGTCGGGGTCGTCCTGCCCGATGGCATCCTCGTAGAGCTCCTCGACGAGCTGACCCGGCACCTTCTTCGGTACGCCCTTGACCTCGTCGACGATGTCTCCGGGGATGTCGCGGATGCTCTTGCCCACCGACCGGCCAAGGTCCTGTACGAGGTTGTAGTCCGGCTCGGCGTGACGGGGCACGTGTCCATGTGTCTCGATGCCGCGGGAGACGTCGGTGAGGATGTCGTACTTCTTCGCGTGCGAAGTCGGCTTCTCAGCACGATGACGAGGCACGCTGGCCGCACCGCTGCGGTCCGTGCCGCGCACGCGATCGGCATCCGCACGATGCCGGCCGCCGCGCTTGCGGAAAGCTCCGGCGAAACCTGTCTTGAACTCGCGCCCCGCTCCGTCGACGGCATCGACGAGGTCCTTCATCAGCCTTTTCAGTTGCATGATCAGTCTCCTGAGATCTGCAGGTTGGCTAGGTCGGCGAGAAGGCGGTCGGTCAGGTCCTCGACGTCCGCGGCGTGCGCGTCCATGTCGTCGGCGGCCTGGTCGAGCGCCTGGAGGTCGGCGTAGAACTCGTCGACGTCGCCGATGTTGTCTTCCACCACCGGCGCCTCGAGCAGTCGGAGCACGAGCCCGGGCACCTGCTCGGCCAGCGGGTCGAGCGCCAGCGGCAGCACCTGGTTGATCACCTGCTCGAGAGTGGCCTCCATCGCCATCGAGAACAGCTTCTTACGGGCGAGGATCAGAAGGGCCGCTCCGCCGGCGCCGAACGGCCCGGCCGCGAGAAGGGGGACGAGCTGGGCGAGCGTGAGCGTGACCTCGACGATCACCTTGACCTTGAGCGCGAGGACGATGTCTGCGGCGATGTCGATGCCGGTCGACGCCGGGCCCAGGATATCGAGCAGCTGCTGGACGTTCCCGGAACGGTTGCGATTCCACGCGGCGACGTGGCCGGTGCCGATGTTCCCTCTCATCGACGCTGCGATGTCGCCGTTGATGCGGCGATCGGCCGCCTGGACGAGCGTCTCCATGTCGTCGCGATACGTGCGCACCAGCTGTGCGGCCTTCCGGACCTCGTCCTCATCGATATCGGGCCATTCCAGTCCGAGCTTGTCCATGACCCAGATCAGCTCGTTCGGCAGCATCATTCCCACGTCGGCACCTCCGTCAGCGACGCTACTGACAGCATCGTGCCGCACGCGATGGGGTGATCTCCCCATCAGGCGATGGCCTCATCCGCGCTGAGAGCACCTCGCACATCGTCGCGTCACGCCGGCTGGTTCCGTCGGAAAATCACGCCGCGTCGAGCCGGAGAGTCTCGGGTATGTAGTACCGGATGGGTGCCAGCTCCGTGCGGACCACGGCGCTCCCGGCCTGCTCGATGAACTGTGCGAAACCCATCACACCGATCTTTCCCTCGGCGCTGACGACGAACACGTTGTCGACAACCGGCAGCAACGCTGCGGTGCCGCTGAGCCAGGTGGCGAATGTCACGGTGACGCCCGACTCGAGTTTGTCGAGCTTCGGCTCGAGCACTCGCACGTCACCGGCGTTGAGCGCACCGGCCTGCTCTTTGTATCCGCGCACGCCGAACTCGCGTGTGATGCGACTGATCGCATCCGCCAGCGCCGGGAATCGATCGCGCCACGGGAAGGGGAACCATTGACCGTTCTTGTCCCCGACCGGGTGGATACTCGCCAGACGGCTTCCGTCTGCCAGCAGTTCGTCGGCCACGGTGAGAGCCTGCGCGAATCCGCGTTCGTCGTCCGTACCAGTGAGGATCATTCGTGTCTGAGCCAGCGGCACGATCGCCAGGTCGCCGATGACCGCCAGCGGCGCAGCGCGCGACGGATCGAGGAAGAGCGCCGCGACCTGCTGTTCGTCAGTGACCTCCATCACCTCACGGGCGTCACCGATCTCGAGCGGAGGCACCGAGTCGAACGCCGCCTTCAGCGCATCGGTGAACGGCACGTTCCACGCGTCTGCCTGTTCGACAGTCACGAATCCTTCGTCACCGTTCCGAAGACCGACGTAGAGCTCCGCGGCCACGAACTGGACCCGCGGCCTCTCCTCGGCCGGAATCGACAGCTCGAGGATGCCCAATTCAGTGGCGTCGAATACCTGCAGCCGCAGCCGCTCGCGCACAGCGGCGAAATCAGACGGTTCAGTCATGGTGTCATGCCTTTCAGAACGCTGGCACGCGGCGATGCCGCGCCGCCAGCCCTTTCAGAGTAGTCGTGCGCCCCGACATCACTTGAGCGGGATGTCATGGACGACCTGAGGGAGTCCGCTGTCGGCATGCACGGCCTCTGATACTCCCGTCGGGAGATGCCCGAACGGAAGCCAGCTGCTGTTCGCCCCGGTCTCGTTACCGCTCGGCATGTGCACATCGGCGGACGTGAGCGTCGGGAATTCCACGTGCACGAGCGGGGCCTGCAGGTCTCCCGGGTTCAACCCGAGCTGGGATTCGATGAGACTGATGTCGCCGTTCGCGTTGTCGAGAACGTGCTGAACCTGGTCGGTCGGCATGAGGAAGGTCTGGTTGTCGCCGTCGGATCGGAATGGACCATATGCGTCGTATCCCGACTTCGACTGGATGCGGGATCCGCCGTTGTCGAACTGGGCCAGATGTTCGCTGCGATAGCGCTCCGGCAGCATGCGGTCAGGATCAGGCAACGTCTCGCCGTTGGCCTTGCGATCGATGAGATCCTGTTGCGCGTTTCGATCGATGTTCCAGTTGCCTCGCCAGTCACGCTGGACCGGGCTCTTGTGCTTGGGCTCGTATTTGTCGATCCCCCTGACCCGCAACGCGAAGTCATCGACGTGACGGACGATGTTGTCCGCCAAGTGATGGAGGTTGTCCTTGGTCTTTCCCATACCGTTCAGGACAGCCTGCTTGAGCTCACGGATCACCGGCTTGATAGAACTCATCAGTCGTCCCCCCCGAAGTCCAGAGCGGAGAACTCCATGAAGAAATTCGACGTCAGCGTCGAGATATCCGCCCCGTGAATCTTCATTGCCGACTGGGCGTCCTCCAGAGCCTGCAGGTCCGCATAGAACTCGTCTGAGTCACCCGCAGCGGCCTCGACCATCGGAGCGTCCAGGATCGCGTCGATCACCGCGGGCAGCTGCTCCGACATCGGCTCGATCGCCATCGGCAGAAGCTGCTCGAGCAGTTGCTCCACGGCGATGTCCACCGCCGCGTTGAGCAGCTTCTTCTTGATGATGAGCATCGGGCCGGCACCGAGTGCGCTGATCGGATTCGTCAGCATCGCCACCAACGTGATCATCGTGGTGGTGACGTCGAAGATCACCTTCATCTTCAGCGCCAGAATCGCCTCAGCGCCGACATCCATCGCCGTCGCCGCCGGAGGCATGATGTCGATGAGCTTCTGCAGATTCGACGAACGGTTCGTGTTCCAGGCGCTCACCGTCGCCGGGCCGGTCTGCCCCCGCATCGCCGCCGCGAGATCGCCGTTCATCTTCCGGTCCACCGACTGCACCACAGACTCCAGATCCGTCCCGAGATTGCGCACGAGAACCGCGCCCTTGCGGACTTCGTCCTCATCGATATCGGGCCAATCGAACCCGAGCTTCTCCATGACCCAGATCAGCTCATTCGGCAACATCATTCCCACGGCACAACCTCCATTGAAGAGATTAGAGGCCCCGCGGATACCCTCGCGATGGGGAGAACACCCCACGGATCGACCTGAGGAGCACTCACGGCACGACCGCCCATTGGGCAGCATCCGACATCAACGGCGCCGTCGCCCCGCCACGAACCGAGACACCGGACAGGTTGCGGTCCGTGATCGTGACGACGGGGTTCGCAGCGATCGGCAGAGCGACCGCTGCGCGCACGATCGTCGCCTCGATCTGCGCATGGATCTCACGCGCCTCGTAGACATCCGTGGTCTGTGCGAACTGCGCGATCAGTTCATCCCGCGCGGGGTCGGTCTGCCCGGTGATCGACGCGGCACCCCCGGTGCTCCACTGAGCCGCGATATCCGCCGGCGACTGCGGGATCGGCACCCGCATGATCACCGCATCCCAGTCGCGCTTCTCGAGTGCTGCTTGCAGGTCGTCGCTGCCGCAGTCCGCAACGCGCCACCCTGCCTCCCCCGCGGCCGTCCGCAGCGCGCTGAAGGCGCCTCTCGCGAACTCGCTGCCCCGGTCGTAGAGCACGCACACGCGCGTGCCGGAGGGGAGGCCAGCCGCCGCCCGCTCCGCCACCGGATCAGCGTTGGTCGCGCCGAGCGTCTGGGCGAATCCGGAGTCCTCGTTGACGATGTCGTAGGCGCGCGAGTTCGGTATCGCGGTCATCGACGTGCTCGGGGCGTATGCGGTCGCCCACACCCCTGCACCGGCGTCCATGAGGTCGCGTGCCGGGGCGGAGTGCATGAACGACGTCCGCGCACGCACGTCGCTGAACACGCCGTTCGGCCGAAGGAGCATCGACCAGAGCGTGCCGTCGTTCGTCGTCTGCACGGTGAAGTCCTTGCGTTCGAGCTCGCGGATGGCATCGCGGTTCGCGGCGACCGGACGCACCTGAACGGCATCCACCTGCTCGCCGACAGCGGCGAGCGGATCCTCACCGGGCGGCGTCAGCTCGATGCGCGCGACCTGGGGGGTGACCGCTCCGCGGAACTCGGAGTTCGGGACGAGCTCGACTGCTCCGTCGGCATCCGCACCATCAGCGGCGACGACGAACGGTCCGCTCGAGAGGAGGAGTTCGCTGGCGACGGCGCCCTCGCCGATCTCGAACCCCTCGTTCCAGGCGGACCGCAACTTCTCGAGGGCGCTGTCATCGCCCGTGCGGATCGCGGTGATGACCGCCTGCTTGGCCTCCATCGGATCGTCGATGCCCAATGCGCGCTCGCCCAGCACATGGGCGGGCACCGGAACAGTCACGAAGCTCTGCCAGTCGCTCACCGGCTGCGCATAGGTCACGTCGATCGACCGTGCGAACTCATCCGCGACCGGGATCGGGACATCCGGGACCGATGCCTCATCGGGCAGGAAGTACCCCGCGGCTCCCGCCCAGCCCAGCAGCAGGTCCGCGGCATCGAGCGGGATGCTGTCCGACCACGCCGGCTCGGCGAGATCGTAGCGCACGGTGAACGGCTCCTCCTCGAGGATCGTCACGGTGCCGAAGCTCTCATCCGCGACGAAGTCGCCGTCGATCACGTCGCCGAAACGCGCTCGCGTCAGCGCGGCGATGTCGGTGTTGCCGCTCGTCGGGGATGCGGCCGCATTGGTCGAGGTCAACGACCCCGTCCACCCGACGACGACCTCCGTTCCGGGGATCACCGACTCCGGCATGGCCGGCGCGCAGGCCGTCAGCCCCGCGGCGAGCGCGAGCGCAGTCAGTGCCGCGACGCGGCGTCTCCCCCTCATTCCCCGGCCGTCACGCGTAGTCGGTGTCTTCGCCGCTCTCCTCGGCCATCGCCCGGAACGGTTCGCTCTCCTCGCTCTCGAGCCACGCCCGCGCGTGCTCGAGCAGCACCGCAGGCGAGTCCTCGGCCTCGGCGGCCGTGGCGAACGGGCCGATCGTGTCCTCGGAGGGGCGCTCGTCGGCGCGCACCACGGTCTGGGTCGACAGGTTGTACCAGTAGCTCTGCTGTCCGGTCATGATCCCGATTCTATTCGTAGCGTCTGCGCGGTCTGGGGGAACGACGAAGGCCGTGGAGTCAGTCCTGTCGAACTGGCCCCACGGCCTTCGGTGCGACCGATCAGAGCTGGTCGGTGTCGCGGATCTTGTCCGCCATCTGGTCCAGCGCCGTCGCCATGTCGTTGACGGCCTCGGTGGCGTCGTCCAGCGAGGTGGTCAGGTCGTTGTATGCGGTGGAGTACTGCTCCGACGCGTTCTCGGTCTTGAAGCCGTCCTGGACCAGGTCGTCGATGACTCCCTGGAGGTCCTTCAGCGCGTCACCGATCGACGTGCGTCCGTCGCGCAGACGCTGTGCCGCGTCTTCCATCTCGCTGTATGTTGCACCAAAGTCATGTGCCATGAGAACTGCCCTCCGCGTTCGTGGTATTCCGGCCGGTGTGGCCCTCGTCAGGCCCCTGCGGCCTCCTGAATGAGGTTAGTCAACGAACCCGCTCACGCAAACGGGGAGCGGTACCCATGTCAGTCCTGCCCACCGGCGGCGCGTCGGGGACGAACGGCATCTGCATCGTGACCAGGCGGCCCGCCTGCACGAAGATGCCGCGCCCCACCGGGAAGTCGCTTCTCTTGATCCGGCTGAAGGCCGTCTTGAAGATCGATTCGCCGTCGTACGTGTCCGGCTTGAGGATGATGCCCTGACGCCCCGTCTTCCATTCGCCGAGCACACCGATGCTTCCGCTGGCACGGCTGATCTCGGCGTCGGCGATCAGCAGGTGGTCGCTGTTGTTCATCGCCTGCAGCAGCGTCCGCATCTGCCGGTCGGCAGGGCCGTCGGCGAGGTGCGGGATGTCCTCGATGACGATCATGATGCGACCCTCGGTCGTGTCGCTGGTGACCAGCTCGGTCAACTGCTCGGCGAGTTCCTTCTCCTCCTCCGGCTTGATCGCGCTGCGCACCCACGGGCGGAAGTCCTTCAGCTGCGAGCGACGGTTGCCGAAGTGGTACATCCGCACATTCGGATCGAACCGCTCCATCGCCACGACCAGCGCCTTGAGCGCGTTCGTGCGCCCGGATGCAGGCGGTCCGGAGATGACGAACGAACCGATGGGCTCGAAGCCGCGCGGAGCGAGCGTGTCGTCGGCGATGCCGAAGACGGGCATCCCGTCGACCATCGCCGGCATGTCCGTGACGGGCACCATGGTCGGCAGGGCGCCGATCTCCGGGAGGTCGCGCGCGCCCTCCGCTCGGAGGGTCTTGGCCAGGGCGGTGAGCGCCTTCGTCTGCTCCACCACGTTCGGCGTGCCGCCGAGGACCGCGATCTGCGCTTCGTGGCCGTCGATGATGGCGCGTCCCGGCGCCGACTGCTCGTCGAGGATGTCGCGCGGGGCGTTGAGCAGCATGTACTGGCCGGGGTCGCCCAGGCGCAGCACCACTCGGCGGGAGATGTTGGAGGCGACGGCGCTGGGGACCGCGTTGCCGCGATCGGCCGTGATGACCATGTGCACGCCGAGCGTTCGCCCCTCGCCGAGGATGCGCATGAAGGTCCGGTAGAACGGCGCACGTCCTGGTGCGTACTCCCAGTCCTTCTTGAACTCGGGGAAGTTGTCCATGAGCAGCAGGATGCGCGGCATGTTCGGGTCCGCGATCTCCCGGTACTCCTGCACGGTCGCCGCGCTCGCCGCCGAGAACGAGGCCGCGCGGCGGTCCATCTCGCGATCGAGGGTCCGGAACAGGCGCTGGATGCGCTCGGCATCCGCGCCGTCGACGACGGAGCCGACATGCGGCAGGTCGGCGAGCGATCCTAGGGCTCCGGATGCGAAGTCCAGGCAGTACACCTGGACGCGGCCGCGATCCGGCTGCATCCCGGCTGCGGTCGCGATGGTCTTCAGCACCGTGGACTTGCCCGAGCCGGAGGTGCCGTAGACCACCAGCGAGCCGTCGCGGTCCGGTACGAACACCGCGGGCTCCTGCATCTGCTTCTCTGGCACATCCATGAGGGCGAGAGGGATGCGGGTGTCGCCGTCGTTGGGCAGGTCCGCGAGCTCCACGACCGGGGCGAGATCGTCGAGCCATGGCCGTCGCGGCGCCTGGAGCCCCGCGACGTCGCTGGCCCGGATGAGCGTCGAGACGATCCGCTTCTGATCGTTGGGCCCGAGGTCCTCTTCATGCGTCTCCGCCTCGGCGGGCCGCTCTGGCTCCCACTCCGCACTGGCCCCGAAGCGCAACTCGGACACGCGGACCTCGACGGCAGCGCCTTCGTCCTCCGTCGTCCATCCGCCCGCGTATGCGGACTGGAACGGCACGAGCCGTCCGGGCCCGGTCTTCGCGATCGCCCGGCCGGGGATCGACGCCGGGAAGGTCGATGCCACCGGATCGTCGACGACGTCGCGGGAGTCGGCTTCATCGGCCATGCGCAGAGCGATGCGCAGGTTGGTGTTCGCGCGCAGGTTGTCCTTGATGACGCCGGCTGGACGCTGCGTCGCCATGATGAGGTGGATGCCGAGCGAGCGGCCGCGCTGTGCGATGTCGACGACCCCGTCGACGAACTCGGGCATCTCGGAGGCGAGGGCCGCGAACTCGTCGATGACCAGGACGAGGGCCGGAGGGCACTCCGGATCCTGGCGCTTCTCCAGCTCGAGCAGGTCTTTCGCCTTCTTGCGGTTGAGCAGGTGCTCCCGGTGCTGCAGTTCGGCTCGCAGACTGGTGAGCGCGCGGCGCACGAGGTGCGGGCTCAGGTCGGTGACCAGACCCACGCAGTGCGGCAGCTCGACGCAGTCGGCGAACGCGGATCCGCCCTTGTAGTCGACGAACAGGAACGTCACCCGGTCCGGACTGTGCGCTGCGGCCATTCCGAGCACCCACGCCTGCAGGAACTCGGACTTTCCGGCGCCGGTCGTTCCGCCGACGAGGGCGTGCGGACCGTGCGTGCGCAGGTCGAGGGCCATCGCGTCGCTGGCGCCCTGTCCGATGATCGCGCGCAGGTTGCCGGCCTTCTTCAGCCGCGGGCGAGGTGTCGGGGACCGGTCGACGATCGTGTTGTTCTGCCGCCAGCGTTCGACGACGACCTTCGGGTCCTCGGCGATCGCCGGATCCACGAGCTGCAGGAATCCCACTGTGCTGGGGATGTCGGACGCGTCGTGCACCACGGTGCTGGCGTCGACGACGGGGGCCATGCGCCGCGCGAGCATGTGCATGTAGGCGTTGGAGACGCCCTCGACCCTGGTGTCGTCGAACGTGTCGCCGGTGCGGACGAGCCCCACCCGAGCGGACTCCAGTCCGTTCGTCACGTCGATGTAGCTGCGGCACACGGCCGGGAGCGATTCCACGGTCGGCGAGACGAACACGGCGTGCACGCCGTGGTCCGCGCCGCGGTCGAGCACGTCGGTGAGACGCCCTCGGTCAACGGGCGCATCGCTGCTGACGAAGACGATGACCGATACTGCGGGGGTCCTCTTGTGGTCGCCGGCCGCCCTCGACACATCGGTGCCGTAGAGCAGCGGGTTCCACTCGTCCTTGAACGGCCCGCGCGGCTCCCGGCTCTCCGCGCCGCCGGACGCCTCGCGCTGGACGTAGTCCTCCAGCATGCTCAGCAGCGCTGCTCCCGTCGGGGCCGAGTCGGCGAGGGCGACGTCGCGGAACGGGCTCTTCTCGCTGGAGGTATGCGGCATCCACTTGAGCCAGTCCAACTCGGCCGTCCATGCCGAGTCCGCGAAGGCGACGGCCACGACGTCGTTCGGGGCGTGCAGGCCGAACAGCTGAACGGCGATGCCGCGCATGGCGTCCGCGGCGAGCCCCTGGGGGCCGGCGATGCCGATGGATCCGGCATCCGCCAGCAGTTCGAAGACCGGCACGTCGTCGACCTCCGAGTAGCGCTCCTGAAGCCGGTCGACCCGCTCGAGGAATTCCGGGAGTCCCTCCGGGGTGTCCATCTCGGCGATCGTGTTGCGCGCCGGGAGCGTGCAGCTGCCCAGTCGCACCCCCAGGAAGTTCCAGTGCTCGGGGCGCCTGGTCCACAGCATCGGCCCGAGCCGCATGGCGTGATCGAACACCTCGGCGACCGGCGGCGCCTCGGCGTTGCGCGCTTCCTCCTCCTCCGGCTTGCCGCGGAAGAAGTCCTCCTCGAGCTGCTCGTACTGGCGTTCGAAGAGCATGTACTCGTGGTTCGAGCTCTTCTTCTCCGAGCGCGACTGGTTGATGATGTTGCCGAGCGCCATCAGCGGCGTCATGACGATCATCAGCAGGGAGCGCGGGTTGCCGTTGAGCACGTACAGCGCCATGCCCATGAGGATCGGCGCGACGAGGATCGGCCAGGGGAAGATCTTGCCGAGCTTCTCGGTCGGGATGCGCGGCGCCTTGAAACCCGTACCGGGGTAGCGCACCTCGACGCGCGGGCTGCGATTGAACAGCAGTCCGCCGCCGCGCTCGATGATGGGCTCCTCCGCGGCGGTGCCGTCGAACGAGCGCGCCAGGTGCGGAACGAGCGTCGTGGCGCCGATGACGAACGGGGTGCCGTCCTCCAGCCGGATGCGCTGCACGGCGACGCCGTCGACGAGGACGCCGTTGGCGGAGTTGAGGTCGATGACCTCGATATGCTGGCCGACCTCGAGTCGCGCGTGGCGCTTGGAGACCATCGGGTCCGCCAGGACGACGTCGCCGGCGGCATCTCGTCCGATGACCATCTGGCCCGATGAGATCGGGAACTCCTGTCCGGCCAGGGGTCCGGCGGTCGCCCGCAGAACACCGACGATCTCGCGCTTGCCGGCTCCGGTGTAGTCCGGGCCGTGGTTGAGGATGGATGCCGCGAACCCGGAGCCGATCGGAGCCTCGCCGATCGGGATCTCCGGATGCAGCGGAACGAGTCGCTCACCGGTGGGCGGCGCGACCGCGAGGGTGAGCACGTCGCCCTCGGAGACCGGGACCGAACGGGTGGGATCGGCCTCGGCGACGTGGCGGGCGACGTCGGCGGCGGTCGCCGTGGAATCCGTGGTGATCACGATGTCGACAGGATCGCCGACCGGGCGGTGCAGGGTCAGTTTCAGTCTCATGGTTCTCCCTCGATCACACCCGGATCACCGCGGCGAGCCTGTCGCCCAGCCGCACCGTGTCGCCCTCGATCGTCACGACCGGTGCTCCGGCCACGACCTCGTACTCCGTGCCGCCGCGGACCAGACCGGATCCGTTCGTCGATCCGCAGTCCATGATCTCGAGTCCGCCCTCCACGGGGCGGACGAGCAGATGGGTCTTCGACAGCGACTTGCTCTCGTCCTCGAGGGCGACCGTGTGGGCGCCGGGGTGCCCGGCGGCATCCGGATTGCGTCCGAGCAGCACGGGCGCCGCGACCGGAATGCTCTCGCCGGTGTCCAGCCGCAGACCGAACACGACCGACTGCGGTGCTGCAGCCACGGGCTGCTGCGGCCGAGCGGCCTGCGGGGTCGGCTGCGGGTTCGGGACCTGCGCGGCCGCCCGGGCTTCCTGCGCAGCCGGAGTCGGCTGCGGGCCGGGTTCCGGCGCAGTCGGGCTCTCACCGGCTGGGCGATATCCGCCCATGACCGGTTTGCCGGCCTCGACCGGCACCGACGCGGCCGGAGCGGCGGCCGCGGGCGCGCCGATCTCAGGGCGGGAGTCGGGCGTGTGCGGACGGGCGATGCCGATGACACCGGCGCTCACCCGACTGCCCGGCCGGTACTGGGGCGCCACCGCCGGATCCTGCGGCGTCGCGAGCGACGGCAGCGAGGACCGCTCGGGGGCGGGTTCGGCCTTGACGAGCTTGCGGGCCACGCGCATGCGCTTGTCATCGTAGGGGTTCAGCCCCTTGCGCACGTCGACGAGCCAGACATGCGTCGCCTTGTCGTGCAGGCCGCGACCTCGGCGCTCGGGATCGAAGGTCGGGGACGCGAGCAGCAGGACCGGCCCGATCAGCGGCACGATCCCCGAGGCGCCCATCAGCAGGTAGCGCAGCAGCACCCAGCCGACACCAGGGCGTCCCAGGGTGCGCACGTTGACCGAGCGGATGCCGAGGCTCCCCTTGCCGATGGTGCGGCCTCCCCGTCCGTGCATCACGAGCTGGACGATGCTGACCACGAGGGTGAGGACGACCGTCGCCGCCGCTGTGACGATCGCGAGGATGAACGAGGGGTGATTGACGAGCCCGTACGGCGAGATCGAGCCGGTGGCGAGTTTGAGCAGCAGCGGAACAGTGCCCAGCCACAACGGCAGCTGCAGCACGAGCCAGACCGCGACATCGATGACCAGCGCGAGAGCACGCCGACCGAGGGGCGCCGACAGCATGCCGAGTGCTGCCGCGTATGCCGGGTCGGGGCGCCCGTTCTCGTCGAGGCCCTCGATCTCGTCCTTCTCGTCCTCGATCTCCCAGATCATGCGCTCGGAGGACATCGACCGATCACCGCGTGAGCTCACTCCACGCACCCCCGCACCTGCTCCGACGCGCGGCCGTCCTCGCGGCGCAGCAGCACATCGATGCACACCTGCCCTGTGGCGGCTCCCTCGAACGTCACGGTCGGCTCGTCGGTGGGCTCGGGAACCCCGGCGCCATCGAGACTGACGGTGTTCCACAGATACAGGTCGCCGTCCTCCTCGGCCGGGTTCGTCCAGGTGAACGTGATGGTCGAGCCTTCGCGCGTGCCGGTGAGGTCGTCGACCGCTGGCACCGCGTCGGAGATGGGATCCTTCGGGGCCGCCCCCTCCTGCGTGGCTACAGGGTCGGGCGCTCCGCCGCCCTGGAGCAGGCTCACGCCGGCGATCGTGCCGCCGACGAGGACGACCGCCGCAGCCGCGACGCCGATCCACATGCCCACCCGCGGCTTCGGCTTCGCCGTTGCCTGGTCGGGTGCCTGTGCGGGCTCAGCGGACGGCGGGAACGGCACCGCGGGAGCCTCGGGCGAGAGGGCGCGCGGGCCGCGCAGAACCGTCCGGTCCTCGTCGACAGGTGCGGCCGCGGACGCCGCGCCGGGGCGCATGACCGTGTCCTCGACCGCGGATGCGGACGTGGATGCCGCTGGGTCGAAGCGCGGGCCCGGATCCCCCGCGGGAGCGCGCTGCGGCTGCGGCGTGCCGAACGGACGGGTCGTGGCGGACGGGCGGGTGTTCCCGGCATCCGGTTCGATGCTGACGATGTCGCGGACGCGGGTGAGGCCCTCGTCCTCGTCCTCCAGATCCTCTGGCAGCGGATGGTCGTCGACGATGTCGATCGGCGTGACCGAGTGCGCGAGCTCGATCTGAACCTTCTGCAGCGCACGCGCGAAGGCGACAGCGCTCGGGTACCGGGCATCCGGGTTCTTCGCCATGGCCCGCTCGAGCACCTGCTGAAGGCTTCCGGGCGAATCGGGTCGCGACAGAGACGGCAGCGGTGATCGCTCGATGCGTTCGATGAGGTCGGCGCTCGTGTTGCGCTCTCCCGGTCGCTCGAACGGCGACCGGCCGGCGAGAAGCGTGTACAGCGTGGCACCGAGCGCGAACACGTCCGAGCGCTGCCCGCTCTGCGGCGGATCCGCGAAGAACTCCGGCGGCGACCAGGGGATCGACATGCCGGTCGCCTCGCTCACGGCGCCCGTCGTCGAGGCGATGCCGAAGTCGGTGAGGGCCGGCCGGTTGTACTCCGTGACGAGGATGTTCGCCGGCTTGATGTCGCGATGCAGGACCCCGGCGCGGTGCGCGGTCTCGACGGCACCGGCGACCTGGATGCCGACGCGCAGCGCCTCGGCGACCGAGAACGGCTCCTTGCGGGCACGGATCTGCAGGTTCGGACGGGGGCAGTACTCCATCACGAGGTATGGTCTGCCGTCGCCGGCCATGCCCGCCTGGTAGATCGTGACGATGGCCGGATGCGTCGACAGCATCGCCATCACGTTCGCCTCGTCGGCGAATTCCTTCGCCGCGCCGCTCGAGATCCGGTCGGCGAGCAGCACCTTCACGGCGACGCGGCGCCGGGGCATCTGCTGCTCGTACAGGAACACATCGGCGAATCCACCCGTGCCCAGCGGCTCCACGAAGGTGAAACCGGGGAGCTCGGGAGGAGGTGAGGGGGGTCTGCTCACGGCAGATCCTCGAACACGACCGTCACGCCGTCGCCCAGGTCGACGACATCGCTCGAGAGCACGAGCGTCGGCTCACCGGGGTGCAGGCGCAACGGGTCTGCACCGGGGCGCAGCAGCGTCGAGCCGTTCGTGGTGTGCAGGTCGATGACGACGACCGTGTCGCCCTCGGGGCGGATCTCTAGGTGGCTGCGCGAGATGTCCTGCTGCGGGCTCTCGACCGCGATCAAGTGGGGCAGGTCGGCTCCGCTGGCCCGCGTGGACCGCGGGCGGCGCCCGATGATCACAGTGCGGTCGAGTGCCACGACCTGACCGGTGGAGACGCGGACGCGACCCGAGCCGCTGGAGACGACGGGCAGAACGGCCGTGGGAGCATCGGGTGCAGCGGTCGGCGCGCTCTGCCGGAGCGCACGTGCCTCGGCGACCGAGATCGTCGCTCCGTCGTGGTCGCCGTCGAGTGGAGCCGGAGCGGGCGGCACCGGCGGAGTGACCGCGTTCGGCGACGCGATCGTCGCGCCGAACAGCTGATCGAACTCGTCCGCGTCGCTCGCGAACGTCTCATCGTTCGGCATCAGCGTGTTGCCGTCGACCTCGTCCGCCACCGCCTCGGCCGGTGTCTCGATCTGCTCGGTGACCGGCTCGTCGGTGCTCGGCTCGTCGGTGCTCGGCTCGTCGGCGACGGGCTCGTCTGCGGCCTGCTCGTCGATCACCGGCTCTTCGGAGACCGGCTCTTCGACGGGCGCCTCCTCGACCGGCACGTCCGCGACCGGCACTTCCTCAACAGGAACTTCCTCGACGGGCGCGTCCTCGATCCGCTCGGATTCGTCGGCGTCATGGACCACCGCGGCAGCCGCATCCGGAATCGTGACGTCCGCCGGTTCGATGTCGGCGGCGGCGTGGGAGGCACGTACGATGCCGGCTGAGACCGGCAGGCTCACGGCATCCTCGTCGCCATCCGTCGTGATCTCGATACGGCTCGCACCGGCGACGAAGCGCTCGCTCCAGGTAGTGACGTTCGCGCCGCTGAAGCTCTCGCGCCCCTCGGATCCTGTCACCTCGACCATCGCTGCGCCGCGAACGGCGATGCGCGCGTCAGCCCCTTCGAGGACCACCGCCGCGAAACCCAGCATGTCCGCGAACGAACCGGACGCGTGCTCGGTGAGCACGTCGATGACCGCGGCGAGGTCGCCGGCGGTGCGCTCGCGCTCCCAGAGTCGCGTGAGCAGTTCGGCCGGAGCATCCGGAGACAGCGCGATCAGAGCACCGGGGGTCACCAGCACGTTCCACTGACCTGGGCGGTATGTGGTCTGCATCAGCTCATCCCTCCTGCCGCGGCCGCACGCGGCCGGGTGTTCTCATCGATGTCGTCGTCGGCGCGCATCTGCACGCCGGGGCGGGATGCCACGGAGACGGCATCCACCACCACGACGGTGATGTTGTCCCTGCCCCCGGCGGCGACGGCCTCGCTGACCAGTGCTGCGGCGGCGGTCTGCGGGTCTGACTCCGTCGTCAGGATCTCGCGGATCAACGAATCCGGGACCTCTGACGAGAGGCCGTCGGAGCAGATCAGCATCCGATCGCCGAGTTCGGCGGGGAACATCCAGAAGTCCGCATCGCCGGTGCTGCCGGCGCCGATCGCCCTCGTGATGATGTTGCGACGATGATCCGACGCGGCTTCGGCGATGCTGAGCTCGCCCGACTCGATGAGCTCCTGCACGACCGAGTGGTCGACGCTGATCTGCTCGAGCTCAGTACCCGACAGGCGGTACGTGCGCGAGTCGCCGATGTTGAAGCTGAGCCAATAGCCCATGCCGTCGACCTCGGCGAGCACGAGCCCGCTGAGGGTCGTTCCTGCGCGGCCCATTGCCGACACCGAGAGCGCATCGACGGCCTCGCGCGAACGGGCGAGCGCGTCGAGCACGTCGTCCAACTCGAGGCTCTGCCTGCCGATATAGCGGGAGAACTCGGCGACGACGGCGGCGCTCGCCCGCTCGCCCGCCTCGTGGCCTCCCATGCCGTCGGCGACGACGAACACCGGAGCGCTGGCGAGCAGCGCGTCCTCGTTCAGAGTGCGACGGAGCCCGGCGTGCGTCGAGCAGCCGGCCGTCACGATCAGCGGCGCGGTCATGCGTAGCCCCCGATGGTGACGATGCGGTCGCCGATCTCGACGGCGTCGCCCAGGCGGATGCGCACCTGCTCACCCGGCGCGCACACGATGCGGTGGCCGTCGCGGACGATCGCCGTGCCGTTGGTTGAATGACGGTCCATGATCCACCCGCCGGACGGTTCGGCCGCCGCCTCGAAGTGCGTCTTCGACAGCGACAGCGTCTCGTCGCGGACGGAGACGACCGCGGCACCTTCCTCCGGCGCCGGGTTGCGCCCGAAGAGTGTGCGGCGCGAGACCGTCACGCGGGTGCCGTCATCCCAGGTGAACACCAGGCGGTGCCCGGGGATGCTGATGCGGGTGTCCTCGATGTCGCCGACGTCGCCGGAGCCGCCGTTCAGAGCAGCTCCGTTCGGGGCGTCGTCGGACGGAGTCGTCACGGCGGGAGCCGCGGGAGCCGCGGGAGCCGCCGGGGCCGGCGGCGCAGGCGTGTTCCGCTCAGGCGGACCGTCCTGGGTGATCCCCGGCACGAAGGCGATCAGGGAGTCGGCGGCGGGAGCCGTGGGGTGGGCGATCGGCTGCGCGGAGCGAGCCGGTTCCGGACCCCGCACGGTCTCATCGAGCGCAGGGGTGGACGGCGAAGGGAACGCGGGAGCAGCGGGCATCGCCGGAGCGACAGGAGCAGAGGGCGCAGCGGGGCCGGTCGGCGTCGACAGCGAAGGAGGAGTGAACGACTGCGGCATCGTCGGTGTGGCCAGGCCCGGGATCGGCGGGGCGCCGTTGGGCATCGACGGAGCAGCGCTGGTCGCCTGCCGGGCGCCGTTCGGCATCGACGGGCGCGGCGGGACGTGCAATGCCATGGTCGGCGGCGCTGCACTGGCGCGAGCGCCGGCATCCATCATCAGCGAGCGTGCGACCTTGTCGTGCCACCCCTGGAACCGCCCCGATCCGTCGAAGAGCGGAGTGAAGTATCCGACGACGATGCCGGCGGCGAGCCCGAAGATGATGTTGCGCAGCAGCGCCTTGCCGAACCCGAGGGGTGCACCGTCGTCCTCGCGCACGAGGCGGAGTCGCTGAGTGCGCATGCCGATCGAACCGTCGCGGGACTGCATGAACGTGTAGAACACGAACCAGCCGATGAGGATCAGCGACACCACGGGGGCTCCGATGCCGATGACGCCCAGCATCCCCTCCGGACCGGCCATGACCGCGAAAACCACGAGCAGGATCGACAGGACGATGCCGATTCCGGCCGCGATCGCGGCATCGATGATGTAGGCCACCGCTCGTCGTGAGGTCGGGGCGACGGTGCCGAACGACGGTTGCGTCATGATGTCTCGCTCTCGGGTGCTTCTGTCGTGCCTGTGTCGATCGTGCCAGGTTCTCGGCGAACGCGCGCGGTCGCGGCATCCTTCAGCCCCTGGAAACCGGACTGGATCGCGGATCCTCCCAGCAGCGAGCGCAGGCTGAGCCGCGCCTTCATCCGCTTCCAGAATCCGGCCTCGGAGCCGAGGCCGACCACGATCTCGTCGACCTCCTTCCAGAAGGCGTCGACGTCTTCCTGACTCGGGTCGTGCGGGCCGAACACCTCGGCGTCGGCCCGGTCGGCGATCGCCGTCACGGTCGGAACCGCGAGCGAGTCTGAGACGAGCACCGCTTCCTCGCCGCGGGTCGCGCCGGGCGTCAGCCGCGCGCCGTAGTCGACCGCGCGGTCGGTGAGCTCGTCCCAGCCGCCGGCGATCCGGTCGGCCGTGTGGTCGGCCATCCGCCGCGAGCGGCGACGCGATGCCTTCCACGCGCCGATGACGATGAACGGCGAGGCGATCAGCGCGATGATCGCGAGCGAGATTCCGCCGATGGCCAGGATCGCACCGATGATCGCCGCGATGTTCAGCGACTCGTCCTCTGCTTCGCGATCGTCTGGCAGCGTCGGCGGCAGATCGACCGGCTCCTGGGGCGGGGGCGGCGGCTGCAGCACCTGCGGCTTCGGATCGGCGCGGGGCTTGGTGTTCTGGTCGTTGGGAACCTGGTCCTCTGGCGGCGTCGGGTCGAACGGAACCCACCCGAACCCGTCGAAGTTCACCTCGACCCACGCGTGGAGGGCGTCGCCCGTCGCCGCGAACGACGCCGCGCCGGCATCCTTCTCGTCGGGATAGAACCCCATGACCACGCGTGCGGGGATCCCCAGCTCTCCGGCGAGCAGCGTCATCGCGACGGCGTACTGCTCGTCGTCGCCGATCATCTGATCGCCGCCGATGAGCGTGGAGATGCGCTCCGAGGTGTGGCCGGCACGCGAGATGACCTCGCCCTCGAGCCCGTGGCTGAAGAAGCCTTCCTCGGACAGGTAGTCGGCGATCGCCTGCGTCTGCTCGACCGGCGTCTCGGCTTCCGCGGTGATCTCACCGGCGAGGGTCGACAGCTCTTCGGGAACGTTGTCGTTCTTCGGCATGCGCACGGCGCCGAAATCGGCGTCGGCGAGCTGCTCGTCCGTCACCTCGGCGGGGATGGTGGTCTGCACCGCGTAGCTGTCGCCCTTGCGCAGCCCCGTCGTCGCGACCGCGGTCGATGACCCGCTGCTGTAGTACGTTCCCCGTCGAAGCGCCTCGGCGTCGCCTCCAGCGAACCGGAACTCCGAGACGAGGCCGGCCTGCGGAACCCACACGTCGCTGTAGTCGCCGATGTCGAACTCCAGCGTCACCGGCAGCCCTTCCGCATTCGGCGACATGTTGGAGCGGATCGGTGAGAACGCGCTGGAGGTACCAGAGCCCCCGTCGACGACGTTGATCACCTGGCCGTCGAACTCGTCCATGGCTGCGATCCGGACGCGAGCCCCCTCGGGGAGCCCGCGGACCGTGAACAGCGTCGCCTCCTTGTTGTCGCGGACGTGGCCGCGGAACGACTGCAGGGCGCTCGGGTAGTCGCGCACGTTGAACGGCGGGATGATCGTGTCGCGCAGGACGTGACGCACCTCGGTGGGTGCGGTGAACGCGCTGGTCGCGATTCCTGCGCCTGCGGCCACCGCGAGCACGGCGCCGCCGGCGAGCAGGCGTCGCATCCGCATGTGGTTGGCGCGCGACGGGTCGATCTCACTGACCGACACGGCCGCGTTCTGCGGCGCCCAGATCTGCCGCACCGCGAGCCAGGCGATGCTCGCGAGGGCGAACACCGCACCCTGGACGAGGGGCATGGCCGTCTCCGGCGTGCCGAGCGCGATCACAGCGGCGAGCAGCGCACCTGCGGGAAGCAGGGCCCATGCGGGCTGGGTGAGGCGGAGGGCGAGGGATGCCGTCACCACCGACGCCACGAGGAGGAGCAGGAACGGCACGAGGAAGTGCCCATCTGAGCCGGAGACCGGAGCGACGGTCGTCAGCATCTGCTTCCACGACGTGACCACGCCGACTGCAAGCTGCTGCAGCGTCTCCAGCGAAGGGATGAAGCCGCCGATCGCGGTGTGCGGCAGAGCAAGCGCGCCGCCGAAGACGAAGTAGGCCGCCACGGTGAGCCCGGCGATGATGAGGATCCCCCAGCGACGCCAGGCCGCGACGACCGCGATCGCGATGCCGATGAGGGCGCCTCCGATCGCCGCTCCGAGGAAGCTGCCCCCGGCGAACGTGGGCCAGAACCCGATTGCTGAGGCGACGAGCAGGACGATGACGGCTGCTACGTCGAGTCCCCAGCGACGCAGAGGAAGCGCTGCGACCGACGAGAGGGCGGGCGCGCTCATGCGAGGACCTTCTGAAGTGCGAGGGGGATCTGCTGCAGGGTGCCGACGCTGACGACATCGGCATCGCCGATGCGGCGGAGAGCCGGGACCTCGACAGAGGTGTCGGCGACGATCGCGATGACTCGCGCTCCGAACGGCAGGCGTGCGCAGGCCACCCGGAGGTTCTCGCCCGACACCTTCGAGCCGCACACGAGCACCACGACACTGGCGAGCGGCATCGTCGCCGCGATCACGCCGCTGAGCTCGGCGATGCCGCCGTCGCGCGGCTTGCTGCCCTCGACCGCGGCGAGCGAGTCGAGCAGCTGCTTCCCCGTGCCCGAGCGCAGCTCGCGCCCCTGCACCCGCACCTCGACGCGCTGCGAGTCGCGCAGTGCGCGGAGTCCGATGGACCCGGCCACCGAGATGCCCAACTCGAAGTCGGTGTCATTGGCGTAGTCGCCGGTCGATCGAGAGAGGCCGATGACGAAGTGCGAGCGACGGGTCTCTTCGTACTGACGAACCATCATCACGCCGGTGCGGGCAGTGGATCGCCAGTGCACGTGGCGCAGGTCATCGCCCGGCTGGTACTCGTTGAGCGCGTGGAATGAGACGTCGTCACGAGACAGGTCTGCAGCCGGCAGACCTTCGAGGTCGCGCAGGAAGCCGAGGGACTGACCGTCGAAGAGCACGGTCTGCGGGTGGACGAACAGATCGACGGGGTCGTCACGGCGGTGCGCGCGCTCGAACAGACCGAGTGGGTCGCCGCGGACGACGCTGACCGGCCCGACCTTGACGACACCGCGCCGCTGCGTGGGGATCGCGAAGAGCTCCTCGGCCTTCTCTCCGGGCGCGAGTCGCTGGATGCCGAACTCTCCGCGGCCTGCGCCGACGGGCAGCACGACCCGCGATGGGAGGATCGCCCGACCGCCGGGATTGGCGAGGGTCAGTGCGCCGACCGCGCGTTCGCCGACGACGACCCGGGTGCGGGCGAGGTCGAGGTTCACGTCGTACTCGGTGCGTCCGACCAGGAACACCGCGCACACCAACAGGGTGATCGTCACGATCACGGCCGTGACCGTGAGCTCGCGCCAGCCGAGGGTGAGGCCTGCGATCCAGAACACCACGGCGAGTGCGATGAGCACCCAGGCGAGGGGGCGGATGACGGCGGCGACCTTGCGGAGACGGCTTCCGATGCGCACGCCGATGAGCGCCACGATGTCACGCCAACCGGCGTCACGGGCGCTCTGCGACGTCGCCGGCAGCGTCTCTGCGGTCATCAAGCCGCCGTTCGGGCCTGGGGTGCAGCAACCCGCTCGAGCACGCGGGTGATCACCGCGTCAGCGGTGGTTCCCGAGAACTCGGCCTCCGGGTCCAGCATCAGGCGGTGCTGCCATGCGGGAGCGATGAGCGCCTTGATGTCGTCCGGCAGCACGTAGTGGCGTCCGCGGGAGGCAGCCCACACCTTGGCGAGACGGACCATTGCGATGGCTCCACGCACCGAGACCCCGAGCCGGACGCCGCTGTCATCGCGGGTCGCCTCGGCCAGTTCTGCGACGTAGCGCAGCACGGCGGGCTCGACGTGCGTGGTCGCCGCGAGGTCTGCCATGTCGGCGACGGCTCCGGTCGTGATGATCGGCGTCAGGTGCGCCGACGGGTTGCGGTCGGATGCTCCGGCCAGGATGCTCTCGGTGATCGCCAGGTCGGGGTAGCCGATCGACGTCTTGATGAGGAAGCGGTCGAGCTGCGCCTCCGGGAGCTTGTACGTACCCGCCTGCTCGACGGGGTTCTGCGTCGCGATCACGAGGAACGGGCGGCCGGCCTCATGCGTGACACCGTCGATGGTCACGCGTGACTCTTCCATGACCTCGAGCAGCGCCGACTGCGTCTTGGGAGACGCGCGGTTGATCTCATCGGCGAGCACGATCGAGGCGAAGATCGGGCCCTTGTGGAACTCGAACTTGTGCGCCTGCTGGTCGTAGATCGTCACACCGGTGACGTCGGAGGGCAGCAGGTCGGGCGTGAACTGGATGCGCGAACTGGTGCCCTGCACAGTGGCCGCGAGCGCCTTCGCGAGGCTGGTCTTGCCAGTGCCTGGCGCGTCCTCGAGAAGGACATGGCCTTCGGCGAGCATGGATGCCAGAACCAGGCTGACGACCTCGTGCTTTCCCTGCACGGCCTTGTCGATGTTCTCGACGAGGCGCGTGAAGGTGCCCTGGAACCAGGTCGCCTGCTCAGGAGTCATTGTCATTGTGTGCTGTTTCTTTCTCTCGCTAGTACCAGGTCATCGCGTCTGCGTAGCCCCAGCCCTCGATGCGGACTCGAATCGAGTGCCCAGGGCTTCCGTAGAAGCACGAGAGCTCGACCTTGCCGTTGGCCGGGACGTATTTGCTGCTTCCGCCGAACTCGCCGCCGTCGTTGCAGAACAACCGGTAGTTGCCCGCAGGGAAGTTCGTGACCTGCAGCGCCACATAGGCGCACGATGACGTGTTGCAGGCGCCGGACCCGCCCCAGCCGGGAGGCCAGCTGCCGGGCGTCCCCTTGACAGTCTTAGCCGTGGGCTCGGGCTTCTTATCGGTCGTCGCGCTGTCGCTCGCGACCGACGACCAATTCTTCCCGTTGTCGTTGCTCACCCGCACGTCGATCGTGAACTTCTGCGAGTACGGGGCGCCGACGGTTCGCGAACCGGTGTTGCTGACGCCCTCCCAGTTGCCCGAAGCCCCTGGGCCGCTGACCCTGATCTGCGTGTCGGTGAGTGCCTTGCCGTTGTTGCCGTTGTTGCCCCACGAAACGGTGACGTTCGAGCCGTTGTTCCGCGCACCGGCGCTCGGCTGCGGCGGGACGCCGTACGGGGTCACCGAGTTCGACCTGGCGGACTCGGCGCCGGTGTAGCTGCCGGTGCCGGTGTTCGACAGAGCGCGCAACTGCAGCGTGTACGGTGTGCCGTTGTTCAGTCCACCGATCGTAGTGCTGGTGAGGTTCTGCCAGCCGCCGCTGTTCAGGCTGTACTGGTAGGTCAGTTCGGATGCTTTGGCACCGTTGCGCTGCTCGGCCGACAGCTCGTACGACGAGGTGATCGTGAGCTGGCGGTCGCCCACGGCGATCTTCGGAGTGTTCGGGGCATCAGGGCGGATCGCGCCGCGGCGCTCGGCGGACGCCGGGCTCCACTGACCCCAGTCGGCCTTGTTCTGTGCGCGCACGATGTACGAGTACCCGGACTCAGAGGTCGGCACGACCACGGCCTGACTCGTCTGCCCTGCCGGTACCGAGACGGTCCGTACCGTCGTTCCACCCTCGAGAACCTGCAACTGATAGCCCGAGATCGGTGCGCCGTTGTTGTCCGGAGCAACCCAGTTCACCTGCATCTGGGCCTGGTCCCCCACCGGGGCGAGCTCGGCGGTCGTCGGCGCGCCGGGCTGCATGGGCGGACCCGCCGGGATCTCGGCCAGAGACCAGCCGCTGTAGGTCGACGGCTCCGGGGCACGGTTCACGGCCTGCACCCGCACCTGGTACGAGGTGCCGTTCTCGAGGCCCTCCCAGGTGAGCGAGTTGCCGGTCACACCAGTCTTCTCGGTGACACCCGACGGCGGCGCCGGCGAGATCTGCAGGTTGTACGACTCCACGGGCGAACCGGGCGTCGTCGGAGTCGTCCATGCGACAGCGAGGCTCTTGTCGCCGAAGACCAGCGTCGGCGCGACAGGAGTGTCGGGGCGCGCGTCAGGACGAGCGACTTCCGAGGCCCCGGACGGCTCGGAGTCGCCGACGCGGTTGGTCGCGACCACCTGGAACGTGTACTCCACGTTGTTGGTCAGTCCGTCGAGCGTGCACGTGGTCGATGCGCACTCCTTGCTGTAAGCGCTGCCCGACGTGCTCGAGACCGTGTACCGGGTGATCTCGGCGCCGTTGTTGGACGGCGCCGAGAACGACACCACGACTGTGCGGTCCTGAACACTCGTGACCTGCGGTCGCCCCGGCGCCTCTGGCACGCCCTGCACGGTCAGGACGATACGGCCATCGACGTGGCGGTCGGAGTCCTCCGTGGCATCCTCGATCGTGTAACGGAGCACGAGGGTTCCCACGAACTTCGCACCCGGCGTCACCTGCACCTGATCGCCCACGACTTCGGCTGTGCCCACACCCGTCTCGGTG
This sequence comes from Microbacterium sp. Bi121, assembly GCF_918698005.1. Lineage (GTDB taxonomy): Bacteria > Actinomycetota > Actinomycetes > Actinomycetales > Microbacteriaceae > Microbacterium. The sequence continues at coordinate 278,392 of NZ_CAKKLJ010000001.1, forward strand.
TTGACCGTGAGGACATCCAGCGGGGTGTCGGGGAACGGGTTGAAGTCGTTCGCCAGCACCGGAACCATGATGGTCTCGCCCTGATCGGCCTGGTCGATCGTGTCAGTGTTCGCGGTGGCGAGCTCACGCGTCGACGCGGTCACGTTGACGACGACCGTGCCCTCGATCGGGTCGGTCTCGCCGTCCGAGACCCGAATCGTGAGGGTCTGCGACGTACCTTTCTTCGCGTTCGACGCGGCTTCGACGGACAGCGTGGAGCCTTCGACGCGCGCACTCACGCCTCCGTCGGCGCTGCCGATCAAGTCGTAGGAGTGCTCACCCTGATCCTCGGGATCCGGATCGGTCGTCAATGCAGCCAGGTCGAGGGTGCTCGCATCCTCACCCGGCGCGACGTTCACCTCACCGCCAGTGAAAGTCGGCTGCTGGTTGTCTGGTGGCAGCACCGTGATCGGGATCGTCAGAACGGACTTCCGGCCCTCAGGGTCGTCCGGTCCCGAGCCGTCTGTTACCTCGAACGAGATGCCGTCCTCGCCGAAGTATCCGGCGGCCGACGTGTAGACGAGGGTGCTGCCGTCCTTGACCAGGTCGGCGCCGTCGGCGTGCGATGCGCTGACCTTGGCGTGCTCGGTGATGGTCACGGTGCCGCCGCCGGCGACCGTGACGTACTCGTCGAGCGGGAGCTCCTTGGTCTCGCCGCTGATCACTTCGACCGGCTTGGTCGAGGTGAGTGCAGGGCGCAGGTCCTTCACCGCCGGAACGAAGATGAACGCCGAGGTCGACAGGTCGTCGCGGTCGGTGAGCGTGTAGCGGATGAGTTGCATCTTCTCGCTGACGGTGACCCGCACCTTGCCGTCTTCGAGCAGCGTTCCACCGTTCGCGACCGCGATGTCGAGCCCATCGGTCGTTCCGTCTGGATCCTCGTCGTTGGCCAGGATGTCGACGTCGGTGGTGAGTCCGCCGTCCGTGAGGTCTGCGGGGAGCACGCGGTCGTCGCGGGCGATGGGCGCCAGCAGCGGGACGTCCTCGTCGACCGTGATCTGCAGCACGGCCTGTGCCGAGGCGCCGCGTGCATCTCTGATCGTGTACTGCAGCGATGTCTCGACCGGGCGGTTCGGCGCCTGCACGAGCACACGGTCACCCGACACACGCGCACCCAGCCCGTCGAGATCCGGCACGACCAGTCCGTCGTCCTTGACGAGCGCGATCTCATCGCCCTCAGGATCGGAGTCGTTCAGCATGACGGGCACGGCGATCTCACGACCGGGCCTCACGACGACGGCATCCTTCACCGCATACGGCGCCTGGTTCACGTCCTCCGGCGCTGCGATGCCGACGCGCACCGTCGCGGTGCCCTCCTTGCCGAGGCGGTCGCGCACGCGGTACGAGAACGTGTCGACGCCTGACGAGTCGGCGTACGCCTCGTAGACGAAGTAGTTCTGGGCGACCTCGAGGATCCGACCCTTGACGGGGCTCGTGGCAGGACCGATCAGCTCGACGGAGTCGCCGTCCTCATCGATGCCGTCCAGTGGCACGGCGATGTTGATCTTGTTCCCGCTGAGCACGCGGGTCGTGATGTCCTTCGGGCGCGGGGCGGCGTTCTCGTCCTGCTCCGGGACGATCTGGATCGTGATGTACCCGCCCACCTTGTTGCCGCGGGTGTCGGAGACCTCGTACGTCGCGTAGACGGTCTTCGCCTCCGGGCCCGCCTTGAAGCGCACGGCATCCTGCGAGACGAAGATCTCGCCGTCCTCGGGGTCGACGAGCGGTTCGATCAGGTCCGACTCGAGAGTCAGAGCGTCGCCCACCGGGCTGGAGTCGTTCGCCAGAACGGGGATCGTAACGACGTCATTCACGCGGACGACCGCTTTGTCGGGATTCGCGATCGGCGGCAGGATCTTGTCAGGCGCCGGGATCGGGATGACGATCACCTCGCCCTCAGCCGTCTTCGACCCGTTCGAGATCCGATAGCTGATGCGCACCTGCTCATCGAGCGCACCCTGGTCGCCGATGCGGAGGGACTCGTGGTTCAGCACCGAGACCGAGATCCCGCTGCCCGGCTCGACGCTGACCGACTGGATGACGAGGATTCCACCGGACGGATCGGTGTCGTTGTTGAGCACGCCCAGCAGCACTTCGCCGCCCGTGGGCAGCAGCGCGACATCGCGGACGGCGATCGGCGGACGATCCTCGGCCGTGGCATCCTCGACGTCGACGCGCACGATGCCCGGCACGCCGTTGGGGCCGGCCGCGACCTCGTACAGCACGTAGTAGGTGCCGGGGGTCGGGGCGCTGAACGTGAACGTCGCGTTGGAGTAGTCGGGGTCGATCGTGGCGCTCGGCGACTCGGCGCCGTTGACGCGGGTCAGGCGCAGCGGTTCGCGCCCGGAGCTCGAGTCGTTCGCGAGCGGCGAGACCGTGACCTGCTCGCCGGCGCGGGTCGTGACGTGGTCGGCGTTGGTCTTCGGCAGCGTCGATCCCGCCGGACGCACGTCGAGCACGAGCGTCCCAGCGGCGGCCTCGCCCAGGGCGTCCGCCACCACGACCTGCACTTCCTTTCGACCCTGCAGGCTGGCCGTCGCGCGGTAGGTGATCTGGCCGTCGGTCGTGAATTCGACCTCGTCGCCCGGGGCAGCGGTGACCTCACGGAGGTAGATGTCGTCGCCCTCGGGGTCGATCCAATCCGGGAGGATGTTGTACGAGATCGTGCCACCGGTCTCGATCGCCAGCGTCGTGGTGCGCTTCGGCTTGGGCGCCGTGTTGGTGTCCCAGTCCTTCACCGTCAGCGAGACGGTTGCGGTGTCCTTGCCGTTCGGGCGGCCGTCGGTGGCCTCATAGGTGAAGGATGCCGACCCAGAGGCGTCCTCGCCGACGGCGATCTGCAGCGACCCACCGTCGTAGATCGGCTGCACCTCGCCGATCGAGGGCTGGTTGCCAGCCAGGGCTGCGACCAGGACGTCGCCGTCCGCGTCGTTGTCGTTGTCGAGGACCGGCAGCGCCGTCGTCTGGCCCGGGCGCACCCCGTAGGTGTCGTCTTCGGCGACCGGGGGCGTGTTGACGTCCGTGCGCACCGGGAGAGTGGTCTCGACCGTCTCCTCCGTGGTGTCCTCTTCGTCTTCGGTCTCGCCCTCCGGAGGGGTGAGGTCGTCCCAGTTGTCGACCTGCTGCAGGCTCTCATCGGTGAGCCAGGCGGCGCCGCCGACGGTGTCGTTGAGGATGATGACATCGCGGTTGACGCGGAACGTCAGGGACGCCGAGGCGTCGATGCCAGGGATCTTCTCGTGCACGTCGTCCCCGTCGCCGGGGCAGTCGCGCAGGAACTGGCCCGAGCCGGCCCAGGCGCCGTACGTGCAGCCGAGCAGCGAAACGGGGGCGGCAGGTGTTCCCTGACCGCCGGCATCCGTCGACTTCGGCTCGCTGCCGTCGAGCGGAACCTCGATGAACTGCGACGCGGTCGCCACGGTCACGGCATCCGTCTCGGCTGACGCGAACTGCAGAACGGCCGAGTCGGCCTCGGTGATCTCGGTGCGGAACCCCCCAGGGGTCATGACCGCGCTGTCGGCTGGCGAGAGCACGACGGGCGTCGCGCCCACCGCCGTGATGCTCGGCGCCACCGAATCATCCAGCTCGCCCAGGGACGACGTCGACGGTTCGAGCGCTTCGCCCTGGTTGTCGACGGGGATCGTGACGACCTCGCCCTTCTCGCCCGAGACCGCGTACACGGTGCCGTCCTGGCCGACGGTGACATCGGAGTTCTTGCCGAGCTCGACGGTCGGCTCTGCGCCCTCGAGCTCGAATCCGGAGATGCCCTTGACCGGGACGACGAACAGGTTTCCGGATTGCGTGTCGAGGATCGCGGTGGTCTGCTCACCGAGCGCGACCTTGGCGTCGCCGGGAATCGTGGTGCTGTCACCGAGCAGTACGCGCGCAGGGTCGACGGCAGTGAGGGTCGCGTTCGAGCGATCGGTGACGAGGATGGTCGACTCGTCCTGCACGATGTCGAAGCTCTCGCCCGTCGTGCGCAGCCCGCCGTCGAGCAGCGTCGACTCGTTGTTGAAGTGGCCGACCATCAGGGATGAGGACTTCGTGATCCAGACGCCGCCGTCGTTCAGGTCGACCTTGGTGGTCGGATTGCCCTCATAGGCGAATGCGAGGGTGCCGATGGCGAGGAACCCCGCCGTCACGGCCGCAATGGATGCAGCCGTCTTCGGTTTCGCGCGCAACCACGACAGCGCCTTCATCCTCGGTATCCCCCCGGTGTACTTCGTAGGTGCATGACGGATCTGTCACGACCCGGGCGCACCGGTACATCCTAACCGCCAGTTCTGAACCGTACGACGGGCAGAATTACCCATCTGATCAGGCCGCGCGCCAGCATCCATCGATGTGATCGTCGATCATGCCGGCGGACTGCATGAGCGCGTACATCGTGGTCGCCCCGACGAATCGGAATCCGCGACGACGCAGCTCCTTGCTCATGGCCGTCGACTCCGCCGTCACGGCGGGCACGTCGGCGAACGCGGTGGGCCGCGCTCTGGATGCCGTCGGCGCGAACGACCACATCAGCTCGTCGAGCTCGCCATCCGCCATCTCTGTCACGAGGCGGGCGTTGCCGATCGTGGCGAGGATCTTGGCACGGTTGCGGATGATGCCGGCATCCAGCATCAGGCGTTCGACATCGTCGTCGTCGAAGACCGCGACCTTCTCGGGCTCGAACCGCTCGAAGACCTCGCGGAACCGCGGGCGCTTGCGCAGGATCGTGATCCAGCTGAGCCCGGCCTGGAAGCCCTCCAGCGCCATCTTCTCGAACAGCGCGCGATCGCCGTGCAGCGCGACGCCCCACTCCTCGTCGTGGTAGCGCTGGTATTCGGCATCCGCCCCGACCCACGCGCAGCGCGCACGTCCGTCAGCGCCGGTGAGGAGGGAGGTCATTCCCCCAGCGTACGTCCCGAGAAATCACCTGGAGCGCGAGACATCACCTCAGTCATGGTGTCTCGCGCCGCACATGGTGTCTCACTACTTCTTGGCGGCCTTCTTGAGCGCCTTCTCCGAGACGGGCGCCTCGCCGGATGCCTCGAGGTCGGCGTAGTAGGCACGGGCCTCGTCCTGGCGCTGCTGCTCGATGCCGCTGGCGATGGGGGCGCGGACGTGCTCGGGCTCGTATCCGAACGCGTTCACCAGGTCGAGCGCGTGCGGGCGCAGACGCAGGCACAGCCGGTCGATGTAGCTGGACACCGCTGCCGCACGCTGCGTCGAGAGGCGTCCGTTGATGATGTGCCAGGCGAGGTGCTTCTCGATGAGCTGCAGGCCGAACAGGTCCCGGAGCCAGGTGAGCACCTGACGGGTGTCCTCGTCGGGGATGCTGTTGACAGCGTCGGTGAACGCCTCCCACTGCAGCAGCTCGCCGTGAGCACGCGCGGCCTCGATGAGGTCTGCCTGGTTCTCGTTGAAGAGCTTCTCGCCCAGCACCTTGTCCTTGCCCGCCGGGCGCAGGCGGCCGGCGATGTCGGCCACCATCTGCTGCACGCGGTCGGCGAGCAGCTCGTGCTGCTGCTCGGCACGCAGACCGTTCTCGACCGAACGGGCGGTCGAACCGAAGTCGGCGATGTTCTGACCGAAGCGGCGCAGGCCAGCACCGTGGAACACCTTTCCGGCGGTCTGGCCGACGGCGTACTTCGCGAGGGCCGCGGCATCCTTGTCCTTGAACTGCTTCGCGAAGTCGGTGAGCAGGCGCTTGCCGACCAGCTGCAGCAGGACGTTGTTGTCGCCCTCGAAGGTGACGTAGATGTCGAGGTCCTGGCGGAGCCCGACCAGACGGTTCTCGAACATGAAGCCGGCGCCGCCGCAGGCCTCTCGGGCCTCCTGCAGGGTGTCGAGCGCGTGCCAGGTCGACAGCGGCTTGAGGGCCGCGGCGAGCGTCTCGAGGTCCTCGCGGTCATCCGGGGTGTCCGTGCGACCGGAGAAGACGCCGTCGAACTTCTGCAGGAATTCGTCGTGCGCGAAGATCTGTGCGTAGGTGGTCGCCAGTCGCGGCAGAAGTCGGCGCTGATGCTTGCCGTAGTCGAGGAGCACGACCTCCTGCCCGTCGGCACCGTCGAACTGGCGGCGCTGCGTCGCGTAGGTGATCGCGATGTAGAGGCCGAGTGCGGAACCCCACGATGCCGCGCCGTCGAGGGACACGCGCCCCTGGACGAGAGTGCCGAGCATCGTGAAGAACCGCCGACCGGGGCTGTCGATCGAGCTGGTGTAGACGCCGTTCTCGTCGACGTCACCGTACTTGTTCAGCAGGTTGGTGCGGGGGACGCGGACGTGATCGAAGGAGAGACGGCCGTTGTCGATGCCGTTGAGTCCGCCCTTCAGCCCGTCGTCCTCACGGCCGATGCCTGGGAGGTCGTTGCCGTCCTCGCCGCGCAGCGGCACGTAGAAGCAGTGCACGCCGTGGTTCACGCCGTTGGTGATCAGCTGCGCGAAGACGGTGGCTGCGATGCCGTGCAGAGCGGCGTTGCCGAGGTACTCCTTGGTCGCGCCGCGGAACGGGGTGTTGATGATGAACTCGTCGGTCTCTGCGTCGAACGTCGCGGTGGTGCCGACGGCTGCGACGTCGGAGCCGTGGCCGATCTCGGTCATCGCGAAGGCGCCGGTGATCGACAGATCCATGATGCCGGGGAGCCACTTGTCGTGATGCTCCTGCGTGCCGAGCTGCAGCACGGCAGAGCCGAACAGACCCCACTGCACACCGGCCTTGATCTGCAGGCTCGGGTCGGCGGCGACGAGCTCTTCGAATCCGGAGATGTTGGCGCCGTTGTTCTCCTCGCCGCCGAACCGCTTCGGGAACGCGCGGTGCACGGCCTTGTTCTGCACGAGCAGGTGCAGCTGGCTGAGGACGCGCTCTCGGTGATCGTCCTTGCCGAGGGAGTCATCGCGCCAGAACGCGGAGTCCTTGATCATCTCTCGCGCCGTCCGACGCGTGTCGGCCCAGGTTCCGAGCAGCAGGTCTTCGACGCGCTTCACATCGATGCGCGGGCTGGTGCCTTCGGTCTTCTGCGAAGTGCGGACGGCGGCGTCGACCATGGTGTTCCTCTCAGAGAGAAGTAAGGATGCTTCAACCGTAGGACTCCTCCAACCAGCATCCAACGCGCCTGTATGGTCCCTCCAACCGTTCTTGCGGGCGCGGCACAGGTGGGTTGTCGCGAGCCGACAGGTTGCGGGCGTTCGGGGCGTGCTTGCGCGGTGCGGACTTCGCGATGGGAGAAGAGTTTCGCGGCTGCTCACGCCGCGGAGCCGGCGAACTCCTTCTTCCATCGATCCGGCCGCGGCCCGGAGGGCCGAGACCGCGGCGTACGGTGGAGGGGTGGGCATGAGATACCGGACACAGGCGAGCAACCGTGACGGCGGAGTCGGCGTCAGCAGCGTCGCGGGCGGCATGAGTGTCGCGGTGGCGTCACCGCTGAACCCGGATCGCGATCCGGAGGCGAGCAACCCGGAACAGCTGCTCGCCCTCGCGTGGGCGACGTGCCTGAACGCCACAGCGCGGGTGTTCGTCACGCGCAAGCAGCGCACCGCCGTGCGCGTCGAGGTCGAGTTGCACGATGCGTCCGATGGGCCCGGCTACGAGTTCCACGTCGACGCGTACTTGTCGGTGGAGGGGGCGGATGCCGCGGAGACCGAGCACGTGCTCGCCCAGGCACACGCCCGCTGCCCCGTCTCGAAGCTGCTGAAGGATGCCGCGACCGTCGCCGTGCACGCGGAGCCGTACTCGGGTTGACATCCCGCGGGTCGAAACCTCCGCGTCCCCGCCACAGCTCAGTTCGCGGCGACCACCGAGAGGACGGCGTCGCCGTACGCCTCGCGCTTCTTCTCACCGATGCCGGTGATTCCGTCGAGATCCCCCATGGATGCCGGGCGCAGCTCGGCGAGCGCCCGCAGGGTCGCATCGCCGAACACGATGTACGCCGGTTTGCCGATCTCGCGGGCTGTCTCGGCTCGCCACGCCCGCAGCGCCTCGAACAGCGAGCGGTCGCCTTCTGCCACGGCATCCGATGCGGCCGACGTCTTACGAGCGCGACTGCCCCCGCTGACCCGCCCCATGGTGTCCTTGCGCAGCGGCACCGGGGTCTCGCCCTTCAGCACGCCGCCCGACGCCTCACCGGGAGCGAGGGTGCCGTAGTCGCCCTGGGCGACGAGGATGCCGCGTGCGAGCAGCTGCCGCACGACGCTGCGCCAGTCCTGATCGGAGAGGTCGGCGCCGATGCCGTAGGTCGCGAGCCCGTCGTGCTTCTGTTGGCGGATGCGGTCATTCGAGGAGCCGCGCAGGATGTCGATGAGGTGCCCGGCGCCGAAGGCCTGGTTGCGCTCGCGCTTGAGCCGGACGATCGTCGAGAGCAGCTTCTGCGCCGGGACGAGGCCGTCGAACGTCTCCGGCTTCTCGAGGCAGGTGTCGCAGTTGCCGCACGCGCCGGAATTCTGGCCGAAGTAGTTCAGCAGGTTCTGGCGGCGGCACTCGACTGTCTCGCACAAGGCGAGCATGGCGTCGAGATGCTGCCCCATCCGCATCTTGAACGTGCGATCGCCGGGGCTCTGATCGATCAGACGGCGCTGCTGCACGACATCGCCGAGCCCGTACGCCATCCACGCCACTGACGGCTCGCCGTCACGGCCGGCGCGACCGGTCTCCTGGTAGTACCCCTCGACGGACTTCGGCAGGTCGATGTGGGCGACGAAGCGGACGTCCGGCTTGTCGATTCCCATGCCGAACGCGATCGTGGCGACCATGACGACGCCGTCCTCACGAAGGAACCGCGACTGGTTCGTCGCTCGCACCTCGGCGGGAAGGCCAGCGTGATACGGGAGCGCGTCGAAGCCCTGAGCGGCGAGATAGCTCGCGGTCTGCTCGACGGACTTGCGGCTGAGGGCGTAGACGATACCGGCTGCGCCCTCGGGCATCGAGCGGATGAAGGACACCAGCTGTTTGCGCGGATCGACCTTCGGCACGATCCGGTACTGGATGTTGGGGCGGTCGAAGCTCGCCACGAAGTGCTGGGCGTCGTCCAGGTTCAGACGCTCGGTGAGCTCCTTGTGCGTGGCGCGGGTCGCCGTGGCGGTCAACGCCATGCGCGGCACGCCGGGGAACCGCTCGCCGAGGTCGCCGAGCGCGAGGTAATCGGGGCGGAAGTCGTGACCCCACTGCGACACGCAGTGCGCCTCGTCGATCGCGATGACGCTGAGGATGCCGCGCTGCAGCAGGCGGGTGGTGGCCGGCGAAGACAGCCGCTCCGGCGCGACGTAGATGAGGTCGAGTTCGCCGGCGAGATACGCGCGCTCGACTTCGGCGCGCTCGGAGGCCGCCTGCGTCGAGTTCAGGTACGCGGCGTTCACGCCGTTGGCGCGCAGCGCGTCGACCTGGTCGTGCATCAGCGCGATGAGCGGGCTGATCACGAGCCCCGTGCCCTCTCTGACGAGCGCCGGCACTTGGTAGGTGATGCTCTTTCCGCCACCGGTCGGCATGAGGACGACGGCATCCCCGCCGCCGATCACCTGCTCGACGATCGCGGCCTGGTCACCGCGGAACGCGTCGTAGCCGAAGACCGTGTGCAGCGCCTCGGCGGCGGTCGCGTAGCGCGACGGCGTCGCTTCCTTCTGGGCGGATGCCGGCACGGCAGCCGTCACCGGAGTCGACGGGCCGTCGCCCCAGTCGAGGGGCGGCTCGTAGCCGGCGCCCTGCGGCTCCCAGTCCATGTCTTCGGGTGGTGGGGCGTCGTCCCACGGAGCATCCGGCCAGGGCAGATCCTCGTACGGGTCACCGGGTGACCGGCCATCGGGGTTCTGGGGCATCCCTCCAGCGTAACGACCCGCGCCGACACAGGCGGATCTAGGGTGGGGATAGAGCAAGGGAGCAGCCATGACCGACGAGCCCACTGTCACCCGCAACGCAGACAACTCTCGTTACGAGATCCACATCGGCGACGTCCTCGCCGGGTTCGCCGAGTACAAGGAGCGTCCGGGCGAGATCCTGTTCGTGCACACCGAGCTCGATCCGGCTTTCCAGGGCAAGGGCCTGGCGCCGATCCTCGCCGCGCAGGCGCTGGCGGATGCCGTCAGCTCCGGTGCGACGATCGTCCCGTACTGCCCGTACATCGCCCGCTATCTGAAGCGCAACGAGGTCGAAGGCGCGACGATCCGCTGGCCCCAGCTTCCGGACGACCCGACCGCGGCGGCGGAATGATCGGCCGGCGCAGCATCCTGCTCGAACCGCGCGAGGTGCCCCTCGGCGGCGTCCGGGCGATGAACGTGCTGCGCACACTTCCCAACCGCGACATCCCGACCGTCGGTGCGTGGTGCTTCCTCGACCGGTTCGGGCCGGATGAGGTGCGCATGCGCGTCGAGCCGCATCCGCACATCGGCCTGCAGACGGTCACGTGGCCGCTGGTCGGCGAGCAGCGCCACCGCGACTCGGAGGAAAACGACGTCACGCTCAGGCGCGGCCAGCTGAACCTGATGACCGCCGGCGACGGCATCTCGCATTCGGAGTACTCGCTGGGCGACGGTCCGGCGCCGCTGGATGCCCTGCAGTTCTGGGTGGTGCTGCCCGAGTCGGCGCGGCACGGCGGGCCCGGGTTCGAGCAGCATACGTCGCTGCCTGCGGTGACTCTGCCGGCGGCTTCGGGAGAGGACGCCACCGCGACCGTCGTGCTCGGCGAGTTCGCCGGCGTGCGCTCGCCCGCGACGGTGTACACGCCGATCGTTGGCGCAGAGATCGCTCTCGCCGCCGGCAGTCGGGTCACTCTGCCGCTCGATGCGGCGTGGGAGCACGCCGTCGTCCTGGTCGACGGCGACGTGGCGGTCGCTGTGGACGCTGAAGACGACGAGCGGATGCTGTCGCACAACGACATGCTCTATCTCGGCGACTCCCGCACGTCCGTGACGGTGTCGAGCGAGGCCGGCGCGCTGATCTTCGTCCTCGGCGGGGAGCCGTTCGAGGAGGACCTAGTGATGTGGTGGAACTTCGCCGCCCGCACGCATGATGAGATCGCGCAGGCGCGCTCGGACTGGGAGACGCCGGATGCTTCGGCCGCACGATTCGGCCGCGTCGTGAATCACGGCGACGAGCGCATCCCAGCGCCCGAGTTGCCCCACGTGACCCTGAAGCCGCGGCGGCGGCATATCTGACGAGGTCGCTCGTTCTTCTGACTCAACGGAATGTCCACGCTGCATCTCGCTGCGGCAACGCGTCGGCGTTCAACTCACACAAGCCCAGCGCGACATCCGACCGAGGGCAGATTGCACGGAGACCAGGCCTTTTCGCGCCGAAACGATCACATTTTCCTCTTGTCAATCTCGTACGTATGTTCTAAACTGAGTACATGGCAACGCTCAGCCCGACTACTCAAGCAATCGAGGATTCCCTCGTGCTTCAGGGCGAGCTGCTCGACGAGTGGGTCGGCGTCGGCGCCCGGATCGGAGCGCTGGAAGCGGAGCGCGTAGAACTGCTGGCGCGACGCCTGGATCTGCTCGCGCAGGACCGGTTGGCCGGTGACGAGATGGCGTTCCGGTCGATGTGCGCCGAATACGCCGCGGCCGGGCATCTCTCCCCGTCGACGTTCGCCGCCCACATCACCGCAGCGTGGATGCTGGCGCGTACACTCCCCGCGACGTTCGAGGCCCTCCGCGCCGGAACGATCAGCAAGCGTCACGCCGATGTCATCGTGGCCGCAGCTCCGAAAGTGTCCGGGGATGCCGACGCCGACCGCATCCGGGCGGAGTACGAGGATCGGGTCGTCCCGTTCGCCGAGCGGGAGACCCCGGCCCGCACCCGGGCTGCAGCGCGCGAGGTCGCCGCAGCCGTCTTCCCCGAGGGCACCGTCGAGCAGCACCGGCGGGCCAGAGGCGACCGCGCCGTGACCGTCAAGCCCGACGGCGAAGGGATGGCGGTGCTCATCGCGATCCTCCCCGAAGTCCTCGCCTACGCGATCCACGACCGGCTCACGACAATGGGCAACGAGGTCATCCAGTCACGCCCGAAGGGCCAGCGCCGCCCCCGACGCTCCACACTCGAGAAGATCCGCGCCGAACGCGAGACCGCGCTCGCGCAGCAGGAACCCTCCGGCCCTCCCCCGTCTGACGCCCTCGAAGACGAGCTCCTGCGCAGGTTGGAACGCGAGTTCGACGAGACCCCGCCGTGGGAGGACAGCGGTGACGCGGCCGCCACCGTCGCCGCGTCCATTCCGCCGACCCACATCGACGACGCCTACATCGACCGCTTCGACCAGTCCTGCCCGACCGGCGATGACGACGACATCACAGCTTTCTACGAGTCCACGCCGACGCACGACGGGTACGGCCCGCTCGAACACGACACCCGCACCCTCGATCAGCTGCGCGCCGACCTCCTCGCCGACATCCTTCTCACCACAACCCCCTCCAGCGTCACGGAGACGTCGCTCGAAGCGATCAAGGCAACCGTGCAAGTCACGATCCCCGCCTCAGCCCTCAGCAGCAGGGAGGACGCAAGCGACGACAGCCTCGCGCTCCTCGACGGCCACGGCCCCATGACCACAGACGCCGCCCGGATCCTCGCCGGCCACGCCACCAGTTGGGACCGCGTCTTCGTCGACCCCCGCGGCATGGTGGTGGAGACGGACAACTACGTCCCGACGGCGGGGATGAAACGATATCTGCGCGCCAGGGATCAGCACTGTCGCTTCCCCGGATGCCGCGCGCCCGTGCACCGCTGCCAGAACGACCACAACCACGACCACGCCAAAGGCGGACCGACAGCACTGGACAACCTCGCCCTGTTCTGCACCAGCCACCATCCGCTCAAGCATCCCGATGTGGATGATCGTGATCGATGGTCCGCGAAACAGCTCGATGACGGCGTCATCCTCTGGACCAGCCCACTCGGACGCACCTACACCGACGAGCCTCCGCTGCGCGTGATGTTCGTCTGACTGCACCGTTCGCCTGAAGACACTGAGAGGGCGCCCCGCGCCGAAGCACGAGGCGCCCCCGTGACAGCTACTCCGCGTCCACCGAGACGATCGTCCGCACGTCGGAGTCGCCGTACTGCACGACACCGAGGTAGCGCGTACCCGCGGTGAGACCCGACCAGCTGAGGTCATAACTCGTCTGTTGACCCTGAACCGCAGCCAGCGGGTTCGGGGTCGCCGTGAACGCGCCCTCACTGGACGAACCGACGTTGGCGTAGGTCATGTCCCACGTCATCGGCGCACTCGTCGAGTACACGTTCGCGACGACGAGATACGTGCCCTGCGCCGGGGTCGGAACAGTGACCTGCTCGTCAGCGGATGCGGTCGCCGACTGCCACATCTCGTAGTACCGCAGATCATCCGGTGCGACCACGCGGTAGACGGTCAGGTCGAGGTCGCTGCCCTCGTCGTCAGACGAATCGAGATCGAAGCGCGACAGCGTCGTGCCCTCCGGCACGTCCACGATCCACGCGACGTCCTTGTTCGCATCGCCCGAGTTCTCATCGCCGGAGTGACCTGGCACCGGGTGGTCCGGATCGGTGAGCAGCGTGAACGGCGTCAGACCCGACAGGTTCAGCGGCAGTTCGCCGTCGACACCCGGAGTGACCTCGACCGTGGTCGAACCGTCGACGCCTGTTCCTGCGACCTCGGCCGGAGCATCCGCCGTCACCGGGAAGACCGCGATCGGCGAGCGCACCTCGCCGGCCTCACCGGTCCAGGTGAGCGAGCCGGTCGCCCACTGCTCGACCGGCGCCGACGCGTTGTCGAACGTGACCGTGTACGTGGCCGTCTCACCCGCTGCGCCGAACGACAGCGTCGACGGCTCGACCGTGACGTTCACCCCAGGCACATCAGCACTCGCGGTGTACGTGCCTGCAGCAGTGGACGTCACCGTACGGGTGACCGTCTGAGCGCTGGCCAGGGTGCCGATGGAGATCGATGCCTGGTTGAGATCGCTGCCGTCGATCGGCTCGACGCCGTCGAACTCCGCCAGCCCCTTGCCCTCGAGGAACGCCGCCCAGTCGGCCACGCCGTTGAGGTACAGCAGACCCGGCTCGAAGAACCTGGTCGGATCGACCTGACCTGCACCCTGCGCGAACGGGTCGGTGTTCTTCGACCCGTCCGCGTTCACGGTGTCGTACGCGGTGGTCATCATCGCGGACTTCACTTCAGCCGGCGACGCGGTCGGCCGCTCGCCGAGGTACAGCGCGCCGAGACCGGCGATGTGCGGTGACGCCATCGACGTGCCCGACAGGATGCCGAAGGTCGGCTTGTCCTTGCGAGCGTTGTTGGTCGCGGCGAGGATCGCCACGCCAGGAGCAGCGATGTCGGGCTTCATGACGTCGCTGCCGTCGGCGTGCATGGGACCGCGGCTCGAGAAACCCGCGATCTGCGGCACCGGCGTCGTCTCATCAGTCGTGTTCTCGCCGGTGAGCGTGATCGGTCGATCTGCTCCACCCTGCACATACGCGAGGACGGCCTCGCGGTACGCGGACGACAGGTGCACGGTCGGCACGACGTGGAAGTCGTTGTCGAGCGAATCGGCTTCGCCCGGCACGTTGACCAGCACCATGCCCGCACCGCCGGCATCCTTCACGACCTGCGACTTCTCCACACGCGCGTTGACGCCACGGTCGCAGACCACGATGTGCCCCGAGACTTTCGCGGGGTCGAGCGTTCCCGGCATGCAGAGTCGCGCGTCGACTGCACCTGCGGCCGTCGCGTCACCCGCATAGATCGACGGACCGGTGACGGTCTTGCCGAACGGAACCGAGACGGATGCTCCGGCCTGCGCGAACCCGTCGAAGCTGACGGTTCCCTCCCACGTCGGGATCGTGGATGCCGCAACCGTCGTGTACCAGGGCGACGCGTGGTCGGCCGTGACGGCATCCGGACCGTCGTTGCCGGCGCTGACGGACACGAAAACGCCCGCGGCCGCCGCGTTCAGGAACGCGATGTCGTCCGGCTGCAGAACCGATGTGGCTGCGCCTCCGCCGATCGAGTAGTTGATGACGTCGACGCCGTCGGCCACGGACTGGTCGATCGCCGCGATCAGGTCGCTCAGCGCGCAGATGTCATCGGTCGTCACGAGCGGGTCGGGCCCGACGTAGCAGGCCTTGTACGCGGAGATCTTGGCGGCCGGGGCCACCCCGGAGATCGTCCCCAGCTTCACGCCCTCGACCTGCGCCTTGATTCCGAAGACTCCGGCGGCGGTGCTCGCGGTATGCGAGCCGTGGCCGTCGCCGTCACGCGGCGAGAGGTAGTCGTACTGGAAGTCGAAACCGGCCGCCGCGGCCCCAGTCGAGAAGTACTGCCCGCCCACGAGCTTGGTCGTGTAGTCGTGCTTGTCCCAGTCCTGACCGCCGACGATGGCGCTGCGGAACTGCGTTCCGTCCGACTTGTCGAAGTAGACGTAGGAGCCGTCGCTGTACGGTTCCCCCTTGCTCTTCTTCGGCTTTTTCTTCAGCTTGTCGCCGTCGAACGAGGGATGCTCGGGGGCGATCCCGGTGTCGATCACACCGACCACGACGCCCTCGCCGGCCTTCTTCACGCCGCCGGTTGCCTCCCACACGCCGCCCTTGCCGCGCTTGTCGTCGCCGAGCCCGAGGAAGTCGGTCGAGGACTGCGCATCGGGGTGCCGGATCTCGTCGGGGAACACCCCGAGCACGTCCTTCGACGATCGCAGCGCGTCGACCTGATCGCCGCTGAGGTCGGCGCTGAAGCCGTTGAGCGTCACCTGGTAGGTGACATCCGGCGTGACGCCCTCGGCCTGAGCGAGCTTGCGCTGCTCGTTCTCCAGGTGCGCGACGTACTTCTGCGAGTCGGCGGAGTGCGCATCGAGCGGCTTGCCCGGGTTCGGCTTCGTGCGCCGAAGGCCCTTCGTGTCGCCCTCGTAGGTCGCCAGCGGATCGGCCTTCATGACGACGATGTAGTGGCCGGGCGTTCCCTCGACGGGTGCGGGATGTGTCACCTCCTCGACGCCTGCGTAGCCTGCGGTTGCCGAAGTCCCGATGACGAGTGCGGCGAGTGTGACGCCCACTGTCAACCGGAGGGGTGATCGACCCATGTATCTGCTCCGATGATCGTGCACGGCCTCGTTGCCGCGCCGTCGCTCAACCTAACGCCGGATCGCACAGGGGCACCATTGGCCGTTCCGCCAGAGGAGATCCGACCTATGGCCGGTCGATCCGCTCCTGATCGATCAATTGGTGCGGGACGGATCGACGAAACCCCCGCTGTGCACCAGGCGCACTTCGACGCCACCGGATCCGCGAATCGCCGGGTTGATGCCGGCGATGGCGAGCGCGGCATCCCAGCCTTCCGCCTCGATGATGTAGACACCCGCGACGACCTGCGCGCTGTCGACGAACGTCCCCTCCGCGACCCCGTCGGCCCTGATCGAGCGGGCCAGGTCTCGAGGCGTGAAAGCCCAAGCGGCGGTCATCACGCCGGCGGCGGAGAGCTCATCGCCGTGTCCGTTGGGCTCGGCCAGATCCTCGTCCGTGGCGTCCAGCGCGTGGGCGGAGTCGTCGGAGTAGATCAGGACTGCATACTGCGGCATCGGAGCATCCATTCGGTCGATCGGGATCAGAGCCTATACCCGCTCCGGAGTGTGCAGCCGGGCGAGATAGCGGTCGACGCGCGTCGGCGTGCCGCGGGTGTCGAGCAGCGAGACGCCGATCGTCGTGGCGGTCGCGAGCGGGATCGTCCACGCCGCCGGCTGGGCGAGGAACGGAGCCGCGAGACCCACCCCGTCGACGGCCGCGTACACGATCAACGACAGCGTGCAGGCGACCCCGCCGGTCACCATCCCGGCGACCGCCCCTCGGGCCGTGAGTCCTGCCCACCACACCCCGAGCAGGACGACGGGAGAGAGCATGGATGCCGCGAACACGAACACCATGCCGACGCTCGAGCCGAGCCCGGCGGGCGTCGTGAGCAGCGCGACAGCGAGCGGCACCGCCGCGCACAGCACAGCGGAGAGGCGGAACGAGCGCACCGATCCGGAGAAGACGTCCTGACTGACGACGCCTGCCAGCGACACGATGAGCCCGGCCGACGTGGCCAGGAACGCGGCGAACGCACCGGAGACGACCAGCGCGGTGAGCAGTTCGCCGAACAGCCCGGGGAACACGCGCGACGGCAGCACCAGCGCCGCAGTGTCGGCGACAGCGGGATCGGCGAGGTCAGGTGCGACGATGCGCGAGACCAGGCCCATCCCGCTCGATACCGCGTAGAAGGCGCTCACCATGACGATCACGAGCACCGTCGTCTGCCGGGCGGAGACGCCGGTCGGGCTGGTGTAGAACCGCACGAGCACGTGCGGCAGCCCCATGGTCCCGAGCAGCAGCGCGAGCATGAGCGACACCGTTTCGTACAGTCCGAAGCCGGCGGGCCCCGCCTCGGCGGGGAAGATCGTCACAGGGTCGATGTCGTGCGGCCCGCCGGTGAGTGCGAACACGATGCAGACGAGCGGTACGAGCAGCGCGAACAGCTTCAGCCAGTACTGGAACGCCTGCACGTAGGTGATCGCCCGCATGCCTCCGGCGGCGACCGACCCGGCGACGAGAACGGCGATCGCGACCTCGCCGACCCACGGCGGGAACCCGGCGACGACGGTCAGCGTGAGGCCGGCGCCGTGCAGTTGCGGCACGATGTACAGCCAGCCGATCACGAGCACCGCCAGACTCGTGATCCGCCGCGCACGCACCGACTCCAGTCGCGCCTCGATGAAGTCGGGGATCGTGTACGCGCCGCTGCGCCGGAGCGGCGCCGCCACGAACACGAGCACGAGCAGATAGCCCGCGGCGTATCCGATCGGGAACCAGAACCCTCGAGCGCCCTCGAGCAGCACGAGCCCGGAGAGACCGAGGAACGTGCCGGCCGACAGGTACTCGCCGCTGATCGCCGACGCGTTCCACACCGGACGCACGGTGCGGGAGGCCACGAAGAAGTCGCCGGTGGTGCGTGAGACCCGCAGTCCGTAGACGCCGATGAGAAGCGTCGCGACGATCACGAGCGCGATGCCGACCAGATCGAAGACCGGGTTCATCCGCGCTCCTCGAGGGCTCGGTACCGGCGCTCGTTGCGGGCCGCCCCGCGCACGTAGAGCAGCGCGAAGCCCACGATCACCGGGTAGAACGCGAACGCATGCAGGATCCACGACAGTGGAAGCCCGGCGATCACGACCTGGTCGATCTCGGGGATCAGTGAGATCACCAGGGTCAGCGTCGCGGCGATCACGATGAATCCGGCGACGGTGCCGAGCGCGAGCCGGAGCTGACTGCGACGCAGGGCGCGCGCGTAGACGGCATCCGCGTCATCGACCGGTGAGCCGGGCAGCGCGATGCCTCTGGTCGCCCCCGCACCGCTCGATCCCTGGCCCGGACGAAGCGTCACGGAGCGGGTCGTCGGCGCCCCGGTCACGCGCACGCGCCGGGGTGGATTCTGCCCTGGCGGATGCTGGGTCACCGTGCGCTCTCCCGGCGCACGAGCGCCTCCCGAACAGCGGGCAGCAGGCGGCGGCTCACCGGCAGCACGACCGCGCCGACCGTGACCGACGGCTCGCTGCCGGACAGCTTGGCCTCGCCGATGGCGGCCGCCGCGGCGAGGTACGAGCGGTGCACGCGCACGAACCCGGCATCCGCCCACCGCAGTTCGAGCTCCGAGATCGGGATTCGCACCAGGTGGCCGATCGCGTCACCCGTGTGCAGCCGCGAGTAGTCGCCCTGCGCCTGCACCCACTGCACCTCGCTCCGCCGAACGAAACGCACACTCGACCCGACCGTGACCGAGAGCACTTCGTCCTCGGTATCCGTCGCCGCTCCGCCGAGCTCGACGACGCGGTCGATGGCACGGCGGAGTCGGTCGGTGCGCACGGGTTTGAGCAGGTAGTCGGCTGCGCGCAGCTCGAAGGCGTCGACCGCACGCGCGTCGTCTGCGGTGACGAACACGACGGCCGGCGGCTCCGCGAGCCCCGTCAGCGCACGCGCGAGCTCCATGCCGCCGAGCCCCGGCATGTGGATGTCGAGGAAGGCGATCGCGACGGCGCGCTCGGTGAGCGCGCGCAGCGCCTGAGCGCCGGAGCCCGCCAGGACGATCTCGCCGATGCGCGCGTCACGGCGCAGCAGGTGTGCGAGCTCGTCGCGCGCCGGCTGCTCGTCATCCGCCACCAGGACGTCGATCATCGCACCCTTCCTCAGATGTGTCAGCCCCGTTGCGGATCGTGCAACGGCTGCGACTTCGGGATCCGCATCCGCACCAGGGTACCGGCGCCGGTGTTCGTCTCCACGACCAGTCCGCCATCGCTTCCGTACAGCTGACGCAACCGGGTGTCGACGTTGCGCAGCCCCACGTGCGCGCCGTCGACCGCCGAGGTCAGCAGCGTGCGCAGGATCTCAGGGTCCATGCCGACGCCGTCGTCCTCGATCGTGATCTCGGTGTGCGTGCCGTCATCGGCCGAATCGATCCTGATCGTTCCGCCGCGCTCCCCCGGCTCGAGACCGTGCCGCACCGCGTTCTCGACCAGCGGCTGCACGGACAGGAAGGGGATGACGGTCGCAAGCGTCTCCGGCGCGATCCGCAGAGTCACCTCGAGCCGGTCGCCGAACCGCGCGCGCTCGAGGGTCAGATACGCATGGATGCTCTGCAGCTCCTCCGCAAGCGTCGTGAAATCGCCCTGCCGGCGGAAGGAGTAGCGGGTGAAGTCCGCGAACTCGAGAACGAGGTCGCGCGCGCGTTCGGGGTCGGCGTGGATGAACGACGCGATCGCCGTGAGCGCGTTGTAGATGAAGTGCGGCGAGATCTGCGCGCGCAACGACCGCAGTTCGGCCTCGGCGAGGGCCGTACGCGAAGCATCCAGCTCTCCGAGCTCGACCTGCGCAGCGCACCAGTCGGCGACCTCGCCGGCAGCGCGGACGAGCGCGGCGCGCACCGGCGCGGCGAACGCGACGACCACCCCGGCGACCTGGCCGTCGACGACGATCGGAGCGCCGACCGCCTCCAGCTCCTCGCCGTCGGGGTGCGGGAAGACCTGCCGCCGCCCCGATTCGCGGATCAGCCCGGCGATGCGCACGGCGGATGCCTCCAGCCCGTCGGCCGCCCCGTCGATCGCGACGGTGTCTCCGTCACCGACGATCGCGACGGCCGCGCTGCCGAGCAGAGCCCGGAAGTGCCGAGCGGCGCGGACGACGTCGGGACTGCTCAGCCCGCCCCGAAGATCTCGCGCGGCGAGGCTCGCGTGGTGCATGACCTCGTAGGACGCGTGCTCGGCCGCGCTCCCGAGGTCTGCCGAACCGCGCGCGAGCCTGCGCGCGAGGAGCAGCAGCACTGTGACGGCGATCCCGCCGAGCACGCCCAGGACTGCGGCGAGCACGACGGGATCGGTCATGCAGTCAGCCTAGAAGACACCCTCAACAGCACGTATTCTCAACAGCAACGCGCGCCAGGATTGCGGTCCTGCTCGTCCATGCGGTCCCGCCAGAACTGACGCTCCGTCATGGGTTCCTCGTCCGGATGCCGGCGCCGGTGGTGCGCGAGGTAGGTCTCATAGGCGCTGTCGCCCATGAGGTTGCGCATGTACCAGCGGATGCCGCGGCCGGCCCTGGCCACCCACGCGGCGAGCGCGCGGAGCGGGTCGGTCACGGCATCCGTCTGATTCGTCATGACAGGCGATCCGCTCAGTGGTGCGCCGTCGTCCGGCGCTCCTCTTCCACGATCGGCTCCCATTCCTTCTCGAGTTCGCGTTCGGCGCGAGTCGGGATGAACCCCGAGGGCGCATAGCGGTTCGACGCGATCGGCTCGTCCTCGGTGTTCTCGCCGCCGCCGTTGCGGATCGCCTTGATCGTCACGACGACCGCGACGATCATCACGATGATCGCGAGGACGACGAAGATGATCGACAGGCTGCCCTGCACCGCGGTGTTGCGGATGACCGCCTCGACGACCGCCGGCTCTCCGAGACTCGTGTCTCCCGTGGCCAGCGCCTCCTGGTACTTGAAGTTGTTCGCCCAGTAGCCGACAGCCGGCACCGGCGAGAAGATCTTGTACATCGAGGCGGTGATCGTGATGACGGCGGTGAACGCGAGCGGAGCCGCCACGATCCAGAGCCAGCGCAGGTAGTTCTTGCCGCGCTTGGCGACGATCGCCATGACCACGGCGAGCGCGATCGCGGCGAGCAGCTGGTTGGCGATGCCGAACAGCGGGAAGAACGTGTTGATGCCGCCGAGCGGGTCGGTGACTCCGAGGATCAGGATGTAGCCCCAGCCGGCGACCATGATCGCCGTGCAGATCCACACACCCGGGCGCCACGAGACGTCACGGAACTTCGGGAACCAGGTGCCGATCGTGTCCTGCAGCATGAAGCGGGCGACGCGGGTTCCGGCATCCACCGCGGTGAGGATGAACAGCGCCTCGAACATGATCGCGAAGTGGTACCAGAACGCCATGAGCGCCTGACCGCCGAGAGCCTGCTGCATGATGTGCGCGAGGCCGAGCGCGAGCGTCGGCGCACCGCCGGTGCGCGACACGATCGACGGCTCTCCGACATCCGCCGCAGTGCCGGTCAGCATCTCCGGAGTGATGTTCACGCCGGTCAGACCCAGCGAGTTCACGAACGCCACCGCGCCCTCGACCGTTCCTCCGGTCAGAGCCGTCGGCGAGTTCATCGCGAAGTAGATCCCCTGGTCGATCGAGATCGCGGCGACGAGGGCCATGATCGCGACGAAGGACTCCATGAGCATTCCGCCGTATCCGATGAAGCGCGTCTGCCGCTCCTTCTCGACGAGCTTCGGCGTCGTGCCGGAGGAGATCAGCGCGTGGAATCCGGAGAGCGCCCCGCAGGCGATCGTGACGAACAGGAACGGGAACAGCGAGCCGGAGAACACCGGCCCCATGCCGTTCTCGCCGAAGATCGTGACCGCGGGAACCGAGATCTCAGGGCGCACGATGACGATCGCGCCGGCGAGCATCACGATCACGCCGATCTTCATGAACGTCGACAGGTAGTCGCGCGGTGCGAGCAGCAGCCAGACGGGGAGGATCGCGGCGATGAAGCCGTAGATGATGATGCCCCAGGCGATCACGCCGCGGTCGAGGTGGAACACCTCTGCACCCCACTCGGTGCCGGCGACCCAGCCGCCTCCGACGATCGCGGCCATGAGCAGCACGAAGCCGATGATCGAGACCTCGGTGACCTTGCCGGGGCGGAGGAAGCGCAGGTAGACGCCCATGAACAGCGCGATCGGGATGGTCATCGCGACCGAGAAGACGCCCCACGGGCTCTCGCCGAGTGCATTGACGACGACCAGGGCGAGGATCGCCACGATGATGATCATGATGAGGAGCGCGGCGATGATCGCGGCCGTGCCGCCGATCCTGCCGAGTTCCTGGCGGGCCATCTGACCGATGGTGCGGCCACCGCGGCGCATCGAGAAGAACAGCACGGTGTAGTCCTGAACGGCACCGGCGAGCACGACGCCGACGATGATCCAGATCGTGCCGGGGAGGTAGCCCATCTGCGCTGCGAGCACTGGCCCGACGAGCGGGCCGGCGCCGGCGATGGCGGCGAAGTGGTGGCCGTAGAGCACGCGGCGGTCGGTGGGGACGTAGTCCTTGCCGTCCTGCTTGACCTCGGCCGGCGTCGCGCGCTTGTCGTTCGGTCGAAGGAGGTACCGCTCGATGACCTTGGAGTAGAAGCGGTAGCCGATCAGGTACGTGCAGACCGCGGCGAACACGAACCAGATCGCGTTGACCGTCTCGCCGCGGACGATGGCGAGCATCGTCCAGGCCACGGCTCCGAGGAGCGCGATCGCGGCCCAGAGCGCGATCTTCGGCCAGGTCCAGCGGCCGGCCTTGGCGTCCTGCTCCGGAGTGAGAGATGTGGGTGGGAGATTCGGATCGCTGACGAGTACGGGCTCGCCGTCGATGACAGCGCCTGCTCGGGACTGCGAGCGGCGCGACGAAGGTGATGACATGGATGCTCCTTGTGTGCGCGTCATTGCGTGTCCCAACGCTAGGAACTCGTGACCGCGCGCACCCGTCGCCTGATCGACGGATGCGACGAGCGGCACCGCCGGGGCGACGAACGGTGCGATCGCGCTGCTCGAGCATGGTTTTCCCCGGTCTCGGAGGGGACCGTGCGCCCGCCGCGCGACTAGGCTGATCAGGTGCCCAAGACCCGTGTCCTGACGACCCGCGTGCTGCTCATCTGCGCCGCTGTCGGTGTCGCCACGGGCCTCGTCTCGGCGGGCGCCGGCTACCTCAGCGTGCCGGTCTCCGCGGCCGTGCCGGTGCTGTACGGGCTCATCCTCGGCTCGCATGTCCTGCCCGGCATCGTCGCCCAGTCATTGCTGCGCGTACCCGGTGTCGCGCTGGTCGCGCACGTGCTCGCAGCCCTGGTCTCGAGTGCCTTCGCTCCGGCCTGGGTACTGCGCTACATCGGCACTGCACTGCTGATCGGTCTCATCCAGGAGGGCATCACCGCGATCGGCCGGTACCGCTACTGGGGCCTCGGTCGGTTCATGATCTCGGCGGTGATCGTCGGAATCATCCTCGCCGTGCCGATCGGACTGGCCGTCGATCTCGACCGGTTCGAGCCCTGGGCCAGAGTGCTGTACCTCGTGATGTTCATCGTCGGGCCCGTCGCGTGGACCTTCATCGGCGCGCGCATCGGCGCATCGCTGCGACGAGCGGGCGTCGCAACCAGGTAAGGGTCGGCTAACCTGGGTACGTGCTCCCATCCGTGCCCCTGCTTCGCGTGCGCGACCTCTCGCTCACACACGCAGGCGCAACGCACCCGTCGCCCAGCGACGTGAGCTTCGACGTGCAGCCTGGCGAGGTCGTCCTCGTGCTCGGACCGAGCGGATCGGGCAAGTCGACGTTGACGCTCGCGCTGAACGGGCTCATCCCGCAGTCGGTCCCCGCCGACGTCGCAGGCACCGTAGAGGTCCGAGGACGGAGCACCGTGGACACCCCGGTGGCCGAACTCAGCTCGGACGTGGCGATGGTGTTCCAGGATCCGGACGCGCAGCTGGTCACCGGCACGCTCCTCGACGAGGTGGCGTTCGCCCTCGAGAACCTGCTGCTTCCCGTCGCCGAGGTGCTCTCGCGATCGGAGCAGGCGCTGCGCCGGGTCGGCCTCTGGGAGCGCCGCGCCTGGAACCCCGATCGCCTGTCCGGCGGCGGACGCCAGCGTCTGGCGATCGCCTGCGCCGTCGCGATGGGGTCCCCCCTGATCGTTCTGGACGAGCCCACCGCGAACCTCGACCCGCAGGGCATCGACGACGTCTACGACGCCCTGACCGATCTCGTGGCATCCGGTGATCGTGCCGTCATCCTCGTCGAGCACAATCTGGATGCCGCGATGCGCTTCGCGACCCGCGCGATCGTGCTCGACCAGCAGGGCCGGCTCGCCTTCGACGGCCCCGTCGCCGAGATCCTGCGCGAGCACACCGAGGAGCTCATCGCCATGGGCGTGTGGCTGCCGGCCGCGACCCTCGCCGGACGGATGCTGCGCGAACGCGGCGTCCTGGATGCCGAGACACCTCTCCCACTGACGCCGGAGGAGTTGGCGGGGGTGGTGAACGGCTTCGGGACGTTGAGCGAGCGCAGCGAGACGACACGGATTGAGCGAGCCGAAGGCGGGTCGAAATCGTCACCGATGATCGTCCGGTCGAGGAACCTCAGCGTGAAGCGCGGACGCGCGGAGGTGCTGCACGGCATCGACCTCGACATCTCCGCAGGGTCCCTCACCGCGATCGTGGGCGCGAACGGCGCCGGCAAGACCACGCTCATCCAGGCCCTCGCCGGCGTCGTGCCTCCGCCGCGGAACCGGATCACGATCGACGGCATCGACCCCGGCCGCGCTTCCCCTCGCGACCTCGCCGCCCGCGTCGGCTTCGTGTTCCAGAACCCCGAGCACCAGTTCATCGCGCACACCGTCTTCGACGAGCTCGCGCACGGCCTGCGCCTCCGCGGCGCCTCGGATGCCGAGATCTCCGACCGCGTCGGCGAGATGCTGAGCCGGTTCGGGCTCGAGCACAAGGCGGACGTGCATCCCTTCCTGCTCTCCGGCGGAGAGAAGCGACGGCTGTCCGTCGGCACCGCGCTCATCACGCGTCCCGCCGTCCTCGCACTCGACGAGCCGACCTTCGGCCAGGATCGTGCCCGCGCCGACGAACTGCTGCGGCTGCTGAAGGGCCTGAGATCGGAGGGCACGACGATCGTCATCGTCACGCACGATCTGCAGCTCGTCGCCGACCACACCACCCACACGGTCGTTCTGGCCGACGGCCGCGTGCACGCCGCAGGACCGACGGACGAGCTGTTCGCGACCGAACGGCTCTTCGAGACCGCAGGCCTCCGGCTGCCGGCACTGCACCGGGCGCTGAACCCGCAGTTGCGCGGACTCCTCACCGAGACCACGCGATGACCGCCATCACCTCCCCCACCGCCACGGTCGACCCGTACGCCCCCGGGGCGCCGGCACCGGCCAGGCGGTTCCTGAATCACCTCAATCCCCTCGCCAAGGTCGGCGCCGTCCTCCCGGCGATGGTGCTGCTGATCTTCGTGCGCGATCTCGCGACGCCGCTGTGGTTCACCGCGATCGCCTACGCACTGATCGTGATCGGCGCCCGCCTCACCGCGCGGACGGCTGCGCTGCTGTTCCTCGCCGTTCCCCTCGGCGTGATCGCGATCGGCTTCGGCTTCTCACTCTGGGTCGATGCCTCCGGCGTCGACGACACGGCGCCGTTCCTGCAGATCGGCGGCTGGACCCTGTTCAGCGGAGCCGTGCAGATCGGATTCGCGACCGCGCTGCGGCTGGCTTCCATCCTCGCGCTCGCGTTGATCGGCGGGCTCACGACGACCGGACCCGACCTCGTCCGCGCCGGCATCCAGCATCTCCGCGTGCCGTACCGGATCGGGTACACGGCACTCGCGGCGTATCGCTTCGTGCCGCGGTTCGGATACGAGCTCAGCGTGATCCGCGCCGCGCACCGGGTGCGCGGTCAGCACGGAGGCCGCGGTCCGTTCGCGCGCATCGCCCGCGGTTGGGGATACATCGTCCCGCTGCTGGCCGGCGCGATCCGGCACGCAGAGCGCGTGGCGCTGGCGATGGATGCTCGCGCCTTCGGCGCCCACCCGACGAGGACAGAGCGGCACCTGGTGCCCTTCCGCACGCGCGACGTCGTGTTCATCGTGCTGTTCATCACGGCATCCGCGACGATCTTCGCGCTCACGTTCCCCTGGCAGCTCTGACTCCCGCACCGAGCAGCCCGAGCCCGACATCTGAAAGGCGACCGATGGCATTCAGCAAGATGGTCAAGCCCGAGACCACCGAGCTCCTTCCGCTCGAAGTGCTGCGCACCGAGCGGCTCGCACCGCACTGGATGCGCGTGACCCTCGGCGGCGGCGAGATCTCGAAGTTCCGGACGAGGGGCTACGACCAGTGGTTCCGGCTCTTCATCCCCGTCACCGGCGACGCCGGGCTCGAGCGCGTTCCGGCGAAGGCGCACAAGCTCTTCGGGTATCTGAAGTTCCTGCGGATACCCGACGGGGAGCGACCGGTGATGCGCAACTACAGCGTTCGCGAGTACCGACCGGCCACGGGCGACCACGGCGCGGAGATCGACGTCGATTTCGTGCTGCACGGCTCTGCGGCCGACGGCACCGCCGGCCCGGCATCCCGCTGGGCGGAGACGTGCCGCCAAGGCGATCGCGTGCTGATCATCGACGAGGGACTCACGTTCAACCCCGAGCGCGGCGTCGACCGCGTGGTGCTCGTCGGCGACGAGACCGCCCTGCCGGCGATCGCCTCGATCTGCGCGTCGCTGCCGGAGGCCGCATCCGGCATGGCGATCATCGAGGCGCCGTCCGAGGACGACATCCTCGAGTTCGCGCATCCGGAGGGCATCTCCGTGGAATGGATCGTGCGTCCGCACGCCGTCGACCCCGGATCGCTCGCGCTGACCGCGCTGCGCGATGCCGCGCTGCCGAATGCTCCGTTCCATGCGTATGCGGCAGGAGAGCAGGCTCTCGCGTCCGGAGTGCGCAAGCAGCTCGTCACCGACCGCGGTGTCGACAAGAACACCGTCAGCTTCTGCGGCTACTGGAAGATCGGCGCGGCCTCGCCGACCTCGAAGGCCGCTCGCGACCTGGCGGCGGAGCCGCTGGCATGAGCGAGGCACGACGCATGCCGCGGATCTCGACGACCCTGCTGCTGACCTGCGCAGCACTCGGCGTCGCCGGAGGTCTGCTGCTGGCCCCAGCGAACTGGCTGTCCACCGTGCTCCTGACGCTGGGCAATCCGGTGCTGTCCGTGGCGATCACCGGGCTGTGGGTGCTGCCGTCGGTGATCGCACTGCGGCTGCTCCGCCGGCCGCTGGTCGGGCTGCTCGTCGGCGTGATCGCCGGGCTCGTGATCGCGCCGTTCTCCGGATACGGCTTCTACAGCGTGATCACCAACGCGTCCTGGGCGCTGCCGGCCGAGTTGCCGTTCATGATCGTGCTGTGGCGCTTCTGGAAGACCTGGATGCACTATGCCGGGGCGGCCGTGCTCGGCGTGGTCTACCCGCTGTTCTCCTGGGAGTTCTTCCACATGGGATCGCAGCCGCTGTGGTCGCAGATCCTCTTCTTCGCGGTGACCTTCGCAAGTTGCGTTGGGGCGACGGCGCTCGGCATCCTCATCGCCGACAAGCTGCGCGCCGCAGGCGTCGGACGCCGCTGAGCGCTGCACCTCAGGTTGCAGCACTCAGCGATGGCGTATCAGCGCTTGCCGACGATCTGGCGACCGACGAGATCGCGCATGATCTCGTTGGTGCCGCCGTAGATGCGGTGCACTCGGGCGTCGGTGAACGCGCGGGCGATCGGGTACTCCATGATGTAGCCGTAGCCGCCGTGCAGCTGAACGCCGGTGTCGAGCACCTCCCACTCGCGCTCGGTCGCCCAGTACTTGACCTTCGCGGCATCCTCTGCGGTGAGCTTCTGGTCCTTGTAGGCCAGCAGCGCGCGGTCGATGTAAGCCCACATGACCTCGGTCGTGGTGACCATGTCGGCGAGCTGGAAGCGCGTGTTCTGGAAATCCGCGATCCGCTCGCCGAACGCCTCGCGGTCCTTGGTGTAGGTGATGGTCCAGTCGGTCGCAGCCTGTGCCGCCGCTGCTGCCGCGACGCCGATCGAGAGGCGCTCCAGCGGCAGGTTCATCATCAGCTGGATGAAGCCCTGGCCCTCCTTACCGCTGATGAGGTTCTCGTCGGGGACGAACACGTCGGTGAAGCTGAGTTCAGCGGTGTCCCAGCCGTGGAAGCCCATCTTGCGCAGCTTCTTGCCCTGGTCGAACCCTTCCATGCCCTTCTCGAGGATGAGCAGGCTGAACGCATCGGGGCGGTTGCCCTCACCGGTCTTCACGAACGTGACGACGATGTCGGCCGTCGTACCGGAGGAGATGAAGGTCTTGGCACCGTTCACGATGTAGCCGCCGTCGACCTTCTTCGCGTTGGTCTTGATGCCGCGGAGGTCCGAGCCCGCACCGGGGTCGGTCATGGCGAGCGCGCCGAGCACCTCGCCGGTGGCCATGCGAGGCAGCCACTTCTCCTTCTGCTCCTGCGTGCCCATGTGCACGAGGTAGGGCACAGCCAGGTCGTCCTGGATGCCGAAGGCCCCGGCCAGGGAACCGGCTCCTGAGGCGATGACCTCTTCCATCACGATGGTGCGGAAGCGGTAGTCCTGCAGCATGCCCGCGCCGCCGAACTCTTCGGGGACGGAGAGTCCGATGAGACCGGCCTCGCCGGCGGCGAGCATGGTCTCGCGGTCGATCTCGCCCGCGGCATCCCACTTCTCGATGCTCTCGGTGCTCACGTGCCGCTTGACGAAGTCCTTGACCAGGTCGCGGAATGCCTCGTGGTCCTCGTCGTAGATGTCGCGTTCCATGCCGTCCTCCCGAACGTGTCTGGCGTCTTTGCTCCGCCGAGTCTATGCCGGAGAGCGGATGCCGAGGCCGGGCATTGTGAGAATGCATCCCACGATGCGTGACACTGGGTTCCGCGTTTGTGGGATGCCACAGATCCGTGCATCCACCCCCGGGATGCGGCCGCCCGACGGCGTGCGTCAGTGCGCGTAGTCGGGAGCGGCCGGCAGGCCGAAGAACTCCTCGAGAGTCCGGTACCCGCCCTCGTGGTAGGTCTCGGCGAGCGCGGGACCGATGTAGCGCAGATGCCACGGTTCGGGTTCATACCCGGTGGTCGGAGTCGCACCGGCCTCGTAGCGGACGACGAACCCGTACTCCCACGCATGGGCGGCGACCCAGTCGCTCTCCGGGGTTCCGCCGAAGTTCGCGATCTCACCGCAGCCGCGGCTGCACGCGACGACGTCGACCGCGAGGCCGGTCTGATGCTCGCTGAACCCAGGGCGCGCCGATCCCAGGTCTGCCGTGCGCTGCCCCTCTGCACTCACCAGACCGGTGTAGTTCGAGACCTGCAGCAGGTACGAACGGTAGGCGTTGTTCATTCCGAGCACGCCCGATCCCGACCGCTCGAGGTCTGCGGCCATGTCGCCGAGAGCGGCTGCGGCACCCTGGTGGATCATGCGCGACGACGTCGTCTGCTGGATGGGCGACTCGATCAGGTCGACGGGAACGTAGTCAGTGGGGTTCAGCTCATGGGTCTTGTTCACGACGACCCAGATGCGGGCAGGGTCCATCAGAGAGATGCAGGGCGCGTTGCCGACGACGACAGCATCGCGGAACGCCGCGCCTCCGCCGAAGGCGGCGATCACCGCCTCATCGTCCCCCGCCGCGATGGCGTCGGCGACCGCCGATTCAGCGCACGGATCGGCAGCCGGCACGGCCGCGACGTGCACCCCGGGGAGCTGAGCGGCCGCAGCCGGAACCGGAGGCACGGACGCGTCGACGGGCGCGGGCACGTCCGCCAGCGCCCACATCGCACCCAACGCGGTGACCGCGAGCCCGATCGGTAGGGCGACCGAGAGCGCACGGCGTGGACGCGACGCGTGCCGCGGGTACCGGGCGTCGCTCATGCTTCCATTCTTGCTTAACTCGAATCGAACATATTTCTTAAACCTGATTGACTTTATCTCGCCGTTTTGTTCGAATGGCCGTATGCGGTGGCAGGGACAGACGATCGACGATGCGGATGCCGCGGCGCTGCCCGGCCTCGAGAATCGCACCGGCATCGTGCGCTCCGTGACGACACCCGAGTTCGCGGACATGACCTTCCACGAAGTGCTTGCGAAGTCGGCGCTGAATCATGTTCCTGGCGGATCGCGGATGCCGTTCAGCTGGACGATCAACCCGTACCGCGGATGCTCTCATGCCTGCACCTATTGCTTCGCCCGCGGAACGCATCAGTACCTCGACCTCGACGGCGGCACGGACTTCGACTCGCAGATCGTCGTGAAGACGAACGTGGCGGAGGTGCTGCAGCGCGAGCTGCGGCGGGGCTCCTGGAACCACGAGACGGTGGCACTGGGGACGAACACCGACCCGTATCAGCGGGCAGAGGGCCGCTACCGGCTCATGCCGGACATAATCCGCGCCCTGGCCGAGTCCGGCACCCCGATGTCCATCCTCACCAAGGGCACGCTGATCCGGCGAGACATCCCGCTGCTGGTGGAAGCCGCCAGGTCCGTACCCGTCGACATCTCGATGTCGATCGCGATGTACGACGACGAGCTGCAGCACTCCATCGAACCGGGGACCCCGTCGACCCAGGCGCGCCTGGACACCGTTCGCGCGCTGGCTGGTGCCGGATTCCGCGTCAGCGTGTTCCTCATGCCGGTCCTGCCGCATCTGACCGACTCGGTCGAACACATCGACCACGCGCTCCGGCGGATCAAGGACTCCGGCGCCGACCACGTGATCTACGGCGCTCTGCACCTCCGTGCCGGGGTGAAGCCCTGGTTCATGCAGTGGCTGGAGCGCGAGCATCCCGAGCTGATGTCCTCGTATGGCGGGCTCTACCCCGGCGCCGCCGCCGATGCTCCCAAGGCGTACCGGCAGTGGCTGGCGAAGCGGATCCGGCCGCTGATCCGCGCCCATGGGCTCGAAGCACGGCACTCCGATGACGCCTACCCGACGAGGCAGTTGACGAGACCGGCTGTACTGACGCCCACCGCTCCGCCGGCGCAGCCGATGCTGTTCTGACCCGTCATTCGACTGTCTCGGCGCGTTGAGAATCGTCGTCGGCTCGCTCTTCGGCCTCGTCCAGCTGGGCGCGTAGAAGGCGATTGGCAGCCTCTAGTGCGAGCACGTGGCGGGCGCCGACGAGGTTCACGCCGGCGTCGAGCAACTCGATCACTCGTCGAAGGATGGACAGGTCATCTTCGCTGTAACGGCGGGTTCCGCCGGGGGTGCGGCTGGGCTCGAGCAGGCCTTTGCGTTCATACAGTCGCAAGGTTTGTTCGCCGACGCCGACGAGCTCTGCGGCGACGGTGATGCCGTACACGCCACGCGCGCTCAACGTCTCCGATGC
Source organism: Microbacterium sp. Bi121 (assembly GCF_918698005.1). Lineage (GTDB taxonomy): Bacteria > Actinomycetota > Actinomycetes > Actinomycetales > Microbacteriaceae > Microbacterium. The sequence continues at coordinate 309,860 of NZ_CAKKLJ010000001.1, forward strand.
GTCATCCAAAGTATCTCGTCCTTCCGGCTTGCATTACCTGTGTGCCTGGAGGTATAAAACCTATACCACTCAACACAGATTATCGAGTGGTCCACAACACCACAGTGAAATGGAGGAGATACAGAAATGCTGTTGCAACATGACCCATTCCGTGACCTCGACCGGCTCACACAGCAGGTGTTCGGAACGGTCGCCCGGCCATCCGGTATGCCCCTGGACGCGTGGCGCGAGGGAGATGAGTTCGTAGTTGAGCTCGACCTCCCCGGTATCGATTCGGAGAAGCTGGATATCGATGTGGAGCGCAATGTCCTCACGATCACGGCGGAGCGACTCAGCCACATCCCCGACGCAGCCAATACCGTGGCGGCGGAGCGCCCATGGGGCGTCTTCAGTCGCCAGCTGGTGCTCGGGGATGCGCTGGATACCGAGAAGGTCGACGCGGACTACACCGCCGGCGTGCTGCGGCTGCGGATCCCCATTGCGGAACAGGCCAAGCCTCGCAAGATCAACGTCAACAGCCGGGACGCCATCCAGAGGAAGGAGGCCAAGAGCATCAACGCGTGACCGGAGCGCACTCTCCGAATCGCACTCTCCAGTCCCGACGGGAGGTGAATACATGATCCCCGACACCACCGCAACGGCCGCCGATACCACCGCGGCTACCCAACAGGCCACCCTCGAGTTACTGCTGCAGGACCGAGAGTGGGTGCAGGCCCAGTTCGCGGCGATCATGACCGCCTCCGGCTTCGGTGATCGCGTCATCCTTGGAACTCTCCCCGACCCGCCATACGATCACGTTTCCCGGGTCCGCGACAGGAACCCCCGATGGCGTTCCCTCGATCGACTCGCGATTGCGAGGGTCATATCGAGAGTTCGATCACCCCCGGACCGGTCATGACCTTCATCAAGCGCCCGGAGCCCCACCGGAGGGCTCCGGGCCGCGCCTGGCACGCTCCCGCGGAGAGCTGAATGTCCGCCGATCAACGCAGAGAGGAGATGAGGAGGATGCTCCAACTTGTCGAGCTTTCCCCCTCGACAATCGTCGATGTAAACAACATGTCGCTGAAGCCCGGGCAAGAGGAGTTTCTCTCCCCTGTGAGCTACGGCATCGCCGCCACGGTAGTGAACCCGCTCACGTCATGGCAGCGGGTCGTACTCGACGGCGACCAAGTCGTCGGCTTTCTCAGCGCGAACTTCGAAACCGACGCCCCCTACGAGCACTTCCGCTCCGTACTCTGGCGCATCAACGTCGACGCCGAGGAACAGCGCCGGGGGATCGGCCGCTTCGCTGTGGAAAAACTGAAAGAGGAAGCGCGCAAACGCGGGTTCGACCACGTCAACGTCATGTACGAAGCCGGCGAGCCCGGCCCGGACGCTTTCTTCCGCAACATGGGATTTGAACCGGTCGGAGAGACGGAATTCGGCGAAGTCATCGCCCAGGTTCGCGTCTAGATTCCTCGATGACAAGACGGGGCGTCGAAGCCCGGCGGCGCGTAGGCTCGATGATCATGGCAATCGGTTCGACGATCTACACGTTCGCGGTGCAGCTGGCCGACATGGACCGCGGGGTCTACGACGACCTGACGCTGCGCGTGGCGCGGCATCCGTCCGAGACCGACGCGTACATGGTGACGCGTCTGCTCGCGTACTGCCTCGAGTACACCGAGGGGATCGCCTTCGGCGAGGGCATCTCACAGGCCGATGAGCCGGCGGTGATCGTCCGCGACCTCACCGGCGCGGTCACGGCGTGGATCGAGGTCGGAGCACCCGACGCCGAACGGCTGCATCACGGCAGCAGGCTCGCTGATCGCGTCGCCGTCTACACGCATCGCGATCCGGCGAAGGTCATCGCCCCGTGGGCCGGCAAGCGGATCCACAACGCCGAGGCCATCGAGGTGTTCAGCTTCGACCCCGGTTTCATCGACGACGCGGTTCGCCTGCTCGAGCGGCGCAGCACCGTCACCCTGACCGTCACCGAGCGGCAGCTGTACCTCGACCTCAACGGCACGACGCTGAGCTCGGCCGTGCACGCGCACTCCGCCGTGTGAGAGCGGGGTGCGCGTGCTGACGGCGATCAGGCCGTGAGCTCGGCCGAGCTCGGCATCCGTCCTGCGACCTCTTCGAGGATGTCGTCGCCGAGACGCGCCTGCTCGAACGGTGCATCGATCTCCGCACGGCTGAGCAGCTCGCTCATGCGACGCTCGCGCTGACGGGTGATGAGCGTGACGACGCGGCCGGTGCGGCCCGCGCGACCGGTACGGCCGGAGCGGTGCATGTATGTCTTGTACTCGTCCGGAGCATCGGCCTGGATCACCAGATCGATGTCGTCGACGTGGATGCCGCGTGCCGCGACATCTGTCGCCACGAGCACGTTTACTCGACCCGAGGTCATCTTCTGCAGGTTGCGTGTGCGCTTGGCCTGATTCAGGTCACCGTGCAGCGAGACGGCCGGGATGCCGGCATCCTCGAACTGCTCTGCGAGCATCTCGGCGAATGCGCGGGTGCGCGCGAAGACGAGCGTCTTGCCATCGCGGTCGACCATCGAGGTGAGGATCTCGGCCTTGTCGCGGTGGTCGATCACGAGCACGCGGTGGTCGATGGTGCTGGAGTCCTGGTCCTCACCCGCGACCTCGTACACCGCCGGGTCGACGAGGAACTCGTCGACGAGCGCTGCGACCTCGCGGTCGAGCGTCGCCGAGAACAGCAGCTTCTGGCTGCCCTCCCGGGTGTGGCGCAGGATGCGCTGCACCGGCTCGACGAATCCGAGCTCGCACATGTGGTCGGCCTCGTCGAGGACGGCGATGCGGCAGTCCGACAGGTCGAGCTTGCCCTGGTTGATGAGGTCCTCGATGCGGCCGGGGGTGCCGATCACGATGTCGACGCCCTTCTTCAGCGCACCGACCTGACGGGCCTGCGGAACGCCGCCGTAGATCTGCGTGGTGAACAGGCCGACGCTGCGGGCGATCGGCTGCACAGTGCGGTCGATCTGCAGCGCGAGCTCACGCGTCGGAGCCAGGATGATCGCCTGCGGGTTGCGACCGAACTCGCGGCGCTTGCCCGCCTGCGCCTTCAGGATGCTCTCGACGAGCGGGGCGCCGAAGGCGATGGTCTTGCCGGAGCCGGTGCGTCCACGGCCGAGCACGTCGCGCGCCTCGAGGATCGACGGGATCGTCGCGGCCTGGATCGGGAACGGGGACTCTGCGCCCATGTTCTTCAGCGTCTCGACGATGTTCGAACCGAGTCCGAGATCGGCGAACGTGGTTCCTTCGACCTCGGGCGCTGCGACGACGTTCGCCTTCAGACGCTCATGGACGACGTCCTCGGTCGGCTCGAAGCGCTTGGCAGGAGCCTGCTTGTTCCAGTCGTCGCGGCTCGGGCGCTGCGCGCGGTCGTCGCGGCGGGGGCGGTCGTTCGAGCCGCGGTCGTCACGACGGGGACGGTCGTCGCGGTTGAAGCGAGGACGCTCGCCGTTCTGACGCGGGCGCTCGTCGCGGTCGCTCGTGAATGGACGACGGTCGTCACGGGCCGGACGCTCATCGCGGTTGAACGGACGACGGTCGCCACCACGATCGTTGCGATCGTTGAAAGGACGACGGTCGTCGCGAGCCGGACGCTCATCCCGGTTGAACGGACGACGGTCGCCACCACGATCGTCGTTGTAGCGAGGGCGCTCGTTCCGTTCGCTGTTGAAGCGCGGGCGATCCCCCTGGAAACGCGGACGGTCGCCGCCGCGTTCGTCGCGACGGGGACGGTCGTCGTAGCGACGCTCGCCCGCCGGACGGTCGTTGTTGTAGCGCGGACGCTCGCCGTAGGAGCCACGCGAATCCTGCGACCGCTCGTCGCGATGGTGCGGTGCCTCACGGCGTCCGGACACGGCGCGACCGCGGATGCCGCGGGCCTCGTCGCGCCCGGCGCGGTCCTGATCCGACCAGCGGCGCTTCGGAGCGCCGCTCTCGGAATCGGCAGGGCGGTAGCCGCGGTGGCTGGGGCTCTTGCTGCCGGGGCGGCGGTCGAAACCGCGATCGGACGTGCGGCTGCGGTCGGAGGAGAAGCCGCGGTCGCCGGCATCCGTGCGTGCGTCGCGGCCGTCGCGAGCGTCGCGATCCGGACGACCTGCTGCCGGCCGGCCACCAGCGTGACGGTCGTGGAACGACGTCTTCTTCGCGAAGCGCGGCTCGAAGTTGCGGGACGGGCGACCGCCCTTGGGCTTGCCATTCTTGGGCATGGTGTTTCCTGACTGTCTCTGACACGAGAACAGCATCCGCAGGCGGCGCACAGAGATCAGCGCACGGCGGACATACCCGAGCATCCATCGGCCGGGGCCATTCATGTGATGGTTTATGAACCATCGGCCCCTGGGCTCACACTTGATTCAGAACTTCCCGCGAGATCGCGGGTGCCCGAAGCCGACATGAGGAGTCTACAGGCCGCTCCTGGGAATCCCCCTGCCCTCGCCTGGTCATACGATTGCCCCATGTCCGTCGATCGTGCTGTCACCTCCCCCACCGGCATCCAGCTTCACCTGCGACACGGGACCGTGACCGCGCAGATCGCGCAGGTCGGCGCGTCGCTGCGGCATCTCACCATCGATGACGTCGATCTCGTGCCGCCGTACCCCGCGGATCGGCCGACGCCGATGGCGTCCGGCATCGTGCTCGCGCCATGGCCGAACCGCGTCCGCGACGGCGTCTGGCAGGACGGCGCGGACGTGCGGCAGCTCGCGATCACCGAGCCGAAGCTGAACAACGCCAGCCACGGGCTGCTCCGGTTCACGGCCTACGAGATCGCCGCACAGGATGACGACGCGATCACGCTCGCGGCAGCGGTCGTTCCGCAGACCGGCTATCCGTACCTCGTCGAGACCACGGTGCACTACGCGCTGACGGATGCCGGCATCCACGTCACGCACTCGCTCACGAACCGCTCCGGCGAGAGCGCGCCGGTCGCACTCGGGACGCACCCGTTCGTCACGATCGGCGATGCCGATCCGCACGACCTCGTGCTGCGTGTTCCGGCTGCGACCCGATTCGACACCGACGAGCGGATGCTGCCGACCGGCACCTCGCCCGCGCCGGAGTCCCTGCGCGAGGGTGTGCGCCTCGGAGACGTCGCACTCGACACCGGGTTCACCGAGCTCTCCCGCGACGCCGACGGCCGCGCGCGGCACACCCTCACCGCGCCGGACGGCCGCCGTCTGACGCTGTGGCAGGGCGAAGGATTCGACTACGTGCAGGTGTACACGAGCACGGGTTACCCCGGGCAGGAGCTCGCCGTCGCGATCGAGCCGATGACGGCTCCGGCCGATGCGTTCAACAGCGGACTCGGCGTCCGGCGCCTCGCGCCTGGCGAGACGTGGACGCTCGAATGGGGCATCGAGCTCGGCTGAGCGAGGAGCCGGAGGCGACGAGTCGAAGGCGCCTCCCGCTACGCGTGGTGCTCGCGCAACTCGCGACGCGTGAGCGGGTGCTCGGGGTCCTCCGGCGCCGGGTCGTCGCCGGACTCTGCGGTACCGGCATCCGGTCCCGCCTTCCGCGCCCTGCGACGCTCACGCGCACCCTCGACGAGGTTGTAGAGCGTCGGCAGCACGATCAGCGTCAGCACGGTCGAGGACACCAGGCCGCCGATGACGACGATCGCGAGCGGCTGCGAGATGAATCCGCCGTGACCGGTGATCCCGAGCGCCATCGGCGTCAGCGCGAAGATCGTCGCGAGCGCCGTCATGAGGATCGGCCGCAGGCGCTTCTCGCCGCCGGCCATCACGGCCTCAGCGGTCGACAGACCCTTCTCGCGATACTGGTTCACGAGGTCGACGAGCACGATCGCGTTCGTGACCACGATGCCGATCAGCATGAGCACGCCGATCAGGGATGCGACACCGAGCGGCACACCCGTGACGATCTGCAGCAGGATCGCACCGGTCGCCGCGAACGGAACCGAGACGAGCAGCAGCAGCGGCTGGCGCAGCGACTTGAAGGTCGCGACCATCACGACATAGACGATCAGGATCGCCGCGAGCATCGCGAGCCCCAGCTGCGAGAACGAGTCGGCCTGCTGCGAGGCCACACCGCCGACCTCGGCGGAGGCTCCGTCCGGCAGATCCACGGCCTCGAGAGCCGCGTTCACGGATGCCGTCGCGGTGGCGAGGTTGTCCGACGACGGCGGCACCGTGATGGTGGCCGTGCGGCGCCCCTGCTCCGTGGTGATCGACGTCGGCCCCTCGGCCTGATCGACAGATGCGACGTCCTGCAACTCGATGAGCCCGGTCGCCGTCGGGATCGTCAGAGTGCGGAGGTCGTCGATCGTCGCCGGAGGCTCGGATGCCGCGAGGTAGACCGTGAGCGCGGTGTCGTCGAGCTCGACGCTGCCGATCTGCTGCGGACGCATCGTGCTCGAGACGAGCGAACCCACCGCGACCTCCGACAGACCGCGCTCGGCTGCTGCTTCACGATCGACCACGACGGCGATGTACGGCAGGGATGCCGCGAGGTTGTCCGTGACCTGGCCGATGCCGTCGCGTCCGTCGAGCTCTGCCATCACGGCATCCGTCGCCTCGGCGAGCGCCTCGCCGTTCGGGGCGGTGATGTCGACCTCGATGTCGGTGGAGCCGAACCCGGCCGAGGCCGCGACGCTGATCTCGCCGACGCCCTCGAGGTCTTCCACGGCGTCCAGGACGTCAGCGCGGAGCTTCTCCTGATCGGCGCCTGACGAGGTCATGATCGAGTACGTCACGCCGGCCCCGCCGGAGAACGCATCGCGCAGCGCCGAGCCGCTCGAACCGATCGACACCTGCACGTTCTCGATGCCGTCGATGCCCTCGAGCGCGTCCTCGACGACCGCTGCGGCCTCGTCCTTGGCCGCCAGGCTCGCGGTCGGGCCGAGGTCCTGCGTGACGGTCATGGTGTTCTGGCCGGTGTCGCTGAGGAAGTTGATCTTCATCAGCGGGGCCGCGGCGAGCGTAGCGCCGAGCACGACCACGGCGATGATCACGGTGAGACCGGAGTGCTTGAGCGTCCAGGTGAGGATCGGACGGTATCCGCGCTGAAGGGCTGTGGGCGGAGCATCCGGATGCTCTGGATCGATGACCTCGCCGCTCTCGTCCTTGAGCTCCTTGCCGGGCCGCAGGAACCAGTAGGCGAGCACCGGCACGATCGTCAGCGCGACCAGGAGCGAGGCGACCATCGCGATCGTGACGGTCATCGCGAACGGCCGGAACAGCTCGCCGACCATGTCGCCGACGAACACGATCGGCAGGAAGACGGCGACGGTCGTGATGGTGGATGCCGTGATGGCCGCAGCCACCTCGCGCACCGCGAGCCGGATCGCATCGCCCTTGTCGGCATCGCCGACGTAGTGCCTCTTGATGTTCTCGATCACGACGATCGAGTCGTCGACCACGCGGCCGATCGCGATCGTCAGTGCGCCGAGGGTGAGCACGTTCAGCGAATATCCGAACGCCTGCAGGCCGATGAATGTGATGAGCACGCTCGTCGGGATCGAGATCGCGGTGACGATCGTCGAACGGATCGACAGCAGGAACACGAGGATGACGATGACGGCGAAAACGAGTCCGAGCAGACCCTCGGTGGCCAGTGTGTCGATCGACTGGACGATGAACGGCGCCTGATCGAAGACGACCGTGAACTTCGCGTCGGGGAAGCTCGCCTTGAGGTCGTCGATCGCGGAGATCACGCCGTCGGAGACCTCGACGGTGTTGGCGGCCGGCAGCTTGGTGATCGAGATCGACAGGGCGTCCTCGCCGTTGACGCGCGAGATCGAGCTGACGGGCTCTGTGCCGAGTTCGACGGTCGCAACATCGGCGATCGTCGCAGGCGCACCTGCGACATCCGTGCCTGAAATACGCGTCCCGACGAGCGGAAGGGCTGCGATCTCATCGACCGAGGCGATCTTGGCGCCGGTCTGGACGGTGAGGGTCTGGCCGTCCTCGGTGATGTCCCCGCCGGGGAACAGGGTGCCGTTCTGCTGCAGCGCGTCGCGGATCGCCTGGCTGCTGACGCCGACGGCGGCGAGCTTCGCCTGATCGGGGGTGATGGTGATCTGCTGACCGAGCCCGCCGACGATCTCGGCGGCGTTGACGCCGTCCACGTCCTCGAGGGCGGGGATCGCGACGTTCTCGAGGTCGGCCTGCGCTGTCTCGGCGTCGGCGAATCCGGTCACGGCGATCTGGATCACCGGGAAATCGTCGATCGACACCGACAGCACCTGCGGCTCGACGTCCTCAGGCAGCTGGGAGGAGATGCGGTTGATCGCCTGCTGCATCTTCTGCTCTGCCGTGGCGAGGTTCTCACCGTAGGTGAACGTGGCCTGGATGATCGACGCGTTCGTCGTGCTCGTGGCACTGGTCGACTCGAGACCGGGCACACCCTGGATCGCCGTCTCGATCGGCGTGGACACGTCGTTCTCGACGACCTCGGGCGAGGCGCCGGGGTAGGTGGTCATGACGACCAGCGATGGGAGCTCGAGCGAGGGGATGAGCTCCTGCTTGAGGTTGGTCAGCGCGAGACCGCCGAACACGGCGGCGACGATCGTGATGAGCGCGATCAGCGCGCGGTTGCGCAGGCTCAGGACGGCGAGGTTCGACACGGCTAGTTCTCTCTCGGATCAGTTGTGCGATCAGTGGTGCGGCTGTCGTCGCCGAGGATGCCGGCGAGTGCGGTTTCGATGATGTGACGAGGCAGCGGAACGTCGTTGATCTGCGAGTGCCACAGTACGCCGTCGAGGAAGACGGCCGCGGCCATGGCCCGCTCGGATCCGTGGACCGGCTCGAGGATCGCGACGAGCTCGAGCGACAGGGTGCGGGCGAGTTCGCGCAGCTTCGGGTCGTGCACAGCGGCCGTGACGACGGCGCGATCGGCGCGCACCGCCGGTGCGTCCGCCATCGCCGCGGACAGGAAGGCTGCGATCGCCGCGGGTGTCGAGCCGTCGACGGCGAGCGCATCGCGCATCCTCTGCAGTTGCTCCTCGACGTGCGCGACCAGAAGTTGCAGCGCGGCCTCGCGGAGGTCGTCCAGTGTGGCGAAGTACTGGGTCGTGGCGCCGAGGGGGACGTCCGCGCGTGCGGCGACCTTGCGGTGCGTGATGGCGTCGACCCCGACCTCGACGATCAGCTCGGCGGCCGCGAGCACGATGGCGTTGCGGCGGGCCTCCGGGTCGCGTCTGCGACGGGGCGAGTCGGGCATGGTCCTCCTGGACGTCTGTACATGTACTTTTGTACAGAACGGTTGCTGTGGACGGACTGAGTGCGGCCGCTCTCAGACCAGCGTGCCGACGCCGAGCCCGGCGAGTGCCGCGGCGACGGATGCTGCGAAGGTCCCGAACAGGTGCGCGATCGAGGCCGGCCTCTCGCCGTCACGCCACAGCGCGAGGGCGTCGAGCATCGCCGTGCTGAAGGTCGTGTACCCGCCGAGGAGGCCGGCGCCGATCACGAGCGCCGCGTCGGGGATGGATGCCGTCACCACTCCGAGCGCGAAGGCACCCGTGATGTTCACGACGACGATCCCCCACGGGAACCGGCCCCTGGTCAGCGACATGACTCCGATGTCGACGAGGTAGCGGAGGCCGGCGCCCACGCCGCCGGCGATCGATGCCAGGAGGAAGATCAGCGGCGTCATGCGCGGCGCTTCGTCTTGCCCCAGCGCATGCCGAGCACTGCTGCGGCCAGGCCGATTCCCAGAGTCATCACGACGTAGAGGACGGCGAGGAGCGGGGCATCAGTCCACAGCTGAACCGATCCGACGGCGAACGCGCTGTAGGTGGTGAATCCGCCGAGGATGCCGGTGCCGAGGAACACTCGGATGTCGCCCCCTCGATCCCTGAGCCTGTCGAAGGGAAGGCGCGCGGCGAGCACGCCGATGAGCAGAGCTCCGGCGACGTTGGCGACGAGCGTGGCGACCGGGAGCAGACCCGCGTTCGGAATCAGCAGCCCGATGCCGAGGCGGGCCGCGGTGCCCAGCATCCCGCCCGCGATGACGAGGAGCAGACGGCGGAGGGTCACTCGGCAACTCTAGTCCGGGCCTCACCTCCGCTTTCGGCAGTCGGCGGCGTATCGTTCCGGGCATGGTCACCGACGCGCGCACACTCGAATGGCTGCTCGACTCCGACCCCGCGATCCGATGGCAGGTCGAACGCGACGTGGTCGGAGCCCCCGAGGAGGTGTGGCAGGCGACGCGCGAGCGCGTGGCGACCGAGGGTTTCGGCGCTGCGCTGCTCGCGAAGCAGGACCCGGACGGCCAGTGGGCCGGCGGCGCGCACTTCCCGGCCGGGTTCTTCGACAGCCCAGAACGTGAGGACACCGGCCAGCCGTGGGTCGCGACGAGCTGGTCGCTCAGGGACCTGCGCGAATGGGGTGTGGATGCCGCGGCCCTCGCCGGCACGGCCGAGAAGCTCGCGGCGAACTGTCACTGGGAATACGACGACATGCCCTTCTGGGGCGGCGAGGTCGACGTCTGCATCAATGCGTTCACTCTCGCCTCAGGCGCGTGGCTGGGAGCTGACGTGTCGAGGCTGGTGGCGTGGTTCCCCGAACACCGCCTCGCCGACGGCGGGTGGAACTGCGAGGCGGAGGAGGGCGACTCCGTGCGGTCGTCGTTCCACTCGACGCTGAACGCGGTGCGCGGCATCCTCGCCTACGAACGGATCACAGGAGACCTGTCGATGAGAGACGCGCGGCACGGCGGCGAGGAGTATCTGCTCGAGCGCGGGCTCATGCGACGAGCATCCACGGGTGAGATCGTCGGTGACTTCGTGACGGAATTCGTCTACCCGAATCGGCATCGCTACAGCGCGCTGGCCGCGCTCGACCACTTCCGCGAGGCGTCGGTGTTCGAGGGTTCCGCGCCGGACGAGCGCTTGGCGGATGCCGTCGAACTCGTTCGCTCGAAGCGGCAGGAGGGCGGCACTGCGCTTCCCGGCTCCTGGCTGCAGACGACTCCCCTCGCCGGACGGACGTGGTTCGATGTCGACGTCGCGGAGGGCGAGCCGTCGCGCTGGCTCACCCTCATCGGCACGCGGGTGCTCGACTGGTGGGATGGGGCGCAGAAGAACGCGGATGTCAAGCCGGTATGAGTCGCAGCGGGGACCCCGTGTACTGGGGCCATGACTCCGCTGTGGAAAACCCTCCCCTCCGCGTCTCAGGGCACACCGTTCGCACCGGACGCGCACCATGACGTGATCGTCGTCGGCGCCGGTCTCACCGGCCTGTCCACCGCGGTGATGCTCGCACGCGAGGGCCGGGACGTCGCGGTCGTCGAGGCCGGGGCGATCGCCGAGCTCGCATCGGGCGGAAACACCGGCAAGCTCTCGGTGCTCCAGGGGGATCGACTGTCTCGGATACGCCGTCACCATCCCGCATCCCTCGTCCGGGCGTACGTGGACGCCAATCGCGCCGGCATGCGGTGGCTCACGTCGTTCGCCGATGAGGCCGGCGTCCCGTACCTGCGCCGGACCGACCACTCCTATGCGGCGAGCACCGACGGAATGGATGCACTGCAGCGCGTCCATGATGCGGCTCGGGAGGCGGGGCTGCCCGTGCGGATGCTGGCGGCGGGCGACCTGTCGACATCGCCGTTCCCGGCGGCGGGCGCCGTCGCGCTGGACGATCAGGTGACGATCGATCCCGTCCGGGTCGCGCAGGCGCTTGTCGGCGAGCTGCTCGCAGCCGGAGGCACGCTGCACACCGGCGTTCGCGTGATCGGCACTCACGCACTGCCGCACCCGCGGATTCAGACGGCAGCGGGTTCGCTGTTCGCCGACCACGTCGTGCTCGCGACCGGCACTCCGACGATCGACCGCGGTCTGTACTTCGCCAAGGTCCGCGGAATGCGGTCGTACTGCGTCTCGTTCCGCGTTCCCGGCCGGCTTCCAGAGGCGACCTTCATCTCGATCGACGATCAGACCCGGTCGATCCGCCCGGTCTCCGATTCCGACGGTCCCGCCGGAACAGCCCAGCTCGTCGTGGGCGGCAACGGCCACCCTGTCGGTCGATCCGACGGCGAGAAGGCAGCGGTCGAGGATCTCATCGAATGGACAACGCGGTTCTTCCCCGGTGCGGAGGAGACCCACCGGTGGTCGGCGCAGGACTACGAGTCGCACAATCTGATCCCGTTCGTGGGAGCGATGCCCCGCAGCCTCGGGCGAATCCGATTCGCGACCGGCTATGCGAAGTGGGGACTGTCGAACGCCCCGGCGGCAGCGCTGCGCCTCACCGCCGAGATCCTCGGCACGCCCCGCCATGAGCGCTCGCGCTGGATGACGACGATCGGCACGCGCCTGACCGTGCCAGCCGATCTCGGGCGCGGCGCGATCGAAGGCGCCAAGGTCGCCGCGGAGCTCGCATCAGGGTGGAGGGATGCCGAATCGACGTCCGTCCCGGTCGCGCGTCCCTCCGAGGGCCACGGCGTCGTCGCGAACACGTCAGGCCGTCCGGTGGGCGTCTCCACGGTCGACGGCGTCACCAGGGCGGTCGACGCGGTGTGCACCCACCTCGGCGGCGTGCTGGACTGGAACGACGCCGAATGCACCTGGGACTGCCCGTTGCACGCCTCGCGCTTCGCGCCGGACGGCACACGCATCGAAGGACCGGCTGTACGCGATCTGAAGAGCCGACCGCGTCACGGCGGTCAGTGACCGGCGTCTGCGGGCGGAGCATCCCAGCCCTGCTGCGGCGTCTCGCACGTCTCACGGAAGACGTACTGCGACACCAGCCGACGCTGGCTGCTCGACCAGTCGATGGCGGGGCGGCGCTGCTCCGGCGGCAGATACCCCAGCCGGTACACCGCCATCAGTTCCAGCTCGTCCGGAACCTGCAGCAGGCGGACGATCTCGTCCCAGCGTCCTGGCACCTCCATCGGGAAGGAGATGAATTGGATGCCCATGCCGAGCTCGACGGTGGTGAGCCAGATGTTCTCCATCGCAGCGCCCATGCTGAACACCGAGTAGAACGACGACAGCTCGCCCGGCCGGTACTCGCTGCGATCGAGCATCACTCCGAGAAGCAGGGGCGAACCGGCGACGAGCTTGCGATTCTCCTCGCCGAGAGTGGGAGGAACGCCGAACGCGTTCATGAGCTTCTGCCCGCGCTTGGTGAACACCTGCCCCGTGAAGGGGCGGAGCGCCGCGGGCAGCTTGTCGAACAGCATCCCGCTGCGCTTGTCGTCCATCTCGGCCTGGCTGAAGCGGAAGTAGGGCTTGTAGCGCTCGAAGAAGGTGCCGTTCGACATCGCCTCCGTCATGCTCTCGCCCGAGATGCGTGCGATCTCGTCTATCGTCTCGGGGCTCTCGATGACCACGAAACGCCAGGGCTGACTGTTCAGCTGCGACGGCGCACGGCCGGCCGCCTCGAGCAGGATCCGCTGGTCCTCCTCCCTGACCGGGTCGGGCAGGAAAGCGCCGTTCGTGGTCTTTCGGCGGCGGATCGCATCGAGTAGTTCCATCGTTCAGCTCCTGTCATCGGGACGGTACGCGCGAATGAGACCCGCTATGACGAACGGGGCAGCACTGAGCGCGACGATCGGATGCCGACGACCGCGCGTTCCCGCGAAGGCGACTGCGGTGAGGGGGACAGCGGCAGGTGCGAGAGCCAGCGCGGCGGAGCGGCTCACGCGGCGCGGCTCGCCCCACCACGCCGCGCTGAGTGCGGCGGCCGCGGCCGTGCAGGTGGCGATGTACAGCGCGTGATGCAGCCACCGAAAGCGGCTCGTGTCGATGAGCTTCGCCGCGACAGCCGACCCGAGCACGCAGTTCGCGGTGTACATCAGCGCCGCGGCGGCGAAGACCGGTGCAGCTGTCGCCACTCCCGGTCTCGCGCGCATGTCACGACCATACGCTCCGGTCGCCGGGCCGGGGCGTTCAAAGAGCGATCAGAGGTTCGCCTCGGCGTAGATGCGCAGCGCGGCGCGGACGAACTCCGCGCCGCGGGTGCCGCCGTCGGCCGTGGCGTAGTTGGCGCCGAAGCGCGGGTCGGCGACGTACATCTCGCCGAGACCGGTGACGTAGGCCTTCACGTCGCCGCCGGGGACGGATGCCGGGGTGCCAGGCACGCCCGTCAGCCAGTCAATGTGCCGCTTGGCGAGCGCCTGCGCCTCATCGGACCCCGGGTCGACACCGCTCTCGGCGGCGGCGATCCAGTCGCGGCCGAGGTCGGAGACGAGCTGCTGCCACTCGGCGCGCTCGGCATCCGTCATCCCCCGCCACCAGCGGTCGCTGTCGGCGTACGCCTTCTTGCCCCAGCGTTCCTCGACCTCTTCCTTGTACTGGGTGTGGTCGAACCCGTCGAACATGTTCTCTGCCATGAGAGATTCACCTGCTTTCAATGCGTTGATGGTGGTCTCGACCGACGCGATCTGCCGCGTCAGCCGGTTCTGCTCCTCGCGCAGGTACGCGAGGTGCGTCTCGAGAGCGGATGCTTCGTGTGCACCCTCACGGGAGAGCACCTCTCCGATCTGCGTCAGCCCGAGACCGAGCTCACGCAGCAGAAGGATCCGCTGGAGGCGGACGAGGGCTGCCTGGTCGTAATGCCGGTAGCCGTTGTGCGCGATGCGCGATGGGGCGAGCAGTCCGATGTCGTCGTAGTGACGCAGTGTCCTGCTCGTGGTTCCCGCCAGTCGGGCGATCTCCTGGATCGACCAGTCAAGTGCGCTCATGGCTTCCTCCGTTCTCGATGTCTCCACCGTAGAAGTTGACGCTACGTCAAGGTCAAGACGCTCGGCGAAGCTGCTCCTGGAGGGCGCCGCAATCGCAGCTCTACCGAATGCACGCGTCCTCGATCTCACGCGCTGAAGCCCGCCCCACGCACGATCGACGCACGGGAATCAGATCCCCCTTGACAAACTCGCGATATATCGTGTTACCTTACTTCAACGCGATATATCGCGATCACGAACCCCGTGACGACCAAGGAGAACCCCATGACCGAGAAGTGGCTCATCGCCCCCGGCGAGGAACGCGTCATCGACATCGCCCAGGCCACCCGACTCAAGGTCGGTCTGGTCGGCGGACAGGTGGACGTCATCGCCCACGACGAACCCGGCATCCGCATCGAAGTGAGCGGCGTGACCGTGAAAGACCTCCGGATCGAATCCGACGGCACCCAGATCGAGATCGACCACCCGCAGCTGGGCTGGGACAACTTCCTTGAGGTGTTCCGCAACTTCGGCTCCGGCGGGCCTCGCGCAGAGGTCAGCGTCGCCGTCCCCCGCAGCATCGCCCTGAACCTGGGTGTCGTCAGCGCCGGTGCACTCGTGTCCGGCCTCGCGAACGACGCACGTCTCAACACCGTCTCCGGCGACATCATCGTCGACACCCACTCGGGTGATCTGACGTTGAACTCCGTCTCCGGCGACGTGCAGGTGCGCGGCCTGACCGGCGCCGCGAACGCGAACAGCGTCTCAGGCGACGTCGCGCTCACCGGATCCGTCCGCAAGGCGACCGTCGACACGGTCTCCGGAAGCATCTGGGTGGATGCCACCGGCGCCGTCAACACGATCAACCTGAACACCGTCTCCGGCAACAGCACGATCCGTCTCGAGGAGACGCTGCCGGCGAACTACGTGGTCCGTTCCATGAGCGGGCGCGTGACGATCGACGGCGTCGACCGCGGAAATTCCGGCCCGACGAACTTCACCGGTTCGACCGGCGAGCTCGCCGGATCGTTCGTCGACGTCCGCTCGAACTCGGTATCGGGCGACACGACGGTGCTGCGCAGCGCGCTCACCACCGTCGCAGACGACGAGGAGTGGGACTCATGACCCCGGCCGTCTTCTCGCACGGCGACCTGCGTCTGTACCTGCTGTCGCTACTGGCCGAGGCGCCGCAGCACGGCTACGGCATCATCCAGGCTCTGACCGATCGCACCGGCGGCACCTACACGCCGAGCGCCGGCACGATCTACCCTCGGCTCGCGAAGCTCGAGGAGGAGGGCCTGGTCACCAAGACCGTGGACGGCCGCACCACCATCTACGCGATCACGGATGCCGGGCGCGCTGAACTCGATGCCCGCGAGGGCGACCTCGCGGGCATCGAGTCGGGTCTTGCCGACTCCGTGCGACTGATCGCCAACGAGGTGCGCCAGAGCGTGCAGGATGCGATGAAGAGCCTTCGGGCCGATCTCGCCGCTGCTGCGAACGACGAGCGCGCGTCGGCCAAGGCGCGGCCGTCGACCGCACGACCGATGAACGACGAGCGGGTCACCAGCCGTGAGCACCTTCATCGGGCAGATGCCGCGGTGAACGCGTTCCGCGCCCAGGTGCGCACCGATCTGCGGACGCATGTCGCCCGTGGCGGAGCGCTCGCAGAGCAAGTCGTCACCGAACTCGAAGGCGCGCTGGATGCCGCGGCGAAGGCCGTCACCCGAGCGCTCAGCTCTTCCGACCGCTGAGGGAGACTACTCGGTCCAGATCTCGGCCTGGTCGTCGGGAACGGCATCCTCCAGCGGCACCACGAGCACGGAACGGTGCTGACGGTGCGCCAGGCGGGCGGCGACCGATCCGGTGAAGAACTCGCGGATCGACTCGCCGAGGCCCCGCTTGCGGGTGCCGACGACGATGAGCTGAGCGTCGAGCTTGTTCGCCAGCTGCTTGATCGCCAGAGCGGGGTCGCCGACGAGCTGACGGGCGGTCCAGTTGAGGCCGCTGTCGCGCAACGACGTGGCAGCGGCCGCCTGGACTGCCTCGAACTCGGCGGCGCCGGCCTCGATGTTCAGGTCGATCGGCGCCGAATGCACATAACCGTCCGGATCCTCGTAGGTGACGAAGCGCGTGACGTCCACGTGAGCGATGACCAGGGGCGCACTCAGCAGCTTCGCGTACCGCGCGGCTTCGTCGAGGACGTGGGACGACTGGTCGGGTTGCATCCCCACGATGACGGCCTTCTGAAGCGCGGCGTTCTGGGCCAGTTCGTCGGACGGGGAGGAGGTTGCGTCAGTCATTGAGAATCGTTCCCTTCACCTGCCGGCGAAGGCCAGAGGACCTGGCCCTCGTGCTATTCTGAATGCTACTCTTACCGGCCGCACGCCGGTGTCGTGAAATGCCCCGGGCGCTCGATCGCCCGGCAGCTGAACTCGTTAGGGGGTCTCGCGCATGGGCCGTGGCCGTCAGAAGGCGAAACACACCAAAATCGCCCGCGAACTCAAGTCGTACAGTCCTTCGGTGAACTACTCCGCGCTCGAGCGCGAGCTGGCTCACCCGTCGGATGACGAGAACGCCTACGTCGACAAGTGGGCCGACGAGTACGCGGACGAAGACGAAGACGAGCTCGAGAAGGCCTGACCTCTCGGCATGCTCGACCCCGTTGCCTCGGCAACGGGGTCTTTGTCGTCTCCGCCGATCCGGCTGATCACCAGCGTCCGTACCGGGCCTCCCACTCGTCCTCGATCGTGCGCCGGCGCCCCGCGATGAGTCCGAACGGGATGGCGACGACGAGGACGATTCCGATCGTCACGATGGGCAGCGTCCACGTGCCGGTGCTCTCATGCAGGACACCGATGAGAAGCGGGAAGACCGCGGCGAAGACGTAGCCGGTGCTCTGCACGAAGCTGCTGAGCGCTACGGCGCTCTCAGGAGTCCGAGCGCGGATGCTGATGAGCACCAGCGCCAGCGGGAACAGCACACCGACGACGCCGAAGATCGCGACCCACAGCCACACGGTGGCCTCGTTGGAGAAGAACAGAAGGCCCGCGGCGCCGACGAGTCCGCACGTGACCGCCACGGCGAACAGCGACCGGGTGGCCTGGAATCGCACCACCAGCACAGGGACGAGCAGCGACGCCGGAAGCCCCATGAGAGCGAACAGCGACAGCAGCAGGCCGGCGACCGACGGCGACACTCCGGCGAGATCCGTCACGATGGCAGGCAGCCAGGCGAACGACACGTACGCCATGGTCGACGAGGTCCCGAATACCACAGCGATGGCCCAGGCGAGCGGCAGCCGTAGCAGCCGCGAGAACGCGCGCGTGTTCGCCGGGGCGACGGCGATCGGTCCGGTGGCGAGTTCTGCTGGGTCCTGCTCGCGTTCCGGGGCGACGGTTCGGGATGCCGCGGACACGGGACCCGGCATCCCGGCCGTCCGCCCCGTGACGAGCATCAGGATCCACGGCACGGCGCCTGCGATCGCGAACACGCCCCACAGTCCGAGGGAGACGCGCCATCCGGCGGCATCTGCGACGGGAACCGCCACCAGCGGCGGAAGGAACGTCGACAGCGCCATCGCGGTCGTGTAGAGCGTCATCATCATCCCGAGCCGGTCGGGGAAGTACTTCTTCACCAGCGGCGGAAGGAGGATGTTGCCCATACCGACGCCGGCGAAGATCAGCGCAGACGTCAGCAGCAGCGGAACCGCTCCTCCCGAGAGACCGCGGAGGATGAGTCCTGCCGCGATGACGACGAGAGCGATGACCGTGACCCGCTCGAGGCCGAGCCGCCGCTCGAGCAGCGGCGTGCACAGGCCGAAGATCGCGAAGCACACCGGCGGGGCGGTGCCGATGAGTCCGACGATCGCCGTCGGCAGCGCGAAGTCGGCCGACACATGGTCGAGCAGGGGCGAGAGCGAAGCGACCGCCGAGCGCAGCGAGAACGCGCACAGCAGGATCCCGAGAATCGCGAGTGCTCGCCCTCGCCACAGCGGCCGGGGGCTCGAGGTGTTCACAGACCCGGTCACGAAGACTGGGAGCTCTCCACCCACTCGAGGTATTCCTCGGTGACGGTGCCGGTTACGTAGCGCCCGTCGAAGCAGCTCATGTCGAGGTCGGTGACATCCGAACCCTCGATGATGGCCGCCTTGAGGTCTTCGACCTCCTGGTAGACGAGGTGGTCGACGCCGAGCTCCTGGGCGATCTCCGGGATCGTGCGCCCATGGGCGATGAGCTCGTGCTTCGAGGGCATGTTGATGCCGTAGACGTGCGGGTACCGCACGGGAGGAGCGGCTGATGCGAAGGTGACGGAGAGGGCGCCGGCATCCCGAGCCATCTGGATGATCTGCTTGCTCGTCGTTCCACGCACGATCGAATCGTCGATCAGCAGCACGTTCTTGCCGCGGAACTCGCTGGACATCGCGTTGAGCTTCTGGCGGACGCTCTTCTTGCGCACCGCCTGCCCCGGCATGATGAAGGTGCGTCCGACGTAGCGGTTCTTGTAGAAGCCCTCGCGGTACTCGATGCCGAGCTTGCGGGCGACCTCCATGGCCGACGGGCGCGCAGAGTCCGGGATCGGCATGACGACGTCGATCTTGTCGCGCGGCACGTGCTTGGCGATCGTGTCGGCGAGGCGCTCCCCCATCCGCAGTCGCGACTCGTAGACGGCGATGCCGTTCATGATCGAGTCGGGGCGGGCGAGGTAGACGTACTCGAACGCGCACGGGAACAGGCTCGGGTCGGCGGCGCACTGCTGCGTGAACAGCTCGCCCTGCTCTGTGATGAACACCGCCTCGCCGGGTGCGACCTCGCGGACGACCTCGTAGTCGGCGTTCTCGAGCACCAGCGACTCGCTCGCGACGATCCACTCGTCGCGCTTCTCGCCGTCGGCATCCTTGCCGTCACGACGTCCGAGGATCAGCGGACGGATGCCGAACGGGTCGCGGAACGCGAGCAGGCCGTAGCCCGCGATCACGGCGATCACCGCGTAGGCGCCCTCGATCCGCTCGTGCGTGCGGCTGACGGCCTCGAAGATGCGCTCGGGGTCGAGGTCGACATCGGAGGTCGTGGCCTGCAGCTCGCCGGCGAGCACATTCAGCAGCAGCTCGGTGTCGCTGGAGGAGTTGAGGTGACGGCGATCGCGCTGCGCCATATCGGCGGTGAGTTCACGGGTGTTGGTGAGGTTGCCGTTGTGGATGAGGACGATGCCGTAGGGCGCGTTCACGTAGAACGGCTGCATCTCCTCCTCGCTGGATGCCGTGCCCTTGGTGGCGTAGCGGACGTGACCGAGGCCGACGTTGCCGAGCAGGGAGCGCATGTCACGAGTGCGGAACGCCTCGCGCACCATCCCCTCGGCCTTGGCCGTGTGCATGACGCCGTTCGGCTCCGCTGTCGCGATGCCCGTGGCATCCTGACCGCGGTGCTGCAGGAGGAGCAGCGCGTCGTAGATGTCCTGATTGACCGGGCCGCCTGCGACCGCTCCGACGATTCCGCACATGGGGTGTTGTCTGATCCGTTCTTCAGTGACTGCGGGCGCTGTCCGAGTACGCGCCGACCAGACGGACCGCACCGCCGTCGACGCCCTTGGCGCCCTCTTCGAAGTCTCCGGCCGGTCGCGCGCCGGTGGAGACCGTCGCGACCTGCCAGGCGTCGATGCCCTCGCCAGCGAGGGCTGCGATCGCGGCGTCCTTGCGAGCTCCGTCGATCACGGCGAGGAAGCCGATGCCGAGGTTCCAGGTGCCCTCCGCCGACTCCAGGGTGGAGCCGGCGATGTCGCTGAGCACGCGGAAGACCGGGCTCGGTGACCATGTCGAGCGGTCGACTTCGGCCCAGCTGCCGACCGGCAGCACACGGGCGAGGTTCGCAGCGATGCCTCCGCCGGTGACGTGGCTGAGCGAGTGGAGGCTGCCCTCGGGGAGCGCGTCGATCAGGCGCAGCAGCGGCAGCGTGTACAGGCGGGTGGGCTCGAGGAGGGCCTCGCCCCACGTCCGACCGAAGTCGGCGGCGTTGTCGCCGTAGCCGATCCCGGCGTTCGTGATGATGTGACGCACGAGCGAATAGCCGTTGGAGTGCAGTCCGCTGGATGCCAGGGCGAGGACGATGTCGCCGTCCTCGACGCGGTCTGCCCCGAGCACGGCATCCGCCTCGACGACGCCCGTCGCGGCGCCGGCGACGTCGTAGTCGCGGGGGCCGAGGAGTCCGGGGTGCTCCGCGGTCTCGCCGCCGACGAGCGCCGTGCCGGTCGCGGTGCACGCGTCGGCGATGCCGCGGACGATGTCGGCGATGCGCTCGGGGACGACCTTGCCGCACGCGATGTAGTCGGTCATGAAGAGGGGCTTCGCACCCACCACGACGATGTCGTCGACGACCATGCCGACCAGGTCCTGCCCGATCGTGTCGTGCTTGTCGATGGCCTGCGCGATCGCGACCTTCGTGCCGACGCCGTCGGTGCTGGTCGCGAGCAGCGGCTTGGTGTAGCCGAGCAGCGCGCTCGCATCGAAGAGGCCGGCGAAGCCGCCGACTCCCCCGAGCACTTCGGGGCCGTGCGTCGCGCGCACGGACGACTTCATCAGCTCGACGGCGAGATCACCGGCAGCGGTGTCGACACCGGCTTCGGAATAGGGATTGGTGGAGGAGGCAGCCACGAGACCAGACTACCGGCCGCGGGAGGCCCCGACTTTCGCATTGCGTCCAGGCTGAGGGCCTCGCCGACGACGGATGGACCTCCATAGGATGGGGCCATGGCCGACAAGCCGCAGTGGTTGATCCGCGAAGACGCCGGGGTGCCGGTGCTGATCGCGCTCGCGCTGCGGCAGATGCTCGGCATCCGCGTGCCGGACGACCTCCCTGCGCTGCGCGATCTGCAGGTGCGCGCTCCGGATGCCGTCGACGCGACGTCCGAGCTCGAAGCGCAGTGGCGCGAGTACTGGGACATGACCGTCGAACCGCGCGCGCATCCCTCTGATGTGCCGCTCGAGCTGGTCGAGGGATTCGACACCCTGGTGGCGCTGCCTGCCACCGGTGCCGACGAGCTCCGCGCGGCGATAGCGCCGCTCGCGCCGGCCGCTCTGCTGTACGCACAGAAGGCCCGCAAGCGATACTTCGACACCATGAAGACAGCCACCGGCGGCGGCGCCTACCGCGCGTATGCGAGCGCGATCGCCGAGTTCGAGCGCGAGGTGGGGCGGCGAGCGCACTCATTCGAGCTGAACGTGCAGGTGCTGCCGTTCTCGCAGCGCGGTATCTGGTGGATCGGCGCACTCACGGTCGCCGTCACGGACGGGATGCGACGCGACGTCGTGGCCTTCGACTCGGCCATCCGGCCGATCATCGGCGAACTGGCTTAGCGCGACCGATCCCGATGCTGGATGCTTTTCGTCGGTCTCGCGCGCTCAGAACCGACGAAATGCATACGGCATGGCGCAGCGCAGCAGTCAGTCCTGCTCGATGACCGTCTCGCGGTCGACGCGCACGACACGGTCGTGGCGGCGAGCGATCCGCTCGAGCACGATCGCGACGACTCCGCCGAGGGCGATGCCGATCGGCACCGTCCACAGCAGCGCGAACCCGAAGACCTGGCCCGGCGGGTAGACGACGTCGAGTGTCGTCGACGGCTCGTAGCTGCCCACCATGGTCAGGATGCCGGCGGCGATGATGCCGAGCACGACGCCGATCGCCATGAACACGCCGTAGCGCGGCACACGCCGAACGGTCGCTTCGACGGTCTCACGGGGTTCGGGGGAGGACATGCCTCCATTCTCCCACAGGAGCCGCGCCTCAGATCTGGCCGATCGCCTCGCGCTTCTCCGCCTGGAACGCGTCCTCGCGGCGCCCGAGCGCCCAGTACGCCGACAGCGACAGCTGTGTGCGGTCGAGCCCTCGGTCATCGGTCAGGTGCGGTCGGAGCCGCTTCATCGCCCCGCGCTCACCGTGCGCGAAGACCTGCACCCGGCCTCCTGACCATTCCAGCCCGCGCACCGCGTCGACCAGCAGGTCGGTGGTGCCAGCAGCCCGCTCTCCGCGGTGCAGCCAGCGGACCTCGATGCCGGCCGGCGCCGTCAGCTCGAGCTGCTCCGACTCGTTCTGCACCTCGAGCAGAGCGAAGCCGGTGGCATCGCTCGGCATCGCCTCGAGCGCGGACGAGATGGCGGGGATCGCCGACTCGTCGCCGACGAGCAGGTGCCAGTCGGCCGCGGCATCCGGGGCGTATCCGCCACCGATCCCACCGAGCACGACAGGGTCACCGGGTTCGGCGTTCGCCGCCCACGGGCCTGCGACGCCCTCATCGCCGTGCGTGACGAAGTCGATCCAGACCTGCCCCGCCTCGAGGTCGAAGCGGCGGATCGTGTAGGTGCGACGCGTCGGCAGCATGTCGATCGGCAGCTGTTGGCGCAACTGCTCCATGTCATACGGAGGCGTGATCCCCGCCTCGGCGGGCGCGAACAGCATCTTCGTGTAGGCGTCGGTGAAGCCGTTGTCCTCGACGCCCGCGATGCCGGGGCCGCCGGCGACGATCCGCACGAGGTGCGGCGTCAGCCGGATGCGCTCGATGACCTCCAGCACGATCTGCGGACGCTGTGGACGCTGGGTGGATGCCATGGTTCAATCCTCGCTGACGATCGCGGATGCCGCAGCACGGCGTCGCTGCACGGCGACCCCTGTGCCGATTCCGGCGCCGACTACGAGCAGGCCGATGACGATCCACGCCCAGACCGGGAAGCCCTCGCTCGTCGAGATCGGCTCGATCGCCGCGGTGACGACCGGGGTCTCCTCGGCCTCCGCCTCGTCGGTCGCCGGCACCGCACCGCAGTCCGCCCCGATCGGGATCGAGAACGACACCGGGTCGAACGACTCCCCTGCCGCATAGGTTCCGAAGGCCGCGGCCCCGGCGTCGGTCAGTGTCGTGGCCGCAGCGTCCAGCGTCAGCACACCGTCTGCGGTGGCGGCATCCGCCATCGAGAACTCGACGAAGCGCACGCCCTGCGCGTCCACCGCCTCGCCGCCCTGGGTGGTGCCGCTGATGTCGAAGACGATGTACCCCGTGTCGCCGGCGAGCTCGATGCGCGCGTCGCTCATCCGGGTGTCGAGAGCGCCGTCGTGTCCGTGGAAGGCGATCGTGCCGCCGAAGTCCACGAGGCCCGCGCCGGATTCGTCGTCGTAGGAACCGGTGCCACCTGCCCACACGAACTCGGGGAACTCGTAGGCCACATCAGTGAGATCCCATCCGCCGCGGGCGATGCCCTCGATGTAGTTGCGGAAGCTCTCCTTGTATCCCCAGTTCAGCGTCGCGCCATCGACCGTGCATTCGCCGATCGCTGCGGTCGCAGCACGGTCGAGGGTGAACGCGAGCCCACGGTCGACGGAGCCCTGGAACGTCAGCGTGTGCTCGCCGTCCTCGAGGGTCGCCGGCAGCGATCCGGTCCACGTGGCGACGCCGTTCGCGTCCGCTTCGACCGTGCCGAGCAGCACCGGCGTCGAGTAGACGACGACCTGGATGTCCTGCTCACCCGAGGCGAATCCGGATGCTGTGACCGTCGCCGTCGCGCCGGACTGCAGCGCATCGAGAGCGTCGGCGTCAGCGTCGATGCCCGTCGTCGCGGGCGGCGCAGCAGGGATCTCGGCCTTCGGGTTCACGGATGCCGCCGCCACCGTGCCGACCGTCCCGTTCGGCGCGGGGGCAGGGGTTCCGATCGTGAAGGTGACGGGGTTCAGTGCCGTGCTGAAGCCGCTGAGCACCTGGTCACGACCCGCCGCGGTGAGCATCGCCGGTACGGCGGTATAGGTGACTGCGCCGTCAGCCGACGTCTTCGCTCCTCCCGCGAGATTCAACGTGGCGAAAGCGACCCGCGATCCGGCGTGGGTGAGGTAGAGCGTCGCCGCGGATGCCGAGGTGATCTCGACCCGCGGGTTCGAGACCGTGACGTCCAGCACGCCGTGGTGGCCGGTGAACCGAACCGAGCCGTTGTAGCCGACCGCTCCACGACCGGTGGTGCGGTCGTAGGTGGTACCCGCAGCCTGCCCGAACTGGAACTGGCTGCCCGAACGGGTCGCCCCGCCCGAGACGAAGATCTCACCCTGCGCGATGGGGCCGGTGACGTAGTTCGCGAACGCTGACGAGATCGCCCAGCGCAGCGATCCACCTGCGACCGGCTTCGCCGGGGTCACCGGGGGCTTCGGCGGGCCAGTGGGCTCGGTTGGCGGCGTCGGCTTCTCGCCCTTCAGCTTCTGCCACTGCTCAGCGGTGATCGTGACGTCGCCGCGTGCGTGGATGGTGTCGATGTTCGGCATCGTGTGCTGCTGCCAGACGAGCACCTCGTACGTCTTCGACGCGTCGAGCGTTTCGCCTGCGGCGACGAGCTCGGTCGTGAAGGCGCCGCCGGTGATGGTGCGGACGTACTGCATCGCGAGGAACCCGCCGCCGGCGGTCACCTCGGCCTCTGTACCCTTCTCGATCAGCGCGGCGTAGACGCCGGGGACGCCGACGAAGCCCTGCCCCGAGGCGGTCACGACGAGGTCGGTGCCGTCGACGGATGCCGAGTTCGACAGGGTCGTCTCGGGTTCGGGATCGGGCTTCGGCTCGGTCGAGTAGTTCACCGGGATGCCCTGCTCCTGCGCGGTGTTCGCCACGCCGCCGGCACCGTACGTGTACACGCCGTACGAGCCGCCCTCCGGGGCTGCGGGAGCGTTCTTCAGCGTCAACGTCGCGCGGAACGTTCCGTCGTCAGCGATGTTGACCCACTGGGCACGGATCGCGCCCTGGTACTGGGACGGGACCTGGTCGAGGACGCCCTCGGCGAGCGCCCACAGCTGCGAGGCGACGGAGCGGGCGCTGGATGCTGCGCCGGTCGACGGCTGCCAGTTCGCGGCGAAGTCGCCGAACACGACGTACGTGCCCTGCGGCAGCGTGTTCGGGATCGGCACGCCACGGCCGCCCACGTTCGCGGCGGGGTCGTAGCCGGTGCCCTGGACGACGATCTCGTCCCCGGCGTACAGCTCGGCGTCGCCGACGGGGGTCACGCCATCGGCGAGGAAGACCTGCAGGGCCGGCTCGAAGACCGGCTCCGGCTCGGGCTCAGGTGTGGGTTCCGGTGTCGGTTCCGGTGTCGGCTCGGGCGTCGGCTCTGGCTCTGGTGCCGGTGGGAACACGGCATCCCATTGCGCGTCCGAGATCTGCACGGCCGAGCGGCCGTAGAGGTTCTCCGGCGTGAACGCGCTGTGCTGCTTCCAGATGACGACCTCGTAGGTCAGCGCACGATCCAGCTTCGCGGCGGGAGCGGTCAGCGTGAAGGTCGTCGATCCGGCGCTCACCGCCGGGAACGGCAGGGCGAACGCCACGTACTGCATGCTGTTGAGCGCCTCGTCCTCGCCCTGCACGATGAGGGCGGCGTACGCGCCGGTCACGCCTTCGGGGAGTCCGGACCCCGCTACCGCGAACGTCACACCTGATTCGGATGCCGCCGTGACCTGCGGAGCGACCGTCGCGCCGTCAGCGGCGAAGGCCGCCGGAGCGGTCAACGTGCCGAACAGTGTCATGAGCACGGCGAGCAGGCCCGCCAGCGCCGTTCGTGTGCGACTGCTCGTCGCGGGGGACTCAGGGTGATTCACGGATGCCTCCAGGCGTGCGGTCGCGCTGTCGATGCCGGGCGCGACGAGGGACCCCTCTTCAGGGGCCGGATGCTGCTGCGGGTGAATGTGGTTAGGCTTAGCTAACCTACGTTTCTGACCATAGACTGATCATCGTCTCCACGTCAAAGGTTAGGACAGGCTTTCCTAATGCGCTCGCGTCTCCCTCTGCTCATCGCGGCCGTCCTCGTCGCCGCTCTCACCGGCTGCACGGCCCCGGCTGCGACCGCGAACCCCGAGCAGGCGGCATCCGGTTCCTGCCCCGCGGCCGCACAGCAGCTGTCCGATCTGCCGCTCGTCGATGACGTGCGCGCAGCGACCGGCGGCTCCACCGCCTGCCTGCCGAACCATGCGATCGCCCCGGTCGCCGACACGACCGCGCCGAAGCTCCCTGTCACCGTGACCGACGCGGAGGGTCGCGAGGTCGAGGTGACGGATGTCGATCGCATCCTCGCGATCGACATCTCCGGCACGATCGCGTCGACGGTGTTCGCGCTCGGGATGGGCGACAACGTGGTCGGGCGCGACTCGTCGACGACGTTCGACGGCACGGAGGATCTGCCCGTCGTGACCAAGACCGGCCACTCGCTGAACCCCGAAGCGATCCTCGAGCTCGCGCCGACCGTCATCCTCACCGACACGACGATCGGGCCCAAGGAGGTGCGTCAGCAGCTGCGCGACGCCGGCATCCCGATCGTCATCGTGTCCGACGAGCTGAGGTTGGAGACCACCGATCAGCTCATCACCGAGGTCGCCTCAGCCCTCGGCATCCCATCGCGGGGCGAGGCCCTGAGCGCGCAGGTCGAGGGGGATCTCGACGCCGCCCTCTCCGAGATCGCGCCCGTCATCCCGCCCGATCCGGCCGACCGTGCTCGCATGCTCTTCCTGTACGTCCGCGGCAGTGCCAACGTGTACTACATCTTCGGCAAGGACTCCGGAGCGGACGCGCTCATCGAATCCGTCGGCGGCATCGACGTCGCCGGCGAGATCGGCTGGGAGGGCACCAAGCCGGTGACCGCCGAGGCACTCGTCGCCGCGCAGCCCGACGTACTGGTGATGATGACCGACGGGTTGGAATCGGTCGGCGGCATCGACGGGCTCATCGAGCGAGTCCCTGCCGTCGCCCAGACGCCGGCCGGCGTGAACCGGTGGGTGATCGACATGGCGGATGCCGAGATCCTCAGCTTCGGGCCGCGGTCGCCCGAGATCGTCCGGGCGATCGCACGCGCCCTGTACGCCCCGGCCTCTGGCGCGACCGGCGAGACCGCCGAATGACGGGCGAGGTCGTCACCGCGACGCCGACCCGGCATCGCGGGCTGCGCTTCGCCGTGGTCACGACGATTCTCGTGATCGCCCTCGTGATCACCTGCCTGGTGTCGCTCGGGAGCGGCCAGTACTCGCTGTCGCCGACCGAGATCGTCGGCATCCTGCTGCGCGAGATCGGCGTCCCGTCCGGGTGGGCGCCGGATGATGCCTCAGCGAGCGGGGTGATCCTCAGCATCCGGCTCCCCCGTCTCGTTCTCGGCGTGCTCGTGGGGGCGGCGCTTGCGGTCTCGGGCGTGCTGATGCAGGCGATCTTCGGCAACCCGCTCGCGGATGCCAGCGTCGTGGGCGTCTCGTCGGGCGCAGCGCTCGGCGCCGCGGCCAGCCTCACGTTCGGGCTCGCGACGTTCGGGATGTGGACGACGCCGGCCATGGCGTTCATCGGCGGCCTCGTGGCGGTGTTCGCGGTGTACTTCATCAGCCGATCAGGCGGGCGGACCGAAGTCGTGACGCTGCTGCTCACGGGTATCGCGATCAACGCGATCGGCGGGGCGGGCATGGCTTTCCTGACGTTCCTGGGCACGACGTCGACGCGCGAGCAGATCGTCTTCTGGCAGCTCGGTTCGCTGAACGGCGCGCTCTGGCCGAACATCGCGATCGTCGCTCCGCTCACCGCTGTGGGGATCGTGGTGGCGCTGCTCGTCGCTCACCGCCTCGATCTCTTCGCCCTCGGCGAGCGCACCGCCCGCCATCTCGGCCTCAACGTCGAACTGCTGCGGATCATCGTGATCGTCACGGTCGCCGTGCTCGTGTGCGCGGCCGTCGCGTTCGCGGGGATCATCGGCTTCGTCGGTCTCGTCATCCCGCACCTCATGCGCATGCTGATCGGCCCGGCGCACCTGCCTCTGATCATCGCGTCGACGGCGGGTGGCGCGCTGCTGATCGCGCTCGCCGATCTCGTCGCGCGCACCGTGGTGCCGCTGGCCGACATGCCGATCGGCATGATCACCTCGCTCGTGGGCGGACCGTTCTTCCTCTGGCTGCTCGTGCGAACGCGACGCCGATCAGGAGGATGGGCGTGAGCGTGCTGACGGCATCCGGAATCACGGTCCGCCCCGTCTCAGGTGCGAAGCCGATCCTCGAGGACGCGGCGATCGAGGTGCGGGCCGGCGAGGTGCACGCGCTCGTCGGGCCCAACGGCGCCGGCAAATCGACGCTGTTCGGTGTACTGGCGGGGGATGTCGCACCCGAGGCCGGGTCGGTGTCGATCGATGGACGGTCGGTGCGCGCCATGCGTCCGCGCGAGCTCGCGCGGACGCGGGCCGTGCTGCTGCAGGAGAACGCGGTGTCGTTCCCGTTCTCAGCCGAGCAGGTCGTGCGGATGGGGCGCGCGCCGTGGGCGCGCACGCCGAGCGAGGCGGATGACGATGCCGCTGTAGCCGCGGCGATGCGAGCGACCGAGGTCGATGGGCTCGCGCACCGCTCGGTGTCGTCGCTGTCGGGCGGAGAGCGCGCGCGGGTCGCGCTGGCTCGGGTGCTCGCGCAGGCGACGCCGATCCTGCTGCTGGACGAGCCGACGGCATCCCTCGATCTCAAGCATCACGAGGACGTCATGCGCCTGGTGCGCGCGAGCGCGGATGCCGGCGCCGCGGTCGCCGTCGTGCTGCACGACCTCAACGCTGCACTGGCGCATGCCGACCGTGTGACGCTGCTCACCGCCGGTCGCGTTGTCGGGACCGGGAAGCCGGCCGAGGTTCTCACGGCCGAGCGGATCGCCGAGGTGTACGAGCAGAGCGTCGATGTGTTCCCGCATCCAGCGACGGGAGTGCCGCTGGTCGTCGCCCGGCGGTAGGACCTGGGCTCAGGGTCGCAGCGGAAGAAGACCGTGCAGGTCGGCGCGGGTTCCGGATGCCTGCACACGGCCGGCCGCGACGGCATCGGCCCATTCCTCTTCACCGGTGGCGAGGGCGATCCAGGTCGCGGCATCCATCTCGATCACGTTCGGCGGCGTCCCGCGGGTGTGCCGGGGCCCCTGCACGACCTGCACCGCACCGAACGGCGGCACACGCACCTCGACGCTGTTGCCCGGCGCCTTCTCGTCCAGCAGCTGCAGCAGGTACCGCACGGCTGTCGCAAGTGCGGTCCGAGCGGGCTTCTCCCCCGCCGCGGTCGCTGAGCGCACGGCATCCAGCGCAGCGCGCCCCTCGGCGGTGTCGATCTTGCGAGCCATCTGCTCAGCCTATGGCGGGCGTCACTTCTCCGCGCTCGGGCTCTCTGTGCCGTGGACGGCCACAGCCCACCCGGCCGCTCCCTCCAAGCTGATCGCACTCGCGCCGACGGCGCTCACGCCGTCCATCGTCAGGTCGATCGTGTGTGGACTCTCGTCGCAGGGCACATCCTCCTCACGAAGGGTCGTGGCGCTGGTCGCTCCCTCGAGCCGGACCTCGACGCTCACCCGATCCTCGCCGAAGCAGTAGACATCGGCATGAGACACACTCGCGTCGATGTCGTCCGCGAACGCCACGTGGATGGCGTCGAGATCTCCCCAGTCGAGAGCTGCGCCTCCGCGGAAACTGGTCAGCACGTCACCGCCGTCGATGTCCAAGTCATCCAGCCACTGCTGGACCTCCTCCGAGGTGTCCGACTGCGAATGCTGAGCCGTACATCCGCTCAGAGCGATGCCGCCGCTCAGCACGGTCAACGCGGCTCCGATCACAGCAGGTCCCCGCAGACGATTCATACCCCGGAGCATAGCGACGACCGAGCCGCGCGAAGTGAGAGCGATTAGCCTCGAACCATGACCGACGACCAGCCCTCGCACGGCGCCCGCGCCGAGCTGCTCGCCGCAGCACGCCGCGGCGACTGGAATCCGCCGGCGCTGCCGCAGGTGCCCGACGGCGTCCAAGCCCGGAGGTCGGCCGTTCTCGTCCTGTTCGGGGTGCTGGACAGCATCCCGGCGGCGACGCCCGACGCCGCCGTCGCGAAGGACCTCGACGTGCTGCTGCAGCGACGCGCTCCGACACTGTCATCGCACCCGGGGCAGGTGTCGTTCCCCGGCGGCGGACGCGAGGCGGCCGACCGCGACGACATCGACACCGCGCTGCGCGAGGCCGAGGAGGAGACGGGCCTCGACCCGACCGGCGTCGAGATCCTCGCCGCGCTGCCCGCACTCCCCCTGGCCGTCAGCAATCACCACGTCACCCCGGTGCTCGGCTGGTGGACGAAGCCCTCCAAGGTCGCGGCGGTCGATCACGCCGAGACCGTCGAGGTGTTCCGGGTGCCGGTGGCGCAGCTGCTCGACCCGGCTACGCGTTTCACGTCGACGATCACCCGCGCAGGCATGACCTTCAGGGGCCCGGCGTTCGACGTCGACGGAACGATCGTCTGGGGCTTCACCGCCATGGTTCTCGACCGGCTGTTCGACGCATGCGGGTGGACCGTGCCGTGGGATGCGACGGTCGAGCGGCCCGTCACCGTGTGACCGCAGCGGACACGGCTCGGTAGTCTGGACGGGTGAAGATCCTCGTCCTCGGTTCCGGTGCCCGTGAGCACGCGATCATCCTCGCCCTCAAGGCAGAAGGCGCCGGACACGAGCTGTTCTGCTCCCCCGGCAACGCCGGCATCGCCGCGGACGCGACCCTCGTCGCCGTCGACCAGCTCGACGGCCGGGCGGTCACCGCGTACGCCAATGAGCACTCCATCGACCTCGTCGTCATCGGTCCGGAAGCACCCCTCGTCGCCGGCGTCGCCGACGCCCTGCGCGAGCGCGGGATCCCCGTGTTCGGCCCTGGGAAGGCCGCTGCCCAGCTCGAGGGTTCCAAGGCATTCGCGAAGCGGGTAATGGATGCCGCCGGCGTGCCGACCGGACGCGCAGTGCGCGCAGCATCCATCGCCGACGTCGAGGGCGCGTTCGACGAGCTCGGCGCGCCCTACGTCGTCAAGGCCGACGGGCTCGCAGCGGGCAAGGGCGTCGTCGTCACCTCCGACCGCGCCGAGGCGCTCGCGCACGCCGAGCACTATCTGCCCGCGGGTCCGGTGCTGATCGAGGAGTTCCTCTCCGGCCCCGAGGTATCGCTCTTCTTCCTGTCCGACGGCGACACCGTGCGGGCGCTCAGCCCCGCGCAGGACTTCAAGCGCGCCTTCGACGGCGACGAAGGACCGAACACCGGCGGCATGGGCGCCTACTCGCCGCTGCCGTGGCTGGCCGAGCAGTTCGGCAGCGAGCGCGAGTTCGTCGACCTCGTCACCGAGCAGGTCGCCATGCCCGTCATCCGCCAGTTGGATGCCGAGGGAACCCCGTTCATCGGCCTCCTCTACGCCGGCCTCATCCTCACCCCGGCGGGCGTGAAGGTCATCGAGTTCAACGCACGATTCGGCGACCCGGAGACGCAGATCGTGCTGCCGCGTCTGCGCACCCCGCTGTCGCAGCTTCTGCTGGCCGCGGCATCCGGGAATCTCGAGGGCCAGCCGCAGCCGGAGTTCTCCGACGACGTCGCGATCACGGTCGTGCTCGCGAGCGAGGGCTACCCGGAGGCTCCGCAGACCGGTCGCCAGATCGCAGGCCTCGCGGATGCCGCGAGCGTCGAGGGCGTGCGAATCGTCCACGCCGCGACGGCGGGACCGGATGCTCCGGGCGGCGACCTCGTCGCGACCGGGGGCCGCGTGCTGAACGTCGTCGCGGTCGGATCGGACTTCGCCACCGCTCGGACGCGCGCCTACGATGCCATGGGGCGCATCGACCTGGACGGCGCGCACTACCGCCGCGACATCGCCGCCGCCGTCGCGGAGTAGTGGTCGTTCGCGCTGCTGATCGCTGCTCGCGCTGCGAGAGTATCTGCAGCGCGAGCAGAACGGAGCCGCGCGAGCCGGCGCGGACGCGGCTCAGCCGTCGAAGCCGAAGCTCTGCGGCAGGATCTCGGGCGAGAGGGCGTACTCGACCGCGAGCATGCTCGCGCCTCGCACCGCGGCCTCGCCGGCGGTGACGGACTGCACGATCGCCAGGTGCTCGGTGGCGAGCGGCATCGACCGCGTGTAGACGACCTCGCGGACGCCGGCGATCAGGTGCTCGCCCACTCTCGCCATAGCGCCGCCGATCGAGATCACCGAGGGGTTGAGCAGGCTGACGGATGCCGTGAGCACCTCTCCGAGGTCGCGCCCGGCCTGCCGCACCGCCTGGATCGCCTCAAGGCTGCCGTTCTTCACGAGTTCGACGACGTCGTTGCCGTCCTTCGCCTCGATGCCCTTCGCCGTCAGCGACCGGGCGATCGCCGGTCCGGACGCCAGCGCCTCGAGGCATCCGGTGTTCCCGCAGTGGCAGGGCACATCGGCGCCTCGGGCGACCCGCACGTGCCCGAAGTCGCCGGCGATGCCCTGCGCACCGCGCAGCAGACGCCCGTCCGAGATGATCCCGGCACCGATACCGGTGGCGACCTTGACGAAGATGAGGTGGTCGGTGGCCGGCCAGGCGGCCGCCCGTTCGCCGAGCGCAGAGATGTTCACATCGTTGTCGACGAGCACGGGCACCTCGAGGTGCTGCTGCACCCACCCGGGAACGTCGAACGCGTCCCATCCAGGCATGATCGGAGGCTTCGCAGGCCTTCCCGTCGAGTACTCGACCGGTCCGGGGACGCCGACGCCGATGGCCGCGATCTGATCGTGCGCGAGCCCGGCCTCTGTGATCAGTTCGTTCGCGGTGTCGACCATCCAGGTCAGCACCGGCTCCGGCCCGAGGGAGACCGCCATCTGCCCGGTGCGCTCGGCGAGGATCGTGCCGGCGAGGTCGGTCACGGCCACAGTGGTGTGCGAAGCGCCGATGTCGGCGGCGATCACGACCTTCGCAGCCGGGTTCAGAGCGAACTGCGACGGCGGACGCCCACCGGTCGATGCGGCATCCGCCACCGGAGCGACGAGTCCCATGCGCATGAGCTCGTCGACGCGCGCCGCCACGGTCGAGCGGGCGAGACCGGACGATTTCGCCAGTTCGGCACGCGTACGCGGCACGCCGTCCCGCAGCAGCTGGAAGAGCTGACCTACACCGGCGACGCTGGGATTGCTGGGCATTCTTCCTCTGTGCTTCTCATGAAACGGCTGCCACCGACGCGTCGCGAGAGCGTCTGTTCACTTCTGGGGCTGGAATCGAAAAGTCTACGCGGTCGGCACATCCACGACCGAGCGCTTGCGGACCTTCTTGACGCGTCCCACGGCGAACTGCTGCTGCAGCAGCACCGCGATGACGATGATCACGCCCTTCGTGATCGCCTGCAGCGACGAGGACATGTTGTTCTGCACGAACACGTTCGACAGCGTCGCGAAGATCAGCACGCCGAAGACGGTGCCGGTGATCGTGCCGCGGCCTCCGATGAGGAGCGTTCCACCGACGACCACGGCGGCGATGGCATCCAGCTCGTAGAGGTTGCCGTGCGTGGAGGTGCCGGCGTTCGTACGGCCGAGGATCATGACCGCGGCGATACCCGCGGTCAGTCCGGACAGAGCGTAGAGCCACATGATGTGCTGCTTCACCTTGATACCGGCGAGGCGAGCGGCCTCGCGGTTGCCGCCGATGGCGACAGTGCGGCGGCCGAACGTCGTGCGGTTGAGGAGCAGCCAGCCGCCGACGGCGACGACGGCGAAGATCCACACGAGGATGTCGATGCCGAGCAGGTCGACGTTCATGGCCTTCAGGAAGTCGCGGTCGGACACGACGAGCGTGCGATTGTTCGCGAGCACCTCGGCGAGCCCTCGCGCGCCGACCAGCATGGCCAGGGTCGCCATGAACGCGGCGACCTTTCCGTAGGCGATGACGACGCCGTTGATCAACCCGGCCCCTACTCCGACGAGCAGGGCGATGATGACGGTGACGATCCAGTGCGACGACTTCGCGATGTCCTGGATCGCCGCGAGCGACGCCACGACGGATGCCAGCGCCAGCACCGCTCCGACCGAGAGATCGATGCCACCGGAGATGATCACGAATGTCATGCCGATGCTGATGACGCCGATGATCGACGCCTGGCGCAGGATGACCAGTGCGTTGCCGAAGTTGAAGAAGTTGTCGAACGCCGTGAGCATGCCGACCACGACGATGGCCAGCAGCGCCAGCACGAGGCCGATGTTGCGTCCCGCTGCACCCGAGAACAGCGCCTTCAGCGGCGACGGCTTCGGCTCAGCGGTGAGGGTCTGGGTCTGCTCGCTCACGCGGCGGTTCCTTTCATGACGAGATCGAGCACACCGTGCTCGTCGATCTCAGAAGCGGGAAGAGAGGTAAGCACGCGCCCGTCGCCGACGACGAGCACGGTGTCGGCCAGACCGAGGACTTCCTCGATCTCGCTCGAGATGATGACGATCGCGTGGCCGTCAGCTGCCAGGTTGCGGATCAGCGCGTAGATCTCGGCACGGGCACCGACGTCGACGCCTCTGGTCGGTTCGTCCAGCAGCAGGATGCGGCTGCCGTGCACCAGCCACCGCGAGAGCAGGATCTTCTGCTGGTTGCCGCCGGACAGGGTGCCGGCAGGCAGGTCGGGGTCGGCCGGTCGAAGCTCCATCGCCGCGATCTGCTCGCGAGCGATCCGGCGTTCGGCGCGCTCATCGAGCCAGCCGGCCTTCGCTTCACGGGAGAACGACGACATCGTGATGTTGCGGAAGATCGGCTCGCCGAGCACGAGGCCCTGCGACTTGCGCTCCTCGGGACTGAGTCCGAGTCCGGCGCGCACGGCGGCCGAGACCGAGCCGCGCGGCAGCGGCTTGCCCTCGACGCGCACCGTGCCCGAGGTGGAGGGTCGCGCTCCGTAGACGGTCTCGACGATCTCGGATCGGCCGGAGCCGACCAGACCGGCGAGTCCGATGATCTCGCCCGCGCGCACCGAGAACGACACGTCCTCGAAGACACCGGCCAGGCTGAGGTTCTCGACCTCGAGCAGCACCGGCGCATCCGCCGCGATCGGCGCAGCCGCCGGGAACACGTTCTCGACGACGCGGCCCGTCATGTGCTTGATCAGCGTCGGGGTCGGGGTGTCCGAGACCGGCAGGTTCGTGGCGGTGCTGGCTCCGTCCTTGAGCACCGTGATCCGATCGCCGATCGTGCGGATCTCTTCGAGACGGTGGGTGATGTAGATGACAGCGATCCCCTGTGCCGTGAGCTCCTTCACGACTCCGAACAGGTTGCGCACCTCTTCGGAGTCGAGCACGGCCGAAGGCTCGTCCATCACGATCAGCTTGATGTCGTGCGAGAGCGCTCTGGCCATGCTCACGATCTGCTTCTGCGCCGCACTCAGCGAGGCGACCTCCGCGTGCGGCGACAGCTTCTCGTGACCGAGCCGCTTCAGCAGAGCCCGCGTCTGAGCCGTGGTCTCGCTGCGACGGGTGAACCCTCCCCTGGACAGCTCGTGCCCGAGGAAGATGTTCTCGGCGACGGTGAGGTCGTCGACGACATCGAGCTCCTGGTACATCGTCGCGATGCCGAGATCGATGGCGGCCTGCGGGTTGTCGATCGTGACGACCTCGCCGTTCCAGCGCATCTCTCCGGCGTCGGGCTGGTGGACTCCGGCCAGCGTCTTGATCAGGGTCGACTTGCCCGCACCGTTCTGGCCGAGCAGGCAGTGCACCTCCCCCGCGCGGATCTCCAGGTCCACTCCGCGCAGCGCGCGGACAGCACCGAAGGTCTTCTCGACCCCGCGCATCTCCAGCAGGGGCATCTCCAGTAATGCCGACGTTTGGTCATCTTTGATCACGAGAGGACGATAACACAGGGCTTGACGGTTGTACGAGCCTGGGATCCTCCGCTCGACACGTACGACGTCACCGTTCAGACGTGTCCGATTGCCTTGATTTCAAGGGCCGCAAGAACTTTTGCGATTGTTCAAACAAAAGTTGCGCGAGTTGTTTCTGCTTCTGCTACATTGACCGTGTCCCCGCGACGCCGTGCAGTTCACCCGCGACGGCCGTGACGGACGCTGAGATGCATCACATTCAAGGAGGAAACACATGCACCGCATGCGCTCACGGAGCCTTCGCCCGCTCATGGCAGGCGCCGCCGCACTCTTCGCCGTCGGCCTTCTGGCCGGCTGCACCAGTTCAGGCGAGGAAGGCGACCCGGAAACCAACCAGGGAACCACCAGCGAGGAGAACGCCGCCAGCGGCGACACCGTCGTCATCGGCTGGTCGGGCCCCGAGGCCGATCACGGCTGGCTCGGCGCCATCAACAGCGGAGCCATCAACGCCGCCGAGGGCTTCGCCGATGTCGAGCTGCGCCAGGCGGAGGGAACGAACGACGCCAATCAGCAGATCGCCGCAGTCGAGAAGTTCATCAACGACGGCGTCGACGCCATCGTGCTGCTCCCGACGGATGGTGCCGCTCTCACCCAGGTCGCGCAGAAGGCCATGGATGCCGGCATCCCGGTCATCAACGTCGACCGCGAGTTCTCGAGCACCTTCGCGTCCCGCGCGACGATCCTCGGCGACAACTACGGGATGGGCGTCAGCGCCGGCACGTACATCTGCGAGCAGCTCGACGGCCAGAGCGATGCCGTGGTCGCGGAGATCGCGGGCATCGACTCCCTGCCGCTCACGCAGGACCGCTCGCAGGGCTTCAAGGACGCGCTCGACTCGTGCGGCCTCGAGGTCGGCCCGCGCGTCGCCGCCGACTTCACCGTCGCCGGCGGCGAGAGCGCAGCATCCCAGCTGCTCTCGGCCAACCCGGAGATCGACGCCATCTGGAATCACGACGACGACCAGGGCGTCGGCGTCATGGCTGCCATCGACGCGGCCGGCCGTGACGAGTTCTTCCTCGTCGGCGGCGCGGGCAGCGTCAACATGATGGACCTGATCAAGTCGGATGACAGCGTCATCAAGGCCACGGTCATCTACCCGTCCACGCAGGCTGCCGACGGCATCGCCCTGGCGCGACTGATCGCTCAGGACAAGACCATGAGCGACCTGATCACGCCGAGCGTCCCGTACCGCATCGTGCTGGACGCACCCGTGGTGACCAAGGACAACGTCGACGAGTTCATCAAGCTCGCCTTCGAGTCCTGACCATCATCTGCGGGGCGAGCGCCGTCGAACGCGCTCGCCCCGCACTGTATCTGACCGAGACGCCCCGGGGAGTAGAGATGACAACTGAGCTGCGTGTGGCCATGATCGGCCACGGATTCATGGGAGCGGCCCACTCCGTCGGCTGGCGCCAGGCTCCGGCCGCATTCGACCTGCCGATCGCACCGCGGATGGCAGTGCTCGTCGGTCGTGATGCCGAGAAGACCGCGGCCGCTGCGACCAAGTGGGGTTGGGCGGAGACGTCAACCGACTGGCGCAGCGTCATCGAACGCGACGACATCGACCTCATCGACATCGTCACCCCCGGCGACTCGCACGCCGAGATCGCCATCGCCGCGCTGGCGGCCGGCAAGCACGTCCTGTGCGAGAAGCCGCTGGCCAACTCGGTCGAAGAGGCCGAGGCCATGGAACAGGCTGCGCGGGATGCCGCGGCGCACGGCGTCCGTGCCATGGTCGGCTTCACCTACCGCCGGGTCCCGGCGGTCACCCTCATGCGCGACATGATCGCTTCAGGCCGCGTCGGCACGATCCGGCAGGTGCGCGCGAGCTACCGCCAGGACTGGCTCGCCGACCCTGAATCACCGATGACCTGGCGGCTCGACAAGGATCGCGCAGGCTCCGGCGCACTCGGCGACATCGGAGCGCACATCGTCGACATGACGCAGTTCGTCACCGGTCAGTCACTCACCCGGGTCTCCGGCGTCATGGAGACGCTCGTCGAGGAGCGACCTGTGCTCGCCGAATCCGTGGGTCTCAGCGGCACTGCCGGCGCAGAGCGCGGCACGGTGACCGTCGACGACATCGCCCTGTTCATCGGCCGGTTCGAATCGGGCACCCTCGCCACCTTCGAGGCGAGCCGGTTCGCCACCGGACGCAAGAACGCGCTCGACATCGAGATCTCGGGCGACGCCGGTGCGCTGCACTGGAACCTCGAGGACATGAACGTGCTCGACTTCTACGACGCCACGCGCCCGTCCGGCGAGCAGGGGTTCACCCGCATCCTGGTCACCGAGCCGGAGCATCCGTACCTTGCGGGCTGGTGGCCCACCGGACATATGCTCGGCTATGAGCACGGCTTCTCCCACCAGGTGAAGGACCTCGCCGAGGCGATCGCCGCCGGCACTGACCCGCAGCCGACGTTCGCCGACGGACTCCGCGTGCAGCGGGTGCTCGACGCCGTCGAGCGCAGCGCGCAGGGCGGATCCGCCTGGACCGACGTCTGACCAAGAACCGAACGCACGAGAAGAGGACGACGATGTCACGACCGATCACCCTGTTCACCGGCCAGTGGGCGGATCTGCCCTTCGAGGAAGTGGCCAGGCTCGCAGGCTCGTGGGGCTACGACGGCCTCGAGATCGCCTGCTGGGGCGATCACCTCGACCCCTGGCGCTGGGACGACGATGCGTACATCGCGGATCGACTGGCGATCCTCGAGCGCAACGGCCTCAAGGTCTGGACGATCTCCAACCACCTCAAGGGGCAGGTGGTGTGCGACGACCCGATCGACGAGCGCCACCGCAACATCGTCTCGGACCAGATGTGGGGCGACGGCGACCCGGAGGGCGTGCGTCAGCGCGCGGCCGAGGAGATGAAGAACACCGCCCGCCTTGCGGCCAAGCTCGGCGTGAAGACCGTCACCGGCTTCACCGGCTCCTCGATCTGGAAGTACGTCGCGATGTTCCCGCCGGCCACCGACGAGATGGTGGATGCCGGCTACCAGGACTTCGCCGACCGCTGGAACCCGATCCTCGACGTGTTCGACGAGGTCGGCGTGCGCTTCGCTCACGAGGTGCACCCGTCCGAGATCGCGTACGACTACTGGACGACCAAGCGCGCGCTCGAGGCGATCGGGCACCGCGAGGCATTCGGGCTGAACTGGGACCCGTCGCACATGGTGTGGCAGGACATCGACCCCGTCGCGTTCCTCTGGGACTTCCAGGACCGGATCTACCACGTGCACTGCAAGGACACGAAGAGGCGGCTCGGCAACGGTCGCAACGGTCGGCTCTCTTCGCACCTGCCCTGGGCCGATCCGCGGCGCGGCTGGGACTTCATCTCGACCGGCCACGGCGACGTGCCGTGGGAGGACGCGTTCCGGATGCTGAACGCGATCGGCTACCAAGGCCCCCTGTCCGTGGAGTGGGAGGACGCCGGCATGGACCGGCTCGTCGGTGCTCCTGAGGCGCTGGAGTTCGTGCGGAAGCTGTCGTCGTACCGGCCGGCGGACGCCGCCTTCGACAGCGCCTTCTCGACGAGGTAAGCGCCTTCTCCACGCGCTGAGGCGCGCTACAGCTCGATCCAGTAGCGGCGCAGACGCGGGTGGCCCTGCTCGGCTGCATCCACCACGTCCTGAAGCACGCCACCGGCGCCCTCGATCGTGCGGTACGAACCGGGGTTGTCGTCGTCGCAGGTGAGCATGACGCTCTCGAGCCCGAGCTCGCGGGCGCGGTCTATCGCGAGCGCGAGGCCCGCGTGCGCGTAGCCCTGCCGACGCCGAGTGGGCCGCACCGAGTACCCGATGTGTCCACCGAAGTGGCGCAGCCATTCGTTCAGTTCGTGCCGCAGCGAGACGAAGCCGATGACGTCGCCTCCGTCGGTGATCCAGTAGAGGTCGTTGTGGACGCGGCCCTCCGGCGGGGCGACGCTCGTGTCGGCCATGCGCTCCGCATTCGCGACGAGCTCGTCGAAGCTCGCCCTGTCGCCCCGCGTCGGCGTGGTCATACCCGAACCGTCGATGTGGATGCCGCCGAACTCGTCGACCGCCGCAGCCCAGGAGTCGAACAGGTCAGCGGTGGGTCGGGTGAGTTCGATCGTCATGCTCTCAGCGTAGATGCGCCGGCCGACGCAGGAAGAGAACCGCGACGACGCCGAGGAGGATGAACACCGCCGGGAGCAGCATC
This sequence comes from Microbacterium sp. Bi121, assembly GCF_918698005.1. GTDB lineage: Bacteria > Actinomycetota > Actinomycetes > Actinomycetales > Microbacteriaceae > Microbacterium. Next base: position 350,330 of record NZ_CAKKLJ010000001.1, read on the forward strand.
GTCTGCGCCATGGCATCCGCGAACGGGCCGGCGACGACGTCCGGCAGGGCGCCTTCCCCGAAACCGCCTGACGCCTGGTCGGCACCGGGCAGGTTCGCGTCGAGCCTGCTCTGCATGAAGGCGGCGATCGCCGCCGATCCGAGCACTGAGCCGATCGTGCGCATCGTGTTGTAGATGCCGGCACCGGCGCCGGCCTGGTGCATGGGCAGGTCGCGGGTCGCGGTGGTCGCGAGCGGACCCCACATGCCGGCGTTGCCGAAGCCGAGGATCAGCGACGGAACCAGCATCCACAGGATCGGGGTGTCGGTGTTCATCATCACGGCGAACAGGAACAACGAGATCGCGACCAGCAGCAACCCGGGTACCAGCATGATGCGCGGGTCGATGCGGTCGAGCAGACGGCCGGCGAACGGCGAGACGATGCCGGCTGCGAGCGCCATCGGAATCAGCAGAAGCGCGGACTCGGTCGGGGTGAGTCCGCGGGCGAGCTGCAGGAAGAACATCAGGGGCAGGCCCTGCGCCGTGACGGTGAACCCGACGAGTGCGATCGTGATGTTCGACCAGGCGAAGTTTCGGTTGCGGAAGAGCCCGAGAGGGACGAGTGGCTCGTTCTTCGTTCGGGCCTGATACCAGAGGAACAGGGCGAGCACGACGACGCCGGCGATGATCAGGCTCCAGACCGAGATCGGTCCCCAGATCACACCCCAGTCGTACGCCTCGGCCTCCTGCAGGCCGAACACGATGAGGAACATCGCGATCGCACTGAGGAAGACGCCTGGCACGTCGAAGCGGTGCGAATGCGTCTCGAGCTTCGGGACCAGCATCCAGGCGAGCACGAATCCGACGACGCCGACGGGCAGGTTGATGAAGAAGATCCACTCCCAGCCGAGACCGTCGACGAGGAATCCGCCGGCCAGAGGACCGACGAGCATGGCGACCCCGGATGCCGCGCCCCACAGCCCCATCGCCGCACCACGGCGCTCGGGCGGGAACGTGCGGGTGATGACGGCCATGGTCTGCGGCGTGAGGAGCGCGGCGCCGAGGCCCTGGGCCGCACGCGCCCAGATGAGTCCGTCGAGGCTCGTCGACAGCCCGCACCACAGGGACGCCAGGGTGAAGATCGCGAGGCCGGCGAGGTAGATGTTCTTGGGGCCGAAGCGATCGCCGAGGCGCCCGGTGATCAGCAGGGGCACGGCGTACGCGAGCAGGTAGGCGCTGGTGACCCAGACGACGCGGTCGAGGTTCGGCGTGTCGGGGTCGAGCGCCGCCTTGATCGCGGGGTTCGCGACGGTCACGATCGTCGTATCGACGAGGATCATGAAGAACCCGATGACGAGTGCCCAGAGGGCCGGCCAGGGGCTGCGCTCCGGAGCCTGAGTGGATGCTGCGCTGGGTGCGGTGGCGTCGGTCACCCGGCAACGCTACACCCGTCGGCGGACACCGACGATCGAGCGGCAGGACCCGGGTCAGTTCGCGGCGCGACGAGCCTCGTCGAGGTACGCGTACGCCGTGACGCGCGAGATGCCCAGGCGAACGGCGATCGTCTCGACCGACTTGCGCATCTGCGTCGCCCCGCGCTCATCGAGCCTCTCGAGCACGCCGATCTTGTCGTCGCGTGTCATCTGCGAGAGCGGGCGTCCGACCTCGCGGATCGCCTCGGTGATCATGGTGTCCATGACAGAGACGAGATCCCGCCCGAAGTACTCGTCGGGCGAGGTGTTCGCCGCTGGCCCCTGAGCGGGCAGCAGGGCATCGAGCAGCGAACGCGCCTGCTGCATCGCGCTCAGATCGACGTTGATGCACAGGGCGGCGATGATGTCGCCGGCCCGATTGCGGAAGTACACGCTCGAGCAGCGCAACTCGCGCCCGTCATCGGTGAAGCCGCGGTACCCGAACGCGTCGTGGTCCTCCTGCCGATTGCGCAGGACCGTCAGTCCGAGACTGGTCGAGGGGCCGCCGACCTCACGGCCGGTGACGTGGCCGTTCTCGATCGCCGCGATCGTGTGGCCGAGATCGACGTCAGCGCCGTCGAGGTTGTGCAGCACGACTTCGCAGGCCGGCCCGCCTGCCGCCGCGATGGCGTGCATGACGGGGCGGAAGACTTCGAGCACCTCGGCCGCGCCCTCGTACGTGTCATGCGTCTGCGTTTCCACGTCTACCACTCTGCACCCCCGCTCCTCATCTGAACTAAATGTATCTCATCTAGACAATCTGTTCAGCCTGCGCTAGCTTGTGTCTGATCCACGATCCAGTTGAGTAAGGAAGCTCTCATGACCCGAGCGAGCACCCCCAGCGGACTCACTCCCAAGCAGCGGCGCACCATCGCCGGCGGTTCCATCGGCACGCTGATGGAGTACTACGACTACTACCTGTACGGCCTCGCGTCGGCCGCAGTCTTCCCCGCTGTCTTCTTCTCCAGCAACGACCCGGTCATCGCGCAGCTGTCCTCGTTCGCGACGTTCGCGGTCGGATTCCTGCTCCGCCCCGTCGGCGGCATCATCTGGGGCATCGTCGGCGATCGGGTCGGTCGCAAGGCCGTGCTCATGATCACCGTCGTCGGCATGGGCATCGCGACGACCGCCATCGGCCTTATCCCGCCGGACTACCTGATCGGCGCGACGGCCCCGATCCTGCTGATCGTCTTCCGGATGTTCCAGGGCTTCTTCGTCGGCGGCGAGATGGGCGGAGCGGCGACCATGGTCGTCGAGAACGCCCCCATCGGGAAGAAGGGCATGTACGGCGCATTCCTCATCAGCGGCGCCGGCATCGCCAACGTCGTCTCCGGCGGATTCATGGCGGCCCTCGGCCTCGGAGAGGGCTCCTGGTTCATCGAGTGGGGCTGGCGCATCCCGTTCGTGTTCTCGCTCGTGCTCGCGATCGTCGCCGTCATCCTGCGGCACAAGCTCGAGGAGTCCGACGAGTTCATCGAGACGCAGAACGAGCAGCTGGCCGCGGCGGGCAAGAAGGCCAACCCGCTCATCGAGGTGTTCCGGCATCCGAAGAACGCGATCATGGGAATCCTCATCGGCCTCCCCCAGTCGATCGCCGGGTACGTCGTCCTCACCTACGGTCTCAGCTTCATGGTCTCCGACCAGCACCTCCCCGCGTGGATGGGCTTCGCCGGCACCATGATCGTCGGAATGCTGCAGATCTTCGTCGCCCCGCTCTGGGGCGCGATCTCGGATCGCATCGGCAGGCGCACCGTCTACATCATCGGCTGCCTCGGCTTCGCCGCCATGGTCTACCCGACGTTCATGCTCTTCACGACCGGCAACATGTGGCTGATCTGGCTCGGCCAGATCCTCGGCTTCGTGGTGTTCGGCGTCGCCATGCAGGCGACGCTCTCGACGATGCTGGTCGAGATGTTCGACGCGGAGGCGCGCACCACCGGCGTGAACATCGGCTACCAGTTCTCGAACACCCTCGGCGGAGGCTTCGCACCGCTGATCTGCACCGCGATCGTCGCCGCGGCGGGCGGAGCCTTCTGGCCCGTGGTCGTCTACTCGGCGGTGATCGCCGTGGTCGGTGTGATCGCGACGCTCGCGGCATCCGTCCGCCCCGACCGCGAGGATGCCGGACGCCTGCACGTGCTGGCTGCGACGCAGAACATCCCCACCGTCAAGGCGAAGGCCGCATCCCGATGACGGCCACGCAGTCGCCCCTGATCGCCCCGCGTCTGATCACGCTGGGCGAGACGATGGTGATGCTCACGCCTGGGCGCGGGCATTCGCTGGCGGCTGCCGCCGAACTGCAGGTGCACGTGGGCGGCGCCGAGTCGAACGTCGCCACCCACGCCGCCGCTCTCGGCATCGACGCGGCGTGGGTGAGCGCCGTCGGCGCCGATGTGCTCGGCGACCGCGTGCGCGACGCCATCGCGGCGCGCGGCGTCGACGTCACGTGGGTGCGCACCGACTCGGGCGCACCCACCGGCGTCTACTTCAAGGACCCCGGTCACGGCGTGCTCTACTACCGCGCAGGCTCCGCGGCATCGCGCATGACGCCGGATGCCGTCGCCGAGGTTCCGCTCGAAGACGCCGAGGTCGTGCATCTCTCCGGCATCACCCCTGCCCTGTCGCCGAGCTGCGCCGCCCTCGTCGACACGGTCATCGATCGAGTCGGAGCCGGCTCCGGCCGGCTCAGCTTCGACGTGAACCACCGCACGGCCCTGTGGGCTCCGGACGAAGCAGCTCCGACGCTTCTGGCGCTCGCGCGCCGTGCCGACATCGTGTTCGTCGGGCTCGATGAGGCGCAGACCGTGTGGGGATGCGAAACGGTGGAGGACGTGCGCGAGCTGCTGCCGGAGCCTGCGCGACTCGTCGTGAAGGACGGCGACGTGGGCGCCACCGAGTTCGCACGCGACGGGGCTGAGACCGCCACGGACTCCACGACGTTCGTGCCCGCCATCCCGACCGAGGTCATCGAGCCGGTCGGAGCCGGTGACGCGTTCGCCGCCGGCTATCTCGCAGCTCACCTCAGCGGCGACGACGCAGTGGGCCGCTTGAGCGCCGGGCACGCCCGCGCACACCTCGTGCTCCGTTCGACGAGCGACTTCGTCGCAGACGACATCCAGTGAAAGGGCGATCATGACCGACAACTCCTCCTTCCGTGAGCTCTTCGGAGAGGTGCCCCTCATGGCGATCCTCCGCGGCATGGGCGTCGAGCGCAGCCTCGCCGTCGCGACGACCGCGTGGGACCTCGGGATCACGGCCGTCGAGGTGCCCGTGCAGACACCGACCGACGTCGAAGCGCTCCGTGTTCTGGCGGAGGCCGCTGCCCCGCGAGGTCTGCGCGTCGGCGCCGGGACCGTCGTCTCTCTCGAGCATGTGCGCCAGGCCCGCGATGCCGGCGCCGCGTTCACCGTCAGCCCTGGCTTCGATGCCGAGATCGTCCGCGCATCGCACGAGGCCGGGATGCCGTCCCTCCCCGGCGTCTCGACGGCGACCGAGGTTCAGGCTGCGGTGAAAGAGGGCCTGACCTGGCTCAAGGCCTTCCCCGCGTCGCAGCTGGGCACCGGATGGTTCGGCGCGATGCGCGGCCCGTTCCCCGGCGTCACGTTCGTGGCGACGGGCGGGATGGATGCGACGAACGCGCCAGCCTACCTGGATGCCGGTATTCGCGTGGTCGCCGTCGGCTCGGCGCTCGAGGATCCCGAGCAGCTGCCCGCCCTCGCGAAGCTGCTGGGCTGAGCGCCATGATGAACGATGATCTGCTGACCGCCGGCGATGTCCTGACTTCCACCGACAAAGGCATCCCGGAGCGCGCGATCGGTATGACGATCGCCGACTTCCTCGCGACGAGCCCCCGACTCGACGAGTTCTGGACGCCGCTGGTCGTCCTCGACGACAGCGCCATGCACCACAACGTCGCCACCATGGCAGCGTGGTGCGCTGATCGAGGACTCGAGCTCATGCCGCACGGCAAGACCACGATGGCCCCGACGCTCTGGCAGCGCCAGCTCGATGCCGGCGCCACCGGGATCACGCTGGCCACGATGGGCCAGGTCCGCACCGCTCGCAGCCTCGGTGTCTCATCGATCATGCTCGCGAACAGCGCCGTCGACGAGCGCGCACTGCGCTACCTTGCCGGCGAGCTCCATGACGAGTCCTTCCGCTTCCTCTGCTGGGCCGACTCGCTGCAGACCGTCGACGCGATGGACCGCGCTCTGCGTGCCGCCGGCGCCCCCCGGCCGGTGGACGTGCTGGTCGAGCTCGGCGCCGAGGGGGCCCGCACCGGAGCGCGCACGATCGAGGCCGCCACCCGAGTGGCGGAGCGGATCGCCGCGACCTCCACCCTGCGGCTCGCCGGAGTCGCAGGCTATGAGGGCGCCCTCGCGCACGACCGCAGCGACAACGCGCAGCACGTGGTGCGCGAATACCTGCAGTCGCAGGTGCGGCTGCACGAGAGCATCCGCCGCCTGTACGGGCCGGGCGAGATCTACATCACGGCCGGCGGCAGCGCCTATTTCGACATCGTGGCCGAGGTGTACGCCGAGGCCGGCGCCGGCACGGACCCGAGCACGCACTTCACGCTGCGCTCCGGCGCGTACATCGTTCACGACGACGGCTTCTACCGGCAGATCTCCCCGTTCGACGAGGCGCGCGCCTCCGCCGATGCCCCGCGGCTGCGCACCGCCATGCACGGGATCGCTCGAGTCGTCTCGCAACCCGAGCACGGGTTGGCTCTCGTGGACGGGGGCAAGCGGGACTTCCCCTACGACGAAGGCCTCCCGATCCCCCGCCAGACGGCAACCGAGCTCGGCGAGCAGTGGCGCGCGCTCGACGGCGCGACGGTGACGGCATTGAACGATCAGCACGCGTTCGTTCGGATGCAGGGCGACCTGGCTGTCGGAGCCGTCGTCGCACTCGGCCTTTCGCACCCGTGCACTGCTTTCGACAAGTGGCGCGTGCTGCCCGTCGTGGACTCCTGGGACTCCGGCGTCGTGACCGACCTGGTGCGCACGTACTTCTGATGACGGACGCAGCGATCCGCGCGGCATCCGCCCGTGTCGTCCTGCGCGGCGGCACGATCGTCGACGCGTCCGGCGAACGACGCGCCGATGTCGTGATCGAGGGCGCATGCATCGTCGCCGTGGGCGAGGCGGCATCTCAGGCCGGCGACACCGTGGTCGACTGCACCGGTCGGCTCGTGATGCCCGGCTTCATCGACGCCCATTCGCATGTCGACGGTCTGCTGCACGACGAGAGCGTGCAGCGGTCGCTGCTGCGTCAGGGTGTGACGTCGGTCATCACCGGGCAGGACGGCGTCTCGTACGCACCGGGCGACGGCGCGTACGCCAGCGAGTACTTCGCCGCCGTGAACGGCCCCCACCCGACGTATTCGGGCAACGGCGTCGCCGGCTACCTCGCCGCAGCGGACGGCACCTCGCGCGTCAATGCGGCATACCTCGTACCCGCCGGCACCGTGCGATTCGAAGTGTGCGGTCGTGCGCAGGGGCCAGCCGACGACGAACACCTGGAGGCGATGTCCGCGCTCGTGCGCGAAGGAATGCGCGACGGGGCCGTCGGGCTGTCCACGGGGCTCGACTACGTGCCGGGAATCTTCCAGGGCATCGACGAGATCGCCGCGCTCTGCGCACCGGTCGCCGCGGCCGGTGCCGTCTACGTCAGTCACATGCGCGGCGGCTACGAGGCGAACTCGGCAGCCGGGATCGACGAGATCGCGGCGATCGCGCGCGGCGCGGGAGCCCTGGCGGGCGCCGAGCTGCGCGTGCACGTGTCGCACTTCCATGCCGAAGCCGACATCCTCCTCGCGCAGCTGGACGGGCTCGCGGCATCCGGCGTCGACGCCACCTTCGACGCGTACCCGTACATCCGCGGCTGCAGCCTGATGAGCATGCCGCTGCTGCCGCCGGAGCTCTCTGCGCAGCCGGTCGACGACGTCCTGCTGGCGCTCTCCGATCCCGCGGAACGCGATCGGCTGCGGCGCGACTGGTTCCCCCGCGTCGCGCGCAACCCGAGCCTCGGCCCCGACTGGCCGCGCATGATCTCGCTGTCGCACCTGTCGGCACCCGAACTGTCCTGGGCCCACGGCCTCACCCTCGCGCAGGCTGCGGAGCGCGCCGGGGTCGACGTCATCGACTTCGTCCTCGACACCCTTCTGGCATGCCGGCTGCGGGCGAACGTGATCATGGCCGTGCGGTACGACCGGCCGGTCGCCGAACTCGCGCGCATCTTCGCCCACCCAGGACACGTCGGAGGGTCCGACGGCATCTTCATCGGAGCCCATCCGCACCCGCGTGCGCGAGGCGCCTTCGCACGCTTCCTCCGCGAGTTCGTGCGCGAGAGCGCGACATGGTCGTGGTCGGATGCCGTGCAGCACCTGTCCGCGGCGCCGGCCGCCCGATTCGGCCTCGGCCGACGCGGCGCGATCGAGCCCGGCTCGGTGGCCGACGTGATCGTCGTGGATCCGGATGCCGTCGCCGACGCCGCCACGTACGAGCAGCCGCTGCGGGACTCCGTCGGCATCGACGACGTCTTCGTGGCCGGCATCCAGGTGCTGTCGGCCGGCGAACTCGTCGGCGCGGCATCCGATCTCGACACTCCCTCCCTCGAACTTCCCGGGCGCGGCCTGCGTCGGGCGGAACCGGACCATCACCCATCCACAGAACGGAGCATCACATGAGCAAGACCGCTGTTCACACCACCAACGCACCCCAGCCGGCGGGCCCCTACAGCCAGGGCGTCCTCGCGAACGGCTTCTTCTACACCGCAGGTTTCGGCCCGCAGGACCCGGCCACCGGTGCCGTCGCCGACTCGGTCGCGGAGCAGACGCGTCAGGTGCTGCGCAACGTCAGTGCCGTGCTCGCCGAGCACGGGCTCACGCTCGATGACTGCGTGAAGTCGACCGTTCACCTCGCCGATCTCGCCGACTTCGCCGAGTTCAACGAGGCGTACAAGGAGTTCTTCTCCGAGCCGTACCCGGTGCGCACGACCGTCGGCTCGCAGCTGGCGAACATCCTCGTCGAGATCGACGTGGTCGCCGCTGTTCCCCAGGCGTAGTGCCGTGCGTTGCGGGTGCCGGGCGCGCTTCCGGCGTCCGCAACGCTGGTCGGGCACGACCACGTCAACCGGGATAATGGGCGCATGAGCACTCCCGCGATCATCCCCGGCTGGCGTCATCTCTACTCCGGCAAGGTCCGCGACCTCTACGCCTCCGAGGACCCGGCTGACACGCGCATCCTCGTCGTGGCATCCGATCGGGTCAGCGCCTTCGATTTCGTGCTCTCCCCTGGCATCACCGACAAGGGCGCGCTGCTCACGCAGCTCAGCCGCTGGTGGTTCGAACAGCTGAGCGAGTACCCCAACCACCTCGTCGATGGCGAGATCCCGGCCGCCGTCGCCGACCGCGCCATGCTCGCGCAGTCTCTCGAGATGCTGCCGATCGAGTGCGTCGTACGCGGGTACATCACCGGTTCGGGCTGGGTCGAGTACCAGGAGAGAGGCACGATCTGCGGCATCCCGCTGCCGGTGGGCCTCGAGAACGGCGACCGTCTGCCCGAACCGCTGTTCACGCCCGCCTACAAGGCGCCCATGGGCGAGCACGACGAGAACATCGGGTTCGATCGTGTGGTCGAGCTGGTGGGCGCGGAGCGCGCGGCCGAGCTGCGCGACACATCGCTCGCGATCTACGCACGCGCGGCATCCATCGCGGAGGAGCACGGCCTCATCCTCGCCGACACCAAGTTCGAGTTCGGCACGGATGCCGACGGCACGCTGCGTCTGGCCGATGAGGTGCTCACCAGCGACTCGTCACGGTACTGGGATGCCGCCGCGTGGGAGTCCGGTTCCACGCCCTCCGAGCGGATGGCGTCGTTCGACAAGCAGATCGTGCGGGACTGGTTGGCGTCGAACTGGGACAAGCAGGGCGAGCCGCCGGTGCTGCCGAAGGAGATCGTCGAGCGCACCGCCGACCGGTACCGCGAGCTCATCGCGCGCCTGACCGCGTAAGCGGGTTGCCGCGGGGTGCCGCGGGCTCGCCGCGCTCACTGCGCGCCCGCGCACAGCGAACCCCCAGGAATCGGTAGTGTGTCTCCGACCCGAAAACGAAGAGGAGCACCCGTATGCCGGTGTGGAAGATTCATGGCGACGGTCGCAACGTCGCCCCTGGGAAGGTCGTCCGACCCGAAGAGCGGCTGAGCTGGCCCGCGACGTTCGCGATCGGCGCTCAGCACGTCATCGCCATGTTCGGCGCGACGTTCCTCGTCCCGATCATCACCGGATTCCCGGTTTCGACGACGCTGCTGTTCTCGGGTGTGGGCACGCTGCTGTTCCTGCTGCTGACGCGCAACCGCCTGCCCAGCTACCTCGGCTCGTCGTTCGCGTTCCTCGCTCCGATCACTGCGATCAACGCGGGTCAGGCCCTCGAGACGCCGCAGCAGATCGCGCAGGCGCTCGTCGGCGTCGTCGTGGTCGGCGTGCTGCTGGCCGCGATCGGCTTCCTGGTGCAGGCGGTCGGCGTCCAGTGGATCGACCGGTTCATGCCCCCGGTCGTCGCAGGGTCCATCGTCGCGCTGATCGGCTTCAACCTGGCGCCCGCCGCCTGGAACAACTTCACCCTGCAGCCGGAGCTCGCCTCGGTGACGCTCGTCGCGGTGATCCTGTTCAGCGTGCTGTTCCGCGGATTCCTCGGACGCATCTCGATCTTCCTCGGCGTCATCGTCGGGTACATCGTGGCGATCCTCACCGGACAGGTCTCTTTCGATGGAGTGGCGGATGCTGCCTGGATCGGCCTGCCCGACTTCCACCTCGCCGGTATCGCGGACCCTGCCGCCTGGCTGTACGTGCCGATGTTCCTGCCGGTCGTGCTCGTGCTCATCGCCGAGAACGTCGGACACGTCCGGGGAGTCGCGACCATGACGAACGACCCGTCGATCAACAAGCACACCGGCCGCGCGCTCGTCGCCGACGGCCTCGCGACCACCCTCGCCGGCGGCTTCGGCGGATCGGCGACCACCACCTACGGCGAGAACATCGGCGTGATGGCCGCCACCCGCGTCTACTCGACCGCGGCGTACTGGGTGGCAGGCGTCGCTGCGATCCTGCTCGCGTTCTCGCCGAAGATCGGCGTGATCTTCAACTCCATCCCCCCCGGAGTGCTCGGCGGTGTGACCACCGCGCTGTACGGCCTCATCGGCGTCATCGGCATCAAGATCTGGGTCGACAACCGGGTGGACTTCTCCCGTCCGGTCAACCAGTACACCGTCGCTGTGTCGTTCGTGATCGCCGTCGGCGGCTTCGCGATGAACTGGGGAGCGTTCCAGCTCGGCGCCATCGTGCTCGGCACGGTCGCAGCCCTGCTGATCTACCACCTGGGCAACGCGATCGCCAGGGCGCGCAAGACCGGTGCCGACGACGGCGGGCCCATCCCGGCCGTCGGGCCGCTGGGCGGCGACCCGGAGTAGGCGCGGCAGCCGACCCGATCTGCGGACTTTGTCCCGATTCGCTGACGAATTCGTGAAGAGTGTCAGCAGATCGGGCTGATCTCCGCAGATCGGGCAGCAGCAGAGCGGCCGGATGCGGCGGCGTCAGGCGATACGGCCGAGCACGGCGTCCGCGCTGACCATGTCGCCGACGGATGCTGTGTGCGACAGCGTCCCGGCGCGGTGCGCGGTGACCTGGGTCTCCATCTTCATGGCATCCAGAACCGCGACGGCTTCCCCTGCCGCCACCTCTGCGCCGTCGTCGACGAGCCACCGCACGAGGCTGCCGGGCGCGGGCGCCCGCAGATCGGCCAGATCGGCGGATGCCGGTTCGGCTGCCGGCCCACCCGACGAAGAAGAAGCAGCGAACCCGCGCAGCAGCGCTGCTGGTACCCCGAGCACCACGCGCTTCCCGTCGATCTCGACGCCGAAGCGCTGCATGCCGGCATCCTCGAGCGGCGCCGGCCGCAACTGCGGTTCGAGGCGCGGCAGCAGAGTCGATTCGATCCACTGCGTGTGCACGCCGAACGTGTCGGTGGCGAACTCCGGCTCGTCCACCGCCAGCCGGTCGAATCCGATCACCGTCGCGGGCCCCTCGATCTGCAGCTCCCGCAGCGCGCGGCGCGCGCGCACCAGCGCGGCATCCCGCAAATCGGCGTGGACGATGAGCTTCGCGATCATCGAGTCGAACGCGGGCTGCACGGCATCCCCGGCTTCGATGCCGCTGTCCCAGCGGACTCCCGGCCCGCCCGGAACGCTCAATGACGTCACGAGCGCGGGGCTCGGCAGGAACCCGCGCCCCGGGTCCTCCGCGTTGATGCGGAACTCGAACGCGTGGCCCCGCGGCTCGGGCGTCGACGTGAACGATGGTCCGTCACCCGACGCGATGCGGAACTGCTCGCGCACGAGGTCGACTCCGGTGACCTCCTCGGTGACCGGATGCTCGACCTGCAGCCGCGTGTTCACCTCGAGGAACGAGATCGTGCCGTCGGCGGCGAGCAGGAACTCGACCGTTCCGGCACCGCGGTACGAGACCTCCGCGCAGATGCGCTGTGCGGCCTCGTGGAACTCCGCGCGCTGCTCGGGTGTGAGTCCCGGTGCCGGCGCCTCTTCGATGAGCTTCTGGTTGCGGCGCTGCATCGAGCAGTCCCGGTCGCCGACCGCGACGACGCCGCCCCGCCCGTCGCCGAGCACCTGAACCTCGATGTGCCGCGGGCTCTCCAGGAAGCGCTCGACGAAGCACTCACCGCGTCCGAACGCGACGATCGCCTCGCGCGTGGCCGCGTCGAACGCCTCGGCCACCTCGGAGAGCTCGCGCACCACCTTGATGCCGCGTCCGCCGCCGCCGTACGCGGCCTTGATCGCGATCGGCACTCCGTGCTCCTCCGCGAATGCCACGGCCTCTGCGGGCCCCGACAGCGGCTGGTCGGTGCCGGCCGCGAGCGGCGCGCCCACTTTCTGGGCGATGCGCCGCGCGGTCATCTTGTCGCCGAGCGCGTCGATGCTGTCGGGCGCAGGTCCGATCCAGGTGAGCCCGGCATCTTCGACGGCGCGCGCGAACTCCGCACTCTCGGACAGGAACCCGTATCCGGGATGCACGGCATCCGCGCCCGACGCGGCGGTGGCCTGCAGAAGGGACGAGATCGACAGGTAGGTGTCCGCGGCCGTCGCGCCGCCCAGCCCCACGGCCTCATCCGCAAGCCGGACGTGCAGCGCCTCGGCATCCTGGTCGGCATAGACGGCGACAGAGGTGTATCCGGCCTCGGCGCACGCGCGGATCACGCGCACGGCGATCTCGCCGCGGTTGGCGATCAGGACCTTGTTCATGACTGTGCTCCTTCGATGCGGAAGCGGATGCGGACGCCAGGAGGCAGCTGGGCTGCGAGATCCAGGCAGCGGTCGGTGAGCGCGCCGATGATCGGGTAGCCGCCGGTGAGCGGGTGGTCGGGCAGGAAGAGCACGGGTTGCCCGTCGGGCGGCACCTGGATCGCGCCGGTCACCGCGCCCTCGCTCGGCAGTTCGCCGGTGGTCGCGCGCTCGAGCGGCACGTCGCCCTGCAGCCGGATGCCGACCCGGTCGGAGCGCGGCGTGACCGCCCACTCCTGCGTCGTGAGCGCCTCGATGGCGGATGCCGTGAACCAGTCGTCTCGCGGACCGAGCGTGATGTCGAGCTCGACGAGATCGCCGGATGCCGGCAGGTCGCGCGGCTGGGGATTCGGGTCGACGGCGGCCACCGCTGCATCGCCGACCTCGAGGACGTCGCCCGCGGCGAGCGCGGCCGACCCGAGCCCTGCGAGCGTGTCGCTGGAGCGACTGCCGAGCGCGGATGCCGCGCTGACCCCTCCGCGGATGCCGATGACGTAGCGCAGCCCGTGCGTCGGGTGGCCGAGGGCGAGCTCGTCGCCGGAGGCAGTGGCGAACGGGGTGCCGTGCGGGATGCTGCGCGCGACGCCGTCCGCGTCGGTCAGGCTGAGATCGCCGACGGCTCCGGTGACGACGGCGACGCCGTCACCGTGGAAGCGCAGCGTCAGACCGCCGACGCTCTCGAGCACAGCGGCACTGCGGTGGTTGCCGACAGCTCGGTTCGCGTCGCGCATGGCTGTGCGGTCGGCTGCTCCGGATTCGGAGACTCCGAGCGCCGCATGGCCGGGGCGGCCGAGGTCTTGGACGAGCAGCTGCAGCGACGGCCGAACGACTTCGACGGCCGCGGAAGGCTTCGACTCGTCGCTACGCTCCTCCTCCCCAGCATCCGCGTCCGCACCGAGCGGAGCGATGGATGCCTCTGGCCGAGCTGGCATCGGGTCTGGCGGGAGCACGCCGGAGGCGTGCGGGGGCATGTCTCGGCCGGAGGTATCCATCGCGGAGACGTCCCGAGGCATCCCTTGCGCAGCGGGCACTTCGACAGGCTCAGCGACCGTGACTGACTCCCGAGAATCGGCGATGAATCGCACCGACGTCCCCGGCGCCAGCAGCGCAGGAGGGTCGCGATCGATGTCCCACATGACGGCATCCGTGCGTCCGATGAGCTGCCACCCACCAGGGCTCTCCCGCGGATACACGCCCGTGAAGGCTCCGGCGAGCGCGACCGACCCTGCCGGCACGCGCGTGCGCGGCGATGACCTCCGCGGAACGTCGAACAGCGGATCGCTGCTGACGACGTAACCGAAGCCCGGCGCGAAGCCGGAGAAGGCGACCTGCCAGTCGGCGGCGAGGTGGCGGCTGACGAGCTCGTCCGCCGAGACGCCGAGCAGCGATGCCGCCTCCGCGAGATCCGACCCGTCGTAGTGCACCGGGATGGTGATTTCGCGCGTATGCGGCACGTGTTCGGCATCCACCACCGTCGCCGCAAGCACCGATGCGAGAGACGAAGAAGACGTCCGCATCGGGTCGAAGCGCACGAGCACGGTGCGTGCGCCGGGGATGCGCTCGACGATGCCTGGGATGCCGTCCCATGCGAGGTTCAGGCGCATCGCCTCGTCGAGGTCCGCCGCCTCGACGAGCAGGGACCGGTCGGATGCCGTGAGGATGCGCATCAGACGATGTACTCCGCGTCCGGGACGTCGGTGATGAACATGAAGCCGGGTGCGTGGGTGACGGCGAAGGGGGGCTTGGACGCCATGATCGCCGCCTGCGGGGTGACGCCGCAGGCCCAGAACACCGGGACCTCGCCGTCGCGCAGCTCGGGGGCGTCTCCGAAGTCGGGGCGGGACAGGTCGGCGACCCCGAGCGATGCCGCATCGCCGACGTGCACCGGAGCCCCGTGCACTGCGGGCGTGCGACCCGAGATCTGCACGGCATCCGCCACTCGCCCGGCCGGGATCGGACGCATCGACACGACCAGCTCGCCGCGGAGGCGCCCTGCGGGGGTGCAGTCGATGTTCGTCCGGTACATCGGCACGTTGCGGCCGAGCTCCTGATGACGGATCGGGATGCCCGCCTCCACGAGTCCTGTCTCGAACGTGAAGCTGCAGCCGATCAGGAACGCGACGAGGTCTGGATGCTCCTCCCACGCGTCGCGTGCATCGGTCTGCTCGGACACGAGCTCGCCGTCGCGCCAGATCCGGTATGCGCCGATGTCGGTGCGGATGTCGCTCCCGGGAGCGAGTGCGGATTCGACGGCACCCTGCTCGATGACATCGATCACCGGGCACGGCTTGGGGTTCCGCTGCGCGTAGAGCAGCGTCTCGAAGGCCCAGTCGGCCGGCACTGCGATGAGGTTCGCCTGGGTGAGCCCCGGGGCGACACCGCTGGTGGGCTCGGCGAGTCCTTCGCGGTAGGCGGCACGAGCCGCCCGCGCGGAGGCGAGCTGGTCCGGGGAGGCGAGGACCGACATGTCAGGCTCCGGCGAACGGTGTCGTTGAAGCGAACGGTGTCGTTGAGGCGAACGGTGCGATCGTGATGCCGGCGTCCTGCAGCATCCGCTTCGTCTCGGCGGCCATTGCGATCGAACCAGGGCTGTCGCCGTGCACGCAGATCGACTGCGCGTCGACCCGCACGTCCGTGCCGTCGATCGCACGGATCACTCCCTCGTCGGCGAGCCGCACCATGCGTTCGGCGACCGCGGCGGGGTCGTGCAGCACAGCGCCCTCCTGCGTGCGCGAGACGAGTTGGCCATCCGGCTGGTAGGCGCGATCGGCGAATGCCTCGGCGGCGACGGCGAGCCCGGCCTTCGAGGCCACATCGAGCACGACGCCGCCGGCGAGTCCCAGCAGCACGAGGCTCGGGTCGATCGCCCTGATCGCCGCGACCACGTCCGCCGACTGCCGCTCATCGCGGGCGATCGTGTTGTACAGCGCGCCGTGCGGCTTCACGTAGGCCACGCGACCGCCGACGGCCGATGCCAGCCCGATCAGGGCGCCGAGCTGGTACTCGACGTGGGCCTGAAGGGTCGGGGAATCGATCTCGACGTTGGTGCGGCCGAAGTTCTCGTAATCGCGGTAGCCGGGGTGGGCGCCGATCACGACCCCCCGCTGGACGGCCGCGGCGAGCGTCTCCCGGATGCCCTCAGGGCTCCCCGCATGGAAGCCGCACGACACGTTCGCGCTGGTCACGATCTCGAGCATCGCCGCATCGTCGCTGACGACGCGATCGGCGACGTTCTCACCGAGGTCGGAGTTCAGATCGATGGTCGGCATGGTCACGCTCCAGTTCCGAGGAAGGCGAAGATGGGTCCGACCGAGACGATACCCATGTACCAGGTGAGCAGGGTCACCAGCGTGCCCGCGATGAGCAGCCACATCGGGTACTTGCGCGTGCCGAGCAGGTCACGACGGAACCAGCCGATGTACATGAAGACCGTCAGCCCGATCGGCAGGATCAATCCGTTGAAGCCGCCGACGAAGACGAGGATCGCGGCGGGCGCCGTGCCGATCAGCAGGTAGACGATCAGCGAGACGACGATGAAGGCGATCGTCGCCCACTGCAGCGACCACCCGCCGAGGAAGCGCTTGTGGAAGGTCGAGAGGAACGTCGCCGAGGTGTAGGCGGCGCCGATCACCGAGCTGATCGCGGCGGCCCAGAAGATCGCGCCGAAGATCCGCAGCCCGGCTTCTCCGAGCACGGCGCCGAACGCCTGGCCGGCCGGGTTGGCGGCCTGGGTCGTGAGATCGAGGGCGACGCCGGATGCCACGACGCCGAGGATCGCGAGGAACAGCACGTAGCGCATGATGCCGGTGACGAGGATGCCGTTGGCCGCAGCCCGCATGACCGGTCCGGCATGCTCCGGACCCGTGTGGCCGGAATCGAGGTACCGGTGCGCACCCGAATAGGTGATGTATCCGCCGACCGTGCCGCCGACGATCGTGGTGATGGTGGCGAAGTTCAGCGTGTCGGGCACGAACGTCTGGCGCAGGGCGTCGCCGATCGGCGGCTGCGACATGATGGCGACGATCACAGTCATCACGATCATTCCGACGCCGAGGACGACGAGGACGATGTCCATCACCTTCCCCGCCTTCTTGATCAGGAAGATGACGATCGCGAGCGCGCCGGTGAGGAGGCCGCCCCACTTGGCGTCGATGCCGAGCAGTGCGTTCAGCCCGAGACCGCCGCCGGCGATGTTGCCGATGTTGAACGCGAGGCCTCCGATGACGACGAGGATCGCGATGACGTGACCCGAGAAGGGGATGGCGGCGTTGGCGAGCTCGCCGGCGCGCTTGCCGGAGGACGTGATCATCCGCCAGATGTTCAGCTGGACGGCGATGTCGACGAGAACGGAGATGAGGATGGCGAACGCGAAGGCCGCGCCCATCGTGGCGGTGAACGTCGCGGTCTGGGTGATGAAGCCGGGGCCGATGGCGCTGGTCGCCATCAGGAAGATCGCGCCGATGACGGCACTGCGGCCGGCGCGCTTCTTCACCGCCGCGAGGCGAGCTTCGTCATGAGTCTGCTCTGACATGGAGGGAGTCCCATCATCGTTGTTGGGTGTCGATTGACACCGAGTGTAGAACACTTGTGGGTCAGATTGTTCTACAACTTTGTTTCCGGGATGCTACGAAACCGTCTCGGCGGCCTAACATGAAGGCGTGATCCAACAGGGAGTGCTGGCAGATTCGCTGCGGCAGAGCATCATCGACGGCGAGTTCGCTCCCGGGTCCAAGCTGTCCGAGGCGATGCTCGCCACCCGATTCGAAGCCTCCCGCAACACCGTGCGCGAGGCGTTCCGCGTTCTGGCCGAACAGGGGCTCATCGAGCACACTCCGCACCGCGGCGTCTCCGTCGCGGCGCCCGCGATCGCCGACGTGATCGACATCTACCGCGCCAGGCGCACGATCGAGTGCACCGTCATGCGGGACTGCGAGCCGGAGCATCCGGCCGTCCAGCGCATGCGCGACTCCCTCGCCGAATCAGAGCGCCGGCAGGCGGAGGAGGACTGGCAGCGGGTCGGCAGCGCCAACATGGCGTTCCACGTCGCGATCGTCGACTTGGCGGACAGTCCGCGCCTGGCGCGTACATACCGCAACCTGTCCGCCGAGCTGCGCCTGGTCTTCCTCGAGATCGACGACCCCCGCGCGCTCCACGAACCGTTCGTCCGGCGCAATCGCATCGTGCTCGAGGCGCTGCTCAGCGAGGGGCCTGATGCCGCGGCCGATGCGCTTGAGCGCTATCTGATCCAGTCCGAGCGCCTGGTGCTCGGGGCCTTCGCGCGGATGAACAGGGGCTGATCAGCCGCTCACGTCGATTCGCGCACGACCAGTTCGGTCGGCAGGATCGTGATCTGCGGCGGCTCGTTGCCGGCCAGCCGTGACAGCAGCACCGCTGCCATCGTCTCACCCATCGCGTACATCGGCTGACGCACGGTCGTCAGGTGCGGGTCGGAGCTGAGGGCGACGGGCGAGTCGTCGAAGCCGACCACCGCGACGTCCTCAGGGATGCGGACGCCGGCAGCGCGGAGCGTGCGCAGCGCTCCCCGCGCCATCAGATCACTGGCTGCGAAGATCGCGTCCGGCAGGCCAGCGGCTAGCAGGCGACGCGCGGCATCCGCCCCGCTCTCCTCGCCGTAGTCGCCCTCGAGCTCCGCCGCAGACGAGAGACCGGCATCCGCCAGCGCGTCGCGGAAGCCCTGCAGGCGGTCGGACGACACGTGCATCGTCATGGGGCCCGTGACCGTGGCGATCCTGGTTCGGCCCGTGTCGATCAGGTGCTGCGTCGCCGTCCTGGCAGCGGCGATGTTGTCGACGTCGACGGCGTACTCTCCGTGACGGCGCTGCGGCGGACGACCGCCCCACACCACGGGCACCGATGAGGCGATCTTCTCCACGAACGCGTCGCTGGTGTGGTGCGAGACGATCAGAGCGCCGTCGACGCCGCCGTGACGCACGAAGCTCGACATCTTGTCGCCGGGGTCGTCGCTGGCGATGAGCAGGTTGAGCAGATAGTCGGAGCCGCGCAGCGCGCCCGTGATCCCGGCGACGATCGAGGCGAAGAACGGATCGCCGAAGAAGCGTGTGGTGTCCTCGGGGACGATCAGCGCGATCGCATTCGTCTGCCGTGAAGCCAGAGACCTGGCGGCGCGGTTGGGAACATAGTTCAGGGATGCGATCGCGCGGTGCACGGAGTCGCGCGCCTCTGGGCTCACCGCCGTCGATCCGTTGACCACGCGCGAGACCGTCGACCGCGATACCCCGGCGGCCGCGGCCACCTCTTCGATCGTCGCCCTCGACGTCACCGTGCTTCCCTTCTGCCGCGTTCCCCGCGATTCAGAGGGCGCGAGCGGCGATGATTCGAGCGTACTCGCGGCCGCTGTCCTTGACCGTGCGCTGCTGCGTGTCGTAATCCACTCGGACGATTCCGAAGCGCTTGTCGTAGCCCCAGGCCCACTCGAAGTTGTCCATCAGCGACCAGTAGAAGAAGCCGCGCACGTCGACGCCGGCGTCTGCGGCGTCGAGCACCGCTGCCAGGTGCTGACGTACGAACTCCGTGCGGTCGGCATCGTGCACCTGGCCGTCCGCGTCCACGACATCGTCGAAGGCGGCACCGTTCTCGGTGACGTACAGCGTCACGCCGCGCTCGGCCGTGTACTCGTCGGACAGCCGGCGCAGGAGCCGGGTGAGGCCCTCCGGCTGGATCTCCCAGTTCTGCGCGGTGCGCGCAAGGCCGCGCTCGATCGCGTGGATGCCGTGATCCGACGGGTACGGACTGCGACCGGGGCGCTCGGTCGACGGCCCTCCGGAGACCGGCGGCTGAGCGGGCGCCTCTCCGGCGAGCAGGTCGCCGTGGTAGTAGTTCACGCCCTGGGTGTCGATCGGCTGCGAGATCGTCTCGAGGTCGCCGTCGCGGACGGCGGCCTCGAACCGGGCCACGGCATCCGCATCCACCGCCCTGACGTCTTCGACGATGTCGGCGGGGTACTCGCCGCGGTAGATGGGATCGAGGAACCACCTGTTGAACTGGCCGTCAACGCGGCGGGCGGCATCCGCATCAGCGGGGTTCTGCGGATCGGCAGGGTCTGCGACCGTGTGGTTGAGCGTGATGCCGAGGTCGAGTGACGCGTCGCGCGAACGCAGCTCGCGGATCGTCTCGCCGTGCGCGAGCAGCTGGTGGTGCGCGGCGAGCAGACCCTCGGCGACGCTCGTGTGCCCGGGGGCGTGCTCCCCGCCCGTGTAGGAGAGGAACGACGAGCACCACGGCTCGTTCAGCGTCGTCCAGACGTTCACCCTGTCGCCGAGCGCGTCGTGCACGGTGCCTGCGTAGTCGAGGAACCTCTCGACGACGTCGCGGTTCGTCCAGCCGCCGTTGTCCTGCAGTGCCTGCGGCATGTCCCAGTGGTAGAGCGTCAGCCACGGCAGGATGCCGGCACCGAGCAGCTCGTCGACCAGGCGGCTGTAGAAGTCGACGCCCTTGGCGTTGACCGCGCCTCCGTCCGGGCGCACGCGCGACCAGGAGGTCGAGAAGCGGTAGGTCTGCAGCCCGAGCTCGCGCATGAGGGCGACATCGTCGCCGTAGCGGTGGTAGTGATCGCACGCGACATCGCCGTTGTCGCCGGCGATCACGGCCCCTGGCACACGACTGAACGCGTCCCAGATCGAGGCGGTGCGGCCGTCTTCGAACGCCGCTCCTTCGATCTGGTAGGCGGCAGTCGCCGCTCCGAAGAGGAATCCGTCCGGGAACCGCCTGGTGGTCATATGTGTCATCCTTTCACCGCGCCGGCCATGATGCCGCTGACCAGCTGCTTGCCCGCCACCACGAAGAGGACGAGCAGGGGCAGGGTCGCGAGCACCGCTCCGGTGAGCACGATGGAGTAGTCGATGTAGTACCCGGACTGGAGCTGGCTGAGTGCCGTCTGCAGCGTCGGATTCTGGGGAGAGAGCACGATCAGCGGCCACAGGTAGTCGGTCCACGCCGTCATGAAGGTGAACAGGCCGAGGATCGCCATGGCCGGACGAGCGGCCGGCACGCCGACGGTGAGGAAGGTGCGGAACTGGTTCGCGCCGTCCATGCGGGCCGCCTCGATCAGTTCGTCGGGGATGACGTCGACCAGGTACTGGCGCATGAAGAACACCCCGAACGCGGTAACCAGCGTCGGCACGATGACGGCACCGATCGAACCGGTCCATCCGAGCTCGCGCATGACCATGAACAGCGGGACGATGCCGAGCTGGGTGGGGATCGCCATCGTCGCGATGACGAAGATCATGAGCCCGTCCCTGCCCTTGAACCGCAGCTTCGCGAAGGCGTACCCGGCGAGCGTCGAGAAGCTCACGACAGAGATCGTGATGATCGCGGAAACGAGGAACGAGTTGCCCAGAGCCAGCCAGAACGGGATGGCGTCGAGCACCTTCGCCGCGTTCGCGAAGAAGTTGCCCCCGGGAATCAGCGGCAGCGTCTCGCCGCGGGTGGCGTTGGTGCCGCTGGCGACGACGACCGACCACCACAGCGGATACACGCTGCCGATGATGAACGCCGCGAGGAGCCCGTAGGTCAGGAATCCGGGGCGGCTGCCGATCCCGGCTGCGCCCGCCGCGGCGCCGCGGCGCCGGCGGATCTTCTCCGGCACGCTCAGTGCCTGGGTCGCGGTCATCGCTCGACTCCTCTCGTCTGCGTGCGCGCTCGTCGTCGTGCCGCGCGTCCGCTGGGGGCGTCGCCGGTCGAGATCCGCCTCGTTATGAGGAAGTTGACGAGCCCGATCACGACGATGAGCAGGAACAGCAGGATCGCGACGGCGGATGCCTCGCCGAGGTTGCGGCGGAAGAACGCCATCTCCCACAGGAACAGCACCGTGGTCTGGAACTGCCGATCGCTGCCGCCGATCCCACCGGCCGTGGAGACGTCGAACAGTCGGGGTTCGGCGAAGATCTGCAGCCCGCCGATCGTGGCGGTGATGATGACGAAGATCAGCGTCGGCCGGATCGTCGGGATCGTGATCGAGAAGAACCGCCGCACGGGGCCGGCGCCGTCGATCGCCGCCGATTCGTAGAGATCGCGCGGCACGGCCTGCATCGCGGCGAGCAGGATCAGGGCGTTGTACCCGGTCCAGCGGAAGTTCACCATGACCGCGATCGCGATGTGCGAGAGGAACGTGTCGTGCTTCCACTCCTGATCGACGATGCCGATGAGGTTCAGCAGGTTGTTGGCGAGGCCGTCGGCCTCGTTGAAGACGCTCGAGAAGATGATCGCCACGGCGACCGGGGTGACCACGAACGGGATGAGCACGCTCATCCGCCAGAACGTCGGGGCCCGGAGGCCGCGATCCAGGAGATAGGCGATCACCAGCGCGACCGTGAGCTGCGGGATGGCGGAGAGGACGAAGATGCTCAGGGTGTTGAGGATCGAGTTCCAGAACATCCCGTCGCCGAGGATCTCTGCGAAGTTGCCGGCGCCGACGAAGTCGCCCTGCCCCTTGAGCAGGTCCCAGTCGAACACCGCGACGTACACGGTGTACAGCAGGGGGAACAGGCCGACCAGGCCGAAGAGGACGAAGAACGGCGAGATGTAGAAGTACGGGGAGGCGTTCTGGTCGAACCGCGAGAGGCGGTGGCGCCAGGAGCGCTTCGGCGCGGCATCCGATCCCGGATCCTGCAGACGGGCTGATGCCGTCCTGCGTGGTGCGGTGAGAGTCATTGGTCCTGTCTCCTCCCGTCTCCGGGCGAGGTCAGGTCGCAGTTTCTGTCGGCACGGAGGCACCGGAGCGACAGAAACTGCGACCTGAGTGTGGCGGAAAGGTCAGCCGACGAGCTCGTTCAGGAGCTGGATGGCCTGATCCCAGGCGCCCTGGGTGTCGGTCTCGCCGCGATCGAGTGCGCTCAGCGCCGGACCGAAGACGTTCTCCTGGATGACGGAGTCGTCAGCGCCCTTGAACTGCGCCACGACGCCCTTCGCACGCTCGGCGAGAATCGCGCCGGTGGGTGCATCGTTGAAGAACGCGTTCGGCGTCGCATCCGCCGCGAGGGTCTCCTGCGCCTTCACCGTCGAGGGGAAGTTGCCGGCCGCTGCCGACTGCTTGACCTGCTGCTCGGGCTGGGTCAGCCAGTCGGCGAGGGCCGCTGCTGCCTCCTTGTGCGCGGAGCTCTCGGGAACGGACAGCCATGCGCCACCCCAGTTCGCGGCACCTCCGGGGAACACGTCGGCGAAGTCCCAGCCGGTCCCTGCGTCACCGCCGCCGGCCTCGACCTGACCCTGCACGACGCCCAGCATCCAGCCGGGGCACACGAAGGTCGCGAACGTGCCGTCGACGAATGACTTGCCGCCGTTCCAGTCCCATGCGGCCTGGGCAGCGGACTGTCCGCCCTCGGTCGCAGCGCCCAGCAGCTCGAATCGCTGCTGCAGTTCGGCGTTGCCGTCGACGTTGAGTTCGCCGTCAGCCGTGTAGTAGCCCTCCTCGAGCTGGTTGACCATGGCGTTCCAGACGAATCCGGAGTGGTCGTACCAGGCCTTGCCGGTCTTGTCGGTGTACTCCTGGCCGACGGCGAAGAAGTTCTCCCAGTCGCCGTCGAGCAGCTCGGCGACGGACTCGCGGTCGCTGGGGAGCCCGGCAGCCTCGAAGGCCGCGCCGTTGTAGCAGATGCCGCTCGGGCCGATGTCGGTGCCGTAGCCGATGACGCGGCCTTCCGCGTCGGTGCCCTGGGCGTACTTCCAGTCGACCCAGTCGCCCTTGCGGTCCTCGATGCCGTAGTCGCGCAGGTCGGCGAAGGTGTCGGAGACGTCCATGATCGCGCCGAGCCAGCCCTCCTCGATCGCGACGATGTCGCTGAGTCCTGAGCCGGCAGCGATCTTCGTGAAGGCGTCGGTGCGGGCGTTGCCGCCCGTGTCGATGTTGGTCGCCTCGATCGTGACGTTCGGGTGCAGGTCCTCGTACTCCTTGTAGAGGTCGTCGTAGCCGAACGTTCCGAACGTGGTGATGGTCAGCGTGACGTCCTCGTCGGGGCCGGCGCCCTGGTCGTCGCCGGTGGTGGCGGCGCAGCCGGCGAGGGCGAGGGCCGAGATGGATGCGACGGCAGCTGTCGCCAGCATCCGTCGGCGGGCATGCGTGTTCACAGGTCACTCCTTTGTGTCGGTGGATGTAGTGCAGTGGTTGGTGCAGCAGGATGGTGCGGTGAGTCGTCCGTGGGAGCGCTCTCACGTCTTCTTGAGCCAATGTATGGGATCGCTCCCACGACTGTCAAGCGTCAGTGACGAAGTCGCCGGTAGGCGCGCGCCGAGAGGGGCAGGAACACGAGCGTGATGACGAGCGGCCAGGCGATGGCGAGCCACATGGATGCGTCGACCTGCCACGCCGCGGTGATGCCTGTGGCGTTTCCGAACAGCTCCCGCGTCGCCGTGGCGGTGGCGGAGATCGGATTCCAGTCGGCCACCGGCTGCAGCCAGGCGGGCATCGTCTCGGGCGCCACGAACGCGTTCGAGGCGAACGCTATCGGCCACACCAGCACCTGGATGGCAGTCGAGGCTCCCTCGGTCCGGAAAGTGAGCCCGAGGAAGATTCCCAACCAGATGAGCGAGTAGCGCAGCCAGAGCAGCAGAAGCAGCGCGAGCAGCGCCGCTGCGCCCGAGAGCAACCGCTGAGCCGCCTATCGGCAACGACCGGAACCGGTCGGTGATGCCCCGCTTGGCGTCTGCGGCCATCCGCGCCGCCGGGCACGTCCATCGCGCCACCGAAGAGCAACCCGAAACATGAGGAGCAGCATCACCGAGAACGCGAGGTTGAACACCGGCATGATCGGCTGCCGAGCCCAGTGCAGCAGCTCGCGCTGCGTCAGGACCCAGGCGTGGGTGAGTGTGGCGTTCATCGGGACTCCTTCGCTGTGAGGGCGAGGAAGACATCGTCGAGGGTGGGCGGCGCAGTTCGCAGTCCGCCAACGGGATGCCGGATTCATCGATGGCTCTCACCACGCGAACGAGCTCGGCGGTGCCACCAGGGGCTGCCACCGTGACCCATCCGGCGTCGGAGTCGACGTCGGGTACGAGGCCGGCACCGACGATCGCGCCTTCGACCGCATCCAGCTCGGAGGGAGCCGACGGTGTGACGACGATGCGGTCACCGCCGATCGACCGCTTCAGCTCTGCGGGCGAGCCCTCGGCGATCACCCGACCGCTCTGCATCACCGCGATGCGACCGGCCAGGCGATCCGCTTCGTCCAGAAAGTGCGTGGTCAGCAGCACGGCGGTCCGCGCGCGGCGGCCTCCTGCACGGCCAGCCACACTTCGGCGCATCCGCGGGGTCCAGGGCCGTGGTCGGCTCGTCCAGGAACAGCACTGCCCGGTCTCTGGCCGCGTCGGACAGGCCGCGGGCGAGGACTACGGACTCGGCGACGCCGAGCGCTCCTATCGCTTCGGCCGCGATGCGCTGATCCGCGGGATCGAACAGCTGCGCGATGCGCCCTGAACGGCTCCGGTAGCCTGAGACGGTGCCCTCAGCCGAGCTGTCTCCCGCCCTCGTCCGCGCCGAATCGCTGATCCGCAGCATCCCGGACTACCCGGAACCCGGCATCCTGTTCCGCGACATCACGCCGCTGCTGGCCGACGCCGAGGCGCTGCGCGTCACGACCGAGGCGATCATCGAGCCGTTCGCCGGTCAGTTCGACTATGTCGCGGGGATCGAGGCGCGAGGCTTCCTGATCGCGGGGACCGCTGCGATCGCGGCCCGTGTCGGCCTGATCCCGATCCGCAAGGCGGGCAAGCTCCCGCGCCCTGCGGCATCCGTGGACTACGCACTCGAATACGGGACCGCGACGGTCGAGATGCACGACGATCTCCCGGCGGGCTCGCGCGTGCTTCTCATCGACGACGTCCTGGCCACCGGCGGCACCCTCGCCGCGGGTCGGCAGCTGATCGAGCGCCTGGGCTCGCACGTCTCCGGCATCTCGGTGCTGTTCGAGATCGACGGTCTCGGCGGCCGCGAGGCGATCGGCGACCTGCACACCGTCTTCCACTCGGCCTGACGCCGCGGCGCTGACGCGCCGGCGGCTGCGCGGTTGCTCTTCGTCTGCGCTACCGCTCCGGCGCGGGCGGCGGCATTGCGAGATCCGGCGGAGCGACGCCGCGCTCGATCGCGGAGCGGATGGCGATCGCCGCATGCGCCAGACTGCTCACCGCGACGAGCTGTCGCGCGCGGGCGTTGATGGCGAGCAGCATCCGCCGCGCGACCACGTCGGGCGAGCCGTCCGGCTGGAGGGCGGCGACGTTCGGGGCTGCGAGCGGCTCCAGGGCGTCGGCGTACGCCATGAGCTCGTCGACGTCGTAGGCGAGGCCGACCGCCGAAGCCTGCGCGAGTGCATGCGCGAGGCCCTGCTCGGCCGCACCGGGGTAGCCGCGCCAGTCGCGGCGACGCATCAGCTCGTAGGTGCGCTCGCGATAGATCTCGTAGTCGGGGTCGGAGACGCCCTCCTCCGGCACTCCGAGCGCGAACGCCTGGCAGGCGTTCATGACGTCGAGCGTCAGCACACCCTCGGAGTCGATCAGATCGGTGAGCGACTTGATCGCGGCGGTGGATGCTCCGTACGAGTCCCGCAGCACGGCGATGAGCTGCGCCCGATCGACGTGACGCTGCTCGTAGACCGCTGTGGTGTGATTGCGCAGTCGCCCCGGAGGCAGGATCCCTACCCTGATCCAGTGCTTGAGCGTGGTTCTCCTGACTCCGCTCCGAGCCGCCAGTTCATTGAGCTTCACGCGCCACTCCCCCCGAGGACGACTGTTGGAGAGTGGCGAGCCCCGTCACTCTCCACGGTGCGACATCTGTGCGTTGACTCTAGCCTGCCAGTGCAGGGACACTTCTCGCCGCTGGGGTAACAGGGTGCTGGAGCGTCGATGAGTCAGACTCTCGACATGCCCGGGCGGACGCAGCCGGGGGGTACGTCGTCCGCCTGGGCATTGCCTTCCCGCCCCGGCGGGGGTGAGTGCACGCACGGCCGCTAGACTTGGCGTGCCCGCCTTCCCGCGACATCCGGAGCCGTTCATGCCCACCATCGTCGTCGACGTCATGCCCAAGTCCGAACTGCTCGACCCTCAGGGGAAGGCCGTCTCCGGCGCGTTCTCACGGCTCGGCGTGACGAGCTTCAGCGACGTGCGCATCGGCAAGCGCTTCGAGCTCACGGTCGAGGGCGACGTCACCGACGAGGTTCTCGCCGAGGCGAAGAAGATCGCCGAAGACGTGCTGTCGAACGCCGTGATCGACGACGTCGTCGGCATCGAGGTCGTCGAATGACGGTCCGCATCGGCGTCATCACCTGGCCGGGGTCGCTGGACGACCGCGACGCGCAGCGCGCCGTCCGCCTGGCGGGCGCAGAGCCCGTCGCCCTGTGGCACGGCTCGCACGACCTCGACGGCGTCGACGCGCTCGTCCTCCCCGGCGGTTTCAGCTATGGCGACTACCTGCGCTCCGGCGCCATCGCCGCGCTCTCGCCGATCATGACCGAGGTGAAGGAAGCCGCGGCGAACGGCCTGCCCGTGCTCGGGATCTGCAACGGATTCCAGATGCTCGTCGAGGCGCATCTGCTGCCCGGCGGACTGATCCGCAATGACCACCAGCACTTCGTGCGTCGCGACCAGAAGCTCACGGTCGAGAACTCCGATACCGCCTGGACCAATCAGTTCAAGACCGGCCAGGAGATCGTCATCCCGCTGAAGAACGGCGAGGGCGGCTACATCGCCTCGGAGGAGACGCTCGATCGCCTCGAGGGGGAGGGTCTGGTGGCCTTCCGCTACGCGGGCCTCAACCCGAACGGATCGCTGCGCGACATCGCGGGGATCACGAACGAGGCAGGGAACGTCGTCGGCCTCATGCCGCACCCAGAGCACGCGACCGAGCCGGGCTTCGGCCCTGACACCTCGGCTGCGATGCGCTCGGGCACCGACGGCCTCGGCTTCTTCACGAGCGCGATCTCCGCGATCGTCCGCGTCGCCGCGTAGCCGCGTCCTGTGCCGGCATCCGGCAGCACTCTCTCCCCCACCTCCCCGGGCATGTCCGGGTTCTTGCCGGTCGAAGCCGCTAACACCGCCCCTTGCCGAACATCGATCGAGGCGTGTCCGGGTTTGGCGGGTTCAGCGAGGCATCGCCCGCATCTTTCCGGACAGGCCTGGGGCGGAGTCCGGATGCGTGTCCGAGCACCAGATCAGACGGTGCCGGCCGGCGGCCAGACGCCGATGATGACGGCCATGATGACGACCGTGACGAGCTCGTGCGCGATATTCATGGTGGTGAGAGCAGTCGGGCGCCCTTCGAAGGCATCGTGGGTGATGAACCGGGCGGCGGTGAATCCCGCCCACAACAGGATCGCCGTGACGATCGTTCCCCACAGGAACGATCTGCCATAGAAGTGCCAGGCGATGGCCGATGCTCCGGCGAGCACCCACGCGGTGACGAAACTGACGATGACCGTCGTGATGATGGGCCAGACCGCGCTCGCGCCAGGACGATCCGTGTCGACGTTCGCGAGCTTCGCCCAGCGCGTGCCGAACAGCTTCGTTGTATACCAGAGCGAGCCGACGACCATGCTCGAGAGCATCGCGAGCAGCACGGCCCAGTAGTTGATCTCGGGAATCATGGTGTCTCCTCGAACTGATGCGCTCAGACTACTCTCCGCACGATCGACCCCGCGCACGCTGTCGCGCATCGATCACAGCCACACGCTTGCCCTCGCGACCACATGATGTCAAGATGATCGAAACGTGCGCGGCTCGTATCGGCTGAAGTCTTGGAATCGATACCAATGCGCACGACTCCGTCTGGAAGGAACCAGCGTGCAGCGCAGCGCAACCGACGTCGTCGTCATCGCGGACGACCTCACCGGTGCCGCCGAGTCTGCCGCAGCGCTCAGCAACGCCCATCCTGAGGTGCCCGTCCATCTGCTGTCGCAGGCTGGCACGGCGCCCCGGTCAGACCCGACAAAACCCGCGGTAATCGATACCAACTCCCGCGCGGCCACAGCGTCAGAGCTTCCCGCCCTGCTGGAATCGCTGCGTCCAGCGCTCGCCGGCCGCGACATCGTGGTGCGGAAGGTCGACTCGCTGCTACGAGGCCATTTCGCCGCCGAGACCGAGTGGATGCTCGGTCTCGGCCGACCTGTCATCGTCGCGCCCGCGCTGCCTTCGGCCGGTCGCGCCGTCCACCAGGGACGAGTTCTCGTCCGCGGCGTGCCTCTCGCCGAGACGAGCACCTGGTCCATCGAGCTCACGCGCCCGCCGGAGACCATATCGAAATCGTTTTCCGTGTCGTCGCGAACACTGCCGCTCGATCTCGTCCGGGCGGAGCCAGAGCAGCTCATCGCCGCGATCGCAGAAGCGCCAGGCATCATCGTCTGCGACGCCGAGAGGACCGATGACCTGCGCCGAATCGCCGCGGCAGCACTGTCGTTCGATGAGCCCCCGGTGCTCGTGGGAGCCGCCGCACTGGTCTCCGCGGTCGCCGGAGAACTCGCCCCGACCACCTCGAGCACGCTCCCTCCGCCGATCACGACGACGCGCGTGGCGTTCATCATCGGCACATCGGAGCCCACGGCCCGCCGCCAGATCGATCGTCTCGAGGGCATCGGCGCGGCGGTGCTGCGCCTCTCACCGAGTGCGCTTCTCGCCGGCGACCCCGCCCTCCGCACCGAGATCGCGCACGCGCTCGCGCAACCCGTCTCGGTCGTGACGTTCGATCACGCATCCGACTTCGACCCGGCCAAAAGCGCCGAGCTCGCCGACGCACTTGCCCAGGCAATCGCTGACGCACCGGCACTCTCACCGAATACCTCGTTCATGCTCAGCGGAGGACAGACTGCGCGCGCCGTTCTCGATCGTTGGGGGGTCAGAGCCCTGACGATTCGCGCCGAGGTCGACCGCGGCGCCGCGCAGGGGCTGACCGATAACGGCATCCCGGTCATCACGAGACCCGGCAGCTTCGGGGATGCCGACAGTCTCGTGCGCTTCGCACGCGAGCTCTCCGGCTCCACCGCATCCGACACATCAATCCATCGAGAGGTCACGAGATGAACGAACGCACAGCATCCGACCGGCCCCTGATCGCCACGACCATGGGCGACGGTGCCGGTGTCGGTCCCGAGATCACGGTCGCCGCAGCTCTGGATGCCGAAGTCCTGGAGCGCTCCCGCCCTCTCGTCATCGGCGACGCACGCCGGCTGCGACAGGCGGCCGCCGCCCTCGGGCTCACCGCCGACATCGTCGCGATCGATGATGTCGGCGACGCGGAGTTCACGCCAGGGCGGATCAACGTGATCGACCTCGAACTGCTGCCCGAGGACCTGCCGTGGGGTCAGCTCTCGCCGGTCGCCGGCGATGCCGCCTTCCACTACGTGCGGGTCGCCAGCGAACTTGCGACGGCGGGCGAGGTGGACGCGATCTGCACGGCCCCGCTGAACAAGGAGGCCCTGCACGCCGCCGGCCACAATTACCCCGGTCACACCGAACTCCTCGCCGCTCTGACCGGCACCGACGAGGTCTCGATGCTCCTGTCGACGCCGAAGGTCAAAGTGATCCACGTGACGACGCACATCGGCCTCATCGACGCCGTCGCCAAGATTGAACCCGGGCTCGTCGAGCGCACGATCCGCCGAGGACTCACGGCGATGCGCGGCACGGGCATCGCCCGCCCGAAGATCGGCGTCTGCGCGATCAACCCGCACGCGGGCGAGAACGGCCTGTTCGGCTACGGCGAAGAGGAAGAGAAGATCGCCCCCGCCATCCGCGTCCTGCAGGCCGAAGGCGAGGACGTGCACGGCCCTCTCCCGGCCGACACGGCGTTCTTCCTCGCGGGGCGGGGCGACTACGACCTGATCGTCGCCATGTACCACGACCAGGGTCATGGCCCGGTCAAGGTGCTGGGCATCGAAGCAGGCACCAACATCACCGTCGGTCTTCCCGTGATCCGCACGTCCGTCGACCATGGCACGGCCTTCGACATCGCCGGCAAGGGCATCGTCGATGTCCGGAGCATGATCGAGGCGCTGCGACAGGCCGCCGAGATGTCGCAGGCGAGCACCGCCGCGCCTCCGACAGGACCGGGAACGCGGGAGAACTGACGTCGAGCACGGCTGCATCGAAAGGGATATCACCATGACAGGCCTCACCACCATCGCCCCCCTGGTCCTCGGCACGATGACCTTCGGCGACACCACCGACGAGGACGGCGCCAGAGAGATCATCGAGCGTTCGCTCGAGGCGGGCGTCACCTGGATCGACACGGCCAACGCCTACTCCGCCGGAGAATCCGAGTCGATCATCGGGCGCGTGATCGGAGACCGAGACGACGTCATCCTGGCCACCAAGGTCGGCCAGCCCCACCCCGAGGTCGGAACCGAGTCGCTGCTGCGCCCCGACGTCGTGCGCAAGTCGGTCGAGGGGAGCCTGCGCCGGCTGCAGCGTGAGCACGTCGACATCCTCTACCTGCACAGGCCGGATCGCTCGACGCCGATCGCCGACACGCTCTCGACCTTCGCCGAGCTCGCGGCGGAGGGAAAGATCGGCGCCGTCGGCATCTCGAACTACTCGGCGTGGCAGACCCTCCAGGCGACGAACGTCGCCGCAGAGGTGGGCGCACCGCCCATCGTCGTCGGCCAGCAGATGTACAACCTCGTCGCCCGCCGTGTCGAGGAGGAGTACGAGGAGTACGCGCGCGTCGCGTCTCTCCCCACGATGATCTACAACCCGCTCGCGGGCGGACTGCTGACCGGTCGGTACAGGTTCGATCAGAACGCCGACGAGGGCCGCTTCTCCAGCGCACGAACAGCTGAACAATATCGCGACCGCTACTGGGACGAACGCTTCTTCTCCGCCGTCGAACAGCTCACGGCGATCGCCGACGACGCCGGCATCCCGCTGCTCGAACTCGCCCTGCGGTGGACGATCTCGAAACCGATCACCCAGTCGGTGCTCCTCGGCGGCTCGAAGGTCGAGCAGGTCACGTCGAACATCGAACTGCTCTCGCGCGGACCGCTGGGTGCCGATGTCGTCGCAGCCGCGGATGCCGTCGGCGCAGAGCTGCGCGGCCCGATGCCCGCGTACAACCGATGACCCCCCTGTCAGACCGCTCACCATCGCCCACGGAGAAGCCATGACCGAGACCAGCACGTTTCCCGAAGCCCGCACCGTCGTGATCACCGGCGGGGCCTCCCCCCGCGGCATCGGACGCGTCACCGCGCGGCGTCTCGCCGCCGACGGGTGGGCCGTCGCGATCATCGACATCGACGAGACTCAGTCCCGCGGAGTCGCCGACGAGATCGCCGAGGAATTCGGGGTACCGACCATCGGTGTCGGAGCCTCGGTCGCCGACGAGTCTCAGGTGCGCGCCGCGTTCGATCGGATCGAGGCGGAGATGCCGCAGCTGGTCGGCCTCGTCAATATCGCCGGAGTCAGTTCGCCCGTCCCGTTCCTCGAGGTCACGGTCGAGGAATGGGAGCGCGTCTTCGCGGTCAACATGCGCGGTGTCTTTCTCGCCACCCGACGGGCCGCCGAGTCGATGGTGAAGAACTCCCTCGGCCGCATCGTGTCGCTCTCGTCGATCTCGGCGGAACGCGGCGGCGGCACCTTCTCGAAGGTGCCGTACTCGGCGAGCAAGGCGGGTGTCGTCGGGTTCTCTCGGGCCGTAGCGCGCGAGCTCTCTCCGCTCGGGGTCACCGTCAACGCCGTCTCGCCCGGTCCGATCGACACCGACATCATGGGCGGCACCCTGACCGACGATCGGAAGCAGGATCTCAGCCGTGACGTGCTCGTCGGCCGGGTGGGGCGCCCCGACGAGGTCGCGAGCCTGATCGCCTATCTGCTCGGTGACGATGCCGGGTACATCACGGGTGCGAACTACGACATCAACGGGGGTCTGCACTTCTCATGACCCTCCTCTTCTCATGACGACCGTCGCCGTCGTCGGCCCGGGCGCGATCGGATCGACGATCGCGGCATGGCTGACGCAGGATGAACGCCTCGACGTCACGATCTGCACGCGAAGTCACCGCGACTCCCTCCGTATCGATACGCCGACCGGTCGCATCGCGGCGAACCCTGCGGTGCTCACGGTCGCGAACGATGCCTCGCCGGTCGACTGGGTGCTGTTCGCCGTCAAGACGTATGACGTGCAGTCAGCCTCGGGATGGCTCGGCCGACTCGTGTCACCCCGGACGCGCGTGGCCGTCCTGCAGAACGGCGTCGAGCACGTTGCTCGATTGCGCCCGTATGTGCCTGAGCAGCAGATCGTGCCGGTCATCGTCGACATTCCGGCGCAGCGGATGCCGGACGGTACCGTGCGACAGGCGACCATGGGCACCCTCGTCGTTCCACATGGCCCCGCCGGATCAGCGTTCGTCGACCTGTTTTCCGCGACGCCGATCGAGGTGTCCACCACCGACGACTTCGTCTCCACCGCCTGGACCAAACTCTGCCTGAACGCGGCCGGTGCGGTCGGTGCGCTGCTGAAGCAACCCGCCGGCATCGCGCATCAGGAGCCGGTCGCCGAGATGATCCGTGAAGTGGTCGCCGAGACGATGCTCGTCGGGCGCGCAGAAGGCGCCGTGCTCAGCGATGACCTCCCGGAGCTCGTCGTCACGCGCACACGCGAGAACCCGCCCCTCTTCGCCAATTCGATCATCGCCGATCGCATCGCCGGGCGCCGCACCGAGGTCGAGGCCCGCAACGGCGCCGTGGTGCGCGCGGGAGCAGTCCACGGCATCCCCACCCCGCTCAATGCGATGCTCACCGCACTCGTGGGCGCGGACCCCGTGCCCGGGTTCCCTGAAGAAGAACGGACGACCACTGCATGAGAACAGTCATCGGCTCGTACGGCACCCCGCCGCGCCCGCTCCGCACCGACGCCGAGTTCGGGCTGTTGAGCGCAGGGGCGCTCGCCATCCCAGGCGTCGACGGTCTCGAACTCCCCTACATCGGCTCTCACTCGCCCTGGCAGGATCCGACTCGGCTCGGCGACGGCCGGCACGTCCTCACCACGGTTCCCGCCACGATGACCGCCGTGCAGGAGCAGCCGCGGTTCGGACTCGCCTCCCCTGATGAGGACGCGAGGCGCGCCGCGCTGCGGCTGATCGACGAGGCTCGCGAATTCGTCGAGGCGGTGAACTCCGCGCCTTCGAATTCCGATCCATCGGGCAGAGCGCGGATCGAGACCGTCCAGCTGCACAGTGCCCCTGGGGCCGGCCATTCGACTCCGGATGCGTTCGCGCGCTCTCTCGACGAGATCGCCTCATGGGAGTGGCACGGCGCGGACCTCGCGATCGAGCACTGCGATGCCTTCGTGGCGGAGCATCCGCCGGCCAAGGGCTTTCTCACCCTGGAGCAGGAGATCGCCGCTGCGGCAGAACGCGACCTGGGCATCGTGATCAACTGGGGCCGGTCGGTGATCGAGACGCGCACGGCCGACGGCGCGGTCGATCACATCGCGGCCGCCGCCGCGCAGGGCTCACTCACCGGGGTGATCTTCTCGGGCTGTGCAGCGGTCGCCGGCGCGTACGGCGACGTCTGGGAAGACCGTCACCTCCCGATCCGCGACTGGGGCGCGGGTCCGCTGTCGGATGCCGCCGAGGCGAGCCTCCTCTCCAGAGCCGAAGTGGAACGCTGCGTGAGACTCGCGCTCCAGGTGCCGGGTCTTCAGTACTTCGGCGTGAAGGTGAAGGCGCCGGCGATCGCCGAGCCCACACAGTGGCTCGACGTCGTCGCAGGCAACTTCGCCGTGCTCACCGAGACGATGTCAGCAGTGGGCGCCGGCGACTCAGAGTCCTGACACCGCCCCGGCGTGCTCGGCCAGGAACACGTCGACCGCGTCGCGGAGCCGCGCGCCACAGTCGTCGACGACGGCTGGATCCAGCAGAGAACCCGAGATGCTGACGGTGTAGATGTCGCCTCCCACGGCCAAAGCCGACCCGACGCAACCGAAACCCAGGTGGTACTCCTCGCGCTCGATGCTGTATCGCCTGGCCGTCGTCGCCTCCAGATCGGTTCGAAGCACGTCGAGCTCGGTGATCGTCTTCGTCGTGTACGGCGAGAGCCCTCCGATGCCGTCGAGAAGAGCCGACCCGGCGAGCGCCGTGGCCGCTTTGCCGCCTGCCGTGGCGTACAGCGGCATGCGTGTGCCGACGGCGGAGTAGCCGACCGTCGGCGCGACGGGGTCGACCTTGTCGATGATGGTGATCATTCCCGCGCGCAGCATCCCGATGTGCGCCGTGGCATGGAAGTCGTGCACGATCGGGGCGACCAGAGGACGAATCGCCGGCACGATGTCGATCGATGCGAGGGCTGCCTGGCCGAGCTCGACCAGGCGCGTGCCGAGCACGTACTCCATGTCGCCGTTCGCGCGACGCACCAGCGCGTGTCGCTCGAGCACGCGCAGCGCACGCAGCACCGTGCTGGAGTTGGCATCCAGTTTCTCCGCCATCTCGCCCAGTCTGCTTCGCGGATGCCTCTGCAGGATCGTCAGAATCTCGAGCGCGCGATCGACGCTGCCCAACTCGTATCGGGTGGTCGGCTTCTCGGTCACCACAGCCCCATCGTCATTTGCGCATACCGGCACGCAGGCCGTAAACTTCAATATACACAATTCGTTTGCGCTATGTGAAATTATGCGCAATTCCGTCGTCGATGCCGGAAGGGCACAGGAACATGCACAGCGACGTGGCACAGGCCAGATCACTGAACACGAGCGAACTCGAAGAGATGGCGACCCGCATCCGCCGCTCCATCGTCGAGATGCTCGAGAAGGCCGGCAGCGGCCACAGCGCCGGCCCCCTCGGGATGGCCGACATCCTCACCGCCCTCTACTTCCGCATCCTCAGGCACGACCCGCAGAATCCGGACTGGGATGAGCGAGACATCTTCCTCCTGAGCAACGGCCACACCGTCCCCGTGCTCTACGCGGCCATGGCGCACTCCGGCTACTTCCCGGTCGAGGAGCTCGACACGCTGCGCCGCTTCGGATCACGCCTGCAAGGCCATCCGGAGCGGACCTCGCTACCCGGACTCGAGAGCACCAGCGGCCCGCTCGGCAGCGGCCTGTCCCAGGGCGCCGGCTACGCGCACGTGCTGCAGCACATCGACCGCGATCCGCACCGCTTCGTGTACGTGATGATGGGCGACGGCGAGCTCAACGAGGGCAACATCTGGGAAGCGGCGATGTACGCCGGAAAGTACCGACTGCGCCAATTGATCGGCATCGTCGACCGCAACTACATCCAGATCGACGGATCGACCGAAGAGGTCATGCCCCTGGAAGACCTGCGCGGCAAGTGGGAATCGTTCGGGTGGCATGTTCTCGAGATCGACGGCCACAGCATGCAGGCGATTCTGGATGCCGTGGGCACGGCGAAGGCCGTCAGCCACAAGCCCACCGTGATCATCGCGCACACCGTCCCCGGTAAGGGCGTCCCCTTCATGGAGTACGACCACCGCTGGCATGGGAAGCCGCCGAACCGGGCCGAGGCCGAAGAGGCGCTCGCCGGACTCCCCCTCGATGCAAAGGCAGAAGCATGAGCGACTACGCGTTGAACCCCGACCTCTACTCCGACGACGTCGTGCGCGAGCCGATCCGCGCGGGCTTCGGCCGAGGGCTGCGCGACGCCGGCGCCCGCGACGAGCGCATCGTCGCGCTGTGCGCCGACCTCACCGAGAGCACGCAGATGAGCCTGTTCCAGGAGGAGTTCCCGGATCGCTTCATCGAGGTGGGAGTCGCCGAGCAGAACCTCGTGACGGTCGCCGCCGGCATGGCGCGCGCGGGAAAGATCCCGTTCACGAGCAGTTATGCGGCGTTCAGCCCCGGCCGCAACTGGGAGCAGATCAAGACGACCGCAGCACTCAACGATCAACCCGTCAAGGTCGTCGGCTCGCACGCGGGCCTCAACGTCGGCCCGGACGGAGCGACCCACCAGATGCTGGAAGACATCTCTCTCATGCGCGTCATGCCCAACATGGTCGTGATCGCTCCCGGCGACAGCGTCGAGGCGGAGAAGGCCACGATCGCGATCGCGGCGAACGGCAAACCCAGCTACCTTCGCCTGGCTCGCGATAAGACGCCCGTCTTCAGCACGGAGGACTCACCGTTCGAGATCGGGCGCGCGTACGTGCTCCGTCAGGGCACGGATGTGACACTGGCCGGAACCGGCACCCAGACCTACGAGCTGCTCGTCGCGGCGAAGATCCTCGCCGAGGAGGGCGTGGACGCCGAGGTGCTGCACGTGCCGACGATCAAGCCGCTCGACGCGGACACGATCCTCGCCAGCGTGCGGAAGACGGGCCGAATCGTCACGGCAGAAGAGGCGCAGCGCGCCGGTGGCCTGGGCGGTGCCGTAGCCGAGTTGCTCGGCGAACGGCTTCCGCGCCCCATCGTGCGTCTCGGGGTCGACGACCGGTACGGCGAGAGCGGCACGCCGGCCGAAGTGCTCGATGCGTACCGGCTGACGGGTCGGCACCTCGCCGATTCCGTCCGGTCGTTCCTCGGCCGCGAGTTCGATTGACGGAGGAACCATGTCTGAATCGCGCCTCACCCAGCTCTTCATCGACGGCGAATGGAGATCGGGTGGCAGCGGCGAGACGTTCGCGGTCGTAGACCCCTCGGACTTCACCGAGATCGCACAGTTCGCCGTCGCGACCGAAGAGGACTGCGTCGCCGCGGTGGATGCCGCCGAGCGCGCCTTCGAGGACTGGGCGCTGACCGCCCCACGCGAACGCGGAGAGCTGCTGCGGTCGGCGTTCGAGATCATGCGGCAAGAGCGCGAGGAGATCGCCGACACCATCGTGCGGGAGAACGGCAAGGCGTTCGCGGATGCACTCACCGAAGTCGACTACGCGAACGAGTTCTTCCGGTGGTTCTCGGAGGAAGCCGTGCGCATCTCGGGCGACTACCGCTTGTCGCCGCGCGGCGACAAGCGCATCCTCGTGTCCCGCGAACCGATCGGGGTCTCGCTCCTGATCACTCCGTGGAACTTCCCTGCCGCGATGGCGACCCGTAAGATCGGGCCGGCGCTCGCGGCGGGATGCCCCGTCGTGCTCAAGCCGGCACGGGAGACGCCCTTCACGGCGGCACACATCGTCGGCATCCTGGAGCGCGCCGGCGTACCTCGTGGCGTCGTGAACCTCGTGACGCCCGTTCCGACGGGACCGGCGGTCAGCAGGATGCTGCACATGCCCGCCGTACGCAAGCTCTCTTTCACCGGGTCGACGGAGGTGGGCAGGCTGCTGCTGCACGAGGCGGCGGACACGGTCGTCAGCTCTTCGATGGAACTCGGCGGCAATGCGCCGCTGCTGGTGCTCGAGGGCGCCGATCTCGACAGCACCATCGAGGGCGCACTCGTCGCGAAGATGCGCAACGGCGGGTCGGCCTGCACGGCCGCCAACCGCTTCTACGTGCACCGCTCTCTGCATGACGAGTTCGTCGACCGCCTCAGCCGCGCGCTCGACGGGTACCGGGTCGGCCCCGGACGCGACCGCGGCAATGACCTCGGAGCGCTGGTGTCGCGCGGTGAACGCGACAAGGTGGCCCAGCTCGTCGATCGTGCGGTCGATGAGGGCGCCCGGATCGTCCAGGGCGGAGGCTCAGCGGAGGACGGCGCGTTCTACGAACCCACGGTCGTGGTCGACGTGCCGCACGGAAGCGAGATCAATCGCACGGAGATCTTCGGGCCGGTGGCGGCTGTCGTCGCGTTCGACGACGTCGACGAGGTGGTGCGAATGGCCAACGACACGGAGTACGGGCTGATCTCGTACGTGTTCGGCGAAGAGCGCGAGGCGATGCGGGTCGCGCATCGCCTCGACGCAGGGATGGTCGGGGTCAATCGGGGCGTACTCAGCGATCCGGCCGCCCCCTTCGGGGGGATGAAGCAGAGCGGCCTCGGTCGAGAGGGCGGTTCGGAAGGCATCCTCGAGTTCATGGAGGAGAAGTACATCGGCCTTCCGGTGTGAGGAGGCACGTCGATGGGCAACATCAGATGGGGAATCGTCGGATGCGGCGATGTGACAGAGGTCAAGAGCGGCCCCGCTCTGCAGAAGGCGGACGGGTCGGAGCTCGTGGCGGTGATGCGGCGCACGCCGCACCTCGCGGAGGACTACGCGCGCAGACACGGGGTCCCTCGGTGGTCGGACGATGCCGATGCGATCATCCGGGCCGATGACATCGACGTCGTCTACATCGCCACTCACCCGGACACCCACCTGCACTATGCGGAGCGCGCCGCGGAGGCGGGCAAGGCGGTGTACGTGGAGAAGCCGATGGCGCGCAGCGCCGACGAATGTCGACGGATGCAGGATGCCTGCGACCGTGCCGGCGTGCCGCTCTGGGTCGCCTATTACCGTCGTGCGCTGCCCCGTTTCCGCAAGATCAAGACGCTGATCGACGACGGGGCGATCGGCGATATCCGTGCTGTCGCCTCACGGCGCTATCAGCGCGTACGTGCGGATGCCTGGCAGAACACGCCCGGCGCATCGGGAGGCGGCTACTTCTTCGACGCCGCGTGCCACACGCTGGACTTCCTGCAGTTCCTGTTCGGTCCGATTGAGCACGTGAACGGCCTCGCCTCGTCGCACGGGGCGATCGGCCCGCTGGAAGACACCGTGACGGCCTCGTACCGATTCGCCGACGGCGTGATCGGCAGCGGCACCTGGTGCTTCGACAGCGCCGACGACGAAGACGTGACGACCGTGATCGGTTCGGCCGGAACGCTGAGCTTCTCGGTCTCGGCGCACGCGCCCATCAGACTCGTGCGCCGCCGCCAGGCGCAGGAGTATCTGATCGACGACCCCGCGCACGCCCACCTGCCGCTTGTTCAGACGATCGTCGACGAGCTCCGCGGACGCGGAACGTGCCCGAGCACGGGCCGTTCTGCGCTCGCGACCGCAGAGGCCATAGACGCCATCCTCGCCGACGTCAGGAGCCGTACCCTCGATGGCTCTTGTACTTCTCCAACGTGAAGTCGTCGCCGGCGATGATGTCCATGTCGGCTCGCTCCACGCGACGCACGGCGTCGACCTCTTCGGGAAGACGGTCAAGTGTCTCCCACGGGATCACGACGATGCCGTTGCGGTCACCGTGCAGCAGGTCACCGGTGACGATGCGCTGACCGCCGATGTTGATCGGCTCGCCGACCGATGCGATCTCGTAGTTCGCGTGCGACACCACGGGAAAGCGCATGAAGTAGTGGAAGCCGATCTCGCGGACCTCGTCGACGTCACGGAGCGCGCCGTCGGTCACCATTCCGACGGCGCCGAGTCGCTGTGCGAGGCGTGACATGATCTCGCCGGCGTAGGCGACGCGCTCCGGCGCACCGCTGGCATCAGCGATGACGATCACGACGGGCCCCTCCATCGCGTCGAGCACCTCCCACATCCGCCAATAGCCTTCACGCTGCGCAGGCTCGCCCGGGGCGTTCGACATGGTCACGGTCAGGGCGCGGCCCACCATGGAGCCCAGTTCCGGATAGACGCTCTGGACATCACCGCCGATGAAGCCCTCGGTCCGATCGCGGATCGTGAACCGCTCGATGGCATTGGCGACGGTGGGACTGTCCACGCCGTTGAGGAAGGCGAGCTCCCCGTCGGTCAAGAGTCGTGTGGAGGTCATAGTCATCTCTTCTCTACTGGTTGCGGGGTTCCGCTTGGTTGCTCGGTTGATCGTTCGTGGTCTCGGATGCGGCCAGCGCCGCGCCCGCCAACCGTCCGGACGTCATGGCCCAGCCGATGTGATGACCGTGGCCCTTCAACAGCATTCCGCCCTGGCCCACGCCACCGACGGCGTACAGGCCCGCGATCGCCGAACCGTCGTCGCGGAGCACGCGGAGCCTGTCGTCGACAGAGATCGAACCTTCGGTGACCGTGAGCATGCTGTGCACGGGGCCCATCGCGATCAGCTCGCCGGTGAGTCCACTGCTGTCCACGGCGGACTGGAACGCACCGGGATCGACGCCGATCCGTGCCGCGAGCTCCGCGGCATCCGCACCTCGAGATATCAGATCGGGGCGACCCCGCGCGTAGTCGGAGAAGTAGGCGAATGCGATGCCGGGCGCCGTGGAGATGTGGTGCGGGGATGCATCGAACTCGGCGGCGAGGCGGCGGTCGAGAATGAGGAAGCCTCGTCCATGAGGCTGAAGGGCGAGCTCGTCGGCGGGATGCGCCTCTTGCCCGAACCGTTCGCCGGAGGCGTTGACGAGAATCGCTCCGCGGCGGAACATCTCGTCCGTAGGCGACATGTGCGATACGAGCAGCGACTTCACGACGGGCCGCAGAAAGGACGGCGGCACGTTGTTCGCAACGAGTGCCTCGAGCCGGCAGAACCAGCGCCACAGCGGAAGCCTGTCGAGCAGGCCGGGCTTGGGCGAGGCGGGGAATCGCAGTTGCGGGCCGAACAGCTTGTCCATGTGCTTGAGCTCCGCGCCGACGT
Source organism: Microbacterium sp. Bi121 (assembly GCF_918698005.1). GTDB lineage: Bacteria > Actinomycetota > Actinomycetes > Actinomycetales > Microbacteriaceae > Microbacterium. Next base: position 391,555 of record NZ_CAKKLJ010000001.1, read on the forward strand.
CTGCGGCCATCCGGTGGCCGAACCCGAGCGCGTCGGGATTGATCGGCACCGCGCCGGCAGCGCTGCGCGACAGCAACTCCTCTCGCATGACCCGGTTGCCGCTGAAGTCACCGCTCGCGATGACCACGCCCCTGTTCGCCAGGAAGTCGCGCGGCTGACCGTCGACCAGTGCGCTTACGCCGACGACAGCACCATCCTCTTCCAGGAGCCGCTCCGCCTCGGCGCCCGTGATCACCGAGACCCCCGCCCTTCGTGCCGCTTCGTCAAGTCGAGCGACGTAACTGCGTGAGTTCGGGATGACGTTGTGCATGCGCGGGACGCGATGCGGATGCTCGGGGAACGGCCCCGCGAAGGCGACGCCGTGCTCGATCAGCCAGGCGAGCGTGCGGGCCGACTCGTGCGCGTAGAGCCGTCGCAGGTCGGGGGCGTCGCCGCTGAGAAGCTCTTCATCGAACTTCCACATGTCCTCGACGAGATGATCGGGATCGTCGACGATGCCGCGACGTCGCTGAAAGGACGTCCCCGCGGCTGTCAGGGAACCGATCGAGAGCGCTGTGCTGCCACCGATCTCTGATCGCCGCTCTAGCAGAACGACGTCGGCGCCGCCCTCTGCGGCAGCGACCGCAGTGGCCAATCCTGACCCCCCGCCGCCGATCACGACGACGTCGGACGTATGTGGAACGGGACTCATCATTGATTCCATTCTTTCGGTACCGTTTTCAACAATAGACGGATCCAACCTTCTCGTCTACGGTTTACCCGCGGAAAAACAAGCTTCTCTCGATTCTGGCCTCTCGCTCGATCGGCTGAAATCTTAGAAAACGGTTGCAATGATCCGCTTTCAAGAGTTCAATGAAGGCATCAATCGCCTTTGGGCCAGAGCGAAGGGGCAAGGATGCCTGTACCCGATCTGCGCGGGGTCACCCCCGCGATCGTCACGCCGTTCGACGAGGACGGCGAGGTCGACTACGACAGTCTCGTGTCATACGCCGCATGGTTGAAAACGATTCCCGGAGTGACCGGGATCGTCACCAACGCGCACGCCGGAGAGGGCACGTCCCTCAGCGATGACGAGCGGACCGAGATCATCCGCGTGATCAAGAAGGAGGTGCCCGACCTGCACATCGTCGCCGGCGTCGGAGGCGAGGGCACGCGCGTGGTCGCCCGCGAATCAGAGCGCGCAGCAGAAGCCGGTGCCGATTCGCTGCTCGTCTTCCCCCCGCTGGCATCCCTGCGCTTCGGCTACCAGGACGGCGCAACGCAGGACCGCTACCGCGCGGTGTGGAATGCCGCGTCGCTGCCAATCACGCTGTTCAACTTCCCGAACGTGTCGCTCGCGACATATCAGCTGCCGCTGCTGCTCGAGCTGTGCGCGATGGACGGAGTGTTCGCCATCAAGGACGGTGCGCGTGACATGATCCGCTGGGACGTCGAGACGCCGATCATCCGTGCGCACTTCCCCGAGATCCAGATGCTCACCTGCCAGGACGAGTTCCTCCTGCACACGATGTGGGAATCCGACGGAGCCCTCGTCGGGTATGCCGCCCTCATCCCGGAGATGATGGTCGAACTCCTCGAGAACGCCAAGGCGCACGACTACGACGCGGCCAAGGCGACCTACGATCGGATGCGTCCCATCACCCGCGCGGTCTACCATCGCGCGTCGCACATCGAGTCGACCACCGCGATGAAGCTGGGGCTCGTCGCCCGTGGGATCATCAGAACAGCGACCGTGCGCTCACCGCTCATGCCGCTCGAGGCGGGTGCGGCGGAGAACATCCGCAGCACGCTGCAGACGGCAGGGGTCAGTCTCGCCAGCTGACGCGATTCGGGCTGCGCGACGCCCCAGCGGAGAGAGGAACCTCACACGAAGATCATGAACGCCGTCATGGCGGTGATCCTCACAGCGCTGGTGATCACCGTCGGCGTCTCCATCGCCGTCCCCCAGGCGACGCTGGTGGCCGGGGCGCTCACGCTTCTGGCTGCGGTGGTGGGTCTGCTGATCGTCCGCCGAGTCCAGTTGGTCATCTCGCTCGTCCTCGTCGGCTGCGGCATCGCGGCGCTCGTGGCCGGGCTGATACTGGGGCACGTTCCCACCGTCCCCGAGGCGCTCACGGTCAATCAGGATCTCATCGGGATGCTGGCATCAGTGTCGTTCCTCGGGCTGATCACCGGCGCCTCACCACCGCGAACGCCACGGTTCACCGGCGCGAAGGCGGTCTGGCGGACGGCCGCCGCGGTCCATCTGCTAGGTTCGGTCATCAACATCAGCGCGCTCAACCTCATCGGGGGAAGGCTGAGCGTCAAGGGCCGCCTGAGCCGGCTGAACGAGCTTCTGCTGTCTCGCTCCTTCTCGGCTGCGGCCTTCTGGTCGCCGTTCTGGGGAGCAAACGCTGCGGCGATCGCCTATGCACCGGGGGCGAAGACGAACGTGCTCGTCGTCTGCGGCCTCACCCTCACCGCCGTGGCATTCCTGTACAGCATCACCGCGGTGGTGCGTCGCTTCCGCGGCGAGCTCGACGGGTACCACGGCTATGCCCTCTCCGTCAGCACTCTCCAGGTTCCGATCGCACTGGTCGTTCTCGTGCTGACGCTGCATCTGCTGCTTCCCGATGTGCCCATCACGCGGTTGGTCCTGTTGAGCGCTCTCGGTGTCACGGTCGTCGTGCTGATGGCCCGATCGGCACGTACAGCGCCAGATCGGCTGGTTTCGCACATGCGCTTCGGCCTGCCGGGAATGACGAACGAACTCACCCTGTTCGCAGCGGCCGGGGTTCTCGCGATCGGCCTGAGCTCGCTGTTCTCCGCCGTTCAGCTCACCCTTCTCGTCACGGAGTTCACGGTGCCGGTGGCGTGGCTCGCCACCATCGTCATGGCTCTCATGTCTCTCATCGGCGTGCATCCGGTGATCTCGATCGCTGCGGTGGCCGCCATCATCGCACCGCTGCATCCCGATCCGACCCTGTACGCCATGTGCGGCATGATCGCGTGGGGTGGCTCGGCGGCCGCCGGACCGATCTCGGGCCTAAACATCTTCCTGAACGGACGATTCCAGGCCGACAACTTCGCGATCGCCCGCATGAACCTGCTATACCTGGTGCTGATCCTCACGCTGGCCGGGCCTGTTCTGATGCTCTGCAACCTGATGTCCTGAACAAGCGATATCGTTTCCGAACATGTCATGATCGCAAGAACGCGCGCATGACGATGGAAGGGGCAACCGTGGCGACCATACGAGATGTGGCCAGGCGAGCAGGTGTGGCGCCGGCTTCGGTGACGCGCGTGCTCAGCGATTACCCGAACGTGAGCGACGACCTCCGCGAGCGAGTCCTCGCCGCCGTCGAGGAGGTCGGATATCAGCCGGATCTCGTCGCTGCGGGGCTGCGTCGCGGGTACACGAAGACCGTCGGCGTGATGATCAACGACATCCTGAATCCGATCGTCGCGAAGTGGGTCGATATCATCGAGGAGGATCTGCGCGCCGCCGGATACGGCGTGATCCTCGCCCACTCGCGCGGCGAGGATGCGAACGACGTCGCCAACCTCAAGCTGCTGCATCAGCGGCGGGTAGATGGGCTCATCGCCTCGTTCGCATCGGATCAGAACGAAGAACTCGCCGCCATCCTCGCGAAGGTCGACGTGCCGGTCGTGCTCCTCGACCGGCAGATGAACCTCGACAGCGTCAGCTCGGTCGTGAGCGATCATTACTACGCCACGCGGGCACTCGTGGCGCATCTGATCGGCAACGGCCACCGTCGCATCGCGTTGTTCACCGGCCAGCCCAACGGTTATCCGAGCCGCGAGCGGGTCAGGGCACTTCAGGAGACCTTCTCCGAGTACGGCCTGCCAGTGCGGCACGATCTGCTCATATCCGGACGAGGCACCGAGGCGTATGCCGCCGAGGCGATCGCCACGATGCTGGAGCATCCCGAGCCCCCCACGGCCGTGATCGTCGGCAACGGAAACCTGTCGGCGCTCGCCGGAGCCCTGCATGAGCTGCGTCGCCGCGGCATCCGAATCGGAGAGAACATGGCGGTCGCCGTGGGCGAGGAGAGCGCGCTCGCATCGCTGCACTCGCCGGCGCTCACCGCGATCGAGCGCGACACGGTCGCGGTCGGACGAAGAGCGGCTGCAATGATGCTGAACAAGCTCGCGACCGGCTCATCGCGGAGCCATACGGTCGTGCTTCCCACGCGTCTCGTGATCAGGGAGTCGACGGACTGGGTGCTGTCGTGACCTTCGTGCGAGGCCAACGGGAGGCGATTACGACGAATCCCTTGCACTGCCAGATCATTTCGCCTAGCGTGAGATCACTCGCCCGACACCGCTTGTCGGTGCGGCTCTGAAAACGGTACCGAAAGAAGCAATGATGCTTACGAACCGCTCCGTCGGACGCACGACGTCCCCGACGCAGTCGACGCGTATTGCGCCGGGCGTTCTGGGCCGATGCGTGTCGCTGCAGCATGGCCGCGATGCGTTCGCCACGATCGCTCTCGTCTTCTCCTGGAAATCGTTTTCGAAGATCTGGGCAGCAAAGATCGGGACAGCGCCGAGCGCGGTCGTCGTCGAAGGAGCTGGCGCATGACCACCCCGTGGAACCAAGCATCCTCTGCCGAACTCACCGCCCTCGTCGGACGGATCGGACGCGTGCAGCGGATCAGTCTCACCGCCGAGCGACGCGACGCGCTTCGGCTCAGTGCCGGCGACGAGACGGCAGCGGACACGTCGCTGGCGGACTTCTGCCCCGACCCGCTCGTGCTCGCCCTCGAATCGGGCCTGCCGCGGCCCGCGCAGCTAGGCGTCACGATCGACGGCGGCAGCGAATGGGAGCAACTCTCCCCACTCTCCCCCGGTATCCTGACGGCGATATCGCGCATCGCCGAAGTGGCCGAGCGCACCGTCTCGACGGGCCGCCAGATGACCCGCACCTGCTACGAGACCCGCCTCCATGACGAACGCGGCGTGCAGGTCGGCACCGTGCGCGGATTCAGCCTCGACCTCGAACCGGCCGACCCGGCGTCGCCGACTGCCGACCCGAACGCCGACGCCCCGTCAGCCGGGGCGTCCGTCACGGCGGCACCGGCCGACGATCGAGCTCTCAACGCGTTCGCGATCACCCCGCACGGCAGGGTCCCTCAGGCCGGTGAGCGGCTCCCGGAACTGGGACCGATCACGGTCTCGTACCAGGATGCCGTGCGTTGGGCCGCCGCGAGCGGCGACTTCACGTCGTTCCACTTCGACCCGTCCGCGGCGGCGGCCAAGGGCTTCCGTGGTCCCGTCGCGCACGGTCCCTGGAAGTCCGCGGTGCTCCGCTGCCTGGTGAGTCGCTGGCTGGGCGACGCCGCCTTACGATCGTTCTCGACCAACTACCTGCACGCCGATCTGGTGGGAGAGCAGCTGACCTTCGGCGGTGAGGTCGTCGAGCTCGAGCACGCCGACGACGGAACGCTGCGCGTACACCTCGATGTCTGGGTCACGGGCGCGAACGGCGACAGGTCCGTCAGCGGCACCTGCGTCGCCGTCGTGCAGGAGCAGCAGGGCGGCCTCCCACTCGAGCGACTCCGCCGGGCCGTCCGGCTCGGCGACATCGCGGGAGTCTTCACATATGAGGTGACGGCGAACGACATCGCCGGGTTCGTCGAGGCGGTCACGGGAGAGAAGCGCGAGTTCGTCCAGGGCGACGCCGCACCGGCCATCTACTTCGGGGCGCTCGACCCCGTGGAGCGCAGAGACATCGACCTCGACGCATTCCTGCAGGATCTGCCGTTCCGCAAGACCGGCGGCGGCAACGCCTTCAACGAGATCGCCTACGTGCGCCCCATCCGGGTCGGCGACGTCGTGAAGGTGACGACGCGCTACACCGAGGTCTACGAGAAGACGGGCAGTCGCGGCACCCTGTTGTTCCGGGTGCGTGAGAACGAGCTCATCGACGTCTCCGGCGACCCGATCGGCACGAGCCGCTGTGGCCACGTACTCGCCTTCGATATCGATTCCGAAACGGAGGGCAGAGCATGATCACCGTCGCCGACGGCCGCGTCGCCGAGACCGGTATGGAGCTGCCCGCCGAGGTGCGCTTCACGACCACGAGGCAGCTCGTGCAGTACTCCGGTGCAGCGCACGATCCGTCCGGCATCCACTACGACGGCGACTATGCGCGGAGCCGGGGCTTCGACGACGTGATCGTGCACGGATTCCTCAAGGCCGGCTTCCTCGCCGACCTCGCCACGCGCTGGGGCGGGCACGGAAGCTGGTTCGTCAGCCTTCGCGCCCGGTATCAGGGGGTCGACGTCGTCGGCGCGCCGATCACCTGCCGCGGGCAGGTGACGGATGTGGATGCCGCGCATCACCGCGTCTCGCTCGAGCTGTGGACCGAGAACGCCGACGGCAGGCGTACGACCGTCTTGACGGGCGAACTTCAACTGACAGGGAAGGAAGACTGAGGATGACAGCGGACAGCACCGGCGAGGAGCGCACCTACCGGATCGCAACCCTTCCCGGCGACGGCATCGGCAACGAGGTCGTCCCGGCGGCGATCGACGTGCTCGACGCTCTCGGCGGCCTGCACGGCATCCGGTTCGACTGGAGGGTCCGGGACTGGGGATGCGACTACTTCCTGCGCACCGGCCGGATGATGCCCGAGGATGCCCTGGAGCAGATGGCCGCGGATGACGCGATCTTCCTCGGCGCCGTGGGGGCACCCGGGGTGCCCGACCACGAGTCGCTATGGGGCATGCTCATCCCGATCCGCCGGGAGTTCGACCAGTACGTGAACCTGCGCCCGGCCCGTCTGCTCGCCGGGGTTCCCACGCCCCTCGCGGGCATCTCCCCCGCAGACATGGACATGGCGGTGATCCGTGAGAACGTCGAGGGCGAGTACTCCCGCATCGGCGGTCGGCTCTATGCCGGAACACCGCATGAACTCGTCGTGCAGGAATCGGTGTTCACCCGGCGGGGCATCGAGAGGGTCATGAACTACGCATTCGAACTCGCCGCACGGAGGCGGGGCGACGTCACCTCCGCCACCAAGAGCAACGGGATCGTCTACACCATGCCGTTCTGGGACGAGATCTTCGCGGAGCGCGCAGCGGCCCACCCGCAGGCGACGACGCAGCAATACCACATCGACGCCCTGGTGGCGATGTTCGTGCTCGACCCGAAGCGGTTCGACGTCGTCGTGGCCTCCAATCTGTTCGGCGACATCCTCACCGATCTCGGTGCGGCCGTTGCCGGGAGCATCGGCATCGCGCCGTCGGCCAACATCAACCCTGAACGTGAGCATCCGTCGATGTTCGAGCCGGTCCACGGCTCCGCGCCCGACATCGCGGGCCAGGGCATCGCCAACCCGGTCGGCCAGATCTGGTCGGGGGCGATGATGCTCGAACACCTGGGCGAGGCCGACGCCGCCGCACGACTCATGCGCGCCGTGGAGGATACCCTCGGCGCCGGCATCAAGACCCGCGATCTCGGCGGCACGGCGAATACGGCCGAGGTAGCCTCCGCGGTCATCGAAAGGCTGCGCGCCACGCACTGATCACGATCCGGAACCACAGGTTCAAAACCCAGCAGCACCCGAATGCGACGAAGAGGTCACAGATGGAATTCAACGGAGAAGCAATCCTCATCACCGGAGGGTCCGGCGGCATGGGCGTCGCCATGGCGCGGCGCCTGGCGATATCGGGGGCGCGCGTGGCGCTGTGCGACCTCTTCCCCGACGCGATAGACCGCGCCGTCGCCGAGCTCGCAGAAGACGGCATCGAGGTCATCGGCGTCACTGCCGACACCACGGACGAGGAGTCCATGAGGGCGGCCGTCGCGACGGTCGTCGACCGTTGGGGCGGGCTGTACGGACTGATCACCGCCGCCGGCATCCGGCAGACCGCCGCAGGCTTCCAGGACCTCGATCTGGCCGATTTCGAGAAGATCTATGCCGTCAACGTGAAGGGAACCTTCGTCGCGCTGCGCGCCGCCGCTCCCGAGCTGATCAAGAGCAAGGGCGCCGCGGTGACGGTCGCCTCGGTGACCGCCGACGGCGCACGTATAAACCAATCGGCGTACTGCTCCAGCAAGGCCGCCGTGCTCAACCTGAGCAAGCAGGTCGCCCTCGAACTTGCCGGCGACGGCGTCCGCGTCAACATCCTCTGCCCCGGCGTCACCATGACGCCCATGATCGAGCAGGCGATGCGCACCGACGGACCGAACCTCCTGAAGGAGAAGGTCGGCGGGTCACTCGAGGCGTTCCGCCCCGGCATCCCGCTCGGCCGTCTCGCCGAGCCCGACGAGCAGGCCGCCGCGGCGGAGTTCCTACTCTCCCCCAAAGCCTCGTTCATCACCGGGACCGCCGTCTACGTCGACGGCGGAGTCTCCATGCTCGTCTGAGGAGTACCCATGAGAATCGTCAAAGCCGTCGGCCGCTTCATGTGGCGCGAGAAGCTGGTGACCCTGAGCACCGTCGTTCTGCTCACCGTCGTGATCAGCGCAGTGTTCGTCCACTGGATCGCGCCCTTCGATCCGTACGCGCAGGACATCGCGATGCGGAACAAGCCGCCGGGGTCGGTCGGCCCCGACGGGGCGTTCCATCTGCTCGGCACCGATCCGCTCGGGCGCGATGAGCTCTCAAGGCTAATGCTCGGATCGCAGATTTCCATGACGGTCGGGGTCGCGAGCGTCATCGTCTCGGGCGTGCTCGGCACCACGATCGGCATCCTGGCCGGGTACTACCGCGGCTGGTTCGACGACATCATGATGCGCCTGGTCGACCTGCAGATGAGCGTGCCGTCGCTGCTGATCGCACTGCTCGTGCTCTATGTGCTGGGCCCCAGCTTCATTAACATCGTGCTCGTCCTCGCGATCACCCGGTGGATGGTCTACGCACGTGTGGCGCGCGGATTGACGCTGTCACTGCGTGATGAGCTGTTCATCGAGGCGTCCCGATCGCTGGGAGCGTCGAACATCCGCATCCTGCTCAAGCACCTGCTTCCGAACCTGCTCGCCCCCATCCTCGTGCTCGCGACCCTGGAGCTGGCCGTCATGCTGCTCACCGAGGCGTCGCTGAGCTTCCTCGGACTCGGCATCCAGCCGCCGGAATCGTCATGGGGCCTCATGCTCGCGGAAGGTCGCGAGTATCTCACCATCGCACCGTGGCTGGTGGCGGTGCCCGGCCTTGCAATCCTGCTCACCACCCTGAGCGTGAACATCATCGCGACCTGGTTCCGTGCGCGATCGAACAACAAGGGCACCAGCCGAAGCAACGCCGAGGAGAAGGATGCAACGACTCCTCCGTTCGCGAAGACGACGACGGTGAAGACGACATGACCGGACCACTCGACGGGGTCGTCGTGCTCGATTTCACGGAGCGCGTTCAGGGCCCCTACGCGACGCAGATGCTCGGCGACCTCGGCGCCGACGTCATCAAGGTGGAGCGCCGCTCCGCCGTGACACCCGACGGTCGGGCCGACGAGAGGTATGCGATCGACGGACAGCCGAAGCCGACCTCGCTGTACCGCGCGACGTTCCTGGCGAATAATCGCAACAAGCGGTCCATCGCCCTCGATCTGAAATCCGAGGAGGGCAGAGAGGTCGCGCAGGCGCTGATGGCGCGGGCGGATGTCGTGTACGAGAACTTCCGGCCGGGGGCCATGGAGCGACTCGGTCTCGGGTACGACGACTGCGCCCTCATCAATCCGAAGATCATCTACGTCTCCGCGAGCGGATACGGCACCGAAGGGCCCTACGTCACCAAGCCGGGACAGGACGTGCTCATCCAGGCGCTCTCCGGAATGGGCACGATGAACCAGGCAGCCGACGGACGTGCCACGCCCGTCGGCATGTCGATCACCGACGTCCTGGGCGGCCTCAACGGCGCCGCAGCGGTGCTGGCCGCGATCGTGCATCGCGATCGCACCGGCGAGGGGCAGCGCGTCGAGGTCGATCTTCTCGGCTCGGCTCTGGCCGCTATGAGCGAGCACATCGTGCACTTCGCCAACAACCACCCCGGCGAGCCCGTGCGCGAGACTCCGATGCACGGCCACGGGTACATCCCGCCGCCGTACGGCTTCTACGCGACCGAAGACGGCTACATCGCCCTGTCGAGCGGACGTCAGATCAGTGAGATCTGTGCGCTCATCGGGATGTCCGATCTCAGCCTCGACCCGCGATTCGACACGTTCGACAAGCGCAACGAGAATCGCGCCGAGATGGAACGGCTTCTCGAGGAGCGGCTGCGCACGGCATCCACAGACCACTGGCTGTCGATCCTCGAGCCCGCTGACATCTTCGTCGCCAGGGTCAACAGCCTGGAAGAGGCCCTCGCCGATCCCCAGGTCGTCCACACCGGCCGCCTGCGGACGGTGACCGGCCCGGACGGGCCACTCACCCTCGTCGCCTCCCCCATGCGGTTCTCCCGCTTCACGGAGGATCGCGTCGACCCACCGCCTGTGCACGGGCAAGACACGGCCGATATCCTCGCCGAGCTCGGCCTGCCCGCAGATTTCCTCTCGTCCCCCACGTCTGAAGGAGCGCTCAGATGAACACCCTCAAGAGCGGCCGCCCGCGTTCCGCGCCGGCACCACAGCCGGGCACGGACGCGCAGCGCCCTCCGCTGCTCGAAGTGCGCAACCTCAGCATCTCGTTCGATGCCAGCCACGGCCTCGTACGCGCGGTGAACGGCATGAACTTCACCGTCGCGGAGAAGGAACGCGTCGGCATCGTCGGCGAATCCGGATCGGGCAAGTCCGTCACCGCCCAGAGCCTGCTCGGCCTCCTGCAGGGGGCGAGCATTCACGGCGAGATCCTCTTCGAAGGACGCGACATCAACAAGATGCCGCCGGCCGAACTTCGGGCTCTTCGCGGCTGGGACATCTCGTACGTCTTCCAGGATCCGCTGTCGGCGCTCGACCCGGTCCGCACGATCGGCGACCAGGTGAGTCAGCCGCTCCGGCTTCGCGGCGTATCGAAGAAGGAGGCACGCGCTCGGGCGATCGAGATGCTCGCCAAGGTCGGCATCCATGACCCCGAGCGACGGTTCGGGGACTATCCGCACCAGTTCTCCGGTGGAATGCGCCAGCGCGTCATGATCGCAATCGCGCTGATCGGTGAACCACGACTCGTGATCGCCGACGAGCCGACCACCGCGCTCGACGTACGCGTGCAGGCGAAGATCATCGACCTGCTCTATACGCTCACTGAAGAGCAGGGCGCCGCCGTCGTCTTCATCACCCACGACCTCGGAATCCTGGCCGGCTTCGCCGATCGCATGATGGTCATGTACGCCGGGCGGGTCATGGAGAAGGCGTCGACGGAAGACCTCTACTACCGCTCGATCAACCCGTACACGCTGGGTCTTCTCGAGTCGCTGCCGCGCATCGACGGCCCGATCCCCGAGAAGCTGACAACGATCGGCGGACGCCCGCCATCGCCGTCTAACCTGCCCAGCGGATGCCCGTTCAGCGCGCGATGCCGCTACGTGCAGGACATCTGCCGCGAGACCGCACCTCCGCTGGAGACGCCGCCCAACGGCACCCACCCCAGTGCCTGCCACTTCTCGGAATGGCTGGCCGAAGAACCGGGAGTGCTGCGATGACCGACAACATCCTCGAGGTCGAGCACCTCACCAAGGAGTTCTCCGTACGCGGTGAGATCGTCACCGCGGTCGATGACGTCTCGTTCACCGTCAAGCGCGGCGAGGCGCTGGGGCTGGTCGGCGAGTCCGGATCGGGCAAGTCGACGACGGCGCGGTGCGTGCTGAGGCTCATCGAGCCGACCGCCGGCACCGTCCGCCTCAACGGCGTCGACCTCACGAGCCTGCGCGCACGCAAGATGCGCAGCTTCCGCGCCAACGCACAATTGGTCTTCCAGGACCCGTACTCGTCTCTCGATCCGCGCATGAACGTCAGCGAGATCATCGCCGAAGGCATCCGGATCCACCGGCCGCGTGAGAAGGAGTCGGTGGTGCGCGACGAGGTCGCCGAACTGCTCGAGGTCGTCGGCCTTCGCCCCGACCACCTCGGCCGCAAGGCGGCGGCGTTCTCCGGCGGCGAGCGGCAGCGCATCGGCATCGCCCGAGCCCTCGCGGTCAAGCCGCAGCTGCTGGTATGCGACGAGCCGGTGGCGTCGCTGGACGTATCGATCCAGGCTCAGATCCTCAACCTGTTCCAGGATCTGAAGTCACGGCTCGGGCTCACGCTGCTCTACATCGCGCACGACCTCGCGACTGTCCGGCACCTGTGCGACCGGGTCGCTGTGATGCAGCAGGGCGCCATTCGCGAGATCGGCACCAGGGAGGACCTGTACTCGCACCCACAGCATCCCTACACGCAGGCCCTCATCGCCGCTGTGCCGGAACCGGACCCGATCGAGGAGCGACGCAAGCTCACCGCTCGGCGCGCTGCGGCGGCAGAGGCGTCGATCCTCACGGAGAAGGCGACGAGCTGATGGCCGAGAAATCGATCACAATCGACGTCGCCGCGGGCATCGCGACGATCACGCTGCGGCGTCCCGAGGTTCTCAACGCGCTCGATTCACGCGCTCACCGCGCGATCGCTGCGGCGTTCGACGAGCTCGAGCGCGCCGAGAACGTCGCGGTGATCGTGATCGCTGCCGAGGGGAGGGCGTTCTGCGCCGGTTCCGATCTTCGGGAGATCGGCCAGCTCTCCGGACGGGCGGAGCAGGAGTACGTGGAGCTCGACTTTCGTACGAAGAGCCGCATCGCGACGTACCCGAAGCCCGTCATCGCAGCGATTCAGGGCTATTGCGTCGGCGGAGGGATGGAACTCGCGCTCGCGTGCGACCTTCGTATCGCAGCGACGGATGCCGTGTTCTCGATGCCCGAGGTCACCCTCGGCAGTCTGCCCGGTTCGGGCGGCCTCCAGCGGCTGGCACCCGTCGTCGGCGCCGGGATCGCGAAGGAGTGGATCCTCACGGGTAAGCGCGTCGGCGCAGAGGAGGCGCACCAGCGCGGGCTCGTGAACCTGGTCGTCGCGCCGGAGGAACTGCCGGCGGCTGCTCACGAGCTGGCGACCGAGCTCGCCGGCAAGAGCCCGCTCGCAATGCGACTCGCGAAGGTCGCGCTGACCCCGGAGCCGCTCGCGGATCGCGGCCTCGTCGCCGCCTTCCAGATGCTCGCGGGCGACGCGACCCATTCCCAACCCTCGTATTCAGCCGCGACCAGGAGGTTCTCCGACGCGGCGAACTGACCCGCAGGAAATCCGCACCACGAAGACGTGGTCCGGTCAATCGACCGGATCGCACCAAGAGAAAAGAGCAAGGTGATGAAACGAATAACGGCAAAGAAGCCACGTTCCGGATTCCGTCGAGCACGGACCGGCGCGGTGGCCATTCTCGCCTCCGCAGTCATGATCCTCACCGCCTGCACCGGCGGCACAGATGGCGGTGGCGGTGGGACAGGCGACGGCGGCGATTCGATCACGATCGGTCTGGCCGAGGAACCCCGCACCCTCGCAAGCTGGAATGCGTACTCCAACGACGGCCACCCGATCCTCCGCAATGTCGGCGAGGGGCTCCTGAACCGTGACCCCGAGACCTCGGAGCTGGTGCCAGAGCTCGCGACGGCGTGGGAGCAGGTCGACGACACGACCTGGCGCTTCACGCTTCGTGAGGGCGTGAAGTTCCACGACGGCACCGACTTCAACGCCGAGGCCGCCGCGGACGCCTTGAACTACGTGCTCGACAAGGAGAACGCCTTCGCCATGCGGACGTTCCTCGGGCCCGAGGTCACGTTCACCGCGACGGACGAGTACGCCCTCGACGCGACGACCGAACTGCCCGACCCGATCCTGCCGACGCGCCTGTACTTCGTCACGATCCCGTCGCCGACGCAGATCCAGGACGACCCGGAGGCGTACGAGACGCACCCGATCGGCACCGGCCCGTACCAGTTCGTCGACTGGACGCGCGGTCAGAGCATCGAGCTCGAGGCCAACCCCGACTGGTGGGGCCTGACCGACACGGAGGACGCGCACGGCACGCAGTCGATCAAATCGGTGAAGTACGTCTTCCGCCCCGAGACCGCCGTCCGGGCCGCCATGGTGGAGCAGAACGAGGCCAACCTCGTCAACCGCATCACCACGGAGGAGTGCGAAGTCTCGCCGAAGTGCGAGTCGACGCCCACGGTCGAGATGGTCGTCCTGCGGCTCGACACTCCGAACCCGATGATCGGCGATCTGCGCATCCGTCAGGCGATATCGATGGCGTTCGACAAGGACGTCGTCATGAACGACCTCGGCGGTGGTGGCGACACCTTCGGCCAGATCGTCGGACCTGCCGCTGTCGGATACGCCGATCTCGACCCGTACCCGTACGACCCTGAGAAGGCGAAGGAGCTCGTCGAAGAGGCCGCCGCCGACGGCGTGGACGTGACCGCTCCGCTGCAGGTGAACGCTCGCGAGGGGTACATCCTCCGCGCGAACGAGCAGATCCAGTACATCGCCGATCAGCTCAAGGCCATCGGGCTCACCGGTGCCACCTCGGGCATGTACGAGACCGCAGCGTTCGAAGAGCAGTGGACGATCGGCTACGACAACATCCCGCCGGAGCGCGGTCTGCTGGGTCTTCAACAGCACGGCAATGAGCTGATGGACTTCGCTCAGAGTGTTGCCGGCTACTACTCGTGCGGCGGTGCGACCAGTGCCTACTGCGACCCGACTCTCGAGAAGATGTACGAGGCAGCTCTGCCCACCTCGGGCGATGAGCGCGACGAGAAGTTCCAGGAGATCGCCAAGTACCTGTACGACCAGGTGCCCGTGGTGCCGATCGGCGCCCCGAGCTTCAACTTCGGCCTCTCGGAGAACCTCGACTGGACGCCGCGCATGGACGGGTTCATCCTCCTCAAGGAGATGACCCTGAGCTGACGTCCGATCGGGGGTGCCCGGCGCACGCGACGGGCGCCCCCGATCCCACACCCCGCTTTCCCCGCCATCCGATCCGAACCACCTTCTTAAGGACTCAACCATGACTTTCACCAACCCCCTTCTCGCGGCCTGGAAGACCGGCCGCAAGGTCATCGGCGGATGGCAGACTCTTCCCGGCTCGTTCGCCGCCGAAGTGGCCGGACGCCAGGGACTCGACTACGTCTGCGTCGACCAGCAGCACGGGCTCATCGACGACTCGACGGCCTTCCCGATGCTCCAGGGCATCACCGCCGGCGGCGGAATCGGCATCGTGCGGGCTCGATGGAACGAGCCCGCCGCGATCATGTCCGCGCTCGACGCCGGAGCATACGGCGTCATCATCCCGATGATCGAGACGCCTGAGGATGCCGCGGCGGCGGTGCGCGCCTGTCGGTTCCCCCCGTACGGGCAGCGCTCGTACGGCCCCATCCGCGCACGCGACGTGATCGGCAGCACCGACCCTCGCGAGGTCGAGAAGGTGGCCTGCATCATCATGATCGAGACCGCCGAAGCCATCGCCCGCCTCGACGAGATCGTCGCGGTGCCCGGACTCGACGCCGTCTACATCGGCCCCAGCGACCTCGCGCTTGCCCTCGGCGAGAAGCCCGGCACCACCTCGCCGGTGCTCCAGGAGAACATCGACAAGATCGTCGATGCCGCGCACCGGCACGGACTGGCCGTCGGTATCCACACGCCGGCCGGGGACATCGCCCGCGGCTACCTCGACCAGGGCCTCGACTTCGTCACCATCTACTCGGACGCCGGCCTGCTCGCGTGGGCCATCCAGCAGCAGATCGCGGCCGTGGGCGAGATCAGCGCCGCGGCATTGGAGGAGGCGGCCGAACCCGCCACTCCGTCGGTCTACTGAAGCCGTCCCGCAACCCCGTCCACTGAACCTCCGGATCGTATAGGAGCTGCCATGTTGGCCAAATACATCGCCAAGAGGCTGTTGCACGCCGTCCTGGTGCTGCTGGCGGTGCTCGTCGTCGTATGGATCGTCGTGAACCAGCTCGGCGACCCCGCCAGACTCATCCTCCCTCCCTCGGCGAGCCAGCAGCTCTACGAGGACACGCGAGAAGCCATGGGCCTGAACAGACCTCTGATCGTGCAGTTCTGGGAGTCGTTCTCCGGATGGATCGTCGGAGACTTCGGCAACTCCACCTGGCAGAAGGTTCCCGCGCTCGAACTGGTGCTGGGGCGACTCCCCGCGACGCTCTACCTCACGGCGGTCACGCTCGTCATCGCCGTGACGCTCGCGCTCGCCCTCGGCATCCTCTCGGCCATGCGTCCGGGCAGCTTCCTGGACCGCACGCTGACGACCATCTCGCTGGCCGGTGTCTCGATCGCCGACTTCTGGCTCGCGCTGATGCTCATCCTCATCTTCGGCGTCGAACTGGGCTGGTTGCCGACGTCCGGGTTCGGCGGACTCGAGTTCGTCATCCTCCCGGCCCTGGCCTTGGCCTTCAGGCCCCTGGGCCGCCTCGCCCAGGTGGCGCGCTCGACGCTCGTCGAAGAGATGCAGAAGCCGTACGTGATCACGCTGAGGGCGCAGGGCATGTCCGAAGGCAAGATCGTGCGACGCCACGCGCTGAAGAACAGCCTCATCCCGATCATCACGGTCGGCGGCGACGAGCTCGCCTCGTTCCTCAACGGCGCGGTCGTCATCGAGACGATCTTCGGATGGCCGGGAGTCGGCGGCCTGTTCATCCAGGCCATCGAACGACGCGACCTGCCGCTCGTGCTCGCCTGCGTCTTCGTGATCGCGGCCATGGTCATCGTCGTCAACCTCATCATCGACCTCGCATACGCCTGGATCGATCCGCGCGCCGCTCTCACGGGCGGCCGTGCATCGAGGCGTCGACGCAGGCTGCGCACGGAGGCCCTCACATTGCCCGGCGGCGAGAAGGGCGCGGTCGCCTCGGCGACAGCGACCCAGGCGATACCCACCGCGCGCTGAGCATACCGAGCGCCGAGAACTCAACCACGCACCACAGAAAGAAGCATGCAGATGACATCCCCCTCCGGACCGCTGACAGGTATCCGCATCCTAGATTTCACCGAGCGGATGCAGGGACCGTACGCCACGCAGATGCTCTCCGACATGGGCGCCGACGTCATCAAGGTCGAGCGCCGCATCTCACTCACCCCGGACGGCCGTCCCGACGACCGCTACGGCGAGCGCAACATGTACGGGAAGGATCACGAGGACTCGAAGTCGTACTCGGCCGGATTCCTCGCCTCGAACCGCAACAAACGCAGCATCACCGTCGACCTGAAATCTCCCGAAGGGCTGGCGGTCATCGAACGGCTCATTCCTCAGGTCGACGTCGTGTACGAGAACTTCCGGCCAGGGGTGATGGACCGTCTCGGGATCGGCTACGAGAGGTGCCAGGAACTCAACCCCGGCGTCGTGTACGCGTCGGCGACCGGGTATGGTCCTGACGGGCCGTACGTCAAGCGACCGGGTCAGGACGTGCTCGTCGAAGCCCTCACGGGGTGGGGGCGCATCAACGGGGATGCGACCGGCAGGCCGGTTCCGGTCGGCACCGCTCTCGCCGACACGCTCGGCGCGATGAACGGCGCGTTCGCCGTGGCATCCGCCCTCTACCACCGGGCTCTCACCGGTGAGGGCCAGCGGGTCGAGGTGTGCCTGTTCGACAGCGCCCTGGCGGCGCTGGCCGAATGGGGTCTGCACAACATGAACACCGACGTCGGCGAGCCGCAGCGGCCGACGCCGTCGCATGCGAGCCCGTACACGCCGCCTCCCTACGGCTTCTACGAGACCAAGGACGGCCACATCGCGCTGTCCAGCGGCCGCCAGATCAAGCAGCTGTCGCGCATCCTGGAAATCGACGACCTCAGTGAGGACCCGCGCTTCAACTCGTTTTGGCCCAGGGTCGAGAACGGCAAGCTGTTCACCGAGATCATCGAGGAGGCGCTGCGCAAGCGGACCACGGCCGAATGGCTCGATCTGATGGAGCCGGAGGACATGTTCGCCGCTCCGGTGAACACGTTCGAAGAGGCGTTCCGCGACCCGCAGGCACTTCACAACGAGATGATCGTGGAGCTTCCGACACCCGTGGGCCCGCTGAAGTTCTTCGGCGTGCCGTACAAGCTCGACAAGACCCCGGCGAGCGTGCGCACGGCTCCGCCGACCCACGGGCAGCACACCGCCGAAGTGCTGCGTGAGTCGGGCTTCAGCGAAGAGGAGATCGCTGAACTCCGCGCCAAGCAGGCCATCTGACCGTCTTCCCCTCCAGCCCAGCCCTACTCAGAAAGGTCGGACATGGCGAAAATCGCAATGCTCCACACCAGTTTCGTCTTCCTCAACGTCGACCCGCAGATCCAGAACCTCGTGGCAGATCTCCTGCCGGGTGACGAGCTCGTCCACTTCGTCGACTCAGGTGTGCTCGCCGATGTCGTGCGCGACGGCGGCATCGACGACGCGAGCACCGAGCGCATGGTGCACCTCGCCCAGGCCGCCGAGCAGGCCGGTGCCGATGTGATCTTCTCGGCGTGCTCCTCGCTGGGGCCTGCGATCGACGTCGCCAAAGATCGCGTCGACGTCCCGATCATCAAGGTCGACGACGCGATGGCCAGGGATGCCGCTGCCGCAGGGGGGCGCATCGGCGTGCTGGCGACCGTGCCGACCACGCTCGGGCCGACAGCGGACCTGATCCGATCGCACGGCGACGGCCAGCAGATCGAGATCGTCGAGAAGCTCGCCGCCGGCGCGTTCAACGTGCTGATGAGCGGAGATCGCGAGGGGCACGATGCCACTGTGAAGGATGCGGCGCGGGAACTGCTCGCCGAGGGTGTGGACCGCATCGTCCTCGCACAGGCATCGATGGCACGGCTCGCCGACGAATTGGCCGAGCTCACCGGCATCCCGGTACTCGCCAGTCCCCGACGCGGCGTCGAGGACCTCGCGGAGTTCGTCCGTCACGCCGCGGCCGCGGACTCCTGACCTGCGTCGGGCCGCACAATGACGTACGGTTCGTCGCCGGCATTGTCAGATCGGCAACGACACCCGCGGATGATCCTCGATCCAGCGCAGGGACTCGGAGACCGGAACGGTGGGCGCGTACTCGCACGACACGAGACCGTCGTAACCGGCGCGCACGAGCCCATCGAGGACACGCTCAAAGTCGACATCACCGGTACCCGGCTCACCCCGACCGGGGGAATCCGCGAACTGCACGTGGGCGATCCGCTCGCCGCAGGTCGCGATCACCTCGACCAGATCATCGCCGTTGTTCGTGAGATGGAACGTGTCGAACAGCAGCCCGACCCGCCC
Source organism: Microbacterium sp. Bi121 (assembly GCF_918698005.1). Lineage (GTDB taxonomy): Bacteria > Actinomycetota > Actinomycetes > Actinomycetales > Microbacteriaceae > Microbacterium. The sequence goes on from NZ_CAKKLJ010000001.1 coordinate 410,755, forward strand.
CGACCTCGCAGCCCGCGCGACCTCGTCGACGACGCGCATACCCTCGGCCGCGGTGAGCACCGGAAACCCCGCCGTACCGCTCAGCGGCTCGATGAGCAGCGTTCCGCCCACCTCGCCGAGGGCCTCGGCGGCGAAGGCGAGGTTCTCGATCGCGACGCGATCCTGTTCTGCCCCATCCGCACCGTCGACGCGCGCCCCATACAGCGCGTTGAACACACGGCATCCGGTGCGACGGGCGATCTCGACGACGACCGCGACGTTCGCACGGAATTCGCCTTCTCGACCCGGGTGCGACGCGATGCCGCGTTCGCCGGCCGGCATGTCACCCGCGAACAGATTCAGCCCGGCCAGCCTCAGCCCTGAGGCGTCGATCGCGCCGATCAGCGCTTCGACGTCGGCGGGATCGGGCACCGCGTCATCGAACGGCCACCACAGTTCGACCGAGCGGAAGCCGAGGTGAGCGGCAGCCTCGAATTGATCCTGCAGCGGGAGATCGGGCATCAGGATGGACAGATTCGCGCACAATTCGAAGGCCATGTTCCAGTCCTCACATGGGCGTCAACTGTGCAGTGCGCGGAGCACGCGGTAGAACTCCGCCTTGCCCTCGAGCCCGATACCGGGGCGCTCGCCGGGGGCGACACGACTGCCGCGGATCTCCGCATCGTCGGTGAAGCCTCCGGTCGGCTGGAACTCGCCAGGATACGATTCGTTCCCACCGAGCTTCAGGGCCGCGGCGATATGCAGTGAGAACTGGTGACCGCCGTGCGGCACACAGCGGCGCGAGGACCAACCGTGCCGGTCGAGCTCGTGCAGGACGCGCCGGTACTCGGTGAGTCCGTAGGCCAATGCCGGATCGACCTGGACGTAGTCGCGGTCGGGACGCATGCCGCCGTACCGGAGCAGGTTGCGCGCGTCGTGCACCGAGAAGAGATTCTCACCGGTGGCGATCGGCGATGAGTAGTGCTCGGCCAGCGTCGCATTCAGGGCGTAGTCGAGCGGGTCGCCCACTTCTTCGTACCAGAACAGCCCATAAAGCTCGATCGCCCGCCCGTATTCCAGAGCGGTGGTGAGGTCGAATTTGCCGTTGACATCAACCGCCAGTCTCGATCCGTCGCCACCGAGCACCTCGATGACCGACTCGATCCGCTTCAGGTCCTCGGAAAGATCTGCTCCGCCGATCTTCATCTTGACGACCTCGTACCCGGCGTCGAGGAAGCGGCGCATCTCGTCCTGGAGATCCCGGGCGCTCTTGCCGGGGGCGTAGTAGCCTCCCGCCGCATAGACGAAGACGTCCTCGTCGGGTTCGCCGTCGCCGTAGTTGTCGGAGATCCACCGATACAGCGGGACCCCCGCGATCTTCGCGGCAAGATCGTGCAGCGCCATGTCGATCACGCCGACGGCCACAGAGCGTTCGCCGTGCCCACCGGGCTTCTCGTTGGTCATCATCAGGTCCCACGCCCTGGCCGGGTCGAGTCCGCCTGCGGAATCGAGGAGGGCATCGGGGTCGGCGCCGAGAAGTCGCGGCAGGAACCGGTCTTTCATGATCGCCGTGGCGTTGTAGCGACCGTTCGAGTTGAATCCGTATCCGACGACCGGTGCACCGTCGACGATGACGTCGCTGACCAGGGCGAGGATCGTGCAGTCCATCTTCGTGAAATCGATGAACGCGTTCCTGATCGGCGAGCTGATCGGGATGGTGTCGGCGTAGGCGGCGGTGATCTTCACTGATCCTCCTTCGATGCATCTTATAAGATATGACGAGACTATACTGCTCGCAACCGGACTTCAACGATCGAGTGGAACCGCATGCCGCCGACGGCCATCTTCTCCAGCAAGGGCGCGCTCGCCTACGCCGAACTGCGCCGCCTTATCCTCACCGCCGAGCTCGCCCCGGGGGCGCGCCTGTCGCAGGACGAGTTCGCGGAGTCGATGGGAATGAGCATCACGCCGCTGCGAGAGGCCGTCCGCCAGCTGGCCAGCGAGGGGCTGGTGACGATGTCGCCACACCGCGACGTGCGAGTCTCCGCGGTAAGCGCCGACGAGGCGCGGCAGTTGCTCGAGGCACGGCTGTCGCTCGAACCGTTCGCTATGCGACTCGCTGCGGAGCGCCGCACGGACGAGCAGCTGCGGACCATGGCCGAGGCCGCGGATCGCCTACTTCCGGTCAATCGCCGCACCGGCGACGAGGCGATCGAGGCGCATCGCGTTTTTCATCAGACCGTGTACGCGGCATCCGGTAACGACGTGATGATCCGGATGCTCGACGACCTGTGGGACAAGACCGACAGGTATCGACGACTCGGTCTGACGCTTCCCGAAGGGGATGCCCCGCGAACGCAGGACCTCGCCCAGCACCATGAGCTGCTGAGGCTAATCGCCGACGGAAACGGTCCTGGTGCCGAAGATCTCGCCCACACGCACATCGCACAGAGTCTCGCGGCCACCGTCCTTGACGCCCTCGACCCCACAACACCGTAGTTGCGCCCGACGCTAGCGTACGCAGCCCCGTGTCAGCACTGGGTAGGGTCGAGATGTGAGTTTCGTCGTCACCGTCCCCTCCGCACGTTTCGCCGAGCACCTCGGCGCGCTCCCCGACGGAGTGGAACTCGAGCTCTGGGATATGCAGACCCCTGCACCGCGCCAGAGGATCGACATCGTGGTGGCCCCGTATCTCAGCAGCACGCAGCTGCTCGGCAACGTCGCAGGTCTCGAGGTCGGGCTCGTGCAGAGCCAGTCGATCGGGTACGACGGCGTCGAAGGCGTGCTGCCCGACGGCATCCCGTTCGCGAACGCCGCGAGCGTTCACGAGGCATCCACCGCCGAACTCGCGGTCGCACTGACCCTCGCCGCCCAGCGCCAGCTGCCCCGATTCGTGCTCGCCCAGCAGAGCGGCGAGTGGTCGCCGGTGTTCGCCGAGAGCCTGGCCGACCGCAAGGTGCTGCTGGTCGGATTCGGCGGGGTCGGCGAGGCGATCGCGCTGCGTCTCGAGCCGTTCGAGGTCGACCTGACCGTGGTCGCCCGCACAGCCCGCCCCGTGTGGCACGAGCGCCTCGGGCGCGTGCAGGTGCACGCGATCGAGGAGCTGCCCGACCTCGTCGCGGATGCCCAGATCGTCATCCTGACGCTGCCCGGCGGTGCCGCGACCCACCACCTCTTCGACGACGAGATGCTCGCCCGCCTGGCCGACGGCGCCCTGCTCGTCAACGTCGGCCGCGGAACACTCATCGACACCGATGCGCTGGCACGCGAGAAGGGTCGCATCCGTGCGGCGCTCGACGTTCTCGACCCGGAGCCGCTCCCCGCCGAGCACCCGCTGTGGACCACCGAGGGCGTCCTCATCGCACCGCATGTGGGCGGAGCATCCACCGCGATGAACCCGCGCATCGCCCGCCTCATCCGCAAGCAGATCGAACGGATGCTGCGCGGCGAGACCCCGGCGAACATCGTCATCGGCGGCTGATCCTGAGCACCTCTCGAACCGATTCGATCCGCGATCTAGCGCACCTGTAAGCGTTTGCAGTAGGCTCGTCCCCATGACAGAGCTCGAACAGTTCGCCGCGCCCGGCTCCGAGTGGTGGCGCAGTGCCGTGATCTACCAGATCTATCCGCGTTCCTTCGCCGATGCCTCCGGCGACGGCATCGGCGACCTGCCGGGGATCACGAGCCGCCTGGACTCCCTCAAGGAGCTCGGCATCGACGCGATCTGGCTGAGCCCCTTCATGACCAGCCCGCAGAAGGACGCCGGGTACGACGTCGCCGACTACCGCGATGTCGACCCGCTGTTCGGCACCCTGGCCGACTTCGATGAGATGCTCGCGCAGGCCCACGCCCGTGGCATCCGGGTCATCGTCGACCTCGTCCCGAACCACTCCTCCGACCAGCACGTATGGTTCCAGCAGGCCCTGCAGGCGGCACCAGGCAGCCCGGAGCGCGCGCGCTACATCTTCCGCGACGGCAACGGCGAGAACGGCGAGCTGCCCCCGAACAACTGGGAGAGCGTGTTCGGCGGCGGGCAGTGGACTCGCGTCACCGAACCGGACGGCACCCCCGGCCAGTGGTACCTGCACATCTTCGACCCGTCGCAGCCCGACTTCGACTGGACGAACGAAGAGGTCCGCGAGGAGTTCCGCGGCGTCCTGCGCTTCTGGCTCGACCGCGGCGTCGACGGCTTCCGCGTCGACGTGGCGCACGGCATGATCAAGGCCGACGGACTGCCCGACTACACGCCCCCGATCGAGGCCGACTCGATGGGCGGCGGCGAGGAGGACGTGCCGTACTGGGGTCAGGACGGCGTGCACGACATCTACCGCGACTGGCACCAGGTGCTCGCCGAGTACGACGGCGACCGCGCCCTGTGCGGCGAGGCGTGGCTCCCCACGCTGAAGAAGACCGCGCTGTGGGTGCGTCCGGACGAGATGCACCAGACGTTCAACTTCCCGTACATGATGACCGAGTGGGACGCTGAGAAGATCGGCGACATCATCCGCGAATCGCTCGACGAGTTCGGCTCGGTCGGAGCGCCCAGCACCTGGGTGCTGTCGAACCACGACGTCATCCGGCACGCGTCGCGCCTGGCGCTGACGGCCGACAGCCCGCAGGGCGACGGCATCGGGCCGCTGTCCGCTGGCAAGCCGGACCAGGCCACCGGGCTCGCCCGCGCGCGCGCCGCGACGACCGTGATGCTGTCGCTGCCCGGGTCCTCGTACCTGTACCAGGGCGAGGAGCTCGGACTGCCTGAGGCCATGGAGATCCCCGACGCGTTCCGTCAGGACCCGACGTGGTTCCGCACGAACGGCGAGCGCTACGGCCGTGACGGATGCCGCGTGCCGCTGCCGTGGGAGGCCGCCGCTCCGGCGTTCGGCTTCAACACCACCGGCGACTCGTGGCTGCCGCAGCCGGCCGAGTGGGCATCCTTCGCCCGCGACGCCGAGGCGTCGGATGCGACATCCACCCTCAACCTGTACAAGCACCTGCTCACCCTGCGTCGCGAGCGCGAGCTCGGCATCGGCTCGCTGGTGTGGGAGGACCTCGGCGCGAGCGCGGTCGCCTTCCGCCGAGGCGACCTGCACGTCGCGGTCAACCTCGGTGCAGAGCCGCTCGAACTCGGCGAAGGCGTGGCCTTCGTCGCGCAGAGCCAGCCGTTCGAGGGCACGGCGCTGCCGACCGACCACGCAGCCTGGTACACGCTGTCCACCACGAAGGCCTGACACCGGCCCATGGTCAGCATCGATGAGGTCGCGCGTCTGGCCGGGCTGTCCACGGCCACGGTCTCGCGCGCCCTCAGCGGTCGCGGCTACGTGTCCGCCGCATCCCGCGAACGCGTGACGATCGCGGCTCGGCAGCTCGGCTACGTGGTGTCCTCGCGGGCGTCGAGCCTGGCGTCAGGACGCACGCGCAACGTCGGCGTCGTGGTGCCGTTCCTCGACCGCTGGTTCTTCAGCACGGTGCTCTCGGGTGTCTCGAGTGCGCTCATGCGTCAGGGCTACGACATCACGCTGTACAACATCACCGCCGACGAAGCCGTCCGCAAGGACGTCTTCGACGTCGCGCTTCGTCGTCAGCGGGTGGATGCCGTCATCGCGGTCGCCATCGAGCTCGACGAGGAGGAGACGGAGCAGCTGCTCGCACTCGACCTGCCGGTGATCGCGATCGGCGGGCCCAACCCGCGGCTCGACACTCTGACCGTCGACGACTTCGCGCTCGCGCGCCTGGCCACAGAGCATCTGCTGGCACTCGGCCACACCGAGATCGCGCACATCGGCGCGAACCCGGAGTTCGACATCGACTTCCACATCCCCACGAACCGCAGGCTCGGTTTCGAGCAGGCGCTGGCGGATGCCGGAATCACGCCGAAGTCCGCGTATCTCGAGCCGGCCGACTTCACGGTCGACGGCGGGTATCGAGCGGCGAAGCAGCTGCTCGGGCGTCCTGGACCGCGCCCGACCGCTGTGTTCGCGGCGTCCGACGAGATGGCGATCGGAGCCGTCCTCGCGGCGCGCGACCTGGGCTATCGCGTGCCGGAGGATCTCTCCGTCGTCGGCATCGACGGCCACGAGCTCGGCGAGTTCTTCCGACTCACGACGGTCGACCAGTTCCCTCTCGCGCAGGGCGAGCGGGCGGCGGATGCGGTGCTCGCGAAGCTCGAAGGCACGGACGATGCCGCCGCGCACGGCGCGCTGCCGTTCGAGCTCATCGTGCGGGGCACGACCGCGCGGCGCTGAGACCGCGCGGCGCTGAGCGTTCTCGCGAGTCAGACGGAAGCCGGCCTCCGGTAGCGCCCCTGCGCTAGGACGGAAATCGCGATCGCAACCGCGAACCACGCCGCTCCGATCTGTCCCTCCGTCGCGATCCAGGTGACGATCTCACCGAGTGCGCCCTTCCCGAGCGTGAGACCGGCTGGCACGCCGATGAGCAGAACAGGAAGGCTCGCGGTCAGCAGCACGCACAGCGCCACCGGCGCCCGCCGGGCACGGAGCATCGCGAGACCGACGAGGCTCGTGCCGGGATAGATCAGGTGTGCTCCGATGGTCAACGGGATGCCGACGATGGCAGCAGCCCCGGTCAGGTCGTTCTGCACCGGTCCTGTCCCGATCGCGGCTGTTGCGATCGCGACCGCGTGACCGGCAGCCATGGCGCCCAGCCCGCTCCACACGAGCACCAGTCCCCATCGGAGAAGCCGTCCGCCCGCGACGTGGGCGAGCGCCGGGCGAACGCCGACGATCCCGAGGGCGAGGAGCAGGGCGCCGACGAGTCCGATCGCGTTCTGGGTCACGAAGTCGGCCTTTCCCGGTGCAGTGGCACCCAGGATGCCGGAGCCGACGGCCGCGACCGTCAGGGCGCCCACCGCCAGCGCGATGATGCTCACCGGATGGGATCCGTGCTGTCTTTCCATACCCCGAAGGTGCCGCAGGGGCACCCCGTCGCACATCACCCGCATGGGCTATTCCGAGCGGGCACGGGTAGGCTGGGCGGCGGAGAGTCGGGAAGCCTGGTCGACATGAACTGCTGTCGACCCGAAAGGCGCTCATGTCACCCGCTCGCATCCCCGGCATCCGCCGACTGTTCCCGTCCGCCTCCGCCGCGGAGTCGATCCGCATCGGCGCGATCCTCCGCAAGGAGACCGTCGGCGGCGTCCTGCTCGTCGCTCTCGCGGTCGTCGCGCTGGTATGGGCGAACTCGCCCTGGGCCGAGTCCTACTTCGCGATCCGCGATCTCGAGGTCGGGTACGAGCCGTGGCATCTGCGTCTGAGCCTGGGCGCATGGGCAGCCGACGGGCTGCTGGCGATCTTCTTCTTCCTCGTCGGCCTCGAACTCAAGCGCGAGTTCGTCAGCGGCGACCTCCGCCGCTTCAGTACGGCGGTCGTCCCGATCGTGGCGGCCGTCGGCGGCGTCGCGGTTCCCGCCGTGATCTACCTCGCCGTCACAGCCGGCTACGCAGAGGCCGCGAGCGGCTGGGCGATCCCCACGGCGACGGACATCGCCTTCGCTGTCGCCGTGCTGGCTGTGATCGGGTCGCACCTGCCGAGCGCGCTGCGCATCTTCCTGCTGACCCTCGCTGTGGTCGACGACCTGATCGCCATCGGCATCATCGCGCTGTTCTACACCGAGACCGTCGAGGTGGTGCCGCTGGTGCTGGCCCTCGTGGTGATCGCGGTGTACGGGCTGATCGCCCAGTTGTACCGCCGCTTCTTCCACATGCGTCCGACCGCGGCGTGGCTCGTGCTGCTGCCGATCGGAGTCATCGCGTGGGCGCTGCTGCACGCGTCGGGAATCCACGCGACGATCGCCGGCGTCCTCCTCGGCTTCACGATCCCGGTGCTGCACCGGAAAGCGGATCGCGGGGCGGAGGCCGGGCCAGGGCTCGCCGAGGTATTCGAACACCGATTCCGACCGCTGTCGGCCGGATTCGCCGTGCCGGTCTTCGCGTTCTTCTCCGCCGGTGTCGCGATCGGCGGCCCCGACGGCTTCGTCTCGGCCTTCTCCGACCCGATCGTGCTCGGAATCGTCCTGGCGCTCGTGCTCGGCAAGCCGCTGGGCATCACGGCGGCCACGTGGGCGATCACGCGCGTCCGGCGGGTCGACCTGGACCCTTCGCTGCGGTGGGTGGACATCGTCGGGGTCGGCGTGCTCGCCGGGATCGGCTTCACGGTCTCGTTGCTGGTCGCCGAGCTCAGCTTCGCCGCGGGGAGCGAAGCGCACGATCACGCCAAGATCGCGATCCTCGCGGCCTCGGTCGTCGCGGCCGCGGGCGCTGCGGCACTGCTCGGCGTGCGCAATCGGCGTTTCCGCCGCGGCGATGCGTCCCGCTCTCAGGACGAGTGACCGGGATCGGGATCCGATCACGCGGGTGGGAACCCGCCGCTCAGCCGCCCGTGGAACAGCCCGCTCGCATCGTTGAGTCCGATGAGCTCCACGCGCTTGCCGTGCCGCGCGTACTTAGTCTCGATGGCATCCAGTGCGGCGACCGTCGACGCATCCCACACGTGCGAGCGGGACAGATCGATGACGACGCGGTCCGGGTCGTCGATGTATTCGAACTGCGTGGTGAGATCGTTGCTGGAGGCGAAGAACAGCTCGCCGTCGACGGAGTAGTGAGCAGCATCCGCCGTCACCGTCCTCGTGACGGTCGCGAAGTGCGCGACGCGTCTGACGAACAGGACGGATGCCGCGATCACGCCGGCCACCACGCCGATCGCGAGGTTGTGGGTGATGACGACCGCGAGCACGGTCAGCAGCATGACCGCGGTCTCGCTCTTCGGCATCCGCTTCAGGGTCGAGGGCCGGATGCTGTGCCAGTCGAACGCCCCGACCGCGACCATGATCATCACGGCGACGAGCGCGGCCATCGGGATCGTGGCGACGAAGTCGCCGAACACGACCACGAGCAGGAACAGGAAGACACCGGCGGAGAACGTCGAGATGCGGGTGCGGGCGCCGGACTCCTTGACGTTGATCATGGTCTGGCCGATGACGGCGCATCCGCCCATGCCGCCGAAGATGCCCGACAGCATGTTCGCCACGCCCTGCGCCCACGACTCGCGGGTCTTGCGCGACCGGGTGTCGGTGATCTCATCGACGAGCTTGGCCGTCAGCAGTGTCTCCATGAGACCGACGACGGCCATCGCGAGCGCGAACGGGGCGATGATCGTGAACGTCTCCCAGGTGAGCGGAACGTCGGGGATGAACAGCTGCGGCAGGCTGCGCGGCAGCTCTCCCTGATCGCCGACGGTCGGCACCTGGATCGCGAACACGATCACCACGCCCGTCACGATGATCACCGAGACCAGCGGTGCCGGGATCACCTTCGTGATCCGCGGCATGAAGATCATGACGAGGATGCCGAGCGCCACGAGCGGATACACCAGCCACGGCTTGTTCAGCAGGTGCGGCACCTGCGAGCTGAACACGAAGATCGCGAGCGCGTTGACGAACCCCGTCATGACGCTGCGCGGGATGAACCGCATGAGCTTCGCGACACCGAGAACGGCGAGCAGCACCTGGAAGACGCCGGCCAGCAGCACCGTGGCGATGAAGTAGTCGATGCCGTAAGTCGGCGCGACCGGCGCGATCACGAGGGCGACGGCTCCGGTGGCCGCGGTGACCATGGCCGGGCGTCCGCCGAGGAAGGCGATCGAGATCGCCATGATGAACGACGAGAACAGCCCGACCTTGGGGTCGACGCCGGCGATCACCGAGAACGCGATTGCCTCGGGGATCAGCGCGAGGCCCACGACGAGACCCGCGAGGACTTCGCGGGTCAGGATGCGAGGGCTCTTCAGCGCCGTGAGGACGGATGGGTTCGGCCGGTAACGGGCGCGATCGTCGAGGGTGCTCATGCGGACTCCAGGGGGAACGCCCCGAGTGGGGCAGGTCAACTGTAGTCCGGGGTTGCGTCGGACTCAGGCGACGGTGAACGCCGCGTTCAGCAGCAGCTCTTCGCGGGAGCTCGGACCGACCAGCAGCGCGAACTCCCCCGCTTCGACGACGCGGGTGCCTGCGGCATCCACGATCGTGCACTCGGCGACCGGAAGCTCGATGCGCACACGCGCTGACTCCCCCGGCTGCAGCGACACCTGCCGGAACGTCTTGAGCTCCTTGTCGGTCCAACTGACGCTGGTGACGGCATCCCGCACGTAGACCTGCACGGTCTCGATGCTCGGCCGCGCGCCGGAGTTCGTGACGGTCACGTGCGCCGTGACGGTGTCGGACGCTGCGAGCGCAGCCTCCTCGATCACGAGGTCGTCGTACGTGACGGTCGTGTACGAGAGCCCCTCGCCGAACGCCCACGCCGGCGCCTGGGTGAGGTCGGCGTAGCGGTCGCCGTGCTGGCCGCGGATCTGGTTGTAGTACGTCGGCTGCTGGCCGGCATGGCGGGCGAACGAGATCGGCAGGCGGCCCGTCGGTTCGATCGCGCCGGTGATGAGCTCGGCGATCGCCCGGCCGCCCTGCATGCCCGGGTTCGCGACCCACAGCACGGCAGCGGCGCGCTGGACGGATGCCGGCAGCACCAATGGCTTCGACGCCATGAGCACCACGATCACAGGCTTGCCGGTCTCGATCAGCGCGTCGAGCAGCTCGATCTGTCCGCCGATGAGCTCGAGCGTCGCCGTCGAGCGCCCTTCGCCGTAGAGCCCCTGCGCATCGCCGACGACGGCGACCACGGCATCCGATGCCGAGGCCGCGGCGACGGCCTCGGCGATCTGCGTCTCGTCGGCCGGGATCGGGCTGACCACCGGCGGTCGCGGCTGGCCATCGGGCCACGTGGCACCGGCGGGGTCGGGCTCGAGGCTCAGGATGTCGGCACCGCGGGCGTGCACGACCTCCCACGGTGCGATCTCGCGCAGTCCGTCGAGCACCGTCGTGATCATCTCGCGCGGCTGGCCGTCGAGCCAGCCGGCCTGGCCTGAGCCGCCGGCCCAGTCGCCGAGCTGCTCCTGCGCGTCGTCCGCCAGCGGGCCGACGACGGCGATCCGCTTCGTCGCTGAGGGCGAGAGCGGCCCACCAGGCGCAGCCGGCGAGAGCGGAAGAGTCCCGTCATTCTCGAGCAGCACGAGCGAACGCCGAGTGACCTCGAGGTTCAGCTCCGCGTGCTCGTCCGTGCCCACCAGGGCAGAGAGGTCGTCCCGGGGCGTCCGCGGGTCCTCGAACAGGCCGAGTTCGAACTTCAGCGTGAGGATCCGCTCGACGGCGGCATCGAAGGCGTCCTCCGCGAGCATGCCCCGGGCCACGGCATCCAGCGCGCCCTCGAAGAACGCGGGCGTCGTCATGATCATGTCGTTGCCGGCCTTCACGGCGGCGGCTGCGGCATGCGTGATGTCGGGCTGGATATGCTGCTCCCAGACCATCCGGCCGACGTTGTCCCAGTCGGTGATGAGCGTGCCGGTGTAGCCCCACTCACCGCGCAGCACGTCGCTGAGCAGCCACTCGTTGAGCGTGATCGGCACGCCGTCCGTGGTCTGGTAGCCGAGCATGAACGAGCGGCATCCCTCGCGCGCCACGCGCTCGAACGGCGGCAGGAACCAGGAGCGCAGCTTCCGGCGCGAGATGTCGGCCTCCGAGGCATCCCGACCGCCCTGCGTCTCGGAGTATCCGGCGAAGTGCTTGGCCGTCGCGAGGATCGCGCTCGGGTCATCGAGCCCTTCGCCCTGGTAGCCGCGCACCATGGCACTCGCGAGCTCGCCGATCAGGTGCGGATCCTCGCCGAAGGTCTCGTTGACGCGTCCCCAGCGCAGGTCGCGGGCGATGCACAGCACCGGCGAGAAGGTCCAGTGGATGCCGGTGGCAGCGACCTCGACGGCCGTCGCCCGCGCGACCTTCTCGACGAGGCCTGCGTCCCAGGACGCGGCCATGCCGAGCTGGGTCGGGTAGATCGTGGCGCCAGGCCAGAAGGAGTGACCGTGGATGCAGTCCTCGCCGACGATCAGCGGGATCTGCAGGCGAGTGCGCAGCGTCAGCTCGCGCGCGGCGACGATGCGCTCCGGCGAGGTGTGCAGGATCGAACCGACGTTCCGACGCAGCACGTGGTCGTCGAGGTCGTCCCGCGCGTCGAGCTGCAGCATCTGCCCGACCTTCTCCTCGAGCGTCATGCGCCCGAGGAGGTCGGCGACGCGTTCGGAGATGGTGAGAGCGGTGTCTCGATACGGGTAGGTGTCGACGAGGGATTCAGTCATTTCCAGGATTCTTGAGATCGGTGCTGGCGAGATCGGTGCGAACGGTGTCTTTGCGAACCGTGGTCACGGCGTCGTTGACGTCGAGACCCTTCTTCTTCATGGCGCGTGCTCGCTCGCCGGCGGAGCGCAGGCGCGGGTTGACGTACTCGTCGATGCCGAAGTTGATCAGCGACAGCGCGACGCCGATCGCGGCGATGCACAGCCCGGGAGGAAGGAACCACCACCACTGGTTGCGACCGAACGCGCCCTGCGCAGAGGCCCAGTTCAGGATCGTGCCCCAGTTGTAGGTGGTCACGGGGATCACGCCGATGTACGAGAGCGTCGTGAGGCCGAGGATCGCCGCCGTCACGGTTCCGACGAAGCTCGCGGCGATCAGCGCCATGAGGTTCGGCAGCATCTCGACGGTGATGATGCGGCTCAGCGGCTCGCCGTTCGCGCGGGCGGCCTGGATGAAGTCGCGGTTGCGCAGCGACATGGTCTGGGCCCTGAGCACACGAGCACCCCACGCCCACCCTGTGATGCCGAGCACGGCTGCGATCAGCACGAGCGGCGGCTCCTCGAACATCGAGGCGACGATGATGATCAGCGGCAGCCCGGGGATCACGAGGAACACGTTGGTCAGGGCCGAGAGCGCCTCGCTCTTCCAGCCGGAGAGATACCCGGCGATCACGCCGACCGTGATCGCGATCAGCGTGGCGATGACCGCCGCGAGGAAGCCGACGACGATGACGCCGCGGGTTCCGTGGATCACCTGGCTGAGCACGTCCTCGCCGATGTGGGTGGTGCCGAGCCAGTGCGCGGCGGACGGCGGCTGGAGGCGGGCCGAGTTGTCGACCTTCGTCGGGGAGTAGGGCGCGAGCACATCGGCGAAGATCGCGACGAGCACGAAGAAGCCGAGGATGGCGAGACCGGCGATCGACTTGCCGTTGCGGAACATCGCGAACGCAGAGACGAGCTTCGACCAGAAGCTCTGGTCGGGCCGGTGTCCCCCTGGTCCTGTCGTTCGCAGCAGCAGCGTCTCCGGCGTACCGGCGGCTTTCCGGCGCTGAGTGGCGTCTGTGGCGGTCATGGCTCAGGCCTCCGTCTGGCGCGTGCGCGGGTCGAGGAATGCGTAGGCGATGTCGGCGAGGATGTTGGCGACCAGCACCGACAGCGTGATGACGAGGAAGACACCCTGCATGAGCGCGTAGTCCTTGGCGTTCGTGGCATCCAGCAGCAGCTTGCCGACGCCGGGGTAGCTGAAGACCATCTCCATGACGATCGTTCCGCCGACGATGAAGCCGATCGACAGCGCGAAGCTCTGGATCTGCGGCAGCACGGCGTTGCGAGCCGCGTAGCCCCACAGCACCCGGCGGTTCGGCATGCCCTTGGCCTGAGCGACGGTGATGTAGTCCTCGTCCAGGACGGTCAGCATCATGTTTCGCATGCCCAGCATCCACCCGCCGAGCGAGGCGATCACGATCGTCAGGAGCGGGAGCGTGCCGTGATGGATCACCTGTCCGATGAACTCGAGGTTCCAGCCGGGCGCCATGCCGACGCCGTACGCCTTGCCGATCGGGAACCAGCGCAGGTTCACCGAGAACACGGCGATCGCGACGAGCCCGAGCCAGAAGTACGGGATCGTGCTGAGGAACGTCGTGATCGGGATGAAGGCGTCGAGCTTGCTGCCGCGGCGCCAGCCGATGAACGCACCGCCGATCGTGCCGATCGCGAAGGACACGATGGTCGCGAGCCCGACCAGGCCGATCGTCCACGGCAGTGCCTGGGAGATCACCTCGGTGACGGGGCGCAGCCCGTGCAGCAGGGAGACGCCGAGGTCGCCGCGCAGCAGCAGGCCCCAGTAGTCGAGATACTGCTGCCACAGGCTCTTGTCCGTGTCGAGGCCGAGCAGCGCGCGCAGCGCCTCGGCGGCCTCCGGTGAGACGTTGCGGTTGCGCGAGAGGTACTGCGAGACCGCATCGCCCTTCATCATGCGGGGCAGGAAGAAGTTGATGGTGAGCGCGGCCCAGAGCGTGAACAGGTAGAACGCGGCGCGTCCGCCGAGGAACCGCCACGGGATGCGGGAGTGACCGGCGACGACCTGGGTCGCGGTGGTGCCCGCCTCGACGGCATCCACGGCCGGGCGTGTCTCGGGCGTCGGCAGCTGGGGTTCGACGGCGGTCATCGGGCGCCTCCAAGGTCACCGGCGGAACCGGTCGTCGCGAAGAACCGCTCCGGATCGGGGGATGCTGCGCGCAACTCCTGCGTGTAGGGATCCTGCGGACGCAGGATCACGTCGTCCGCCGTGCCCTGCTCGACGATGCGGCCCTGGTTGAGGACGATGATCTCGTCGCTGAAGTGGCGGGCGGTGGCGAGGTCGTGCGTGATGTACAGCACACCGAGCCCCTCTTCGCGTTGCAGGTCGGCGAGCAGGTTGAGCACGCCCAGGCGGATGGACACGTCGAGCATCGAGACCGGCTCATCCGCGACGAGGATCTTCGGTCGGGATGCCAGGGCACGGGCGATCGCGATGCGCTGGCGCTGACCGCCGGAGAGCTCATGCGGGCGTCGATCGATGACGGCGTCCGGAATCAGACGCACCCGCTCGAGGAGCCGGCGGACCTCGGCCTCGGTCTCGTCCTTGGGAACGACCTTGTCCAGCCGCAGCGGGCGCTCGAGGTGATAGCGGATCGAGTGGTACGGGTTCAGTGAGGCGAACGGGTCCTGGAAGACCATCCGCAGCTGCTGGCGGTAGCTTCGAAGGCCCGCACCGCGGCGCGGGATGGGCTTGCCGTCGAGCAGCACCTCGCCGCTGGTCGGCGTCTCGAGCTGGGTGAGGATCTTGGCGATCGTCGACTTGCCGCTGCCGGACTGGCCGACCAGGCCGATCGTCTGGCCGGAGTCGATCGTGAAGCTGACGTCGTCGAGCGCGGTGAGCTGACCGGCGCCGCGGACGTTGTAGACCTTGCTGACATGGCGGACTTCGAGGGTGCTCATCGCACCACCACCCCCTTCTCGCCGGTGAGGCGCGGGAACGACGACAGGAGCGTCTTCGTGTATTCGTCCTGCGGGTCGCGCCAGATCCCCTCGGCTGTCTGGAGCTCGACGATCTCGCCCTCGCGCATGATGGCGATGCGGTCGCTGATCTCGAGCAGCAGCGGCAGGTCGTGGGTGATGAAGATGACCGAGAAGCCGAACTCGCGGCGCAGCTGCGAGATCTGGCGGAGGATCTCGCGCTGCACGAGCACGTCGAGCGCGGTGGTGGGCTCGTCCATGACCATCAGCTGCGGGCGGAGCGCGAGCGCCATCGCGATCATGACGCGCTGGCGCATGCCGCCGGAGAGCTCGTGCGGGAAGGAACGGGCGCGCTGTGCGCCGACCTTGACGATCTCGAGCAGCTCGGCGACGGCATCCCGACGCTGCTTGCGATTCATGCCTGGGCGGTGCACCTCGAAGACGTCCTCGAGCTGCGATCCGATCGTGGCGACCGGGTTCAGGGCGTTCATCGCGCCCTGGAAGACCATGGAGACCTTGTCCCACCGGAAGCGCCGCATCGCCTCGACACCGAGGCTGTTCACATCGATGTCCTCTCCGTCGGCGTCGTGGAAGACGACGGATCCGCCGGTGATCACGGCCGGCGCCTTGAGCAGGCGCTGGATGCCGTAGGCGAGCGTCGTCTTGCCGCAGCCGGATTCTCCGGCGAGGCCGAGGATCTCGCCGCGCTGCAGCTCGAGCATGACGTTCTTCACCGCCGCGACGGGCGGGTCGACGTCGTACACGACCGAGAAGTCGCGGACGGACAGCAGGGGGTCTGTCATGGTTTCACTCCTCCATGATGGATGCCGGGACCTCGGCCCCGGCATCCATCCGTCGCGACTTACTTCGCTTCGAGGTTCGTCAGGACCTGGACGATGCCCGGCTGCGTCGGGTCGCCGGAGGCGTACTGGTCGTCCTCGCTCGGCCATCCGACGTAGTTGCGGGTGTTGAACTCACCCAGCAACGGGTGCGCACCGAGCGGGATCGCCGGCACATTCTCGGCGAACGCCTTCTGCATGACCTCGGATGCGGCAGCGCGCTCGTCGTCGGAGGAGGCGTTGGCGTAGGTGTTCAGCGCCTCGGTGACAGCCGGGTCGTCGAAGCGGCCGAAGTTGTACTGGGCCTTGCCGTCCACGATCCACTTCGGGTCCATGGTCGAGGTGTACAGGCCGTACACGTTGCCGGTGTCCTCGAGCCAGTGGATGATCGCCTGGAAGGTGCCCTCCTGGCGCGCGGCATCCCAGCCGCCCCAGTCGGGCTGGTCGACCTTGACCTCGATGCCCAGTGCCTCGTCGAGCTCCTCGGCGATGAGGGCCTGCTCGGTGTTCCAGTCGCTCCATCCGGCGGGGACGGAGATCGAGAACGAGACGGCCTCGCCGTCGGGGTCGATGAGCTTGTCGCTCTCCCAGGTGTAGCCGGCGTCGGTCAGGATGTCCTTGGCCTTGTCCACGTCGACCGAGTAGTTGACGTCCTTGTACTCGGGGACGATCTCGTCCTCGAGGAGCGTGCCGAGGCCGGTGACGTTCCAGACCGCCTCGCTCGCGCCCTCGCGGGCGATATCCACGTACGCCTGGCGGTCGATCGTCCAGGCGAGCGCTTCGCGCAGGGCGGGATTGTTGAACGGCTTGGTCTGCATGTTCATGAACAGCGTGCCGGCACCGGCGGTCGGCGAGACGAGGAACTTGTTGTCCGGGTCGACGTCGAGGTAGCTCTCCTTGATCTGCGGAAGGAACGCCTGTGCCCAGTCGGCCTCGCCGGACGCGAGGGCCGTGGTCAGCGCGGCGTTGTCGCCGTAGGAGACGTAGTGCAGCTCTGGCACGGCGAGCTCGCCGCCCCAGTAGTCCTCGTTCGCCTTCAGGGTCACGGACTCGGTGGTCCAGTTGTCGAGCACGTACGGGCCGGTGCCGACGGCGAGGCCCTCGCCGGTCAGCGGGTCGGTGTTGGGGTCTTCGATGTTCTCCCAGATGTGCTTGGGGACGATCGGGGTGTGCAGCACGCGGGACTGGGCGGTGAACTTCGAGTCGGCGAACTTCAGGGTGATCTTGTCGCCGTCGACGGTGGAGCCCTCGTAGTGCAGGCCGGAGGAGTCGGCGAGCTTGCCGCTGAGGTACTGGTCGAAGGTGAAGACGATGTCTTCGCCGGTGAAGTCCTCGCCGTCGCTCCACTTCACACCGCTGCGCGGCACGACGGTGAGCTCGGTGTAGTCGTCGTTCCATTCGACCGATTCGGCCAGCCACGGGGTGGTGCTCAGGTCACCGGTCGGGTTGACGAGCGCGAGCGGCTCGAAGATCACCTTCGCGTAGCCGTACTTCGAGGCGGACGAGTCGCCGAGGTACGGGTTGTGCGACTCGGTGGTGATCGCTCCGTCGGGCTTGGCGATCGTCAGGGCCGCGGTGCCTGCGCCGCCGGAATCACCGTTGTCGGTGGTGCCGGATGTCGAGCAGCCGGCGAGGGCTCCGACGCTGAGGGCGGTGATCGCACCGACGGCGATCAGAGATCTGCTGAGCTTCATTGCTTCTCCTAGGACACGGGTCTTTGTGTGAGGGCTGGAGTGCCGGGATGTTGATTAGCTTACTCATGAGAAAGTAAACTGCAGTGAGATTACCGACAAGTAAGTAAGCTTTGCAAGCGACGGTTGCCAGACCGTTACACTCGCCAGAAAAGGGGGATGCTGTGGCCACTGATGCACAGAGCCAGACCCGCACGCGCCCCGCGACGAGGCGGAAGCGCACCGAGATCCTGAAAGCCGCCGTCGAGATCTTCGGCAACAAGGGCTCGGCGAACGGGACGCTCGCCGACGTGGCCGAGCAGGTGGGCATGACGCACGCCGGCATCCTGCACCATTTCGGGTCCAAGCAGAATCTGCTGCTCGAGATGCTCGCCTACCGCGACCAGGCCGACGTGCAGGACCTCGACGAGCAGCATATCCCCGGCGGACCTGAGCTTTTCCTGCACCTCGTGCGCACCGCGTTCGTCAATGCGCAGCGGCCGGGCATCGTGCAGGCCTACACCGTGCTGTCGGCGGAGTCCATCACCGACGACCACCCGGCGCGCGGGTTCTTCGAGGAGCGCTACACGACGCTGCGCCGCGAGATCACCGACGCCTTCGCGGAGCTGTGCGCGCAGCAGGGCGTGGCCGAACCCGCCACGGTGGCCGCGGCATCCGCCGCCATCCTGGCCGTCATGGACGGCCTGCAGCTGCAATGGCTGCTGCATCCGGGAGTCGTCGAACTCGGCGAGACCAGCGAGTTCGCGATCCGGGCCATCGTGAACTCGGTCCTGAACCCCGGCCCCGAGCTGTCGAGCTACTCGCGCAGCGCCTGAGGTCGTGGCCGCCGCAGGTCTAGAGTCGGGCCATGAGCATCGACCTCGAAGCGCTGTACACCGACCTGCACCAG
This sequence comes from Microbacterium sp. Bi121, assembly GCF_918698005.1. Classification (GTDB taxonomy): domain Bacteria; phylum Actinomycetota; class Actinomycetes; order Actinomycetales; family Microbacteriaceae; genus Microbacterium. Next base: position 429,338 of record NZ_CAKKLJ010000001.1, read on the forward strand.
CACCCCGAGCTGTCCTTCCAGGAGACGCGCACGGCCGGCATCGCGGCCGGACACCTCCGTGATCTCGGACTCGAGGTCGAGGAGGGCGTCGGCATCACGGGCGTCGTCGGCGTCTTCCGCAACCCTTCGACGGGCTCAGGGCGGCGCGCCGACGGCCCTGTCGTCTGGGCACGGGCCGACATGGACGCCCTCCCCGTCGAGGAGCTCACGGGACTCCCGTACGCGAGCACGGCGACCGGCATCGACCCGGCGGGCCACGCCGTCCCGATCATGCACGCGTGCGGCCACGACATGCACGTCACCGCGATGATCGGCGCCGTCGAGCGACTGGTCGCCGAACGGGATTCGTGGTCGGGGACGCTCGTCGTGCTGATCCAGCCCGCCGAGGAGTACGGCGCCGGCTCCCGCGCGATGCTGGATGCCGGACTGCTCGAGCGCTACCCGAAGCCCGACATCGTGCTCGGACAGCACGTCACTCCCCTGCCGGCCGGCATCATCGGCGTGCGTCCAGGCCCGCAGATGGCTGCGGCCGACGGCATCCGGGTCACGATGCACGGCCGCGGCGGGCACGGTTCGCGTCCGCACACGACGATCGATCCGGTGGTCATGGCCGCGGCCACCGTCATGCGTCTGCAGACGATCGCGTCGCGCGAGCTCGACCCGCAAGGGGTCGGCGTCGTCACGGTCGGATCGATCCATGCCGGCACGAAGAGCAACATCATCGCGGCCGATGCGACACTCGAACTCAGCCTGCGCTACCCCGACGACGAGACGCGCGAGAAGGTGATCGCCTCGGTCAAGCGCATCGTGCGGGCCGAGGCGACGGCATCCGGAGCCGAGGTCGAACCAGAGTTCCACACCGAGCACACGCTGCCCCCGACGATCAACGACGCGGATGCCACGGCCCGAGTCACGGCGGCGCTGACCCGCGTGCTCGGCGAGGGCACCGTCATCGACCCCGGCATGTTCACCGGCAGCGAGGACGTGTCGTGGTTCGCGCGGGATGCCGGCGCTCCCCTGGTGTTCTGGTTCTGGGGCGGGGTGGATGCGGCGACCTACGCGGCGGCGGAGGCCGCGGGCACGCTGGCCGCATCGATCCCCACCAACCACTCGGCGTACTTCGCCCCCGTTCCCCACCCCACGATCGAGGTCGGAGTGACGGCGATGGTGACCGCCGTGCGGGAGTTCATGGCCTGAGCGTTCTCAAGCGGCGAACCAACTAGACCTGCACGACGCGGGGCGGCGGCGGGGGCGGCAGCAACTGACGGCGCGGAACGCCGTGCGCCTCGCGGTGCAGTCGCTCCATGCGGGCGTCGAGCTCGGACGCGGCTTCGGCGGCGTCGGTCAGGCTGTCGACGAGGTGCGACGGGACCTGGTTGGCGAACTTGTAGTAGATCTTGTGCTCGAGGCTCGCCCAGAAATCCATCGCGATCGTACGGAACTGCACTTCGACGGGCACGAGCAGCGGACCGGTCGAGAGGAACACAGGAACCTCGATGATCGCGTGCAGGCTCTTGTAGCCGTTGGCCTTGGGCTCGGCGATGTAGTCCTTGACGGCGCGGACCGTGATGTCGTCCTGCTGGGTGAGCAGATCGAACAGCTGGTAGACGTCCGCGACGAAGCTGCAGGTCACCCGCACGCCGGCTATGTCGGTGATCTCGGTGCGGATGCGCTCGAAGTCCGGCTCCTCGATGCCTTTGCGTGCGATCTTCTCCACGATGCTGTCCGGAGTCTTCAGCCGGCTCTTGACGTGCTCGATCGGGTTGTAGGAGTGATCGTGCAGGAACTCGTCCCGCAGGATCGAGATCTTCGTCTCGACCTCGCGCATCCCGAACTCGTACTCGCGGAGGAAGCGCTGGAACTCGTCGCGGAGCTCACGGGTCTGGCGGATGGCGTCTTCGGTGACCTCGATGGTCGTCATGGCTTCGACGTTACGGGTTCGTGATCGGAACGGGCTGTGCGTTCGTCATGAGCGGACGGGATGCCGCTGCATGGCGAACCGCTCGTAGGATCGAACGATGACCGAATCGCAGCGAAGCGACATCTGGCCCGTGCGCACCGACCGGCTGGAGATCCGGCCCGCCACGGCCGACGACCTCGGCGCCGTGTGGGAGTACCGGCGACTCCCCGACGTCTACCGCTGGCTCGGCCCCGCGCCGCAGACGCGCGAGGCGTTCGACGAGCTGTACCTCGACCCGGATCGGTTGGCCACCACGCTGATCCTCACCCGGCTCGACGACGGTTCGGTGATCGGCGACATCATGCTCAAGATCGGCGATGCCTGGGCGCAGCGCGAGGTCGTCGATCAGGCCAAGGGCACCGTGGCCGAGCTCGGCTGGACGCTCGTCCCTGAGCATTCGGGGAAGGGCTACGCGTCCGAGGCGGTGCGCGCCGTCATCGACGTCTGCTTCGGCCCGCTGGGCCTGCGCCGCGTGCACGCCGGATGCTTCGCCGACAACGAGCCGTCGTGGCGGCTGATGGAGCGGCTCGGGATGCGCCGGGAGGAGTTCAGCCGCAAGACCGCGCTGCACCGCTCCGGCGAGTGGATGGACGGCATGAACTACGGTCTGCTCGCCGAGGAGTGGCCGACCGCCCGCTGAGACGTGAGGATCCCGTCAGCATCCGGGAACGGGGCGTAGGGATTCCGTGAGGATGCCGTCCGCGCCTTCCGCGCGAGCGTACGGTCGTCATTCGTGACAGACCAGACACCGGATGCCCCGCCCCTCGCGAAGCGGCTCCTCATCGGCGACCCGCTCACCTCGCAGCAGGTCGAGGGGCAGCTGCTGCCCAAGCGCCGCGCCCTGCCGATCTTCGCCTCCGACGCGCTGAGCTCGGTGGCGTACGCGCCGCAGGAGCTCGTGATGATCCTGTTGATCGGCGGGCTGACGTTCCTGTCGTTCAGCCCCATGGTCGCCGCGGCCGTCATCGTGCTGCTGATCGTCGTGGTGCTCAGCTACCGCCAGCTCATCAAGGCGTACCCCTCAGGCGGCGGCGACTACGAGGTGGCACGGACGAACCTCGGCGAGATCCCCGGAGTCGTCGTCGCCGCAGCCCTCCTCGTCGACTACGTCCTCACGGTGGCGGTGTCGGTGGCATCCGGCGTCGACAACATCATCTCGGCCCTGCCCGGTCTGAACCCGTGGCGCGTCGAACTGGCCGTCGGATTCGTCGTCCTGATCATCATCGTCAACCTCCGCGGCGTCCGCGAGGCGTCGACGGTGTTCGCGATCCCGACCTACGTCTTCATCGGCTCCGTGGGCGTCATGATCGTCACCGGCCTCGTCCGCGCCGCGCTCGGCGACGCCCCCGTCGCCTCCAGCGCCGAGTTCACCGTGCACGCCGAGAGCCTCAGCCAGGCCGCCGTCATCCTGCTGATCCTCCGGGCGTTCTCGAGCGGATGCTCCGCTCTCACCGGCGTCGAGGCCGTCTCCAACGGCGTCCCCGCGTTCCGAACTCCGAAGGTGCGCAACGCCCAGAGCACGCTGGTGCTGATGGGGTCGATCGCGATCTGCCTGTTCGCCGGGCTGACGGCCCTGGCGCTCATCACCGGCGTGCACTACGCCGAGAACCCGTGCGATCTCGTGGGCTTCGACTGCGCGAACCCGCAGCCGAGCCTGATGGCGCAGGTGGCGGCCGCGACCTTCGGCGGTGGCAGCATCCTGTTCTTCATCATCCAGGCCGCAACAGCCTGCGTCCTGCTGCTCGCGGCGAACACCGCGTTCAACGGCTTCCCTCTGCTCGGTGCCGTCCTCGCCCGTGACGGCTACGCCCCGAAGGCGCTGAACACCCGCGGTGACCGCCTGGTGTTCTCGAACGGCATGATCCTGCTGGGACTGGCGGCGATCGCCGTGCTCATCGTGTTCCAGGCGCGGCTGACGACGCTCATCCAGCTGTACATCATCGGCGTCTTCGTATCGTTCTCGCTCGGACAGATCGGCATGGTGCGCCACTGGCGCCGGATGCTGCGCGGGCCGCTCCGCGCGAAGACCGCGGCGACGGCATCCGAACGGCGCTCCGCCTACTCGGGTCTCGTGATCAACGGGGTCGGCGCGGTGTTCACGGTTCTGGTGCTGCTCATCGTGACCGTCACCAAGTTCACTCACGGCGCGTACCTCGTGTTCTTCGCGATCCCGGTGCTCGCCCTGCTGATGATCGGCGTCAAGCGGTACTACCGCGACGTCGAGCACGAGGTCGCGGTGGACGATGAGACACGTTTCGGCGCGTCGGGAGACGTCGCGATCGTGCTCGTGAACCGGCTGCAGAAGCCCGTTCTGAAGGCGCTCGACTACGCCATCGCCGCTGATCACGACAAGACGCTCGCGGTGCACGTGGCGTTCTCGGCCGAGGACGGCGAGCAGCTGCACCGCGACTGGCGGGCGCACGGCATCCCCGTACCGCTCGTCATTCTCGATTCGCCGTACCGCACCTACGCGCAGCCGGTCGCGCAGTTCATCGAGCGCTACCGCGAGAAGCACGGATCGTCGGTCGTGACGGTGTACCTGCCGCAGTACATCGTGGGGCACTGGTGGGAGCGCCTGCTCCACAACCGGCGTGCACGCCGCATCGGCAACCAACTGATGCTCGTGCACGGCGTATCGATCACGCTCGTGCCGTGGCTGCTCGATTCGTCCGAGCTCATCTACGGACGGCGGTCCCGCCCCATCCCCGGGCAGGAGCGAGCCGGTCATGTCGGATTCTGAGCTTTCCGAGCCTAGGATTCAGTCATCATGAGCACTCTCCCGCTCGGCGAGCCGGCGCAGCCGCCGATGCTCCTGCGTCTCACCGGCGGCGCCGCTCTGGGTTGGCGACGCGAGCTGTGGGGCTTCGCCGCGACGTTCGTCGTCGGTCCGCTGCTGACCTGGCTGCTGTTCGCGGTGCGCAGCCCGCAATCGATCACGTACGAGGTGCTCTCGTACCAGTTGCTGGTCGTGATCGTCGCGCTCATCGGCGGGCTGCGACCCGCGGTGACGGCCGCTGTGCTCTCCGGCATCACCCTGGATCTGCTGTTCGTCGCACCGGCGTTCACCATCGCCATCGAGCACCCGCTGCACGTGGTCGCACTCGCGCTCTACGTGATCATCGCGGTGATCGTCGGCCTCATCGTCGCGGTCGCTGCCCGCCGGGCACGAGACGCCGAGCGGGCGACGCGCGAGGCCGAGCTGCTCGCATCCGTCGCCGGCAACGTGCTGCGCGGAGACAGCGCGATCCTCGCGCTGGTGAGCCGGACGCGCGAGGCCTTCGGCCTGAGCGGCGTACGGCTCGTGTCGCCCGACGGCGAGGTGATCGCCCTGGACGGCGAACCAGTGCGCGACGGTCGGTCGACGGTCGTGCCGGTGGAACGTCGCGGCGCCGGCGCGTCCCACGCTCTGCTCGAGCTGCACGGCGGGCCGCTCAGCGAGCCGTCGCGCCGCCTCCTCGATGTCATCGTCGCCCAGCTCGCCGCTGCGCTGGATCGAGACGCCACCGCCCGCGAAGCCGATGCTCTGGCCGAGACCGACCAGGTGCGCAGCGCTCTGCTCTCCGCCGTGAGCCATGACATCCGACGCCCGCTCGCCTCGGCGGTCGCGGCCGTCGGGGGCCTGCGCGATGACCGGCTGTCCGACGCGGACCGCCGGGAGCTCATCGTCACCGCGGACGAGAGCCTGGCGACGCTGTCGTCGCTCGTGACGGATCTGCTCGATGTCAGCAGAGTTCAGGCTGGAGTCCTCGCGGTCTCGCTCGCGCCAGTGGATGCCGCCGGCAGTGTCGTCGCAGCGCTCGATGAGCTGTCGCTCGGCCCCGCCGACATCGAACTGGAGCTCGACGCCCAACTGCCGCCCGTGCAGGCCGACCCCGTGCTGCTGCAACGCGTTCTCGTGAACGTTCTCGCCAACGCGCACCGGCACTCGCCGGTCGATCGCAAGGTGACCGTGTCGACGGGCTCCACCGGCGCACGTGCTGAGATCCGCATCGTCGATCACGGCGCGGGCGTACCGGCCGATCGCCGCGCGTCGATGTTCATGCCGTTCCAGCGCTCTGGCGACACGGACAACACGACGGGTCTCGGCCTCGGGCTCGCCCTGTCGCAGGGGTTCACCGAGGGCATGGGCGGCACGCTCCTGCCCGAGGAGACCCCGGGCGGCGGACTCACGATGGTCGTCTCGCTGCCGGTGGCAGCACCCGACGTCACGGCGGTGACGCCGTGAAGCTGCTCATCGCCGACGACGACCCGCAGTTGGTGCGGGCTCTGCGGATCACGCTGGGCGCGCACGGCTACGACGTCGTCGAGGCGTCTGACGGGGCGGCCGCGATCACCTCGGCCGCGCAAGCACGGCCCGACATCATCCTGCTCGACCTGGGGATGCCGCAGTTGGACGGCATCCAGGTGATCCAGGCGCTGCGCGGCTGGACGAACGCACCGATCATCGTCGTCTCCGGGCGCACGGGATCGGCCGACAAGGTGGAGGCGCTGGATGCCGGTGCCGACGACTACGTCACCAAGCCGTTCCAGATCGACGAACTGCTCGCACGTCTGCGGGCGCTGTCGCGTCGGACGCCAGGGGCGACAGGCGACTCGTCTGTGTCGTTCGGTGACGTCGTCGTCGACCTGGCTGCGAAGACCGCCACCCGCGCCGAGCAGCGAGTGCACCTGACGCCGACCGAGTGGCGGATGCTGGAGCACCTCGCCCGCAATCCGGGCGCCCTCGTCACTCGGCAGGACCTGCTGATGGATATCTGGGGCAGCGATCAGGTGGCGGATTCGGGCTATCTGCGGTTGTACATGTCTCAACTGCGCAAGAAGCTCGAGGCGACGCCCGCCGAGCCCGTGCACCTGTTGACCGAGGCCGGCATGGGGTACCGGCTGGTTCTGTAACGGCGCGCGCTCGTCCCCGTCGCGCAGCGACCATGCTCACCGTCGCGCAGCGACCATGCTCACCGTCGCGCAGCGACCAGGGCCGCCTCGGTGCGGGTGGAGACGCCGAGCTTGCGCAGGATCGCCGAGACGTGCACGCTCGCGGTCTTCGAACTGATGAACAGCCGCTCGCCGATCTGCTTGTTGCTGAGCCCCTCGGCGACGAGGTCGACCACCTGGCGCTCGCGTGCGGTGAGCTCGAGCTCGTCACTGCCTCCGCCCTCGTCCCGTGCGGCCAGCCCGCTCGCGCGGCCGAAGGCCCCGATGCTGTTCTGCAGGGGCACGTGTCCGATCTCGGCGGCGGCAGCAGCGGCATCCGCCAGCACGGCCTGCGCCTCGCTCCGCTCGCCGGCGGCGACGAGCACGCGCGCGAGCTCGAGGCGTGTGACGCCGCGCATGACGGCCGGGACGTCCTCGCCGTCGGCGAATGCGGCGGCCTCACGAAGAGCGGGAATGGACGGGTCGAGCATCGCCTCGAACATGGCCGTCCACGCGCTGTCGCGGACCGTCTCGGGGATCTCGGCCCAGAGTCGACGGATCGCGGCGATGGCCCCCTCGACGTCTCCGCCGGCCGCTCTGACCTCGGCGACCACCCACCCGGACTCGAGCAGCAGCCGGTACGCGTGCAGCAGCACGAATCCCTGGTACTCGGTCATCTCGACCACGGCGTTCAGTGCTTCCTGCCACTGACCGCGGGCAGCCGCGAGGGCGATGTCGTTCTCGACGATGCGGTACCAGGCCTGCCGTTCGAAGTCGCCGGTGCGGCGCAGCGCAGGACTCCACTCCTCGTTCAGCCGAGCCGCCTCGTCGACATCGCCCTGCCAGGCCAGCGCTCGGATGCGTGTCAGCATGACGTACTGGTCGTTGAGCACTTGCGGCCGCCCGATCGGCACTGCGGCCAACCGGGCCGTGGCTCCTTCGATGTCGCCGAGGGTCAGCAGCGGATCAGCCATGTTCTGCACCATGAGGGTGCCGGAGGCACGTTCGACACCAAGTTCACGCGCCCGCGCGACACCTGCCTCTGCGACCTTGAACGCCTCCCGGTTCCGCCCGACCAGCGCGAGCATGTCGGAGTAGTTGACGAAGTATCGCAGTTCGGCGCTGCCGTTGCTGCGAGGAGCAAGCCGCGCGGCCTCCGCGTAGTCGGCGAACGCCTCATCGAGCTGGCCGAGGTAGGTGCGGCACGACCCGCGGAGGTTGTGTGCGACCGACATCTCCCTGGCATCGCCGATTCGCGTCGCGATCTCGAGCGCCTGAGTCGCGGTGATGATCGCCTCACGGGGCTGCGAGGCGAGCATGTACTTGCCGGCGAGGCCATTGAGGAGTGTGGCGTGCAGCTGGTCATCGTCCACGTCGCGATCGACGATCTCCAGCGCCTCGAGGAACAGCTCCATCGCGCCGGGCAGCGGCACGGCGAGGTTCGAGAGGAACTGCGCCTTGTCTCGCAGCAGCCGGGCATGCTCGGCCGGGTCGGTGTTCTCGTCGACCTCGTCCAGCGCGCGCTCGACGACGATGAGCGCGCGGTCGGAGATCCCGGCATTGCGCAGGATCGACCCGATCTGCCGCATGAGCCGCACGTGCGGCAGGCCGACGACGGCCTCGGCATCGGGCACCTGCTCCCACAGTTCCAGGGCCAACTCGCCGAACCGGGCCGCGGATGCGAACGCGAACCTCGTCTTGGCCTCCTGCATCGCGGCGACAGCGGCGACCAGCGCACGGTCGGGCACCTGCGCGAGGTGCCAGTGGTGAGCGAGAGACGACCGGTCGCATCGGTCGAGCGCCGTCGACTTCGCCTCGAGGGCCTCCGCGTACGCCCTGTGCAGCCGCGCCCGTTCGCCGGGGAGCAGGTCATCGTGGACGGCCTCGCGCAGCAGCGCGTGCCGGAACGTGTACTCGTCGTCGTGCACCGACAGGATGCCGTTGCGCGCAGCAGCGCGGATCGCCGCATCGAGGCGATCATCCGGCAGTCCGGCGAGCTCGACCAGCAGCGTGTGCGACAGCATCCCCTCAGCGCCCGACACCATGCGGACGATGTGACGCGCATCATCGTCGAGCTGATCGAAGCGCACCAGCAGCATGTCCCGCAGCGAGTCGGGCAGGGGCCCTGCGGCGCAGCAGGCGACTTCTTCGATGAAGAAGGGCACGCCCTCGGCGCGCTCCATCAGACGCTCGAACGCCGACTCGCTGAGCTCGCTGCCGTACAGCTGCTCGACCATCCGACGTGTCGCGTCCTGGTCGAGGCGTTCGAGTGTCAGCCGCTCGATGACCCGCGCGCGCGTGGTCTCGGCGATGAAACGGCTGACCGCGTCGCCGCGCCGCACATCGTCGGTGCGGCAGGTGATCAGCAGCAGCACGCGCCCCTCCTGCAGCGTCCGCAGCAGGTAGAGGAGCATGGCGAGCGTGGAGTCGTCGACCCAGTGCAGGTCTTCGATCACGAGGATCTGCGGTACCTTGGCCGCCGCCGCCTCGATGAGGGTCGCGACCGCGTCGCGCAGGGCGTCGGGGCTCGTGCTCTCTCGGACGGCGACGCCCTCACCCAGATCGGGGACGAGCATGCGGAGCGCTTCGGCACCGACCCCGATCGCCGCCTTGGCCTCAGCGACGCCGAGCCGCTCGACCATCGATCGCAGGATGCTGGTCAGCGGGCCGTACGCCGACCGAGCAGCACCGAGGTCGAAGCAGCGGCCGACATGAACGTCGGCGACACCGGACACCACTCCCCGGAACTCCCGCAGCAGCCTCGTCTTGCCGATGCCGGCCTCGCCCTCGATGAGCACGGCGGATGGCTCGCCGCCGGATGCACGATCGAACGCGCGCCGCAGGTCGGCGAGGTCGGCGTCACGACCCACCATTGCCGAGCTGTCAATCGGAACGGTCACCAGTTCATGGTGCCACGCACCTCCGACATCGGGGCCCGTGATCGCGATCGGAACGCTCACCGCGCGTACGCGGGTTGGGGGACCTCGTCGCGGATCTCGCGCAGACTGTCCGCTGCGAGTGCCGCAGCCGCGGCATCCGGCTCGTGCCGGCGGAACCACGCACGCACCCGAGCGACGAAGCGGCGCTCGCGACGGACCAGGCGGTCCGGGTTCTCGCGGATGATGCGCTGCCGCTCGAGCTCGCGCTCCAACCGCTCCTGCTCGATGACGATGGCGTCGTAGATGAAGTGCTCGTACATGGTGTGAACTCCTCTGGTGATCTGAGTCCACACTCCGCTCTAAGGCACCCGTCGGGCATCGGGCAGATGCCTTATCTTCCTGGGCGGAGTCAGCCGCCCAGGAACGAACGGCTAAGGCGTCTGCCTGTCCGTGCGCGCGCCGCGCCCCACACCGTTGACCGTCAGCAGCGTTCCCGTGTCGGTGAACTCCTGCAGGATCTCGTTCTGCCGCTCCGAACCGTCTCGATGCGTCAGCAGGCTGACCACGACGGCCACGACAGTCGCGCAGATGAATCCGGGCAGCAGCTCGTACATCTGCGGCCACACCGCCTTCCAGAAGAAGACGCCTGCAGCACCGACGAACATTCCGGCCAGCGCACCCCAGTTCGTGAGCCTGCGCCAGAACAGGCTCAGCAGGATCAGCGGCCCGAAGGCGGCGCCGAAGCCGGCCCACGCGAACGAGACCAGCCCGAGGATGGTGTCGTTCGGCACGATCGCCAGGAGCGCCGCGATCACGCCGACTGCGAGGACCGTCGATCGTCCGAGGATCACCAGCAGCCTCGGAGATGGCTCCTTCTTGACCACCTTGAAGAGATCCTCGACCAACGCGGAGGATGCGACGATCAGCTGGCTCGAGATCGTGCTCATGATCGCGGCCAGCACGGCTGCGAGCACGAGGCCCGCGACGAACGGATGCAGCAGCGTCTGCGCCATCACCAGCACGACGGTCTCGGGGTTCGTGAGATCGATGCCCTGATGCGCCATGTAGGCGATGCCGACGAAGCCTGAGAACACCGCGCCCACCAGGGAGATGATCATCCAGGTCATGCCGATGCGACGGGCGGACTTGGCCTCCCCCGGATTGCGCAGGGCCATGAAGCGAACGATGATGTGGGGTTGCCCGAAGTATCCCAGGCCCCAGGCGAGCGAGGAGATGATCGCCAGGATCGTCCCGCCGGTCAGAGCCGTGCCGCCGATGACCGAGATGTGATTCGGCGCGAGGTCTTCGACGTAGGTGGCCACCTCGCCGAAGCCGCCGACGGCGATGATCGCGGCGATCGGGACCACGATCAGCGCGATCACCATCATCAGGCCCTGAACGACGTCCGTGAACGAAGCGCCGAGGAAGCCGCCGAACAGGGTGTACAGAAGCGTGATCCCGGCGACCAGGAGCATGCCGAGCAGGTAGTCGGAGTTGAACGAGCTCTCGAAGAAGAAGCCGCCTGCCACCATGCCGCTGGAAATGTACAGCGTGAAGAACACGAGGATCACGACGCCGGCGAGCAGCCGCAGAAGGCGCGAGGAGTCCCGGAGCCGGTTCTCGAAGAAGCTCGGCACCGTGATCGAGTTGCGCGAGACCTGCGTATAGGCGCGCAGACGCGGCGCGACGAGCAGCCAGTTCAGATACGCGCCGATGGTGAGACCCACGGCGATCCACGCCTCGATGAGCCCGGACAGATAGATCGCGCCGGGCAGTCCCATGACGAGCCAGCCGGACATGTCCGAGGCTCCTGCGCTGAGCGCTGCGACCCATGGCGGCAGGTTCCGCCCGCCGAGCATGTAGTCCTCATGATCGGTGGTCCGGCGGAACGCCAGGTATCCGATCAAGAGCATGGCCGCGAAGTACAACCCCAGCGCGATGAAGATGAAGATCTGGTCGGACATCGTCGTCCCTCCGTTGCGGATCGGTTCCCTCGATACTGACAGGGACGGATGCCGGGGGCCAGACCGATCCGCGCGCGGAGGTCAACCGCGCAGCAGCGATGTCCTCGCAGATGGCCGCGTCTGCTCCGGCGTCAGCACGGCGAGCATGCGCACCAGGGTCGTCAGCCATATCAGCGCCAGCCCGATGACGATCGCCTCCAGCGCCGTGACCGAGAACAGCCGGAAGCCGAACGCCAGGACGACTGCCACGACGATCAGCGTCGCGACCCCGGCGGTCGTCAGCAGCAGTGCGCGCGGTGGGCCGGGCATGACGGTCGTGGTCAGGATGCCGGCGGCGACGAACAGCACGAGCGTCGAGAACGCCGCGATGTTGTGCACGACGACGATCCGCTCGATCGGGAACACCCCGACTCCGGCGAGCGCTGCGCCGGTGGCCGCCCACAGGGCGACGACCCAGGCGATGCGCCCGAGCGCCGCGTCACCGCGGATGCGGTGCAGATCGCGGCCGATGTACGAACCGACGGTGGCGATGAGGATGCCGGCGACCACGAGCGTCCCGTTGAACGCCCATGCTCCGGCGCCGATGCCGAGCTGCGAGAAGTTCGACTCCCACCACCGCGGGTCGGCAGCGGTGATCATCGCGAACAGCGTGCCGATGATGAGGTAGCCGAACAGCAGGTTCGCGAGGTCGGCGGTGCGCAGTCCGATGCCCGCCTCGAATGTGAGGCGTCCTCCGACGGCGCTGGCCACACCGGTGAGGAGCCCGCCGCCGACGGCGGACAGCTCGAGGCCCTGCAACCCGACACCCAGCACCTCGGTGGTGAGCAGTACGCCGAGTGCTGTGACGCCGGCGAACGCGATCGTCAATGCGACCGCTGACAGCGACGAGATGATGACCTGCCAGCGGGGCATCGCGGTGTGGTCCCCCCGCCGGTACAGGCGTGAGCTGACGGTGAACGATGCGGCAGCGATCACCCCGGCGACGATCGCGGCGGGGATCCCGACCGATCCGTCCCCGGCGACAGGCCGCGGGTTGCTGCCGAGCAGCAGGGCGCCGACGATCGTGCCGACCGCGAAGCAGATGATCGTGGCCCAGATCGCCCTGGTCTCCCGCGCCATCCGCTGCTCGGTGCTCATACCCCCATCACACCACGGTCAGGGGACAGCCGCCGAAGATCGAGGTCGCACAAAGCGCCGCTCACGCGTAGTCAGAACGACCGTTTCTGCGACCCGGACGGCGAATCAGCCGCGCATGGCGACACCGCGGCGCCAGTAGCCCATGAAGGCCACCTGCGCGCGGTCGATGCCGAGGTCCTTGACCAGGTGCCGGCGCAGCGTGGTGACGACGCCGCTCTCGCCGGCGATCCAGAAGTACCGGTCGACGTGAGCGACGGCGGCGCCGAGCGATTCGCCGCTGCCGGAGTAGATCGGAGTCTCCCAGACCAGGTCCTCGCCCTCGGCATCCTGAACCGTGATCTCACGGTGCCCGGTGTCGCCCAGGTAGTCGAGCACGGTGGGGATCACGCGCAGGCCGTGCGCGGCATCCCCTCGGGGCAGCCAGTGCACCTCGACACCGGCCGGCGCGTCGATCGGCAGCACATCGGAGGCGACTGGGACCTCGATGAACGCGATGCCTCGGAGGTCGCGCGGTGCGTCTTCGAGGATGCGCGCGATCGCGGGAGCAGCCGTCTCGTCGCCGACGAGGACGACGGAGGATGCCTCGCCCGGCGCGTACTCGATCCCGCTGCGATCCTCGCGGCCGCGGCGAGGGCCGACGATCCAGAGCTCGTCGCCGACCGCTGCGCGGCTCGCCCACAGGGAGGCCGGCCCGGTGAGGCCAGGTGCCAGATGCAGGACGAAGTCGACGACGACCTCGGTGCCGGCATCCGAGGCCTTCAACTCCCGGATCGAGTACGTGCGCATCGATCCGCGCTCGTCCTCCGGGACGGCGAGGTAGGCGCCCCACCAGTCGTCGGTGTCGCGGTCGATGTCGGGGAGGATGCCGGATGCCGGCGGGAACACGAGCTTGATCCTGGCGTCGTGGACGTCGCCGGGCGTGCCGAAGTCGTCGAGCTCACCGCCGCCGAACGTGACCCGCACGAAACTCGGCGACACGCGTTCGACGGCGCGCACCTCGGCGCGGGCGAGGACGTACGGCGGACGGGTACGAGTGCTAGCGGACATGATGCCTTCCGATCGGGGTCACCATCGGCTTGCCGGAGACCGGATCCGTGGTGATCTGATTCGCCATGCCGAAGACCTCTTCGACGAGCGTGTGGGTCAGGACCTCGCTGGGCGCGCCGATCGCGTGCACCCTGCCGTGCCGCATCGCGACGAGCTCGTCGCTGTAGCGGGCTGCGAGGTTGAGGTCGTGCAGCACCATCACGATCGTGGTGCCGCGGGAGACGCTGAGGTCGGTCAGCAGGTCGAGGACTTCGACCTGATGCGCGACATCGAGGAAAGTGGTGGGCTCGTCGAGCAGCAGGATGTCGGTCTCCTGAGCGAGGGCCATCGCGATCCAGACGCGCTGACGCTGGCCACCCGAGAGCTCGTCGACACTGCGGTCGGCGAGGTCCGAGATGCCGGTGGCCTCGAGGGCGTCTGCGACGACTTCGTAGTCGTGCGCCGTCCAGCGGGCGAGCGCCTTCTGGTGCGGATGCCGCCCCCGGCCGACGAGATCGGCGACGGCGATGCCCTCCGGAGCGATCGGCGACTGCGGCAGCAGTCCGATCACGCGCGCGACCTCCTTGGTCGGGCGGGAGTGCACGGACTTCCCGTCGAGGACGACCTGACCGGACGACGGTGACAGGAGGCGTGCGAGCGAACGCAGGAGCGTCGATTTGCCGCATCCGTTCGCGCCGACGATCGCGGTGATCCTGCCGGGCGCTATCCGGAGGTCGAGGCCCTCGATGATGGTGCGGTCGCCGTAGCCGAGCGTGACGGCCTCGGCTTCCAGGGTGTGCGCTTGGGTCACAGCGATCCTCCCGAGCGGTTGGTGCGGATGAGCAGGTAGATCAGGTATGGGGCGCCGAGCACACCGGTGATGACGCCGACCGGGTAGCGCGCGCCGAGCGCGAACTGGCCGATCAGGTCACCGGCGAGGACGAGCACCGCACCGACGAGCGCGGAAGGCAGCAGCAGATTCGCGCCGGGTCCGGTGATGCGCGCGGCGATGGGCCCGGCCATGAATGCGACGAACGCGATGGGCCCGGTGCCGGCGGTGGCGAAGGCGAGGAGGGCGACCGCGCCGATGATGAACAGCACGCGGGTGAGAGTCACGCGGACGCCGAGACCGGATGCCGAGTCGTCACCGAGCTGCAGCATCCCGAGCGCACGCGCCTGCAGGAACAGGAAGGGCAGGATGACGAGGCTCGCGATGGCAAGGGGGGCGACGTCGTCCCAGGACGCATTGTTCAGGCTGCCGGCGATCCAGCGCATGGCTGTCTGGATGTCCCACTGCGCGGCCCGCGACAGCACATAGGAGATGACGCTCTGCAGCATGGCCGCTATGCCGATGCCGATGAGGATCAGGCGGATGCCGGAGAAGCCGCCCTTGTTCGAGAGCAGGTAGATGGCGAGCGCCGTGACGAGGGCGCCGCCGACTGCGAATGCCGAGACGGCCGGACCGCTCAGGCCGAGGACGATGATGCCGACGACGGCCGCAGCGCTCGCACCCTCGGTGATACCGATGATGTCAGGGGCCGCGAGAGGGTTGCGCAGAAGGGTCTGGAACGCGACGCCTCCGATGCCGAACGCGACCCCGGCGAGGATCGCCAGGACCGTTCGGGGCAGTCGCAGCTCTCCGACCGTGAACGAGGCGCCGGGGACGGTCTCCCCCAGGATGACGCGGATCACTTCGCCGGGAGTGTAGAAGGTGTTGCCGACCATGAGCGCCGTGGCTGCGAGCGCCACGACGAGGATGCCGAGCACGATGCTCGCGACGGCGTGACGGCGGTGGCGCGACCGGCGACCGGCCGCGATGGCCTCCACGCCGGTGGCTGCGGCGGAGGCTGTGACGGTGGCGCTCACAGTTCCCTCACCCTCTGTCGACGGACGATCCAGATGAAGAAGGGAGCGCCGATGACCGCGGTGATGATGCCCACCTGGATCTCCTCGCCGTTCGGAGCGATGACGCGGCCGACGATGTCGCCGGCGAGCAGCAGCGCCGCGCCCGCCAGGGCGGAGAACGGCAGCAGCCAGCGGTGGTCGGTTCCGATCAGAGTCCGGCACAGATGCGGGATCACCAGGCCGACGAATCCGATCGGGCCGGCGATCGCCGTGGCGGCGCCGGCGAGCATGACGGCTCCGAGCGCCGAGACGAGCCGTGTGCGGAACACGTTCTCGCCGAGGCCGGCGGCCATGTCGTCGCCGAGGGCGAGGGAGTTCATGCCGCGCGAGCAGGCGAAGCAGATGAGGGCGCCGAGTGCGAGGGCCGGGGCCGTGATCGCGATGCGGGGCCACTCCGCCCCGCCGACGCCGCCGACCTGCCAGGACTGGAAGGCCTGCAGCAGGTCGACCCGAGGAAGGAGCACGGCGCTGATGAGCGAGCCGAGGGCGGCGGAGGTCGCAGCTCCCGCGAGCGCGAGCTTGAGCGGAGTCGCACCGCCGCGGCCGAGCGACCCGACCGTGTACACGAACACGGCGGCGACGGCGGCGCCGAAGATCGCCACGAACATCTGCGTGGATGCACCCGTCGCGCCGAAGAAGGCGAGGCTGATGACGACGGCGAGCGATGCGCCATTGGAGACGCCGAGGATCCCGGGGTCCGCGATCGGGTTGCGGGTGACGGCCTGCATGGTCGCGCCGGAGAGGGCGAGAGCGGCGCCGACGAGGATCGCGAGCACGGTGCGGGGGATGCGCTTGATGATCGCGCCCTGAGCAATGGTGTCGGAGTGTCCGCCCAGCGCGGCGGCGATGTCGTCGAATGAGACGGCGCGGACGCCGAATGACACGGACAGGATGCTGAGGATGAGGATGACCACGAGGCCGATGAGCAGCCAGGTGCTGCGCACCAGCGCCGGGCGCCGCAGGTGTGCGGCGCCCGGCTTCAGAGCTGTTGCGGCTGAGCTCACTTGCCGGTCAGCGGTGCCTCGAGGATCGAGAAGTACTCGTCGATGCCCCACGGGATCGACAGCGGCGACGGGTTGGCGGAGTTCGCGATCGGAGTGGCGTCGGGAAGGATAGCGATCTGCCCCTTGGCGATCGCCGGGATCTTGCCGAGCAGCGGATCGGCCTGCAGGGCTGCGATCATCGAGTCATCGCCATAGGTGATGAACAGATCGACGTCGTCGAACTTGTCGACCTCCTCGGCGCTGACGGTCAGGTAGAAGTCGGTCGCCGCCTCGTTCTCCTTGAGGATCTCCGGCTCGGGCAGGCCGAGGTCGAGCAGGAAGCCGGGGCGGGTGTCGATCGGCGTGTAGAAGCCCACCTGGCTGAAGTCGTTCGGGTCGATGTAGGTGAACAGGACCTTGGCGTCCTTGAGGGCGGGATGCGCGTCGAGCGCCTCCTGCGTCTTCGCCTCGAGGTCGGCGTTCAGTGCCTCGCCCTCATCCGCGAGCCCCAGGGCCGTCGAGTTCATCGTGATCATGTCCTGGTACGAGGTGCCCCAGGCCACATCCGGGTAGGCGATCGTCGGAGCGATCTTGGAGAGCGTGTCGTACTCCTCCTGCGTGATGCCCGAGTAGGAGGCGAGGATCACGTCGGGGTTCGTGTCGGCGACGGCCTCGAAGTCGACACCGTCGGCCTCGTCGAACAGCACGGGAGTCTCGGCGCCCAGCTCGTCGAGCTTCTCCTCGACCCACGGGAGGACTCCGTTGTCGTCGTCATCGCCCCAGGCGACCTTGCTCATGCCGACCGGGACGATGCCCAGCGCGAGCGGCACCTCGTGGTTCGCCCACGCGACCGTCGCGACGCGCTCCGGCTTCTCCGTGATGGTCGTCTCGCCGTACACGTGCTTGATCGTGACGGGGAAGGCGTCGGCGGATGCCGGGTTGGAGCCCACCGCTCCGTCGTCGGTGCTCGTCGGGGCGGAGGTGGCGCAGCCGGCGAGGCTGGCCGCGAGAACAGCGGCGGCGCCGAGAGCGAGAAGTCGGGAGATACGCACGGGCGTTTCCTTCAGATCTGAGGGTCGGGATGCCGACCAGAAGGCCGACAGGCTTTGGTAAGCCTCCCCTAACGTAGCACGGGGTAAGGGTGTCCTCAGTTGCCGATGACGGCACCTGCCCGGGGCTACCGTGGTGACATGAAGATGACGGCGGCGGTGCGGAGCGCGAAGCGCGCTCCTCTGCTGCAGGTCGCGAAGTCGGCGATCGCCACGCTCGGCGCCTGGCTGATATCGTCGTGGCTCATCCCCGGTCCGCTCCCGGTGTTCGCGGCGATCGCGGCGCTGCTGGTCGTGCAGCCGAGCGTGAACCAGTCGTTCGCGAAGGCGCTGGAGCGTAGCATCGGCGTGATCGCGGGTGTCGTGATCGCCGTGCTGCTGAGCCTGCTGCTGGGCCCGCAGAGCTGGGTCGTGCTGCTGGCGATCGTCGTGGCGATGCTCGTGGCCTGGGTCTTCCGTGCGACACCGGGGACCGGCAATCAGGTCGCGATCTCGGCGATGCTCGTCCTCGCTCTCGGCTCATCGAATCCCGAGTACGCGCTCGATCGGATCCTGGAGACGCTGATCGGCGTCGCGTTCGGTCTGATTGTGAACGCGCTGGTCGTACCGCCGGTGCTCACGGGGCCGGCCAGACGCGACCTCGGGCTGCTCGGCACCGAGATCGCCGCGAGTCTGGACCGGCTGGCCGATGCTCTGCTCGGTTCGCGGACGCCCGCCCAGCTGCAGGGGCTGATGGTGGAGGCACGCCTGCTGCGGCCGATGCAGACTGCGGCCGAGGCATCGATCTCCGCCGGTGAGGAATCGCTCACGCTCAACCCGCGCCGCGCCGCCCGCGGCGAGATCGCCGACATGCGCAGCCTGCTCGACACGCTGTCACCGATCGTGACGCAGGTCATCGGGATGACGCGGGCGTACTTCGACCACTACGACGCCACACTGGCCGATGAGCCCACCGTGCACGCGATCGCCGAGCAGCTCCGGCGGGCGGGGCACGATGTGCGGCTCGCCGTGCAGATCGCCGACATCGCCCCTGAGCCCGCGGCCGAGACCTCGACCATCCCCGCCCTGACCGCACCGCTGCAGCTGAAGCCGCCGGCATCCGGTCATTGGATCCTCGTCGGATCCCTCATGGAGGATCTGCGCCGCATCCGCGGCGAACTCGTCGGCGACGAGTAGCCGCCGTCCCCGAGAATTGCTTTGCCGCAGAGAATCGCCCTGCCAGCACGATTCTCGACGCGCAACGCAATTCTCGACGTAGGGGCGCGGCGTACGCTGGCATTCATGACGGACACGATGACCGTCCCCGAGGTGCTCGCCGAGCTCGAAGCACTCGAGGACCCGAAGTTTCGCGCCGCGAACGAGAAGCGAGGCGACGATCACGGCATCAACCTGTCGAAGATGCGGGCGCTCGCGAAGCAGGTCAAGACGAACCATGCACTCGGGAAGGAGCTCTGGGCGACCGGCGAAACGGCTCCGCGCCTGCTCGCGCTGCTCATCAGCAAGCCGCGCGAGTTCTCGGCCGACGAGCTCGACGCGATGCTGCGCGAGACCAGGGCGCCCAAGGTCAATGAGTGGTTCGTGAGTTACATCGCGAAGAAGTCGCCCCTCGCCGAGGAGATGCGCCAGCGCTGGTTCGGCGACGCCGACCCGACGGTGAGCGCGGCCGCCTGGTCGCTGACCTCTGAGCGCGTGGTGAAGAAGCCGGAGGGCCTCGATCTCGAGCACCTGCTCGACCTCATCGAGCGCGACATGAAGGATGCCCCCACCCGGCCGCAATGGGCGATGAACGAGACGCTCGCGAACATCGGCATCCGCAATCCCGACCTGCGGCCTCGGGCTCTCGCGATCGGCAACGAGCTGCAGGTGCTCGCCGACTACCCGACCGCTGCTGGCTGCATCTCTCCGTTCGCACCGATCTGGATCACCGAGATGTCGAAGAGGCTGGATCGCTGAGTCAGTGGATCAGCTTGTGCGTGCCGTCGCACCACGGCTTGATCGCCGAAGCGCCGCAACGGCAGAGCGCGACCGTTCGGCGCGGATTGTCGATCGGCTGCCCGTCTTCGCCGATGACCTGAACAGCCCCGCGCACGAGGAGCGGCCCATCGGCGCACGCGGTGATCTGCACCTCGCGCTCAGACATCATCGCCCTCGGGGCGCAGCGAGCTCTCCCCCGCCTCGAACGCGCCCCTGATATGGTCGGCCGCGCGATCATCGAGCATCAGGCAGGCTGCGGCACCGAAGAAGATGTCCGGGATGAGCTCGGGACGATCCTCTCCGAGCCCACCGGCGAGATCACGCGCCGCGATCTGCTCGTGCACGGCATCCGCCTCAACATGCTCATCGAAGTAATCGGCCACGTCGTCGCCGAAGCCGAGCCTGCGCACGCCCTCGGCGTACATGCGGTTCGGCAGCGACGAGGTCATCTCGAACGCGGCCAGGTGCCCCACGATCGCGCCGATCAGCGACCGGTTGATGCCGAACATCGACATCGCGTTCTGCGAGGCCAAAGTCACCGCAGGCACCCGATCGAGGTAGCCGCCGTAGCGTGCGTCGAGCCCGAGACCGCGCATGGTGCGGGCGAAGATCTCCGCGTGCATGCGCTCGGGGCGTCCGCCTCCGTACTCATCGGACTGGATCTCGACGAGCGCGACCTTCGCGCGACCGGTGAGCCGAGGAATGGCCCAGGAGTGCGGATCGGCTTCGCGCAGCGTGTAGATGCTCCGCTGGATCACGAACTCCCTCAGCTGCTCGAGCGTCGCCCGCTTGGCGACGTATCGGGCGAGAGACGGGCCAGGGGTCGGCGCCGTGAGATCGAAGAGCGCGGCGGCGACGGCTTCGGCGTCCGCTGGCGGGGTCTCTCCCACGACGACATCACGGCGCAGCTCGCGTTCGAAGGCACGCTCGATCATCCGGCGAACGGCGAGGAGTTCGGGGTGCCACTCCCACTCGGGGTCGATCCAGTCCAGCGACCCGTAGGCGCAGGCGTAGAGGAGGAAGAGAGCGAGCTGGATGTCGTCGTCGATCGCGACGCCGTCGCTGGCGGCGAGAGCATCGCCGGCGATCGCCGCGAGGTCGTCGCTTCCTCGCGACGCTGCCGCGCCGTCGGCAGCACGGGCATCTCTGGGGTCATCGAGCTGGAGCTTCTGCATGACTGCAGCACTCAGCGGTCCGCGCGCGATGCCGCGGCGAGCGGGACGGACCCGTTCGTGGATGGCAGTCATGGAACCTCTTCCGGAATGCGGATGCGACGGCAACGGCATCCATGCCATCAACCTGTCACAGGCACGGAGAATGCGGTCGGGGGTTGACGTGAGCCGTCGGCGCTGACTAGCGGCTCGATAACCTGGGGTCATGAGCACACACATCGCCGCTGAGCCCGGTCAGATCGCTCCCGTCGTCCTGTTCCCCGGCGACCCGCTGCGCGCGAAGTGGATCGCCGAGAACTTCCTCGAGGACGCTGAACTGTATTCCGAGACCCGCGGGATGCTGGGATACACCGGCACCTGGAACGGGCACCGAGTCTCGGTGCAGGGTTCTGGCATGGGTCAGCCCTCGATGGCGATCTACGCCACCGAGCTGTTCAGCGAGTATGGGGTCCAGACGATCGTGCGGGTCGGCTCATGCGGCGCGCTGACCGAGAAGCTGAATGTGCGCGACATCATCATCGCGAACGGTGCGAGTACCGATTCGGGCATCAACCGCGTGCGGTTCCACGGGCTGGACTTCGCCCCGGTGGCCGACTTCGCTCTGCTGCGGGCCGCCGTCGAGGCGAGTGAGCAGCTGGAGCTCAGCTCTGCCGTCCATGTGGGGCAGCTCTTCTCCAGCGACCAGTTCTACAGCACCCGCCCGGAGCTCACCGAGCCGTTCGTGCAGCACGGCATCCTGGGCGTCGAGATGGAGGCCGCCGGTCTCTACACGCTCGCCGCGTACCACGGGCGTCGCGCCCTCGCGATCTGCACGGTGAGCGATCACATCGTCACGGGCGAGGAGACCACGGCGAAGGAGCGCGAGCAGACCTTCGGCGACATGATCGAGATCGCCCTGCGCGCCGCGACCGCCTGAAGCGCGCGCCGGAGCCGCGCTGCGCGCTCTTGATGGGCGCGGGGCGGCGATGCATGGGGGAGGATCGTAGGGACATGGCTTCCCTTCTCGATTCTGCGACTCTCCCCGACGGCTCCGATGCGGATGCCGTCTACACGGCGTTCGTGGAATGGGCGGAGTCGACCGGCATCCAGCTGTACCCGGCGCAGGACGAAGCGGTCATCGAGATCGTCTCGGGAAACAACCTGATCCTCTCCACTCCCACAGGCACCGGCAAGTCGCTCGTCGCGATCGGAGCACACTTCGCGGCTCTCATGGACGGTCGCCGCAGCTACTACACGGCCCCGATCAAGGCCCTGGTCAGCGAGAAGTTCTTCGCTCTCGTCGACATCTTCGGCCCCGAGAACGTCGGCATGATCACCGGAGACTCATCCGTGAACGCGGATGCGCCGATCATCTGCTGCACAGCCGAGATCCTCGCGAACCTTGCGCTGCGCCAGGGGCCCGATGCCGAGATCGGCCAGGTCGTGATGGACGAGTTCCACTTCTACGCCGACCCCGATCGCGGGTGGGCCTGGCAGGTTCCGCTGCTGACGCTGCCGCAGGCGCAGTTCATCCTGATGTCCGCGACGCTCGGCGACGTCACCGAGCTCGCGGCCGATCTGACCCGTCGCACCTCACGCGAGACGTCCGTCGTGACCGGCGTCGAGCGGCCGGTGCCGCTGCACTTCTACTACGAGCTCACGCCGATCCACGAGACGATCGAAGACCTGCTGACCACCGGGCAGGCGCCGGTCTACGTCGTGCACTTCTCGCAGGCCGCGGCCATGGAGCGCGCCCAGGCCCTGTCGAGCACGAAGATCGCCACGCGAGAGCAGCGTGACGAGATCGCAGAGCTCATCGGCGAGTTCCGATTCACGACGGCGTTCGGGCGCACGCTGTCGAAGTTCCTGCGGGCGGGGATCGGCGTGCACCACGCGGGGATGCTGCCGAAGTATCGCCGGTTGGTCGAGCAGCTCGCTCAACGAGGGAAGCTGCGCGTGATCTGCGGCACCGACACCCTCGGCGTCGGCATCAACGTGCCGATCCGCACGGTGCTGCTCACCGCGCTGACGAAGTTCGACGGCACGCGGATGCGGCAGCTGAACGCACGGGAGTTCCACCAGATCGCCGGGCGTGCCGGACGCGCCGGCTACGACACCGCAGGCACCGTGGTCGCGCAGGCCCCGGAGCACGAGTCCGAGAACGCCGCGGCGATCAAGAAGGCCGGCGATGATCCGAAGAAGAAGCGGAAGCTCATCCGCAAGAAGGCACCGGAGGGTTTCGTGTCGTGGGGCGAGCCGTCGTTCCGCAAACTCGTGGATGCCGACCCCGAGACGCTCACGTCTCACATGCAGATCACGAGCGCCATGATGCTCAACGTCATCGCTCGCGGCGGTGACGTGTTCGGCAGTATGCGCGCGCTGGTATACGACAACCACGAGCCACGGGCCAGGCAGCGACTCCTGGCCCTTCGGGCGCTGGGAATCTATCGGACGCTTCGCGAGTCCGGCATCGTCGAGCAGGACGCCGATGGCGGCATCCACCTCACGGTCGACCTGCAGCCCAATTTCGCTCTGAACCAGCCGCTGTCGCCGTTCGCGCTGGCGGCGTTCGAGCTGCTGGACCCGGATGCCGCGACCTTCGCGCTGGACATGATCTCGATCGTGGAGGCCACCCTCGACGATCCGCGCGCCGTGCTGGGGCAGCAGGAGTTCCTGGCCCGAGGTGAAGCGGTCGCCGAGATGAAGCGCGAGGGCATCGAGTACGACGAGCGGATGGAGCTGCTCGAGCAGATCACGTATCCCAAACCGCTCGACGAGCTGCTCGGAGCGGCCTTCGAGACGTACAGCGCCGCTCAACCGTGGATCCGCGACTTCGAGCTGCATCCGAAGTCCGTCGTCCGTGACATGTACGAGCGGGCCATGTCGTTCGGAGAATATGTCGCGTTCTACAAGATCGCGCGGTCTGAAGGCGTGGTGCTGCGGTACCTGTCCGACGCCTATCGTGCGGCGTCGCAGACGATCCCGGAAGAGCTGAAGAACGAAGATCTGCGCGATCTCATCGAGTGGCTCGGCGAGCTCGTCCGCCAGGTGGATTCGTCACTCCTGGACGAGTGGGAGGAGCTGCGCTCCGGCACCGACAACGGTCAGGTCGACCTCGCCGCCTTGAAGAGCGCGGACCACGTCGATGAGCCGATCGTCCCGCCGGCTCCGAAGCGTCTCACCTCGAATGTGCGCGCGTTCCGGACGCTGGTGCGCAACGAGCTGTTCCGGCGGGTGCAGCTCGCGGCGCTCGAGGACGTCGAGACGCTCGCAGAACTCGATCCCGCTCTGGGCGCCGATGGGTGGAACGACGCTCTGGATGCGTACTTCGCCGAGCACGATGAGATCCTCACCGGTCCTGACGCGCGCAGCTCGAAGCTGCTGATGCTGACGGAGGGTGCGGCCGAGTGGACCGCCCGCCAGATCCTGGACGACCCCGCCGGCGACCACGACTGGGGCATCTCGGCGACGGTCGACCTTGCGGGGTCGGACGAAGCCGGTGAGGCCGTCGTCACGGTCACCGGTGTGGATCGGCTCTGACGACTCAGGCGTGCATTACGGCTCAGGCTTGCATCACGGCGAGGACGTTGCCCGCCGGGTCCTTGAACCACGCGATGTCGGGGCCCTGTCCCTCACCGCGGACGATGCCGCGTTCGTCTGAGGGGAACTCCTCGTCGCTGTAGATCTTCGTCTGCACGCCGCGGGAGATGAGCTCGTCGACAGCGGCGTCCACGTCCGCGACCGGGAAGTTCAGGATCGTGAAGCTCGCCGGCTCATGGTTCGGCTTCGAATAGACGAGGATCGACCCGCCGCTCGGAAGACGAATGTCGAGGAAGCCCATCGGGTTCGCCTCGACGTCGAGCCCGAGCGTCGTTCCGTAGAAGTCGCGTGCCGCGTCGATGTCGTCGACGCTGAACCCGCTGAATGCACCGTCCACCGTGAATGCTGTCATGCGTCCAGCATCCGCCGATGGCGCGTGGATGTCGAGAGGTTGCCAGCCGCCCTGAACGATCTCCGCGACGCGAACCTTGCGATCCTCGGCCAGCGACATCGTGAGAGCATCCGCCGTCGCGATCGACTGGCGGGCAGCGGTCCCGTCGGTGAGCGCGGCGAACTCCGGGTCCGGCTCGGCTCCCTGCAGCAGAGCGTGGAAGTACGCGGTCTCCTCTTCGACGATGCCCACCAGCCACAGCGGCGCCGTGCTCGTCGGGTTGCCGTACATGATGCCGCCTGCATCGGCGCGGGAGGCGTAGATCGCGGCTCGCTGCGCGTCCTCCTCCTCGCTGCGGTGCAGCAGGAATCGCTCTTCCGCACCGGAGCGGCGCACGGTCACGCCGCCGTTCGTCAGATCGATGTATGCCGCTCCGAGCGTGCCCTGCACGAGCAGGTAGTGCCCCGGCCAGCGGAACGCGGAGCCGTACTCCAGCGTCGCGAAGGCTCCGCCCGGGAACTCGAGTGTGATCAGCAGCAGGTCGTCCTCATCGCCGAACCGCTCGCCGCGGTGCGCGACGTTGCCGCCGATCATGGTCGCCGTCTCCGGAGCGCCCATGATGAACTGGATGACGTCGAGCTCGTGGATGTGGTGGTAGAGATGTCCGCCGGACAACTCGCGCTGCTTCTTCCATGACACCTGCGGCTTCGGGTCCTCCCAGCCGGTGCGCGCAGCGCGGGTGTAGACGATATCGCCGAGCGCACCGTCCGCGATGAGCCGCTTGACGCGGCGCACCCCGTTCATGAAGTTCATGACGTGGCCGCTCATCAGCATCACGCCGGCCTCGTTCGCTGCATCCACCATCGCCGAGCAGTCCGCGTACGACAGCGCCATCGGCTTCTCGCAGAAGATCTGCTTGCCGTGCTGCGCTGCGAGAACGACCGCTTCGCGGTGCGCCCAGTTCGGGGATGCCACGACCACCGCGTCCACGTCGGGGCTCGCGCACAGTTCCTCGAGTGTCGCAGTCGCCGTCGCGCCGAACTCGCTCACCGCGGCATCCGCGTGCTCGGGGTCGAACACGCGGGTGATGCGGGCGCCGGGCAGACGCAGGAAGCCTCTCCCCAGAGCGAGTCCGAAGTATCCGGTGCCGACGAGGCCGTAGCGGATCTCGGATCGGGGCGAGAGAGCGGAGTCAGTCATGCCCTTCACGCTAGACATCAGACATCTGATGTGTCAAATGTCGATACTCCCTCACCGCATCCGGCGCGCAGCGGGCCGAGGTCGACGGCATCCCCGCACCCGCCGGCACACCCACTGGCACAGATGCACGGCCCTGGCGCACTTGCACGGCCGAACCGGCGATCCGGTCGTGCATCCGTCCCCGGGCCGTGCATGTGTGCATGGCGGACTCAGAAATCGGGCGCGGCTGAACTCACCAGGGGTTCGGCTTGTAGTCCTTCAGGAACACGCCGTGCACATCGACGCCGGCCTCGCCCTGGACGATCGGGTCGTACACGCGCGCGGCGCCGTCGACGAGGTCGAGCGGGGCGTGGAAGCCCTCCTCCGCCAGGCGAACCTTCGTGTGGTGCGGGCGCTCGTCGGTGATCCAGCCGGTGTCGACCGCGGTCATCAGGATGCCGTCGGTCTCGAGCATCTCGCCGGCACTGGTGCGGGTGAGCATGTTCAGTGCGGCCTTGGCCATGTTGGTGTGCGGATGCCCCGGGCCCTTGTACCGGCGCGAGAACTGGCCCTCCATCGCCGAGACGTTCACGATGTACTTGCGGTGCGCGTCAGACGCGCGCATCGACGCCCGGAGTCTGCTGATCAGCAGGAACGGAGCCGTGGTGTTCGCCAGCTGCACCTCGAGCATCTCGAGCGGATCGACCTGATCGACCGACTGCACCCAGCTGTTGACGTGATCGATGTCGGGCACCAGTCCCCCGGCATCGATGGCAGAGCCGTCAGCGTGCTTGGCGAGCGATGACGAGCCAGGAGCCATTGCGAGCCGTGCGAGGTCTTCGGCGGTCAGTGCCTGCCCGCCCTGCTCGGCGACAGTGCCGCCGAGGGCCGCGACCGACAGCAGCGGGTTCGCGTCGACCGACGCCTGCAGCGCCTGGGGATGCGGGTCGGCGGTGTGCCCGAACGTCTCCATCTCGGGCAGCGGCCCGTCCGGGAGCGGCTGCATCTCAGCATCCGCCAGCAGCGAATATGCACCCGGCGAACGCCGCACGGTCTGCGCGGCGTTGTTGATGAGGATGTCGAGCGGGCCCTGAGCCGCGACGGAGTCGGCGAGCGCGATCACCTGGGCGGGGTCGCGCAGGTCGATGCCGACGATGCGGAGGCGGTGCAGCCAGTCCGCGGCATCCGACAGCGATGAGAACCGG
This sequence comes from Microbacterium sp. Bi121, assembly GCF_918698005.1. GTDB lineage: Bacteria > Actinomycetota > Actinomycetes > Actinomycetales > Microbacteriaceae > Microbacterium. The sequence continues at coordinate 456,592 of NZ_CAKKLJ010000001.1, forward strand.
CGCACGGCATCCCTGGGGAAGCGCGTGGTGATGGTCAGATGCGCGCCGTCGCGGAGGAGGCGCAGCGCGATGTGCATGCCGATCTTGGCTCGCCCTCCGGTGAGCAGGGCGCGGCGGCCGGTGAGGTCGGTGCGGGCGTTGCGCTTGGCGTGACTGAAGCGGGCGCAGTCAGGGCAGAGCTGGTGGTAGAACGCGTCGACGAGCGTGTACGGCTGCTTGCAGATGTAGCAGTTGCGGGGCTTGAGCAGCTCGCCGGCGATCGGGGCATCCACGCTCGAGGCGAGGTCGTTGCCGCGCGTCTCATCGTCGATGCGATCGGGAGCGCCGGTCGCGGTCCTGGCCACGACGGCCTTGTCCGCCTCGGCGATCGCGTCGCGGATCTCCTTGCGGCGCACGCGCTTGACGGCCTTGAACATCGCGGCGGTCGCCCGGCGCACGGCGATGTAATCGGGGTGCTGCTCGCTGATCTTGTCGAGCTGCTGGAGGACCCGAAGGGTCGTGGCGAGATCGTCAGGGTCGAGGCCTTCGCCGAGGTCGGCTGAGCTGTCGGCAGAGCTGTCGGCAGAGGCATCGGTCATTGGGCTGATTTTACGCGAGCGACCTGAGAGCGGATGCCGTCTGGGATTCGGCCAGCGGATCACGCAACACCGCAGCACCCGTGACTCTGTCGGAACCCGCGCGTATCGTCGGCCACATGGACCACAGCGCACAGGCACACGGCATCATCCCGGCATACCTTCTCGCCCGCCTCGCGCAGTCGGGCCGTTTCACCAAGGCTGCGGATGCTGCGCGTCAGACGCTGCTCGCGGGCAGACCGCAGTTCCGTGCCCGCCTGAACCTGTCCATCGACGAGCACGGTGATCTCGTCGCCGAGTTGACAGACGCTCCGAACCGGACGATCAGCGATGCCGGTGGCACCGAGACGCTGCCCGGCGCCGTGGTGCGCACCGAAGACGACGGGCCGGTCGACGACGCTTCGGTCAACCAGGCGTTCGACGGCCTCGGCGCCACGTTCGAACTGCTGCTCTCGGCGTTCCAGCGCAACTCGCTCGACGGGTTGGGGGCGCCCCTGAACGCGACGGTGCACTACGGCACCGACTACGACAACGCCTTCTGGGACGGCGAGCGCATGGTCTTCGGCGACGGCGACGGCGAGGTGTTCCGCGGCTTCACCGGTTCGGTCACCGTCATCGGCCACGAGCTGGCGCACGGCGTGATCCAGCACACCGCGAACCTCGAGTACCAGGGCCAGCCCGGCGCGCTGAACGAGTCGATCGCCGATGTGTTCGGGGCGCTGACCGAGCAGTACGCCGAGGGGCAGGCGGCGGATCAGGCGAGCTGGCTGATCGGTGCGGGCATCTTCACCGACGAAGTGCAGGGCGTGGCGCTGCGATCGATGATCGAGCCGGGCACGGCGTACGACGACGACGAGCTCGGCAAGGATCCGCAGCCAGCGCACATGAGCGACTTCGTGCGGACGACCGAGGACAACGGCGGGGTGCACATCAACTCCGGCATCCCGAATCGTGCGTTCGCGCTCGCGGCGCGCGCCCTGGGCGGCAACGCCTGGGAGCGGGCCGGCACCGTCTGGTACCGCGCGCTGAGCGACGGACTCTCGCCGACGGCGACATTCCGCGAGTTCGCAGATGCCACTGTCGACGCGGCCTCCCGCGAGTACGGTGAGGAGGTGACCGCCGCAGTACGCGACGCGTGGACGACCGTGGGAGTGCTGGATGCCGAAGGAAATCGACGCACCGGATGACCGGGCAACCGCTGATGAGGACGACCTCCTCGTCGTGGCGGTCGTCCGGACGGGCGGGATCGCCGGCCTCCGACGCCGCTGGCGGGTCGAGACGCCGCGCCCCGAGGCGCATGACTGGCTGGTGCTGATCGATCGCTGCCCGTGGAACGCGCCTGCCGAGCACGATGCCGGCGCCGATCGCTACGTGTGGAGCATCCAGGTGCGCATGCCCAGCGAAGAGCGCGAGCGCGAACTCGCCGACTCCGAGCTGCGCGGCGCCTGGCGGGATCTCGTCGATGCGGTCCGCGATGCGGATGCGGCGCGGACGACTAAGCCGGGCGATCCAGCATCACGCGAGTGACCGGCAGCGCCTCTGGATGCTCCTGCTGCAGCCAGATCATGACCTTCTCGCGCACGAGGCATCGCAGATCCCACTGATCGCCGGAGTTCGCCGATGACACCGTGAACCGCAGCGTGACGTGCCCGCCCTCCGAACCGGTGACGACCATGCCTGCCGAACGGCGGTCCCAGGCATCCGAGCCCTCGATGATCTCCATGAACTTCTCGCGCACGGCATCCACCGGAACACGCCAATCGAGGTCCATGTAGACGGTGCCGAGGATCTTGTCCGACCTGCGCGTCCAGCTCTCCACCGGCTGCGATGTGAAGTACGTGCAGGGCAGGATCAGCCGGCGCTCGTCCCAGATGTAGACGACCACGTACGACAGGTTGATCTCGCCGATCCGCCCCCACTCGCCCTCGATCACGACGACGTCGCCGACGCGGATCGCGTCCGTGAACGCGATCTGCACCCCGGCGATGAGGTTGCCGAGCGTCGACTGCGCGGCGAGACCGGCGATGATGCTGACGACACCGGCCGATGCCAGGATGCTGGTGCCCACCGCCCGCACCTCGGGGAATGAGAACAGCACCACCCCGACCGCGATGACACCGACCAGAACCACGGCGAGCCGATTGAGGACGGTGAGCTGCGTCTGGCGACGCCGGGCCTCAGGGCTCGTGGCATCCTTGCGGCTGTCGTACTGCATGAGCCGTTCCATGCCGAACGTCACCAGCGTCGACAGCAGCCACGCGCCGACCAGCACCGTGGCGATGAGCAGCAGACGATCGAGCACCGGCCACCACGACAGCGACGCCGGTGCGGTCGTGGCGCAGACGATCCACGCGGCGATCACGAACGCCAAGGTCATGCCAGGCACGCGGATGCGTCGCTCCAGGTCGGCGATCCACGCTGAGCGGCCGCGCGCGCGACCCGCGACGAACCGTACGCCGGTCACGATCACCGAGACGATCACGACCGCCACGACTGTTGCGATGAGCGTGCCGATCCACGAGGTCCATTCGAGCGTGAACTCTGCAAGAGAAGCCATCGATCCACCCTAGACAGACGAGCAGTCCGGGGCGCAACCCCCTTGCTTCCGCGGTCACCGCGGAGCACGATCTAATCACCCGAGAACAGCCCGCCGAGGGAGCCGCGATGTCTCAGAAGATCATTCCCAACATCTGGTGCAATCAGAACGCCGACGAGGCGGGTGAGTTCTACGCCGGCCTCCTGCCCCATACGACATCGAAGGTCACAGCCCGGTATCCGGACGTCGTCGCGGACTGGCAGGCCGAGTTCGCCGGCAAAACGCTCACGGTCGATGTCGACGTCGACGGCTTCCAGCTGTCGCTGATCAATGCGGGGGACGAGTTCCGCCCGAATCCGTCCATCTCGTTCATGCTGAACTTCGATCCGGTCCGTTTCGACGGCGATCGGGATGCCGCCCGTGCCAGCCTGGACGAGGTCTGGGCCGGACTCGCCGAGGGCGGCACCGTTCGCATGGAGCTCGGCGAGTACCCGTTCAGCCCTCGGTACGGGTGGGTCGAGGATCGCTTCGGCGTCAACTGGCAGCTCATCCTCACGAACCCCGAGGGCGAGTCGCGTCCGTTCCTCATCCCGCAGTTGACGTTCACGGAGTCGGTCGACGGCAAGGCCAGGGAAGCGGCGGAGTTCTACGCCTCGCTGTTCCCCGACGGAGAGGTCGGCTATATCGCGGTGCACCCGCCGGAGTCGACGCACGCACAGCCCGGCACGGTGATGTTCGGCGAGTTCGAACTGGCGGGGCAATGGTTCTCGATGATGGACGGCGGCCCCGACCACGATTTCGCCTTCGACTGCGGCATCTCGCTCGAGGTGCGCGTCGCCGATCAGGACGAGCTCGATCACTACTGGAATGCCCTCACCGCCGTGCCGGAGGCCGAGGTGTGCGGGTGGCTCGCTGATCGATACGGGCTCAGTTGGCAGATCATTCCGGAGAACATGGGCGAGCTCATGTCGCGTCCGGACGCGTACACGAAGATGATGGGGATGAAGAAGCTCATCATCGCCGATTTCTGAAGGACGCCATGGGACTGTTCACGCAGCGCGAGGAAGACGAGAACACCTGGGCTGCGCTGCCCGGAGAGCCGCGCGGGCCGAGGGATGCCGCCGAGGTGCTCGACACGGCACCCGTCGTCGACCCGATGGAGGTGGGCCTCGGCGCGCAGTACACGTCGGTCGTGTTCCCCGTCGCGCCACCCGCCCCTGAGGCATCGGATGCATCGGATGCCGCGCCGAAAGACCCTGCAGCCGAACCGGACCCGCACGTGCTCGGCCCCGGCCTGCTGCCGACGCCGTTCACGGCCGACGAGATCCACGCGGGCGCGCGCGGCGGCAAGACGATCCGGATGCTGGTGGAGGAACCCGATGGCGCATCGCACATCAGGGTCAACCGGTTCCGGGATGCCGATGACGAGGGTGCGACGCTCGAGCGCTGGATCTCGGGCCCGACCGGCATCGTCCAGGGCGAGATCACGAGCTCGCGCGTGACCTGGCGCGAGCTGCAGGGGCACGCGGCGTTCCCCGCTGATCTGACGACGCTGTCGTCCGAGACGCTGGAGTTGCCGATCGGACGCGTGGAGTGCCTGCGCTACGAGGTGCGCGAGTCGTCGGATGCCGCCCCGGAGGCGTTCTGGTTCGCGGTCAACCACCCGGGGATGCCGGTGCGGTACGAATCGCGGGTCGATGCAGGCATACAGCGCACGGGTTCATCAGGCATGCAGCGCACGACTGTGATCGCGATCGCGCGACCCTAGACGCCGGGCTCGATCCGCTCGAAGCGCTCCGGCCTCGCTCCGAGGCCGACGAAGCGTCCGGTCAGATGCGTCAGCCGAGGGTGATCGCGCAACAATCGCAGAGGCAGGGGCAGCGGCGCATCAGGAGTCCGCTCCGCGATCAACGGACCCTGCAGCCGACGCTGCACGAACTGCGTGACCCGTGTCGGCCATGAGCGTCGACGTTGGACACGGCGCAGGTCTCGGTTGGTCGGTGCACCGCCGCCGCGAAGCACCGGCCCGAGGATGCGGGCAGCGGCCACGGCATCCTGAATCGCGAGGTTGATCCCGACCCCGCCCGCCGGCGACATCGCGTGCGCGGAGTCGCCGATGCACAGCATCCCGGAGGTGAACCAGCGGCGTAGCCGTTCCAGCCTGACCCGCAGCAGGTGCACGTCGTCGGTGGTGACGGCGGCGACGGCATCCGCCATGCGGGGCGAGATCCGCCCGATGCGCTGCTTCATGATCGTGAGGTCGGCGTCCGTGCCGCTCCACGTGCCGGCCGGGATCACGTGGGCGATCTGGAAGAAGTCGCCGCGGTCGATCGTGATGATCATCCCGGAGCCCGCCTGGATGAACGGGTACGTCTCACCGTCGCGCTTGGCCAGGCGGAACCAGAGGACGTCCATCGCGGCGGCGACGCCCGTCGGATGCAGGCCGGCGGCGGAGCGGACGTCGGAGTCACGGCCTGACGCATCGACGACGAGGCGTGCGCGGATCGTGACGTCGCCGTCGGGGCCCGCGCCGGCGACTCCGGTCACGCGGCCGTCGTCTCTGCCGTCTTCACGGATCAGGCCGTCGATGCGCGTCTCGCGGATGAGCGTGAATCCCGGATGCCGCGACGCGCTTTCGGCGAGCAGATCGAGGAAGTCCCACTGCGGCATGAACGTCATGACCTTGCGGCGCGTGGGCAGGCGGGTGAAGTCGGCGAGCACGAGCTCAGACCCCTGCCAGCTGACGGTGACCCGCTCCATGTCGTCGTGCGGCAGGGCCAAGAACTCGTCCAGCAGGCCGAGGTCGGCGAGCAGCTCCTGCGTCGACGGGTGGATCGTGTCGCCGCGGAAGTCGCGCAGGAAGTCGGCGTGCTTCTCGATAACGGTGACGCGGATGCCGTGCCGCAGAAGCGCGAGCGCCAGCATGAGCCCGGCCGGGCCTCCGCCGACGATCGCGCAGTCGGTGTCGATGCGCTGGCTGCTCCCTTCGGTGCTCATGAGTCCAGGATCGTCCTCTCGTGGCGAAGTTGCACGCATGGTCGATGCTGCGATAGCCCTAGGCTGTCCCGCGAGACGGATACGAGGGGGAACCATGCCTGCTGCTGAAGAGGCGTCCCGGCTGCTGGGGCTCGCGCATCACACCTATGACCGGGGTGATGCGCTGCTGCAGATCGCCGTGGATGTCAGCCTGCTCACGGGAGAGAAGTCGTCGTTCGGCTCGGCCGGGAACATGGCGTCGCACGATGAGAGCATCGGGTACTTCCTCGGCGAGGTCGAGAAGATCGGATGGCGGCTCGAGTCGAGCGCCTTCACGTTCATCGAGAGCGGCGCGACGACCTCTGCGCGGATGTGGGGGACGGGCGAGGGCGTCGTGAATCACGGCGCCGTCGTCGGGTACTACGTGTTCCGGCGGGCGTGAAGCCGCGCCGTCCCCCGTTACGGTTGAAGGATGACGATCACCGCCGCGGCAGACGGCTCAGCCCTCGGTAATCCAGGCCCGAACGGCTGGGCGTGGTACATCGACGACGACAACTGGGCGGCGGGCGGATCCCCCCACGGCACGAACAATCAGGGCGAACTGCAGGCCGTTCTCGAGCTGCTGCAGGCGACGGCCGCGACCGGCGAGTCGCTGCTGATCATGTGCGACAGCAAGTACGTGATCGACTCGATCACCAAGTGGATGCCGGGCTGGAAGCGCCGCGGATGGCGCAAGGCCGACGGCGGGCCGGTGCTGAACCGCGACCTCATGGAGGCGCTGGATGCCGCGATGCAGGACCGCGACGTGAAGTTCGCGTGGGTCAAGGGGCATGCCGGGCACGATCTCAACGAAGCCGCAGACGAGCGGGCGAATGCCGCCGCGAAGGCGTATCAGGCGAAGCGCGAGCCGAACCGCGGTCCGGGCTTCGCCCTGGGTGCGGCGGCCTCTGCCCCGGTCCCCGTCCCGACGTCCGAGTCCCCCTCAGCGCAGCCGCTCTGGGCCGAGGCATCCTCGCTTCTCGACGTCTTCGACACCCCTGACGATGCGGCTGGGTCCGCGGCATCCGCCATCGACCTGCACGTGGCACTCACACCCGACGAGCACGCACGCCTACGCGATCGCGCCGACGCGCAGGGCATCTCGCTCGAGCAGGCACTGCGCCGCCTGATCTGAGGTCAGGGCTTCGCGGTCATCCAGGCGACCACGACATCGCCGATCATCGAGCGCAGGTGCTCGCGGCGGTCCGCGGCGAGCAGGTCGCGGTCGAACAAGTACCCGAAGGTGTGCTGATTGGCCACCTGGAAGAAGCAGTACGAGCTGATCAGCAGGTGCACGTCGAGGGCGTCCACGTCGGTGCGCACCGACCCCTCGGCGCGGCCGCGCTCGAGCACCGTCTCAAGCACGTCGACGGCAGGCTGGTTCAGCGTACGCAGGGCGCCCAGGCGCTTGATGAACTCGCCGTGATGGATGTTCTCGATCGAGACCAGGCGGATGAACGCGGTGTGGTTCAGGTGATGGTCGTACGTGAGCTCGGCGATCTGACGAAGCGCCTCGACCGGGGGCAGGTCGCCGGCGTGGATCGACTGCTCGGTCTCGCGGATGCCGCGGTAGGCGTTCTCGAGCACGGCGAGGTAGAGCTGCTCCTTGCCACCGAAGTAATAGTAGATCATCCGCTTCGTCGTCAGGGTGCGCTCGGCGATCTCATCCACCCGCGTCCCCGCGTAGCCCGACTCGGCGAACGCCTCCGTCGCGACCTCGAGCAGCTCTGCCCTGGTCCGCTCGGCATCGCGCTTCCGCACGACCGGTTCGCTCACGCTGTCCACCCCCACATCATGCCCCACCCGCCAGCACACGCCGCGGATTCACGACCATCAGCTGATGCTCGGTCGCCTGATCGAGCCCCGCCGACCGCAGTTGCGGAAGCACGGTCTCGAACAGATGCGACATCCTCCACGACGGCGTGTGCGCCGAGCGCCACGAAGGCGGGGTGACACGACTGAACACGGCGGCGTCGTGCGAGAGCACGATGCGGTCGGCGTAGCCTGCGTCGAGCAGCTGCAGCAGCATCCGCACCCGATCCTCATCGCGGCCGACGTGCTCCATGCCGAACCGATCGAACCCGAGGAAAGAGCCGCGGTCGGCAAGACCGCGCAGGTACGCGAAGTCGGTCGAGTCACCGCTATGGCCGATCACGACCCGGTCGAGCGGCACGCCCAGGCGCTCGAGCTCGTCCTGCTGGGCGATACCGCCCCGGGATGCCGCGTGCGAGTGCGTCGTGATCGGCACGCCCGTTCGGCGATGCGCCTCGGCTGCAGCCGCGAACACGCGTGCTGCGTCCGGGGTGAGGCCCGCGTCTCCCGAGGCGATCTTGATCATTCCCGCCCGCACGTCGGTGCCGGCGATGCCGCGCTCGATGTCGCCGACGAAGAGCTCCACGAGCGGATCGGGACCGTCGACGACGAGCCCTGGTCCGTTGAGCCTGAAGTACGGGGGCAGGACTTCTGCTGCGTAGCATCCGGTTGCCGCGACGATCTGCACCGGCACGCGCGCTGCGACATCGGCGACGCGTCGCACATCACGGCCGAGGCCGATGACCGTGAGGTCGACGACGGTCCGGACGCCGCGGGCGTGCAGATCGGTGAGGGTCTGCACGGCGCGTTCGATCCACAGCGACTCATCCCATTCCGGGTGAGGCATATTGATGTCGAGCTCGGGGTCGGTGACGAAGACGTGCTCATGGATGAGGGTCACCCCGAGGTCGTCCCCGCTCACCTCCCCCGTGAACGTCGGAATCGAACGCGCCATGCAGGTGATCACTCGGAGGTCGAGCGGATGGCCTCGTAGACCGCGAGGGAGTCTCCGGTCAGGGCCCCGGAGAGGTACTCCTCCGCGGTGGCGCTGAACGCGTCGCGGTCGACATCGTCGACGACCTCCCAGTCGCCGCCGGAGCGCCACTCGTCCAGCACCGTCGCCTCGTCCTCGTCGACGCACGACGTGACCTCGGTGATGGCCTTCTCTGTGGCGGCGCTCAGCGCCTCCTGCTGCTCGTCGCTCAGCTCGGTCCAGACCTGGCCGATGATGACGAGGTTCGTGTTGAGCTGGTGCGAGCTCAGGCTGACGTAGTCCTGCACCTCCTTGAGGTTGGAGGCGACGATGTTCGTGATCGGGTTCTCCTGGCCGTCGACCGTTCCCTGCTGCAGGGCGAGGTAGAGCTCCTCGTACGCGACCTCTGTCGCCTCGGCGCCGAGCGCCTTGGCGTTCATCAGGAACTGCGGCGATCCGGGGAAGCGCATCCGCAGCCCCTGCAGGTCGTCGGGAGTGCGGATCGCCTTGTTCGCGGTGAACTGGCGAGCACCGGCCGACCATGCCCCGAGCGTGTGGACACCTGTCTCGGCCTCGAACGCCTCGGTGACGGTGTCGGAGGCGTCGCTGGCCATGAAGCGCGCCAGGTGGTCGGCGTCGTCGAAGGCGTATGCCGCGTCGAGCACGCTGATCGGTTCGTAGACGGCGCCGAGGGCGGATGCGCCCTGGATGTCGATGTCGATGTCTCCGGATGCCACTGAGGCGATGCGGTCGGCGTCGCCTCCGAGCTGGCTGGACGGGAAGATCTCGATCTCGAGTCCCACGTCGGCCGCCGCCACCTCATCGGCGATGACCTGCGCCCCGCAGCGGTGCTGGGGCTGGTCCTCGTTGTAACTGTGGGCGAGCGTGAGCTTCTGCGTCGCTCCGGTGTCGCCGGCGTCGCCGCCGGTGCCCTCTCCTCCGCTGGAGCAGGCGACCAGCAGCATTGCCGGTGCTGCGACAAGGGCGAGCCACATCGTTCGCCGCGTGCGTCGTGCGTTCATCGGTTCTCTCCTCTTTCTGGTGCGTGTGGTGCTGTTTCGGGTGGTGCTGTTTCGGGTCGTGCTGTTTCGGGTGTTGCTGGGGTCGTGGCCGCCTCGGCGGCGACCAGGTCGTGGAGGTCGGCGAGCATCGCCGTTCGGTCGGCGCGCTCCCCGGTGAAGATCTCGAAGGCGTCGGCTGCCTGGTGCATGGCCATGCCGAGGCCAGACATTGTGCGGATGCCGCGGGCGCGGGATGCCGCGAGCAGCGCGGTGTCCGCGGGGCGGTAGACGATATCTGCGACACGGGAGCCGCTCGGCAGAAGCGCGACGTCGAACGGCGTGCCTGGATGGGCGGCCATGCCGATCGGGGTCGCGTTGACGACGAGGTCTGCGCCGGCGAGCTCGACCGGCAGATCGACGAGGGCTGCCGCGCGTGCTGCGGCGCCTCCGAGCGCACTCACCTGCGCGGCGAGCGCGGCGGCGCGGTCGGGCACCTGGTCGACGAGCACGAGCTCGTCGATCGGACGCTGTGCCAGAGCCGTGGCAACGGCTGAGCCGGCGCCTCCGGTTCCGAGCAGCACGACGCGGCCGAGGGGCTCTGTGCCGAAGGCGTCCGTCAGCGCGGCGCCGAAGCCGGTGACGTCGGTGTTGTGGCCGATGGTGCCGGCATCCGTGAACACCACCGTGTTCACCGCACCCACCGCGCGGGCGCTGTCACTGAGGTCGTCGAGCAGCGGCAAGACGGCCTGCTTGACGGGGTGGGTGATGTTGAGGCCGTCGAATCCGAGCCTCTGCGCCGCCCGCAGCAGAGTCTCGAGATACTCGGCGGTGCCCTCGGCCGGTGCGAGATCGATCGTCCGGTACACGTAGTGCATGCCGTGGCGAGCGCCCTCGAACTCGTGCATCGGCGGCGTGAGCGACGGGGTGACGCCCTCGCCGATCAGTCCGATCAACACGGCCGGCCGGCGATCGAGCTCGGTGCGGGAATGACCGGCGAGCGTCACAGACCCAGCACCCCCGGCAGCCACATCACGGCGTCGGGGAACGCGATGATGAGCACGCAGATGACCAGCAGCGGCACGATGAACGGCAGGCTGCCGCGGAACACCTCGCCGATGCGGGTCTTCGAGACCGCTGCCGTGACGAACAGCACGGTGCCGACCGGCGGGGTGAGCAGCCCGATCATGAGCGAGAGGATCATGAGCACGCCGAGCACGATCGGATCGACGCCGATCTGATTGCCGATCGGGAGGATGATCGGCACGGTGAGCACGAGGATCGCGGTGGCGTCGATGACGGTGCCCAGGATCAGCATGAGCACGGCGACGAGGATCAGGAAGACGACCGGGCTGTCGGTGATCGCGAACACCAGCTCGGTGAGCATCTGCGGCAGACGCTCCCGGGCGAGGATGTAGCCGAGCAGCGACGCCGAGGCGACGATGATCATGATCGATGCGGTCGTGGTGACGGTCTCGGTGAGCGCCCTGATGAAGCCCTTCAGCGTGAGAGAGCGCTGCAGGATGCCGACGAGGCCGATGTAGACGACTCCGACGGCCGCTGCCTCCGTTGGGGTGAAGAACCCGCCGAGGATGCCGCCGAGGATGATGAACGGCGCGACCAGCGGCAGGATGACGCCCTTGGTCGAGTCGAGGAACTCGGCGCGGTTGAACACGCCCTTCTTCACGTGGTCCATCCGGCGCACCAGCATCCACACCACGATGCACAAGCCGATGGCCATGAGCAGGGCCGGGATGACGGATGCCGCGAAGAGCGCACCGGTGGAGACCGCCGCGAGCCCGGCGTAGATGACGGCGGGGATGCTGGGCGGCATGACCGGCGCGATCAGCGCCGAGGTCGCTGAGACTCCGGTGGCGAATCGGCGACCGTAGCCTGCGCGGATCATCGCGGGGATCTGCACCTTGCCGAGTGCTGCGGCGTCGGCGACGGCCGAGCCGCTCATCCACGCGAAGCCGACGCTGGTGCCGACGGCGACGTAGCCGAGGTTGCCGCGGACGTTGGCGAGCAGCGCCTGAGCGAAGCGGAACAGCCGGTCGGCGATGCCGGCGTGGTTGGCCAGCGCGCCGAGGAAGATGAACAGCGGCACGGCGAGCAGCGGGAAGCTGCTGGCGGCGTTCGTGACTGTGCGCAGGGCCATGCCGAGCGACTGCCCTTCGATCGCCATGTAGACGAGGGAGGGGCCGAGGAATGCGAACGGGACGGGGACGCGGATCGCCAGGAGGATGGCGATCGCGAGGGCGAGGAGGAGGAGAGTCACAGTCCTGCCACCTCCGGCTGGTCCTCATCGACTTCGGCGATGATCGGGCCGTGGATGGCGATGTCGGCGGCGGCGATCAGCGCACGGATGGTGGTGCTCACCACACCGATGAGCACGGGGATGTACACCCACGACATCGGCACCCGCAGCACCGGCGACTTCACGATGCCCTGCGTCTGGACGAGCGCCCACGCCTCGAGAGTCATGCCGAAGGCGGCAGCGGCCACGATGACGAGCGAGATCACCTGGATGAACCGGACGGCCATGGGGTTGCGGAGGGAGTCGACGAGCTCGAGGGCGATGTGGCCGTGGGTCGTGACGAGCACACCCATGGCTGCGAAGGTCGCCCACAGCAGCGCGAACCGAGCGAGCTCGCCGGTCCAGGCGAGGCTCTCGAACGGCAGGTAGCGCTGGAGCGCCTGATAGAAGACCAGGACGAGGATCATCAGGACGGAGACACCGCCGATGACCAGCTCGATGCCGGTGATGTAGCGCGCTGTCCGGCGCAGGATGCCGGTGCGCTGAGGTTGCTGATCTGAAGTCACAAGACGCCTTCGTCCTCGGTGGTTCGGGTACTGAAGTTGAATGTACTGGTTAGTACATTGATTGAGCAAGAGCTCTGGGAAATTAATGTACAAACTGGTACGTTCACTGCCATGCGAACCTCCATTGCCTCCGTCTGCATCTCCGGCGGGCTCGTCGAAAAGCTCCACGCCTGCGCTGAGGCAGGCTTCGACGGTGTCGAGATCATGGACGCCGATCTCATCGCCGCCCCAGAGTCCCCCGAGGAGATCCGCGCCCTGTGCGATCGACTCGGTCTGAAGATCGAGATGTTCCAGCCGTTCCGAGACGCCGAGGGCGTGTCAGACGATCTGTTCGCCGACAACCTGCGCCGGGCCGAGGCGAAGTTCCAGGTGATGAAGCGTCTCGGGACCGACCTCATGCTCGTGTGCAGCAACGTCGGCACTGCGACGGTCGATGATGACGCGATCATCGCCAGGCAGCTCGGCGAGCTCGCCGACAGGGCTGCGGTGCACGGCATCCGACTCGCCTACGAGGCGCTCGCCTGGGGCCGATTCGTCGACGACTACCGGCGGACGTGGGAGATCGTGAAGCGAGCCGACCGACCGAATCTCGGTCTGTGCCTGGACAGCTTCCACATCCTCTCGCTCGGCCACGACCCGGCGGCGATCGAGGAGATCGACGCGGAGAAGATCTTCTTCCTGCAGCTCGCCGATGCTCCGGCGCTCGACATGGACGTGCTGTCATGGAGCCGGCACCACCGGTTGTTCCCCGGCGAGGGGTCGTTCGATCTGGTGGGCTTCATGACGCATGTCATGCGGGCGGGATACACCGGGCCCTGGTCGCTCGAGGTCTTCAACGACACGTACCGACAGACCGACACGATGCGCACTGCGGCACACGCCCACCGCTCGCTGGTGTGGCTGGCGGATCGGACCGCCGCCGCGAACGGCTGGTCTGAGGACCTTCTCGGCTCTGCACCCTCGACATCCGGCTTGGACTTCGTCGAGGTGGCTGGGGCCGATCTCGCCGAGGTCGACGAGCTGCTCGGTCAGCTCGGTTTCGCCTTCGAGGGACGTCATCGGTCGAAGCCGGTGCGCCTGTGGAGCGCCGGCGCTGCCCGGATCATCCTGAACGAGCAGGTACGCAGCGGCGAGGCCGTGCTCGCGGGAATCGGGTTGAGGACGGCGGATGCCGAAGCCGCGGTCTCGCGCGCGCTCGCACTCGGGTCGCCGTCGGTGTTCCGGCGGACGTACGAGGGGGAGCAGGAGCTGCAGGGGGTCGCGGCGCCCGACGGCACGCAGGTGTTCTGGAGCTCGCTGCCCGTCGAGCAGTCGTGGCTGCAGGAGTTCGAGGGCGGCACCCGTGGCGGTGGTGAGCTGGTCGGCGAGGTCGACCACATCAACCTCGCCTACGCATGGCAGGACTTCGACGAGGCGGTGCTGTTCATGTCGAGCGCGTTGTCGCTGCAGGCCGATCCGCCGGCCGATGTCCCCGGGCTGCAGGGGCTGATCCGCAGTCAGGTGATGCGGACTCCGGACGGCATCATCCGCGTGCCGATCAACCTCGCCCCTCCCACGGCGAAGCCTCCAGCACGGCACGTCGCGGTGCGGACCGCGGATGTGTTCGAGGTGGCGCGCCGGGCGCGGGAGCGCGGCATCGATCACCTGCGGATCCCGGCGAACTACTACGACGACCTGGCGGCGCGGTTCGATCTGCCGGCCAAGATGCTGTCGTCACTGCGCGAGCTGGATCTGCTGTACGACCGGGATGCGCAGGGCGAGTTCATCCACTTCTACACGCGGACGATCGGCGACGTCTTCTTCGAGGTCGTCGAGCGCCGCGGCGGCTACGACGGGTACGGAGGCTCGAACGCGCCGATCCGGCTGGCCGCCCAGCGGTAAGTGCCAGGTTTCTGCCTGCCGCCCTGCATAACTCCGGAGCTTCTCGCAGAATCTGCGTGTTTCCGGTGCCGAACTCGCCCAGAACGCAGTTTCTCCGGAGTTGTGCGGCGCCGACGCGGCCGCTCACCTGGGCACAGCCCTCACCACCGCAGCAGTCCGGCCCCGGATCCACCGGATCCGGGGCCGGAGCAGCAACTCCTGTGGAGTTACGAACGGGCGGCGCTCAGCACCTCGCGCTCGAGGCGCTGGAACGACGACTCCATGCCGTCGGCCATGCCGGTGGCGAGGATCATGTCGCGCGTGTCCTTGTCGGGGTACTCGATGAGCACCGTGACCAGGGTGGCGCCGTCCTCCTCGTAGAGGTTGAGGTCGTTGAGCGTCTCGGTCGGCAGTCCCTGCATCCGCTCGGTGGTGACCGCGCGCCGCGGCGGGTCGCTGAGCAGCACCTCGCCCTCGAATCCGAACAGCTCACCTTCGGTGTCGCCGACCGGTGCCCACGAGTTGCGGTAGCTCTCGCCGACCGTGGTGGTCGCGACGCACTCCGTCATCTCCCAGCCGTCGGGTCCGAGCATCCACTGCCGGATCAGTTCCGGGTCGTGGTGCGCGCGCCAGACGAGCTCGCGCGGGCCGTTCACCAGCCGCGTGATGCGCACGTGCGTGTCGTCGAGCAGCTCGACGCGGGTGCCCTTGCCCTCGGCGTATTCGCGGAGGTCCTGCAGGACGGCATCCAGCTGCGCCATCGCCATGCGCGAACCCTCGACGGCGCCCATCGCGACGACCTGCTCGAGCGCCTCGGCGCTGTCGAAGTAGCTCGTGTTAACCATGCGCGACCCGGCCTCGGTCTCTTCGAAGTTGAAGCTCATCCGCATCGCGGGGAATCCGTCGAGCGGGTTGCCCTCGTCGTCGACGAACGAGTCGATGACCTCGAAGCCACGCGGCTCGTCGATCGAGATGAACTCCCACGAGCCCGACGACTTCTCGCCGCGAGGGCTCGTCATGAAGTACTGCGCGCGCCCTCCCACCCTGAGATCGAACTCGCGGAATGTGGACGGCCACCCTGGAGGGCCCCAGAAGCGCTCGAGCTGGCTCGCGGTCGTGAACGCGTTCCACACGCGCTCGACCGGAGCAGCGAACTCGGCGGTCAGCGTCATCGTCAGGCTCTGCGGATCGGTGGTGATATCGGTGACAGGCATTTCAGACTCCTTCGTTGGATTCGGCGTTCGATGCATCCGAGGCGAGCAGGTCATCCAGGCGGGAGATGCGAGCCCGCCACAGCTCTTCGTAACGGGCCAGCAGCGCCCGAGCGCGCGCGATCATCTCAGGATTCGCACGGACGAGCCGCTCGCGTCCCTCAGCGCGTTTGATGATGAGGCCGGCGGCCTCGAGGACGGCGACGTGCTTCTGCACGGCCGCGAAGGACATCTCGTAGTCGCCCGCGAGGGTTGATACGGATTGTTCCTCGGTGATCGTGCGGCGCAGGATGTCACGCCGGGTCGCCGTCGCCAGTGCGTGGAACACACGGTCGATCTCCGTCTCGCTCAGTTCAGATTGTGCAACCATTTGGTTGTACGTTATGCCGAGGCGGATGCCGTGTCAAGAGGTTCTCGGTATCGACCTCAGCGCCGCCCGGCGCCGGCGAACAGCGCGTGCGCGAGCGGCACGACGGACGCCGCCAGCAGCACGATCCCGAGCGGCGGCGTCGGAACGATGAGCAGCGCCCCGCCGACCGCAAGTCCGGCGAACACCACAGCAGAGACGACGCGTCGACCGATGCGGATCAGCGAATCCAGACGACGTTCGAGCCGCGAGGTGTCGAAGGTGATCGTGCCTTCTTCGATCTCAGTGATGACGGCGTCGATGCGTCCTGGCAACCGGGCCGTCGTCACCGCGGCCCTCCATGCCTCATCGGCGAAGGCACGAACGGTGCTGCCGGTCTCATCGCGCAGCAGCTGCGCCGCGAACGGCTCGACGGCATCCCACACGTTGAACGTCGGATTCAGCCCGCTGCACATGCCCGAGGTCAGCGCGACGGCGCGGAACAGCAGCAGCATCCCCTCGGGAAGCTGGAACGGCAGCGCCCGGATCGTGTCGCCGAACTCGCTGGCGAAATCACGGAACTCGCGAGGGTCGACAGTGGCGAGCTCCGCGAATCCCATGCCCCCGAACCGGGCGAACAGGGCGGTGATCGCCTTCTCGAACTCCTTGGTGTCGGCGGAGGGCAGCAGGACGCCGACCTCCTGCGCAGCATCCACGAGCTTGCGGCCGTCGCGAGAGGCGACGGCGATCACGAGGGCGCGCAATCCGCTGCGCAGCCCCTCAGGAACCTGACCCATCATGCCGAAGTCGATGAACGTCAGCCGCCACGCGTCGGGAGTGGCGCCGGGTGTCACGAAGATGTTCCCAGGGTGCGGGTCGGCGTGGAAGAAACTATGCGTGAACACCTGCTCGAACATGGCCTTGGCGAAGGCATCCGCCACTTCGTCGGGGTCGATGCCCGCCCCGCGCAGAGCATCCGTGTCGTTGATCTTGATCGCGGTGACGTCCTCGAGCGTCAATACCCGACGGGTGGTGCGCTCCCAGACGACCTCGGGGGTGGCGACGCGCGCGTCGGCGGCGAAGTTCTCGCCGAAGCGCTCTGCGCTCTGCGCCTCGTGCAGGTAGTCGATCTCCTCCAGGCTCGTCTGCGCGAACTCCTCGACGAGCGCCGGCGCGTCGACGCGATCGGAGACGATGCGCACCCGCCGCAGCCACCCGGCCACCTTGCGGAGTGCGGCGAGGTCCACCGCGACGATCTCGTCGATGCCTGGACGCTGCACCTTCACGACGACGTTCTCGAGCCCGGTGTCGGCCGCGTCGAGTTCGGATAGTCGCGCGCGGTGCACCTGGCCGAGGGATGCCGCGGCGAGCGCCCGTTCGTCAACCCAAGCGAACGCGCGGTCGAAGGGTACGCCCAGCTCGGCCTCGGCGAGCGCTTTGATGTCGGCGAACGGCACGGCCGGAACCTCGTCCTGCAGGCCGGCGAGCTCGTCGGTGATCTCGGGAGGCAGCACGTCGAGGCGCGACGACATGAACTGCCCGACCTTGATCATGAGGCCGCCGAGGTCGACGGCGAGCACGTGGAAGCGCTGTGCGATGCGGCGCATCCGGTCGGTGCGTGTGCGCTCTGCGATGCCGGCGAGCCCGATGCGCGGCAGGAACAGCTCGAACCACCACAGCTGGACGAGCTGCAGCGACGCGAAGCGCAGGATTCGGCGATACCGGGCGCGATGGGGCCCCGGGCGTCCCGCGTCAGCCATCATGCCCCTCCCGCGATGCCGAGCTCGTGCTGGTCAGATGCTGATGCTTCAGCGGATCAGTCCTGGGCAAGGATCGCGTACAGCTTACGGCGGGCGTCCTCGAGGATCTCGACGGCCTGGTCGATCTGTTCTGGGTTGCTGCGGGCGAACTGCGCGGCCGCTCCTGCGAGGTCGACACCTGCCTTCGCGAGGGCGCGCTGGCGCTCGCCGGGCATTCCTCCACCGCGACCGTCACGACGCGCCCCGTCGCCGTTGGCCGCCCACGGGGCCGGAGTGTCCGCCTCATCGGCCACGGCACGACCGGCCTCGGTGAGCGAGTAGGTCTTGCGTCCGTTCTGCTCCTCGGCCTCGACGAGTCCCTCGTCGGCGAGCAGCTGCAGCGTCGGGTACACGGACCCCGCGCTCGGCTTCCACGTTCCGCCTGAGCGGTCTTCGATCTCGCGGATGATCTGGTAGCCGTGCATCGGCTCCTCGGCCAGGAGCGAGAGGACCGCCGCCCGCACGTCTCCGCGCGCCATGCGCGTTGAGCCGCCGGGGCGGGACTCGAACTGCTTGCGAATCTGGTCGAGCGCGTCGAAGATCATCGCCCCTGGGCCACCGGAGCCGCCAGAGCCGCCGAAACCACCGGAACCGAAGCCGCCGAACCCGCCGAAGGGCGAGCCCGACCCGAAACCGCTGTTGTGGGATGAGTCGTTCATGATGACCTCCTGGTTCGCGGTGCGCCGGCAGCGCGCCCGTGCATGTCAAGCTCCGTTCGTGCCGAGCGGAGTGCGTTAACGATATATCGCTATAGATCGTTCGGAAAGCCTTCCCAGCGAATGCACGGGATCGACCATGCGGCGCCGGTTGGCGCACGGCGTCGCGCCCCGCGCTCACGCCGCGATATCGAACCGTGCCCTGCCGCCGAGCCGCGGCGTCCTCGCCGGATCGACGTAGGCGGGCGGGATGAACCACACCCGAGCGCTGGTTCCCGCGCCGTCGATCTCTATCTCCCACCCGTTGTCATGGATGCGATGGTGACACGTCTCGCACAGCAGCACGCCGTTCGACAGGTCGGTCGGCCCTCGATCTCGCTGCCACCATCGGATGTGATGTGCCCGGGTCATCTCGGGCGGAAGCCCGCACATCGCGCATCCGCCGTCGCGTTCGGCGAGCGCGAGTCGCTGGGTCTTGGTGAAGAACCGCTTCTCGCGCCCCCAATCGAGGATCTGACTGTCGCCATCGAACACGCAGGAGATCACGCCGCCGCTGGCGGCCATCCGCCGCGCCGCTCCGACGCCGATCGGCTGGTCGATGCCGTCGATCGTCGCCGATCCGACACCCGACTCGAGGTCTTCCAGGCTCATCCGGACGATGACCGTCGCGCCCGCGAGCACCGGCCCCTTCGCCTCGCAGCCGAGCATGTGCGCGCAGAACGCGCTGAGAGCATCGGCCTGGATCATCGCGACGGTGCGGTGATCGGCATCCGGAGCGTCGGGGTCGACAGCATCCTTCCGCGCGGCGAATGTCGCACTGACAGCACCGCGCAGGGCTGCAGCGATCGGCGCGCCGGTCTCGGCATCCCATTTTCCGTTGAAGTGGAGGTAGCCGTCGCGTTCGAAGAACGTCAGCGAACGCTGCGCACGGCGCTCGTCTTCTCGCGGCTCGACGCCGTCGGGGTCGAGCCACGCCTCGGCACGCACGATCAACTTGCGGACCTCGTCGAGACCGAGCCCGACGGCCGCTTCGACGAGCAGTCGCTCCCCTTCGACGATGCGCACGGCACCCGCAGCCACGCGGCAGCGATCGAGCAGTCCGATGATCAGCGCCGATGCCTGCGCACTCAGCGCACCCGAGTTCAGCGCCTCACGAACGAGCGGATACTTCGCCGGCAGCTTCGCGCCCAGCAGGTCTGACCGCGGTGCCGTGCTCTCACCCACTTTGATCAGCCGCAGCGCATCGCCCGTCGAGACGCCCATTGTCGTGGACAGCATCTTGGCCGGTGTGCGGAATCCCTGTTGCTTGGCGAGCGACTCCGCCCCGAGCTCCGGACGCGATTCGCGTGCGAGACCTGCGGCCACGTCGACCTGGACGGCATCCAATCGCCGTTGCACGAGTGCGACAGCATCCGTCGCAGAAACGAGCTGTTCTCTCGTAAGCTCGTTCGAGTCATCGGCGCCCGCCCACACCCGTTCGAGACTTGTGATTGCCTCGTGGAGTGCGGTCAGCTTTGACATACCTCCAGAGTATGCAGGGCCACCGACATTCTCGGAAGAATATTCGAGGTTGTGGATAACCCGTCAGGCGTTCAGAAGGAAGTCCTCGACCTCGTCCGCGGTCGGCGCCGTCGTCGGCCCTCGGCGCGTCACCTTGATCGCTGCGGCTGCATTGGCGCGCCGGCTCGCGTCGACCCAGCTCACCCCGGTCGCGACGGATGCCAGCAGCGCGCCGGTGTGCGTATCGCCGGCGCCGTTCGTGTCCACCGGCTTCTGCGGGAAGCCAGGGACGTAGGTCGTCTCGCCTGCGACGGAGACGGCACACCCCTCCGCACCGTCCCGGACGATCGCGACGGCTCCGTCTCGCAGCAGCGCCGGGACGGCAGCCGCCTGATCGACGATCTCGCGATCGGCCCCAGAATCAGCGAGCTCAGAATCAGCGACCCCAGAAACAGAAGCGGACAGCGCGGACAGCAGATCCGTCGTCTCCTCCGCATTCCCCGTCCACACGTCGGTGCGGGCGAGCATCGCATCCCGGACCTGGGCAGGAAGCGAGGCGAACGCCGCGCCGGGGTCGAGCACCACGACGGCATCAGGCGGCAGGGTCTCCATCCACGCCAACAGCGGGTCGCGGGTCTGCTCGACCGCCAGCGAGTATCCGGTGACGCAGACGAGATCGCCGGGTCCGGCAGAAGCACTGGCCAGGGAATCGACCGTGATTTCGCGCTCGGCACCGAGGGTCGTGACGAACGTGCGCTCGGCCGTCGGCTCGACCAGGACGACGCAGACGCCGGTGTCCTGCGTGGTCACCGGCGGCGCGGATGCCGCGATGCCATCGGCTTCCAACGCCGCACGGATCGCGTCTCCGTGCGGGCCGGTGCCCACCGCACCCGCGTGCACGCAGTCCGCGCCGAGACGCGCGGCGGCCAGCAGCACGGTGACAGCCCCGCCCGCGTACTGGGCGACGGAGGATGCCATGACGTTCTGCCCTCGCGCGGGAAGGGCGGGCACCTCGATGACCTCATCGACCAGGGCCTGTCCGGTGTGGATCACGCGGGGCATCGGCCCCGAAGAAGATGAGGCATCCATGCGCATGCGGTCAGCCTACCCAGCGCAGTCAGCTCACCCGACGCTGCGAGCGCCCCCTGCACGCCCCGCGAACAGCGCCGCAAGCCTCTCGGCCTCCTCGGCCGGCATCCCGTACGTGTGCTCGGCCGCGGGGTAGACCCGCGAGCGCACCTCGCTTGCGTACGAAGAGACACCAGCAACCATCGCCCCGCGCACCTCCGCGTACCGCTTGACGAAGCGCGCCGCTCCGCCGTCGTAGATCCCGAGCAGATCGTGGAAGACGAGCACCTGGCCATCGGCATCCGCCCCTGCCCCGATCCCGATCACCGGGATGCCCATTTGCGCCATGAGCACGGAGGTGACCGCAGAAGGCACTGCCTCGACGACGAGCAGCGAGCATCCGGCATCCTGCAGGGCGAGCGCGTCCTCGATCACCCGAGAAGCGGAGTCGGCCGTCCGCCCCTGCGCGCGGTACCCGCCGAGCGACGACGCGGTCTGCGGCGTGAGGCCGACATGACCCACGACAGGGATGCCGGCAGCGACGAGCGCACGCGCCCGATCGACCGTCGTGCCACCGCGCTCGATCTTGACCGCGTCGGCGCCGGTCTCCTTGATGAAGCGCTGGGCGGTCGCGATCGCGAGCTCGTCCGACGCCTCGTACGATCCGAACGGCAAGTCGGCGACCAGCAACGGCGTCTGCAGACCCCGCCGCACCGCGGCCGTGAGCATGATCATCTCGTCGACCGTCACCGGCACCGTGGAGTCGTAGCCGAGCACGGTCATCGCTGCGGAGTCTCCGACGAGCACGATGTCGACGCCTGCGGCATCCACGATCTGTGCGCCCGGATAGTCGTACGCCGTGACCATCACGATCTTCTCGCCGGCGGCCTTCTTCGCCGCGAGCGCACCGAGGGTGACGCGCGCGCGGCCGGCCACCGGGTGGATGCTCACGCCGACGCCCCGGTGAGCAGCTGGTCCACCGCGTCATCGACCTGGATGATGCCGTTGCCGCGGTCCACATGCACGACGATCGGCTCGTACTCCTCGAGCTCGGAACGCGAGTACGAAGCGTACGAGACGACGATGATCGTGTCGCCGGAGTGCACGAGTCGGGCGGCGGCGCCGTTGACCTGCATGACGCCGGAGCCGCGCTCTCCTGCGATCGTGTAGGTCTCGAAGCGCGCGCCGTTGTCGACGTCGAGCACGTGGACCTGCTCGTTCTCGAGGATGTCGGCGGCATCGAGCAGGTCGGCATCGATCGTGATCGAACCGACGTAGTTGAGGTCGCTTCCGGTGATGGTAGCGCGGTGGATCTTCGACTTCAGCATGGTGCGTTGCATCAGCGGTCGCCTTTCAGGATGTGGTTGTCGATCAATCGAGCGGCGCCGACGCGTGCGGCGACGGCGAGGAGTGCGTCCGAGTCGACGCGGGTGACGGTGTTCAGGGTGAGAGCGTCGCGGAGCTCGAGATACTCCGGCGTGATACCGGCGTCGGCGAGGACGCGGCGGGCGGCATCCAGGATCCGTTCGCCGTCGCGCTCGCCCGATTCCCGCACGGCGGAGGCCGCGTCGAGCGCACGGGAAAGCGCCGTCGCCTGCTCGCGCGCCTCGGGCGAGAGGTAGACGTTGCGCGAGCTCATCGCGAGTCCATCGGTCTCGCGGACGATCGGGCACGCCTCGATACGGACGTCGAGATCGAGGTCGCTGACGACGCGCCGCACGACCAGGATCTGCTGGGCATCCTTCTGTCCGAAGAACGCGACATCGGGGCGGACGATGCCGAACAGCTTCGTGACGACGGTCGCGACGCCGTCGAAGTGGAATGCGCCGCGCGAGGCGCCGTCGAGCACGTCGGTGATTCCCGAGACATGGATGCTGGTGGCGAACTCGTCCGGATACACCTCGGCAGCTGACGGGGCGAAGAGGACGTCGACGCCCTCGTTCTCGGCGAGCGCCGCGTCGCGCGCCTCGTCACGCGGGTAGGAGCTGAGGTCTTCGTTCTGGCCGAACTGGGTCGGGTTGACGAAGAGCGAGACGACGACGAGATCGTTCTGCTCTCGCGCGCGGCGCATGAGCGAGAGGTGACCTTCGTGGAAGGCGCCCATGGTGGGGACGAGGCCGACGCTCCGACCGGCACGACGCGCCTCACGCACCGCGGCACGCATCGCGTCGATCGTGCGGATGATCCTCATGCTGCGTCTTCCTGCGGTCGGTGGGCGAGCCCGCGGGTGCTCGCGCACAGCTGATCGAACAGCGCCAGAAGGTCGAGGCCGGCGTCCGCCACCGCCGCGCGCTGGCGTGCGACCGTGCCTTCGTCGCCGCGTGCGATCGGGCCGGTGAGGGATGCCTCGGCACCGGCATCCGCCCAGTTCTCGACCGTGCGGCGCACGAGCGGTGCGAGCAGAGCGCGCGTGTCGGCCGACGGAAGGCCGGCGGCCACGGCGAGCTGCTCGGCGGCATCCAGCACTGCGAGCACCAGATTCGACGCCGTGGATGCCGCGGCGTGATAGCCGGCGCGCTGCGCATCGCCCACGCGGAAGGCGCGCGCTCCGAGCACCTCGGCGAGTCCGGTCGCGACGGCGAGCGCCTCATCGGTGTGCGCATCGACGGCGCAGCCGATGCCGCGGAAGACGTCCGGCTTCTCATCTCCCGTGAACGTCTGCAGCGGGTGCTGGCTGAAGTCGACAGCATCCAGACCCGTGGCGCCCGAGACGTGACCGACGAACCGCGCGCGATCCCTCACGGCGTCAGCGGCGACGGCGATGGCGGCGTCAGGAACGCAGAGCAGCGCGATGTCGACGGCGGGCACGGTACCCGAGGCAGCAGTGCCGTCTCGACCGAAAGGTCCCAGTACGTCGAGCCCGGCCGCGCGGAGGGCACGCGCGAGCACGCCGCCGAGGCGGCCGGAGCCGATGACGGCGACGCTCGCGCGTGCAGGGTTCAGGGTGTCTGTCTGATTCATAGTGGGCCAGAAGAGCTTTCGGTGGCGCTCTGGTTTCGCCATGAGTATCGACCCGCGCGGCCCTGCTCGCAAAACCGAGCAGCATTATGTGAAGTTTGAGATAACGATTGATTGTTGTTATGCAACTCAATCTGCACTTAACCTTGCCATACTGCATTTCGTTCAGAATGGACTCATGACTGCCATCGTCGACAGCCTGCCCGCAGACGCCACCCACCGCGACGCCGAGCGTGCGTTCCGCGACGCCGACTGGACACCGTGCGGGGAGGGCGACTGGGCGATCGCGTTGCGCTCCCCCGACGGAGCGGCCGCCGTGCGGATCAGTCCGTTCGATCCGGTCGGTCCGTACACCGCCGCCCTGTATCGCGAGGCGGCGCACACCCGTCAGGTTCCACAGCTGTTCGCGCATCGCCGACTCGCCGGCGGCGGCGATCTGCAGGTGATGGAGTGGCTCAGCGACGTCGACGAGCAGGATGCCGTGGCGTTCCACACCGCGATCGCCGATCGTGAACCGCACGTCGCCGAGCTCGTCGACATCGTGCGCCGCATCCACGCCGACGCCGTCCGCGAGCTTCCCTGGTGCGGTCCGCTCGACCAGAATCCGTCGAACATCATGCGCGGCAGCGACGGCCGCCTCGTCGCCTGCGATCTCTACTTCGCGGATGGACCCGACCTGTACGCGACGGCGGGGTCCGACCCGGCCGGCTTCGCCGAGCGGATGCCGGAACCTGAGCGCCGCTACATGACTGAGATCCCGCTCGCGTGCTCGGGCCCGTGGGACGCTGCATCGCGCGAGGCGATGCGGCGAGGGCTCGCCGATGCGGATGCCGCGAGGAGCTAGAGCCCGCGCTTCGCCCGCCCCTGCAGCGACCACGCGAACAGCACCGCGACCACCCCGGCGATCGGCACGACGAGCAGACCGGTCCGCAGTCCGGCGTTGTCGGCCACGAGACCGACCAGCGGCGGCGAGAACAGGAACCCGAGTCGCAGCAGCCACGACACGATCGTGAGGCCGGCGCCGTGCTTGAGCCCGGGCAACTCGTCGGCCACGTGCATGGCGGCCGGGATGAGCGTCGCGACACCGTACCCCGCGGCGGCGAAGCCGATGATCGTGCCGGGGATCGACGGGAACGCGAGCGCGAGGCCCATGCCGACCGCGGTGATGAGCCCACCGCTGAGCGCGACGGCGCGCTGCCCGAACCGGTCGGTGAGGCCGTCGCCGACGATGCGCCCGATGAACTGTGCGCCGACGAGGGCGATGTATCCGGTGGCGGCGAGGGCCGCCGGAGCCTCGAGCGTCGTGGCCAGGTACAGGGTCGCCCACGACATCCCGGCATCCTCGACGAGGGCTCCGGCGATCGAGATCAGCACGAGAGCTGTGAGGACGATGAAGACCTTCGCGGTGATGCGCTGCAGCGCGCCGCCGATCTCTTCGCCTCCGGCGACCGCATCTTCATCGGTCTCGCGGTGGCGGCCGGGCAGGCACAGCCGCAGGGCGATGAGCGAGACGATGCCGAATGCCACGGCCGAGATGATCAGGTGGATGCCGAGGGGCACGGCGACCGCGATCGCGACAGCCGCCATCGAACCGCCGAGCACGGCGCCGATCGACCAGATCGCGTGGCACGAGTTGATGATCGAGCGACCGTAGCCGCGTTGCACGCGCAGGGCGTGGGCGTTCTGGGCGACGTCGGTGATGGCATCCGCGGCTCCCCCGAGGAACAGGCCGAGCGCGAAGAAGAGGACGGACGGCGCGAAGCCGGCCGCGAGGATGCCGAGGCTCGTGATGATGGTTCCGGCGACCGCGACTCTCGCCGATCCGAACCGGCGGATGAACATCGCGGCGGCGAGACCTGCGACGATCGCCCCGGCGGGGAAGGCCGCGATCGCGAGGCCGTAGGT
The DNA here is from genome assembly GCF_918698005.1 of Microbacterium sp. Bi121. GTDB lineage: Bacteria > Actinomycetota > Actinomycetes > Actinomycetales > Microbacteriaceae > Microbacterium. Next base: position 482,627 of record NZ_CAKKLJ010000001.1, read on the forward strand.
GGCGGCATCCAGACCGAGCTCGGCCTTGATCTCGGGGTAGCGCGGCAGGATGTTGGCGAACAGCGCACCGTTGGTGAGGAAGAGCAGCGCGACGCCGACGCGGGCGCGGCGGAGGGCAGGGTCGAGCGTGGCCGAAGACGTCATATGGACAAGCGTATGCAGTCGCGCCGGCGTCATCTGACGAGGGAGCGCAGTCGCCGCACCGCGACCGAGAGCGTGGCCAACCCTGACCCGTCCTGCGCCTGTGCGGCAGCGATCGCCTCGTCCACGGCGCGCCGCATGGACGAGCCGCCCGCTTCCAGCCAGGCCTCGATACGCGCATCCGGCTCGCCGGGAGAGGTCTGCTGCGCGACCGTCGCGGTCAGCTCGATCATCACCGCGTACAGGTCGTCGCGCATGCTCGCCCTGGCCATCGATCCCCAGCGGTCGTCCTGCGGCAGGGCGCTGATCTTCGTCAGCGTCTGCTCGAACGACATCCGCGCCGACATCGCGAAGTACAGCGCCGCCAGCTCCTCCAGATCCCAGCCCCTTGTGCGCGAGAACTCGGCGATGTCGAGCAGCGAGAGCACGTCGAGCAGCCCGGCCCCGCGCCTGGCGAGATCCTCCGGCACGCCGGCGTCCTGGAGCTCCTGCGTCCGCGACCCGAAGCGCTCCAGATCCACTCCCTGCTGCCACCGGTCGACGTTCGCCGACAGATGCGTCACCGGACCCTGGAACAGCTCGATCTCCGCGCCGATGTCCACGCCGTCCGGACGGTGCTGCACGAACCAGCGGGTGGCGCGATCCAGCAGTCGGCGGAAGGTGAGATAGAGGTCGGTCTGAACATCCGTCGAGACGATGTTGTCGGTCGCCTCGACGGCGACGACGAAGCCGTGCAGATCGAAGATCTCGCGCGCGGCCACGTAGGCGCGCGCGATCTCCTCGCTGGATGCTCCCGTCTCGTCCGCCGCCCGATAGCCGAAGGTGATCCCACCGCGGTTCACCATCGAGTTCACCACCGAGTTGACGATGATCTCGGTGCGCAGCGGGTGGGCATCCAGATCGCCGGCGTACGCCTCTCTGATCGGCGCGGGGAAGTACTCGGCCAGCGTTCGAGTGAACCAGGGGTCATCCGCCAGATCGGTCGCGGCGAGATCGCCCTTGAGGGCGAGTTTCGCATAGGCGACCAGCACCGAGAACTCCGGCCTGGTCAGCCCCTGCTGCTGGGCGATCCGGTCGGCCACTTCGGCGCGGCCGGGCAGGAATTCCAGGTCGCGATCGAGTTCGTCGCGCTCCTCGAGCCACTCCATCAGCCGCTCATGGACGGGGAGCATGACGCCGGCGTTGGCCCGGGAGTTGCCCAGCAGCACGTTCTGCTCGTAGTTGTCCCGCAGCACCTGCACTGCGACTTCGTCGGTCATCGACTGCAGCAGCTCGTTGCGCGCCTCGCGGTCGAGACGGCTCTCGCGCTCCAGGATGCCGAGCAGGATCTTGATGTTGACCTCCCGGTCGGAGGTGCCGACGCCGGCAGAGTTGTCGATGGCGTCGGTGTTGATCCGGATGCCGGCAGACGCAGCCTCGATGCGGCCGCGCTGGGTGGCGCCGAGGTTGCCGCCCTCTCCGACCACCCGAAGTCGCAGCTGCCCGCCGTCGACGCGGACGGCGTCGTTGCCGCGGTCGCCCACGTCGGCGTCGCTCTCGTCGCTCGCCTTGATGTACGTGCCGATGGCGCCGTTCCAGAGCAGATCGACCGGCGCGAGCAGCACGGACTTCTTCAGCTCCATCGGCGTCATCTTCTTCACCGCGTGGTCGAGACCGAGAGCCTCGGCCATCTCGGGCGTGACGGTGATCGACTTCATCGAGAGCGGATACACCCCGCCGCCGGCGGAGATCACGCTGCGGTCGAAGTCGTCCCACGACGACCCCGGCAGTGCGAACAGGCGTTCCCGCTCGGCGAAGGTCGCCTCCGCATCCGGGGTCGGGTCGACGAAGACATGGCGGTGATCGAAGGCTGCGACCAGCCGGATGTGCCGGGATCGCAGCATTCCGTTGCCGAACACGTCTCCCGACATGTCGCCGATGCCGACGACGGTGAAGTCCTCGGACTGAGTGTCGAGGCCGAGTTCGCGGAAGTGCCGCTTCACCGACTCCCAGGCGCCGCGGGCTGTGATGCCCATCGCCTTGTGGTCGTAGCCTGCCGACCCGCCCGACGCGAAGGCGTCGGCGAGCCAGAACCCGTACTCCTCGGAGATCCCGTTGGCGATGTCGGAGAACGAGGCCGTGCCCTTGTCGGCGGCGACCACCAGGTAGGGGTCTTCTCCGTCGTGGCGCACGACGTCGGCCGGCGGCATGATCTCGGAGCCGACCCGGTTGTCGGTGATGTCGAGCAGCCCGCGGATGAACGTTCTGTACGCGGCCTTCCCCGCTTCGAGCCACGCGCCGCGGTCGCTCGGGGCGGGCAGCCGCTTGGCGAAGAATCCGCCCTTGGACCCGGTCGGGACGATCACAGCGTTCTTCACCATCTGCGCCTTGACCAGGCCGAGCACCTCGGTGCGGAAGTCCTCCCGCCGATCGCTCCAGCGCAAGCCGCCGCGAGCCACCTTTCCGAACCGCAGATGCACTCCTTCGACCTCGGGCGAGTACACCCAGATCTCGGCCATCGGATGCGGTTTGGGCAGCCCTGGCACGTTTGCGCAGTCGAGCTTCATCGACACCCACGGCTTCGGCGAGCCGTCCTCAGCCGGCTGGTAGTAGTTCGTCCGCCACGTCGCCCTGATCACTCCGACGAAGGAGCGCAGGATGCGATCGTCGTCGAGGCTCGCCACCTGGTCCAGCGCGAGCAGCAGATCGGCCTCGGCCGCTTCCACCTGCGCGGCGCGGTCGCCGGTGATCGACGGGTCGAATCGCAGCTCGAACAGGCGCACCAGGTCACGGGCGAGCTCGGGGTTCGACGCCAGCGCGTTCTCGATGTACTCCACCGAGAACGCCGACCCGATCTGACGCAGATACATCGCGATGGCGCGGAGGATCACGATGCGGCGCCAGTCCAGGTCGCCGTGAAGCACGAGGGTGTTCAGACGGTCGCTCTCGGCCGCGCCCGTCCAGCAGGCCGTGAACGCATCCTCGAACACGCTGCCCCACGAGGCGTCCATCCATCGCTCGACGCCCTCGGCGGTGAGGCCGAAGTCGGAGATGTAGCGCTTCTCGCCGCCATCGAGGGTGATCTCGTATGGACGCTCGTCGACCACGTCGACGCCGAGATCGGTGAGCACCGGAAGCACGCGCGTGAGCGGATACTCCTGACGCGAGACCAGTGTGAAGACGCGTTTGCCTGGGACGTCGCGCTCTGGCACGTTCAGTCGCACGGCGAGCTCGCGCTCGCCCAGGCTCTCCAGCAGGGGGATGTCGTCGACCGCCTCCTCGGGGGTGACCGTCTCCTTGTACACCGCGGGGAAGGCCTCGCCGTAGTCAGCCAGGAGTCTCGCGGCCTCGTCATCGCCGTGGGCGTGGTGCAGTGCGTCGACGAGGCCTTCATCCCATCCGCGGACGGCATCGGCCAGTGGGCGCTGCAGTTCGCGCTCGTCGATGTCGGGAAGGGATGCTCCGCGCGGCACGCGCACGACGAAGTGCAGCTGGGCGAGCGGGGAGTCGGTGACCCGGGTGGCGTGGTCGACGTGCTCGGCCTCGAACAACTGCCGCAGCAGCGCCTCGATGCGCAGCCGCACCGGGGTGTTGTAGCGGTCCTTCGGCAGATAGACCAGGGCCGAGACGAATCGGCCGAACTCATCGCTCCGCAGGAACATGCGGGAGCGCCGGCGTCCGTTCAGACGGCTCACCTCGGAAGCGACCTCGAGCAGGTGGTCGACCGAGTCCTGGAACAGCTCGTCCCGCGGATACTGCTCGAGGATCTGCAGCAGATCCTTACCGGTGTGCGAGAGCGGTGTGAACCCGGATGCCTCCAGCACGGCGCGCACCTTGGCTGCGGCGATCGGAAGCGTCGTCACCGACGCGGCGTAGGCGGCAGAGGTGAACATGCCGAGGAACCGGCGCTCGCCGATGACCTCGCCGGCCTCGTCGAACATCCGCGCGCCGATGTAGTCGAGGTAGACGTCGCGATGCACGGTGGCGCGCGAGTTGGCCTTCGTGATCGTGAGCAACCGCGGCTCGCGGGCCGTGCGCTGCGCCTCAGGGCGCAGGTGTGCCACCGCAGTGGTGGGCTTGCGCAGGATGCCCAGCCCGGTGTGCTCTATCGGGACGAGCACGTCCTCGCCGTGCTCATTCGATACCAGGGAGTACTCGCGGTAGCCGAGGAAGGTGAAGTTGTCGTCGACGAGCCAGCTGAGGAAGTCGACGGTCGGTCCCACGCTGGCCGGGTCGGCGGTGACCGGCGGCTGGGTGCGCAGGTCGGTGACCAGGTCGAGGCAGGCGCGGCGCATGGCCGGCCAGTCGTCGACCGCGGCGTGCACGTCGCCGAGCACCGAGAGCAGCCGCTCCGTGAGCGCCGCGCGCCCCGCCTCGGTGGGCACGCGGTCGACCTCGAGGTGGATCCACGACTCGAGCTCGCCGCCGTGCGCGTCGGTCTCGAGCAGCTCGCCGTCGTCGCCCCGACGCACCGACACCATCGGGTGAAGCAGAAGATGCACGGCCAGGCCCTGTCGCGCGACCGCCGCGGTGACCGAGTCGACCAGGAACGGGGCGTCGTCGGTGCAGATGTCGACGATGGTGCGGCGCGAGGTCCAGCCGTGCTCGCTGAGTGTCGGTGTGAAGACCGACACGCTGATCTCGCCGCGGCGGCGCTGGGCAGCAAGGGCGCGCATCGAGAGCGCAGCGCCCACGACGTCCCGCGGCTCGCGCTCCTCGAGATCGACGGCGTCGAGCCGGCTGATCAGGCTCTCGACGCCGGACCCGACGTCGGGGTCGAGAGCCGCGATCGCCTCTCGCAGCTCAGCGGATCCGATTGCGTTCGCCATGAGTCCGATCGTCCCTTCGGCGGTACCTCGAGGTCGTCTTCGACCTCTCCTCGAGCCTACTTCTTCGAAGCCGTCAGAGGGCTGCTGCGCTGGTGGGGTGTGGATCCGGAAGGGTTCCACGGGCGGATCGACGTCGCGAGACGCTCGATCGACGGACTTCCGATATCGAACGATTAACGATAGATTCTCTCTGTCGGTCGATGAGAGGATGCAACCATGGGACGAACCACGATCGTGATCCTGCGCGTGGTGATCGCGCTGGCACTGGCCGGCTCGCTGGTCGTGCAGACCGTGATCGTGCCGCTGATGTGGATCGATCTCGTGGGCGCGCCAACGTGGTTCCGCGTCGGCTTCGTGACCATCGTCGTCCTGGGCGTGCTGACGATGCAGGTGTTCGCCTTATGCGTGTGGATGCTGCTGACGAAGGTGCGACGAGGGTCGATCTTCCAGAGGTCGTCGTTCCGCTACGTCGACGTCATCATCGGCGCGTTCGGCGCGGCCGCGGTGCTGGCACTGGCGATGGCGCTCGTGTTGAAACCCACCGAGATCGCACCGGGCCTCGTCGCGCTCGTCGGCGGCGCCGCACTGGTGCTCGGCGGCATGGCGCTTCTGATGGTCGTCATGAAGGCGCTGCTGCGCCAGGCGATCGACCGCGAGCACGAGGCCCAGACGCTGCGCACCGAGCTCGGCGAGGTGATCTGATGCCCGTCATCGTCGACATCGACGTGATGCTCGCGCGCCGCAAGATGGCCGTCGGCGAACTCGCCGAACGCATCGGCATCACCCCCACGAACCTCGCCGTGCTCAAGAACGGGCGCGCGAAGGCCGTACGGTTCACGACGCTGGACGCCCTGTGCGAGGCACTCGAGTGCCAGCCGGGTGATCTGTTGCGGTGGGAGCCGGTCGCGGACGAGTAGGTCCGACACGAGCGGAAGCGACTCGCCTAACCCCGCAGTACCGAGTCCAGAAGCCCGGGGAACAGGGCATCGAGATCCTCCCGCCGCAGCGTCAGCGTGCGCTGGCGACCGTTGGGCTCGTTGCGGATGACGCCGGCCTCGCGCAGCACTTTCATGAAGTGCGACTTGGTCGACTTCGGCAGATTCGGGTCGGTGGCGTGGCACGCGGCCATGTCGAGCGGCCCGTCGACGAGCTGACGCGCGATCGCGAGACGATCGGGGTCGCTGAGGGCGAAGAGCACATCCGTGAGCTGGATGCTCGCTCCTCGCATCCCCGCGACCGAGCGCGCCGACACGTTCGCCGCGATCTTCCTGCTCGCCTACCTCGCGTTCGGTGAGCGAGCGCGCCCCTACCCGGCAGTGGAGAGCGGGCGCACAGTGTGCTCGTTCTCTGCCAGCTCGCGGGCGAGATCATAATTCGTCTGCATCGAAAGCCAAGAACGTGCAGTGCCGACTCCCGCGTACTCAAGCCGCACCGCAAGGTTCGCGCTGATGGCCGCGTGCTGGTTCAGCACCCGGCTGAGCGCAACCCTCGACATGCCGAGTCGTACCGCAGCCTCAGCAACCGTGAGGCCCAGCTCTGCGATGACGTCCTCGCGAAGAATGCTGCCAGGATGCGGCGGGTTCTTCATCATGAGCTTCTCCTTCAGTGATAATCCCGGTAATCGACGAGTTCGACATCTTGACCAGTGAAACGGAACGTGACTCGCCAGTTCCCGTTCACCCAGATCGACCAGTGCTCAGCAAGCGCTCCCTTGAGCGGATGCAACCTAAACGACGGGATCGTCAGATCAGACGGGTCCAGTGCAACGTCCAAGGCCGCGAGTATTCGCGACAGCTTGGCGGCGTGCGCGGGCTGGATGCCACGTTTCGAATCTTCTCGATAGAGCATCTCCAACCCCTTGTGTCGGAAACTGACGATCATCGATTAAGTGTATCGGGTATCGCCTCACGATACACTCTTTGATTGGAGACTTCAAAGACCCAGACGCGGCCCGTGCTGTCCGCCGACCGGGTCGCGGTGCTCAAGAACGGCAAGCTCGTCGAGTGCGCGGATGCCGGGAGCGTTCTCGGGTAGCGGTCTCAGCCCTCGAGAAGCATCCGTATCTCGGCGATCGACCGCCCGAACACGAGGCCTGCGACGTCGGCTGCGTGCTCGGAGTCGACCTGAACGACGGTCGCTCCGCGCGACATCCATCGCCCGCCGGTCTGCGTGAATTCGAGCCCGGGCAGGCGGTCGGCGGCGGGAAGGCTCGGCAGACCGGATGCAGCGCGTACTGAGGCGCCGAGCATCCCAACCAGCCAGGCTTCGCCCAGGACGTGAGGCCGGATGGAAGCGATGGGTCCTCCGCCGCCGCGGAACACTTGGAGCATCGTGTCGGCGCGACGCACCGCCCATGTCTCGCCTGCGTGGGTGAAGTCGCAGGCGACGTCAGCGTGCAGGGTGACGTCGGCCCCGTAATGGCGGATCGCCTCGATGCACTCGGCGCTCAGCAAGCGGGCATCGATCTCGCGCTCACGACGGCGCAGTTCGGCGCGGTGCTTCTCGCGTGCGATCGGTGCGTATTCCGCTTCGAGTTCTCGCCGGTCGGCGGTGGCACCGGTGGACAGCCGATCGAACAGCCACGCCGGGTCGATCTGAACGAAGTAGCGGAAGTGGATGTCGACCGGGCCGCGGGTGAGTTCGCGGTCTGGCACGAGCATTCGGACGCCGTGGTCGACGGACCAGACAGCGGTGACCTCGCGGTCGACGACGGCGACCCACGACCAGCCCGGGGACCGGATCTCGGGAGAAGATCGCTCGAGGGCTGCGCTGAGCAGCGTGCCGCGGGGGACGGACATGACGCCGGCGTGGGACTGGACGTCATCGCCCATCGCGACGCTGTCGCGGTCGACGCGGAGCTCGATGGATCGCCAGGGCACGGGGATGAGCCTAGTTCGCGGTGTTCAGCTGCCGCCTGTGCTCTCTCGCACCACGAGCTTGTGCGGTGCGACGATCTCGGTCGCGGGCGACTCGCGGTCGTCGATCCGCTCGATGATCCGGCGAACCGACTCGCGCGCGATGAACGGCGTGTCCAGGGAGATCGTGCTGAGCGACGGGCGAGCGAATCGTCCTTCCTCGACATCATCGATCCCGATCACTGCCACATCCTCTGGCACGCTGAGCCCCGCATCGAAGACAGCGCGCATCGCGCCGATCGCCAGCAGGTCGGAGAAGCAGAAGATCGCGTCGGGGCGGGGGTCGAGCTCGAGCAGCGCGCGCGCCGCCTCGTAGCCCTCGGTGCGAGAGTAATGCGCAGCCGTCGTGACGTAGTCCGGGCGAACCGGCATGCCCGCGTCGGTCAGTGCCGACTCGTAGCCAGCGGAGCGCTGCAGTGGTGTGGCGTACTCTTCCAGCGGCTGCGATCCGATGGCGGCGATCCTCGTGCGCCCGGTGGCGACGAGGTGGTTCACGGCGTCCCGAGCGGCGGCGACGTTGTCTATCGCGACATGGTCGTAGCGGCCGTCGAAGTCATGTTCGCCGAGCAGGATCAACGGCATCCGTGAGGCGCCGTGCATGTCGAGGAGCTCGGACTTGGTGACCAGCGGGCTGAACAGCAGACCGTCGAAGAGCATCGTCCGGTCTTCACCGGTGAGCAGCTGCCGCTCGCGCTCATGATCGTGGCCGGTCTGGTCGATCATCACTCGATAGCCGACTTCAGCCGCAGCATGGATCACATCCCGAGCGAGTTCGCTGAAGTAGGGCACGTCGATCTCGGGGACGACGAGGGCGAGCATGCCGGTACGACCGGTCCGGAGCGTGCGGGCCACGGGGTTCGGGCGGTAGTCCAGCTCCTCGATCGCGGCCTGGACCTTCGCGCGCATGCGTTCGCTGACGTGCGTGTAGCCGCTCACCACGTTCGACACCGTGCGCATCGACACCTGCGCCCTCTCGGCGACGTCGCGAAGTGTGGCTGGCATGTCGTCATCATATCGTTTGCAACGTATGCAAACGTCCGCTACAGTTTGCATACGTTGGCAAACACGAACTGCCCCACACCCGACCGTGCCTTCTCAACACCCAGCACCGCAAACACAAAGGAGTGTCATGAACAGCAACCCGAAGCGGCCGGCCCTGCGCCTGGCCGCAGTCGGCGTCACCGCCGTCGCCGCACTGGCCCTGACCGCGTGCGGACCCGACATCACAGCCGGTGCCGACGACGAAGCAACGTCCGACCGTCTGCAGGCGCCCTCGGCTGATAAGCCGGAAGGCGAGATCACCATCTGGGATCGCTCCGGCGACCTGTACGAGGTGTTCGACGCCGTGATCGACGACTTCAATAAGAAGTACCCCGACATCAAGGTCAACCATGAGGCCGTCGACATCAACGCCAAACTGCAGAACACGCTGATCACCGGTACCGATGTGCCCGACGGCGTCTTCCTCGACGATGCGCTCGTCGGCGGGTTCGCCGACCACCTCTGGGACCTCACCGATGTGCTCGCTCCGTACGCCGACGACATCGCACCCCAGAAGATCGATGCGACAACCGTCGGCGATGGCATCTACGGTGTTCCCTACGACCTCAACCCCGGCTTGCTCTTCTACAACGCAACAGCGCTGGAAGCGGCCGGTGTCGATGCCACGACGATCGAGACCTACGACGATCTTCTCGACGCCGCGCGTGCGTATCAGGAGGCAGTGCCGGAGTCGCACCCGATCCACCTCGAGCAGAGCCCCTTCCTCGGCCAGCTCCAGCTCGAGATGTACGCGAGCCAGCTGGGCACCTCAATCGCGGATGCCGACGGCGAGCTGCGCCTGGACAGCCCGGAGTACGAGCAGATCCTGACGTTCCTCGACACGGTGCAGTCCGACGGTCTCGGCACACGGGCCGAGTACCTGAGTCCTACGGACATCGCCGAGCTCGAGAACGGCAACCAGGTGTTCTACCCGTGGGCGATCTGGTTCGACTTCGCGCCGCAGCAGCTGCTACCCGAGACCAGCGGCGACTGGCGAGCCATGGAACTCCCGGCCTGGGAGGACGGCGGCGCCCGCAGCGGCGCCATGGGCGGCTCATCGTTCGTGCTGCCGAAGGAGGGTGAGAACGCCGATCTCGCCTGGTTGTTCTACGAGTTCCTCATGTACGACGAGGCCGGATACAGCGCGGTGTGGGGCATCAATGACATCTACCCGACCGGCCTGAACACGTCGATCCCCGCGTACCTTCCCGCAGCCGACCCGGCGGGGCCCCTCTTCGATCCGATCGAGGCTCTGGGCGGGCAGGACCTCTGGGAGGTCGCGACGACCGCAGGGGCGCAGATCCCGAGCGGCACCTCGATCCCGTCGTGGTGGAACGGCGCTGTGGACTACCTCGGCAACGATCTTCAGAAGATGCTCGATGGCGATCTGACTCCAGCCGAGGTCATCAGCAGCTCGACCGACGCCATCCAGACCAACCTCATCGACAGGCAGTGACGGACCTTCCACGATGACGACCTCCACCCTCCCCTCCGCGGCACCACCGCGATCCGGCCGTGACGCGACCCCATCGCGCACGCGTCGGAACGGAATGGCGAAGTTCCGACGACGCTCAGCGCCGTATCTCTTCGTTCTTCCGTTCCTCGTGATCTTCGTCGCGTTCAGCGTCTATCCGCTGATCTTCACCGCGCGACTGAGCTTCACGAACTGGCGCGGATCCGGCGCCGCGGAGTGGGTGGGCTGGGGCAACTACACGTACCTCCTCACGAGTGAGGCGTTCTGGAGCTCGCTGGGCAACTCGGCGGTCCTGTGGCTGCTGATCGTCCCGATCCAGATCGTTCTGGCGGTGATCGTCGCCGTCCTGCTCAACTCGGCGAAGCTCAAGCTGCGCGGCCTGTACCGCGTCGCGTTCATCGTGCCGTTCGTCACCCCGCTGGTCGCCGTCGCTCAGATCTGGGTGGTGCTGTTCGACCAACAGTACGGTGCGATCAACGCGTTCCTCGGCGTATTCGGCATCCCGGATATCGGCTGGCTCACGACCAGCGCTTGGGCGAAACCCACGCTCGCGCTGCTGTTCCTGTGGAAGACGACCGGCTTCATCATCGTCATCCTGCTGTCGGGTCTGCAGTCGATCGACGGTTCGATGTATGAAGCCGCGGAGCTCGATGGCGCGTCGAAGCTCCGGCAGCTGTGGAGCATCACCGTGCCGCTGCTGCGTCGCACCATCATGTTCGCCGTCGTGCTGCAGACTCTCGCCGTCTTCCAGATGTTCGCCGAGCCGTTCGTCGTCACGCAGGGCGGGCCGTACAACTCCACGACCACGGCGGGCTATTACCTCTACAACCACATCACGCGCGGCGATCTCGGTACCGGGGCGGCGAACTCCTTCCTGCTGGTCATCCTGGTGATGGTGCTGTCGCTGTTCTTCGTCCGGATGCTGAGAGCCAAGGACTGATCATGACCGATACCTTGACCCGCCCCGAGACGGTTGCCGCGGCATCCGCCCCTCGCACCCGAGCCGAGCGCCGTCCGAGCCTGCGAATCGGCTCGCACGTCTTCCTCATGCTGCTGCTGATCGCGTTTCTCGCACCGGTCGCGTGGGCGATCGTCTCGTCGTTCAAGCAGCCGAACGACATCATCCGCGATCCACTCGGGTTCGACCCGACCACCTTCACACTCGACAACTTCACCGCGATGTTCCAGGACGTCCCGATCGCCCAGGGCTTCCTCAACACCGGGATCGTGCTCGTGGTCAAGGGCGGCATCACGCTGTTCTTCGCACCGCTGGCGGCATTCGCGTTCGCGAAGTACAGCTTCATCGGCAAGAACCTGATCTTCGGCACCGTCCTCATCACGCTCATGCTGCCGACGATCGTGCTGATCATCCCGCTGCTGCTCGAGATGAAGGCGCTGGGCTGGGTGAACACCTACCAGGCGCTGATTCTGCCCGGCGCGATCGACGCGTTCGCGATCTTCTGGATGCGCCAGGTGATCAGCGCCGTCCCGGACGAGCTGCTGGATGCCGCGCGCGTCGACGGCTGCAGTGAGTTCGGCATCTTCTGGCGCGTGATCGTGCCCGTCATCCGTCCGGGGCTCGCCGGCCTCGCGGTCCTGACGATCATGAACATCTACAACGACTTCGTCTGGCCGGTGATCGTCGCCAGCTCCGAGAGGATGTCTACCCTTCAGGTCGTCCTGTCGACGCTCGCGCAGAACATCACCGGCAACCGGATCGGCGCAGACTACGCGACGGTCACCGGCGAGCTTCTTGCGGCGAGCTCCATCGCCCTCATCCCCCTGCTGGTGCTCTTCATCGTGCTCCAGCGTCACTTCATCAACGGCATCCTCGCCGGCAGCGTGAAAGGCTGAATGTGTCACTCTCCATCACCGACCAGGCACCCGTCTCCTCCGAAACCGGAGGCGTCCCGCGTCCCGAGTACCCCCGGCCCGATCGTGACCGCTCCGAGCGCTGGCTGACGCTCAACGGGCGTTGGGACTTCGAGGCGGACGGCATCCAGGCGGATATCACGGTGCCGTTCGCGTGGGAGAGCGAGGCGTCCGGCATTCGCCGCACGTGGCTCGAACGCGGCGTCTATCGTCGGCAGGTCGTCGTTCCGGTCGAGTGGGAGGGCCGTCGTGTCGTGCTGAGCTTCGGAGCCGTGCATCACCGCGCGGTCGTCCGCATCGATGGGTCGCTCGTCGGCGAGCATGTCGGCGGATACGAGTCGTTCGAGTTCGACGTCACCGACTTCCTGGTTCCCGGCGTCGCGTCAGAGATCGAGGTCGAGGTCGAGGCGCCTGCCGACAAGCGTGCGATCGCGCACGGCAAGCAGCGGTCGATCCCCCGCGACGACTACGACGGAGTCTCGTTCACGCCGACCTCGGGCATCTGGCAGTCGGTCTGGCTGGAAGCGCGCGGACGAACCTATGCCCGTTCGGTCGCGCTGCGTGGAAACAGTCTGACCGGCATCGACGTCTCGGTGGCTCTGCAGGGCGACGACGTTGTCGGGGCTGTCGTACGCGCACGGGTCGAGGGTGTCGAGATCGAGATCACGACGGATGCCGCCGGCCAGGCGTCGGGCAGGATCGAGCTGCCCGAACCGCGACTGTGGTTGCCGGAGGACCCGCACCTGTACCGGGTGGAGGTCTCAGTCGGTGATGATGACTTCGCGGACTATGTCGTCGCGACCACTGGCCTGCGTCGCATCGAGACGCGCGGTGAGGAGCTCCTGCTGAACGGGTCGCGGCTGTACGTGCGCGGCGTGCTCGACCAGGGGTACTGGCCCGACACCGGTCTCACGGCGCCCGATGTCGAGGCGCTGCGCCGCGACGTCGCCCTCGCACGTGAGCTCGGTTACAACCTCGTCCGCAAGCACCTGAAGTTCGAAGACCCGATCTGGCTGCACGAGGCTGATGTCACCGGCATGCTCGTGTGGGCCGAGCCGGCATGCCCGAGCCGCTTCTCTGAGGCCGCAGCCGAGTCGTTCGAGGCGCAGCTGCCCGCGATGGTCGAACGCGACGGCAACCACCCGAGCATCATCATCTGGGGCCTGTACAACGAGGAGTGGGGTCTGGACTGGGACATCCCGGGCAGCGCCGCTCGCGCCGAGGCCGCAGTGCGAGCGTACGACATGCTGCGCGCACTCGATGGCACGCGGCCCATCGTGGAGAACTCCGGGTGGTCGCACGTGAAGAGCGACCTCGTCGACTGGCACTACTACGAGCCGGATCTGGCGACGTGGAAGCAGGCCGTCGCCGACCTTGCTTCCGGCGAGCGCGAGACGTTCCCGGTGCGACTCGGCCCTGATTTCACGGTCGACAAGTCGTTCTATGGTTCGGCGTCGTTCCCGCGAACGGGTGTGCCGATCCTCAATAGCGAGTACGGCGAGGGGTTCACCAGCCTAGAGCGCGCCTGGCACCTGCGGTGGGAGACGCAGGAGCTGCGTCGTCACGACCGCTATGCCGGGTACGTGTACACGGAGTTCTCGGATGTCGAGCACGAGTGCGCGGGTCTGCTGACCGAGGACCGTCGGACGAAGGACTGGGGTGGGCTCGACCCCGCCGACGTGAACGCCGACACGGTGCTCGTGCTGGACATGGTGCCGGCACGAGCCGGCGCGGATCTGGCGATGCCGGTCGCCGGATTCGATCTCGATGTCCAGGTCTCGCATCACGGGCGCTCTGCGCTGTCGGTCACCGTGCATGGCGCGTGGGTAACTGCTGGGTCACCGACGGACGTAGCTGCGGAGGTCGGAGTCGTGTCGGCCGGGTCTGTCGAGGTTCAGCCGTTCCAGTTGTCGGATGGCGTGTCGCTCGCCGTTCCTGCTCGTGCCGACGCCGGCCGATTCCTGCTCTGGGCGACGGATGCCGATGGTGCGATCGTCGCGCGCGCATTCTTGGATGCTGCCGAGGTCGAAGCGCCGAACCGGCGCGGTGCCCGGGAGGGTGAGTTCGTCGGGGTGGAGGTTCCGGGGGAGCAATAGAAGGGGCGCGCGTCGGGGCGACGGCCGCTGGACGAGCGCTGCGCACCTGTCAATGTCAAGGCCACGGCGACGAATGCGCACGCGACGTATGGTCGAGGAGGGCGGACCGACCGAGAAGCTCTCCCGGTGCCGTGCTTGCCCTGGAGGGAGTCGTCATGGCTCAGTACGACGTTTCAGACCGCTCGGCGATCGTCACAGGAGCAGGTAGTGGCATCGGCAAGTCCACCGCGCTGCTGCTGGCGCAGAACGGTGCGTCCGTGGTCGTGAATGACCTGAACGCCGAGGCGGCCCAGTCGGTGGTCGACGAGATCCGCGCCGCGGGTGGCGTCGCCGAAGCGTCCGCAGGCGACGCGACCGACCCCGAGTGGATCGCAGCATCCGTAGAGCAGGCGAACAGTCTCGCCCCTCTACGCATCGGCGTGAACAATGCCGGCATCGGCGGCGCGGCTGCGCCGACCGCCGAGTATGCGGACGGTGACTGGGACAAGGTCATCGCGATCAACCTGAACGCGGTGTTCCGCAACATGAAGGCGCAGATCCCCTCGATCCTCGAAAACGGCGGCGGCTCTGTGGTGAACGTCGCATCGATCCTGGGCAGCGTCGGCTTCGCCACCTCCCCCGCGTACGTCGCGGCGAAGCACGGCGTCGTCGGAATGACCAAGACGGCCGCGCTGGAGTACTCGGCGCAGGGCGTGCGCGTGAATTCGGTCGGTCCCGGCTTCATCGACACCCCTCTACTGGCGCAGATGGATGCTGAGGCGAGAGAGTTCCTCGTGTCGAAGCATCCGATCGGCCGGCTCGGGCAGGCCGACGAGGTCGCGAACCTCATCGTCTTCCTGGCGAGCGACGCCGCAAGCTTCATCACCGGCAGCTACCACCTCGTGGATGGTGGGTATACGGCTCCTTGATGGGTGGCGGGCGCACTGACAATCGCGGATCTGTCTGATCGAGGGCGAATCCTCTCCCCGGCGAGCACGACCACGTCGCCGGCGCTGAGCACGAAAGCATCCAGCGTGGGTGCGATCACCTCAATCGGTCGGGCGGAAGGGACACACCCGCGACCTTGTGTCGACCTTTCGCCAGGTGACTTTGGACGAATGTCCGAGCCCATCTCTATGGTCTGATTCAGCCGGTCCGCACGGACCCCGGAGCCCATCCGAGCTCCCGAATCGCGCCTGCACTTCGGGCGATATTCGTCGTGCGTGCGGTCGGCGCCCTGCGGCATCCGTCGTGGGGCAGGCCGGTGCTCCACGCACACTCCACAAGGAGAATCACATGTCCGTTCCCAACCCTCCCGCAGCTCCCGCGCCGCAGCAGCTGCCTCCTCCGATGCCTCCGGCTGGCGCGCCGGTCTCGGGGCCGAAGAAGAACAACGTCCTCGCGATGGTCGCGATGATCGTCGCGATCGTGGGCTTCATCTTCGCCTGCATCCCCGGCGCGCTGATCGTCGGCTGGATCCTGCTGCCGATCGCCTTCGTTCTCAGCATCGTCTCGTTGTTCCTCAAGGGCGATCGCAAGTGGATGGGCATCGTCGGCCTGATCGTCTCGGTGGTGGGGACAATCGTCGGTTTCATCGTGTTCTTCGCCGTTGTGGCGACGTCTTTCAATGACGCGTTCGGTAGCGGTGACACGGCCGTCGAGCAGCCAGCTCAGTTGACGGACGAGGCGGATGCTGTCGCTGACGACGAGACGCAGGCCGATCCTGCCGAAGATGAGCGCCAAGATCTGGCCCTCGTGGAGACGGCCTTCGGCCGCTCGGACTTCGATAGTTCGACGTGGTGGTACGTAGCGGTCATTGACAATCCAAACGAGGACTACATCTTCTCGTTCAGCGGGATCGATGTCGAGGCACTGGATGCGTCGGGCACCATCCTCGACTCGTCAAGCGATTACCGGACGATTCTCTCCGGACGGACTGCAGTGACCGGAACGTTCTTCGATGTAGGCCAGGGCGAGATCGCCTCGCTCGAGGTTCGTGGCCCGGAGGCATCAGCGGCGACACGTGCCCCGCAGTCGTCGACTGGGGCGTTCGACGTTACCGATGTCGCGGCGACGAGTGACGAGTGGTCCACGAACGTGAATGGCAAGGTCACCAGTTCCTTCGCCGACGACCAAGAGTCGGTGATGGTCGTCGTCGTCGCACGTGACGCCTCTGGGAAGATCATCGGCGCCGAGTCCGGATACATCGATCGCCTACCGACGGGCGGGACGGCACAGTTCGAAGTGACGTTCTTCGATCCGCTTCCCGGCGGAACGCAGTACGAAGCGTACGCCGTTCTGTAACAGTCAGCGGAAGGCTGAGGGGAGCCGTCCGCTGCCGGCGAGGCCGCTGGGGACTCGCCGAGTGGGTGAGGTGCGTCGGTGCCTCACCCACTCGCTTCTACCCGCGGTTACACCATTTTCGCGGCCGTTGGCGATCGAGTAGTCGAACGCGTTCTATACGACGCGCCTCGGCTATTCTCAGCTCATGAGCGAGCAGTCTCCGGCCGGATGGTTTTCCGATCCCTTCGGCCGCCATGAACATCGGTATTGGGACGGCGTGCAGTGGACTGAGCATGTGGGCTCCCGCGGACAACAGATGATCGATGCGCCGGTGGTTGCCCCTCCGACCGCGATTGCCGCGCAGGAGACAGTCACAGTCGCGTCGACTACATCGCATGCCCATTCCGCACCCGTCAACAAGAAAGTGCAGAAGCAGGTCCGCAAACTCGGCCTCGCCGAGTCGACGCGAGAAGGTCACGGCACTCTATTCACGGAGCGCGTGCTGGTGGTGAACCAGAAGGCAAAGCTCTTCGAGAAGAAGGCCGAGTATACGGTCTTCGATCGGAACGGGCGAAGACTTGGCGGTGTTCGAGAGTTCGGCATCAGCATGTCGCGAATCGCAGTCGGCCGAGACAACGCGACCAAGCGGCTGCAGATCATCGACGCGGATGGCCGCCCGATTCTCACGCTTACCCGTCCAGCCACGATGCTCAAGTCGAAGGTGACGGTCATGCGCGAAGACGGCACACTCGTCGGGAGCATCGTTCAGGAAACTCTTGGTGTGATGGCGTCGGTGCTCGGTGGCCGGTTCAATGTACGCTTCCGCATGGAAGCTGGCGGCACTGCACTCGGCACCATCCACTCGGAAGACTGGCGGGCACGGGACTTCAGCATTCTTGATCCGCACGGCTCCGAGATCGCACGCATCACCAAGACATGGGCGGGGTTCGGCAAGGAGAGCTTCACGAAGGCCGATAACTACGTGCTTGAGATGCACCGCACGTTGGACGATCCTCTCCTCACCTTGGTCGTCTCCGCCGCTTTGGTTGTTGACACCGTTCTGAAACAAGACAGTGATGCGAACCAGCGTCACCGGCGGTGAGAGTCATCGGCAGACTTGTGGTGCCGGCCCCTCCAGCCGCAGAACCGCAACTCAGTCCTGATCCGACTCGTCGCTTCGCAGCGAAGGATCGACCTGTCTCCGCCCGAAGAGCGTCCCGAACGCGCCAGCTACGCCACCCGCCGCGTCCTTGAGCGCTGCGCTCGCTTCTTCGGCCGCAGTCGCAGCGCGGGGCCTATCCGGGATTCCGTCACCGTCGATGTCTACGGCGCGGAACGCCTCGGTGGCCCGCTCGAAGGTTGAGGTGCCAAGCCGCGCAGCCGCTGTCGCGCCCTCCGAGGCGGATACGAACACTTTCTCGCCGACCTCAGCGGCCGCTTGACGCCACCTCTTCGCATCCTTCGAGTCATGTCCCGATTCGATGCCGAGGCGGCCACGGAATTCGAGTACCCCGGATGCGACCCGGTTACTCGATTTCACCGCGGCGGGCGAGTCGAATGGATTGAGCAGAACTTTGGCATTCGCTCGCTGAATCGTGGCATCCATCTGGTCCAATAGACGCGCGCTGCTGCGACCGATGAGTCCGAGCCTGTTCTGTCGAGCGGTGCGCAGTCCGAGCCTGTGGTCCTCCAGTTCTTGGGGTGCAGCGTCCATCACCCGATCAAGTTCGAGGACCGAGATACCATCCTGCAGCTGGAACGTACGAGCGATGACCGCCAGCCATTCGCGAACGCGTGGTTCCGCTTCCTTCGTCGCTTTGGCGATCTCACCGAGGTCGGCCTTCTTCTCCAGCTTCTCGGCGATCGCGTCGAGCTGACGCAGAGCATAGGCCTGTGTGCGGGCAAGCGTCATGCCCGTCGCCTGCACCTTCGACCAGGTGACGTCGGAAACGCGTCCGACTTGGTCACGAATCGTGAGTGCTTCTTCGATGACGAGGTCGACGCCGATCATGTCCGCAAGAACGGAGTCCTTCTGCGCACGCATAACGTCGTCAAGCTTCTCGCTCACCTCCTGCAAGTACTCGACGATGACATCCATCTGCTCCTGCATCGCCCGTTGCTGCATCATCGTCGACAGAGCCGTGAGCGCGAACGGGCCGTTGAGGAGCGCGGTTGGCGCCTGCGCAATCTGCAGCCACTGTTTGATATCGCCGGGTTGGCCGATCATCGCGTGGCTGACTCCGGGCGTCTTGGTCGCCATGAGCCCATACGTCTTGACTGCTTCGGCCGATTCGGCCGTGAGCTTCACCCAGCGGCCGGAGTTTGCCGCGATGTCTCCGACGACGCCGACAGCAGCTCCCGTTGTAGACGAAAAGGACCGGAGGCGTTGGAGGTCGAGCTCTCGAGGTGACACGCGATCCAACCCGCTCTCAAGGAAGAACCGCTCAACGTCCGAAGCGTTGCCGAGGACGGCCAGACCGTCGCCGTCGCTTACCAACTCGACTTCATTGCCCATGATCACTCCTCCGGCACCGATGCACCTCAACCGCACACCGCCTATCCAGACATTACTGGGAGGCGAGGGCCCGCGTGCGTCACCCAGGACGCCTTGATCAGAGCACCCTCGGCACGAAAGCCTCACGCGCGTCGATACAGCTCCGCTGGCCGACCTCGTCCAGCGCGCTCGAGAGCTCCGATGCTGATGAGTTGCGGCAGCATCGACCGTCGAAACGTGTCCGGCAACAGCTCGAGGCCCAGCACCGCCTCGTGCAGCGCACGCAGTCGGCTGATTGTGAACGGTTCCCCCAGCAGGCCGGCAGGATCCGGTTGCTCCCGGTACCGATCGCGAAGCCAATCCACCGCAAAGGCGACGATCTGGTCATGGTCGAACGCGAGCGGTGGCAGTTCGGCGATTGGCACGACGAGCGTCGACGGCGGCAGGGCTTCCGATCGCGCTACGTCGACATGCGCCACGCTGAGCACACGACCACGATCATCCCGGTCCACGGCGTCGAAGACGCGCAATTGCCGCGGCGCGAGACCCTCCACCCCGGCCTTCTCCCGCAGCGACCGGAGCACCGCGTCCGCGAGTTCCTCGCCCTCGTGAAGGAACGTTCCGGGCAGTCGCATAGGCAGGTGCTCGGAAGGCGGAAGCACGAGCACCGCGAGAGCTCCGTCCACGACAGTGAGGACGGCTGTGTCCACGGCCACCGAAGGACGCGGGAAGGAATCGAGTGAACGAGCCACGCTGCGATTTTACGCGCTCTTGCGCAATGTCGGTGGTCGGGTGCATCATCTTCTCAGCAGACTTATCGCAAAGTTGATTTAATTCAGGAGGAGCCATGGGAATGACCAGCATCCAGCTCGATCGGGCAATCGGCTCCGTGCTCGCCTCGGCCGCCGGAGACGCACTCGGCTCTCAGTACGAGTTCGGCCCGTCGCTCGCCGACGACGTCACACCGCGGTTCGGCGAGGGCGTCTTCGGCCACGCCACCGGCGAGTGGACGGATGACACGAGCATGGCGATCCCGATCCTCGACGTCCTCGCCCGCGGCGAGATCATCGACACCTCGACCCGTGAGGAGATCGCAAGGCGGTGGATCGAATGGTCGCGCACCGCGAAGGACGTCGGCGCGCAGACGCGAGCCGTCCTGTCGAGCGTTCCGAGGGAGTTCTCGGAGGTGGATGTCAGGGATGCGGCGCGCCACGTGCACGAGCGCACCGGGCGCAGCGCAGGCAACGGTGCGCTGATGCGCACAGGTCCGGTCGCCCTGGGCTACCTGAATCGACCGGCCGAGGACCTGGCGGAGGCAGCACGAGCACTGTCGGAGTTGACGCACTGGGAGTCCGACAGCGCCTCCGCGTGCATTCTGTGGTCCGCAGCCATTCGGCACGCGATCCTCACCGGCGAGCTCGACATGCACGCGCATCTCGCATTGCTGGCTCCAGCGGATTCCACACGATGGGGAGTCCTGATCGACGAGGCGCTCGGTGCGCATCCGCGGGAGTTCATGCAGAGTAACGGCTGGGTGGTACGTGCATTCCAGGGAGCTCTGGCCGCGATATCCGGGGCGACTTCTCTTGTGGACGCTGTCGAGCGCGCCGTGCGCGGCGGCGGAGACACCGACACGGTTGCTGCGATCGCCGGTTCGCTTGCGGGTGCGCTGTGGGGCGGTTCCGCCGTGCCGCTCGGCTGGAAGCGGCGTCTGCACGGCTGGCCGGAATGTGCGGCGGGCGACCTCGTGCGTCAGGCAGCGCTCGCGGCGCGCGGTGGGAAGCCGGATGCCGAGGGGTGGCCGGGTGCGGACCGGCTCGCGCAGGCGGGCTACTCGACGCAGGGCACCCTCGCACGGCATCCCCATGACGACGGCGTGTGGATCGGCTCGCTCGGCGCGCTCGACCGTCTCCCGGACGAGGTCGACGCGGTCGTATCCCTGTGTCGGGTCGGCGCGAAGCAGGTGCCGGAGGATCGCGTCAGTGTCGAGGTCTGGCTGATCGACCAGCCCGACCGCAACCCGAACCTCGACTTCGTGCTTGCTGAAGCCTCGGATGCCGTCGCATCACTTCGCGCGGAGGGACGGCGTGTGTTCCTGCACTGCGCCGAGGGGCGCAGCCGTACGGCAGCTGTCGCCGCACTATACGGAGCACGGCATCGCGGCATCCCGGTATCCACCGCATGGACAGACGTCCGCGGGGTGATGCCGAGATTCGCACCTCAGGAGTTCCTGCGCGACGCCGTCGCGCGGATCGTCGACCATCGTCAGCCGGAGGAAGCATGACCACTCACGAATCCGCGAAGAACCAGGACCCTTCGCTCTACTGCGCCTATTTCGGCGGTCCGCGCGACGGTTTCAAGACCGGAGACATGCCCGTGACGCTCTCCGGCAAGAAGCTGACGGGCATGGTCTCGAAGGTGCCGCTGAGTCAGCCTCACCAGTTCAGCCTGTTCGCGGTATACGAGTGCACCAGCGAGTCGCAGGTCGACGGGTTCTGGGTCTTCGAGTACCGCGGGGCGGAAGGACCGAACGGGGAGGAGCTCGTTGCGCGGGCGCCGAAGCCGAAACGCGCTGGGATGCCATGATCAGTTCATGACCGGTCACGTCTTCGTCATTCAGGGCGACACCCGACGATTCGCTTGCGACGCGTATCTGCACGCCACCGACCGCGAACTGCGGCCCGGTGGCGGATGGACTCGATCGGCGCCCGAGGCGCCCACCCGGCTGGACCCGCAATACGAGCGCGAGTTCCGATCCGAGGCCCGGTATACGCTGCCGCTCCTCGAGCGCGCGGACGTCCCGGACGAGCCGACGACGATCCTCACGGCAGTGCCCTATCACCGCGTGAAAACGGCAGACCAGATCGTCCCCCGCCTCGAGGAGTTCTTCTCGGTGGCGGCCGAGGTCGTGGCACATCGCCAGCCGACGAAGTCTCTGTCGAACCGGAGCAAGCCGTTGCTCGCCGTTCCGCTGTTCGGCGCCGGAGGGGGCGGGGGCGGGAAGTTCCGTGGCGAACTCCTCCGCGTCATCGACGAGCGGAGCCGAATCGCCGCGCAGAGGTACGACGTAGACGTGGCGATCGTCCTGCGCGATCCGCAGGCATACGCCCTGGCACAAATGACCCGCCGAGATGATCGCGAACGGTGGCCGGAACTCACCGATGAGATGCGCGACGCTGCGAGGCGGCTGGGCGAAGTCGCACGCGATGCCCGACTCGTTCCCTTCATGGGCTCTGGAATCAGCATGTCGGCGGGCGCTCCGGACTGGACAGGACTGATCCGCACTCTTGCGCAAGCGGCGGGCCTCGATGAGGACGTCGTCGAATTGTTGGTGAACAAGCACGATGTGCTCGACCAGGCGGCGTTCGTGCGCGACGCGTTCGCCCGGGACGATGAGGACGGCCGTGACCGATTCACGGAGACCATCGTCGAGGCCGTCGACAAGCGTCGGTACGGACTCCTTCCGCCGCTGCTCGCGGCCCTCGAAGCCGAGCAGGCCATCACGCTGAACTACGACCAGCTGTTCGAATGGGCCGCGTTCGACGGACAGCGTCCACGCCGAGTCATCCCCGGAGCCGCCGAGACAAGCAACCGGTGGCTGCTCAAGCTCCACGGCAGCGTCGACAGGCGGGAGTCGATCGTCCTGACCCGCGAGGACTACCTCGGCTTCAACGCCGATCGCGCCGCACTCAGCTCGCTGGTGAAGGCCACCCTGATGACACGTCACCTGTTATTCGTCGGCTTCGGGATGGGCGACGCACACTTCCACGAGATCGTGCACGACGTGCGGCGTGCGCTTCCCGAGCGCGGCCACCGCTTCGGCACCGTCGTCACGTTGAGCGACGATCAGGTCACCCGACGCCTCTGGGAGAACGACCTGGACTTCGTGCACATTGACTCACCACGGCAGCTCGAGATCTTCCTGGACGCGATGCTCGCGTACGGCGCGACGTCGAACTCCTACCTGCTCGCAGACGGGTACGAGTCGGCACTCGATGGGGCAGAGCTCGAGGTGCGGCGAGCACTGATGGCTGTCACCGAATCGGTATCGGCACGAGGACGGAATGGAAAGTCATGGCCGGTCGTGGCCAGGATGCTGGAGGAACTGGGGTTCGGGTCGGAAACTCCTGCATGATCTTGGAGTGCACTGCCGGACAGGTTGGAGTAGGGGTATACCTCGCCACACGCCAATGTCGGTCAGCGCTGGCCACACCGCAAGGGTGAGACAGGCATGCATCCAGGACCTCATGATTCCTTCGATTCGGAGGTGCCCGGTGCAGTCTCAGCTCGGAATCACCCCACACCGATAGCGCGCCCGGGTCAGCCCGGCGTACGGAAGGTCGAACCAGTCGTCCTCCTCGGGCCTCACGACGATGCCGCGGTCGGGCACGAGAACGATGAAGTCGGCCTCGCCTTGGAACCGAGACGCATGCGCCGCACCTCGAGGCTATGGAGGCGTTCCAGTCGTCGGAATCACGCGCGCCGGCGAACTAGAGACGTTCGCCCCGTCACGCGGGCGGGCGGGGTCATGCGGGTCATGAGTTGGATGGTCGACCGAACACCCACCTGCGGTCGAGTGAACAGGCCGAGCGTCCCAACTAAGGACTAGCCGAGGACTCAACGCGGCGGCACGACCAGCCCCGCTATGGTGTGTCTTGGATGAAGACGTCCGCCGAGACACGAGGAGGTCAGATGGATGAACGTGCCTCCGCAACCGACTTCGAGTCGGCGTCCGCCGATGAGCTCGTAACGCTTGCGGACGTCTTCCCGGCTATTGCCGACGCCGCCGCCTTAGACCAAGTCGTCTCGGACAGTGCAACCTGCACATGGTTCAGCTTCGGCGGCTTCAAATCGTGGTCGGACATTTCCTGCATGACTCTGGCCGAGATCAGCGACTGGCCGGGGCTCGGCGAGGAGCGCATCGGCCAACTGATAGAAGACTTCGCCACTGCCACCAGGTCAGGTCACGGGATCATTCGGTCTAAAGTTCACCGCTCGACCGGCCCCGCCGACAGCGACCTTCCCCCAGTTCCACTGGGGGCCCTGTTTCCGTCGATCGGTGCGCAGACGTCTGTCGAGCGAATCGTCTCGGGCGCGACAACTCGAAACGCAATGCTACGGCGCGGCATCAGGACGTGGCGGCACCTCGCGCCGCACAATCTGGATGACATTGGGCAGTGGAGCGGGATTGGACACCGGGCGATGGAGACTCTGCTCACGGATCTAACGGCTCACGTGCCGGGCTCAGCGGCACCTTACGAATCTGCAACGAACGTCGCAGCAACGCTCGGAGACCAGTTCCCTCATCTCGACGCGGCAGTCCCAATTGAGCGTCTTACCAACGACACACGCTCGTTCAACGCGCTCGTCGCACATCAAGTCTTTGACTGGCGGGGTCTTTCTGAATTGTCAATCGATCAGATTGCGACCTGGTCAGGGATCGGAGCGACTTCCATCGAGAGGTTGCTCAATGACCTCGGACGAGCACCGCTCGCAGATCCCCATGCAGTCACCACGCCAAGAAGATCAAGTCCCGGACCCACTCCCCGCGAACGCCTCATGATTGATCGGCGCCGCGCCGGTGCCACGCTCGGCACCATCGGCGATGAGTTCGGCATCTCTCGCGAGCGCGTACGTCAAATCATCGAGAAGCACGGAGGGCCTTCTCCTGCTGAGGTGAGAGCCGCACAGCAGGACCTGGTCCGCCGAACTAAGGAGGCGAGGCGGAGCGCGATTGACAAGTTGGTGCGGCCCATTTTGCACGAAGGCGGAGCTATGACAATTCCGGAGCTGACGGCTAGGACGGGTCTCACGAACGCAGAACTCGTGGAGTTCTGGCCTGAGGACTTGACCCATCTACGCATTCGAACTGCTGGGTTCGCGGAGCCGACTTGGACGGACGACGAGACATATGCCGCGATCCGGGAGGCCGCGCTTTTTGAGTTCCCGCTCACCGCGAAGGCGTACGCGGAACTCATCCGCGTCGGGCAAGTGCGGGGACCATCATTACCCCGAATAAACCAGCGCTTTGGCGGTTGGGCAGCGGCTTGCGACGCTGCCCAGGTGGAACACGGCCAGACTCCGCGCGCGAGCTACAACACCCGCTGGACTGATGCGGAACTCCTCGCTTACGCCCGAGACTACTTCCTCGATCCAGGCTGGCCCAGTTCCGCTCATCGCTTCGATGCGTGGAAGAGACAACACGCTTCGGATGCTCCTTCACAGCAGACGCTTCGCAATCGGTTTGGCACCTGGTCGAATGTGAAACGTCTCGCCTTATATCCCGGAGAAAACTCAAATGACTGAGAAAACGCGCCTCGACGCTATTCTTGCCGCCCAGATAGACGCCCCAACGCGATTGCGCATCTGGGAATCAGCTTCGGCGATCCTCGACCACGACGCGAAGTTCGACGAATCAAACACAGGTCTGGCTCTTGGTTTTGTGCAGTCCGGCAAGACAACTTCGATCACGGCGCTTGCCGCGGCGGCCGCTGATGATGGATACCAGTTGATCGTCGCTCTCCTAGGCTCGACGAATCTTCTGCTTGATCAGAATAGATCTCGACTTGAGAACTCCCTTGGCATTGGCACGCGCGCTGACTACGTCTGGATCAGCGAAACAAACCCGGTGACGGATGCTGCAGGCAAGCGGATGAAAGAGTTCATCGAACGTGGCCGTGTGTGCCTTGTACCCGTGCTCAAGCATGCGGGCCGAATTCGCGACGTTGCAAAGCAACTGGCGAAACTACCGAAGGACCTTAAGGTACTTGTCGTCGATGACGAGGCAGATCAAGCATCGCTCAACACAAGCCAGGACACGGAAAGCAGGACCTATTCCGCCATCAAAGACCTCCGCGCATCCGCGCCGAACCATCTCTACGTCCAATACACCGCGACGCCGTACGCGCCACTTCTGCTCGATTCCGCGGATATTCTGAGTCCGCAGTTCGTAGAGTTTCTCATGCCCGGAAAGGGCTACACAGGTGGCAAGGAGTTCTTCATCGACAACGCCGACACGGTAGTTAGAAACGTTCCGGTGTTGGACGAGCAAGCGTCAAAGACACCGCCGATCCAGTTGCAGACCAGCCTCTTACAAGCTCTCGCATCGTTCCTTGCGGGTGCAGCCGTTCTCCTCCTCCACGAGCAGTCGAGCCCGCCGATCAGCATGCTCGTCCACTCCACCGCGCGGAACGACGTCCAGGCAAGGTACGAGTTCCTGATCAAGCGTCAGATCGCGCAGTGGAAAGGGACCGTTCTCGAGGGCGATGCATCGACAATCCCACCCCTCGTTCAGGAGGAACGGGCGCGGCTCGGGCGTTACGGGATTGCTGACGTGTCTGACGAGGCTTTCCTTTCGAAACTCCGCGAGGTGCTGAAGGAGTCGACAATCTGGCTTGTCAACAGCGCGGCAGATGTAAACAAGGTGGATTGGAACATCGCCCCCATTCACATCCTCGTCGGCGGCAACAAGCTGGACCGAGGCTTCACGGTTGAAGGCCTGACCGTGACGTATATGAATCGCCCGGCGAGCCCCCAGGTTGACACGCTCGAGCAACGCGCTAGGGCCTTTGGTTATCGAGGCGATCTGCTGCCGTATTGCCAGTTTTTTGGAAGCAAACGAACGATCCGCTCTCTAACGGAAATAGTCCACACTGAAGAGGACCTTCGCGCGCGC
Source organism: Microbacterium sp. Bi121 (assembly GCF_918698005.1). Classification (GTDB taxonomy): domain Bacteria; phylum Actinomycetota; class Actinomycetes; order Actinomycetales; family Microbacteriaceae; genus Microbacterium. The sequence continues at coordinate 509,405 of NZ_CAKKLJ010000001.1, forward strand.
CTTCGCGATCACATCGACGCCGGTGGTTCCGTTCGCACCTGGTCCGAAGAGATTGGGCTTCTTCTTCCGCCGGGGATGACTCCGACACGGGCGAGCGTCGTCCAAGCTTTGTCGTCGCAGGGGCTCGGGTGGCACTCACAACGCAGGCCCTCCTTGTTGGCCACCGACACCAAGTCGAACCGACTACTGCTGGCAGAGACCGGGCTGCTTAACGCTGAGTACGAGTCTCACGGGCGCCTGGAATTCCGCACGCAACGGCTAGCCGACTTCGACGTAGTCGATACGCTCCTTTCAACCTGGAGAATTTCCGATTACAGCCCTGGCTGGCTCCACGATGAGTTTGTCGAGGCCGTGAGGCGGAAGGCCGAGCAGGTCGGCAGTGTAACCCTCATGCTGATGGAGAATGATGGACAACCCCGCAGTCGTAAGTGGGACGCCGATATCGGGTTCATCAACCTATTCCAGGGCCACGACATCAAGCCACAACTGAACGGTGACTACTACCCAGGCGACCGCGAGGTACTCGGGATCAAGGAGCACCCGAACCAGATCGTGGTCCAGGTCCACCGACTCGTCCATCCCACCGACGCCTCGCAGGGCGAGGTCCTAGCGCTAGGGCTTTACCTGGGGAGCGGTTCAATTGTTCGAAAGGGCTCAAATGACTGAGGAAGTACCAGCAAGCGCAGGCCGACTCCAGCAGGTGCCGCTCCATTCCCTGCGGCTAGATCGCGAGAATCCCCGCATTCCCGAGAAGAATCGAAGCGACCGCCTCGAGGACCTCGCTGTGATCCTCGAGATGGGCTTCGATGCCCACCCGGTCGCCCAGTCGATTGCCGAGCTTGGGTTCTTCCAAGCGGAGCCGCTCATCGTGATCCCCAGCGACTCCGAGTCGGGCGCGTGGATCGTAGTGGAAGGCAACCGGCGCCTTACCGCACTCTTGGGCCTCGCCAACGCCGAGATGCGAGCGGAGTTTCCAGATCCCGAGAAGTGGGAAGCGCTCGCAGCAAAGCGCGTCATCTCGGTGGACATGCTCATCCCGGTTGTGGTGCACAAGACCCGTGAGACCACGCACTCCGAGATTGCGCGTGTCCACATCGTCGGAAAGCTCCAGTGGCGACCATTAATGCAAGCGCGCTACATCGCCGCCCGCGTTGCCGAAGGTCGAACGCTCCAGGAAGTAGCTGACCTCATTGGCATCCCGAAAAGCAAAGCTGCCGACCTCTACCGAGACCAGGCAGTCCTTCTTCAAGCTGAGGAGCTCGGCCTGTCCACATCGCAAGCCGAGGCGGCGTTCTCTTTGCTTACAGTCGCCCTGAGCAGCACCAAGATTCGTGAGCACGTAGGTGCCCCGCTCGGCTCGCGTCTTGATCCGAACCAGCCGCCGATCCCAGCCGAAAAGACAAGTGAACTCGCTGAGGTGCTCCAGTGGGTCTTCGGAGACGAGGAACACGAACCCGTCATCTCGGATTCGCGCCAGATGTCCCAGCTCGGAAGCGTAGTGTCCAGCGACGTCGGACTGGCTGCGCTTCGGAATGGCGAGACGCTTGAACAAGCCAAACAGAAGGTCAGCGCCGCGGGGCTGGATCCTTTGGAAGCCCTAAAGCGACGTCTCACCACTGCTAAGAATGCGCTCGCGTCCGCGAGCAGTGATCTTTCCGAGTTCACAAACGATCCAGAGGTGGTGAATTTGGTAAACGACATCGAATCAGCCGTCGAGGGAATCCGCTCAACGTTAGATGAACTCGCAACCTCGACCTACTCTGAAGGGCACCAGAGTGCTCGACGTTGACCTTGAAACTGTCGAGTCGATCGGAGATTGGATCGAATTGTCTCTATTGGTGAGCCCCAGCGGTCACATCACACTTGACCGGCTGTTCAAGCTCGCGGAGGAGGAATTGGGCGTCGAGGCGGCGCGGACCTCGCTCGCAGTCGGGATCCTCGAGAGCCGCTCTACGGTGCTCGGAGATCTATACCCGTTCGTAGTTCGGCCAGACATCGCGGTGCTTCGCCGCCGCGATGCTCGCCTCATACATTCGTATACGGCTTTGCTCCTACTCACACCAAAGTCCATATCCCGGCAATTGCTTTCACCACAGAACATCGGGGCGATGGGCGAGTTGTTTGAGGAAATAGCTGAGCGCGCGCTCGCCAAACTGTGGGGTGTTGGCGGAAGCGCAATTCGATTTGCCTTTCCATCCCGATACGGACGACCGGAACAGTTCGACCAGGCTATTGACTGGCTCGCTAAACGTATCGGGGTCAAGCCCGGTCACGGTTATCGTCCGCCTCGACGCAAAGATGGCGGCGTCGACGTCGTCGCGTGGCGGCAGTTCCGCGACAGGCGAGCGGGATTCCCGATCGCGCTCGCCCAATGCACAATTCAGGGTGAAAAATACACCAAGACCACTGACATCGACACTCGTCTATGGTCAACATGGCTCCGAATGGACAATGATCCACTAAGTCTCCTGGTTATTCCTGGCACCATCCCGCGCGCCGGGACTCAATGGGATCAATTGACATCGGTCGTCACGGTCATTGAGCGGCTGCGTTTGATCGAATTGCTTGGTCGCGCTGAGCGAACCGATGAACCAATCGAGTGGGCAACTATGGCATTGGAGAGTCTGAGAGAGCGGCTCGGAGCCGCCGAGATCTAGGGGCGCTCGCCCTCTCGGGTTACGAACACTTTGCGCGGCGAGTCAGTTGCCCCATCGACACTCTCCTACCGCGGCCTGCCAGCGATCTTCACAGATAATCAGTTACGCAGCCGTCGACACAACTACACCGTCGCTCGAGTTTGTCAAGTTCGCAACGAGTGGTTCCGCAATCGCACGGACCACGCGGGCGTTGACGGCATTACCCAGCGCTTTGTATGCCGCGAGGTCACTCTCCGGTAGCCCCAGGTCGCCGAGACTTTGCAATTTTGCACATTCCCGGGGCGTCATGTACCGACGAACACCGACGATGTTCTTACCGAGGATTGGCACCTGCGTGTGGGTCATGGCGATGAGGCTCGGGGCAGTTGTCGTGCGCTTTACCCTGATACCGGACGCTCGGACTTGTAGGACGTAATCGTCAATTCGGCGCTCGCCACCTTGTACGTTCCATTCGAACTTTTGTAGACTCTGCGGGAACTCCCACGGCCGCCATTCGTTCATCCAATCGACAAGCCATACCCTGTTCGCCCAAAAGAACTGACGGTTCTGCCGGATAAATGCCTGTTTCCATCCGGGGAACGAGAAATCCCCGTCCCTGCGGGCGTAGCTCGGGAGGTGTTCAAACTGGTCATCACGACTCAGACCCGCGAGCGAACTACCAAAACTCCCCCGGTACGCGCCAAGGTCGCCGGGGCCTCTTTCAGCCCAGATCGCGGGCGGGGTGCCTTCGTCGCCATATGGGTAATCGGCCCCGAACTCCATTGACCAGATCGGGAACGACGGCAACTTGACCTGCCCTGAACGGCGCAGGAAATCATCCCACATGTCGATTGCTCGAACAGTCTGATCGGGGACGGGCCGGTTCGGGGTCGCCGCCCCATCGAGCGCCGTCCTGATATCTGTGCTCTGATGAGTCGGCTCCGGCCAATCGAAACCATCCAGGCCATCCAAAGACCCCACGAAATACGCTCTCTCACGAATCTGCGGATCGCCGAACTGGTGAGGGGAATACTGGTGCCAGTCGACCGCGTAACCGATGTTCTCTAGTTCGGCGAGGATGGTCCGAAGCGTCTCGCCCTTCTTATGCCGGAGAATGTTCGGTACGTTCTCCAGAATGAAGCGGCGCGGCCTTTTCTCCTTCAGAATGTCGAGCACTCTGAAGAACAACTGGCCCTGGAGGGTGTGCCCGAACCCGAGTTGCTCGCCTGCCTTCGAGAACGGTTGGCACGGGAAGCCGGCTGTGAGAACCTCATGATCGGGCACTGCTGTTCTGATGACAGCGGGACTGTCTAGAGTACTGACATCCGACCAGACGGTCGCGGTCGGGAAGTTCTTCGAATAGAGCTCGTTAAGAGTCGGCTCCCATTCGGCCGCGAACACGCCACGACCGCCGAGGCCTTCAAGTGCGACATGGAAGCCACCGAGACCAGCGAACAAGTCAATGAAGTTGAAGGATGCCGGCGAATCGTTCATGGGTGCCCCTCCTGGGTCGTCGATCCAATGTATCGGGCGCCAGCGACGTTTGACTCCGATGTCCTCGGGACCCTGCACAGCGACCAAAGCCCGCGGTCGCCCGCGCGATGCGAACGGTGCGGATCAATGCCCTAGCATCGCTTCCCCGCTTAGCGCTTCGCTCGATTGCAGGATGCGTCTTCACGACACCACGCGGCGTGTTCCGCGATCCATACCCGGGGTGTCTTTCTCGCGCAATGCAGGGAACGCTTCTCGGAGAATCTCGACCAACTCTCGAGCCATGCTCTCGTTGAGCCGGATATTCTGGGACGGGCTTCCGATGTCCTGCCTGTCTTCGGACCCGAACGTCACCAGTTGGAGATATGGCACACCTCGTCACCGTCAACTAACTGGTATGCGCACTCCGCCGTTTTGGCAGCCCGCCGAAAGCTGCGGTGGTCAGGGTAGAAGCGCGTGATGATTGCCACTCTCCCTTCATATCAGTCGTGTGGCGCCGTCACGGCTGGCACGCCGCAGCATCCCTGCTACCGTCAGCCTCATGCCGACCCCTTCAACCCTCGCCGCCCTCCGCGCCTTCGTCGCCGAGCGCGATTGGGACCAGTTCCACTCCCCGGAGAATCTGGCGAAGAGCATCTCGATCGAGGCTGCTGAGCTCCTCGAGCTCTACCAGTGGGGCGGCACTCCCGACCAGCAACGCGTTGAGGAAGAACTCGCGGACGTAGTCACGTACTGCATCCATCTCGCGAACAAGCTCGGCGTCGACCTCGATGAAATCGTTATGCGAAAGCTCGATTCCACGGCAGCGAAGTACCCGGTCCACCTCGCCAAGGGCCGCATGACCAAGTACACCGAACTGCAGCAAGAGAGCGACGAAGAGGAATGACCGGATTCAGCATCCAGCGCGTGCGGTTCCAGCGGCAAGCGGTCGATGCCTGGGCGCGCGGCGACGCACGTCACACGAACTGGCCCGTCGTGTACGTCATCGACAGCTCGGGCAATCGGCGCAAGCTCTACGTCGGCGAGACCGTCAACACGGCCACCCGCATGCGGCAGCACCTCGCCGGCTCCAAGAAGCACGAGGGACTCGAATCGATCCGCGTCGTCGTCGACGAGCGGTTCAACAAGTCCGTGTGCCTGGATCTCGAATCGCACCTGATCCGCTGGTTCCACGGCGACGGCCAGTACGAGCTCCTCAACGGAAACGACGGACTCACCGATGCGCAGTACTACGACCGCGATCTGTACCGCGAGTCGTTCCGCGACGTCTTCGAGGAGTTGCGCGCCGAAGGACTGTTCTCGCGCAGCATCCCGCAGATCGAGAACTCTGACCTCTTCAAGCTGTCGCCGTTCAAGGCGCTCAACGACGATCAGGCCGTTGCGATCACGGACATCGTCGAGGGCCTGCTCGAGGACCTGCAGCATCCTGACGCACGCTCGACGCTCCTCGTGCAGGGCGAGCCGGGAACCGGGAAGACGATCATCGCGATCTTCCTCATGAAGCTGCTCGCTGACATCCGCGCCCACCAGGATCACGACGACGTGCAGCCCGACTCGATGTTCGCGGAGTTCTTCGTCCCCGAGAATCGTGACCTGCTCACCGATCTGCGCATGGCCCTCGTCATCCCGCAGCAGTCGCTGCGCGAATCGGTCAGGAAGGTGTTCAAGAAGACGCCGCGACTCGACCCAGCGATGGTGCTGACGCCTTTCCAGGTCGGCGAGTCTGATGCCACGTTCGACCTCATCCTCGTCGACGAGACGCACCGGCTCGGTCAGCGCGCGAACCAGGCGTCGGGCGTGCAGAACAAGAAGTTCCGCGAGATCAACGCCGCGCTGTTCGGGGCGGATGACCCGCGGTACACCCAGCTCGACTGGATCAAGGCGCGCAGCCGACATCAGTTGCTGCTCGTGGATGGCGAGCAGAGCGTGCGTCCGCATGATCTGTCGCCGGCCGTGCTGTCGGCGGAGGTCCACGCTGCTCGCGACCTGCACCGGCACTATCAGCTGACCACGCAGATGCGGGTGCAGGCCGGCGCCGACTACGTAGAGTACGTGCGTGCGCTGCTGCGGGACGAGCATCCTGAACGCCCCGATCTCGGTGACTACGACCTGCGGTTCTTCGATGATCTCGGCGAGATGTGCGACGCGATCCGCGCTCGGGACGCTGAGGTCGGTCTCTCGCGTCTCGTCGCCGGGTACGCGTGGGACTGGAAATCGCGCCGCGAGCCCTCGGCATTCGACATCGAGCTCGATGGCGTGCAGTTGCGGTGGAACAGCACCGACAAGGACTGGATCAACGCACCCGGTTCGCTCGACGAGGTCGGATCGATCCACACCGTGCAGGGGTACGACCTCAACTACGCCGGCGTTATCATCGGGCCTGACCTCCGCGTCTCGTCCAATTCTGGGCGGATCGTCGCGGACTGGGACGCGTACCGCGACAAGAAGGGCAAGGAGCGCACCGGGCACCTCGCCGAGACGTTCGACGATGACGACCTGCTCGTCTTCATCCGGAACATCTACGGGGTGCTGCTCACGCGCGGGATGCTCGGGACCTACGTCTACGTCTGCGATCCCAGGTTGCGGGAGCGGCTGTTCACGGCGCTCAACTGACCATGTCGGTGGTGCCGCCTATCTTCTGACCTGCCACCTGGCAGCAAGTCACGACAAGGAGCGCACCATGCGAGTATCGCCGTACTACTCAATCAATCCGACAGATCCTGACGTTCATCACACCTTCAGCGACTGCCCCAGCGGACAGCAGATCCCGGACCGAAACCGACGATCCGGAACCAACAATTGGCCGCTCTGCAAGCACTGTCGCGACATGTGATGCGGTGAGGGATCCTGGCTGCCGTTCGGCGGCCAGGATCCCTCACAAAGCACCGGACCTGATGCGCTGCATCTGGCCACCGCGATCCACGTGGGCACCGCAATCACCGGCGTCTTGACGTTCGACAATGAGCTCGCGACCGCGGCCGAACGCCACGGGATCCCGGCGGCCCCGCTTTCTGCCTGATCGGGCAGATGACCACCAGCGGAGCGCGGCTTACTCTTGGGCCAGGCGCACGGTCATCGTGGTGCCCAGCGCGGTCACCTCGTACGACAGTTCGCCGTCCTTGTACGTGAACGTCTTCGTCTCGTCGCCTGAAGCCAGCAGCGCACCGTCGGTCTTCGAGGTGTCGTTCACCGACTCCCAGCTGAAGTCCGCCGATCCGTCTTCGGGAACCTCGACTGTCCCCGCCCAGTAGAGCGACTTCTGATCGGGAGCAACCCACTGGATCTCGATCGTGTCACCGGTGATCGTCGCTTCCTGGAAGCTGTCCGGAGAGTTGGAGTTCGTCTGCTTCCACGTTCCGGTGAGATCCACCGGAACGGGCGCAGGCGCCGGCGCCTCCTCGGTCTGTGGTGCGCTCGCCGTGGATTCGTTCGTCTGGCCTGTCGGCGCGCTCTCTCCACCGCATCCGACAAGGCCGGTTCCGACGAGGGAGAGGAAGACGAGAGCGGTCGCGAGCTTCAAGGGTGACTTCGTCATGGGATCCTTCGAGGTCATCAGCACCGGCCATCATCGCGGTGCTCAATCGCGAAACTATCAGAGCATTCGGCGGCGCGATCTCACTCAGACCGCATCCTCCACGGGTTCACCTGTCAGCACTGGCTCGGTTGCACCTTCCATACCCGCCCGGATGCATTCGCGGATGAGCTCGACGGTCTTCTCCGCCTCGCGCATCTGCTGCAGGAGCGCCTCGTGGTTGGCCCAGTGCTTCGTCCAAAGCTCCTCGCCGACAAGGTCTGAGAACGTGATCCTGACTGGCCGGGTCCACGCTTCGTAGCGCTCCAATGTCGCAGCACGCTCCTCTATGTCTCCCACGCCGCGCGCCTGCGGCGAGAGACGGGCAGGGCCGAACATCCAGGCACGCCAGTGTTTGTTGCCTTTGCTCTGATTGCACTTGCCGCACGCGGGAACGAGGTTATGGATCTCGTGGATGTATCCCGTGGGGCGCTGGTTCTCGACGAGCGGGCGCAGGTGATCCCACTCCGTCGCGGTGTCGCCGCAGTACGCGCACATGACGGCATCCGTCATCTCGAGGACCGCGAGCGCCTCGTCGATTTCTGCATCCGTCGGCTTGATGATCGGCACGATACCGTTCACGAACGAATTCGTGATGCTCGACGAGCGTCCGGTGATGCGGACGGCCTTGGGCATGGCGAATCGGAAAGAGCTCTGCGTCACGCCCGCGAGCCTACTCGCGGTGAGCGTTCCCGATCCCCCGCATCAGCACATCCACCACTGCATCCACCCGCTCCTCATCCATCTCCCGCCCGAGCAGCGCGGCATACGACGACATCGCGATGAACTGGTCGGCGACAGCCGCGGCATCCACGTCCACCCGCACCTCGCCTGCCTCCTGCGCCACGGCGAGCCGCGCGACGATCTGCTCGATGATCGGGCCAGCCAGCCGTTCGTTCAGAGCGGCGCCGAGCTCGGCATCCGTCGCGGTCACCGCGATCAACGCACGCGCGACCTCGACGCTCGCACCGCGTTCGGCCTGCGCAGACATGGCCGAGAACCACGCACGCAGGTCGGCCGCCAAATCTGAAGTCACCGGCAGGGAGGCCACGGGCAGCGCCCCCTCGAGCAGCGCCTCCCCGAGGATCGCGGCCTTCGACGGCCACCAGCGGTAGATCGTCTGCTTCGACACCTCGGCCTCGGCAGCCAGCCCCTCGATCGTCACCGCGGCGTAGCCGTCCGCGGCGAGCGCGGCACGCATCGCGGCCAGAACCGACTGGCGGGCTTTCTCACTGCGAGGACGAGGCATCCAGTGAGCGTATCGAGGCGTACACTCGTTTATAACGAGACGCTCCGTTGCGAAATGATACAGGAGAAATCATGGCACTGACCGCACACTCCACCATCGGCGAATGGCTGAACGACCCGACGGGCGGCGAGCTCGTCCGCGGGCTCCTCGCGCAGTCCGGTGCCGACCCCGAATCCCTCACCCCGGTGCTCGGCCTGCCGCTGCAGCAGCTCGTCACCCTCAGCCAGGGCCAGATGCCGCAGTCTGTCGTCGACGACCTCGTCCGGGGTGCGAACGGCGGCGAGATCCCCGAAGACACTGAAGCCACCGGCTGGACCGAGCAGGTAACGCCGGGACGCTTCACCGGCAAGACCGTGATCGTCACGGGTGCGGCATCCGGAATCGGCAAGGCCACGGCGTCCCGCATCGCCCGCGAAGGCGGACGCGTCATCGCATCCGACATCGCTGCCGAAAAGCTCGAGGCGCTGAAGGGCGAGCTCCCCGACATCATCGCGGTCGCCGGCGACCTCACCCAGCAGGACGCGATCGACGCCGTCATCGCCGCCGCCGGCGTCCGCATCGACGCCCTCGCCAACGTCGCCGGAATCAACGACGACTTCTCGCCCGCCGGCGAGACGACGGATGCCGTGTGGGACCGCGTCATCGCGATCAACCTCACCGCGCCGTTCAAGCTCATGCGCGCCGTCCTGCCGCTCATGGAGAAGGCGGGCCGCGGGGCGATCCTCAACGTCGCCAGCGAAGCGGGCCTGCGCGGCAACGCCTCGGGCAACGCCTACACGGCGAGCAAGCACGGCATCATCGGCGTCACGAAGTCCGCGGCGTTCATGTACGGACCGAAGGGCATCCGCGTGAACTCCGTCGCTCCGGGCGGCGTGGCCACCGGCATCCCGATGCCGCCGAACATGTCCTCCTACGGTTCCGGGCGGCTGGCGCCGTTCCAGCAGGCGATCCCCACCGTCGCAACCGCTGAGCACCTCGCAGCATCCATCACTTTCCTGCTCAGCGACGACGCCGTGAACATCAACGGTGCGGTGCTCGCGAGCGACGGCGGGTGGTCGGTGCAGTAGTCACCGAACCGGAACCCTCGCCATCGCCGCCCGGACCAGCGCCGCGTTGCCCGACGCGATGCTGCCATCAGGCAGCGTGAGACAGTCCTCCAGCCCGATACGGGAGTCCAGCCCGCGCTCCACGGCGAGATCGAACGCAACCCAGGTCGAACGTCCCTCGCCGTGGAGCAGCAGCGGGATCTTCTCATTCGAACGCCGGATGCGGGCGATCAGTGCATCCGCTCTTTCCCGCACCATCGCGACGTCCAGATCAGGCAGCTCGATCAGCACGCGCATGCAGTCATCCCGCGAAGGGGACCGCGACCACGCCTCTGCTCCGTCGAGACTCCAGGCACCGGCTTCAACGCCGACGCCTCGGCTCACCAGGAGAGCCGCGACCTCATCGGCGCCATCCTCGTGCCAGTTCACCGAGGCGAAGTCCGGCAGTTCGGTCCATGCGTCGATGGCGGCAAGACGCGCCTCGAGGTGCGGAGCGGCCCAGGCTCCCGTCGTCACACCGACGAGGATGCCTGAACACGCCGCCCGCACGGCGGTCAGCCACCGTGCCACATCACCGGCATCCAGGCTGTCCCGCCCGTCAGCATCCTTGGCGTGGACATGGATGCTGCCAGCGCCGGCCGCCACGGCACGCGCCGCGTCAGTGGCGACGACGTGCTCGTGAGCGCTGATTCGATGATGCTCCGCGACGTCTCGTGCACCGTTGACGCACGCCTGAATCAGCATGCCGCGATCCGTCTCAGCCGACGCGATCGCGCGGGTTCGTGCCGTACGCGGCGCGGTCGTCAGACGGGCCCTCGTCGCTCTTCACCGTGTGCTCGACCTGACGAGCGACAGCGGCGCTGCGACCGGCGGCGACGGCATCCTCCTGAGTGTCGAAGCCGGGGCCCAAGGTGCGCGACTCGCCCTCGATCCGGTTGAACCAGGTGCCGCTCTGGTGGAACGTCTCGATGTCTCCAGCAGCCATGTCGACCCTCCTATCTGTGTCGATTCTCTTTCTATTGCAGGTCTTCGATCGTTCCGAGGGCCTTGCCCCGCTGACCGATCCCGAGTAGCGGTGGGTTCACGCCCGGGGTCGTCGTCGGAGCGCGGCGGAGTTCACCCGCGTATCAGAGATTTTCCATTCATACGCATATTCTGCGGCCAGCGAACACTGCCCTCAAGCGGCTGAGTGAACCTAGCCTGGAAGGACGAGGGAGCGTGAAACCCCCGGCTCCCGAACCGCAGTTCTAAGGAGATCAGCATGCGCGCATGGCAGTTCGTCGGCACCCACAAGCCGTTTGAGCGTGTCGACATCGACGAACCGACCGCCGGACCTGGCAAGGTCGTGATCGATGTGAAGGCAGCGGGCCTGTGCCACTCCGACGTCGGCATCCTCGAGGACGAGAAGTGGCTGGCGACCATGAAGCAGCCGCCCGTCGTCCCCGGCCACGAGACCGCAGGCGTCATCAGCGAGGTCGGCGAGGGCGTCACCGAGTGGAAGGTCGGCGACCGCGTAGCCGTCTGGCCGCTGGCTGAGCTCATGGGATACATGGTCAACGGCGCCTGGCAGGACCGCGCCGAGGTCAGCACCGACGGACTCATCGCCATCCCCGACGACGTCTCCTTCGCGCAGGCGGCAGCGGCCACCGACGCGGGCATGACCTCGGTCGGCGCGCTCTCGACCGCAGGCGTCGAGGCGGGCATGAAGGTCGGCGTGATCGGCTTCGGCGGTCTCGGCCAGATCGGCGCCCGCGTCGCGCACCTGCGCGGCGCTCACGTCTACGTCGCCGAGGTCAACGAGTCGATCTGGGATCGCGCCCGCGAGGCCGGTGCCGTCGAGGTCGCGAAGTCGATCACCGAGTTCGCCGACGTCGAGCTCGACGTCATCATCGACTACGCCGGATTCGGCGTCACCACCGCCGACGCACTCAAGACCGTGAAGTCCTCGGGCGGCGGACGCGTCGTGCAGGTCGGCATGGGGAAGCTCGAGTCGACCATCGACACCTACTCGCTCATCCTCGGCCGCAAGCAGCTGCACGGCTCGATGGGCGGCAGCAAGGACGACATCGAAGAGACCATGCGCTACATGGCATCCGGCGAGCTGAAGCCCGCGATCACGGAGATCGACTTCGAAGAGATCCCCGCTGGCATCCAGCAGCTCACGGACGGCACTGCCACAGGGCGATTGGTCGCGAAGGTCGCCGACTGACCCTCCGGCTCCCGGGGCCGGCATGGCCTCGGGAGTACAGCGCTTGTCACCCCGCGTACGCCACCTCCACATCGAGCATCCACGCGCGGTCGGTGATCGTCGCGCCGTTCTCACTAAGCCCAGCGGAACAGCCGTCACCGCACCCGGTACCGCGCCACAGCGTCCTCGTCGATCCGCACGCCCAAGCCCGGAGCATCCGGAACCACCAGATCGCCGGCCGCGTCGATCATCAACGGTTCCATGAAGAAGTCGCGCCGCTCCGGCGTCCATCCGGGTGGGTCGTACGGGAACTCGAGGTACGGCCCGGCATCCACGCCCGCCGCGACGTGAAGGTTCGCCAGCAGACCCAGCCCATTCGACCAGGTATGCGGTGTGAACAGGCGATGCCGCAGGTTGGCCGATTCCGCCACCTGGCGCGCGCGGTACATGCCGACGGCGAGCGCGACGTCGGGCTGGTAGATGTCGAAAGCGTCCGCCTCGATCAGGGCCATGATCTCGGGCAGACTGCGCACCATCTCGCCACCCGATACCTGCACCCCGGTGTGCGCACGCACGCGGCGCGCACCGATCACGTCCACCTGCGGCAGTGGCTCCTCGAGCCACCGAACGCCGAGCTCGTTCAGCTCGGCGGCCAGGCGTTGCACGCGCGCAAGCGGCAGCGCAGCGTCGATGTCACCCGACATCCGCCACATCTGATTCAGGTCGACCATGAGATCGAACCCGTCGCCGACCGCATCCCGAGCCGCCCGTACGGCCGCGACGCCATCCGCGATCCGGTCACGAGCGATGCGGATCTTCATCGCCCGGAATCCGGCCTCCTTCGCTGCGACTGCAGAGTCGGCCCGCGCCTGCGGCGGCTTCAACTCACCGCTTGACGCGTAGGCGGGCAGACGATCGCGAGCGCCACCGAAGAACAGGCTCACCGGCAGACCCGCCACCTGCCCGATGATGTCCCACAACGCTGCTTCCAGCGGCCAATACCGTCCACCGTGGAAGTTGATGGTCTCGATCCTTCGCACCTGGCTGAGGATCTGCAGCGGGTCGGTGCCGATGAACAGGTCGCGATACGCCTCGAACCCGTCCATGGTGTCGCCCGAGCCGTACCCGACGATTCCGTCATCCGTGCGGACGACGACCAGCGTCGCCGGAAAGTCGACCCGCGGGTTCGGATCCCACGCCGCAAGGAACGGCGGATCCAGAGGCAGGTTCAACCGGATCAGTTCGATCTTCTCGATCTTCATCTCATGCCCTCAGAAGCTCTCAGAACTCACCATGATGTGACAAACGAGGAGGGCCACCTCTCGGCGGCCCTCCTCGTGGATCAGATCAGACCTTCTTCGGTCAGCCAGTCGATCGCGACATCCTGCGGGTCCTCGCCGTCCACGTCGACCAGCGAGTTGAGCTCCTGCATGACCTCGGTGGTCAGCATCGGCGAGATCTCGGCGATGATGTCGGCGATCGCCGGGTACTCGTCGAGCGTCTCCTGCTTCAGCGTGAACGCGCCCTGGTACACCGGGAAGAACTCCTCGTCGTCCTCTAGCACGGTCAGCCCGAGCGCCGGGATGCGACCGTCGGTCTGGAACACCTCGCCGAAGTTGCAGTCGTCGCCCTTCTCCGTCGCCGTGTAGATGACACCGGTGTCCAGCAGCGCGACATTCGCGTCCGGAACGTCGATGCCGTACGCCTCCTTCAGACCGGGCCAGCCATCGTCGCGCGTCGAGAACTCGCTCTCGATGCAGAACGTCTGCTCGTCGGCGGGCAGGTCGGCGATGTCCGACAGCTTCTCGACCCCGAGCTCCTCCGCCTTGTCCTCGCGGATCGCGAACGCGTACGTGTTGTTCAGCGGTGCGGGGTCGAGCCAGGCGATGTCCTTCGCGGCATCCGCCTCCTTGGTCGCCTCGAACTGCTCCTCAGCACCCTGCACCGGCGCGGTGTTGCCGTTGTAGGTGATCCACGACGTGCCCGTGTACTCCCAGTAGCCGAGGAACTCGTCGTTCTCGAGCGCCTGTCGCACGTTCGCCGAGCCGACGAGCTTGGTGTTCGCCTCGACATCGGCGCCGTGCGCCTTGAGGAGCTCGGTGGTGATGTGCGCCAGGACGAACTGCTCCGAGAAGTCCTTGGCACCGATCTGGCCGGTCAGACCCTCGAGCTCGTCGCCCTGGCTGCCGGTCGCCGTGCCGCCGGTCGAACAGCCGGCGAGCGCGAGTGCGGTCGCCGCCGCGATCGCGGCGATGGGAAGAAGTCTTACCCGCTTCATAATGGTCTCCTTTGATGCGTACGAGTGGGTGTTTCGGGAATGGATGCGCGGCCTGTCAGAGGCCGCGCGGGGTGACGATGTCTTCGACGAAACCGGCCACCCAATCGATGAGCAGCGCGATGCAAGCGACGAGCACCGCGCCGACGACGAGTACGGGGTAGCGCTGGAGCTTGAGGCCGTTCACGATCATGTCGCCGAGGCCGCCGGCGTTGATGAAGGTCGCGATCGTCGCGACGCCGACGCAGAACACAAGTGCCGTGCGGAGCCCCGCGAGGATCACCGGAACCGCCAGGGGCAGCTCGATGCGCGTCAGCACCTGCATGGGTGTCATGCCCATACCGCGTGCCGACTCGCGCACATTCGCGTCGACCTGGTCGATGCCGATCATGGTGTTGCGGAGCACGGGCAGGAACGCGTAGATCACGAGCGCCACCAGGGCTGTCGTGTAACCCGTCTGCCACACGATGGCGAGCAGGATCACGACACCGACCGCCGGAGTCGCCTGGCCGATGTTCGCGAGCGCCAGCACGATGCTGCGGAACACCTTCGACGGCGACTTGGCCGTTGCGATGCCCAGCGGGATCGCAAGCACGGCGACGAGAGCGGATGCCACGACCGTGAGGCTCAGGTGCTCCCCGATGCGGAGCGTGATGTAGTTCCAGTTGAGCGTCCGCTGCTCGATGGAGTCGAGCTCGAGACTCGATACCCACCACAGGAGCAGCGCGAGGATCACCACGACGACGATCGGGGTGATGAAGCGCTTGAGCGTGAAGATACGTCGCCTGGCGGGCGGCACGAGCGTGCGCGTCGCCATGAGCTGCGTATCGGTGGTGACAGTGGCCATCATGCACCCGCCGGAGGAACACCGGGGAGCTCGGCACCGAGCACCTCGGAGATCGCCTCGACCGAGACCGCACCCACTGCTCTGCCGTCGCCGTCGACGACGTCGATGGCCGGCACACCCGCCAGAACGAGCGCGTCGAGCGCATCACGCAGGCTCGCCTCGACGGGGACCGACGGCACCCCGGACGCACCGGATGCGGCCTTGAGCTTGGCATCCGTGACCGGGATCAAGGCAAGTCGCTTGAGAGCCGCACCCTGACCGATGAACGAACGGACGTAGTCGTTCGCCGGACCGGAGAGGATGTTCGCCGGAGTGTCGAACTGCTCGATCTGGCTGCGATCCGAGAGCACGGCGATCCGGTCGCCGAGGCGGATCGCCTCATCGAAGTCGTGCGTGACGAAGATGATCGTCTTGCCGATCGACTCCTGCAGGCGCAAGAACTCCGCCTGCAGCTTCTCGCGGGTGATCGGGTCGGTCGCCCCGAACGGTTCGTCCATGAGCATGACCGGCGGATCGGCTGCGAGCGCACGCGCAACACCGACGCGCTGCTGCTGGCCGCCGGAGAGCTGCTTCGGGTAACGGGCGGCGAAAGTGCCGGGATCCAATTGCACGGTCTGCAGCAGTTCGTCGACGCGATCGGCGATCTTCTGCTTGCTCCAGCCGAGAAGCCGCGGAACGACCGCGATGTTCTCGGCGATGGTCATGTGCGGGAACAGGCCGATCTGCTGGATCACGTATCCGATGTGCCGACGCAGTTCGTTCGGGTTGAGAGACAGCACGTCGCGCCCGTCGATGGCGATCGACCCCGACGACGGCTCGATGATGCGGTTGATCATCTTCATCGTCGTCGTCTTGCCGCAGCCCGACGGGCCGACGAACATGACGAGCTCACCAGGGCGGACGCTCATCGAGAAATCGTCGACGGCCGGCGTCTCCTGCCCCGGGTACACCTTGGTCACCTTGTCGAGCGTGATCGCAACCCCGCTCTGGGCGGAGTCTGCGGATGCTGCGTCAGTTGTGGCGCGAGTGGCGGTGGAATCAGACACGGAGCCCCCTCGAGGTGGTCAGGCGGGTGATGAGGACGAAAGCGCCGTCGACGAGCAGCGCGAGGATGACGACGCCGAGCGTGCCGCTGAGAGCGAAGTTCAACGCGTTCTTGGAACCCAGCGACGACAGCCCCTGGAAGATGAGCTGACCCAGGCCCGGACCGGCGACGTAGGCGGCGATCGCGGCGATGCCGATGGTCAGCTGGGCCGCGACCCGAACGCCGGTGAGGATGATCGGCCAAGCGATCGGCAGCTGGATGGTGAACAGGATCTTCGCGGGCGACATGCCCATGCCCTTGGCCGATTCCATGATCGCCGGAGACACTTCGCGCAGTCCGACGGCCGTGTTCCGGACGATCGGCAACAGTGAATAGAAGATCAGTGAGATGACCGTCGGCGTCCAGCCGAGCCCGAACACCGGGGTGATCAGAGCCAGCAGCGCGAGCGACGGGATGGTCAGCGCGACACCGGCGGCGGCGATGGTCAGCGAGCGCGGCACCGGACGATTCCACACCGCGATGCCGATCAGCACGCCGATCACGGTGGCGAGCAGCACGCTCAGTGCCACGACGGCGATGTGCTGAAGAGCCAGCTCGAGGATGTCGTCCCAGCGGCGGCTCCAGAAAGTGAAGAGCCCCTGCAGATCGAAGCCGTTCATGAGCACCTCACCTTCTCTTCATCGAGCAGATCGGCGGCCACCGTGGCCGTTGGTTTGAATCTAGGACTGGAGTTCGCGAGCGTGCAACCAAGGTTGTGCATATGTCAACGCACCTCTTCGGGATCGATCGCGAGCTGCGCGGCGGACCACGCGTCGACGGCATCCATGCGTGCGCGGATTCCGCGATGCCACGGGCGAAGACGTTCATACGTGCCGGATACGGGGGACGGATGCTGTTGCTCCGAGCGACCGACCATGGCCTGGACGGCGGCGTCCCAATCCGGATGCAGTCCGCTGCCCACTGCCGCGCAGACCGCGGCTCCGATGCCGGCCGCGTCGTCAACGTTCGCCCGCTGCACCGGAAGGCGGAGAACATCGGCGATCATGCCCACCAGAAGCGGTGACTGCGCACCACCGCCGGTCACGAGCACACTGCGGAACGTGCGCCCGAGCTCCGCGGCCATTGCATCGATATGGTCGGCCATCGTGAACGCGATGGCCTCGAGTACGGCCCGCTGCAGATGACCCCGGCTTTGCGAACCCGAGAAGCCGACGAACGCCCCACGTCGATGCGGTGCGTCGTCCGGCGCCAGCCAGTCCAGCACCGCGGCGACACCGTCGCAGCCGGGTGGCACCGCTTCGGCGGCCTCACCGAGTCGCCTGTCGAGCAGGTACAGATCGTCTCCGGCATCGGTCGGCTCATGCAGCAGCGAACGCAGCCAGCTCACGGTCCACATCCCTCGGCGGATGCCAACGGACTCGGCCAGATGCTGACCGGGACGCGAGCCGAAGTTCACCCAGTGCGCAGAGCCGCCCTCCGGCGACTCGGCGATCGTCATGGCTGCGACGTACGTGCCCAGAGAGAGCAGCACCTCGTCCTGCGATCCGAGCCCGGCGCCGAGCGCCTCGACCGCCTTGTCGTTGGCCGTGGCGAACACCGGTATGCCCGGTGGCAGACCTGTGACCTCCGCAGCGGCTGCCGTCACGGTCCCGAGCGTTTCACCGGGGTCGACGAGATCGGACAGCATCTCCGGCGACATCCCCGTGCGGGCGTAGTCGGCGGCATCCGTGCTCCATCGCCACGTGGCGTGGTCGATCGGCCACATGCCTTGGTGATTGGCCGCGGCATCCGTGAACCGGCCGGTGAGGCGGTGCGTGATGTACCCCGAAGACGTGGTGATCCTGGCGACGTCCGGCGACGGCTCGTGCGGACGGCCGACGCGCTCGTCCATCCAGCTCAGCAACGGCTCCGCGAGCGTGCCGTCGGCCCGCAGCAGTGCACGGCAGAAACGAATCGTGCACAGTCCGATGCCGACGATCTCACCGACGTCACCGTCGAAGCGCGACATCGCCGTGCGGCAGGCCGCCGCGATCGACTCCCACACGTCGTCCCCGGGGTGCACGCTGCGACCCGGTGTGGGCGACTCGTATGCCCGCAGTCCGACTCTCGCGGAGGCATGCACGCGCCCCGCGGCATCCGCGATCAAGACTTTCGTCGATTGCGAACCGTTGTCGATCGCGACGACGTACGCCACGTCAATCCTCCAGCGCGAAGATCGTCCCGGGATTCATGATCCCCTTCGGGTCGAGCGCGGACTTCAGCCGGCGCAGCAGTTCGGTCGCCGACCCGTGCTCCTGCTCGGTCCACGACGTGCGGTACTTGCCGATGCCGTGGTGATGCACCATCGAGCCGCCGTGGCGCAGCGCCTCTTCGACCACGATCGCATTCAGCGGCTGGTGGTACTCGGTGATCTCCTGCCGGGGCTCGACGGTGATGTTGTAGTCGTACACGAAGTAGAGGTTGGTGCCGGTCTGGTAGCTGTGCGACGAGTGGGCGCCGAGCATCGTGAGGTCCTGCGCACGGGGAAACTCCTCGCGCACCCGCCGCATGACCGCTTCATACAGATCCACCACGCGCGACCAGTCGACGGACACCTCGGTGGTGTATCCGAGGTGTGACTCGGTGAGCATCGTCGCCCTCTCGCGGTCGATCTTGTCCTGACCCCAGTTGAGGTTGTGGAACCACTGCTCGATGAGCGCATCGTCGACGCGCTCATGCTGCTTGCCCTCGAACACCTCCTCGATCGCCTCCGCTGTCGCATCCGCGAGACGCTTGGGGCCCTCCGCGACGAGAACGACGACGTTCTTCCCGTCGTGGAAGTGTGCGAAGTGCTGGCGAGCATCCTCGGGAGAGTAGACGCGTGCCACCGACGGTCGGTACCCCTGCGTGACGAGCTCGCGGAGCGCCTCGACACCGGTGCCGAACTCGTCGGTGAGGAATCCGAAGAACCGCAGGTTCTCTGGCTGGTACGGCCAGATCTTCACCGTCACCTCGGTGACGAAGCTCATCGCGCCCTCGTTGCCGATGATCAGGTGTCGGATGTCGGGGCCGGCCGCGCGTCTGGGCACGTTCTTGATGCGCGTCACCGTGCCGTCGGCGAGGACTGCTTCGAGCCCGACGACCATGTCCTCGATCCCTCCGTAGAGAGTCGAGAACTGTCCGATCGAGCGCGTCGCGACGAGCCCGCCGTACTGTGCAAGCGGCTTGGACTGGGGCGAATGTCCCGTCGTGTATCCGATCGCCCGCAGCTCGTCCTCCACACGCTGAAGCGGGGCGCCGCCCTGCACCGTCACCATCATGTCGGTCGTGTTGACGTCGAGCGTCCGGTCCATCCGCGAGCCGTCGAGCACGATCGTGTCGTCGACGACCACCTCCAGGCCACCCTCGGTCGCCGTGCGCCCGGTACGGGGGATGACGGCGATCAGATTTTCGTTCGCGAATCGAAGGACCTCGGCGACCTGCTCGGTGGACTCCGGGTAGACGATCACCGACGGGAACGGCCCGTCGAAGATGCCGTGCACGGCGGTGTACTTCTTGAACCTGTCGACACTCGCCTCGCGCAGTGCAGTCTCATCGATGTCGATCTGGTCAGGGCCGAGCAGCCGGGTGACGTGCTCGACGATCTGCGCAGCGGTGAGCGAGGAACGGGACGCGACCATCATGTTCTCCTGGGGTGTCGGGGTGTGGCGGATTCGGAGCGGGTTTCAGCACAGCCTCAGCGGACGAGGTAGCCGCCGTCGACGACGAGGGTGTGGCCGTTGACGTAGTTGGACGCGGGGCTGGATAGGAAGACGACGGCGCCCATGAGGTCGGCCGGATCGCCCCATCGACCGGCGGGCACATGATCGATGATGCGTGCGTTCGCCGCCTCGTCGGCACGGGTGCTCGTCGTCAGCGGAGTGGCGAAGTACCCGGGCGCGATGGCATTGACCTGGATGCCGAAGGGCCCGAGTTCGTCGGCGTAGGCCTTCGTGAACCCGACGACGCCGGCCTTGCTCGCCGCGTATGCCGGCGACTGCCGCCCGCCCAGGAACGAGAAGAGGGATGCGATGTTGACGATCTTGCCGGAGCCCTGCTCCATGAAGGTGCGGGCCGCGGCCTCGGCGAACTCGAACGTCGCGGTGAGGTTGACCTGGATCATCGGGTCCCACTTGTCCCGTCCGAACTCGCGTACATCGTCGCTGAGCAGGTTGATGCCGGCGGAGTTCACGAGGATGTCGAGGCCGCCGAGTGCCTGCCCGCACTGATCGACCATGCGCTGCGGCGCACCGCGCTCCGTGACGTCGACCTGCGCGAACTCGTAACGGCGGCCCGTCTCCTCGACCAGTCGACGGGTGGTGCCGTCGTCGTCGGCGAGCGACGGCACGAACACATCGGCTCCTGCCTTCGCCAGCGCGAGCGAGAACGCCCTGCCGAGACCGCCGTTGCCGCCGGTGACCATGGCGCGCTTGCCCTCGAGAGAGAACAGCGCCGTGCTGAAGTCCGTGATCTCCATTTCACGCCTTCCGTGATGCGAACGGGTCGGCGATGCCGACATAGGTGGTCTCGAGATACTCGTGGATGCCCTCGAATCCGCCCTCGCGGCCGACGCCGGACTGCTTCACGCCGCCGAACGGTGCGGCGGGGTTCGACACCACGCCGGCGTTGAGTCCGAACATGCCCGTCTCGAGCTCTTCGGCCAGACGCAGTCCGCGATCGAGGTCACGGGTGTAAGCGAAGCACACCAGACCGAACTCCGTGGCGTTGGCCAGACGGATCGCCTGCTCCTCGGTGGAGAAGGTGATGATCGGTGCGACGGGGCCGAAGATCTCCTCGCCGAGGATCGCTGCGTCATCCGGCACTTCGACGAGCACGGTCGGCTCGTAGAAGTAGCCGGGGCCAGGGATCGCGTTTCCGCCGACGGCGACGCGAGCGCCGCCCGCGACGGCATCCTTCACGAGCTCCGCGACCTTGTCGCGTGTGGCCGCGTCGACGAGCGGACCCATGGTCGAGTCCGGCTCGGTGCCCCGCGCCGGCACGAACGCGGCGATGCGGGCGGTGAA
This sequence comes from Microbacterium sp. Bi121, assembly GCF_918698005.1. GTDB lineage: Bacteria > Actinomycetota > Actinomycetes > Actinomycetales > Microbacteriaceae > Microbacterium. The sequence continues at coordinate 530,795 of NZ_CAKKLJ010000001.1, forward strand.
CTTCTCGGTGAACTCGTCCGCGACCGACTCGTGCACGATGAAACGATTCGCGGCGACGCAGGCCTCGCCGCCGTTGCGCATCTTCGCCGCAACGGCGCCCTCGACCGCCGCGTCGATGTCGGCGTCTTCGAACACGAGAAACGGCGCGTTGCCGCCGAGCTCCATCGAGACGCGCAGCACCTGCTCGGCCGAGTCGGCGATGAGGCGTCGGCCGACTTCGGTCGATCCGGTGAACGACAGCTTGCGCAGGCGCTGATCCTTGATCAGCGGCCCCGTGACGGCGCCGGCCCGGCTGGTGGGAATGATGTTGAGCACGCCCTTCGGAAGGCCGGCCTCCTCCAGGGCCTGCGTCAGCAGCAGAGCGGTCAGCGGCGTCAGTGCCGCAGGCTTGAGCACCATCGTGCACCCGGCGGCGATCGCCGGCGCGATCTTGCGGGTGGCCATCGCCAACGGGAAGTTCCACGGGGTGATGAACAGGCAGGGCCCAACGGGCCGCTGCACCACGACGAGACGATTGCGTCCGTCCGGAGCTGTGGCGTACCGACCGGAGATGCGCGGAGCTTCTTCGCTGAACCAGCGCAGGAACTCAGCGCCGTAGGCGACCTCCGCGCGCGCTTCGGCGAGCGGCTTGCCCATCTCGAGCGTCATCGCGAGGGCGAAGTCCTCGGCGCGCTCGGTCACGAGCTCGAACGCACGGCGGAGTATCTCGGCACGCTCGCGCGGGGCGGTGCGGCCCCACGCCTTCTGGGCGGCGTGCGCGGCGGCGAGCGCGGCATCCCCGTCTTCGACCGTCGCGTCGGCGACCTGCGCGAGCACCTCACCCGTCGACGGATCGTGCACGTCGAAGCGCAGGCCGCTCGAGGCGGGACGCCATTCGCCGTCGACGTACAGGTCGACGGGCACCCGCTCGAGCAGGGCGGTCTCGTCGGAAGCGGTCACGGTCATCGTGCGAACTCCTCAGTCGGCGTGCGACGCAGTGGGGCGCCGACGAGGTCTTCGTACAGCTTGAAGGGTGTCATCTCGCCGGCGCGGTCTCCGAACAGCGCCTTCGCACGACGGAACTGCTGTTCGACGAGCGCGGAGAGCTCGACGGGGATGCCGACCGATCGAGCGAGATCCACCGAGAGGCCGAGGTCCTTGCAGGCCAGCACCAGAGCGAAGCCTTCGTCGTAGTCTCCACCGTCGAGGATCGATAGCACGTCGTTCTCGAGGAAGTTGCTGTTCGCCGGGCTGGCGATCAGCGAACGCCGCAGCACTTCGAGATCGACGCCGGCCTTGACACCGACAGACAGTACCTCAGCAGTCGCGATGAGGTGATTGAACCAGAGCTGGTTGATCATGAGCTTCACCGCGTAGCCCGCACCGTGTCCGCCGACGTGCAGTACCCGATCGGCGTCGCCCATGGCGTGGAACACGGGAAGCAGCCGATCGACATCTGCCGCGTTGCCGCCGATGAAGATCTGCAGCGTGCCGTTCGAAGCGCCGACGGACATGCCGCTGACCGGCGCGTCGAGGATGCGCAGTCCACGGTCGGCGTAATCCGTGCGCACCGCGTCTGCGACTTCGGGCACCGATGTGGACATGTCGATCCACGTGCCGCCATCGGCGATTCCGGCGAGGATGCCGTCGGCACCGTGCAGTGCGTCACCGACGTGCCGTGGCGTGGGGAGCATCGTGATCACCAGGTCGCTGTTCGCCGCGACCGCGGCCGCGGAGTCCGCCCAACGGGCGCCACCGGCGACGAGCTCGGCTGCGGCTTCTCGGCGCAGGTCGGTGACGACGAGCGGGAAACCGGCCGCCTGGAGGTTGCGGGTCATCCCGCTGCCCATGTTGCCCAGGCCGACGAAGCCGACGGTGGGGAGGGAGTCAGTCATCAGGATCCGTTCTCGTCGATCAGTCAGTAGGGGCCGTGTAGAAGGGGTTGCGCGGTTCGTTGCGGGCGGCCAGCACGTCGTCCAGCGCGGGCAGCTGCTCGACGCCGTTGCGCAGGGCGGTGCGGGTGGCCTCTCGGTTGTTGCGGTACACGGCGTCAGCGTCGTCGGCGCCGGGGTTCACCCAGACTGCCGCGATGATCACGTCGGAGTCCGCCTCTTCGGGGCTGATGACGCCGTCGGCGACGGCGTCGGCGACTCCCGCGGCGACGCCTGCCTGCGCCGGACCCCAGATCAACAGGCCGTGCTCGTCGGACTCGGGAGCAGCCTTCGTGATGAACAGCGTGAGCGGCTTCACGGGGAGCGAGGGCTGCAGGACGGCGACGAACGGGACATGGCCCGCGCTCGGCGTGCCGAGTGCTGTGGCCCAGGCGATGCCGGCTGGGCCGGAGCGCGGCCCGGCGACGGTGTTGATGTGGGCGGCGTTGACGCCTTCTCCCACGAAGCTCTCGCCGATGCGTGGATCGGTCATCGGAGTCCCCTCTCTCTGCATTGAGTCTGTGTGTCACCACGATAGGAACAACAGATGCCGATACGCCACTTGCAGATGCGCACATGGCAACTGTGTAGGGTGGGCGCATGGAGAACGCAGAGAAGCTTCCACGACGGAACACGTCAGGCCTGGCCCGCGACATCGAGATCCTCGAGGCGCTCGGCAGCCCGGAAGCCGCGCCGGGTGGGCTCGGCGTCGTACGCGTCGCACAACTCACCGGACGCGACAAAGCTGTCGTGTCACGGTCGCTCGCGACCCTGTCGGAGGCCGGACTCGCAGAGCGCGACGAGAGCACCCTCGCCTACCGACTCGGATCGCGGCTGTACTCGATGGCAGCCCTGACGCTCGAGAGCCGGCTCGCGGCGAAGTCGCGTCCGATCCTGCGACGCATGGCCCAGCAGGCGCGCGAGACAACGCACCTGTGCGTTCTGCGCGGCGGGAACGTGCTCACGATCTCGAGCGAGATGAGCCCGCACGAGTTCCGCACCACCGGATGGGAAGGGGTGACGACAGCCGCGTGGCGCACACCATCCGGACGAGTCCTGCTGAGCGACTGGGACGATGAGTCGCTGGTGCGCTGGTACGACGTGCACGGGCGCGATCAGGTCATCGTCGGCCCGGTGCCGTCGCACTCCGTCGGGTTCGCCGTGCTCCCGGCACCGCCCGAGGACAAAGCGCTGGTCTACGACCTTCCGTCGCTGCGCGCGGAGCTCGCCCGCATCGGCACTCGCGGCTACGCACTGCTCGACGAGGAGCTCGAACTCGGCGTCGTCGGCGCATCGGCACCCGTCCGCGACTACAGCGGCCGCATCATCGCGGCCCTGAACATCAGTGCTCCCAAGATCCGCATCAGTGATCGATTGGAAAGCCTCGCGCGCTACGTCAGTGCCGCAGCGGTCGAGTTGTCTGCACAGCTGGGGTTCGACCCCGATGCAGCGGTCGCAGAGAAGCCGGCCTGAGTCGTCGGCTCGGGCATCACTCGGAGGCGTCTGCATCCACCGAACGTCCGACCCCGGTGCAATGATCGCTTCATGAGGCTCTCCGAGCTCGTCGACACCACCCGCGAGGTCGCGGCCACCTCGTCGCGCCTGGCGAAGATCGATGCGCTGGCTCGATTGCTTCGGGATGCTGCGCCCGACGAGCTCCCGGTGATCGTCGGGTTGCTGCTCGCATCCCCTCGGCAGGGGCGGCTCGGGGTCGGATGGCGCGGCATTGCGGCACTGGAGATCACACACTCGACCGAGACGACGCTCACGATCAGCGATGTCGACCGGGCGCTGGACGAGCTCGCTCACGCATCCGGCTCCGGCTCGGCCGCCCGGCGCACGGGCGCCCTCTCGGCACTCGCAAGCGCAGCCACAGCGGATGAGTGGGACTTCCTCGCCCGCGCCATGCTCGGCGAGCTCCGCACCGGCGCCCTCGGCGGTGTGCTGCTCGACGCGATCGCGAAGGCATCCGACCGTGCGCCGGCGACCGTCCGCCGGGCCGCGATGCTCTCCGGCGACCTGGGCGAGACCGCGCTCCTCGCCCTCACCGGAAGCGCGGCCGAGCTGGAGGAGGTCGGATTGCAGGTGGGCCGCCCGGTCCTCCCCATGCTCGCGGCCACCGCTGCGACACCGACGGCCGCGCTCGAGCTCACCGGCGAAGCATCCGTCGAATACAAGCTCGACGGCGCCCGTATCCAGGTGCACCGGCACGGCGACGAGGTCGGCGTCTACACCCGCAGCCTCGCCGACATCACCCACCGCGTGCCCGAGATCGTCGACATCGTGCGAGCCCTGCCCGCCCACGACCTCATCCTCGACGGCGAGACGCTCGCGCTCGACGAGGACGGCGGGCCGCGTCCGTTCCAAGAGACGATGTCGCGCTTCGGCGCCGACGTCGCGCGCACCATCGCCCTGCGCCCGTGGTTCTTCGACGCGCTGCACGTCGACGGTCGCGATCTGCTCGATGAGCCCCTGTCCACTCGCCTTGAGGAGCTCGACCGCGTCGCGGGCGAATGGCGGATGCCGGGCATCGTCACCGCCATTCCGTCCGCGGCGGAAGACCTCTCCCGCGAAGCACTCGCCGCCGGCCACGAGGGCGTGCTGGTCAAGGCCATCGGTTCGCCGTACTCCGCCGGGCGCCGCGGCAAGTCGTGGGTGAAGGTGAAACCCGTGCTCACGTACGACCTCGTGGTGCTCGCCGCCGAGTGGGGATCGGGGCGGAGGCGCGGCAAGCTCTCGAACCTGCACCTCGGCGCGCTCGACCCTGACGGCGAGTTCGGCGAAGCGGGCGGGTTCGTCATGGTCGGCAAGACCTTCAAGGGACTCACCGACGCCCTGCTGGACTGGCAGACCTCGACCTTCCCGTCGTACGAGACGTCGCGGTCCGCGCACGCGGTGCTCCTGCGCCCCGAGCTCGTCGTCGAGATCGCGATCGACGGCGTGCAGCGCTCGCCCCGCTATCCGGGCGGCATCGCCCTGCGCTTCGCCCGGGTCAAGGGCTATCGGCCGGACAAGACGGCGGCCGAGGCGGACGCGATCCAGACGCTGCGGGGGTTGCTGCGGGAGTGAGGTGATGCGTGCGTCCCTAACGCGACCCCGCCGACCTTGCAACCCCCTTCTCCTGTGCCTCTGGGCGGATGCACTGTCGTACGCACCAGCACCCGGACAGAAAGGCCACCGCCATGAGCGACACCACCGATGACCGAACCAAGGTCGCAGAGCTCGTCAAGAAGTTCCGCTTCGCGATGTTCGTCACGAACCACGACGGCACGCTCGTCGCCCACCCGCTGACCGTTCAGGAGGCTGAGTTCGACGGCGATCTGTGGTTCCTCGTCTCGAAGACCTCATCGCCCGTTCACGACCTCGCCGCGGACTCCCGCGCCAACGTTGCACTGAGTTCGAACGACGCATGGGTCTCGCTCTCCGGCACGGCACGGCTCGTCGAAGACCGCGACAAGATCGCAGAACTGTGGAACCCGATGGTCGATGCCTGGTTCCCGGAGGGGCCAGACGACCTCGACGTCGGCGTCCTGAAGTTCAGCGCAGACTCGGCCGAGTACTGGGACAGCCCCGGTGGAAAGATCGCGACAGCGTTCAGCTTCGTCAAGTCGAAGGTCACCGGCGAACGCTATGAGGGCGGGGAAAGCGGCAAAGTCGACCTCTGAGTTCGACTGTTCAGACCTCCCGTTGCGGTGACACGGACGTCCTCCCGGGCGTCCGTGTCACCAGCATCCGTACGACGACACCGATCACGCCGATCACGAGCGCGACCACGGCCGGTTGCCACAGCACGGCGACGGCCTGCGGGAACACCTGCGTGCCGGCCTCGGCCATCATTCCGAGGTCGCCGTCGAACACCCGCGACCCGAGCGCGTACATGATCGCCGTGAACAGCGCCGGCACGATCCAGACCGACAGCAGCCCGACGACCCACACGCCCAGCCGGCCGATCGGGCGCACGCCGCACCACGCGAGCGTCACGCCGACGATGACCGCGGGGAGCCAGCGCAGCACGTCCGCGATGAACTGCGGATACCCCATGTACGTCGTGAACGCCGTGATCGCAGTGCCGATCCAGTTCGCGAACGGCACCGCCGCCAGCACGATCCCCAGCGCGACCGGACCCACCGAGCGCCGCGAGGTCAGCCACAGCCCGAGCTGTGCGAGCAGGATGCCGGCGACGACTCCGCCCAGCATCCCGCCGAAGTACAGCACCTCGCGGGCGCCCGCGGTGCCGTCCCACAGGCCGAGGCCCGCGCCGAGAACTGCGAACGCCTGGAGCGTGACGATCAGGTGCACGAGCAGCACTCCGAGCGCGGCGGGGCCGGGGCGGAGCATCCATCGCCGCCCCGCGAAACGCACCACGAGGCCCGCGACGACGCCGCCGAGCAGCAGCATGACCCAGATGTTGATCGCGTAGTACTGACTGAGCGGCAGAAGCGAGAACGGCATGTCGTCGGGCAGGGTCTGCTCGTGCCACAGGTTCTGCAGCGGCAGGATGCCACCGCCCACCCACGATGGGAACAGCATCACGGCGGCGGCCCCAGCCCCGATCAGCAGGGACGGCCAGAATCGTCCGCGGACGGGTGGAGTCTCGGATTCCATTCGGCCAGCGTGCCAGATGACGGGCGGATGCCGGTGCACGCCGCGCTCGCGTCACTCGCTCTCGCGTCAGCCGCGCAATCGGGCCCGATGATCGTCGGCGCGACCGCGAACCCCACACAAATGCTAAATGTCGGTGGCCCTCACGATACTGGAATCATGACCTTCGCAGCCGAGATCACCGACCGCGCGACAGCGCTGGTCGCTGTGCTCGGAGCGGACGTCGAGTCGCAGGATCTCGCGACTCGGGCGGCTCTGCTGGGCGACGCGGATGCTGTGTTGGTCGCCGAGGCGGCGGCCGCGCTGATGCGCTGCGCCGAGCTCGCGCAGGTGGCGGCCGTCGGCGTGATCGCGACTCGTTCGACGCGGGATGCCGGGCACTCGGGCCTCGCGCAGTCGCGCGGGCATCGCACGGCGTTGTCGCTCGTTCAGGAGCTCACCGGCACGGGCAAGGCGGATGCTGCGCGCAAGGTGCGCGTGGGCGAATCCCTGCTGAGCGTGCCTGAGCCGGTCGCCGACGAGGCGCTGGACGTGGGTGCGACGGTCGAGAGTCCACCGCAGCCGGCATGGGATGCTGCGCTGAGCGAGGCGCTGTTCGCGCAGACGATCACGGCGGTGCAGAACGACGCAATCAGGCAGGGGCTCGGGGAGCCTGTGGTTGTGGAGGATGATCCTGCTGCGTCTGCTGATTCTGCGGCAGAGGCCTGGGCGCTGGCGGCGGAGCATCTGATCGCAGAGGCTGCGAAGGTGTCGCTGGATGAGCTGCGGCAGACCGCGCGCTCAGTGCGCGATCGGCTCGACCCCGAGGGCGCGAAGCGCCGGTTCCTGGAGCGGTACGAACGCCGCAGCTTTCGGCTCTGGATGGATGCTGACGGCAATCGACGGGGGTCGATCCTCTTCGACGACGAGGGCTGGCTGCAGGCGCAGACCCTGCGCGACAACGCCATGCGGCCGCGGCGCGGTGGACCGCGGTTCGTCGACTCGGCGGAGCGCGAGCGGGCGGCCGATCTCACTGCGGACGAGCGGACCAACGATCAGCTCACATACGACCTGTTCTTCGACGTCGTGCGGACCGGCACACTGGCCGACGCTGAAACCGTGTTCGGCACCCGGCAGGCCGGCATCCGGCTCGTGCGGGTCGTCGACGAGCCGACGGCCCACGCCGAAGACGGTCTGACGACCCTGCCGAGAGCCGTCGCCGACCAGCACGTCTGCGACAGCGGGTACGTCCCGGTCACCGTCGACGCGTGCGGCAACCCCCTCGACGTCGGGCGAGAACAGCGACTCTTCACGTCCCGACAGCGCATCGGGCTGGCCGTGCGCGACGGCGGGTGCATGTGGCGAGGGTGCGACCGTCCCGCTTCCTATTGCGAGGCGCACCACATCGACGAGTGGAGCGCCGACGGCGGACGGACGGACATCGATCGCGGGATTCTGCTGTGCCGGTTCCACCATATGAACCTGCACCACCACGGATGGCGAATCACGCGCAAGGGGAAGGACGATTTCGTCCTCCATCCGCCGGGCGACAGGTTCGGCGCGGAGTCGATCCTGCTGCAGAAAAGCCTTCCGCTCGCGTACGCATGGGCGGGGATCGATCCACCGCCGCGAAGATTCCGCCCGGCTGGGTGAGCCGGGGCTCGGGCTCGGGCTCGAGCGATGCGGATCCGGGCCGGACTCGCCGCGCGGGCAAGGACCTGACGCCGAGCGGGCAAGGACCTGACGCCGAGCGGGCAAGGACCTGACGCCGAGCGGGCATGGGCCTGACGCCGAGCGGGCATGGGCCTGACGAGACGCGAGTCCGATGCGCGTGATCAGCCGGCCCGCCGCGCCCCGGCCTTCTCCTCGAACACCTCGCCTACACTCGCACCCATGAGTCTCGCCGACGTCCGCACCGCCGCCGAGGTCGAGGCGCTCGCCGCACGGATCCTCGGCTCGCGCGAGCAACCGCTCGTCCTCGTCTCGACGGATGCCGACGGCCTCTTCGCCTTCGACCTGACCAGGCTCCGCGCTGAACTCGACGGCGTCGCCGACATCGTCACGATCGAGACCGGCACCGCCAGCCGCGACCTCGAGAACCTCATGCCGCCTAAGACGCACGCCTTCGGCGGAGCCGCCCGCTCCTACCCGCCGGACTTCGGCTCGGCGCCCGACTGGACGCGCTCGCATCTCCGCTTCCCGGGCCACGCCGACACCGACGACCTCATCGACGACGTGTTCTCCCAGACGCACGGACGCACGGTCGAATCGGCCCGCCCGACCCAGGTTCGTCACGCCAGCGGCACAGTCCAGGGTTTCGTCGCCGACGGCACCCGCGCCATCATCCGTCTCGACGACGGCGCGACCGTCACGGCGACCGACGACCTTCTGCCGCCCACCATCCCCCTGATCGCCGCGCTCGTCGAAGGCGGCCCGGTCGGCGGCATCCTCGAAGGCAACGAGCTACACCCGGAACCGCTCAACGCGAACCTGTCGACCTTCGCCGACGGCTCACATACGCTCGCGCTGGTCGTGAAGGTGACCGATCTGCGCGCGACCGTGCAGCTGCACCCGCGAGAGGCGTTCGTCCTCCGCCGGCGCGACGTCGACGTCGACGAAGGACCCATCACCGACCTGCTGCACGTCGGCGATGTCGTCCGCGTCCGGGTGCGCCGCACCCCCGCCGGCATCGGACTCAGCTACGCGGATGCCGATCCTGACGCACCGCTCGTTCCCTCACTCGCGCTCGTCACCGGAGGTCCGGCGTGGCTGAGCGAGGGACGGCGACGCGAAACCAGCGCGCCAGTGGGTGCGTCCGAGGGTGCCACATCCCGGTCCACCACTTCCGGGAGCGGAGCTTCCGACGCCGCCGCGGCCGGGACTGCCGAAACCGGAAGCGCCGCCGACGCGCACGGCGGGGCCGGGGGCGACGCGTCCACCGCGGGACACCTGGCGCCCGCGGCGCCTGGACCGGTCCCGGCATCCGTCGACGCCGCGATCCGGCACGACATCGGCGCCCTGTCGAGCGAAGTGGCCGCCGTGCGGCGTGATCTGCTCGCTCTCACCAATCTCGTCGCCCGCGGATCCGGTACGGCATCCGATGCTCCGGAGTTGGCGAAGCTCCGCACCGAGAACCAACAGCTGCAGAGGATGCTCTCGGACGAGCGTGCAGAGCGCGCGTCGCTGGAGGCGAAACTGGCCGACGCAGCGCAAGACCGCCGCGACGCCGGGCGTGCGCTGCGCGATGCCCGCCGCGCCGCCGAACGGGCACATGTGGATGCGACGCCCGACGGCATCCGCATCGAGATCGAACGCACGTGGGGCAACCGCACCGCACCAGGCGAACGCGAACGCTGGCCACTGCGGGAGTACACCTTCGGAGGGGACTTCATCGCGTCGCTCGAGGCGCTCGATGAGAACCAGCTGGCCAAGGCTGTGCGCGCCTGCGTGGATGCCGTCACCGGCCGCGACCGCGAGATCCCGGCACGGGAGCTGCACCGACTGCGCTCGGGCGAGGGCGGCGACGACTCGTACGTGGTGCGCGCCGACGGATCGAAGTGCTGGCGTTCAGCGATCGAGCAGAACACTCCCGGCGCGCGGCGCCTGCACTACTGGGAGCTGCCCGGCGGAGCCATCGAGCTCAGCCGCATCGTGCACCACGACGACACCCGCCCGTAGCGCGGACGCCGCCGGCCCCTCGGGAGGGGACGCAAGTCGTCGCTTCACGCGCGCCCAAGCGACACATTGCGCCCCCTGCGCCGGCCCGGGGGTCGCATCCCTGCGGGAGGGGTCGCAAAGGGTCGCTAAACGCGCGCCGTGACGACGTATTGCGACCCCTGCAGCGCACCGGCATCGGGCACCTCAATACTCGGTGCGCGACGCCGTACTCAACCAGCGCTCGAACGGCTCATCCCTGCCGCGCGCAGCGCCATGATCTCGGCGTGCGCACTCGGGTCGTGATCGCTCGTCACGCGGTTCTGACCGGTGCCGATCACCTCCCCGTCGCGCACGACCACCGCGCCGAACGGTCCCCCGTCATCCGCCACGTTCTTCACGGCGAGATTCACCGCCTGCCGAAGAAAGCCCTCATCAGCGGAACTTCCTGCCGAGTCGCCGTCATCGTTGATCGTCGAAGCATCCGTGTTCATGGGCGACAGGGTAACCCTCGCGCCTCACAGGGCACTCAGGCCTCAGCGCTGCCCTGATAACGTTCCCTTGACGAAGCTGGAGGCGGGCAATGAGCGCACGGGCACATCGCCCGACCATCAAAGAGGTCGCGCAGCACGCCGGCGTGAGCCCGATGACCGTCTCCCGCACGCTCTCCGGTGGTCTCAACGTCAAACCCGACGTGCAGGAGCGCGTCCTCGCCGCCGTCGCAGAGCTCGGTTATCACCGCAACGAGAACGCTCGCAGCATCCGCCCCGGCCATTCCAGCGGACTGATCGGCGTCGCCATCACCAACATCGCGAACCCGTACTACAGCACCTTCGCGCTCGGCGTCGAGGAGGAGGCCGCACTCACCGGCCGGCGCATCCTGCTCGGCAACACGTCGGAGGATGCCGCCCGCGAGAACGCGCTCGTCAGCGACTTCCTCGGCCGCCGCGTCGAGGGGCTCATCGTCGTACCGGCGAGCACCGAGCCCGACCATCTCGCGGCATCCCAGACACAGGGCGTCCCGGTCGTGCAGGCGTCGCGCCGCATCGACGGACTGGATGCCGACAGCGTCGTCCTCGCCGACGACGACGGCGCGCACCGCGGAACCACGGCGCTCATCGATGCCGGCCACACGCGAATCGGCTACCTCGGCAACACCCTCTCGATCTTCACCGGTCAGCGCCGACACGCGGGATTCATCCGTGCGCTCGAGGAGCGCGGCATCCCGATCGACCCGAAGCTCGTCGCCGCCGGGCAGCAGACCGTCGACCAGGCCCGCGAAGCAACCCGCGCCATGCTGCGGATGAAGAACCCGCCCACCGCACTCTTCTGCGCCAACAACCGGAACGCCATCGGCGCGCTCAAGGAGATCAGCCGACAGCTCGGCTCGGGGCTGAAGCCCGCGTCGGAGTATCCCGAGATCATGAGCTTCGACGACTTCGAGCTCGCCGAGCTCTCACCCGTGCCGATCAGCGTCATCGACCACGATCCGCGAGAGCTGGGACGCACCGCCGCGCGACTCCTCTTGGATCGATTGGATGCCGAGGGCGACGGCGGAGCGGCACGGGAAGTCGAGCTGCCGGTGCAGCTGCGGATGCACCTGCGCTAGGAGCGGTGCGGCGGGCGGTTTCGACTCGGCTGAGCCTCGCTCAACGACCCCAGCACACGACGAGCCAGAAAGGTGTTGACACCCCTTGCGCTCGTTGGTAACGTTACCAATCAATCAGACGGGAGTGCGGTTATGGAGCTGTGCATCGACTTCGGTGGCACCGAGATCAAGCTCGCCGTCATCGAGGGCGCCAGCATCCTGGCATCCGACCGCATCCCCGTCACCGGCAGCACCGCCGACCTCGACGCCGCCGTCACCGCTTCCCACGCGCTGATCGAGCGGGCGGGCGGCACCCCGACCTCGGCCGGCATCGCCGTCCCCGGGGTCGTCGACCCGGCATCCGGCCGCATGCTGCACGCCAACGACAAGTACGAGTTCCTGAACGACTTCGACCTGAAGCAATGGGTGCGAGAACACCTCGGGCTCCCCGCCGTCGTCGAGAACGACGCGCGCGCCGCGCTCATCGGCGAGACCTCGACCGGATCAGGATCCGGCGAGCGCGACGCCGTCCTCGTCACCCTCGGCACCGGCATCGGCACCGCCGCGATGATCGACGGCGTCCCGCTGCGCGGAGTCACCGGCCACGCCGGCATCCTCGGCGGCCACGCCACCGTCGACCTCCACGGACCGGTGTGCCCGTGCGGGAACGTCGGCTGCGGAGAGGCGCTGGCGTCGAGCTGGGCACTGCGGGAGGAGGGTACGTTTCGACTCGCTCCGCTCGCTCGACGCGCTTCGTCTGCGGCGGGTGCGCCTCCTTCGCTCAACGACCCGCAGGGCGATGGACCGTCAACGGTCAAGGAACTGTTCACGTCCGACGATCACGCCGAGATCCGAGATGAATTCCTGCAGGTCTGGGGCGCGACCGTGGTCACACTCTGCCACATGTACGACCCGCGCGTCGTCATCCTCTCCGGCGGCATCCTCCGCGCCGGCGACGCCGTCAGCGCCCCGATCGAGACCTACGTGCGCGAACACCTCTGGCCGTCGATGACCCCACCGCGCTTCGTCGTGCCCCCAGAACCCGAATACTCCGTCGTGCGAGGGCTGAGCGCCCTTGCGCGCACCCCGCGACACCAGGAGATGAATTGAGCACGCCGATCAGCGACATGCACGAAGGACACACCGAGCGCGGCCGCTACGACACCCAGCCCACGGTTCCCTTGCCCAGTGGCGAGCGCATCCTCCGCGGTTCCGCCGCCTGGCAGACCGCCGCCCAGAACGCGACGACCCTGCTGGTGGACACCTACCCCGGCGTGAACATCCCGGCGCTCACCGCGCAGCTGCGCGACGCCCTCCCCGACTGGACCATCGTCGACGTCGAGGACGCCGCCCGCCCTGTTGTGGAGATCGAGCAGCTGATCGCCCCGAACCTCACCGACGACCGCGTCTTCGGCGTCATGAGCCACTTCACCCTCACTGACTTCTACGACGCCGGCAGGCTCGACAAGCTAGCCGGCCGCGTCACCGACCGCACGATCGTGGTCGGCTGGGGTGCTGGACTCCTGGCGGACCGCGTCGAGCGAAGCACCACGGTGCTCGTCGACATGGCCCGCTGGGAGATCCAGCTGCGCCTGCGCGCAGGAGCCACCAACTGGCGCGCCGACAACGCCGACGAAGACATCCTCCGCAAGTACAAGCGCGGCTTCTTCGTCGAATGGCGCGTCGCCGACCGCCACAAGCGCTCCCTCTTCGACACCCTCGACTTCGTCGTCGACGGCAACGCCATCGCCCCGGCCGAGCCGCACGCCGACTCCCCCGAGGCCGGCATGATCACCGGCGACGCGTTCCGCATCGCGCTGCAGGATGCCGCCACTCGCCCCTTCCGCGTCGTGCCGTTCTTCGACCCCGGCGTGTGGGGCGGCCAGTGGATGAAGTCGCTCATCGGCCTCGACCCGTCCAAGGACAACTACGCCTGGTGCTTCGACTGCGTTCCGGAGGAGAACTCGCTGCTGCTCGAGAGCGACGCGGGTGCGGACGAAGGCGGCGTCATCGAGATCCCCTCCCTCGACCTCGTCTTCGCCCAGCCGGTCGACCTGCTCGGCGCCAAGACGTTCGCACGCTTCGGTGCGGAGTTCCCGATCCGCTTCGACTTCCTCGACACCATGGACGGCGGCAACCTCAGCCTGCAGGTGCACCCGCTGACGGACTACATCCAGAACACGTTCGGCATGGCCTACACGCAGGACGAGAGCTATTACCTGCTGGATGCCGGTGACGACGCTGTCGTCTACCTCGGCACCAAGAACGGCATCGACCAGGATGCGATGCTCGCAGACCTCGCCACCGCGCAGCAGGGCGAGACGCCCTTCCCCGCCGAGAAGTACATCAACTCCTACCCGGCCCGCAAGCACGACCACTTCGCGATCCCCTCGGGCACGATCCACTGCTCCGGCGCGAACTCGATGGTGCTCGAGATCTCGGCCACGCCGTTCATCTTCACGTTCAAGCTCTGGGACTGGGGCCGCGTCGGGCTCGACGGCATCCCGCGGCCCGTCCACCTCGATCACGGCGCCCGCAACATTCAGTGGGACCGCGACACCGACTGGGTGAACGAGAACCTCATCGACCAGGTCGAAGAGATCAGCCGCACCGGCGACACGATCGAGGAGCGCACCGGCCTGCACGCGCTCGAGTTCATCGAGACCCGCAGACACTGGTTCACCCAGGGCGCAGACCATGACACCGACGGAACCGTCAACGTCATCAATCTCGTCGAGGGCGATGAAGCGCGCGTGGTCAGCCCGTCCGAGGCCTTCGAGCCCTTCATCGTGCACTATGCCGAGACGTTCATCATCCCGGCGTCCGTCGGGGCCTACCGGATCGAGCGCACCGAGCGGACGCGCAGCGACCGCCTCGCCACCGTGAAGGCGTACGTCCGAGGATCCCGCACGACCGACAACTGACCCGAAACACCGACACCAGCAATCCAGAACAAAGGAGTTCCCATGATCTCGCGACGCAAGATCGCCATCACCGTCACCGGCCTGGTCTTGGCCGGGGCAGCCCTGGCCGGCTGCTCCGGCGGGTCCGGCGGGGGAGGAGACGGTGGAGAGACCACCGGCACGCTCAACTTCTACACGGACAAGGCCGCGTGGAAACCCGACTTCGAGTCCCTCAACGAGACGAGCTCGGCCGATGTCGACATCGACCTGAAGACGACCGGCTACTCGGACGCCAATCAGTACGACGCGTTCATCAAGCAGTCGTTCCGAACGAGCAAGTCGCCAGGGCTCTTCACCTGGCACACCGGCCAGTCGCTGAAGGAGCTCGTCGACGAGGGCCTGATCGCCGAGACCACCGACATCTGGAAGAAGGCGATCGACGAGGGCTGGGTGAGCGAAGACCTCGCCAAGGGCTACACCTTCGACGACAAGCAGTACTGCGTGCCGATGAACATCGCCTACTGGATCATGTTCTACAACAAGGCAGCGTTCGCCGACAACGACGTCGAGGTGCCGACCACCTGGGACGAGCTGAACACCGCAGCCGAGACCCTCAAGGACGCCGGCGTCACGCCGTACTACCAGACGAGCACGCTCTTCACGTTCCAGTGGTTCCAGCACCTCGTCGCCTCGACCGACCCCGATCTGTACGAGGGACTCACCACGGGCGACGTCAAGTACACCGACCCCGAGATCGTCGACGTCATGAACCTGTGGCTCGACGAGCAGAAGGACGGCTGGTTCAGCGATCCGGGAAGCACGACCGACCCGGCCGTCGCGCTCAAGCAGGGCGATTTCGCCATGATCAACTTCGGCACGTTCTTCGCCGGCAACCTCGCCGGAGCCGGCATGAGCACGGACGACTACGGCATGTTCGCGATCCCGGCGGTCAACGGCGATCTCGAGAAGACGCCGGTCGCCGTCGAATCCGGCCCGATCTGCGTCGCCGAGAGCTCCTCGCAGAAGGATCTCGGCCTCGCGTACTCCGAATGGTGGATGTCGGACGGCGCGCAGACCGCCTGGAACGCCGCGCACGGCGACGTCGCCTTCAACCCCAAGGCCGAGGTCGCCGATCCCGCTCTCGCAGAGCTCGGCACCGAGATCGCCGGTGACGACTACCAGCTGTACGACCGCTTCTTCGAGGCGATGCCGACCGAGATCGTGACCACCGCGATCGAGCAGTTCGGCGCCTTCAACGCCAACCCCGGCGACCCGATGCCGTTCCTGGAGAAGATCCAGGCCACGGCTGACAAGTACTGGGCAGAGCAGGAGTAACGGGTCGGATGGCGCACCAGAAGACGCCGTACCAGTGGTCCGCCCGGGGCTTCATCGCCCCGGGCGTGCTTCTCATCGCGGTCCTGCTCTACCTGCCGCTGCTGTGGACGGTCTACCTCAGCTTCACTGACTACAACGGGCTCGGCAGCCCCGACTGGATCGGCCTCGACAACTACGTCGAGATGTTCACCGACGGCGACTTCCTGACCTCCGCCCTGAACACCGTGCTGTGGGTGGTCGGGACGCTCATCATCCCGGTCGGCATCGGGCTCGCGGTGGCGCTGCTCACCTGGAACCTCGGCGGCGGACTCTGGCTGCGCCTGCCCTTCCTCATCCCCTACGCCCTGTCGGGCATCGGCGTCGGCGTGGTGTGGTCCTTCATCCTGTCCTCCGGCGGCGCGCTCGATCAGGCGCTCGCCGTGTTCGGCATCCTGGATCCGCCGCGTTGGCTCCTGGATGCTCCGCTCAACACCGTCGTCATGATCATCGCCGCCGCATGGCAGGGCGTCGGCGTGAACGCGCTGCTGTTCACGATCGGGCTGCAGGCGATCCCGAAGGAGCCGCTCGAGGCCGCCCGCATCGACGGAGCCAACGGCATCCGCCTGTTCACCAGCATCCTCTGGCCGATGCTCCGTCCGCTCACCGCCGTGGTCGTCGGACTCTCGATCGTCGCGAGCCTGAAGACCTTCGACATCGTCTGGGGCATGACCAAGGGCGGACCGGGAACCGTCTCGGAGACCCTGGCGCTGACGATGTACAAGGAGACCTTCGTGAACAGCGACTACGGCCTGGGCTCCGCGATCGCCGTGTTCCTGACCGTCATCACGCTCGTCGCCTCGGTGACGTACTTGCGCCAGCAACTGTCGCCGAAGAAGGAGTTCTGACATGAAGACCCTCCGCTACGGCATCCTCATGATCCTCGGCCTCATCTGGCTGATGCCCGCTTACCTGCTCGTCGTCAACGCGGCCAAGGACCCGCTCACCTTCACCTCGAAGGAGTCGTGGATCCCCACCGACTTCCACCTCTTCCAGAACTTCGCCGCCGCCTTCGAGCTGTCGGGGCTCGGCAGTTCGATCGTCAGCACGCTGATCTACTCGATCGTCTCGCCGGCGATCGCGGTGCTCGTCGGAGCGGCCGCCGGCTTCGCGATCGTCGCCCTGCGGCTCAAGCACGGATTCACGTGGTTCGTCGTAATCTTCGGCGGATCGGTGTTCCCGTTGCAGATGATCCTGCTGCCCCTGTTCGACGCATATTCCCGCACCGGAATGTTCGACACCCGGGTCGGCATGGTCATCATCTACACGGTCATCTCGATACCGTTCTCAGCGTTCGTGATGCGCAACTTCTTCACCGGAGTCGCTCACTCGACGTTCGAGGCGGCTGTTCTCGATGGCGCCACCACCTGGCAGATCTTCACGCGCATGTACCTGCCGATGGCATCCAGCGCGCTCGTGGCGATCTTCATCCTGCAGGCCACGTTCGTCTGGAACGACCTGCTGCTGGGCCTCACGCTCAGCCAGTCGGACGACATCCGCCCGATCGTCACGACCCTGTCCGGCATGCAGAGCACGTACGGCGGCGCACAGATGTCGACCGTGCTCGCGGCGGCCGTCATCGTCTCACTGCCGACGGTCGTTCTGTTCCTCTGCACGCAGAAGTTCTTCAACAAGGGACTGGCCCTCGGCCAGTACTGACGCACTCTTTCGTAAACGTGTGAAAGGCACCATGAATCCGCTGATCCCCACGGTCGACGATCTCGCCGCCGACCCGATCACCCACCAGTACGACGACATGATCGCGCCGGCCGGGCTCACGAACATGCTCGGAACCGTCCGTGTCGACCATGACCTCACCGCGCTCTCCGCGGTGCAGTTCCCGCCCGTCTCACAGGGGCTGACGCAGACCGCCGTGCTGTTCGTCGACGGGCGTCTGTTCGCGTCGTACGGCGTGCCGGTCACGCACGAGTGGCGCCCGGACCGCGTCGTCCGTCGAGCTGAGCTCGGCGCCCTGACGATCGAGACGACGACAGCGTGCGTGCCGGGGTCGATGGCCGTCGCGATCGACATCGTGGTCTCGTCGGAATCGGCGCGCACGGTGACCATCGGCCTGTCGGCCGCCGCACGCGTCACCCGGTCGTCGGACGCGTGGCTCGATGCCGAATCGCCCTCCGGAACGGATGCCGCGACGGTCAAGGGCAGCACGATCGAGTTCTCGTCGGCGGATGCCGCGGCGTGGAGCGTGCAGGGACTGGCCGAGGGGGAGGCAGCGCTGAGCGGGGTGGCGGCGCTGCCTGCGGAGTTCGAGATCGGCATCGGCGGCAACGGCCGCGGCGGCGATCTCACGGTGGTGCTGGACGTGCCGGCGGGCGGGTCTGCTCGGACCGGCTACGTGCACGCGATCGGCACCTCGGCGGATGCCGCGCGCCGGACGTACGCGAAGGTCGCAGCGGACGTGCCTGGTGCTGTCGCGTCGGCCGAGGAGTTCTGGAACCGGCAGCTCGCGGCGGCCTTCACGCCGGACGACGGCGAGTTCTCGGGTGCGCTGCCAGTGCTGGACACGGCATCCGAACCCCTGCGGCGGATCTATTGGTGGGCCGCCCTCGGCCTCATCTGGTTCCGCCGCGACTGGGACGGTAACGTACTCGGCCGCTCGTACGACACGCTCATGCCCAATTACTGGGGCACGACGACGTTCATCTGGGACTACAGCCTGAGCTCCGTCAGCCACGCGCTGCTCGACCCGGCCGAGATGCGGAATCAGATCCTGCACTGGATCTCGCTCGACATCCACTCGCACTTCGGCACTTCGTCGATCACGGGCGGCCCGGTCGGGCGCTGGTACTCGGTCAACGACTACGCCATGATCCGGCTCGTCAACGACTACGTACGACTGACCGGCGATGTCGGCTTCCTCTCGGAACGAGTCGGAGATGCGACCGTCGCGGAGTCGGTGCAGGAGTGGGCGACGGCGTGGAAGGCGTTGCGCCACGACACGGATCTCGCCGACTACGGCGAGATCGACAACCTGCTCGAGTGCGTGAGCTCGTACACGCACGAGGTCGCGAGCCTCAACGCCGCGAACGTCTGGAACATGCGCACGGCCGCGTCGCTCGTCGAGTTTCACGCTTCGGAAGGGCACGAGCAGGATGCCGCGGTATCCACCCTCCGCGCCGCGGCCGACGACCTGCTGCCGTCCGTCATCTCCCGCTACCTGCCCGGGCAGGGGATCTTCGCCGCCGGCCAGCCCGACGGCACGATGCTGCCGGTGCGGCACTGCTACGACTTCAGCGTCGTCGGCACGACGATCGCCGCCGACCTGACGCCCGGCATCCGTGCCGAGATGGTCGAGTTCTTCCAGCGCGAGCTGCAGACCGACAACTGGATGCGCGCTCTCTCGCCCTGGGATCCGGATGCCAGCTACAGCGTGCGGCCCGATCACCAGTGGAACGGCGCGTATCCGGCCTGGCCGGCGGATGCCGGGCGAGCCCTCGCCGCGCTCGGAGCGCCAGGAGTGCTCACCGACTGGATCTCCGGCCTCGCGCAGACCGCGAACCAGGGCCCGATGGGGCAGGCGCACTTCGTGGAGGAGGCCGTGCCCGGCCTGAACGGCGGAGCGCGCAAGGCCCCGCCGCAGCTGCCGTACATCACCGACTGGGCGTGCTCGTCGTCCGGCGCGTGGATCGAGCTCGTCATCGAGTCGCTGTTCGGGGTGTCGATCGCGCTGGACGGCAGGGTCTCCGCCGCCGGATGCGTGGCCGCGCTCGACTCGTCGGCGGTGCTCCGCGGCCTCCGCGTCGGAGACGCAACGTACGACGTGCGCGCGGACGGGCAGGTTCTGCCCCAGGCGGGATGACTTTCGTCGCTTCTGGAAGCTCATAACCGACTGAACTCATCCAGCACGAGATCAGCTCGATCAGAAGCAGCAACGAACACGAAGGAGTGGTCATGAGGAACATCAGAACGATCGCTGGCGCCGTCGCCGCGGCATCCATGCTGGCCGGCGCGCTGATCGCGGCACCCGCGAGCGCGACCATCGCACCGGCAGGCCACGGGCACGGCGACGGCCAGTGCTCGCTGACCGGCAAGACGCTGACGGCGACGGCATCCGTCGACCAGCCGCTGACGGACAAGTTCCGAACCTACGCCGAGACCGGTGGGGCGTGGACGGGTGCCGACAGCACGTACTCGCTGCCGCTGAAGGGCGGCAAGACCGGCTGGTTCTTCTCCGACACGTTCCTCGGCACCGTCAACCCCGACGGCTCGCGGCCCACCGACTCCGCCTTCGTGAACAACTCGATCGTCGTCGAGACCCGGAAGGGCATGCAGACGGTGACGGGCGGAACGGCGGATGCTCCGGAGGCGATCGTGCCGCCGGAGGACGACGGTCGCTGGTACTGGATCGGCGACCCGGCGACGGGCAAGCACAACACGGTGCAGGTGCCGCTGCTGCAGTTCACCCGTACCGGTACCGGTCAGTGGGACTGGGGATGGAGCGCGAACAGGCTCGCCACGCTCGACGGCGACACGCTGCAGCTCGAGTCGATCGCCGACCTGCCGTCGGCCACGGGCATCAACTGGGGTTCCTGGACGCTGCAGGAGGGCCGCACCACCTACATCTACGGCATCACCGACATCGAGGGCGTCCGTTCGGCGCACGTCGCCCGGACGACGGACGGCTCAGGGCTGGCCGGTGACTGGACGTTCTGGGACGGCACCGGCTGGTCGGCGGAGGAGGCGGATGCCGTGCCCGTCACACCGTACGTCGCGAACGAGTTCAGCGTCGCGAAGTACCGCGACGGGTACCTCATGATCACGCAAGACACCTCCGAACTCTTCAGCACCCGCATCGTGGCGCGCACCTCGTGCTCGCCCATCGGCCCGTTCTCGGAGCCGGTCGAGCTGTACCGCACGCCAGAGACCGGGGCGCTCGGCTCGTACGGAGACGCCGACGTCTTCACCTACAACGCGCATGAGCATCCCGACATGCGCAAGGGCAACCGGCTCCTCGTGACGTACAACGTCAACACGTTCGACAATGTCGGCGACGTATACGACGACGCGTCGATCTACCGTCCGCGGTTCATCGATGTCGAGCTGAAAGTAGGCGGATGAACGACGCTTCCAGGCTGCACGACCTGCTGGCCTCCGGGCGACCGGCGACGTGGGTGATGACCGGCGATTCCATCACCCACGGGCTGCTCCACACGCGCGGAGCACGGAATTACGTCGATCATCTGCACGAGCTGATCCGCGGTGATCTCGGGCGCGTGCAGGATGCCGTCATCAACACCGCGATCTCGGGCTGGCGCATCCCGCTCATCCTGGACGACTTCGACCGTCGCGTCGCGACCTGGCACCCCGATGTCGTCACCCTGATGATCGGCACGAACGACTGCTCCACGGTGTGGGTCGATCCGGTCGTGTCGCCTGCGGAGTTCGCCGCCGACCTCACCGTGTTCGTGTCCCGCGTGCGGGGGCTGGGGGCGATTCCGGTGCTGCAGACGCCGCCGTTCGCCGACCTGGCGCATGCGCCGGATCGGGCCCGACTCGCCGAGTTCGCCGAGGCGATGCGCGAGGTGGCTGTGGCGGAGGAGGTCCTCCTGGTGGACCAGCACGCCGTGTTCGCCGAGTTCTCGACCGGCACGGGTCCTGGCAACGAGGGGATGCCATGGGGTCTGCTCGACGACGCGTTCCACCCGAATGCGGCGGGTCACGCGCTGATGGCGCTGGAATTGGCGCGCACTCTCGGGCTCGTCGCCGACGGCTCCCGCGTGGTGGCTGATCTCACCGCGCGGGTGGAGGTGGCGCGGCATCCGCAGTGGCCGCCGGCCTGACGCGCCCCTCTCGCCGCGTGCGGTATGACTTTCGTCGGTTCTGAGCGCTCATAACCGACAAAAGTCATACAGGCTGGCGCGCTCGGCCGACTACCGCGCCTCGCCGCGCAGCGGCCAGCGCCCGGCGCGCTGGTGGAACGCGATCGCGTCGAACAGCGGTTCGACCACGTACATCCGCGGATTGATCGCCAGCTTCACGCCGGATGCCGAGCGCACCTCGAGTCGCGGCTGGCCCTGGTACTCATACGTCCGATAGTCGACGATGTCGGCGTAGGCGATGACGCGCTCGCGCCCGGAGATCGTGCGGAAGCGCACCTCGTCCGCATCGGGTTCGAGGTACCAGTTGCGGTGCATGAGCAGGAAGAACAGCCCGCCGGCGAAAATGGCGACCGCCGCGATGCGCATCGGCAGCAGGTCGGCCTCGCCGTCGGCATCTCCGTCTGCGCTGAACGCGACCAGCACCATCAGGAACCCGACGACCAGCAGCAGCCAGCCCACGATCGGGATGAAGATCGGCATGCGCAGCCGTCCTGGATCCTGCTTCGAACGGTTGGGATGCTTCGCCGCCCACCAGATTCCGCCGACGACCATCACCATCACCAGGGCGATGAGGGCGTACTTCAGAGCGATCGCGAACACCTCTCGAGGCTAGTGCGCCGCCGTCGTCAGCGGCGAGCGGATGCCGTCGCCCGCACCCCCGCGAGGACCATGGCGAGCCCGGCCTCGAAGTCGTCTCCGCGATCGTCGACGTCGGACGGCGACAGGTCGACCGAAGCATCCGCTGCGCCGACGACGGCCGCGTGCACCCGCTGCTGCTCGTGGAACGTGTACCCGATCACGTAGTGCACGACCGTGTCGGCGGCCACCTCCGCAGCCGTGTCGTCGAGCCCGAGATCACGGGCCGCACTGACCAGATCGGCTCGTGCGGGAAGGTCGAGCAGGCCGAGCGCGAACGAGCTGGAGACGATCTCGGCACCGTCCTGATGCGCGAGCAGGCGGTCGCGCAGGGTTCGGGCGACGGCATCCATCTCAGGATTCGGCGACCCGTCGCCGACGATCCGCGCGCTGACGGCGGCCAGCAGCGCCTGCTTGTTCGGGAAGTGCCAGTACAGCGCGCTCACCTGCACGTCGAGCTCATCGGCGATGCGACGCATCGAGAGCCCCGGAAGACCGTTCTCAGCGAGCACGCGCATGGCGGCAGCGAGGACGGCGCTCTTGTCGTTGCGGGCGGATGCTGGCGCGGCATTCATAGTGCTACTGTACCGAACAGTGTTCAATAGAACGGTGTTCAGGTGAACGCTGTTCTCGACTACGTCGTCCAGGAGGAACCCATGTCCGCACCCGCAGGCCGCATCGGCCGCGTTCCCGTGCTCGCCGACCTCATCCGCACGCACTCCCGCCGGAGCGCGCTCGCCCGCGACGTGCTGCTGACGCTCGCCGGCACGGCTTTCATCACGGTCGCGGGCTACATCGCCATCCCGTTGTGGTTCACCCCGGTGCCGATCTCGCTGGCCACCTTCGCCGTGCTGCTCACAGGAGCCGCGCTCGGACCGCTGCGCGGCGGCGCGAGCGCCGGCCTCTACCTCGCACTCGGCATCATCGGGGTGCCGCTTTTCGCAAACGGCTCCGCGGGCTGGGCCTTCGCCTCGTTCGGCTACATCCTCGGCTACGTCGCGGCAGCTCTGCTCGTCGGCATCCTGGCCCGCCGTCGCTCCGACCGGAACGTCTGGACGACCCTCGGGCTCGCCGCCCTCGGCTCGCTCACGATCTACGCATTCGGCGTGCCGTGGCTGGCCGCGTTCGTCGGCGTCGACCTGGTCGCAGCACTGACGCTGGGCGTCGTTCCGTTCCTCATCGGCGACGCGGTCAAGATCGTCGCGATGGCCGCTCTGCTGCCCGCGACCTGGCGGGTCGTCGACCGCACACGGCGCTGACGCCGCACCGCCCGGGTCGCGCC
Organism: Microbacterium sp. Bi121; assembly: GCF_918698005.1. Taxonomy (GTDB): domain Bacteria; phylum Actinomycetota; class Actinomycetes; order Actinomycetales; family Microbacteriaceae; genus Microbacterium. Next base: position 554,557 of record NZ_CAKKLJ010000001.1, read on the forward strand.
ACCTCACCGAAGCGTCGAACCATCCCCGAACCGCTCAGCCGAAGCGACCTGCTGCGCCACGCGCCGCAGCGCGAGAAGCAGCGGCTCGACCAGCGCAGAGCCCAGGACCACGTACTGCACCGCCGCCTCGGGCGACGACGTCGGGACGCCGGCGACCTCGGCATCAGCGATCTTGCGGATGCCGTCCAGGTACGCCGACCGGACCTCAGCGGGCATCTCGAATCCGGCTGCCTTCAGGCCGTCGAGCGCTCGGGCGACGGCATGCAGCAGCGCCTCATCGCACAGGCCAGGCGTCCAGCCGAGCCCGGCGACGAGATCCTCCGCGGCCGCAAGGTCGAGCGAGTCATCGACCCGCGGCGTGATCGCCGCGTGTGCGGACCCGAGCAGAAGATGCGCGCTCGCCGGCGGACTGTCCAGCGTCTCGAGGACGCGGCGCACCTCGGCGATGCTCACCCCGGCAGCGACGAGCGCGCGGATCACGCCCAGTCGCTTGACGTGCCGCTCGCCGTACGAGGCCTGCGTCGGCGCGCTGCGCTCCCCCTCGGGCAGAAGCTGTTCGCGCAGGTAGTACTTGATCGTCGGCACCGGGACGCCGGTCGTGGCGGAAAGCTCTGAGATCTTCATCGTCACCTCTTGACATCGATAGTAGCGCTATCCATTATGGATAGTGACGCTATCCAAAACGGAGGACATCATGTCGAAGGTCATCATGGGCCGCATGACCCATCACTACGAGGGCGAGCTCGTCGTCTTCCACATCGGGATGCAGATCAACCGCTGGTGGCGGCCGGACGTCTGGCTGCCCGCATTCTTCGCAATGCCCCGGATGCTGCGCGAGCTGTCGCAGGACGACGGTTCGGGCTTCCTGGGCTACGAGCTCCTCTTCGGCCGAGGAGGTCCGTACGTCGTGCAGTACTGGTCATCGGTCGACAAGCTCTACGCCTACTCCACCTCGCCGTCGCAGGCGCACCGGCCCGCCTGGACGAAGTTCAACCAGGCCGCCCGCAAGTCCCCAGGGACCGTCGGAGTCTGGCACGAGACATTCCTCGTCGAGCGCGCCGAGAGCATCTACGTCTCCACGCGCGAGATGGGGCTGCCGAAGGCGACCGAGCTGGTCGAAGTCGGCAGACGCCAGGACCGGGCGAAGGCACGGTTCGACGAGGGCAGGACGGTCGCCGAAGCGGAGCGACGGTAGCATCCGGCGCACTCGACGCTCGACGCTCAGTCGAGAGGTGTCGCTTCGCGACGCTGAACTTCCGTTCAGACGGCACGAGGCGACACCCCGACACCACCTACTCCGCTGTCACCTACTCGGCCGTCACACCCAGCACCCATGTCACGCCGAAACGATCCGTAAGCATCCCGAATCCAGCCGACCACGCGGACGCCGCCAGGGGCTCGATGATCACGGCCCCCTCGAGGAGGCGCTCCCAGTACCTCGTGATCTCTTCGATCGAGCCGCCGTCGAGTGACTGGAAGAACGTGCGATCGGTGATCGTGACGCCGTTCTCGCGTCGCGTCGACCCCGCCGTCGCGGCCGCGTCCTCGTCGTCCTGACCAGGGATGTCGTAGGCCATCAGACGGATGCCGTCCTCGCCGGTGAGCTTGCCGAAGACGACCTTGTCGGCGCCGGGCACGCCGGCCGGCATCCCGAAGTCGCCGTAGGTGGCGACCGTGAGCTCGCCGCCGAACACCGACTGGTAGAACTCGAGCGCATGCCGAGCGACGCCGCGGAAGTTGAGGTGAGTGGTGGTCGTGAGGGTCATGATTCTCTCCTGTTGTGGAACCTGCCGACGACCGAGTGGTCGCCGAGACCCACGATCACAGCAGTAGAGGTCAGTTATCGTCCTCTACTCGGCGCAGAATGGATGCCATGACCGGAAGCTCCGCGCGCATGCTCGCCCTGCTCTCGCTGCTGCAGACGCAGCGCGATTGGCCGGGCCGCGTCCTGGCCGAACGCCTCGACGTGAGCCGGCGCACCGTGCGCCGCGATGTCGATCGGCTGCGCGAACTCGGCTATCGGATCGGTGCGATCAAGGGACCGGACGGCGGTTACCGCCTCGCCGCGGGCTCCGAGCTGCCGCCGCTGCTGTTCGACGACGATCAGGCTGTGGCGATCGCGATCGCTCTGCAGACGGCATCCGCCACCGGCGTCGACATCGACGAGGCCGCGGTGCGTGCCCTCGCCACCGTGCGACAGGTGATGCCCTCGCGCCTGCGGCATCGGGTCGACGGCATCCGCTTCACCGGCCCGCAGGACGCAGGCGCCGCACTCGACCCCTCCGTGCTCGAGGCCGTCAGCGCGGCCGTGCACGCCCGCCGCGTGCTGCGATTCGACTACGGAACCGACCACGACCGCCCGCCGCGACGCACCGAACCGCATGCGGTCGTGGCGCGCGAGAGTCGCTGGTACCTGCTCGCATGGGATCTCGAGGCAGATGACTGGCGCACGTTCCGCCTCGACAGGATGTCGCCGCGCATCCCGACCGGCCCGTCGTTCGAGCCGCGCCCGCTGCCGGCGGCGGATGCCGAGACCTACCTCGCAGCGCGGGCGAAGGGCTCGGATGCCGAGGACCGCTGGCCGTGCGTCGGAGAGGTGCTCATCGCCCTCCCCGCCCGCGCCGTCGCGCCGTGGATCGGAGACGGGACGCTCGAGGAGGTCGACGCGAACTCGTGCCGCATCACGGTCGGTTCCTGGTCGTGGACCGGAGTGCTGGCGTCGCTCGCTCGGTTCGACGCCTCCTTCACGATCCTTGGCCCCGAGCCGCTGCGCGACGCCGCGAAGGTGCTCGCTCAACGGCTAACCGCTGCGGCGCATCGACGATCCTGACCGGCGGAACGGGGCGTCGACCGCGCCGGTAGACTGGGACCGCCCCGCCTGCCACCTCTCCTTCCGCAAAACCTTGGAGCGCGCGTGACCACCGCCCCCGAAGCATCCGCTCGTCAGCACGTCCCCGACTCCGTCTCGAACGCCGAGACGACGCCCGAGAAGGAGCAGCCGTACGGCGCCCTCGGGCTCAAGGACGACGAGTACGCCCGCATCCGCGAGATCCTGGGCCGCCGTCCCACCAGCGGCGAGCTGGCGATGTACTCCGTCATGTGGTCGGAGCACTGCTCGTACAAGTCGTCGAAGAACTACCTGCGCCGCTTCGGGCAGAAGGTCTCCGACGAGATGAAGGAACGCCTCATGGTCGGCATGGGCCAGAACGCGGGCGTCGTCGACGTCGGCGAGGGCTGGGCCGTCACCTTCAAGGCAGAATCCCACAACCACCCGAGCTTCATCGAGCCGTTCCAGGGCGCTGCGACCGGCGTCGGCGGCATCGTCCGCGACATCATCTCGATGGGCGCGCGCCCCGTGGCCGTGATGGATGCTCTCCGCTTCGGCGCGATCGACCACCCCGACACGGCCCGCGTCGTGCACGGCGTCACTGCCGGCATCAGCTTCTACGGCAACTGCCTGGGCCTGCCGAACATCGGCGGCGAGACGGTCTTCGACGCCGTCTACCAGGCCAACCCCCTCGTGAACGCCCTCGCGGTCGGCGTCCTCCGTCATGAGGACCTCAAGCTCGCCAACGCCGAGGGCGTCGGCAACAAGGTCGTCCTGTTCGGCGCACGTACCGGCGGCGACGGAATCGGCGGCGCCAGCATCCTGGCATCGGACTCCTTCGACGACGGCGGTCCCACCAAGCGCCCCGCCGTGCAGGTCGGCGACCCGTTCGCCGAGAAGGTGCTCATCGAGTGCTGCCTCGAGCTCTACCGCGGCGAACTCGTGGAGGCCATCCAGGACCTCGGCGCCGCCGGCATCTCGTGCGCGACCAGCGAACTCGCCGCCAACGGCAACTCCGGTATGCACGTCTCGCTCGACAACGTCCTGTTGCGCGACCCCACCCTGACCGCTGAGGAGATCCTCATGTCGGAGTCGCAGGAGCGCATGATGGCGATCGTCGCGCCGGAGAAGCTCGAGGCGTTCATGGAGGTCGTGAACAAGTGGGACGTCGAGACCTCCGTACTCGGCGAGGTCACCGGCGACGGCCGCCTCGTCATCGACTGGCAGGGCGAGCGCATCGTCGACGTCGACCCGTCGACGGTCGCAGTCGACGGTCCGGTCTACGACCGTCCTGTCGCCTACCCGACGTGGATCGATGCGCTGCAGGCGGATGCCGCTGAGCTGCTGCCCCGAACGGACGACGGCGACGTGCTGCGCGAGCAGTTCCTTCGACTGGTCGGCTCGCCGAACCTGGCCGACACCCGCTGGATCACGAACCAGTACGACTACTACGTGCTCGGCAACACCGCCCTCGCCTTCCCCGACGACGCCGGCATGATCCGCGTCGACGAGGAGTCGGGTCTCGGATTCGCGATCTCCACCGACGCCAACGGCCGCTACTGCCAGCTCGACCCGTACGCGGGCGCGCAGCTGGCGCTCGCCGAGGCGTACCGCAACGTCGCCGTCACGGGCGCCGAGCCCACCGCGATCACCGACTGCCTGAACTTCGGATCCCCGGAGAACCCCGAGGTCATGTGGCAGTTCGGGCAGACCGTCGACGGCCTCGCCGACGGATGCTACGAGCTCGGCACCCCGGTCACCGGCGGCAACGTCTCGTTCTACAACCAGACCGGCGACACCCCGATCCACCCGACTCCGCTGGTCGGCGTGCTCGGCATCATCGACGACGTCTCGCGCCGCATCCCGTCCGGCTGGCAGGACGAGGGCCAGAACATCTACCTGCTCGGCACCACGCAGACCGAGCTGTCCGGCTCGGCGTGGGCCGACGTCGTGCACGACCACCTCGGTGGGCTCCCGCCGAAGGTGGATCTCGCCGCCGAGAAGACGCTTGCGGGCCTCATCGGCGCCGCGCGCGACGAGTGGCTGATCTCCTCCGCACACGACGTGTCGGAGGGCGGGCTCGCCCAGGCGCTCGCCGAAGGCGTCATGCGCTTCGGCGTCGGCGCCCGCGTGTGGCTGACCGAGCTCATGGACCGCGACGGGGTGGATGCCGCATCCGCTCTCTTCTCGGAATCGACCGGCCGCGTCATCGTCACCGTGCCGCGCGAGGACGACGTGAAGTTCCGCGGTCTCTGCGAGGGCCGGAACTACCCGGTGCTGCGCATCGGCGTCACCGACACCGTCGCCGACCTCGAGGTCACCGGACTCTTCACGGTGTCGGCATCCGAGCTGCGCGAGACCTCGCAGGCGACTCTGCCGGCGGCCTTCGGCCCGACCGTCGCGGAGCCGGTGAACTCGTGAAGCCGTTCGCTCTCGCGCCCGCCCCTCGCGTCACGCTGTCGAAATCTGTTCACGCGGTCGATGTTTCTGCAGCGCAAACAGGAATGAGCAGCGCGAACCAGGGAAGAGCAGCGCGAACCGATACCTCCCACGTGAGGAGCAGCCGATGACCGAGCCCAGCGAGGACTACGGCGATCTCGGCGAGCGCCGCAATCGCCGCATCCGCTTGATCGCGTGGATCACGATCGGCGCGCTGATCCTCGTGGGCGGCGGTTCGACCGTGCTCAGCCTGCTGTTCGGCTGACGCTGGGGCCATGACGGATCCCGAGCTGCGCACCCTGCTCGAGGCGCTGCGACGCCAGGCGAGCGACCGCGCCGCGGCACTCGAGGCGACGCTCGCGCAGCTCACCCGCGACCGCAGCAGCCAGAGCGACGACGACGAACACGATCCGGAGGGCGTGCCGCTGTCCGCCGAGTGGTCGCGCCTCAGCGGGCTGCACGACGGCGCGCGCGACGAGCTCGCGCAGGTCGACGCCGCGCTCGCCCGCATGGATGCCGGCACCTACGGCATCTGCGCTAACTGCGGTCGCAGCATCCCGGCCGCACGACTCCGCGTCCGCCCGTTCGCCGAGCTCTGCGTGCCGTGCGCCGAGAAGCTCGGACGCTGACGAGCGATTTCGAACTCCACGTTGTCAACCCTCTGGTGCGCCCCGCTCGGCAGGTGCACGCTGGTGCGACCGACCGATTGGAGCATCCCATGAGCGACCCCCGCACTGACGATCCCACCAGCGCCGACGATCCCACCAGCGCCGGCCTCGACAAGGGAACCGGCGACCCGAACGACGACCGCGCGTTCCTCGCCGACCTGCCGCCGGCGCAGGTGCAGGACGACGCCGAGGACGCCGGCATCGAGGAGGAGATCGACTCCGACGAGACGGATGCCGACTCCTAAGCCGTCCGCGCCAATCCGTTCAGCGCCGCGATGACCTGCGCCTGGTCGCCGCGGGCCTCTCCGTAGCGCAGGAACTTCACGCGCTCGACCTGCACCTCGGTCGCCTCGGGCTGATTCTCGAGGATCGCCATCGTCTCGTCGATGTAGTCGCCGAGCGGCATCGCATGCGGGTCCTCCGCGTGGCCCGGCATGAGGTCGGTCTGCACCGACGGCGGCACGAGCTCGACGATGCGAACGCTCGTGCCTGAGAACTGCAGCCGCAACGATTCGCTGAGCTGATGGATAGCCGCCTTCGTCGCGTTGTACGTCGGCGTGAACCGTAGCGGCGTGAAAGCGAGGCCCGACGAGACCGTCATGATCGTGGCGTCGGGCTGCGCGAGCAGGTGCTCGGTGAACGCCGCGATCAGCCGGATCGGGCCGAGCACGTTCGTGGTGACCGTCGCCTCAGCCGTCTCGAGGAAACCGGGTGAGGTCCAGTCCTCCGCCCGCATGATGCCGGCCATCGGCACGAGCACGTTGAGGTCAGGGTGGCGCGCGATGACCTCCTTCGCGGCAGCGGCGATAGATACGGCATCCGCCGTGTCGATCCTGATCGTGTCGATCTCTGGATGCTGCGCCGCGATCTCCTCGAGCAGTTCGGTGCGGCGACCGCCGACGATCACCTGGTTGCCGGCCTCTTGCAGACGCAGCGCGAGGGCGAAGCCGATTCCGCTGGTCGCGCCGGGGATGAAGATGGTGTTTCCGTTGATTCGCATGATCCGAGTCTCGGCCGGTGCACGGCCGCGCGGCAGAGAGCGCTTGTCGGGGGACCGGCGATCCCTGGATGCGGCGACGCGAGGCGCGCATGATGGATGCATGGATCGTGAAGCCCTCGCCGAGTTCCTGCGCCGGCACCGGGAGCAGCTGCGGCCCGGCGACGTCGGGCTGCCGTCGGGCGTGCGGCGGCGAGCGCCGGGGCTGCGCCGCGAAGAGGTCGCGCAGCTCGCTCTGATGTCGACCGATTACTACACCCGTCTCGAGCAGCAGCGAGGGCCACAGCCGAGCACCCAGATCCTCGCATCCCTCGCCCGAGCGCTGCGGCTGTCATCCGACGAGCGGGACTATCTCTACCGGGTCGCCGGGCACACGGTACCCGACCGGATCGCGCCCTCCGATCACGTGGCGCCGGCGCTGCAGCGGGTGTTCGACCGGCTGGAGGACACCCCGGCGCTGATCATCTCGAGCCTGGGCGAGACGCTGGTGCAGAACGCGCTGGCAGCGTCCCTGCTCGGTGACAACGTCGGCCTGTCGGGGTTCGAGCGGTACGAGCCGTACCGGTGGTTCGTGCAACCGGAGCGGGCCAGAGCGCACTACCCGGAGGACGATCACGCTCGCAACAGCCGTGCACAGGTCGCGGGTCTGCGCGTCGCGTACGGCGCGATGGGACAGCGATCACAGGCCGGAGCGCTGGTGGCGGAGCTGTCACGGCAGAGCGAGGAGTTCCGCGAGCTGTGGGAGCGGCAGGAGGTCGCGCAGCGGTTCGCCGACCACAAGACGCTGATCCACCCCGAAGTGGGACCGATCGAGGTCGACTGCCAGGTGCTCTTCACGGAGGACCGCGGGCAGGCGCTGCTCGTGCTCACCGCTGCGCCGCGCAGCGACGACGAGGAGAGGATCCGCCTGCTCGGGGTGCTCGGGGCGCAGCGGTTCTGAGCCACCGATCCCTGAGCCCCACGGATCGACGCCAGGCTCAGGGAGCGACTACGCGTCCCTCGAATCGGACTTGCGCCCACCCGCCTCGAGCACGTCACCGGCGGGAAGCTCCTTGTGGCCGCCGAACTGCAGCCGCATCGCCGAAAGGACCTGGTTGGCGAACTGGTCCTCGTCGCGCGACGCGAACCGTTCGAAGAGGGATGCCGCGAGCACGGGAACCGGAACGCCGACGTCGACCGCGGCCTTGACCGTCCACCGACCCTCGCCCGAGTCCGACACCCGGCCGGCGAGACCGTCGAGCGCGGGGTTCTCCGTCAGCGCGGCGGCGGTGAGATCCAGCAGCCACGATGAGATCACCGATCCGCGGCGCCACAGCTCCGACACGGCGGCGGTGTCGATGGGGAACTGGTAGAACTCCGGCTCCTCGAGCGGGGCGACCTCGGCGGAGTGCTCGGCCTCGCGCACTCCGGCATCCGCGTTGTGGAGAAGGTTCAGGCCCTCGGCGATCGCGGCCATGATGCCGTACTCGATGCCGTTGTGCACCATCTTGACGAAGTGACCCGAACCGGACGGCCCGCAGTGCAGGTACCCCTGCTCCTCCGGCGCAAGGTCACCGGTGCGGCCGGGAGTGCGCTCAATCTCGCCGACCCCTGGGGCGATCGTCTTGAGGATGGGCTCGATGTGCGCGTAAGCGCGCTCGGTGCCACCGGCCATGAGACAGTACCCGCGCTCGAGGCCGAACACGCCACCGCTGGTGCCGATGTCGACGTACTCGATGCCCTTCTCGCGCAGCGCCTTCGCCCGGCGCACGTCGTCGCGGTAGTTCGAGTTGCCGCCGTCGATGAGGATGTCGCCCGGTTCGAGCACCGCGGCAGCCTCGTCGGCGACCTTTCCGGTCAGGGATGCCGGCACCATCATCCACACCACACGGGTGGGCTGCAGCTTGGCGGCTAGGTCAGCCATGCTGTCGGCGCCGGTGGCGCCCTCAGCGACGAGTGCGGCGACAGCATCCTGATTCACGTCGTAGACGACGCAGTCGTGACCGTCGCGCATCAGTCGTCGGACGATGTTCGCGCCCATCCTGCCGAGTCCGATCATGGCCAGTTGCATGTCTGCTCCTCCCGTTCGGGCTCGTCGCGAGCCGATCCGTGGTCATCCTGACACGGCATCCGAACTGACGCCACCCGCGAAGAGCGGGCCCGCATTAGGCTGAACGCATCATGCAAGAGTTCTGGAACTGGGCGGGCAACTTCTGGTGGCTCATCTTCCCGATCATGGGGATGGCCGGCGGAGCGGCCAAGGCGTGGGAGCAGAGCGCGAAGCGCCGGCACGAGCGTCGGCTCGAGACGCTGCGGGTCAAGGGCGAGATCAAAGCCGCCCAGCTCGCCGCCCGCGGGCAGGCACTGCCTGCGCGCGCCAGGGCGAAGGATGTGGCATCCGACTCTCAGCTCTCGTCGAAGGAGCTGCTGGAGCGCCTGTTCGCCGAGCATGACGAGATCACCGCGCGGTGGCTCGACTACGAACTCGACGTCGCGAAGCTCATCGCCTTCCCCGCCATGAGCGACGGCCGGCAGCCGCTGACCGCCGCGTTCCTGCGCGCGAAGAAGACTGCGGACAACCTGCGACCCTCGTCGCCGGGCGCCAAGGTCAGCGAGCAGCAGGTCAGCGAGTATCTGGATGCCGTCGGCAACGCAGCCGTCGCGTTCGAGATCGCCGAGAAGGATGCCCGCCGGCTGCGGAACTCCACGTTCTCCGAGGCCGAGCGCAAGAAGCTCGACCGGGCCGAGAAGCTCCTGAAGGTCGCCGTCGACGAGTCGGCGACACAGGCCGAGCGCAACATCGCATACAAGCGCGTGCGCGAAGAGCTCGACGGACTCATCGTGTTGAGCGAGCAGGCGGTCGAGGTGCTCGAGAAACAGGTCGCGCGGGAGATCACGGGGCCCTCGACGGCCGCCGCGGCCTCTGCCGAGCCCGTTGCCGAGCACGCGCCGGACCCTCTGCCCGTTCGCAACAGCCAGGCAACCGGCAGCCCGATCCAGCGCAGCCCGATCCAGCGCAACCCGATCCGCCATCCTGAGGAGCAGAGCTGACGTGAAGATCGACCTGACAGGCAGAACAGCACTCGTCACGGGATCCACGCAGGGCATCGGTCGCGCCATCGCCGCGACGCTGGCGGACGCCGGCGCCCGCGTCGCCATCAACGGACGAAGCGCCGAGAGCGTGGCATCCACCATCACCTCCCTGCGCGAGGAGGCACAGGACCGCGACCTCGTCGCCGCCCCTGGGGACGTCACCGATGAGGCCGGAACGGATGCGGTCATCACCGCGATCGGCGACGTCGACGTGCTCGTCAACAACCTCGGCATCTTCGGCGCCACACCTCCCCTGGAGATCGGCGACGACGAGTGGCGCCGGTACTTCGAGGTGAACGTCCTCGCCGCCGTGCGGCTGATCCGCGCGGCTCTGCCCGGGATGAAGGGCCGTGGCTGGGGTCGCGTCCTGAACATCGCCAGCGACTCGGCGATCGTCATCCCCGCAGAGATGATCCACTACGGCATGTCGAAGACGGCTCTGCTGGCCGTCTCGCGCGGTTTCGCGAAGGATGCCGCGGGCACCGGCGTCACCGTCAACTCGGTGATCGCAGGTCCCACGCACACCGGCGGCGTGGAGACGTTCGTGTACGAGCTGGTCGACTCCGCCCTGCCATGGGATGAGGCGCAGCGCGAGTTCATGCGCCTGCACCGTCCGCAGTCGCTGATCCAGCGCCTGATCGAACCAGAGGAGATCGCGAACATGGTCGCGTACCTCGCCTCACCGCTGGCATCCGCGACCACGGGCGCCGCTGTCCGCGTCGACGGCGGGTACGTCGACTCGATCGTTCCGTAGGCCGGCAAGTCGTTCCCGTCAGCGAAGACCGACCGGGCCCATCACGATGCGCCGCCGGTCTCGCACCCACACGGCTCCGGTCGCGCGCTTCTCCTCCCGTGTCGTGAAGCGATACCGGTACGACACGGCCTGCACCCACACGGGGCGTTCACCGCCGAACGGGTCGCGGCGCAGCAGTGCGAGGGTCGGAGCATCCGCCTCGAGCAGGCGCACGAGGAACACCGTGAACCAGTCCTCCAGAGAGCGACCGAGCGGCAGGAACCACATCAGCCAGTCCAGCCGCAGATGGTACGGCGCGAACTGCCTGGGCACGCGGCGCACGTCCCCCGGCTTCCCCTTGAAGTCGTACTCGCGCCAGTCCCCGGCATCCGGATCGACTGCGAGAGTTCCCTCGACGACGATCTCGATCCGCTCCTTCGTCACCGTGCCGAACGCACCATAGGCGTTGGCGAGCTGCCAGCGGTTGAAGCTCGCATTCATCAGTTGGCGACGTGCGAACAGGTTGCGCAGCGCCGGCCAGCTGAGCGCGAGGTACAGGATGCCGACGAGCGAGGTGATGATGAGCCAGTAAAGGGGGATGCCGGGCGCCGTCGTCCGCGCGGACGGCAGGCCGATGGCGGAGAACGCGATGACGATCGTCGCCCAGTTCAGCCAGGCGAAGTTGCCGGTGATGACCAGCCATGCCTGGGTGAGGATCACGATCGCCCCGGCGACCGCGCCGACGATCGCGGGTACAGGGCCGGGCACGAACAGCCCGAGGATCGGGGCGAACATGAAGAACGGCACGATCAGCTGCGCGAAGTGATTGCCGAGCACCTCGCCCTTGTGGAACCAGCGCGGCAGCAGGTGCGCCTGGCGGCTGAGCGGACCCGGCATCGGCTGAGTCTCATGGTGATAGGTCAATGCGGTGAGGTCGCGCCATTCGCGGCCGCCGCGGATCTTGATCATGCCGGCGCCGAATTCCAGCCGGAACACCAGCCACCAGAACAGCACGATCACGACGGTCGGCGGAGGTTCGTTGCGGGATCCGAGGAACGCCGCGAGGAATCCGGCCTCGAGCAGCAGCATTTCCCAGCCGAAACCATAGAACGTCTGGCCGATGCTCGAAATCGACATGTACCCGAACCACAGCAGCAGGAAGCAGATCATCGGCACCCAGGGAGGCGCGAACTGCGGGATGCCGACGACCAGCGAGGCCGCGACGACGATGCCGGCCCAGCACAGCGCGGCGAGCCGCCGGTCGGTGTAGCGGATCCGCGTGAAGAGGGTGGGGCGCAGCATCCGCTTTCGCGCCTTCGACGAGCCGGCCCAGTCGAGCAGCTCCGGCGCTGGGAGCAGCCCCCGCTCGCCCAGCAGCGGACGGAACTGATTCAGCGACGAGACGAACGCGACGACGTACAGCGCCGCGATGCCCCGTTGGAGCACCTCGCGCGCGAAGCCGAAGTCGACCGCGGCGAACCCGTCCATAGGGCCAGGCTACGCGCGACGCCGACATGCATCGAGGCCCCTCGCAGCATCCGGGCCCACTCTGAATCACGGGGATCAGAGGGGCCGGGACGCGCAGAGGGGCCTCGGCGCGAGTGGGGTGAGACTTACTCCACGACCCAGTCGAACTGGTCGCCGTTGTCCTCGAGCCACTTGTCGACGGCCTCGGCCTCCTGGCCCTCGCCGAACTCGTTGACAACGAGGTCCTCGAGCGCACCGTACTGGTCGTCGTTCAGCTTGATCTGCTCGACGAGCTCAGCGGCCTCGGGGAACTCCTCGGCGAAGCCCTTGTGAGCCATGAAGTTCAGCGTCTCCGCCTCGCCCATCGCACCCTTCGGGTCTTCGAGGTCCTTCACGTCGTACGTGCTGTTGGCCCAGAACGGACGCCACAGCGTGACGACGACGTCCTCCTCGTTGTCGATCTTCTCGCCGAGAACGGTGAGCATCGCCGAGGTCGACGAGGTCTCGAGCGTGTACTCGCCGTCGAGGCCGTACGCCGGCATCATCGAGTCCTGCGTGACACCGGTGAGCCCGGCACCGGGCTCGATGCCGATGATCTTGCCGTCGAAGCGGTCGCCAGCGCCCTTGAGGTCTTCGATCGAGTCGATGTCCATGTAGCTGGGGACCGCGATCGTGAGCTTGGCGTTCTCATAGTAGGCGCCGAGGTCCTCGAGGTCGTCGCCGTAGGTCTTCATGTACTCGGCGTGCGTGACCTCGGGCCAAGCCGACGGGAACATGTCGACGTCACCCTGCGCGAGGCCGGTGTACAGCGGGCCCGCCTCGGTGAGCGTCTCGAGCTCGACGGTGTAGCCGAGCTTCTCGAGCTGGTCCTGGACGAGGTACGCCATGCTCAGACCGTCCGACCACGAGGGGATGAACCCGAGCGTGATGGTGCCCTTGCTCTCGTCGCCGCCACCGGCGCTGTCGCCACCTCCTGCGGCGTCGTTGCCCGTCGCGCAACCGGCGAGGGCGAGGGATGCTGTGACACCGAGTGCTGCGATGGCTGTGATGTGCCGGAACTTCTTCATGGTGCTTCCTTTCGTATGTTCTGCTGCGTTTCGTATGGGTTCAGTTGGTCAAGGGGCTGCTCGCCGCATGCCGGCCGCGGTCGCCTTGTCGACCTCGTTCGCCGTTGGCGCCTCGGCCGCGGCATCCGCTGCGACATTGCGCCGCTCTGTCTGGCGACGCGCCAGCATGCCGAGAAGTGAGGAGCGGTACTCGCCCGGTGCTCCGAGTGCCGCAGTGACGCGGTCGAGGAAGACGGCGATCAGCACGACACCAAGGCCGGCCTCGACGCCCTTGCCGATGTTCACGGTCGAGATGGCCTGAACGACGAGCTTTCCGAGTCCGTCGGCTCCTGCCATGCCGGCGATGACGGCCATCGACAGCGAGAGCATGATGACCTGGTTGACGCCGGCCATGATGGTCGGCGTCGCGAGCGGCAGCTGGATGCCGCGCAGGATCTGGCCCGGCGTCGCACCGAAGGCGTGTCCGGCCTCGACCGTCTCCGAGTCGACGCCGCGGATGCCGAGCTCGGTCATGCGCACGCCAGGAGGCAGCGCGAAGATCACGGTCGCGACGAGACCGGGCACGACGCCGATGCTGAAGAACACGATCGCGGGGATCAGGTATACGAACGCCGGCATCGTCTGCATGAAGTCGAGAATCGGCTTGAGCACGGCCCGAACGGTGTCGTTGCGCGCCGACCAGATACCGAGCGGAATCGCGATGACGACGGCGACGAGCGCTGCGACGATCACCAGCGACAGCGTCTGCATCGCGGCGACCCAGAGGCCCATGCTGAGGATGAGCGCGAACGAGACGGCGGCGCCGAGGGCCATCCAGACCGAGCGGACGGCCCAGGCGATCAGCGCGGCGATGATGATGACGACAACGATCGGGGTGCCGAGGAGCACCTCGGTCAGTCCGTCGACGAGGAACTTGACGACGAAGGAGATGACGTCGAGGAGCCCGTCGAGGTTGTCCTTGACCCACGCGACGGCAGCGGCGACCCACTCGCCGATCGGAATGCGGAACCCGTCCATCAGAGTGCCTCTCCTTCGGTTGCGGCCGCTGCGGTCGCAGCATCCGCCTCGCCGAGCACGGCGTCGATCTCGGCCTGGGGAACAGGCGGCATCGGCAAGGTGATCTCCTCCGTGGAGTTCGGGCCCGGGCCGAGCGCGGCCAGCAGCGTGACGCGCGGGATGACGCCGACGATGCGGTCATCGCCGTCGATCACTGCGAGCGGCAGCGGCGACTCGACGGCAGGGACGAACAGGTTCATCAGGACCTCGTCCTCACGCACGGTCTGCGGAGCGGGCTTGATCACCGACGCGAGCGATGATTCGCCCTTGCGGACGAGCTTGACGGCATCCCGGTCGGTGACCATGCCGAGCAGCTTGCGGTCGCGACCGGTGACGTACACGGCCGACATGTAGGCGTCGCGCATCTGGCGGAGCGCGGTGCGGGGGCCGGCGGTCTCGGCGACCAGCGGACGCGGCAGCTCCATGACGTTGGACGCCGTGAGCACGCGGGCGCGGTCGACATCCTGCACGAACTGCTCGACGTAGTCGTTGGCCGGGTCGGTGAGGATGTCCTCCGGCGTGCCGATCTGGACGATCCGGCCGTCGCGCATCACGGCGATGCGATCGCCGAGGAACATGGCCTCGTTGAGGTCGTGCGTGATGAAGACGATCGTCTTCTGCAGCTTCTCCTGCAGTTCGACCAGCTGCTCCTGCATCTCACGGCGGATCAGCGGGTCGAGGGCGCTGAACGCCTCGTCCATGAGCAGGATCTCGGTGTCTGCGGCCAGGGCGCGGGCGATGCCGACGCGCTGCTGCATTCCACCCGAGAGCTGCGAAGGGAGCTTGTCGCCCCAGCCGGTGAGACCGACCATGTCGAGCACGTCACCGGCCTTCGCGAGCCGCTCAGCCTTCGGCACGCCCTTGAGCTCAAGCGGATACGCGACGTTGTCGGCCACCGTGCGGTGCGGCAGTAGCGCGAAGTGCTGGAACACCATCGACACGTTCTCGCGACGGATCTCGCGCAGCCGCGACGCGGGGATGCCGGTGATCGTGTCGCCGCCGATGGTCACCGTGCCGTCGGTGATGTCGTGCAGGCCGTTGAGCATGCGGATGATCGTGGACTTGCCCGAGCCGGACAGGCCCATGATGACGAATATCTCACCCTTGTTGACGGTGAAGCTGGCGTCGATGACGGCAGCGGTCCCGGCATCCTGCACCTCGGTGCGGGATGCGCCGGACTTCAGGCGCTGGACGGCCTGCTTCGGATTCCTTCCGAAGACTTTGAAAAGATTGCGCGCTTCAAGAGCGGTTTCGGTCACGTTTCCCCCGCGGCTCACGACTTCGGGTGTCGATGAGAGCCTGCATCGGTTGCGCCCGGGTGATGCTCCTGGCCGTTTCGACACACTGCGCTGGCGGCACTGACGGAGAGTTTCGGACTCACCGCAAAGAACATCGACCATACGTCCGCGCCTCTTCGCAGCACAGCACAATCGAAAGAAGGACGCGGCCGCGGACTGGTCTCAGACCAAAAGGCCTACATTTCAACGTAACAACAATGTGGACCTTTGTCTAATGTCGACAATCTGCGGGCCTGTTTGCATTCACTGCCGGATGCTGCGCGTCACGGTGAACTTCGGTGTTCGGTGGAGTTGCTGCGTGGGGCCGATCGTGCGGTTGAGTTCTTGCTTGTACGCGAGGTGCGAGTTGTAGACGGTGAGGAGTTCGCCGCCCGGTCTCAGGATGCGGGCGGCCGCCTCGAAGAGCCTGATGGCGGCGCCCGTGTGGATGCTGGCACCGAGGTGGAACGGCGGGTTGAGCAGGACCAGATCTGCTGATTGATCGGGGATTTCCGAACCCGCGTCGTCGTGCGTCACTACTGCTGTGATGCGGTTTGCGGCCATGGTCGCCCTGGCGGATGCCACGGCCGCCGCCGACCGGTCGGTCGCGATGATCCTGGCGCCGGGGTGCGTGAGTGCGTAGGTCGCGGCGAGCGCGCCGGTGCCGCAGCCGAGGTCGACGACGGTCTCGGTGACTGCCGCCTGCATAACTCCGGAGGTTTTTCCTGGATCGGCGTCGTCTCGGCCGGGTTTGGGCCCATCCGCCGCGTTTCTCCGGAGTTGTGCGGGGAACGCAAGAACCTCGAGCAGCACCCGCGTGCCGATGTCGAGCTTCGACCCGGCGAACGCGCCGCCGTGCGCGACGAGCGTGAGCGGCCGGTCGAGCCCGGGCGCCTCGACCGCCGACGTCACGGGATATGGCGGCTCGGCCGGCACGTCCCGAGCCCCGGTCGCCACGATCAGCCGCGACTTCCGCTCGGCGCGCTGCGGCTGCACGGTCTCGAAGCTCCGCCCGAGCACCTCGTTCTGCGTGAGCGTCATGTGCTTCACGCGCCCGCCCGCGATGAGTGTCACGCCCGGCGCGGCCCATCGGGCCACGGCATCCACGATCTCCTCGAGCTCGGCGAGCGACTTCGGCAGCTGCAGCAGCACCAGCCGTGCGCCCTCGAGCAGCTCCGGCCCGAGCTCGCACTCCACGGACGCACCCGCAGTTCCGAACCCGAGCGCAGCGGCATTCCGCACGAGCGCCCGGCGCCCGGTGGCAAGGTCCTGATGCACGCGGATGCCGCGCATCCCGGCGTCCGCCAACGCGAGCGTGATCGCGCCGTACTCGTCGCCGATCACCGCGATCTCGTCGCCCGCCATCGACGCTACGAGAGCGCGTGCGACGAGGAGCTCGTCCGTGGCATCCCACGCCTGCAGATTCGGCGCCTCCACGTCGGGGAAGCGGCGCAGGGCTGCGTATGAGAAGTCCACCTCCCCAGGGTACGAGCGGCATTCCTTGACAAGGACTGAACAGGTGTTTAGTCTGCTGTACATGCGTTCAGCATCCGATGATCTCACCGCCCGCGCCCGCATCCGGGATGCCGCGATCGCCGCGTTCGCGCGCAGCGGCTTCGACGCCGTGAGCATGCGCGCGATCGCCGCGGATGCCGACGTGAGCCCGGCCTTGATCGTGCACCACTTCGGCGACAAGGCGGCCCTGCGGACGGTCTGCGACGACTACGTCGTGAGCGTCTTCACCGACGAGAACCACGACCTCATGGGCGGACCGACCGCCGATCGCATGCGCGCGGCGCTTAACGACCTCGACCGCTACGCCCCGTACATCGACTACCTCGCACGGATGCTCACCGACGACTCCCCCGCTGCGAATCACCTGTTCGACACCATGCTCGCGGCGACCGGGGATGTGCTCGAGGCTCAGCGTTCCGCCGGGCTGCTCAAGACGATGAGCGATCCGGCGATGACGACCCTGCTGGTCACGCTGCTCGGGCTCGGGCACGTCGTGATGCGCGGCCAGATCGCCCGCGCGCTCGGCGAGGACCAGCTCAGCCCCGCCGGGCTCCTGCGCGCGACGCTTCCGACCATGGAGCTGCTCACGCACGGCATCTATGCGACCGACGCGTTCCTCGAGGGGACGCGCGCGGCAGTCGGCGCGGATGCCGAGCCGCGCCCGACCGAGACCGACCGCTCCGAGACCGATGACTCCGAGGAGGAGCGATGACCGACACGATCGAAGTCAGCGCGCTGCACAAGCGGTACGGGCACAACGTCGCCCTGCACGAGCTCGATCTGCGCGTGCGACCGGGCACGGTGTTCGGCCTGATCGGCCCGAACGGCGCCGGCAAGACCACGACGCTCCGCACCCTGCTCGACATCATCCGGCCCTCGTCCGGCACCGTTCGGGTGCTCGGCGAGGACCCGCGCCGCGGTGGACCGGCGCTGCGGCGGAGGATCGGCTACGTCCCCGGTGAGCTGCACCTCGAGGGGCGCGCCAGCGGACATCGGCTGCTCGCGTTCTACGCCGAGGTGTCCGGAAGCACCGGGTCGTCGGGACCCGTTCTCGGCACGGCACGCGACCTCGCCGATCGACTCGGCGTCGACCTGAATCGCCCTGTGCGGACGCTCTCGAAGGGCAACAAGCAGAAGGTCGGCCTGATCCAGGCGTTCATGCATCGGCCGGAGCTGCTGATCCTCGACGAGCCGACCAGCGGCCTCGACCCGCTCATGCAGCGCGAGTTCCTGGCGATGGTGCGCGAGGCCCGCGACGCCGGGCAGACCGTGCTGTTGAGCTCGCACGTGCTCAGCGAGATCCAGCAGACCGCCGATGAGGTCGCCGTGCTCGCTGCCGGGCGGATCGTCGCCGACGGAGACGTCGCCTCGCTGCGCCTGGGCTCGGTGCGCCGCATACGCGTGCGCATCGGGGGAGCGGATGCCGCCGCTGCGCACGCCGCATTCGAGCGCATCCCCGGAATAGCGGGTGTGGATGCCTCGTCCGCTGCCGATGCGTCGGGCGGCGTCCAGGTCGCCGCGACGATCGAGGGCGCGATCGATCCGTTCGTGAAGGCGCTCGCGCAGTACGAGGTGCAGGACCTGACCGTCGAGGAACCGGATCTCGAGGAGTCGGTGCTGCGGCTGTACGGGAATCCTTCGCCCGCGTCGGCGACGGCGCCCACGTCGGCCCCCACGCGACGACCGCGACGATCGCGCGGCCGCGACGGACGGGAGGGCGATCGTGGGTAGCATCCTGCCGGTGTTCCGGCGCAGCATCCGCGAATCCTGGCGCAGCGTTCTCGGCTGGACCATCGGCATCGCGGCCGTCCTGTCCCTCTACCTGCCGCTGTACCCGAGCCTCGGCGGCAGCGACCAGCTGCAGGGCCTGATCGACGCGATGCCGAAGCAGCTCGTCGAGACCCTCGGCTACGACCAGATCGCCAGCGGCGCCGGGTACACCGAGAGCACGTTCTACGGACTCATGGGCTTCCTGCTGCTGACGATCACCGCCGTCCTCTGGGGATCGGCCCTGGCCGCCTCCGAGGAGAGCGGGCGCGCCGAACTCGACCTCGCGCACGGCATCGGACGCAGCCAGTACGCACTCGAGACCGCGCTGTCAGTGCTCGTGCGGCTGCTCTGGCTCGGCGCCTTCGCCGGACTCGTGATCTGGGCGATGAACGGCCCGGCCGAGCTCGAGCTCGAACCCGTGCGGATCATCGGCGCAAGCGCGGCTCTCACCGGGCTCGCGTTCCTCACCGCCGCAGCGGCGCTGCTCGCGGGAGCCGCGACGGGGCGCCGAGCCTGGGCCACGGGCATCGGTGCGGGCATCGCTGTGCTCGGGTACATCCTGCACGCGCTCACGAAGCAGTCGGACGACCTCGAATGGCTGAACGCCGTGTCACCGTACTCGTGGGTGTTCGGGCAGTCGCCGCTCGCCGACGGCGTCGACCTGGGCGGACTTGCGCTCACCTGGGGCGTCGGGCTAGTGCTCGCTGCGGCATCTGCCCTCGCGTTGCGCGGCCGCGACCTGCGCGGCTGATTCCGGTACCGCCCGGCGGGGTGTTGACACCTCCGAGGTTAGGTGGTTAGTTGGTCGAGTAAGTAACCAACTGACCATCCGGAGGCATCGTGATCGAAGAAGGCAAGGCACTCTTCATCCAGATCGCCGAGCAGATCGAGGACCAGATCCTCGACGGCTCGCTGGAGGAGGAGTCCAAGGCGCCCTCCACCAACGAGCTCGCCGCCTTCTACCGCATCAACCCCGCCACCGCCGCGAAGGGAGTCGCGATGCTCACCGAAAAGGGCGTGCTGTACAAGCAGCGCGGAATCGGCATGTTCGTCGCCACCGGTGCCCGGCAGACGCTGCTCACCGAGCGGCGCTCCGCCTTCGCCGACCGCTACATCGACCCACTCCTCACCGAGGCCCGCACGCTCGGGCTCGGCACCGACGACCTCACTGCCCTGCTGCGCGAACGCGCGACGGCTGCGGCATCCATCACCGCGTCATCCGCAGAATCTGAAGGGAAGCCCGCATGACCGCCGTCATCGAGGTGCAGAACCTCACCAAGCACTACAAAGACACCAACGCGCTCGACAACGTCACGCTCAGCATCGAGGGCGGCGCGATCTACGGACTGCTCGGCCGCAACGGCGCCGGCAAGACCACGCTCATGTCGATCCTCACGGCCCAGAACTTCGCGACCTCCGGCGACGTGCGCGTCTTCGGTGAGCACCCGTACGAGAACTCCCGGGTGCTCAGCCGGATGTGCTTCGTCCGCGAGAGCCAGAAGTATCCGGATGACGCGACTCCGCGCCACGCATTCAAAGCCGCGAGCCTGTTCTTCACGAACTGGGATCAGGCGCTCGCCGATCGCCTGATCGACGACTTCCAGCTGCCGATGAAGCAGACGATCAAGAAGCTCTCCCGCGGGCAGCTCTCGGCCGTCGGCGTCATCATCGGCCTCGCCTCGCGCGCCGAGCTCACGTTCTTCGACGAGCCGTACCTGGGCCTGGATGCCGTCGCCAGACAGATCTTCTACGACCGGCTGATCGAGGACTACGCGGAGCATCCGCGCACGATCATCCTCTCGTCGCACCTGATCGACGAAGTCTCGAACCTCATCGAACGCGTGATCGTGATCGACAACGGCAAGATCCTCGTGAACGAGGAGACGGATGCCATGCGCGACCGAGCCGTCACCGTCGTGGGCGATGCGGCGAAGGTCGACGCCTGGGCCTCTGGCCGGGAGGTCCTCCACCGCGAGGAGCTCGGGCGGGTGGCATCCATCACCGTTCTCGGTCACCTCTCAGCCGACGAGCGGGCAGGGGTCGCGGCATCCGGTCTCGATCTCGCGCCGGTGTCGCTGCAGCAGCTCATCGTCCGTCTCACGCAGAAGGCCAGCGCGGACAGCGCGGCGCCAACGCACGAAAGCCAGGAGGTCCGCTGATGTCCCGCACGCTCAACGTCGTCCGTCTGCAACTGATCAACAAGCAGACCTTCATCTGGGTGCCGCTGATCGTCCTCGGCGCAGCGGTGCTGATGTCGGTCCTCATCTACGCGATGATCCCCGGCAATGAGCCGAAGTACGGCGGCGGCGGGCAGGCCCCGCTCTGGGTGTTCTTCGCCGTCGGGCTGTCGGCGATGACCCTGACCTTCCCGTTCTCGCAGGCCATGAGCATCACCCGACGGGAGTTCTTCGTCGGCACCATGATCACCGCGATCCTCGGCAGCGTCTTCATGGGGGTGCTTTTCCTCATCGGCGGCGCCATCGAGATGCTCACCGACGGCTACGGCATCAACGGCTACGTCTTCCACCTGCCGTGGCTGTGGGAGGCCGGTCCGCTCGGGGCCTTCATCGTCTACTTCACCCTCGCACTGTTCTTCTTCGTCGTAGGCTTCACCGGCGCGACGATCTACAAGAGCTGGGGACCGGTCGTCGTCACCGTCGTGGGCATCGGGCTCGCGCTCGTGCTGATCGGACTGGTGTTCCTCGTGACGCGGCTCGAGATCTGGGATCAGGTCTGGCAGAGCGTCGGCGACCTCGGCGCTCTCGGCCTCGCGCTGTGGGGACTGATCGTCGTCGCCGTGCTTTCGCTGGTGTCGTTCCTGGCGTTCCGCCGGGCGAAGCCGTAGGGCTCGCTCTTCATCGCCC
>NZ_CAKKLJ010000002.1 GCF_918698005.1 Microbacterium sp. Bi121
GGGCGGGGAGGAGGGCGGCGTCGCCGCGTTCTCTATGACCGGACCACGACGCGATTGCTCCGGCGCCTGAGGGCGCTTCTTCTCCGCAGACGGGAGCGTGTCGCGGACGACGTTGCGCGGGCCGGACGGCTCTGCCGGCTTCGGCGTGATGATCGGCGCCGGCTCAACGTCGACCGGAGCCACCTGATCGGCAGGCGCCGGCCCCTCGACCGGGGAGAACAGCGGTGCGAAGGGGTCGAGCACGCCGAGGTCCGTGAGCGCCGCTGTGCTCGTCGTCGCCGGAGCATCGTCTGCGGTGCCTCGCAGGATCGCGGCCCCCGCTGTGCTGGTGGCCACGCCTGCGGCGACCACGACTGCTGCGATCGTCACGACGGCCGGTGTCGCCGTGCGGACGGATGCGGGACCGAAGATCGGGATCAAGCGCCTCCGTCGAGGTCGCGGCGCCGCATCCGCCTGGATATCGATGCTCGGTTGCTCGGCAGCCGTCTCCGTCGGCAGAGCGGCGACGGACCGACGCTCTGCGCCGAGTTCCTCCAACACGAGCACCGCAGCGCCGAACGCAGCGGCGCCATCCGGGGCGGAGACGAGAGGCCGGTCGAACCGCTCGGACAACCGCTGAGCGACCAACGGGACATGCGAGGACCCGCCGATGAGCAGGATGTGATCCACCTGGTCCGACCGCACCTGCGCGTCGTCCAGAGCGCGCTCGAGGGCCTCCACCGTGCGATCGAGCGTCGAGTCGATCATCGTGTCGAGCTCCGAGCGGGTGATCCGCACGCTCGCGCTGCGCCCGGCCAGGGTCACGGGGATGGCGGCGTCGGAGTCGAACGAGAGCGACTCCTTGGCCGAGACGCACGCTCGCCGCAGCCGTGCAAGGGCCACGCGGTCGCCGGCATCCGGAATCGACGAGCCATCAGCGCCGGCGGACATGCGGATGGCGTGCTCGAGCACGAGGTCGTCGAACAGCGCGCCCCCGGCGTCCGGCAGGGCGACCGGCTCACCGATGATCCGATACTCCGCCGCTCCGTCCTTGCGCAGCACGGTCGCCTCGAACGTCTCGCCACCCAGGTCGTAGACCGCGGTGATGCTGCCCGTCGCCAGGGCGGGTGCGTCCATGTCGCGGAGCATCCGCTCGTGGTGATGCAGAGCAGCTGCCGCAGACGTCATCAGGTGAGCGTCCTCGAGCCCGGCGTCGCCGAGCGCTGTGCGCAGCGCATCGATCCGATGCGCACTCCACGACGACGGGTGCGCGATCGCGAGAACCGGGGGCCGCGCGTTGTGCCGCTCGGCGAGCCCTGCCGCCCACGAGATCAGCGCGGCGGTCAACTCGGCCGCGGTGATCGAGCGCGTCCCGGCGACGAGGGGCACGTCGTCGCCGACATCGCCGATGAACGAGCGGATGAGGTTCTCCGGGTGGGTGAAGCCGCGCTGCTCTGCGACGTCGCCGAACAGCAGATCGCCCTCGGGAGTCACATAGGCGAGCGCGGCGAGGGGGCCGCTCCGGTGCCCCAGCACCTTGGAGTCGGCGTCGATCTCTTCACTCTGCGCGAGACCCGCTGATGCCGCTGTGATGCGGCTGTTCCCCAAGTCAAGCGCGAGTACGAATTCGGACTCGCCCATTCCCTTTCCGCCTACCATCCCCCAGCTGTGGAGTCGGACACGCTCACTATAGGTCGTTTGGCCGCCGGGCGGTAGGGGTGTTCCCGGCGAGGGCTAGTGTGAATCTGTGACCCCCGATGCGCCCGCGAGAACCAGTGCGGCGGGAGTCGCCTACGCGGGCGGGGCCTATCTGCTGTGGGGGTTCCTGCCCCTGTACTTCCTGCTGCTCGTCCCGACCGGCCCGTGGGAGGTCGTCGCCGCGCGCGTGCTGTTCTCGTTCGTCTTCTGCGTGCTGCTTCTGACGATCATGCGCGGTTGGCGGCGGATCATGGCGATCATCCGGCAGCCGCGGCTGCTCGTCTGGACGGCGCTCGCCGGCGTGCTCATCTACGTCAACTGGCAGGTGTTCCTGATCGGAACCTTGAGCGGTCGGGTGGTCGAGACGGCGCTCGGCTACTTCATCAACCCGATCACCACCGTGCTGCTGGGCGTCTTCGTGCTGCATGAGCGGATCCGTCGCCTGCAGTGGATCGCGATCGGGATCGCCGCGCTCGCCGTCGTCGTCATCGTCGTCGCGTACCGCTCCTTCCCGTGGATCGCGCTGTCGCTGACGGCGTCCTTCGGCGTCTACGGCCTGATCAAGAAGAAGATCGGACCGGCGGTGGATGCCGTGAGCGGTCTGACCCTGGAATCGTTCTGGCTCATCCCGATCGCGATCATCCAGCTCATCGTGGTCGCGCAGGCGGATGGCATCACCTTCGGCACCGTGAGCGCCTGGCACACCGCGCTCATGCTGTTCGCGGGCATCGCCACGGCCGTCCCGCTGCTGCTGTTCGCGGCAGGCGCCCGACGCATCAACCTCACGGTGATCGGGATGATCCAGTTCGTCACCCCGATCCTGCAGTTCCTCACCGGGGTGCTGATCCTGCACGAGCCGATGCCGCTGGAGCGCTGGGTTGGCTTCATCGTCGTGTGGATCGCCGTCGGGGTGTTCGTCGTCGATCTGCTGCTTGCGACCAGATCGTTAGCGCACCGAGACCCACCGGCCCCGCCCGCACCATAAAGTTGGATCACCCGAGAGCATGCATGCATGCCCATCGTTGCAAAGGAGCACTATGAACCGCACGCTGTCGCGTACGAAGTGGCTGACTGGCCTTGCGCTCGTCAGCGCCTCGGCGCTTGTGATCACGGGCTGCAGCAGCAGCACACCCGAACCCGAATCCAGTGAGGGCACGAACACCGAGCGCCCGGCCGATGTCGACCTGACACTCGAGCTGGGATCGCTGCTTCCCTCGACCGGATCGCTCGCCTTCCTGGGCGCCCCGATGGAGTCAGGCGTGCAGCTCGCCGTCGCCCAGATCAATGAGGCGGATGCCGGCATCCAGGTCAACCTCACCCCCGCTGACGAGGGCGACCTCGACAACAAGGCGTACGAGACCTCGATCACCAACCTGCAGAGCGCAGGCATCACCGCCATGGTCGGTGCCGCCTCGTCGAGCGTCACGAAGCTGATCCTCGACGGCAACGCCGGCTCAGGCATCCTCACCGTCTCGCCGTCGAACACGTCGCCGGACTTCACGGGCATCAACCCGATGTACTTCCGCACGGCGCCGAGCGACAACCTGCAGGGCGAGGTGCTGGGCAACCAGATCGCCGAGGACGGTCACAAGACCCTCGGCATCATCTACCAGAACGACCCGTACGGCACCGGCCTGTTCGAGGCGATCAAGTCCACGTTCGAGGGCACAGGCGGCGAGGTCGTCGCCGAGACGTCCTACAACCAGGGCGACGGTCAGTTCAACGCCCAGGTGCAGGAGGTCGCAGCGGCCAACCCGGACGCCGTGGCCATCGTCTCGTACGACCAGTTCGCCACGATCGCCCCGCTGCTCGGCAACGCGGGCGTCGACACCGGCGCGCTGTACCTGGTCGACGGAAACCTGAAGGACTGGCCGGACCTCGGTGTGAGCCTCGAGGGCTCGAAGGGCACGCGCGCAGGCGCTGAGCTGCCCGACGACTTCATCGACCAGCTCAACGAGGTGTGGACCGCGCAGGGCAACCAGCCGATCGACGCCGTGACGTACTCCGCTGAGGCGTACGACGCGACGATCCTCATCGCACTGGCTGCTCTCAAGGGCATCTCGGTCGAGGGCAAGGACATCGCGGCCAACATGCAGGAGGTGTCCGGAGGCTCGGGCGAAGGCGAGAAGTGCACCACGTTCGCCGACTGCGCCGAGATCATCAACGGCGGAGGCGTGGCCGACTACGACGGCCTCTCCGGCGAGGTCACGTTCAACGACGACAACGACCCGCAGGGTGCCGCGATCGGCGTCTACGAGTTCGATGCCGACAACGTGACCACTCGCATCAAGTAACAACAGCACACAGGAAGCGCCCCGGATGCAGCATCCGGGGCGCTTTCGTGTGTGCCGGCTTTCTACCCGGCGGAGCGGGCGTGGGCGATCATGCGGTCGAACTGCGCGTCGCGCTCTGCATCGACGACCTGCGCCTCCGGATGCGCGTCGTGGTACGAGACGGCCCGCCGCGCGCCCTCGTCGAACGTGATCGTCGTGGCGAACTCGGGCACCAGCGCCTGCAGCTTCGACGTGTCGAAGAGGGTCGAGTTCGCCTTGTCTCCGATCAGGGTCGGGCCGAGATCCGGCGCGAACGCCGCGATCGTGTCGGATGCCACGTGCACGAGCTCCGGCGCATCGACACCAGCCGCAGCGCCCATCCAGGTGTAGATCTGATTCCACGTCGGCGCGTGGGAACCGGTGATCGTGAAGTCCTCGCCGATCGCGCCCTTGTGACCGATGAGCCCGGTGAAGCCGACGGCGAAGTCATCGGCGTGCGTGACGGTCCACAGGCTCGTGCCGTCGCCGAGCACGACGACCGGGCGTCCGGCGCGCATGCGCGCGATGTCGTTCCAGCCGCCCATCGTCGGGAAGCGGCGCTCGTCGTAGGTGTGCGAGGGGCGGATGATCGTGATCGGCAGTCCGCGGTCGGCGGATGCTGCGCGCAGCAGGTCCTCGCACGCGATCTTGTCGCGGGAGTACTGCCAGAACGGGTTCTCGAGCGGCGTGCGCTCGGTGATCGGCAGCTGCGCCGGCGGCTTCTGGTACGCCGACGCTGAGCTGATGAACACGTACTGTCCCGTGCGCCCCTCGAACACGTCGAGGTTGCCGGCGATGTCCGCAGGGGAGAAGGACAGGAAGTCGGCCACCGCATCGAACTCGCGCCCGGCGAGTGCATCCCTCAGCGCCGCGGGGTCGCGGACATCCGCCGACACCGTCGTCACGGCATCCGGCAGACCACGCCGACCGCTGCCGCGGTTGACCACAGTCACGTCGTGGCCTCGTTCGACGGAGCGGCGCACACACGCCGCGCTGATGGTTCCGGTGCCGCCCAGGTAGAGAATGCTCGTCATAGGACGAGCCTAGGGCGGGCGCCAGAACCTACGCGGCGTCCGTGCCCAGCGTGCCGAGGTACAG
Source organism: Microbacterium sp. Bi121 (assembly GCF_918698005.1). Taxonomy (GTDB): domain Bacteria; phylum Actinomycetota; class Actinomycetes; order Actinomycetales; family Microbacteriaceae; genus Microbacterium. Next base: position 5,088 of record NZ_CAKKLJ010000002.1, read on the forward strand.
CCCGATGACCTTCGGGTCGTTCAGCAGGTCGCGCCCTGACCCCTCGTATGCATCCCGACCCTGGTCGAGGACGTAACCGCGATCGCAGATCTGCAGGCAGCGGCGAGCGTTCTGCTCGACCATGATCGTCGTGACACCGGCCTTGTTGATGTCCGAGACGCGGATGAACGCGTCATCCTGACGCACCGGTGACAGGCCGGCGGACGGCTCGTCGAGCAGTAGCACAGACGGGTCCATCATCAGTGCCCTCGACATCGCGACCATCTGCCGTTCTCCGCCCGAGAGGGAACCGGCACGCTGCTTCAGGCGCTTGCCGAGCTCGGCGAAGATGTCGCTGACGAACTCCAGACGCTCGGCGTAGATCTTGGGGTTCTGGTACAGCCCCATCTGCAGGTTCTCCTCGATGGTGAGCGAGGGGAAGACGTTGTTCGTCTGCGGTACGAACGCGACACCGCGTCTGACGAGCTTGTCGGCCTTCAGACCCACGATGCTCTCGCCCTTGACGGTGATGTCGCCGTCGCGGACCTGCACCATGCCGAAGATGGCCTTCAGCAGCGTCGACTTCCCCGCACCGTTCGGGCCGATGATCCCGATCAGCTCCCCGCGGCGCGCCACGAGGTTGGCGCCGTTGAGGATGTTCACGCCCGGCAGGTATCCGGCGTGCACGTCCTTCATCTCGACGATCACGTCATCGGCGCCCTGCCCGGTCGACACGTTGTCGGTCATGCCTTCTCCTCGTCGGTGGCCGCACTGTCGGCCTCGAGCTCTGCTTCTGCCTCTGCCTCGATCTGCTCGCGCAGCTCGGCGGCGTCGGCATCCGGGATGACCTGCAGGCGTCCGGTGACGGCGCCGAGGTCGACGTCCTGGTGGGCGCCGAGGTAGGCGTCCACGACGGCCGGATCCTCCATCACCGTGTCCGGCGGGCCCTCCGCGACCACTCGGCCCTCAGCCATCACGACGACCCAGTCGGCGATGTGGCGGACCATGTGCATGTCGTGCTCGACGAACAGCACCGTCATGCCGAGTTCCTTGAGATCCAGGATGTGATCGAGCAGCGACTGCGTCAGCGCCGGGTTGACGCCGGCCATCGGCTCGTCGAGCATGACCAGCTGAGGGTCGCTCATCAGCGCGCGCGCCATCTCGAGCAGCTTGCGCTGACCGCCCGAGAGCGAGGCGGCGAAGTCCTTCTCCTTCGCGTCGAGCTTGAACCGGGTGAGCAGTTCACGGGCTCTCTCCTCGATCTCGGCGTCCTGCGCCCGCCAGAGGAACGGGAACAGACTCGCCCAGAACCCCTCGCCGCGCTGGTGCGTCGCACCGAGCTTCATGTTCTCGAGCACCGTCAGCAGCGAGAGCGACTTGGTGAGCTGGAACGTGCGCACCTGGCCCATGCGGGCGACCTTGAACGACGGGATGCCTGACAGGTTCTTGCCGTCGAACGACCACGTGCCGGTGTTCGGGCGGTCGAACCCGCACAGCAGGTTGAACAGGGTGGTCTTGCCGGCGCCGTTCGGCCCGATCAGCGCCGTGATGGCGCCGCGGGGGATCTCGAGGTGATCGACGTCGACGGCGGTGAGTCCGCCGAAGCGGCGGGTCACGGCATCCGCGACGAGGATCGGATCGACCTTCGCCACGCCCGGTGCAGCCGGTCCCTTGGCGAGGCCCGCCGTCTTCGGACGGCGGATGCTGCCCGTTTGGGCCCCTTCGACAGGCTCAGGGGTCGAAATGTTACTTGACAAAGGTCATCTCCCTCTTGTTCCCGAGGATGCCCTGCGGACGGAAGATCACGATCAGCATGAGCACGATGCCGATCACGATGTAGCGGACGACGTCGGCCTGGTTCGTCGTCATCGGCAGCCAGCCGACGCGCGCCATCTCGGGCAGCAGTCCGCCGAGGAAGGCGAACACGACCCAGAAGAGCACCGCACCGAGGGTGGGGCCGAACACGGTCGCAGCTCCGCCGAGGAGCAGGATCGTCCAGAGGAAGAACGTCAACGACGTCGAGTAGCTGCCGGGGATCACGGCCGACGGCAGGACGAAGACGACGCCGCCGAGTGCGCCGATGATGCCACCGACGACGAGCGCCTGCATCTTGTATGCGAAGACGTTCTTGCCGAGCGAGCGCACGGCGTCCTCGTCCTCGCGGATGCCCTTGATCACACGGCCCCACGGGCTGCGCATGAGCGCCCAGACCACGAGCACCGACAGCCCGAGCACGATCAGGCCGAACAGGCGCACCCACAGGTCCGTGGCGTTGTACGTCCACGGGCCGAAGCCGTAGGTGCCCTCGGGGAACGGGTTCATGTCGCGGAAGCTCTGGTGGTACCCGCTGAGACCGCCGGCCGAGTTCGTCCACTCGCGGAAGAGCTCGGTCAGGAACAGCAGGCGGACGACCTCGGCCGTCGCGATGGTCGCGATGGCGAGGTAGTCGGCTCGCAGACGCAGAGTCGGGATGCCGAGGAGCAGCGCGAACACGGCGCCGGCGAGAACGCCGAACGCCACACCGCCCCACCAGGGGAAGCCGAAGCTGAGGATCGAGATCGCGTAGCCGTATCCGCCGACGGCCATGAATGCCGCCATGCCGAAGTTGAGCAGACCCGCGTAGCCGAAGTGCACGGCCAGACCCGTCGCGGCCAGCGCGTACGCGATGGTCGTCGGGCTGAGCAGGTACGAGGCGGTATTGCCGAAGATGTTGCCGAAGTCCATGATCAGCCCAGCCTTTCCCTGCGTCCCAGCAGACCCTGGGGCCTGACGAGGAGGATCACGATCAGCGCCACCAGCGCCGTCGCGTACTTCAGATCGGAGGGGACGCCGAGCAGCGTTGACACCTCGACGGCGAGGCCGACGATGATGGAGCCGATGAGGGCGCCGATCGCCGACCCGAGGCCGCCGAGCGTGATGGCGCAGAAGATCAGCAGCAGCATCTGCATGCCCATGTCCCACTTCACACCGGGGCGGAAGTACGCCCACAGGACGCCGGAGACCGCCGCGAGCATGCCGGCGAGGACCCAGACGATGCGGACGACCCTGTCCACGTCGATTCCGGATGCCGCGGCCAGCTGCGGATTGTCGGAGATGGCCCTCGTGGCCTTGCCGACTCGGGTGCGCGTGAGGAAGTAGGCGACGCCGAGGATCACGATGATGCTCGTGCCCATGCCGATCATGTCGATGTACGACAGCGACACGGGGCCGAGCTTGATCGGGGTCGGGCTCGCGCCCTGCAGCTGGTATGTGGCGCCGCCGATCATGTACTGCAGGAAGTAGCGCAGTGCCAGCGAGAGCCCGATGCTGACGATCATGAGCTGCACGATGCCCAGGCCCCGGTGGCGAAGAGGACGCCAGAGTCCGGCGTCCATCGCGAGACCGAGCAGGCCGCCGGCGATGATCGCCGCGATGATGCCGAGCCACATCGGCAGGTGCCAGAACGAGGTGCACAGGAGCGCGATCACGGCGCCCCAGGTGACCATCTCGCCATGGGCGAAGTTCGACAGGCGGGTGGTGCCGTAGATCAGGGCCGCGCCCATGGCCGCGAGTCCCAGCAGCAGGCCGAAGTTCAGGCCGCCGACGATGCGGGACAGCAGCTGATCGATGAACGACGTGGTCTCTCGAACGCCCTCGCCGAGGAAGAGGTTGACGATCTTCGTGTTCGTGAGGGCGAACTCAACCTCCTGCGATGCCGAGTCGCCTTCGACGATCACGCCCTCGGGGAGCGTGTCCTCGTCGACCGTCAGCGTGTAGGTCTCCTTCTCGGGGACGTACAGGCGCCACTTGCCGTCGGCATCCGTCGTGGTCTCGGCGTCGAAGCCGTTGCCGTCGATCTTCACCGTCACATCGGGAACCGGCTCATCGTCGAAGGTGATGACCCCGGCGAAGTAGTAGTCGGTGACCTCCTGCCCGTCGTCCGTCTCGGCGAGCGCGGATGCCGCGGGCTGGAATATCAAGAACGAGAGCGCCATCAGCACACCGAGCGCGGCGACCATCCATGGTCGGGCTCGACGGACGGCAACGGACGTGGGTCTCACGCATCCTCCACATTGAGTGCTCGCCGCGGCTTCGGGTCGGCCAGGCGTGGGTTTGAGCGTACTGTGGCGCGCGGCCATTCACTAGTCACGCGCCCGAACCGAGGAATTTTCGTTACGTCTGCGCCGTTTAGACTTGGTGAACGCGCCGCTCTCGCCTGCAGGAGGATCATCCATGGACCAGCACGATCCCTTCGGTTTCGTCGGACTCACCTACGACGACGTCCTTCTCCTCCCCGGGCACACCGACGTGATCCCGAGCGAGGCGGACACCTCCTCGCGCATCACGCGCCGCATCTCGGTCGCGACTCCGCTGCTCTCGAGCGCGATGGACACCGTCACCGAGTCGCGCATGGCCATCGCCATGGCCCGAGAGGGCGGCATCGGCATCCTGCACCGCAACCTCTCCATCGCCGACCAGGCAGCGCACGTCGACCGCGTCAAGCGGAGCGAGTCGGGGATGATCACCGACCCGATCACGACGAGCCCCGACGCCACCGTCGAAGAGGTCGACCAGCTGTGCGCGAAGTACCGCATCTCCGGCCTTCCCGTCGTCGACGGCGATGGCCGGTTGGTGGGCATCATCACCAACCGGGACATGCGCTTCGTCTCGGGCTTCGAGCGGCCCACGACGTTCGTCAAGGACGTCATGACTTCTGAGGACCTCGTCACGGCGCCCGTCGGCGTCGCGGCGGGCGAGGTCATCGCGCTGTTCGCGAAGCACCGCGTCGAGAAGCTGCCGCTGATCGACGAGAGCGGCAAGCTCGCGGGTCTCATCACCATCAAGGACTTCGACAAGAGCGAGAAGTACCCGCTGGCCACGAAGGACGAGCAGGGCCGCCTGCGCGTCGGAGCGGCGATCGGGTTCTTCGGGGACGCGTGGGAGCGCGCAGAGGCGCTGCGCGACGCCGGTGTCGACGTGCTCGTCGTCGACACGGCCAACGGCCAGTCGCAGGGCGTCATCGATCTGGTGCGGCGTCTGAAGGCGGACGAGTCGTTCGCGCACATCGACGTGATCGGCGGCAACGTCGCGACCCGTGAGGGCGCCCAGGCCCTCGTGGACGCCGGCGTGGATGCCGTCAAGGTGGGCGTCGGTCCCGGTTCCATCTGCACGACCCGTGTCGTCGCCGGTGTCGGCGTTCCGCAGGTGACCGCGGTCTACGAGGCTTCGCTCGCCGCTCGTCCAGCCGGCATCCCGGTCATCGCGGACGGCGGTCTGCAGTACTCCGGCGACATCGCCAAGGCCCTTGTCGCCGGTGCGGATGCCGTGATGCTCGGCTCGCTGCTGGCAGGAACCGACGAGTCTCCCGGTGAGATCGTCTTCCAGTCGGGCAAGCAGTTCAAGCAGTACCGCGGCATGGGATCGCTCGGTGCGATGCAGACGCGCGGCAAGCAGACCTCGTATTCGAAGGACCGCTACTTCCAGGCGGACGTGCCCAGCGACGACAAGCTCATCCCCGAGGGCATCGAGGGTCAGGTCCCGTACCGCGGCCCGGTGTCGGCGGTGGCATACCAGCTCGTCGGCGGCCTGCGGCAGTCGATGTTCTACGTCGGCGCGCGCACCATCGAAGAGCTCAAGACCCGCGGCAAGTTCGTGCGCATCACGGCGGCAGGACTCAAGGAGTCGCACCCGCACGACGTGCAGATCGTCGTCGAGGCGCCCAACTACAAGAAGTAGGTCGTCCCGCCCCAGTGTCGAGCCCTCGGTGTCGAGCCCCCGTCTTAGTGTCGAGACCCCGTCTCATTCACGCTTCTACGACGGGGCCTCGGTAACAAGACGGGGGCTCGAGTGCGTGAGGGGTGCTCCCGGGGTTCCGGATGCCGCGACCGCGGCGTAGCGTGACGGGCATGTGCCGCAACATCGTCCCGCTGAACAACCTCGAACCCGCCGCGACCGACGACGAGTGTCAGGACGCGGCCCTGCAGTTCGTGCGCAAGATCTCCGGGTCGAACGCGCCGTCCAGGGCCAACCAGGCCGTGTTCGACCGCGCAGTCGCCGAGATCGCAGAGGCGACTCGCCGTCTCCTCGACGACCTGGTGACCACAGCGCCGCCGAAGAACCGCGAGCACGAGGCTGCCAAGCGCCGGGCCCGCTCCGCCGATCGCTACGAGGCGATACGGGTCTTTCAGGCCGAGAAGCGCGCAACCCGCGCCGCGAGCTAGCGGGGCGGACTACGCCGCATGACGCGGTGTGACGGTGGATGACAGCATCCATCGCGGACGAAGTCCGGCGTCGTTATCGTCGCGCTATGACTCTTCTCCAGGACCAGAATGCACCCGTCGCCGATGCGACCAAGGACGAGCGCGCACAGCGCCTCACCGACGCCGGAGCCGCGTGGAACGAACGCATCGCGGCCGACGCGACGAATGCCGAGCTCACCTACACGGTGGTCGGTCGTGGCGTCGGTTCCGTGGCGACCGAGGTGCGAGCGGGAAAGCACCGCTTCCTCGTCGACGAGCCAGGCGCGCTCGCCGGCGACGATGCCGCCGCGAGCCCCGTCGAGTACGCGCTCGGCGCCCTCGTCTCCTGTCAGGTCGTCGTGTTCCGCCTGTACGCGCAGGCGCTCGGCCTGACCATCGACGAGATCGAGATCACGGCGGAGGGCGATCTGAACGTCCAGAAGCTCTTCGGGATCGACGAGTCGGGTCGCGCCGGCTTCCACGATGTGCGCCTGAAGGTCGACATCACGGGCCCGAACTCCGACGAGGATTACGCGAACCTGCGCAAGACAGTCGACGCGCACTGCCCTGTGCTCGATCTCTTCGCGAACCCGGTTCCGACCTCCAGCGCTCTGGTCTGAGGATCCGCCCAGCCGAACTGATAGCCTGATCGGCTCGGCAGAGGGGCGGAAGGACGGCAACACCGGTGGGCTACATCGATGTCTCGGCGATCTCGCTGACCCTGCCTGACGGCAGACCGCTTCTCGACGAGGTGACGTTCCGCGTCGGCGCAGGTTCCACGACGGCCCTCATCGGCCCGAACGGCGCAGGCAAGACGACGCTGCTGCGGATCATCCGCGGCGACCAGACGGCGGATGCCGGTGTCATCAGCATCGACGGCGGTCTCGGAGTGATGGACCAGTTCGTCGGGCACGGCGAGGCGGGGCAGACCGTGCGCGACCTGCTCGTGGCCGTCGCTCCTGGTCGCATCCGCGCCGCGGCCGATGCACTGGAGGCCGCGGAGAACACCCTTATCGAGCGCGATGAGCACGACACCCAGATGCGCTACGCCACGGCGATCGCCGAGTACGCGGACGCCGGCGGCTACGAACACGAGACCGTGTGGGACCAGTGCACCGTCGCCGCGCTGGGCGTGCCGTTCGAGCGCGCCCGCTACCGCGATCTGACCAGTCTCTCCGGCGGCGAGCAGAAGCGACTGGCGCTGGAGGCGCTCCTTCGCGGCCCCGACGCCGTGCTGCTGCTCGACGAGCCGGACAACTACCTCGACGTGCCGGCCAAGCGCTGGCTGGAGGGGCAGCTTAGGCAGACGCCGAAGACCGTCCTGCTCGTATCGCACGACCGCGAGCTGCTCGCCCGTGCCGCCGACCGCCTCGTCACTCTGGAACCAGGAGGTGCAGGCGCTAGCGCCTGGGTGCACGGCGGGGGCTTCGCGACCTACCACCGGGCACGCATCGCGCGGATGGACCGGCTGGACGAACTGCGCCGCCGGTGGGACGAGCAGCACGAGAAGCTACGCACCCTGGTCGCCAACCTGAAGGTCAAGGCCGAGGCGAACGACGGCTTCGCCTCCCGCTACCGCGCAGCGCAGACCCGGTTGCGCAAGTTCGAGGAGGCGGGTCCGCCCGAGGAGCGCCCGCCGGCGCAGGAGTTCGACATGCGGCTCAGGGGCGCACGAACGGGCAAGCGCTCGGTGGTGGTCGACAAGCTCGAGCTCACCGGGCTCATGCGCCCGTTCGACGCGGAGATCTGGTACGGCGATCGCGTCGGCGTGCTCGGCTCGAACGGCTCGGGCAAGTCGCACTTCCTGCGGCTGCTGGCACGAGGCGGCACCGACCCCGATCCCACGCTCGGTCACGTGACGTCGACCGGTGAGCAGGTGGATGCCGTCGCCCACTCCGGGCGCGCAGCACTCGGCGCCCGCGTCGTCCCCGGGCTCTTCGCGCAGACCCACGCTCACCCGGAGTTCGCCGGGCGCACCCTGCTGGAGATCCTGCACAGGGGAGACGATCGACGAGCTGGCATGCCCCGGGATGCCGCGAGCTCGGCCCTCGACCGCTACGGGCTCGTGCGGCAGGCGCAGCAGACCTTCGAGTCGCTGTCCGGCGGCCAGCAGGCGCGGTTCCAGGTGCTGCTGCTCGAGATATCCGGTGCGACTCTGCTGCTCCTCGACGAGCCGACGGACAACCTCGATCTGGAGTCGGCTGAGGCGCTCGAAGAGGCGCTCACGCAGTTCGACGGCACGGTGCTCGCCGTCACGCACGACCGCTGGTTCGCTCGGACCTTCGACCGCTTCCTCGTCTTCGGCTCCGACGGCGAGGTCTACGAATCGGACGCTCCGGTGTGGGATGAGCGCCGAGTCGCGCGGACGCGGTGACCGTTCCCCGGGGGAGCGGGCCGGGTAGGCTGGACGGGTGAGCATGGACATCGAACTCGGTCGAGGCAAGCGCGCGCGCCGCGCATACACGTTCGACGACATCGCGGTGGTGCCGTCGCGGCGCACCCGCAACCCGGAGGACGTCTCGACCGGGTGGTCGATCGACGCGTTCTCGTTCGACACCCCGGTGATCGGCGCCCCGATGGACTCGGTGGTGAGCCCGCAGACCGCGATCATGCTCGGCAAGCTCGGCGGCCTCGGAGTCCTCGACCTCGAGGGCCTGTGGACGCGCTACGAGAACCCAGAGCCACTGCTCGCCGAGATCGCTGCCCTCCCGGCCGACAAGGCCACCGTACGGATGCAGCAGCTGTACTCGGAGCCGATCAAGCCCGAGCTCATCACCACGCGCATCGCCGAGATCCGTGAGGGCGGGGTCACCGTCGCGGCATCCCTCACCCCGCAGCGCACGCAGGAGCTCTACGACACCGTCGCCGCTGCCGGCGTCGACCTGTTCGTGATCCGCGGCACCACGGTGTCGGCCGAGCACGTCTCCAGCGTCGACGAGCCGCTGAACCTGAAGAAGTTCATCTACGACCTCGACGTGCCCGTGATCGTCGGCGGAGCCGCGACCTACACCGCGGCCCTGCACCTCATGCGCACCGGCGCAGCCGGCGTGCTCGTCGGATTCGGCGGGGGAGCGGCATCCACCACTCGCGCGACGCTCGGCATCCACGCTCCGATGGCCACCGCCGTCTCGGACGTCGCGGCGGCACGTCGTGACTACCTCGACGAGTCCGGCGGACGCTACGTGCACGTGATCGCCGACGGCGGCGTCGGCACCTCCGGCGACATCGTCAAGGCGCTCGCGATGGGCGCGGATGCCGTCATGCTCGGTGTCGCGCTCGCGCGCGCCACCGACGCCCCCGGCCGGGGCTTCCACTGGGGTCCCGAGGCTCATCACCCGCAGCTGCCGCGCGGCCGTCGCGTCGAGACACCGGGCATCGCGACGCTCGAGGAGATCCTGTACGGACCGGCGCCCGTCGCCGACGGCACCGCCAACCTCATCGGCGCGCTCCGCAAGTCGATGGCCACGACGGGCTACTCCGACCTCAAGGAGTTCCAGCGCGTCGAGGTCGTACTCGCCCCGTACGAGTCGTGACGGGCGCGCGCTGCCCGTGACGACCACGCCCGAGATCCCGCCGACTCAGGAGTTCCCGCCGACTCTGCGCGAGGTGATGCTGCGCGGGCGCTGGATCGGCGTGCTGTGCGCATGCCTCGTCGTGGCCGGTGTCTTCGCGTTCCTCGGCCAATGGCAGCTGGAACGCGCCATCGACACGGATCCGCCGCCGGCAGGGATCACGGAGGAGGTGCGGCCGCTCGCCGACGTCCTCGAACCGGGCGAGTATTTGGCGGAGCCGCTGGTCGGACAGCGGGTCGAGACCTCCGGCACCTGGGTGGGCGGTGACTTCCTCGTCGTCTCGTCGCGGTTCAACGACGGCGACGGAGCCGATGAGGGAACGTCGGGCTACTGGGTGACGGGGCAACTCCGCGTCGCCGATCGCACATCGATCGCCGTCGCGCTCGGTTGGGCGCCCGATCGTGAGAGCGCGGATGCCGCCGTCGCCGATCTGGACAGGAATGCCGCCGGTGCCGATGCCGAGATCACCGGCCGCATCATCTCCGATGAGGGCGCTGCCCTCCCACCGGCCGACGAGCCCTTCGCGCTGAGCAAGATGTCGCCGGCGATGCTGCTGGGGCAGTGGCACGACGTGGAGCAGCTGTCGATGTACCGTCCGTACCTCGCATCGGTGGATGCTCCGGACGGACTCGTCGACATCGTCTCGCCTGCGCCGCACGAGCTGTCCAGCGTCAATTGGCTGAACGTCTTCTACGCCATCGAGTGGGCCGTGTTCGCCGGCTTCGCGTTCTACATCTGGTACCGGCTCGCGAAGGACCGGTGGCAGCTCGAGGTCGAGGAGTTCGAGGAGCGCGCGGCCGCGGCATCCTGATCGGAGCAGCACGGCCCTTCCACTTTCGTCCAATGACTGCCGACGTTGCGCCCTGCCGAAAGTCGTAACGCAGGTCGGCTCGGAAGAACTTCCGGTTAGCGATCTCTGAACTCTCTCGGGAAAGTCTCAGCCCGCTCATAAGCTCACACGCGAGTGGCCGCATGCACCGACCCTGTGCGTCGCGAAAGCTCCCTCGTGCGCCTCATGGCGACGCCCGGGGTCTCATCTGTCGACGAGGAGAACAACCGAATGATGTCGTCCACCCCTGACGGTGCAGCGCGTCGCGCTGGGTCGTCCATCGCACGCAGACGGGGGCGCATCGCGACCCTCGCCCTGACCACCACATGCGCGCTGAGCTTCGGAACGCTCGTCGCCGCGCCCGCCTTCGCCGCCGCAGACGGCACAGGCGTCGTCATCAACGAGGCGTACCTGTCCGGCGGCAGCGCCGGTGCCGCCTTCAAGAACAAGTTCGTCGAGCTGTACAACCCGACCGATGCCGACATCACCCTCGACGGCATGTCGATCCAGTACCGGTCGGCGACAGGCACCGGCAACTCGAACGGCGTCGTCGCGCTCTCGGGCGTCATCCCCGCCGGCGGGTACTATCTCGTCCAGGGCGGCTCGAACGGTGCGAACGGAGCCGTGCTGCCTGAGGCCGACGCCGCGGGGAACCTCAACCCGAGCGGCACCACCGGCACGCTCGCCCTGGTGCAGGGCACGGCGGCCGTCACCCTCGGAACCGGTTCCGTCGTCGGCGCCGACGGCGTCGTCGACGTGCTCGGCTACGGCACGTCCAACACGTTCGAGACCGCACCGGCGACGGCTCCGGCCGGCAACACCGACGTCAAGTCCCTGAACCGAACCGACGGCGTGGACACCGACGACAACTCGGCCGACTTCACGCTCTCGGCCACCATCACCCCGCAGGCCTCCGAAACAGACCCGGGCGACCCCGGTGACCCCGGCGACCCCGATCCCACGACGGCGACGATCGCCGAGGTGCAGGGCACGACGGACGTCTCGCCCCTGAACGGACAGACCGTCACCGTCGAAGGCGTCGTCACGGCGGACTACCGCACCGGCGGCTACAACGGCATCGTCATCCAGACGAAGGACTCCGGGGGCGAGAACGACGCGACCCCCGGTGCCTCCGACGGCGTCTTCGTCTTCCTGAACGGCAAGACGGTTCCCGGAGCCATCGGCGACCTCGTCTCGGTCACCGGAACCGTCTCCGAGTACTTCGGGCAGACCCAGATCAGCCCGGCGGACGCCGCCGGCGTCACGCTCGTGACCGCCGGTGCGGGTGTTCCCGCAGCGACGCCGCTCCCCGGGACAGTTGTCGGCGGCGACCGCGAGGCGTACGAGAACATGCTCGTCGCCCCGTCCGGCGACTACCTGATCGCGTCCAGCCACCAGCTCTACAACTTCGGCACCCTGTGGCTGAACCCGGGCGAGCTCAACGTCAAGAGCACCGAGCTCGAGCGCCCCGGTGACGCGGCGAATGCGATCGCAGCATCCAACCGCGCCGATCGCATCCTCCTCGACGACGGATACAACGTCCAGATCAGCAACAGCGCGCACCCCGGCGACCAGCCGTACTTCACGAAGGACACGGTGGTCCGCAACGGCGACGCCGTCGACTTCGCCCAGGACGGCTACGTGCTGCAGTACGGATTCGACGACTGGCGCCTGCAGCCGGTCACGCCGATCAACAGCGACACGGCCGCCGCCGACAAGGCGACGTTCGCCACCGAGAACCCTCGGTCTGCGACGGCCCCCGAGGTCGGCGGTGACGTCCAGGTCGCGGCGTTCAACGTCTTCAACTACTTCACGACGTTCTCGGAGGACGACCCCGACGCCCGCGGGGCGAAGAACCAGGCGTTCTTCGACATCCAGCGCTCGAAGATCGTCACGGCGATCAATGGCCTGGATGCGGACGTGGTCGCGCTGATGGAGATCGAGAACTCGGTGCATTTCGGCGACGGAACGCCCGACGTGGCGCTGCAGAACCTTGTGAACGGTCTGAATGCCGACGCGGGCAGCGACGTGTGGGACTACGTCGAGACGCCCGACGAGCTGCTCGACACGACGACCGACGTCATCACGAGCGCGATCATCTACAAGAAGGATGCCGTCACCCCGGTGGGAGACAGCATGGCGAAGATCGACGAGACGGTGTGGGGCAACGCCCGCGAGCCGATCGCGCAGACCTTCGACATGGATGGTCGCACGATCTCGGTGGTCGCCAACCACTTCAAGTCGAAGTCGGGCGACGGCGCAGAGCCGGCCGACGGTCAGGGACACTTCAACGCCGACCGCACCGCTCAGGCGCAGTCTCTGCTGGAGTTCACCGACGAGATCACGGAGGCATCGGGCAGCGACGACGTTCTGCTCCTCGGCGACTTCAACGCGTACGCGAAGGAGGACCCGATCAACGTGTTCTCCGAGGCGGGCTGGAGCGACCTCGTGCCAGCGAACGCCGCAGGTCAATACACGTACTCGTTCGACGGCGAGCTCGGCTCCCTCGACCACGCCATCGCCTCGCCGTCCCTTTCGGCGTCGATCACCGGCACTGGTGTCTGGACGATCAACTCGCCGGAGTGGAGCGACCGCGGCTACGCGTTCGGCGCCACCGAGGCGGGCACGCCGTTCCGCTCCAGCGACCACGACCCGGTCATCGTCGGCATCTCGAGCGAGATCCCGCCGGTCGACATCGACATCGTCACGATCAACGACTTCCACGGTCGCATCGAGGCCGACGGTGCGGCGGCCGGTGCCGCCGTGCTCGCCGGGGCTGTGAAGTCTGTCCGCGACGCGAACCCGAACACGGTGTTCGCCGCTGCGGGCGACCTCATCGGAGCATCCACGTTCACGTCGTTCATCAACGACGACAACCCCACGATCGACGCGCTGAACGCCGCCGGGCTCGAAGTGAGCGCCGCCGGCAACCACGAGTTCGATCAGGGCTGGGAGGACCTTCGCGACCGCGTGCAGGACCGCGCGGACTGGGAGTACATCTCCTCGAACGTGTTCCTCACCGAGACCGGCGAGACCGCCCTGGCCCCGGCATGGGTCAAGGAGATGGACGGCGTCCGCGTCGGCTTCATCGGCGCTGTGACCGAGGAGCTCGACTCGCTCGTCTCGCCAGAGGGCATCGCCGATCTGGAGGTGCGCAGCATCGTCGACTCGGTGAACGACGTGGCCGATGATCTGACCGACGGCGACTCCGCCAACGGCGAGGCCGATGTGCTGATCCTGCTCGTGCACGAGGGTGCGACGTCCACGGACGTCGCGAGCATCACGCCCGAGTCGGCGCTGGGCACGATCGTCGACGGCGTCGACGACAGCGTGAGCGCGATCGTCTCGGCGCACACCCACCTCGCGTACAACCACGTCATCGACGGCCGCCCTGTGGTCTCGGCGGGTCAGTACGGCGAGAACTTCGGCCTGATGAACCTGCAGGTCGACCCGGAGACGAAGGAACTGCTCTCGATCACCAACGAGATCAAGCCCCTCACGCAGGACGGTGCTCCGCTCTACGAGCCGATCGCCGAGGTGCAGTCGATCGTCGACGATGCCAAGGCAGAGGCCGACGTCCTCGGTGCTGAGCCGGTCGGAACCATCACCGGTGACTTCAACCGGGCGCGTCAGACGAACGGCTCGGAGAACCGCGGCGGCGAGTCCACGATCGGCAACTTCGTGGCCGACGTGCAGCAGTGGGCGACCGGTGCTGACCTCGCGATCATGAACCCCGGTGGCATCCGAGCGAACCTGACGTACGCGTCGTCCGGGGCATCCGATCCGGACGGCAACGTGACGTTCCGTGAGGCGGCGACGGTGCAGCCGTTCGCCAACACGCTGGTCACCCTGAACCTCACCGGTGCGCAGCTGAAGGGCGTGCTCGAGGAGCAGTGGCAGCCGGCGGGTGCGAGCCGTCCGTTCCTCAAGCTGGGGCTCTCGGAGGGTCTGCAGTACACGTACGACCCGACGGCGGCGGCGGGGGAGCGGATCACCGCGATCACGCTGAACGGCGACCTGATCGACCCTGAGGCGTCCTACGTCGTCGCGGCCAACTCGTTCCTCGCAGCCGGTGGAGACAACTTCTTCACCCTCGCCGAGGGCACGAACAAGGCCGACACGGGCAAGATCGACCTGCAGTCCATGGTCGATTGGTTCGACGCCAACGGCACGGCGACGCCCGACCTCGCGCAGCGCGCCGTCGGCGTGACGCTCAGCGCTCCGGATGCCGACGGCTACAGCGCTGGCGACGAGGTCACCATCGACCTCTCATCGCTCGCGTTCAGCGGCGGCGACCCGGCGCCGGGTGAGGTCAGCGTCTCGCTCGGTGACGTCGTTCTCGCCAGCGGCGCGGTGGATCCGACGGTCGTCGACACCACCGACGAGGCCGGCCGAGCGAGCCTGACGTTCACGGTCCCGGAGGGGGTGTCCGGCGAGCAGCTGCTCACCGTCGCGGTCGTGGATGCCGGCACGAACGTCCGCGTTCCGATCACGTTCGCGGATGCGGGCGAGGAGGAGTTCGAAGGGACGATCGAGGTCAAGGGCAACACCGTCAGCGCAGGCAAGAAGCTCGCCGTCTCCGGCGACGACTTCACGCCGGGCGAGACGGTGACCGTGACCCTCGAGTCGAAGAAGGGCAAGCTCGTCGAGCTCGGCACCGTCGTGGTCGACGAGGACGGCTCGTTCTCCGCATCCCTCACGGTGCCGAAGAACACGGATGCCGGGCGCTACACCGTGATCGTCGCACAAGCCGATGGCGACCAGGCCACCGATCAGGTCACGGTCAACAAGGGCGGCGGCAACGGCGGCGGCCTCGGCGGCATCATCAAGGCGGTGGTCGACTGGCTGTGGGATCTGATCTCCGGCTGGTTCTGAGCGACTGACGGCGAAGGCCGCCGGGAGCATTCCCGGCGGCCTTCGCCGTGCGCCGCGCGCTAGTAGACTTGAGGCCATGCCCGAACCGAAAGCCGCCTCGTTCCCGAAGATCCGCGGGGCGCTGAGGTTCTATCAGGTCGCCTCGATCATCACCGGTGTCATGCTGCTTCTGTTGCTGGCCGAGATGATCCTCAAGTACAGCCCCACGCACCTCGAGCTGTTCGCCGGCGGCTCCGGCGGCCTGCTCTGGTTCGCAGACGTCATCGTCGGCGACGGATGCCAGTGGTATTCACTGTTCGTTCCCGGCGGCATGGGCTGCGAGCTCACCTCCGTCGGCGACGGGACGAACATCTCGCTGCTCATCCTCGTCGCGCACGGCTGGTTCTACGTCGTGTACCTGTTCGCGATCTTCCGCCTGTGGAGCCTGATGCGCTGGCCGTTCGTCCGCTTCATCATGCTCGCCCTCGGCGGCGTCATCCCGGCCCTCTCATTCATCATGGAGGTCCGCGTCTCTCGCGAGGTGAAGGCCTACCTCGCATCACGCGAAGCATCCGTCGCCGAAGCATCACTCACCCAGGAGGCAGCGCTATGAGCGCCGACACCGCCCAGCGCCCCGTCCTCGTCGTCGACTTCGGCGCCCAGTACGCGCAGCTGATCGCCCGCCGCGTCCGTGAGGCCGGCGTCTACAGCGAGATCGTCCCGCACAGCGTCTCGGCCGCCGAGATCAGCGAGAAGAACCCGGTCGCGCTCATCCTCTCCGGCGGGCCGTCATCGGTCTACGAAGAGGGCGCACCAGCGCTCGACTCCGCGATCTTCGACCTCGGCGTTCCGACCCTCGGCATCTGCTACGGCTTCCAGGTGATGGCGCGTGCGCTCGGCGGCGAGGTCGCCAACACCGGCCTGCGCGAGTACGGCGCGACGGATGCGGTGATCGCTGAAGACGGCGGCGTGCTGCTCGGCGGTCAGCCGAGCACGCAGAACGTCTGGATGAGCCACGGCGACCAGGTCTCCCGTGCGCCAGAAGGCTTCGACGTGCTGGCATCCACCACCGACACCCCCGTCGCCGCGTTCGGCAGCGATGAGAAGTGCTTCTACGGCGTGCAGTGGCACCCCGAGGTCAAGCACTCCGATCACGGCCAGGAGGTTCTCGAGAACTTCCTGCACAAGGCCGCCGGCCTCGCCTCGGACTGGAACAGCGGCAACGTCATCGACGAGCAGGTCGCCCGCATCCGCGAGCAGGTCGGCTCGGCCCGCGTCATCTCGGCCCTCTCCGGCGGCGTCGATTCCGCCGTCTCGACGGCCCTCGTGCACAAGGCCATCGGCGACCAGCTCACCGCCGTCTTCGTCGACCACGGCCTCCTCCGCAAGGGCGAGCGCGAGCAGGTCGAGAACGACTACGTCGCCTCAACGGGCGTCCGCCTGATCACAGTGGACGCCGCCGACACCTTCCTCGGGCACCTCGAAGGCGTCAGCGACCCGGAGCAGAAGCGCAAGATCATCGGACGCGAGTTCATCCGCGCGTTCGAGAAGGTGCAGCTCGACCTGGTCGCCGAGGCCAAGGCCGAGGGCGAGCCGATCAAGTTCCTCGTCCAGGGCACCCTGTACCCCGACGTCGTCGAGTCCGGTGGCGGAACGGGGACGGCGAACATCAAGTCGCACCACAACGTCGGCGGCCTTCCGGAGGATCTCGACTTCGAGCTCATCGAGCCGCTGCGCACCCTGTTCAAGGACGAGGTCCGCGCGATCGGCCGCGAGCTGGGACTGCCTGAGGCGATCGTCGGACGGCAGCCGTTTCCGGGCCCTGGCCTCGGCATCCGCATCGTGGGTGAGGTCACCGCTGACCGCCTCGAGATTCTGCGCGAGGCCGACGCCATCGCCCGCGAGGAGCTGACCAAGGCCGGCCTCGACAGCGAGATCTGGCAGTGCCCCGTCGTGCTGCTCGCCGATGTGCGCTCGGTGGGCGTGCAGGGCGACGGACGCACCTACGGGCACCCGATCGTTCTGCGCCCCGTGTCCAGCGAGGACGCCATGACGGCCGACTGGACCCGACTGCCCTACGACGTGCTCTCGAAGATCTCCAACCGCATCACCAACGGCGTCCGCGATGTCAACCGCGTGGTGCTCGATGTGACCTCGAAGCCCCCGGGGACCATCGAGTGGGAGTGAGATCGGTTGAGATTTTTTCGCAGCCGATGTCGATCTGACGTCTTCCCGTTCGACGTCTTCAGTGAGAGGGTCGGAACCGACCCCGCAACTGAAGGAGAACATCATGAAGTTCATGCTGATCATGCGCGCGACCGACGAGGCTGTCCAGGCGTACAGCGAGATTCCGTTCGACCAGATCATCGAAGCCATGGGCAAGTACAACGAGTCGATGATCAAGGCCGGGGTCCTGGCCGCCGGCGAGGGCCTCAGCGACGCCTCCGAGGGGTTCGTCGTCGACTTCAGCGCCGAGAAGCCGCTCATCACCGACGGCCCCTACGGCGAGACCAAGGAGCTGTTCAACGGCTTCTGGATCATCGAAGTCTCCTCGCGTGAAGAGGCAGCCGAATGGGCGAGCCGCGCCCCGCTGACCGCAGGCAACTTCCTCGAAGTGCGGCGCGTCCAGGAGATGGACGACTTCCCGGCCGATAACGAGTGGATCCAGAAGGAACAGGGCTGGCGCGACGAGGCCGAGCAGCGCGCGCAGCAGTGAACCGGCGATGCCATGAGCTCTGCTGAAAGCGGCGAGACGGTGCGTTCCACAACTGATGCGGAGCGCGCCGTCGCCGCCGTATGGCGCATAGAGTCGGCGAAGATCGTCGCCACGCTGACGCGCATGGTCGGCGACTTCGGCCTCGCGGAGGACCTGGCACAGGACGCGCTCCTCGAAGCACTGCAGCAGTGGCCCCAGGTCGGTGTGCCGCGCAACCCCGCGGCCTGGCTGACGGCCGTCGCCAAGCGTCGCGCGATCGACGGCTGGCGCCGTCAGGAGCGCTATGACGACCGGATCACCACGATCGCGCACGACCTCGAAAGCGAGAACGCGGACGCGATGGATGCCGCTCCCTGGGACCCGGATGCCATCGACGATGACGTCCTGCGCCTGATCTTCATCTCCTGTCACCCCGTGCTCTCGCGGGAGGCCAGCGTGGCACTCACACTGCGGGTCGTCGGCGGTCTCGGAAGCGAAGAGATCGCCCGGGCCTTCGTCGTCCCGACGGCCACGGTGCAGCAGCGTATCGTGCGAGCGAAGAAGACCCTGGGAGCCGCGAAGGTGCCGTTCGAAGTCCCGTCGCGCGAGGACTACGCCGAGCGGTTGAGCGCGGTCCTCGGGGTGCTCTATCTGATCTTCAACGAGGGGCACGCGGCCTCGAGCGGCGACAGCTGGATGCGCCCTGAGCTCAGCCACGAGGCGATCCGGCTGACGCGCGTGCTCACGGCGCTGGTGCCTGGAGAGCGCGATGCGCACAGCGTGCTCGCGCTCATGGAGCTCACCGCCGCCCGGTTTCCCGCGCGGATCGACGCGAACGGCGAACCGATCCTCCTCGCCGATCAGGACCGCAGCCGCTGGGATCGCAGCCGCATCTCGCGCGGCCGGGCAGCACTGGAGAAGGCCGATGCCATCGGCCAGGGGCGAGGCTCGTACGGACTCCAGGCCGCGATCGCCGAATGCCACGCTGCCGCGCCGTCCGTCGGTGAGACCGACTGGGACAGGATCGTCCTGCTGTACGAGGCGCTCGGCCGGATCGCGCCGTCTCCCGTGGTGGAGCTGAACCGGGCCGCGGCCGTGGCGATGGCGACGGGGCCGGCATCCGCTCTGCGGATCATCGACGAGGTCGCAGCATCCGGCGCACTCGCCGGCTATCACCTCCTTCCGGCGACACGGGGCGAGCTGCTGCTCAGGCTGGGGCGGAAGGACGAGGCCCGCACCGAGTTCGCCACTGCTGCGAGACTCGCGGGGAACGACAGAGAGCGCGCCCTTCTGGAGTTGAAAGCCGAAGGCTGACGCAGCGAGGCCCCCGGGTGGTGACACCCGGGGGCCTCGCTGGCGCGTCTACGCGCGGAGATCGGCTAGTCGCGCACCTTGTTGCCACGACCCACGATGAGGCCGTAGATCAGCAGCACGATGATCGCGCCACCGATCGCGAGAGCCCACGTGCCGAGATCGAAGAACTCCTCGAGCCCGCGGCCGAAGAGCAGGCCACCGATCCAGCCTCCGAGCAGTGCGCCGACAACGCCCAGGATCAGCGTGACGAACCAGCCGCCGCCCTGCTTGCCGGGGAGGATCAGCTTCGCGATCGCCCCGGCGATGAGTCCGAGAAGAAGGAATCCGAGAAAACCCATGATGTGCTCCTTTACGTCTGTGATTGTGACGGTGGCTACATGATCCTCTTGTCTGTGAGTTTCATGTACCCCGTTGACGGAGTGTCGCAGATACGGCAAGGGGCCCGTCTCCGAAGAAACGGGCCCCTTGAGACGATTCGGATCAGTTGCTTCCGCGGGCGATCGCGATGATGCGCAGGATCTCGACGTACAGCCAGACAACCGTGACCATGATGCCGAAGGCGCCCATCCAGCCGAACTTGCGCGGCGCGCCGTTGCGGACGCCCTGCTGGATCTGGTCGAAGTCGAGCACCAGCGAGTACGCGGCCATGATGACCACGAGCACGCCGATGATGAGGCCGAGCGGGATGCCGGCGATCTCGGTGCTGAACAGGCCGAAGGCGTTCTGGTTGATGCCGGTCCACATCAGCACGAGGTTCAGGAGCGAGAAGACCAGGTAGCCGACCATCGCGATCATGAAGACCTTGGTGGCCTTCTTCGACGCGCGGATCTTGCCGCTGGCGAAGAGGGCGAGGGTCACGCCCACCACCGCGACCGTCGCGAGCGTGGCCTGCGTCACGATGCCCGGGTAGATGACTTCGAAGAACGCGGAGATGCCGCCGACGAAGAGCCCCTCGAAGACCGCGTAGGCGAAGATCAGAGCGGGACGCACCTTCTTGCGCGCGGTGAAGGTGATCACCATGGCGAGGACGAAGCCGCCGAGCGCTCCGACGATCCACGGCAGCATGTTCGGCGCGAAGTCCGAGTACGGGTTGTACTCAGGGGCGGCGATGCCGCCCAGGGTCCACACCCAGCCGACAGCCGCGGCGACGAGGAGGATGCCGAACAGGCCGGCGGTCTTCCACACCGTGTCCTCGACGGACATGCGGTCCGTCTCGATGGCGCCGGCGGACGGGGCCGTGTACATGCCCTCGAGCTGCGCGTTGGCCGCGGCATCCATGCTCGCGTGCTGGAAGGACGCGGTGTGAGCGCCCTGCATACCGGTCTGAGCGCCAGGCGCGCCCGGATAGGTGGCCACGTTGCGCGGATCCTGCTTCTGGAACGCCGGGTTGTTGAAGGCGAAGTTGCTCATGATTGTGGGCCTCACTCCGAAAGTGGTTGAAGGTCGCTTTCTTCAACGATACCGGCGGATTCCTATGCGTGGGGTGTTCTAACCTGAATCCATGCCCAGGAAGTCCCCGCTCGTCATCGGACATCGCGGCGCCCCGGGTTATCGCCCGGAGCACAGCCGCTCCTCATACGAATTGGCGCTGGCGATGGGCGTCGATGCCGTCGAACCGGACGTCGTCGCCACCAGCGACGGCGTGCTCGTCATCCGGCACGAGAACGAGATCTCCGGCACGACCGATGTCGCCGACCGTCCGGAGTTCGCGGCACGCAAGACGACCAAGCGCATCGACGGGCAGCCGCTGACCGGATGGTTCACCGAGGACTTCACCTGGCAGGAACTGTCGATACTTCGCACGAGGGAGCGGCTGCCGGAGGTCCGCCCTTCCAGCGCAACCTTCGGCGATGCCCAGCCGATGCTGCGCCTGATCGACCTGCTCGATCTCGTGCGGGCCGGTTCGACCGAGCACGGTCGCGAGATCGGCGTCGTGCTCGAGATCAAGCACGCCACCTACTTCTCGAGCATCGGCCTCGACCTCGCACCGCTGATCGCGCGTGATCTGCGCGCGGCCGGCTGGGCGGACGGCGAACTGCCGCTCACGATCGAGTCCTTCGAGTCGACGGTGCTCGCCCAGCTTCGGGCGGAGGGGATCTCGGCCTCGTACATCTACCTGATCGAGGCCTCAGGTCGCCCCTACGATCAGTTCGTGGCCGTCGGCAGGCACGCCGCGTCGTACAAGTCGGTCGTGACTCCCAAGGGTCTGGATGCCCTGATCGGCAGAGTCGACGGCATCAGCGTGAACAAGCGGATGCTGCTCGCCCGCGACAACACGATCGTCGCCGACGCGCATGCACGCGGACTGAAGGTGTTCACGTGGACCGCGCGCCCGGAGAACGCGTTCCTCGCGGCCGAGTTCCGCGGGGACGGGGGGCGCCAGGCATACGGGGACTACGAGGCCGAGTGGGCGGTCCTGGCCCGCAGCGGCATCGACGGCGTGTTCGTCGACCATCCCGATCTCGGCGTGGCGTTCTTCCGTCGCTGATTCCCTGCCAGACTGACCGCATGACCGGAATCGTCGCCGAGGGCGTCAGCAGATCGTTCGGTACAGGAGCGAGTACCGTGCAGGCCGTCCGCAGTGCGAGTTTCCGCGCTGAGCCGGGTCGCGTGACCGGCCTCGTCGGGCCCAACGGCGCGGGGAAGACGACGCTGCTGCTCATGCTGGCATCCCTGCTCGCCCCCGATACGGGCACGATCCGGATCGGCGAGGTCGACCCGATGGACGATCCGCTGAGCGCCAGACGCCTGCTCGGGTGGATGCCGGACGCTCTCGGCGCCTGGCCTTCGCTCACCGCCCGCGAGACGATCGTCACGACCGCGCGGTTGTACGACATCGAACGGGACGCAGCGCAGCAGAAGGCAGCCGAACTGCTCTCGCTCGTCGGGCTGGGCGAGCTCGCCGATTCTCCGGCGAAGGTGCTCTCCCGCGGGCAGAAGCAGAAGCTGGGCCTGGCCCGCGCCCTCGTGCATGATCCGCAGGTTCTGCTGCTCGACGAGCCGGCATCGGGCCTCGACCCCGCCGCTCGCGTGCAATTGCGTGTTCTGCTTCGACGGCTGGCGGCCGAGGGTCGCACGATCCTTATCTCCAGCCACATCCTCTCCGAGCTCGAAGAGGTGATCGACGACGCCGTCTTCCTCGTCGCCGGTGCTGTCGTCGACGCAGCCCCGGCGAACTCGACCGCCCGCGGCTGGCGCATCCGCCTCGCCGGCGCCGACCCTGCACGCGGGATGGCGGACGCGGATCGGATAGCCGCAGCGCTCGGGATGGAGCCCGGTGCGCTGGGCATCGACCGCAACGCGGCCGTCGCCGGGTTCGAGAGCGAGCAGGCGGCGGCCGCAGGGCTCCGCCTCATCGTCGAAGCCGGACTCGACGTGACCGAGTTCTCACCCGCGCAGAGCGCGCTGGAGCACACCTTCCTGAACCTGCCGCAGACGGGGCCGAACGCATGAACCTCACGCACATCGGCATCATCGCCCGGCTCGAGCTCACGCAGCGGCTCCGCAGCGTCGGCTGGTACATCCTGCTCGGCGTCTACGCGCTGATCCTGCTCGGCATCACCGGTCTGTCGTTCGCGGTGTACTCGTACACCGGCATGGCCGGCGCCGGCGTGTACTCGATCGTCGTCAACATCGTGCTGCTGCTGGTCGTCCTCGTCTCGCCCACGCTCAGCGGCAACGCCATCAACGGCGATCGGGATGCCGCCACCCTCGCGGCCGTGCAGGTGACGGCCGTCTCCACCGGCGACATCATGCTCGGCAAGCTCCTTGCGGCTGTCGCGACGGGCGGGGCGTTCCTGCTCGTCGCCGTGCCGTTCCTCGCGATCTCGCTGATCGGCGGGGGAGCGCACCCCGGCACGCTCGCGGTGTCACTGATCGTGCTCGCCGTGGAGATCATCGTCGTCGCCGCGATCGGCGTCGGCTTCAGCGGTCTGATCGCCCGGCCGCTGTTCTCGGTCGCTGCCACCTACCTGGTCGTCGCGGCGCTCGCGATCGGGACGCTCATCGTCTTCGCCCTCGGCGGCACGGCGCTTCGCACCGAGACCACGAACTACAACCGGCCCTACGACAGCTTCGGCAACGTGGACTGCGACCGCTGGGAGACCTACACCTACGAGACGCCGCGATTCGATCGCGTCTGGTGGGTGCTCGCGGCGAACCCCTTCGTCGTGCTGGCCGACGCCACGCCCACTGTCTACGGCGACGGCGGATGGCCGGCCGACATGTTCGGTCAGATCAAGTACGGCGTCCGCAGCGCGCAGCTGCCGCCGCAGGACTACCGCTGGGACGAGTGCAACCCGGACGAGTCGCAGGCCCAGGACCGGACCGCCCAGGAGGTCATCGACAGCACCGTTCCGAGCTGGTTCGTCGGTCTGGGCGTCCAGATCGTGCTCGCCGGTGGATTGTTCGCCGGCGCCTGGGCGCGAACGACGACGCCGGCGCGGATGCTGCCACCCGGTACCCGCATCGCCTGACCGCGTTGCTCATCTGGATCGGGTTGCTCGCCTGACCCCGTTGCGACACGGGCCGTTCACCTTCTGGACGGACCCCGTGCGACTGCCGGACAGCCGGAATCGGTCGACTGAGGCACGTTCGTGTCCCGATCCCGATTCTTCTGGAGTCACATGTCTCGCCTGACCAGCGGGCTGGCAGCATCGGCGGTGTGCGCCCTCGGCGCAGCCACCCTGTTCGCCGTGCCCACCGCAGCTCTCGCCGAAGCGGCGCCGCTCGGCGTCCGCATCAATGAAGTCGTCTCGAACAGTGGCAGCCCGGATGACTGGATCGAGTTCTACAACTACTCCGGGACGCAGGTCGACCTGAGCGGCTACATCGTCCAGGACAACAGCGACAAGAACCCGTACACGCTTCCCACCGGGACGGTTCTCGAGCCCGGTGCGTACCTCGTGCTCGACACGCTGGTGGACGGCGTGGGCGACTTCGACTTCGGCCTGGGCAAGGGCGACAGCGTCCGGTTGTTCGCGCCCGGTGACGCGAACGGGCAGACTCCGCTGCTTGAGGCGACCTGGCCCGCCGAGACTCACGCTGTTCCCAGTTGGGGTGCGAAGGGCGACGGCGCTGACGTCACGTATGGGCTGACCGCTGAGGCGACCAAGGGCGCAGAGAACGTCTTCTCGTCGGGAGGCGAAGGCGAGCCCGGTGGTGGCGAGCCCGGTGGTGGAGAACCCAGTGCCGGCGGCGATGTCGTGCTGAACGAGATCATCTACGACGAAGCATCCGGATACACCGACCGCGTCGAGATCGTCAACACGGGCACCGAGCCCGCTTCGATCGCCGGCTGGACGATCTCCGACGACAAGCGCGATCGCTTCAGCACGCCGTTCGCCGAGGGCACGACCCTCGCGCCCGGTGCGTTCGCAGTGCTCGTGACCGATGTCGACTTCACATTCGGGCTCGGCAAGGGCGACGAGGTCGTCCTCTACGACGCCGCGAACGCCGAGGTCGACGCGTACACCTATGAGGCGACCTCGCCGACCGCGACCTGGGCGCGCTGCCCCGACGGCACGGGCGACTGGGTGCACGCGACGACTGCGACGCCCGGCGCGGCCAACGACTGCGCGCCGGCCTCCGTCCCCGGCTCCGTCGTGCTCAACGAGGTCGACTCGCAGCCGTCCGACTGGGTGGAGCTGCACAACCCCGGCACCGAGGCATTCGATCTCTCCGGCTACGAGATCCGTGACAACTCCGACGACCACCGCTGGGTGTTCCCGGCTGGCAGCACCATCGCGGGCGGCCAGTTCCTCGTCGTCGAGGCGAACGCTGCGGGCACGATCTACGACGACCAGTCGAAGACCTACGTCGACGGCATCTTCTCAGCGGCGATCGGCATCGGCGGCGCCGACGAGGTCCGCCTGTTCGACACCGCGCTCGAGCTGGTCGACCGCACCGGAACCTGGCAGGAGCACGCCAGCATCGACGGCGACTTCGCTGCGGCGACGCTCGCGCGCTGCCCCGACGGCACCGGCGACTTCGTGCTCGCCTTCGAGACCAAGGGCGCGGCGAACGAGTGCGTGCCGCCGACCGTCGCGATCAACGAGATCGAGTCGAACGGCGACGCCACCGACTGGGTGGAGGTCGTCAACATCGGTTCCGCGCCCGTCGACATCTCCGGCTGGACGCTCATGGACAGCGACCCGGTCGGTCACGCGGGCGAGACCACGCCGCTGCCGACCGGCACGGTGCTCGAACCCGGCGCATACTTCGTCTTCGACCAGAACACGAACTTCGCGTTCGGCCTGGGCGGCGGCGACACGGTCACCGTGCGCGATGCCAACGGCAGCACCGTCGACGAGCACGTCTACGCAGAGCACGCAGCGGGCGTCCTCGCACGATGCGAGGACGGCACCGGCGAGTTCGTCGACGTCGCGGTCAGCACCAAGGGCCTCCGCAACGCCTGCGGCAACCCCGTGCGCATCAACGAGGTCGAATCGGACGGCGACCCCGACTGGGTCGAGCTCGTCAACCCGACCGCCGAGGTGCTCGATGTCTCCGGCATCGTCGTGAAGGACGACGACGACACCCACGTTCACGAGATCGCCGCGGGCACCAGCATCCCGGCGAACGGCTACCTCGTTCTCGACGACCTCGAGTTCGGAATCGGCAAGGACGACACGATCCGCGTGTTCGACGGCGACATGCTCGTGGACTCCACCTCGTGGGGTGCAGGGCACGTGGCTCCGACCTGGGGACGCTGCCCGGACACGACCGGCGCATTCGCCGCGACGGCGGAATCGACACCCGGCGCGGCGAACGTCTGCGTCGGCGAGATCCCGGTGTCGCCGTGGCCCGGTTCGGCCGACGTGCGTGCGCTCGACAGCATCCCGACCTTCCTCGAGGACAGTTCAGGGCTCGACGTCCAGCAGACCGCAGATGGGACGTTCCTCTGGGCCGTGGACAACGGCACGGGAAAGATCTGGAAGATGACGGCCTCAGCGGACGGATCCGTCGCGTTCGCTGACGGCTGGGCCGACGGCAAGCGCGTGCGCTTCCAGAAGGACGCATCCGACCCGAACGCGGCCGGCCCCGACACCGAGGGCATCACCGTCGACGGCAATGGCCTCGTCTACGTGGCATCCGAGCGCGACAACGGCGACAAGGGCGTCAACCAGAACAAGATCCTGCAGGTCGACCCGAACGCACCCGGCCCCGACCTGGTCGCTCAGACCGAGTGGGACCTCACCGCCCAGCTGCCTGCGGTAGGCGCGAACCTCGGAATGGAGGCAGTCGAGTGGGTGCCGGATGCGGCGCTGGCCGGCAAGCTCTACGACGACAACACGAAGGCGCCGTACGAAGCTGCGACGTACGCCGGCGGCGGACTGTTCTTCGTCGCCGTCGAGGACAACGGCGGCGTGTACGCCTTCGCGCTCGCAGCGGGCGGGTTCGCAACGCTCGTGTCGACCATCGACCCCGGCCTCGCCGGTGTCATGAGCCTCGACTACGACTCGTTCCTGGGCGTCCTGTGGGCGGTGTGCGACGACGGCTGCGGCGGCACCTCGGCGCAGGTGACGCTCAACGGGACGGACAAGCCCGGCATCGCGCACTTCGCGCGCCCGGCCGGCATGCCCGACATCAACAACGAGGGCTTCGCCACGGCGCCTGCTTCGCTGTCGACCGACGGCCAGCGTCCGGTGTGGTGGTTCGCCGACGGGTTCACGTCGGAGGCGCTGCACGTCGGAACAATGCCTGGTCTCGCAGACACCGACCCTGGAGAGGGCCCGGGTGAGAACCCCGGCGAGAACCCGGGTGGCGGCGGATCCGACGACGGCGGCAACCAGCCCGGTCCGTCGGTCGAGCCGCTCCCCGGCACCGGCCTGGTGGACGACAACCGCGGTGGCGCGACCGTCGACCAGACGGTCGTCGCACCCGGCGGCCAGGTGACGATCACGCTGGGTGCTCAGCACGCCGGTGTGGACGTCGAGGTGTTCATGTACTCCGACCCGGTCTTCCTCGCGGCGGGTACGCTGAACGCCGCCGGTGCGATCACGGTCACCATCCCCGCGGATGCTCCGGCCGGCGCCCACCGCCTCGCGGTGTACTCGGCCGACGGCGAACTGCTCGGATGGGCGAACATCCAGGTAAGCGGCGAGCTCGCGACGACCGGTGCCGAGACGTCGGCCGGTGGACTCGTCCTCGCGCTCGGCCTGCTGCTCGCCGGCGGCCTGGCCCTGACGCTGCGCCGCCGCATGCAGAACGTGTAACCGGACCGCGCACGAAGGCGCGTGGGGCCCAGCGCTCCACGCGCCTTCGGCGTATCCCCGCAGTCCCATGCGGGATCAGTTCGGTCGGTTATGGCGCGGAATAACCGACCGAACTGATACCGCCTGAGCGAACTAGAGTCCTCGTATGGGAGCGACGGCGCGATGGCGGGGCGCAATCGCGCTCCTCGTCGTCCTGGGGCTGCTCGCCGCAGGCTTCGGGGTGTCGCTGGCCGTCGGCGACGCGCTCGGCATCCGCTCCGAGCCCGCCGAAAGGATGGGGACGAGCGAGTCGGCGGATGCCCCGATCCTGCCGGCGGTCGCACCGCCGCAGTTCTCGGTCGAGGCCCCGCAGGACGACCCCCGGGTCCAGGCGGCGGTCGACGCGTTGAGCGACGCCGTGGCGGCGCGCACCACCGACGGCGCAGTCGGTCTGACCGTCACCTACGCTTCGGCGGACGGCGATGACGACGCGTACACGCTGTCGGCCACAGCATCCGCTCTGAGCATCGAAGCATCCACGGCCGCCGGCGCCGTGCGGGGCGTGTACGACATCGCCCGTGCTGTCCGCGACGGTCGCGAAGTCGCGACGCTGATCGGCGAGGTCCCGGCATCCCGACTGCCGCTGCGCATGGCCGACCTGGGTGCCGTCGGGGTCGCAGCCGACCCGGTGCAGTGGCGATCGGGCAGTGACTACTCGCACGCATCGAAGGCGTTCGCCGACGTGTTCCTCGCGGATCCGCCATACATCGACGAGGCAGCGCTCGCCGCCGCCTACGACGAGTACGACGCGTACCTTCGGCAGATGCTCGCCGACGGGTACAACGCGATCGCGTTTCCCGGTTTCGTGGAGTTCGCGACGTTCTCGGGCGTCGACGGCGTCTATCCCGACGGCGACGCTCACATCGCGAAGGCACTGGCATTGCGTGAGGCGTTCGGCCCGTTCTGGGAGCGTGCGGAGGAACTCGGCACGAAGGTGTTCCTGCGCACCGACATGCTCACGCTCACGACGCCGCTCGAGGCGTATCTGCAGGATCGCTTCGGCGGACTGGACACCGAGAACCCCGAGCTCTGGGACGTCTATGCGGCGGGGCTCGACGAGCTGTACGCGGCCGAGCCAGCGCTCGACGGCGTGCTCATCCGCATCGGCGAGGCAGGCAACGTCTACGACGTCGAGGGGTGGGACTACTACTCCGCGCTCGCCGTGACGACGACGGATGCCGTTCGCGCGATGCTCACGGCACTCACCGCCCAGGCCGAGAACGCGGGACGCGAGGTGATCTTCCGCACCTGGAGCGTCGGCGTCGGGGCCGTCGGCGACATGCACACGAACGTCGCATCCTACGAGGCCGTGCTCGGAGGCATCGATTCGCCGGCGCTGATCGTGTCGACCAAGTACACGCTCGGCGACTTCTACAGCTGGCTGCCGCTGAACGACACGCTGCTCCACGGCGACCAGCGCCGGATCGTCGAGTTCCAGAGCAGACGCGAGTTCGAGAACAACGGCGCATTTCCGAACGACCTCGGCCCGGAGTACCAGTGGGCGCTGCAGACGCTGCTCGCGGGCAACGAGAACATCGAGGGCATCTGGGCCTGGACGCAGGACGGCGGGCCGTGGCGCGCGGGCCCGATGATCCTCTACCAGAAGGCCGGCTTCTGGCAGCTCGCCGATCTGAACACCCGGGTGGCCGGTCGCCTCGCGCAGGACCCGGAGGCGGACGTGCGGCAGATCACGGCGGACTGGGCGCGGGAGTGGTTCTCGGATGACGCCGAAACTGTCACCGCGATCGTCGACGTGATGGCGGCGTCGAGGGAGGCGATCGAGCAGGGCCTGTACATCCAGCCGTTCGCCGAGGAGCGGGTGTTCGCGATCGGGCTCGAACCGCCGCCGATGATGTGGATCTTCGAGTGGGACATCCTCACCGGCGATTCCGCCGTGCTCGATGTCATCTACACGATCTCGCGTGATCGGCTCGATGAGGCGCTCGCCGGGGGAGCGGATGCCGTCGCCGCTGTCGAGCGCATGCGGAAGGCGATCGCGGCGACAGATGCCGACACGTGGCGCGACCCTGAGCTGCGCCATCGGTTCATCGACACCCTCGACTACGAGCTCGACACGCTCGACATGCTCGCAAGCTACCGCGGAATGATCATGCATCAGGCGCAGTGGCATGACACGCTCACCCCGGATGCCTATGCGGCTTGGCAGGATTCCCGTGACGCCTTCGCAGTGCAGGCGGAGAAGCACCTGGCGACGTACGAGGGCGACGTCGACTACCCGGCGTACAATCTGACAGCCGCCCAGCTCGGCATCGAACGCGCCGACCGCGACCTCGCGATGGCGTGGACTTCGCGGGTGCTGCTCGCCTTGACGATCGCCTGGATCGTGATCGGGATGCTGGCCGCCAGAACTCGCCTCGTTCGGCGACCAGGCGCCGCTGCGGCGCGGGCGAGCTGGGTGAGCGCGACCAGACCCTGGCGGGCCGAGGAATCGACGCTCGGAATGCTGCGCGCCGACCGCGTACTTCTGGTCGCGGTACCGGCCGCTCTGCTGGTCGCGACGAGGGCCGTGCAGACGTCGCTGCTGTCGTGGACGCATCTGGCCGTCGTCCTCGGCGCCTGGGCGGTGTTCCTGACGGTGGTTCTCCTCGCGTCGCGCCGGCGTTCGCCGTGGCCGGTGATCGCCGTCGTCGGCGGCGTGATCATGCTGCGCTGCGCTCTCACGCTCGCCGTGCTGTCGCTCAGCGGGCCCGGCGGCTACTGGTTCGCGTTCTGGACGGAACCGCTGCAGCGGTCGATCTACATCACGCTCGCCGTCGCCCTGTTCGTCTGGATGTTCGCCGCCGCCGGCTGGGTGCTCGCGGGTCAGTGGGGGCGCCGCAGAGCATGGGGCATCGTGCTGAGCGGGATCGGGGCAGGGCTCGCCGTGCCTGCCACTGTCATCGCGGTCGTCGGGCTCGAGCGCGCCCTGACGATCTGGAACGATCAGATGGGCCTGCTGCCGTGGGGGCTGTCGCGGATCCTCGGCATCACGGTCTACCTCGACATCCCGGCATCCACCGCCGTGTACGCCGCCGTCGCCGGCGCGGTCGTCTGCGGCATCGGCACCCTGCTGGCCGTGCCGTGGCGGCGTCGCGGCTGAGAGGACTACCGGCTGCTTCGGCTACTTCCCGTCGAACGGGCCGCGCCGCGTGGACACGATGTCCTTGCCGAGCGGCATGAGCGAGATGGGCACCATCTTGAAGTCGGCGATCGCCATCGGGATGCCGATGATCGTGATGCACAGCGCGAGACCGGACAGGATGTGCCCGATCGCGAGCCACCAGCCGGCCAGCACCACCCAGATGATGTTGCCGAGGAATGCGCCCACACCCGAGGTGGGCTTCTCGACCACGCGCCGCCCGAACGGCCAGAACGCGTACCCGGCCAGACGGAACGAGGCGATGGCCCAGGGGATCGTCACGATCGGGATGCACAGCAGGATGCCGGCGACCACGTAGCCGAGGAAGAGCACCCAGCCGGCGAAGACGACCCAGATGACGTTGAGGATTGTGCGCATCGATCCGTCCTTCGATCAGTGCTGTTCGCGGCGGACGCGACGGCCCGAGATGCTGTCGATGGCGAGTCGCAGCGGGGTCGCGCGATCGCTGCCGGCCCAGGGGGATACGCGTCGGAGCCCTTCCGGAGGGTCCTCGTCCGCGACCACGGAGAGGCGCCCGTGAATCAGCACGCTCCACCCCGTGCCGCCGAGGTCGTCGTGGTAGTCGACCTCGAACGCGACCTGCGCGCCGTGGTCAGCGATTCGACGCAGAATGCCGTCCGATGCGGTGCGCAGGACGAGATCTTGTCCCGAAGCGCGAAAGTTCACGGGAAAGATCTCGACGCGCTCGTCGAGAACGAACCCGATTCTTCCCACCGTGGTGCTGGTCAGGAGCTCGTAGCACTCCTTCTCCTGCAGATCGCTGATCATCTCGTCCTCCTCGATGCGGCTCGCAAGCGGGTGTCTGCGGCCCAGCCTAGACTCGTAGGGCCATGACCGAAGCCCCTCTCACTGACTCTGCACGGATCGTTCCCTCCTCCGCCGGTCCCGGATCCTCGGGAGCGCCCGACGGGAACGACCTCCTCGCCGGACTCAACCCGCAGCAGCTCGCCGCCGTCACCTACCGGGGACCTGCGCTGCTCATCGTCGCGGGCGCCGGCTCGGGAAAGACGAGCGTGCTCACCCGTCGCATCGCGTCGCTGCTGCGCGCGCGTGAGGCGTGGCCGAGCCAGATCCTCGCGATCACGTTCACGAACAAGGCAGCGGGCGAGATGCGCGAGCGGGTGGCCGCTCTGGTCGGCGAGGCATCCCGCGGCATGTGGATCTCGACATTCCACTCGGCCTGCGTTCGGATCCTGCGTCGAGAGGCCGAGCAGTTCGGTTTCACGAAGTCCTTCACGATCTACGACTCCGGCGACTCGCGGGCGCTCATCAAGCGCCTCGTGAAAGAGCACGAGGCCGACGCGTACGGGCTGACGCCGGCATCAGTGCAGGGCCGCATCTCCAAGCTCAAGAACGAGCTGCAGGACTCCGAGTCCTACGCTCGCGACGCGAACATGAGCGACCCGGCCGAGCAGAAGTTCGTCGAGATCTTCGCCGATTACCAGCGGCAGCTGCGCAAGGCGAACGCCTTCGACTTCGACGACCTGATCGGCCAGACGGTCTATCTGTTCCGCGCTTTCCCTAAGGTCGCCGACACGTACCGTCGCCGCTTCCGTCACATCCTCGTCGACGAGTATCAGGACACGAACCACGCGCAGTACGCCCTCATCCACGAGCTGACCCGCCCGGTCTCGGCAGAAGCCCCAGACCCGTATGCCTCGAACGGCATGATGATCTTCGAGCCGTCCCATTCAGACGCGGCGACGCCCGAGCTCGAGGGCGCATCGCTCACCGTGGTCGGCGACTCCGATCAGTCGATCTACGCCTTCCGCGGGGCGGACATCCGCAACATCAGCGAGTTCGAACGCGACTTCCCCGGGGCGAGGGTCGTCCTCCTCGAACAGAACTACCGCTCGACGCAGAACATCCTCTCGGCGGCGAACGCGGTCATCGGGCACAACTTCGACCGCAAGGACAAGAAGCTGTGGAGCGATCGCGGCGACGGCGACAAGATCGTCGGCTTCACCGGGTACTCGCAGCACGACGAGGCTCAGTTCGTCGCCGACGAGGTCGAGGCACTGCGCCGAGCAGGCATGCCGTACTCCGAGATGGCGGTGTTCTACCGCACGAACTCGCAGTCCCGCGCGCTGGAGGAGATCTTCATCCGCTCCGCAGTGCCGTACAAGATCATGGGCGGCACGAAGTTCTACGAGCGCGCCGAGATCAAGGACGCGCTGGCCTACCTCATCGCGGTCGCGAACCCCGCCGACGAGATGGCGGTGCGCCGCATCCTGAACAAGCCCCGTCGCGGAATCGGCGGGGTCACCGAGGCCAGCATCGCGCAGTTCGCCGAGACGCACGGGATCACGTTCCGCGAGGCGCTGTCGGTGCCGGGTCAGCTGGGCGTCGGACCCAAGATCCAGGCGGGCATAGGTCAGTTGGATGCCGTGCTGCGAGAGGCGACCGAGCTGATGCTGCCGGCATCCGGCGAGGTTCCGGCGCCCACCGTCGTCGCCGACGGGCTCAGCCTGCTGCTCGCGAAGAGCGGCTACCTGGACGCGCTGCGTGCCAGCCGCGACCCGCAGGACGAGGCCCGCGGCGAGAACCTCGACGAGTTCGTCGCCGTCGCCCGCGACTTCGCACGCAACAATCCCGAGGGCACGATCGCCGACTTCCTCACCGAGGTCGCGCTGGTCTCCGACGCCGATGATCTGGACGACGAGTCCGGCTCTGTGTCGCTCATGACGATGCACACCGCCAAGGGACTCGAGTACGACGCGGTGTTCGTAACCGGCGTCGAGGAGGACCTCATCCCGCACCGGATCTCGGCGGGGGAGCCCGGCGGCCCGCAGGAGGAGCGTCGGCTGTTCTACGTCGGCATCACCCGTGCCCGCAAGCGCCTGCACCTGTCGCTCGCCATGACCCGCGCGCAGTTCGGGGAGGTCTCGGTGGCGATGCCCAGCCGCTTCCTGCAAGAGATCCCGGCCGAGCTCGTCGACTGGCGGCAGTCGCCTGGCGATGTGAACTCCCGCGGCGGCACCCAGTCACGCGCCCTCAACGCCCGTCGCGGCGGATTCGGCGGCGGCAACGGCGGCGGCGACAGGTTCGGCATCCAGCCGCTCGCGAAGCGCGACGGTCTCAAGCCGCTGTCGACCGCGATGGACAAGTTCCCGAACAAGGTCACCGGCAAGGTCCGTGACAACGGCGACCTCGAGCTCGTGGCAGGCGACCGCATCCGTCACGACGACTTCGGCGAGGGCCGGGTGGACGCCGTGACGGGCGAGGGCGCGAAACGCATCGCCCACGTGCGATTCGACTCCGCGGGCCTGAAGAAGCTCCTCATCAAGATCGCGCCGATCGAGAAGCTCTGACGCTGACCTCTCAGCCGTTCGGGTTCGCACCCGTCATGGCTGCGGCGTCGCGTACGGCATCCTCGAATCCGGCGGACTGCGAGAGCCCGGCGACGCCGAGGCTTCGACCCTGCGGATCGCTGGCGATGACCCGCATGCCGCGCGCCCGGCACCACGTGGCCAGGGCGGCGAGCATCCAGACCGCAACGGACTGAAGCTGCGTCACCTCGGTCAGATCGAGGACGATCACCGCCGGCGATTCACGGTCGGCAGGGCGCGCGTCGAGCCAGGCGTCGAGGTCGAGCAGCAGCCGTTCGGCGCCGTCGAAGTCGATGTAACCGCGCAGACGCCACACCGCCAGATCATCGGCGTTCTGCTGCAGGATCTGCGCCGCGGCGGCATCCTGCTCTGCGCCGAGGCCGGCCGCCAGCTCGTCGTTCGCGGCCATGACCTCGGATGCCGACAGCGTGAGCGGACGATGCAGCACGTGCAGCCCGAACCGGGTGGCGAGCTGCTGAGCGGCCACGACGCTGCGCACGCTCGCCCCGCTCGAGTCGAGCCTCGGGCTGAACAGGCCGAGCCCGAACTCGCCGGGCGAGCTCGCAACGAGCCCTCCGGCGACGCCGGACTTCGCCGGCAGGCCCGCCCGAAGCAGCCACTCACCCGCATAGTCGTACATGCCGCACGTGGCCATGATCGTCATCACGTGCTGGCACGTCTCCGCGCTGGTCACCCGCCTGCCGGTGACCGGGTTCACGCCGCCGTTGGCGAGCGTCGCCCCCATCACGGCGATGTCCCGCGCGGTCACCAGCACGGAGCACTGCCGGAAGTACGTGTCGAGCGTCTCCAGAACAGGAGCCGTCAGCGACCCGGCGCCGCTCATCAGGTAGGCGAGCGCTCGATTGCGGTCGCCCGACTCCTGCTCGGACGCAAGCACCGCCTCGTCGACCGACAGGTCACGGCCGGCGAACGCGCTGAGCCTGGCGAGGATGCGCGCGAAGCGATCCTCGGATGAGCGGCCGCCCACGAGCGACGTCGTGACGATCGCACCGGCGTTGACCATCGGGTTAGGCGGGCGCCCGGTGCCGGCCTCGAGCTTGACGGAGTTGAACGCCTCGCCGCTCGGCTCCGCACCGACCCGGTCGTGGACGGCGTCGAGGCCGCAGTCGTCGAGGGCGAGTGAATACACGAACGGCTTGGAGACCGACTGGATGGTGAACTCTTCCCGGGTGTCTCCGCTCTCGTACACGCGGCCGTTGAGGCCGCACAGTGCGATCCCGAACAACTCGGGGTCGGCATCCGCCAATTGCGGGATGTAGTCGGCGACCGCCCCGCGTCTGTCGCTGATGAGGCGGTCGTGGACGATGTCGAGAAACGACGTGACGATGTCAGAGAGCTTCTCCGGGGCTGCCATACGCCCCATGCTACGGGCCGACCCGGACTGCCGACCGGGTTAGGCTGAGCGATATGGCACTGTTCTCTCGCCGCAAGAAGACCGACGACGCACCTTCCGACCCGCAGACGCCGACCGAGGCGGATGCTCCGGAAGACGCCCTGCACGAGGAACAGGCTCCCAGCGAGCCGGTGCCCGAGATCGGCATCTCGGTCCAGGCGTTCCGCGGCGTCGGCGCTGACGCCGGCCCCGAGGTGAAGCTTCCCGACCCCGATGCCGCTAGCGCCGCTCGAGCCGCAGCGCCCACGGTGACGGCATCCGCTCCACAGGCCCAGCAGAGTCAGCGGGCCCCGCAGAAGCGCGCCCTGCCGCTGGCCCCTGCCCTGCCCCCCGAGCCGACCGAATCGGTGCCGGGGATGAAGGACAACGTCCTGCTGCGCGCAGCGCTCTCCGAGCTGGAGGAGGGCGCGACCAACGAGCAGCTCGTCGGCGTTCTGCGCCAGATGATGCAGAACCATCTGTACCTGCGCGTCCACGGCGACGCCCGAGAACAGCTCGCCGAGGGCAAGCCCCTGTCGATCGCAGTCGTGCGCGACGGCGATCGCAGTTACATGCTCGCGTTCAGTTCGGCTGCCGCCGTGCGCGAGTCGGTCCAGCGCGAGACCGACCCGACAGCGACGTCCGCCATCGCGCAGCCCGTGACCGCGGTGCTGCACCAGGTCGTCACGGGCGAGTTCGCCGGACTCATCCTGGACAACGCCTCCGGTGTCCACCGCGCGGTGTTCCCCGTCGAGGTGCTGTCGAAGGCCCTTGAGCAGGCCGACGCGAACATGACGATCAAGATGCTGCTCGCAGCGCCCCGTGACGCGGACTCGCAGCAGAAGGTCGGCGACGCGCTCGCCGAGACGAAGATGTGGGTGGCCGTCAACGACGGCAGCGGCAACGGGCAGGTCGGCATCGCCGAGGCGCAGACCGCGGACGGTCGTCGCTTCCTCCAGGTGTTCTCGCACCCGCTCGAGATCGTCGCCCTCGGCCGCGGCGACAAGCCGATGCCGTTCGAGCCGGAACAGCTCGCGAAGGTGCTGTCGGGGCACGACTCCCTGGCCGGTGTGATCGTCGACTCGGCAGGGCCGTCGATGGTCGTCGAGCGCGCGGCGCTCGGAGCCGTGCTCGTCCGCGCAGTCGATGTCAGCGAGTGAATGTCAGCGAGTGAACGTCGTCGGGTGACCGCCGGCGGGTGACCCCTACCGCGTGACGCGCGGCGCCCATAGGGTCGGAACATGGCCTCTGAACGCGTGACGCTGACGGTTTCGGATCCCGACGGGGAGCACGACGTCGACCTGTCGAGTCCGAACAAGGTGATCTGGAAGGACTCCGACATCACCAAGGCCGAGCTCGCGGACTACGTGCAGACCGTGGCGGAGCCGTTCCTGAACGCGAACGGTCACCGTCCGGTGTCCCTTGAGCGCTTCCGCAACGGAGTGACAGCCGGATCCGAGAGCTTCTTCTCGAAGAACCCGCCCAAGGGCACTCCCGATTTCGTCGATGCCGTGACCGTCACGTACAACAGCGGCCGGCAGCATCCGCAGATCGTGCTCAACCGCCCGAGCGCCATCGTGTGGGCCGTGCAGATGAACACGATCGTGTTCCACCCGTGGGCCTCGCTCGCCTCCGACACCGACAACCCGATCGAGCTGCGCATCGACCTCGATCCGCAGCCTGGTACCGACTTCAAGGATGCCGTCGTCGCAGCCCACGGGCTGCGTGAAGTGCTCCGTGAGGCCGACCTCGAGCCGTTCATCAAGACCAGTGGCAACCGGGGACTGCACGTGTTCTGCCCGATCACGCCTGCGCACGAGTTCCTCGACGTCCGCCATGCCGTGATCGCTGCCGGGCGCGAGCTCGAGCGCCGGATGCCGGAGCAGGTCACCATGAACTGGTGGAAGGAAGAGCGCGGCGAGCGCATCTTCATCGATTTCAATCAGGCCAACCGCGATCGGACGATGGCCGGCGCCTACAGCCCGCGCGCCCTGCCCACGGCGACGGTGTCGACTCCGGTCGAGTGGGAGGAGCTGGACGAGGTCGAGCCTGCGAGCTTCACGGTGCGCAGCATCCCGCAGCGCCTGGCCGACGTCGGCGATCCCTGGGCGCGGATGCAGAACAAGCCAGGGCGCATCGACACGCTGCTCGGCTGGTGGGAGCGCGACGTCGAGAACGGGCTGGGGGAACTGTCGTTCCCGCCGGAGTTCCCGAAGATGCCCGGCGAGCCGCCCCGCGTGCAGCCGAGCAAGCGCGTCGCCGAGAACTGGGACGCCGAAGGGAACCGTGTCGGCGACTAGTCGAGCGCCTCTGATCCATGCGCCGCGGGAGCGTCAGGCGGTCGGCGCCCGATAGGCCTCAGCCGCATCCGGGTCGGCGATGCTCTCCGGGTCGCGCCAGATGTCGACGTTCGACGTGTCGGAGCCGTCGTCGGCGAACCACAGCAGAACCGTGCCGCCCACGATCGGAGCGGTCTCCGGCGTGGTGATCGTGCGGCCCTCGGCGTGATGTCTGCCTGAGGGCGTGTCGTACTCCGCCGTCACGGTGAACAGCGGGGCATCCCCGCCCACCCAGGTGTTGTGGAACCGGACGTCGACGACGTCCGCACGAACGCGGGTCCCCTCCGCGTGCAGCGCGTCGACACGAGCCAGCTCCCGATCGTGGGAGCGCGCCTCGCGAACCGCGCTGCGGTAGCGCCGCCAGGCGAACCACGCGAACACGACACCGATCGCGCCGGCGATGACCACGATGGCGGCTGCATCGCGAACGGCGACGGCGAAGGTGACCGAGGCGGCGAGAGACCCGAGCGCGGAGCCGGCGAGCGATGCGGCGCTCCCCGAATCGGACAGCAGCGGCAAACGGTCGGTCCACAGGGATGAGTAGTCGAGCACGAAGCCGAGCACGACACCGACGATCATGGTGCCGACTGCCAACCACAACAGCGCGGTCTGGTCACGCGGCCCGACCTCGCCGGTGCCCAGCGCCACGGGGGCGAGGAAGGCGACGAACGCCCAGGCGCTCACGGCGCAGCACGCGACGATGACGGCCAGGATCACCGAGAGGACCTTCCACCCGCGCATCATGCGAGCACGTCGGCGAGGTCGTAGCCGGCGACGGTGTCGAGCTGGTCGTACGTGCACGAACGCGCTTCCCGATCGGGCCGCCAGCGCTCGAACTGCACCGTGTGCCGGAAGCGCGCACCCTCGAGCTGGTCGTAGCGCACCTCGAGAACGCGCTCCGGTCGCAGCCGAACGAACGACACGTCCTTCGCACCGGTGAAGCGGCTCCGCTCGCCCTCGGCCTTCATCGCCTCCCCCGAGTCGTCTCGCTCGACGAGAGGGGCGAGCTCGTCGATGAGCTCTTGCCGACGCTTGTCGCTCCAGGCCGCGACGCCGCCGACCTGATGGAGGGTGCCGTCGCCGTCATACAGACCGACGAGCAGCGATCCGACCCCCGAGCCCGACTTGTGGATGCGGTAGCCGAGCGCGACGACGTCGGCGGTGCGGGCGTGCTTGATCTTGATCAGGGTGCGCTTGCCCGGCGCGTATGGCTGGTCGAGGGGTTTGGCGACGACGCCGTCGAGTCCTGCGCCTTCGAACTCGTCGAGCCAGCGCGTCGCCGTCGCGTGATCGGTCGTCGTGCGCGTCAGGTGCAGCGGATGCCGCGCGTCGGCGAGCAGCTCCTCGAGCCGCGCGCGGCGCGCGTGGAACGGCTCGTTCAGCAGGGACTCGTCGCCGAGGGCGAGCAGGTCGAAAGCGACGAACATCGCCGGCGTCTGCTCCGAGAGCAGCGCGATGCGCGACGCCGCCGGGTGGATGCGCTGACTCAGCGCCTCCCAGGCCAGCCGCTGCGACCCCTGCTCTCCCATGGCGACGACGATCTCCCCGTCGAGCAGGCACGGCTGGGGGAGGATCTGCGGCAGAGCCTCCACGAGTTCGGGGAAGTAGCGCGTGAGCGGCTTGGCGCCGCGGGAGCCGATCTCGACGGTGTCGCCGTCCCATGCGATCAGGCCCCGGAACCCGTCCCACTTCGGCTCGAACAGCATCCCACCGGGTGTCTTCGCCGGGTCGGGGACGCGTGCTGCCGCCTTGGCCAGCATGGGGGCGGGGATCTCGTAGCGCATGCGACCATCTTCGCGCGCGGATGCCTCCCACCGCGAGATCGGTTGAACACGGGACGGATGGCTGGAGGATGGGGCGCGCGGCTGTCCGTTCTCGCCCGAACATCAGCCAGGTGTGCGAACGTCCAGCCGGGTGTTCCGGGCGAGGTCACGCGAACAGGTCGGCGAGCAGCCGACTGTCGTCGAGCGCGTCGAACGTGCCGGCATCCTCGAGGACGGTGCTGGCCGCGTGCCAGCCGGCCATGCCGTTCACGCCGGGCCCCGGCGGAGTGGAGGCGGATGCCAGATACACGCCGCGCACCGGTGTGCGCCACGGCCGCGTCGACAGGACGGGGCGACGCAGCGCCTGGGAGATCGTGAACGCTCCGCCGAGCACGTCGCCGCCGATCTCGGCCGGATTGATCGCCTCCCGGTCGGATGCCGGGACGGAATGCGTCGCGAGCACGCGGTCGCGGAAGCCGGGGGCGAACCGTTCGATCTGCCGGGTGATGAGCTCGGTGGCATCCAGATCGGATCCGTGGGGAACATGGATGTAGGCCCAGAGCACGGCCTTGCCCTCCGGCGCCCGGGAGTCGTCGAATACCGACGGCTGCACCGTCAGAACGTATGGCCGCTCGGACACGCGGCCGGTCGCGACGGCGTTCTCGCTCGCCCACACCTCGTCGCGGGTGCCGCCGACGTGCACGGTCGGGGACTGCGCGACCTCCTGGTTCGCCCACGGGACTGGCCCGTCCAGCGCGAAGTCGACCTTCGCGGCCGCCGGGCCGTACCGGTAGCCGCGCAGCGCCCGCGCATATGACGACGGGATGCTGTCCAGCGTCAATGCCAGCCGCGGAGACGTGTTCAGCAGCAGCACATCGCCCTGAGACGGGTCGCCCCAGTCGAGGGTGTCGAGGTCGCGCACCCGCGCGCCGGTATCGAGCGTGCCGCCGTGCGTCTGCAGGTCTGCGATCAGGGCGTCCGCGATGCGCTGGGCGCCGCCTCGCGGAT
Source organism: Microbacterium sp. Bi121 (assembly GCF_918698005.1). Taxonomy (GTDB): domain Bacteria; phylum Actinomycetota; class Actinomycetes; order Actinomycetales; family Microbacteriaceae; genus Microbacterium. The sequence goes on from NZ_CAKKLJ010000002.1 coordinate 45,796, forward strand.
ACATCCAGCCGCCGGCGTGCGCTTGAGCCGCCAGCAGGAGACCGGCCGCAGCGCCGGCGAGCGACGGCAGGGGAGCATTCGCGTGGGCGAGCACGCCGGAGAGCAGCGCGGAGCCCTCGTCGGTGCGGAGAGAAGCGCGTGCGAGGGGTGTGCCCTGCTCCAGCATCCTGACGGCGTATCGGAACGCGGTCACCGGATCCCGCGGCATCCGCAGCAGCTGGTTGCCGGTGAAGTCGACGACGCCGTCGATGTGCCGGCTCAACGGCCTCAGGAGCGCGAGCCAGGCGCGCGCGTCCCGTCCGAGCGCAGCCGCCGTCCGTTCGATGTCGCGCCACGCGACACCCGCCCGGCCGCCGTCGATCGGGTGGGCGTACGAGATCTCCGGGGTGATCCAGTCGACTTTCTCGGCAAGCCCGAACGCCCGGAAGAACGGGGAGGCGAGGGCGGCCGGATGCACGGCGGAGCACACGTCGTGGGCGAAACCGGGCAGGGTCGACGCCGTCGTGCGCAGGCCGCCGCCGGCGTTGTCCGCCGCCTCGACCACGCGCACCTCATAGCCCGCGCGGGCGAGGGAGACGGCTGCCGCGAGCCCGTTCGGTCCGCTGCCGACGATCGTCGCGCGCCTCATGTCCCTCAGTCTTTCAGACGGTCCTCGAACGTGCGATCCTGGAGGTGATGAACGAGACCCAGGGCCCGACGCCCACCGGCACTTCCCGACCGTACCGAAATCTGTCCGACGCGCTTCGCGCGCACCGGATCGACCCGGCGAACCACGAGTTCATCACCGCGATCGTGGATGCCGTCGGCATCTCGACGCTCATCGACCGTGGCCGCTACATCGAGGCGATCCGCCGTGGCGACGGCGCACCGCTGCACATCGGTCGCACCTACACGAACGGCTTCGCCGAGGACGAGACGATCGTCGTCGGGTCGGCGCCGCTGCGTCTGCAGCCCAGCGAAGGCCGCGCACCGTACTTCTACGCGGTGCATCCCAGCGAGTTCCTGCCGGTGACGACCTCGACGAAGAAATCGACCAGAACGCCTCGTGCGACGCCTGTCTCGCCGGCGAAGCCCAAGGCGAAACCGGTCGCAGAGCGCGACTACGGGGTGTGCGACGTGTGCTTCATGGTCCGCAACGCCTCCGGCGGCTGCGGCTGCGACTGAGCCCGGCCCGGACTACTTCTCGAGCTGCGACTGCAACCGGCGCGAGATCTCCGCGATCGGCATCGCGCGGGGGAAGACCGCCACGACGACATCGTCCGCGGCATCCGCGTCGCCGTCCTGGAACACACCGTAACGGCGGCGCACATCGTCGAGCGCCGACTGCAGCACCGCCGGCGCGACGCGCTTGGTGCCGCGCAGCAGCTGGCGCAGCACGTGATTGTGGACCGCGGTGACCAGGGCGGCGAAGCCGACGGCATCCAGCGGATCGATGCCGGGGAGCGATCGGCGCAGGTAGTCGTCGAAGAGCCGTTCGTAGCGGAACACCGTCACGATCTCGCGCTCGCGCAGAGCGGGCACCTGGCGCACCACCTGGTAGCGCAGCCGCGCGAGGTCCGGATCGTGCGCGAAATGATCGAACACGTGCTGCGATGCGCGGCACACCGCCTCCCACGGGTCGGGGTGGCCCTCGGCGAGGAAGTCGCGCAGTTCGCCCAGCAGCACCTCGTGGTCGGCGAAGACCACGTCCTCCTTGCCGCCGAACTGGCGGAAGAACGTCGACCGCGAGACACCGGCTGCCTTGGCGATCTGCTCGACCGAGGTCTGATCGAACCCCTGCGACTGGAACAGGTCGAGTGCGGCGGCAACGACGCCGCCCGGCATCCGCGCGGACTCATGCATAGCGAGAAGCCTAATGCCGAGTGAACGCGGCTACCGGCGGCAGGGCCGTTCAGGCAGGAGTAGTAAGCTTTGTTCCTGGTCGATATCTCGACATCGAGAGACTTTCCGCCCCCGCAGCCCAGTGAAGGAAGCACAGTGGATCTGTACGAGTACCAGGCACGAGACGTTTTCGAGAAGTACGGAGTGCCGGTCCTCGCCGGCATCGTCGCGGACACCCCCGAGGAGGTGAAAGCGGCAGCGGAGAAGCTCGGCGGCGTGGTCGTCGTCAAGGCTCAGGTCAAGACCGGCGGTCGTGGCAAGGCTGGCGGAGTCAAGGTCGCCAAGACCCCCGATGAGGCGTACGAAGCAGCCAAGGCGATCTTCGGACTGGACATCAAGGGCCACATCGTCAAGCGCGTCATGGTCGCCGCCGGCGCCCGCATCGCCGAGGAGTTCTACTTCTCCGTGCTGCTCGACCGCTCCAACCGCTCCTACCTGTCGCTGTGCAGCGTCGAGGGCGGCATGGAGATCGAAGAGCTCGCCGTCGAGCGCCCCGAGGCCCTCGCCCGCATCGAGGTCGACCCGCTGACCGGCATCGACAAGGCCAAGGCCGTCGAGATCGCCCGTGCGGCGAAGTTCCCCGAGGACCTCATCGAGAAGGTCTCGGACGTCTTCGTCAAGCTGTACGAGGTCTACAAGGGCGAGGACGCCACCCTCGTCGAGGTCAACCCGCTCGTCCGCACCGAAGAGGGCGACATCATCGCGCTCGACGGCAAGGTCACGCTCGACGAGAACGCCTCCGAGATCCGCCACCCCGAGCACGAAGAGCTCGAGGACAAGGACGCTGCCGACCCGCTCGAGGCCAAGGCCAAGAAATCGGGCCTGAACTACGTCAAGCTCGACGGCGAGGTCGGGATCATCGGCAACGGTGCTGGCCTGGTCATGTCCACGCTCGACGTCGTCGCGTACGCGGGCGAGAACCACGGTGGCGTGAAGCCCGCCAACTTCCTCGACATCGGCGGCGGAGCATCCGCCGAGGTCATGGCGAACGGCCTCGACGTCATCCTCGGCGACCCGCAGGTGAAGTCCGTCTTCGTCAACGTCTTCGGCGGCATCACGGCGTGCGACGCCGTCGCCAACGGCATCAAGGGCGCTCTGCAGACGCTCGGCGACACGGCGTCCAAGCCGCTCGTCGTGCGCCTCGACGGCAACCGCGTCGAAGAGGGTCGCGCGATCCTCGCCGAGTACGCCCACCCGCTCGTGACCCTCGCCGCCACCATGGACGAGGGCGCCGACAAGGCCGCCGAGCTGGCGAACGCCTGAACGCCTGAGATCTGAGAAAAGGAATAAGAAGAAATGTCGATCTTCCTGAACAAGGATTCCAAGGTCATCGTCCAGGGCATCACCGGCGGTGAGGGCACCAAGCACACCGCCCTCATGCTCAAGGCCGGCACCCAGGTCGTCGGCGGCGTCAACGCCCGCAAGGCCGGAACGACCGTCTCGCACACCGACAAGGACGGCGCTCCGGTCGAGCTGCCCGTCTTCGGCTCGGTCGAAGAGGCCATGAAGGAGACCGGCGCCGACGTGTCGATCGCCTTCGTCCCCGGTGCCTTCACCAAGTCCGCCATGATCGAGGCCATCGACGCCGAGATCCCGCTGCTCGTCGTCATCACCGAGGGCGTCCCCGTCGGCGACTCGGCCGAGGCGTGGGCGTACGCGAAGAGCAAGGGCAACAAGACCCGCATCATCGGCCCGAACTGCCCCGGAATCATCACGCCGGACGAGGCGCTCGTCGGCATCACCCCGGCGAACATCACCGGCAAGGGCCCGATCGGACTCGTCTCGAAGTCGGGCACCCTGACCTACCAGATGATGTTCGAGCTGCGCGATCTCGGCTTCTCGACCGCCATCGGCATCGGCGGCGACCCGGTCATCGGCACGACGCACATCGACGCTCTCGAGGCGTTCGAGGCCGACCCCGAGACCAAGGCGATCGTCATGATCGGCGAGATCGGCGGCGACGCCGAGGAGCGTGCGGCCGAGTACATCAAGGCGCACGTCACCAAGCCGGTCGTCGGCTACGTCGCGGGCTTCACCGCGCCAGAGGGCAAGACCATGGGCCACGCAGGCGCCATCGTCTCCGGCTCGGCCGGTACCGCCCAGGCGAAGAAGGAGGCCCTCGAGGCCGCCGGCGTCAAGGTCGGGAAGACCCCGTCCGAGACCGCCGACCTGATGCGCGCGATCGTGGAGTCGCTGTAAGCAGGTAGACTCTCAGTGAAGGCCCCGGGCTCCACCCCGGGGCCTTCACTCGTATCCGGCCGTCGTCCGGGCCCCCAGACTGTCGAGCGGATAGCGGATACCGGATGCCGGATGCCGAATCAGAAGAGGCCGGCGGCGGACTTCTCCCGGTCGAGCACCCATTCGAGGAGTGCATCGGGTCGGTTCGTGATGATGCCGTCGACACCCATCGCCGTGAGCGCCCGCCAGTCCGTCTCCGCATCCTGCGTCCAGACGAACACCCCGAGCCCGGCGCGGTGAGCGCGAGCGACTCCCCGTGCGGTCGCGGTGCGCGGGTTCACGGCGTCGGCTTCGATAGCCGTCGCCGTCGCGACGGTCGACGCGTCGAGATCCTCGGTGAGCCACCCCACCGTCAATTCGGGGGCGGCATCCGCGATGCGAGCGACAGTCTTCTGACTGAAGCTCTGGGCGACGACCGTGCTCGTGAGCCCGACCGCCTCGATCATGTCGACCGTCGTCTTGACGCCTGCCTTGCTCCATGTGCCCTTGTACTCGATGAGCACTCGCGTCCCGCTGGAGGCCGCCAGGGCGAGCACTTCGTCGAGTGTCGGGATCGGTGTCCCGGCGAACGTTTCGGAGAGCCAGGAACCGGCATCCAGCGCCCGCAGTTCGCTGATCGTCATCTCCGAGACGGCACCCGCCCCGTTCGTCGTCCGATCGACGGTGCGGTCGTGGATGACGACAGGGACGCCGTCCTTCGACAGACGGATGTCGATCTCGCAGTACTCCGCACCGCTCTCGATCGACGACACGAACGCCGGCATCGTGTTCTCCGGAGCCGCCGACGAATTGCCGCGGTGCGCGATGATCGCTCCCGCCTCGCCGGGGCCGCGCAGCACAGTGAGCGGTCGCAGGATGATCGCGTCGAGCGCCGCGAGCGAGGTCTTCGCCGCGGGAGCAGACGCAGTGGAGACCTCTGCTGCTGGACGGGAATGCGCAGGGTGGGACGCCAGCGCTTCAGCGGGCGGGGAGGAGAACGTCGCAAGGGCCAGGGACGCGGCGACGCCGATGGCTCCTGTGCTCCACAGGCGTCGACGGCGACCGCTCATGATCCGCATCCTGGCAGAGAAGCCGCCTCGAAGTCGAGACCTTTTCGTTACTTTCTTCTGACGCCGTCCAACGGAACGAAAGCGGGGCGGATGCCGCAGCATCCGCCCCGCTGATCTGCCATGGTGTGCGCGTCAGGCGACCCCGAAGGCCGCCTCGATCGGTCCGCGGGCGAAGAACAGCACGAAACCGGCCGCTACGGTCCACAGCAGCGGGTGCACGCTCTTCGCCTTGCCTCCGAGCGACTGGACGAGCACCCAGCTGACGAAGCCCGCACCGATGCCGTTGGCGATCGAGTAGGTCAGCGGCATCACGGTGACGGTGAGGAACACCGGCAGCAGGACGCCGAAGTCGCTCAGATCGATGTGCTTGATCTGGGCCATCATCATCGCGCCGACGATCACCAGTGCGGCCGCTGCGATCTCGGTCGGGACGATCGACGTCAGGGGCGTCAGGAACATCGCGAGCAGGAACATCACGCCGGTGACGACGTTGGCGAATCCGGTGCGGGCGCCCTCGCCGATACCGGCGCCGGACTCGATGAACACCGTGTTCGACGACGATGAAGTGCCACCACCGGCGATGGCGCCGACGCCCTCGACGATCAGGGCGGACTTGATGCGGGGGAAGTCGCCCTTCGCATCGGCGAGGCCGGCCTCCTTGGCGAGTCCGGTCATCGTGCCCATGGCGTCGAAGAAGTTCGAGAAGACGAGCGTGAACACGATCATGACCAGGGCGACGACGCTGACCTTGCCGAAGTCGAATCCGAAGTCCACGGCGCCGACCAGGCTGAGGTCGGGCAGGCTCACCGGCGTACCCGTGAGCGCGGGAACCGTGAGGCTCCAGCCGCCGGGGTTGACCGAGCCGTCATCGCCGAACTGCGGACCGAGGTGCCAGATCGCCTCGACGATCACGGCCAGCACGGTGCCGGTGACCAGGCCGATGAGCAGCCCGCCCTTGACTTTGCGAGCCACGAGGATGCCGGTGATGATCAGGGTCGCCACGAACAGCAGGGTCGGAACGGTGGCGACGGAGCCGCCGATGCCGAGCCCGACGGGCGGCGATGCGCTGCCGGTAGAGGTGACGAAACCGGAGTTCACGAAGCCTATGAAGGCGATGAACAGGCCGATGCCGACCGTGATGGCGATCTTCAGCTGGAACGGCACGGCGTCGAAGATCATCTTCCGAAGGCCGGTTGCGGCCAGCAGCACGATCACCGCACCGTTGATCATCACCAGTGCCATGGCCTCGGGCCAGGTGACCTGTCCGACGACCGAGAACGCGAGGAAGGCGTTGATGCCCAGGCCCGCCGCGAACGCGAACGGCAGACGGGTGATCAGACCGAACAGGATGGTCATCACGCCGGCGGTCAGCGCGGTCGAGGCGCCGACCGCGCTGAAGCTCAGAGTGTTGCCGTCGATGTCGGCCGCGCCGGACAGGATGATCGGGTTCAGGATCACGATGTACGCCATCGTGACGAATGTGACGATGCCGCCACGGACTTCTGTGCCGATCGTCGAGCCCCGCTTGGTGATCTCGAAGAAGCGATCCAGCGCGTTCTTCGGCTCGGCGGTCTGATCGGGTGCGGACGAGGGGGCAGTTGTCATCGGGGAACCTCCTCGGGAACGATATCGTGTCTGCGCCCTCGCGCGCGCCCGCGCGGGACCGCCAGGTTCTCGTCGTAGTCTCGTTGAGACATGCAACGCCTCCTCGTCGCGATCCTCGCCGCGGTCGACGCTGCCATCGCGGCGGCAGTCGGCCTCGCCGTGCTGCTCGCACCTCTCACTCTGCTGTGGACGCTCGCGTTCGGTGCGACGGCCGATTGGGGCGGCCTGTGGCCGGCCACCGGAACGCTCTGGCAGTTCGGCCACGGCGTCCCGCTCGAGATCGCTCTGCCGGATGCCGTGGTCTCCGCCATCGGCATCGCGCCGGATGCCGCGAACTTCACGCTCTCGCTCACGCCCCTGGCGTTCCTCGTGTTCACGCTGCTGTTCGCCGGCCGCTCCGGAGTCCGGGCCGCGCGTTCGGGTGCCTGGGGTCTCGGGGTGGCTGCGGGCACTCTGACCTTCGCGGTGATCGCGGCCGCCGTCGCCGTCACGGCGGGTACGGACATCGCGAGCGTCCCGATGTGGCTGGCGATCCTGCTGCCTGCCGGCGTCTACGTCGTCGGAGCATTGTCCGGTGCCGTCGGCTACGCATGGCGCGAGGGGGATGGCGGGCTCATCGACCGCATCCATGATCGCGTAGACGGGCTCGGGCACTGGAGCGTCGTCCCCGGAGAGGTGGTCCGCGGGACCACCGTCGTCGTGGTCGCCCTCACCGGCATCGCCGGCCTCGCCGTCGCCGTCATGGTCGCCGTGCGCGGGGCGGAGATGGTCGCCCTGTTCGAGGCCGCGCGGGTGGATGCCACCGGCGCCACCGTCCTCACGCTCGGCCACCTCGCCTACCTGCCGACGTTGCTCGTGTGGGCCGTCGCGTGGCTCGCAGGCCCCGGATTCGCCGTCGGCGCCGGCACGTCGGTCTCGCCGGCCGGTACCGAGCTCGGGGTGGTCCCCGGCATCCCGATGCTCGGTCTGCTCCCAGAGAACAGCTCGATCTGGATGCTCATCGTGATCCTGCTGCCCGTCGGCGCAGGGGCGTTCGCCGGGTGGATCGTCCGATCGCGACTGGTCTGGCAGGATGCCGCCGGCCCCCTGGCTCCTCGGGTCGGCATCGCGGCCGGCATCGCGATCGCCGGAGCCGGCGTCGTCGCGATCGCCGTGGTGCTGGCATCCGGTTCGATCGGACCGGGGCGCATGGCGCAGGTCGGTCCCAATGTCGGCTGGACCGCGCTTGCCGTCGGCCTCGAGGTGCTCGTGGGCGCGGCGATCCTGCTGCTCGCTCCGCGGCACCGCGATGAGCTGGCCGAGGAGCGCACCGACCGCTGGGTCGCCGAGATGGGCACCTCGCCGACGGCCGATCCCGATGCGGTGTTCTCGTGGGCGGATGCCGGTACGGCGGACGCGCACGTCCCCGACCAGAACGACACGCAGCCCCTCGACGATCACGGCTTCCTCGGGGACGGCACCCCGACACCTCGCTAGGCGAGGCGCCCCACTAGACTGGCACCGTGCTCACGGTTGCCGTTCTCATCTCCGGCACCGGCTCGAACCTCCGCGCACTCCTGGAAGCAGCAAGCCACCCGGACTTCCCAGCGCGGATCGTCGTCGTCGGTGCAGATCGCGACGCCGAAGGACTCGCGCACGCCGAGGAATACGGCATCCCGAGCTTCACGGAGTCGTTCCGCGACTTCGAGACCCGCGACGCCTGGGGCCAGGCCGTCGCCGCGCAGCTGGACGTCTGGCAGCCCGACCTCATCGTGCTCAGCGGGCTGATGCGCCTCCTGCCGGCCGCGATCGTGGCCCGGTACACGCCTCGCATCATCAACACCCACCCGGCATACCTGCCCGAGTTCCCCGGCGCACACGGCGTCCGCGATGCGCTCGCCGCCGGCGTCACCCAGACCGGGGCCAGCGTCATCGTCGTCGACGACGGCGTCGACACCGGCCCGATCCTCGCCCAGGAGCGCATCCCGGTGCATCCGGGCGACTCTGAGGACACGCTTCACGAGCGCATCAAGCCCGTCGAGAGGCGCCTGCTCATCGACGTCGTGCGTCGCATCGCCACCGGCGACCTCGCCCTCACCCACTGACCGACCCCGCACGCCCACGCAAGAAGGAGATCATCCATGGCCGGCCCGAGCCACGACAAGTCCCTGTACCGCGACCGCGACATCGTCCCGATCAAGCGCGCACTGGTCTCGGTGAGCGACAAGACCGATCTGCTCGCGCTCGCAGCGGCTCTGGCCGATGCGGGTGTCGAGGTCGTCTCCACCGGCTCGACCGCCGCCACCATCCGCGAGGCGGGCTTCGCGGTGACGGACGTCGCTGCCGTCACCGGAGTCGCCGAGATGCTCGACGGTCGAGTGAAGACCCTGCATCCCCGCATCCACGGCGGCCTGCTCGCCGACCTGCGCCTCGAGGATCACGAGCGTCAGCTCGCCGAGCTCGGCATCTCGCCGTTCGAGCTGGTCGTCGTCAACCTGTACCCGTTCGTGGAGACCGTGCAGTCCGGCGCGACCGGGGATGACGTCGTCGAGCAGATCGACATCGGCGGCCCCGCGATGGTGCGCGCGTCCGCGAAGAACCACGCCAACGTCGCGATCGTCGTCTCACCGGAGTCGTACCCGGCGATCATCGAGTCGATCCAGAGCGGCGGCACGACGCTCACGCAGCGCCGCGAGCTCGCAGCCCGCGCGTTCGCGCACACCTCGTCGTACGACACGGCCGTCGCCGCCTGGTTCGCCGAGGGCACCCTCACCGAGGGCGGCGAGCTGCCGGAGCACCTAACGATCAAAGCCGAGCGCCTCGCGACCCTCCGCTACGGCGAGAACTCGCACCAGCGCGGAGCGATCTACAGCCGCGTCGGCGGCCATGGCATCGCCCAGGCCGTGCAACTGCAGGGCAAGGAGATGTCGTACAACAACTACGTCGATGCGGATGCCGCGCTGCGCGCCGCGTTCGACATGATCCTGCCGGCCGTGGCGATCGTGAAGCACGCGAACCCCTGCGGCATCGCGACGACGGCCCCGAACGCTCTCGACCCGATCGCCAGCGCCCACCTGCGTGCGCACGAGTGCGACCCGGTGTCGGCGTACGGCGGCGTCATCGCCACGAACGGCACCGTCACCCTGAAGATGGCCGAGAACCTCAAGGACATCTTCACCGAGGTCATCGTCGCGCCGTCGTTCGAGCCCGCTGCGCTCGAGGTCTTCAAGGCGAAGAAGAACCTGCGTCTGCTGCAGCTGCCGGACGACTGGCAGCAGGAGCGCATGGACGTGCGCCTGGTCTCGGGCGGCCTGCTGCTGCAGGACGCCGACCGGTTCCCCGATGACATCCAGTCGGTCGCCAAGGACTGGCAGCTCGTCACCGGCGAGCAGCCTGACGAGGCCGAGATGGAGAACATGATCTTCGCGTGGAAGGCCTGCCGCGCCGTGAAGTCCAACGCGATCGTGCTCGCCAAGGGCAACGCCACCGTCGGCATCGGCATGGGCCAGGTCAACCGCGTCGACTCCTGCCGCCTCGCGGTGGAGCGGGCAGGCGACCGGGCTGCCGGGTCGGTGGCGGCATCCGACGCCTTCTTCCCGTTCGCGGACGGACCGCAGGTGCTGCTCGACGCCGGCATCTCGACGATCATCCAGCCCGGCGGCTCGGTGCGCGACGACGAGGTCATCGCGGCGGCGAAGGCGGCCGGTGTGACGATGTTCTTCACGGGCGAGCGCCACTTCTTCCACTGACGCTTCGCCAGGCCACGCGAGACCCCGTCTTGTTGTCGAGACCCCGTCGTACTGACGTGTGTACGACGGGGTCTCGATGCGAAGACGGGGCCTCGATTGTAGGTGTCACTGTTATGTCCGATTTCCGCGAGCCGGCGGCTTTCGGACGTGTCAGAGTGGAGGCATGAGCCTCCTGACGATGGCAACCAGCTCTCTGAGCGGCATGACATTCGACGAGCGGTATCGCGCGATCGACGCGCGCGACACCCGCTTCGACGGGCAGTTCGTCACGGCCGTGCACTCCACCGGCATCTACTGCCGCCCCTCTTGCCCTGCGCGCACGCCGAAGCGCGAGAACGTCAGCTTCTTCCCGACGAGCGCCGCAGCTCATGAGGCCGGTTTCCGCGCATGCAAGCGCTGCCTTCCCGAGGCCGCGCCCGGCTCGCCGGCGTGGGACGTGCGGGGGGATGCCGCGGCACGCGCCATGCGCCTCATCGCCGACGGCGTGGTGGAGCGCGAGGGCGTTCCGGGGCTGGCATCGAGGCTCGGATACTCCAGCCGCCACCTCACGCGGTTGCTGACCGCTGAACTCGGCGCAGGACCCTTGGCCCTCGCCCGGGCTCACCGCGCCCACAACGCCAGGATGCTGCTGGTCGGCACCGACCTGCCGATCGCCGACATCGCGTTCTCGGCCGGATTCGCCAGCATCCGCCAGTGCAACGAGACGATCCGCGAGGTGTTCGGGCTCACCCCGACCGAGCTGCGCGCGAAGCGGCACCGCGGGATCGAGACGCCGGGCGAGATCGACCTGCTTCTGCCGCACCGTGAGCCGATGGATGCAGCCGGCATCTTCGCCTGGATGATCGCCCGCGCCATCCCCGGCGTCGAGACGGCGACCGCGACATCGTTCGCCCGGCACCTGCGGATGCCAGGCGGGCCGGCGTGGTTCGAGGTGCGCCAGGGCGTGGACCGACGACTGCGACTGCGAGCCCGCGTCACCCACCTCGGCGACCTCGCTCCGCTGGTCGCCACAGCGCGCCGGATCTTCGACCTGGATGCCGATCCCGTCGCGATCGACTCGGCGCTGTCGGCTCATTCAGAGCTGGCGCCGCTCGTGGCTCGGGTCCCCGGCATCCGCGTCCCGGGCGCGGCCGACCCGCATGAGATGCTCATCCGGGCCATGGTCGGCCAGCAGATCACCGTCGCCGCCGCCCGAACGGCGTTGACGTCGCTGACCGAGGCGCTGGGGGAGAGAGCGGCCGACGACGGACTCCTGTTCCCGACCGTGACGGCGATCGCCGAGCACGGGGCTGAAGTGCTGCGCGGGCCCGCCGCGCGCATCCGCGCCGTCACCGGCGCTGCCGCCGCACTCGCCGACGGCTCGCTCGCCCTCACGGTCGGCGACGACAGCGCTGCTCAGCGTGCGGCGCTGCTGGCGATGCCGGGCATCGGGCCGTGGACCGCGGACTACGTGCGGATGCGCGTTCTCGGCGATCCGGACATCCTGCTGCCGGGAGACGTCGCCGTCCGCGCCGGGGCCGCCGCAGCCGGCATCATCGCGTCGAAGAAGATCGATGGTGCGGGCGGCCCAGCCGCCGAACTCACGACCTGGGCAGAACGCACGGCCCCGTGGCGCAGCTACCTCTGCGCTCATCTGTGGCGCGCAGCACCCGTTCGCACTCCACGACCTCGACAGACACGGACTACGTCCTCGACCACACCTTCGACCAAGGAGGTCTCATGACCGCTCTCATCCAGACCATCGACACCGCAGACGGGCCGTTCACCATCCTCGTCGACGAGCACCAGCGCGTCCTCGCCTCGGGTTGGACCGCGGACCACGACGAGATCGTCGGCCGACTGGCCGAGAAGAACCGTCCGGCAGAGGTCCGCGACGGCACAACCGATGCCGCGTCCGCCGTCCGCGCGTACTACGACGGCGATCTCTCCGCTATCGACGACGTGCCGGTGCGACAGTTCGGCACCGAGATGCAGCGGGCCGGGTGGGACGCACTCCGGCGCGTCACACCGGGGCAGCCGCTGACCTATACGGAGTTCGCCGTGGCCCTGGGCAGCCCGAGCGCTGTGCGCGCCGCGGCATCCATCTGCGCGCGCAACGCGCCGGCGCTGTTCGTCCCGTGCCATCGCGTGCTGCGGGGGGATGGATCGATGGGCGGCTTCGCCTGGGGGGTCGACGTGAAGGAGTCGTTGCTCGCCCGAGAACGCGCCGCACGGTGAATTCGAGCGGAGCGCAAACAAAATCCGGAATGGTTCTTGCCCTCAGCCGGTTCACAGGAATAGGCTGGAGGGCTGTCGCGCCGACCGGTGCGAGGCTTCGAGCCTGAGGAGGACACCATGATTTCGATCGCCGTCGCGCAGATCACCGTTCCTGGCTCGAACCCGGCCCACACCGCCACCCGGTTCTCGCGCGGCTGATTCCCGGCCGCCCGCCGCATCCAGGGCGCTGCGCTTCGCAGCCGCGCCCTCCACTCGAACCTCTTCCGCTCCACAACTCGTCTGAGAGTCATGTCCTCCTCGCCTTCTTCGTCTTCAACGTCCTCTTCGCTGTCCACGCCCCGGGCACTGTGGCGCCTCGCGCCTTTCGTAAAGCCGGTCGTCTGGCGCTTCGTCGGCGGTGCCGCCAGCGCGCTCGCTGCTGCGATCATCGCCCTGATGGTGCCGATCGTGCTCGAGCAGATCGTGCGCGGCCCCGTGCAGTCCGGCGCGGTCGGAATGATCGTCCTCGGCGCTCTCGCCGTCCTCGCTCTCGGCCTCGGCGAAGCCGTCATGGTCTGGCTGCGGCGCTGGTTCATCCTCAAGCCCTCGACCGAGGTCGAGTACCGGATGCGCACGCAGCTCTACTCGCGCCTCCAGACGCTGCCGGTCGCGTTCCACGACCGCTGGCAGTCGGGGCAGCTGCTCAGCCGCATGATGCAGGACATCGGCCTGATCCGCCGCTGGTTGGCGTTCGGTCTCATCCTGCTCGTCGTCAACATCCTGACGATCATCATCGGCTCCGTGCTGCTGTTCCGCTGGCACTGGCTGCTGGGCGCGATCTTCATCGTCACGGCGATCCCGCTGTGGATCCAGGGCTACCTCTTCGAGAAGCGCTACGGGCGCCTGGCTCGCCAGAGCCAGGACCAGGCGGGCGACCTCGCGACCAGCGTCGAGGAGAGCGTCCACGGCATCCGCGTGCTCAAGGCCTTCGGCCGCGGCAAGCACGCCCTCAACCGTTTCAGCACGCAGGCGGAGAGCCTGCGCGAGACCGAGCTCAGCAAGGCCCGCGCGATCGGATCGATCTGGTTCTGGCTCGACCTCATGCCGCAGATCGCGTTCGGCCTCAGCCTGATGTCGGGCATCTGGTTGATCGCGCAGGGCGCCATCGAGCTGCCCGAGCTGTTCGCCTTCTTCGCTATGGCGACCGTGCTGCGGTGGCCGATCGAATCGATCGGGTTCCTGTTCTCGTTCATGCTGGATGCCCGCACCGCGACCGACCGCGTGTTCGACATCTTCTCCGAGACGAACGCGATCACCGACCCGGAGAACCCCGTGACGATCGCGGAGCCCCGCGGCGAGCTCGCTTTCGAGAACGCGCACTTCCGGTACCAGGATGCCGGCGCTGCAGAGCGCGACCTGCTCGACGGCATCGACCTCGTGCTGCGCCCGGGGGAGACCATGGCGCTCGTCGGCCTCACCGGCAGCGGCAAGACCACCCTCACCACGCTCCCGACGCGCCTGTACGACGTGACAGGCGGGCGCGTGACGCTCGATGGCGTCGACGTGCGCGACCTGACGCTCGTCGAGCTGCGTCAGCACATCGCGATGGCGTTCGAGGACGCCACGCTGTTCTCGGCCTCGGTGCGCGAGAACGTGCTGCTCGGCCGCGCCGAGCTCGACGTCCACAGCGAAGAGGGCGAGCGCGTGCTTCGCGAGGCACTCGACGTCGCGCAGGCCGGGTTCGTCGACCAGCTGCCTGAAGGCGTCGAGACGGTCATCGGCGAAGAGGGGCTGAGCCTGTCCGGTGGGCAGCGCCAGCGTCTCGCTCTCGCGCGCGCCGTCGCGGCCAAGCCCAGGGTGCTGGTGCTCGACGACCCGCTCTCCGCGCTCGATGTCGACACCGAGGCTCTCGTCGAGGAGGCACTGCGCCACGTCCTCGCCGACACCACGGCGATGATCGTCGCACACCGCCCGTCGACGGTCGCGCTCGCCGACCGCGTCGCGCTGCTCGAGCGCGGGCGCATCACCGCCGTCGGCACGCACTCCGAGCTCCTGAGGACGAGCACGCACTACCGCCACGTGATCTCGAGCCTCGAGGCCGAGGAGGCCGCGCGCACCGGCGCGATCCCGATCATCACCGATCAGGATCTCGAAGAGGCCGAAGAGGCTGCAGCCGCGGTCGAAGCATCCACCACCGAGGAAGAGGAGGTGCAGGCGTGAGCACGGCACTCACCGGAACCCAGGGCGAAGACCGCTCCAACTACACCCGCGAGGAGAGCAAGGCGATCCGCCAGCGCTCGCTGCGTCTGCTCGGCTCGCTCGTGTCGCCGCTGAAGGCGCAGATCGTTCTCGCAGCGATCGTGCTCGTGGTCTCGACGGCGCTGCAGGTCGCCGGCCCTATCCTCATCAGCATCGGGCTCGACAAGGCGCTGCCGCAGGTCCTCGATCACGCGGACTGGATGCCGGCGTTCACGATCGGCTTCATCTACCTGTTCGCCGGTGCCACGGCCGCGGCGCTCATCGGCTGGTACGTCGTCGTCGCCGCTCGCATCACGCAGGCCGTGCTGATCGATCTGCGCAAGCGCATCTTCCTGCACACGCAGCGTCTGAGCCTGGAGTTCCACGAGACGTACACGTCCGGCCGGATCATCTCGCGCCAGACCAGCGACCTCGACTCGATCCGCGAGCTCCTCGACGGCGGTCTGAACAACCTCGTCTCCGGCGTGCTCTTCGGTGCGTTCACGTTCATCGCGCTCATCGTGTGGGACTGGCAGTCCGGTGTGATCTTGGCTGTAGCGGGCATCCCGCTGTACCTGCTCATGCGCTGGTTCTACTCGCGGTCGCAGGTCGTGTTCCGCGAGTCGCGCGTGATCAGCGCCAAGGTGATCGTGCAGTTCGTCGAGACGATGACGGGCATCCGTGCGGTCAAGGCGTTCCGCAAGGAGCCCCGCAACGACGTGACCTTCCAGAAGGTCGCCGGGGACTACCGCGATGTGAACCGTCGTTCGATGCTGCTGTTCGGCACGTTCGAGCCGGGCCTCATGGCGGTCGCCGCGCTGACGCTCGGCCTCGTCGTGCTCTGGGGCGGCATCCGCGTCGCCGACGGTGCGCTCACCGTCGGCGTGCTGCTGTCGGCCGTGCTGTACGTGCGCAACTTCTTCGCGCCCATGCAGGAGATCGCGATGTTCCTGAACTCCTACCAGTCGGCCACCGCCGCTCTCGAGAAGGTGTCGGGCGTGCTCGAGGAGCAGCCGACCGTTCCCGATCCAGAGGTGCCGGTCGATCTGTGGGAGTCGCGCGGTCACGTGCGCTTCGAGGAGGTCACGTTCGGATACTCGGGGGAGAAGACGATCCTCCCGAACTTCTCGCTCGACATCGCCGCCGGTCAGACGATCGCGCTGGTCGGCACGACCGGTGCGGGAAAGTCGACGCTCGCGAAGCTCATCTCGCGGTTCTACGACCCGTCACTGGGTCGGGTCACGCTCGATGGCGTCGACCTGCGGTCGCTGCATCCGAAGGACCTGCGCCGCGCGATCGTCATGGTCACGCAGGAGGCGTACCTGTTCAGCGGGACGGTGGCCGACAACATCGCGCTCGGGAAGCCGGATGCCACGCTCGACGAGATCAGGGCGGCGGCCAGGGCGGTCGGCGCGGACGAGTTCATCTCGGCCCTGCCCGACGGATACAGCTCCGACGTGAACAAGCGCGGCGGTCGGGTGTCGGCGGGGCAGCGTCAGCTAATCTCGTTCGCGCGGGCGTTCCTCGCCGATCCGGCGGTGCTGATCCTCGACGAGGCCACGGCGTCACTCGACATCCCGTCGGAGCGGCTCATCCAGGATGCGCTGCAGACGCTGCTCAAGGACCGCACGGCGATCATCATCGCGCACCGCCTGTCGACGGTCGCGATCGCCGACCGCGTGCTGGTGATGGAGCACGGACAGATCATCGAGGACGACGCCCCCGCTGCCCTCATCGGCGGCACCGGCAAGTTCGCGCAGCTTCACGCCGCCTGGCAGGAGACGCTGGTCTAGCGCGGGCATCCGCCCGCCCTGCGCGGGAGGGGTCGCGTCTGGTCGCCTGGCGGGTGCTGAGGCGACGACTTGCGACCCCTCCCGACACCGGAGACGCGATGGGGCGGGACCGATACGATCGGAACGTGGATCCGTTGTGGATGCTGGCCGCCGAGTGGTGGTGGATCGCCCCGACCGCTGTCGGAGCCGGTGCCGTCACCGCCGTCGGCGTGCGCCGCAGTCGTAAGCGCAGCGGCCGACGCCTGGCGCTGGATGCCGCGCGCAGCGATCTGCGGGATGCTCAGCGCGAGGTCGGCGAGCGCCGGCGTGCCGTGAAGGTCGCGCGGGCCGAGCATGCCCGTCTGGTCGCAGAGCGGACGGCATCCCGAGCCTCGAGCGCCGATGTCGCCAGCGGGCGGCGCGCGCTGAAGCAGGCCGAGTACGACGCCAAGGCCGCGTCCGCTTACGTCCGTGCACGGCGGGCGCGCGTCAGCGCAGCCCAGGCAGAGTTGCCTCGCGCATCCCAGGCCGACCGCTATCCGGTCGCACGGCTGCACAGGGCCCACGACGCCATCACGGCGCGGTGGATGGACTACGAGACCGACCCGGCGAAGCTGATCGCCTACCCCGTCATGAGCAACGGCAAGGATCCGGCGATGGCGGCGTTCCTCGCCGCAGCGCGGCGGGCACGCGACCTGCGGCCATCGTCGACGTCCGGTGTGACGCCGGCGGAGTTCTCGGCGTACCGGGATGCCGTAGCCGATCTCGAGCGCACGTTCGACGTCGCCGAGTACACGGCGAAGGAGCGGGCCGCAGGGCGCGACCCCGGTGCCTCGCAGGCCTGGCAGGAGACAGCGCACGACGTGCTCAGCCGGTCGGCGGAGGCACTGGACCGCGCTGCCGGGGCCGCGGCGTCCGCATTCGCGACGTGGACCGCCCGCCGCAAGCCGAAGGACGACGAACCCACGCGTTCGTGAGGCGACGCCGAGCCGCCTACGCGGGCAGCGCGCGCGTGCGGACGAGTTCCTGGTACCAGCGGCCCGAGTCCTTCACCGTTCGCTCCAGCGTGTCGAAGTCGACCCGGACGATGCCGAACCGCTTGGCGTAGCCGTAGCCCCATTCGAAGTTGTCGAGCAGCGACCACACGAAGTAGCCGCGCAGGTCGACGCCCCGCGCCAGCGCCCGGTGCGCCGCAGTGAAGTGGCGGCGCAGATAGTCGGTGCGCTCCGGATCGGGCACCGACCCGTCCTCGGCGACCTGATCGTCGAACGCGGCACCGTTCTCGGTCACCATGAGCGCCTGGCCGGGGAACTGCTCCGACAGCGAGACGAGCAGCTCCTCCAGTCCCTCCGGCGCGATGTTCCAGCCCATCGCCGTGTACGGACCCGGTTGCTCGACGAACTCGACGAGCTGATCGCTGCCCGGCCACGCGGTTCCCGCTGAGGTGCCCTTGTGCCCGTCGTTCTGCTGCTTCTCGGAGACGCCGTCCCAGAGCCGCACGGTCGCGGTGGAGTAGTAGTTGACTCCGAGCACGTCGATCGGCTGGTTGATGGTCTGCAGGTCGCCGTCCTGCACGAACGACCAGTCGGTCACCCCTGCGGTGTCGGTGAGCAGATCGGCCGGGTACTCGCCTCGCAGCATCGGGCCGGTGAACGCACGGTTCGCGAGAGCGTCGATCCGGCGCATCGCCTCCGAAGCGCCGTCGCCCTGCCCGCGCAGCACGTGGAAGTTCAGGGTCACCGAGTAGTCGGGGTCGCCGGCGGACGTGGAGCGCAGCGCCTGGATCGCCCTGCCGTGCGCGAGGTTCAGGTGGTGCACCGCCGAGAGGGCCGATGCCGGCTCGGTGCGGCCGGGCGCATGACCGCCCTGGCCGTAGCCGAGGTATGCCGAGCACCAGGGCTCGTTCAGCGTGGTCCAGGTGTGCACCCGGTCCCCGAGCGCCTCACCCATGACCGAGGCATAGCGCTCGAACGCGTCCGTGGTCGCGCGGGAGGTCCAGCCTCCGGCGTCCTCGAGGTACTGCGGAAGATCCCAGTGGTAGAGCGTGGCGACAGGCCGGATGCCGCGCGCGAGCAGTCCGTCGACGAGGCGCGAGTAGAAGTCGACCCCGCGCTGGTCGACGGCGCCGTCGACAGTCGGCTGGATCCGCGGCCACGCGATCGAGAAGCGGTAGGCCTGCAGGCCGAGCTCCGCCATGAGGTCCAGGTCCTCATCGAGCCGGTGATAGTGGTCGCACGCCACATCCCCGGTGTCGCCGTTCCACACCTTGCCCGGCGTCTTGCTGAACGTGTCCCAGATCGACGGCGTGCGACCGTCCTCCGAAGCCGCGCCCTCGATCTGATACGACGCGGTGGCAGACCCGAACGTGAACGATGGCGGAAAGACGAGGCCCGTGTCGCGGTAGTCGGCGGAGCCGGTCGTGGTCGTCATTCGGTTCTCCTGGATCGAGGCGTGGAGAGACCCCGCGTCGAAAGACGACGGAGCCTCGGTGGGGGAGGGGATCCGAGACCCCGCCGCCGCTACGAGGATGAGACCTGGATAGAGGCGATGACCTCGCCGTACTCGGTCTCGCCGACCTGTGTGAATCCGACGCGCTCGAAGAACGCGGCAGGACCCGCGTCACCGGCTTCGTAGATCACATCGACGTGGTTCATCCCTCGGGAGCGAGCCTCTTCGATCAGCGCCTCGACGGCGTACCGTCCGATGCCGCGACCCTGGTCGTCGGCATCCACATTGATGCGCCACAGGACCGACCGGAAGTGCTCTTCCGGAGCCTCGGGGTCGAAGTTCGCGCTGACGAATCCGACGACCTCGTTGCGGTCGAGAACGACGCGCTGCCAGGAGGTCTGCGGGTTGATGACGGTAGCGGCGATCCCGTACGAGACGGGCGCGAGGTACTGCTCCTGCCCCGGCTTCAGGGACAGATTGTTGACGGCGACGATCGTCGCAGCGGACAGTTCGACCACGCGCAGTTCAGTCATAGCCCCAGGGTAACCTCTCTGGACGAGTGCGGACAGAAAGAAGTCCGGGAACGTGGACTGGGGCACTCAGGTATCTTGGTATCGAGACAAATTTGACTCGTGAACGGAGAATCTCCCGGTGACCGACGACGCCATCATCTACACCTACACGGACGAGGCACCGGCTCTCGCCACCGCATCGCTCCTCCCGATCGTCCAGGCATACGCCGGCAAGGCGGGCATCGAGATCGAGACGCGCGACATCTCGCTCGCCGGCCGCATCCTCGCAGCCTTCCCGCAGCGCCTCACCGCCGAGCAGGAGGTGTCCGACGCCCTCGCCGAACTCGGCGGACTCGCCACGCTCCCCGAGGCCAACATCATCAAGCTGCCGAACATCTCGGCATCCATCCCGCAGCTGAAGGCGGCCATCGCCGAGCTGCAGGCCCAGGGCTACGACATCCCGAACTTCCCGGACGAGCCGTCCTCGCTCGACGAGAAGGACATCCGCGCTCGCTACGACCGCATCAAGGGCTCTGCCGTGAACCCCGTTCTGCGCGAGGGCAACAGCGACCGCCGCGCGCCGCTGGCCGTCAAGAACTACGCCAAGAAGCACCCGCACACCAACAAGCCGTTCGCCGAGGGCTCGAAGACCCGCGTCGCCACCATGGGGCACGACGACTTCAAGCACAACGAGAAGAGCTGGATCGCCGCGCACGACGACGTCCTCACCATCCGCCACATCGCCGAAGACGGCACCGTCACCGTCCTCAAGGACAACCTCAAGGTGCTGCCGCGCGAGATCATCGACGCGACCTTCCTGTCGGCAGCAGCTCTCGACGCGTTCCTCGCCGAGACGCTCGAGACCGCCAAGAACGACGACGTGCTCTACTCGGTGCACCTCAAGGCGACGATGATGAAGGTCTCGGACCCGATCATCTTCGGCCACGTCGTCAAGACGTTCTTCGCCGACGTGTTCGCGCGCTTCGGCGATCAGCTCGCCGCCGCAGGCCTCAGCGCCAACGACGGCCTCGGCTCGATCCTCACCGGACTCGCCGGCATCGAGGGCGGAGCCGAGATCGCTGCGGACTTCGAGAAGAAGATCGCCGACGGCCCCCGTCTGTCGTACGTCAACTCCGACAAGGGCATCACGAACCTGCACGTCCCCTCGGACGTCATCGTGGATGCCTCGATGCCGGCGCTCGTCCGCAACGGCGGCAAGCTCTGGGGCGTCGACGGCGCCGAAGATGACACGCTCGCCGTCATCCCCGACTCGTCGTACGCCGGTGTGTACCAGGCCGTGCTCGACGACGTGATCGCCAACGGCCCGCTGAACCCGGCCACGATCGGCACCGTCCCCAATGTCGGCCTCATGGCGCAGGCGGCTGAGGAGTACGGCAGCCACGACAAGACGTTCGAGATCGCCTCGGCCGGTCGCATCGAGGTCGTGGACGGCGACGGAACCGTCGTCATCGAGCACCATGTCGGCGCCGGAGACATCTGGCGTGCGACGCAGACCAAGCACATCCCTGTCATGGACTGGGTGAAGCTCGCGGTCACCCGTGCCCAGGCGACCGGGGCCCCTGCCGTGTTCTGGCTCGACCTCAACCGCGCACACGACGCGCAGCTGATCGCCAAGGTGCACCAGGCGCTCGCGACCCTCGACACCGATGGAGCGCAGATCTCGATCCTCGCCCCTGAAGAGGCGACCCGCTACACGCTGGCACGTATGCGCCACGGCCTGGACACCATCTCTGTCACCGGCAACGTGCTGCGCGACTACCTCACCGACCTGTTCCCGATCCTCGAGGTCGGCACTTCGGCGAAGATGCTCTCGATCGTCCCGCTGCTCGCCGGCGGCGGGCTGTTCGAGACCGGTGCAGGCGGATCGGCCCCGAAGCACGTGCAGCAGCTCGTCGAGGAGAACTACCTGCGCTGGGACTCGCTCGGCGAGTTCTTCGCGCTGGCCGCCTCGCTCGAGCACTTCGCGGACCGCACCGGCAACGAGAAGGCGCGTGTACTGGCCGAGACGCTGGATGCCGCAACAGGCACCTTCCTCGAAGAGGACCGCTCGCCGGGCCGCAAGCTCGGAACGATCGACAACCGCGGCAGCCACTTCTACCTGGGCCTGTACTGGGCTCAGGAGCTGGCCAAGCAGACCAAGGACGCCGACCTCGCAGCGGCGTTCGCGCCGATCGCCGAGAACCTGACCTCGAAGGAGCATGACATCGTCTCCGAGCTCAACGGCGCCCAGGGCCACGCGGTGGACATCGGAGGCTACTACCGCCCCGACGTCGCCAAGGTCGCGCAGATCATGCGCCCGTCGCAGACGCTGAACGGGATCATCGACGCGGTCTGATGCTGAGTCGACGAAAGGCCGGATGCTTGATGCATCCGGCCTTTCGCGTTTTGATTGGCGCGCGGTGTCCGCCTCGTTCGCGCTGTTCAATCCTGTTCGCGCTGCAGAAGTATCAGCAGCGTCGACAGGGAACAGCAGCGCTAGGCTGGGATCAGCAGCGCGAGGCTGGGAACAGCAGCGCGAGGAGGTTGTCTGCGGGGCGTCAGTAGTGGACGTTGACGCCGACACCCTGCGGCGTCCAGTTGAACAACCACTGCGCGCGCCACTCCGGCATGCCGACGCAGCCGTGACTCATGCGCGTGCCCCAGTTGCTGTGCCAGTAGACGCCGTGCAGCGCCTGGTCGCCATTGAAGTACATGACCCACTTGACATCGGGCTGGAAGTAGTGCGGCGCCTTGGTGAGATCGCGGTTGCCCATGTTCTGGCTCGACGTCTTCCAGCCGATGGGGTACGTGCCGGGATGGGTGTTGAATCCGTCGACACCGGAGGAGACGTACCAGGAGTCGACGACGACGCCGTTCTCGATGGCGCTGACGACCTGGGTGGACAGGTTCACGTCGATCTGTCGCAGCAGGGTGGTCGTCTTGAACGCGACCTCTTCGACCTCGACCGGCTGAACGGCCGTGCCGTTCTCGAGCTGCGCGGCGAAATCGGACGCGAGCGTGCTGGTGTCGCCGAGGGTGCGGCCGGTGACGCCGGCGGTCAGCTCCTGCAGGACGGTGCCGCTGCCGTTGACGATGGTCTTGGCGTCCACGGGAGCGCGATCGACCTTCGAGGCGAGGGCGTCGACGGTCTCCTGGATGGCTGAGGCGTCTGCGGAGATCGTCAGCTCGCCGTCCGTGTCGACGACGTCGAGCCAGGTCGCTGCGACGGCTGGTGACACCGGAACCGTCCGCTCGTCGCCGACGTAGAAGCCGATTTCGGCCAGCATGCCGTTCAGCTGGTCGGCGACCGCCGCGGCCTCCTCGTCGCTGACCGCAGCCGGTGCCTCTGCCGGCGCGGCGGAGAACTCGAGCGTGCCCGCACCGTCACTCATCGCCTCGGTGATGGCGCCGGTGAGCGCGTCGAGGTCGATGCCGGTTCCCGCGACAGCGGGGGTGGTCGTGTAGGACGCGCTGCCGGCGTCGAACGACACCTTCGCGTCGATCGCGTCCTCGTAGCTCGCGGGAACCAGGCCGCGCAGAGTGTCGTGCGCGACCTCTGGGTCGAGTGAGATGTCGGCGGCGATGGGCTCGGGCAGCCAGGCACCGACGTTCCACATCGGGTGCTCGGCGTACGCGGCATCCGCAAGAGCCTTCGCGTCGATCGAGGCGCCGAGCTCGGACCCGGTCACGACCAGGTCCTCCGCGGAGTCGGTGAGCGAGATCTGCAGGCCGGCGAGGTGCGCCTCGACGGTCTCTGCCGCGGCGGCCGGCGTCAGTCCACCGACCGGAACGCCGGCGATCGTCGTACCCGGTGCGATGAGGATCGTGGATGCCGCGCCCGCAGCGAGAAGCAGCGCGCCGACGCCGACGCCGACCCAGAGGCCGGTGCGATGCCTCTTCGGCGCAGGCTCGCGGGGAGCCCACTCGACTGGACGAGCACCGTCGATCGGCGGCATCGCTTGCGTGCTGGTCGTGGACTCGCCGGTGGCTTCACCGGATGCGGCGACAAGGTCGGTCACGATTTCACCCCCCGAGAGTCAACGCGACAGTTTCTCTATCATACGTGGCCGCAGATAACGAGCGGGCAACGGTTGAGACGATGATGCCCCGGGATCACGCGGATCCCGGGGCATCATCGATGCGGCCGTGCGTCAGCTGCAGAGCTGCTGCAGTGCGGTGGCCGACTCGGTGACGTCGCTGGTGATCGTGCTGAGGTCGCCGGCAGCGTCGAGATCCTGCTCTACGACGACCTTGGTGAGCACCTCGCCCAGTGCGACGAAGTCGTCGTACACGGCGGTGGTGGCTTCCTTGACCTCGGTGTTGGAGACGCTGTCGACGGTGTCGCCGAGCTTGCCGATGTACTCGTTGAACTGGTCGACGGTCGCCTGCGGGTCGGCGCTCGCCGGGTCGATGCTGGACATCGCGTTGCTGGCCTCGGTCAGCTGCGGGATGACGATGCCGCACGCGTCCTCGACGGACTGGTCGGTGTTCGTCTCCTCTGCGGGAGCCGAGTCGCCCGAGTCCGCCTTGTCGGACGTGGGCTCCTCAGCCGCACCGGAGCAGGCGGTCAGGCCGAGGACGGCGACGGTGGCGATGGCGAATGCTGCGATACGGCGGTTCATGTGATTACCCCTCAATGACGGCACCACGAAGTGCGGTGCTCGATTCTCCGGTCGAGAAACCAGTCAAGCACACCGGCCACGGGGGTCTCGATGGGCAGAATGACCCATGAGCCGCCGCAGGGTCAGCCCTCGACGATGGCGATGCCGTCGATCTCGACGAGCATCTCCTCGCGCGGAAGACCCGTGAAGACGGTGGTCCGCGACGGGAGAACGCCGCTCGGCGTGTGCGCCGCGACGAACGCGCCGTACGCGTCGTTCATGGCGGCGAAGTCGGAGCGCTGCGTGAGATAGACGCGCAGCATGACGACGTCGTCGAACGTCGCACCCGACGCCTCGACGATCGCTTTCACGTTCTCGAGCGTGCGGGTGGTCTGCGCGGCCACGTCGCCCTCGAACACGTACTCGTTCGTCGAGGGGTCGACCGGTCCCTGTCCGGAGACCTGGACGAACGGGCCCTTGCGCACGCCTTGCGAGAACGTGTGAGCTGGAGCGGGGGCGGCGTCGGTCGTGATTCGAGTCTTCGTGCTCATCACCTCAGCCTAGTAGCCTTGTTAGATGCCTCTACAAATTCCGGATCCGACGCTCGGCCCGTGGGCGAAGGCGTTCCCGGCTCGCTCGCATGGGCTGCGGCTGAGCGAGATCCCGGATGCTGGATTGTCGCTATCCGAGTTCAGCACTCCGGTGATGACCCTGCACGAGCAGTCGGTCGCCCACAACGAGCAGGCCGTGTTCGACTGGGCGCGCGACGTCGGCGTCGTGCTCGCACCGCACGGCAAGACCACGATGGCGCCGGCGCTGTGGCAGAGCCTCCTGGATGCCGGGGCCTGGGGCATCACCGTCGCGACGCCGTGGCAGGCCGCCGTCGCGGTGGATGCCGGCGTCCACCGCATCCTCATCGCGAACGCCGTCACCGACGTCGCCGCAGCCGCCGATCTCGGCGCCCACCTGGCTGCCGATCCCGCACTGCGGATCATCTGCTGGGCCGATTCGACCGACACGGTCGCCCTCCTCGCCGCCGCCGGCATCGACCAGCACCATCCGCTCGACGTCCTCGTGGAGATGGGCGGCGCAGGAGGACGAACCGGCGCCCGCACGATCGAGGAGGGCGAACGGATCGCACGTGCGATCGACGACGCCCCAGGATTGCGGCTCGCCGGCGTCGGCGGGTACGAGGGTCCGTTCGGACCCGACCGCAGCGACGCGTCGGTGCGAGCAGTGGACGCGTACCTCCAGACGATCGTCGACCTGCACCGCCGGCTGACCTACGGCGAGGGGCCGACGCCCATCCTCACTGCCGGAGGCAGCGCCTTTCCGGACCGCGCAGCCGCCGTGCTCGCGCCGCTGCGCGGCGAGGCCGAGATCGTGCTGCGCTCCGGTGCCTTCCAGATCCACGACGACGGGTTCTACTCCCGGATGTCTCCGTTCGGCTCACTCACCGGCACCGCCCCGCTGCGCTCGGCCATGCACGCCTGGGCCCGTGTCGTCTCGCGACCAGAGCCGGGCCTCGCGCTGCTGGATGCCGGCCGCCGCGACGTGCCCTTCGACATCGACCTCCCCATACCGCAGTCGGTCGCGGGCGACGTCACCGCGCTGAACGATCAGCACGCATTCCTCTCCCTCGCCCCCGGCGCGCAGGTGGCCGTCGGCGACGTCGTCAGACTCGGGCTCTCGCATCCGTGCACGGCGTTCGACAAGTGGCGGGTCATCCCGGTGATCGACGATCCGGATGCCGATGATCCGCGCGTGATCTGGGCGGTGGCGACGTGCTTCTGAGTGCCGAGCAGGCTGGAGCCGGCCGGGTGCGCGTGTACCGCGGGGCGACCGTCGTCGACGGCACAGGAGCCGATCGGTACCGTGCGGACGTCGCGATCGAGGGCTCGACGATCGTCGCGGTCGTCCGCGCCGACGACGACGACGAGGCTCTCGAGCTTCCCTCCGGCGCGGTGGAGATCGAGGCCGACGGTCTGGTCCTCGCACCCGGCTTCATCGACATGCATGCGCACAGCGACCTCGCCGTACTCACGGGCGCCGATCATCAGGCGAAGATCAGGCAGGGCGTCACGACCGAGGTCATCGGGCAGGACGGACTCGGCTATGCACCGCTCGACGACGTCGCGGCATCCGCCGTCCCCGCGCAGATCGCCGGCTGGAACGGCGCTCCTGCCCTGCACATGACGGGCGGAGTCCCGTGGCGCACGGTGGACGAGCTGCTCGCCGCGATCGACGCGGCGACGGTCGCCAACGTCGCCGTGCTCGTGCCGCAGGGCAACCTCCGGATGATGACCATCGGGCACGAGAACCGTCCGGCGACTCCGGATGAGCTCGAGGCCATGTGCGCGCTGCTCGGCGCGGCCCTGGACGCCGGAGCCTTCGGAATGTCGAGCGGCCTGACCTACACACCGGGCATGTACGCCTCCACCGCGGAGCTGGAGACGCTCTGCCGCGTCGTCGCCGAGCGCGGCGGCTACTGGGCTCCGCACACCCGCAGCTACGGCGCCGGTGCGCTGGACGCGTACCGTGAGGCGCTCGACATCGGCCGCCGCACTGGATGCCCTGTGCACCTCACGCACGCCACCATGAACTTCGCCCCCAACCGTGGGCGGGCCGCCGAGCTGCTCGCCCTCGTCGACGAGGCGATCGCCGACGGTGTGGACGTCACGCTCGACACCTACCCGTACCTGCCAGGGGCGACGACTCTCTCGGCCCTCCTGCCCAGCCGCCTCGCGGCGGGCGGCGATCTCGTCGCCGGCATCCGGTCGCTGGACGACGCTCAGCGCGAGCAGGTGCGCGTCGAGCTCGAGGACATCGGGTGCGACGGCTTCCACGGGGAGCGGGCCGACTGGTCGCAGATCGAGGTCTCCGGCACCGCGAACCCCGCGCTCGCGCACCTGGTCGGGCGCACGATCGATGAGATAGCCGGTACCGAAGGACGCCGTCCCGTCGATGTCGTCCTCGACACGATCGTGGCGGATGCCGGGGCGACAGGCATTCTCATGCACATCGGCGACGAGCAGAACGTGCGCGCGATCATGCGGCACCCCCGTCACACGGGCGGCAGCGACGGCATCCTGATCGGCGCGAAGCCGCACCCGCGCGGGTTCGGGACCTTCCCGCGCTACCTCGGCCACTACGTGCGCGAGCTCGGCGTCCTCCGCCTCGAGGAGGCAGTGCAGCACCTGTCCGCCGCTCCGGCGCGACGTCTCGGCCTCGACCGCGGGGACACGCCGCGCGGCGTCATCCGTGCCGGCGCCATGGCCGACCTCGTGCTGTTCGATCCTGAGATGATCGCCGCCGGCGCGACATTCGACGATCCACGCGCGGCTCCGGTCGGCATCCATGAGGTGCTGGTGTCCGGCGTCGCGGTGATCTCCGGCGGCGAGGTCGCCGGCGCGACCCCGGGCAGCGCCCTGCGGATGCCACCGCCGCCGCACCGTGCCACGGTGCCGCTGATCGACTCGACGATCGATCCGCAGGCGGCTCCGTTCCTCCTGCATCACGATGCGCCGATCATCGGGTCAGGAGACCTCTCGAGGATCGCCTCCCTGCTGCGCGATGCCCTCGACCTCGCACCGGATGCCGCCCCAGAGGCCCCATCGATCCTGCTGCGCGTTGACGAGAGCCTCGGTGGGGAGGAGTCCTTCCGCATCGACGTCACCGCCGAGGGTGTCGAGCTCATCGGCGCCGCTCCCGTCGGCGTCTTCCGTGCCGCGATGGCCCTGCGGCAGCTGTGCACGCCCGAGACCGCGATCGCCACTCGTATCCCGGCCGGTGTCTGGCAGGGTGAGCCGGCGTATGGATGGCGGGGAGCGATGCTCGACGTCGCTCGGCACTTCCGCCCGGCCGATGACGTCCGTCGCCTCATCGATCTGCTGGCGATGCACCACCTGAACGTGCTGCACCTGCATCTCACCGACGATCAGGGCTGGCGCTTCGAGGTCCCCGGATTCCCGCGGCTCACCGAGATCGGTGCGCGGCGAGAGGCCACCCAGCGCGGCCACGGCCCGCGTGCGACCGTCGAACCCGGCGTCCACGAGGGCTTCTACACGACGGCCGAGCTGCGCTCACTGGTCGCATACGCGGCCGACCGCTTCGTGACCATCGTGCCGGAGGTCGAGCTGCCAGGTCACGTCCAGGCTGCGCTCGCCGCATACCCCGAGCTCGGCAACACCGACATCGGTGAGAGGGTCACGGCGCCATGGGAGCGGTTCGGCGTGAACCCGCGCGTGCTCGCGCCCACCGACGAGGCGCTCGACTTCGGCCGAGCCGCGATCGACGCGCTGTGCGACATCTTCGACTCGCCGTGGATCGGGATCGGCGGCGACGAGGTGCCTGTCGACGAATGGGCGCAGAGCGCTGCCGCCGGCGAACGGATGCGTCTGCTCGGGCTCGCGGAGCCGCACGACGTGCAGCCCTGGTTCACCGAGCATTTCGTGGCGCATGTCCACTCGCACGGCCGCACGGCCCTCGCGTGGGACGAGGTTCTCGAGGGCGACGTGCCCGATGGCGTGCGGATCCTCGCCTGGCGAGGACCGGCTGCGATGGCGGAGGCGCTGCGGCGCGGCATCCCGGTGGTCGGATGCCCCGATCTGGAGGCGTATCTCGATTACCGCCAATCCGAATCGGCGGACGAACCCGTGCCGGTCGGACCGCCCTTGACCATCGAGCGCGCCTACACCCTGACGCTTCCGGCCGGCGCCGTCGGCGGACAGGCGAACACCTGGACCGAGCACCTGCCCACCAGGGATCGGCTCGACTACGCGATGTTCCCGCGGCTGAGCGCGATCGCCGAGCGCCTGTGGGCCGGGGGAGAGCCGGGCGAAACGGAAGCATTCCTGCGGCGTCTTCCGCTGCACCTGCGGCGTCTCGCGCGTGCCGGGGTGCAGTATCGTCGGCTCCAGGGCCCGACACCCGATCAGCGACGAGACGGAATCCCTGGAAAACCGATAAGCGTCGCCGATCGCGAACGACACGTCTCCGACCTGGTCGCCGGTTTCCGCCATGGCCCAGCTCATGCTCCGAAGGTGAATTGACAGATATGTCCGAGACGGGTGAACCGCGACAGGCCGCACCGGCCGCGCGAACCAACGCGGCGACGCACGCCTTCGGGTCGTCGCAGAACCTCCGATCGCGCACCAAGGTCCTCCCGGAGCACGCCAGAGGACACAACCGCGCGCTCGTGCTGCAGACGCTGTACCACTCCGGATCGATGAGCCGGGCTGATCTGTCGAGGGAGACCGGCCTCACCCGCGTCACCATCTCTGACCTGGTCGCCGAGTTCATCGCCGACGGCATCATCATCGAACTCGGCATCCGCGAGACGGTCGGGCCGGGCAAGCCGCCGATCCTCGTCGACATCGACCGCCTCGGTCACCAGATCATCGGGTTGGATCTGTCTGATGCCGAGGTGTACCGCGGTTCGGTCATGAGCCTCGACGGCGACGTGCTCGAGCGCCGCGAAGTCGCGAGGCCGGCGCCGTCGGACGGCGAGGGCGCGTACGCCGCTGTGCGAGGGCTCGCGGAGGAGCTCGTCGCGGCATCCACGGCGACGCTGCTCGGCGTAGGGGTCGGCACCCCTGGCATCGTCCGGCCGGACGGCGTCGTGCTCAGCTCGCCGAACATCGGCTGGACGGACTTCGCGCTGGAATCCGAGCTCGGCCGCGATCTCGGGCTGCCGGTGATCGCCCGCAACGACGCGAACGCCGCGGTGCTGGCGGAGTACACGTTCGGCGAGGCTCGCTCGGACTTCGTCCTCATCAAGATCGGGTTCGGTGTCGGCGCCGGGCTCATCTCCGGCAGCCAGCCGCTTCTCGGCAGCCGGTACGCCGCGGGCGAGATCGGTCACGTCGTCGTCGGCACCGACGGCGGCCCGCACTGCGTGTGCGGTCGTGACGGGTGCCTCGAGGCCTGGCTCAGCGTCAGCCGACTGCGCGACGAGATCGCCGCCGATCCCGCATCCCGCGACGTGGTCCTGCGCGATGCCGGAACCCGGATGGCGATCGCCATCGCACCGATCGTGACCGCGCTCGACCTCTCCGAGATCGTGCTGTCGGGGCCGCTCGACCTGCTCGACGGGACGTTCATCGACGCAGCTACCCGGACTCTCCGGTCGCGGACCCTCGAAGGCGTCTTCGATGACGTCGTGATCCGTCCGACCCAGCAGCCGGATATCGTGCTCCGCGGAACGGCTGTGATGGTCCTCTCGAGCCAGCTCGGCGTCTCCTGAGGACGCCGCACTCTGAGACAATCGAACTGTCTTCCCCTTCTTCCCCGCGGCAGCGCTCATCGCGTTCGCAGTCCGCTCGCTTCTGAACAGGAGATCGCCGTCCATGGCTGAAGTCGTCATCGTCGAGAACGCCCCCGCTGCGGGTGCGCTGGTCGCGGATGAGATCGTTCGTCTCATCACGGAGAAGCCGGATGCCGTGCTCGGCCTGGCGACGGGTTCGACGCCGCTGCCGGTGTACCAAGCGCTGCCGCCGCGTCTCGCGGGAGTGGATGTCTCGCGCGTGCGCGGATTCGCCCTCGACGAGTACGTCGGCATCGACCCCGCTCACCCCGAGAGCTACCGCTCGGTGATCACCCGCGAGGTCGTCGAGCCGCTGGGGCTGGACCCCGAGCTGATCCGCACGCCCAACGGTGCCGCCGATGGCGTGCAGCACGCGGGTGACGACTACGAGGCGGCGATCGAGGCTGCCGGTGGCGTCGACCTGCAGATCCTCGGCATCGGCACCGACGGACACATCGGTTTCAACGAACCGGGATCCTCCTTCGCATCGCGCACGCGCGTGAAGACGCTCACCGTGCAGACCCGTGAGGACAATGCGCGGTTCTTCGACTCGATCGACGACGTTCCGATGCACTGCATCACCCAGGGCCTCGGCACGATCCTGCGTGCACGTCACCTCGTGCTGCTCGCGTTCGGTTCTGGGAAGGCCAGGGCCGTCGCTGCCGCGGTCGAGGGGCCGGTCAGCGCGATCCTCCCGGGGTCGGCGATCCAGCTGCACGAGCATGTCACGGTCGTCGTCGACGAGGCGGCGGCATCCGAGTTGAAGCTCGCCGACTACTACCGCTACACGTTCGACAACAAGCCGGCCTGGCAGGGCCTCTAACCCGGGCTGGCGCTTCCGAGCACGTCGGGCCACGCGATCGGGAGCAGGTGCTCGAGGCTCAGCGGTGCGAGTTCGAGCGTGCCGATCGCGTCCGGTGTGATCCAGCGGAGCTCGGCGAGTTCGGCCTGCACGGTCACGGCATCCGCCTCGATCGTCAGGGCGAACGCGTCGGCGATCACCCGGTGGCCGGGTTCGTTCGCGGCGGCGGAGATGAAGCGCCCTAGCGGTCGCATCGCGTTCTCGTCGATGCTGAGCCCCAGCTCCTCCTCCAGCTCGCGGGCGAGCGTCTGCGCCGGGTTCTCGCCGGCCTCCGGTTTGCCGCCCGGTTGCATGAATGCCGTCGTGCCCTGTTTGCGCACGACGAGGACACGTCCGCTCTCATCGTGGATGACGGCGGCGCTGACGTGGATGTCAGGCATGCGCGAACACCTTTCCCGGAGCCAGGATGCCGAGCGGATCGAACACGGCCTTGATCTGCCGCTGCAGCTCCCACTGATCCTCGCCGAGCTCGTCAGCGAGCCAGCGGCTCTTCAGGATGCCGATGCCGTGCTCTCCGGTGAGGGTGCCGCCCAGACGTACGGCGGCGCGGAACAGCTCGTCTGCTGCCGCCCAGACGTGGTCGGGGACCTCGCTGCCCTCGAAGATGAAGTTCGGGTGCAGGTTGCCGTCGCCGGCATGCGCGACCGTCGGGATCGTGAGCCCGTAGGCGGCTTCGATCCGAGCGATCTCGTCGAACATGGCCGGAAGCGCGCTGCGCGGCACCGAGACGTCTTCGATCAGAGTGGTGCCGAGGGCTGCCATGGCGCCGTGCATGGACCGCCGGATCGCCAGCAGCTGCTCGCCCTCCGCGCGGTCGGTCGTGAGCGTCACGGTGCCGCCTGACGCGCGCAGCGTCTCGGCGATGCGCGCAGCCTCGGCGGCGGCCGCAGGGCCGTCGGTCTGGATCGTCAGTTGTGAGGTGGTGGCCGCCGGCGCAGGCAGGCGGAGGTGCGCGTGCACGGCGGCGAACGCCGGGGCATCCATCAGTTCCATGATCGCGGGCTGGACTCCGGATGCCGTCACCGCCGCCGACCCGGCGGCCGCAGCGCGCACGGTCGGGAACAACGCGGTGAGGGTGCAGACCTCGCCTTCGACGAGTCTTCTCAGTTTCAGTGTGGCACCGACGACGACGCCGAGCGTCCCCTCTGATCCGATCACGAGCGCTGTGAGGTCGAGCCCGGTGACGCCCTTGACGCTGCGGTGGCCGAGGTGGAGGAGCCGGCCGTCGGCGAGGACGAGGTCGACGCCGAGCACGGCATCCCTGACGACGCCGTACTTCGCGCACAGCAGCCCGCCGGCGCCGGTGGCGATGTTGCCGCCGACCGTGGAGATGTCGCGGCTGGCGGGGTCCGGCGCCCACCACAGGCCGTCCTCGGCCAGGCGCGCGTTGAGCTGGGCGTTCAGGATCCCCGGTTCGACGACGGCGAGCAGATCGTCCTGTCGCACCTCGAGCACGCGATTCAGACGCATCGTGGACAGCACGATCTCGCCGGGGCCGGCGTTCGCGGCTCCCGCGAGACCGGTGCCGGCGCCACGCACGACGACGGGTGTGCGGGTCGCCGTCGCGATGCGCATCGTCTGCTGCACGTCGGCGACGGTTCGCGCGTGGACGACGGCGATGGGCCGCCCGGGGGAGCGGTGACCCGACCGGTCCGCCCTGGCGGCCTCGAGCGAGACCTCGCTCGCATCGACGATGTCGCCGAGTGCGTCGCGCAGGGCCGCGACCACTGTCACTTCAGGGTTCTCCGACCGGCGAAGAGACCCGCGGCGACCGCGACGACGGCGAACGCCACGCCGGCCCATGCCTGGCCCATCGACCACCAGGCGAGCGTGACGCCGGCGTAGATGAGCAGCTCGACGGCCGCGCGGATGAACGGATGCAGTTGCAGCACGGGACGCGGTGAGAGAAACAGCGCCCAGATCAGCAGCACGATCAGCGGGGAGCCGATGCCGAAGACGAGGTTCCACGGGAAGTCCCACATCGCGAAGCCCCACAGCGCCAATGACGCGAGCGCCACGACCAGGACGACGGCCCTGACGATGTCGAGCGGGGTGATGTTCGGACGGTTGACACCAGGCACGGCGTCGGGGGCTTCGGACATGCCTCCAGTCTATTCGGCGGGGGCGAGGGCCTCGTTCGTCGTCGCCGGCGCGAGGAGGTCTGCGGCGGTGTCCTCAACCGGCGCCGCGGTGAGAGGACTCTCCTCTGTCGACGCGTCCTCCGTCGATTCGGGGCTCGATGGAGTCTCACCGGTCAGCGCGTCGTCAGCCGCAGCGCCGTCGGTCGGAGGGGCGACGTCGGACGGCTCCTCCGGCGCAGGTTCGTCCGCAGCAGCATCGGCCAGTTCCTGGCAGGTCGGGCCGGAATAGAGCTCGGCCAACGTGGTGATCTCCTGCTCCCCTCGGCTGTCACCGAGGACGTAGCCGATCGAGACCTCGATCTGCGCTGCATCCTGAACCTGCGCGTCCGTCGGCCTCAGATCGACAGTGCCGGCGCCCTGCGCCGAGAGAATGGTGCGGTAGACACCGGCATCCGTGCCGGCGGCGCCTTCGACGACGACGCGGACGTTCGCGTCGGGAGCGCCGCTGAGTGGTACGGAGTACTGGGGCACCAGACCGTCCTCGCCGGTGCATGTCTGCGCGGCGGGCTCCCAGCCTGGAGCTCCGCTCGGTACCTCTGGCTCGGGTTCTGGTTCCGGCTCGGGTGTCGACGGCGGCTCGGTCGATTCGCTTCCGTCGCCACCTGCTCCGCCTGCGGGCCTCTCATCGCTCACCGGCGTGCTCGCTGCGGGAGGCGCTGCCTCCTCCGGCGCGGTGGCGGGCGGCGGCGCCTTCCGCGGCGCCACGTAATCGTCGCTGTCGTCGGGCGCTGGGAGCTCGAGGACGAGCATCTCGTCCGCCTCGATGTCGTTGCCGGGGACGAGCTCGGACGAGATCGACGAACCGTCCGCGTCTCCTGCGCTGGGGAGCGAGGTCACCGGGCTGGCGCTGACGAGCCCGGGGACGATCGTCGCTGCCGCTACGACACCCGCGACGACGAGGGCCGCCGAGCCGGCGCCGACCAGTGCGCCGATCCCCGAGATGGCGCCGCCGGGAGCCGCACCCGATGTCGAACCGGCGGCTGCACCTGACCCGCCGAGCGTCGTTCCCTCGAGGCCGCTCGGTGCGCCGGCGCCGGTCGCGACGACAGCGCCGGAGACGACGTCCGACGGCATCCCCGTGACGGCGATGGCCGGAATCCTGCCCTGCTGGAGCAGCGCGGTGTACCCGGCGGCTCCCGTGACGCCGAGGACCAGCGGGAGAAGGACGAGCGCGAGCCTGCTGGAGACGTCCTTGACCTCACCGGCGACGATGATGCACCGGGCGCAGTCGTCGAGGTGCGCGTCGAGCCGTCTCTGATCGCGCGTGCTGAGGTTGCCACGGGAATGGGCACCGAGGTGCGCGATCGTCCAGTGGCATTCGGAGTCGGATGCCGTGCTGCCCACGTGCGCCTGGATCCAGGCTTCGCGCAGGCCCTCGCGGGCACGGAAGGCGAGCTGAGACGCCGCGCCGGCCCTCATCCCGAGCAGCGGGGCGACCTCGGCGGGCTTCATCTGCTCGATCTCGGTGTACCAGAGCACTTCCTGCCAGCGCGTCGGCAGTCCGCGGAAGGCGTGAGCGGTGAGGCTGCGATCGAGGGCCTCATCCGCAGCCTGCTCGGTGCTCTCCGGGTCGACGATGGATTCGAGCTCGTCGATCGGGGTCTCACGGCGGGCGCGGCCCCAGGCAGCCGCCGTGTTGCGGATGCTCGTGAACAGGTATGCGCGGAAGGAGCCGTTCGGCCCGCCGCCGCGGACGACGGCCTGGAAGATGCGTGCGAACGCCTCTTGGACGAGGTCGTCAGGGTCGATGCTCGACGTGATGGATCGCGCGACGGCGATGCCCGATGGGTAATGACGGCGCCACAGTTCGCTGAACGCGTCTGCGTCGCCTGAGCGCGTGCGCAGGATCAGATCTGCGTCGGCTGTCTGGCCTGTCTCGAAGTCGTTGTGCACAGTCATCCATTGGTCGTGGGGCGAGGATGTGCCTCCACATGAACAAGCGCGCGAACTGGTTCCTCTCGACGCGCCCGAGCCATTGTCTCTCGAAAAGCTGAGTGAGGCCACCCCTGTGGAGAACTCGCATACAGCTCGCCGCAATCCGGGCATCGGCGCGCGTGGGCGCGGTTCAGCGGATGCGCGCTCCGGTCTGCACGTGCCTCATCTGCAGGTTCTCGTCGAGCAGCACGGCGTCGCCGAGGAACCCGGGAGCCAGTTGCCCGAGCTGGGAGTCGAGTCCGATCGCCCTCGCCGGGGTCGAGGTGAGCGCGCGCACCGACTCGACCAGCGGGACGCCGGCCTGGACCGCCCGTTGCAGCGCGACGTCCTGTGTGAGCGTGGATCCGGCTATCGAGCCGGTATCGTCCGCTCTGGCGACCCCGTCGGTCACCGTCACTCTGACTGCACCGAGGTCGTACCGTCCGTCTGCACTGCCGGCCGCCGCCATGGCATCCGTCACCAGCGCCACACGCCCGGGTGCGGAATCGAACAGCAGCTTGATGACCATCGGGTTCAGATGGATGTTGTCGGCGATGCCCTCCAGGACCACCCGGTGATCGGCGGCCGCGGTGAGGACGGGCCCCGGTGCGCGGTGATGGATGCCCGGCATCGCGTTGAACGCGTGCGTGAGGATCGTGGCACCAGCGTCGAACGCGGCGGCGGCCAGCGCGGCATCCGCGCTCGTGTGGCCGACGGCAGCGGCAGCACCCGACGCGACGATCATTCTGATGGCGTCGATGCCGCCAGGCAGCTCCGGGGCGATAGTGACCTGTCGCACCGTGCCGCGCCCGGCGTCGAGCAGCCGCTGCACGTCGGCCGCAACCGGCTCGCGCAGCAGCGACGGCTCGTGAGCGCCGTGATGCGCCGGGTCGAGGAACGGGCCCTCCAGGTGCGAGCCGAGAATGTCGGCATCCGTCTGCATGAGATCGGCGATCTCGCCGACCTTCCGCGCCAGGTCGTCGAGCGGTGCAGTGACGAGCGAGACCACGGCGCGCGTCGTGCCATGGGCGCGATGCAGGTCGCGCGCGGTGCGGATCGCGGTGACGGTCTCATCGAACGACGTGCCGTCATCGAAGGAGACGCCGCCTCCGCCGTGACCGTGGATGTCGATGAACCCCGGCGCGAGAACGGCGCCCGCGCCGGCGATGACGGTCGCATCCAGCACGGTGTCGGCATCCGGCCGGACGGCACCCGTGCCGACGGCAGCGACCACGCCGTCTTCGAAACGGACCCACGCGTCCGCCGTCTCCGCGCCGTCGCTGATGAGCCGGGCCGAGTGGATGACGGTTGAGACCATGAACAAAACCTACCGCGCACGGGGGAGTCCGCTATGCTCGAACGGTCGCGACTGGCGTCTGGGTGGGTCACCACCGGGGAGCGACCGTTACGGAATTCGACCGCGCGCCTGGGCCGATGACATCCATTCCCGATGGCAGCTTCCGCAACGAAAGAAGAGGACATGACTGATCCGTACTTCAACGCCCCGCTCTCCGAGGTCGATCCCGAAATCGCCGAGGTCCTCGACCGCGAGCTGAACCGTCAGCGCACGTTCCTCGAGATGATCGCGTCCGAGAACTTCGTACCCGTCTCGGTGCTGCAGTCGCAGGGCTCCGTGCTCACCAACAAGTACGCCGAGGGCTACCCCGGCCGTCGCTACTACGGCGGCTGCGAAGAGGTCGACATCGCGGAATCCCTGGCCATCGAGCGCGTGAAGTCGCTGTTCGGAGCCGAGTTCGCGAACGTCCAGCCGCACTCCGGCGCCACCGCCAACGCAGCCGTCATGCACGCCATCGCCCGCCCCGGCGACACGCTGCTCGGCCTCTCGCTCGACCACGGCGGACACCTCACGCACGGCATGAAGATCAACTTCTCCGGCCGCCTGTACGACATCGTCGCCTACGGCGTAGACCCCGAGACCTCGCTCGTCGACATGGACGAGGTGCGCCGCCTCGCGCTCGAGCACAAGCCGAAGGTCATCGTCGCCGGCTGGTCGGCGTACCCGCGTCAGCTCGACTTCGCCGCCTTCCGCGCGATCGCCGACGAGGTCGGCGCGTACCTGTGGGTCGACATGGCGCACTTCGCCGGGCTCGTCGCAGCCGGCCTCCACCCGAACCCCGTCCCGCACGCGCACGTCGTCTCGTCGACCGTGCACAAGACGATCGGCGGGCCCCGCTCGGGCTTCATCCTCTCGAACGACCCCGAGATCGCGAAGAAGATCAACTCCGCCGTCTTCCCCGGCCAGCAGGGCGGGCCGCTCATGCACGTGATCGCCGCCAAGGCCACGGCGTTCAAGCTCGCAGCGACGCCCGAGTTCAAGGACCGTCAGGTGCGCACGCTCTCCGGCGCGAGCATCCTCGCCGACCGTCTCACCCAGCAGGATGTCGCGGACGCGGGCATCGCGGTCCGCTCCGGCGGCACCGACGTCCACCTCGTCCTCGTCGACCTGCGGGATGCCGCGATCGACGGCAAGCAGGCCGAGGATCTGCTGCACGACATCCAGATCACGGTCAACCGCAACGCGGTCCCGAACGACCCTCGCCCGCCGATGGTCACCTCTGGCCTGCGCATCGGCACCGCAGCGCTCGCCACCCGCGGGTTCGGGGATGCCGAGTTCACCGAGGTCGCGGACATCATCGCGCTCGCGCTGCTGCCGGGCGCTGACACGGCTGCCCTGAAGGCCCGAGTGGTGCGCCTCGCCGAGGCGTTCCCCCTGTACCCCGACCTGCAGCAGTAGTAACCGCCCGCGAAACACCACTTCGAGCGTGAGACACCACGACTGACGTGAGACACCACGACTGAGGTGGTGTTTCGCGTCCAAAGTGGTTTTTCATCAGGGATTCGAGAGGAATACGACACATGACCGCGCAGATACTCGACGGCAAGGCCGCGGCGGCGGAGATCAAGAGCGAGCTCGCAGAGCGGGTCGCGGCGCTGCGTGCGCGGGGGATCATCCCCGGCATCGCCACAGTGCTCGTCGGGGCCGACCCGGCGTCGCAGCTGTACGTCGGGATGAAGCACCGCCAATCCGAGGCGATCGGGATGAACTCCATCCAGCGCGAGCTGCCGGCTGATGCGACGCAGGCCGAGGTCGAGGACCTGATCGACGAGCTCAACGCCGACCCCGACTGCCACGGGTACATCGTGCAGCTGCCGCTTCCGAAGCACATCGACACCGACGCGATCCTCGAGCGCATCGATCCGGCCAAGGATGCCGACGGTCTGCACCCGACCAACCTCGGTCGCCTCGTGCTGAACGTCAACGCGCCGATCCACACGCCGCTGCCGTGCACACCGCGTGGCGTGATCGAGCTGCTGCTGCGCAACGACTACGACCTGAAGGGCAAGCACGTCGTCGTCGTCGGTCGCGGCGTGACGATCGGACGCCCTATGGGCCTGCTGCTGACCCGTCGCGACATCAACGCGACCGTCACTCAGGTGCACACCGGAACGCCGGACATGAGCCCGTATCTGCGTCAGGCCGACGTGATCGTCGCCGGAGCGGGCGTCAAGCACCTGATCCGCGCCGAGGACGTCAAGCCGGGCGCTGCTGTGCTCGACGTCGGTGTCACGCGCGAGGACGATCCGGAGACCGGCAAGAGCAAGGTCTTCGGGGATGTGCATCCTGATGTCGCCGAGGTCGCCGGCTTCATCTCGCCGAACCCTGGTGGGGTCGGCCCGATGACCGTCGCGCTGCTTCTGACGAACGTCGTCGAGGCCGCGGAGCGGTCGGTCGGCGCGCGCTGAGCGTCACGATCCGCTGAACTTCGCCCGATCTGCTGACGAAATCGCCGAGAAAGTCCGCAGATCGGGAACGCATCCGCAGATCGGACCGCGAACGCAGCCCTGAGGGCTACAGCTCGTCGAGCATCCGGCGCTGCTCGGGCGTCAGCCCGTCGTTCAGCTCGTCGCGCCCGATCTTCGATTCGGGCGAGGTCGAGGTCGACGATGCTGCACCCGACGACGGGGCGGATGCCGCGGCATCCGATCGCTTGATGCGAGCCGAGACCGAGCCGATGACCTCGCCGGTCTTGGCCTCGATCCTGTCGTCGATCTGGTCGTAGACGACCCAAGCGATCAGCAAGTAGATCGGCGGCAGCACGTAACCCCAGAACCAGCCGC
Source organism: Microbacterium sp. Bi121 (assembly GCF_918698005.1). Lineage (GTDB taxonomy): Bacteria > Actinomycetota > Actinomycetes > Actinomycetales > Microbacteriaceae > Microbacterium. The sequence continues at coordinate 85,425 of NZ_CAKKLJ010000002.1, forward strand.
TGACGTCGACTCCGCTGAGCAGAACCGTGAGCACCCAGACGATGAGCTCGACGACGAAGACGAGCACGTACTGGACGACCTTCTCGCCTACCCGCGTGCGGGTGTCAGCCGACCTGGCAGCGGCACCGCGGAACGCCTTCAGCAGTGCGGGCTTCAGGGCCAGTGTCGCGAGTGTGAGGATGACGGACGCCCACAGCGCGTTCCAGCCCACGCTGACGCTGCGCATGAGCAGTCCGATCAGCAGCAGGACGACGACATTGAAGACGTACAGCGATGCTGCGCGGATCAGCCAGTTCTTCATGCGATCAGCCTTGCACACCAGTACCGACGGCGGCACCCGTGTCGGATGGACTCAGCCGCCGTGACTGCCCTCGATGCCCGTGATGCGCGCTTGCTCGTCGAAGCGGAAGGTCGCGGAGCCCGAAGGGTCGCTGACGGTGGCGCCGCTGAACGCCTCGTCAGTCCACTCCATGTTCCAGCCGGCCAGGCGTGCGGCATCCCATACCGAGGAGCGGGCGTCGCCGAGGTCGAGCGACGACAGCAGCCGGGGTGCCTTGGTCACGGCCTCGGCGAGCGTCGTCTGCGCGATCGGTGCATCGAGCAGGAACACAGCGCGCGTGCCGCCGCCGATCGGTGCCGAGTAGTACGGAGAACGACCGGTGATCTCGACCGCGATCGTGCCGATCTGATGCGCGGTGTTCGCGATCCAGGTCTCGAGGTCGTCGCCGATGTCGGCGGGGAACGGCACTTCAGCCTGCGCCAGCTCCTCAAGTCCGTACTGGGTGCCGTAGTCGCGCAGCTGCGCCGCGACACCCTGCGGGTCGCCCTGCGGGTGCGCCCATGCCCAGAGCATCGAGCGCGGCCCTGGTGCGATCGTCGCGATCAGGTGCGGGCGGGTGACGATGGTGCGCGTCGGGTCCGCTATCGAGCTGAAGGTCAGGGTCCCTGCATCCATGTCAGCATCCCAGCGGTGCTCGCCGAGGGCGTCGACGGCGTCGGTGAGCGCGTCCTGGCGCAGTGCGGCGAACAGGGCGGCGCGATCGGCGAGTGGCTGGAGTGCTGCGAAGGTCATGCGAACAGTCTGGCCGCAGATCCTATGAGTCCGCCACCTCCACCGTGTGGGCCCTCCTGCCCATCCGCCACACGCTGGGCACGGCGAGCGTGGCCACGGCGCACGCCGCGTAGAGCACGCCGGAGGTCACCAGGACGACGCCGACGTCCGCGTGGGTGATGAGCCATCCGTAGATGAGGGTGCCGATCGGCATCACCACGAAGCTGCCGAGCATGTCGTAGCTGGAGACGCGCGAGAGCTTGTCGGTGGGCACGTTCTCCATGAGGGTGACGTTCCAGCCTGTGCTGAAGACCTCGGCACCGGCACCCGCGATCAGCGCGGCGATCGCGAGGAGCACGACGGCCGGGTGGATGCCGAGCATGGTGAGCGGCACGGCGAAGAAGGCCATCCCGATCATGCCGAGCCGAAGCGGCCGGCGCAGCGGGAACCGCATGAGAACGACGGTCATCAGCAGCACGCCGATGCCCTCGGCGCTGACGACCCATCCCCAGCCGGTGATCCCCAGCCGGTCGTCGTTCTTCGCGATGTAGGGGCCTGCGACGCCCCACGCGCCGACGTGGATCGCGTTCATGATCATGAAGGCCAGGACGATCACCCAGAGCCAGGTGCGGCTGCGGAACTCGTCCCAGCCGGTGCGAAGGTCCCGAAGGAATGTCGAGCCCTCGTTGCGCGGCGGTGGCGGCAGCTTCACGAGTGCCAGCACCGGGATCGCGACGACCCATCCGCCGACCTGGACCACCATCGCCCACGCCGGACCCTCTGTCGCGACGAGGACGCCGGCGATGACCGGCCCGCCGATGGTCACCGCCGATCGCACGAACGACAGCATCGCGTTGGCCTGCTGCAGGTGCTCCGGCTTGGTCAGCTGCGGGATGATGCCCTGCATCGCCGGCAGCACGAAGGCCGTGGATGCTCCGTTCACCGCAGCCAGGCCGACGAGGAGCGGGATCGTGGCGGTCTGGGTGAACAGGAGAGCGGCGACGGTGCCCATCGACAGGATGTCGAGCACGTAGCAGCTCTGGATGATCAGGGCCCGGGGGAGCCGGTCGGCCACGACTCCGCCGAACAGCACGAAGACGATGTTCGCGACCGTGAACGCGGTGAGGACGTACGAGAGCGAGAGGGCTTCGTTGTCGACCTGCAGGACTGCGAAGGCGAGCGCGATCGACGACATCGATCCGGTGATCAGCGTGATCGCACGGGCGATGAAGAACCACCGGAATCCTGAGTCCTGCATCGCGCCGAGCATTCAGATATCTTTTCACCCCTTCCCCGGCGCCGGGGGACGCGGCCGGGGGTACCGCGCCATAGACTCGCAGACGATGATGACCCCGCGATCCGGCCGCCAGTTGGCCCTCTCCCACCACGACTACCAGGCCGAGATCGCCACTGTCGGCGCCACCCTCCGAGCGCTGCGCCACCGCGGCCGCGATCTCGTCGTGCCGTTCGACGCCGACGAGGTCCGTCCGGCGTACCGGGGCGCGACGCTGGCGCCCTGGCCCAACCGCATCGTCGACGGCCGCTATCGCCTCGGCGATGTCGAGCTGCAACTGCCGCTGACCGAGCCCGAACGCGGCCACGCCCTGCACGGGCTGCTCGGCTGGGCCGACTTCGCCGTGCGCACGACTCTCGACAGCACGGTCGAACCCGACCGCGTCGTTCTCGCGGCGACGATCGAACCTCAGACGGGTTATCCGTTCCGCGTCGAAGTGGAGGTCGAGTACCGCCTCGACGACGACGGTCTCTCGCAGACCGTGACTGCCCGCAACCTCGGGGCGGATGCCGCGCCCTGGGGCACCGGCCCGCATCCGTACCTCGTCGGCGGGCCGGGGAACGTGGACGACTGGACGCTTCTGCTGCCGGCATCCGAGGTCCTGACGGTCACCGAAGACCGACTGATCCCCACCGGCGTCGAGCCGGTCGACGCGCACCCCGAGTGGGACTTCCGGATGCCGCGGCCGATCCAGGACGTCTTCATCGACCACGCCTTCACCGGACTCGACCGCACGGATGACCTCGCCGAGGTGCGGGTGACGGCATCCGACGGCACCGGCGTGTCGATGAGCTGGGACCGGGGCTGCCCATGGGTGCAGATCCACACGGCCGACAACCCGACGTTGCCCGCAGCGCACCGCGCAGGGCTCGCCGTCGAGCCGATGACCTGCCCGCCGGATGCCTTCAACTCCGGTGTCGACCTGGTGACGCTCGCGCCGGGCGACGCGCACTCCGCCTCCTGGCGGATCAGGGCGATCTGATGCGCAAGAACTGGGCGGGCAACCTCACCTACCGGGCAGCGGAACTCGCCGAGCCCGCCTCCGTCGACGAGGCGCGCGAGCTGATCGCCCGCAGCCGCTCGATCCGTGTCCTCGGCACGCGGCACTGCTTCAACGACATCGCCGACACAGCGGGCACGCAGCTCAGTCTCGCCGGCCTGCCCCCGGTGATCGAGGTGACCGAGGCGCGGGATGCTGTGCGCGTCGCAGGCGCCCTGCGCTACGGCGACCTCGCGCCGGTTCTCGAGGCGCAGGGGCTCGCACTCGCCAATCTCGCGTCGCTTCCGCACATCTCGATCGCGGGCGCCGTTGCCACCGGAACGCACGGATCCGGCGACCGCACCGGATCGCTCGCGAGCGCCGTCCGCGCCGTCTCGCTCTTGACCGCCGACGGCGGCGTTCGCACCGTCACGCGCGGGGAGGCGGACTTCGACGGCGTCGTCGTCTCGCTCGGCGCGCTCGGCGCCGTGCTCGACGTCACCCTCGACCTGCAGCCCTCCGTGCCGTACGCGCAGCACGTGTTCGAGCATCCGCGCTGGGACGCCGTCCTCGAGGACCTCGACGCCGTCACCAGTGCCGGAACGAGCGTCAGCATCTTCTCGACCTGGCAGCGCACCGATGACGCCGATCAGATCTGGGTCAAACAGGCCCAGCCCGATGCCACGCGCGACGAACGCGAGGCCGTGATGGCGCGCCTCTCGGCCGCAGCGGCCACGCACCGGCGGCATCCGATCCTCTCCGAGCCCGCCGAGGCGGCCACCGAGCAGGACGGCGTCCCGGGACCCTGGTTCCTGCGCCTCCCGCATTTCCGTATGGACTTCACGCCCTCGGCCGGCGCCGAGATCCAGAGCGAGTACCTCGTGCCGCGCGCGGATGCCGTCGCCGCGATCGAGGCCGTGCGGGCCATGGCCGACCGGATCGCGCCGCTGCTGCTCGTGAACGAGATCCGAACGGTACAGGAGGATGACCTCTGGCTGAGCTCGTCATACGGCACGGATGCCGTCGGCCTGCACTTCACCTGGCGACCCGACGAGCCGTCCGTCCGGGCCCTCCTGCCCGAGCTGGAGGCTGCGCTGCCGTCGTCCGCTCGTCCGCACTGGGGCAAAGTGTTCACGCTTCCGGGCGACGAGGTCCGTGCCCGCTACCCGCGGTGGGACGACTTCGCGCAGCTGCGGGATCGCCTGGACCCCGAGCGGAAGTTCGTGAACGACTACCTGGAGCGGTTCGGCCTCTAGAGAGTGCGTCTCCAGTGGGTCTGCCTCTAGCTGGTGAGGGCCGCGGCCTGCCGTGCGGCGCCCAGCGCCACGTACTCGGCCGGCTCCGGCACCTCGACGGGCACACCGAGCACGTCGGGGGCGATCCGGCGCACGGCTTCGGACTGCGCACCGCCGCCGATCAGCATGGCTCGCTCGAGGGGGATGCCGAGGTCGCGGAGCGCCTGCATTCCGGCGCCGAGTCCGCGCAGCATCCCCTCGACGGCGGCGCGTGCGAGGTTCGGCCTGGTCGTCGAGGACAGCGTCATGCCCGTGAGCTCGGCCGTGGCATCAGGCAGATTCGGGGTGCGCTCGCCCTCGAAGTAGGGCACGAGGGTGAGCCCGCCGGCTCCGGATTCCGCCTGCAGTGCGAGTTCACTGAGCTCGTCGAGTTCGACGCCGAGCAGGGATGCCGTCGCGCTCAGCACGCGCGCGGCGTTGAGTGTTGCGACCAGGGGCAGGAAGTTGCCGGTCGCATCCGCGAACCCGGCGACTGTGCCCGTCGGGTCGGTCACCGGCCTGTCGCTCACTGCGAAGACGGTGCCCGAGGTGCCGATCGACACGACCACGTCGCCGGGCTCTGCTCCGAGACCGAGAGCGGCTCCGGCGTTGTCGCCGGCTCCGGCGCCGACCAGGCGGCCATCCGCGTCGCGCACGCTCTCGTCGTGTCCGAGCACCCGAGGGAGGATCGCGTCGTGCCCGAGCGCCGTGATCAGCAGCTCACGGTCGTACTCGCCGGTGGAGGGGTTCCAGTAGCCGGTTCCCGAGGCGTCCGAACGGTCGGTGACGAGCTCGTCGAGGACGGGGTTGTCGGGTCCGAATCCGCGCAGGCGCCAGGTCAGCCAGTCGTGGGGGAGTGCTACGGCCGCGACGCGGGCGGCGTGGTCCGGCTCGTTATCGCGCAGCCAGCGGAGCTTGGTGATCGTGAAGGATGCCACCGGCACGAGCCCGGTGCGCGCGGCGAGCTGCTCCGCTCCGAACTCCGCGACGAGATCGGCCGCGGCATCCGCTGACCGGGTGTCGTTCCACAGCAGGGCGTCGCGGATCACCCGACCGTCGGCGTCGAGCGCCACCATCCCGTGCTGCTGTCCGCCGATCGCCCACACGGCGATGTCGCTCAGCCCGCCGGCATCCGCAATCGCCGACTGCAGCGCCTCCCACCACACCTCGGGGTCGACCGATGTCCCGTCAGGATGCGACGCGCGACCTGTGCGCACGATCGCGCCGGAGGCGGCGTCCACGACGACGACCTTGCAGGACTGGGTCGAGCTGTCGACCCCCATCACGAGTGCCATGTTCGGCATCCTTTCATCGCATTGCCGAGACCCCGTCGTATCGTCGACACCCCGTCTTCGTGACGTCTGCACGACGGGGTCTCGACGCGAAGACGGGGTCTCGGCGAAGAGGAGGGCGGTCGGGTCAGCGTGCGCCGAGGAGGTGCTCGGTCGCGAGCTGCTGCAGCCGCACGAAGCCGAAGCCCTTGCCACCCAGGTACGCGTCGGCGTCGAAGTCCTCGAACGCGCTGCGGTCGGCGAGGAAGTCGTCGTACGACTCTCCGGGGTTCAGTGTCGGCGTCGAGAGCTCGTCGACCTTGGCTGCCGCCAGCGCCTCCTGCACCTCGGGGTCGGCGCGGAAGGCCGCTGCACGCTCCTTGAGCAGCAGGTAGGTGCGCATGTTCGCAGCAGCCGAGTCCCACACGCCCTTCTCGTCTTCGGTGCGGCTCGGCTTGTAGTCGAAGTGACGCGGGCCCTCGTACGCCGGGACCCCGCCGGGGCCGCCGTTCTCGAGCAGGTCGACGAGTGCGAAGGCGTTGTGCAGATCGCCGTGGCCGAAGACGAGGTCCTGGTCGTACTTGATGCCGCGCTGGCCGTTCAGATCGATGTGGAAGAGCTTGCCGTGGTACAGCGCCTGGGCGATGCCGGCGGCGAAGTTCAGGCCCGCCATCTGCTCGTGCCCGACCTCGGGGTTGAGTCCGACGAGTTCGGGCCGCTCAAGCGAGTCGATGAACGCGATCGCGTGGCCGAGCGTGGGCAGCAGGATGTCGCCGCGCGGCTCGTTGGGCTTGGGCTCGATCGCGAAGCGGATGTCATATCCCTTGTCGGTGACGTAGTCGCCGAGGAGGTTCACGGCCTCGCGGTAGCGCTCGAGCGCCGCGCGGATGTCCTTTGCCGAGTCGTACTCGGCGCCCTCGCGGCCGCCCCACATGACGAACGTCTTGGCGCCCAGCTCTGCACCGAGGTCGAGCTGACGGAACACCTTGCGCAGCGCGTAGCGGCGCACATCCCGGTCATTGGAGGTGAAGCCGCCGTCCTTGAACACGGGGGCGCTGAACAGGTTCGTGGTGACCATCGGGACGATGAGGCCGGTGTCGGCCAGAGCGCCCTTCAGCCGGTCGATCTGGTTCTGTCGCTCGGCGTCGGACGACCCGAAGGCGAACAGATCGTCGTCGTGGAACGTCAGGCCGTACGCGCCGAGCTCGGCGAGCTTCTCGACGGCGTGCACGACGTCCATCGCCGGGCGGGTCGGTCCGCCGAACGGGTCGGTGCCGTTGTACCCGATCGTCCAGAGGCCGAAGGAGAACTTGTCGTCGCGGGTGGGGGTGGGCATGGCTGCTCCTCTGCAAGCGGATGGACGAATATAAGTTGTGAAACACAACATATAGCATCCGCCGAGCGTCCGCAATCGCGTCGCGGCGCGCCAGAAGCCGAGACGTCAGGCGTGCGGCGGTGCGGTGGATTCGCGCACCACGAGCGTCGTGGGCATCCGGATCGGCTCGGGATCGTGGCCCTGCAGCACATCGAGCAGCATCCGAACCGCTGCCGTCCCCATTTCGGGAAGGGGCTGGCGCACCGTGGTCAGCTGCGGCACGTGCGATCCCGCGTCGAGGATGTCGTCGAAGCCGACGACCGACAGGTCGGAGGGCACACGCAGCCCCCGTTCGGCGGCGACCCGCATCATCTCGATGGCGGAGAGGTCGTTCGCCGCGAAGACGGCGGTCGGTGTGTCCGCGAGGTCGAGGATGGCGTTCGCTCCGGCCGTCGAGTCGGCGGCGCGATAGCTGCCGTCGACGACCAGGGTGGGGTCGAAGGGGATGCCGGCTGCCTCGAGCGCACTGCGGTAGCCCTGCTCGCGCTCCCTGGCGGATTCCAGGTCGGTGCGTCCGCGCAGGTGCGCGATGCGGCGGTGCCCGAGGGAGATGAGGTGCTCGGTGGCCGCCTGCGCCCCCTCGACGTTGGCCACGGTCACGGTGGCGGCGTCGGCGGCGCCGACATGAGGGTCGACCGCCACGATGGGCACCGACGTCTGGGTGGGGGTGGTCGTCGGCGTCACGAGGATCGCGCCGTCGATCAGTGTTCCGCCCAGCCGCGAAAGCGACCGCCGCTCCCAGCCCAGGTGCTCGCCGGCTGAGACGCTTCCGGCGTAGGCGAGCACGTCGTAATCGGTCGTCTCGAGAGCGGTGGAGACGCCGCGCAGCAGCTGCAGGGCGAACGGCTCGAACTCGGCGACGAGCACGCCGATGACGTTCGTGCTGCGCCGACGCATGGATGTCGCGACGATCGAACTCTCGTATCCGAGGTCCTCCACGATTCCCATGACGTGGGACAGCGTCTCGGGGGAGACGCCGTATCGGCCGTTGATCGCCTTGGACACGGTCGCGACCGAGACTCCGGCAGCGAGAGCGACATCGTTGATCGTGGTCCGACGGTTCATGGCATCATGATATCGGGATTGTAGAAAACGTTATCGATATCGATTGACACGCGCCGGGATCTGGTGTCAGAGTTGGCGCACAGCATATTGGTGTTGCTGGCAACAAATTGGCAGTGGGGCACCCTCCCTCCGCCGCATCCCACCGCTCGACGCAGCGGTGCAATCACTCGATGAAGAGGAGACACGGCAATGAAGACGCGCAATGCACGGGCCGCAGCGGCAGCCGTCGCAGCCCTGATGGCAGTCGGGCTGACCGCCTGTTCCGGCGGATCAGGCGACGCAGGCGATGGCGGCGAGACCACGCTCACGATGTGGCACAACTCGACCACCGGCCCAGGCAAGCAGTACTGGGAAGACGCCGCGGCGGCCTTCCACGACGAGAACCCCGAGGTGACGATCAAGGTCACGTCGATCCAGAACGAGGACATGGACGGCAAGCTGCAGACCGCCGTCAACTCCGGAGACATGCCGGACATCTTCATGGCGCGGGGTGGAGGCAAGCTCGCCGACATCGTCGGGGCCGGCAAGGTCAAGGACCTCACCGACCTGATCGACGACGACGTCAAGACCGCGTTCGGCGACGCGCCGTTCAGCGCCTTCACCGTCGACGGCAAGGTCTACGGGATGCCCAGCGCTGTGCTGCCCGGTGGAATCTTCTACAGCAAGGATCTGTTCGAGCAGGCCGGCATCTCCGCCGAGCCGACGACGATGGACGAGCTGGGAGAGGCCGTCGACAAGCTGAAGGACGCGGGCATCGCGCCCATCGCCCTCGGCGCCAAGGACGCCTGGCCTGCTGCGCACTGGTACTACTTCTTCGCGGTCCGCGCGTGCGACGAGGACATCATCTCGAACCTCGCGACCAACCCGGACTTCAGCGACGAATGCTGGCTCACCGCCGCGGACAACCTCGCGGACTTCGTGGCCACAGAGCCCTTCAACAGCGGATTCCTGACCACCTCCGCCCAGGAGGGCGCGAACTCCTCGGCCGGCCTCGTCGCCAACCACAAGGCAGCCATGGAGCTCATGGGCGCCTGGGACGTCGGCGTCATCGCCGGTCTGACTCCGGACGAGAAGCCGCTGCCGGATCTGGGCTGGTTCCCGTTCCCCGAGGTCGACGGCGGCGACGGTACGCCCGGCGCCATGATGGGCGGCGTCGACGGCTACTCCTGCTCGACGGACTCGCCTGAGGCCTGCGAGCAGTTCCTCAACTTCATCTCGTCGAAGGAGTGGCAGGAGAACTACGCCGTCGCGTTCCAGACGATCCCCGCATCGCAGGACGCCACCGGCGCCGTGACCGACCCGTCGCTCACGCCGCTGATGGAGGCCTACAGCAAGGCGCCGTACGTGGCACTGTGGCTGGACACCGCACTCGGCCAGAACGTCGGCAACGCGCTGAACACGGGCGTCGTCGAGCTGCTCGCCGGCCAGGGCTCTCCCGAGAAGCTCGTGTCGAAGATCACCGATGCATCGGCGAGGGGCTGAGCCGGGCGATGACAGAGACCCAGGTGATGGCGGCTGCCGTGCCTGAGAGCAACGTCCGCACCGGGGCCGGCGACATGCCGGCCCCGGTGCGCCGCCGCCCGCGCGCCGACTGGCGCAAGCGCGGTGAGATCGCGCTGCTCTCCGGACCCGCGCTGCTGATGTTCATCGGCTTCGTGATCTTCCCGGTGGCGATGGCCGCGTTCTACGGCTTCTTCAAATGGAACGGCTTCGGCTGGCCGACCGAGTTCGTCGGTCTGAACAACTATCTGCTGATCTGGCAGGACGAGTCGTTCCGCGACGCGGTGCTGCACAACTTCATCATCGTGGTCCTCTCCCTCGTCATGCAGGGCCCGATCGCCATCCTGTTCGCCCTGCTGCTGAACCAGAAGATCCGCGGTCGCTCGCTGATCCGCGTGCTGATCTTCATGCCGTACGTGATCTCCGAGGTCATCGTGGGCATCGGGTGGAGCCTGATGATGCAGGATGCGGGAGCGCTGAACTCCCTGCTCGAGAAGTGGGGCCTCGGTGCGCTCCAGCAGTCCTGGCTCGCCGATCCGTCCATCGCGATGTGGACGCTCATGGTCATCATCACGTGGAAGTACATCGGCTTCGCCGTGATCCTCATGCTCGCCGGCATGCAGTCCATCCCGGAGGAGCTGTACGAGGCCGCAGCCATCGACGGCGCCGGCTTCTGGAAGATCCAGTGGAGCATCACGCTGCCGCTGCTGGGACCGACCATCCGCATCTGGGCCTTCCTGTCGATCATCGGATCGCTGCAGCTTTTCGACCTCGTCAACATCATCTGGGGTCAGTACATCGCCGCGACCGCCGGCACATCGACGATGGCGACGTACATGTATCAGAACGGGCACCTCGCCGGCAGCTACGGCTTCGGCAACGCGGTCGCCGTCATGCTCTTCCTGATCTCCCTCGTCATCGCACTCGTCTACCAGCGCTTCGTCCTGCGGCGCGACACGGAGGGCGCTGTCACCGGCGCCAGCGGAAGGAAGCGCTCATGACGACCGACAGCCTGAGCACGTCGCTCGTGATCCAGCCGAAGCGCCCCGACGGCCGGCGGCGCGCACCCCAGGTGCGCTGGGGCAGTCCAGGCGTGTACCTCATCGCGATCGTGCTGATCACGATCTGCATCACCCCTGTGCTGTACATCATCATCGGCGGGTTCCGCACGAACGCGCAGATCACGGTCGACCCCTCGGGCTTCCCCACTCCGTGGGAGGTGTCCAACTACGGCGACGTGCTGGCGAGCTCCGAGTTCTGGAGCGCGATGCTGAACTCCACCATCGCGGCGGTGGGCACAACGGCCGGTGCCGTGCTCCTCGGCCTCATGGCGAGCTATGTGATCGCGCGATACGACTTCGGCGGTCGGGGCGTCATGTACGCGCTGTTCGCCGCAGGACTGATGTTCCCGATCACGGTGGCGATCACGCCGCTGTACCTGCTCATCCGCAACCTCGGCCTGGTGAACAGCCTGGCCGGGATCATCCTGCCGCAGATCGCTTTCGCGCTGCCGACGACGATCATCATCCTCGTGCCGTTCCTCCGGGCGATCCCGAAGGAGCTCGAAGAGGCGGCAGCCATCGACGGAGCATCCCGACTCGGGTTCTTCTGGCGGATGGTGATCCCGCTGAGCCTCCCAGGGGTCATCACCGTCGGCATCCTCGCCTTCGTCGGCTCATGGAACGGGTACATGCTGCCGCTGTTCATCCTCAGCGACCCCGGCCTGTTCACTCTTCCCCTCGGCGTGCAGAACTTCGCCTCGCAGTACTCGGTCGACACAGCGCGCGTGCTCGCGTACACGTCGCTGTCGATGCTGCCGGCGCTGATCTTCTTCAGCCTTTTCGAACGCCGCATCGTCGGCGGACTCACCGGCGCTGTGAAGGGCTGATCTGTGACCAACGCACTTTCGACGGAGACGCCCATGTCCGCGGACATCCCCGCCTACCCGGCCGCTTCACCGCGGGTGAGCGAACTGCTCGCGCGCATGACGCTGGAGGAGAAGGCCGCCCAGCTCGTGGGCTACTGGCTGGATCAGGGCGGTGAGGTCGTCGCCCCCATGCAGAACGAGATGGGTCGCACCGGCGCAGGCGAGGCACTCGCCGACATCACCAGGGACGGCATCGGGCACTACACGCGGGTGTACGGCACCCGCCCGGTCGAGCCTGCGGAGCGCGCCGCCTGGCTGTGGGAGGAGCAGCGCCGTCTGAAGCGCGAGACCCGGCTCGGCATCCCGGCGCTCGTGCACGAGGAGTGCCTCACGGGGCTCGCCGCGTGGAAGGCCGCGTCCTTCCCCACGCCGCTCGCGTGGGGCGCCTCGTTCGATCAGGAGCTCGTCGCCGAGATGGGGGCGCTGATCGGCGAGTCGATGCGCGATCTCGGCATCCATCAGGGGCTCGCCCCCGTGCTCGACGTGATCCGCGATCCGCGCTGGGGTCGCGTCGACGAATGCATCGGCGAAGACCCCTACCTGGTCGGAACGGTCGGAACGGCGTACGTGCAGGGACTCCAGTCCACGGGGGTGCACGCCACGCTCAAGCACTTCCTCGGATACTCCGGTTCACGCGCCGGCCGCAACCACGCGCCCGTCTCGGCCGGGCAGCGCGAGGTGGCCGACATCTTCCTGCCGCCGTTCGAGATGGCGATCCGCGACGGCGAGGTCCGGAGCGTCATGAACAGCTACGCCGAGATCGACGGGGTGCCCGTCGCCTCCGATCCGGCGCTGCTGACGGGGCTCCTGCGCGAGCAGCTCGGATTCGACGGCGTGGTCGTCGCCGACTACTTCGCCGTCGCGTTCCTGGAGGCCATGCACGCCGTCGCGGCCGACCGCGGCGAGGCGGCCCAGCTGGCGTTGACGGCCGGGATCGACGTCGAACTGCCATCCGGGGACGCGTATCTGGCGCCGCTCGTCGATCGTGTGCGATCCGGGATGCTGGACGAGGCGTACCTCGACCGCGCGGTGATCCGCGTGCTGAAGCAGAAGGAAGAGCTCGGTCTGCTCGACGAGGACGCCTTCGAGGGGCAGCCGCCGCAGGACGTCGACCTCGACAGCCCGCGTCACCGCGCAGTCGCACGCCTGTTGGCGGAGGAGTCCATCGTGCTCCTGTCGAACGACCCGATTGCGGGCTCGGGCCCCGTGCTCCCGCTCGCCGCGTCCGCGAACCGCATCGCGCTGATCGGTCCGAACGCCGACCGTGCCGAGGCTCTGCAGGGCTGCTACTCGTTCGCCAATCACGTGCTGGCGCACCACCGCGGATACGAGGTCGGGTTCGAGATTCCCAGCGTCCGGGAGGCGCTCGTCGAAGCGCTGCCAGGCGCGGACATCGTCGTCGCTCGAGGCTGCGACGTCGAGGGAGACGACCGATCGGGGTTCGATGAGGCAGCCGCTGCGGCTGCCGACGCCGACGTCGCGATCGTCGTCATCGGCGACCAGGCAGGACTCTTCGGCCGTGGAACCGTGGGCGAGGGGAACGACGTCGACTCGCTCGAGCTTCCCGGCGTGCAGCGAGAGCTCGTCGAGCGTCTGGTCTCGACCGGAACGCCGATCGTCATGGTCATGCTCACCGGGCGGCCGTACGCGATCGGCTGGGCGCTGGACGACGAGGACGCCCGCCCGGCGGCCGTGCTGCAGTCGTTCTTCCCCGGCGAAGAGGGCGGCCGTGCGATCGCCGCGATCCTCACCGGCGCGGCATCCCCGTCCGGGCGGCTCCCCGTGAGTCTTCCCCGGTCGGCCGGAGCCCAGCCGTACAGCTACCTGCATCCGATCCTCGGCGGGGCGTCGGACGTCACCTCGGCGGACTCGACTCCCGCGCGGCCCTTCGGTTTCGGGCTCTCATACACCTCGTTCGCGTACGACGACCTGGCGGTCGACGAGCACGCGGGCACCGACGGACGGTTCACCGCGTCGGTCACGGTCACCAACACGGGCGACCGGCCCGGTACAGACGTCGTCCAGCTGTACGCGCGCGACCGCGTCGCCTCGGTCACCCGGCCCGTGGCTCAGCTGCTCGGCTATGCGCGCGTGAGGCTGGCTGCCGGGGAGTCGCGGCGTGTGAGCTTCGACGTGCCGACCGCGCGCCTGGCGTTCACTGATCGCCGCGGAGTGAAGACCGTCGAACCAGGCGACGTCGACGTGTGGGTCGCCTCGCATGCCGCCGCCGCGTCGTCCACGACGGAGATGGATGCCGCGACCGGCGGTGTGATCTCGAACTCGCGCGGCCGCGACCACCGCGAGGTCCCCGGCACGGCCACGCCCCGACGGACCGTGGTGCTCACGGGCGATGTGCATGAGGTCACGGCCGGAGACGCGCGGATCGTCGAGGTCGTTCAGGGATGATCAGAGCGTCCAATCCGATCCTCCCGGGGTGTCACCCCGACCCGTCGATCTGCCGGGTCGGAGACGACTACTTCCTGGTCACCTCGACGTTCGAGTACCTGCCAGGGCTGCCGATCATGCACTCCCGCGACCTCGTGCGCTGGGAGACGATCGGCCACGCCATCGATCGCTCAGGGATGCTGGACTACCGTGGCATCCCTTCGTCCGGAGGGCTCTACGCGCCGACGATCCGGCACGACGGCGAGCGGTTCTGGATCGTCTGCACGCTGGTCGACCCGACGGATGCGACCCGCGGCGGGAACTTCGTCATCACCGCGGCGGATCCCGCCGGCCCATGGAGCGACCCGGTCTGGCTGGATGCCGACGGGATCGATCCGTCCGTCGCGTTCGACGAGGACGGCCGGGTGTGGATGCACGGAACCCGTCTCGCCCGCGACCCGCAGTGGCACGACCAGACGGAGGTCTGGGTGCGCGAGTACGCGCGCGACGAGCGGGCCCTGGTCGGCGATGAGCACGTCATCTGGCGGGGCGCCGTGCACGGAGCCGTCTGGGCCGAGGGACCGCATCTGTACCGGATCGACGGGCGCTGGTACCTGATCGCGGCCGAAGGTGGGACGGAGTTCCACCACGCCGTGAGCGTCGCGCGGGCGGACTCGGTGACCGGGCCGTACGAGGGCACGCGGTCCAATCCGGTGTTCACGCATCGTCACCTCGGGCGAGGCGTGGACGTCATCGGCGCCGGTCACGCCGACCTCGTCGAGGCGCCGGACGGATCATGGCACGCGGTCATGCTCGCCATGCGGGCTGCCGACGGGCATCACTATCCGCTCGGACGGGAGACGTTCCTGTGCCCGATCGCGTGGGAGGACGGCTGGCCGGTCTTCGCGCCGGGGCTCGGCCGACTGCCCGACAGCATCGAGATCCCCTGGGCGGATGCCGCGGCCCCCGCGGGGAGCTGGCAGCCGGACGACCGGCGGCCCGGCGTCGTCGAACCGGGCGATGCGCGATGGACGTCGTTGCGCGCTCTGCCGAACGACATCGCGACCGCGGATGCGCACGGGTCGTGGGTGCTTCCCGTCCGTGGCGAGACGCTTGCGGATGCCGGCACCGTTGCCTTCGTCGGCATCCGGCCGCAGCACGCCCAGGTCGACGTGACCGGCACCATCGACGTGTCCGGGCTCGCGGACGGCGAGCGGGCCGGCCTCGCCGTCCGGCAATCGGAGCAGGATCACGCGACCGTTCAGGTGACCAGGACGCACAAGGGACTCGTGGTTCGGGCGACGCACTGCCGTGGCGGAGTGGACACGGTGCTCGCCGAGCAGGTCGACGACGCGACGGATTCCGTGGGCCTCGGTGTGCGCGTGCGGGACTACTCCTACGAGCTCGTCGCCGGTGGAGAGGTGCTCGCCGCTGTCGACGGTCGTGAGCTCGACGCGTCATCCACCGGTGGTTTCCTCGGCGTCTGGCTGGGAGTCTTCGCGACCAGTGACGGTCTGCCGCCGAGCGGCACGGTGCGACTCGACGAATTCCGTTACGAGCCGCGCAGAGATGCCACCGCCGTGCCGATAGCCTGAGTGCACCCGCCGCAGCCCACAGGAACGAGCCATCGATGAAGGAACGCGCGACCGCCGTCGAAGCGGTGCGCCGCACGAACCTGGGCGAGGTGCTGCGGTTGGTCCACCGACACGGTCCGCGCTCGCGCTCGCTCCTCACGGCAGAGACGGGGCTCAACAGATCGACGGTCGCCGATCTCGTGACGGCGCTCGCCGAGCGAGGACTCGTGACCGAGCAGGAACCGGATGCGAACAAGCGCGTCGGCCGCCCGAGCCCCGTGGTCACGGCCAGCGCGGATGTCGTGGCGATCGGCGTCAACCCCGAGGTCGATGCGATCGAGGTCGGTGCGGTCAGCCTCGGAGGCGGTCTGCGGGCACGCGCGCGGATCGAGCTCACGGACGTGCCGGCTGTCGCTGATGCGGTCGCCACGATCGCGGATCTCGTCACGCGCTGGCGGAGCGAGGAGCTGGTCGGATGCCGGATCGTCGGTGTCGGCGTCGCCGTGCCGGGTCTCGTGCGAGCATCGGACGGGCTCGTGCGCCTCGCACCGCACCTGGGCTGGCGCGACGAGGACATCGCGACCCCTCTCGCCGAGGCTCTCGGGCTGCCGGTGACCGTCGACAACGACGCATCCCTCGGCGCTCGTGCCGAGCACCTGTTCGGCGCGGCGCGTGAGCACACCGACGTCATCTACCTCAACGGCGGCGCGAGCGGTATCGGCGGTGGGGTGATCCTGGACGGAACCCTGATCCGCGGAGCCGGCGGCTACGCAGGGGAGTGGGGCCAGACGAGGCCGGGCATCGCGAACGAGGCGCACCGCCGCACTCACGACGGTGTGCTCGAGGACGAGGTCAATCGCGCCCGGCTCATGGCGGCGGCGACGCTGGTCGCCGGTGATGACGACGCGCTCGCAGCGGCACTCTCCGGTGCCCCCGGCCCGACCGCCGACGAAGAGGTGGTGCGTCAGCGTCGAGTGCTCGCGGCCACGATCAGCAACGCGGTGAACGCGCTGAACCCGTCGATGATCGTGCTCGGCGGGTTCCTCGGCATCCTGCGCGACCGCGACCCCGAGGGATTCGACGCCGACGTTCGTGAGCGTTCTCTCGCCGTCGCGGCTGAGGGCCTCGAGATCGCCTCGGCAGCGCTCGGTCTGGACCGCCTGCTCATCGGCGCAGCAGAAGCGGCCTTCGCCGAGCTGCTCGCCGACCCGCTGACTTCCCGTCCTCAGTAGCCGGCGCGCTGAGTCGGGTCGGCTTCGGGGATCCAGTCGGCAGCGAGCTTCTCGGTCGCCCGCGCCAGGATCGACACGTCGGCGGCGACGAGCGCGAACGACGCTCCAGCGGCGAGGTAACGACGAGCGGTTTCGGGGTTGAAGGCGTTCACGCCGACCGGCTTGCCTGCCGCACGCACCTCGGCGATGGTCTGTTCGACCGCGGCGACCACATCGGGATGCTCCTGCTGGCCGAGCAGCCCCATGGACGCTGCGAGATCGCTCGGGCCGATGAACACGGCATCCACCCCATCGACGTCGGCGATCGCCCTGGCGTTCTGCACGGCGGCATCCGTTTCGATCTGCACGCTCAGCGAGGTGATCTCGTGCGCGCGGTGCAGGTAGTTCTCGATGCGATTGAACTGCCCTGCGCGCGCGAGCGCGCTGCCGACCCCGCGGATGCCGCGCGGCGGATAGCGGGTCGCGGCGACGGCGGCTGCGGCATCCGCGGCGGTGTTCACCATCGGCACCAGCAGATTCTGCGCGCCCGTGTCGAGAACCTGCTTGATCCAGACCGGATCCGCCGAGGGAACACGCACGACCGGCGTGATCGGATACGGCGCCACGGCCTGCAGCAGCGCCAGGATCGCGTCCAGGCCGATCGGGCTGTGCTCGCCGTCGATCAGCGTCCAGTCGAGACCGGAGCCCGCGACGATCTCGGCGGCGATCGGGCTGCCGGAGCAGATCCACGCGCCGACGAGCGGTCGGTCGGCGGCGGCCAAGCGATCGCGGAACGACGATCGAGGCTCTACACGAAACGGCATTCGATGACTCCCATCTCGCGATAGTCGCAGCGGACCTCGTCGCCCTTGTGCACCCACATCGGGCGCGTGAACGATCCTGCCAGGATGATCTCGCCGGCCTCGAGTCGCGCGCCGTGCTGGTGGAACTTGTTCGCGAGCCAGGCGACACCGGTCGCGGGGTGGCCGAGGACGCCCTGTGCGACCCCGGTCTCCTCGATCTCGCCGTTGCGGGAGAGCACACCAGGGACCCAGCGCAGATCGATCTCGTCCGGACGCATGCGCACATCGCCGAGCACCATCGCGCCGTACGCGGCGTTGTCGCTGATCGTGTCGACGATCGTCCGGCCCTCGAGCTCGATGTGCGAGTTGAGAACCTCGAGCGCGGGGACGGCGTAGTCGATCGCGGCCAGGGCATCGTCGAGCGTGCAGCCGGGCCCCTCCAACGGCCGGGCGAGCACGAAGGCGAGCTCGACCTCGATGCGCACGTTGGAGAAGTCGTCGAACGGGATGTCGGAGCCGGACGCGTACACGGTGTCGTCGAACATCACGCCGTAGTCGGGCTCGGTGATGCCTGTCGCCTGCTGCATCGCCTTCGAGGTGAGACCGATCTTCCGACCGACGAGCTTCCGCCCTGCTGCGAGGTTCTTGTCCCGCCATATGCCCTGAATGGCATAGGAGTCGTCGATCGTGGCATCCGGATACCTCGCCGTGATGCGCGGGATCACCGCGTGCGTGCGGTCGGCGTCCGCGAGTTCCCCCGCGAGCCGCGCGATGATGTCGGGTTGCAGCATCCGTTCTCCTTCATCTCCACTCGTCTATTTCTGCCATACGTACGCTTTTCGCGCGCGAAAGCGGGCGCGGCGCAGAAATAGATGGCTCTACAGCTGGTGTCCCAGCTTGTACTCGCCCTGCTTGTACTCCGGCATCGACTCCTCGCCCTCGTCGCGGCGCGTGTACGAGAATCCGTCCGCGCCGATGGTGACGGCCATCTCGCTGTCGTCGGTGCGGGCGTGCACGGGCTGCGGGTTGCCGTCGAGGTCGAGTACGAGCGACGCCTCGGTGTACCACGACGGGACGACGGGGTTGCCCCACCAGTCGCGGCGCTGATTGTCGTGCACGTCCCAGGTGACCACCGGGTTGTCGGGGTCGCCGGTGTAGTAGTCCTGCGTGTACACCTCGACGCGGTGTCCGTCGGGGTCGCGCAGGTACAGGTAGAACGCGTTCGAGACGCCGTGGCGCCCTGGCCCGCGCTCGATCGCATCCGAGCGGCGCAGAGCGCCGAGCTTGTCGCAGATGGCGAGGATGTTGTGCTTCTCGTGCGTCGCGAAGCACACGTGATGCATCCGCGGTCCGTCGCCCCCGGTCATCGCGGTGTCGTGCACGGTGGGCTTGCGGCGCATCCACGCGGCGTAGACGGTGCCCTCCTCGTCCTGGATGTCCTCGGTGACGCGGAAGCCCAGATCCTGCATGTACTTCACGGCGCGGGGCACGTCTGGGGTGACCTGGTTGAAGTGGTCGAGGCGGACGAGCTCACCCGGGACGTGCAGGTCGTAGCGCCACGACATCCGCTCGACGTGGTCGGCCTGGTAGAAGAACTCGTACGGGAAGCCGAGCGGGTCGACCACGCGCACCGAGTCGCCGATGCCCTTCACGAACCCTTCGGGGCTGCGGCGGACGTCGCAGCCGAGCTCTTCATAGAAGGCGACGGCCAGGTCGAGATCCTCCGGAGTGCGCACCCGGTACGAGAACGCCCGCACGGCGGCGAGCGGACCCTTGCGCAGCACGAGGTTGTGGTGGATGAACTCCTCGGTCGAGCGCAGGTAGATCGCCTCGTCGTCCTCCTCGGTGACGTACAGCCCGAGGATGTCGACGTAGAACTGACGGGATGCCGCGAGATCGGTGACCACGAGCTCCATATAGGCGCAGCGGAGGATATCGGGCGGCGACGCCTGGGGCGTGGCGATCGGATTGTCGGTCTCGATCGGCGCCTCTTGGCTGACGTAGTAGCCCGATGAGGTGAGCGTCATGTCTGCACGGTTCGTCATGTCAGCGTCCTCACTGCTTTCCGAAAACGGGGTTGTGGACCTCACCGAGGTTGATGTGCACGGCCTGCTGGTCGGTGTAGAAGTCGATCGAGCGGTAGCCGCCCTCGTGGCCGAGGCCTGATGCCTTCACGCCGCCGAAGGGGGTGCGGAGGTCCCGGACGTTGTTCGAGTTCAGCCACACCATGCCGGCCTCGACATTGCCCGCGAAGTTGTGCGCGCGCTTGAGGTCATTGGTCCAGATGTACGCCGCGAGACCGTAGCGCGTGTTGTTCGCCAGCTCCAGCGCGTCCTCGTCGGTGTCGAACGGAGTGATCGCGACGACCGGGCCGAAGATCTCCTCCTGGAAGATCCGGGCATCCGGCGACACATCGGCGAACACGGTCGGGGCGACGTAGTTGCCGGTCTCGAAGCCATCGGGGCGCCCGCCTCCGGCGACGAGGCGCGCCTCGGTCTTGCCGATCTCGACGTAGCTCATGACCTTGTCGTAGTGCTCGGGGTGCACCAGCGCACCGACCTCGGTCGACGGGTCGTGCGGGAACCCCACCTTGACGCGCTTCGCCTGAGCCGCGTACTTCTCGACGAACTCGTCATAGATGCTGCGTTCGACGAGGATGCGGGAGCCGGCCGTGCAGCGCTCGCCGTTGAGGGAGAACACCCCGAAGATCGTCGCGTTGATCGCGGCATCCAGATCGGCGTCGGCGAAGACCACCGCGGGCGACTTGCCGCCGAGCTCCATCGACAGGCCCTTGAGGTACGGAGCGGCGTTGGCGAAGATGATCTGCCCGGTGCGGCTCTCGCCGGTGAACGAGATCAGCGGCACGTCCGGATGCTTCACGAGGGCGTCGCCGGCGTCCTCGCCGAGGCCGTTGACGAGGTTGAAGACGCCCTTCGGCAGCCCTGCCTCCTCGAAGATGCCCGCCCACAGCGATGCCGACAGCGGCGTGAACTCGGCGGGCTTGAGCACGACGGTGTTGCCCGTCGCGAGCGCGGGGCCGAGCTTCCACGACTCGAGCATGAACGGCGTGTTCCACGGCGTGATGAGGCCGGCCACACCGATCGGCTTGCGGTTGACGTAGTTGATCTGGCGGCCGGGGACCTTGAACGTGTCATCCGCCTGGGCGACGATCAGATCGGCGAAGAAGCGGAAGTTCTCGGCCGCGCGGCGGGCCTGGCCCAGCGCCTGCGTGATCGGCAGACCGGAGTCGTAGGACTCGAGCTCGGCGAGGCGCTTGTCGCGGGACTCGACGAGGTCCGCGATGCGGTGCAGGACGCGCGAGCGCTCGCGGGGGAGCATCTTCGGCCACGGGCCCTCGTCGAACGCCCGTTTGGCGGCGGCGACGGCACGGTCGATGTCGGCTTTCTTGCCTGCTGCCGCGGTGGTGTAGTTCTCATTGGTCACCGGGTCGAGCACGTCGAACGTGTCGCCGTCGATCGAATCTACGAACTCGCCGTCGATGTAGTGCTGGATGTGATCGGGAAGATCAGCGGGGATGCGGTTGTCGGTCATGATTCCTCCGGTGCGGTGGACCAGTTCAGTGGACGTGGGTGGCGGCGGCGTCGCCGCGCATGTCGGAGTCGGCGCCGTGCTCTTTGCTGAGATAGGCGTCGAGCGTGGATGCGTGGTGCAGGCGCGCGGCGCGTTCGATCTCGACGACGGGGGCGCCGTTCTCGATCAGCGACACGATCTGTTCGTGCTCCTTGACGGACTCGTGCGCGCGGCCGGGCACGAAACTGAATGTCGAGTCGCGCAGGCGGTTCAGGCGCTGCATCTCGACCGTGACGAGCTCATGCAGCCGAGGGTTGGGGCACGGCGCGATGAGCACGGCGTGGAACTCCTGGTTCAGCTGGGTGAACGCCGACGGGTTGAAGTGGTCGAGCGTCTCGATCATCTTCGCGTTGATCGCGCGGGCGGCCTTGAGATCATCGACCGTCAGGCGCGGGGCGGAGAGCGCGGTCGCGCTGCCCTCGAGGATGCTGAGGGCCTCCATGCTGTTCCGGTACTGACTGTCGTCGACCATGGCGACGCGGGCTCCGATGTTGTGCTCGAACTGCACGAGCCCTTCGGCCTCGAGCTGGCGGATCGCTTCGCGCACCGGGACGACGCTCATATCGAGTTCCCCGGCGATGCTTCCGAGGACGAGCCGGTACCCGGGCGTGAACGTCTGGCTGGCGATGCGTCCCTTGATCCAGTGGTACGCCTGCTGCGACTTGCTCAGTGTCTTCCCCTCGGTCATCCGCGGCTCGCTTCGTACTTGGCGCGCCACTCGGCGTTCATCGGGAAAAGGCCGTCGACGGGATGCCCCGCCTCGACCTGCACGGCGATCCAGGAGTCCTCGTCCTCCTGGGCGAGCGTCGCGTCGACGACCTCCTCCGCGAGGGACGGCGGGATCACGATGACGCCGTCGCCGTCGCCGACGATCACGTCTCCTGGTTGCACGGCGGCCCCGCCGCAGGCGATCGTGACGTCGAGGTCCCACGGGACGTGCTTCCGTCCGAGAACAGACGGGTGGGCGCCCTGCGAGAAGACCGGAAGCCCGATGCGCGCGACCTCGTCGAAGTCGCGCACGCCGCCGTCTGTGACGACGCCGGCGGCCCCGCGTGCCGTGGCACGCAGCGCCAGGATGTCGCCGAGGGTGCCGGTCGTGGCATCCCCTCGGGCCTCGATCACGATGATCTCGCCCTCGTCGACCGTGTCGAACAGCCGCTTCTGCGCGTTGTAGCCGCCGCCGTGGCTGGTGAAGAGGTCTTCGCGTGCGGGGATGAAGCGCAGAGTGCGGGCCGTGCCGACGATCTTCGTGCCGGGGAGGTTCGCGCTCACGCCGTCGATGAAGCAGTGGTGGTGGCCGCGCTTGCGCAGCTGTGCCGAGAGCCCTGCGGTCGGCGCCTTCTCGAGCTTGGCGCGGAGTTCTGCGGACAGGGCGGTCGTCGTCGCGGGGGCCGGCTCCAGCCCGGCCGCCTCGGCCGATCCCCATGCCTCGGTACGCTGCAGGTCATCGACCGCCGGCATCGACCCGAGAGTCTCGTCGAACGGCACATCGCCCTGGACGACAGTGGTGACCAGGCGACCCGATGTGGGCGCACCCGGCGCGTTCGGAGCATCCACCTCGACCTCGACGACGTCGCCGGGAACGATCACGGACGACCCCGCCGGGGTGCCGGTGAGGATGACGTCGCCGGTCTCGAGCGTGAAGTGCTGGGAGAGGTCGGCGACGAACTGCGCGAGCGGGAAGATGAGGCCGGACGAGTCGTCGTCCTGGCGCAGCTCGCCGTTGACCCAGGTCCGGACGCGGATGTCGTGCGGGTCGACCGCGCGGGCGTCGATGAGGTCGGGGCCGAGCGGCGTGTAGCCGTCTCCGCCCTTGGAGCGGACGTTCGAGCCCTTGTCGTTCGCGCGCAGGTCGTAGAGGCCGAGATCGTTGGCCGCGGTGACGGAGGCCACGTGCGACCAGGCGTCCTCGAGGCTGACGTTGCGCGCCGGTTCGCCGATGACGAGGGCGATCTCGCCCTCGAAGGCGAGCAGCTCGGTGCCGGCCGGGCGCTCGACGGTTCCGCCGGAGGCCGCGACGGAGCTCGTCGCCTTGAAGAAGTAGGAGGGGTGGGCGGGGCGACGACCGCGCTGGTCGGCGCGGGATGCGTAGCTGAGGTGGATCGCGATGATCTTGCCCGGGCGGGCGACCTGGCTGCCGAGAATGGGCTGGTCCGTCACAGGTAGCGCCTCCTTGCGTCGATTCATCGCCCTTGTGCGATGTATTTGAAATCGTATATCATCCTGACAACGGGTGGCAAGCATCGCTTCACGACGACCTGATCACCCGGACAACGACGTCATCCAAGGAGCTTCAATGACTGATCAGCCCGGCTTCACACCGACCGGCACCATCGCCAGTCCAGCCGACCGGCGACGCGTGGTCTTCGCCACGGTCGTGGGAACCACCGTCGAGTGGTACGACTTCTTCATCTACGCCACCGCCGTCGGCCTCGTGTTCGGGGAGCTGTTCTTCAAGGCGCTGGGCGCCGACAGCATCCTCATCGGGTTCGCCACTGTCGGCATCAGCTTCCTGTTCCGCCCTCTCGGAGCGTTCCTCGCCGGGCACTTCGGCGACCGCCTCGGCCGCAAGCGGGTGCTGATGTGGACGCTCATCCTGATGGGAGCGGCGACCGCCCTCATCGGTGTGCTGCCGACGTACGAGAACATCGGCATGACGGCGCCGATCCTTCTCGTGCTGCTGCGGATCCTGCAGGGACTCTCCGCAGGCGGCGAGTGGGGAGGCGCGGTCCTGATGGCCGTCGAGCACGCGCCCAAGAAGAAGCGCGGGGCATTCGGCGCATCGCCGCAGATCGGCGTGCCGTTGGGGCTGCTGCTCGCATCGGGCGTCATGGCCATCATGACCGCCATCGCCCCGGGAGAGCAGTTCGTCGCGTGGGGCTGGCGCATCCCGTTCCTGCTCAGCGTCGTGCTGATCCTGGTCGGCTACTACGTGCGTCGCAACGTCGAGGAGAGCCCGGTCTTCGCTGAACTCGCCGAGCGCAAGGAGAAGGCGCGGATGCCGATCGTGCAGCTGTTCCGCAAGCACCTGCTGCTCGTGATCATCGCTGCGCTCGTGTTCGCCGGCAACAACGCCGTCGGATACATGACCACCGGCGGCTACATCCAGAACTACTCGACCGACCCCGAAGGCCCGCTCGCCCTCGACCGAGGACCCGTGCTCTGGGCCGTCGCGGGATCCGCAGTCACCTGGCTGCTGTCGACTCTGATCGCCGGCTTCGTCTCCGATCGGCTCGGTCGCCGCACGACGTACATCATCGGCTGGGTCCTGCAGCTCGTCGGCGTGTTCGCACTGTTCCCGCTGGTGAACACCGGAAGCATCGGACTGCTGTTCGCCGGGCTCGCGATCCTCACGATCGGTCTCGGCTTCACCTATGGCCCGCAGGCAGCGCTGTACACCGAGCTGTTCCCCGCCAGCATCCGCTTCTCCGGCGTCTCGATCTCGTACGCGATCGGCGCGATAGCGGGCGGCGCGTTCGCGCCGACGATCGCCACCGCGCTCGTCAAGAGCACCGGCACGACGATGTCGGTCACGTGGTACCTCGCCGGCATGACGGTTATCGGCCTCATCGCGACGCTGCTGCTGCGCGACCGCAGCGGCATCCCGCTCGGGCCGGATCACGAGGAGGAGCAGTCGGTCAGCCCGATCTACGGGCTTGCCAAGGCCTGAGCCATCGACGGGGCGGATGCATGCGGCATCCGCCCCGACAGAACGTACCAACAAGGAGAATCGATGCAGTTCCATCACCACGGCTACGTCTCTCAGGATCCGCGCATCGTCGCGGCGGCGGGCACGGGGATCGATCGCTCCGCTGATCTGCCGGACGAGATGGACGTGCTCATCGTCGGCTCCGGCCCCGCCGGTATGCTGCTGGCGGCGCAGATGTCGCAGTTCCCGAGCGTCACGACGCGGATCATCGAGAAGCGCGAGGGGCGTCTCGTGCTCGGTCAGGCGGACGGCATCCAGCCGCGCAGCGTCGAGACCTTCCAAGCATTCGGGTTCGCCGAACGCATCATCGCCGAGGCCTACAACATCGGATGGATGAACTTCTGGAATCCGGATCCCGCTAACCCCGAGAACATCATCCGGACCACCCGTACCGAGGACTACGGGTTCAAGATCAGCGAGTTCCCGCATCTCATCGTGAACCAGGCGCGGGTGCTGGACTACTTCGCCGAAGCGGCAGCCCACGGCCCAGGGCGCATCGTGCCCGACTACGGCGTCGAGTTCCTGGGCCTGACCGTGCACGACGAGGGCGATCACCCGGTCGAGGTGCGCGTCCGCCAGGCGTCGGGGGAGCGTACGATCCGAGCGAAGTACGTCATCGGCTCCGACGGCGCCCGCAGCGGCGTGCGGGAGGCGATCGGGCGCAAGCACGTCGGCGCATTCTCAGCACACG
Source organism: Microbacterium sp. Bi121 (assembly GCF_918698005.1). Lineage (GTDB taxonomy): Bacteria > Actinomycetota > Actinomycetes > Actinomycetales > Microbacteriaceae > Microbacterium. The sequence goes on from NZ_CAKKLJ010000002.1 coordinate 111,125, forward strand.
CCTGGGGCGTGATGGACATCCTGGTGAACACCGACTTCCCCGATTGGCGCACCAAGTGCGCGATCAACGCCAAGGCGGGCAACATCCTGCACATCCCGCGCGAGGGCGGATACCTCAGCCGCGTGTACGTGGACCTCGGCGAGGTCGCAGCCGACGACAACCACCGGGTGCGCCAGACGCCGATCGAGAAGATCATCGAGAAGGCCAACGAGATCCTGCATCCGTACACGCTCGACGTGAAGGAGATCGCCTGGCACAGCGTCTACGAGGTCGGACACCGGGTGACCGACGGGTTCGACGACGTCATCGACGATTCCGACCGCACGCCCCGCGTGTTCCTCACCGGCGACGCCTGCCACACCCACAGCGCCAAGGCCGGTCAGGGCATGAACGTGTCGATGCAGGACGGGTTCAACATCGGGTGGAAGCTCGGCGCCGTTCTCACCGGCCGGTCGCCGGAGAGCCTGCTCGCCACCTACGGCGCGGAGCGGCGCCCGGTCGCTCAGCAGCTGATCGACTTCGACCGCGAATGGTCATCGCTCATGGCGCGCAAACCAGAGGAGATCTCCGACCCGCAGGAGCTCGCCAACTACTATCTCGGCACGGCGGAGTTCCCCTCCGGCTTCATGACCCAGTACGGCCCCTCCGCCATCACCGGCGACGCGTCGCATCAGGGTCTGGCCGCCGGGTTCCCGATCGGCAAGCGGTTCAAGTCGGCCGAGGTCGTCCGGGTCTGCGACGGCAACGTCGTGCACCTCGGCCACCATGCGAAGGCCGACGGTCGCTGGCGCGTGTATGCGTTCGCGGATGCCGGTGGCACGCGCCTGCGCGAGTGGGCGTCGGCGGTCGCGCCTCTGATCGCCCGTGTCACCCCGGCGGATGCCGATGCGGATGCCGTCATCGACGCGAAGGTCGTGTATCAGGAGTCGTTCGATTCGCTCGATCAGCTGGCCGCGCCTCAGCTGTTCCTGCCGCGGACGGGGCCGCTCGGACTCACGGACTGGGAGAAGGTCTACTCCGCGGCGCCGAACGCCTGGTGCCGCAGCGACATCTTCGACGAGCGGGAGCTGTCCCGCGACGGCGTTGTCGTGGTAGTGCGCCCTGATCAGTACGTCGCCGCGGTGCTGCCGCTGGATGCCACGGCCGAACTCGCCGCCTTCCTCGACGGCGCGTTCCTCCCGGCCTGAGGCCCGCCCGGCTTCGGAAATCCCGGACGACCTGGCGTGTCGTCCGCGCGCCGATGACACGCCGGATGATCTCCGTTTTCCGAGCGGGAGGTGCGGATGCCGTGACACGTGTCATGCGCAGGAGATGACACCGCCCTCCTGATCGGGCGGACGGCGTCCGCCACGCTGGAACCATGACCACAGCAGCGGCAGCACCGACCCGTACGAGCGCATCCCGCACGAGCGCATCGGCCACAGCATCCGAGACAGCCGTCTCCATCACGGGCCTCACCAAGCACTTCGGCGTGGGGGAGCGCACGGTGAAGGCGGTCGACGGGCTGGACCTCAGCATCCGTCGTGGCGAGGTCGTCGCCCTCCTCGGCCCGAACGGCGCAGGAAAGACGACCGCACTCGACATGCTCCTCGGCCTGACGGACCCGAGCACCGGAACCGTCTCGGTGTACGGGAACAAGCCGGGCAGGGCCGCCAAGGACGGCGTGATCGCCGGGGTGCTGCAGACCGGAGGACTGCTCTCCGACCTCAGCGTCCGCGAGACGGTCGAAGTCATCGCATCGCTGCACGGGCGCGATTCGCTCGCGCGCGTGCCAGAGGTCCTCGCCCGCACCGAGCTCGACAAGCTCGCCCGCCGCCGTATCTCCAAGTGCTCCGGCGGCGAGCAGCAGCGGGTGAAGTTCGCACTCGCGCTGGTCGCAGATCCCGATATCCTCGTGCTCGACGAACCGACCGCAGGCATGGACGTGAACGCCCGCCGCCACTTCTGGGACGTCATGCGTGCCGATGCGGATGCCGGGCGGACCATCATCTTCGCCACGCATTACCTCGAGGAGGCCGAGCAGTTCGCGCGGCGGACCGTCGTCATGCACCGCGGGGTCATCGTCGCCGACGCGCCCACCGCGCAGCTGCGCGCGAACCTCGGCGGCCGCACGCTCGCCGCGAACCTTCCCGACACCGGCGGTGAAACCCTCGTCTCGCAGCTCGAGCAGACCGAGGGCATCGTCGAGGTCCGCGTCGACGCGAATCGTGTGAGCCTTCGCGCGCTCGACTCGGATGCCGCGGCATCCGTTCTTCTGAACGCCGGGGCGCACGATCTGGAGATCGCCGCGCCCACCCTCGAGACCGCCTTCACAGCCCTGACGGAGGACTGATCATGACCATGTCACTCTCACCCACCATGGTGCGCGTCGAGGCGATGCGGCAGATCCGCAACCCATACACGCTCGCTTTCACGCTCGGCATGCCGGTTGCGATGTACTTGCTGTTCGGCGCGAGCATGGGGTACGGCGACATCACCGCCGGCCACGGGAACGTCAAGTTCTACGTGATGGTCTCGATGGCCGCATACGGCACCGCCGTCGCCATGAGCTCGATCACATCGCTCGCCGCGACCGAGGCCAAGCAGGGGTGGGGGCGGCAGCTCGCGATGACCCCGCTCGGCACCACGGGATACGCGGTGACGAAGCTGGTCACCGCCGTCTCGTTCGCGGCTCTCGCCATGCTCGCCGTTTTCGCCGCAGGTGTGCTGACCGGTGCCGAGACGACGGAGGTGTGGCGCTGGTTCGCCGCTGCCGGAATCATCCTCGGAGTCGGTCTCATCTACGGCCTGTACGGGCTCGGTGTCGGGCTGTTCTTCAACTCCGATTCGGCCGCGGCGCTGGCGTCCATCTCGATGACCTTCTTCGCCTTCTTCGGAAACGTCTTCATGCCCCTGGACGGCGTGATGCTCGGCATCGCCCGTTTCACACCTTTGTACGGGTTCGTGGCGCTGAGCCGCTGGCCGCTCACGGATGGCGTTCTCACAACAGGGCAGACCGACTCGCTGTTGATGGTCTCGCTGAACGTCGTGGCATGGCTGATCGTGTTCGCCGTCCTCGTGGCATTCGGCGTCAAGCGGTCGCGTTCTCGCCGATAGTGTCGACAGCATGACGGATGACGTGACGCGATCGCGGGATGCGCGGGATGCGGCGGCGGCCACAGCGGCCGGCGTCGCCCCAGCCGCGTTGGGCGCACCGGGGAGCCGTCGAAGCAGGACGAGCCCTGGCCAGGGAGCCAGATCGCCGTGGGAACGCTTCGGATGGGTCATGGCCGCGGTCTGGCTGGTGTTCCTCGCCTACCCGGTGATCGCGCTGCTGCGATCGGATGCCGCACAAGCCTGGATCATCACCGGTTGGGTGGCGCTCGGAGCGTTCATCCTGGTCTACGTCGCGGGGTTCATGAACGGCATGAGCTTCGGCGGCGGCGGGCTCACGGACCCTCCGAAGCCGATCCAGTGGGTGGCCTTCGGAGGGATGATCGTGTGCGCGGTGCTGACGGTGCCGGCCGCGGGCGGGTCAGCGCTGAGCTTCATGCCGTTCATCATGTCGTTCGCATCGTACGGGCTCACGCGCCTGGCGCACTGGCTCACTCTGGCAGCGAGCATCGTCATCACCGCGCTGATCGTGTTCCTGACGCCCGGAGGGCTGGACTATCTGACGATCCTCGCGATCCTCGCACTTCTCGGCGTCGTCAACACGGTCTCGACGAGCCTCATCATCCGCTCCGCTGAGGCTGAGAAGCTCGGTCTCGAACTCGCCACCAGCGAGGGGCGCGAGGCCGTCGCCCGCGACGTGCATGATCTGGTCGGTCATTCGCTGACGGTGGTGAAGCTCAAGGCTCAGTTGGTGCGCAAGCTCATGGACAGCGACCCTGAGCGGGCCAAGGCCGAGCTCGCCGACATCGAATCGCTCACGGCAGAGGCGATCGCCGGTGTGCGTGCGACGGTGGCCGGGGTGCGCAATGCGACCCTCATCGATCAACTCGAGTCGTGCCGCGGAGCGTTGGCTGCCGCAGACGTGTCGATGCGGGTGGAGGGCGACGCGGCGGCGTTGTCGCCGGCGCAGTCGCTGACCGCGAGCTGGATCCTGCGCGAGGCGACGACCAACGTGCTGCGCCACGCCGGCGCGCGCACGATGACCGTGCGGATGGTGCCGGGGAGTTTCTCGGTCGCCGATGACGGTCGCGGTCTCGCCGGCGGTGAGGGCAACGGGATGCGGGGCATGCGAGAGCGTGCGACCACCGGCGGCGCAGCATTGACTGTGCACTCGAATGAGCCGGCTGGGACCCGGATCGAGGTGACATGGTGACGGATGCAGCGACGATCCGCATCGTCATCGTCGATGACCAGGCGATGCTGCGCGGCGCGCTGGCTGCGCTGCTGGAACTCGAGGACGATCTCACGGTCGTGGGGGTGGCAGGGGATGGCGAGCAGGCGGTCCGACTGGTCGCCGACACCGCCCCGGACGTGTGCCTGATGGACATCCAGATGCCGGGGATGGACGGCATCGCCGCGACGCGCGCTGTGTGCGCCGCCAGCCCTGACACGCGCGTGCTCATCGTGACGACTTTCGCGCGGCCCGGCTACCTTCGCTCTGCTCTGGATGCCGGCGCCAGTGGTTTCGTCGTGAAGGACGCCCCGGCGGAGCAACTGGCCGATGCGGTGCGACGTGTGCATTCGGGACTGCGGGTCGTCGACTCCGCGCTCGCCGAGGCGAGCCTGTTCGAAGGCGCCAACCCGCTGAGCGATCGCGAGCAGCAGGTGCTGCGGCTCGCGGCCGACGGACGCAGCGCAGCGGCCATCGCCGCCGAGGTATTCCTGTCTGCGGGGACGGTGCGCAACAACCTGTCGGCCGCGATCGGAAAGGTGGGGGCCGCGAATCGAGCGCAGGCCGTGCGGATCGCGCAGGACAAGGGCTGGATCTAGCCGATCGTCCGTGTCGGATGTCCGACCCCGCGCGTAGCGTGAGCCGCGGTCGGGCGCCGACGCTCGCCAGGAGGAGTGCGTGATGGATTGGAAGATCGAGCTAATCTTCGTGCCGGTGACGGATGTCGACAGGGCGAAGGCGTTCTACGTCGGGATCGGGTTCAACGCCGACCACGATCACGTGGTGCAGGAGGGCCTGCGGTTCGTCCAGATGACCCCGCCTGGGTCGGCGTGCTCGATCGCGTTCGGCGAGGGGCTGGGGGTCGACCTGGAGCCCGGTCAACAGAACACGATCCAGGTCGTCGTGCCCGATGCGGATGCTGCGCTCGCGCAACTGCGCGATGCAGGGGTCGAGGCCGACGGCGTCGACGAGCAGGCCTGGGGCCGGTTCGTGACGTTCGACGACCCGGATGGCAACACCTGGACTCTGCAGCAGATGCCCGACTACAGCACAGTCGGCTGATCCGCGACGCGTTCGCATTCGGGGCTTCCGAGTGCGGCGAGTCGGGAATACGGTTTGCCTGACGGGCGCTGTGTCTCTTCGCACGTCGCGCCTGTCCGCGACGGCAGATGGGTGCGCGTATGGAAGGTCTTGAGGTCACAGTCCTGCTCGGGCTGACGATTCTGGTCGGAACACTGCTCGCGCCCCGGGTGCGCCTCGCGCTGCCCCTGGTGCTCGTGGTGTTCGGTCTGCTGCTCGGATTCGTCCCGGCCCTGCGCGAGGTCCAGCTGCCGCCGGAGACCGTGCTGCTGCTGTTCCTGCCGGTCATGCTGTTCTGGGAGAGCCTGACGACGTCCCTGCGGTCGATACGTCGCGACTTCCGGTACATCCTGCCGATGAGCACGCTGCTCGTCGTCGCCTCGGCGTTCGCCGTCGCGGCGGTCGCCGCGCTGTTCGGGATGCCGTGGGAGATCGCGCTCATCCTCGGTGCGGCGGTCGCGCCGCCGGACGCCACGGCCGTCGCCGCCCTCGGGCGGCTGCTGCCTCGGCGCAGTTTCATGAAGCTGAAGGCCGAGAGCCTGACGAACGACGGCACGGCACTCGTGCTGTACGCGATCGCCGTCTCGCTCGCGGTCGGCGGTCAGGTCACGCCGCTGATGATCACCGGGACCGTCGTCGTGTCCTACGTCGGCGGCATCGCCGTCGGAGGACTGGTCGCGGCGGCCGCGTGGCTGCTGCTTCGGCGAGTGCACAGCACGATCGCGATCAATGTGACGATGCTGCTGGTGCCGTTTACCGCGTTCATGGTGGCCGAGCTGATCCATGCGTCCGGCGTGCTGGCTGTCGTGGTGGCCGGCCTCATCGCCGCCTACGTGGGCCCGCGGATCACGACGGCGGCATCCCGCCGCCAATCCGAGGCCGCCTGGCCGTTCGGGGTGTTCCTGCTCAACGGCGCGCTGTTCGTGCTCATCGGTCTCGAGGTGCAGTGGGTCGTTCACCAGACGTCGCTGCCGATGATCGGCTGGCTCTCACTCGCCACAGTCGCGGTGTGGGTCGCGCTGCTCGTCGTGCGGTTCCTGTTCCAGCTGCTCTCGGTGCCGTTCCAGCGCGGCGGCGCGCAGCATCCGCGGGGTCTGCGCACACGCATGATGGTGGTCAGCACGATGGCGGGCATGCGCGGTGCCGTCTCGCTCGCGATCGCTCTCTCCGTGCCGCTCACGATGCCGGACGGCTCGACGCTCACGGGCCGCGACGAGGTCATCTTCGTCACCGCGGGAGTGATCCTGCTGAGCCTGCTGGTCCAGGGGCCGCTGCTCCCAGCGGTGGTCCGCTGGGCACGGTACCCCGTCGACCACGGCGAGGACGAGGAGTTCGAGCTCGCTGAGCGTGCGATCTCGGGGTCGGCGATGGCGGCGCTCGACGCGTTGGCGTCCGAGCACGGCATCAGCGATGAGGTGCGCGATCGTGTGCGGCGGGACGGGTACGAGATGCTGGAGCTCGCCAACGCCAGGGCGATGGCGAGGGAGCGGGCGCTCATCGACGCCGAGGTCGGCGCGATGGAGGACATGCTCGGCGCTCCCGATCCGTTCGCCGACGGTTCCGTCGACGTGAGCAGCGCGCCGGCGGTCGTCGACGGAACGACGCTGCAGATGGTCGCGACGTCCGCCGATGTGGACCTGGAGCAGCGCTCGCCGCTGATCAGGCACGACGAGTTCTCCAGGCTCAAGCTGGCGATGCTCGACCACAAGCGCGAGGTGCTGCTGAGCCTGCGCCGGTCGGGGACGGTCGATGACATCGTCGTCCGGCGGATCTCTGCGAACCTCGACCTCGAGCAGGTTCGCATGCAGGGGATCGAACAGCTCGACTAAGCGATCAGCCGATCCGCGTCGCGCCGCCGGACACCTCGATGCCACCCTCGGCCGGAATCCTGACCTCGAGGGTGCTCGGCCGGCCGACGTGCCGTCCCTGCTGGATCCGGATCGCCTGCTCCGGATATCCCTGGTCGCGCAGGTACGCGCCGGTGGATGCCGCGGCCGAGCCCGTCGCCGGGTCTTCGGTGATCCTTCCGACGGGGAAGAGGTTGCGGGCCTCGAACTCCCACGGACTCAGGGCATGGAGCACGGTCACGGTCCCGAGCCAGCCCTGCTCGCGCATGAGGGCGGCGACCTCGGCGGGGGAGAACCGGAACTGGTGGAACACCTCCGGATCAGTGATGACGACGACCGGATGCCAATTGCCCGCGAACGATTCGCGTACGGGTAAGCGCGGGTCGATATCGGCCTCGCCGAGTCCGAGAAGGGCGAGCAGCCGGTCGCGCACCCGCACGTCGATGTCGCGGACCTCGGGCTCCACGCTGGTGAAAGACACCGTGACGGAGCCGTCGGTGCTCCGCGTCGGGCGCAGTTCCACGCGTCCCCCCTGTGTTTCGAAAGACAGGGTTTCGGAGGATGCGTCCCCGGCGCCGCCCCGTTCGACCAGTGCGACGGCCGTCGCGACGGTTGCGTGGCCGCAGAACGGCACTTCGGCGGCCGGCGACCAGAATCTCACCCGATACCTGTGCGTCTCGACATCCTGACCGATGACGAACGCCGTCTCCGAGTACCCGACTTCGGCCGCGATCCGCTGCATCGACGCATCGTCGAGGTGCGCAGCATCCAGGACGACAGCCGCCGGATTGCCGCCCTCCGGTGTCGCTGCGAACGCGCTGTAGCGCAGGATCTCGGGGGCATCGGCCATGGCGAGGAGCCTATCGGAGGGAGCGCATCAGCTGTTCACGCGGATGATCTCCTGCTGGTACGGCGCAACGACGGCGGGGGAGATGCGCAGGTCGAGAAGCAGGAAAGGCCGCTCGGATGCCGGCTCCGCAGACCACGTCTCCAGTCGCTCGAGGTCCTCGAGAGTGCGCACGACGACGCCTTCGCCACCGACTGCCGCGGCGAAGGCGGCGAAGTCGACCTCCGGGATGCGCATGGGGCCCTCGGCCAGGCCCTTGAGTCCGTACAGATGCACTTCCGCACCGTAGGCGGCGTCGTTCCAGACGACGGCGCAGCCACGGCCTCCTGCTGCACGAACGGCTGATTCGAGGTCCGCGATCGCCATCAACCCGCCGCCGTCACCGCTGGTGAGGACGATCGTGGATTCGGGCCTCGCGCGGGTCGCGCCGACGACACTCGGCCAGCCCTGGCCGATCGCCTGGAAGGCGGTGCCGATCATCATCATGCGGTCGGGCGATGCCACCGGCCAGTACATGTTCGCCCACCCGATGAAGTGCCCGCCGTCCGAGACGACGACGCGGTCCTGCGGCAGCAGCTCGGCGATGCGACGGGCGGCGGAGCGCGGGTCGAGTCGGCCGTCGGGGGCGAGTTCGTCGCCGCCGTCATACGTCCGGGCCGCCGCCACGTCGACGGTCTCACGCCACGGCCCGCCTTGAGAAACCACTTCCGGCGCGAAAAACCCTTCCCCGCGTGGTTTCTCGTGCCGGAGATGGTTTCTCATGGAGGCGAGGCGCTGGACGAGCGCCTCCGCCACCACGCGAGCATCACCGCGGACGAACCCGCCGACGTTCGCGTGCGTCGCGGCCGGCGCGACATCCACCTGGAACACCCGGGTCCCCGGTGCGAACAGCTCGCCGAAGCGCATCGTGAACTGGTTCAGCGACGCTCCGAAGACGACCGCGACATCCGCCTCGCGGACGAGGTCCATGGCGCCCTCGGCGCCGAACCCACCCGTCACGCCCAGGTCGTGCTCCGCGGAGGGGAAGACACCCCGCCCCAGCGCGGTGGATGCCGTGAGCGCCCCGGTCGCGTCGGCCAGAGCGCCGAGCGCTTCACCGGCTCCCGCAAGCCACGCGCCCCGGCCGGCCAGCAGGAACGGGCGCTCGGCTTCCCGAAGAGCTGCTGCGATCTCATCGAGCATCCCGTCGGCGAACTCGCCCTTCGGTGCGAGCGGAGCAGGGGAGCGCGGTGACGGCGCCTCGGGCACCGGCCCTGCCTCGAGCGCGGCGACATCATAGGGGATGGCCAGCACGACCGGCAGTCGATAGGTCAGAGCATGCTCGATGGCGATGATCGTGGTCGCCGCGGCATCCGCTCTGCCCACCGTGTAGGTACGAGAGCCGACGGCCGACGCCAGGGCGATCTGGTCGACGTCCCACGGCCGCGGACCCGATGTGGGCTCGTCGCCGACGACGAGAACCAGCGGAATGCGTGCCTGAACCGCCTCAGCGAGCGCCGTCAGCGTGTTCGTGAAGCCGGCGCCGTACGTGGCCGTACCGGCGGCGATCCTGCCCGACGCGCGATAGTGCGCATCGGCCGCCACCACCGCGCCCTGTTCGTGGCGGACCGCGGTGAACGAAGCGTCGGTGTCGCGTTCGAGAGCATCGAGGAAGTACGCGTTGCCGTTGCCCATCACGCCGAAGACGGCGTCGATGTGCTGCGCCAGAGTGAGGGCGACGTGAGCGGAGACGGAGGGCATGACAGTGCCTTTCGAGACGGTATCGGTGAGAGATTCCGTATGTGTCTCGCGCGGCGCATCGATGCGACGTCGGCTTCGTGCCCTTTTTTCGAGCACCGGCTGAACCGGACCCCTCGATTCTAGCTCCGCACTCCGGCCAGAATGGTCGCATGGCGACACGCGCGGCTTCTCTCTGGCACGACCTGGTTCGGCGTTCGAGGGCCGGCTCCCTGTCGCTCGAGACGACGGCGCTTCTCGTCGGGGCAGCGTTCTTCTCCGTCGGATTCGTGGTGTCGCTCCCGCCGTTCTGGGGACGAGAGCTCGACATCGCCGGCGCCTGGTCGATCGGGGCGTACGCCGCCGTCGGCGGAGCGGTCGTCGCCATCCTCTCGGTGCTGCTGGGGCGGGTCGTCGTGCGGCGGGGCCGGATAGCCGCACAGGCCGACGGCCTCACCATGCGCGACGATCGCCTGCGCTGGTACGACACGGCGGCCATCACCCTCGCGTACGCCGCGACCGCCCTGCTGGGCTGGTCCGGCATCGCCGCGCTGCTCGAACTCAGCTTCGCGGATGCTCCTGTCTACGACTTCCCCGGTGCGATCCTCGTGGCCGTGGCCTTCGCGCTCACGGCATACGTGTGCTTCCTGAGCGCGGCATCCCTCACGCCCATGATGCTCTCGCTGGTGCTCGCGATCTTCCTCGTGGTCGGCGCCTTCGCGAGCATGCTCACGGCGACCGACCGGCACTGGTGGCGCGACAACCTCTCGGCCCTCGGCATGGCGAGCAACGATTCCGCCTGGATCTTCAACGGAACGCTGATCGTCGCTGGGGTCATCGTCACGACGGTCAGCCGCTATGCGACCGCCGGTCTGCCCGTCGCCGATCCGCAGCAGAAGCGCGGCCGCCACTACATTCGGATCGGCATGATCCTGATGGGGATCTTCCTCACCTGCGTCGGTGTCTTCCCCGTCGACGCGTTCTTCATCGTGCACAACACCGTGGCAACGGGCATGGCCGTCGCCTTCGCAGCGGTCGTGATCGCGCTGCCGTGGCTGCTCCCATCGATCTCGAGCGTGTTCGTGGGGATGGGCTACGTGTACGTCGCCGTGATCGTGCTGCTGGGCATCTTCTTCGCGACCGGCTACTACAACCTCACCGCGGTCGAGCTGATCGCCGCGATACTCATCTTCAGCTGGATCATCGTGTTCCTGCGCGCCGCCGACGACGTGCAGTCGCAGCCGGCGACCGAGAACGCCGTCGAGCGGCAGCCGGCGGTGTGAACTCAGTCGCGCAGAGCGCGAGTGGCTTCGCGGGTGCGCTGGAGAGCATCCATCGTCTCGGCGAACCGACGTTTGCCGACACCGACGAACAGGCAGTCGACGACCGTGAGCTGTGCGATCCGGCTGACCATCGCGCCGGCCCTGAAGGACGACTCCCGCACCTCGGTGAACAGCGCGTGGTCCGCGGCACGCGCGAGGGGCGAGCTCTTGGCGGACGTCACGGCGATCGTCGCTGCGCCGCTCTGTCGTGCGGTGCGCAGGAACCGCACCGTCTCGTTCGTCGTCCCCGAATGGGAGAACCCGATCGCGACGGTCGGTCCCGTGTGCAGCACCGTCGCCGCGACGGCTTCATGCGGATCGCGGAGCACGTGGGCGTTGCGTCCCACGCGAAGGAGCTTCTGCGCCAGGTCCTCGGCGACGAATTGGCTGGCTCCGATTCCGTACAGCAGGATGCGGTCGGCCCGATCGATATCGGTGATCGCGGCCTCGAGGACGTCGAAGTCGAGCGCCTCCACGGTCTCCTCGATGGCGAGCAGCTCGAGGGCGGCGAGTTTGGAGACCGCCTCGCGCAGCGAATCGCCGTCCGAGATCTCGGATCCGACCATGCCCCTGGCGGAGAACTGCGCAGCCTCCTTGCCGAGTTCGGTCGCCAGAGCCATGCGCAGGGGAGCGTAACCGCTGAATCCGATCGCTCGGCAGAATCGTACGACCGAGGCCACCGATGTGCTGCATCGGTTCGCGAGTTCGTTGATCGTCATGTCGACGACGACCGACGGGCTCTCGCGTACGACGGTCGCGATGCGCGCTAGGGACGGCGGCAGGGTCGAGGCGGCCGCTTCGATGGTGGTCTGAATGCTCATCCGCGCTCCTGAAGGCTGGGATTACAGTATGTCGCGTCGAGGGTCTTGTCTCGGCGGCGAGTCGACCGATGGTAAATTCTTTTCAAGAAGTTTATGCGCCATGTAGACTCTTTCCGAAGCTGAGTTGTTCTGAGAGTTGAGAGATGCCGATCGAGCACCCCATCATTGCCGTCGATCTCGGAAAGACGCGCTGTCGCCTCGCGGTGATCGCCGCCGACGGGCGTGAGTCGTATGCGGGTGCGGGTTCCCCCGGCCTCGCGACATCCGATGGCGTCCAGACGGCTCTCGCCGCGATCCTTCCTCTGCTCGCCCAGATCGGCGACATCCAGAGGCTGAGCATCGGCGTCGCCGGCGCGTGGAGCGTCCCGGATGCCGCACGTGAACTCGCCGCCCGACTGGCGCAGTCCACCGGCGCGGCCATCGCTGTGACCTCCGATGTCGTGACAGCTCACGCCGGGGCGCTCAGCGGAGCGCCGGGCACTCTCCTCATCGCCGGCACCGGTGCCGCCGCGCTCGGTGCGGATTCCTCAGGGGTGCGCCTGGTGGACGGCTGGGGCCCCGATCTCGGGGACCTCGGGGGCGGGTCATGGATCGGTCGCGAGGGGATCCGCGCGACGCTGCGCGCTCGCGACGGCCTCGGCGGGCCGACCGTCCTGGGCGATGCGGTGCGCTCGCACATCGCTCCGGCTCCGGATGCCGTCGCCTGGCTGGCCGGCGACGAGCCCGTCGCCCGGCAACTCGCCAGCGTCGCGCCGCTCGTGCTCGATGCGGCGGCGGCCGGCGACGACGTCGCCGCCGGGATCGCCGCCGAAGCCGCGCGCCTGCTCACAGCTTCAGCTGTCGCGGCATCCGATGATGCCGATGTCGTGATCCACGGCGGCCTCGGCGACCACGCCTGGTTCCGCGCCGAGCTCGAGCATCTCCTGACCTCCGCCGGGCGTGTGATCGTGGCCGCGGCCGGCGACGCCCTCGACGGCGCTGCGCTGCTCGCGCGCCATACCGATATGCCCCATGAAAGGTTCGTCCACCGTGCCTGACAACACCGTGCCTGATACCACCTCCTCCGACTCCACTCGCCTCGCAGAACTGCTCGGCGTGCTCTCGCAGCTCGACACCGAGGCGGCCACGACGGAGCGCGGCGATCTCGACCTGCTCGACACTGTCGATCTCGTGCGTCGGATGAACGCCGAGGACCACCGCGTTCCGGTCGCCGTCGCCGAGCGCGCAGTCGACATCGCTCGCGCGGTCGACGGGATCACCGAGCGGTTCCGCCGTGGTGGGCGGCTCATCTACATCGGTGCCGGCACTGCCGGACGCATCGGCGTGCTCGACGCGAGCGAGTGCCCGCCGACGTTCGGCACGGATCCGTCCATGGTGGTCGGGATCATAGCCGGGGGAGAGCCGGCGATCCGCTCGGCGGTCGAGAACGCGGAGGATGACGCCGATGCGGCGGAGGCTTCGCTGCGGGAGATCGCACTCACCGACCGCGACACCGTCGTGGGGATCTCGGCGTCCGGTCGCACGCCGTACGTCGTCGGCGGACTGCGGTACGCGCGGGCGATCGGCGCATTGACGGTGGCGATCGCCTCGAACCGCGACTCCGATATCGGGACGGCGGCCGAAGTTCCGATCGAGATCGTGACCGGCCCCGAGTTCATCTCCGGGTCGACGCGTCTGAAGTCGGGGACCGCCCAGAAGCTCGTCGTGAACATGCTGACGACGCTGTCGATGATCAAGCTCGGCAAGACCTACCGCGGCGTGATGGTCGACCTGCTGGCGACCAACGAGAAGCTGCATGCCCGGTCGATCCGGACGGTCACGGAGATCGCGGGAGTCGGGGTCGGCGAGGCTGCTGAAACGCTGCAGGCGGCCGGCGGGTCGGTGAAGCTCGCCCTGCTGACGCTGGCCACCGGTGCGGACGTGCAGCGGGCGCGCGGGGCGCTGGCTCAGGCAGACGGCATTCTGCGTGAGGCGATCGCGGCGCTCAGCTGATCCGGATCTCGAAGCCTTCGCCGCCGGGCGCGATGACGAGCTGCGTCAGATCGTCGACGTGATGGGCGGGGCCGAACGCGGGCGCGTGCGGTCCGACGCCGATGACCGTCATGCCGGCGTCGAGTCCGGCGCGGATGCCGGCGCCTGAGTCCTCGAAGACCACGCAGTCCTCGGGAGCGATGCCGAGCGTGGATGCCGCGAGCAGGAAGCCCTCCGGATCGGGCTTGCTGTTGGTCACCCGCTCTGCCGTGATGGCGAGCTCGGGGATGCTGAGCTCCGAGGCGCCCATCCGAGCGGTCATGAGAGCGACGTCCGCGGAGGTGACGATGGCGTGCGGGTAGCCGTGGAGCGCGTGCAGCAGCTCCGCCGCCCCGGCGATCGCGACGACGCCCTCGGTCTCGGCGCTCTCGCGGGCGAGCATCCGCCGATTCTCCTCGAGGTTGATCGCGTGGTCGCGCTCCGGGAGCAGGATCGACATGCTCTGCCATCCCTGACGCCCGTGCACCGTCGCGAGCACGGTGTCGCGGTCGAGGCCGTGGGGCTCGGCCCACTCCAGCCACAGCCGTTCGACCACGGCCGTCGAGTCGACGAGCGTGCCGTCCATGTCGAGGAGCGCGGCGCGGGCGGTGAGAGTCGTGACCATGCGTCCAGGCTAGCCCGGGCGATGAGTACCCCCGCCGCCCACTATCCTGGGTACATCCCCCGATGCTCCACCCGGCAACCCGCGCGCCGGACGATCTTCGGCGCGCTCAGACATGCAAGGACGCAGATGAACGACTTCGCGGCACAGGGCTTCGTGACACACCGTGACGACTGGATGGCCAGAGAGGAGCTCGCCGAGCGGATGGTTCCGCTGGTCGGTGCGCTGCGACGTGATCACGAGGTGGTGACGTCGCTGCACGGGCATCGCCTGCTCGGTCTGTCGACCACCGGCATCATCGAGCTGCACGAGCGCGTCGCTCAGCTCGGTCACGAGGAACTCGCTCTCGACGACACTCTCGCCGTGCTCGAGGGGCTGCGCGATCTCGAACCAGGAGCCTCGTCGATCGATGTCGCCCGGCTCGTCGCCGGACGAACGGATGCCCCGCTCGACGAGTACCTGCGGGAGGCACTCGCCCCCGCGATGGGAGCGACCCCGGCTGAACCAACTGATGTCGTTCTCTACGGGTTCGGTCGTATCGGGCGTCTGCTCGCCCGCATCCTCATCGCGCATAACAGCGGCGGCAGCGGTCTGCGGCTGCGCGCGATCGTCGTGCGTCGAGGGTCGGAGAACGACCTCGTCAAGCGTGCGTCGCTGCTGATGCGCGACTCCGTGCACGGCCGCTTCGCGGGCTCCGTCACCGTCGACGAGGACGCCGAGCAGATCATCGCCAACGGCACCCGCATCCAGGTGATCTACTCGAACGACCCGGCATCCGTCGACTACACCGGCTACGGCATCCAGAACGCGATCGTCGTCGACAACACCGGGCGCTGGCGCGACGAAGCGGGTCTCAGCCGTCACCTCGAGGCGAAGGGCGTCGCCCGCGTGCTGCTGACCGCCCCTGGCAAGGGGGTGCTGAAGAACATCGTCCACGGCATCAACGACGCGACCATCACGCCCGAGGATCGCATCCTGTCCGCGGCATCCTGCACGACGAACGCGATCACGCCGGTCCTGAAGGCCGTCGACGAGGCATACGGGATCGTGCGGGGTCACGTCGAGACCGTTCACTCCTTCACGAACGACCAGAACCTCATCGACAACTTCCACTCCGGCGATCGCCGCGGGCGTTCGGCGGTGCTGAACATGGTCATCACCGAGACGGGTGCGGCGAAGGCGGTGGCTCGAGCCCTTCCCGAGCTCGAGGGCAAGCTCACCGGGTCGTCCATCCGCGTTCCCACTCCCGATGTCTCGCTCGCCGTCCTCCACCTGACGCTCGAGCGCCCGGCGACGAAGGACGAGCTCAACGACTATCTGCGCCGCGTCTCACTGCACTCGAAGCTGCGGCAGCAGATCGACTACGTCGAGTCGCCGGAGGTCGTCTCGACGGACTTCGTCGGGTCGCACCGCGCAGGCATCGTCGATGGGCTCGCCACGATCGCGAACGAGCAGGACGTCATCCTCTACGTCTGGTACGACAACGAGTACGGCTACTCGTGCCAGGTCATCCGCGTGCTCGAGGTCATGGCAGGCTCGCATCCCGTCGTGCTGCCTCCGCGCCGCGAGGTGACGCTGCAGGGCTGAGGTCTGCGGCGGGTGTGCCCGATGGGATGCTGTATCGATTCGGTCGGTTCTGATCGTTCATAACCGACCGAATCGATACAGGCTGAGCGGAATCGGTCAGCCGTTCAGACGGCTGACGATGTCGGCACCCACATCGCCGGTGACGGCGACGTACTCGCCGTTGACGACCAGTGTCGGAGTGCCGGCTCCGCCGGTCTGCGGATTCTGCGGCAGCTGCTGCGCCTGATCGACCGTGAACTGCCGGTAGGTGCCATCGGCGATGCACTCCGCGGCATCCGCTCCGCCGACCTCGGCGGCGAGTGACGTCAGCTCGTCGTCCGGCACGCCAGGGCCGCTGGGCTTCATCGCGAACAGCTTCGTGAAGAACGGGTAGGCGGCGTCGGGGGCAGCGTCCGCGACGCAGTACAGCGCGCTTCCCGACCGCTCCGAGAACTGCGTGCCGGATGCCGCGTTGAGACCCGAGAGGGCGACGGGCTGCAGACGCAGGCTGATCGCGCCGTCGTCGACGAGATCCTGGATGCTCGGACCGTAGAGCTCCTCGAAGTCCTGGCAATGCGGACACGCGAAGTCGAACCAGAGCTCGACGTCATCAGGACCATCGCCGATCGTGATGGCACCGGTCTGCTGATCGACGATGGCTCCGCCGGGAGCCAGGGCTTCCGTGCCCTTCCGCTGGTTGAGCACCACGACAAGGATGCCCGCGACGACCAGCGCGATCACCACGCCGATCGAGATCCAGACAGCGAACCAGTTGGGCCTTCGAGATTCCGCAGCCATCGTCGTCCGTCCTCGTCGGGTCAGCGTTCGAATCGACCCTAGCGGGTGGGCGATGTCGGCGGTGGCGGGCAGGATGGGGGAATGGACACCGTGATGCTGCGGGCGGAACGCCTGCGCTCGCACCGGTTGACTGCGCCTGCGCGCTCGGTAGCGGATGCCGCGCGCCACATACTCGCCGTGCAGGCCCAGGAATTCTGGGGCGGCCGCTGGGCCTTGGCATCCCGCGCCACGGGTGCGCCGACGCTGAGCGCCGTCGATCGGCTGTTCGAGCGCGGCATCCTCATCCGGGCGTGGACGCAGCGCGGCACCTTGCACATCGTCCCCGCGCGCGACTTCGGATGGATGCTGCAGGCCACCGGCGCACGTCAGATGCGCGCACAGGAGCCGAGGCTGCGCGAGCTCGGGCTCGACGCCGATGTGCTGACGCGGGTTGAGGGCGCCGTCCGGGCGGCGCTGCGAGGCGGCAACGCCCTGACGCGCGCAGAGCTGGTCGATCTGTTCACCGGCCTCGGCGTCGACCCCGCCGGACAGCGCGGCGCCCACGCGATCGGCGCCCTCGCGCTGCGCGGCATCATCTGCCAGGGGCCGGTGGTGGCGCGACCGGGCGGAGTGAGCCGCGAGCAGTACTTCGTGCTCGTCGAGGAGCACATCCGCGAGTCGGCGTGGCCCGCTGATCCCGCTGCCGAGATGTTCGTGCGATACATCAGCGGGCACGGTCCGGCGACGGCTGCCGATTTCGCCTGGTGGGCCGGTCTCACGCTCACAGTGGCGCGTGCTGCGGCGTCGGCGGCACAGGGCGACGACCGCATCCACGAGGTCGACGACGGCGTCTTCGCCGCGCGGGACCGGCCGCGGCGCAGTCCGCGTACGGCATCCGTGCTGGCCCTCGCCTCATTCGAGGAGTACTACATCTCGTACGCCGACCGCTCGGTCGCGTGTGCGCCGGAGCATTCGGCGGCCGTTGGGCCGGGCAAGAACGGCATGGTGCGCCCGATCCTCCTGGCGGACGGCGCGGTCGTCGGCACCTGGCGGCACTCGACCGCCGTCGGCCGCCACGCCGACGATCCGGTGCCAGAGCTGCTCGCCCCGGGAAGCGCGAGCGACGCCGACGTCATCGCAGCCCTCGACCGCTACGCCGCCTTCATCACCGGCTGATCGCGCGCCTCAATCCACCGCGTGCCGGTCGAGGAACGCATAGACCTCGCTGTCGTCGACTCCGGGGAACGCGCCGCGGGGGAGCGGCGAGAACATGTGCGTGTGGACGCGTGCGCTCGGCCAGGAATTGCCGTTCCAGCGCGCGGCGAGTGCGGGGTCGGGGCGGCGGCAGCAGGCCTCATCCGGGCAGGTCGAAACCACGCGGTCCGACGTCTCGCGCCCACGCCACCAGCGCGCGTCGTCGAACGGCACCCCGACCGTGACGGAGAACTCGCCGTCGCTGCCCGATCCCGTCTGCGTCGCGCACCAGAACGTGCCAGAGGGGGTGTCGGTGTACTGGTAGCGCTCGGTCGTGCGGTTCTGCTGGGTGAAGGCCGCCCGAGCCTGGAACTTGCGGCAGACCGGTTGGCCCTCGACGGCGCCGGTGACGTCCATCGGCAGCGGCAGGTCATCGTTCTCGTAAACGCGGGTGATGGCGCCGCTGTCCTCGACGCGCAGGAAGTGCAGCTTCATGCCCAGGTGCTCGGTCATGAGATTCGTCATCCGCATGCCCGCTGCTTCGTGAGTCACCCCGAATGCATCGCGGAAGTCCTCTACGGCGAGGTTGCGGTCCTTCTTCGCCTGCTGCAGGAACGCGACACCAGCAGTCTCGGGGATGAGGCACGCAGCGGCGAAGTAGTTGATCTCGAGCCGTTGCTGCAGGAAGTCCGCGTAGTCCGTCGGCGGGGTGTGGCCCAGCAGTCGGTGCGCCATGGCCTGCAGCGCCATCGACCGGAGGCCGTGGCCGCCGGGAATGGATGCCGGCGGCAGATAGATGCGACTGTTCTCCAGGTCGGTGACCGACCGCGTGGAGTGCGGGAGATCGCTCGCGTAGATGAGTTCGAATCCCAGCTTCTCGGCCATGAGGATCACGGTTCGGTGGGTGAGCGCTCCGCTGACGTGGCCGGCCGACTTCAGTTGCTTCTCGGCGAGCTTCTCGATCTCGGCGACGTAGTTGTTCTGCGCGCGCATGCGCAGCCGCAACTCGGTGTTGGCTCGGCGAGCCTCCTCCGGCGTCGCGATCGCCTCGCGCTCCCGCCTCTGCAGCTCGCGGTGCAGTCCGAGGATCGACTCGATCGTCTCGTCCGGGATGCCCTTCGACACCCGGACCGGACTGACGCCGAGCTGGCGGAACACGGGGCTCGCCTGCGCCTTCTCTAGCTCGATCTCGAGCGCTGCCCGCCGGTTCGGCGGTTCGCCCGAGATGAGGTCGGCGACGTCGGTGTCCGTCGCTTGGGCGATCGCCTGCAGCAGGGACAGCTTCGGCTCGCGCTTGCCGTTCTCGATCAGGCTGAGCTGCGACCCGGCGACGCCGACCTTCGCGCCGAGTTCGTCCAGCGTGAACCCGTGCGAGACGCGGTGGTGCCTGATGCGATGACCCAGTGTCGTGAGATGGATGCCGGAGCTGCTCATTCTTTGAGCATAGCGAAAGAAACGAGCTTCTTTAGATCGGAATCGTCCGAAAACGGCCGTCAAGGTTGCACAGAATGGATGCAGGCACCGATCCCTTCGATCCACGGATCCTCAACCCAAGGAGCAGAAATGGCTATGGCCGAGACCTTCACCCCTCGCGTTCCCGCGGTCTCCGCAGTGCGCACCCTGGGCGCGGCTCCGACGTACGACACTCCTGCCCTGTCCGAGCTCAAGGCGTGGGTCGAAGAGATCCGCGAGCTCACGCAGCCCGCCGCCGTCCACTGGGTCGACGGGTCGCCCGCCGAGAACGACGCGATGCTGCGCGGTCTCGTCGACGAGGGCAAGCTCATCAAGCTCAACCCCGAATGGCGTCCTGGCTCGTACCTGGCCCGCTCGCACCCGAGCGACGTCGCTCGCACAGAGGCGCGCACCTTCATCGCCTCGGAGCAGGAGAAGGACGCCGGCCCCACGAACAACTGGGCGGACCCGTCCAAGATGCGCACCAAGATGACCGAGATCTTCGAGGGCTCGATGCGCGGCCGGACGATGTACGTCGTGCCGTTCTCGATGGGTGCCGTGGGCGGTCCGCTGTCGCACATCGGCGTCCAGGTCACCGACAGCGCGTACGCCGTGGCATCCATCGGAATCATGACTCGGGTCGGCGACGCCGTGACCCGCCAGATCGCCGAGGGCGCTCCCTGGGTCAAGACCGTCCACTCCGTCGGAGCTCCGCTCGCACCGGGCGAGGCCGATGTCGAGTGGCCGTGCAACGACGACAAGTACATCGTCCACTTCCCCGACACTCTCGAGGTCTACTCCTACGGCTCGGGTTACGGCGGAAACGCCATCCTCGCCAAGAAGTGCTTCGCACTGCGCATCGCCTCGGTGATCGCCCGCGATGAGGGATGGCTCGCCGAGCACATGCTCCTCATCCGAGTGATCGACCCGAACGGCAAGGCCTACCACGTGGCCGCCGCCTTCCCCTCGGCGTGCGGCAAGACGAACCTCGCGATGCTCCGGCCGACGATTCCTGGCTGGAAGGTCGAGACGCTCGGCGATGACATCGCCTGGATCCGTCCCGGTGAGGACGGCCGCATGTGGGCCATCAACCCCGAGGCCGGATTCTTCGGTGTCGCACCTGGCACCGGCGAGTCGACGAACGTGACCGCGATCGAGACGCTCTGGGGCAACACGATCTTCACCAACGTCGCGCTGCGCCCCGACGGTGACGTCTGGTGGGAGGGACTCACCGACACCCCGCCCGCGAACCTCATCGACTGGGAGGGCAACGACTGGACGCCCGACTCCGGACGCCCCGCAGCCCACCCGAACTCGCGCTTCACGGTCGCTGCTGCGCAGTGCCCGCAGATCTCCGACGACTGGGAAGAGGCCGTCCCGCTCGACGTCATCCTGTTCGGTGGCCGTCGCGCGAGCAACGTCCCGCTCGTCGTCGAGGCGACCGACTGGACGCACGGCGTCTTCCTCGGCTCGACCATCTCGTCCGAGCGCACCGCCGCGGCCGAGGGCACGCTCGGCGAGCTGCGCCGCGACCCGTTCGCGATGCTGCCGTTCTGCGGTTACAACATGGGCGACTACTTCGCGCACTGGCTCAAGGTCGGACGCTCCCTGCGCTTCGACCGTGCACCGCGGATCTTCCAGGTCAACTGGTTCCGCCGCGGATCGGATGGCCGCTTCCTGTGGCCCGGCTTCGGCGACAACGCCCGAGTCGTCGACTGGATCATCCGTCGCATCAGCGGCGAGGTCGCAGCCGTCGACAGCCCGATCGGCCGCCTGCCGCTGACCTCCGATCTGAACCTCGACGGGATCGACATCCCTGAGCAGGATCTCGAGGAGCTGTTCAGCGTCGACCCGGCTGCCTGGGCTCAGGAAGCCGATTCCACCGAGGCGTTCTACGACACTTTCGGCGAGACCCTGCCGGCGGCGCTCCGCACCGAGCTCGCGTCGCTGCGGTACCGCCTCGCACAGGCGCAGTAGGCGCCTCGCACAGACTCGCGGCGGCGGGATGGCAGGGACAAACCCATGGCTGAGTGGTCCCGATCATCCTGCCGCCGCGATACAGCCGGGCCTGTCCCGCTCTGCAGACGTTTCGGGGGAATCAGTCTGCAGATCGGGACAGCGTCCGCACCTTCGCGCACTCGCGGGTCGTTGAGCGAAGCGCGAAGCCCGAAGATGAAAAGGGCTGACGAAGCGAGTTGAAGCCTCGTGACGACCGGATGCTACGCCAGCAGCTGATGCCTCGCGAGATCCCGGTAGAGCGGAACCTGCTCGATGAGCTCCGTGTGCGTGCCGGTGCCGACGACCTCGCCGTCCTCCAGCACGACGATCACGTCGCTGTCGACAACGGTCGACAGCCGATGTGCGATCACGATGAGGGTGCGATCGGCCGAGACGGCGTCGATGGCCTCGCGCATGCGCTGCTCGTTCACGCCGTCGAGAGATGACGTCGATTCGTCCAGCAGCAGGATCGGTGCCTCGGTGAGCAGGGCCCGCGCGATCGCGAGCCGCTGACGCTCACCGCCCGAGAGCATCACGCCGTCCTCGCCTACCGGTGTCTGCAGACCCAGAGGCCCCCGCTCCAGCACGTCGCCGAGGTTCACGGCGCGCAGGACGCGCTCGCAGTCAGCATCCGTGGCGTCGGGGGACGCGAGCCGCAGGTTGTCGGCGAGGGTGCCGGCAAGGGTCGGGGCATCCTGCTCGACATAGCCGAAGTTCGCGCGCAGCTCGGCCCGCGGGTACGTGCGGATGTCGTCGCCGTCCAGACGGATCGATCCGCCGGTGGGGTCGTAGAAGCGCTCGATGAGAGACAGGATCGTGCTCTTACCGGCACCGCTGGGCCCCACCAGCGCCACGCGCGCACCGCGCGGGACGGAGAACGACACCCCGCGAAGCACCTCAGCGCGTTCGGTCTCCTCGGGCACCGCATCGCCCTGGCGCTCGAGATGAGCGTCGACGAGCAGCGTGCGTGCTTCGCTGGCCGCCGCCTCGCGGGCTGCGACGACAGCGTCGGGGTAGCGGAAGCGGACGTCGTGGAAAGAGAGCGCGGGAACCGTCGGCCCGGCATCTGCCGACGGGACGGATTCCGCCGACAGCGACTGGGCGATCGCGGCATCCTCCTGGTCCTCCGTCGGCAGGTCGAGCACCTCCTGGATCCGTCCGAGCGCGCCGAGCGCCTGGTTCACCGAGGTGATCGCGCCAAACGTCGTGGCGAGCGGCATGATCAGCATGAAAAGGAACATGACGAACGTGACCAGGGAGGCGACGGTGATGGCACCGGCCGCTACCCGGAAGCCGCCGACGCCGAGCACAGCGAGCAGCGACAGCTGCAGGGCGACGCCGGCGATCGGCACGACCAGCGCCGAGACCTTCGCGATCCGCACGCCGATGCCGTAGGCCTCGTCGGCGAGCCCTGTGACGGAGTGCGTCTCGCGTTCGGTCGCTCCCGACGCTCGTACGGTGCGAATCGACCCGACCGCGCGCTCGACGGCCGAGGCGAGTTCGCCGACCTTTACCTGCTGGGCCGTGGATGCCGTGCGGATGCGGCCGCTGAGCAGCACGACGACGACCAGGGAGACGCCTACGACCACGACGATGATCAGAAGAAGGAGCGGGTCGATGACGAGCATCGCGATCAGAGCGCCGAGGAAGAGCAGCGCGCTGCCGACGGCGTCTGCGAGCCCCTGGGTGAGGACGGCGTACAGCAGCGTCGTGTCGGTGCCGACACGTGAGACGAGGTCGCCGGTGCGTCGAGCATCGAATTCGCGGATCGGCAGGTGCAGGATGCGGGCGATGAGCTTGCGGCGACTGGAGAGCACGACGGCGGTTCCTGTGCGCTGCAGCAGGTAGTGCTGGTACCCCGAGATCACCGACGAGACGATCACGAACCCGACGAGTGCCCAGATAAGCATGCCGAGCGGCCGGCTCTCCTGGACGAACCCGATCACCTGACCGACCAGCAGCGGCTGGGCCAGCGAGGTGAGTGCGCCGATGACGCTGAGCACGGCGACGACGATCAGCGTGCGCTTGTGCTCGAACAGGAAGGGGAGAAGCTGGCGGAATGTGGCGCGCGGACCGTCCTGCGGCGCACCGCGTCCGCGCCGGCGAGTGGGCGCCGTACGAGACATGCGAGACCTCGATCTGAAGAAAAAGGGGTTACCTACGACCGTACTTCCTGTGTGCGGCCTGCTTCGTCACGCCGAGGGCGCTGGCGATCGCCTGCCAGGAGTATCCGGCCAGGCGTGCGCGGCGCACCTGCGCTTCTTCGGCGCGGGCGATCTCGAGACGGATGCCGGCGAGCCGGTGCAGTTCGGCGATCGGCTCGCCGTCCGGGTCGAGGGCCTGCGCGGTGTGAACGGTCATAGCGTCAATCTATGTTGACCGCTCGGTCTGTGTCAACAAAAGCTGACGCTTGAGTGCGTCATGCTGTATGACTTCGGTCGGTTCTGATCGTTCGAAGCCGACCAAAGCGATACAGCATCCGTCGCCGACCGGCAGAATGGGCGGATGCTGACACCGCCCAAGCTCGTTCCCGGCGACCGCGTCGCCGTCCTCTCGCCCGCCTTCGCGGCTCCTGCCGTCGCGCCTGAGCTGCACGAGCAGGCGCTGCGCCGCCTCACAGAGCTGACCGGACTCGTCCCGGTCGAGTACCCGACGACCCGCGAACTCGGTGCCTCGCCCGAGGCGCGAGCGGCCGATGTCAACGCAGCGTTCGCCGACCCGAGCATCCGGGCCATCCTGGCGACCATCGGCGGCGACGACCAGATCCTCGTGGTGCCGCATCTCGATGCCGCGCTCGCACAGGCCGATCCGAAGCCCTTCGTCGGGTACAGCGACAACACCAACCTCCTGAACTGGCTGTGGGGCCTCGGCATCCCGGGCTTCTACGGCGGCTCGACCGCCGTGCACCTCGGACCCGGTCCCGCCGTCGACGACATCCACCTGCGATCGTTGCGCGCTGCGCTCCTCGACGGCGGAGAGCTCGAGCTCACCGAGCCAGGGGAGTCCGAAGACGTCGGCAAGCGCTGGGAGGACCCGCGTGCTCTCACGGAGTACGGCGACCGCGTCGTGACCGCGCCATGGATCTGGGCAGGACCGGCCGCGCGGGTCGAGGGGCGAACGTGGGGCGGCTGCCTCGAGGTGCTCGACGGCGTGGCGTTCGCTGATCGTCTGCCTCCGGCATCCGATCTCGAGGGTGCGATCCTGCTGATCGAGACGAGCGAGGAGCGGCCCCCGGCATCCTGGGTCGCGCGATGGATGCGCGGACTGGGGGAGCGGGGCATCCTCTCGGCGGTCGCCGGAGTCGTCGTCGCCCGTCCGCCGGTGAGCGACTTCGACTTCCGCCCCTCAGCATCCGAGGCCGAGGCGCTCCGCCGCGCCCAGCGCGACGTCGTCATCGAGACGGTCGCCCGCTACAACCCGGATGCGGTCGTCTGCGTCGGCGTGCCGTTCGGGCACACTCGTCCGCAGTGGATCGTGCCGTACGGCGGCCGGATGCTCCTCGACGGCGCGGCACGCACGATCCACGCGATCTACTGACGCCGAGCCCCCGTCTACGTACCGAGGCCCCGTCGTAGATGTGACTCTGCGACGGGGCCTCGGTTATGAGACGGGGCCTCGGCAAGCGGGACGCGGTAGCGCGGGCTACAGCTCAGCGCTCTGCGCGAGCCCGAGATCGGACTCGTAGTCGTGATCCTTGGTCTCGGGCGTGAAGATCAGCGCGATGAAGGTCAGCACGCCCATGGCCGACAGGTACAGGCCGACCAGCCACGGCTGGCCGCCGACAGCACTCCACAGCGCAACGGCGATGAACGGCGCGACGGCGGCACCGAGGATCGAGGACACGTTGTACGAGATCGCCGACCCCGAGTACCGCACATTGGTCGGGAACAGCTCGGGCAACAGCGCCCCCATCGGGCCGAAGGTCGTGCCCATGAGCATGAAGCCGAGGATCAGGAACGCCTGGGTCAGCGCTCCCGTGAACCTCGGGTCGACCTGCGGAAGCAGGAACACGTTGAAGCTGAGACCGAAGACGATGATCGCCGCGGTGACCCACATCAGCAGGCGACGGCGTCCGACAGCGTCAGCGATCGGGCCCGACAGCAGCGTGAAGATGCCGAAGAACACCACCCCGACGATCTGCATGAGCACGAAATCGGTGTATCCGAACCCCAGACCTGGCACCTTGGCATCGGTCAGGGCGACACCGTAGGTGAGCGTGAAGTTCGTCATCAGGTAGAACAGCACGTATGTCGCCAGCATGATGAACGTGCCGAGGAGGAGCTGCTTCCAGTAGTGGCGGAACACCGTCGCCAGAGGCATCTTCCGGATCGCTCCGGTCTCGGCGGCCTTCTTGAACGTGTCGGACTCGACGAGCCGCAGTCGCACCCACAGGCCGATGATGACCATGACGGCCGAGAAGAGGAACGGGATGCGCCATCCCCATGCCAGGAACGCCTCGGACTTCAGCGACGGGTCCTCGGCGTGCGGCAGAAGCCAGTTGATCGCCAGGAAGATGAAGTTCGCGATGATGAAGCCGATCGGGGCACCCAGCTGCGGGAACGACCCGTACCAGGCGCGCTTGCCCTTGGGGGCGTTCTCGGTCGCGACGAGCGCGGCCCCTGACCATTCGCCGCCGAGCGCGAAGCCCTGCGCCAAACGCAGGACGAGCAACAGGAGAGGCGCGACCCAGTTGATCTGCTGGAACGTCGGCAGCACGCCGATGAGGACGGTTGCGATTCCCATGGTGAGCAGGGATGCCACCAGCGTCGCCTTGCGCCCGTACTTGTCGCCGAAGTGGCCGAAGACCATCGCGCCGATGGGGCGCGCGACCATGGCGGCGCCGAAGACGGCGAAGGACGCCAGGAGCGACGCGGTCTCGTTGTCACTCGGGAAGAAGAGGATCGGGAAGACGAGAACAGCGGCCGTCGCGTAGGCGTAGAAGTCGTAGAACTCGATGGTGGTGCCGACCAGGCTCGCTGTGATGACGCGCGAGCGGGGGTTGGCAGGTTTGACGGTGGTGCTCAAGGTGCTCCTGACGATCGGTGCTCAGAGAAAGAGCACCCCGGGAGTTTACGCCACCTGGGAATCAGCTGAGCGCGAATTGCCGCGTATTACCGCCAGAGCATTCCCATTCCGGCGTTGGCGAGTGTCAGGATGCCGACGAGCCAGAAGACGGCGGCGGGCACGGCGTCACCGCGCTTCTGGCGAGCGGACCCGATGCCGAGCAGCGCCCCGATGATCAGCAGCACGACGAGTTTCACGCCGATCTTGACGTAGTTCAGGTCGTACGAGATGCCCCACGGGGCTGCGAGGGCAAGGCCGGCGAGACCGGCGATCGCCAGGCCGTAATCCATTACCCGCGTGATCTGGCGCTTGCCGCCGAACGCCTGGGCCGCCCACGCTCCGAAGAGCACGGCGAAGCCGATGAGGTGGATGAATACGACGATCAGGCGCAGGGTCTCCATGCGCTCAGGTTATCGGCGGAGTGCCTTGACCACCAGCGCGGTGCGGAGCGCGGCATCCGCTGCCTCGGCGCCCTTGTCCTCCTTCGACCCCTCGAGGCCGGCGCGATCCAGACCCTGCTGCTCGTCGTCGATCGTGAGCACACCGAAGCCGACCGGCTTGCCGGCGTCGAGAGCCACGCGTGTGAGGCCGTCGGTCGTCGCGGCCGACACGTACTCGAAGTGCGGGGTGCCACCGCGGATGATGACGCCGAGCGCCACGACAGCGTCCGCGCCGCCGGCGAACGCCGCTTGTGAGGCCACCGCGAGCTCGAACGATCCAGGGACGCGAACGATCTCGTAGGACGCTCCGGATGCCGTGAGCACGCGCTCAGCGCCGGCGATCATCCCGTTCGTGATGACCTCGTGCCAGGTGCCGGCGATGACGACGACGCGGAGGCCGGTGCCGTCGATCTTCTCGGTGGGGGAAGGGGCTCCTGCGCCGCTCATGCGTTGTCCTTTCCGTGCGCGAGGGCCTCGGCGAGCTCTGCTTCGCCGATGATGTGACCCATGCGATCGCGCTTGGTCTCGAGGTACTGGTGATTGTTCGGTCCGACGCCGACGATGAGCGGCACCTGTTCGATGACGTCCAGGCCGAGCTCCCGCAGCTGCTTGACCTTGTCGGTGTTGTTCGTGAGCAGGCGCACCTTCGAGATCCCGAGGTCGCTGAGGATGCCGGCCGCGGCGGCGTACTCGCGGGCATCGGCCGGAAGGCCGAGAGCGAGGTTGGCGTCGACGGTGTCGAGCCCCTCCTCCTGCAGGCTGTACGCACGCAGCTTGTTGATGAGGCCGATCCCGCGCCCCTCGTGGCCGCGCATGTAGATGACGACGCCGCCGTCCTGCTCGATCGCATCCAGCGCCGCGTCCAGCTGCGGTCCGCACTCGCATTTCAGCGAGCCGAACGCCTCACCCGTCAGGCACTCGGAATGCACGCGCACCAGCGCTGTCTCGGCGGGCTCGCCGGAGACGACCGCGATGTGGTCGGTGCCGGTGACACGGTCCTTGTACGCGAGGAATCGGAACACACCGTGGTCGGTGGGCACCGTGGCGTCCGCACGCAGGCTTACGCGGCGTCGGCCGGCGCGGGACGATGTGACAGGGCCGTCCAACGGGTCGATCTCGTTGAGGTGGGCGATGAGCTGCTCGATCGTGATGACCGGAACGCCATCGCGCTTGCCGAGCTCCTTGAGACCGGGCAGGCGCATCATGCTGCCGTCCTCCGCGACGACCTCGGCGATCGCACCGACCGGCTGGAGACCAGCGAGCTTCATGAGGTCGACCGCGGCCTCGGTGTGGCCGCCGCGCTCGCGCACGCCGCCGTCGACCGCGCGAAGCGGGAGCACATGCCCTGGGCGGATGACGCTCGTGGACGTCGAGGCCGGATCCGCGAGCACGTTGAGGGTGCGTGCGCGGTCGGACGCGCTGATGCCCGTCGTGACTCCCTCTGCAGCATCCACGCTCACCGTGTACGCGGTCGAACGCGCATCCTCGTTGGCCTCGACCATCGGGGGGAGGTTCAACGCATCGGCGAGGTCAGCGGGCATGGGAGCGCAGATGAATCCGGACGACCAGCGCACGGTCCACGCGACCCACTCCGGTGTGGCGAGCTCGGCCGACAGGATGACGTCGCCCTCGTTCTCGCGGTTCTCGTCGTCGGCGACGATGACAGGGCGACCTGCACGCAGCGACTCGAGAGCTTCTTCGATGGTGGCAAGGCTCATCGCGAGCCTCCTTCCGAGACAGCCCGGAACGCCAGGAGGCGTTCGACATGACGGGCGAGGATGTCGGTTTCCAGATTGACGCGGTCGCCGACGGTGCGGCTTCCCAGGGTGGTGGCGGCGAGGGTCTCGGGGATCAGCGAGACCTCGAGCCAGTGCTCTGCGTCGCCGGCGGCGCTCACGCCGCTCACGGTGAGGGACGTGCCGTCGATCGAGATCGACCCCTTGTCGACGACGAGCGGTGCGAGGTCGGCGGGGATCGCGACGCGGAGCACGCTCCACTGATCACCGGGGCGGACCTCGACGATCTCACCGGTGCCGTCGACATGTCCCTGGACGATGTGACCGCCCAGACGCGCGCCGACCGGCATCGCCTTCTCGATGTTGACGGGGGTGCCGACGGATGCCGCCGCCAGCGCCGACACGTCGAGCGTCTGCTTCATGACGTCGGCGTCGAAGGTGCCGGAGGTCGACCCGACAACGGTGAGGCACACACCCGACACTGCGATGGACTCGCCGTGCACGGCATCCTGCGCGGCCTTCGGCGCACGGACGGTGAGACGCCAGCCGTCGCCGGACGGTGCGATGGCGGTGATCTCGCCGATCTCCTCGATGATTCCGGTGAACATCAGCGGACTCCTTCTTGTGTTTCGAATCGCGCGATCGCGAGCATGTCGGCGCCGAGCGGAACCCATTCGTCGATCGTCAGTCGGCGGGCGGCGCCGATCGTGGGAACGCCGATGTCGGTGAGGGCCAGGCGCTCGCCGCCCAGCAGCACCGGCGCCACATAGGCGAGGATCCGGTCCGCGAGGCCGGCGGCGATGAACGCGCTGGCCAGTGTCGGCCCGCCCTCGATGAAGACGCTCTGGATGCCGCGGGCATGAAGATCTCGCGTGACGGCGTGCAGGTCGCCCGTGCCGTAGAACAGCGGCTCGTGCGGGTGCCTGCGGACCGCGGCATCCGCCGGTGTCTCACGCGTTCCGATCACGACCGGGATCGGCTGGTGCGCGTGCAGGACGTCCCCGTCGCGGGCGGTGAGCGAGGGGTCGTCAGCGAGCACGGTGCCGGTGCCGACCACGATCGCGTCGGCCGCTGCGCGGCGACGGTGCACGTCGGCGCGGGCCTCGGGGCCGGTGATCCACTGGCTCGTCCCGTCGCCTGCGGCGGCGCGGCCGTCCAGGCTCTGCGCCCATTTGACGGTGATGTGCGGGCGGCCCAGCCGCTTCGCGGTCAGCCAGTCAGCGATGAGGGCGTGCGCGGAGCCGGCCTGTTCGCCCGACTCGACCTCGACGCCCGCGGCGCGCAGGCGCTCTGCCCCGCCGCCGGAGACGGCGCCTGGGTCGTCCAGTGAGTAGATGACGCGGGAGACCCCGGCTTCGATGAGTGCGAGGGCGCACGGGCCGGTGCGGCCGGTGTGGTTGCACGGTTCGAGAGTGACGACTGCGGTCGCGCCGCGCGCGGCGCCGTCCGCGAGCTTCGAGAGCGCGTCGACTTCGGCGTGCGGGGTTCCTGCGCCGCGGTGCCAGCCCTCGGCGATGACGTCGCCGGCTGGGGAGAGGAGGACGGCCCCGACCTGCGGGTTGATGCCGCGGGGGCCGTTGGCTGCGAGTTCGAGCGCACGCGTCATCGCGCGGCGCTCCGCCTCGGTCACTGCCATCCGTCGTCCTTCGTCCAGGCTCCGGGGATGACAGAATGCGCGTCGCCGCGCATCGTGCTGCCTCCCATCCGGACTAGTGAGATCTCTCTCACATCACCGTCGGTACCGGAATTCCACCGGATCGGCACTTCGGAGATCCGAAGCGCTCGCGGACTGTCACCGCCGGTTCGGATTCACACCGACCCCGGAGCACGTTGATGCTCAGTGTACTCAACGCATGCACGCGCATTTCATTCCGGTGACGCACTCCGTCATTTCAGGAGGCGCGACAGCCGCCGATCGGCGAGGATCTTGCCGCCGGTCTGGCACGTCGGGCAGTACTCGAGCGAGCGGTCGGCGAAGAACACGCTGCGGACGGTGTCGCCGCAGACGGGGCACGCCTCGCCTCGGCGCGCATGCACCTGGAAGCCGGCGCGTTTGGTGTCCTTGAGGTCGGCAGGCGGCTTGCCGGATGCGGCGGTCACGGCATCCTTCAACGTCGTCTGCATCGCCTCGTACAGGCCGTCGATCTCGTCGGCGTCGAGCTTTCCGCTGATCGCATAGGGAGACATCTTCGCGGTGTGCAGGATCTCATCGCTGTATGCGTTGCCGATCCCCGCGATGACGGACTGATCGCGCAGCAGGCCCTTGATCTGCATCCGCCTGCCCTCCAGGAGACCCGCGAAGGCGTCGCGGGTGAACGCATCGCTGAGCGGCTCCGGACCGAGGCGCGCGATGCCGGGCACGTCCTGCGGATCGCGCACGACGTACACCGCGAGGGACTTCTTCGTGCCGGCCTCCGTGAGGTCGAATCCTCCGTCGTCGTCGAGTGCGACGCGGAGTGCGATCGGCGACTTGCCCGGCTTGATCAGCGTCGTCGGCAGCAGCTCGTACCAGCGCAGCCAACCGGCCTTCGCCAGATGGAAGGCGAGGTGCAGCTCGGCGCCGCACGAGAGCACCACGAACTTGCCGTGCCTGCTTGCGGCCGTGATCGTCGCACCGTGCAGGGCGGTGTTCGGTGGATCGTAGGTCTTCAGCGCTGCGATCTCGCCGACGCTCGTGCGCGTGATCGCGTGCCCGACCGTGCGCTCGCCGAGGAAGTCGACGAGGCCCTGGACCTCAGGCATCTCCGGCATGCGCCCATCCTGCCATCCGGGTGGGACGTTCGGGAGGGTATGTGCGTCAGGCGAGCGCGACCGGCCAGGCGACCGGCATCCGGTCGTCGGATGCCAGGAGGCCGGCCACCCACCCGTCGTCGCGGTGCGCACCGTGCATGAACGCCTGGCGCATGGTGCCCTCGTAGCGGAAGCCCAGGCTTCGCGCGAGCCGGGCGGACGGGACATTGCCGGCGACGGCGCGCCAGCTCAGCCGCACGAGGCCCAGTGCGCCGAACCCCCACTCGGTGACGGCGAGTGCCGCTTCTCCGAGGAGGCCGCGGCCACGGTGCTCCGCCACACCCCAGTAACCGATCTCCGCCGCACCCTGATCGATGTGATGGAGACCGACGGCGCCGACCAGCACATCCTGCTCGTAGATCGTCCAGACCGTCTGCGACGCATCCTCCCACCACTCGGCGACGAGCCGAACGAAGTCCTCGGCGTCCGTGCGTGCGTAAGGGCTCGGCACGGACGTGAAGCGCTGGATGGCCGGATCCTGGCAGGCGGCGGTGATCGCATCGATGTCGTCAGCGGTCGGTGCGCGGAGGACGAGGCGTTCGGTGCGCAGCGTGACGGGTTCCATCCGGACAGGCTAGTGGCTGTTCGCGATACCGATGCGATGCGCTGAGCCTGCCGAGCCTGCCGCAATGTCCGATGCCGCGTCTAAGCTTGCCTGGTGACTGTTCCGGGGATTCTGCGCGCCTTGGAAGAGGCGAACCTGTACCACGACGCCCTCGCCTGGGCGCAGACCGATGCCGACCTCGGGCTCGTCGACGGGCTCGACGCCCCGACGATCGCAGGGCTGCTCGAGAAGCGTGCGAGCTCGGGGCATCCGGCATCCCTCCTCGTCATCGCGCCGACCGGGCGTCGCGCCGAGTCGCTCGCCGCAGCGCTGGGCTCGTTCGTCCCGGATGCCGAGATCCTCAGCTTCCCGGCCTGGGAGACGCTGCCGCATGAGCGTCTGAGCCCCAGCGCTGACACGGTCGGACGGCGCCTGGACACCCTGCGCCGCATCACGACCTGGGCGGGCGATCACCCGCTCATCGTCGTCGCCTCCGTGCGCGCGGCTCTGCAGCCCATCGCGTCCAACCTCGGTGACACCGCACCGCTTTCGCTCGCGCTCGGCGCCCGCGGTCTCGATCTCGACGACACGATCGAGCAGCTGGTCGAACGGGCGTACACCCGAGTCGACATGGTGTCCCGTCGCGGCGAGTTCGCGGTCCGCGGCGGAATCCTCGACGTCTTTCCGCCGACGAGCGAGCACCCGTATCGCGTCGAGTTCTTCGGCGACGAGATCGACCAGATCCGCGCGTTCTCGGTCGCCGATCAGCGCTCGCTCCCCGGTGACGTCGACCTGGTCGAGCTCCCTGCGACCCGCGAGCTGCTGCTGACCGCGGACGTGCGCGACAAGGCCCGCTCGCTCGTCGCCGGGTTCCCCGCCATCGCAGGGATGCTGGAGAAGATGGCCGAAGGCATCCCCGTCGAGGGCATGGAGTCCCTGCTGCCCGCCGTCGCCGGCCCCCTGAAGTCGCTCGCCGAGTACTTCGCCCCTGGTACCGCCGTCGCGCTCGTCGACCCGGAGCGCGCGAGCACCCGTGCGCAGAGCCTCGGCGAGACGAACCGCGAGTTCCTGGATGCCGCGTGGAGCGCTGCGACGTCCGGAGCATCCGCCCCGATCGACTTGGGCGCGGGCGACTTCCTCAGCGTCGCGCGGTTGCGCGAGATCGTCCGTGCGCGCGACGGCGTGTGGTGGCGGTTCAGCCCGTTCGCCACCGACGACGCGGATGCCGCGAACATCGATGCCTCGATCATCCCGTCCTTCCACGGCAACGTCGACGGTGCGATCGAGTTCGTAGCCGCTCGCCTGGCCGATGGCTGGCGCGTCGTGGTCGTGGCATCCGGCGCAGGCCTCGTCGACCGCGCGCGCGACGTGCTCTCCGACCGCGGGCTCGCCGCGCGTCCCGTCGAGACGCTGACCGATGCTCCGGATGCCGGTGTCGCGACTCTCGTGCTCGGATCCCTGGAATCCGGGTTCCAGGTGCCGGAGGCGAAACTCGCCGTCCTCACCGACAACGAGTTCTACGGCCGCACGATCGGCGGCGACCAGCGCGTCGTCAAGAAGCTCGCCTCCAGACGGCGCAATGTCGTCGACCCGCTGCAGCTGAAGAACGGCGACCACGTCGTGCACGCGACGCACGGCATCGCGAAGTTCGTCGAGATGACGCAGCGCGAGGTCTCGACGGGTGGTCGCAACGCCACCAAGACCACCCGCGACTACCTCGTGCTCGAGTACGCACCGTCCAAGCGCGGCTACCCCGGGGACAAGCTGTACGTGCCGACCGACCAGCTCGACCTGCTCTCGAAGTACGTCGGCGGCGAGGCTCCGACCCTGTCGAAGATGGGCGGCAGCGACTGGTCAGCAGCCAAAGGCAAGGCCCGCAAGGCCGTCCGCGACATCGCCGTCGAGCTCGTCAAGCTGTACTCGGCGCGCATGGCGGCCAAGGGGTACGCCTTCGCCCCGGACACGCCCTGGCAGCGGGAGCTCGAAGAGGCCTTCCCCTTCGCCGAGACACTCGACCAGCTGCAGACGATCGATGAGATCAAGGCCGACATGGAGCGGGACATCCCGATGGACCGCTTGCTCTCGGGCGATGTCGGCTTCGGCAAGACCGAGGTCGCCGTGCGCGCTGCATTCAAGGCGATCCAGGACGGCAAGCAGGTCGCGATGCTCGTCCCGACCACACTGCTGGTCAAGCAGCACCTCGAGACGTTCACCGAGCGGTTCGCCGGGTTCCCCGTCAAGGTCAGGCCGCTCTCACGGTTCCAGACCGACAAAGAGGCGCGCCTCGCACTCGAGGGACTGCTCGACGGCTCGGTCGACATGGTCATCGGCACCCACCGCATCCTCACCGATCAGGTGATGTTCAAGGACCTCGGGCTGCTGATCATCGACGAGGAGCAACGGTTCGGCGTCGAGCACAAGGACCGACTGAAGAAGCTCAAGACCAACGTGGACATCCTCGCCATGAGTGCGACGCCGATTCCGAGGACGCTCGAGATGGCGGTCACCGGCATCCGCGAGATGTCGACGCTTGCGACGCCACCGGAGGACCGGCACCCGATCCTCACGTTCGTCGGGCCGCGGAGCGACAAGCAGATCGCGGCCGCGATCAGGCGCGAGATCCTGCGCGAGGGTCAGGTGTTCTTCGTGCACAACCGGGTGCAGTCGATCCAGCGCGTCGCATCCGAGCTCGCTGAGCTCGTCCCGGAGGCGCGGATCGCCGTTGCGCACGGCCGGATGGGCGAGCACCAGCTCGAGCAGGTCGTCGACGACTTCTGGGAGCGCAAGTACGACGTGCTCGTGTCGACGACCATCATCGAGACCGGTCTCGACATCTCGAACGCGAACACGATCATCATCGACAAGGCCGACAAGTACGGTCTGTCGCAGCTGCACCAGCTTCGAGGGCGCGTCGGACGAGGACGCGAGCGCGCCTACGCGTACTTCCTCTACGACGACTCCAAGCCGCTGTCCGAGACGGCTGCGGATCGTCTGCAGACGATCGCGATCAACAACGACCTGGGCTCCGGCATGCAGGTCGCGCTGAAGGACCTCGAGCTGCGCGGCGCTGGCAACATGCTCGGCGGGGAGCAGGCCGGCCACATCGCCGGTGTCGGCTTCGACCTGTACCTGCGCATGATCGGCGAGGCCGTGGCGAACTTCCGCGGCGAGGACACGTCGAGTGACGTCGAGCTCCGGATGGAGATTCCGGTGGATGCTCGCATCCCCGAGACGTACATCGACAGCGAGCGGCTGCGGCTCGAGGCCTACCAGAAGCTGTCGGCCGCTGCCGTGCCGAGTGCGAAGGGCGATGCGATCGACCTCGTGGTCGAAGAGCTCACCGACCGGTACGGCACTCCTCCGGAAGAGGTCGAGGGACTCGTTTCCGTCGCGCGGCTGCGTCGTCGTGCCGCAGCCTCCGGCCTCACGGATGTCGTGGTCATGGGCTCGAACCTGCGGGTGGCGCCCGCTCGCCTCGAGGACTCGATGAAGGTCCGCCTGCAGCGGCTCTACCCGAAGTCGAAGCTCGTCGCCGGGGGAGAGGCGCTGCTCGTTCCGGTCCCAGCGGACGTCGAGATCCTCGAGTGGGTTTCGCAGCTCATCGCCGCGATGTTCCCCGAGCCGGTCAAGACCGCGAACTGATCAGCGGCCGGATCAGGCACCCAGATACAGCAGCGTGCCGTCCGGGTCTCGCACCTGCGCGACGCGTTCGCCCCAGGGCATGTCCTCGGGGTCCGCGACTGACGTCGCCCCGGCATCCACTGCCCGGGCGTGCGCGCTGTCGACGTCGTCGACGTACAGCCAGATCGCGACCGGATCGCCGGGGGAGACGCCTGGCTCGAGCCCGATTCCGATGCTCCCGCCCCCGACGGCGAGAGCGACGTACACGTCTGTTCCGTCCTGCTCGTAGTGGTAGTCGATGGATGCCGAGAACGCAGCCTCGTAGAACGCCACCAGTCGCGGCAAGTCGGTCGTGCGCAGGATCGGGAACAGCCGTGTCACCGTCATGTCGTGACGGTACGCCGCGGCGCGCGCCACGGCAATACTGTCACGCCTCGTGCCGGCATCCCGTGCACCGCTTCGGATCCGGCGCGCGGCGCGCCGGCACCGTGCCGGATGCCGCGGCGTGTCGCCGGTGTCGCCCGAAGTTGTGCACCGCAGTGAACTCGTCGGGCTAGTCTGGCGGCATGTTGTACGAGCACCTCGGGGCTCGGCCCCGCATCGATGACACCGCCGTCGTCGCGCCGACCGCTGTGATCTCCGGCGACGTCGAGATCGGCGCCAACTGCCAGGTGCTGCACGGTGCCGTGATCACCGCCGAGGGCGGACCGATCACGCTCGGCGAGCACGTGATCGTGATGGAGAACGCACTCATCAGGGCCACGGCTGCCAACGCGGTGCACATCGGCGATCACACGCTCGTCGGCACGCTCGCGAGCGTCGCCGGAGCGACCGTCGGCGAGGAGGTGTTCTTCGCCTCAGGCGCCCGGATCTTCAACGGCGCGATCGTCGGGTCGCGCTGCGAGATCAGGGTCAACGCGATCGTGACCCGTCGTGCCGTGCTGCCCGAGGGCACCGTCGTCCCGATCGGATGGGTGGCCGCCGGCGACCCGGTGCAGCTGTTCTCACCCGACCGCGCCGACGATATCGCCGCAGCTCAGCCCGACCTGGACTTTCCAGGGCACGTGTTCGGAGTCGACCGCGACACCCCTGATCTCATGGTGCAGCTCACAGAGCGCTACGGCTCGTCCCTCGCGCGGCACGCCGACGACCACGCGGTGTAGCGGCTTCGACTCGCCATCGGCTCGCTCAGCCAGTTCCGTCTTCGGAGCTGCGCGCCTTCGCTCAACGACCCGCAACTGTTCTGCGCGGGTCGTTGAGCGAGCGAAGCGAGACGAAACGCCGAACCGACTCAGATGACGCCCTGCGCGAGCATCGCGGCCGCGACGCGCTGGAACGCGGCGATGTTCGCCCCTGCGACGTAGTCGCCGCCAACGCCGTACTTCTCCGCCGCGTCGAACGCCGCCTGGTGGATGTCGCGCATGATCTCGCGCAGCTTGTTCTCGCTGTCCTCGAACGTCCAGCGCTGACGCGCCGCGTTCTGGCTCATCTCGAGCGCTGAGGTCGCCACACCGCCGGCGTTGGCGGCCTTGCCGGGGGCGAACAGAACCCCTGCGCGCTGGAAGGCTGCGACGGCATCCGGGACGCAGGGCATGTTCGCGCCCTCGGAGACGGCCCGAACGCCGTTCGCGATCAGGGCTTCGGCGTCTTCGAGGCTGAGCTCGTTCTGCGTGGCCGAGGGGACGGCGATGTCGACCGGAACGTCCCAGACGCTGCCGTCCTGGACGAAGCGGGCGCTTGCGCGTCGAGCCGCGTACTCGCTGATGCGGCCGCGTTCGACCTCCTTGATCTGACGGAGCAGATCCAGGTCGATTCCGGCGTCGTCGACGACGTAGCCGGAGGAGTCGGATGCCGTCACCGCGGTCGCACCGAGCTGGGTGGCCTTCTGGATGGCGTAGATGGCGACGTTTCCGGAACCGGAGATGCCGACGCGCTTGCCCTCGAACGACTCGTTGTGGACGGCGAGCATCTCCTGCGCGAAGAAGACCGCGCCGTAGCCGGTGGCCTCCGTGCGCACCTCGGCGCCGCCCCATCCGGTGCCCTTGCCCGTGAACATGCCCGACTCGTGACGGTTGGTGATCTTGCGGTACGTGCCGAACAGATAGCCGATCTCGCGGCCGCCGACGCCGATGTCGCCGGCGGGGACGTCGGTGTGCTCGCCGAGGTGGCGGTACAGCTCGCTCATGAACGACTGGCAGAAGCGCATGATCTCGGCGTCGGTCTTGCCGTGCGGGTCGAAGTCCGACCCGCCCTTGGCGCCGCCGATGCCCTGACCGGTGAGCGCGTTCTTGAAGATCTGCTCGAAGCCGAGGAACTTGATGATCGACAGGTTCACCGAGGGGTGGAACCGCAGTCCGCCCTTGTACGGCCCGAGAACCGAGGAGAACTGGATGCGGTAACCACGGTTGACCTGCATCTTGCCGGCGTCATCGATCCACGGCACGCGGAACATGATCTGCCGCTCCGGCTCGACGACCCGGTCGAGGATCCCGGCCTCGACGTACTCCGGATGCTGCTCAAGCACCGG
Organism: Microbacterium sp. Bi121; assembly: GCF_918698005.1. GTDB lineage: Bacteria > Actinomycetota > Actinomycetes > Actinomycetales > Microbacteriaceae > Microbacterium. Next base: position 149,423 of record NZ_CAKKLJ010000002.1, read on the forward strand.
CGAGATCGTTCCGAGAACCTCGTGCACGGCCTGCTGGAACTCGGGTTCGTGCGGGCTGCGGGCCAGCACCGTGTCGAACACGGGCTGGACGGACTCGGTGAGCGGGTGGAATTCAGTGAGAGTTGCGGTCACGCGGGGACGGCTTTCTGAGTTGAACGGCTGAGGGGCGATCGTGTCGCGTGAGAAGTGCGCCGGATCGGGCGCGAGATCTCACTTTACCCCGGGGTTTTCCGTGTGAGGAACGGGCGGGATCACCCGGTGTTCTGCAGGCCGGCGGCGACGCCGCTGACCGACAGCAGGAGGAGACGGCGCTGTTCGTCGTCGGCTCCCGACCCCTCGGGGGCGGATGCCGCAGACCGCAGCTCGCGCAGAGCGCGCAGCTGCAGCAGGGACAGGGCGTCGACGTACGGGCTGCGCAGGGCCACCGCTCGCTGCAGGATCGGCTTGTTCTCGAGCAGGCCGGAGCCTCCGGTGAGGCGGATGACCCACTCCCTGGTGAGGGCCAGTTCGTCGAGCACCAGCTGGGCGAGATCATCGCGGTCGCCGAGGGCGAGGTAGCGGCGAGCGATGCGCTCGTCGGTCTTCGCCAGGCTCATGGCGACGTTGTCGACCATGGTGCGCAGCAGCGGCCACTCGCGGTAGGCCTCCGCGAGGCGCGCCTCGTCGCCGACTGCTTCGAGCGCAGTGCCGAGTCCGAACCAGCCGGCCAGGTTGATGCGAGCCTGCGTCCACGCGAACACCCACGGGATCGCCCGCAGGTCCTCGAGGGACTCGACGGAGAGACCGCGGCGAGCAGGGCGGGAGCCCAGCGCGAGCAGCCCGATCTCCTCCATGGGGGTGACCGTGGCGAACCACGGAGCGAAGCCGTCCGCCTTGACCAGCGAGAAGAAGCGCTCGCGGGAGGCGGCATCCATCTTCTGCGCGATGTCCGCGTAGCGGGCGGCAGCGCCGCTGGTGCGCTGCTCGACGCTCGGCGACGATGCGAGCAGGGTGGCGGCGGCGACCTGGTCGATGTGCCGCATGGCGATCGCGGGCTCGCCGTAGCGGGCGAAGATCACCTCGCCCTGCTCGGTGAGCTTGAAGCGTCCGTCGACGGAGTGCGGAGGCTGCGCGAGGATCGCCGAGTTGGCGGGGCCGCCGCCGCGTCCGAGTGCTCCGCCGCGACCGTGGAACAGGGTCAATGCGATGCCGGCATCCTGCGCCCACAGCGCGATCTTCTCCTGCGCCTCGTAGAGCGCGAGGTTCGCCGCGACGGGTCCGACATCCTTCGACGAGTCGGAGTAGCCGAGCATGACCTCGAGCCGGTTCTCGGTCTCGGACATGCGAGCGCGGAACTCGGGGAACTCGACGACCTCAGCGAGGATCGCGGGCGCCGCCTGCAGGTCGGCGAAGGTCTCGAACAGCGGAACGACGTCCAATACCGGCACATCGTCGCCCAGGGCGTGCCTGGCGAGGCGATGCACGTTCGCGAGGTCCTCGGCGGACTGCGTGAACGAGACGACGTAGCGTCCAGCGGCGCGCAGACCGTAGCGGCGCTGGATCTCGGCGATCGCTCGGAACACCTCGAGAACCTCGAGCGTCTGCTCGCTGAGCTGCTGGTCGTCGCCGGCTTCGAGCTCGGCAAGGGCCTGGCGGTGCACCTGCGAATGCTGGCGCACCTCGAGCTCGGTGAGGTGGAACCCGTAGGTCTCGACCTGCCAGATCAGATGCTGGATGCCGCCGAACGCGTGCCGCTTCGCGCCGGATGCCGCGAGGGACTCCTGCACGGCGCGGAGATCTGCGAGAAGCTGCTCCGGCGCGGTGTACGCGCCGTCGCCGCCCAGGCGGGTCGCGGCGACGCGGCGGGCGAGCGAGAGCATCACGCGGCGGTGCGGCTCCTCCGGAGAGCGTGCGGCGATCTCGTCGGCCACGTCCTGCTGCGACGCCGAGAACGCGTCCCACATCGCGGCGACCTCGTCGCTTGGCGGCGTGCTGTCGGCGTCGAGGGTGAGTCCGCGGCCGATCCGGTCGATGGCGCGCTCGAGCCCGCGGAGGACGTGGTCGGCGGCGATCTGGGCCGCTTCGCGGGTGACGGATGCCGTGACGAACGGGTTGCCGTCGCGGTCGCCGCCCACCCACGACCCGACTCGCACGAAGGCGGGTACGACAGGGGTGCTGGCGCCGGAGTCCTCTCCCCGCAGCGCGTCGTCGATCCGGCGGTAGACGTGCGGGACCGTCGTGAAGAGCGTCTCGTCGAACACCGACATGACGGTACGGACCTCGTCGGTCGGCGAGGGCTTCTGTGCCCGCAGGGGCGCGGTGCGCCACAGCGTGTCGACCTCTTCCAGCATCCGGCGGCGTGCACGGTGCTCCTCCGACCCGCCGTCGCTCGCGCCATCGTGATCGGTGAGCAGCTCCGACAGGCGGCGGATGCTGGTGGAGACGGCACGACGCCGCGCCTCGGTGGGATGAGCGGTGAACACCGGGTGGAAGCGGAGCCCTGCCAGGCGCCGCCGCGCCTCGTCGTCGCCGACCTCGCGGCGCAGCTGCTCGTACGCGGCCGCCACCGTGTCCGTGGCATCCTCGCGCCCAGGCTGACCGGCGCGCTCGCGGAGGATGCGCACCCGCTGGTGCTCCTCGGCGAGGTTCACGAGGTGGAAGTAACAGGTGAAGGCCCGGGCGACCTCATCGGCCCGCTCGATCGTGAACGACTCGGCGATCTCGGTCGCGCGCTCGAACGCCTCGGTTCCTTCCGCGAGGGCGGTCTCCGCCTCATACGCCTGGATCGTCGCCAGACGCAGACGCTCGACGTCCTCGAACAGTCCCGGGCTGCCGCACTCGCGCAGCACCTGACCGAGGAGGGCACCGAGCATGCGCACGTCCGCACGCATCTCGTCGGGAATCCCGCGTCCGGCTTCGAACCGGCCGATGACGCGGATGGCCTCTGTGTTGGTGGGCTCGGGGGTCATTCTTTCGAGGTTAGCGGCGTCCTGGCGGCAGTCCCGACCACGTGACGAGGCGTGACGACCGGGGCATAGCATGGAGCGGATGTCTGATACCCGAAACTTTCTGCGCTCGCAGCAGTTCCCTGCCGTGCTGCTCCTTGTCGCCGCCGCGTTGGGCATTCTCCTCGCGAATCTCCCGAGCTTCGGCCCGATCGATGCGGTGCTGGGCTTCCACATCGCGATTCCGGGGACCGGCATCGACCTGTCGGTCGCGCACTGGATCTCGGACGGCCTGCTGGCGATCTTCTTCTTCGTCGTGGCGATGGAGCTCCAGTACGAACTCACCCGAGGCGAGTTGAACTCCTTCGGCAAGGCGCTGCAGCCGGCCATCGCCGCAGCGGGTGGCGTCCTCGTGCCGATCATCATCTACCTCGTCATCGCAGGTCGAGATGCGACTGCATCCGGTTGGCCGATCCCCACCGCCACCGACATCGCTTTCGCCCTGGGCGTCCTCGCCGTATTCGGCAAGGGACTGCCCGCAGCCGTGCGCGTCTTCCTGCTCGCGCTCGCGATCCTCGACGACATCATCGGCATCGTCTTCATCGCCGTGCTGTTCGCGCACGATCTGAACTGGCTGTACCTCGTCCTCGCGATCGTCGGCGTCGTCGCGTTCGGCTTCCTGTCCCGGATGCTGCCGGACAAGCGCTCCTGGATCATCATCACGGCCATGATCATCATCGGTGTGGTGGTCTGGGCGCTGGTGCTGCTGTCCGGCATCCACGCCACGATCGCCGGCGTCATGCTCGGACTCGCGATCGCGCAGTCGCCGTCGATGAGAGCCCGTCACGTGCTGGAACCGTGGGTGAACGGTGCGATCCTGCCGATCTTCGCGTTCGCGGCAGCGTTCGTGGTGATCCCCGCAGTGTCTCCGTCCGAGCTCTCGCCGGCGTTCTTCGGCATCGCCGTCGCTCTTCCGCTCGGCAAGATCATCGGCATCACCGCGTTCGGCTGGATCGCGATTCGGATCGGCTCCCGTGGCCGGCCCCCCGCTCTGACGGTCACCGATCTGCTCGCCGCCGGGACGCTCGGCGGCATCGGGTTCACCGTGTCGCTGCTGCTGGCCAACCTGGCGTTCGCGAGCGACCCCGCAACCCGCGACCAGGCGATCCTCGGTGTGCTCGTCGGATCGCTGATCTCCGTGGTGCTCGCCGGGTTCGTCGTCTCCGCCAGGGCGGCGTGGCACCGCAAGGTGACGGCTGCGAGTTCCTGACGATCTGGAGGATGCGATGACCGACATCGACGCGCTGCGCGGCGCCGCCGACACCATGAAGGCCGTGCGCGAGCGCTGCGTGTGGTCGCAGCAGATCACGCATCGCGACCTCGTGCCGTACCTGATCGAGGAGTCGCACGAGGTCATCGACGCCGTCGAGGGCGGTACGCGCGCGGATCTGCGGGAGGAGCTCGGCGACCTGCTGTGGCAGGTGCTGTTCCATGCCGCTATCGCAGCGCAGGATCCGGATGACCCGTTCGACATCGACGACGTGGCCCAGACTCTGACCGAGAAGATGGTGCGACGGCATCCGCACGTGTTCGGCGATGCCGTCGCGACCACTCCGGATGAGGTGCTCGTGCACTGGAACGCCGCGAAGGCGGCCGAGAAGCGCGAGCGCCGCAGCGTGCTCGATGGTGTGCCATCGGCGATGCCGTCGCTGGCGCGTGCGCAGAAGGTGCTGGGTCGCGCGGCTTCGGTGGGAGCGGGGGAAGAGGTCGCGCTCGCCGCACACGACGCGGCCGAGATCGGCGCAGCGCCGGAGACGGAGGAGGAGCTCGGCGACCTGCTGCTGACGCTCACCGCCACGGCCCGCGCGAACGGCTGGGACGCCGAGCGCGCCCTGCGCGAGCGCCTGCGGCTGCTCGAGGACGAGGTCCGCGACGCCGAAGCCTGACGCCGCCGGGTTCCCCGTGCACAACTTCGGACTCGGCGCCCGACACTCCGCTGTGTGCCGCTGATTCGCGGCGTGTCGCCCGCGGCATCCGAAGTTGTGCCGGCGTGCGAGCCGCCGACGACACCTGGAAAGATAGAGGCGTGGCTACTGTGAACCCGCCGCGCGGCATGCGCGACATCCTCCCCGCCGACAAGGCCCGTCGTGAGCGCCTGCTCTCCGTCATCCGCGAACGCTACCTGGCGCATGGATTCGACGAGATCGAGACGCCCGTCGTCGAGGAGTACGACCGCCTGCACGCCGGCATCGGCGGCGACAACGAGAAGCTGTCGTACAACATCCTGCGCCGCGGTCTGGATGCCGACGCGATCCGCGAAGCAGCCGACGATCCCGCCGCGCTCAGCGACCTCGGGCTCCGCTACGACCTGACCGTCCCCCTGGCCCGCTTCTACGCCAGTAACCGCGGCCAGCTGCCCACGGTCTTCCGTGCGATCCAGATCGGCGCGGTCTGGCGCGCCGAGCGCCCGCAGAAGGGCCGTTATCGCCAGTTCGTGCAGTGCGACATCGACATCATCGGGGACGACTCGGCGCGCGCCGAGGCCGAGCTGATTGTGGCATCCCTCGACGCGCTCGGCGCGCTGGGACTGGACGGCGCGACGGTCCGCGTCAACGATCGCCGCGTGCTCGATTGGATGCTGGATGCCTTCGGCTTCTCCGCCGACGAGCGTCCCGGAGTGCTGATCACGATCGACAAGCTCGACAAGATCGGCCCTGATGGCATCGTCTCCGAGCTGCGCGAGCGCGGGGCGACTGCATCCGCCGTCGACGCGTTCGAGGTGTATCTCCGCCGCCCGCAGACCATGGAGTACAACCCGTACGGCGAGCGGCAGATCCGCAAGGCTCTGCCGGAGAACGCGCCGGACGAGATCGTCGCGCACCTGGTCGGCATCGGCGAGGCCGTCGCCGTCGGTACCGGCGCTGCCGACATCCCCCTCATCTTCGATCCCTTCCTCGTGCGAGGCATGGGCTATTACACCGGCACGATCTTCGAGCTCGCGCACCCCTCGGTGTCGTACTCGCTCGGCGGCGGCGGACGCTATGACGGCATGATCGGCCGATTCCTCGGCCAGCAGGTCCCAGCCGTCGGGTTCTCGCTCGGATTCGAACGCCTCGCCGATCTGCTCGAACCCGAGGCGGATGCCGGAACCAGGGCCATCGTGCTCGTCCACGACGCCGACGTGCCGCTGGCCGAGCTCATCGCCCACAAGGCCGCGCTCATGGCGCAGGGTCGGGTGCGGCTGGAGCGCCGCGTGAAGAACTTCAAGGCGCTGCTCGATCGCTCGGCCGCCGATGGCTACACCGCGTTCGCAACAGTGTCGGCCGGCACCGATCCCGGATCGCTGGAGATCAAGCCGCTCAACTGACCCTCGCCGCCGTCCGGTCTCGGGAACACCTGCACGACCCGGGAACACTTGCACGACGCATCCGCGGTTTCAGTCGTACATCCGTACCCGCGTCGTGCAGGTGTACCGGGGCTGCCGGGCCACCGGCTCCCGCCCGCTCCGACCTTGTCTCGCGACCCCGGGCGTTCATGCCGCGTTCACGCGGTTCCTGTCGAATGGGCGCATGATCAGGGCGCGCATCCTGGCAGCTGCGGCAGCGCTTGGCCTCGTCGCGCTCGGCATCCGGACTCTGCTGACCCGTCAGGCCGCGATCGCGCGGCGTCGAATCGGCAAGCCGCTGGGTGAGGAGTCGATCGACGCCGATCGCGTGTGGAAGAAGTCCCTCGACGGCACGCCGATCGAACTGCTGCTGCTCGGCGACTCGCTCGCCGCCGGTCTCGGTGCTGAGCGGCGCAAGGAGACGTTGGGCGGGCGGATCGCCAAGGCCGTAGCCAAACGGATGCTGCGCCCCGTGCGGCTGCGAACGGCAGCCGTCGTGGGATCGGAGTCCACGGCGCTCGCCGGGCAGCTCGACGCGCTGCCGGAGGACTACCGTGCCGACGTCGCCGTGATCGTGATCGGCGGCAACGACGTCACGCATCTCGTGCCGCCGTGGTCGGCGGCGGCCGAGCTCGAAAGGGCCATCACCCGCCTCCAGGAGCGCGGCACTCCGGTGGTCGTCGGCACCTGCCCAGACCTCGGCACCCTGCAGCCGGTGCCGCAGCCGCTGCGCTCTTTGCTCTCGCGGATGTCGCACCGGCTCGCGCTCGAGCAGACCAAGGTCGCCTGGCGTACAGGGGCCGTTCCCGTCGACCTGCGCCAGGCGGTGGGTCCGACGTTCCGCGAGCAGCCGGATGAGATGTTCGGTCTCGACCGATTCCACCCGAGCGCCGCCGGCTACCGCCGTACGGCAGAGGCCCTGTTGCCCGCCGTGGAGATGGCGCTCGCCGCGCCCGCTGTCAGGGCGACGGCGTCGATGCCCGCGTGAGGCGCAGTCGCAGCATCCGGTAGGCCACGCCGATGAGCAGGACACCCGTGCCGATCAGCGATGCGAGTACCGGCAGGGTGTTCACGAGAACGAGGCAGCCCAGCACGCCGAGCACCTGCAGCGCGCGCGGATAGCGGCGCGCGGCGCCCGCCTGCCGGAACGCCGCGGCATTCGCGATCAGGTAGTACAGCAGCACGCCGAACGACGAGAATCCGATCGCGCCACGCAGGTCGGCGACGAGCACGATCACGATCACGATGATCGCGACAGCGATTTCGGCACGATAGGGCACCCGCCAGCGCGGATGCACCGCGCTGAGGAACCGTGGCAGATCGGACTCCCGTGCCATCGCGAGCGTGGTGCGTCCGATGCCGGTCAGGAGGGCGAGCAGAGCGCCGAGCGATGCCGCGGCTGCGGCGATGCGGACGACGGGTTCCAGCCCCGTCAGCCCTGCGGCATCGACGACGGCTGCCAGAGGAGCGGTATGGGCCGAGACATCCGCACCCAGCGTCAGCAGGACGACGACGGCGACGAGCACGTAGACGACCAGGGCTCCGGTCAGCGCCAGGACGATCGCGCGCGGGATGCTGCGCGCTGGGTCGACGACCTCCTCACCCATCGTGGCGATGCGCGCGTACCCCGCGAACGCGAAGAACAGCAGCCCGGCGCCCTGCAGCACGCCGTACGCGGTGAGATCGGACAGGGGAGCGGGTCCCGAGGACGGCACCGACGCGAACCCGACCGCGACGACGACGGCGAGTCCGAGCAGGGAGACGGCGACGAGGATGCGGGTCAGCAGTGCCGTGCGCGTCACGCCGAAGCAGTTCACGGTCGCGAGAGCGGCGACGGCGACGGCGGCGACGAGCGGTTCCCACCCGGCGGGGGCCGCGTACGCCGCGAAGGTCATCGCCATCGCCGCGCAGCTGGCGAGCTTGCCGATCACGAAGCACCATCCGGCGATGAAGCCCCACCACGGGCCGATCTCCGCACGCGCATACGCGTACGTGCCACCGGCGACCGGGTGCACGGCAGCGAGCTGGGCCGACGAGGTGGCGTTGCAGAAGGCTACGACCGCGGCGATCGCGAGGGCGATGAGCAGTCCAGACCCTGCGGCCTCGAGCGCCGGGCCCCAGACGGCGAATACTCCTGCGCCGATCATCGAGCCGAGTCCGACGGCCACCGCGTCGGTGAGGGTCAGGCGTCGGGCGAGCTGCACCCGTTCATCGTGGCACGCGCAGGTGAACGATCGGGATCAGCTCGTACGCGCGCTGGTTACCCGTCTCTTCTCGCGGACGTACACCTCGCGGCGCACCTTCGCCACGACGTCGCCGTCGCGATCGGTGATCTCGGTCTCGAACCACTCGAGCACCTTCTGGCCGCCGTGGGCTCGGTCACGGATCTGTTCCGCACGCTCCTTCGAGACGTGGAAGTGCGCCGTAAGCACCCCGCGGCCCGGTTTGAGGAACTCGATCTCGCCGCGGGTGTCCCACACGACGTAATCGCGTCCGAGTTGGTGCATCACGAGCATGAAGAAGTACGGGTCGGTCATCGCCGACATGGACCCGCCGAAGGCGGTCCCCACGTAGTTGCGGGTGAGGACGTTGACGTGCAGTTCGACCGTCGCGTGCGTCCAGTCGTCGCTGAACCGGCGGATGCGGATGCCGGTGAACAGGTTCGGGATCCACAGGCTCATGCCGAGCGCCAGACGACGCGGAGTGATCTTCATGATCTCAGTCTGGCGATCCGCTCCGTGCGCCCGAAAGTGTTTGCAGGGTTATCACAGTTGTTCTAGTAGTACTAGAATTAGTCACACAAGGAAAGGGGCGCCATGCTGATCAGAATCGACGCGGACAGCACGCGACCACTGTTCGAGCAGGTCGCGTCCTCTGTGCGCGGCGACATCCTCGCCGGACGCGTCGGGCCAGGCGATCGACTGCCCACAGCGCGCGACGTGGCAGAAGCGCTCGACATCAATCTGCACACGGTGCTGCGCGCCTACCAGCAGTTGCGCGACGAGGGTCTGGTCGACCTTCGACGCGGACGCGGTGCCGTGATCTCGGCATCCGCTGCTCCACTCGCGGAACTCGCCGGGGACGTCGCGGATCTCGTCCGCCGCGCAGCCTCTCTCGGAATCTCGTCCACAACTCTGGCCGCTCTGATCACAGAGGCCGTCGTCGTCACGGAGGTCGACTCATGAACACATCCGAACAGCGCCCCGCAGACCTGCGCCGCGCGCGGCGGGCTTTCCTCTTCGTCGGACTCGCGGCCCCTCTCGTGATCGCGGCCGCCGCGCTCGCCCCGATCCTCATCTGGCTCCCTGAGCTGCCCGACCGGGTCGTCACGCACTGGGGGCCCAACGGACCGGACGGCTTCGGCAGCCCCGACATGTACATCTGGCTTCAACTCATCGTCGGGCTCGGCGTCCCGCTGCTTCTGACGCTCCCCGTGCTCGGCCTGATGCGCGAGGCGTGGGGCATGACCTGCCGGCTTCTCGCAGCGGTGTCACTCGGCGCCTCCGTGCTGATCGCCTCGGCATCCGTCGGCTCCGTCGCCGTGCAGCGCGGCGGCGGTGACGGCGCGGGCATCGGCATCGTCATGGCGATCGGCTTCAGCGGGATGCTCGTGTTCGGGGTCGTCGGCTGGTTCCTGCAGCCGAACGTGACGATGTCACCTGCCACGCGCCGCGCCGTGCAGCTGGGCCTGGCGCCAGGGGAACGCGCCGCCTGGTTCGGAACGGCGGCCATGGGGCGACCCGGCGTCATCGGACTGGTGCTGGCGGTGCTGCTCCTGGCCGCCACGACCGCTTGGGTGTTCGTGATGGACGTCGGGGTCGGCTGGATCCTGGCAGCGGCGACGCTGCTCGTGATCGTGCTGATCGCCACGAGCCTCGTGTTCCGAGTCCGAGTGAGCGCCGAGGGGTTGCGGGTGCGGTCGATCGCCGGCTGGCCGCGCTGGAGCATCCCGGCATCGGACATCACCGACGTGCGCGCCGTGTCCGTCAACCCGATGGGCGACTTCGGCGGGTGGGGCGTGCGCATCGCGGTCGACGGTCGGATGGGGGTGGTCCTGCGTACAGGCGACGGTCTTCAGGTGACGCGCCGGAGCGGCCGCCGATTCGTCGTCACCGTCGACGATGCCGCGACCGCAGCCGCCGTTCTGTCCACTGCAGTGAAGGGAGTCAGCTCATGACCCGCATCCGCCCGATCGCCACCATCTCGTTCGTCATCCTGGCCCTGGGGCTCGCTTGGCTCGTCGCCCTGCCCCTGTGGATGGATGGCGGACTCGCGAGTCCGCTGTTCGGCGTTCTCGTCCCGCTGATGATGTTCACTCCGACGATCGCCGTCGTCATAGTGATGCTCGTGCTGCGTCCCGTGCCGGCGGGCGAGAGACTGCGATTCCTCGGCATGTGGCCGCTGCGCCCGGCGAAGCGCGTCGTCTGGATGATCGTCGTCGGCCTGTTCGCACCGCTCGTGCTCGTCGTGGCATCCGTCGCGGTGGCGGCGCTGTTCGGCTGGGTGCAGCTCGACCTCGTGCACTTCTCGGGCTACGCCGACGTGCTGGCGGAGGTCGCGCCTGCCGGTGCGCCCGTGCCGCCCGCCGGTCTCGCGATCCTGTCGCAGCTCGTGCTCATCCCGATCGCAGCCACGACCGTCAACGCCGTCGTCGCCTTCGGGGAGGAGCTCGGATGGCGGGGATTCCTCGTGCCGGCGCTCCGGCCGCTCGGCACCTGGCCCTCGTTACTGCTCAGCGGAGCGATCTGGGGCGTCTGGCACGCACCGATCATCCTGCTCGGCTACAACTTCGGTCGGTTCGACCTCACCGGCGTGCTGTTCATGACGGGCGGATGCATCGCCTGGGGCATCCTGCTGGGCTGGTTGCGCCTGCGCTCGGCGTCGGTGTGGCCCGCTGTCTTCGCGCACGGCATGATGAACGCGTCCGCCGCGCTCATCACGCTGCTCTACGCATCGGGCACGACCTTCGACATGGCGGTCGCAGGCTCCCTCGGCGTCGCCGGATGGATCGTCTGCGCCATCGCGGCCGTCGTGCTCGCAGTGACGGGCCAGTTCCGTCGGCAGCCGGAGCTCGCCGGAGCCCCAGGGCGGCTGCTCTCGCCGCCGCGCTCCTGAGCCTTGACGGCATCGACCGGGCGGGGTTGGGTGGAGCCATGGCCGAATCCACACCGGCGAACTGGCGCCGCACCGATGAGTTCCTCTCCGATCTGCTCGTCGGACACGACCCCGGTCTCGACGCGGCGCTCGCCGCGCAGCATGACGCCGGGCTTCCCGAGATCGAGGTCGCGCCGGTCAGCGGCAAGCTGCTGAACCTGCTCGCACGCTTCAGCGGCGCGCGGCGCGTGCTCGAGATCGGCACGCTGGGCGGCTACTCGACGATCTGGCTCGCGCGAGGCGTCGGCGACGGGGGAGAGGTCGTGACGATCGAGGCGGAGCCGGCGAACGCGGCGATCGCACGAACCAACATCGACGCAGCAGGAGTCGGCGATCGTGTGGCGATCCGCATCGGGCGCGCAGCAGACGTTCTCCCGACCCTCGAAGGCTCGGATCCGTTCGACCTCGTCTTCATCGACGCTGACAAGGAGTCGAACACGATCTACCTCGACTGGGCCGCACGTCTCGGTCAGTCCGGAACCGTCGTGATCGTCGACAACATCGGCCGTGAGGGCGAGATCGTCGACGACGACACGACCGACCCGATGGTGATCGGCACCCGCGACGGTCTGCGGATGCTGGCCGACGATCCGCGCTTCGACGCCACGGCGCTGCAGACCGTCGGGATCAAGGGCTGGGACGGCGTCGCGCTCGCTCTCGTCCTGTGACGGGCGGATGCCGCGCACTAGACTGGCGACGGATCGACGACGCTCCACACACCACCCTTTCTCTGAGCAAGGAGCACATACGTGGCACTCATCGAGGCTGTAGGCGCACGCGAGATTCTGGATTCCCGCGGCAACCCGACCGTCGAGGTGGAGGTGCTCCTCGACGACGGCATCGTCCAGCGGGCAGCTGTCCCCTCCGGCGCATCCACCGGCGCATTCGAGGCGTATGAGCTTCGTGACGGCGACAAGTCCCGCTACGGCGGCAAGGGCGTCCTGAAGGCCGTCGAGGCCATCATCGACGAGCTCGGCCCTGCGATCGAGGGCGTCGAGGCGAGCGAGCAGCGCATCGTCGACGAGATCCTCAACGAGACCGACGGCACCGAGAACAAGAAGCGCACCGGTGCGAACGCCATCCTGGGCGTGAGCCTCGCCGTGGCCAAGGCCGCCGCGGACAGCGCCGACCTGCCGCTGTACCGCTACCTCGGCGGACCGAACGCGCACGTTCTGCCCGTGCCGCTGTTCAACGTCATCAACGGCGGCGAGCACGCCGACAACGGCATCGACATGCAGGAGTTCTTCCTCGCCCCGATCGGCGCAGAGACGTACTCCGAGTCGCTCCGCTGGGGCGTCGAGACCTACCACGTGCTGCGCAGCGAGCTGAAGGCCGCCGGCTACGCCACCGGCCTCGGCGACGAGGGCGGTTTCGCCCCCGACCTGCCCAGCAACCGCGAGGGTCTCGAGTTCCTCATCAAGGCGATCGAGAAGGCCGGCTTCACCCCGGGCAAGGACATCGCCCTCGGCCTCGACGTCGCCGCCACCGAGTTCTTCAGCGACGGCGTGTACCGCCTCGACAACAAGGACTGGTCTGGCCCCGAGCTGATCGAGTACTACCAGGGTCTCGTCAATGACTTCCCGATCGTCACGATCGAAGACGCCCTCGCCGAGGACGACTGGGACAACTGGAAGCTCCTCACCGACGCGCTCGGCTCGAAGGTCCAGCTGGTCGGAGACGACCTGTTCGTCACCAACCCGCAGCGTCTCGCCGACGGCATCAAGCGCGGCGTCGCCAACTCGCTGCTGGTCAAGGTCAACCAGATCGGCACCCTGACCGAGACGTTCGACGCCGTCAGCCTCGCCCAGCGCTCCGGCTACACCGCCATGCTGTCGCACCGTTCGGGTGAGACCGAGGACACCACGATCGCCGACCTCGCCGTCGCTACGAACGCAGGTCAGATCAAGACCGGTGCGCCCGCTCGCAGCGAGCGCGTCGCGAAGTACAATCAGCTTCTGCGCATCGAGGAGGACCTCGCGGACGCCGCCGTGTTCGCGGGTCGCTCGGCGTTCCCCCGGTTCCAGGGCTGAATGCTGACGCAGCGCAGCTGAGACACGACAGAAGGGGGAACCATGGCCAGGCGTCCGGTTCCCCCTTCTCGTGTTCAGGCACCGTCTGTTGCACAGGCACAGCGTGCTCAGGCGGAGCGCGCATCCCGACGGCCTCAGGTCGACGTTCGCGACTGGGCTTCGGGCATCCGCCTGTCCGGATTCATGGTCATCATGCTCTCGCTGGTGATCCTGGGCGCTTGGGTCCTGGTGCCGACGCTCGGCACCTACATCGACCAGCGGCAGAAGATCGCGGCGCTCGAGGCATCGGTGCAGGTGAGTGCCGAGCAGATCGAGGAGCTCGAGCAGGTGCGTGAACGCTGGGACGACCCGGCGTACATCACCACGCAGGCGCGCGAGCGGCTGTACTACGTCAAACCCGGCGAGGTCGTGTACCTCGTGGACAACGATCTGGACCCGGCATCTCTTCCGCAGGAACAGGCGCCGGTGAGCGACGAACTGGAGGAGACGCCGGCGGACTGGATGCCGCAGCTGCTGCGCTCCGTCGCCGGTGCCGGGCTCGCTCAGAACGCCACGTCCGCGGAGTAGTCCACGGGTTTCCCAGGTGGGGCTCCCGTAGGCTGTGACGGTGACGACGCCCCCCTTCGCCCTGCCGACGCCTGCCGAGATCGACGTGGTGTCGGCGCAGCTCGGTCGCCGGGCGCGCGGCGTCGTCGGGATCGCCGCTCGGTGCGTCTGCGGGAATCCGACCGTGGTCGCCACCAGCCCCCGTCTCGATGACGGATCGCCGTTCCCGACGTTCTACTACCTCACCCATCCGGCGGCCACCGCGGCCATGTCGACGCTCGAGGCCACTCAGGTGATGCCAGAGCTCGCCGCGCTGCTGGAAGCGGACGAGACGGTCGCCGACGCCTATCGCGCGGCGCACGAGGCCTACCTGGCCGACCGTGCGCAGTTCGGTGAGGTGCCGGAGATCGACGGCATCTCCGCCGGTGGCATGCCCACGCGCGTGAAGTGCCTGCATGCACTCGCCGGACACGCGCTCGCCGCCGGCCCCGGCGTGAATCCGATCGGGGATGCCGCGCTCGAGCGCTCGAGCTGGTCGCCCGAGCGCTGCCAATGCGAGGATCCGGGAGCCGCGACGCGATGAGGTGGAAGGCGATGCTGCGAGGCACCGTCGCAGCGGTTGCGGTCGCGGCATCCGTTCTGCTCACCGGAGCGACGGCGACACCATCGCCGACGCCCACCCCGCCGATTCCCGACGACCCGACCGATCCGGTGCGGGCGCTGGAGTACTGGCTCGACGGCGCCGGCATCCGCGAAGCCTGGCAGACGACGCGGGGCAAGGGCGTGACGATCGCCGTCATCGACACCGGCATCGGCAAGGTGCCCTCGGTGTTCGGCGATGCTGTCGTCGGCGGCACCGACGTGTCGGGGAGCGGGTCGCCGGACGGACGCTCGCCCGTGGGCGTGGTCGACGGCGACCACGGCTCCTGGGTCGGGTCACTCGCGGCCGGGCGCGGCAAGACGGATGGCACCGGAATGATCGGCGTCGCGCCGGAGGCGAACCTGTTGTCGGTGTCGATCGGCTTCGGAGCATCGGCATCCGTCCCCTTCGTCGATCAGGTCGCGAAGGGCATCCGGTGGGCTGTCGACAACGGCGCGGACATCATCAACATGTCCTTCACGACGAACACGCTCGACTGGGATGAGAGCTGGGACGACGCGTTCCTGTACGCCTATGAGCACGACGTCGTGGTCGTGGTCGCTGCGGGCAACCGCGGCAGCGGCACGTCGATGATCGGTGCACCGGCGACGATCCCCGGCGTGCTGACCGTCGGCGGCGTCGACCAGACGGGGACAGCCAGCGTCGAAGCCTCGACGCAGGGCATCACGATCGGCATCTCTGCGCCCAGTGAGGGCCTTCTCGGCGTCTCGGCCGATGGCGAGCTGGCCTCCTGGCGCGGCACGAGTGGTGCGGCGCCCATCGTCGCCGGTGCCGCCGCTCTGATCCGGTCGGCTCACCCCGAATTGGATGCCGCGAACGTGATCAACCGCATCATCAAGACCGCGATCCCCGTCGAGGGCGTGACGGACCTGCCGGATCCGCTGTACGGATACGGCCTGCTCGATGCCGCCGCAGCGGTGAAGACGTCGCTGCCCCTGGTCGACAAGAATCCGATGGGCGATCTCGCCGAATGGGTGCGGCTCTACCGCCGCGCGGACGCGGCACCGGCCCCTGAGCCGGAGGTGAAACCGGCCGAGGTGCTGCCGCTGCCGGCCGCCGATCCGCCCAGCGAGCCCGGTTCTCCGCTGATTCCGAGTGCCGAGTCGCTGCGCTACGGTACTCTGCCGCTCTTGGTGCTCACAGTCCCTGGTATTCTGATTGCGCTAGGCGTCACCGCAGCTGCCCGGCGCATCCGATCGGCGCGCAAGCCAAGCACGCCAGCAGCCTGACGAGGAGTTGTCCTTCTGTGCCTGAGAACAGCACTGAGCGAGTGAACACTGTGCCTATGAACAGCAGCGTGCCCAAGATTCTGGTCGTCGGTGGCGGCTACGCAGGTTTCTACACGGCGTGGAAGCTCGAGAAGCACCTCCGCAAGGGCGAGGCAGAGGTCACCATGGTCGACCCGCTGCCCTACATGACCTACCAGCCGTTCCTGCCGGAGGTCGCGGCCGGCTCGATCGAGGCGCGTCATGCTGTCGTCGCTCACCGCCGTCACCTCAAGCGCACGAACGTCATCACCGCCAAGGTGACCGGCATCAACCACGCGAAGAAGGTCGCCACGATCACACCTCCGCTCGGTGAGTCGTACGAGTTCGAGTACGACCAGATCGTGGTCACCGCCGGTGCCGTGTCGCGCACGTTCCCGATCCCGGGCATCGCCGACAACGCGATCGGTCTGAAGACCATCGAAGAGGCCGTTGCGGTCCGCGACCGCCTCATGTCGAACTTCGACAAGGCCGCATCGCTGCCTGCGGGCCCCGAGCGCGACCGTCTGCTCACGGTCGTCGTCGTCGGTGGTGGCTTCGCCGGCATCGAGGCGTTCGCCGAGCTCCGCTCGCTCGCCTCGTCGCTGGTCGGCAAGTACCCGCAGCTGACCTTCGACGACACGCACTTCCACCTCATCGAGGCGATGGGGCGCATCATGCCCGAGGTTTCGCAGAAGACGAGCGAGTGGGTGCTCAAGGACCTCGCCAAGCGCGGCGCGTACGTGCACCTCGACACGCAGGTTCAGGGTGCAGAGGGCGGCAACGTAGCACTCTCCACCGGCGAGGTCATCCCGACCGACCTCATCATCTGGACCGCGGGCGTCATGGCGAATCCGACGGTGGTCCGCGGCGGCGACCTTCCCGCGGAGGAGCGCGGTCGCATCCAGACCCGTGCCGACCTCCGCGTCGGCACGCCAGAAGCCTTCGTCGAGGGCGCCTGGGCGGCCGGTGATGTCTCCGCCGTTCCCGATCTCTCGGGTGGCGGCGTGGGCGGCTACTGCGTCCCGAACGCACAGCACGCCGTTCGTCAGGCCAAGCGCCTCGCGAAGAACCTCACCGCGGTCCTGCGCGGCGAGGAGACCAAGGACTACTTCCACAAGAACCTCGGTGCCGTGGCCGGTCTCGGCCTCTACAACGGTGTCTTCCAGTCGGGCAACCTCGCGCTCAAGGGCTTCGTCGCCTGGGTCGCGCACCGCGGCTACCACGGCCTCGCGATGCCGACGTGGGAGCGCAAGTGGCGCGTCCTGTGGGGCTGGTGGAACAACCTGTGGCTGGGTCGCGACCTCGTGAACCTGCAGACCGTGCAGAACCCGCGCTACATCTTCGAGGAGTTCGCCGCGCGTCCGCGTCCGGCAGCGGATGCTGCTCCCGCGGCCAAGCCTGCTGACAAGCCCGCAGCCGCCAAGGCGACCGCGAAGAAGGCTCCGGCGAAGCCGTCCGTCTCGGCCGCCGAGGCTGCGAAGGCAGCCGCGAAGTAACGCGACAACGCAGAGACCGCCCTCTCCCGCATTCGGGAAGGGCGGTTTCTGCGTTCTCGAGGCGGTGCCCCCACTGGGACTCGAACCCAGACTGAAGCGATTTTAAGTCGCCTGCCTCTGCCATTGGGCTATGGGGGCATGACATCCTCAGCCTAGGGCGTCTCGAGACTCCGAGGTCGTATGGTGGGGGAGTGCTCGACCTCACCGCGCCGCCGACGTCCGCAGCCGATCGTGCCTGGGAGGACCCGTCGCGATGGTGGCCGCGTCTGACCGAGGCCACGGCTCACCTCCCTGCACCTGTCGGCGTGATCGATCTCGATGCGCTGCGCCACAACGCGATGGACATGCTCGTCCGCGCCGGCGGCATCCCGATCCGCGTGGCTTCCAAGTCGGTGCGGGTGCGTGCCGTGCTCGACGCCGTGCTGCGGATCCCCGGGTACCGCGGCATCCTGTCGTTCACGCTCGCCGAGGCGCTCTGGCTGGCCGAGACCCACGACGACATCGTCGTCGGCTATCCGACCGTCGACCGGGCGAGCCTGGAGCGGCTCGTGCACGACGAGGAGGCGGCATCCCGCATCACGCTCATGGTGGATGACGTCGCCCACCTCGACCTCGTGGACAGCATTGCTGCACCGGGCGACCGCGCCACAGTGAGGGTCGCGATCGACGCGGATGCGTCGTGGCGCTCATCGGCGCTCGGGCACATCGGCGTTCGCCGGTCGCCCCTGTTCACGGCATCCGACGTGACGCGCTTCGCGCGCACGATCGTCGCCCGGCCCGGGTTCGAGCTCGTCGGCCTGCAGATGTACGAGGCGCAGATCGCCGGTCAGGGCGACAACGGCCCTGATTCCCCCATCATCCGCACGGTGCAGGCACGTTCGCGCGCCGAACTCCGCACCCGACGAGCGGAGATCGCCGACGCGCTCACCGATATCGCACCGCTCGAGTTCCTCAACGGGGGCGGCACAGGATCTCTGGAGTTCACGGGCAGCGACGAGTCCGTGACCGAGGCGTCAGCCGGCAGCGGGCTGCTCGGCGGGCACCTCTTCGATGGCTACCGCTCGTTCCACCCCGCGCCGGCGAGTGCATTCGCATTCGACGTCGTGCGGCGACCGGCCGCCGACATCGCCACCGTCCTCGGCGGCGGATGGATCGCCTCCGGCCCCGCCGTCGCATCTCGCCAGCCGCGCGCGATCTGGCCCGAGGGACTGCGCACCATGCCGCGTGAGGCTGCGGGCGAGGTGCAGACGCCGCTGCAGGGTCGTGCGGCGGCTGGGCTCAGCGTCGGCGACCGTGTCTGGTTCCGGCACGCCAAGAGCGGTGAGCCGGCCGAGCGCATCGAGACGTACCACCTGGTCTCCGGCACCGAGGTAATCGATGAACTGCCGACCTACCGCGGCGAAGGGAAGACGTTCCTGTGACCAGACCCGGTGGCACCTGGCAGAACTGGGGCCGGTCGGCGACCGTGAAGCCCGCCAGCGTCGAACGACCGCGCAGCCCTGAGGGAGTGCAGCGCGCAGTGCGAGCCGCGATCGCCCACAACCTGCCCATCAAGGCTGTCGGTGCCGGTCACAGCTTCACCGGCATCGCCGTCGCACCCGGTGTGCTGCTCGAACTCGACGACATGCAGGGGCTGGTCTCGGTTGACGCCGAGCAGTCCAGGGTGACGCTGTTCGCCGGCACCCGGCTGCACAGGATTCCGCGGCTGCTCGCGCCGCACGGCCTCGCGATGCAGAACCTCGGGGACATCGACCGTCAGTCGATCGCCGGCGCCATCTCCACCGGAACGCACGGCACCGGTGCCGGGTTCGGCGGCCTGGCCACCCAGGTCGTCGCGGCCACGCTGATCACGGGCGACGGCGAGTTCCTGCGTGTCAGCGAGACGGAGAACGCCGAACTGCTGCCCGCCGTGGCGCTCGGGCTCGGGGCTCTCGGCATCCTCGTCGAGGTGACCCTCCAGTGCGTGCCGGCCTTCGTCATGCACGCGATCGACGAGCCGGCACCGCTCGATGAGGTGCTCGAGACGCTCGACGAGCGGGTCGCGGCATCCGACCATTTCGAGTTCTACTGGTTCCCGCACACCGAGGTCGCCCTCACGAAGCGCCAGACGCGTCTGCCGGAGTCCGCCCCGCGCCGCCCGCTGCCGAAGCTGGGGCGCTGGATCGACGAGTCGCTTCTCTCCAACGGCGTCTACCGGGTCGTGTGCGCCGCCGGTCAGATCGCACCCGTCATCACGCCCCCGTTCAGCCGGCTGGCCGTGAAGCTCACCGGCGATCGCGAGTACATCGACCGCTCGCACACGGTGCTCACCCAGAACAGGACGGTGCGATTCCGCGAGATGGAGTACGCACTCCCCGCCGAGAACATCGCTCCGGCGTTCCGGGAGGTGCAGGCGCTCATCCGCCGACGAGGATGGAAGATCGAGTTCCCGATCGAGGTGCGCTTCGCCGCATCCGACGATCTCTGGCTCTCCACCGCGCACGGCAGAGCGAGCGGATACATCGCGGTCCACCGCTACTGGCGCGCAGACCCGACCGAGTACTTCGAGGCGGTCGAACAGATCTGCCTCGAGCACGGCGGCCGGCCGCACTGGGGCAAGCTGCACACGCTGGACGCCGCCCGGCTGCGCGAACGCTACCCGCGGTTCGATGACTTCACGGCGCTGCGCGATCGCCTCGATCCTGCTCGCCGATTCGCCAACACATACCTGGATCGCGTGCTCGGTGAGTGACCCGATCCCCAGTGCACACGCAGGGTGCCTGGATAGGATGAAAGAAATTCGCTCCGAGGGGGTTGCCTGAGATGGAATGGCTCATTCCGGTACTGATCGTCGTCGCCGTCGTGGTGCTGATCGGCATCTATCTCTGGGCGACGTACAACTCCCTCGTGCAGCTGAACGTCCGCGTCGATGAGGCCTGGAGCGGCATCACGGTGCAACTGAAGCGACGAGCCGATCTCATCCCCAACCTCATCGAGACGGTCAAGGGATACGCCTCGCACGAGAAGGCCGTGTTCGAGAACGTGACGCGCGCTCGGGCCGAGACACTCGCAGCCACCAGTCCAGGGGAGGCGGGCATCGCCGAGGGCCATCTGCAGCAGGCGCTGAAGAGCCTGTTCGCCGTCGCCGAGGCGTACCCGCAGCTGCAGGCGAGCCAGAACTTCCTGCAGGTGCAGCACGCGCTGGTCGACACCGAGGACAAGATCCAGGCCGCACGTCGCTTCTACAACGGCGGTGTGCGCGAGTTGAACACGAAGATCAAGGTCTTCCCGAACAACCTGTTCGCCCGCAGCCTCGGCTTCACCGAGCGCGAGTTCTTCGAGGTCGCCGACGGCGCGGCGATCGCCGAGCCGCCGCGCGTGCAATTCTGATCGAGACGGTCACCAGGCCGACAGCACGACCCCGGCGTTCTTGACCGTCACATCGCCGCGGAGCATCCAGTTCTCCGTGCGATAGGTCAGTGACTTCGTGGCGCCGTCGATGCCCGTTCCGGTGACGGTCGCGACGAGGATGCCGTCGTCCGCGCGGAACGTCGGAGGCGTCACCGTCAGGGTCGGCGGCGCTTCGACGCGGTACCGGATGCCGTCGACCTCAGCGAAGTCGGCAGCCCAGGGGAGTCGGATGCCGCAGCCCTTCGACACCTCGGTCGACGGCTGCGCGCAGGTCTCCACGAGGGCGTCGAACGGCCGCCGCGCGAGAGCGCTCAACTGGTCATCGGTGAGCTCGGACGCCACCCCTGAGCCGGCTCGCGGCGCTGTCGAATCGCCCTCTCGCGGCCACAGCGCGATCACGACGACAGCGACGACGATGAGTGCGACGACGATGATCGCCGCGACGCCGACGCGCGCCCTCCTGGTCACGCCTGACGCTGCCGATCGTGCACGTGCCGCAGCACGCCGCCGCGATTGATGTGCAGAGCAGCGGCCACGGCATCCGAGGCATCGCCCCACCCGGAGACGGAGATGTTCTCCAGGCCCTGCCAGGAAGCCGCCAGAGCGAGCTCGTCGGCGATCGCGTCGGCGTCGCCGGGCCGCGCCTGCGGCTCCCACCAGGCCGACTGCACCTGCAGCGTCGAGGAAGCCCGTTCCGACTTCAGATCGATGCGCGCGACGATCCGGTCGCCGACGAGCACGGGCAGGGAGTAGTACCCGTAGCGGCGTTTCTCCGCCGGCACGTAGATCTCGATCCGGTAGTCGAGATCGAACGCGCGCAACGCGCGATCACGGAACCATACGACCGGGTCGAACGGCGTGAGGATGGCTGCGGCATCCACTCGTCGGGGCACGACGGCCTCGCGATGGATCCATGCCGGAACCGGCCGACCGCCCCGCTCCCAGCCGCGCACCTGGACCGGCTGCAGATCGCCGGCATCGACCAGATCGTCGATCGCCTGACGAATCGAGACGCGATCACGGACACGGTAGTAGTCGGCCAGGTCGGACTCCGTCGCCACGCCCTGAGATCGTGCGGCTCGATGGACGAGCTCGCGGATGGCATCCTGCCGCGGCACCTCGCGTGAGCGTACATCGGCCGGGATCACCTGCTCCTCCAGCGCGTACAGCCGCTCGAACCCGCGTCGACCGCTGATCGCGACGTCTCCGGTGCGCCACAGATGCTCGAGCGCCAGCTTCACCTCGTCCCAGTCCCACCAGGTGCCGCGCTCCCGCGGCGCGTCGGCACGCAGCTCGGCCGGCCGCAGAGGCCCGCGATCGCGCAGCTCGTCCTGCACCCACGAGAGCGTGCGCGAGTTCTGGCTCACCCACGAATCGGGCGCGGCCCAGCGCCGTCGGAAGTCGTCCATGCGGAACCGCCACAGCGACCAGTCATCGACGGGGACGAACGTCGCCTCGTGCGCGAGGTATTCGACGTAGTGCGTCGTGCGCGACATGAACACGCGGTCGAGCAGTGCAGGGTCGTAGGCACCCAGGCGCGAGAAGAGCGGCAGGTAGTGACTGCGGGCGAAGACGTTCACGGAGTCGATCTGCAGCACACCGAGCCGCTCCATGGCTCGGTGCACGTGGCGCGCGGAGACCTGAGCCACCGGACGCCGACGAGTGAACCCCTGGGCGGCCAGGGCGACGCGACGAGCCTGGGCGGCGCTGAGTGTCTCTGGCACCCGGTCAGCGTACCGCCCGCCTCCGACATGGGCGGATGGCGTGCGTCACAGCATCCCCACAGCGCCGCAACTAGACTTGGCCCATGACGGACGAGCAGCGCCCCCGCAAGCGCGATCTTCTGTGGGGTCGCATGCCGACGGACCGCACGGTGTCCACCGAGGCGGACAACACCGTTCCGCTCTCGCTGCGTGTCGGGGCGGCCTACGCCTGGCGGCTGCTCCTGATCGCCGCCGCTGCCGGCGTCATCATCTGGATCGTCATCCAGCTCAAGCTCCTGGTCATCCCGCTGCTCATCGGCATCCTCATCACCGCGCTGCTCTGGCCCGCGTTCGAGTGGATGCTCCGGCACCGGTTCCCGCGCTGGCTCGCCATCGTCATCGCTCTGCTCGGTACGGTCGCGATCGTCACCGGGCTCATGTGGCTGGTCGGCTGGCAGGTCGCCCGCGAATGGTCCGAGGTCCAATCGCGCACGGTCGCCGCGGTCGAGGAGTTCCGGAAGTACCTCATCGACGGCCCGCTCCACCTCACCGAGACGCAGATCCAGGACTACCTCGATCAGGGCTGGGCCCTCATCCAGCAGCAGGCCGAGCTCCTCTGGTCGGGTGCCCTGGCGATCGGCAGTACCGCAGGGCACGTCGTGGTCGGCGCTCTGCTGACCCTGTTCGTCCTCATCTGCCTGCTCGCCGACGGCGGCGGCATCTGGAGATGGACCACCAAGCTCTTCCCGCGTGACGCGCGCCCCGCGGTCGACGCGTCGGCCCGCAGCGGCTGGCGAACAGTCGTCAACTACGCCAAGACGCAGCTGCTCGTGGCGACGATCGATTCGATCGGCATCGGCCTCGGAGCGTTCCTGCTCGGGGTTCCGCTCGCCATCCCCGTCGCGGTGCTCGTCTTCCTCGGTGCGTTCATCCCGATCGTCGGAGCCGTCGCCACCGGTACGGTCGCCGTCTTCCTCGCGCTGGTCTACAACGACCCGTGGAACGCGTTCTGGATGCTGGTCGTCGTCATCGGCGTTCAGCAAATCGAGGGCCACATCCTGCAGCCGATCCTGATGGGGTCGGCCGTGAAGGTGCATCCGCTGGCCGTCGTCCTCGTCGTCGCCGGCGGGTCGATGATCGCAGGCATCCCCGGTGCGCTGTTCGCCGTCCCGCTGGCCGCATTCGTGAACGTCGTCGCGGTGACGCTGAGCACCGGCTCGTGGCGCACCGGCAGACAACCAGCCGGTGATCTCATCTGGAGTACAGTGCCGCGCGAGCGGCGACGGAGGAATACATGAGCGCAGTCCCCACCCTGGCAGAGTTCGAAGAGGCCGCACGGGGGCTGGAGCGCGTGATCTCCCACACGCCCACGCTGCCGTCCAGGGCGCTGTCCGACATCCTCGGGTCTCCCGTCGTCCTCAAGATGGAGAACCTCCAGCGCACCGGATCGTTCAAGATCCGCGGCGCGGGGCACCGCCTCGCGCAGCTCACCGAGGAGGAGCGCTCGCACGGCGTGGTCGCGGCATCCGCCGGCAACCACGCGCAGGGCGTCGCGCTCGCGGCTCAAGCCCTCGGCATCCCCGCGACGATCTTCATGCCGCTTGGCGTCCCGGTTCCGAAGCTTCTCGCGACGCGCGGCTATGGCGCGGAAGTCGTCCTCGAGGGCGAGACCGTCGCGACGTCCCTGCGCCTCGCCGCGGAGTTCGCCGAGCGCACCGGCGCGATCATGATCCATCCGTTCGACCACCGGGACATCGTGATCGGGCAGGGAACGCTCGGGATCGAACTGATCGAGGACGCTCCTGATGTCGACACGATCCTCGTCGGCATCGGCGGGGGCGGTCTCATCGCCGGAGTCGCCACCGCAGCCAAGGCCGCAGCGGCCCGGCTCGGTCGCACGATCCGCGTGATCGGTGTGCAGGCCGAGAACGCCGCCGCCGTCGCCCCGTCGCTGGAGGCCGGGCATCCGGTCGAGATCGTCACGCACCCGACGATCGCCGACGGCATCCTCGTCGCGAAGCCCGGCGACGTGCCGTTCGAGATCATCCAGGACCTCGTCGACGAGGTCGTGACGGTCAGCGACGACGACATCGCGCGTGCCATCCTCGTGCTCCTCGAGCAGGCGAAGGTCGTGGTCGAGCCCGCTGGGGCTGTCGGCGTCGCAGCGATCCTCGCGGGCAAGGTGAAGGACACCGGCAACACCCTCGCGGTTCTCACCGGCGGCAACATCGACCCGCTGCTGCTGCAGCGCGTGGTCTCGCACGGTCTTGCGGCATCCGGTCGCTATCTGACCGTCCGCATCCCGCTGCCTGATCGTCCTGGCCAGCTCGCTCGCGTGTCAGAACTCGTCGCCCAGGCTGGCGCGAACGTCATGGAGGTCATGCACACCCGCCACGGTCAGGGGCTGCAGATCAGCGAGGTCAGCCTGCAGCTGAGCATCGAGACGCGCGGCGCTGAGCACACGGAGCTCACGCTCGACACGCTCCGCCAAGCCGGCTACGACCCCATCGTCGTCCCCGACTGACCCGCGCCGTACGCGAATGGCCCCTCCGCACGGAGGGGCCATTCGGAGTTTCGGAGCCCGTCAGCCGGAGTACGTCTCGACGCCGGTGACCTCGACCGAGATCGACTTGCCGCTGGGCGCCTCGTACGACGTCTTCTCGCCGATCTTGAGCCCGAGAATGGCCTGGCCGAGCGGACTCGCCTCGCTGTAGACGTCGAGGTCGGTGCCGCCGGCGATCTCGCGGCTGCCGAGCAGGAACTGCTCCTCGCCGCCTGCGACGAGCGCGGTGACGACGGTTCCCGGTTCGACGATGCCGCGACTGGCCGGAGCCTCTCCGACCTTGGCGGTCTTCAGGAGCTGCTCGAGCGTGCGGATGCGCGCCTCCTGCTTGCCCTGCTCGTCCTTCGCGGCGTGATAGCCGCCGTTCTCCTTGAGGTCGCCTTCTTCACGGGCCGCTTCGATGCGCTTGGCGATCTCATCGCGACCGACGGTGGAGAGGTGCTCGAGCTCGGCGACGAGCCGATCGTAGGCTTCCTGCGTGAGGAACGGGACCTGAGCGTCTGTGGACACAGCGTGCTCCTTCATCGAACGCCCTTCAGGGCGAGTGTGCTGACCGCCGTCTCCGGCGGAGGGGATATGCCAAGACGCCCCGGCGAATGGGCCAGGGCGTCGTCTCAGAGGATTCTATGCGACCCAGCAGGCGTTCACCAAACCTGTGGTGGCCTCCGAGACGGTGGGGACCGTCGTGCTCAGTTGCTGCAGATGGCCCTCGGATGCCGGGATCTCGACGATCTTCCAGCCGACGATGCCGAACTCCTCATCGAGCGCCTCGACCGCGCATGCGACGTCCTTGCCCTGTCCGCCGGTGACCTGGAACCGCACTGTGACGCTGTGCTCATCGGTGACTTCGAATCCGAGGTCGTCGGTGTCCACGGAGTTCATCGACTGGGCGAGCGTCATCCATGCGAAGGCTCCGACGATGGCGATGACGACGATGATGCCGATCACCCAGGGGAGCCGCCCGCGGCGAGTGCGCCCGTATCGCTCGTCGAGCTCGAGTGCGGTCGTCACGGCGCGGGCCTTTCGGTCGTTAGGCTTGAGATTCCAGGTTACGCGACCTGAGATCGAGAGGCTGACAGATGATGGTGGACTTCGGAGCGGTGCTCGCTGGTGCCGTGTTCTCCCAGACAGGGACCCCGATGCCGACGCCGTCGATGACGGTCGACCCGAACTCGGTCACCCCTGGCCCCGCGGGCTTCGCGGTCATCGTGATCGTCGTGATCGCCGTCGCGCTGCTGATCTGGGACATGAACCGCCGAGTCCGCCGGGTCCGCTACCGCGCCGAGGTGCGCGAGGAGCTGGACGCTGAGGAGGCCGCGGCGAAGGAGGAGGACGAGCAGAACCCGCCGTCCTGATCGGGCCGCGGACTTCGGCGACTCAGGGCGTCAGACGCCGATGCGCTCGAACGGATCCGAGCTGATGCCCTGCTCGAGAATGCGCTTCGACCACTCGCGCGCGCTGTGCAGGCTGTGGTCGCGGTAGTTCCCGCATTCGACCGCGCTGACCGCGGGAACCTGGTCCCACGTGATCTCTTCCGCAATGGCGGTGAGACTGCCGGTGACGGCATCCACGATCTGAGGAACCTGCGGCTCGCCCCAGGTGATCAAGTGGAAGCCGGTGCGGCATCCGAACGGCGAGATGTCGATGATGCCGTCCATGCGGTCGCGCATGAGGCTCGCGAGCAGATGCTCGATCGTGTGCAGGCCCGCCGTGGGGATCTCGCCCTCGTTCGGCTGGACGAAGCGGACGTCGAAGTTGGAGATCGCGTCGCCCTTCGGCCCGTGTTCGACGCCGATCAGACGCACGTACGGGGCGAGGACAGCGGTGTGGTCGAGCGTGAAGCTCTCGACGTCGGCCATTTCTTCTCCTTGGGGCTTGGATGGTGCGAGTCCGGATGCTCAGCCGGGAAGGCCGAGCGAGGGGGAGTACGGGGCGAGGGAGATCAGCAGGCAGGCCGTCCAGTGGCACAGGAACGCCAGCACGGTGCACAGGTGGAAGATCTCGTGGAAGCCGAAGTGCCCGGGCCAGGGGTTGGGCTTCTTCAGCGCGTAGGCGACCGCGCCCACCGTGTAGAGGACGCCGCCGACGCACACCAGCACCATCATGGCGAGGTTGGCCTGTGCGAGGTCGACCATGTACATCACGGCCGCCCAGCCGAGCGCGAGGTAGAGCGCGACGTACAGCCAGCGCGGCGCGCCTATCCAGAACACCCGGAACAGGATGCCGAGCACGGCGCCGGCCCACACCACGCAGAGCAGCAGCACGCCCTTCTCGGGGATCAGTGCGTTGACCGCCAGCGGCGTGTAGGTGCCCGCGATCAGCAGCAGGATGTTCGCGTGATCTATCCGCTTGAGGATCAGTTTGGTCTTCGGCTTCCAGTCGATCCGGTGATAGAGCGCCGAGTTGCCGAACAGCAGCAGAGAACTCACCATGAACACGGCGGCCGCCCACTTCGCCGGGGCGCCTTGTGCGAGAACGATGAGCACGATGCCCGCCGCGATCGCGACCGGGAAGGTACCGGCGTGCAGCCAGCCGCGCCAGGTGGGCTTGATCTCGGCGTCGACCGCCGCCACTTTCAGCAGTGGAAGCTCGGGCACCGGAACGGCGTCAGTCTCGGGAGTACTCACGTGCTCACTCTAAATCGCCGCTCATGCCTCGAACCACACATATCGGCGATCCACAGCACCATCACACGGGCCGCAGGAGTCCTCGCGATAGCGTAGGCACGTGAATCCACGTACGAGCGAGGGCAGGGGCCCGCTGTACCGGCTCTACAGCAGCCGTCTGCGGCGTCAGCTCGACAGGGCGTCCGTACCGCACCACGTTGCGATGATGATCGACGGCAATCGGCGCTGGGCCAGGCAGCTGGGCTTCGACTCGGCAGCCGACGGGCATCGCGCCGGAGCGGCGAAGATGCGCGAATTCCTCGGCTGGTGCGATGAGATCGGCGTCCGCGTGGTCTCGCTCTACCTGCTCTCCAGCGACAATCTCCGAAAGCGCGACTCGAAGGAGATCGAGGACCTCATCGAGATTATCGCCGAGCTCGCCGAGTCCCTCTCGCAGCAGGCAGGCTGGCGCGTGAAGCACGTCGGTCGCTCGGACATCCTCCCCGATGAGCTCGCCAGAGTGCTGCACGACGCAGAGGAGCGCACCCGCGAGAACGCCGGGCTGCACGTGAACCTCGCCGTCGGATACGGCGGACGCAACGAGATCGTGGATGCCGTGCGCTCGATCATCGCCGAGCACGAGGCCTCAGGAGGCACCCTCGAGGACCTCGCAGCCCACCTCACGCCGGAGATGATCGGCGAGCACCTCTACACCGGCGGACAGCCCGATCCCGATCTCGTCATCCGCACGAGCGGCGAGCAGCGGCTGAGCGATTTCCTGCTCTGGCAGAGCGCGCACAGCGAGTTCTACTTCGTGGAGGCGCTCGGACCGGATCTGCGCGAGGTCGACTTCCTGCGCGCCATCCGGGACTTCGCCGACCGCGATCGCCGATTCGGGCGCTGACCCCGGGAAGGACCGGGCCCCACTACCCATACCTGCCGGAGAGCTCCCATGGGAGACTCATCGAGTGAGCACATTCGACGACTATCTCGCCACGTTCGACGGCGACCCCGGCTACCTCGACTGGGCAGCCTTCGGGCCGATCTCGCCGACCGTGCGCGCCGAGGTGTTCGCCGACGCCGATCTGCTCGGCAGCGGACGACCGTCATCGCGCTCACTGGTCGCCGAGCGTCTCGATGAGGCGCGTGTCCTCGCGGCCGAACTGCTCGGTGTCGATTCCGAGACGGTGACGCTGCAGCCGTCGTCGTCGCACGGCCTCATGCACGCCCTGTTCGGCCTCTCCGGAACCGTGATCGCCTCGACCGCGGAGTTTCCGAGCGTCACGATGACGCTCGAGCGTGCTGCGCAGCTGTCGGCCGGTGGCCTCGTGCCGCGCTGGATCATGCCGGAGGACGGATTCGTCACGGTGGATGCCGTCGCCGAAGCGCTCGATGACGACGTCACAGCCCTCGTGGTGAGCCACGTGGACTTCCGAACCGGCTACCGGACCGATCTCGCCGGGCTGCGTGACGTCCTCGGGCCCGATCGGCTCCTGATCGTCGACGCCGTGCAGTCGTTCGGCGTCGTGGACGACGACTACGCAGCTGCGGACGTCGTGGTCGGCCATGGCTACAAGTGGCTGCGCGCCGCGCGGGGAACCGGCTTCGCATCCTTCTCGGCTCAGGCGCGCGAGCGCATCGAACCCGTGCTGTCCGGGCTCGCCGGGGTGGATGGCGGGCTCCCCATCGACGAGCTGCCCGCGCCAGCGGCATCCGCTCGGGCGTTCATCGTCAACGGGCCGGACCAGCTCGCGGTCGCGCGCCTCGCGATCGGGCTCCGCGATGTGCGCGACGCCGGTGTGGCGGAGATCGAGGAGACCATCCGCGGGCGGATCGACACGATCTTCGAGATCGCCGACCGTCACGGCATCCCGGTTCTCACACCGCGGGACCGCGAGCGTCGCGCCGGCATCGTCACGCTCGCCCCGGAGGCTCCTGCCGCGGTCTCGGCGGCGCTGACGAACGAGGGGATCGTCGCGACGACGCGCGGCACGACGGTGCGCGTGGCCGCCCACGCCGGCACGAGCGACGACACTCTGCGCATGCTCGACGACGCGCTCCGGACCATCGTCGCGCCCGGCGTCTGACCCGCGCGCAGAGTTAATCTCGGCTTAACCGACGCTTCGGGCGTGTCGTATGTCGTGATCGGCGACCCGGTCGTACGTTCAAGGCATCGGACATGGTGTCCGGTCGAGTCGGCCTTCAGGTACGCGACTCGTGGCCCCAGGTCGACTCGTGGCATAGCCGGGAATCATCCCGGGTCGGGAGTGGGTCGTGACCACACGTACAGCACAGCAGTCCACCCGTCAGGCCTCGCGCCGGTCGTCCTCGGACAGGTCGTCTTCGGACGCCCAGGATCAGGACCTCCGCACATATGTGCTCGACACATCGGTGCTGCTGTCGGATCCCCAGGCGCTGTTCCGCTTCGCAGAGCATTCGATCGTCCTTCCGGTCGTGGTGATCACGGAGCTCGAGGGCAAGCGCCACGATCCGGAGATCGGCTATTTCGCCAGGCAGGCGCTGCGTCATCTCGACGAGCTGCGCATCGAGCACGGACGGCTCGACTTCCCTGTGCCGGTCGGCGAGGGGGGAACCCTCCGTGTCGAGTTGAACAACACGGACGCGAGTGCGCTGCCCAGCGGCATCCGCCTGGCCGACAACGACAGTCGCATCCTCGCCGTCGCCATGAATCTCGCGCAGGACGGGCAGGACGTCACGATCGTCTCGAAGGACCTGCCGATGCGTGTGAAGGCGGCGTCGCTGGGGCTCATCGCGGAGGAGTACCTCGCCGAGCAGGCCGTTGACTCCGGGTGGACCGGAATCGCCTCGCTCGACCTGTCGGGCGACGAGATCAGCGACCTGTACGAGAGCGAAATCGGAATCAGCGAAGACGCCAGAGGACTGCCGGTGAACACCGGTCTCATCATCCACTCCGAACGGGGTTCGGCGCTCGGCCGGATGACCGGCGAAGGCGAGTACCGACTGGTTCGCGGTGACCGCGAACTGTTCGGCATGCATGGCCGCTCGGCTGAGCAGCGCATCGCGATCGACCTGCTGCTGGATCCGGAGGTCGGAATCGTCTCACTCGGCGGCCGCGCCGGAACGGGCAAGTCGGCGCTCGCGCTGTGCGCCGGTCTCGAGGCGGTGCTGGAGCGGCAGCAGCAGAAGAAGATCATCGTCTTCCGCCCCCTGTTCGCCGTCGGCGGGCAGGAGCTCGGCTACCTGCCAGGAGACCAGAACGAGAAGATGGGTCCCTGGGGTCAGGCGGTGTTCGACACGCTCGGCTCTGTGGTCTCCGGCAACGTGATGGACGAGGTCGTCGAACGGGGGCTGCTCGAGGTGCTGCCGCTCACGCACATCCGCGGACGCTCGCTGCACGACGCCTTCGTGATCGTCGACGAGGCGCAGTCGCTGGAGCGCAACGTGCTGCTGACGGTGCTCAGCCGCATGGGGCAGAACTCGCGCGTCGTGCTCACCCACGACGTCGGACAGCGCGACAACCTGCGTGTCGGCCGCCACGACGGCATCGCCTCGGTGATCGAGACGCTGAAGGGGCACGAGCTGTTCGGGCACGTGACCCTGATGCGCTCCGAGCGCTCCGCGATCGCAGCGCTCGTCACGGACCTGCTGGAGGGCGGCGAGCTCAGCTGAGCCCGCCACCCCGACAGTTCGGGGGTCGAGAACACGGATGTCGGACTGATCGGGGGAGATCGTCCGACATCCGTCGTTTGCACCCCCGAAGTGTCAGTCACGCGTGCTCGCGGAGGCGCGCAAGCGCCCCGACCACGGCCTGTTGCACGCTCGGCCAGTCGTGGATGACCTGGGCATAGTCGAAGTGGAGAGTCTCGTAACCGAGTGCGGATGCCGCGGCATCGCGTGTCAGATCCTTGTGGCGCATCGATTGCCCCTCATGGTTCTCCCGCCCATCGACCTCGATGATCAGCCGGCCACCCACGACGAAGTCCACCCGGCCGACGCGATCGATGTGTACCTGACATGCGAGCACGATTCCCATCAGATGAAGCCGCAAGCGGAGGAGGGATTCGAGACCGCTGCCGGCATCTGGCCGTGCTAAATCGACCAGCCATCGAGCGGATGCCGGCAGAGCCGACCGTACGCGTGATCGAGCCGATCTCGAGAGACGACCGAGCTGCCAGGCTGATTCGAACGAAGCGAAGAACGACTCGGCTCCCTCGCAGCGATAAAGATGCACGAGAGCGTCTTCCACTGCGGCGAGGCCGAGGGGAGGGGTTCCTCGGAAGAAGTGACTCACACAGACGCACTGAGGATGAACGTGCACGCGGCCGCGCTGACCGACCCACACGTGTGGTGCTCCTGCTGCGGACAAGACCCACACTCCGTGATGGCGCAGCGCTGCGGAGCAGGTCAAGGCTCCGCCGTGCCATACGGCCGTCACGAGCGCAGGCCTCGCGTCCCAAGATGCGAAAGTTCCTGGGCGGACTCGCTGTATTTCGCCGTTGCCGACAGCGGCCGCAAGCTGATGTCGTGTCACGCCGAACTTCTGAAGTGTGACTCCACGGCTGATGCCGCCCAGGCGCGAGAGCAGTGTCGCTGGATCGAACATGCTGCCACCTTGACGGGTGCCGGCCCGGCCTGATGGCGTGGGATCCACTATCGGTGGACGACTCCTCTGCCCGGCATCCTGTGCAGGGCAAGTCGCGGGCGACAGAACGGGGCCGAAACGACGAATGTCGGACCGATTCCGAAGAATCGTCCGACATCCGTGCAAGTGGCCCCCAACGTGTCGCGGGGGGGGCGTTGGCCAGCCGGGTCAGCCCGGGTGCGTCATGCTGAGCAGGTCGAGCTTCTCGTCGAGGAGCTCAAGCGTGATCTCGCCGCGCTCGACGTAGCCGAGGTCGATGACGGCGTCGCGCACCGTGATGCCCTTGGCGACCGAGTGCTTCGCGATCTTCGCCGCTGCCTCGTAGCCGATGACCTTGTTCAGCGGGGTGACGATCGACGGGCTCATACCCGCGAACGCGGCGGCGCGCTCGGTGTTCGCCTCGAGTCCGTCGACGGTCTTGTCGGCCAGCACGCGCGAGGCGTTGGCCAGCAGGCGGATCGACTCGAGCAGCGCGGTGCCCATGACAGGGATCGCGACATTCAGCTCGAAGGAACCGGATGCTCCGGCCCATGCCACGGTCGCATCGTTGCCGATGACCCGTGCGCAGACCATGAGCACGGCCTCGGGCACGACGGGGTTCACCTTGCCGGGCATGATCGACGAACCGGGCTGCAGGTCGGGGATGTGCAGCTCACCGAGGCCGGTGTTCGGGCCGGAGCCCATCCAGCGAAGGTCGTTGTTGATCTTCGTCAGCGAGACGGCGATCGTGCGCAGCGCCCCAGAGGTCTCGACCAGGCCGTCGCGGTTGGCCTGCGCCTCGAAGTGATCCTTCGCCTCGGTGATCGGCAGCTCTGTCTCGGCGGCGAGCAGCTCGATGACCTTCTGCGGGAAGCCGAGCGGGGTGTTGATGCCGGTGCCGACGGCCGTGCCGCCGAGCGGAACCTCGGCCACGCGGGGGAGCGCGGACTGCACGCGCTCGATGCCCAGGCGCACCTGGCGGGCGTAGCCGCCGAACTCCTGGCCGAGAGTGACGGGCGTGGCATCCATCAGGTGGGTGCGACCGGACTTGACCGAGTCCTTCCACAGCTCGGCTTTCGCCTCGAGGGCGACGGCGAGGTGGTCGAGCGATGGGATCAGCGTGTCGATCAGCGCCTGCGTGACGGCGATGTGCACGGACGTCGGGAACACGTCGTTCGACGACTGCGATGCGTTCACGTGGTCGTTCGGATGCACGGCGGAGCCGAGGATGCCGGTGGCCAGAGTCGCCAGCACCTCGTTCATGTTCATGTTCGACGAGGTGCCGGAGCCGGTCTGATAGGTGTCGACGGGGAACTCGCCGTCGTGGCGACCGGCAGCGACCTCATCGGCGGCCTGAGCGATCGCGTCGGCGATGGCGCCGTCGAGCGTGCCGAGATCCTTGTTGGCGAGGGCAGCGGCCTTCTTGATGCGCGCGAGCGCGGCGATCTGAGCGGACTCCAGTCCCTTGCCCGAGATCGGGAAGTTCTCCACGGCGCGCTGCGTCTGCGCGCCGTACAGCGCGTTCACGGGCACTCGCACTTCGCCCATCGTGTCGTGTTCGATGCGGTACTCGTATTCGGTCACTTCGATCCCTCCTGGTTTTCGAGGTCGCCGGTTGACCCCGTGTCGATTCCAACAGTGATGACGGGCACGGCCGTGCCCTCGGCAAGACGGTAGTTCGCGCCCACGATGCCCAGGCGTCCTTCGGCGACGGCCTCGCTGATCAGTTCGGACGACTGCAGCAGGTTCGCGACGGTGTTGCGCAGATGCTCGCGCCCGACCTGCTCGGCGTCGATCTCGGCGGGGGTCGACCCGCCGTTCGCCGCCAGGACCTTGCGAGCGGCGGGGATGATCGGGGCGATCAGCTTCCAGATGTGCGGGGGGAGCGGAGCGGCGTCGATCGCGGTCCCGTCGATCGCGGCGCGTACGGCGCCGCAGGAGTCGTGCGCGAGGACCACGATGAGCGGCACCTGGAGGATCTCGACGGCGTACTCGAGACTGCCGACGATCGACTCGCCGATGACCTGTCCGGCGTTGCGCACGACGAAGAGGTCGCCGAGGCCCTTGTCGAAGATGATCTCGGCTGCGAGGCGCGAGTCCGAGCATCCGAACAGGGTCGCCACTGGGTGCTGCTCGTTCGCGAGGTCGTGACGTCGCTCGACGTTCTGATTCGGATGCCGCGGCTCACCGGCCACGAATCGGCGGTTGCCGTCCAGCATCTCCTGCCAGGCGGCGGTCGGGGTGAGCGTTGTCATTCTGCCTCCGAAACGGTGCGGATCTGCGGGACGAGGGATTCGGCGAACTCCGCGGTCGAGTCAGCCGAACGGGCCCCGTACAGCAGCACGTAGTCGTCGCCGGCCTGGGTGCCGACGGCGTAACTGACGTTGTTCTCGGTCTTGCCGGCGAGGGAGTAGACGTCCCACTCGAGCCCGCCGATCCGGGTCGTGTCGGTGGGAGCCGAACCGTTCAGGACCTGCGGCGCCCACGAGGCGTCGGCGTCGAACGCCTGAGCGACCGTGATGAAGCCGCGCTCGTTCTCCGCGGCCGGGGCCAGGGTGACCTTCCAGACGTTGATCGCCCCACCCTCGAGGCTGGCGGCGTTCACACGCCAGAAGTCACCCTGATCCGGGATGATGACCGGGCGCTGCATGGTCGACTCGACATCGGCCGCGATGCGGTCGACGTCGATCTCGTGCTCCGTCGCCGGCTGGCCGCGCGGCACGCCGAAGATGATGATGGCGACCACGGCGAGCGTGATGATGAGGGCCGCGATGAGATTGCGGAACGACTGGCTCGCCCGGTAGTTCCTGCTGAACTCCGCCTTGCGCGCAGCGGTTTCGGCCGGAGTCTCCGGACGTCCGAGCTCCGCGACGATCGGAGGCTGCTTGCTCACGACTCGTCCTCGGCTGATGCGGAGTCGGCGCCGGATGCCTCTGGCCGCGTCGCTTCGAGGCGGCGCTTCGCGCCCAGCAGCCACTCCTCGCAGCGCGCAGCGAGGGCCTCGCCGCGTTCCCACAGGGCGAGCGAGTGCTCGAGGGTCGGCGCGCCCTGTTCGAGCTCGGCGACGACACGGACGAGCTCATCACGGGCGGCCTCGAACGACAGGGTCTCCACGGGGGTGGCGTTCGGCGCAGTCACGCCTTCCATCCTACGACGGGGCCGCCGCCGCGCTTTCGCCACTGAGAATCGCCCTGCGCGCCGAGAATGCTGCTGGCAGCGGCCGTTTCGGCATGCAAAGCAATTCTCGGGCGGCCGGTCGGATGCCGCGTCAGTCGGCTTCGGCGATCTCGCCGTCCGACCGCGCGGCGAGCGAGCCTCGATCGACCGTGATCGTCAGCGCAGTGCCGGCCGGAGCGTCCGCCGCATCCCGCAGGATCACCCCGCCGTCGAGGTGGGCGATCGCGTAGCCGCGGGCGAGCGTCGCCGCCGGCGACAGCGCGCGCAGCGAGGCGCGCAGCTCGGATGTCTTGCGGGCGGCCGAGTCGAGCTGACGGGAGACGCTGTCGCGGCCGCGTGACAGCAGCAGCCACAGTTCCTGCGCCCGGTCTTCGATGATCGGGTCGGGCGAACGCAGCACGGGTCTCGACCGCAGCTGCTCGAGCTGCGCGATGTCGTGACCCACCCGCTGCGTGAGGCGCGAGGTGGCGCGAGCACGCAGCTGGCCGATCAGTGCGCGCTGCTCTCCGACGTCGGGGACGACGCGTTTGGCGGCATCCGTCGGCGTCGACGCGCGCAGGTCGGCGACATCGTCGAGGATCGGATGGTCGTTCTCGTGTCCGATGGCCGAGACGATCGGCGTGGATGCCGCGGCCACCGCTCGCACGAGGCGTTCATCGCTGAACCCCAGCAGCGTCTGCGGATCGCCGCCGCCTCGCGCGATGATGATGACGTCGACGTCGGGATCGGCGTCCAGCGCAGCCAGCGCTGCGAGGGTCTCCGGCACGCAGCGGTCGCCCTGCACCGCGGCGTACCGCGTGCGGAAGCGAACCTGCGGCCATCGGAGCTCGGCATTGCGGTGAACGTCCTTCTCGGCATCCGATCGCTCGCCGGTGATCAGGCCGATGACATGGGGCAGGAACGGCAGCTGCTTCTTGCGCGCCGCATCGAACAGCCCCTCCTGGCGCAGCTGGGCTCGAAGCTTCTCGAGCCGTTCGAGCTGATCGCCGAGGCCGACGTGCTTCAAGCTTGAGACGGTGAAGCTGAAGTCACCCGCCTTGACGAAGTA
Organism: Microbacterium sp. Bi121; assembly: GCF_918698005.1. Taxonomy (GTDB): domain Bacteria; phylum Actinomycetota; class Actinomycetes; order Actinomycetales; family Microbacteriaceae; genus Microbacterium. The sequence continues at coordinate 185,956 of NZ_CAKKLJ010000002.1, forward strand.
GTCCGCCTTCACCGCCGCGACGACGTGGTCGCCGACGCCGATGTCCGCCGGAATGCGACCGCGAACGCTCGACCATACGCGGATCGAGATCTGCGCGTCGGACTGGGTGTCCTTGAGCCGCCCGAACACGTTCCCGCCGCGGATGTTCCAGGAGGTGATCTCACCCTCGACCCAGACGGTGTTCCATCGCGCGATGAAGTCGCGGATGGTGCCGTTCAGACGTGCCACGGAGGTGGGGGCATCCGCCGTCGAATCACGCGGCGCGACGGCGTCGGCCGGCGGCGTCTGACCGTTCACGTGAGATGCCTCGAAGACCGTCATCAGGTCCTTTCCGTCTGCTCGCACCTGAATCGTCGTCCAGGCCCCTCCATGGCGTCCCTCGGTAGACTCGAGGTGTGAGCCAGGCCACCGTACATCTTCCCGTTCCCCGCATCCCTCGGTCGCGGGCGACGCGGCTTCAGAATAACCCGGTCGACGGACACAAGCGCGTCCTGCTCGCAGCCCCGCGAGGCTACTGCGCCGGTGTGGACCGTGCCGTAGTCGCCGTCGAGAAGGCTCTGGAGCGCTACGGCGCACCGGTGTACGTGCGCAAGCAGATCGTGCACAACATCCATGTCGTCACCGAGCTCGAGGCGCAGGGTGCGATCTTCGTCGAAGAGGTCGACGAGGTGCCGGAGGGCGCCCACGTCGTGTTCAGCGCGCACGGCGTCTCGCCCGCCGTCGTGAACGCGGCATCCGACCGAGGGCTGCACGCGATCGACGCGACCTGCCCTCTGGTCACGAAGGTGCACCGCGAGGCTGTGCGATTCGCCCGCGATGACTTCGAGATCCTGCTTATCGGCCACGACGGCCACGAAGAGGTCGAAGGAACCGCCGGCCACGCGCCCGAGCGGGTCACGATCGTGAACTCGCCGGAAGAGGCCGACACCGTGCAGGTGAAGGATCCGTCGAAGGTCGTCTGGCTTTCGCAGACCACCCTGTCGGTCGACGAGACCATGGAGACGGTCAACCGCCTGCGCACTCGCTTCCCCGAGCTGCACAATCCGCCGTCCGACGACATCTGCTACGCCACCCAGAACCGCCAGGTCGCGATCAAGAAGGTCGCGAGGGATGCCGACCTCGTCATCGTCGTCGGATCGGCGAACTCGTCGAACTCGGTCCGCCTGGTCGAGGTCGCGCTCGAGTACGGCGCCAAGGCCGCCTATCGCGTCGACTACGCCGAGGAGGTCAAGCAAGAGTGGCTCGACGGCGTCGAGACGGTCGGTGTGACCAGTGGCGCCTCTGTGCCGGAGGTGCTCGTCAAGGAAGTGCTCGAGACGCTCAGCACCGCCGGATACGCGGATGTCGAAGAGGTCCGCACGGCGGAGGAGGACCTGATGTTCTCCCTGCCCAAGGAGCTGCGCCAGGATCTCGCGGGTCAGCGGGACGCACGCGGGCCGGGCGGACGCACGAAGACCGCCACGTCATGACCGATCGCCCGCAGTACGGCGAGTACGCGACACCGGAGGAGCAGCGGCGGCTCGCCGGCCTGCCGCCGGTGGATGCTGCGCCGGAGGATGCTGCGCCGGAGGCGGCTGTGGCCACGGCGTCCGGACCCGCCGACGCCGTTCCCACAGGGGCCGCATCAGCGGCCAAGCCGGCGGCGCGTCCGTGGGATCGTGTCATCACGATCGCGCTCCTCGCCTACGGCATCGTGAACGTCTTCATGACGGGGATGTCGTACCTCGACCTCCCGACGGTCATGAACCAGAGCATGAACATCCTCGGGATCGATGGGGAGTTCACGAACTTCGACCAGGCCAAGATCTGGGGCACGACCGCGGCGATCGTGCTCGTCATCGGCTGGGTCATCACGGCGTGGCTGTCGATGCGGCGTCTTCGGCGGGGCAGGCTCACCTGGTGGATTCCGCTGGTCGGCGCGGCCGTGACCATGATCGTGGCGTCGATCTGCATCAGCGTTCCGATGATGAGCGACCCGGCCTTCATCGCCTACCTGGACGGGTCGACGCGCTAGTTGAGCGCGCCATCCGGCTTCGAAACGACAAAACCACGCCGGGACCACGTCGAATCGACGTGGTCCCGGCGTGGTTTTGCGGGTTCGCGGTGCGTGCGTCAGCTCTGGGACTGGCCGTGCGAGCCGAGCTGGCGCGTCGACTCCGCGACGCGGGCCGCCATCGCCGACTCGGCGACCTTGCCCCAGGCGCGCGGGTCGTACTGCTTCTTGTTGCCGACCTCGCCGTCGACCTTCAGGACGCCGTCGTAGTTCTTGAACATGTAGTCGGCGATCGCACGCGTGTAGGCGTACTGGGTGTCGGTGTCGATGTTCATCTTGATGACGCCGTTGGCGACCGCGGTCGCGATCTCCTCGTCGGTCGAGCCCGAGCCGCCGTGGAAGACGAGGTCGAGGGGCTTGGGACCGGTGCCGTACTTCGCGGCGACCTGCTCCTGGATGTCGCCGAGCAGCTCGGGGCGCAGCTTCACGCCACCCGGCTTGTACACGCCGTGCACGTTGCCGAAGGTGAGGGCTGCGATGTAGCGGCCCTGCTCACCAAGACCCAGCGCCTGAACGGCCTGGTCGACGTCGGCGAAGGTCGTGTAGAGCGCGTCGTTCGAACCCTCGTGCTGGACGCCGTCCTCTTCGCCACCGACGACGCCGATCTCGACCTCGAGGATGGCGTTGATCGCCTTGATGCGGGGGAGCAGGTCCTTCGCGATCTCGATGTTCTCGTTCAGCGGCACGGCCGAGCCGTCCCACATGTGCGACTGGAAGATCGGGTTGCGTCCGGCCTTGACCTCTTCCTCGGATGCCGCGATGAGCGGCTCGACGAAGCCGGCGAGGGCCTCCTTCGGGCAGTGGTCGGTGTGCAGCGCGACGGTGACCGGATAGTTCTTGGCGACCTCGGTGGCGTAGCGGGCGAAGGCGAGGGCGCCGGTCGCGCGTGCCTTGACCGTGTGGCCGGCGAAGTAGTCGGCACCGCCGGTGGTCACCTGGATGATGCCGTCGGAGCCGGCTTCGGTGAGGCCCTGCAGGACGGCATTGATGGTCTGTGAGCTGGAGACGTTGAACGCGGGATACGCGAAGCCACCGGCCTTCGCGCGGTCGAGCATCTCTGCGTACTGTTCCGGAGTGGCGACGGGCATGAAAATCTCCTGCGATAGATGAGACCGGGACAGTGCTCACTCTATCGCTGGCGATCGATGGCTGCCGTCGGCGATCGCTCTCGAGAGTGCTGGTCTTCCCGTATGTTAAGAATGACGATTCCTTCATCGGTTTCGGCCCGAAACTGCCCGTTCTCTCGCCATCGTGATGGCTAGGCTGGCCCCATGGTGAGTCTGACGGCCGATATGAGCCCCCTGCGTCCCGACCGCAACCTCGCGCTGGAGCTCGTGCGCGCAACCGAGGCAGCGTCGATCCGCGCCGTGCCGTTCATCGGCCGGGGGAACAAGGAAGCGGCAGACGGCGCGGCCGTCGACGCCATGCGCGCGTTCCTCGGCACCGTGAACTTCCAGGGCAGAGTCGTCATCGGCGAGGGCGAGAAGGACAACGCCCCGATGCTGTTCAACGGCGAGGTCGTCGGCTCAGGGCGTGGCCCCGAGTGCGACATCGCCGTCGACCCGATCGACGGCACCTCGCTCACCGCCGCCGGACGGCAGAACGCGCTGTCCGTGATCGCGGTGTCGGATCGTGGAACGATGCTCGACGCCTCCAGCGTCTTCTACATGGACAAGCTCGTCACCGGGCCGGCCGGAGTCGGCGTGGTCGACATCCGCCTGCCGATCGGTGAGAACATCCGTCTGCTCTCGAAGGCGCTCGACAAGCCCATCGACGAGATCGTCGTATCGGTGCTGAACCGTCCCCGCCACGAGAGGCTCATCGAAGAGATCCGCGAGGCCGGAGCCGGCACGCGCCTCATGAGCGACGGCGACGTCGCCGGAGGCATCAACGCGGCGCGCCACGGGGCGCGCACCGACATGTGCGTCGGCGTCGGCGGAAGCCCGGAGGGCATCGTGACCGCCTGCGCGATCAAGGCGCTCGGCGGTCATATCCAGGGGCGCCTCTGGCCGCGCGATGACGAGGAACGCCAGCGCGGCGTCGACGCCGGGCTCCAGATGGACTACGTGTACGAAGCCGATGAACTGGTCAAGGGCGACAACACGCTGTTCGTCGCCACCGGTGTCACGGACGGACAGCTCGTCGCCGGTGTGCGCCGCGAGGGAAACTACGTCTACACCGAGTCCGTCGTGCTTCGCGGGGCATCTGGGACGCTCCGCCGCATCTCGTCGGAGCACCTCGTCTCGAAGTGGCTCTGACGTCGGAGCCGGTCGCTGCACGCGGCTCCTGAGAGCGGCTCCCGCGCTTCTCAGGCTTACCTGGCAGAATGGGAGTCGTCGTCGAGCTCAACGGCGACGGCCTCCAGGAGGGTGAGAGATGACCACGGGAACGACGGGAAGCGGCGACAAGCCGGCACCGGTGAAGATGGTCACCACCAACACAGGTCGCATCCTTCGGATCTCGCCAGAGGACGAGGCCGCCCGCGCAGCCGCTGCGGCAGCCGCCACGACCGCGCCCCCGAACATGGATCCCGCACGCCGCACCGACGTGCTGTTCCGCGTCCGCCGTGCCGAAGGGCATGAACTCAGCCCGTGGTGGATGGTCGGCGCATTCGTCGTGAGCTCGGGCCTTGTGATCGCCCTGCTCAGCTGGGTTCCCTACAGCGCCTGATCCCTGCTTACATCCTCGTCAGCCAGTCGGTGCCGCACCGGCCCGAGATCCGCCTCGATCTCGACGATCGGTTGATCTGCTGCCGGCCCGCCGCCGTCGCGTGCGTCGCCGGTCAGTTCAGGGGCGGTGAACTTGCGCGGGCTGCTGGTGATGACCGGTGGCGCAGCCTCCAGCGATGATGCATCGATGCCGGGGAACTGCCGCGCCGTCACGAGCACCCGCGTCTCCAGCGAACCGGCGAAGCGGTTGTAGCTGTCCACCGTGCGCTCGAGCGCCCGCCGGAGGTCGTCGGCGTGGCCGGCGAGTGTTCCGAGCCGGTCGAACAGCTGCGTGCCGAGCGCGAGCAGGGTGCGGGCCTCGGTCGACACCTCCTGCTGGGTCCAGGTGTAGGCGACGGTCTTCAGCACCGCCCAGAGGTTGACCGGTGACGCCAGAGCCACGCGCTTGCCGAAAGCGTAGTCGAGCAGCGCAGGGTCCTCATCGATGGCCGCGGCCAGCAGTGACTCGCTCGGGAGGAAGCAGATGACGAACTCGGGGCTCGCGTCGAGCCCTGACCAGTACGCCTTCTTCGCCAGCGCGTCCACGTGCGCCCGGACGGCCTTCACATGCTTCTGCATGTGCGCACGGCGCTGCGCCTCGTGCCCGTCGCCGCCCGGCAGCGCCGTCGCCTCGAGATACGCGTCGAGGGGGACCTTGGCATCCACGGCGATCGAGGTGCCGCCCGGGAGACGCACGACCATGTCTGGTCGCCCCTGCCCTCGGTCGGACGAGATCGTCGACTGCAGATCGAAGTCGACGTGCCTGGTGAGGCCCGCGGCCTCGACGACGCGCCGCAGCTGGGTCTCACCCCACACGCCCCTCGTCGATGTCGAACGCAGTGCTCCCGCGAGCGACTCGGTCGTGGCCCGCAGCGCCTCATCCGACTCCTGAGCCCTGCGCAGCTGCTCGGCCAGCGAGCCGAATTGCGCATGCCGCTCCTGTTCGAGTGAGGCGACCTTGCTCTGCATCTGCTGCAGCGACTCTCGCACAGGGGCGAGTGCCGTGAGCACGGCGTTCTGCTGCTGCACCCGGTCTGCCTCGGCCCGCTGCTGCGTGCGGGCGTGCTCGACGGCATCCCGGTACAGGTCGTACTGCCGGTCGCGGTCATCCCGAGCGGCGGAGAGCTCTGCCTGAGCACGCGCGAGGTCGGTTGCAGCCGACGACAGCTGCGTCGACGACCGAGCTGCGCGCGCGTACCACCCGATGGCGGCGCCGGCGGCGAGAGCCGCGACGGCCAGGAGAACGATCAGCGGAGCATCCATACCGCCATGATGCCGACGGCCACCGACATTACGGCGCCGACGCCCCGAGCGGCGTTCAGCGTGCGGCGTGCTCCTCGAGGATCGCGCGCATGTCGGACAGCCCGAACTGGTCGGCGATCGCAAGCGCGGAGAGGGCCCCTGCGGTCTGATCCGCGCCGGCGTCCAGCAGCATCCGAAGGAGCGTCTCGTTCTTGCGGAACACAGCGCACGAGATCGCGGTCTGGCCGTTGTCGTTCACGGCATCCAGGGCTGCGCCCCGTCGGATCAGGTCCGCGACCGTGTGCGCCTCTTCGGCATAGGTCGCGACGATGAGGAACGTGTCGCCGCGCGGATTCCGCAGATCGATCGGCACACCCGCGTCGATCATCTCGCCGAGCGGTCCGGTGCGGCCCTGGCGCGCGAGGTCGAAGGTGCCCTCGATGACCTCGAGGCTGACGGGGGAGTCTCCGGAAGGATTCGTCATGCACTCATTCTGGCGTGACGGGCGTGCGAATGCGCTCAGGCCGCGCGATCCTGAGCGACGGGCGCCGGAGCATCCGTCACCCGCAGGCTCAGCGCCTTCGCGAGCGCGTGCACGTCAGCGGCGCCGACTCGTCGCGCGGAGTCGATGACGATCTCGGCGCATGCGCGGGCATCCGCGAGGGCGTCGTGATGCGAGAAATCGGCGAACCCGGCTGCGGCAGCGGCCTTCGGCAGCCGGTACGAATCGAGGTCGTACACCTTGCGTGCGACCTGCAGACTGCACAGCGAACGGTACGGAGGGCAGTCGAGTGCGGTGACCTCGGAGGCGGTGCGCAGCACCTTCAGGTCGAACCCGGCGTTGTGCGCCACGAGCACGTCGGCGCCGGCGAAGCCGCACAGCCGATCGAACTGCTCGGGCCAGGTCGCGGCGTCCTCGACATCCTGCGGACGGATGCCGTGGATCTTGACGTTCCACTCCTGGAACTCGTCGTGTCCCACCGGTGGGCGGATCAGCCATCCGGCTGTGGCGACCACCCGGCCGTCGCGCACCCGCACGAGACCGACGGAGCAGGCGGATGCGGAACTGGAGTTGGCGGTCTCGAAGTCGATCGCGGTGAAGTCCAGGGGCACCTGTTCACCTTCTCTCCGCTCGCGACGCGGACGACGCAGGCTCGCCGTAGGCTGGCGACATGAGCGATGAGCGGGCGACCTCATTCGGTGCTGCAGCAGGCGACTACGAGGCCTCGCGGCCGGACTATCCGTTCGAGGCCGTGGCCTGGATGCTCGAGAGGCTGCCATTGGAGTCGCGTCGCGTCGCCGATGTCGGTGCCGGCACGGGCAAGCTGACCCGTGTGCTCGCGGATGCTCCGGGTTCCGAGGTGATCGCGATCGATCCGGATGCCGCGATGCTCGCGAAACTGCGCGAGAGCGTCCCCGGTGTCCCGACGTTTCTCGGTACGGCGGAGAAACTGTCCCTCCCGGACGCCAGCCTGGACGCCGTGGTGCTCGGCCAGGCGTGGCACTGGGTGGATCCGGTCGCAGCTTCTGCGGAGATCGGCCGTGTCGTACGCTCCGGTGGCACCCTCGGGCTGATCTGGAATCTGCGCGACGACAGCGTGGAGTGGGTGATGCGGCTGACCGAGATCATGCGCACGTCGCCGGCGGCGGGCATGTTCGAGGGCGACGGCCCGACCGTCGCGGCACCCTTCGCCGAGCTCGAGGCGAACGACTGGCGGTGGGTGCGCCCGATGACACGTGCTCGATTGCACCGGATGGCGGACTCCCGGAGCTTCTTCATTACGGCATCCGAATCGGTCCGGCGCAGCATCCACGACGACATGGACGCGCTCTTCGACGAGCTGGGCGTGCACGGCGACGCAACCGTCGACCTCCCATACGTGACGCGGGCGTTCCGCGCAGTGCGGGACTGACACCCCCTCGGCTCAGTGCGGTCGTACCCTGACGGAATGAGACTTCTGCTCACGTCAGGCGGGGTGACGAACCCCAGCATCCGTACGGCTCTGGTCGAGATGCTCGGCAAGCCCATCGAAGCGTCATCGGCCCTCTATGTTCCGACGGCCCAGTATGGGCATCCGATGTGCACGCCGGACATCACCTTCCGCGCGCTCGCCGGTCCGCAGTCGATGACGGCGCTCGGTTGGGAATCGGTCGGTGTGCTCGAGCTCACGGCGCTGCCGTCCATGGAGGGGGAGAGGTGGATCCCCTGGGTGGAGTCGGCCGACGCCCTGCTCGTCGACGGCGGCGATGCGACCTATCTCGCGCATTGGATCCGCCGATCGGGACTTCTGAAGCTGTTCCCGCGCCTCGAGCGAACCGTGTGGGTCGGAGTCAGCGCCGGGAGCATGGTGATGACGCCGCGCATCGGCGAGGAGTTCGAGCAGTGGACGTCGCCCGACGAGGGCGAGGGGGCACTCGGCCTCGTGGACTTCTCGATCTTCCCGCACCTGGACTACCCGACGTTCCCCGAGAACACATTGGCGCACGCCGAGAAGTGGGCGGAGCACATCGACGGGCCCGCATACGCGATCGACGACCAGACGGCGATCCGTGTCGTCGGCAGCGACGTCGACCTGATCTCCGAGGGGCACTGGAAGCGGTTGGAGTAGCGGCCAACGGTAGACTGGACCCCCGTGGCCCTAACTATCGGAATCGTCGGCCTGCCCAACGTCGGCAAGTCCACCCTCTTCAACGCGCTGACCAAGAACGACGTGCTCGCGGCGAACTATCCGTTCGCGACGATCGAGCCCAACGTCGGCGTCGTGAACCTTCCTGACTCGCGACTCGACACGCTCGCCGGGATCTTCGGCAGCGAGCGGATTCTGCCTGCGACCGTGTCCTTCGTCGACATCGCCGGCATCGTGCGCGGAGCGAGTGAGGGCGAGGGGCTCGGCAACCAGTTCCTCGCGAACATCCGTGAAGCGGATGCCATCGCCCAGGTCGTGCGCGGCTTCGATGATGACGACGTGGTGCACGTGGACGGCGCGATCAACCCGAAGGGCGACCTCGAGACGATCAACGCCGAGCTCATGCTCGCCGACCTGCAGACCGTCGAGAAGGCCATCCCCCGGTTCGAGAAGGAAGTCCGCGGCAAGAAGCTCGACCCGTCGGTCCTCGAGGCAGCGAACGCCGCGAAGGATGCACTGGAGCGCGGCCAGCTGCTCTCGGTCAGCGGCATCGACCTCGCACCGATCAAGGAGCTGGGCCTGCTCACCTCGAAGCCGGTCATCTTCGTCTTCAACGTCGATGAGAGCGTGCTGACGGATGCTGCGCGCAAGGCCGAGCTCGAAGCCCTGGTCGCGCCGGCGAAGGCGATCTTCCTCGACGCGAAGATCGAGTCCGAGCTCATCGACCTCGACCCCGAGGACGCGGCCGAGCTGCTGGCATCCACCGGTCAGGACGAGTCGGGACTCGACCAGCTGGCCCGCATCGGCTTCGACACCCTGGGCCTGCAGACCTATTTGACCGCCGGTCCGAAGGAATCACGCGCCTGGACGATCCCGCGCGGCGCGAAGGCTCCGCAGGCCGCCGGTGTCATCCACACCGACTTCGAGAAGGGCTTCATCAAGGCCGAGGTCATCTCGTTCGATGACCTCGTCGAGACGGGTTCGGTCGTCGAGGCACGCGCCAAGGGCAAGGCACGCCTGGAGGGCAAGGACTACGTGATGCAGGACGGCGACGTGGTGGAGTTCCGCTTCAACGTCTAGCGTCGTTCCTGTTGCCGGTCACTCCTCATCCCACGGCAGCCTCACCTGCGGCAGGATGTAGATGCGGCCGAGGGTCGCGACGGGATGCCTCGTCATGTACTCGGCGGCTTCGTCGATCGAATCGGCGGTGATGAGGTCGTAGCCGGCGAACCACTCCTTGAACTCTGGGAACGGGCCGTCGGTGATCAGGGGTCGGCCGTCACGGACGACGACGGACTTCGCCTGCTCGGGACCCGCGACGGGTGCCCCCTCGCCGAGACGTCCCGCCGCTTCGCCCTCGGCAGCCCAGCGTTCGAGCATCGCCTGGTCCTCGGCCCGGGTCAGATCGGTGCCGGTGGGGTCGGACATGTGGATGACGAGGTACTTGCCGCTCATGAGAGTTCTCCATTCGATGGTGCGAGCTGATTTCGTCGGCGGATGAGGTGAGCAGTCTCGGCGGTGTTCCCGGCCAGATCGATTGCGCGGTCATAGGCCGCTCGGGCGTCAGCGGAGCGGCCGGTCGCGCGCAGCAGTTCCGCACGGGTGACGTGGAAGGCGTGGTGACCGTCGAGCTTGTCGGCGAGTCGATCGATGATTGCGAGAGCGAGGTCGGGTGAGTCGTGCTCGGAGAGCGCGATGGCCTTGTTGAGGGTGACGAGTGGACTCGGGTCGATCTCCTCGAGCCGGGAGTAGAGGCTCGCGATGCGCGCCCAGTCGGTGTCACGCGGATGCGGGGCGATGACGTGGGCGGCATTGATCTCCGCGAGCAGCCGGTACCTGCCGAAGGGCTCATCAGCATCCCGTGATCCGAGCAATTGCAGCCCCTCAGCGATCAGCTCTCGGTCCCAGGACCCACGATCCTGCTCATCGAGCCGCACCAGCTCACCGTCGGCCGAGACGCGGGCCTGAGAGCGGGCGTCGGTGAGCAGCATCAACGCGAGCAGACCGGCCACCTCGGCATCGTCAGGCCGGAGTCCATGTGCGAGCCGGGTGAGGCGGATCCCCTCGGCGGTCAGCTCGCGCCGGATCGCGGGCGTGTCGGGACCGGAAGCGAGGTATCCCTCGTTGAAGACGAGGTACAGCACCACGAGGACGGCCTCGATGCGCGCGGGGAGGTCCTCCGCCGCCGGGATCGCGAAGGGGATGCCGGCCGCCTTGATCTTCGCCTTCGCCCGGCTGATCCGCTGACCCATGGTCGCGTCCTGCACGAGGAATGCGTGGGCGATCTCGGCGACGGTGAGCCCGCCGACGATCCTCAAGGTGAGCGCGACGCGCGCGTCGAGCGAGAGCGCCGGATGGCAGCAGATGAACAGCAGCCGAAGTCGATCATCCTCGATGGCGCCGGTCGGGGCGGAGGGTTCCGGATCATGCAGCCGCAGCGCCTCCCAATGCTTCTCGTCTCGACGCGCCTCCCGTCGCAGCCGATCGATCGCCCTGCGATTCGCTGTCGTGGTCACCCACCCGGCAGGGTTCGGCGGTATGCCGTGTGCCGGCCAATGCTCGACGGCGGTCGCGAACGCCTCCGCGGTCATCTCCTCGGCCAGGTCGAGATCTCCGAACCGCCGCGTGAGTCCCGCGACGATCCGCGCCCACTCCTCGCGATGCGTGCGCGTGATCACCGTCGCGACATCCCGAGTGTCGTCCCGGGGCTCCGGCATGGTCATCATCTCCTCGCTGCATCTGCTCTCCGAGCGGGCCGTTCAGCTTGCGACAGTCTTCCGGAAAATCCTTCGGATCGGTGTGCGATCGGAAGACTTTCGCAGCGGCCCCTCGGCCTTGGCGGCTGCCTTGCGTTCAGCGGCAACGCGACGCCGCTCCGCCTCGACCACGGCCCGCTGGATCTCGGCCTGGAGGTAGGTGATCGTCAACATCGGATCGATATACATGGAGGAGGCCCTTCCTGATCGGGCCGAAATCGTTGCATCCCGGCTATCAGGACCACGAACGGGCGCGGCTCATTTCGACACCGGCTTGACGGGTTGTGCCGCGCGGCGGCGCACACCCCTAACGCACAGATGGCCGGTGTCGCTCACGCTTGCGACAGCCCACTCGCCAAACGGGCGGGACTGGAGTTCGAATGCGTGCGTGACGGCGATGAGCAGCCGTCGGCCGATGACGTCCAGACGCCCGGCGCTTAGAATCACCGCATGAGTGCTCTGACTTTCAGCATGAACGTCACCCTGGACGGCTGCGTCGATCACCGCGAGGGGATCGCCGACGACGAGACGCACGCCTACTTCACGCGTCTCATGGATGAGTCCGGCGCGATGCTGTGGGGCCGCACCACCTACGAGATGATGGAGAGCTCCTGGCCGCAGATCGCCCGCGGCGAGGTCGATGCACCGTTGGCGTTGCGCGAGTGGGCGCTCAAGCTCGAGGCCAAGCCGAAGTACGTCGTGTCGACGACTCGAAGTGACTTCCCCTGGACCAACAGCCACCACCTTGCCGGCGAGCTGAGCGCGACGGTGCGAGGACTCAAGGAACGAACGCCTGAAGGAGTGCTCGTCGGCAGCGGCAGGCTGGCGGCGGAGCTCGACCGGTTGGACCTCATCGACGAGTACAAGTTCCTCGTGCACCCGATGATCGCAGGTCACGGCCCGAGGCTTCACGAGGGCGGGCTGCCGGCGACGCGCCGTCTCGCTCTGGTCTCAGCCGAGCCGCTCAGCAACGGTGCCGTCGCAATGCACTACCGACGGGCTGCTTGACGCCAAGACCGCAGAGAACAACGCGAGTCAGTCGGACGAACCAGGTCGCTTGCGCCCCGCCTTCGTCTCCGCGCGGCGCCGTTTGCCCTCGAGCCGCCGTCGTCGGGATCCGCCGGTCGGCCTCGTCGATCGTCGTGCGACGGCGGGTGCGACGGCCTCACGAAGAAGATCCGAGAGTCGCTCTCTCGCAGCCAGGCGGTTCTGGCGCTGCGAACGGTGCTCGGCGGCGGTGATCGTGAGCACTGTTCCCACGAGGCGTCCTCCGAGCCGGGAGATGACGCGCGTCCGCTGGATGTCGTCCAATGCCGTCGTGCTGCCCAGATCGATGCTCAGCTGCACGCGCGAATCGGTCGTGTTGACTCCCTGACCTCCAGGGCCGGACGCACGGGTGAACTGTTCGATCAGTTCGACATCCGGAATGCGGAGACCGTGCGGCGCGCCCGGGCCCGGCGGCACGCGCAGATCATCCATGGAACTAGTCTGCCGCACAGGTCTGATCGATACAGGCCCGATCCGCACAGGCCCGATCCGCACAGGCCCGATCCGCGCTCGTCGGCGACCGCACACCGACATCTAGACTGGTGGCGGAAGAACCGTCGTACTCAGGAGGCCCGACCACCGTGACTCAGCAGAGCATCTTCGAGCCGGAAGGCCGTGCCGTGCCGTTCGTCGTCGAGGGGGAGGGGCCCGTCTCCCTCGTCCTCGTGACGGTGCGCGACCTCGAAAGCGATGGTCTCGGCGTCGTCGCGCACTATCTCGCCGAGGAGGCCGGGTTCCACGTCGTCCGCGTCGGCCTGCAGGCCGAAGGTGCGGAACCCGCTGCCGCCGCCGAGCAGATCGATGACGTCCTCGCGCTGATCGACGATCTCGGCCTGGACGACACGTGGATCGGTGGCCATGGCTTCGGCGGCACCGTCGCACGCGCGTTCGCCGCCACGCACACCGACCGCGTCAACGGGTTGCTGCTGCTCGGCGCTGAAGACGACGACGCCCCGCTCGCCCCCGCCATCCCCGTCCTCATCGTGCAGGGATCGGAAGACACCGTCACTCCGCCGACGAACGGCGAGCGACTCCAGGCGACCGCCCCTGAGCGGGCCAGTGTGAAGAACCTCGAGGGCGCGGATCACTTCTTCCCGGTGACGCACCCGATCGAGACGGCCGTCATCATCGAGGAGTATCTCGACTGGGACTGACCCGGCCCCCGGCGCCTACTGCAGCCGCAGGTCGATGAGCGGGTGATCGGCGAACACCTCGAGCACGATCTCGAAGTAGGTCTTGCCCTTTCCAGCGCGCAGCGCGTCCAGGTCTGCCATGAGCCGGGCCTCGTTGAACGTTCCCGGCTGGGCGAGCTTGCCGAGTAGCCATCTCTGCGTCTCGTCGAACCCGAGCACCTCCCGGCTGCGCGAATGGTCGCGCCATACGACGACCACGGGCTCCCCGTCGCGCGACTCGGCATCCAGGCGGTACAGGATGTCGTTCAGCGCGTCCAGGCTCGCGCCCATCCGCCAATCCTCATCGCGCATGAACTCGCGGTTGAACTGTTCGTAGAGGTCGGAGATCCCGTTGATCCCTGACCCGTCCAGGCGATATTCGGTCATCAGGGGTGCTGACCGGCGTGCGACCCTTCGCCGATCTCCTCGATCGTCTTGGAGTTGAACGCCGGCAGATCATCGGGGGTGCGGCTGGACACGAGTCCGCTGTCGACCGCCACCTGCCGATCGACCCAGGTGGCCCCAGCGTTGCGCAGGTCGGTTCGCAGGCTCGGGTAACTGGTCAGCGTGCGCCCGCGGACGACATCGGCCTCGATGAGGATCCAGGCGCCATGGCAGATCACCGACACCGGCTTGTGCGCCTCGAAGAACGCTTTGGCGAACGCCACGGCATCCCGATCCATCCGAAGATGATCGGCATTCACGACGCCACCGGGCAGCACGAGGGCGTCGAAGTCGGACGCATCTGCATCCGCGACGTCCTGGTCGACCTTCTGCTCGTGTCCGTTCTTGCCGGTCACGGTCTGGTCGGCGGGTGAGATCAGTCGAGCGCGTGCTCCTGCGTCCATCACCGCACCCCAGGGGCTGGTCAGTTCACTGTCTTCGAATCCGTCGGTGAGCAGGAACGCCACCGTCTTGCCATCAAGCTCTGCCATGATCTCTCCTCGTTCGTGATGGTCTCGCGGACGGTTCGGCGTCACAGGCGCCGAGGCGGCGGGTTCTGCGAATCCTTTGGGTCGGGGACGGCCGGGGTTCCCGTCCGCACGCCGTCGGGGGTGATGGGCTCGAAACCGTCACTGTCGTCTCGAGTGTTCTCTGCGGGCGCGTCGGTGACTTGCTCGTCTTCCGGGTCCTTCGGATCGGACATGATGTCTCCCTTCCGTTCGATGGCCCCATACTGGTGCAGATCGCGCGGATCCCACGAGGGGCTTGACGTGCGAGGACAAAGAAGGTGGGATGCCGGAGCACCCCACCTTCTCGTACTTCTCACATCGTCACGCCGGCTGCGGCAGGATCGTGAAGCTCACTGCGCCTTGGTCGTCCACCCCGGCGTCGAGCACCTTGTCCGAGAGGGCCTCGGCGGCGGTGTCCTCCAGGAAGACTCGGCTCGCCGGTCCTTCGACGACGACATCGGCGGGCTCGGGAGTGGGCACGACGTGAACGGCGAAACGTGCTTCGCCGTTCGGTCCCTGCCCCTCCGCGGTCTGGATGCGCAGTCCCGCCTCTGCACCGGCATCCTCTCGGCCGACGATCGTGGTGACGACGGCATCTGCATTCTCGGTCAGGGTGAGCACAGCGCTCTCCTTCCGTTTTGCGGACATGCTCCGGTCAGAACATGTCCGGGCCACGATTCCGCACCCTGCCGTCGTCTTCAAGCTCAGCTCAGGATTCGGAGGAACCTCTCATGTCCAGGTGCATCGGGCTTCTCGATCGTGTCAACCCCCTGTGCCATGGACAGTCGGCCGGGCTGACTGGCATCGATACCGAGAACACCGAGACAGAGGAGCAGAACATGGTGCAGATCATCGAGACCGTGGACGTCGAGGTTCCCGTTCGCGCGGCGTACGACCAGTGGACCCAGTTCGAGAGCTTTCCGGAGTTCCTCGAAGAGGTCGTCTCCCTGACGCAGGTCGACGACACGAACACGCACTGGAAGGTGAAGGTCGGCGGCACGGAGCGGGAGTTCGACGCCGTCATCACCGAGCAGCACCCGGACGAGCGCGTCGCCTGGACGAGCACGGGTGGCGAGACCGAACACGCCGGCGCAGTCACGTTCCACAAGCTCGACGACGCGTCCACGCGCGTGACCGTCCAGATCGACTGGGAGCCCGAAGGCTTCGTCGAGAAGGCCGGGTCGATGCTCGGCGTCGGATCTCACGCAGTGAAGAAGGATCTTCAGAACTTCAAGGAGTTCATCGAAGCGCGCGGGTCGGAGACCGGCGCATGGCGCGGTGACGTCGAAGCCTGAGAGAGCCCGCGAGAGCTTCGGGGGATCCCCACCCTCGGGGCTCTTGCGACTTCGCGGTCAGCTGCGCAGCCGCTTGCGCAGGAACACCTGCTCGATTCCGTCACCCTGAGGAACACGGTGCGTCTCGACGTAGCCGCACGATTCGTACAGACGGATGTTCGCTTCGCTCAGACTGCCGGTGAACAGCTCGGCCTCGTTCGCCGAGCTGGCCTTCTCAGTCGCCTCGAGCAGGGCGCGGCCGATGCCCTCGCCCTGCATGTCCGGCGCGATCGCTATGCGCCCGATGAGCAGCAGATCACCGTCCTGCACTGCGCGGATGACCCCGACGAGTCGGGAGTCCACACGAGCGACCCAGCCGGAGTTCTCGGCGATCTCCGCGCGCACCTGTTCGAGCGTCTGCGTCAGCGGCGGCATGTCAGCGTCGCCGTAGATGAGGGCTTCCGACACGAAAGCCGCGCGTTGCACGGTCATGATCTCACCGGCGTCATCCGGTGAGATGGGGTCGATCGTGAGGTTCACGGACGCGGCTCCTCTTCGCGCAGACGGGGTTCGCTGCGCCGCTCGGGTCGAAACCCGGACTTATCCGCATAGAACGCGCGGATCCGGTCCATGTCGGCACGCACATCGCCGGTCAGCTCGAACGTCGGGCCGAGTCCTGTCGTCATCGTCGTGCGATCAACGAAGCACAGCGTCACCGGCATCCCGGCGTCGCGCGCGATGCGGTAGAAACCCGATTTCCAGTAGTCGTTGCTGCCGCGCGTGCCGTCAGGAGTGATCACGAGACCGAAGACCTCCCCGGCGCGAGCGAGCGCGACGACATCGTCGACCACCCTGCTCGCGTCCGCCCGATCGACCGGGATCCCCCCGAGTCTGCGCATCAGCGGTGCGCGCCAGCCGGCGAACAGGCTCTTCTTGCCGAGCCAGCGGATGTCGACGCCGAGCCGCCAGGCGATCGCGAGCATGAGGATGAAATCCCAGTTCGACGTGTGCGGAGCACCCACGAACACGGTCGGGCGGTCAGGGGCCGATTCGCCGACGAGCTTCCAACGGCTGACAGCCCAGAAAGCGCGGGCGATGAGTCGTCGCAGCATCCTCCCACCGTAGGACACGCGGTATGCGTGATCGGGCATGGGGAGCTCAGGACTGCTGCCGTCCGCGCCCGATCAACAGCGGCAGAACGAGCCACAGGCTCAGCACCACGACGGCGCCGACGATGAGGACGACGACCGAGACCGTGCGGTCGAGCGCGAAATCGACGACCAGCACCGTCACCCCGACGCTCAGGATGCCGACGACCACGAGATTCGCCTTGACGAGTCGTGCTGCGATTCGCACGAGCTCGGGCTTGCGTCGCCTGCCGAACAGCGAGCGGTGCATCCCCACAGGGGCGAGCGCGAGAATAGTGGCCAGCGCGGCGAGACCCACCAGAACCAGGTACAACCCCACCTGCAGCGGATCCAGCTCCGTGAATCTCGGCTGAAACGCCACGGCCAGCAGGAACCCCGAAAGCACCTGAGTGCCGGTCTGCATGACCCGCAGCTCTTGCATGAGCTCATCCCAGTTGCGGTCGGCGCGCTCGTTCGCCGTCTCATCGCGGCCGTCTTCGCTCAGGGCGTCCTCGGTGGGGGCGTCGTGGTCCATGTGCCGAGTCTGGTCAGACGAGGACGGTCCTGTCCAGACCCTTGACGGCGTCGGGCAGCGCGTCCGCGACTGCCCAGGATGACGGGGCCGGTTCCGGCATTCCGGCGTAGCATGGAGGCATGACTTCATCGCAGACCACGCAGGCGGCCGCCACGCAGGACGCGCAGCCGCTCGCCGCGCCCGCCGGCCTCAACCTTCTGGGTGAGACGAACGCGGGTGGATGCTGCGGCGCCGACGGGTGCTGCTCGCTCTGACGCAGAACCCGTCGACCCCGTCAGCGGTCAGTGCCCGCCGACGAACTCACCGTCGACGTCGTCTGCAGGCTTGCGGACGAAAGCACTGAGAACGACCGCGCCGAGCGAGATGATCGCGGCGATCAGGAACGCCATACGCGCGCCCGGTGCGCCGGCGACCGCGGTGTCGAGACCCTCGTGCTCGCCTGCATGCAGGATCGACGAGTACGTCACCGTCAGCAGGGCGACACCGGCAGCGCCGGCGACCTGCTGAATCGTGTTCAGCGCGGCAGAACCGTGCGAGTACAGGTGTCGACGCAGCGAACCAAGCGACGACGAGAACAGCGGGGTGAACGACATCGCGAGTCCGACCGACATCACGGTCTGCGCGATCACGAGCATCCACCACTCGGTGTGCTCTCCGACGGTCGAGTAGAAGAACAGCGCGGCCGAGACCATGATCGTTCCTGGTACGAGAAGCGTCCGCGTACCGCGTGCGTCGTAGATGCGGCCCATGAGCGGTCCGAGCAGGCCCATCAGCACGGAGCCGGGCAGCAGGATCAGACCGGCCTGGAGCGGATCGAGGCCGGCGACGTTCTGCAGGTACTGCGGCAGCAGGGTGAGCGTGCCGAACATCGACAGCGCGAGGATCGCCATGACGATCACCGCGACCGTGTAGTTGCCGGTGCGGAACACGCGCAGATCCAGCAGGGCGTCATCGACACGCTGCAGCACGAGCTGCCGCCACACGAACAGGGCGAGGGCGATGGCGCCGACGGCGAGTGAGACGATGCCGATCGTCGCACCGCCTGATGCGCTCTCGCCGCCGAACTGGCTCAGGCCGTAGACGACGCCGCCGAAGCCGAAGGCGGACAGCACGATCGAGAGGACATCGATCGGGGCGTTGCGGGTCTCGCCGAGGTTCGTCATCCACTTGGCACCCATCGCCAGGGCGATGATCGCGATCGGGAGGACGATGGCGAACAGCACGCGCCAGTTGAACGCGTCGAGGACGGCGCCGGCGAGCGTCGGGCCGATCGCGGGCGCGAGCGAGATGACGAGGCCGACCCGGCCCATCATCCGACCTCGCGACTGCGGTGGGACGACGTTCATCATGGTCGTCATGAGCAGCGGCATCATGATGCCCGTACCGCCGGCCTGGATGACGCGTCCGACGAGGAGCACCGTGAATCCGGGTGCGAGCAGGCAGACGAGGGTGCCGAGTGTGAACGCGCTCATCGCGGCGATGAAGATCTGACGCGTCGTGAAGCGCTGCAGCAGGAAGCCGGTCGTGGGGATGACGACGGCCATCGTGAGCATGAACGCGCTCGTGAGCCACTGACCGAGCTCGGGCGGGATGCCGAGGTCGGTGTTCAAGTGCGGGATCGCGATCCCCATCGTCGTCTCGTTGAGGATCGCGACGAACGCGGCGACGAGCAGCAGCCAGATGACGCGCATGTCGGAGGGCGCGATGACGGGCGCGGCCTTGACGACAGGAACAGAACCGGTGGAAGTGGTGGCCAAAACGTCTCCTCAACGGCATGGGGTGGGCGGGAAGGCCGGGCGCGGAGCCGACAGATCTGGCATCCGCTCGTGCGCGACGTTCCAGGATAACCCCCTGAGGATGCTCCGCATTCCCGTCGCCGCCACATTTTTTCGGCGGTTTAGGCTGAGCGCATGAGCATGGGTGGAATGGGCGGCGGACGCGGCGGCGGTGGCGGCGGATTCCGGGGTGTCGACGAGGCCGCGCAGAAGAAGCTGAACGCGCAGGCGCCCAGGATCGACGGCCTCGGCAGGCGAGTCGTGGCGCTGTTCCGGCCCTACCTCGGCCGCATCATCGTCACCGGCATCCTCGTGATCGCCGGTGCCGCCATCGCGGTGATCCCGCCGCTCATCGTGCAGCGCATCTTCGATGACGCTCTCTTCCCGACAGACGGCGGCAACCCCGAGATCGGACTGCTCATCCGCCTCGTCCTCGCCATGGTCGGGCTGTTCCTCTTCTCCGCCGTGCTCGGCGTCGCGCAGACGTGGCTGACCTCGACGGTCGGCAACAGCGTCACCGGAGACCTGCGTGTTCGGCTGTTCGAGCACCTGCAGGCCATGGAGCTCGGATTCTTCACCCGGACCAAGACCGGCGTGATCCAGTCGCGTCTGCAGAACGACGTCGGCGGGGTATCCGGAGTGCTGACGAACACGGTCACAAGCATCCTGGGCAATGTCGTGACGGTGATCGCGTCGCTCGTCGCGATGATCCTCATCGATTGGAGGCTGACGCTGATCGCGGTCGTGCTGATGCCGTTCCTCATCGTCGTGCAGCGCAAGGTCGGACAGGTGCGCGCTCGGATCGCGGGGGAGACGCAGGAGTCGCTGTCAGAGCTCACCTCGATCACGCAGGAGACCCTGAGCGTCTCGGGGATGCTGCTGTCGAAGTCGTTCAACAGACAGCGGACGGAGTCCGACCGGTACCAGTCGGAGAACCGCAACCAGGTGACGCTGCAGGTACGGCGGGCCATGAGCGGTCAGGGCTTCTTCGCCGTCGTGCAGGTGCTGATGGCATCCGTCCCCGCCGTCATCTATCTCGTGGCCGGATACCTCATCGCGGGCGGCGAGGGCGCCATCACCGCCGGAACCGTCGTCGCGTTCACCACGGTGCAGGCGCGACTGCTGATGCCGCTGATGGGTCTCATGCGCGTATCGCTCGATCTGCAGACGTCGTCCGCACTGTTCGCGCGCATCTTCGAGTACCTCGACCTGGTGCCCGAGATCGAGGACGCCCCGGATGCCATCGCGGTGTCGCAGGCGACAGGGCCTCGTGGACGCCTCGAGTTCCAGGACGTCGTCTTCCGATACCCGGATGCCGCACCCGACACCCGGCCGACGCTGCAGGGAGTCTCGTTCACAGCCGACCCCGGTCAGCACGTCGCGTTCGTCGGACCGTCCGGTGCCGGCAAGACGACGGTGCTGTACCTCGCGCCCCGGCTCTACGAGGCCCACGGCGGCTCGGTGCTGTTCGCCGGCGCCGATGTGCGAACGCTGACGCAGGAGTCGATCATCGATGACGTCGGCATCGTGTCGCAGGAGACGTACCTGTTCCATGCGACGATCCGCGAGAACCTGCTCTACGCCAAGCCCGGCGCCACGGAGGATGAGCTGATCGCGGCCTGCCAGGCGGCCAACATCCACCACATCATCGCCGGATTCGAGCGCGGCTACGACACGATCGTCGGCGAACGCGGCTACCGGCTCTCCGGAGGAGAGAAGCAGCGCATCGCGATCGCCAGGGTGCTCCTGAAGGACCCGCCTGTGCTGCTGCTCGACGAGGCCACGAGCGCCCTGGACACCGTGTCCGAGCGGGTCGTGCAGGAGGCCCTGGACGAGGCCGCCAGGGGACGGACGGTGCTGTCGATCGCGCATCGCCTGTCGACGGTGATGGGTGCGGATGTCATCCACGTCCTCGAAGCCGGGAGGATCGTCGAGTCGGGCACACACGCGGAGCTGCTCGCGGCCGGGGGGCTGTACGCCGAGCTCGCGGCTCAGCAGGTCGCCGCATCCCAGATTCTGAACACCGAGGCGGAGATCGAGCAGGGCGCCTCCGGTGGTCTCATGGCGGCGTTCGCCGATCGGCGGGCGGATCGCGCGCCCGACGGCTCAGTCGCAGAGGATGCCGTGAACACGCTCACCGCGTCGGTACCGCTGCTGGACGGACAGGGCACGGACCAGCGCGTCTACCCGGCCGAGGGGTGAGTCGCGGCCGGCTCATGCGGGCGGCTCTCAGTGCGCCGACATGCCGCCGTCGACGAACAGGGAATGGCCGGTGACATAGGCCGAACCCGCCCCGGCCAGGAAGACCGCTGCTGAGGCGAAATCGTCCGGCAGGCCGTTGCGGCCGATCATCGTCCGGTCGGCGAGCTCGGCGACCTTCGCCTGGTCGTCCTGCAGCCGCGCATTCAGCGGCGTGAGCACGAAGCCGGGCACGAGCGTGTTGCTGGTGACGCCGCGATGGCCCCAGGCCTCGGCCTCCGACCGCATCAGGGACTCCACTGCGCCCTTCGATGCGCCGTACACGCCGCTGCCGACGAAAGCGCGGTGTGCCTGCTGAGAACTGATGTGGATGAGCCGCCCGTACCCGCGCTCGGCCATGCCCCGTGCGTACCGCTGCCCGAGCAGGAACGGTGCCAGCGCATTCACGGTCATGGTGGCGTCCCAGTCGGACTCGGTGATCTCCGCGAACGGCGGGCGGATGTTGATGCCGGCCGAGTTCACGAGGATGTCCGGCTCGCCGAACGGCGTCGTCGCGTCCTCCGCGGCGGCGTGGATGCCGTCGCGGGTGCTGAGGTCGCCCACGACTCCGGCAGTCCGCGCGCCGAACGCCGACAGCTCGGTGACGGTCTCGTCGATGCGTTCGCGCCCGCGCGCGACGATGACGACGGATGCTCCTGCACGCGCGAGCGCGGTGGCGATGCCGCGCCCGATGCCGGAGCTTCCGCCGGTGACCACCGCCGTGCGGCCCTCGAGCGAGAACAGCTCGGCCAGGTATGGATTCATCGGACTCCCTTCGCGCAGACTGCGCGCCTCGTCGGATTCACCATGCCAGCGCGGCCGCGATGCTCGGATCGGGTCGCGCTTCAGCGTACTCGGGCAGGGACGTCAGATCGTCGAGGAACTCCGTGAGCGCGGCCCTGTATCCCGGGTCGTCGTGAGTGGCCGCGATGGCCTGGAGAGGAGGGACGTCCATCGCGAGGATGAGGTCGAGCCGCGCGATGACGGCAGCGATCGCACCCGCTTCGTGAAGCACGCGGATGCCGCCGCGGAGAGCCTCGAGGTAGTCGCGCAGCACGGGCAGCCGCGACCTGCTCTGCGTGATCGAGGTGCCATCGGCGCGGAGGCGCCAGTTGACGACGACATCCGGGATGACATCGAACGCCGTCGCCCGCGTGTACATCCGCTGGGCGACGACCTGGTCCTCATAGGCGACGTCCTCGGGGAATCGCAGATCGGCCCAGAAGTCCGTACGACTGATCTTCGACCAGGCGACGATGTTCGCCGAAGCAGCCGGGTGCTCGAAGATGCTCGTGCGCCGGCGCTCGGGGGCTGTGGCTGCGACGGTCCAGGGCTGCACGCGTCCTGGCGAGTATGAACCACCGCGAAGACGGGAGCGCACATAGGCGCCGGCGACGAAATCGCTGCCGGTCTCGAGCAGCGTCCCCGTCAGACGCGCGAGTGCGGTCGGGGTGAGCTCGTCGTCGCCGTCCAGGAATCCGAGCAGGGGAGTGTCGACGAGGTCGAGTCCGACGTTGCGAGCAGCGCCGAGGCCGCGGGACGCCTCGTGGCGCAGAACCGTGAACCGGGAGTCGGATGCCGCGGCATCCGCGAACACGTCGCCCGTGGCATCCACCGACCCGTCGTCGATGAGGACGGCGCGCCAGCGGGGTTCGGTCTGAGCCTGCAGCGAGGCGATCGCCGCCGGCGCGAACGACTCGATGTCGCGGCCGGGGACGATGAGCGTGACGATCGGGTCTGGCACTCGTCGAGCCTATTCGGTCGAGGTCGGCCTCGGCCCGCCCCGGGTCGAAGCCTCATCCCTCACCCGCAGACCGCCCCGACGGCATCCGCCACGAGGGCGGCGAGGCGCTCGGGCGCGTCCTCCGGCAGCGGTTCTCTACCGAACGTGAACCGCACCGAGGTCTGCGCGACCTCCGGGGCGACTCCGCACGCCAGCAGCACGTGCGAGGGCTCATCGCTGCCCGCAGCGCATGCCGAGCCGCTCGACGAGATCACGCCGCGCCGCTCCAGTTCCAGCAGCACTGCTTCGCCGCTGGTGCCGGCGAACGTGAAGCTCGCGGTGCCCGGCAGCCGATGGTCTGCATCGCCGGTCAGTGCAGCCTGCGGTACGTTCGCGAGTACACCGGCGATGAACAGCGCGGTCTGCGCGCCGACGGAAGCGGCACGCGAAGCACGCTCGGTCTCGGCGAGCTCCAGCGCCGCCGCGAGTCCCACTGCGCCCGCGACGTTCTCCGTCCCAGAGCGGCGGCCCCGCTCCTGTCCGCCGCCGTGCAGCAGCGGCTCGAGCGGCACCCGGCCGCGCACCGCCAGAGCACCGATGCCCTTGGGGGCGCCGAGCTTGTGCCCCGCGATCGAGACGGCATCGGCGCCGAGCTCACCCAGCGGCAGCCACCCGGCGGACTGCACGGCATCCAGGTGGAACGGGACGCCGGCATCCTTCGCGATCCGGGCGAGGGACACGGCGTCCTGCACCGTGCCGATCTCGTTGTTCGCATGGCCGAGCGAGACCAGTGAGGTGTCATCGCGCATCGCCGCAGCGAGCGAGTCGGGAGAGACGCGGCCCGTGCCGTCGACGTCGACCATGGTCACTGTGACGCGATGGAACCGTTTCAGGTACGCCGCCGATTCGAGGATCGACTCGTGCTCGATCGGCGAGGTGATCAGGTGCGCACGACCGCGGTCGAGAGCTGCCAGCACGATGCCTTTCACTGCGAGGTTGTTCGCCTCGGTGCCGCCCGCCGTGAAGATCACATCGCCGGCCCGCATGCCCAGCACTCGGGCGACGCGCGCCCTGGCGTCCTCGAGCGCGCTCGCCGCCGCCTCACCGGCCGTGTGGTGACTGGACGGGTTGCCGAACACTCCGGTGAGGTACGGGCGCATCGCCTCGAGAACGTCCGGTCGGACCGGGGAAGTCGCCGCGTGGTCGAGATAGAGCATGCTCAGCCGATCCGCACGTCCAAGCCGAGATCGAGCGCGCGGGCCGAGTGCGTGAGTGCGCCGACCGAGATGATGCCGACACCGGTCTCGGCGATCGCCCGCACCGTGTCGAGATTCACGCCTCCGGATGCCTCGACCGTCGCGCGGTCACCGATCAGAGCCACGCCGGCGCGCAGGTCGTCGAGCGAGAAGTTGTCCAGCAGAACCGTGTTCGCGCCCCCGGCGAGCACGGTCTCGATCTGATCGAGCCGGTCGACCTCGATCACGACGTGCGTGGTGTGCGGAAGCTTCGACAGCGCCGCGCGCAGAGCCGGGGCGAGGTCACCGCCTGCTGAGGTCAGCACGGCGAGGTGGTTGTCCTTGGCCATCACGGCATCCGACAGGGAGAAACGGTGGTTGCTTCCGCCGCCCGAGACGACCGCGTGCCGCTCGAAGGCGCGGAGCCCCGGCGTGGTCTTGCGGGTGTCTGCGATGCGCGCACCGGTGCCGTGGACGGCGCGCACGTACTGCGCGGTCAGCGTGGCGATGCCGCTCATCCGCTGCGTGAAGTTCAGCGCGACTCGCTCGGCCGTCAGGATGCTGCGCGCCGGTCCTGATACGGATGCCAGCACGTCGCCAGGGGCGAAGTCGTCGCCCTCGCCGACGTGCACGTCAACGGCGAGCGACGGGTCGGTGAGGGCGAACGCCGCCGAGAAGACGTCGCCGCCGCTGAACACGCCCGGCTCACGCGCCGTGAGGTCGGCGGTCGCCGTGAGATCAGCCGGCAGCAGCGTCGTGCTCGTGAGATCGCCCCACGGCGAATCCTCTTCGAGAGCGGCACCGACGACGCGGGTGAGGGTGGCGGTGGTGAGCATCAGGCTCCGATCAGGGCGGGTTCGAGTTCGAGATGGTGCGCGCCGACGGACTCGGTGCGCGCGAGGGCAGCGGATGCCATCGCCTCGGCGACCAGGAGCAGGTCGGCGTCTTCGTGCTCGGTGCGGGTGGTCGGGGCCGGGGCGGCGGCGCGCCACGCGCGGATCGTCTCGAGAGCCTCGGCGATTCCGGTGCGGGTGCGGAGGAGCCCGACGTGGTCCCACATCAGGTCCTGGAGTGCGCTTCGTGAGAAACCAACGACGTTCAGGTCGCGAATTCCGCCGCTCAGAACCGCGGATACCGGCATGATTCGCGATCTGAACAGGCTGCTCGTCACAGCATCCGCGGCTCGCGCTCCGAAGACCGCGGCCTCGAGCAGCGAGTTCGACGCCAGGCGGTTCGCTCCGTGCACCCCGGTGCGGGCGACCTCCCCGGCGGCGAACAGCCCCGGCACCGATGTGCGTCCGTCGAGGTCCGTGACCACCCCGCCCATCAGGTAGTGCGCGGCCGGCGTCACCGGAATGGGCTCCCGCGACCAGTCGAACCCCCGCTCCCGTGTGACGCGGTCGATCGTCGGGAACCGCTCGGCGAGACGCGAGGCGCCGATCATCGTCGCATCCAACCGCACCGGCGATCCCTGAGACGCAGCCTGTCGCGCCACCGCACGGGCGACGACGTCCCGCGGGGCGAGTTCGCCGTCAGGATGCGCGTCGAAGACGAACCGCCTGCCCTCGTCGTCGATGAGCGTCGCGTCCTCGCCCCGAACGGCCTCCGAGATCAGGAACGGCTCACCGGCATCCAGAACCGTCGGGTGGAACTGGACGAACTCGAGATCCGCAACGGCGGCCCCGGCCCGCAACGCTGCAGCGATGCCGTCGCCTGTCGCTCCGACCGGGTTGGTCGTGTGCGCGAAGAGCTGACCTGCGCCGCCGGTCGCGAGGATCACGGCATCCGCATGGATCTCGGTGCAGGCATCGCCCCGCAGGATGCTGACGCCGCGCACGGCACCGTCGTGCGCGAGAAGATCCACGAGCATCGCGCGTTCGATCACCTCGATGCTCGACGACCGTACGTGCGAGACCAAGGCGCGGGAGATCGCCGCACCCGTCGCATCTCCGCCCGCGTGGACGATGCGTGCGTGCGTGTGGGCGGCCTCGCGGCCCAGCAGCAGCATCCCGTCGGCATCGCGATCGAACGCGACACCATGAGCGATCAGCTCGGCGATGCGCGCCGATCCGTCCTGCACGAGAACGTCGACAGCTGCGGCATCAGACAGCCCAGCGCCGGCCGCGAGCGTGTCCGACGCGTGCAGCGCGGGGGAGTCGCCGTCGCCGTAGACACCCGCCACTCCGCCCTGCGCGAGCGCCGTGCATCCGCTTCCGAGAGCATCCTTGGTGATCAGAGTCGTCCGGTGCCCCGCATCGATCGCGTGCAGCGCGGCGGTGAGCCCGGCAAGACCGGAGCCGACCACGATGACGTTCATGCGCGCGGCTTCGCTGCCAGCATCCGCTCGAGGGCGACACGGGCGGGATCTGCGACGTCCGCCGTCACGGAGATCCGGTTGACGACGCGACCGGCGACGAGCTCCTCGAGCACCCAGGCGAGATAACCCGGGTGGATGCGGTACATCGTCGAGCACGGGCAGACGACCGGGTCGAGGCAGAAGATCTCGTGCTGCGGGAACTGCGCCGCGAGCCGCCGCACGAGATTGATCTCGGTGCCGATCGCGAAGGCCGCCGGCGTCGTCGCTGCGCCGATCGCGCGACGGATGTAGTCGGTCGAGCCCGCCTCGTCGGCGGCATCCACGACCTCCATCGGGCACTCGGGGTGCACGATCACGCGGACATCAGGATGCTCGGCGCGCGCCTGGTCGATCTGCGCGACGGTGAACCGGCGGTGCACCGAGCAGAAGCCGTGCCACAGGATGACCTTCGAATCCTCCAGGTCGGCGGCCGACGACCCGCCGAGGGATCGTCGAGGGTTCCACATCGGCATCCGCTCGAGCGGCACGCCCATTGCCTTGGCGGTGTTCCTGCCGAGGTGCTGATCGGGGAAGAACAGAACACGCCGGCCGCGCTCGAACGCCCATTCCAGCACCGTCTCGGCGTTCGACGAGGTGCAGACGATGCCGCCGTGGCGGCCGACGAAGCCCTTGATCGCGGCGGACGAGTTCATGTACGTCACCGGGATGACGGGCACACGGCCGTCGGCGTCGACGCGGTCGAGTGGGCCGAGGACATCGGCGAGCTGCTCCCAGCAGTCCTCGACCTGGTCGATGTCGGCCATGTCGGCCATCGAGCAGCCGGCGGCGAGGTTCGGAAGGATCACGGCCTGGTCGGGGGTCGAGAGGAGGTCAGCGGTCTCGGCCATGAAGTGCACGCCGCAGAAGACGATCGCCTCCGCATCGGGATGCTCGAGTGCGGCGTTCGCGAGCTGGAACGAGTCGCCCACGTAGTCGGCGTGCTGCATGACTTCTTCGCGCTGGTAGAAGTGCCCGAGCACGACGACGCGGTCGCCGAGCGTGGCCTTGGCGGCGCGGATGCGGGAGTCGAGCTCGTCCTCGCCGGCCTCACGGTACTCGGCGGGGAGCTCGCCCTGCCTGGGAGCGCCGGTGGGGATGACGTCGCCCATCGACGATCCGGGACCGTAGCCGGGCACGGTGTCGAATATCCAAGGACCCGCCGCCAGATCGGTGCTGCACGAGTCAGCCGGCGCCGCCTGGATCAGGTGGTCGACTGAGGGGTCTGTGATGCGAATGGTCGAGGTTGGCATCGGGGCGCCGCCTTATGGTCGAATCGACACTTACTGTGCAGGATTAGATTATGTCGACCTGACCATAAGTGCAATTCGCGGTGCGTCAGGTTCCCGTCGCAAGGCGGAACAGGCGGGCGGGGCGGTGCTTGCCGGTGCGGAACGACTCCGTCGGCACGAGCTCGTCCGATCCTTCGAGCAGACGCCGGAAGTTCGACGGATCCAGCCTGCGGCCGAGCACCGTCTCGTAGACCTCGCGCAGCTCGGTGAGTGTGAACTCGTCGGGCAGCAGCCCCGCGCCGATCCAGCTGTAGCCGACTTTGTTCCGCAGCCGCCACAGCGCGTATTCGACGATGCGGTTGTGATCGAACGCCAGCGTCGGCAGGTCGTCCACGTCGAACCACTCGACGTTCTCGGGCGCCCCGGCGGCACCGCGCTGAGCATCCACGAGGTCCGAGCGCAGCAGCGCCCAGTAGACGATCGAGACGGCGCGCGCGGGAGAGCGATCGACGTCGCCGAACGTATAGAGCTGCTCGAGATGGCTGGGCCCCAATGCTGTCGTCTCAGCGAGGGTGCGGGATGCTGCGGCATCCAGGTCTTCCGCCGGATCGAGCCAGCCGCCTGGCAGCGCCCACATGCTCAGGTGCGGCTCGCGCGTGCGCCGGACCAGAGGCAGCATGAGCCGGTCGCCCTCGTCGCCCGCCCGCAGCGAGAAGATGACGGTCGAGACGGCGACGCGGATCGCGTCGGAACTGGCAGGGGATGCGTCCACATGATCGAGCGTAGATGAGCGGTGCGGCTATGCTGGGAGCGCTAAGTGAACACAGGCCGCATGACCTGCGCGGGAGAGCCCGATGAACGCGATCGGGCACCGAAGGAGCAAGCCTCCCCGCCAATCTCTCAGGTATCCATACCGCGCACGTCCGGCCGCTCTGAAAAGCGATCTCACGATCCGCCGACGGTGAAAGCCCCCGTGCGCAACGGGCGGCGAAACTCTCAGGCCCATGACAGAGGGGGAGTTCTCGGATACCGTGCATTCCGTACGGCATCCTTCCGATCGATACGGGAGAACTCCATGACCGAGGCCCGCTACACCCCGCTTCGCGAGCGACATGAGTCGCTCGGCGCGTCCTTCACGGACTTCGGCGGCTGGCAGATGCCGGTTCGCTACACCTCCGACCTCGCCGAGCACCACGCCGTGCGTCAGGCGGCAGGGCTCTTCGACATCTCGCACATGGCTGAGTTCACGATCGAGGGGCCGGATGCCGCGGCCTACCTGGACTACGCACTCGCGGGCCGCCTGTCGACCATGGCGGTCGGCAAGGCGAAGTATTCGCTGCTGCTCGCCGAGGACGGCGGCATCATCGATGATGTCATCGTCTATCGACTCGGGGGCGACAGCTTCCTGATCATCTCTAACGCGGGCAACCGGGACGCCGTCGCCGCGGCGCTTCCGGAACGCACCGGCGGGTTCGACGTCATCGTCGCCGACGTGTCTGACGGCTACGCGCTCATCGCCGTCCAGGGTCCTGCATCCGAAGCGATCGTCTCGCAGATCGCCGGCGTCACCGAGCTCGGCGCACCATGGAGCGACCAGAAGTACTACGCGTGGTCCGACGCCCTCTTCCTCGGGCATCCGCTGTTGATCGCACGCACCGGCTACACGGGCGAGGACGGCTTCGAGCTGCTCGTCCGCGCCGAGGACGCCGCAGACCTATGGGACGCGGCGCTCGCCGCCGGCAGTCCGCACGGACTCGTCCCCGCAGGGCTCGCAGCCCGCGACACCCTTCGCCTCGAGGCGGGCATGCCGCTGTACGGCCACGAGCTCTCGCTCGACACGAAGCCCGCGCAGGCGGGCCTCGGCCGCGTCGTGGCATCCGACAAGGAGGACTTCGTCGGAAAGTCGTCCACCCGCGCAGACGGCGCCCGCGTGCTCGTCGGCCTCGAGGCCGAGGGCAAGCGCGCCGGCCGCGCCGGCTACGCCGTCGTCGCCGAGGACGGCACCGTGCTCGGCGAGGTCACGTCCGGCGCGCTCAGTCCGACGCTCGGCCACCCGATCGCGATGGCTTACATCGACCCCGCGTCCGCCGATGCGGGAACCACCGTCTACCTGGATGTGCGGGGCACCAAGATCCCCGCGACCGTCACCGCCCTGCCTTTCTACCGGAGGAAGAAATGACCGATCTCACCGCTCTCAAGTACACCGACGAGCACGAGTGGCTCGCCATCGAAGGCACCACGGCGACTGTCGGCATCACCGACTACGCCGCTGACAAGCTCGGCGACGTCGTCTTCGTCGAACTCCCTGCCGTCGGCACCGAGATCACCGCCGGCGCGGTGGTCGGCGAGATCGAGTCGACCAAGTCGGTGGGCGAGCTCTACGCGCCCTTGGCGGGCACGGTCACCGAGATCAACGACGCCGTCGTCGACGACCCGTCGCTGGTGAACGCCGAGCCGTTCGAGGGCGGCTGGCTCATCAAGGTGACGATCGCGGACGGCGCGGCCGAGGGTCTGCTCGACCGCGACGCCTACGTCGCCCTGACGGAGGGTTGACCCCACTCGTGACAGGCTTCGCCGATCGCCACATCGGAACCACCGCTCAGACGCAGTACACGATGCTCGAGACACTCGGGCTCACGGCAGCGACCGACGACATCAGCCCGGTCGAGGCGCTGATGCGTCAGGCGGTTCCCGGTGCCATATACACCGACGTCAAGACCGCGCTCGGAGAGACACGCATCCCCCACGCCGCCACCGAGGCCGAGGCGCTCGCGGAGCTCCGCGGTTTCGCATCGCGCAACACGGTGAACACCCCGATGATCGGGCTCGGCTACTACGGCACGATCACCCCGAGTGTCATCCAGCGGAACGTGCTCGAGAACCCGTCCTGGTACACCGCCTATACGCCGTACCAGCCCGAGATCTCGCAGGGGCGCCTCGAGGCGCTCATCAACTTCCAGACGATGGTCGCCGACCTGACCGGCCTCACGACCGCGAACGCGTCGATGCTCGACGAGTCGACGGCGGTCGCCGAGGGGATGCTGCTGGCCAGGCGCGCGTCCAAGGCGAAGTCGAACGTGTTCGTCGTCGACGCCGATGCGTTCCCGCAGACGAAGGCACTGCTCGCGACGCGGGCCAAGGCGCTGGGCATCGAGCTCGTCGAGCGCGACCTGTCCGGCGGCGAGGCTCTGCCGGAGGAGCTGTTCGGCGTCTTCGTGCAGTACCCCGCGGCATCCGGTCTCATCTGGGACCCGTCGGCCGTGATCGACGCCGCGCACCTCGCCGACGGTCTCGCGGTCGTGGCGGCCGATCTGCTCGCCCTCACCCTGATCTCCTCGCCCGGCTCGCTCGGCGCCGACGTCGCGGTGGGCACGACCCAGCGCTTCGGGGTGCCGATGGCCTTCGGCGGTCCGCACGCCGGGTACATGGCCGTCCGTCAGGGACTCGAGCGTCAGCTGCCAGGACGCCTGGTCGGGGTCTCTGTGGATGCCGACGGCAAGCCCGCGTACCGCCTGTCGCTGCAGACCCGCGAGCAGCACATCCGCCGTGAGAAGGCGACTTCGAACATCTGCACCGCACAGGTGCTGCTCGCCGTCATGGCGTCGATGTACGCGGTCTACCACGGCCCGGACGGGCTGGCGAACATCGCACGCAACGTCGCGCTCCGCGCATCGATGTTCCGCGACTGGCTGGTCGAGGCGGGCGCAGAGGTCGTCCACGACGCGTTCTTCGACACGGTCGAGGTGCGCACTTCTGATGCCGCGGCGGTCGTGGCCCGTGCACACGACGAGCTCGGCATCCTGCTCCGCCTCGTCGACGAGAACACGATCGGCATCTCGGTCGACGAGACGACGGACTTCGGCGCGTTGCACCAGGTGGCGATCATGTTCGGCGGCAAGGAGCAGCGCTCGTTCGGCTTCTTCGGAAGCGGGTCGCACGGCGCTCTGCCGGAGCAACTCCACCGCAAGGACGAGTTCCTCACCCACCCCGTCTTCCACGTGCACCGCTCCGAGACCGCCATGATGCGGTACCTGAAGAGCCTCGCCGACCGCGACTACGCGCTCGACCGCGGGATGATCCCGCTCGGCTCGTGCACGATGAAGCTCAATGCGGCGACCGAGATGGCGTCGATCACGTGGCCGGAGTTCGCGCAGATCCACCCGTTCGCGCCGGAGTCCGACGTCGAGGGCTACCTCGAGATGATCGATCAGCTCGAGGGCTGGCTCGCCGAGGTGACCGGCTACGACGCGGTCTCGCTGCAGCCGAACGCCGGCTCGCAGGGCGAACTCGCCGGGCTCCTCGCGATCCGCGGCTACCATCTGGCGAACGGCG
This sequence comes from Microbacterium sp. Bi121, assembly GCF_918698005.1. Taxonomy (GTDB): domain Bacteria; phylum Actinomycetota; class Actinomycetes; order Actinomycetales; family Microbacteriaceae; genus Microbacterium. The sequence goes on from NZ_CAKKLJ010000002.1 coordinate 218,338, forward strand.
ACGAGCACCGCACCGTGTGCCTGATCCCGTCGTCCGCGCACGGCACGAACGCGGCATCCGCCGTGCTCGCCGGCATGAAGGTCGTCGTGGTGGCCTGCGATGAGCTCGGCAACGTCGATCTCGACGACCTGCGGGCGAAGATCTCGGCGCACGCCGACGAGATCGCGGCGCTCATGATCACGTATCCGTCGACGCACGGCGTCTACGAGCAGGATGTCGTCGACATCACGACCGCGGTGCACGACGCCGGCGGCCAGGTGTACGTCGACGGCGCCAACCTCAACGCGCTGCTCGGCTTCGCCCGCTTCGGCGACCTGGGCGGCGACGTCTCGCACCTGAACCTGCACAAGACGTTCGCGATCCCGCACGGCGGTGGGGGACCCGGCGTGGGACCGGTGGCCGCCAAGGCGCACCTCGCCGAGCACCTGCCGTCGCACCCGCTCGCGCAGCGCGCGGCACACGCGGGCGGATTCGAATTCGCGGGCGGCCCGGTGTCGGCCGCACCGTACGGCTCTGCCGGCATCCTGCCGATCTCGTGGTCGTACGTGCGCATGATGGGCGCCGAAGGACTGCGGGATGCCACGGCCGCGGCCGTCCTCTCGGCGAATTACATCGCCGCACGCCTGCGCGACCACTATCCGGTGCTGTACACCGGCGAGCACGACCGCGTCGCCCACGAGTGCATCCTGGATCTGCGTCCGCTCAAGGAGGCCACCGGCATCACGGTCGACGACGTCGCGAAGCGCTTGATCGACTACGGCTTCCACGCGCCGACCATGTCGTTCCCCGTGCCGGGGACGCTCATGGTCGAGCCGACGGAGTCGGAGGACATCGGCGAGATCGACCGGTTCATCGAGGCGATGATCATGATCAAGCAGGAGGCGGAAGCGGTGGCGGCCGGTCGCTGGCCGACCGACGACAACCCGCTCGTGAACGCACCGCACACCGCCGTCTCGCTGATCTCGGGGGAGTGGAACCACGCCTACACCCGCGAGGATGCTGCCTACCCCGTGCACTCCCTCGTCGCGGGCAAGTACTGGCCGCCGGTGCGCCGGATCGACCAGGCGTACGGCGACCGCAACCTGGTGTGCGCCTGCCCGCCTGTGGAGGCCTTCGCGTAGGTCCCTCTTCCCGATCGACAAAACCACGCCGAGACGACGTCGTAACGACGTCGTCTCGGCGTGGTTTTGCGGTATCGGGAAGCGTGGTTGGTAATTCCTGTCCGATCGTTCAGTAACGGTTGATTAACGGAGGGACACGGATGCGAGTTGCGGGCACCACGTCGGGTTATTCTCGACTATCTGCCTCTCGAAGACGAGGGGGTGCACTTCTACATGTCCACAGGAGGACAACGTGAAGAGAAAAAGGATTCTGCTGGCGACCGTCGGCCTGCTTGCTGCAGGCGCGATCGCCCTCTCCGGATGCTCATCGAGCACTGGCGGCGGTGACAGCGACGGCGGAGGCGGCGGAGCCTCGACCGGCATCGTCACGGTTCAGAGTAATGAGCCCCAGAACCCGCTGATTCCGGCTGTGACTAACGAGGTCGGTGGCGGTCTTGCGCTGCAGAACCTCTTCGCGGGCCTGGTGTACTACGAAGCCGACGGCGCGATGGCGATGGACGTCGCCGAGTCGATCGAGTCCGAGGACAACCAGCTCTGGACTATCAAGATCAAGGAAGGCACGAAGTTCAGCGATGACACTCCTGTCACCGCCGAGTCGTTCGTGAAGGCCTGGCAGTACGCGGCATCCGACGCGGCCTTCGAGAACCAGTGGTGGTTCGCGAACTTCGAGGGATACTCCGCCGAAGGCGGCGAAGACACTCTCTCGCTCGAGGTCGTCGACGACACCACCTTCACCGTCCAGCTCGCCGCACCGCAGTCGGACTTCCCGATCAGTCTCGGCTACCAGGTGTTCTCTCCGCTGCCCGACTCGTTCTTCGACGACCCGGAGGCTTTCGGTCAGGCTCCGGTCGGCAACGGCCCCTACAAGCTCGACAACTGGGAGCACGACCAGGTCATCTCCCTCGTCCCGAACGAAGGCTACGACGGACCCCGCACGCCGCAGAACGGCGGCGTCGACCTCGTCTTCTACGGAACAGGTGAGGCCGCATACGCCGACCTGCTCTCCGACAACCTCGACGTGATCAACCCCGGTGTCCCGCCGTCCGCTCTGGCGACGTACAAGGACGACCTCGGCGACCGCGCCGTCGATCAGCCCGCTGCTATCTGGGAGGGTCTGACCATCCCGGCTCGCCTCGACCACTTCGGCAACGACGAAGAGGGAAACCTGCGTCGCCAGGCGATCTCTTACGCGATCGACCGCGACGAGATCACCGACGTCATCTTCGAGGGCACCCGCACGCCCGCCGTCGACTACACGTCACCGGTCATCGACGGATGGAAGGATGACATCGCCGGTTCAGAGGTCACCCACGCGGACGCCGACAAGGCGAAGGATCTGTGGGCGCAGGCCGACGCCATCTCCCCGTGGAGCGGCACGTTCACCATTGCGTACAACACCGACGGCGGACACCAGCCGTGGGTCGACGCTGTGTCGAACCAGCTGAAGAACACTCTCGGCATCGACGCGCAGGGTCAGGCGTTCCCCGACCTCGCGACGCTGCGTGAGGAGATCAAGAACCGCACGCTGAACGCCGCCACCCGTTCGGGCTGGCAGTTCGACTACCCGGGTGCGTACAACATCCTGGGCGCGCTGTTCATCACCGGCGCCGGTTCCAACGACGGCGACTACTCGAACCCCGAGTACGACAAGCTCGTGCAGGAGGGCGCCACGGCACCGTCCGTCGAAGAGGGCAACGCCAAGTTCGAGCAGGCTCAGGAGGTTCTGTTCAAGGATCTGCCCGTGCTGCCGCTCTGGTACCGGTCGACGAACGCCGGCTATTCCACCGCCGTCGACAACGTCGAGTACGGCTGGGACAGTTGGCCGATCGTCTACCAGATCACGAAGGCGGAGTAAGACACAGGCTCTGTCCGGAGCGTGCGGTGCGGGGCGATGAGGTTCTGTCGCCCCGCACCGCACGGTTCTGGTACTCGCTATGACTGGATACATTCTTCGACGCCTCCTGCAGGCGATACCCGTTTTCCTCGGGGCGACCTTCCTGATCTTCTCGATGGTCTTCCTTCTACCGGGCGACCCGATCCTCGCGCTGTTCGGTGACAAGACACCGACGGACGCGCAGTACGCCGCGCTGCAGGCCGAATACCACCTCGACCAGCCGTTCTTGACCCGTTACCTGATCTACCTCGGCGACCTGTTCCAGGGCGACCTGGGTACGACCTTCCGCGGCCAGAGTGTGAACGACATCCTCGCGCGCACCTTCCCGGTGACCTTGCGACTCGCCCTTCTCGCGATCATCATCCAGCTCGTCTTCGGCGTGCTCGTCGGCCTGGTCGCCGGACTCCGCAAGAACAGCGTTTTCGACCATGTGTCGATGCTCATCAGTCTGTTCCTGATCTCGCTGCCGGTCTTCGTCCTCGCCTTCGTGGCGCAGTTCTTTCTCGGCATCCAATTGGGGATATTCAGACCCACGGTGAGCAGAGGCGTGCCATGGGAAGACCTGCTGCTTCCCGCGATTGTGCTCGCCGCCCTGAACTTCGCGTACGTCGTCCGCCTCACCCGTGCGTCCGTGATCGAGACGCGCCAGCAGGACTTCGTGCGGATGGCCTTCGGAAAGGGCCTGCCAACGCGTCGCGTCATACCGGTGCACGTGCTGCGCAACTCGATGATCCCCGTCACGACGAATCTGGCGGCCGACTTCGGCATCCTGATCGTCGGTGCCACCGTCACGGAGGGGATCTTCAACGTGCCAGGCGTCGGCAACGAGCTGTTCGGCGCAATTCGAAGACACGATGCCCCGGAGATCGTCTCCATCGTCACCGTGCTCGTGGTCATCTATGTTCTCGTGAACCTGGTGATCGACCTGTTGTACGGCGTGCTCGACCCGAGGATCCGCTATGTCAAATGACTCCACGCGGCGGATGCCGCACTATGTCGCCGAACTCGACGAGGGCGGACTCGGAGCCGTCGACGCCGTGCGCGTCAGCGAGCGCAAGAGCAATCTCTGGCTGGATGCCTGGCGCGATCTGCGCGGACGCTGGATGTTCTGGGTGTCGGGGGTGTTCGTCCTGATCCTCGTCGTCGTGGCGGTGTTCCCCGGACTGTTCGTGCAGGTGGGCCCGAACGACTGTGCCCTGTCCAACTCCAACGCGGGACCTGAGTCGGGGCATCCGCTCGGCTTCGACTTCCAGGGCTGCGACGTCTACTCCCGCGTGATCCACGGCACGAGCACCTCGCTCTCCGTCGGACTCCTGGTGACGCTCATCATCGCCGTGATGGGGATCGTCATCGGAGCGTTCGCCGGGTTCTTCGGCGGATGGGTCGACGCGGTGCTGATGCGCATCGGCGACATGTTCTTCGCGATCCCTTACGTCCTCGCGGCCGTCGTCATCATGTCTATGTTCCTCGCGAACCGGAACATCCTCGTGATCTCGCTCGCGATCGGCTTCTTCGGATGGCCTGCGCTTGCCCGTATCCTGCGCTCGGAGATTCTGCGAGTGCGGTCTGCGGACTACGTCATGGCATCCGAGGCGCTCGGCGTCTCGAAGGTCAGGACCATGTTCACCCACGTGCTGCCGAACTCGATCGCTCCGGTGATCGTCGTCAGCACGATCGGTCTGGCCGCGGCGATCACGGCCGAGGCGACGCTGTCGTTCCTCGGCGTGGGGCTTCCCGGCGACGTCGTCTCGTGGGGCAAGGATATCGCCGATGCGCAGATCCGCCTCCGCACCGACCCGATGCCGCTCATCTATCCATCGATCGCGCTGTCGCTGACTGTGCTGTCGTTCATCATGTTGGGAGAGACAGTGCGCGATGCGCTCGACCCGAAGGCGAGGGCGCTGCGATGATGCCTTTTGCTGACGCGAACGTTCCGCTGCTGTCGGTGCAGGATCTGGAGGTCGCCTTCCGCACCCAGGACGGCGTCGTGCCGGCCGTGCGCGGCGTAAGCTTCGACATCTATCCCGGCGAGACCATGGCGATCGTGGGGGAATCCGGTTCCGGCAAGTCGACGACCGCCCACGCGATCATCAACCTGCTCCCCGGGAGCGGGCAGGTCACCGGAGGAAAGGTGCTGTTCCAGGGGCGGGATCTCACGACGCTGAGCAAGTCCCAGATCGAAGAGGTCAGAGGCAAGCTCATTGGCCTCGTCCCGCAGGACCCGATGAACAGCCTCAATCCGGTGCATCGCATCGGGTTCCAGGTCGAGGAGACCATCCGGGCCAACGGGCTCGCAGACAGCAAGAGGGCCGCTCGCAAGCGCGCCGTCGAGGTTCTCCAGCAGGCGGGGCTGGCGGATGCTGAGTCCAGACTGCGCCAGTTCCCGCACGAGTTCTCCGGCGGGATGCGGCAGCGCGTCCTGATCGGGATCGGCCTGTCGTCGCATCCCGAGCTGCTGATCGCCGACGAGCCGACCAGTGCGCTGGATGTCACGGTGCAGAAGAAGATCCTCGATCACCTCGAGAGTCTCGCCGCTGAGCGGAACACCGCCGTGCTGTTCATCACGCATGACCTCGGGCTCGCAGCCGAGCGCGCCGAGAACCTGGTCGTAATGCACCGTGGACGCATCGTGGAGTCGGGGCCGGCGCTGGAAATCCTCCAGAATCCGCAGCATCCGTACACGCAGCGACTCGTCGCGGCTGCGCCGAGCCTGGCGTCCAAGCGCATCCAGTCCGCTTCAAGCCATGATGAGTCCGTCGACTCGATCGAGGTCGAGGGGCTGGATGACCTCGCCGTCATCCCCACCGTCGTCGATCGCGATGCCATCGAGTCGGCAGAGCCGGTGATCGAGTTCCGGGACGTGACGAAGGTGTTCAAGATCCGGGGAACCGGGTTCACATCGACGCGTTTCACGGCTGTGGATGACATCTCGTTCCAGGTGCCTAAGGGGTCGACGATGGCGATCGTCGGCGAATCCGGGTCGGGCAAGTCGACTGCGGCCAAGATGCTGCTGCGCCTGGAGCACAAGACGTCCGGCTCGATCCTCGTGAACGGCCGCGACACCGACACGATGAACAGGTCGGAGCTGCTGGCGATGCGTCGCCAGATGCAGCCGGTCTTCCAGGACCCGTACGGTTCGCTCGACCCGTTGCACAACATCGGCAACACGGTCGCCGAGCCGCTTCGGGTTCACGGAGTGGGCGATACGGATTCGCGTCGTGCTCGTGTGCTCGAGGTGCTCGACCAGGTCGCACTGCCGTCGAGCATCGTCGACCGGTATCCGAACGAGCTCTCCGGTGGGCAGCGGCAGCGCGTCGCCGTCGCGCGCGCGCTGGCACTCAAGCCCGAGATCGTTGTTCTGGACGAGGCGGTATCGGCGCTCGACGTCCTGGTGCAGGCCCAGGTGCTGAGCCTGCTCGCGAACCTGCAGGCCGAGCTGAACCTGACGTACCTGTTCATCACCCATGATCTGGCGGTGGTCCGCGTCATCGCCGACCGCGTCTGCGTCATGGAGAAGGGCCGGATCGTCGAGCAGGGCACCGTGGACGATATCTTCGCTAACCCGCAGCAGGAGTACACCGAGCGTCTGCTCAGCGCGATCCCCGGCGCGTCGATCTCGCTCGGTGCCCACTGATCCCTCGAATCAACAAAACCACGCCGAGACACGCGCGAAGCGATGTGGTCTCGGCGTGGTTTTGCAGTTTCGGAATTAGTCTCGGCCGAGCGGACGAAATCCGGTCAGGCGCATCGTGTCGCGAGGGCGCACAGGATGCAGACCAGCTGCACGTAGTGCCGCATCAAGCGGCTCGATCTCGTGAAGCTCCGTCCATCCCCATCGCGCAAGCCCTGCGGTGTTTCGACGTAAACGGTTCTCTCGACGTTTCTCGTCGATGATCGTCTGAGCAGGGTCTCCCAGATCGCCCAAGTACTTGAAATCCCCATCAGATTCGCCGACGACATCGACATCTTCCCAGTAGAAGTCCCCGCGGTCGACATGCCCCTCGAAGAAGAACTCCTGCTGCACGGTGGGCGCCTCGTAGCCGAGCCACTCGATCACGGCGAGGCTGGCCGATTCGAGGATGCTCTCGGGACGGCCCGTCGCACGTTCGAGAGCCCAGCGCGCTTGACGCCGTCCTCGCCCGGATGCGAGCGCATCGTTCAATGCGATGAGGGACGCTCGCGAGATCGTGGGATCCGCTCGCATCAGTGCGTCCGCGTATGCCAGACCCTCGGCCGGTGGGCGAGAACGTGCGATGTCGACTGCAGTGGCGGCGGGCGACGTGAGACGGATGCCGTCGACGACGATGATCTCGCGCGCATCGACGGAGGAGTGTGTACGGACGCCGCGATACTCGCGTGAGGCTCCCGTTTCCGTGAGCAGATGCACAGGTCGGGACGGGTGAGCGACGAGCACGCCGAGGAGGGCGGCCGCTGATTCGCCGCAGATCACTCGTCGCGGATCGACTGCCAACACGGCATGCACGCGTACCAACTGCTTCTCCCACGGCGGGAGAAGTCGCCAACCGTCAGTGTTCACGTAGACGCCGCGTGCGAGGCGTGTGAGTGCTCCGGAGCGCCAGCCTCGTTCGGTGTGGCTCACGCCTTCGTCGTGGGAGAGGAGCAGAGACAACGGGCTGGGGAGAAGCTGCATCACCCCACAATGGACGTTATGTGTCCACTGGCACCGCGTTTCCACAGGTAGGGCCCGTGGCGCTTGATGTGCAGAGAGAGATGTCACTACCGAGACTGCAAAACCACGCCGAGACGCACGCGAAGCGATGCGGTCTCGGCGTGGTTTTGCAGTCTCGCTAAGGGAGGAGGGGAGCGACGAAGGGGTAGCCGACGAACGCGATCCCGTCGATGAGGAAGTGCGCGACGAGGAACGGGAGCAGGCGGCCTGTTCGGGCGAACAGCCACCCGAACAGCAGGCCCATCGCGAGGTTGCCGACGAACGCGCCAGGGCCCTGGTACAGGTGATAGCTGGCACGCAGCACCGAGGTGGCGATGATGATCGGCCACAGGCCCCAGCCGAGCGTGCGGAGGCGGGAGAACAGGTATCCGAGCACCACGAACTCCTCGATGATCGAGGCGCGAGCGGCCGACAGCAGCAGAACAGGTACCGTCCACCAGTGCGTGTCGAGCCCGGCAGGATCCACGGCGACGAACAGCCCGAGCATCCGGCCGCCGACGTAGAGCGCGAGGCCGGGGATCCCGATGGCGAGCACGAGCAGGATGCCGCGACCGGCATCCCTGCCGACTCGCGTGCCGTCCAGTCCGAGTCGCCCGAGATGAGGACGAGCGCTCTGCCACATCACGAAGCACACGAGCAGCACGGGAACGATCGAGAATCCGATCCCCAGCACCTGGTAGATCAGGTCGAACACCTCGCGGTCGCTGCGCGAGGGGTTGAGCGTGGTGGTCTGGTCGGCGAGAGGCGTGGCATCCGTGAGCCGGTACGCGAGCTGCACGATCGCGTAGATCGCCGATTCGCCCAGTCCGAGGCCCAGCACGATGGCGATCTCCCACCACGTGCGAGCACGTGAGACAGAGGCGGATTCCGACGACACAGCCCGATGTTACGGGAGCGTTCATATGGGTGCTCGGTGAGCGGTCAGCGAGCGTGCGATATCCTGTACCGTCACTTCGTCTCGCTGACGCTCGCTCAGTACAAGCGGCACCTCCATCACATACCAATCCCTTTAGGAAACCTGCATGGCGCACGCCCTTCGCTCTGACCTCCGCAATGTCGCTATCGTCGCGCACGTCGACCACGGCAAGACGACCCTCGTGGACGCGATGCTTCGTCAGACGGGCTCCTTCGGTGAGCACGCTCACGTCGACGAGCGCGCCATGGACTCGAACGACCTCGAGCGCGAGAAGGGCATCACGATCCTCGCCAAGAACACCGCGATCACCTACAAGGGTGAGCACGCCAAGGGCGAGGAGATCACGATCAACGTGATCGACACCCCCGGCCACGCCGACTTCGGCGGCGAGGTCGAGCGCGGCCTGTCCATGGTCGACGGTGTGGTGCTGCTGGTCGACTCCTCGGAGGGCCCGCTGCCGCAGACCCGCTTCGTGCTGCGCAAGGCGCTCGAGGCGAAGCTCCCGGTCATTCTCCTGGTCAACAAGACCGACCGTCCGGACGCCCGTATCGCAGAGGTGGAGGAAGAGGCGCACGACCTGCTCCTCGGCCTGGCATCCGACCTGGTCGACGACGTGCCCGACCTCGATGTCGATGCGCTGCTCGACGTCCCCGTCGTGTACGCGTCCGGCCGTGCCGGTGCTGCCAGCCTCAACCGTCCCGACAACGGCAGCCTGCCCGACAACGACGACCTCGAGCCGCTGTTCGGTGCGATCCTCGAGCACATCCCGGCTCCGTCGTACGACGACGAGGCGCCCCTGCAGGCGTGGGTCACGAACCTCGACTCCAGCCCGTTCCTCGGCCGCCTCGCCCTGCTGCGCGTCTTCAACGGCACGCTGAAGAAGGGCCAGACCGTCGCCTGGGTCCGTGCAGACGGCACCACGAGCAACGCCCGCATCACCGAGCTTCTGAAGACCCGCGCTCTGGAGCGCTACCCGGCCGAGTCCGCCGCGCCGGGCGACATCGTCGCGATCGCCGGCTTCGAGGACATCACGATCGGCGAGACCATCGCCGACCCAGAGGACGTGCGCCCGCTGCCGCAGATCCATGTGGACGACCCGGCCATCTCGATGACGATCGGCACCAACACGTCGCCTCTGATGGGCAAGGTGAAGGGGCACAAGCTCACCGCTCGCATGGTGAAGGACCGCCTGGACCGCGAGCTCATCGGAAACGTGTCGCTCAAGGTCGTCGACATCGGCCGACCGGATGCCTGGGAAGTTCAAGGCCGCGGCGAGCTGGCGCTGGCCATCCTCGTCGAGAACATGCGCCGTGAGGGCTTCGAACTCACCGTCGGCAAGCCGCAGGTGGTCACCAAGAAGGTCGACGGCAAGGTCCACGAGCCCTTCGAGCACCTGACCATCGACACGCCGGAAGAGCACCTCGGCGCGATCACGCAGCTTCTGGCGAACCGCAAGGGTCGCATGGACAACATGATCAACCACGGCACCGGCTGGGTGCGCATGGAGTTCATCGTCCCGTCGCGCGGCCTCATCGGATTCCGAAGCGAGTTCATGACCACCACGCGCGGCACCGGCATCGCGAACGCGATCTCGCACGGCTACGAGCCCTGGGCTGGTTCGATCACCACGCGTCAGAACGGCTCGATCGTCGCCGACCGACAGGGCGTCGTGACCCCGTTCGCGATGATCGCGCTGCAGGAGCGCATGTCGTTCTTCGTGCAGCCGACGCAGGAGGTCTACGAGGGCATGGTCATCGGCGAGAACTCGCGCGCCGACGACATGGACGTGAACATCACCAAGGAGAAGAAGCTCACGAACATGCGTGCCGCGAGCTCGGACTCCTTCGAGTCGATGACGCCGCCGCGCCAGCTCACGCTCGAGGAGAGCCTCGAGTTCGCCCGCGACGACGAATGCGTCGAGGTGACTCCTGAAGTCGTCCGCATCCGCAAGGTGATCCTCGACCAGACGATCCGCGGCCGCGAGACCTCGCGCATGAAGCGTCAGGACGCGAACGCGTAACACCTCATTCCGTCGAGGCCCCCTCCGGCCGCCGACGCCCCGCTGACGTACGTCGCTGCGCGGGGCGCGGATGCCGCGAGGGGGTTTCGTCGTGTCAGGATCCTGTGCAGGCCGGTCTGTACAGAGACCTCGGCCGGGTCTACGGTGGCACCGAGAGCGTGAGGAGCCTCGGGTGATCCCGACCGACACCGAAGGAATCGACCAAGCGGTCGCCACGGGCGCGCTGCCGGGCTGGGAGCGTGTCGAAGAACTCGTGCTCGAGGCGCATCGTCGGCACTCGGGTGATGCGTCGGGCGAGGTCGCCGACTATATTCCGATCCTCGGAGCAGCCGACCCGGCGCTGTTCGGGCTCGCCGTGGTGGATGCCACGGGCGGCGTCCACGACGCCGGTGACGCTCTGCATCCGTTCTCTATCCAGTCGATCTCGAAGATGTTCGTGTACGCGCTCGCGATCCAGGAGCACGGCCATGAGACCGTGCGCGACATCGTCGGGGTCAACAACACCGGGCTCTCGTTCAACTCGGTCATGGCGCTCGAGCTCAACGGCGGGCATCCGATGAACCCGATGGTCAATGCCGGGGCGATCGCCACGACGGCATTGATGCCCGGTGCCGACCCTGATGCCAAATGGGAGAGCATCCGCGACGGGCTCTCCGCATTCGCCGGGCGGGAGCTCCCGTTCGACGACGACGTGTATCACTCGGAGATCCAGACGAACGAACGCAACCGCGCACTGGGTCGGCTGCTCGGCAGCTACGGACGCTTGACGGGCGACTCGGACGAGATCGTCGACGTCTACACGCGCCAGTGCTCGCTGAACGTCACGGCGCATGACCTCGCCGTCATGGGCGCGACTCTCGCGGACGGCGGCGTGAACCCCGTCACGGGGCGTCGAGTCGTCTCCGCGGATGTCTGTCGCGACACTCTCGCCGTGGTCGCGGCATCCGGACTATACGAACGCTCGGGGGAGTGGCTCTTCGAGATCGGCCTTCCGGCGAAGTCAGGGGTGTCCGGCGGCATCGTCGCCGTCGCGCCCGGCAAAGGGGCGGCCGGCGCGTTCTCGCCGCCATTGGACAGCGCAGGCAACTCGGTGCGCGCGCAGCTCGCGATCGGCCATCTCTCACGATCACTGGGATTGAACCTGTTCGCATCAGCGCCGATGACCCGCGCCGAGGAGTGATGATCATGACCGACACCGTCGCGAAGGAGGCCTCGCAGAGGACGTCCTGGCTGCCCATGGTGAGCCTGTTCCTCGCGCAGGTGCTCATGTCGTTCAACGTCGCAGCGCTGCCGATCTCGCTGGGCGGCATGGTCGAGGACTTCGGTGTGCCGCCGACGATCGCGAGTTCGACCATCGTCGTGTACGGGCTCGCGGTGGCGGCGCTCGTGATGACTGGCGCGAAGCTCGGGCAGCGCGTCGGTTGGGTGCTGATCTTCCGCATCGTGATCGTGCTGTTCGCCGGCTCATCCCTGCTGATGATCTTCGCGCCCACGGTGGCCTGGGCGATCACGGGTCAGGCCGCCGCCGGAGCCGCGGCAGCGATCATCGTGCCATCGCTCGTCGCGCTGATCGCCGAGAACTACCACGGCCCGCAGCAGGCGACCGCGATCGGCGCTCTGGGTTCGGCGCGTGCGATCTCCGGTGTGAGCGCGTTCCTCATCGGAGGAACGCTCGGTACCCTGGTCGGCTGGCGACCGGTGTTCATGATCGTGCTGGGCATCGCCGTCGTCGTCTTCGCGCTGAGCTTCACACTGCGCGGCGACCACGGGAACGCCACGATCCGCATCGACCTCGTCGCCGCGCTGCTGATCGGCTCGGCGATCGTGCTCCTCACCCTGGGCTTCAACAACCTCAACACCTGGGGAGCGCTCGCCGCGACCGAGGGGGCACCGTTCACCGTGTTCGGCCTGTCGCCGGCACCGCTGTTCATCATCGTCGGCGTCGTGCTCGGTCAGGGATTCTTCCTCTGGACGAGACGGCGGATGTCGCGAGGGCAGGTGCCCCTGATCGACCTCAGCATCATCGACTCACCGCGGGAGCGCGCCGCCGTCTACGCGATGTTCATCGTCGTGGCGCTCGAGGCCTGCGTCAACTTCTCGATCCCGCTGTACATCCAGATCGTGCAGGGGCGCACGCCCTTCGACACCTCTCTGGCGATGATGCCGTTCAATCTCACCGTGTTCGTCACCGCGACCCTGGTCGTTCGCTTCTACAAGCGGTATCCGCCGCGGACGATCGGCGTCTTCGGCTTCATTCTGACGACTGCGGCACTGATCTGGCTGTCGATCGTCGTGAACAACAACTGGGAGACGCTTCCGACCATCCTCGGCCTGTTCGTCTTCGGCGTCGGGCAGGGCGCTCTGGTGACGCTGGTGTTCAATGTGCTCGTCACCTCCGCCCCTGCCGCGCTCGCGGGAGATGTGGGTTCCCTTCGCGGCACGACGCAGAACCTCGCCTCGGCAGTCGGAACAGCGGTCGCCGGCGCACTCCTGGTGTCTCTGCTCGGCATCAGCGTCGGGCGAGCAGTGCTCGAGCATCCTGAGCTGCCCCCGTCGCTGGTCGCGCAGGTCAACATGGATGACATCAACTTCGTCAGCAACGACGATCTGCGCGCGGTGCTCGAGAGTACCGATGCCACGCAGGAGCAGGTCGATGCGGCCGTCACCGTCAACGAGGAGTCCAGGCTCGGAACATTGCGGCTCGGCCTTCTGATCCTCGCCGGCATCAGTGCGCTGGCGATCCTGCCGGCCTCGCGTCTGCCTCGATACAAGCCCGACGAGATCCCCGATCCGGATCCTGTGTCGACCTAGCGCCCGCCGCTCAGCGCAACTCGGAGATGAGCACAGCGCTCGTGCCGGCGACCTTCGCCTCGAACAGGTGCGGGGTGTCGCCGGCGTACGCGAGATAGTCCCCGGGGTTCAGCAGCACGCCGTCTCCCGCCGGTCCGATCAGCGCCTGGCCGGAGAGCAGGATGACGTGCTCCGTCGTGCCGGCGTGATGCGGGTCGGATCGGCGCGGTTCACCGGGCTCGGCCTGGATGAGATAAACGTCGCGACGGGCGCCAGGAGGGCTGGCCGACAGCAGCGTTGCGCTGTACGCGGCGGCCGCCGATGGCACTCCGGCGAGGTCGGCTGCGCGGATCAGCGTCGGCGCGTTCGCCTGCTGATCCACGAGGACGGCGAACGGGACGTCCAGCGCGACGCCGAGGGCCCAGAGCGTCTCGACGCTCGGGTTCCCCGATCCGCCCTCGAGCTGCGACACCGTCGCCTTCGACACTCCGGCTCGCCTGGCGAGCTCCGAGACGGACAGCCCGCGTGCTTCGCGCTCTCGGCGCAGAGTTCGCGCGATGCGTGTTCCGAGATCCATGCGTTCATCATGTCAAACGTTCGTTCACTTGACTATCCCGCGGCAGGTGTTCAGAATGACGAGCATGCGTTCATCGAATCGAACGGCGGATGCCGGATCCGCCGATGTCGCGCGCCGCGAGGTCTGGCGCGAGGGCATCGGCGTCGCCGTGGCCACGAGCGCGTACGGCATCTCGTTCGGAGCCCTCGCCGTGGCATCCGGCCTCGACGTCTGGCAGACGTGCGTGCTGAGCCTGCTGATGTTCACCGGCGGATCCCAGTTCGCGTTCATCGGGGTGCTCAGCGCAGGAGGCATCGGCGCCCTGCCCTCGGCGATCGCTTCGGCTGCCCTCCTGGGCGTGCGCAACGTGGCGTACGGCATGCGGATGTCGCCCATCATCGGCGCCGGCGCCCTGCGTCGCACGGCCGCCGCGCATGTCACGATCGACGAATCGACGGCCGTGGCGATCTCGCAGAGCACGACGCCTCTGCGTCGTCTGGGCTTCTGGGTCACCGGTCTCGGCGTGTTCATCGGCTGGAATCTCACCACACTCCTCGGCGCGCTCCTCGGCGACGTGCTCGGCGATCCCAAGACCTGGGGGCTGGATGCGGCGGCCGCAGCCGCATTCCTCGCGCTGCTCTGGCCGCGCCTCAAGCAGCGTCAGGCCATCGCGGTCGGCGTGGCGGCTGCCGTGGTCGCAGCGGCGCTGACCCCGTTCATCATGCCGGGGCTGCCGGTGCTCGTGGCCGCCGTCGTCGCCATCCTCGTCGGGTGGTTCAACTGGCTGGGGCGCGACCAGAGCCCGTCGGGCGAGGGAGCCCGGTGAGCGTCTGGAGCGCGGTGCTGCTGGCCGCATGCATCTGTGCGGCGCTCAAGGCCTTCGGCTACCTGATCCCCGCACGCCTGCTCGAAGCGCCGCGGCCGGCGCGGATCTCGGATCTGCTCACCGTCGCCCTTCTCGCCGCCCTGGTCGCCGTGCAGACCCTCGGCAACGGTCAGGCCATCGTGGTCGATGCGCGGATCCCGGCCGTCCTGGTCGCGGCTGGGCTGTTGTACCTGCGCCAGTCGTTCCTCGTCGTCGTGATCGCTGCAGCCGCAGTCGCCGCCGTGCTGCGGCTCGTCGGCTGGGCTGTCTGAAGGCGGGAACCCGGCACTCGCGGCGTAAGATCTGTCCGTGCCCAACTGGTTGTCTCGAACGCTGTCCTGGATCGCCGCTGCCCTTGTCGGTGTCGTCTACGGCGCCGCCGGCACCATCGCGCACAGTCTGATGTGGGGGCCGGTGCCGATCGGGCTCATCGTCGGCGCGATCGCCTGTGCCGCACTGCTCATTGCTGTGCGCGCACTCACCCACGACCGTGCGGCGACCATCGCCACGGCTCTCGGCATGATCGGGATGCTGCTGATCATCTCCGGCCCAGGGCCCGGCGGCTCCATCATCGTTCCGAACACCCCGATCGGGCAGGTCTGGATCTACCTCGTCGCCGGCATCGCGCTGCTCGTGATCGCCTGGCCGAACCTCCGACGCCAGGCACAGCACGCGCCGCGTGAGGCGCCTCACCCCGAGAACGGGTCGTAGACTGAAGGGGTGACGTATGTGATCGCCCTTCCGTGCGTCGATGTCAAGGACCGCGCCTGCATCGACGAGTGCCCCGTTGACTGCATCTACGAGGGCGAAAGGTCGCTGTACATCCACCCCGACGAATGCGTCGACTGCGGCGCCTGCGAGCCCGTGTGCCCCGTCGAGGCGATCTACTACGAGGACGACCTGCCCGACGAGTGGCAGGACTACTACAAGGCGAACGTCGAGTTCTTCGAAGAGATCGGCTCGCCTGGCGGCGCCGCCAAGGTCGGCGTCATCAAGCACGATCACCCGATCATCGCCGCGCTCCCGCCGCAGGGGGAGTGACGCGTGGGGGTTCGGGACCTCGCCGACTATCCGTGGGATGCCGTCGTCCCGTTCCGTGAGCGCGCGGCACTGCATCCACGGGGGCTCGTCGACCTGTCGATCGGCTCTCCCGTCGACCCGACGCCTGAGGTGATCAGGCGCGCGCTCGCCGAAGCGACCGACGCTCATGCGTACCCGCAGAACATCGGCACCCCGGCGCTGCGCGAGGCGATCGTCGCCTGGTACGCCCGCCGCAGGGGAGTGCCCGACCTCACCGTGGACAACGTCCTGCCCACCGTCGGCTCGAAGGAGCTCGTGGCGCTGCTGCCGACGCTGCTCGGCCTCGGCCAGGGCGACATCGTCGTGTTCCCCCGCGTCGCGTACCCGACCTACGAAGTCGGTGCGCGCGTCGCCGGCGCCGCACCGGTCGCCGAAGACGACCCCGCGGCGTGGCCGGAGGGCACGAAGCTCATCTGGATCAACACCCCCGGCAACCCGGACGGGCGCACCTGGACCGTCGACGAGCTCGCGGTCGCCGTCCGCCGTGCCCGCGAGCTCGGCGCCGTGCTCGCGAGCGACGAGTGCTACGCGGAGCTCGGCTGGGACGGTCCTTGGGCCGCCGAGCCGGTGCCATCAGTGCTCGACCCTCGCGTCACCGGGGGCTCGCGGAAGAACCTGCTCAGCGTCTATTCGCTGAGCAAGCAGTCCAACCTCGCGGGGTACCGTGCAGCGTTCGCAGCCGGCTGCGCACGTGTCATCGCCGACCTGCTGAGCGCTCGCAAGCACCTCGGTCTGATGATGCCCGCCCCTGTTCAGCAGGCGATGGTCGCAGCTCTGGGCGATGACGAGCACGTCGCCGCCCAGAAGGAGCGGTATCGCGCCCGCCGTGACCTGCTGCGCCCAGCCCTGCAGGAGGCCGGCTTCCGGATCGACGGCTCGGAGGCCGGGCTGTATCTCTGGGCCACAGAGGGCAGGGACGCCTGGGAGTCGATGGGCGCGCTCGCCGATCTCGGCATCCTGGCCGGCCCTGGGCCCTTCTACGGAGCGGATGCCGCGCAGCATGTGCGCCTCGCGCTGACGGCCCCGCTCGACCGCGTCGCCGAGGGTGCTCGCCGCCTGCGCGGCGAGTCGCTGTAGGTTCCCACCGCTGAACTCCTCCATCTCTTGGCGGATGTCACAGTAGGCCGATCTGGCGACTAGGCTGTAAAGGCGATTCGGTCGTGACCCGGCCAGGCGCTCTGCGCCGTGCATCGCCCTCGATCCATCCGACCAACAGGACGACTCTGACCGACCACGGTCGCGTAAACGTACAAGGAGGTCCGCGTGAGTGCAGCGGGAGACCAGCAGGCGAAGGCCACTCTCACGATCGGCGAGACCACTGCCGAATTCCCCATTCTGCGCGGCACTGCAGGCGCCGACAGCATAGACTTCTCGACGCTGACCAAGCAGACCGGCTACACCGGTCTCGACTACGGGTTCGTGAACACGGCATCCACGAAGTCGGAGATCACGTTCATCGACGGCGACCAGGGCATCCTGCGCTACCGCGGATACCCGATCGAGCAGATCGCGAAGAACTGCACGTACCTCGAGGTCGCCTGGCTGCTGATCTACGGTGAGCTGCCGACGCCGTCCGAGCTCGCCGATTTCGACGACCGCATCCGCCGTCACACGCTGCTGCACGAGGACATCAAGCACTTCTTCTCGGCGCTGCCGCACACCGCGCACCCGATGTCGGTGCTCTCGTCCGCAGTCGCGGCCCTGTCGACGTACTACGAGGGCCAGACCGACCCGAACAACCCCGAGCACGTCGAACTGAACATGGTTCGCATGCTCGCCAAGCTCCCGGTCATCGCCGCTTACGCGCACAAGAAGAGCGTCGGGCAGGCGTTCCTGTACCCCGATAACTCGCTGAGCTTCGTGGACAATTTCCTCAAGCTCAACTTCGGTGTCCACTCCGAGTCCTACGAGATCAATCCGGTCATGTCCAAGGCGCTCGAGCTGCTGCTGATCCTCCATGAGGACCACGAGCAGAACGCCTCGACGTCCACGGTTCGCCTGGTCGGCTCGACCGGCGCCAACCAGTTCGCGTCGATCTCCGCCGGCATCCAGGCTCTCTCCGGCCCGCTGCACGGCGGCGCGAACGAGGCCGTGCTCAGCATGCTCGCCGAGATCCGCGATTCGGGTCAGGGCGTGCAGCGCTTCGTCGAGCGCGTCAAGAACAAGGAAGAGGGCGTCAAGCTCATGGGCTTCGGCCACCGGGTGTACAAGAACTACGACCCGCGCGCCAAGCTCGTCAAGGAGGCTGCCGACGAGGTGCTGCGCGAACTCGGCGTCACCGACCCGTTGCTCGACCTCGCCAAGGAGCTCGAAGAGATCGCCCTCGCGGACGACTACTTCAAGGAGCGTCGCCTGTACCCGAACGTCGACTTCTACACCGGTGTCATCTACAAGGCGATGGGCTTCCCGACCCGCATGTTCACCGTGCTGTTCGCGATCGGTCGTCTTCCCGGCTGGCTCGCGCAGTGGCGCGAGCTGAACCTCGACAAGCAGACCAAGATCGGTCGCCCGCAGCAGCTGTACACGGGGGCGCCGGAGCGGCAGTTCCAGACCCGCTGATCGGACGGTTCCGCACAGCGCGGGATGCGAAAAGCCCCGGCCGCTTCCCGAAGGAAGCGGCCGGGGCTTTCGTATCCGAGGGATCAGCGTCCCTGCGAACCGCCGCCCTGCGCGCGGCGCGGGCGCCGGGTGTCGACGCGCTGGCCCACCTGGATGCGGTTCTGCTGGCCGCCGCGCTGCCCGCCACCGGAACGCTGGCCCTGACCTGCGGACTGGCCCTGGATGCTCTGTCCGTGGCCGCCTTGTCCGTGTCCGCCCTGCCCCTGGCCGCCCTGTCCCTGCGGACGACGACGACGGCGAGCGGGGGAGCCGGAGGCCGGCGCGCCGCCCTGCTGGGGCTGACGCGGCTTCTTCGGCTGCTGGCGCTGCTGCGGCTGCACCGGCGCCGGCTTGACGTGGGCGGCGCGATCTCCGACGAGCTCGTCGACGATCGTGGAGTTCGCCGTCTCGAGCTCGGCCGTGATCTGCGCCTTGCGCAGCAGATCCTTCACATCGCGGCGCTGCTCTGGCAGCACGACGGTGACCACGGTGCCGGCAGCGCCCGCACGCGCGGTGCGGCCGGAGCGGTGCAGGTACGCCTTGTGCTCCATGGGCGGGTCGACATGGACGACGAGATCGACGTTGTCGACGTGCACGCCGCGGGCAGCGACGTCGGTTGCGACGAGCACACGCACGCCGCCCTCAGCGGGGTCGGCCGAGAACGCGCTGAGGTTGCGCTCACGAGCGTTCTGCGACAGGTTGCCGTGCAGGTCGACGGAGGGGATGCCGGCCGCGGTGAGCACCTTGGCGAGCTTCTTCGCCTGGTGCTTGGTGCGGGTGAAGAGGATGCGACGCCCGGTACCGGAGGCGAGCTCGCGCACGAGCACAGTCTTGTGCTCGGTCGAGGTCGTCACGAGCACGCGGTGGGTCATCTCGCCGACGGGGACGCTTGCCTCGTCGACCTCGTGGCTGACCGGGTTCGACAGGAAGCGCTTGGCGAGCGAGTCGATTCCGCGGTCCAGCGTCGCGCTGAACAGCAGGCGCTGGCCACCGGCGGGAGTCGAGGCGAGGATGCGCGTGACACCTGGCAGGAAGCCGAGGTCGGCCATGTGGTCGGCCTCGTCGAGCACGGCCACCTCGACCGAGTCGAGCGAGACGAGCTTCTGCTTCATGAGGTCTTCGAGGCGGCCAGGGCACGCCACGACGATGTCGACGCCGCTGCGGAGCGCCTGCTCCTGCGGACGCTGGCTGACACCGCCGAAGACGGTGGTGACGCGGAGGCCGGCGGCCTCGGCGAGAGGCGCGACGGTCGCCGCGATCTGCGTGGCGAGTTCACGCGTCGGTGCGAGCACCAGACCGCGCGGGTGCTGAGGGCGCGTGCGCTTCTGCGAGGCGCTCAGTCGAGCGACCAGCGGCAGTGCGAACGCGATCGTCTTGCCGCTGCCGGTGCGGCCGCGGCCGAGCAGGTCGCGCCCGGCGAGCGAGTCGGGGAGGGTGTCGCGCTGAATCGCGAACGCCTCGGTCTTGCCGTCCGCGGCGAGCACGTCAGCGAGGCGTGCGGGCACGCCGAGTTCAAGGAAGGTGGGCATAGAGATACTCCGTCAGCGCACGATGATCCGTGCGCGAATAGTGAGATGGGCGACCGCGCACAGGAGGTGCGCAGAGGTTCGCCGTTCGAAACGCCAACTGGTGGAGGAGCTCTGCAGCTCACTTCGGTCTGGGTGGACCCCGTGTCGACGACGCAGTCGCCCGATGCCGGGCAACCTCACAAGACTAGCAGAGTGCGGCTGGGTATCAGGCGTGCAAGGTGTCGTTGAGCGTCACGCCGGCGCCCTGGCGCTGCCTCGCCTCGATCGCGCCGGTGACCGAGTTCCGCCAGAACAGGATGCCGTTCTGCCCGCTGAGCTCCGCTGCCTTCACGATGCGCTGGCCGCCGTCGGCTGTGCGAGTGCCGTCGGCGAGGACGACCTTCGACCCGGCGGTGATGTAGACGCCAGCCTCGACGATGCAGTCATCGCCGAGGGCGATGCCGAGCCCCGAGTTCGCACCGAGGAGGGTGCGCGCGCCGATCGAGACGCGGACGGTTCCGCCGCCGGACAGCGTGCCCATGATGGATGCTCCGCCGCCGATGTCGCTGCCCTCGCCGACGACGACACCCTGCGAGATGCGACCCTCGACCATCGAGGCCCCGAGCGTGCCGGCGTTGAAGTTCACGAACCCCTCGTGCATGACGGTGGTGCCGGGGGAGAGGTGGGCGCCGAGGCGAACGCGCGAGGCATCCGCGATCCGGACGCCGGCGGGCTGCACGTAGTCGGTCAGGCGCGGGAACTTGTCGAGCCCCTGAACCTGGATGCTGTGGCGGCGCATCTGCGGCTGCAGGCGAGCGGCGTCGTCGGGGTGCATGGGGCCCGCATTGGTCCAGGCGACATTGGGCAGGTGGCCGAAGATGCCGTCGAGGTTCAGCTCGTTGGGACGCACCAGCAGATGCGACAGCGCGTGCAGGCGCAGGTACGCGTCCGCGGTCGAGACGGGGGGAGCGTCCAGATCGATCTCGAGCGTCACCGTCTCGATCGTGACGCCTCGGCGCTCGTCCGCACCGGTCTGCGCCTCGAGGTCTGCGGCCGTCGAGTCCGTCGCCGGGGAGGACTCCATCACGGAGCCGATGCCGACCTTCGGGTACCAGGCATCCAGAACGGTGCCGTTGCCGGCGATCGTGGTGAGGCCGAGTCCCCAGACAGTGCGCGCGTTGGTCATACGTCCACGCTACCGCGCTCCCGAGGCAGGGCCGCGCCGTAGGCTGGACGCATGCTGCTCGACCCGACCGTCTCCTCCGTCGACCTCACGCGCGCGATCTGCGACCTCCCCAGCGTCTCCGGTGACGAGGCAGCCCTGGCGGATGCCGTCGAAGCCGCTGTCGCACCGCTGGCCCACCTCGAGGTCATCCGACACGGCAACACGATCGTCGCCCGCACGAACCGCGGCCGCGACCGACGGGTCGTGATCGCCGGTCATATCGACACGGTCCCCATCAACGGCAACCTGCCGACGCGGCTCGTCGACATCGACGGGAAGCCGCATCTGTGGGGGCGCGGAACCGTTGATATGAAGGCCGGCGTCGCGGTGCAGCTCAAGCTCGCCGCCGAGCTCACCGAGCCCATCGTCGACATCACCTGGATGTGGTACGACAACGAAGAGGTCGCGGCATCCCTCAACGGGTTGAACCTGCTCTCGAAGGACCGCCCCGATCTGTTCACCGCAGACTTCGCTATCCTCGGCGAGCCGTCGAACGGCGAGGTCGAGGGTGGATGCAACGGCACTCTGCGCGCGATGGTCCGCACACGTGGTGTCCGTGCGCACAGCGCGAGGGCGTGGATCGGCGAGAACGCGATCCACGCCGCGGCGCCGATCCTGTCGCGTCTGGCCGAGTACCGGGCGAAGGAGGTCACTGTCGAAGGGCTCGCGTACCGCGAGAGTCTGAGCGCCGTGCGCATCACCGGCGGTGTCGCGGGCAATGTCATCCCAGACCTGTGCGAGGTCGAGGTGAACTATCGCTTCGCCCCGAGCAAGACGTCCGCAGACGCAGAGGCGCACCTGCGAGGAGTGCTCCAGGGCTTCGACGTCGAGATCACGGACGCCGCCGACGGCGCTCGTCCCGGCCTGGATGCTCCGATCGCACAGCAGTTCGTCGCCGCGGTCGGCGCCGTCCCTCGGCCCAAGTACGGCTGGACCGACGTCGCGCGGTTCAGTGCTCTCGGCATCCCTGCCGTGAACTACGGCCCAGGCGACCCGCACCTGGCCCACCACGACGAGGAGCGCGTGCCGCTCGCGCAGATCGACGCGATCGAGCAGGGCCTTCGGGCGTGGCTCACCGGGCGCTGACCGTCGGCGCACGCCGCGGGGTGCTCGAGCACTGGGTGCGCCTGCCCGTGATCGCGCGGATCGCCGTCGTCTATCTGCTCGGCAGAGCGGTGACGACCGGATTCCTGCTGCTGGCCGCGGAGCGCTCGACAGTCGGATCGCGGTTCGGTGCGGACGCGACCATCGGCAGCTTCGTGCTCGGATGGGACGCGCAGTGGTACTGGCTGGTCGCCTGGGAGGGCTATCCCCATGTGCTGCCCCTCACCGAGACCGGGCAGGTCACCGAGAACGCGTGGGCGTTCATGCCCGTATACGCGTACGCCGCGCAGATCGTCGGCCTGCCGTTCGGCGCGTGGGGCGCAGGGGCCCTGCTGATATCGCTCATCGCCGGGTTCTTCGCCTGCGTCGCGCTGCATCGGCTTCTTCGGCATCGGATCGGCGCCTCGGCGACGATGTGGGCGGTGGTCTTCTTCGCCTGGGGCCCGCTGGCCGCGCTGTTCCAGGTCGGTTACGCCGAGTCGCTGTTCGTGCTCCTGCTGCTCATCGCGCTCGATCTGGTCGCTCGGCGCAGGTACGCCTGGCTGTACCTCGTCATCCCCGTGATGGCTTTCACCCGTCCAGGCATCCTGGCTTTCGCGCTGTATCTCGGGCTGCACGGCATCCTGCGCTGGATCCGCCGCCGTCATGACCCGCTCTCGACCCGTGAGGTCGTGCACATCATCGCGCTCGGGGCGCTCGCGACAGCCACCGGCTTCGCATGGCAGCTGATCGCCTGGTTCGTCACGGGAGACCCCGGGGCGTACATGGCGACCGAACTGTCCTGGCGTCGCAACTGGGGCGTCGACGACGCGGCGTTCGTGCCGTTCGACGGCTGGGTGCAGGCCGCGCAGTTCTGGTTCACGCAATGGGGGATGCCTGGGTGGTGGGGTCTCATCGCTCTCGGGATCCTCGTGCTCGCTGCGGCGGCGATGCTGCTCTTCTCCCCGCACGTGCGGCGCCTCGGAGCCGATCTGCGGCTGTGGAGCGCGAGCTACCTGCTGTATCTGCTGGCCGTGTTCTTCCCGCAGTCGAGCACGTTCCGCCTGCTGCTGCCGCTCACGCCCCTGGCCGGAGCGCTTGCCGTTCCGAGGTCGCGGGGCTACCGCATCGTGGTGCTCGCGCTGTGCGTGCTCGGTCAGTGGATCTGGGTCGATCAGGTCTACGCGCAGGGAAGCGCCTACTGGCAGGTGCCGTGACCGGGTCGAAGACGTCACGTGACGTGGTGTTCACGAGGTATTACCGCACCGCGCGCGCCGGGGCGGAAGTGTACCGATAAACTTGATGCATACCACCGAGGGAAAGGAAGCCACGATGGCAGCGATGAAGCCGAGGACCGGAGACGGACCCATGGAGGCCGTGAAAGAGGGACGACTCATCATCGTGCGGGTTCCCCTCGAAGGTGGCGGCCGACTGGTCGTCTCGGTCAACGACGAAGAGGCGAAGGAGCTGCACGACGTCCTCGCCGGCGTCGTGAGCTGAACCGGTAGCACCTTCAAGGGCGGCGGATCCTCGGATCCGCCGCCCTTCTGCGTCTGCTGCGGCGATCCGAGCACGATCCCATCCGATTCCACGACGGGTCCGAACGACCTGTTGTGCGGCGAATGTCGCACGAAACGGAAAGGAACATCATGCGCAAGATGACACGACTCGGACTCATCAGCACCGCGGGCGCCGGCGCAGCCGCTCTCGCGATCGCAGGATTCGCTCTGCCGGCCACGGCCGCTGAGTCGTCCGACAGCACGCAGGAATCCACCTCCACCACCTCGACGACCGACTTCATGAGCTCGATCGAGGGACTCCAGGCCTGGCTCGGCGAGACCGTCCTCGCCAGCGGAAACGACACCGGTCTCGTCGATGGCCCCGTGGTCGACGGCCCGCTGGTCAGCGATTCCCTCGGCGGTGACGTGCTCTCGGGCAACGACACCCCGGTCGCCTCCGGCAACGAGGTCTCGGCCCCTGTCGGCTCGGGCAACGACGTGACCGCCCCGATCGATGCTCCGATCGGCTCCGGCAACGACGTCTCAGGCAACGAGGTCGGCTCCGGCAACGCCAACGGCAACGTTGTCGGCTCCGGCAACGACTCCGGCGTCTCGGTCGGCGACATCGGCGCTGACGTCGATGACCTCATCGGCGACGTGTCCGGCGATGTCGACTCGATGCTCGGCGGCATCCTCGACTGATCCGACCGCCACGCAGAAGCGGCGCCCCGGCTCAGGCCGGGGCGCCGCTCACGTCTGCGGGTGCGACTGCTCGGTGCTTGCAACTACTCGGCGCTTGCGACTGCTCGGCGCTTGCGACTGCTCGGTGCTTGCGACTGCTCGGTGCTTGCGACTACTCGGTGCTGAGACTGACCAGCTGCAGCAGGCCCTCACCTGCGGTGGAGATCGCGGCGAGGACGGCAGGCGACTCCTGCGTCTCCTGGATCAGTGAGCGGAATGCGCTGGTGACGGCATCCCGCTGCACAGGATCGGCGACGCGGCCACCGGCCAGCACGCGCGGCACTGCGACGACCCCACCGGTGCGCACCAGGCGCAGGCCGTGCTCGACGTACTCGATGACGTTCTCCGGGTCGGCGTCGAGGAGGACGATGTCGTAGGCGCCCTCGTTCATGCGGGGCAGGACGTCGGCGGCGCGACCGGTGATGAACCGCGCGCGGGTGGACGGCACCTTGGCCTCGCTGAAACCGCGACGCGCTGCGGCAAGGTGCTCCGGCTCGTTGTCGATCGAGGTCAGGACGGCACGGGGGGCGCCGCGCAGCATCCACAGGCCGGAGACCCCGGCGCCTGTGCCGATCTCGACGATCGAGCGGGCGTCGGTCGTCGCGGCGAGCACGGCCAGCTGCGAGCCGACAGCGGGGCTCACCGAAGTGACGCCGAGCTCCTGCGCGTGGGTGCGGGCCCTGGCGATGTGCGCCGGCTCGATGATCGCCTCGCGGATGTACCGTGCGTTCGCGTCGTTCTCACTCATGGCCGTATCCTCCGCATCCAGAGTATTCGCCCGTCGTGTTCATCGCCGTCAGGCGCGGCGGGTAGCCTGTCTACATGGATTTCGGCCTCACCATCGAGAAGCTCTTTCTCATCGGTGTGATCGCCGCGCTCATCATCGGCCCTGAGCGTCTTCCGAAGGCCGCTGAGACCTTCGCCGGCGTCGTCCGCAAGGTCGGGGAGTACCTGCGGGACACCCGCACGAGGATGCGTGACGAGATCGGTCCTGAGATCGACGAGGTGGACTGGCGAAAGCTCGATCCACGTCAGTACGACCCTCGCCGGATCATCCGCGACGCGCTGCTCGAGGACGCCCCGTCGACGACCGCGACCGCGACTGCCGTCGCTCCTGCGGCGGTGCCCGCTGCGGTCGCAGAACGACAGCCGTCGCGGGTGCGCCCGGACTTCACGAAGGCTTCGCCGCCGCCGTTCGACCTCGAGGCGACCTGATCCGACCGGCCGGCCCGCGGGGTCAGTTCGTCGACTTCACGCGTGATTTCAGGCGCGCCACGTCGTCATCGCTGAGCAGGATGCGCGGCACCACAGTGACCACCGACGTGCCCCGAAGGCGCAGGAGCGCGGCGTACCTGCCGACGTGGACCGACCGGAACGTCGAGTAGGCGACATCGGAGACGCCGCTCTTGGACACCATCTTGATCGACTCGTCGCCGAGTTCTACGCGCACGACCGACCCGGATGGCATCGTCGTGCTGATCGCACGGCGGGTGGATGCACGGGTGAAGATGATCGAGGCGACGATCAGCGCCGCGATCGCCACCATCGTCCAGGTCAGAGTGGTCGTCTGCTCCTGATCGGCGCCACCGACCATCCCCAGCACGATCGCGTTCACCACGAACGCCGCGATGAGGGCCGTGTACGCGATGACGGCGAGCGGGCGCGTGAGCGTGTAGATGACGGCATCCCATGTCATGCCGCGGATCATCTCGGCGTCGACGGTGGCGGTACGGGCGGCGGAGTCGGCAGTCACGTCACGAGTCTGTCATGACTCGGATGCCGGGGTCCGGGCCACGGACATCGGCAGCGACCGGCCGGAGAGGCTTCGGCCGTGCTGCGCCAGCCGGTCCGCGATGCCGCGGATGGTCTGCGCCGCGGCATCCTGCGGGTCGCTGAGCACGATCGGGACGCCGGCGTCGCCCCCTGCGCGCAGCGCGGGGCTCAGCGGCACGGAGGCCATCAGCGGGACCGCGTCATCCGGTCCGGACAGTGCGCCGGCGACTTGGGCCCCGCCGCCTGATCCGAACAGGTCGACCGTCGTGCCGTCGGGAAGCGTGAACGCGGCCATGTTCTCGACGACGCCGATCACGCGCTGTCCGGTCTGCCGCGCGACCAGACCGCTGCGGATCGCGACGTCGGAGGCAGCCGTCTGCGGTGTCGTCACGACCAGCACCTCGGCATGGGGGAGGAGCTGCCCGATCGAGATCGCGACATCGCCGGTGCCAGGAGGCATGTCGATGAGTAGCACGTCCAGATCGCCGAAGAACACGTCCGTGAGGAACTGCTGGACCGTGCGATGCAGCATCGGACCGCGCCATGCGACGACGGCCTCGCCGTCACGCAGGAACATCCCGATCGAGACGGCCTTCACGCCGTGGGCGACAGGCGGCAGCATCAGATCGTCGATGCGCGTGGGCTGGGTGCCTGCGGGGATTCCGAGGAGTCCGGGGATCGAGAAGCCGTGCACGTCGGCATCCACGAGACCCGTGGCGAGCCCCTTCTCGGCCAGGGCGACGGCCAGGTTCGCGGTGATGGTCGACTTGCCGACCCCGCCCTTGCCGCTGGAGACGAGGATCACCCGCGTCAGCGAGTCGGGCCCGAACGGCATCTGCCGTGCAGGGCGTCCGTCGCGCAGCTTCTCGGTGAGGGCCTTCCGCTCGCCCGGAGTCATGACACCGACCTCGACCGTGACCTCGTCGATGCCGACGACGGATGCTGCGGCACGGCGCACATCCGATTCGATGCGGTCGGCGGCGGGGCATCCGACGATCGTCAGGGCGATGCCGACCGTCGCATGATCGCCCTCGACGGAGACGTCGCGGAGCATGTCGAGTTCGCCGATCGGTCGGCGCAGCTCCGGATCGGAGACCGCGCCGACCGCGCGGCGAACCTGGTCGGCACGGCTCATGGTCGCTGGCGGCCCGGCCTGTTGACCGGAGCCGTCCTGGTGTCGGCGTCGCCGTCGTGCTCCTCGCTGAGATCGGCGAGCAGCGCCCGCAGCTCCTGCCGCAGCACATCGCGAGTCACGGCCTGGGTGTTGCGCTCCTCGAGCGACATGCGCAGAGCGACGATCTCGCGGGCCAAGTACTCGGTGTCGGCGAGGTTTCGTTCTGCGCGCTGCCTGTCCTGCTCGATCTGCACGCGGTCGCGGTCGTCCTGGCGGTTCTGCGCGAGCAGGATGAGCGGGGCGGCGTACGAGGCCTGCAGCGACAGGATCAGCGTGAGCGCCGTGAAGCCGAGCGCGGCTGAGTCGAAGCGCCACCAGCCGTTCTGCTCGGCGACGACCGTGTAGACCATCCACAGCAGGCAGAACAGGGTGAGCATGAGCAGGAACGTCGGCGTGCCCATCGCACGGGCCACCCACTCCGTGAACCGGCCGAAGCGGTCGCTGGATTCGGGGCGCTGCCGCGTCGTGCCGCGGCCGAGGGGGGCGTCGAGACCGGAGCGGTCGCTCTTGGCCATCATCGTGCACCGCCCGCCGTCTCGCTGTCGTCGGCATCCTGTGTGCGCCAGTCATCGGGCAGCAGATAGTCGAGAACGTCGTCGATGCTCACCACCCCGACGAGGCGACCGGCGGCATCGACCACCGGCAGCGACACGAGGTCGTAACTGGCGAGCAGCCTGGCGGTCTCCGCTGCGGAGGCCATCGCCGAGATGGGCTCCATCGTCTCGTCGACGATCGCACCTAGGCGTTCGTGCGGGGGGTAGCGCAGCATCCGCTGGAAGTGGACGACGCCGAGCAGGCGACCGGTCGGCGTCTCGAACGGCGGAAGGGTGACGAAGACCGCGGCGGCGAGTGCGGGGTGCAGCTCGTGCCGACGGATCAGTGCCAGAGCCTCGGCGACGGTGGCATCGGCCGAGAGCACGATCGGCTCGGTGGTCATCAGACCGCCGGCGGTGTCCGGCCCGTAGCTCAGCAGAGTCCTGACGTCCTCGGCCTCTTCCGGCTCCATGAGGTCGAGGAGTTGTTCGAGGCGCTTCTTCGGGAGCTGGGCGAGCAGGTCGGCCGCGTCGTCCGGTTCCATGTGGTCGAGGATGTCGGCGGCGCGCTCGTCGCCGAGACCGTCCAGGATGTGCACCTGGTCCTCTTCCGGCATCTCCTCGAGAGCGTCGGCGAGCCGGTCGTCCGGCAGCTCTTCGGCGACCTCGATCAAACGCTGCTGCGGAAGGTCGAGCAGCGTGGTGGCCAGGTCGGCGGCGTGCAGCTCGGAGTAGGTCGCGACGAGCTGCTCGGCGGACTGCGACTCGCCCGGTGCGCGCTTCTCGGCGACCTCGTTCCACGCGGCGAACGTGGTCGGTCCCTTCGCGAACGGCGAGGCGCTCGTCTTGGGTTTGCGGAGGAAGAGCTGATTGACGCTCCACTCTCCGAGGCGGTTCGGCTCGATCGCGACGTCTTCGATCACGGCGCTGCCGCTGCCGTCGGCGAGCTCGACCCGCCGGCCCAGAAGCTCGGCGAGCACACGGACTTCACCGGGCCGGGGCTGGAACCGGCGCACGTTGATCAGTCCGGTGGTCAGAACCTGCCCGGCGCGGATCGACGTGACCCGGCCGATGGACATGAACACGTGCCGGCGGCCGGGGATCTCGACCACCAGTCCGATCACGCGGGGGGAGGCGGTACTTCGGTAAACGATGACGACATCCCGGACCTTGCCGAGCCGGTCGCCCACGGGGTCGAAGACGGCGCAGCCTGCCAGGCGCGCGACGAAAACCCGTTGTGTGCTCACGCTGTCCAGCGTAGTGCGCGAGCCTGCGAACTCGGGCCCCGCAGAGACGCGCATGGAACAATGGAGGTATGAGCATGTTGAACCGTCCTGCGAACGGCACTGCCGTCGGTGAGACCGTCGCGTCGGTCCGCGAATACGAGGCCGCGCAGAAGACGGTGTCGAAACTGATAGCCGCCGATGTCCCCGCCAGGGACATCGCGATCGTCGGCCAGTCCGTCCGGACGATCGAGCGCGTCACAGGACGGCTCGGCTATGCCGCAGCGGCACGCTCCGGGGCGGTCAACGGCGTGCTCATCGGGCTTCTGCTGTCGGCGATCCTCGTGATCGGCAACCCGGATGCTCCGATCCAGCTGTTCGTGGGTTTCGTGTTCATCGGTGTCGCGCTCGGCATGATCCTGAGCCTTGTGACCTATGCGATCGTTCGCCGCAGGCGGGATTTCGCGAGCGTGACGCAGCTCGCGGCCGATCACTACGAGGTGACGGTGGCGCCGGACTCCCTCGCGAAGGCTCGCGCGGCGCTCGGATCCGCCCCGCGCACCCAGGTCGCCCGGCCGACGGTCGACCTGGACGAACCGCCGCGGTACGGCGAGCGGGTCGCTCCTGGCACCGAGACCGCGGCGCAGGCGGGCGCGCAGGCTCCCGCCGGGCACGTGATCCCTCCCCGTCCCGCTGACCCGCGTCCCGCTGACCCGCGTCCTGCGGAAGCGCGGCCGCAATACGGCGAGCGGGTCGAGCAGGCCGCGCCGACGCAGGACCCGACGCCGACGGATGCCGCTGACGGGGATGCTGCGCCCGAGTCGGCCACCGCTGAGACAGCGCCCGGAGGGACGGGGACTTCCGCAGAAGCCGCGCCCGTGACGGACGAGTCGGCCCAGAAGCGCGACGACCGGGCCTGACATGGGCTTCGACGTCGAGCTCCCTCGGGGGACGGTGCCGATCTCTACGGCCTGGGGAGACGGCATCGGGCGCGGAACCGTCCTCGTCGCTCATGGCGCCGGCGCCGGGATGGAGCATCCGTTCCTCGTCGGATTCACCGACGCTCTGAACGCCATCGGTCTCTCGACCCTGCGGTTCAACTTCCCGTACCGCGAGCAGGGCAGGCGGATGCCCGGACCCGCCGCCCACGCGATCGCGACGTGGAAGGCCGCAGTGGCGTATGCCCGCACTTTCGATCCCGCCGGTCCGCTGTGGGCGGCGGGCAAGTCCTACGGGGGACGGATGGCATCGATGGCAGTCGCTGAGGGGCTCGTCGTCGACGGACTGGTGTATCTCGGTTACCCGCTGCACCCGCCGGGCGACCCTGGGAAGCTGCGCGCGGAGCACCTGCCGGCGATCGCCGTGCCCCAGCTGTTCATCGAAGGAACGAACGACCCCTTCGTACAGCCCGTTGCCCAGCTCGAGGAGGTCGTCCGGACCTGCCAGGACGCCCAGGTCGTCTGGGTCGAAGGCGGCGGACACTCGTTCGAGGTGAAGGGGCAGAAGCGACCGGCCGCCGAGATCGGGGCATCGCTCGCCCCGGTGGTCGCGGACTTCACCTCGAACTGATGATCTCAGCGGGTGAACGACGCCGACCTGCCTCTCAGCGGTGCTTCCACCGGAACAGCAGCAGCCGCAGCGACGCTCCGATCTTCATCGGCACGATCTCGCCGAAGCGGTGCTCATCGGCTCGCACGAGGCGGTCGGCCAGGTCCGGACGCTGCTGACGCAGGTACTCCCGAGCCACTTCGGCATGCGGGGAGTTCGAGACGATCTTGATCCGGTCGGCGTGCTCGATCAGCGGAATCGCGTTCTCGATGTTCTCCCACGTGGAACGGCTGTCCGGCTCGAGCACGATGTGTCCGGTGTAGTCGAGTTCCTCGCGCGCGTACCGCTCCATGATGACGGCCTCCGGCACGTCGCCCTCCACGGTGCCGCCGCACATCACGACGGTGCTGCGGGCATCGCGATCGATGGAGCGGATGCCGGCGCGCACGCGGTAGCGGTTGATGAAGTTCGCGCGCTCGCCGCGGTTGCCGTAGCCGAGGACGACGACGGCCTCGGTGCTGCTCGCCGGTGCGGCTGCACCAAGCATCCGCCTGCTCGATCGCCAATGGACGTACTCCGCCCACACGGCGAACGCGGAGTACGCCGCGAAACCGGCCCAGAAGAGCCGGCCGGCGACGCCGCGCGAACTGCTCAAGCCCCCGGGCCCGTCATCCCTCAGAGCCCCGAGCCTCAGAGCCCCGAGCGATCCAGGCCTCGATCTCGTCGGCCGTGCGAGGGATGTCGGCCGACAGGTTCACGGGACCGTCCGCGGTCATGAGGATGTCGTCCTCGATGCGCACGCCGATGCCGCGGAACTCCTCCGGAACGGTGAGGTCATCGATCTGGAAGTACAGGCCGGGTTCGATCGTGAAGACCATGCCGGCCTCCAGCACGCCGTCGTAGTACATCTCGCGGCGTGCCTGTGCGCAGTCGTGCACGTCGATGCCGAGGTGGTGTGAGGTGCCGTGCACCATGTAGCGGCGGTGCTGGCCCCCTGCGTCGGCGTCCAGAGCCTCATCGGCGGTCACCGGCAGCAGGCCCCACTCGGCAGTGCGCTTCGCGATCACAGCCATGGCGGCCTCATGAACCTGGCGGAAACGGACACCGGGGCGCGCTGCGGCGAATGCGGCGTCAGCGGCTTCGAGAACCGTCTCGTAGACGCGGCGCTGCACGTCCGAGAACCGCCCGTTCACCGGCAGGGTGCGGGTGATGTCCGCGGTGTACAGGCTGTCGGCTTCGACGCCGGCGTCCACGAGGATCAGGTCACCGGGAATAACGGCGCCGTCGTTGCGCGTCCAGTGCAGGTAGCAGGCGTGCGGTCCGGAAGCCGAGATCGTGTCGTAGCCCTCGCCGTTGCCGTCCTCGCGGGCGCGGCGGTGGAAGACCCCCTCCACGACGCGTTCGCCGCGGGCATGCTGGGCGGCGTCGGGGAGAGCCGCGATGATGTCGTCGAATCCGCGCGCCGTGATCTCGACGGCTCGGCGCATCTCGGCGATCTCGTAGTCGTCCTTGACCAGGCGCAGTTCGGACACGAAGCGTTCGAGGTCGGCATCCGCCAGCGTCACGTCGTCGTCGGTCGCGCCGAACGCGGAGAGGTGCTCTGTGGTCACCGCCAGGTCGGCGGCGACGCCGGCGAGCGAGGGGCGGGGGCCGATCCAGAACTCCCCGACCGTGGCATCGGCGTAGAACTCGGTCGTCGTGCGGTCGGCCCGCTCACGGAAGTAGAGGGTGATGTCGTGACCGTCATCCGCTGCGTCCGAAGAACGGGGCTCGAACACCAGGACGGAGTCGGGCTCGGTGTCGGCCGCCCACCCGGTGAGATGGGCGAAGGCGGAGTGCGCACGGAACGGGTAGTCGGTGTCGTTGCTGCGCTGCTTGAGGGAGCCGGCCTCGATCACCAGGCGCTTGCCGGGGAAGGCTGCGGACACCTTGTCGCGACGAGCAGCGGCGTAGGCGGCCTGCTCGCGGGCGGCGGGGAGCGACTCCGGACGCTCGGCCCACCCGGTGGAGATCGTGTCCAGGAATCCTCGCGGGAACGGCTGCTTGCGGTTCGTGACGGGGGCTTCTTCGATCGTCTCGTTCTCTGCGGTGCTCATCCATCCAGTCTCTCACTCCTGCGTAGGGTGGGGAATGTGGTGATTCTCATCGATCTGGTGCTCGTGGTCGTCTTCTGCGTGATCGGACGGCTCTCGCACGCGGAGGGGATCTTCGGCGACCTACCTGGACTCATGAACACGATCTGGCCGTTCGCGGTGGCGGCGCTCATCGCGCACGCCGCGCTTCTGCTTCGCCGGGCGCGGCCCGACAGGATGCTGCCAGGGCTGCTCGTGTGGGCCGTCACGGTCGTCCTCGGCCTGCTGCTGCGCGCCGTCAGCGGTCAGGGGACGGCGGTGCCCTTCATCATCGTCGCTACGCTCACACTGGCCCTGTTCTTGCTCGGCTGGCGCGCTGTGGCCGCACTCGTGCGGCGGGCACGGGCGCGTTCGGCCTCCTGAGCGCAGGGCTCAGCCGGCGGGTTCGAGCTGCACGACGAGTGCACGGTGGTCGGAGCCGGCGGCATCCAGCACCAGCGAGCCGGTCGGGACCCAGTTCTCGGTCGCCATGACGTGATCGATCGGGGCGCCGATCAGCTCGGGATAGTCCGCCGGCCACGTGCCGGTGATCCCGGTGCCGGTGCGCGACGCGACGTCACGGCAGTTGCCCATGTCGCCGCCGTCGACACCGAGCCCGGCCATGTGGTCGAGGGTCGCGTTGAAGTCGCCGGCGAGGATGAAATCGCCCTGAGGGCACTGATCGGCGATCCATTCCAGGTCGGACTGCCACCGCGCCATCGCTTCGACGCGCGGTGCCACAGCGTGCACCGCGACGATCGTGGGGCCCGAACCGCTGACCGGCATGATCACGGCACTGGGAACGGAACTGGTGTTGCTGCTGCCGTCCTCGGACGATGCGATCACCGAGTAATCGCCGAGCTCGGGCGAGATGAGGATCGTCGTCTCCCACGCCTGCGGGCCGTTCTCGACGTTGCCGAACTGGACGTGGTGGACCCACATCGGATGCCCCTGCTCCCGCAGCATGACGGCGATGCGCTCGCCCACGGATTCCGCCGTCTCGGGGAGCGTCACGACGTCGACCTGCTGCGTCAGGATGGCGTCGGCGATCGTCTCGGCCGAGACCGCCTCGCCGGCGGTGTTCCACGTGAGGACCCGAACGCCGGCATCCGTCTTCTCGGGCAGGGAACCCGTGCCGAACCCGCGCATCGCACCGATCGCGCCTGTCGCCGCCGCGCCCAGCAGGGCGACGATGAGGATGGATGCTGCGAACCCGCGCAGCGGGCGGGCGAACAGCAGCAGCAGCGAGAGCAATGCTATGGCCACGAAAGCGGCCAGCACGAGGCCGCGAACGGCTACCAGCTGCGCGAACGGGAACGTCTGCTCGAGCTGGAAGAACTGCGGCCACACCACGATCGCCGACGCGATCGCGAACAGCACGGTGAGGAGGATTCCCAGCAGTCGAAACATCCTCTCGAGCCTAAGGGCGCACGCTGTGAATCGCCTGCCGTGACGCCGCCGCGCCGTCGTCCTGGGCCCGCAGTAGTGTCGAGTCATGACCGACCGGAGCTTCGCGGGGCCGAGCGACCTGCACATGCACTCGAATCACTCCGACGGCACCGAGAACCCCGGTCAGGTCGTCCGTCAGGCGCGTGACCACGGCATCCGCACGATGGCGCTCACCGACCATGACCGCACCACAGGGTGGGACGAGGCGGCTCGCACCGCCGTTTCTCTCGGCATGACCTTCATCCCCGGCATGGAATTGTCGGCGAAGCACCAATGGCGCAGCGTCCACGTGCTCGGATACCTGTTCGATCCGGAGGACGCGGCGCTCCGTGCCGAGACGGACCGCATCCGCGACGACCGGGTCGGGCGGGCGGAGCGGATCGTCCGCAACATCGGCCGGGACTACGAGCTGAGCTGGGCGGATGTGCTCGAGCAGACGACGGTGGATGCCACGGTCGGCCGCCCGCACATCGCCGACGCACTCGTCGCCCGCGGGATCGTCCGCGACCGCGCAGAGGCGTTCGACGGCATTCTCCATCCCCGCGAGGGGTACTACGAGCCGCACTACGCGCCGGATCCGCTCACCGCCGTCCGGCTGATCGCGGATGCGGGGGGAGTGACGATCATCGCGCACCCCGTCACGTCAGGGCGCGATCGCATGATGCCGCTCGACTTCATCGAGCAGCTCATCGCCGCAGGGCTCGGCGGCTTCGAGATCGACCACCGCGAGAACACCGAACAGGGCAAACGGACGCTGCAGAAGCTCGCGTCGAAGCACGACCTCATCGTGACGGGGTCGAGCGACTACCACGGTGCTGGCAAGCCCAACAGGCCGGGCGAGAACACCACCTCGGACGAGATGGTGGCTCGGATCATCGCCCAGGCGACGGGGACGAGCCCCCGCTACCCGTAGCCGGCGTCGTTGCTCAGGCTCCGGCCGGCGCTGCACCGCCGGAGCGGCGACGACGGCGACGACGCTGCGGCGCCGGCTTGCCGTCGCGGTGCTCGCTGGTGGCGTCGCCGTCATGGGTGCCGGCGCCCTCGGCATCACGGCCTGCGGCCGGTGCCGACTCCGATCCGCCGGCGGCGGGGGTCGCAGCGTCCTCGGTGAACGTCGAGCCGACTGCACCGCTCGCGCCACCGCGGCGGCGGCGGCGCCGACGCTTCGTGGTGCCTTCGTCCGTACCCTCTGCGGCGGCATCCGCTGCCTTCTGGGGCTGACGCTGACGACGCTCTGCCGCCGGCTTCTCGGCCTTGGGTGCGGTCGTCAGACGGCCCTTCGTGCCCTCGGGGATATCCAGGTCGGTGTACAGGTGCGCGCTCGACGAGTAGGTCTCGACGGGCTCGGGCTGACCGAACTCGAGCGCGCGGTTGATGAGGGCCCACTTGTGCAGGTCCTCCCAGTCGACGAACGTCACGGCGATACCGGTCTTGCCGGCGCGGCCGGTGCGCCCGGCGCGGTGCAGATACGTCTTCTCCTCATCGGGGATCGTGTGGTTGATGACGTGCGTGACGTCGTCGACGTCGATGCCGCGGGCGGCGACGTCGGTCGCGACCAGGACGTCGCGCTTGCCGGCCTTGAACGCGGCCATTGAGCGCTCGCGCTGCTCCTGACCCATGTCGCCGTGAACGCCGCCGACGTTGAACCCGCGATCGCCGAGTTCGTCGACGAGTCGCTGCGCCGCGCGCTTGGTGCGCGTGAAGATGACGGTCTTGCCGCGGCCCTCGGCCTGCAGGATGCGGGCGATGACCTCATCCTTGTCGAGTGAGTGCGCGCGGTAGACGAGGTGCTTGATGTTCGCCTGGGTGAGGCCCTCGTCGGGGTCGTTCGCACGGATGTGGATCGGGTTCGACATGAAGCGGCGGGCGAGCGCCACGATCGGGCCGGGCATGGTCGCCGAGAAAAGCTGGGTGTGGCGGACCGCCGGCACCTTCTGGAAGATCTTCTCGATGTCGGCGAGGAAGCCGAGGTCGAGCATCTTGTCTGCCTCGTCGAGGACGACCTCCGTGGCGTTCGACAGGTCGAGCAGACGCTGACCGGCGAGGTCGATCAGACGGCCCGGTGTGCCGACGACGATCTGCGCACCGGCCTTGAGCTGGTCGATCTGGCCCTCGTAGGCCTTGCCGCCGTAGATGGCGACGACGCTGGTCGAGCGGTTGCTCGTCAGCAGGTCGATGTCCTCGTACACCTGCACCGCGAGCTCGCGGGTCGGGACGACGATGAGGGCTTTGACGCCGTGCTCCGGGTCCTTGCCGAGTCGTTGCACGACGGGGATGCCGAAGCCGAAGGTCTTGCCGGTGCCGGTCTTCGCCTGCCCGATGATGTCCTGCCCGGGAAGGCCCAGGGGGATGGTCTGCTCCTGGATGGGGAACGCGTCGACGATGCCCTTGGAAGCGAGCGCGTCGATGATGTCCTGATCGATGTTGAGATCAGCGAAAGTTGTCACTTGTTCTGTTGCCTGTCCGGCGGCCTTCACGAAGACGGAGCCACCACGTTACGGATCCACGCCGTCTCTTGTGCCACAGGCGCGGCGTCCTGCTCCACCGGCAGGACGCGTCCAGCCTACCCGAGGCGGCCCCGCAGACGAGGATCCGGTGCGCGCAGGTAGTCTGATCCCGTGGTGAAGTGGTTCTGGCAGCGAGACAAGCCCCGGCGCACCCTGACCCTGCGCAGTCGGGGGGACATGGGAGACGCGACACGCGTCGACTTCGCCGAACTCGCGCCGGAGCTCAACCGCTTCCTCGGGCAGGCCGCCTATCTGCAGCTCGGTTACTTCGAGACGCTCACGCGCCTCATCCGCGCTACCCCTGAGCTCGATGAGAAGGAAGCGCTCGCACGAGCCGCCGGCGCGGCCCTCAGCAAGCACCGCGGCATCGTCGAGGTGATCCGCGCCCAGGGCGAGGATCCGACCGAGATCATGCTGCCGTTCCAGGAGCACCTGGACGCCTTCCGGCGCAAGACCATCGGCGCGAGGCCGCGCGAGACGCTTCTCGCGGTGTACATCACGGCGGGGATGCTGGACGACTTCTACCTCGCCCTCGCCTCGAGCTACGGCGATACCGGCGCACGGGTCGCCGAGATCCTGCGCGAGGACGATGACACCGGCGAGATCGTCGCCATCCTCAAGCGCACGATCGAGATCGACAACGAGTGGCGCTCGCTGTTGTCGATGTGGGCGCGGCGCATGGTTGGGGACACCGTGCTGGTGGCGCGGCAGGCGCTGCGAGCCGAGCGCCTCATCGAGGACGAGGACCGCGTCGAGCCCGTGTACACCGAGCTCATGGGCGCGCATGCGCGCCGCATGGACGCGATGGGGCTGGCCGCGTAGCGTCCGTCCCGCGAGAAATCACGAACTGCACGAAACATCACGTGGCGCGCGGTGTCTCGCGTCGGAAGTGGTTTCTCGGGCGGCAGCGGACTCAGATTCCGAGCGCTGCGCGCTTCGCGGCATCCGACCTGCGACGGGATGCCGTGAGGGCGAGGCCCGCGGCCGCGGCGACGACGAGGCTGCCGAGGATACTGGCCAGCCAGAGCCAGCCGCTGTCCTCGCCGACGCCCGACCACTGCATGAGCGTGTAGATGCTCGCCGCCGCGGCCGTGGCGACGGCCGGCACGACCGCGACGCCGCGCAGCGCGCGGTCTGGAAGCAGGAAGTGCACGCCGATGCCGAACGCGCACGCGGCGATCAGCGCGAGGAGGATGTACATCGGGTCAGGCGACGAAGCCGACGCGACGGGACTCCTCGGTGCCGAGCTCGATGTATGCGAGGTTCGCGGTCGGGACGATGTAGGAGTTGCCCTTGACATCGGTGAAGCTCACGTGAGCGCTGTTCTGCTCGAGAGCGGCGGCCACCTGGGTGCGGACATCGTCCGCGCTGGTGGCGGTCTCGAAGTTCAGTTCGCGGCCGGTGTTGATGATGCCGATGCGGATTTCCACGCGTGCTCCTTGAAGATTCGGGGACTGAGACGACTCTACCCCGGCGATGCAGCGGCGGATCGGGCACACGACCGGTTTCGCCCTGGGCGCACAAGCATCTCGGCGGGGCGGCCCGCGAGGCCGCGAACGGACGATGTCGGCAGCGGCCGATAGCGTGGATGCCATGACCGATGCCGCTGCCCGAGTGACGGCGGATGCCGGGCAGCAGGCGGTCGTGGACGCACCTGTCACGGCATCCGGCGTCGTCATCGGCGCGCCGGGAACAGGCAAGACGCACACGCTCATCGACCGTGTCGTGGCTCTTCTGAGTCACCACGCGCTCGCGCCGCAGGAAGTGCTCGTCCTCACGCCGAGCCGACAGGCAGCGACGACCCTCCGCGATCGGATCGGCGTGCGCATCGGCCAGGCGACGCCGGGGCCGCTCGCTCGGTCGCTGGGGTCGTTCGCCTTCCAGCTCGTCCGCGGCGCGATGGTGCACGCAGGCTCCGAGCCCCCCGCCCTGCTCACCGGGGCCGACCAGGATCGCATCATCGCCGACCTGCTGGCCGGAGACGCCGACGATGAGGCCGCCGGGATGCTCAGCCGTTGGCCGGCGACGCTGTCGGCGAGCGTGCGCGCCTCGAAGGACTTCCGATCCGAGCTGCGCGCCTTCCTCGCCGAATGCACGGAGCTCGAGGTGCTGCCCGGCGACCTGCAGCGTTCGGACAATCCTGTCTGGGCGGCCGCCGGGACGTTCATCGACGAGTACCGCACGGTGCTCGCCGGCATGCGCACGGCGTACCGCGACGCGGCCGATCTGCTGAGCGAGGCGTCGGCGATCCTGCGCGACGCCGAACCGGCCGCTCTCGGTCCGCTCGCGGCACTGCGCGTCGTGCTGATCGACGACGCGCAGGAGGTGACTCGCGGCGGCATCGCGCTCATTCGTGCGCTGCGTGATCGCGGCATCTCGGTGACGGCGTTCGGCGATCCCGACATCTCATCCGGTGCGTTCCGCGGGGCGAGCCCGCAACTGTTCCACGAGCTGTCCAGTCTGCTCGGCGACGTGCACGTGCTCGACGGCGCGCATCGGCAGCGCCCTGCGCTCACCGACCTGACCAGAAAGGTCACGCAGGCCATCGGCGTCGCCGGTCGCGTCGAGCATCGGCGTCCGCCTCGGCCGGCGCCGCAGACGCCAGACCCGGTGCGCACCTCCGATGAGCCGGTGCAGGCGTATCTGGCGTCCTCGCCGTATGAGGAGGTCGA
The DNA here is from genome assembly GCF_918698005.1 of Microbacterium sp. Bi121. Lineage (GTDB taxonomy): Bacteria > Actinomycetota > Actinomycetes > Actinomycetales > Microbacteriaceae > Microbacterium. The sequence continues at coordinate 257,914 of NZ_CAKKLJ010000002.1, forward strand.
CCGCATCGCAGGCACCCTTCGTGACTGGCACCTCAGCCATGGCATCCCGTGGAGCGACATGGCCGTGATCGCGCACGACACCCGTCAGGTGTCGACGCTCGAGACCGAGCTGGCCGCGCGGGAGGTGCCGACAAGGGCGGCCGGCGTGCAGCGGCCGCTGGGCAGCGAGGGCGTAGTGCGCGACCTCGTCGGCATCGTGCGTCTCGCGCTGCAGCCGGCATCCGAACGCACTCCGGAAGACCTCGTCGAAGCGCTGCGCTCGCCCTTCGGCGGGCTGGACGCCGTCGGGCTCCGGCGCCTGCGGGCTCGTCTGCGGCATGTCGAGCTCGCCGACGGGGGCGCCACGCCGGCTTCCGAGCTGCTGCGTCAGGCGCTGGAGTTCCCCGCGCACTTCACCTTCGTCGACGCGCCGGAGGCACGCACCGCGGCGCGATTCGCCACCACCCTCGCCGAGACGGCTGCTGCCGCCGAGGCGCACGAGACTATTCATGAGCTGCTCTGGCGCGTCTGGGACGCTGCCCGCGCTCTCGACGGCTCGAAGCTCGCCCGGCATTGGCAGGAGGCCGCAGGGCAGCCTGGCGGCGCGGAGATCGCACGCAACCTCGACGCTCTGGTGGCGCTGTTCGACGCCGCCAAGCGATTCGTCGAGCGCACGCCGAACGAGGATCCGGAGACGTTCGTTCGCGACATCCTCGACAGCGAGGTGCCAGAGGACTCGCTCTCGACGCCCGATCGGCCGGGCCTCGTCACCCTGCTGACACCGGCCACCGCTCTCGGCACCCAGTTCGAGGTCGTCGTCGTCGCGGGTGTCCAGGACGGCGTGTGGCCCAACACGCGCCTGCGCGGCGGACTGCTCGAGACCTGGCGGCTGGCCGATGCCGTGGTCTCTGCCCGCACGGGGAGCCCAGCAGGAAATCCCGGTGTGCTCGACCGTCGCCGCGACGCGCTGCATGACGAGCTGCGCCTGTTCGTGCGTGCGGTGTCGCGTGCGCGTTCGCGCATCCTCATGACAGCGGTCGATGACGACGACTCCAGCGCCAGCCCGTTCTTCATGTTCCTCCCCGAACCGCCCCCGGCATCCGACCATCCGGCCGCCGAGCATCCCCTGACGCTGCGCGGTCTGGTCGCACGTCATCGACGCACGCTCACGAGCTCGCCCGATCCTGCCTCGCGTGCTGAAGCCGCCGGCCAGCTCGCTGTGCTCGCGAGGGAGGGCGTCCCCGGCGCCGATCCCACCGAGTGGTACGGCACGGCCGCGCCGTCGACGCTGGCGCCGCTGAACGATCTGGCCGTCGAAGCCGCGCGGGTGTCGCCGTCGCGGATGGAGTCCTTCGAGGAGTGCGAGCTGCACTGGGCGATCTCCGCCCTGGGCGGTGACACGGTGCTGCCCCCGTCTGCTGGTATCGGCACGATCATCCATGAGGCGATGGAGAAGGTGCCGGACGGAGATCTCGACGTCATGCGCGCGATCGTCGCCGAGCACTGGGGAGAGCTGGACTTCGAGACCGAGTGGATCAGTCGCAAGGAGCACCGCAGGGCCGATCTGTACGTCGATCGGCTGAGCTCGTACCTCGGAGAGGTCGCGCGCGACGGAGGCCGGGTGCTCGCGAGCGAGGTGGAGTTCCGCTTCGCGGTCGAGGTGGGCGACGCGGGCTCGGCGGCGACGCCGGCGGTGCACATCGGCGAAGACGCGGGCGGGCCGTCGCGCGCCGTCGTGCACGGCTTCATCGACCGCGTCGAGGCATACCCGAGCGGTGCGGGGGAGCACATGGTCGCACGCGGCCGCGGGGCTGCGCCGATGGGTGAGGGCTCCGACGGGGAATGCGTCGTCGTGGTGGATCTGAAGACGGGCAAGTACGAGCCGGAATCCGACGGCAAGGTCGAGGAGCACGCACAGCTCGCCGCCTACCAGATCGCTGTGGAGCAGGGGCTCATCGAGGGCGCTGACCCCGCCGCTCTCACGGGTGCACGACTGCTCATCGTCTCGAAGACCCTGTCAGGCAGCGAGTATCGGGTCGCCCATCAGCACACGCTCGAGGGCGAGCTGCGCACGCGCTTCCTGAATCGGCTCGCCGACGCCGCTCGAGGCATGTCCGCCGGCAGTTTCACGGCCCATGTCGAGGCCCACTGCGCCGATGTGCAGTGGCGTGTTCAGCCCTGTCGCATCCACACGGTTCCCTCGGTGAGCGCATGAGCGCCGTCTGGGGTGACACCGGCCCTGGGCTGTCCGCGCTGGAGGTGGCTGCCGCTCTCGGTCAGCCGCCGCCTACGCACGCTCAGCAGCGCGTGATCGAGGCTCCCCCGACACCGGCGCTCGTCGTGGCCGGCGCTGGGAGCGGCAAGACGGAGACGATGTCGGGACGGGTCGTCTGGCTGGTCGCGAACGGTCACGTTCGCCGGGATGAGATCCTCGGCCTGACCTTCACGCGCAAGGCAGCAGGCGAACTGGCCGAGCGCATCGGCGCCCGCCTCGCCGTGATCGACGAGTTCGGACGCCGCGGCCTGCTCCCGCACGTCCCCGCCATCGTCGCATCCGGTGCGCTGGCGCGCGTCGACGCCGCCGACGCCGCGAACCGATCCGCCGTGCGAGCACACGTGCTGGACGAGCTGGCGGCGCGTTATGAAACGGGCTGGGATGCCGCGACGCCGCGCACCGCTGAGGAGATGCTGATCCGCCCTCGGGTGTCGACCTACAACGCCTTCGCCGATTCGATCGTGCGCGAGCACGCCGCCAGAATCGGTCGTGACCCTGATGTCGCGATGCTGAGCCAGGCAGCGTCGTGGATGCTGGCGCGCGAGGTCGTGCTGCGCGCCGACCTGCCGCAGTTGGAGGACATCGAGCTGTCCGTCGCCACCGTCGTCGACGCCGTGCAGCGTCTGGCAGGGGAGTCACTCGATCACCGCGCCGACCTCGAGCGTGCGGAGCGGATCGCTCTCGAACATGCGGCCGCGTTCGAGCCGTATCGCAGCAACGGCGAGGTCCAGAAGGCAGCGGACAACCTGCTCGCCCTTCCCACGCTCGCCTCTCTCGTTCGCGAGTACATCTCCGAGAAGCAGCGCAGGGGCGTGCTCGACTTCGCCGATCAGGTCAGCGGTGCCTTCGACATCGTCGAATCGTCGCCCGACGTGCGTGACGCCCTACGAGAGCAGCACAGGGTGGTCCTCCTCGACGAGTATCAGGACACCTCGGTAATCCAGACCCGGTTCCTCTCCGCCGTCTTCCGGGACTCGGCCGTTATGGCCGTCGGCGACCCGCACCAGTCCATCTACGGGTGGCGCGGGGCCAGCGCCGACAACCTGTACGCGTTCGCACGGACGTTCGCCGCCGAGCAGCCTTCGCACAGCTACAGCCTGATGACGAGCTGGCGCAACGACAGCGCGATCCTCGGCATCGCGAACCGCGTTCTCGAGCCGTTGCAGCGGCCGGGCCTGGACGTCCCGCCGCTCGAGCCGCGACCGGGCGCCGGCGCCGGCAACGTCGAGGTCCGCTATCCGCTGACCGTCCACGACGAGGCAGCCGAGGTCGCCGACTGGTTCGCCGAGCGTCGTGCAGAGCATGACGGTCGTGCTCCGCTGGGGACGGCGAAGCCGCACACCGGGGCGATCCTGTTCCGCTCGAAGCGTCACATGCAGACCTTCGCCGAGGCGCTCGCCGCCCGTGACATCCCGCACCGCATCCTGGGGCTGGGCGGGCTGCTCGCGACGCCGGAGGTGGTCGACCTGGTCTCGATGCTGCGGGTGGTCCACGATCCGAACGCCGGGTCAGCGCTGATCCGACTGCTCGTCGGGCCACGGTTCGCCGTCGGCGTCGCCGACATGGGCGCCCTCTACGATCTCGCCGGCGAGCTCGCTCGGCGCGACAGCGGGCTGCTGCCCCTGCCCGATGAGCTCCGCGCCCGCATCCGCGCTTCCCGCGGGGCGGACGAGGCCGTGTCGATCGTGGACGCGGTCGATGTCGTCCGGGGACTCCGTGACGACTACCGGCTCATCGAGAAGATCACTCCAGAGGGGCGCGAACGCATCCGCGCGGCGGGGGAGATGCTCGAAAGGCTTCGGCGCGCGTCCGCGCAGCCGATCCCTGAGCTCATCCGCCTCATCGAGGTCGAGCTGCGGCTGGACATCGAGCTGGCAGCCAATGAGACCCGGGGTCCTGCGCGCGTCGCATCGACCCAGCTGCGCGCGTTCACCGATGAGGTGCGCACATTCCTCGCCGCTGACGAGCGCGGCACCATCGGCAGCCTCCTCGCGTGGCTCGACAAGGCCGAGAGCACCGATGAACTCATGCCACGCCCCGAGCCACCGGAGCCCGGTGTCGTGCAGCTCCTGACGATCCACGGATCCAAGGGCCTCGAATGGGATGCCGTGGCAGTGGTGCGCATGGTCGACGGCGAACTGCCGTCCAGGCCGACGGACACGTCGGGCTGGTTCGGATTCGGCGTGCTGCCCTTCGCGTTGCGCGGCGACAGCGACGCACTGCCGAGGTTCTCGTGGAGTGCTCCGCTCGATGATGAACCGGATCCGGCCAAGCGCTTGAAGGCCGGCGTCGCGTCGCTCACCAGCAAGAGCAAGACGGCTCCTGGTGCTATCACGATGTTCAAGGACGCGTACCGCGGGTATCAGCAGCAGGAGGAGCGTCGCCTGGCGTACGTCGCCGTCACCCGCGCGCGCACCGACCTGCTGCTGACCGGCGCGCACTGGGCCGGGCAGAAGAAGCCGCGTGAGGCCGGGCCGTATCTGCTCGAGGCGATGACCGTCCTCGATGCGGACGTGATCGGAGAGGTGGACGCCGAGGACAACCCGTACGAGGGCGAGGGCAAGACCACCGTGTGGCCGCTCGACCCCTTGGGGGCGCGCCGTGCGAAGGTCGAGGCTGCCGCCGCGTTCGTGAGAACCGCGCTCGAGGGCGAGCCGACCTCCGCGTCGCCGCACCTCGAGCGTCTGCTCGCCGAGCGTGCCGAGCGGCAGCGGGGAGTCATCGCCGAACCGCCGACACGTGTGCCGGCATCCAAGTTCAAGGACTACGTGACCGATTTCGACAGCACGGTGCGCGAGCTGTCGCGTCCGATGCCGGAGCGCCCGTACCGGCAGACGAGGCTCGGGACGCTCTTCCACGCCTGGGTCGAGCACCGATCGGGTCTCGTCGGCGCCGGTCCCAGCGTCGACGCCGCGCTGTGGGAGAGCGATGACGAACAGCCGGAACAGGGGAGCGTGTCGGCAGCGGACGACGCTGACCTGCAGTCGCTTCGTGACATCTTCGAGCGCAGCGAGTGGGCCCCGCTTCGTCCGATCGCGGTGGAGATCGAGATCGACTTCGCATTCGGGGGTACCGGCTCGGTCGCCGGCCACCCGGAGCACATCGTGATCTGCAAGCTCGACGCGGTCTATCGCCGTGAGGACCGCGGCGGGCGCATCGAGATCGTCGATTGGAAGACCGGACGAGCGCCCCGCACGGCCGCTGAGCGGGAGGAGCGGATGCTGCAGCTCGCTCTGTACCGACTCGCCTATCACCGCCGCTTCGGTGTTCCGCTCGAGGAGATCGACGTGGCGCTGTACTACGTCGCAGACGACCTGATCATCCGCGGCGACCGGGTCTACTCCGAGGAGGAGTTGGTCCAGCGGTGGAGTGCCGCTCGCGCGGCCCGCTGAGCCTCGTCGGCTGGGTCGTGCTCTTCGCCGTCGTTCTCCGGCCCGTCGACGGGCCCAGCGAGCGAAGACGCTTCAGCCGCGTCGGTCCCTGAGCCCGTCGATGGCCCGGCACCGTCCCCTGATCCGTCGTCCCAGGCGGCGGCGACCTCGCTGAGGTCCTCCGTGGCGTCACCCACCGGCGCCTCCTCGAGGTCGTGGAGTTCTTCGGGCATCAGATCGCTCGGGTTGTATGCATCGGTCTGCATCGAGGTGTTGATGCTCGGGGCTGCTGTCTCGGGCACACGGTCGAGCGCATCGAGCGCCGAGTCGACGCCCTCGCCTCGCGCTGCGATGACGGACAGGTCGTTCTCGCGCAGTCCGTCGGCGAGGGCTTCGAGAAGGGCCGCAGCATCGTCGACGATGTCCGGACGGCGCAGCACATCGCCGTGCACCAGCCAGCGTGCGAACTCGAGTTCTGCCAGCATCCGCGCCCGCACGGCCAGCGCCGCATCCGGTGCGCGGTCGGACGCCTCGGCGTATGCGGCGTGCACGTCGCCTGCGGCGTCCGGTGCGGACGACAGCCAGGCGAGATCGACTGCGGGGTCGCCGAGCGACAAACCGTTCCAGTCGAGGACGCCGATGACCTCGGGCCCGCGGTCAGGGTCGTCGTCGAACAGGAACGACGTCGCCTTCGTGCCGCCCAGTGTCACGGCGGATTCGAAGCGCCACAGGTCGTCGTCCTCGACGGCTTCGCGCCACCGCACGGTCAGGCGGGCCGGCACCCGGCCGGTGGCTGCAGCACGATCGACGAGCTGACGGATCTCGTCGCGCGCCTCCTCGGCGCTCCGTGCGGTGAGCCCAGCGCTGCGGACCACCGAAGCGGGGAGGGAATGGACGGCGGCGATCGATGCGCCCATCGAGGTCGCGGCACCACGGCCTCGGGGTACGTGGTGCGCCTCGATCTGGAAACCGGGCAGCAGCTCCGCGACCAGCGCGCGGCCCTCTGCGAGGCGGGTCTCGCCGACGTACTCGGGCACGGCGAAAGGCAGCATCGCGCGAGCGCCGGCGGTGAGCGCGCGCAGCGCCAGTGCCTCGGCTGCGAGCTCGCGCGATGTCTCATCGTCCTCGGCGACCCGGATAGCGAGTTCGCGTCCATCGGCGAGAGTGGCGACGGCGGAGTCGAAGCGTCCGTCACCGTCGGCGGTGAGCGATCGTGCGCCCACGACCTCCGCCCCGGGCAGTGCGGCTGTGACCGCCGCCGCTAGAGTAAAGGGAGACCGTGCCATGACCCCAAGATTAGGTCTGGTCGGGCGCGGTTCCGCCTACGCCACGCCTGTGAGAGAGGGAGTCGATGACCGTCCAGAGCGCTCAGTTCGATCGAGCGGGACACCTCCGCGACGAGCCGGGCATCATCGACGCACTGCGGTCATCAGCCGACGCCCGCGTCATCGTCGTCCGAGACGGTCGCGCCCGTGTCGAGGACGGCGCGCTCGTCGCCGTCACCCCGGCCGACGTCGACGACGACGCTGTATGGACGCTCCTCGGCCGCCGCAGCGACGGAACCCCGCTGCTGCTGGCCGCCGAGGGCCCGGAAGCCGAGTCGATCGATTCCGCACCGGCCGAGACCTGGCTCGGCGTCCGCGACAGCGGCGGAGTGCTGGATGCCGAGGGCACCGATCTCCTGGTCACAGCGGTCGCCCTCGCCTCCTGGCTTCGCGAGGCGCGCTTCTGTCAGGCGTGCGGCGCCGAGACGGTTCTCGGTCAGGGCGGGTGGTCGCGCCGCTGCGAGAGATGCGAACACGACATCTTCCCGCGGACGGACCCCGCGGTGATCGTCGCGGTCGAGAGCGCCGATGGGGAACGGCTGCTTCTGGGCGCGAACGCGAACTGGCGGGGGCGGATGTACTCGTGCTTCGCGGGATTCGTCGAAGCAGGGGAGTCGCTCGAGACGACGGTGCACCGCGAGATCCAGGAGGAGGCGGGTGTCCTGCTCGACGAGGTCCGCTACATCTCCTCGCAGGCATGGCCGTACCCTCGGTCGCTGATGATCGGCTTCCGGGCCACGGCATCCGATCAGCGACGCGCCCGTCCGGACGGCGAGGAGATCATCGACGTCCGCTGGTTCACCCGCGACGAGATCCGCAGCGCCCTGAGGGGCGATGGCCCCGTCGGGCTGCCTGGTCCGGCATCCATCGCCAGATCACTCATCCTCGACTGGTGCGAGGAGCGCGCGTGAGTGCGCTCGACGCACTCGACGAACGCCAGCGGGAAGCAGCATCCGTGCTGCGTGGGCCGGTTGCGGTGCTCGCCGGCGCCGGTACCGGAAAGACGCGCGTCATCACCCACCGGATCGCGCACGGCGTCGACACCGGCGCCTATTCGCCGAGCCGTGTCATGGCGGTGACATTCACGGCGAAAGCCGCCGGTGAGCTCAGGGGGCGGTTGCGCGCGCTCGGGATCGAAGGTGTCGCGGCACGCACCTTCCACGCCGCGGCCCTCGCGCAGCTGAACTTCTTCTGGCCGACTCTCGCCGGCTCTCCCGCGCCCTCGATCATCGACAACAAGGTGCGCGTGCTCGGCCAGGCCGCGGAGCAGCTGCGTCTGCGGCTCGACACCGCGACTCTCCGTGACGTCGCGAGCGAGATCGAATGGCGCAAGGTCTCGATGATGTCGATCGACCAGCACGCAGCGCTCGGCAAGTCGGTCGGCAGGGTCGGCACCGAGCAGCTCGCCGACCTCCAGCGCGGTTACGAGGTGCTCAAGGACGACCGGCGTCAGCTCGACTTCGAGGACGTCCTGCTCGCCTGCGCCGGGATGCTGGAGGCCGAGCCCCGAGTGGCGGCATCCGTGCACGAGCAGTACCGCCACTTCACCGTGGACGAGTACCAGGACGTGTCGCCGCTGCAGAACCGGCTGCTCGAGCTCTGGCTCGGTGAGCGCAGAGACCTCTGCGTCGTCGGCGATGCCAGCCAGACGATCTACTCGTTCGCCGGCGCCGACCAGCGCTACCTGCTGGAGTTCGGCCGGCGGTTCCCTGATGCCACGATCGTGCGGCTGGAGACGAACTACCGGTCGCAGCCGCCGATCCTCGCAGCAGCCAACGCACTCATGAAGGGGCGGCCCGGCGCGCTCGAGCTCGTCGCAGCGCGCGAGGCACCGACAGCCGAACCGCCGACGCTCACGGCGTTCGACAGCGAGACGGAGGAGGCGGCGGGGATCGCCGCATCCGTGGCGGCCCGCATCAAGTCCGGAGCGGCGTCGTCGGAGATCGCGGTGCTGTACCGCGCCCACGCGCAGTCCGCCGCGATCCAGCAGGCGCTCGCCGGCGCAGGTATCGCCGCGACGGTCCTCGGCGGCAAACGATTCTTCGACATGCCAGAGGTCCGTCAGGCCGTTCTCGCTCTGCGCGGCGCCTCGGTCGCGCCCACCGAGCGCGGCTTCCTGCCGAACGTACGGCGGGTGCTGCGTGAGATGGGGCTTACGGATGAGCCCCCGACAGCGGGCGGAGCGCAGCGCGACGGATGGGAGGCGAGACGGGCCATCCTCCGACTCGCCGAGGAAGCCCCGGACGACACCACCCTGCGATCCTTCAGCGACACGCTCATGGCTCGCGCGAAGGACCAGCACGAGCCCACCATGCAGATGGTGACGCTGTCGACGCTGCACGCGGCGAAGGGACTCGAGTGGCCGCACGTCATCCTCGCCGGATGCGCGGAGGGTGCGCTTCCCATTTCGTACGCGACGAGCTTCGACGCGATAGACGAGGAACGCAGGCTCGCCTACGTGGGTATCACGCGCGCCGCGCGAACGCTGGAGCTGACATGGTCGCATTCGGCGGGCCGAGGGGAGCGTCGTCCGTCGCGGTTCCTTCAGGAGATCGGAACGACTGGTCGTGGCACCGGCATTCTTCGTGAAACGTCGCCTCGCGCCACACGCGGCGTCCGTCGGGGCTGATCCGCACGGACTTCCTGCGCTTGGCGACATCGGCGTCGCCGAGCAGTCGGGCGATGAGACCTGCTGCCTCTGCAGTGCGAGTGGTGGTGATCTGTCCGCAGTTCGCGCCTATGAGCTGCGCATGCATGCCCGGCCAGGCCGGATCGCGGTCGCGCTCGTGCGCGTCGCGGCAGGACAGGCACGGCGTGCGACCCGGGACGATCAGGGGGCCGACGACGGTGGCTCCCGGTTCGAAGGCGACCGGCACGTGCGTGAGGTCGTCGCGCAGATAGCTGCCGAGCCGATGGGCGGATGCCGCGCCCTGCACGAGCACGATACCCACGGAGCCAGCGGCGCCTCGGGGTGCTGTCCCGAACCCCTCGTCGCACAGGGCGAGCTCCATGCGTGCATCGACGCGGGAATCGTCGATGTCGATGCTCTCGATCCAGACGCAGGGGAGAGGCGGACGGTCGGTGATGAGAATCGGTTCTAGTGCAGCCAGCAGTGCCCGTGCGTCTTCGCGTGGCGCGCCGATGCCGTGCGCGATGACATCGAACGCCGAGCGCCGGAACCCCGATCGCATCCTCTGGAGGAGCGGCTCGATCCAGGGTGCCGTCAGCGGAACCCTGAGCGTGCCGTCAAGGCCGAACTGGATCGTGTCGGCGTCGCGCCACAGCAGCGGCTGGGCCGGATCGATCCTGGTCACGGTGGTCGGTGTCGTCGGAGACATGCCCCGATTCTGCTCAGCCGGGGGCGTCGGTGGAGCGCCGATCGACGATCCGTGCACAACTTCGGCGGATCGCCGAGTGGTGCAGAACGAGTTGCGCTGGGCGGATCAGACCGGCTTCTCGCCCTCGCCGGAGTCGTCGTCCTCTTCGGTGTTCTCGTCGCCATCGCCGGAGAAGTCGTCGCCGTCGAGCAGGCGGGCGAGCGCCTCGTCGAACTCGTCGGCGGCAGGCGCCTCGCCGCGGGCACGGGCCTGGAGCCGCTCGATGAGTCCTGTCGGGTCATCGATGTCGGCGGCTGTCGGCAGCAGATCGGGGTAGTCCCACAGCGAGTCACGCGCCGCGATGCCGACGGCATCCGTCACCTTGCGCCACATCGCGGCGGCCTCGCGCATGCGACGCGGACGCAGCTTCAGTCCGACCAGGGCGCCCAGAGCATCCTCGGCGGGTCCGCCGACGGCGCGACGACGACGTGCGGCCTCGGCGAGTCGAGCGCCGTCGGGGAGGCGTGAGGTCGCTTCACTGGTGACGACGTCGACCCAGCCGTCGATCATGGCGATGATGTTCTCGAGACGGGCGAGCGCCTCGCGCTGCGCCTCCGTCTGCGCCGGCAGCAGCGCCCCGCCCTCGATCGCCGCACGCAGCTCCTCGGGGTTGGACGGGTCCAGCCTGCTCGCCACGTCCTCGAGCGCGTCGACGTCGACCGTCACGCCCCTGGCGAAGTCCGTGATCTGCGACATGACCTGAAGGTGCAGCCACTTCGCGTGGCGGTACAGCCGGGCGTACGCGAGTTCGCGGGTCGCGAGGTAGAGCGTGATCTGGTCTTCGGGGATCTCGAGGCCCTCGCCGAACGCGGTGATGTTCTGCGGGATGACGGCCGCCGTGCCCGGTGGCAGGACGGGAATGCCGACGTCGCCGCCGGAGACAGCCTCGAGTGAGAGATTGCCGAGCACCTGCCCGAACTGAGCGGCGAAGACTGAGGAGCCGAGGCCGCGCATGAGCTTGCCCGCCCCCTGGATCGCGCCCCGCATGTCATCGGGAACCTGCGTGTCCAGGGCGCTGGTGAGGGCGTCGGCGATGCTCGTCGAGACGGGGCCGGCGATCTCCTTCCACACCGGAAGCGTCTTCTCGACCCACTCGCCGCGGGTCATCGGACGCGGGCTCGCGGACAGCTCCGAGATCGTGGTCGCCTCGCCGAGCCACAGGTTCGCCAGTGCGAACGCGTCGACGAGCGAGTGCCGCGAGCCGTCGGTGATTCCCTGGCCCTCGCGATTGGCGATGTGCAGCGCCTGGCGCAGCGTGTTCTCCCACGGGTCGCCGCTGAAGGCGTTCTGCAGCTGCTGCGACAGCGCGGCCATCATCGCCGGGTCGATCTGGAGTCCCTCAGCCCCGCCGAACGCGTTCTGCAGCGCGCTCAGGTCGAAGTCACCGGGGCCCTCGCCGGACATCATCCTTCGCAGGAACTCCTGGAAGTCTTCCGGGTTCGGATCGTTGTCTGCCATGTCGGTCGCCTCTCAGCACGTCGCTAGCCGTGCCATCTACGCTAGTTGCAGGTTTCTGCACGCACCCCCGACGCGAGCAGATCGCTGTACGCCGGTCGCGAACGACGGAGGATAACCGTGACACGAACCCGCCCTGCCCGCATCGGGCTCGGAGTCTGGGCGCTCATCGTCGCGCTCGTCGCGCTGGTCGTGCTCACCTTCCTGCCCACCCCCTACGTGATCCAGCGACCAGGACCCGTGTACGACACACTCGGCAGCGCCGCCAGCACGGACGGCGAGCAGGTGCCGCTGATCGCGATCGACGGTGCGGACACGTACGAGACGGGTGGCAGCCTCAATCTCACGACCGTGCAGGTCGTCGGCAACCGCGAGCGCACGCCGTCGTGGTTCGAGCTCGCCCTCGCCTGGATGGATTCCTCACGCGCCGTGGTGCCCCTCGACTCGGTATTCCCTGAGGGTGTCACCACCGAGGAGCGCGACGAGCGCAACGCCGACCTCATGGTCGACTCGCAGCACGAGGCGACGGCCGCTGCCCTGCACGAATTGGGCTACGACACCGGCGCCGAGGTGACGGTCGTCTCGACCATCGACGACTCACCGGCCGACGGGCTGCTCGAGGAGGGCGACATCGTCGAGAAGGTCGACGGCGTCGACGTCACGAGCGCCGCCGCATTGCGGGCGGCGATCCAGGATTCCGAGGGGGATGCCGTCGAGCTGACCGTGCGGCGGGGCGGCGATCAGCAGATGGGCATCGACGTCACCCCCGAGCTCGAACAGGTGAACGGGGTCGACACCTGGCTGGTGGGAATCACACTGAGCACGGAGTACGACTTCCCGTTCGACGTCCACATCCAGCTCGACAACGTCGGCGGACCGAGCGCAGGCATGATGTTCGCCCTCGGCATCGTCGACGAACTGACCCCGGGGGAGCTGACCGGAGGCAACGACATCGCCGGCACCGGCACGATCGACGCCACCGGTGCGGTCGGGCCGATCGGCGGCATCCGTCAGAAGCTCTACGGAGCGCGCGATGCCGGAGCGGACTACTTCCTCGCGCCGGCGTCCAATTGCGACGAGGTCGTGGGTCATGTGCCCGACGGCCTCACTGTCATCAGCACCGCGACGCTGGAGCAGTCGATCGACGCCATCGAGGTGATCGCCGACGGAGGCGACGTCGGCGATCTGCCGAAGTGCGCTGCCGACGTCTCCTGACACGCGGCCCGCACATAGGGAGCGCACATAGGATGGTCAGGTGACCACGACCTCAGCGCCGAATCCGGCCACGCCCCGAACCTCCCGACGGATCCTCACGATCTCGCTGGTGATCATCGCCGCGCTGGTCGCGGCCTTCTTCGTCTTCGCCTCGCTGTACACGGACTTCCTGTGGTTCGATCAGCTCGGATTCCAGCGAGTGCTCACCACGCAGTGGCTCGCGGCGGCAGTGATGTTCGTCATTGGTTTCCTCAGCATGGCCGCACCGTTGTTCGTCGTCATCCAGCTGGCCTATCGGCTGCGCCCGGTGTACGTGCGGCTGAGCTCGCAGCTCGACCGCTACCAGGAGGTCATCGAGCCGCTGCGCCGCCTGGCCATGTGGGGCATGCCGATCTTCTTCGGCATCTTCGCGGGCTTCGCCGCAGCCGGCAACTGGGAGACGGTCTGGCTGTGGTTCAGCGGCGGTTCCACTGGCGTCGCCGACCCGCAGTTCGGCATGGACACCGGCTTCTACCTGTTCGCGATGCCCTTCTACTCGATCGTCCTCGCGTTCGTGTCGGCCGTCCTCCTGCTCTCCCTCATCGTCACCGCCCTCGTCTCGTACCTGTACGGCTCGGTGCGCATCGGCCAGGGCGAGCTTCGCATCTCCAAGCCGGCCCGGATCCAGCTCGCGGTTCTGGCCGGTCTCTACCTGCTGGTGCAGGCGGCCAGCCTCTGGCTCGACCGCTTCAAGACCCTCGTCACCGAGGAAGACCGCATCACCGGTGCGGCCTACACCGGTGCGAACGCGACCATCCCCGGCCTTGCGATCCTCGCGATCCTCGCCGCGCTCGTCGCGGTGCTGTTCTTCGTGACCGCCGTGATCGGCCGCTGGCGCTTCCCGCTGGCGGCGACCGCGCTGCTCATCGTCGCTGCCCTGGTCGTCGGCATCGGCTACCCCTGGGTGGTGACCACCTTCCAGGTGCGCCCGAACCAGAACAGCTTCCAGGCCGAGTACTACCAGCGCAACATCGACGGCACCAAAGAGGCGTACGGCATCGACGACCTCGAGGTCACGCCGTTCAAGGCGGAGACCACGGCCGAGGCCGGTCAGCTGCGCGATGACGCCGAGACCACGGCATCCATCCGCATCCTCGATCCGAGCATAATCAGCCCCACCGTGCAGCAGCTCGAGCAGTTCCGCGGTTACTACCAGTTCCAGGACACGCTCGACGTCGACCGGTACGAGATCGATGGAGAGACGCAGGACACCGTTGTCGCGGTCCGTGAACTCGACGTGAATCGCCTCGGCGACAGCAACAACTGGAACAACCGCACAGCGGTGTACACGCACGGCTACGGCCTGGTCGTCGCCGCCGGCAACCAGCGCAGCAGCGAGGGCGAGCCGGTGTTCCTCGAGCGCGGCATCCCGTCGTCCGGCTTCCTCACCGACGCCGAGAAGTTCGAGCCGCGGGTGTACTTCGGCGAGACCTCGCCGCCGTACTCGATCGTCGGAGCCCCGGAGGGCACCGACCCCGTCGAGATCGACTACCCGCGCGGTGAGGACGGTGCCAACGAGACGAAGAACACGTTCGACGGTGACGGCGGCCCGGCGATCGGCAACACGTTCAACAAGCTGCTGTACGCCCTGAAGTTCCAGGAGGCGGAGATCCTGTTCTCCGACCTCGTGAACGACGAATCGCAGATACTCTACGACCGCGACCCGGTCGAGCGCGTGCAGAAGGTCGCGCCGTACCTGACGCTCGACAGCGACCCGTACCCGAGCGTCGTCGACGGCGAGATCGTGTGGGTCGTGGACGGGTACACGACCAGTGCGACGTACCCGTACTCCACCGGTGTGAACCTGCCGGATGCGATCACCGATTCGAACACACCGGCGCCGAGCTTCGCGCTCGACAACATCAACTACATCCGCAACTCCGTCAAGGCCACGGTGAACGCCTATGACGGTTCGGTGACGCTGTACGCCTGGGACGACGAGGACCCGATCCTCAAGGCGTGGGAGAACGTCTACCCGACGACCGTCGAACCGATCAGCGAGATGTCCGCCGATCTGATGAGTCACGTCCGGTACCCGACCGACCTCTTCAAGGTGCAGCGCCAGATCCTCGGCGTCTACCACGTCGACACGGCAGGATCCTTCGCTCAGCAGGACAACCGCTGGCAGACGCCGGACGACCCGCGCGACCCGACGTCGCTGCAGCCGCCGTACTACCTGTCGATGCAGATGCCCGGTCAGGATTCGCCGCGATTCTCGATGTTCTCGACGTTCATCCCCGCCTCGGCGCAGGGTACGACGAGTCGCAACGTCCTGATGGGCTACCTGGCCGTGGATTCGGATGCCGGATCCACCGCCGGTGAGAAGTCCGAAGGCTACGGAAAGCTGAGTCTGCTCGAGATCGACGCGGATACGACGGTGCCCGGCCCCGGTCAGGTGCAGAACACGTTCAACTCCGACCCGAACGTCGTGCGAGAGCTCAACCTGCTGCAGCAGGGCGAGTCCGAGGTGAAGTACGGCAACCTGCTGACCCTCCCGGTCGGCGGCGGTCTGCTGTACGTCCAGCCCGTGTACGTTCAGTCGTCCGATGCCGGCGGCACGCAGCTGCCGTTGCTGCAGAAGGTGCTCGTGACCTTCGGCGACAACGTCGCCTTCGAGGACACGCTCACCGCGGCGCTCGACACGATCTTCGGCGGAGACTCCGGTGCCACCGGCGGCGATGAAGAGGTGGAACCGACTCCTGGTGAGACGACGCCCCCGGATGAGGGCGGCACGGACCCGGGAACGGAGACTCCGGGTACCGGAACCGACGCGGACGCCTACCAGACGGCGCTCAACGCGGCTCAGCAGGCGCTGGCCGACCGCGAGGCGGCTCTGAAGGACGGCGATCTCACGGCGTTCGCCGAGGCGGACAAGCGCCTGACGGATGCCGTCACCGAGCTGCTGGCGCTGGAGGCCGCAGCCGGGGAGTGATCGGAGCCGGTCCAGCCGGCGGAATGTCTGGGAAATGGCGGGTTCGCGCGTGCGCGACCCGCCATTTCTGCGACACGGATGCGGGCCGCTTGCGTGCGCGCAAAGCGAAAGGCCCCTGATCGGATTTCTCCTGATCAGGGGCCTTTCGTGTGTCGCATTCTCGTTGCGGGGACAGGATTTGAACCTGCGACCTCCGGGTTATGAGCCCGGCGAGCTACCGAACTGCTCCACCCCGCGGCACGTCTTATAGCTTAGCACGCGTTCGGAGTGCGGGATGCCACCGGCCGGGATGCGCGAGGATGGGGGCATGTCCACGATCGTCGCCGTCTGCCAGTTCAGCCCGACCGCCTCGCGTGCGGACAATCGTGCGCGCATCGCGGATCTGACAGCGGAAGCCGCGCGCCGAGGGGCGCACCTGGTGGTCTTCCCGGAGTACTCCAGCTACTTCGTCGACCCCATGGACTCCACCCTCGCCGAGAACGCCGAGCCGCTGGAGGGCGCGTTCGTGCGGGCGCTGCAGGAGACGGCATCCGCTCACGACGTCACGATCGTCGCGGGGCTCGTCGAGGATGCCGGCGAGAAGGTGCGCAACGCCCTCGTCGCCGTGGATGCCACAGGGCTGCGCGCTGTGTACCGCAAACAGCATCTCTACGATGCGTTCGGGCAGACAGAGTCCGACTGGATCGAGGCCGGCGCGATCGACGAGCCGCAGACCCTCGAGATCGAAGGACTGCGGTTCGCCATGATGACCTGCTACGACCTGCGCTTCCCCGAGGTCGCCCGCACGCTCGTCGACGCCGGGGCCGACGTGATCGTCGTTCCGGCCGAGTGGGTGCGCGGCCCGCTCAAGGAGCAGCACTGGACGACCCTGCTCGCAGCCCGCGCGATCGAGAACACCGTGTACGTCGTCGCCGCCGACCACCCAGGACCGATCGGCGTCGGCCACTCGCAGGTCATCGACCCGCAGGGCGTCGTCCTCGCCGGCGTCGGGACAGGGGAGGGCATCGCCGTCGCGGAGATCACGGCCGGTGCCATCGCTCGAGTGCGCGAGGTGAACCCCGTGCTGCGACTGCGTCGTTACGCAGTCGTCCCGCGCTGACGCCGTCTCGACTCGCCTGCGGCTCGCTCAACGCGTTTCGTCTTCGGAGGCTGCGCCTCCTCCGATCAACGACTCGCCGGGGAGCAGCATCGGGTCGCTGAGCGAGCGAAGCGAGACGAAACGGGCTGAGCGAGGAGGGCAACGACGAGCCGAAGCCTCGACCTCAGAACGTGGCCGCGGCGAGCCGCGACGCGGCCTCCTCGAGCACGTCGACGCGCTTGCAGGCCGCGAACCGCATGAGCCCAGCGAAATCGCCCTGGTGCTCGGGGCTCACGAACGCGCTCAGGGGAATCGCGACGACACCCGCCTGCTCTGGTAGCGAACGGCAGAACGCCGCGGCATCCACCCCGCCCAAGGACGTGGCGTCGGCGACCGTGAAGTACCCGCCCTGGGGCGGGATGACGTCGAAGCCGGCTGCGCGCAGGCCATCGCCGAGAATCGCATGCTTGCGTCGCAGGGCGTCCGCGGCATCCGTGAAGAATGAATCCGGCATCCCCAGACCGACCGCGATCGCCGGCTGGAACGGTGACCCGTTCACATATGTCAGGTACTGCTTGACGGTCAGCACTGCCGTGATGAGGTCGGCGGGGCCGTGCACCCAGCCGATCTTCCATCCGGTCGTCGAGAAGGTCTTGCCGGCCGAGGAGATCGTCAGCGTCCGTTCCGCTGCGCCAGGGAGCGTCGCCAGCGGCACATGAGAGCCGGAGAACGTCAGGTGCTCGTAGACCTCGTCGGTGACGATGACCGCGTCGTGCGCGTCGGCGAGCCGGACGATCTCGGCCTGCACCGCCGGCGTGAAGACCACTCCGGTCGGATTGTGCGGGTCGTTGACGAGGATGATCCGGGTTCGATCGGTGACAGATGCGGCGAGCACCTCGAGATCCGGTTGGAATTCCGGCAGCCGCAGCGGAACCGTCCGCAGCCGCGCTCCGGCGAGGGCGACGGCCGCCGCATAAGAGTCGTAGTACGGCTCGAAGACGACGACCTCGTCGTCCGGTGAATCGATGAGTGCGAGCAGCGTCGCCGTCAGCGCCTCGGTCGCGCCGGCAGTGACGATGATCTCTGTCGCCGGGTCCACCTCGAGCCCGTAGAAACGGCGCTGATGCTCGCTGATCGCCGTGAGCAACTCGGGATTGCCACGACCTGGCGGGTACTGGTTCACGCCCCGCGCGATCGCTTCGCGCGCAGCCTCGAGAACCTCAGCCGGGCCGTCCTCGTCGGGGAAACCCTGGCCGAGGTTGATCGCCCCGGTTCGGACCGCGGCCGCCGACATCTCTGCGAAGATGGTGGGCGCGACAACGCCGTCGGGGGAGAGCAGGCCCGCTCCGGCTGCAGTGCGCCGCCAGGCGCCGGGAATAGCACTCATGCAAACCAGGCTAAGGCCATAGGCCGCACTCACCTCGCCCATATCGAACGCACAGCAACAGGCGGCAATCTGAGATGGCGTCGATGAAGGAGCAGACATGAACGACAACAACACCCCCGAAGAGAACTCGGTTCCCGAGCAGACTTCACAGCCCCAGGGCGGCACCGGTTCGGGCCACGACATGCCGGCCGCGTTCACGTCGCACGCCTCGCAGCAGACGGCACCGACCGAGCAGTTCACCGCTCCTGTCGCGCATTTCACCGCACCGGCGGCGAACACCGCGAACGGTTCGTCCTTCGGCATCCCGCCGCAGGGACCCGAGGGAATCGGCCAAGACCAGACAGCACCCGTGACGCCCGTCGCGACCAAGCCCAGGGACAAGAAGTCCTTCGGCGCAGGCAAGGTCGCGGCGCTCATCGTCGCTGCGTCCCTCGTCGGCGGCGCAGCAGGACTCGGCACCAGCTACCTCGGCAGCACCCTGTGGTCGCAGCCCGTCGGATCGACTGCAACCGGCCCGGACACGATCACCGTCAACAATCCCGGCTCCGTGAACGAGACCACGGCGATCGCCACCGAGGTCCTCCCGTCCGTCGTGACCATCCAGGTCGCCGGCAGCAGCGAATCAGGCAGCGGCTCCGGCGTGGTTCTCAGCGATGACGGCTACGTACTCACGAACACGCACGTCGTGACCCTCGGCGGCGCCGAGGCCGACCCGACGATCCGCGTGACGACCTCCGACGGCCACCTCTACAACGCCAAGGTCGTCGGCACCGATCCGATCTACGACCTCGCGGTGATCAAGCTCGAGGGTGCGAGTGACCTCGCGCCGATCGAGTTCGGAGACTCGTCCAAGCTTAATGTCGGTTCCACAGCGGTCGCCATCGGTGCGCCTCTGGGCTTGTCGAACTCAGTGACCACCGGAATCGTCAGCGCGCTGAACCGCAGCATCCAGATCGCCTCCTCGGCCGTGCCGGACTCCACTCAGGACTCGCAGGATGACCAGGGCGACCAGGGGGATCAGGGCGGCAGTCCGTTCCAGTTCGACCTCCCAGGCACTCAGCAGCAGAACCCGAACTCGTCGATCTCGATCTCGGTGATCCAGACGGACGCAGCGATCAACCCCGGCAACTCCGGTGGCGCACTGGTCGACAGCGAGGGCAAGCTCATCGGCATCAACGTCGCGATCGCGACCGCGGGGAGTTCGGAGGAGTCCGGGTCGATCGGCGTCGGATTCTCGATCCCCTCGAACATCGCCAAGCGCGTCTCCGAGGAGATCATCGAGAGCGGCGCGGCCACGCACGGGCTGCTCGGTGCGACGGTGCAGGACGCCACGTCGGTCTCGAGCGCGGATGTCGCCGGTGCCGTGATCGTCGACCCGACCCCGGGAGGCCCTGCGGCCGATGCCGGCCTGAAGAAGGGCGATATCGTCACGAAGTTCAACGGGCTGCCGATCTCTGGAGCGACCGACCTCACCGCTCAGGTGCGGGCGGCCGCCGCGGGCAGCGACGCGACCGTGACCTACGTCCGCGAGGGCAAGACCTTCGAGGTGGATGTCACCCTCGGCGAGCTCGATCTCTGAGCCGAGACCGTTCAGGGAGAAGGACGCCACCCGCGATAGGCTCGCGGGGTGGCGTCCTTCTCTTTCGGCTCCGGCAACGCGGCCAAGCTGCTGCGGATGCCGTTGTATGCCGCAGGACGCATAGGAACCCTCGTCGTTCCGCGCGGTCGCCGTTGGGTGTTCGGCTGCGGCGCGGGGATCGGTGACGGCGCGCTGGCGCTGTGGCGGGTCGCGACCGACGAGGGGCGCGATGCCGTCTGGCTCGTCTCTTCGGCCCGTGAGCGCGCGGATGCGGCATCCTTGGGCATCCCGACGATCGCGAAGTCCTCGCTGCGCGGCTGGTGGGCGACCGCCAGAGCGGGCGTCCTCGTCGTCACGCACGGGCAAGGCGATGTGAACCGCTACGCGACCTCGGGCGCGTTTCTCGTCCAGCTGTGGCACGGAATCCCGCTCAAGCGCATCGGTCTGGACTCCTCGGCGACGACCCAGGTCCCTGATGTGCCCGGAGCTTCGCTGCTGCGCCGGCTCGTCGGGGTCCTGTACCGCAGCACGGCTCAGCGCATCTCCCTGATGCCTGCGGCATCCGATCGCTCCAGGGGACGACTGGAATCCGCCTTCGCACTCGGTGGCGGCCGTGTCATCGTGACCGGAGAACCGCGCGTCGACGTGCTCTCGGCCGGCACGAGCGACGAGCGCCGGCAGGCGGCATCCGTTCTCCTCGAAGCGACCGCCGGCCCCATTCCGCCGAACGCCCGCACGGTGCTGTACGCGCCGACGTGGCGCGACGGGGCAGAGGACCCTGCCGTGCCGACGGCGGCGGACTGGGTGCGGATCATCGCGCTGCTCGAGCAGCAGAACGCGGTCCTGTTCGTGAGGTCGCATCCGCTGGGAGCCGGTTCCTACCAGCCACCCCTCCCGAGCGCCCGCGTGCGGATGCTCGGGTCGGATGTCCTCTCTGACGTGACGCCAGCGCTCCCGGGCATCGACGTGCTCATCACGGACTACTCGTCGATGGCGTACGACGTCGGACTGCTCGCGATGCCCGTGCTCTACCTCGCACCGGACGCCGCGGACTACGCGCGAACGCGTGGTTTCTACGGCCGCTACGAGGCCGTCACGGGCGGCAGCGCGACCGCCGACTGGCCCGCGCTGACCGACCGGCTCGAGAGCCTGCTGACCGATGAGCGCGCGTTCGCCGAGCGCTCCGAGCAGTCCGCAGCGCTCAGCGCTCGGATGCATGCCCATCGTGACGGTCGCAACACGCGGCGCGTGTACGACGCGATCCGCGCGCGGATGATCTCCGCGCCGAGAGGAGAACGATGACGACTGCCCGCATCGACGAGCAGGCCGAGCGACTGATCATCGCAGGGGTCGGACCCCGACCCGCGTCTGCGGTTCTGGCCGGCGCCCGTGCGCGCGTCGACGGTGTCATCACCGGGGGCGGGAAGACCTGGAAGGCGGCGTTCCCGCTTCGGGCGTCGCGGTGGGGTGGCGAGGAGCTTCCGCTGCCGTCAGGGTCGTACCGGCTGGCGGTCGACGCCGTCGATCTGTCGGCGATCGAATCGGAGGTGCGCCTGCTGCCGACGCTGCGGATCTCGATCCACGGCGCCGACGTCGAGATCGCGCCGCCGCTCGATCAGGAGAACGAGTCGCCAGGCGGGCAGGCGGCGCTCGAGGCGAGCTACGCCGCTCAGGCAGGCGGCGACGAGAACGCGGTGTTCTTCGAGAGCTTCTACGGACAGAGCGCAGGCTGCAATCCGCGTGCGATCGACCGTGAGCTCGCACGTCGAGCACCGGGCGTGACCCGGTACTGGAGCGTCGTCGACCTGTCCGTCCCCGTGCCAGAGGGTGCGGTGGCGATCGTCGAGGGGAGCCCGGAGTGGTGGCGCGCACGGGGAGCTGCCCGCCTGCTCGTCGTCAACGACTGGCTGCGTCGACGGTTCGCGCGCAAACCGGGCCAGAAGGTTCTGCAGACCTGGCACGGCACACCGCTGAAACGTCTGGCGCTGCACCGCCCCGGGTTCGACCCGCGGCGCATGGCCGCCGTGGTCAAGGAATCACGTCGTTGGGACGTGCTGCTCGCGCAGAACCTGTACTCCGAGCGCATCCTCAAACGGGCATACGCATTCTTCGGCAAGCCGATCTGGACCGACGGGTACCCGCGCAACGACATGCTCAGCACCGACGACGGCGCAGCCACGCGTGCGCAGCTCGGCATCGCGGAGGACGAGAAGGTGCTGCTGTACGCGCCGACGTGGCGTGACGACCGGTCGGAGATCGTCGACTTCGTGGATCCGCAGCTGCTCGCCGAGCAGACGGATGCCGTCGTTCTGGTGCGCGGCCACTCGCGGACGCTGCGACCCGGCAAGGACCACGGCGGAGCGCGGGTTATCGATGTGACGGGTTTCTCCGAGACGGCACGGCTCCTGAGCGTGGCCGATGCGCTGATCACGGACTACTCCTCGGTGATGTTCGACTTCAGCGTCACCGGCAAGCCGATGTACTTCCTCGTCCCCGACCTCGAGCACTACCGGGGGCAGCTGCGCGGCTTCTACTTCGACCTCGCTCAGCGATCGCCTGGACCGCTGGTCGGGTCGCAGGACGACCTCGTCGCCGCGGTGCTCGACGAGGGCGTGCCCGCGCAGTACGCCGAGCGATACGCCGCATGGCGGCGTCAGTTCAACGGCCTGGACGACGGTCAAGCGGCGGAGCGCGTCGTCTCCCGATTGATCGATCTCGGGTACATCGACGGCTGAGGCGGCTACGGCAGCGGCGTGTTCCGGGTGCCGAGACGCGAAGCATCCACGGTGTCACGTGCGCCGCGCAGCACGCCGCTGATGAACCCCAGACCCCACGAGAGGTGCATCGTCGGCAGCACTGCCAGCGTCCAGAGCCGTTCTCTCGGGGTGCGCCCGCCTCCTGGCTTCAGGGCCATGACGGTGACGAGCAACGCGTAGGCGATGAGCGGCAGATAGACGATGGATGCCACGACCGAGGCGACCCAGCCGAGCACGCGGGTGAGTTGCAGAACTCCGGCTATGAGCGCGAGTGCGACGTTCAGGACGAGCGCGGGTGGCGCGAAGAAGCGCAGGCCGTTGCTGCGGCCGTACCGGCGAACGAGTTCGCCGCGCCACGCGCCGGTCGCGCGGAACTGCCTGGCCAGACGCCACCAGCTCTCCCGTGGCCAGTAGGTGACGGACAGCTTCGGGTCCAGCCACACCTTGTACCCGGCCTGCCGGATGCGCAGGTTGAGTTCCCAGTCCTCGCCTCGCCGCACCGACTCGTCGAACAGACCGACTTCGTCGAGCACGGAGCGCCGCATGACCCCGAGGTAGGCGGACTCGGCTTCACCCTCGTGGGTCGTGCCGTGATACGCGCCGCCGCCGAGGCCGATCGGGGAGTTGTAGGCGCGTGCGACTGCCCGCTGGAACGGCGTGCGGCCGTCGGCGCGCATGACACCGCCGACGTTCGCCGCTCCGGTGCGCTCGAGCGTCGCCAATGCGCGCTCGGCGTACCCCGGTGCGAGTTCGGAGTGCGCGTCGACGCGGACGATGGTGGGGTAGCGGCTCTCGCGGATGGCGGCGTTGAGGCCGACGGGGATGTGCGCCGCCGGGTTCTCCACGAGGCGGATGCGGTCGTCCTCCGCTGCCAGGCGTCGGGCGAGCTCCGTCGTGCCGTCCGTCGACGGCCCCAGTGCGAGCACGAGCTCGCTCGGCCCCGTCAGCTCCTGCGCGAGCACGGAGGCCACTGCGTGCTCCAGATAGGCCCTCTCGTTGAGCACGGGCATGACGAACGACACCCCGGTCGCAGGTGTTGTCGAATCGTGCTCTTCCACCCGTCGATCATGTCATGGCGCGCGCAGGCTCCATGCGTACTCTTGAGTGGTGAGTGGTGTCAGCGATGTCAAGAAGGCGTACCGGCTGCTGCGGAAGGCCCTGCGTTCGCGCAAGGCCGTGCAGCGCGTCCGTCGAACGCTCGCAGCACGCCCCGTCCACCCGGAGCAGCACTACAAGATCGCGGTCTATTTCGCCGACGGCGCGGTCAACATGTACCAGATGCGCCAGTGGTACCGCCCGCTCGCCGAGTTGCAGAAGCTGTGGCCGGTCGTGGTGCTCGCGCGCAACGCCGGCGGTGCCGAGAAGCTGATCGAAGAGGATGCTCCGCCCGTCGCGTTCGTCCCGACCGTTCGCGACCTCGAGCGCTTCATCGCCAAGCAGGACATCCGCATCGTCCTCTACGTGAACCAGAACACGCGCAACTTCCAGATGTTCCGGTACGGCCGACGCTGGCACGTGTTCATCAACCACGGCGAGTCCGACAAGATGTACATGACCACGAACCAGTACAAGTCGTACGACTACGCGTTCGTCGCCGGTCAGGCCGCGCGCGACCGGCTCAGCCGCACACTGTGGCACTACAACGTGGATGCCAGGACGATCGACATCGGCCGCCCCCAGGCCGACCACTACTCCGGCACCCTGCCCTACGCCCAGGACGACCGGGTCGTCGTGCTCTACGCGCCGACCTGGGAGGGCGACCGTCCGAGCGCCCATTACGGCTCGATAGCGACGCACGGCGAGACGCTCGTGAAGGGGCTGCTCGCCACAGGCCGGCACCGGGTCGTCTACCGGCCCCACCCGCGCAGCGGTGTCGTCGACGACGAGTACGGCGCCGCGCACCGGCGCATCGTCACGGCGATCGCTGAGGCGAACGCGAGTGACACGGCGGCGAACCACATCTACGACGACGGACCGGAGCTCGGCTGGCAGCTCGCCGCAGCCGACGTCGCGATCGTCGACATCTCGGCGATGGTCTACGACCGCCTCGCATCCGGCAAGCCGCTGATGATCACCCGGCCTCTCGACGAGCGCGCCTCGATCGACACCGGGGGGTACCTCTCGGACTGCGAGTGGTTGACGGCGGACGCGGCGGCCGACATCGTGGCCGAGGTCGACCGGGTCCGTGCCGACGACGAGGCGATCGCGAAGCTGCGCATGTGGGTGCAGCACTACTTCGGCGACACCACGCCCGGGGTGGCGACGGCGAAGTTCCATGCGGCGATCGAACAGCTCATGGGCCTGTGGGAGCACTGGCGCGACC
The DNA here is from genome assembly GCF_918698005.1 of Microbacterium sp. Bi121. Classification (GTDB taxonomy): domain Bacteria; phylum Actinomycetota; class Actinomycetes; order Actinomycetales; family Microbacteriaceae; genus Microbacterium. The sequence continues at coordinate 283,005 of NZ_CAKKLJ010000002.1, forward strand.
GCGAGATCGGCGCCATCACGCCCGACGAGGACGACGACGACGAAGAGGACAAGGACGACGAGCTCTGACGAGCTCTGAGTCACCCCTGACGGATGCGCGGTCGGATTCATAGACTGGTCGCATGGACTTTCCTCAGGCTTCGGCCGTGGCATCCCGTTTCGAGTACCTTGCCGAATCGGCGTCGACGAACGCGGCGATGCGCGTCCTGTCCAGCGATGCGGATGCATGGCCGCACCTGTCCGTCGTGCTCACGGACAACCAGACGGCTGGACGAGGGCGTCTCGACCGGTCCTGGGAGACGCCGGCAGGGAGCGCGCTCGCCGTCTCGGTGCTGATCCGAGAGCTGCCGAGCGACCCGGAGGCGGTGGGGTGGATCCCCCTGGTCGCCGGGCTCGCGATGGCGGATGCCGTCACGGTTCAGCTCGCGGATCGTCCGGTGGGCGTGAAATGGCCCAACGACGTGCTGGTCGGCGATAAGAAGCTCTGCGGGATCCTGGCCGAGTCGACCGGATCGGCGATCGTGCTCGGCGCCGGTGTGAACACGGCGATGACGGCGGCCCAGCTGCCGGTGCCGACCGCGACGTCCTTCGCCGCGCTGGGCGCCGTGGCCGACGAAGACCGACTGATCGCGGACTATCTCCGTCGCCTGGACGGGCTGCTCGCCGCGCTCTCCGCGTGGGGCGATGCCGACCGCAGCGGGGTGCATTCCGCCGTCTCGGCGCGCTGCGTGACGCTCGGTCGCGAGGTCGAGGTGTCGTTGCCGGACGACTCGACGCTGCAGGGTACGGCCGTGAGGCTGGAACGCGATGGCCGGTTGTGCGTCGATGTCGACGGTGCTGAGAGGCTCATCTCGGCGGGTGACGTCGTGCACGCGCGGCTCGCCTGAAGCGAGGCCTGCCAGGACACGCCGTCACACGGCGTGAGATGTCTGCGGCGGCAGGCACAATGGAGCCATGACCCAGCCAGTGACCCTCGGAGGTCGGCCCATGATGCCGCCGCCGGGAGCGCCTGCCGAAGAGCTGCTCATCGCGCGCTTCCGCAGCCAGGGGCGCGGGCTGTTCTGGTCAGCGCTGCTGCTGATCGCCGTGTGCGGGGCGACGGCGTTCTTCTACGACAACCTGCCTGCGGGCTTCGAGAACTGGATGCTGCTCGCAGCCGCCGCTGCGCTCATCCTTGTCGGTGTCGTCGTCCCCTACTCGGTCTGGCTCTCACGCACCTACACCCTGACCACCCGCCGTGTGATCGTCCGCCAGGGCATGGGGGCGCGCCAGCGGCGGGAGATGTCGCACGTGCGCGGGTACTCGATCGGTGTGCGCCGCGGCATCCCGCAGCGCATGTGGGGTGCGGGAACGATCACGCTGACCAACGGCCTGGACGCGCCGTTGCGCCTGGTGAACATCCCGCACGTGACTCTGGTGCACGAGGCTCTCGCCGACCAGATCGAGGTGAACCAGATCCTCGCCCACCGCGACGCGCAGTCGATGGGCGATACCGATCCCGTCGCCTGACGCACGCGCCGTTCGTCCGGTGCGAGACAATAGGACCCGACGAACGGAGAACCACATGGCGTTGCGCATCGGTGTGATCGGCGGCGGACAGCTCGCCCGGATGATGATCGCCCCGGCGGTCGAACTCGGCATCGAGATCCGCGTGCTCGCCGAGTCCGATGGCATGTCGGCGCAGCTGGCTGCGACGGCGGTCGGGGACTACCGCGATCTCGACACGGTGCGCGCTTTCGCGAAGGACGTCGACGTGATCACGTTCGATCACGAGCACGTGCCGCAGGAGGTTCTTCGGGCCCTGGTGGCCGACGGCGCCGCCGTGCACCCAGGACCCGACGCCTTGCGGTACGCGCAGGACAAGCTCGACATGCGCGCGCGTCTCGCCGAGCTCGATGTCCCGCAGCCCGACTGGGCTCGGGTGACCGATGCCGACGAGCTGCAGGCCTTTCTGGACGACCACGGCGGCCGTGCCGTCGTGAAGACACCGCGCGGCGGTTACGACGGCAAGGGCGTGCGGGTCGTGCGGTCTGCGGACGACGCCGCGGACTGGTTCGCGCAGACCGAGGCCGGCGATGCGCTGCTCGTCGAGGAGCTGGTGTCCTTCCGACGCGAGCTCGCTCAGCAGATCGCGCGCCGGCCGAGCGGGCAGATGGTGGCCTATCCGGTCGTCGAGACCGTGCAGCGCGATGGTGTGTGCGCCGAGGTGTTCGCGCCGGCGCCCGGCGCGGGGGAGCGATTGGCGCACATGGCTGAGGGGATCGGCCGGCTGATCGCGGAGGGCCTCGGGGTGACCGGGATGCTCGCGGTCGAGCTGTTCGAGACCGATGACGAGCGGATCCTCGTGAACGAGCTGGCGATGCGTCCGCACAACAGCGGCCATTGGAGCCAGGACGGCGCTGTCACCGGGCAGTTCGAACAGCACCTCAGGGCTGTGGCCGATCTGCCGCTCGGCGATGCGACACCGACCGCCGAGTGGGCGACGATGGTCAACATCCTCGGCGGCCCGGCCGACGGCACCTTCGAGAGCCGCTTCGAGGCTGCGATGTCCGAGCATCCTGACGCGAAGATCCACACGTACGGCAAGGCTGCACGGCCCGGGCGCAAGGTCGGACACGTCAACGTCTCGGGCGACGACCTCGACGACATCGTGTACAAGGCCCGCGCCGCCGCCGCACATTTCGCCTGAATCTGCTGAGAACGCGGAGCCAAACGTCGCGCCGTTCAGTCGAACATCGGCGACCAGAAAGTAGCCTGGGTTGGTGACTGAGCAACTGCACTCCTCCAGCGTGCCCGTCGTCGGCGTCGTGATGGGTTCCGACTCCGACTGGCGCGTGATGAGCGACGCCTCCCAGGCGCTCACCGACTTCGGCATCCCGCACGAGGTCGAGGTCGTCTCGGCGCACCGGACGCCGGACAAGCTCATGTCTTATGCACGCGAGGCGCGAGCACGCGGCATCCGGGTCATCATCGCCGGCGCAGGCGGAGCAGCGCACCTGCCCGGCATGGTCGCTTCGATGACGCCGCTGCCCGTGATCGGCGTCCCCGTCCCGCTGGCGCACCTGGACGGCATGGACTCTCTGCTCTCCATCGTGCAGATGCCGGCCGGCATCCCCGTCGCGACGGTGTCGATCGGCGGTGCTCGCAATGCCGGGATCCTCGCTGCCCGCATTCTCGGAGCGGCGGATGCCGCGATCGCGGACAGTCTCGAGGACTACGCGAAGACCCTCGAGTCGCAGGTGGCGGAGAAGAACGAGCGGCTGAAGGATTCCCTGTGACCCTTGCCGCACCGCACGCGACGGCGGGCGTCGGCCGCCGGCTGATCGAGCCGCGGCCGCTGCGCAACCCCGACAGCGCCGATCCGGCGTTCATGGGCCGGCGCGGCTGGTGGCTGGTCGCGATGAACGTCCTGGTTCCCGGTTCTGCGCAGATCCTCGCGGGGCGCAATCGCAAGCTCGGACGGTTCGGCCTCGGGGCGACGCTGCTCGGGTGGCTGCTGGTCCTCGTGGCTGCCGGCATCGCACTGTTCGCGCGTTCCACACTCGTGTGGCTGGTGAGCGGTCCGCTGTCGTGGGCTGTGCTGACGCTCGTGCAGGTGCTGCTCATCGGGTATTTCGTGTTGTGGCTGGTGCTCACGACCGATACGTTGCGGCTGGTGCGTCTGGTGAAGGTGCCGCCGGCCTCGCGGTGGGCGATTCCGATCGCGTCACTGCTCGTGCTTGCGCTCGTCGGCGGGGGCGCGCTGTACGCAGCCAGTGCGGCAGCATCCGGCCGCGGTGCCCTCGGAGACATTTTCGCCAACAGCGGTCCGAGCGTCGAGCCCAGCGACGGGTACTACAACATCCTGCTCCTCGGGGCCGACAGCGGTGACGGACGCGACTCCATGCGCTTCGACAGCATCTCTGTCGCGTCGATCAACGCGGACACCGGAGCTGTGACGATCTTCGGCATCCCGCGTGAATTGCCGCACCCGCCGTTCAGTGACGGCAGCCCGATGCAAGAGCTGTACCCGGACGGATTCCAGGGTCAGTCATCGGCGACCTGCGGATGGAACGGCTGGGTGAATCACATCCGCTACGCCGCCGAGGTCTGCCGTGAGGACGAGGGCGCGAGCCTGTATCCGGATGCGGCCGCCCACGGCTCCGCTCCGGGGATCGAAGCGACCAAGGACGCCGCAGAGGGGATCCTCGGCATTCAGATCCCGTACTACGTCTTCATCGACATGCACGGGTTCGCCGACATGATCGACGCGCTCGGCGGCGTCGACATCAACGTCACGGAGCGGCTGCCCAAGGGTGGACCGCCCGAGGGCTGGACCGGCAACGATGTCAATGAATGGGCGATCGGCTGGATCGAACCAGGGCAGCAGCACATGAACGGCGACACCGCTCAGTGGTACGCCCGGTCGCGCTACACCACGAGCGACTGGGATCGCATGGAGCGGCAGCGCGAGCTGCAGGTCGCGATGCTGAAGCAGTTCACACCGCAGAACGTGCTGTCGCGGTTCAACGAGATCGCGGCCGCCGGCACGGTTCTCATCGACACCGACCTCCCCAAGGACAAGCTGCCGGAGTTCTTCGACCTGATGATGAAGGCCAAGGAGCAGCCGGTCACATCGATCGAGTTGACCCCGGCTAGCGGTGTCGACGAGTTCGAGCCGGACTACGCCCACATCCGTGAACTGGCGCAGGAGACGCTGCATCCGCCGACGGCCACGCCGACGCCGACGCCGTAGGTTGGGCGGCGATTCAGCCGCAGTCGACGTCCGCTCGGACGACGTCCGGTGACGCGAGGAGCGGTGTGTGGTGGACGCGTGCGACTCGTTCGCCTGCGCCACCGCCGGTGAAGGTGGCGGTGACGGTCGTCGATTCGCCGGGGGATACCGTCACATCCTGCTGGACGACAGGGCGGGCGCCCAGCATCGCCGTCGTCGCCCCGCCGCGAACAGTCGATCCGTCCGGCCCGTAGACGGCGATGAGCGTTCGGATGTCACCCGGGGCGCCGTCAGCCGGTGCTGGCGCTGCGGCCGCGATGCCTTCAGGGACCTCGCTCGTCCACGTCACGCGCACCTGAGTCGTGGGTGCGCCTTCGCACGTGCCGATGGCCGTGCTGATCGTCGCGTCGGCGTACGCGCCGAGAGGCGCTCCGGTCCGGTCGTTGAACAGCACCCCGATGTCGGACGCGCTCTCGCCGTCGGTCGGCGGTGCGCCGGCGAGACTGGATGCGGCGAGCAGTTCTTGCTCCTCGGGGCGGGCGCTCCAGACACGAATGCGGTCGTCGGTCGCGGCTCCGCTGAGAGCTGCGAGCACGGCGGCCGGCTCCTGAGAGGACAGCGCGGCTGTGAGGACGGCAGTCGCGGCATGCGCGAATGCAGCATCCTGTGCTCTGGGATCGGCCGCAGTCGCCGGCACCTCGGCGGTGAGGATGGAGACGAGTGACCGGTCGGTCGCGCTGAATCCATCGAAGGTCACGCCGCCTGTGGCCGCGAGGATCCTGCGCATGGTCTCGATATCGACCGCCACGACACCGTCGACCTTGCCGCCGAACGCGTCCTGCCATCGCTGAGCCAGGTGCTCCCCGGCCAGGGAGAACTCCGGGATGCTCGTCAGATCGCGCGCCACGCGACCAGGGGCGTCGCCGAACAGTGCGACCACCGCATCATCCGTCGGGGCGGGATCCTTCAACGAGGGAAGATCGTGTCCGGTCATGGCGCGGTCGATGGAGATCGCTCCATCATCGGCGCTGACCAGGACGAGGGCTGCGATCGCACCGCCCTGCGAGCGCAGCTCGGCGTTGTTCTGCACCGCGATGAGGTAGGTGCGCGGTTCGGAGCCACCGAGCATGCCCGGCAGCAGCAGGGACGCATCGTGCAGCGCCCCCACGTTGGATGCCGCGTCGCGGAGGAGAGCTTTGGCCTCGCGCACCGCATCCGCGATCGGGGGAAGAGAGACCTCGGCGTCGATGAGGCGCGCCCGAGCGTTCGCGCCTGCCAGTGCCGAGGCGGCGTCTGCGAGGGGCTCGGCGATGGTCGGCAGTGTGGTCAGGTCGATCCGGCTCCCGGCGAACCCCAGCGTCGCCAGGTCGACGTCGGGGGCGAGGGCGACGATCGGCGCGACGGCGTCGTCCGCGACGTCGTCGGCGATCTCGGCGACCTCGCGGACGGCGGTGAGGTTCTGGCCCAGCCAGGGGATGAACTCGAAGCCTCGCCAGATCGGGTCGGAGGTGAGGTCGTGGGCGAGGGCGGCATGGTCCGCGATGCGGGGTGCGATCCGCTCGGCGCGTTCGTAGGCGCGTTCGTCGATCGCGCTGCGCAGCTGGGCCGCGGAATGGCGGAGGTTCTGGAGCTCGCTGAACGCGCCGAAGCCGCGGACGACCACCCAGCTGACCGCGAACACGATGACCACGGCGACCACGGCGATGGTCCACCCGGCCCAACGCCGTCGTGTCGGCAGTCGCCCGTCGCTCATGACTGCATTCAAGCACGTCGCGGCGTGCTGCCGATGTTCGCGATTCGGGTTCAGCCCGGTCCCTGGGGCGTCGAAGGGTGAGGCGATCCGTGTAACCGCTCGTCTGCGCGATTACGCTGTGCACATGAGTGCTGAGCTGCGCGTCGTCCTCGACCAGATCGCGAGCGTCGTCGACGTCGATCAGGCCGGCGCGGCACGCGATCTCGTCGTCGGGCTCGTCGAGACCGCACCGAAGGACTGCACAGTGGAGGTCATCGTCCCCTCCGGCTCGGCGGCTGAGATCGACGGCGTCGCCTCCGTGCACGCGTTGGGCCTCCGCCGACGCGAACTCGCGGCGTCCTGGCAACTCGGTCTGGTCTCCGGCGTCGGTGGAGGACTGATCCACGCGCCGTCCTTGATGGCACCGCTCGCCAAGCACGACCGAGTGCATGATCACGATCAGACGGCGATCACCGTGTGGGATCTGAATGCGTGGGAGGCGCCGCAGACGCTGTCCAAGTCCGCGGTGGCCTGGCAGCGCGGGATGCTGCGGCGAGCGGCGAAGCATGCCGATGCCGTGGTCGTGCCTTCGCACGCGATGGCGGAGCGGATCGGAGAGCTCGCGAAGCTCGGCGATCGGGTGCGGGTGATCGCCGGCGCCCCGCCCACCGGTTTCGCTGTTCCGGTCGATGCCGGTGCGCGCAGGGGTGAACTGTCTCTGCCGTCGCGCTATGTGGTGCTGACCGGGACTGCCGGCGAGTTGGAGTCCGGCTTCCGGGCCGCGGCCGCAGCCGACATCGATGCGGTCGTGCTGGATGTCGCTGAGGGAGCAGAGCCGCGGCTCGCCGACGCAGCCTCGGCCGCCGGCCTGCCGGAGCGACGCGCGCACATCCGCGGCACGCTGTCGCTCGAGGACCGGGCCGCGGTGCTCGGAGCGGCTTCCGCTCTGGTGGCGACCAGCGAACGGTCCGCGTGGCCATGGCGGGCGATGGAGGCTCTGACCCTGGGAGTTCCGATCGTCGCTGCTGCCAGCGGTGGGCATCGCGACGCGATCGCTGAAGGCGGGATGCTCGTGTCTTCCGACGAGATCGCGGATGCGGTGGTGGATGCCGTGGCTGCGGGGGAGCGGCGGCTCAGGGTGCTCGCAAGCGACAGAGCGAAGGCGTTCTCGTGGGCGAGTTCGGCGGAGCGCGTGTGGGCGCTGCACGCCGATCTTTGACGCATTTTGTGCGGGTTCGGAGCCTGCACGCTGGCTGACAGTTCGTGCGACACGCCGGTTTCTTATGCGGATCTATGAATCCCAGTGGCATCATCTCGCAACTTCAGTCACACTAGTCACATGTCTCGTCGTGCCCAACGCTCCGGATCCGTGCGTCACCGTACTCGGTTCCTGACCGTATTCGTCGCCGCCATCGCCGTCGTCATCGGCACGGTCGCGCCGCTTGAGTCGGCGACGGCGTCTGCAGCGATGTCCTCGTCGACGAGCCTCGCGCGGTCGACGGGCGATGTGACGCAGACGGGCATGGTCAAGACGTCGCTTGCCGGGTTCAATCCCGGCAACATCATCAGCGATGCGATGTTCACGAACTCGGGCACGATGACCGAGGCGCAGATCCAGTCGTTCCTGAACGGGAAAGTCGCGAAGTGCGTCGTCGGCAAGGACGAGGACGGTCTGCCGTTCGTCTGCCTCAAGGACTTGAAAGTACCGACGCAGTCGAAGGCGGCCGACAAGTACTGCTCGGCGTACGCAGGCGCTTCGAGTGAGCCAGCGGCGCGGATTCTCTACAAGGTGGCTCGCGCCTGCAACATCAATCCGCAGGTGCTGATCGTCATGCTCCAGAAGGAGCAGGGTCTCGTGAACCACGTGTGGCCGAGCAACTGGCGATACAACAAGGCGATGGGCCAGGCGTGCCCGGATACGGCACCCTGCGACACGGCATTCGCCGGCTTCTTCGCGCAGGTGTACGGCGCTGCGCGCCAGATGCAGATCTACATGGAGGGCAAGTACTTCCAGTGGTACAAGGCCGGCAGGACCTGGCCGGTGCTCTACCACCCGAATGCCTCCTGCGGTACGGCGCCCGTGTATATCGCGAACAAGGCGACAGAGGCCCTTTACTACTACACGCCGTACCAGCCCAACGCGGCAGCGCTGAAGGCGGGTTACGGGACGGGCGACGGCTGCTCGAGCTATGGCAACCGAAACTTCTACAACTACTTCACCGACTGGTTCGGGTCGACGCAGACCCCGGCGATCACACCCACCGGAGCCATCGCCACCGAGTGGAAGCGCATGGGCGGCGCTTCGGGCGCGCTGGGGAAGCCCGCTGCGGTAGTGCAGGCCGTAACGGACCCGAACGGCAACGGGTTCGCGCAGAAGTTCGCGGGAGGTTGGATCCACTCATCCGCGGCGGGGACGTTCTCCTCACTGACGCCGATCATGACGGCTTACAGCGCGGCCGGCTGGTTGCGTGGAAGCCTCGGATGGCCGCTCTCGCAGACGGCCTGCGCCAACGGCTCCTGCACGCAATTGTTCGACGGTGGGATCATCTCCTACGCGAGCGGAAAACCAGCGACGACGACTCTCGGCCTCACAGAGCGGTCGTTGTATGCGGCATCCCCCGGGCTGAGCACTGTCGGAGCGATGGTCGGCGAACTGCAGGTGGTGGGTGACCCGAACGGCGGGGGGCTCGCTCAGAAGTATCAGAACGGGTGGATGCATGCCTCCTCTTCAGGAGCGTTCTGGTCATCGACGGGCATCATGACCGGCTACAGCCGCGCCGGGTGGCTTCGCGGTTTCCTCGGCTGGCCGATCAAGGCGGAGCAGATCGTTAGCGATCCGAATGGGAACGGTGTCGCGCAGGAGTTCCAAGGCGGCTGGGTGCACTCTTCAACCGCAGGCACGTTCAGTTCGTCGACCGAGATGATGAAGGCTTATAGCGCTGCCGGCTGGGTGCGCGGACAGCTCGGCTGGCCGACGAGCGACGAGGCGTGCACCGGGCAGGCGTGTGCCCAGGCCTTCACCAAGGGTGTGATCGGATACGTCAAGGGCCAGGGCGCCGTCACGAAGATCGGCGTCACACCCGCAGCGATGAAGACGGCCGCCACCCAACAGGTGAACGTGACGAAGTCGCTCGGTGCCGCACAGGCACCGCTCCAGGTGATCGCGGATCCGAACGGCAGCGGGCTGGCTCAGAAGTTCGCGAACGGATGGGTGCACTCCTCGGATAAGGGAACGTTCGTCTCCTCGACGAGCGTCATGACCGCGTACAGCTCCGCTGGGTGGTTGCGTGGCACGCTCGGCTGGCCCACGGGGATCGAGACCTGCTCTGGAACGCTGTGCTCTCAGCCGTTCGAAGGGGGCACGATCGCCTACTCGCCCGGCAAACCCGCTGTCGCGTTGCATGGCATCGCTGCCCAGGCGTTTGCAACGCTCCGATCCCCGCAGGCGACCGGTATCGGTGCTGCGGCTGCTGGCGTCCAGGTCGTGAAGGACCCGAACGGAAACGGGCTCGCTCGCAAGTACGCGGCAGGATGGCTGCATGCCTCGGATCGAGGAACGTTCTCGTCGAGCCTCAGAATCATGACCGGCTACAGCGCTGCGGGCTGGCTTCGTGGTTCGCTGGGGTGGCCGGTGAAGGCTGAGCAGACTGTGACCGATCCGAAGGGCAATGGTGTCGCTCAGGAGTTCGAGGGTGGCTGGATCCACTCGTCGAACGCAGGCACGTACGCGTCCTCCAGCAAGATCATGGCAGGGTACAGCGCGGCGGGCTGGGTGCGTGGCGACCTGGGCTGGCCGGTGAAGGCCGAGCAGGTCGTGACCGACCGCAACGGCAATGGCGTCGCCCAGTCGTTCCAGGGCGGTTGGGTGCATTCATCGGCCGCAGGAACGTTCGCATCGTCGTCGACCGTGATGAAGGCGTACAGCGCGGCCGGATGGCTGCGGGGCAAGCTCGGATGGCCGACGGGAGCCGAGACCTGCTCCGGGACAACGTGCTCGCAGACGTTCACAGGCGGCACGATCTCGTACTCTCCTGGCAAGCCGGCGGTCACCACCTTCAAGTGAGGGTGAGCGGCTGCGATGGCTAGACTGGGAGTATGAAGGTACTGCTCACAGGCGCTGACGGTTTCATCGGATCGCACCTCGCGGAGCAGCTCGTCAGGGATGGACACGACGTCCGGGCACTCGTGCTGTACAACTCGTTCGACTCGCGTGGATGGCTTGACGGGATCTCTCCCGACGTGGCCTCTCAGATCGAGTTCCTCCCTGGAGACATCCGCGATCCCGCGCTGATGATGTCGGCTGTTCGCGACCGCGACGCCGTCCTGCACCTCGCCGCGCTGATAGCGATCCCGTACTCGTACGCTGCTCCCGACCTCTACGTCCAGACGAACATCCAGGGCACCCTGAACCTCCTCAATGCGGCGCGGGCGGCGGACGTGAGCCGTTTCATCCACACTTCGACGAGCGAGGTCTACGGCACGGCTCGCTACGTCCCCATGGACGAGGGGCACCCGCTCCAGGGGCAGTCGCCGTACTCGGCCTCCAAGATCGCCGCCGACCAGATGGTCAACTCATATCACGCGTCCTTCGGCCTGCCGACGGTGACGATCCGCCCGTTCAACACGTTCGGGCCCCGGCAATCGGCGCGTGCCGTGATTCCTACGATCATCAGCCAGCTCGCGGCGGGTAAGCGTGAGATCCAGCTCGGCGCGCTGACACCGACGCGCGACTTCACCTACGTGCCTGACACTGTGGCGGGCTTCACTACTGCACTCACGAGCACCGCGGGAGTTGGCGAGGTCATCAACCTCGGCGTCGGCTTCGAGGTCTCGATCGGGCGCACTTTCGAGCTCATCGCCGAAGCCATGGGAATCGACGCGGTCGCCACCGAAGACCCCGCGCGACTGCGCCCGGCCAACTCCGAGGTCGAACGACTCTTCTCCGACAACACCAAGGCGAGGGAGATCCTCGGCTGGGCTCCCCGCTTCAGCGGCGACGACGGCTTCCGCGAGGGGCTGCGCGAGACCGCGCAGTGGTTCACCGACCCGGACAACCTCGCCCGCTATCGGACCGACGCGTACGTCGTATGAGCGTCGCGGCAGAGGTCGTCGGCGCCATCCGCAGTGTCGTCGGCGACGACTCGTTCGTCGGACTCCACATCCCGAGTATCACCGAGCGTGAGAAGGCCAGGGTGCTCGAGTGTCTGGACTCGACTTTCGTCTCCAGCGTCGGCACATTCGTCACAGATTTCGAGGACGGCATCGCCTCGTACACCGGCGCGGCGCACGCGATCGCCGTCTCCAACGGAACTTCCGCGCTCCAGGTGGCTCTCGAACTCGCCGGTGTGCGTCCTGGCGACGCGGTGATCGTCCCGACACTCTCATTCGTCGCGACAGCCAACGCCGTCTCCCATGCCGGGGCCGTGCCGTTCTTCGTCGACAGTGACGAGGAGACGCTCGGGATGTCCGTCGAAGCTGTCGCGCGTGTACTGCGTGCCGCAAGCTCCGGGCCTGACGGCCTGGTCGACGGAAGCACGGGGCGGCGGATCGCCGCGATCGTTCCGATGCACACCCTCGGCCATCCGATGCGGATCGTCGAGCTGGTGGCGCTCGGGGACGAGTACGGCGTGCCCGTCGTCGAGGACGCCGCTGAGTCCCTCGGCAGCCGGGTCGCTGACATGCACACCGGAATCTTCGGCCGCCTGGGCATTCTCAGTTTCAACGGGAACAAGATCCTCACAACGGGCGGCGGCGGCATGATTCTCACCGCGGACGACGAACTCGCCCGACGCGCCAAACACGTGACCACGACGGCGAAGCTTCCACATCGCTGGGAGTTCGAACACGACGAGGTCGCCTACAACTACCGAATGCCGAATCTGAACGCCGCACTGGGCGTGGCCCAACTCGAGCGGCTACCCGAGTTTCTCTCGGCCAAGCGCATGCTCGCCGGCCGGTACCGGTCGGCGTTCGCCGACATGCCTGGACTGCACTTCCTCGCCGAACCGACCGGAACAACCAGCAACTACTGGCTCTGCGCGCTGCGCGTCGATGGCGGCTTGCGCGAGCGTGACGCGGTGCTGGAGGCGACCAACGACGCCGGGCTGCAGTGCCGACCGTTCTGGAATCTGCTCCACAGGCAAGCGCCGTACCGCGATCTTCCCCGTGCAGAGACTCCAGTCGCCGAGGCGTTGCATGCCAGTACGATCTGCATCCCCAGCACGCCGTCGCTGGCGGCCGCATGAGGACGATCGCGGTTCTGACCGGGACGCGGGCGGACTACGGATTGCTGCGGGGCCTTCTTCGTGCCATCGAAGACGACCCGGAGCTCGCGCTGCGGCTGATCGCCACCGGCACCCATCTCGTCGACGAGTTCGGACGGACGAGCAGCGAGATCGAGGCTGACGGATTCGCCGTCGCCGCAGCCGTTCCGATCTGGACCGGCTGCGACGACCGGCTGGCCGTTGCCGCAGATGTGGGTGCTGCGATACCCCGCTATGCACACGCGCTCGCCGAGATCGCTCCCGATGTGCTGGTAGTTCTCGGTGACAGGCTCGAAGCTTTCGCCGCAGCGACCGCGGCGACGATCCTCTCCGTGCCCGTCGCGCACATCCACGGCGGCGAGGTCACCGAAGGCGCGATGGATGACGCGCTGCGGCACTCGCTGACGAAGATGTCATACCTGCATTTCGCGTCCACAGAGGATCATCGCCGCCGCGTCATCCAGCTCGGGGAAGCGCCGGACCGCGTGTACGCCCATGGCGCCCCGATCGTCGACGCGCTGGATGCTCTTGAATTGCTGTCCAAGGGTGAGGTCGAGCGTCGATTCGGCATCCGCCTGCCTGAACCGACGGCTCTGGTCACCTTCCATCCTGCCGTGATGGATGCCGCAGAGCCCGAGGTTCTCGTCGATGAGCTTCTCCATGGCCTCCTCGCCGTGAACGGGCTGCACATGGTCATCACGGGGTCGAACTCGGACATCGGCACGGCGGACGTGCGAGCCCGCATCGCGGCCTTCGTCACCGAGCATCCCGACAGAGTCGACTTCGTCGAGTCCTTTGGTCAGCTCGGGTACCTCAGCGCGATGTCCTCCGTCGCCGTCGTCGCGGGCAACTCGTCGAGCACCGTGCTCGAGGCTCCGGTCCTCGGCGTTCCATCCGTGCTCATCGGGGACCGACAGAAGGGTCGCCCGATCGCGGAGTCCGTCGCTGTCCCCCGGCCGGATCGCCACTCGATCGCGGCCGCCGTGCGCGCGGCGATCGAGCGAACCTCGACCACGGTCGAGACCAGCATCTTCGGGGGCTCCGGCTTCGCTGAACGCACCGCCGCTACCCTGCGTGACGCGACCATTCCGCGCCCGCCACGCAAGTCCTTCCACGACCTTCAGGGAGAACCCGCCCATGACTGACCAGGTTTTCGTCATCGCAGAAGCAGGAGTGAACCACAACGGTTCGCTCGAGACGGCCAAGGAACTCGTCGATCTCGCCGCGTCCGCCGGCGCTGACGCCGTGAAGTTCCAGACGTTCTCGGCTGATGCACTTGCGCTGCAGAGCGCCGCGCTTGCCGACTACCAGCGACTGTCCGACGAAGACGGTCGCACGCAGCATGATCTGCTGCGACAGCTCGAACTGACGCACGAAGAGTTCCGCTCCCTGCGTGACCACTGTGACTCACGCGGCATCCAGTTCCTGTCGACGGCCTTTGACGAGGCGGGGCTCGACTTCCTCGTCGGCGAACTCGGCATCCCGATCGTCAAGATCGCCTCGGGTGACCTGACGTTCGCCCCGCTACTGGTCGCCGCCGGTCGTACGGGGCTTCCGATCATCCTCTCAACCGGGATGGCCGAGATTCCCGAAATCCAGCGGGCGCTGCGATTCCTTGCAGCCGGGGTGGCGCAGGCACATGGCGTACTGCCGGTCGGCACACGCCTGCACGAGGACAAACTCGCCCGTGCCTGGGCGCAACGAGACCAGTTCGTCGACTTCTCGCAGCACGTGACGATCCTGCACTGCACCACCGAGTATCCGGCGGCTGACGAGCATCTCAACCTTCGCGCGATGCAGACAATCGCCGAGACGTTCGGACACAGGGTCGGCTATTCGGATCACTCGCTGGGATCGCTGGCCTCTGTCATCGCGGTCGGCCTGGGCGCCACTGTCGTTGAGAAGCACTTCACCTTCGACGTGAACGCAGACGGCCCAGACCACGCTGCGTCGCTCGACCCGGACGGGCTGCACGCGTATGTCGCAGACCTGCGACGCGTGCCGGTGATGCTCGGTTCGCGCGAGAAGCACTGTCAGCCGGTGGAGGAGGGGAATCGCGCGGTCGTGCGCCGCAGCCTCGTCGCCACGCGCACCATCGCCGCCGGCGCGACGATCGTCGAGGATGACGTCGCCTGCTTCCGACCTGCATCGGGCCGGACATCGTTCGATTTCTGGGAGGTCGTCGGCACTAGCGCCAGTCGGGCGTACCGCAGGGGTGATCTGATCGATGCCTGACCTCATCCTTCTCGGCGGCGGGGGACATGCGCGATCCGTGCTCGCTGCGCTTCTCGCCGCGGGGGAGAGTGTGCGCGGATACCTCGCCCCCGAGCCGTCGCCGGACTGGTCGCTGCCCTACCTGGGCGACGATGACGTCCTCGACGGTCTGGATCCGGCGGACGTCCGCATCGTGAACGGACTAGGCTCAATCGCCTCCACAGCAGCCCGCCGCCGGTTGCACGATCACACAATCGCGCGCGGGTTCACCGTCGTCGGCGTGATTCATCCCCGCGCGATCGTCGATCCTGAAGCCAGCATCGATCCGTCGGCGCAGGTGCTCGCCGGCGCCATCGTGAGCGCCGGGGCGACGATCGACGTGGACGCCATCGTCAACAGCGGAGCGATCGTCGAGCACGACTGCATCGTGGAGGCGCATGCGCACGTCTCGCCGGGGGCTGTACTGGGCGGGGAGGTCCGTATCGGCGGCGGCGCCCACATCGGGCTCGGCTCCCGTGTGCTACAAGGGCTCACGATAGGGTCGGGGAGTGTCGTCGGTGCGGGAGCGGTCGTGATCTCGGACGTGGCTCCGGGCGTCACAGTGGTCGGCGTGCCCGCGCGGCCCCGCCCGAACAAGGAAGTGCATGCATGATCGACAGGACGGACCTGATCGTTGCGCCGGACACGACGATCAGGACGACATTGATACACCTGGACCGCAGCCGCCTTCAAGTCGTGTTCGTCGAGGACGTCGAGGGTCGGCTGGTCGGTGCCGTCAGCGACGGCGACGTGCGTCGAGGACTGCTCTCGGGCTCCGGGTTGGAGGACCGTGTTGAGGCAGTGATGAATCGGACTCCGGCCACCGTTGCTCCGACCGCGAGCCAGGAAGTCGTCGACGAGCTCAAGTCGCGCCGCGGCATCCGAGTGGTCGCGGTCGTCGACGACGCCGGGCGAATGGTCGATGTGGTGGCGGAGGGCGACCGCATCGCGACGCCTCTGCCCACGCCGGTCGTGCTGATGGCCGGCGGTCGGGGACAGAGGCTCTATCCGATCACGAAGGACATCCCCAAACCGCTGGTGCCGCTGGGCGACGTGCCGATGATCGATATCATCCTCAGCCGACTGTACGATCAGGGCTTCCGTCGGGTGCATGTCTCGGTGAATCACCTGGGTCATCTCATCGAGGAGCATCTCGGAGACGGTGCAGAGCACGGCCTCGAGATCACGTATCTGCATGAACCAGCGCCACTGGGGACCGCCGGCGCTCTGGCGCAGCTCCGTGGTGCCGTCGATGAGCCCTTCGTGGTGATGAACTCCGACCTGCTCACCCAGGTCGATCTTCGTCGCATGCTCGCATCCCACACGGCTGCCGGACACACGGCCACCATCGGCGCGCGCGAGTACGGGTTCGAGATCCCGTTCGGGGTGATTCGACGCGAAGGCGACCGGGTAACCGCGCTCGCGGAGAAGCCCTATCACAGCGAGCTCGTCAGCGCCGGCATCTATGTGCTGGACCCGAGAGTGCTGGAGTCGCTCGCGGCCGACGAGTACTGCGACATGCCGACGGTGCTCGCCCGGCTCATGGACGAAGGTCGGTCCGTCGGAGCCTTCGAGATCCACGAGGAGTGGATCGACGTGGGGCGCCCAGAGGATCTTGAGCGCGCTCGACAGGCGTGGGAACGGAGCGGACGATGAGGATCTGCACGATAACGGTGAGAGCAGGATCGAAAGGCGTGCCGGGGAAGAACCTCCGTATCGTGGCAGGCAGACCGCTGTTCGGCCACTCGGTGGCGCAGGCCGTCGCCACCGGACTGTTCGACGAGGTCGTGGTCTCCAGCGACTCGGACGAGATCCTGGCTCTAGCCCCCACGTTCGGTGCCACCGGGGTCATCCGCCGCCCGCCGGAGATGGCGACGGACACCGCGGGCAAGGTCCCGGCCATCGCCCACGCCGTGCGCAGCACGGAAGATCGCACCGGTGCCCGATACGACGTGTGTGTCGATCTCGACGCGACCAGCCCGCTTCGCACCGTCGACGACATCCGCACTGCCGTGTCGATGTTCGAAGAGGTCCGTCCAGAGTCCCTGATCACAGGGTCGGAAGCACGCCGGAATCCGTATTTCAACCTTGTCGAAGAGCAGCCGGACGGCACTGTCGCGGTGAGCAAGAAGCCCGACGATGCGGTTCTGCGCCGACAGGATGCGCCTCGTTGCTTCGATATGAACGGCTCGATCTACGTCTGGCGCCGGGAGTCGCTGCTGGAGGATCAAGTGGTGTTCCTTCCGTCAACGATCCTGTACGAGATGCCGGCG
Organism: Microbacterium sp. Bi121; assembly: GCF_918698005.1. GTDB lineage: Bacteria > Actinomycetota > Actinomycetes > Actinomycetales > Microbacteriaceae > Microbacterium. Next base: position 300,239 of record NZ_CAKKLJ010000002.1, read on the forward strand.
GAGCGATCCATCGACGTCGACAGCGAGTTCGATTTCCGCATCGTCGAATGGCTGATGGACCAGCGGGTCGACCTGTGACCGATCACGCCGATCTCGATGGACGCACCTCGGATGCCGTGCGCGCCATCCTCGAACTGGAGGAGGAGTCGCCTGACTCGCTCTTCGAGGTGCTTCCAGGGGCCACTGTTCCGTTCTGGGCGCACGTGCGCGTCCAGATCGCCTGGGCGCTCGGCGAACGGCAGACGGGGAGCGTGTCCGTCGCGTCGGAATCCACGTGGACGCGTTGGGGCGAGTTCAGGCGCGTCGTCCGCGGCCACCTCCCCAGCCGATGGGATGCCGTGCGCCACGGCCGCGCACACGACGTATGCTTCTACGTCTCCGGTACGACGCTCACCGTCGCAGGTGATCGTGCGCGTAACTGGCTCGTGGACGACTTCGCCTTCGTGACACCCGGCGCGGTCGTCGTGCAGAAGAAGCCGCTCCCTGCGCCCGCCGGAGCGCCGCTGTTCCGACCGACGCTGAGCATGGAGCCCGCGACAGCCCGGGCCAGGTGGCGCGAGCGCGGCGCGATGCTGCCCACCGGATTCGCAGACGGTGTGCGACGACTGCTCCGTGAGTACGCGTCGAGGCTCGGAGTCGAGGCCGACGCCTTCGACGACATCGGCACGCGCGCGCTGCGGACGGAACGTCTTCGTCCGTTCGAGATGGACGAACTGCGTCGGATGCTGGACAGGATGCGCCCACGCCTTGTCGTGTTCGACAACGGATCGTATTCGTATCACGGCGAGACGGTCGGTGCGATGAAGGACGCAGGCGCGTACGTCGTCGAACCGCAGCACGGCTGGATTGGTCCCTCGCATGCCGCCTACAACTACGGGCGAGCATTCCAGGAGCCATCGCTTCGACGCGCCCTCCCGGACGAGGTGCTGACGTTCGGGGACTACTGGACGGATTCGATCCGTCACCCCGGTCGAGTCACAACCATCGGCAAGCCTCATCTCGAGCGTCAGGCGGCGTTGGCCGAGGCCGAGCGCCCGAGACGGATACTCGTCATCTCCTCACGCACCGATCCGAGCGCGACAGATGGGTTCGTCGCCGATCTGCACGCCGCAGTGGGCGGTGACTGGGCGATCGCGTTCCGTCCGCATCCGGGCGAGCGCGCGGAGACAGCACGACGGTACCCGCGGATCGCGTCGACTCCCGGCATCGCCGTGGACGTCGAACCCGACGTTTACGAGTCCCTGAAGCATGCTGCCGTGGTCATCGGGGAGGCGAGCACGGTGCTGTTCGAAGCACGCGCATTCGGCTGCACGGTGATCGCGCGCGACAGCGCATTCGCGCAAAACGTCATCGGCGACGCATTCGGTGTGCGCGTCGTCGACGTCCCCGGCGTCGCGGCGAGGCTCGCCGACATCGAGCACGGAGGGCGGTTCGTCGCGACGGCCGACCCCGCGATCTGGGCGCCGGATGCCGTTGCCGCCTACGCGCAGTGGCTGGAAAGACGTGTCGCCGACGACGACGCGCATGCGACGCGCACGCGTCCGCGATGAGTGGCGACTCAGGTTCTCTGTCCTAGAATGGCGTCATCCCCGCGGCGTAACCGTCGTCGCGTGCTGAATGAGTAGGCCCGTGACTGACACCCGAGATCTTTTCGCCGCTGTCCCGCGCAACCAGTTCGACACACCGGGCAAGAGCCGTGGCCTGATCGACGTGGTGCGCTGGCGCTACCTTCTCCTGCTCCTAGTGCGCACAGGTGTCACCACGCGGTACCGCAACTCCGTGCTCGGCTGGACATGGTCGTACGTGCGTCCCGGCGCCCAGTTCCTGGTGTTCTGGGTGGTTCTCGGACTTTTCCTGAACCTCGATCGGGGCATCCCGAACTATGCGGTGTACCTCTTCTCGGGGATCATCGTCATCAACCTTTTCTCCGAGGCGTTCAAGAACGCGACGACGTCGATCGTCGGCAATGCGCCGCTGGTACGGAAGGTCTTCCTGCCGCGGCAGTTGTTCGCGGTCTCTGCTGCCATCGTGGCATTGGTGCACTTCCTGCCGCAGCTCGCGCTGCTGTTGCTGGTCTGCCTCGTGCTCGGCTGGATCACGCACGTGTCGCTCCTCGGAGTGCTAGCGATCTTCGCAGCAATCGCACTCGTACTCCTATTCAGCCTGGGTCTCGGTCTGCTGTTCGGCGCGCTCAACGTGCGCTATCGGGATGCCGAGAACATCGTCGAACTCCTCCTGCTACTGGCCACGTGGGCGTCGCCGGTTCTGTACAGCTGGACTCAGGTGCAGGATGCGATCGTCAGCAAGCTCGGCTGGCCGCAGTGGCTCGTGGAGGTCTACCTTCTGAACCCGATCACACAGGCCGTGGAGTTATTCCACTACGCGTTCTGGCGCCCGGTTTCCGAGGGAACGATCACGATCGAGGGGATCGGCATGGCCGATCTGCCTCCGAATCTGGGCTGGAATACCCTGTGGACGTTCCTCATCGCCATCGTCACTCTGCTGATCGGACAGGCTGTCTTCCGCCGCCTCGAGGGAAGGTTCGCCCAGGACCTATGACTGCGCACACCGTGTCCAAGCCCAGCATCATCATCGACGACGCTCGCAAGCGCTTCACCCTCAATCACGCGTTCTCGCTCAAGGACACCGTCGTGTCGTGGATCAAGCGACGCAAACTCACCAGCGAATTCGAAGCGCTCAAGGGGGTCGACCTCGTCATTGAAGAGGGCGAGTCAGTGGCGATCCTCGGCTTTAACGGATCCGGCAAGTCCACCCTGCTCAAGCTCATCTCCGGTGTGATGGAGCCTGACGAGGGCGATGTCCTCACTCGTGGTCGGGTCGCCGGCCTCATCGAGGTCGGTGCGGGTTTTCATCCCGAACTCTCCGGGCGAGAGAATGTGTTCCTGAACGCCGCGATCCTCGGGATGAAACGGCATGAGATTGAGGAACGCTACGATGAGATCGTCGCGTTCAGCGAAATCGAGCAGTTCATCGACCAGGAGGTCAAGCACTACTCGTCGGGCATGTTCATGCGTCTTGCGTTCTCAGTTGCGATCCACGTCGAACTCGACGTGCTCCTCGTCGATGAGATCCTCTCCGTCGGCGACGCTCCGTTCCGTGAGAAGTGCAGGCTGAAGTTCGAAGAGCTCATCGAGCAGGGCAAGACGCTTGTCGTAGTCAGCCACGACATGGAGATGGTGCGCGAGCTGTGCACCCGCGGCGTCGTCATCAACAAGGGCGAGGTGGTCTTCGACGGCGACATCGAGGGCGCGATCGCGCTGGTAGACCGATGATTGGCGAGTGGGTCGCCGCGCTGCCGGCGCTGCTCGTCGCGGTTGCGCTCTTCTTCGTACCCGGTGGCGTCGCACTCGCGGGTATCGGGGTGCGCCGCCTGCCCCTCGTTGCGTTCGCACCCCCGGTGAGTGCGATCATGCTCGCTGCCGTCGGCTTGATCTTCGGCTTCGCCGGCGTCTCCTGGAATCCGCTGACCGTCGCGCTAGCGCTGCTGCTGCTCGCCGCAGTCGCCTGGCTGCTGGGTGTCTTCCTCGGGCGCGTGCGTGTCGAGCATCGGACTTTCGTCGGCAGGACGTGGGTGCTCCCCGTGGCGATCGCGGTCGGGATGCTCGTGACTGGATGGCGGCTGATCGCCTACATCGGACCGGCGTCGGCGATCTCGCAGACGAACGATGCGGTGTTCCATCTGAATGCCGTCCAGTACATCCTGGACACCTCTGACGCGTCCGTCCTGCACGTGAGCGGCGTGATCGGTGGGCACAGTTTCTATCCGGCCGTGTGGCACGGCTTCGTCTCACTCATCGTCCTCGTCACAGGGGTGGAGATCCCCGTCGCGGCGAACGTCGTCACGCTCGTCATTGGGGCCGGCATCTGGACGCTCGGCATCGCATGGCTGACGCGGGTGCTCACCGGCTCCGGGATCGTTGCAGGGTTCGCGGCTGTGTTCGCTGGTGCGCTGCAGACCTTCCCGCTGCTGCTGTTTCAATGGGGCGTCCTCTATCCGAACGCGCTGTCGACTGCGCTCGTTCCGGCCGCGGTGGCGGCGGTGGTATCGCTGCCACGTTGGCTTCTCGCAGACCGCACGGTGCGCCACGGCATCCTCGGAGTGATCCTCGTCGGAATCGCCGCGGTCTCTCTGCTCCTAGCGCAGCCGTCGACGGCGGTCCCGTGGGCGCTGCTGTGTGCGATCTGGTTCACGTTCTGGATTCTGCGCAACCCTGTGCCGCGCGCCCTTGTGGCAAGACTCGGTCTCGTCGTCCTCGCGTGGGCGGTCGTCGCAGTGACGTGGCGATACCTCGCATCCGGTACCAGTGGGTCGCACTGGCCTCCGTTCCGGAGCCGCGGGGAGGCACTTCTCGACATCCTCCTGAACGGGCACATGCGCATCCCGTGGGCCGTGGGCATAAGCGTCCTCATGGTCGTCGGGCTCGCGGTCGCCGTGCGGCGTCGGCCTCTGCAGTGGTTTGCAGTGGGCTGGGTCGCGGTGAGCGTGCTCTACTTCCTCGTCGCCACCGTCGGTCGCGAGAACATCCGCAACGGGGTGCTCGCCGTGTGGTACGCCGACCCGTACCGTCTCGCAGCTCTCGCCCCGATCGTCGTCGTGCCTCTTGCCGCCATCGGCTTCGATGCGCTAGTGCGGCTGGTCCGGCAGCGGGTGCTGCGAAAGCATGGCGATGACGACACGCGCACCACCCTGATCCCGCTCGCGGTCGCTGTGGTGGGCATGGTGGTGCTGGTGCTGCTGCGCCCGGTCGCGATGCCCCAGTTCCTCGACGCGACCGTCGAACTGCACTCGAAGTACGCCGTCGAGGAAAGCGACTATCTCGAGCCGGATGAACGGGAGCTTCTCGAAGATCTGCGAGAGTACGTGCCGCCAGGGGATCGCATCATCGCCAATCCGTCCACGGGAGCGGGATTCGGGTACATGCTCGCCGGCTACGACGTGTTCCCTCGCACCTGGTCGCCCCCCGCTGGCAAGGCGTGGAACGTCCTCGCGGAGGATCTGCGGGATGCCGCATCCGATCCCGCCGTGTGCACGGCGTTGCACGCGTTTGGCGACCCCGAGTTCGTGCTCGACTTCGGGCCGGGCGAGGCGCGGGCCGGCCGGTGGCTGATGCCGGGGATGACCGATTTCGCTGGCGAGGACGGCTTCGAGCTTGTTGCAGAGCGGGGTGATGCGTCTCTGTGGCGCATCACGGCATGCGCTCCGTGAAACGGTCGGCCGAGTCGGTAGGATCACAGGCGATGCGTCCACTAGAGCTGTCCGTTCTCGTCGTGATTCCGGCGCTGAACGAAGAGAATTCCGTCGCGGACGTGGTCCGCAACGTGCGCTCCGCGGTCCCGACCGCGACGGTCGTGGTCATCGACGACGGATCAACCGACGCGACTGCCCGGCGTGCCGCAGAGGCGGGTGCGGAGGTGTTGACGCTGCCGTACAACCTCGGTGTCGGCGGGGCGATGCGCGCGGGCTATCGCTTCGCACTCGATCGCGGTTTCGGCGTCGTCGTGCAAGTGGACGCCGATGGACAGCATGACGCGGTCGCCATTCCGCAGCTGATCGCTGCGCTCGACGAGGCCGATCTCGTTATCGGGGCGCGATTCGCCGGTGTTGGGGAGTACGGCGCGCGCGGACCACGGAGATGGGCGATGCGTCTGCTCGCCGTCGTGATGAGCTCGGTGGCGCACACCAGGCTCACCGACGTCACGAGCGGCTTCAAAGCTGCGGGCCCCAGGGCAGTGCGCCTGTTCGCGGACAGCTTCCCTGCGGAGTACCTCGGTGACACCATCGAGTCGCTCGTGATTGCTGCACGGTCGGGGCTCATCATCCGTCAGCTGCCGGTGGTGATGCACGAACGCCAGGCCGGTACGCCGTCGCACCACCCGATCAAGGCCGCGGTGTACCTATTCCGTGCCTGCGCCGCGTTCGGCCTCGCGATGATGCGGCCGCGCACGCCGCTGGAGGAGGAAGCGTGAATCCGATCACCTATGCCTTCGGCATTGCTGCCGCCGTCTTCGCCCTCATCGCCATCGTCGAGCTGATGCGCCGGGGAACGCTGCGCGAACGCCACGCAGTGTGGTGGTTTGTCGGCGGCGTCCTTGCATTGGTCATCGCGATCTTCCCGCAGACGCTGACCTGGGCCGCCCGCACGCTGGGTGTGAGCGTTCCGACGAACCTCGTGTTCTTCATCGCCATCGGACTCCTCTTCCTCGTGAGTCTGCAGTACGGGGCCGAGCTCACTCGCGTCGAGGAGAAGCTGCGCACGCTCGCCGAACGATCCGCGTTCCACGAGCACCGCATCGCCGAGCTCGAGCGACGCCTCAGTGCGCCGAAGCATCCCGATGACCAGAGCCCGGAGGACCGCACCGAATGAGACGCCCGATCCGTGCCCTGATCGCCTCTCGTCTTTTCCCACCGGAGGTGAGCGCCGGCGCGTTCCGGCTCGGCGCGCTCGCCCGATCCCTCTCCCGTCGCGAGGCGGAGGTGACCGTGCTGACGACGACGCCCCCGAGCACGGCGCCCACGATCGCCGACCCCCCTGGCGTGCATGTGCGCCGCTGGCCCGTGCTGCGCGACGCCGGCGGAAACGTCCGCGGTTACGTGCAGTACATGAGCTTCGACATCCCACTGATGCTGCGCGTCCTCACGCGCCGCTTCGACGTCGCAGTCTCGGAGTCCCCGCCGACGACGGGCCTTGTGGTCGTGCTCGCCGGCATTCTGCGCCGGAAGCCCGTGGTGTACTACGCCGCAGACGTGTGGACCGACGGGGTCATCTCGATGGGTGCTCCCAAAGCGGTGATCACGATCATGAAGATGCTCGAGCGCACCGTACTTGCGCGCTCCGCTCGTATCATCTCGGTCTCGGATGAGGTGACGGAGCGGCTCATCGCGCTCGGCGCCGACCGTGGCCGGGTCACGACCGTCGGCAACGGCGTAGACACGGACGTGTTCACCCCGGAGGTGGAGCCGGCGGCGTCCGACCGCTACTTCGTGTACACCGGCACGATGTCCGAGTGGCAGCAGCCCGAGATCTTCGTCCGCGGGTTCGCTCAGATCTCCGATGAGGTTCCCGACGTGCGGTTGCGATTCTTCGGACAGGGCGCGATGAAGGAGCAGCTGCAGCGGATCGCGGAGGAACTCGTGCCCGGACGGGTCGAGTTCGGCGGAGTCGTCACCCCAGAGGAGTCGGCGTCCTGGATCCGCGGCGCGGTCGCCTCGCTCGTGAGCATCGTGCCGGGAATCGGCTACGACTTCGCGCGACCGACGAAGACGTACGCCGCGGCCGCCGTCGGAACCCCGGTGCTCTTCGCAGGTCCCGCCACCGGCTCGGAGCTGGTGCGTTCGGCTCAACTCGGTCACGCCGTCGATTTCAACCCTGTGGCCGTGGCCGCGGCCATGCGGGAGCTGATCGCCGAGACCGAGGACGGGACGCGTGAGCGGTTGCGTGCGCAGCGGAGCTCGTGGGCGAGAGCGAACGTGTCTCTCACCGCGGTCGCAGCGCGCGTCTCGGCGGTGGTCTCCCAGGCGGCCCTGGGCACCGCGGGTAAGCTGGGGGACGCTTCGGACAGACCCGCTGACCGAGATGAAGGGCAGGCCGCGTGACTCGCTCCACTTCTGTTCGCATCGTCGACTCCGCCGACGTCGCAGCTGACGCATCTATCGGCGATGGCACCTCTATCTGGCACCTCGCGCAGGTGCGCGAGAACGTGCGGATGGGCGAGAACTGCATCGTCGGGCGTGGCGCGTACATCGGCAACGGCGTGGTCATGGGCGACAACTGCAAGGTGCAGAACTACGCACTCGTCTACGAACCGGCTCGACTCGGTGACGGCGTTTTCATCGGCCCGGCCGTGGTTCTCACGAACGACACGTACCCTCGCGCTATCAATGCGGACGGTTCGCTCAAGAGCGCCCATGACTGGACGCCCGTCGGCGTGACAATCGAGCGCGGGGCATCCGTCGGCGCGCGTGCGACCTGCGTCGCCCCTGTGAGGATCGGGGCCTGGGCGACGGTCGCCGCCGGTGCCGTCGTCGTCAAGGACGTTCAGCCCTACGCACTCGTCGCGGGCGTCCCTGCGCGCCGAATCGGCTGGGTGGGGGAGTCGGGCATCCCGCTCGTGGCGGGCGAGGACGAGGACGTGTGGGTCTGCCCGAACACCGGCGACCGGTATGTAGAGAACGATGGCATTTTGAGCAAGGAGTCCGTGTGAGCGATTTCATTCCCCCCGCGAAGCCGATCATCGGTGATGAGGAGCGGGAAGCCGTCGATCGTGTGATGCGCAGCGGCATGGTCGCACAGGGGCCGGAGGTCGCCGCATTCGAAAGCGAGTTCTCGGAGCATTTCGTCGCGGGCCGCGCGGCGGTCGCGGTGAATTCGGGTACGGCAGGTCTGCACCTGGGCCTGCTGGCGGCGGGCGTGGGTGCGGGTGACGAGGTCATCGTCCCGTCGTTCACCTTCGCGGCGACGGGCAACTCGGTGGCGTTGACGGGTGCGACGCCCGTGTTCGTCGACATCGAGCCGGACACTTTCACGCTGGATCCTGAGGCCGTTGCCGCGGCGCTCACGTCCGCGACGAAGGGGATCATGCCAGTGCATCTGTACGGGCACCCCGCGCGGATGCGGGAGTTGGAGGCGCTGGCCGCGGAGCGCGGCGTCGCATTGTACGAGGATGCCGCGCAGGCGCACGGTGCGTCGCTGGAGGGGCGCCCGGTCGGCACGTTCGGCGAGTTCGCGATGTTCAGCCTGTACCCGACGAAGAACATGACCAGTGGCGAAGGCGGCATGGTGACCGCCGCCACGGAGGACCTCGCCCGTCGGGTGAAGCTGCTGCGCAACCAGGGCATGGAGAAGCAGTACGAGAACGAGATCATCGGGTTCAATGCCCGCATGACGGACATCCACGCTGCTATCGGCCGTGTGCAGTTGACGAAGGTTGACGCGTGGACGAAAACGCGGCAGCAGAACGCAGCCTTCCTCGATGCGAATCTGCGCGGCGTGCTCACACCGCCGGTCGCCGATGGCGCGGTGCACGTGTACCACCAGTACACGATCCGGGTTCCCGAGGACCGTGACGGGTTCGTCGCCGCGCTCAAGGCGGAGCACAATGTGGGCGCCGGGGTGTACTACCCGATCCCGAACCACCGTCTGCCCTCGCTCGCACCCTACGCTCCGGGGCTGGATCTTCGCGAGACGGAGCGGGCCGCGCGTGAGGTCGTCTCCCTGCCGGTGCATCCGTCGCTGTCGCAGGACGATCTGGATCGGATCGTCGCCGCGGTGAACGCTGTCGCGAAGGCGGGTGCCTGATGGTGTTGCGCGCTGGTCTACTCGGTGTGGGCATGATGGGCCGCCATCATGCCCGTGTGTTGCGTGAGCTGGACGGAGTCGAGCTCGCCGCGATCGCTGATCCGGGCGGAGACCCGCATGGCGTGGCCGGAAACTTGCAGGTCCTTCCGGATATCGACGCGCTGATCGATGCGGGCATCGACATCGCCGTGGTGGCGGTGCCGACTCGGTTCCACGAGGATGCTGCGCTGAAGCTTGCGGCCGCCGGTGTTCATACGCTGGTCGAGAAGCCGATTGCGCACAGCATCGAGGCAGGACAGCGGATGGTTGATGCGTTCGCGGCTGCAGGTCTGGTCGGTGCCGTCGGGCACATCGAGCGTTTCAACCCCGCTCTGCAGGAGCTGCGCCGTCGGATCGAAGCAGGCGAGCTGGGCGCTCTGTACCAGGTCGCCACACGCCGTCAGGGCCCGTTCCCGTCGCGTATCGCTGACGTGGGCGTGGCAAAGGATCTCGCATCCCATGACGTTGATCTCACCGCGTGGGTCGTGCAATCCGACTACGAGCGGGTCTTCGCGCAGACCGCGTTTAAGTCCGGTCGTGAATACGAGGACATGATCACGATCACCGGGCGCACAGCATCCGGTGTGATCGTGAACAACATCGTGAACTGGCTGTCTCCGATGAAGGAGCGTGTCACGGTCGTCACGGGTGAGAAGGGCGCCTTCATCGCCGACACCTCCACAGGCGACCTCACGTTCTACGCCAACGGAACGATCCCGCTCGAGTGGGAGTCTGTGTCGTCGTTCCGAGGTGTGTCGGAGGGCGATGTCACGCGTTTCGCGTTCGCCAAGCGCGAGCCGTTGCGTGTCGAGCACGAGAACTTCCGTGACGCCGTCCTGGGACAGCAGACCGATGTCGTCACGATGGAACAGGGACAGCGCACGCTCGTCGTCGTGGAAGCGGCCCTGGAATCCGCCCGCGTCGGCGAGTCAGTGCACCTCTGAGCCATGCTCGAGATCTTTCGCACCCTGAGGCGGCTGCTGCCCCTGCTGCCGCCGTCCACGGGCAGGTTCCTGACGGTCTTCGGCTTAGTGTCGGCGGTCCTCGCTCTGATCGATGTCACCGCGCTGATGCTGCTCGCGGTCGCCCTGGCGGGGACGGTCGCCGGCACGGGTGCCTCGCTTCCGCTGGTGGGCAAAATTCCCCAGGACCAACTGGTGTGGCTGATCCTCATTCTGGCCGCGATCGTCATCGCGAAGTCCGCAGCCAACGTCTGGTTGCAGTGGATCGCCACGCGCCGGTTCGCGAGCTACGAGCTGGCGGTCGGGCAGGAGCTGTTCGGCGCCTACATCCGCTCCTCGTGGACCGACCGGATATCGCGTAACAGCGCCCAGATCGTCGCTATGACCGACAGCGCGATCGCGAACGTCGTCGCGGGTTTCCTGCTGCCGATCACGACCTTGCCCGGCCTGCTCGTGACGTCTGTCGGGGTCGTCGCCGTCATCGTCGTGGCGCAGCCGCTGACAGCGCTGATCACGATCGTGTACCTCGGCGGTATCGCACTGCTGCAGTACTTCGTGCTCAGCGGGAAGACTCGCCAGGCCGCCAGGGTCGCCCGTGATTCCTCCCTTCGCGTTGCCGCTCTGATCTCGGGGATGATCGCCGCGCTGAAGGAGATCACGCTCCGTGACAAGGCGGACGAGGTGACTGCAGTGGTCGGCGCAACCCGTGCACGCACCTCGCAGGCGCGGGCGAATTCGAGCTTCCTATCCGCCGTGCCGCGATTCGTGTTCGATGCGGCCATCATCGGCGGGTTCATCGTCGTGGGCGGTGGAGCGTATCTCACCAACGGCGGTGACATGGGCGCAACGATCTCGGCGGTCGCACTCTTCGGCGTCGCCGGGTTCCGGCTCGTGCCCTCGCTGACTGGTTTTCAGACCGTGCTCACCCGCACGGTCACCGCGGCTCCGTACATCGAACTCGTCATCGCCGATATCGAGGCCTCGAAGAGATATCACGCCGACCGCGAGATGCTCGGGTACGAGCCGCTCCCGGCCCAGCCGCAAGCTCTGCGACTGGAGGACGTGTCATTCGCGTTCCCGGGCAGCGACGTCGCCGCCGTTCGCGATGTCTCCCTCGACATACCGCTCGGCAGCACGGTCGGCATCGCCGGTGCCTCCGGTGCGGGTAAGTCGACGCTCGTCGACCTGCTCCTCGGTCTGCTCTCACCTACCGGGGGGGCCATCAGCGTCGACGACCGCCCGCTGGCCGATGTGCTGCGGGCGTGGCGGAGCCACGTCGGGTATGTGCCTCAGGAGGTCACTCTGTTCGATGGCAGCATCGCGCAAAACATCGCGCTGACGTGGAGCGACGATTACGACCGTGCTCGGGTCGAGGAGGCAGCACGTCGTGCGCAGCTGTGGAGCGTCATCGAGGGACGAGCCGATGGTCTCGACACCCGGGTGGGCGAGCGTGGCCTGAGCCTGTCCGGGGGGCAGAGGCAGCGTCTCGGCATCGCCCGCGCCCTCTACAACGAGCCCCTGGTGCTCGTGCTCGATGAGGCGACCAGCGCCTTGGATACCAAGACCGAGGCCGATGTCGCCGAGGCGATCCGGGAACTGCACGGCGACGTGACGGTCATTGCCGTCGCGCACCGCCTCAGCACCATCCGCGACTCCGATCAGATCATCTTCATGCAGGACGGCACGATAGGCGCCCAGGGCACGTTCGACGAGGTCGTCGCGACCAACCCGGCGTTCGCGGCGCAGGCACGTCTGGCGGGTCTCGCGTGAACGTGGTCGTCGTGACGACGCGCGCTCCGACCAGTCAGCCGCTGGGTGATCTGTCGGACACGGTGCGTGTTCGCTGGATGATGCCCACGGGCGGAGTGCACTCGTCGGCAGAGGTGCTGGTCATCGCGCAGCCGCATGGACCCGTCGCGCGCGCGGCGGATCGCATCTCGAGGATGCTGTCGCGGAACGCAGCTGCGCGGATGCTTCTGCGGATGTCTCCGCTGGATCCGGGCGCGCGATTCTGGCGCGCGGTTCGCGGTGACGCGCGCGTGCGCGAGTTCCTCTGCGGAGTCGACCTGCTGGTCGCCGGCGACCGCGACGCCAACTTCACCTGCTGGCAGCTCGCGCGCCGCGCGGATCTCCGTGCAGTGAGCGGCTATGCGGCGGCGAAGCAGGAAGTACCGTGAGAGGCGGGCCGATGAGACGACCCCACCTGCTGTACACAGCGTGGAGCTTTCCCCCGAGCCGTGCGGGCGGGGTGTACCGGGCGCTCGCAACAGTCAATGCGTTCGCGCGCGCGGGCTGGGATGTCACTGTACTCACCGTTCCGCGTGCGGTCTTCGAGACCAGCACCGGTATCGACCCGTCCCTCGAGGAGACGGTGGATCCGGGCGTTCGAGTGGTGCGCGTCGACCCACACGCCACTGCGCATCGCAACGATCTGCGGGCGTGGAGTCGACTGCGCGCGCGCAACATCGAGCTCTGGCGCGGTATCGATCGACTGCGCGATCTTCGAAGTTTTCCCGAGCTCACCTACGGTCGCTGGCGTCCCGAGCTGGAGAGGGCAGCGGCGCGCGTGCACGCAGCGCATCCGGTCGACCTGTGCATCGGAACCGCGAACCCGAACGTGGACTTCTCGACTGGAGCGTACCTCGCGCGTCGCTACGAGATCCCGTATGTGATGGACTACCGCGACGCGTGGACGCTGGACGTGTTCAGCGGCGAGACTCTCCACAGCTGGATCCCCGGAGTGGCGCGCCTCGAGCGCAGGCTCCTGTCGTCCGCGACCGAGGTGTGGTTCGTCAATGATCCGATCCGAGCGTGGCATGAGCGTCGGTACGGTCGAGGCGACCGGATGCACGTCGTGGCGAACGGCTTCGACGAGTATGAGGTGCCGCTCACCGCGCCCGTTCGACCGGATCGGGTGAATGGACTGGTCTTCGGCTACATCGGCACAGTGACGGATCAGGTTCCGATCGCGCCGCTACTGCAGGGCTGGCGCTTGGCCAGAGAACGCGGCGATGTGCCCGCGTCCGCTCAACTCGTGATCCACGGGTACCTGGGCCACACCGGCGACGGTGCCGCCTCGGGAGTGCTGGGTGAGTTCGCGGCGGACGGCGTGAGCTTCCTCGGGCCCGTGAGCAAGTCGCGGATCGGCGAGGCCTACGCAGATTTCGACGCCTTGGTGCTTGCGCTCGGTACCGGCAAGTACGTCACCAGCGGAAAGGTCTATGAGTACGCGGCAACCGGTATCCCGATCATCTCGGTGCACGACCCTGGTAACGCGGCCACGGACGTCATCCAAGGCGCTCCTGGTTGGGTCGGCGCCCGATCACTCGGTGCGTCCGACATCGCCGATGCGCTGGGTGAGACAGCAGGCATTGCTGCGTGCCAGAGTCCCGAGGAGCGGGCGAAAGCGCAGGCCTGGGGCTCGCGCTACGCGCGCCACGCGCAGCTGGCTCCGCGGATCGAAGCCCTGCGGCGGGTGGTGCGACCATGAACACGACGCGGATCGCTCTGACGAAGGGGTCACTGCGGATTCCCCCGACCTATTTCGCCGTGCAGCATGCTCTCGCGCTCGCCGATGACTTCGACTTCAGGATGTTCACGATGGCCGCCGAGGTCACCGACGCGGATGTGCTGCGGGGGATCCGAGTAGAAGACGCGTCGGCCGGTTCGCTCGTGCCGTCGCGACGGCTCTCCTGGAGCCGTCGCGAGCGGGCCCTCCCGCTGCTCTTCGGGCGCATGAGACGTCAGATCCAGCAGTTTGCACCGGAAGTGGTGCACCAGCACTTCGCGAACTGGTCGCAGCCGGCCGTCGCGGCATCACGCCGGCTCGGCGTGCCTCTCCTGCTCACCGTTCATGGTGCAGACGTGTATGTGCCGCTGACCCCGCTCTCCGAGCGGAACGCGTTCGGCAAGCCCATGCTCCGGTGGCACCAACGCACTGTGACGAGGGCATTCGACGCCTCGACGCGGATTCTCGCGGTGAGCGAGTATCTCGCGGGCATGGTTGTCAGAGCCGGAGCCGATTCGGCGCGGGTGGAGGTGCACTACCAGGGCGTCGATACCGACCTCTATCGCCCTGCAGCTGCCGTGCGCGACGGGATTCCGCGGGTCGTCTTCGTCGGCGCGCTCTCTCCGGCGAAGGGGGTGCGCGACCTTATCCGCGCATCCATCGACATCGTCGGTGGCGTTCCTCACGAGCTCGTCCTCGTCGGCGACGGGGCGCTGCGCGCGGAAGCTGAGGCCGCGGCCGCTGAGCACTCCCATATCGACGTGCGCGGGCCGGTCGACCGAGCTGGCGTCCGCGACGCGCTTTCGGGTGCGTCGGTCTTCGTTCTTCCTACGCAACGGTACGGTCGCTGGCGCGAGGCCGCAGGCCTTGTGTCGCTGGAGGCGCAGGCGTCCGGTGTCCCGGCGATTGTCTACGATTCAGGGGGAGCGGCCGAGATGCTCGAAGACGGCAGCACGGGCGTCGTCGTGCCAGAGGGAGATATCCCGGCGCTCGGTGATGCGATCCGCTCCGTGCTCGCCCTGCCGGGTGCCGACTGGAGGGCCATGAGCGCCAGGGCCAGGGACTTCGTCGTCGAGAAGCGGAGCCTGCGCACCAGCGCTGCTGAGCTGTCCGCGCACTATCGCGATCTGACCGAGGAGCACTCATGACCCGCCCGCGCATCCTCTGCATCTCCTTCTCGGACATCCGCAGCGACGCCCGCGTCCTGAGGCAGCTGGAGGTGCTCGCCCGACATGGCGACGTCACCACCCTGTCGTACGGCGACCGCCCGGACGCCGCCGCGGATCATCTCTCGATTCCGAGCGAGCTGCCCTCACTGCCGCAGACGCCCGTCGGCGTCGTCAAACTCGCGCTGCGTCGATTCCGATCCGTCGCCATGGAGGCACCTGCCGTGAAGGCAGCCAGGGCACTTCTGGGCGGCCGGGAGTTCGACATCGTGGTGGCCAACGAGGCACGCGCGCTTCCTCTCGCCTTCGAGGTGGCGGGGGCACCGAAGATCTGGTGCGATCTGCACGAGTGGGCGCCGGAGGAGCGGACGCATGTGCTGTCGTGGCGTGTTCTGGTCGCGCCGTTCATGACTTGGGTATGCGCGCAGTATCTCCCGCGAGCGGATGCCGCGACGACTGTGAACGCGTCGATCGCGCAGATGTACGAGGAGCAGTTCGGAGTCCGCTGCGAGATCGTCCGGAACGCCATCGAGTACCGGCCGGAACTCTCGCCGTCGCCTGCGGCGGACAGCATCCGTCTGGTGCACAGCGGTGGGGCGGTGCCGGGGCGCAACCTGGAGGCGATCATCGATGCCGTCGACCTGCTCGGCGACGGGCACACCCTTGACCTCTACCTGGTGAAGTCCAGGCAGGCG
Source organism: Microbacterium sp. Bi121 (assembly GCF_918698005.1). Taxonomy (GTDB): domain Bacteria; phylum Actinomycetota; class Actinomycetes; order Actinomycetales; family Microbacteriaceae; genus Microbacterium. Next base: position 315,926 of record NZ_CAKKLJ010000002.1, read on the forward strand.
GATGCCTATTGGCGCCAGCTGGTCGCTCGCGTCGAAGCGAGCCCCCGTACGCAGCTGCACGCCGCGGTGGCACCTGACGATCTGCCGGCGACGCTGAATCCCTACGACCTCGGTGTCTTCGCGCTGCCGCACCATACGCCGAACCACCGGCTGATGCTGCCGAACAAGTTCTTCGATTTCGTCCAGGCGCGCCTCGGCTTCGTCTTCGGCTCGGCGGTCGAGACCGACCGACTCATCAATGAGAATGGTCTCGGTGTCATCGTGCCCGGATACTCCGCGGAAGATCTGGCGGACGCAATTCGCGGTCTGACCGCAGATCAGATCGCCGGCTTCAAGTTGGCTGCCGACCGTGTCGCCGAACGGCTGTCTTCGAAGTCCGATGTGCTCGTCGAAGACGAGATTCTGCGCAGGCTCGTGGCGTAGACCGCGCGCGTGCGTGCGCGGTCTACCATCCGCGATGCGCGTGGTCCATCGGAGGATCAGACGGGCACCCTAAGATTGACGCCGTGAAGATCGTCAGTGTCGTGGGCGCGCGCCCGCAGTTCGTCAAGCTCGCTCCCATCCACAAGGCGGCGCTCGCCGCCGGGGTGGAGCACATCATCGTGCACACCGGACAGCACTACGACCCGATGCTGTCGGACGTGTTCTTCGACGACCTGGGCATCGGCGCGCCAGACGTGCACCTGGGCGTCGGGAGCGGGTCGCACGGGGTGCAGACCGGATCGATGCTCGCGGCCCTCGACGCAGTGTTCGACGAGCATCGGCCCGACTGGGTGCTCGTCTACGGCGACACGAACTCGACGGTCGCGGCAGCCCTCAGCGCGGTGAAGATGCATATCCCCGTCGCGCACCTGGAAGCCGGCCTGCGCAGTTTCAACCGGCGGATGCCCGAAGAGCACAACCGCGTCATGACCGACCACGCGGCAGACCTGCTGCTGGCTCCGACCCAGGTGGCAGTCGACCACCTTGCGACCGAGGGGCTGGCCGGCCGGACTGTGCTCGTAGGCGACGTCATGACCGACGTGCTCTTCGAGGTTCGCGACGATGTCGCCGGTCGACCTTCCGCGCTGCTGGAGGAGTTGGGCCTGACCCGTGGCGGGTACTACGTCGCGACGATCCATCGAGCCGAGAACACCGATGATCCGGATCGTCTTCGGGACGTGGTAGCCGGTCTGGCCGGGCTCGACAAGCCTGTGGTTCTTCTCGCCCACCCGCGGGTCGTCGCCAAGGCCGCTTCACACGACATCCAGCTCATGGAGGGATCTTTGATCGCACACGCACCTCTGGCGTACCCCGAGCTCATCGCCGCCGCGCTCTCGAGCGCAGGTGTCGTCACCGACTCCGGCGGCCTCCAGAAGGAGGCGTTCTTGTTGGGTGTCCCGTGCACGACGGTGCGCACGGAGACCGAGTGGGTCGAGACGGTTCAACTGGGATGGAACGTCCTCGCGAACAGCGCCGAAGAGATCGCCGCGGCCGTGACGCGGCCTCGGCCTATCGCTACTGACGCGGCACCGTACGGTGATGGCCACGCAGCGGAGCGCGTGATCAGCGAGCTCCTCGACGCTGCCGAAGCCTGAGTCTGCCTGAGCGTCCGCCACACCTTCGCCCCGTAGACTGGATCTCATGCGTATTGCCGTCGTCGCCCTCGGAAAGATCGGGCTTCCCCTCGCCGTCCAGTTCGCCGACTCCGGTCATGAGGTGGTGGGGGTCGACGTGAACCAGCGGGCAGTCGACACCATCAACGCGGGGCTCGAGCCCTTCCCGGGTGAGGCTCATCTGCAGGAGAAGCTGTCTGAGCTGATTCCGGCCGGTCGGCTTCGTGCGACGACGGATTACGCGGACGCGATCCCCGGTGCGGATGCCGTGGTGCTGGTCGCGCCGGTGTTCGTGAACGATGAGACCTGGGAGCCGGACTTCAAGTACATGGACGCGGCGACGCGTTCGCTCGCTGAGCATCTGACCCCGGGCACGCTCGTCTCGTACGAGACGACTCTCCCAGTGGGAACGACCCGTAACCGGTGGAAGCCGATGCTCGAGGAGGGGTCGGGTCTTGTCGAGGGGAAGGATTTCTTCTTGGCGTATTCGCCGGAGCGCGTCCTGACGGGGCGGGTCTTCGCCGACCTCCGTAAGTATCCGAAGCTGATCGGCGCGCTCTCGGAGGAGGGCAACCGGCGGGCGCGGGAGTTCTATGAGGCGGTGCTGCAGTTCGATGAGCGTCCCGACCTTGCCCAGCCGAACGGGGTGTGGGACCTCGGGTCGACGGAGGCGTCGGAGATGGCGAAGCTCGCTGAGACGACGTACCGGGATGTGAACATCGGGTTGGCGAACCAGTTCGGCCTGTTCGCCGCGTCGCACGGTATCGACGTGTACAAGGTGATCGAGGCGTGCAACTCGCAGCCGTACAGCCACATCCACCGTCCGGGTATCGCCGTGGGCGGGCACTGCATCCCCGTGTATCCGCGGCTGTACCTGTCGACGGATCCGGATGCGGACATCGTGCGCGTGGCCCGGCAGCTCAACGCGTCGATGCCGGAACGTCTGGTCGCGCAGGCTGAGGGGATCCTCGGCGATCTGTCCGGGCAGAAGGCTGTCGTGCTGGGTGCTGCGTACCGGGGCGGGGTGAAGGAGACCGCGTTCTCCGGCGTGTTCCCGACCGTGAAGGCGCTGACGGATCGTGGGGCGCAGGTCGTCGTGCACGACCCGCTCTACACAGACGAGGAACTGCGCGGGCTCGGGTTCGACCCGTACGAGATCGGCGGGGACGCTGACCTGGTCATCCTGCAGACCGACCACGCCGACTACAAGACCCTCACCCCGGCAGACCTCCCCGGTGTGAAGCTCCTCGTCGACGGACGCAACGCCACCGACGCCGCCCTCTGGGCAGGAACACCCCGCGTCGTCGTCGGGACGGCCGCCTGATGGATCTCCTCGTCGTAGGGTCGGGTTTCTTCGGCCTCACCATTGCTGAGCGTGCCGCTGAAGCCGGCCGCAAGGTCACCGTCATCGACCGCCGCCCTCACATCGGCGGCAACGCCTACAGCGAGGCGGAGCCCGAAACCGGTATCGAGGTCCACCGCTACGGTGCACACCTGTTCCATACGTCGAACGCGACGGTATGGGAGTACGTGAACCGCTTCACGTCCTTCACGAACTACGTCCACCGCGTGTACACGAACCACAACAGCGTCGTGTATCCGATGCCAGTGAACCTCGGAACGATCAACCAGTTCTTTCAGGCCGCGTACTCGCCGGACGAAGCACGAGCCCTCATCAAGGAACAGGCTGGCGAGTTCGACGTCAAGACAGCGCAGAACTTCGAAGAGAAGGGCATCGCCCTCGTCGGCCGCCCTCTCTTCGAGGCGTTCTTCCGTGACTACACGGCGAAGCAGTGGCAGACCGACCCGCACAAGCTCTCCGGTGACATCGTCAGCCGTCTGCCCGTCCGGTACAACTACGACAACCGGTACTTCAACGACACATGGGAGGGCCTGCCCACCGACGGCTACACCGCGTGGCTGGAGCGGATGGCCGAGCACCCCAACATCGACGTGAAGCTGAACGTGGACTTCTTCGACGAGTCGCAGCCTTTGAACAAGAGGGCGCTCGTCGGTCAGGTGCCGATCGTATACACCGGCCCGGTGGATCGCTACTTCGACTACGCCGAGGGTGAGCTCAGCTGGCGCACGCTCGATTTCGAACAGGAAGTGCTCAACATCGGCGACTTCCAGGGCACCCCGGTCATGAACTATCCCGACATGGATGTCCCCTTCACCCGCATCCACGAGTTCAAGCACTTCCACCCGGAGCGCAAGGACGTGTACCCGACGGACAAGACCGTCATCATGCGCGAGTTCTCCCGGTTCGCTGAGAAGAGCGACGAGCCGTACTATCCGGTGAACACGCCCGCTGATCGCGATGGACTGCTGGCCTACCGTGAGCTGCAGAAGGGCGAGAAGGACGTCCACTTCGGCGGGCGCCTCGGCACGTACCAGTACCTCGACATGCACATGGCCATCGGCTCGGCGCTGTCGATGTGGAACAACACTCTCTCTTAGACTCAGAATCGTGAGTCACGCTGCTGTCGGGGCGCCGGGAACGCCCCGGCGGTATCTGCATTCGTTGTGGTTGCTGTCTGCCCGCGACCTGAAGGTTCGTTACTCGACGAGCTTCCTCGGATACCTCTGGTCCGTCCTCGATCCGCTCGTCATGAGTGCGATCTACTGGTTCGTGTTCACCCAGATCTTCAAGCGCGACGTCGGTGAAGATCCGTATATCGTGTTCCTGATCAGCGCACTGCTGCCGTGGGTGTGGTTCAACTCTTCGGTGTCGGATTTCACAAAGGCATTCAAGCGCGACTCCAGACTGGTGCGCTCAACGAACATCCCTCGTTCGATCTGGGTCAACCGCATCGTCCTCAGCAAGGGGATGGAGTTCCTGTTCTCGCTCCCTGTGCTCGTACTCTTCGCGGTGTTCTCGCCCGGGACACAGTTCGGGTGGGGCATCCTGTGGTTCCCCGTGGCCATGCTTCTCCAGGTGATCCTGCTCGTCGGACTCGGGATGCTCGTCGCACCGCTCTGCGCGCTGTATTCCGACCTGGAGCGCACCACAGGACTGATCCTGCGAGCACTCTTCTACGCCACACCCATCATCTACAGCGTGAACAACCTGCCGGGCCCGTTCGAGACGATCGGATCCTTCAATCCGCTGGCGGGCATCTTCACCCTCTATCGGATGGCCTTCTTCCCCGACCAGTGGCACACGAACACCGTGGTCATCGGTGCGGTCATGAGCATTCTGATCTTCGTTCTCGGCTCGTGGGTGTTCCGCACGCTCGAGCGTCCCGTGCTGAAGGAGCTGTGATGTCTGCCGCGATCGACGTCCAGAGACTCGGCGTCCATTTCCGTCGCAATCGTCGGGGACGGCGAAGCTTCAAGGACATGTTCGCGGGCGCGTCACGCCGTAGCCGCCCCGGCGAGTTCTGGGCGCTGCGCGACGTCTCATTCACCGTTCAGCAGGGCGAATCGATCGGCGTGGTGGGCCGCAACGGCCAAGGCAAGTCGACACTGTTGCGGCTTGTCGCCGGGGTCCTGCTCCCCGATGAGGGCTCAGTCACCGTGCATGGGGGAGTGGCCCCACTGATCGAACTCACCGGCGGCTTCGTCGGCGATCTCACGGTTCGTGAGAACGTGCGGATGACCGCCGGGCTGCACGGCATGTCGAAGGCGGAGATCGCACGTCGGTACGACGAGATGATCGCGTTCGCGGAGCTGGAGGACTTCCAGGAGACCCCCTACAAGCACTTGTCCAACGGTATGAAAGTGCGGCTCGCGTTCTCGGTCGTGTCACAGCTCAACGAGCCGATCCTCCTGGTCGATGAGGTCCTGGCGGTCGGCGACAAGGCGTTCCGTGACAAGTGCTACCAGCGCATCGACGAGCTGCTCGCCGAGGGGCGCACGCTGTTCTTCGTCAGCCACAATGAGCGCGACCTTCGCCGCTTCTGCAAGCGTGGCCTCTACCTCAACAAGGGCGCGCTGGTGCTGGATGCCGGGATCGACGAGGTCCTCGACCGCTACAACGCCGACTCCGGCGTGAAGTGATTTCAGAGTCCGACGAGCGCGCGTACCTTCTGCAGGGCCGCGCTGGCCGCATCGAGAGGCGCCTGCGGATCTGAACCGTTGTCGTACGCCGCACGAAGGTCGCCGAGCCTCGAAGCATACTGCGACACCGCGTCGCTCCAGTCCGCAGCGAGCGAACTCGGGGCGGGGGTGTCCGACAGTACGGCGGCATCGTTCTGCAGCGAATCGACGATCTGCGCGCCGAGATCCATGTTGTCCTGCACCAGCTGCAGCCCTCTTACCCCGTCATCCAGCCGTGGCTGGACCTTGCCGACGAACGTATCCATGTCGGGATCCGCAGCCGGCGGCTGAGTCGGGACGGGCTCGGACGTAGGCGTGGAAGTGGGCGTCGGTGCTGATGTCGGCGAGGGCGACGCCGTCGCCGACGAACTGGCGCTCGGAGACGGAGATGGTGTTGGCTCACCGTCGCGAGGCAGCAGGAAGAACAGCAACGTCCCGACGATCGCCAGCGCGAGAACAGACAGGCCCACGATCAGCCAGATGCGACCCTTGTTGCTCTTCTTCTCCTCCGGGAAGATCCATTCGGCTCGAGGCTGTCCGTCGCTCATCACTTCTCCAATGCGGGCATGGGCTGCCAGGTGCGATCACGTGCGGCCTTGCCGCCGTCGCGGAGACCCCGGAACAGGTTACTGGTGCCGCGCACCGTTCTCTCGACGAACACGAGGCGGATGAGTTCTTTGAAGAAGGTCGCCGTCGTGCCGAGGCCGAATAACACTGGGTTGTAGACGCCGTGGACCCGGTAGTAGTGCTTGATGAACGCCCGGTTGCGCATGATGTAGTAGCGGTAGGCGTTGCTGGACGCGTTCATGTGCCGCACGCCCATATCCCACTGCTTGATCTCACGGGTGCGACGCAGCACGAACTCGTCGACGATCACAGCGGTCGTGAGCCGCGAGGCGAGCCAGCCGTACACCTGGTCGTCCCAATAGATGAAGAAGCGAGGGTCGGGGAGTCCGATCTGCGACACGATCGAGCGGTGGATGAACATGCCCTCGAAGCATCCGCTGTTCATCTCCTTGAAGCCGGACTCATCGAACCCGGCCGGTGCGAACGGGATCGGGATGCCCATGCGCTCGGCGATGCGGTACTGCCAGTAGAACTCGCTGCCGTCGTAGTCGTAGCGGCGTCCTTGGATGCTCTTGAAGCGGGGGGCCCACTTGCCCATCTTGGCGAGGCCGTCGGGGAGAACCTCGACGTCGTCGTCCATCATCCAGATCCACTCGCTGCCGAGTTCGTACGCGGTGCGCATGCCCTCGCTGAATCCGCCGGATCCACCGGTGTTGGTTTCCAGCTTGCGATACACGATCTCTGTGCCGATGCCGTCGCGGAACGACTCGACGACTTCAGTGGTGTCATCCGCTGAAGCGTTGTCGATGATGACGACGCGGCCTGGCTTCGGATCCATCGCGGTGATGCTCGTGAGGAGGCCGGACAACAGGTGGGAGCGGTTGTAGGTGACGATGACGATCGCCGAAGACGCGGGATCGAACGCCGCGGTCATGCCGTCTCCTCGAAGATCTGCTGCCAGGACTCTGGCGAGACGAGCTCCGGCAGCGCCTGCCGGTACTGACGCTGCAGCTCGGGCCACCGTCGCTGGAGTTCGGCGTGGAGCCGGATCGTGTCGCGCAGCATGCGCCGATACTTCTTGCGGTCACGGGTGTAGATGTTCTTGCCCGAACCGTCCGCGGCGCTCACGAGCGCGCTGTCGAAGGCCGGCACACGCCACCAGTGGGCGTCCTCCTTGCCGAACTCGACCTCCGGCCGTTCCACGTTCGCGGGGTCGGGCTTGTGGAGCCAGTGCGCCACGAGCGTCACAAAGGTGAACCATCGCAGTTGTAGACCGCTCGGGCTGTCGAACTCGTGCCGAGAGGTCTGCTTGTACACGCGTCGCCCGTACCGCGAATGCAAGACCGCCGACGGATCGCGGTGGACCGTGGTCTCCGGATACTCGGCGGCGAGGGCCCTGGCAGCAGGCATCGCCGTCGCCAGGTTCTTCGGCATGTGGTCTGGGCCGGATAGGACATCACGCAGTGCGCGTGCCCGGAGCTCGACGGGGTAGTACTGCATCATCATGAGGTGCTTGAGATCGGCGCGACGGCTGTGTCTGATCAGCCGCCCACCGCGTGGCGCGTTCGAGTGCAGGAGACCTGCGACGATGCGGTTCCGCGCGTGGAAGTACGCCTGCCAGTCGATCGTGTCGTCCTTGTTCACCCACGAGACGTGCCAGAGCGCAACGCCGGGCATGGAGACGGTCGGGAATCCGGCTTCGCCTGCCCGCAGGCAGAACTCGGCGTCGTCCCATTTAATGAATGCGGGCAGCGCGAGGCCGACCTCGCGGATCGCATCGAGGGGGATCAGGCACATCCACCAGCCGTTGTAGTCGGCATCCATGCGCATGTGCAGGAGTGTGGACTGACGCAGGTTCGATGCGCCGAAGTCGTGCGGCATCTCCTCCTGATACAGGTTGCGCCACATGAACGGCGCTTCATCGACGACCTCTGCCCAACCGTGCAGCTTGGGGCGGTCGAGCAGGTCGAACATGTGCCCGCCGACGAGGACGGGTTTCGTGGCGTACTGGCCGAACACGATCGAGCGACGCAGGGACTCCGGCTCCAACCGCACGTCATCGTCGAGCAGCTGCACGAAGTCGCTTTCGGGACGTTGCAGTGTCTCGTGCATGGCGCGCGCGAATCCACCCGAGCCGCCGAGATTCGGCTGACGCACCACTTGCAGCGTGTCGCCGAGTTGACTTGCGACCCCATCGAAGCCGTCCTGGTCAGCGACGAGCTGGGTGCCCTGGTCGATGAGGAAGATTCGGTCGACGAACTCGAGGGCGTCCGGCGACGCGGCAAGCGCCTGAAGCGTCTCCACGCAGTAGTCGGGCTTGTTGAAGGTCGTGATGCCGAGGGAGGCCTTGCCCGCGCGAGCGGGCTCTTGCTCCGTCGTCCACTCCGCGCCCTCGAGCACTGCCTGCTTGTCCTCGGCGACGATGTCGAACCAGATCCAGCCACCGTCGCTGTATTGAGTGAGTTCGAGGTCGAAGGCTGTCGTGGCCTCACCTGTCACCTCGCGCGTATCGATGCGCTGACGTACTCCAGAGCCGTTCGAGCGGTACACGAGGATCGTCGCGGGCCCCGTGGTGCGAACCGTGAGCCGCACCTGCCGAACGCTCGTCCAGTGCTGCCAGTAGGAAGCGGGAAACGCGTTGAAGTACGTGCCGAGCGAGACCCGTCGTCCCGAGACGATGCGTGCGCGGTGGCGCCCGAGGATGTTGCCGAGCTGCGCACGGTTCGAGACGCGAACCGGCTTCTCATCGATGAACGACCAGGTTTCCGGGTCGGCGTAAAGCGGAAGCAGATCAGGGTCGCGGTCGAGGGGAAAGACGACATTCTGAAGGACGTGAGTCACGTGATGGATCTCCGAAGTTCTATTCCCGCAGGACCCGGTTCGGGTGCCCAACGGGGTTCGACGAGCAGGAACAGCCTACCCGTCGCAGTTGTGGATGACCCGTCACCCCTCCGCACGCAGCGTCGGTATCACCCCGGTGTTGGCCGCATCGATGTTCTCGCGCCATGACCTCGACTGTCCGGCGCGCAGAGCGCACAGGACGAGCATGAACCATCCGGCGCCCGCGAGCGTGAAGCTCTCGAACATCGAATCCACAGCGAGCGTCACGAGCACCAGCGGCGTCCAGGCGTAGACGACGGAACGGCGCGCGCTGGCGACCAGCCACGAGCGCACGATCGCCACTCCACCCAGCAGCAGGAACAGCACGAGCCCGATGATGCCGAGCTGGAGCAGCACGTCGAAGAACGCGTTCAGCGCCGTCTGGTGGTGGTCGGCGAGCCAGTAGTTGATGTAGACGAAGGGGTACTCGCCGCGATCCCACGGCCCGAACCAGCCCCACCCCTGGAGGGGCTTGACCGCTGAGAAGTCGAGGATCTTGTTCCACAGATCCGCTCGGGTCGAGAAGTCGGATCCCGCGCCCATCCACCTGATGATGGGATGCCGGAACGCGAACGCCAGGGCGAGTGCCAGCGCGACCAGCGCGCCGAGCGCCCACTGCGCGAACGTGCGTCGCTCAACCGGAGCGTGGCGGACGATCGTCAGTGCGCCCGTCACGACGCCGACGGCTGCAGCGAGCACGAGGACCGTCGGGGACGCGGACAGCAGGGCGAGGAAGCCGGCCAATGCGATCGACGGGACGGCGATGGGGGCGATCACCGACTGCGAGCGCCATTCGATGACGAACGTGATGAGTGCGATCACGGCGACGAAGCCGAGCATGTTCCTCGTGCCGAACAGGCCCTGGATAGGGCCGCCGATGGCGAGGTTGCCCGCGATGTCCAGGAAATGGATCGGCACGTCGAGGAGTACGCCGGAGAGGATCTCGACGCCGAGCGAGAGCCCGAGCGTGACCCGGAGCGTGTCGCCGATCGCACGCACCGTCTGCAGCGTGTCGCGGATGTGGCCGATCGTGATCGCGATCACGGCGAAGCCGAGCAGCCACAGCCACCCGATGAAGGTGTCCGATCTGTCGGTCGTCCAGATGATGCTCACCAGCGCCAGCGTCAGGAACATCAGCAGCGACGTGGGTGCGATGCGCAGCAGCGAGAGCTCCTCGCGGCGGACGAACAGGATCGCGATGCCCAGTAGAGCGAGCAGGAGCACGATCGTCGCGAACGTCGCAGCCGAGGTCATCCGCTCGATCGCGAATGATCCGAACGTCGCCCCGAGTGCTGTGAGCGTGTACGCACGCGCCATCTCCACAGACCCGAGCAGGCGGGCGAGCGCAGCCTGACCCCCCGTCACGGGATGCGCCGAGCCTCACGGCCGCGCTCGGTGACGCGGGACTTCTCATCGAGGCCTACTCCGATCAGGGGAACGGCCTTGATCTTGAACGAGAACAGCACGAGCAGCATCCATCCCCAGAGCATGATCGGCGTGGACTCGACGAGGCCCTGGACGAGCAGGATCACCGTGAACAGGATCGGCAGCAGCGTCAGAGGGGAGAACGGACGGTCGGCTCGCAGATCCCAGCGCGGCCGGTCTGCTGCGAAGAACCACGCCCGCCACAGCAGGCTCAGATAGGCGGCTGCCATCAGGATCACGCCGACGACGCCGAGCTGCATCAGCACGTCCAGCCACATGTTGTGCGCGTGGAAGACCGTGATGCCGTGGTCCACGATCCACCTGTCGAACGCCGGCTCTGTGGGAACCCATGGGCTGGAGAAGCCATTCCCGAAGATCGGGTGGTGTCCGGCGCGCTCGACGACCTTCGCCCAGATGAGGTCGGTCCGTCCGGTGAGATCTGCACCTCGTCCCAGCGCGGTGAACAGGGGCTCGCGGAAGACCACGACGGCGGCGACGGCGATCGTGACGAGCGTGCCGCACGTGGCGTAGATCCGTGCGCGTGCACCCGGCGCGTGCGTCCGTCTGATGAGGATCGCGACGACCAGCACGACAGCGACCGCCGCGGCGCAGACGTACGCCGTGGCGGACGACGCCCGGAGCATCAGATACGCCGCGACGACGATCCACAGCGCATGCGTGACGCGCCAGCGCGCACGCTGCGCGATGCGCACACCGAACGTGATGATCGCGAACAGACACAGGATCGCGAGCACGTTCGCGTTGCCGACGATCCCCTGGATGCGTCCGCCGTCGAAGAGGTTTTCTCGCACCCAGTACCACTGCGCATCGACGTCGCCCTCGGGGAGCGTCAGGAAGTTGGGCAGCAGTGGATGCCGGAGCACCACCGCGACGAGCAGCTCGAGCGCGAGGGACAGGCCGACGATCCACTTGAAGGCGGATGCCAGGGACTGCACGATCTCGTGCCACGTGAGCACGTGGGCGATCAGCAGTGCGGTGACGGTGACGGCCGCCAGCAGCACCCACGTCACGATCGTGGCGGCGCGCCACTGCGACCACGCCAAAGACAGCAGCGCGAGCGCGACATAGCCCAGCGCCGCCCACGGGAGTCGCCGCCAGGCGAACGGGTGCGGACGGTTCTTCGCGAGCATCGGGATGCCTATGGCGCACGATCCGAGAACCGACAGTCCGAGGACCACCGCGGCCCCGACCTCGCCGAGCAGGTTGTATACGGCGGTGTGCGCGAACACGACGAACAGCATGAGCGTGGTGTACCCGCGCAGCAGAAGATGCCCCGTCGACTCGCGCTCCGGCGCGGTGGGCGGGGCCGCCACTGGGTGCTTCGTGTACTGCGCCATCGCAATCAGGCTACCGCGCGACACCCTCGGCCCAGCCGTGCCACGGCAGATCGATACGCTGGGCCCATGCTGCTTCGTCTCTCCAACATCCCTCGCGACTACGCCTGGGGATCGCCCACCCTTCTGGCCGAGCTCGAGCGTCGACAGCCGAGCGGCTCCCCGGAGGCGGAGGTCTGGTTCGGCGATCACCCAGGAGACCCTGCCGATGTCGAAGACGGCTCGACGCTGGACGCCGTCACCGGGGGCACCCTTCCGTATCTGCTCAAGCTCCTCGCCGCCGGTGACCCGCTCTCGATCCAGGTGCATCCGACGATCGCACAGGCACGCGACGGCTGGGCACGGGAGACTCATCTCGCCGCTGACGACCCCACCCGCAACTACCGCGACGAGAACCACAAACCGGAGCTCATCGTGGCGCTCAGCGACCGCTTCGAGGCTCTCGGCGGGCTGCGTCCCGTCGCGGACACGCTGCGCCTTCTCGACAGTCTCGGTCCATCTTCCGCCGTCACAGCACTGCGCGTGCGCCTGTCGGCCGACGGGGACGCGCTGGGAGACGCAATCGCCTGGCTGCTCTCCGGCGCGGCGCAGGCCGAGGTGGCCGACATCATCGCGGCACTGGAGCACGCAGCATCCGACGAGTTCGCCCCCGAGCTGGACGCAGCGCGGAGGATCGCGGCTCGCAACCCCGGCGACGCCGGCGTCGTCGTGGCGCTCCTGATGAACTTCATCGTGCTCGGCCGCGGCGAGGGCATCTTCCTGCGCGCCGGGCTGCTGCACGCCTACGTCTCCGGCCTCGGCGTCGAGATCATGGCGGCCAGTGACAACGTCCTGCGCGGCGGGCTGACGCCCAAGCACATCGACGTGCCCGAACTGCTCTCGATTCTGGACACCACGCCGGGGACGGTTCCCGTTCTGCGCCCGGCGACCGCGGGTCCCGTGACGTCGTACCCCGTCGATGTCCCCGACTTCGCGCTGCGCCGTGTCGTGCTCGACGGAGCGCCGGTGTCCGTCGATGTCGTCGCCCCGGCGATGGTGCTGAGCGCCGGGGGAGAGGTGACCGTCGAGGGGGCGGATGCTGCGACCGTCACCGTGCCCGTCGGCCAGGTCGTCTTCGCCTCGGAGGGCGAACGCACCCTGGTGCTGTCGGGGGAGGGAGTCGCCTTCGTCGCCGAGCCGGGCGCGACACGCCGATGACACGCCGTGAACTTTCAATATGCGCTTGAGGGTTTACGATCCGCGACTTGACCGAGGCGAATGACACGGGTGTAATTAGTGGAGCAAAGCCCAGTGGGGGACTGTTATAGGGCAAGGAGAACGATATGACGGGTTACCGTTCCGACGTTCCCGAGAATTGGTTTGTCGATCCGGTCAATCTCGGGGTACCCGGGGTCAGGCGTCCAGAGCATGAAGCGGACACGGCTCTCGCGTGGCAGACCGACGCACTCTGCTCGCAGACCGACCCGGAAGCGTTCTTCCCTGAGAAGGGCGGCTCGACGCGCGATGCGAAGCGCATCTGCTCGTCCTGCGACGTACGCGGCGAATGCCTCGAGTACGCGCTGAACAACGATGAGCGCTTCGGCATCTGGGGCGGTCTCAGCGAGCGCGAGCGCCGCAAGCTCAAGCGTCAGGCCGGCTGAGCGGACTGCTTGGCGGCCACGCCGCGCGGGCTGACGATGTGGTCGAGTCCGAGCGCTTAGGCTGACCAGGCCATGCCAACCCGAGTCCATGCCATCATCGTCGCGCGTCCAGGACAGTCATCTCGTGCTCAGCTGCTGCGGACGCTCGATGCGCTGACGTTGCAGACGCGTCAGCCGGATGCGGTGACACTCGTCGTCTGCGGTGACGGAACGGCGGCTCGCGAGAGCGAGGTGATCGCGCGTTCGGTCGAGGGCATCATCGAAGCCCGGAGCAGCACATCGTTCGCCGAGGCCGTCGCCTACGCGCAGCCGCGTGTGGCCGACGACACCGCTGTGTGGCTGCTCGCGCACGACACGGCGCCGCACCCGCAGGCGCTGGCACAGCTCGCCGGTGCCCTCGAGCGTTCACCGTCCGCCTCGGTCGCCGCTCCCAAGCTCGTGGACGTCGACAACGATCGTGAACTTGTCAGCCTCGGCGTCACCATGACTCGTTGGGGTCGTTCCGTCGAACTGGCTGCGGGTGAACTCGACCAGAATCAGCACGACGGGCGCGAGGACGTCCTCGGCGCGGACATCCGCGGCACGCTCATCCGTGCAGAGGTGCGGCGCGATCTGCAGCCCGACCCGGCCCTGGGCGGAGCGGACGAGGGGCTCGACCTCGGCGTCCGAGCCCGTCTGGGCGGCGGACGAGTGGTCCTCGCGCCGAGCGCGCGGATCACGGTCAGCCCCGACGGACCGGCAGCGCTGCCGCAGGGTATGGCGCAGCGAGCCTTCGGCACGCGTCTCGCCCAGCTGCACCGCCGTCTCTCCTATGCTCCAGCGGCAGCCGTGCCCCTGCACTGGCTCACGCTGCTGCCGCTCGCCCTGTGGCGGACGATCGTCCACCTGATCGCGAAGCGTCCGGCGGCGGTGGCACCGGAGTGGGGTGCCGCTGTGACAGCGATGGCGCGCTTCGGTTCCGTCGCCAGATCGCGTCGCGGCATCCGCTCGCACCGAACGGCATCCTGGGCGAGCATCGCGCCGCTCCGCATCACCCGCGGTGAGCTGCACCGTCGCCTCGACGATGGGCACGGTAGCGAGGGCGGTGCCGTCAGCGAACTCGACTTCTTCTCGGGCGGCGGGGCATGGGCGGTTCTCGGCGCGCTGGTCGTGAGCGTGGCCGCCTTCACCACACTCCTCGCGTGGCCTGCCATCGGGGGCGGGGCGCTCCTTCCGATGCGCGACACGCTCGCAGGTCTCTGGGCGGATGCAGCCTGGGGTCAGCGCGGCCTGGGCATCGGAGTGACGGGGCCGGCGGATCCGTTCGCCGGCGTGCTCGCGGTCGTCGGTTCGCTGTGGCCTGGGGCTCCGTCCTTCGCGATGGTGCTGCTGTGGCTGGCGGCCCTGCCGCTGGCCGTTCTGGGCGGGTGGTTCGCCGCGACGCGCATCACGGATCGCGGGGGGCTGCGGATCTTCGGCGGCGTGGCCTGGGCGCTGGCGCCGACCTTCCTCACCGCCCTGATCGAGGGTCGGCCGGCAGCCGTGCTCCTGCATCTGCTGCTGCCGTGGCTCTTCCACACCGCAGTGGTCGCGCACCGCTCCTGGGGTGCGGCGGGTGCCGCATCGATCGTTCTCGCGGCGACTCTCGCGTGCGCGCCCTCGCTCGCCCCGGCGCTTCTCGTGCTCTGGCTGCTGGCGATCATCATCGTGCTCTCCCGCGCCTGGTTCCACGGTGCGGTCAGACTGCTCTGGATCCTGGTGCCGACCGCGGCCCTGTTCGCGCCGCTCATCGTCTGGCAGGTCCGACAGGGGAACATCTGGGCGGTGTTCGCCGACCCCGGTGCTGTGTGGGCGGGCCCCCAGGTCGCTGCCGATTCTGCCGGCCGGCTGCTGCTGGCCACCGGCTTCCCGACCACGGACCTCGCCGGGTGGATGGACGTCCTCGATCCGGCGCTCGCGGCTTGGGCTCCCATTCTCATCGCTCCTGTCGCGCTGCTGGCGCTCGCTGCCGCCGTCGCTCCACGATGGGGTGCCGGCATCGCTCTGCTCGGTGTCACGATGGCCGGCATCGCCACGTCTTTCCTCGCCGTCGGTGTGACGGTCAGTTTCGTCCAGGGCACCCCGGTCGAGATCTGGCCCGGTACCGGACTCAGCCTCGCGTGGGCCGGACTGATCGGGGGTGCGCTCGTCACGCTCGACACGGCGATCACGATGCCGAAGCTCCGCATCCTCGCCGTCACGTTGGCCGGCCTCTCACTCGCCGTCTGCGCGGTGCCGGCACTCACAGCCCTTCACGGCGACCGTACCGAGCTCACCAACGGCCCGGAGAGCACGCTCCCCGCCTATGTGGCTGCCGAAGCGCGCGGCGACCGCGAGATCTCGACTCTCGTGCTGACCCCGCAGAACAACGGTGGACTCGCAGCAGGCGTCGTCTGGGGGCCCAGCGAGACGCTCGGAGCGCAGACGACGATGCTCAGCACCGCGACAGCGCCGCAGGGGGTCGACGTCAGCGCTCTCGCGGTGGACCTCCTCTCCCCGCGCACCTTCGATGCGCCGGCCGAGCTTGCGGCTCACGGCATCCATTTCGTCCTTCTCGATCAGGTGAGCGGCCAGGAGTCGGACGCCGCGCGCGCCTTCCGGGTGGAAGCGATCACCGCACTCGACCAGCGCGCCGGATTCGTGAAGGTCGGCGAGACCGACAAGGGCGTGCTGTGGCGCCTGGACACCAAGCCGGCCGAGCGCGCCGACCTGACCCGCGCCGAAGGCGGCACGGCGAGCACGATCATCGCCGTCCAGCTCGTCCTTCTGCTTGCCGCCCTCCTGCTCGCGATCCCGACCCGTGCTTCCCGCCGTGCAGCTCGGGCGCAGTCCCGTATCGTCGGCCGGTCCTCTGAAGAGCCGATGATCCTGCCTCGCCGTCGTGAGGATCCGCCTCGTGAGCGCGCGGACGACGACGGTGATGATGATGACGAGGAGGACCGATGATCCAGAACCGAGCCGTCCGACTCGTCGCCACCGGTGCACGCTTCCTGACCGGAGCGGCGCTCGCTGTCGGCTGCGTCGTTGCCGTGGTGATCGCTGTCGCGCTGCCGTGGCCCGGCGCGCAGAGCGAACCCGCCCAGGTGTCCGTCACGCCGACGGCGGGCGACACCACTCTTGTCTGCTCCGGGGAGTTCCGCGCACTCGGACGCAACCCGGCGGATGCCGCGCAGCAGATGTCCGCCGGCACGCCGTCACTCACCGTCGGCAGCACCGGCGTCCTCGCCGACTCCGTGCTCGCTGCCCCTGAGATCGGCGAGTCCAGCGGCCCGAAGCGGTTCGTCGGCAGTGCGGAGCAGGGCGGTGCGGCACTCGTGGCCGCAGCGGAATCGCTCACTCTCGCCGCAGACGATCTGTCTGGCCTGGCGGCATCAGCATGTCGAGAGACGCGCACCGAGTCCTGGCTGGTCGGGGGCACGGTCGAGACGGGGACGAGCGACCTGATCATCCTGTCCAACCCCGGCGATGTGACCGCCACCGCGACGCTGACGGTGTTCGGTCCCACCGAGACGTCCACGACCACGCTCGTGCCGGCTGCGACGCAGGTCACCGTGCCGCTGTCGTCCGTCGCCGCCGGAACGCCGTCACCCGTCGTGCGAGTCACCGCTCAGGGCGCGCCGCTGCGCGCTGAGCTGCAGTCGTCGCTCATCCGCACCCTCGATCCCTCCGGCATCGATATCCAGGACTCCGCGGCCGCACCGAACGCGCGCATCGGCTTCGCAGGCATCCAGGTCCTGGACACCAGCGAGGACACCGCACTCACGCTTCTCCGGCTCATGGCCACCGACCAGGCGACCAAGGCGCGGATCGTCGTGCGATCGAACGGCACGGAAGTGATGCAGACCTCCGTCCCGCTCGACGCCCGCATTCCCGCCGAGGTGAATCTCGACCAGCTCGAGCCCGGCGTGTACAGCATCGACATCGAGGCGGATGCCTCGGTGGTCGGTGCGGTCCGTCAGACGACGGGAGCGGGCGCAGGAAGCGATTTCGCATGGACGCCGTCGGCGCCCGAGCTGCGCGGCGAGGTGTTCGTCGCTGTTCCCTCCGGCCCGAGCCCGCGCCTGCATCTGGCGAACTCGTCGGATGCAGATGCATCGATCACCCTGACCCCGACGGCGGGAGGCGCGGCTCAGGAGATCACGATTCCCGCCGGTGGCGACAGCCTTATGGACGTTCGCGCCGACCGGGTGTACGCGCTCACGACGGATCAGCCCGTTCGCGCTGCGGTGATGCTCTCCGGCGCGGATGCGCTGGCCGGATGGCCGGTGTGGCCGGGAGCAGCCGCGCAGGAGCCGATCACCGTCTACCCCTGATCACCCGTCGTCTCGTCGGACGGGCTCAGGGGCCGTCGGGGCCGAACTCCCACGGATCCTTGCCGACGTACTCGGCCGCCGCGCGGAAGACCGCGCTCTCGATGGCAACCCGCCGGTGCATGTCGTCATCGTGTCCCGGCGGCAGGAGGCGCTCGATCGGGATCCGGAAGACCACGATCCGCCGCTGATCGCGATCGATCTCCCAACGGGGGATGCCGTCCGCGTCGGGCTTCATCGGGAGCCCGCCGATCTCGAAGCGCACCTCCTGCAGTTCCGGCCAGGTGCCGCGGAGGAACTCGACCGCCGTGCCGATCGTCGCGTCGAACCGGTCGATGCGGCCGTCGAGCGGCGGAAGGGGCGGACGGACGACCTCACTGCGTCCGAGGCGTCCGTGGCGTCCGTGCCTGGCGCCGCGACGGGGAGGTGAGGCAGCGGTTCGACGGCGGGTCATGTCGAAAGTCTATGTGTTCCGCGCGGCATCCCGACCGGACCGGTCGCGCGGCCTACGCTGATGGAGATGGACGGACGACTCTGCTCGAAGGTGACCTGCGCACGCGAGGCTGTGGCCACGCTGACGTTCGACTACGGCGACCAGATGGCCGCTCTCGGGCCGCTCGGCGGCACTGATCATCCGCACGCCCACGACCTGTGCGCGCAGCACGCCGACCGGCTGTCTGTGCCGGCCGGCTGGATCGTCGTTCGCCACGAGGCGCTGCGCGCCTGACGGCCCTGACGTCCTGATCGAAGCGTCAGACCCCGACGCGTCGGCCGGTCAGCTTCTCAGCCCGCGCATCCGCTATCGCGAGTGCCCTGCGCTCCCTCTCGCGGCGCAGCACCGTGATGGCGACGAGCAGCTGCTCGGGGTGCGCCGCCGGCTGGGGCGAGATGTACGCGGACGATTCGGCAACGAGATCGTGCGCGACGCGAGCGCGAGCGGCGGGCGACATCCGCTCGGCGTGCTGCAGGAACTGGGAGATCCGTCGCGCCAGTCGATCGGGCATCCGCGCGACATCCGCGATCTGCGCCCATCCGGCCAATGCGGGCGGCATCACGGGCGAGAGCGGGACGAGCTTCGGCGTTCGCACACGCTGACTGTACGTGCCCGCGACGAGATCGCCCAGTCGCTGTGAGCGTGCGGTGAAGGCTCCGGACAGGATCGCGACGGCGCCCGCCGTCATGTAGATCTCGAGGACGCCGATCAGCGCGCGGATGAACGCGTGACGGAAGCCTGCCGCGCCGCCGTCCAGCCGCACGATGCGGCCGCCGACGGCCAGGCGACCCAGGCTCCTGCCTCGTGTGGCCAGTTCGACGACGATCGGCACGACGACGAAGCAGACGACGAGGGCGGCGACGGTCAGGATGCCGTCGATCGAACCGCCGATGATGCCGGAGACCACCAGCCACGTGCGGAGCCAGATGAAGAGCGCGAACAGCACCCAGCCGACGGCCATGTCGATCAGCGAGCCCAGGGCCCGCATGAAGAATCCGAGCGGCTGGACGTCGATCGCGACCGCTTCGCCGGAGAGGACCTCGTCGGCGGTGTCGATCGGCGTGGACATGAGTACAGTAAATCAGGTGGATGCCGATGCTCTCGCCGATGCGCGCCGCGCCGAGTGGGAACGACTGAACGAGCTCAGCCGCGCGCGCCTGGACGGCGAGGGCGTCGATGAGCTGATCGTGCGCTATCGCGCGGCATCCGCGGATCTCGCCGAGCTCAAGACCTCGGTCGGGGACTCGCCGCAGGGCGCGTACGTGTCATCCGTGCTTTCGAAGGCGCGCCTGCGCCTGACCGGTGCGTCCGACAGCATCCTGACCCAGATCGCCCGGTTCTTCGTCGACCAGCTCCCGGCGGCTCTGTACCGGCTGCGCTGGACCACCCTCGTGATCGCCGTGGTCTTCATCGCGATCACCGTACTGGTGGCGGCCTGGATCTCGGGCGATCCGGCGCTGGTGGCGACACTCGGGCCGGCGGACTTCCTCGAGCAGTACGCCGAGGAGACGTTCACCGGCTATTACACCGAGAATCCTGCGGCGGTGTTCGCCGGCATGGTGTGGACCAACAACGCCTGGATCGCCGCGCAGTGCGTGCTATTCGGCGTCACGGGTGTCTGGCCTGTGTACGTGATCGTGCAGAACGCGTTCGGCGTCGGCGTCTCCGCCGCCATCATGGCCGCACACGACCGCCTCGACGTCATGGTGCTGTACATCCTGCCGCACGGGATGCTGGAGCTCACGAGCATCTTCGTGGCGGCGGCCGCCGGCCTGCACCTGTTCTGGGCGTGGGTCGCTCCCGGCCGTCGTACCCGAGGCGCAGCCCTCGCCGAAGAGGGCAGGGCGCTGGCGACCGTGGCGATCGGGCTCGTGTTCGCGCTGTTCCTGTCCGGCCTCGTCGAGGGCTTCGTCACCGGCTGGTCGCTTCCGTGGCCGGTGAAGATCGGGATCGGAGCTGCCGCTCTCGCGGTGTTCCTCGTCTACATGCTGCTGGTCGGGCGTCGTGCGTACCGGCGCGGTGAGCGCGGAGACCTCCTCGAGTACGAAGCAGGGACCCCGCAGCTCACCGCCGGCTGAGCGTTTCTCGCGTCAGGCGCGCTTCCTGGCGTCGTGCACGACGGTGCCGTCGAGCAGCGTCTTGTACGCGACGCCGGCGAGCATTGCGCCGACGATCGGGAAGACGATGAACACCCACAGCTGCGAGAGCGGACCGACGCCGCCGTAGATCGCCGCGGCGATCGAGCGTGCCGGGTTCACCGAGGTGTTGTCCACCGGGATGCTGATGAGGTGGATGAGCGTCAGCGTGAGTCCGATCGCGAGCCCGGCGAATGGCGTCGGACGCAGCTTGTGGGTCGTGCCGAGGATCACGAACAGGAACACGGCAGTCAGTACGATCTCGATGATGATGGCCGCCCACATGCCGAATCCGCTGGGGGAGTGCTCTCCCCAGCCGTTGCTGGCGAATCCGGCGTCCTGTGCGGTGGTGAGCCATCCGTCCGGTCCGAACAGACCGATGAGCACGAGGATCGTGCTCGCGACGATGCCGCCGACGACCTGGGCGATGATGTAGCCGGGTACGTCGCGCCACGGGAGGCGTCCTGCGGCAGCGACACCGAGCGTGACAGCGGGGTTGAAGTGTCCGCCCGAGATCGGGCCGAACGCGTAGGCGCCGACGACCACCGTGAGGCCGAAGGCGAAGGCGACGGCCACATACACGGCGGAGCCTGAGCCCGGGTCGGTGAAGTGGTTGGAGGCGAACAGTGCGGTGCCGACGCCGCCGAGGACCAGCAGGAAGGTGCCGAGAGCTTCGGCGGTCAGTTTGGATCCGGTGGACGGGACCGGAGCTGCAGCTTCAGCGAGCGTTTCGCTCATGGAATTCCCTCTCGTCGGTTCGACCGGGATCGATCGAATTCAGGGCACATGCTAGTGGGGCCGGATGCCGAAGCATCCGACCCCACGCGCGAATCGACGATTCAGGGAATCAGCGGCTCACTCGCCGACGCCCACCGGCTCCGCGTTGTCGAACGCACGGCTGGTGAGCGCGCGCACGTCATCAGCGACCTTCTGGTCGACCTGGCCCCAATACCAGAAGAAGCGCTCCTGGATCGCAGGGACGGTCAGCGCGTCGTACTGACCGGCGAGGGTCTCGATGAAGCGCTGGCGCTCCTCGGCGGTGAAGACCTCGTTGATCAGCGTGCGCGCCTGGCCGAAGTCGTCGTCCTCTGCGTGCAGGGTCGCCGCCGTGCGGATGAGCGCGCCGTCGTTCTCCCAGCTCGCCTCGACACCGCGCTGCGGGTCGGCCTCGGGGCCACCGGCCGCACCATAGGAGTTCGGGGTGTAGACCCGGTGCTCTGCGGTGTTGAAGTGGTACTGCATGTTGCCCTCATGCATGTAGTTGCTGATGTGGGTGGCATGCGGCTGGTTGACCGGCAGCTGGTTGAAGTTCGTTCCGATGCGGTGACGCTGGGCGTCCGGGTAGGCGAACACGCGGGCCATGAGCATCTTGTCGGGCGAGATGCCGGTGCCCGGTACCTGGTTGCCCGGCGAGAAAGCGGCCTGCTCGATCTCGGCGAAGAAGTTGCGAGGGTTGCGGTTCAGCGTGAAGGTGCCGACCTTGATGCGCGGGTAGTCCTTCTTCGACCACGTCTTGGTGAGGTCGAACGGGTTGAAGCGGTACGTCTTGGCCTCTTCGTAGGGCATGACCTGAACGTAGACGTCCCACGACGGGTGATCGCCGTTCTCGATCGCCTCGTAGAGGTCGCGACGGTAGTAGTCGGCGTCCTGGCCGGCGATGCGCTCGGCCTCGTCGGAGAACATCGGCTCGACGCCCTGCTTGGTGAGGAAGTGGTACTGCACCCAGAAGCGCTCGCCCTCGGCGTTGACCCACTGGTAGGTGTGCGAGCCGTAGCCGTTCATGTGGCGCCACGAGCGCGGCAGACCGCGATCGCCCATGACGTAGGTGACCTGGTGGGCCGACTCGGGGGAGAGCGTCCAGAAGTCCCACTGCATGTCGGCGTCGCGCAGGGCGGAGCCGGTCAGGCGCTTCTGCGAGTGGATGAAGTCGGGGAACTTCATGCCGTCGCGCAGGAAGAACGTGGGGGTGTTGTTGCCCACGATGTCGAGGTTGCCCTCGGTGGTGTAGAAGCGCAGCGAGAATCCGCGCACGTCGCGCCACGTGTCGGGGGAGCCCTGCTCGCCGGCGACCGACGAGAAGCGCAGCAGCGTCTCGCTCGTGGCGCCGGGCTGGAAGACGGCAGCACGCGTGTACTGCGAGACGTCCTCGGTGACGACGAACTCACCGAAGGCTCCGCCGCCCTTGGCGTGCGGGTTGCGCTCCGGCACGCGCTCGCGGTTGAACGAGGCGAGCTTCTCGACCAGGTATCGGTCGTGCAGCGCGGTGATCCCGTCGGGACCGGACGTCAGCGAGTGTGCGTCGCTGGCGACAGGTGTTCCGGTCTGGGTGGTCGTGAAAGTCTTGTCAGTCATTTCACTTCTTCCTTTCGCAGTCGGAGCAGATGGCTCGGTAGGTCACAGAGGCTTCGATGATCCGCATCCCGTGGTCGTGGGACGGATGCAGGCAGGGGGCTTCGCCGACGGCGCACGCGACGTCTTCGACGCGGCCGCATTCGACGCACTGCAGGTGGTGGTGGTTGTCGAACTCGTCCTGCACCTCGTAGAGGGCGCTGCCGGCGTCGGGGAGGCTCACCTTGCGCACGATTCCAGCGCCGGTGAGGTCGCCCAGGATGCCGTGAACGGTGGGCAGGGCCACACCGCTGAGCCGGTCGCGCAATGAGGAGAAGACGGTCTCCGCCGAGGCGTGCGGCCGAGCGGCCAATGCTTCGAGAACGGCGACGCGCTGCACCGTGACACGCAGACCAGCGGCGCGCAGGCGCTCGGGTGCTTCATGCGGGGCGGCGATTGTCATCGCATCCATTGTAGCCTTTTTCTGAATCATTCACAAAAAGGAAACTCGGTTGCCGTGGGGGTTCGGATCGCGAACTGTGTCGGTGTCGCGCACGCATAGCGGCGATATCTGCGACCCGAGGGTCTGGATCGTCCTCCACAGAACAGCGGTGGTCGTTCAGGTAGCGAATCGTGCCGCTGTGACGGGCTCACAGCGGCGAATTTTGCGACCTGAACAGACCGGGCGGATGCTCCGACCTCAGAGACGTCCGGCGGCCTTGAGTTCGAGATACCGGTCGGCGATCTTCGGCGGAAGCTCCTCCGGATCGGCGGCGATGGCCTCGCCGCCTGCGCGACGGATGGCATCCGCGACGTTCTCCGCATCGCGGATGGTGCGTTCTGCGGCGGCCGCGAGATAGATGTCCTCGCGGGAGTCGCGCCGCATGGCGAGCTCTCCGACCGCATCGTCGGTGACGGAGCCGACGAGCACGGTCGTGGCGCGAGAGGCGTTGGGGAACGCGCCCAGGAAGCTGCGAGCGGACTCGGCGGCGTCCTGCGCGGTGAGGACGACGATCAGTGACGGCCGTGTGGTGAGCGTCCGGATCGCCGCGAACGCACCGCCCCAGTCGGTGTCGACGAGCCGGGCGTGCACCGGTGCCATGGCGTCCGTGATCGCCTGCAGGAGTCCGGGGCCGTCGACGCCGGTGACGCGGCCGCGCACGACGCGGTCGTACATCAGCAGATGCACGTGATCGCCCGCTCTCGCGGCGAGGGCTGCGAGCAGGAGGGACGCCTCGAGCGCGGCATCCAGACGGGTGCTGTCGCCGACGCGGGCGGCCGCGGTCCGTCCGGTGTCGATCAGGATGACGACGTGCCGGTCGCGCTCGGGTCGCCAGGTGCGCAGCATCGTCGTCCCCGCGCGGGCGGTCGCGCGCCAATCGATCGAGCGCACGTCGTCGCCTCGGACGTATTCGCGCAGCGAGTCGAATTCGGTGCCCTGCCCACGGACCTGAATGCTGGTGTTGCCGTCGAGTTCACGCAACCGCGCCAGACGTGACGGCAGGTGCTTGCGGGAGGCGAATGCCGGCAGCACGCGGAGGGCGCCGCGCACCTCATGCCTGGCCTGCCTGCCGCCGAGGCCCAGCGGCCCCCGCGAGCGGATGAAGACGAAGGTGCTCACGAGCTCGCCGCGACGACGGGGGAGGAGGGGCACGGTCAGCCGGCGCCGCTCGTCGGCTGGAACGACGAACCGCATCCGCTCGGGACTCGCCCCGGCCGTCGGCTGCCAGGCGTCCCTGATCAGCGCGTTCAGGGTCCGCTGTCCGTGGTTGTGCAGCACCAGCTCGGCGTCGATCGGCTCGCCGATGCGAGCACGCGCAGGCACTCGTCTGGTCACGGTGACCGTACGGGCGCTCGCCGCCAGGGACACGTCGATCGCGAGCAGGATGCCGCACAGCACGAGCCATCCGCCGATGACCGCCCACACCGGTGCACCCGCGATGGCGAGGGCCACGACGGGGACGAGTCCGATCCCGGTGAGGAGGGCGAGGCGGAGGGTGATGAACACTTAGATCGGCACCCGGGTCTGCTGGATCACCGATGCGAGCACGGCGTCCGCCGAGACGCCCTCCATCTCGGCATCCGGTCGCAGCTGCAGTCGGTGCCGCCAGACCGGAACGAGCATGGTCTGCACATGATCGGGGGTGACTGCGGTGGACCCGTTCAGCCACGCCCACGCCTTCGCGGCCGCGAGCAGCGCGGTCGAGGCGCGCGGGCTCGCGCCCAGCAGCACGGACGGGGACTGGCGGGTAGCACGGGCCAGGTCCACGACGTAGCCGAGCACCTCATCGGTGACCTCGACGCGGGCCGCTGCATCCTGAGCGGCACGGATCTCCTCCGCGGTGACGGCCGACTCGACGCCCGTGAGCTCGCGCGGCGAGAAGCCGCCGGCGTGCAGCCGCAGCACCGTGACCTCGGCGTCGCGCTCCGGCATCCCCACGACGAGCTTCATGAGGAAGCGGTCGAGTTGCGCTTCGGGCAGAGAATACGTGCCCTCGTGCTCGATCGGATTCTGCGTCGCAGCGACCAGGAAGGGGTCGGGCAGGTCGCGGCTCTCGCCGTCGGCCGACACCTGCCGCTCCTCCATCGCCTCCAGCAGAGCGGCCTGGGTCTTGGGCGGGGTGCGGTTGATCTCGTCGGCGAGCAGGATGTTCGTGAACACCGGCCCCTGGCGGAACTCGAACTCGCCGGTTCTCGCGTCGTACACGAGCGAACCCGTGACGTCACCCGGCATCAGGTCGGGGGTGAACTGGACGCGCTTGGTGTCCAGACCCAGCGCCCGCGCGAACGATCGCACGACCAGCGTCTTGGCGACACCGGGTACGCCCTCGAGCAGCACATGGCCGCGGGCGAGCAGGCACACCAGAAGTCCGGTGACGGTTCCTGCCTGGCCGACCACGGCCTTGTCGACCTCGGTGCGCACGCGGTGCATGGCCTTGCGCAGCTGAGCGTCATCGAACGCTGCTGGAGCGGCGCCGGTCACGGACTCGTCTGTATCGGTCACTGGGTGTTCCTTTCCACGTGCACGGCGGAATCGACCGCCGTCTCGAGTTCTGCGAGTCGACGGGCAGTGTCGACGAGTTCGGAGTCGTTGGCGGGCAGAGGCCCGGCGAGGAGGTCGTGCAGGGAGCCGCGCGGTATGCGCAGACGATCGGATGCCGCATCCGCGACTTCGACGGGCGTCGAGCGAGCCGTCAGGCCCAGACGCGTCGCGAGGCGCCGCAGCGAGCCGTCCCGCAGCGCGGCGGCGGCATGCGCCGCGTCGCCCGCCTTGGCCGTCAGGCGCGCACGTCCGTGCATCGTCTCGGATGCGCGAACCGTGACCGGGAGCGTCTCGGTGACGAGGGGGCCGAACCGCTGACCCCCTGCGATGCCGGCGACGATCCCGGCGAGCAGCAGCAGGAGGATCGCCGGCGTCACCCAGGGTGGGGTGAGGCTCGCGAGCGTGTCTGGCGTCTGCGCTTCGATGTCGGTGTCCGCGAGCGATGGCACGTACCAGACGACGTGACCGGTCTGACCGAGAAGCGCGAGCCCGAGTGCCGCGTTGCCGTTCTCGGCGAGATGCTCGTTGCTGAAGAGTGACGCACCCTCGATCATCACGGTTCGGATGCCGGCCCGATCATCGATGAGCAGCCCGGCGGCCCCGTCGTCAGAGAAGCATCCGGTGACACCGTCCGCCGGCGCGAAGAAGCGGTCGGGTCGCACCGTGCCGATGTTGGCGAACTCCGGCACATCGCAACCCGCAGCGAGCGCCTCGGCGACGGGCGGGGCCGCATTCTCGCCGAGGTCGAGCAGACGCAGGATCCGTGAGGCGCTGGAGAGGAGCACCGTGTGGTTCGCAGGTTCGATGAGCTCTCGGACCGCGTCGTCCGACAGGGCGTACGGATCGGCCATCACGAGGGTGGTGTCGTCCGATATCGCAGCTTGCGCGTCCCCGCGGGTACGCGCCACGGTGATCTCCACGCCCTGATCGCGCAGCAGCTCGGCCAGGGCGAGAGTGCCGGAATCCTTGGCGCTCTCGGGATCCAGACCATCGCGGGAATCAGGGGCTCCGAAGGAGAGCGCGCTGATGATCAGGGCGAAGACGACGACGGCCGCAGCGATCGCCGCCCAGCCCAGGACCGAGCGCAGTCGGCCCTTCTCGCGAACCGCGGTGCCGGTCGTAAGAACCGTTATGTCGGTCATGCGGGCACGCTCTCGGGGGAGCGCTGCTCGGGCCCGCGCACGGCGGGATGCGCCTTCGAGACGGCATCGTCGATGCTCACCAGCTCGCGGTAGCTCTTCTCGGATGCCGGATGCTGCAGATAGCGCACCTGATCGAACGCGCTCGCCGCGGCGGCGAGTTCTGCGTGCAGCGATCCGAGCTCGGCAGCGCCTTCGCGTGCGATCGCCTGCGCGGTCGCACCGGGCGCGGGGTCGACGATGTCGCGTTCGAGCAGACCGCGTGCGAGCGCACGGAAGCGCAGCACCGTCGCCGCGTCCCAGTCGCCCTCTCGAGCTCTGCGCTCGGCGTCTGTTCGCAGCTGCGACGCTGTGCGGTCGTCGCGCTCCCCGAGCAGCTCGCCGCCGCGGCGCCTCACCCGTCGCGAGGCGCGCGGTCGTCCCCACAGGATGAGGACCGTGATGAGTGCGGCGACGATGACGACCGTGACGATCACGAGGGCAGTGCTGCCGACCTGCTGCCCCGTGTCCGGCGAGAAGAGCCCGGAGACGAACTCCGCGATGTCCTCCGCCAGGTAGTCGAACCACGTCGGCTTCGCATCGGCGTAGCGCGGATTCTGCAGCTCCTGCTCGGCCCAACGGCGCGCGTCGTCACCGTCCGGAGCGTACGGATCGTTCGCGAGAAGGCTGGCGAGGAAGATCATGCCCCGTGATGCCCCGGCGGTGGTGGCGGAGGAGCTTGCGGTGGGGCGTATGGAGCGGGCGGGGGTGCCTCGCCCGCGGCATACGGCTGCGGCGGGTACTGCGGAATCGGCTGCGCCGGATACTCCTGCGCCGGATACTGCGGTGCCCCCGCGTACTGATCCCAGCCCACCGGAGACGCGGCGTACTGCGGAGTCTGCGCGGGCGGTGGGGCGCTGCTGACGGCCCGCTCAGGGTCGACGGCGAACGGATCGCCGAGCTCTGCGTCCGTCGCGCCGAGGTCGCGCCGCTCGAGATAAGTGATCAGGCTGTGGTCGAGACCTTCGTAGCGCATGCGGCAGTCGAGGTAGATGAACGCACCGGCGGCGCACTGCACGACGATCGCGACGGCCTGCAGGACGTACACGAGCAGTTGCGGGGCGACGCCGGCGAGCATCCCCATCGCGAAGGTCGTGACCTCGTCCGCACCGCCGGTGGGGGCTATCACGGGCAGCAGCAGCGTGCCGAGCAGCGACAGCGGAACGCTGATGACGCTCACTGCGATGCTCATGATGATGCTGATCAGGAACATCACGCCGAAGGTGTTCCAGAACCTGCCACGGGTCAGTCGCCATGACCGCACCAGGGCGGGCCGCAGTCGCGCGTGCTCGAGGACGAGCACGGAGGGGACGAGGAGCAGCTTCGTGCTCAGCCACACCCAGAGCGGAATCGCGGCCAGGACGACGAGGATGCCGATCACCACGGTGACCGCTACGCCCTCGCCGGAGCCGCCGACGCCGGCCATCACGCCGAGGGCGATGATCCCGCCGATCACGACCATGAGGACGATCGCGGCCAGCGCCTGCAGCAGGCTCCAGCCGATCAGGCGCCAGAACGCAGGGCGCATCCGCTTCCAGAGGCGTCCGAGCGGGGCCTTCTGTCCCAGTGCGGCTTCGCCGATGTCGGCCGCGACGACGCCCTGCATGACCGCGGTGAACGCGAGGCTCACGAAGCTCATCGCCAGGACGACGAGGCCGTTGATGGCGATCGTCCCCCACAGCACGGGGTAGAAATCCGGGTTGCTCGGCGACAGCGACTCGATGCGAGCGAACGTGGCGAGTGCCACGGCGCCGACGACGACGAGCGTGACGACGGCGATGACGAGCTGGATGACGATCGCGAACCCGAACAGCACCTTGGGGTTGTGCCGCAGCGCGGCGAACGGCTTTCCGATCAGGGCGCCGAACGTCAGCGGATGGAGCGGGACGAGTCCGGCCTTGACCGCCGGTGTCCAGTTCTGTGCGCTCATCGAGCTCCCCTCCCAGGTGCACGACCATCGTGTCATATCCGTCGCCTGCCGCCGTGAACGGATCGGAAGCGCTACCGTGATCGAAATGTTGTCATGAAGTACGCTGGGGAACGACCGCGTTCAGCCTTCACTCGAACGGCGGCGCGCCTGGGTAGAAAGATGGGGCTGGGATCAGATGACCTCACGGATCCTCGTGGTCGACGACGATACCGCGCTGGCCGAGATGATCGGCATCGTGCTGCGCACCGAGGGCTTCGAGCCCGTCTTCTGCGCCGATGGTGCGGAGGCCGTCGAGGAGTGGCGCACCCAGCACCCTGACCTCGTGCTCCTCGACCTCATGCTCCCCGGTATGGACGGCATCGAGATCTGCACCCGCATCCGCGCCGAATCCGGCATCCCGATCATCATGCTCACGGCTCGCGGCGACACGGCCGACGTGGTTCGGGGTCTCGAGGTCGGTGCCGACGACTACATGGTCAAGCCCTTCAACCCGAAGGAGCTCGTCGCGCGCATCCGCACCCGGCTGCGCCCGGTCACCCAGGCGATCAGCGAGATCCTGCGCATCGGCGACCTCGTCGTCGACGTCGACGCGCACGAAGTGCGCCGCGGCACCACGCCGATCCCTCTCACGCCGCTCGAGTTCCAGCTGCTGGTGGCGCTGGCATCCAAGCCCCAGCAGGTGTTCTCGCGCGAGATGCTGCTCGAACAGGTGTGGGGCTACCACTACAAGGCCGACACGCGACTCGTCAACGTGCACGTGCAGCGCCTGCGCGCCAAGGTCGAGCTCGACCCGGACGCGCCGAAGATCGTCATGACGGTCCGCGGCGTCGGTTACCGGGCCGGGAGCGTCAGCTAGGGACCCGAACCGATGAGGAGCGCGCGTTGATCGCGACGAGCGCGACGCCGACGGCCGCCGTGGTGTGGCGCGATCCGCGGAGCTGGCCGGAGGTCGCCGCCACGTTGTGGCGTCGTTCGCTGCGGTTCCGCACCATCACGATCACGCTGCTGTTGACCACGATGGCGATCTTCATCACCAGCGTGATCATGGCCCTGGTGATCCAGAACAACCTGTTCGAGTCGCGCCGTGACGAGGTGCTCTCCGATGCGCTGCGGGCCGTCGCGGAGGCGCAGAACCGCGTCGACGCGGCGGAGGTCACGGACGACCCTTCCGGCCTGCGTGCGCTGTGGACGGATGTGCAGGAGACGATCCCGCGGGCGTCCTCGTCGTCGCGCGTCTACGCCTCTCCGATCGACGACACGCCGGTCGGCAGCGGCGTGCAGGGATTCCGCACCGATCTGAGCGCCGACCTGATCAGCCCCGGCCTGCGCGAGCGCGTGGTGTCGTTCCCCGACCGTCAGTCGTGGCAGTCGATCGCCATCCCCATGCCCGATGGGTCGGTGGCGCCGGGCATCGTCGTCGGCCAGCAGCTGTTCCTGCCAGGCGTCGGCGCGTTCGAGGTGTACATCGCGTACGACCTCGCCGACTCGCAGCAGACGCTGCAGTTCGTGCAGAGCACGCTGTGGGCGGCCGGGTTCGTGCTCATCGCGATCGTGGCGGTGATCTCGTGGCTCGTGCTCCGCCTCGTGTCCAAGCCGATCATCGAAGCCTCGGAGACCAGCGCCCGGCTCGCGGCGGGCGACCTCGACGTGCGGCTGCCCGTGCACGGCGAGGACGAGCTTGCGACGCTCGCACAGTCGTTCAACGCGATGGCCGACAGCATCGAGGCCCAGATCAAAGAGCTCGGCGAGCTCTCGCTCGTGCAGCAGCGATTCGTCTCGGACGTCTCGCACGAGCTCCGCACGCCGCTGACGACCATCCGGCTCGCGGCCGACATGCTCAACGATCAGCGTGACCAGTTCGACCCCACGACCTCCCGCACCGCCGAGCTGCTCTACACGCAGGTCCAGCGGTTCGAGACGCTGCTGAGCGACCTGCTCGAGATCAGCCGCTACGACGCGGGGTCCGTGCAGCTCGAGCTGGACGCCACCAGCCTCGCCGAGCTCGCCGAGGATGTCATCGAGCAGATGCGTCCGCTCGCCGAAGAGCGCGGCTCCGAGCTGCGTCTGGTCGCACCGGGCGGATATTCGCCGGTCGAGATGGACCCGCGGCGCGTGCGCCGCGTGCTGCGGAACCTCATCGGCAACGCGATCGAGCACGGGGAGCAGCATCCGATCGTGATCACGGTGGACAGCAACCAGTACGCCGTCGCCGTCGGCGTCCGCGACTTCGGCCTGGGCATGACACCGGAGGACGCCGAGCGCGTGTTCGACCGGTTCTGGCGCGCCGATCCCTCGCGCCAGCGCACGATCGGCGGAACGGGCCTGGGGCTGTCGATCGCGCTGGGGGATGCCACGCTGCACGGCGGCACCCTGGCGGTCTGGTCCGAGCTCACCGTCGGCACGAACTTCGTGCTGACGATCCCGCGTGATCCTGCGCAGCGCGATGGCACCTCACCCGTGTCGCTCGAGCCGCAGGAGAGCATCGCGGACGTCGGTCCGCTGACACAGCCCATTCAGCTGACGGAGCTGCGCGAGATGTACTTCGACGCACGATCGGAGGACGACTCATGACCCGTTGGCATCGCCGCTTGAGCATCGTGGCTTTCGCCGCGCTGACCGCCGTCCTCGCCGGATGCACGAGTCTGCCGAGCGCCGGAGAGGTCAACGTGGGGCTCGTCCTGGACGACGTCGACCTCGACCCCGACATCAGCCAGATCGCCGCGAGGCCGCTCGAGGGGGCGAGCCCGGCAGAGATCGTCGAAGGATTCCTGGACGCTGCGCTCACGCCAGACAACGGGTGGGCGATCGCACGGGAGTTCCTGAGCCCTGAGTTCGCGGCGACCTGGCGGCCCAGCGCCGGCGTGACGATCGATTCCGGCGCCGGAATGCGGGAGTTCTCATCGGATCTGGAGAGCGACGACGCCGAAACGGGCGACGTGAGCGTGGTGCTCGACCTCGTCGCCCGAGTCGATGAGGACGGCGCGTACGCCGAACTGCCAGGAGACGAATCCGTCGCATCCTTCGCCGTCGCCAAGAACGACGAGGGGGAGTGGCGCATCACCGAGGCGGCGGACGGCATCGTGCTGGATGCCGGCGCGTTCGAACAGGTGTATCGGCAATATCCACTGCAGTACTTCGATCAGAGCTGGACGCACCTGGTGCCTGACCTCCGGTGGTATCCGCGCAGGCAGACGATCGCGACCACCCTCACGCAGGCGCTGCTCGACGGAAGCCCTGGCGAGTGGCTCGCTCCTGCGGTCCGCAGCGCATTTCCTGGTGATGTCTCGTTGGCGAGCGACTCGGTGCCGATCAGCCCCGAGAAGATCGCCACCGTAGAACTGACGGCCGCGGCGGCGGCGTTGGACGATCGGCAGCTCTCTCGCATGCGGACACAGCTCGAGGCGACTCTCCGGCCGGCGGGTGTGACCGAGGTGCGGCTGCTCGTCAACGGTCGCGATCTCGGTGCGGGAACGGCCGCCGTGGAGACGGGACGCGCCGAGTCCAGCCCCGTCGTCCTCACTGAAGACGCGTTCGGATCGTTCGTCGGGCAGGAGATCACGCCGTACGACGGAATCAGCGACCAGATCATCGAGGTCGCCTCGTCGGTCGCTGCCGTGGATGTCGCAGCGGATGACTCGCTGGCGGCCATGCAGTTCAAGAACGGCGCGATCTACATCGTCGAAGACGGGCAGGTCAACCAGATCCCCACCAGACCGGGGCAGATCGCGCCGTCGATAGACCCGTACGGCTACACCTGGACCGTGCCGAGGGCGTCGCCGCACGACGTCGAGGCCTGGCGGTCCGATGTCACCTCGGTCAAGGTCGCAGAGGCATTCCCCGGTGCCTCATCCATCATGCAGCTGCGCGTCGCGTCCGACGGCGTGCGCCTGGCAGCCGTGATCAGCGTCGGCGGCCAGCGCTGGATCGCGCTCGCCGCGATCACCCGCGACGACGCGCACGCGCCGGTCGCGCTCGGCGATGTGCACCTGGTGGCGCAGATCGACGGCACACCCCTTGCGCTGTCGTGGATCGGCGAGGACGCTCTCGGCGTCCTCATTCAGGACGAGTCCGCTCATCTCGTGGTCACGCAGAGCGTGGGAGGCCCAGGGACCGCGGCTGCCGCGCCCAGCGGCGCCCTCATGCTCTCCGGCGGCCGCACGAACTCCGCGCTGCGCATCCTCGGCGATGAGGGCGTGCTGTACGCCCAGCGCGGCACGACGTGGCAGCTGGGGCTCTCCGGAGTGCTGGTGCTCGGCACGCACGCCGGACAGTAGGCGCGCGCCAGGCAGGCGACTCGTCCTGCACAGGAGCGCGTCGTCCGCAGGTCGTGCGCTCGGCGTCGCGCGGTGCGCGCGCAGGACGTCACCGTAGAGACATGGCACTGTGGGCGGCGCTGGCGGACGAGATCGCGGCCTTCGTGCTGGCCGGATGCTGCGCCGGATGCGATGCGCCGGGGACGCTGCTGTGCGATGAGTGTCGAGCGGCGCTCACCGCTGAGCCGGTGCACACCTCGACCCCCGACGGGATGCCGGTCATCTCGGCGCTTGCTTTCGACGGCATCGTCGCGCGCTGCATCCGCCGGGTGAAGGAGGAC
Organism: Microbacterium sp. Bi121; assembly: GCF_918698005.1. Classification (GTDB taxonomy): domain Bacteria; phylum Actinomycetota; class Actinomycetes; order Actinomycetales; family Microbacteriaceae; genus Microbacterium. Next base: position 349,458 of record NZ_CAKKLJ010000002.1, read on the forward strand.
GGTGAGACCCTGCTCGCGCGGCCTCTCGGCGCGGCCCTCGCGGACGCGGCGGCAGGACTGCTCGCCGTCCATCCGAATGCGCTGCTCGTGCCGGTGCCGACGAGCGCGGCGTCGTTCCGTCGTCGCGGGTACCGGGTGCCCGACCTGCTCCTGCGGCGTGCAGGGCTTGCACCCGCACGGCTTCTCAGACCGACCAGACGAACCAGGGACCAGCGTGACCTCGATGTCGAGGAGCGTCGCCGGAACGTGACGGGAAGCATGCGGGCGCGACACGCCCGGGACGCGGGTGACGTCGTCGTCGTCGACGATGTCGTGACCACCGGATCGACCCTCGACGAAGCCGCCAGGGCGCTGACAGCGGCAGGTTTCCGGGTGTGCGGGGCCGTCACTCTGGCGGCGACGCCGCGCCGACGAGAATTCTGAGGGAACACATTGTGAAGGAACCGTGACATCGAGGGAAACGCGGACTACGGTAGGGGACCACAAGGCGACCACGGTCCGCCCTTGGCCGGGAGGACCGGGACAAGGAGGCAGCAATGGAAACAAGCATCGTTGGCGTCGGGGTGGGTATCACCGATCGCTTCCGAACCGTTGTCGAAGAGAAGATCGCCCGTGTTCAGCAGTTTGCCGCGAAGGCGCAGAGGCTGGATGTGAAGGTGACGCATCGCGCCTATCGTGGCGGACGCGTACCGGATGAGACCGTCGAGCTCACGCTGGTCGGCAAGGGCCCCATCGTTCGCGCCGAGGCCGTCGACGGAGACAAGTTCGTCGCCCTCGACCTCGCGGTCGACAAGCTCGCCGAGCAGCTGCGCCGCGCGAAGGAGAAGCGGGTCGACGGTCGTCAGCACCCTCGCGGTGCGCATTTCGAGAAGGGCAGCGGCTCGCTCGAGGGCATCGACGTGCAGCCGGCATCCGTGGACGTGTTGCAAGCGGTCGCCACAGGTACGATCCCGGTGCAGAGCGAGGAGGAAGAGGAGTACTCGCCCGTCGTCATCCGTACCAAGAACTTCGAAGCCGAGTGGATGACGGTCGAGGAGGCCGTCGATCGCATGGAGCTCGTCGGGCACGATTTCTTCCTGTTCGTCGACGCTCGCACCGATCACCCCAGCGTCGTGTACCGGCGCAAGGGCTGGGACTACGGCGTGATCTCGCTGACCACCCAGGCGTCGCCTGAGCACGCGGAGGCGCTCGCATCCTGACGTGATCGGAGAAGGCCCGGCATGCAATGCCGGGCCTTCTCCGTGTTCTGACCCTCAGTCGAAGATGCCGTCCAGGATGCTTCCGATGACCAGGCCGCCCATGATGCCGCCCATGATGTCGCCACCGCCGCCGCGGCGTCCACCGCCCCAGCCGTCGCCGCCCCAGCCCTGCTGCTGTTGCGGACGCGCCGAGTCGATGTCGCGCTGGGCCAGCTGAAGCGCCTCGGCGGCGAGCTGGGCGACCCGACGGGACGCAGCCAGAGCCTGCTCGCGGGTCTCCTCCGGCGCGATCAGCTCGGGGATGTCGATGCGGAGGCGCTCTGCTTCGGCGAACCGCGTTCGCGCGTCGGCCCCGATCCAGCCCCTGTGGCCGGAGATGAGTCCTCGGGCGACGCCGAGCTGCCGGTCGGCGTCATCCAGCGAGTGCTGCACCTGCGCCACACTGGGCAGCGGGTTCTGAGCGCGGTACTGCGCCTTGGCGATCGCGTCGTCGAGGGCGGTGTTGGCGGTGCGCAACTGGGTGAGCTCCGCGAACGGGTCGTTGCGGGATCCGGCGGGGGAGAGCGCTTCGAGTGCCTGCTCCAGCCCGGCGACGGCGGCCGTGACGGCGGGCGCCTTCGGAGCGCTCCGGGCGGCGATGATGTCTCCGCGCGAGTCTGCGACGACCTCGGCGAGGGTGGACTCGGCGCGGAGCGCCTCGATCTCGAAGTCCTCCACTGCATCCATGAGGGCGCCGGCGCGGCGGGTGGCCTCCGTCGCCGTCTCGAGCGCGAGGTTCGCCTCTTCGTTCTGTCGCGCGGCGCGCCGGCGCTCCGAGACGTCTGCGCCGTGGGTGGCGAAGGCGATGAGCTGCTCCGCTTCGTCTGCGGATGCCGAGATCTGGTGCATCGCCGATTCGGCGTAGCGCGTCGAGAGTCGCTCGATGCTCGAGCGCGTCTGCGGGATGCGCGCGGCGAGCGCCTCGGCATCTCTGCGGACCTGTTCGATGATCTGGGGAGCCTGGCGTACGCGCGACACCGAGTCGGCGAGGGCGGCGGTCTTCTCGTCGAGGAGGTCTTCTGCCCACTCGCACAGCTGCACTATGCGAGCGTTGCGGGTGCGCAGCTCTTCGTCGGTGTCGGGGATCTCGTCGTGATTGAGCTGATGCAGTTGGAACGCCTCACGGAGGTGCGTCTTCACCGACTCGAGTGCGGCCTTCAGATCCGTCGTGAGCGAGACGCCCAGCTCGGCTTCGGCGAACGCGAGTTCGTCACCGGCGGTGCGGATCCGCTCGTCCGCTGCGACGAGAGCCTGCTCGGCCCGGCGCGCCAGATCGGCATCCTGGGCCGCCTGAGCGGCCTCCTGCTCACGTTTACGCTTGCCCCAGAAACCTGCCATGGCTCGATCCTACTTTCCGTATGCGATGCGCGCGCTGTGGATCATCTCTGATCCGCAGCGCGGGTCGCGGGTCAGGCGATGACCGTTCGGCGCGTGAGCTCCGGCGTTCGGGGCGGGATGAGCCAGGATGCCACGGCGATCAGCAGGGGCAGCGCGAGCGCCAGTCCCGCCAGCGCCACCCAGGGCATGTCCGCCACGAGCAGCTCACCCCGGGACTGGATCGCGAACCCGATCGGCGGGAGGATCCCGGCCGCAGCTCCCGCGATCGTGCCGAATCCGGCGATGATGAGCCCCTGCCAGAAACCGATCCGTCGTCGAAGGCCCGGCGTGCCGCCGACCGCTGTGAGCGTGGCGTCGTCCGGCCGGCGTTCGAAGCGAGCAAGGCCCAGCGCCACGGCGGACGCCCCGAGGACCAGCACGGCGACGCCGATGAGGGTGGGGATCATCCAGAACCAGTCCGTGGTCGGACCGCGCTCGTATGACGGTGAGAGTGCCACGTCGGGACTGCTGAGGAGCGTGGCGTGGGAGTACACGCGATCCATGTCCTCGTTCGCGAGCGGCTCGGGCATCGCGGCGACGACCGTGACCGGCTGGACCACCATACCGAGTCGCTCGGCTGTTTCCGGAGCGATGACGATCGCCAGCGGCTGATCCGGCACATCGAGCACGATCGCTTCGACGGCCCGCTCCCACTGCGCTTCGGCGACGGGCGACAGCTCAGGCTGTCGTTGCCAGACGTTGTCCGGAAGGCGCCCTTCATACGACTCGCGAGCCGTCCACGCGGCGACGTCGATGGTGCCGTCGGTCACCCACCGATCGTCGGTGACGAGTGCACTGCCGGCACGGAACGCTGCGAGATGAGCGGCTGAGAGATCCACGCCGAGCACCGTTGACAGTGCAGCGGGCTCGACGACGGAGATCGGGTTCATCGGCGACTGCATGAAGCCGTAGGACATGGTCACGGTCGGATCGAGCAGGTGTTCTTCGGGCATCACGGCCATGATCCACTGATCGTCCGCTGGAACATCGTCGGACGACGGGTAGTACACGGGCTCTGATTGCGCCTGGACGAGCCCGACGCTCGACGCACCCGCGTCTGTCACGAGCTCGACCGCGGCGTCCGCTGCGGCATCCGCCTGCTCGGCGTTCACCGGCATGACCATTCGGTTGCCTGCCGGGTAGAACTGCACGAACAGCGAGCCGACGGGTCCCTGGTAGAACCAGTTCCGGCTCGAGTTGCCGATCTGCATCGACGACTGAGACATCGCGAAGACTGCGATGAACACGGTCGCCCCGATGGCAGCGAAGGCGGGAACGGTGCGCGAGGCATTCGCCGCGGCATCCCGCGACGCCACCCGGGCGGACAGGCTGAGACGAGACAGGGTGCGCGAGGTGAGCCAGAGCAGCCACCTGCCCGAGAGGAGGATGCCGATCTGCACGAGGATGGGGCCGATCACGATCCCGAACGGCGGGATCGCCCGCAGGGGGGAATCTCCCGCGAGTTCCTCGTATGGCACAGCACCCAGGGAAGCCGTCAGTACCGCGCTCGCGATCGTGATCCCCACTCCCACGATCAGGATGACCGAGCCCCAGATCGGTCGCGATGCTCTCGGCGTCTGCGGCCGTCGTGCGCCGCGCAGGGCGCTCAGCGTGTCCGAACGTGCGACGGTGCGCGCCGGGATCGCCGCCGATGCGGTTCCCACAAGGACGGAGAAGACCAGAATGGCGGCGAGCGCCACCCACGGCATGTGGAAACCCCAGTACCGGGTGCCGGAGCCGTCATCTGTGAAAGCCATGATGACCGCGGCGAGCCCGGTGCCGAGAGCGAGTCCTATCAGTCCGCCGACAAGACCGAGGACGGTCCCCTGCAGGACCACGGTGCGGCGGAGGTCGGCTCCGGTCGCACCGACGCTCGCGGCGACGGCGAGCGAGCGCTGCTGGCGACGGGCCGCCACGGAGAACGCCGCCCCGGCGAGCATGATGACCACGTACGCGGCGAAGAGGCCGGACGCCACCAGCATCATCACGAGACCCTGCCACGCGAAGTACTCGCCCATGCCTGCCCATGGGTCCCCGGCCTTCGCCGCCGGCGGGTCGAGCATCACATCACGCGAGTAAGCGATGATTCCGTTCTCGTTCAGCGCCTCAACATCGCTCCAGGTCAGGGGTGTGCTCGGCAGGAACCACTGCGTCGATCCGCTCAGAGCGCCGGCGGGGAGGAACAGAGCCGTCTGATCCGACGGTACGGTCTTCGCGGTCATCGTCCCCACGACCGTGAACGTCTCGCCGGAGTCCGTCATCTCGACGTCTCCGCCGATCGCGATGTCGAACCGCTCGAGACCGGCCGGCGTCACGAGGATCTCGTCGGATGCCGCGGGCATCCGCCCCTCGACGAGGTCGAAGCGGCCATCGAATCGCTCGTCCCACACCTCACCGGCCCAAGCGGACAGCGTCGCCACCCCGGCACCCGTGTTCGCGCGGATCTGGCCTTCGGTCACCGGGATCGTCTCGGTCCCTGATGGGAGGGCGCCGATCGGGTCCGGCAGCGGGTCGCCGTCGGTCACCGTCATCTGATCGTTCTCGAAGGGATAGCCGTTCCAGTCCGGCTGCGTCGGTGCCTGCCAGAACCCGGAGTCCGGCACGCCGACCGGCTGCACCCACGCCTCCATCTGGCCGAGTTCTGCGCGCACGGCCTCCTCCGGCGTGGATGCGGCGCTCCACGAGACGATCGAGAACGCCGCCATGCCGGCGATCGGCAGCGCTATGAGTGTCGCGATCAGGATGCTCGACGAGATCGTGCGCCGTACCTGACGATGCGCGAGCCGTGAGGCGACTCGCCAGCGGGCGCGATGCGTGCCGCGCTCGCGAGTCGGTCGCGGTTCCGGGCTTCGTCTCGTCGACCGGCTGCGCTGCCGTTCGAGTGTCGAGCTCATTGCGCTGCGCCGGTCAGCAGGCTCTCGGCGCCGTCGCGTCGAGTCTCGTCGATGATGCGGCCGTCACGGAGGAAGACAACTCGGTCCGCGAAGGCCGCATGGCGTGCCTCATGCGTGACGAGGATGCCCGCGGCTCCCGCGTCGACCCGCGCTCGCAGCATCTTCAGCACCATCTCGCCCGTGACGGAATCCAAGGCGCCCGTTGGCTCATCTGCGAGGATGAGGCGCCGGCCGCCGACCACGGCTCTGGCGATCGCAACGCGCTGCTGCTGCCCGCCCGACAGGTCGTCGGGGTAGGAGTCGAGCTTGTCGGCGAGGCCGACCGAGGCGAGAGCGTCCTTGCCGGCACGGCGGGCGACTCTCCCGCGGAATCCGTCGAGCTCGAGCGGGAGGATCACGTTCTCGATGGCTGTGAGCGTCGGGATGAGGTTGAAGTCCTGGAACACGAATCCGAGCGAGCGGCGACGCAGTTTCGCGACCTGGGAGCGGGACTGCTCGCTGAGATAGGACCCCTCGATGATCACCTCGCCGCTGGTCGGGGTCGCGAGGCCCCCGGCGATCGACAGGAGAGTCGACTTGCCGGAGCCCGAGGCCCCCATGATGGCGACCAGTTCGCCCTGCCTGACCTCGAGGTCGACGCCGGACAGCGCGGAGACCGCTGTCGCGCCCTGCCCGTACTGCTGGGTGATGCCGACGAGCTGCAGCACTGCTTCGGTCATGATCCTCATCCCTCGGTCTCGGTGCCGACGGCGTGCCCCTGTCGAACGACCGGGCGCCCTCGCTTGGGCCGCTCGGTCGCGAGCTCGAGTCCCATCGCATGGTTCGGATGAAGCGCCAGGCGCTGCTCGGTGTGATCCAGCCAGCGCACCTCTGCCTCCGCGGCGAAGATCATCGAGTCCACCACCAGGGACCACGCGAGCTCGGCCGGTCCCTCAGGGTCGCCGCCCGCGTACTTGGCCCGCTGCATGCTCTGCAGGTGCGACAGCGACGCGCGTCGCTGCGCCTGGATGACCGCGGCGACGTCGACGCCGGGCAGCGTGGCGGCGACGGCGAGTTTGATCGCGAGCTCGTCTCGCGTGGCCTGGGTGCGCACGACGGGGGAGGAGAGCCACTGCGCGACCTCGGCGGATCCGGCATCCGTGATCTGCCAGTACACGTGGCCCTGTTCGTCTGCTTCGCCGCGCTGCACCAGAGCGTCACGCTCGAGGCGTTCGAGCGTGTTGTAGATCTGCCCGACGTTCAGCGGCCATGTCGAGCCGGTGCGGCGGTCGAACTCCGCACGCAGCTGATACCCGTAGCAGGGCCCCTGGTCGAGGATGGCGAGCAGGCTCTGGCGAACGGACACGGTGACCTCCTGAAGTCATTTCTGAGTAAATATATACACGGAAATGGGTCGCTACTGCCAGATCGGGCCGAACGGCGTGTCCTGTGCAGACGACGTGCAGGTCACGGGCCGGTAACATAGCGAAGTATGCCCGGCACCGAAGCCCGATCTGGGTGGCTGGGATCTGACCCACAACAGGGAGATGACTTAAGTGGCGAATCCTCTTGAGAAGCTGCTGCGCGCAGGTGAAGGCCGCATCCTTCGGCGCCTGAACCAGGTGGTCAAGGCCGTCGGCGCCCTCGAGGGGGACTTCGAGAAGCTCACCGATGAGGATCTCGCGAACGAGACCACGGTGCTGCGCGAGCGCTTCCAGAACGGCGAGACGCTCGACCAGCTCATGCCCGAGGCCTTCGCCGCCGTGCGCGAGGCGGCCAAGCGCACACTCGGCATGCGCGCCTACGACGTGCAGCTCATGGGTGGCGCAGCCCTTCACCTCGGCAACATCGCCGAGATGAAGACCGGTGAGGGCAAGACGCTCGTCGCCACCTTCCCCGCGTATCTGAACGCGATCGCCGGCGAGGGCGTGCACGTCATCACGGTCAACGACTTCCTTGCCTCGTACCAGGCCGAGCTCATGGGTCGCGTGTACCGGGCGCTGGGCATGACGACCGGCATCATCGTCTCGGGCCAGACGCCTGCGGTGCGCCGTGAGCAGTACGCCGCGGACATCACGTACGGCACGAACAACGAGTTCGGCTTCGACTACCTGCGCGACAACATGGCGTGGCGCAAGGAGGACCTCGTCCAGCGCGAGCACTTCTTCGCCATCGTCGACGAGGTCGACTCGATCCTCATCGACGAGGCTCGCACGCCGCTGATCATCTCCGGTCCGTCCTCGGGCGAGGCCAACCGCTGGTTCACCGAGTTCGCGAAGATCGCCCGCACGCTCGAAGCGGGCGAGGATTACGAGGTCGATGAGAAGAAGCGCACGATCGGCGTGCTCGAGCCCGGTATCGAGAAGGTCGAGGACTACCTCGGCATCGACAACCTGTACGAGTCCGCCAACACGCCGCTGATCTCGTTCCTCAACAACTCGATCAAGGCGCTCGCGCTGTTCAAGAAGAACACCGACTACGTCGTGATGAACGACGAGGTCATGATCGTCGACGAGCACACCGGCCGCATCCTGGTCGGCCGCCGATACAACGAGGGCATCCACCAGGCCATCGAGGCCAAGGAGAGCGTTCCGGTCAAGGCCGAGAACCAGACCCTCGCCACCGTCACGCTGCAGAACTACTTCCGCCTGTACGACAAGCTCGCGGGCATGACCGGCACCGCCGAGACCGAAGCGGCCGAGTTCATGTCGACCTACAAGCTCGGCGTCGTGCAGATCCCGACGAACAAGCCGATGATCCGCAAGGACAACGCCGACCTCGTCTACAAGAACGAGACGGCGAAGTTCGCCCAGGTCGTCGAGGACATCGCGGAGCGTCACGAGACCGGTCAGCCGGTCCTGGTCGGCACCGTCAGCGTCGAGAAGAGCGAGTACCTCTCTCGCCTGCTGGCGAAGAAGGGGATCAAGCACGAGGTCCTCAACGCCAAGAACCACGCACGTGAGGCCGAGATCGTCGCCCGCGCCGGACGCCTCGGTGCCGTCACCGTCGCGACGAACATGGCCGGTCGAGGCACCGACATCATGCTCGGCGGCAACGCCGAATTCCTTGCCGTCCAGGAGCTCAGGGGCAAGGGCCTCGACCCGGCGGAGACGCCCGAGGAGTACGAGGCCGCCTGGGACGAAGCGTACGAGGCCATGAAGGCCGTCGTCGCCGAGGAGAGCACCAAGGTCACCGAAGCCGGCGGCCTCTACGTGCTCGGCACCGAGCGCCACGAATCGCGCCGCATCGACAACCAGCTGCGCGGACGTTCAGGACGTCAGGGCGACCCGGGAGAGAGCCGCTTCTACCTGAGCCTCACCGACGACCTGATGCGTCTGTTCCAGTCCGGAGCAGCTGAGGCAATCCTCGCCCGGACGAACTTCCCCGACGATGTCCCGATCGAATCCGGCCTCGTCTCGCGTGCGATCCGCAGCGCCCAGTCGCAGGTCGAATCGCGCAACGCGGAGATGCGCAAGAACGTCCTCAAGTACGACGACGTCCTCAACCGCCAGCGCGAGGCGATCTACGCGGATCGCCGACACATCCTGCAGGGCGACGACATCGCCGACCGCGTCCAGCACTTCATCGAGGATGCCGTCACCGGTGTCGTCACCGACCACACCGGCGAGGGCCACACCGAGAGCTGGGACTTCGACGCGCTGTGGACCGAGCTGAAGACGCTCTACCCCGTCAGCGTCACGATCGACGAGGTCGTCGCCGAGGCTGGCGGACGCAAGGGCGGGATCACGACGGACGGTCTCACGCGCGAGCTGCTCTCCGACGCGAAGATCGCCTATGAGAAGCGCGAGGCGGCCCTCGGCGAGGCTGCCATGCGCGAGCTGGAACGCCGCGTCGTCCTCCAGGTGCTCGACCGCCGCTGGCGCGACCACCTCTACGAGATGGACTACCTGAAGGACGGCATCGGTCTGCGCGCCATGGCGCAGCGCGATCCGCTCATCGAGTACCAGCGCGAGGGCTTCTCCATGTTCCAGTCCATGATGGGCCAGATCAAGGAGGAGTCGGTCGGATACCTCTACAACCTCGAGGTCGAGGTGCGTCGTGCCGCGGACTCCGAGGTCACCGAGGTCGAGGCGAAGGGTCTCGTCAGCGATGGCGGCGAGCAGCGCCTCGAGTACTCCGCGCCCAACGACGCCGGCGAGGTCGAGGTGCGCAACGACCGCGGCCAGGTGAAGAAGGCGGCGCCCGAGACGGATGCCGCGGCTCCGCAGGAGAGCGCGCGCGGCGCGTTCGGCCAGCGGGTCGATGCTCCGGCAGCCGCTCCGCAGAACCGTGAACAGCGCCGAGCCGCAGACAAGAAGAAGCGCTGAACTTCCGTTGAGAAAGCCTGCCGGTGAATGCCGGTAGGCTTTCTCAATGACCCACACGCGCACCTTCGACCAGTCGTCGAAGCTGAAGAACGTCCTGTACGAGATCCGAGGCAAGGTTCCGGCAGAGGCGGCGCGTCTGGAAGCAGAGGGCCACAGCATCCTCAAGCTCAACACCGGAAATCCGGCGATCTTCGGCTTCGAGGCACCCCACCAGATCGTCCACGACATGCTGGCGGCTCTTCCGACCGCGCACGGCTACAGCGACAGCCGAGGCATCATCTCCGCCCGCAGGGCCGTCGTCAGCCGGTACGAGCAGATCGAGGACTTTCCGCCGTTCGGGCCGGATGACGTCTACCTCGGCAACGGTGTCTCCGAGCTCATCACGATGACGATGCAGGCCCTGCTCGACGAGGGCGACGAGGTCCTGATCCCCGCACCGGACTACCCGCTGTGGACGGCGATGACGAGCCTGGCCGCAGGCACCCCTGTGCACTATGTCTGCGATGAGAACAACGGCTGGCAGCCCGACCTGGAGGACATCCGCGCCAAGGTGACGCCGCGCACGAAGGCCCTCGTCATCATCAACCCCAACAACCCCACTGGTGCCGTGTACTCGCGCGAGGTGCTCGAGGGGCTCGTGCAGATCGCGCGTGAGAACGAGCTGCTGCTCCTCTCCGACGAGATCTACGACCGCATCCTTTTCGATGACGCCGAGCACATCTCCACCGCGACGCTGGCGCCCGACCTGCTGTGCCTCACATTCAACGGACTTTCGAAGACCTACCGCGTCGCCGGGTACCGCGCGGGCTGGCTCGTCATCACCGGGCCCCAGCGTCACGCCAAGGGATTCCTCGAGGGCATCACGCTGCTGGCATCCACGCGGCTGTGCCCGAACGTCCCCTCGCAGCACGCCATGCAGGCGGCTCTGGGAGGCGTTCAGTCGATCGATGCGCTGATCGCTCCCACAGGGCGCCTGCACGAGCAGCGCGACATCGCCTGGCAGGGCCTCGAGTCGATCCCCGGAGTGAGCTGCGTCAAGCCGCAGGGAGCGCTGTACGCGTTTCCCAGGCTCGACCCCGAGGTGCACGCCATCCATGACGACGAGAAGTTCGTCTACGACCTGTTGATCGCCGAGCGCATCCTGCTGGTTCAGGGGACCGGATTCAACTGGCCGACACCTGATCACTTCCGCGTCGTCACCCTGCCGGAACCGCGGGTGCTCGGCGAAGCCATCGAGCGACTCGGGAACTTCCTCTCGACCTACCGGCAGTGACGGTCGTGCGCGTCGGCGCCGGTTCCAGATGCTCGGCGAGGCGCCGGACCGCTGCGACGAGAGCCGACCGCGGCGTGACATCCGCCATGGGCCCGGCGTGCAGCAGGGCGGCGTCGGCCGCGCGCTGATCGAACGGCAGGAAGGTCACGTCGGTGATGCCGGCGAAGCGCTCGAGCGCACGTCGAACCTGTCCACGTGCGTCGATGCCGAGCGGGCCAGGGCGCACCTGGTTGGCGACGACCACGATGCGCGCGGTGGGGCCGACGAGTCCGCGCAACTCTGCGTGATCACGCAAGAAACGCGAGATCGAGAGGGGATCGGCGGCGGTGACGGCGACGATGACATCGGCCTCGCGCAGCACCGCAGTGGTGGCGGCATGGCGGCGAGGGCCGCTGAGGTCGTCTGAGACCTCCTCGTAGGATTCGAACGACGCCGACACATCGACGACGGTCTCCTCGACCCACTCCCTGCACACGCCGAGGGTCGCGCGCAACCGGTCGGCAGACAGCTCCGGCCAGCGCGACGGCCGGTTGAGCCCGGCGAGGACGTCGACGGTGCCCGCGCTGGTCTCCATCGCCACCGCGACGCGGTCGAGCTCCGCCGGATCCAGGCCGCCCAGTTCGGCGCGACGGCAGGCGGCCGCGATACCAGGAGCATCGTCGCCGAGGCCGAGCAGCAGCGCCAGCGACGGGGCGACCGTGTCGGCGTCGATCAGCGCGCACCGCCGACCACGCGAGAGCTCGAGCGCGAGCTGGATCGCGACGGTCGACCTGCCTGGAGCACCGTGCGAGCCCCAGACCGCCACCACACGCCGATGCGACGGTTCGCTCCTCGTCGCCGTACGGGGCGTCTCATCGTCGAGGGCGTCGGCGATCTGCCAGGCGTCGGCGTCCTCCGGCAGCGCCTCGGGGAGTCCGTATCGGCTCAGCAGTCGCGAGTCTCCCGCGCCGAGCGTCACGATCCGCACTCCTGCGGCGTCGCACGCCGCGACGAGGTCGGCGTTCAGGACCGTGCGGGTCGCGGGGAGGATGATCGCCTCGGCGTCATGGAGCTGATCGTGCAGCACATCGGGATCGGGTGCGATGCCGACGATGCGATGGCCGATGCGCTCCAGTTCTCTGGCGAGCTCGGTCGCCCTGGGGTCGGCGACGGCGACGATCACGGCCGTCACGAGCCGGACCCGACGGGAACGATCGACAGCGCGGCGCCGGCGTTGATGGCTGCGAGCACATCCGCCACATCGGCGCGATCGATCACGAGTTCGACGGCAGCGCTGCGCTGTGCGAGCATTCCGTCGCTCTCGGGGATGGATGCCACGACGACGTCGGCGGCGAGGATCCGTGGCGCGTCGTACTCTCCGTCGTCCTCCAGCGGCGGCGAATACCACAGCTCCACCGGCGTACCCGCCTCGACGCGGGCGGGAATGCCGACGCTGCTGTCCACGACGATGTTCGTCGTCCGCCCGCTCTGCGCGTCTGCCGCTGCCGTGGTCGAGAGCAGTTCGCCGCTCTCCACGGTGCGGGCGGCGATCATGCCGGGCTGGAGGTCCTGAGGCGCGAGGTAGCCATCCACGACGGCGCCGAGACTCACCTCGACGACGCGGAAGTCGCCGGAGGCGAGCGACTCGCCCTGGGTGATCGTGCGGTTCGCCTGCAGCACTGGCGTCGTGTTCCGTGCGGAGGAGACGATCAGCCAGACGCCGGCGATCGAGAGGATCACGAGCACGACGCCGATGAGGAACCGGATGTCGCCCCAGAACGGGCGTCTGGGACGTGGGTGGGTCGTCATGACTTCATCGTCACAGAATCGCCGCTGTCGAGTCGGAAGTTATCCACAGGAGGGAGCGGTGGTGCAGGTCGCCCGCGCCGGCACGTCAGAATGGACGCATGGCCGATTCGCCCGCATCTGCTCCCCGCTTCCTCGCGCCCGCGCAGGTCGCCGAGCTGCTGAGCATCGAGGTCGATGAGGTCATCGCCCTCGTGATGGCCGGGCGTCTCCGCGGCGCGCAGCTGGGCACGCCGGCGCGGTGGCGGGTGGAGGAGAGCAGCATCGCCGACTACCTCGCGGAGCAGACCGAGGAGGCGCGGCGCATGGCTCTGTGGCGACAGGCGGACGAGGCGAGCTTCCCCGAGGTGTGGGGGCCGCAGCGTCCGCACCGTTCCTGACTGATTCGCGCGGGCCCTGACGCAACCGGTCAGATCGCGCCGCTGGCGGTGCGAACCCACTGCACTGCAGTGAAGGGCACGATCCGGAAGCCGCGCACGACGGTGGACAGCCGCGGCTCGCCTGGGTCGTGCATGGCCAGATCGAGGTGGTCGTCCCCGGCGCGATCGATCGTGCCGTGCAGCCGCTCTCCGTCCGTGAGAGCAAGACGCACGGCGAGGCGGCGTCGAGCGAAGTCGCGGAGGAGAAAGCCCATGGTCATGCGGGAGCGCATGCCGTCGTTCGGAATCTCGACGTCCTCGAGCGTCTCCAGGATCGCCCCATGATGCGTCTCGACACCCGCTACGGCCGCGATGGGGACGATCAATGCGGCCGGGGCGTCCTGGGTCTGGATGGCGATCCAATCTGCTCCGACCGCGCGCAGACGACCCGTCTGCCGCTCGCCGTCGGCGAGTCGCACGGCGAACGGCGCATCGCTGCGCTGCATCAGTCGCAGCCGTTGCAGGAGCGTGAGCTTCGAGATCCGCAGCCGCTCCGACTCGGCATCCAGCGCCGCTTTCTCGGCCTCCCACTCGGCGGCGAGCTGACCTTCGAGGTCTTCGAACAGACGATCCCAATGCACACCGAGAGCGTACGGCAGGGGTGCGCGGCGGCGTACGAGTTATCCACATCTTCTGCATGCGGCCCGGCGGAGCACTGCGCTCGCGTGCTCTACTTGCACCCATTGCTGACCGAGAGTGACGATGATGACGCTTCAAGAGTATTTCGCACCGCAGCCGACGCCCGCGTCGGATCTCCCAGACCCCGCACCGCTGCTGCGCAGTCTCACGCAGGGCGTCCTCGAGGTCTTCGCCGGTGTACGAGAACTCGACCAGCTCGCCCGTTGGTTCAGTGAAGAGGCGTTCCGAAAGCTCAGCGCGCGAGCGAACCTCTCTTCCCGAGCCCGCAGCGCCAGGGGTACGGCCCCGGCGCGACCGGTGTTCGAAGTCCTGTCGATCCGGGAGTCCGAGCCGGCGGACGGCATCGTCGAGGCGGTCGTGATCGTCGCAGGACCGGGCCGCACCAGGGCGGTCGCCATCCGGCTCGAGGGTCTCGACCGGCGTTGGCGCGCCACGTCGTTCGCCGTGCTCTGATCGCCGCTCGCGCTGACTAGTCTGGAAGGGTGTCGACCCTCAGTGACCTTGTCCATGCCCAGGGCTGCCTGAACGACGAAGACGTCGAATGGCTCCATCGTCTCGCCGGTGACGGCCAGCTTCTTGCGGATCTCGCCTCCGCGGACATCGTGATCTGGGTGGCCACCGAAGACGGTTCCTTCGTCGCCGTCGCGCACACTCGTCCGAGCGGGGCAGCGACCCTGTTCTACCGCGACATCGTCGGCGAGCGCGTTCGACCGCAGTGGCGGACTCAGGTGCAGGGCGCGTTCGACTCCGGCGAGATCGTCGACTCGTCGTCACCGGACTGGTTCGAGGAGACTCCGACTCGCGTGCGGGCGGTGCCGATCGTCCGGTCGCGGGCACGGGACGGGCAGATGCCGCCCGTGATCGGGGTCGTCACCCGGCACACGAATCTCGGCGAGGCGCGGACGCCTTCACGCCAGCAGATCACGTTCGACGAGTGCGCCAACGACCTGTTCCGCATGATCGGCTCCGGGGAGTTCCCCGATCTCGCTGCTCCCACGTCTCCTCGCCGCGGAGCCCCGCGCGCGTCGGACGGGCTCATCCGCATCGACGTCGACGGCATCAGCACTTTTGCCAGCCCCAACGCGCTCTCCGCGTTCAACCGGATGGGCTTCGACGACGAGCTCGAGGGGGAGTCCCTCGCCGAGGTGACCACGCGCATCCTGCCCAGCACTCGCCAGGTCGACGAGTCGCTCCCGGTCGTCGTGACCGGGCGTGCGCCATGGCGCACGGACATCGAGGCGCGGGGGGTCACGGTGTCGCTGCGGGCGATCCCGCTCCGCGACCATGGCACGCGCATCGGCGCCATCATCCTCTGCCGCGATGTCAGCGAGCTCCGTCACCAGGAGCAGGAGCTCATCACCAAGGACGCGACCATCCGCGAGATCCACCATCGGGTCAAGAACAACCTGCAGACCGTGGCCTCGCTGCTGCGGATCCAGGCGCGCCGTACGCACTCGGATGAGGCTCGGGATGCTCTCACCCAGGCCATGCGCCGTGTCGACGCGATCGCCGTCGTGCACGACACCCTGGCGCAGGGGCTGACGCAGAAGGTCGATTTCGACGAGGTGTTCCACCGCGTGCTCAAGCTCGTCGCCGAGGTCGCATCCGCTCCGAACACTCGGGCGCGGACGCAGTCCACCGGCCATTTCGGCGTGCTGCCCAGCGAGTACGCGACTCCGCTGGCACTGGCGCTCACCGAGGTCGTCACGAACGCCGTCGAGCATGGACTCGCGGGCAAGGAGGGCACGGTGACGATCGACGCCGTGCGCACGGACGACAAGCTGCATGTGTCGGTGCGCGACAGCGGTCACGGACTGCCGGAGGGTCGTGTCGGCCAGGGGCTGGGCACCCAGATCATCCGCACCCTCATTCAGGGGGAGCTGGGCGGCAGCATCGAGTGGCGCGGTGCGGAGGGCGAAGGCACCGAGGTGTCGATCGACATCCCGCTGCGCTGGCTCAACAAATGACTCATGGTTGAGCGAGGCGGGAAGCGCCGTGTCGAGACCTCGGTCCGCAGGCGGCTCGGCTGACCCGGTGGATCCGGTGGATTAGGAAGCGCGGCGTGCGCGTGCGGCGCGGCGCTTGAGTGCGCGGCGCTCGTCCTCGGAGAGGCCGCCCCAGACGCCGGAGTCCTGGCTGGTCTCGAGGGCGTACTGCAGACAGATCTCGGTCACCGTGCAGGTGGCGCAGACGGTTTTCGCCTTTTCGATCTGGTCGACGGCGGGGCCGGTGTTCCCGACGGGGAAGAACAGCTCGGGGTCGACGGTCAAGCAGGCGGCTTTGTCGCGCCAGTCCATGGGGGCTCCTCGGTGTGGATGAACGGTGAGCGTTCGCGATGCGAAGACTCGATTGCGAGCGACGATATCGGGGTTCGACGCTCATCAGTAGTGCGAGCGGATACTCGCCCCACGCCGCTGTGGGAGCACATGACTGTTAACATTGTGTTACAGCCGTGGCGTGAAATCAAGGATTTTCTGCCAGCAATCTGATTTCTCGGAGACACCGTGCGTTCATCTGCCATCGCCTCAGCCGCCGCCGCGGTGCTCGCTCTCGAGGGTCTCGCCCTCCTGATGTTCGCCGTCATCGACCTGGTCGGACTGGGCGCGGGGGAGGCGGCATCGCTGTCGACGGCGATCGCGCTGATCGTCCTGACTCTGATCGGAGCGGCCGCGCTGTTCGCCTTCGCGGCGGGTACGAGGCGCGGGCGCACCTGGGCTCGCTCCGGCGGGGTGGTGCTTCAGGTGCTGGCGATCGCGATCGCCCTGGCCTCGCTCACGGTACCGCCTGTCCCGTGGCCCTTCGTGCTCGGTGTCGGGATCCCAGGGGTGGTCGGGTTCGTGCTGCTGATCGCGAGTACGCGCATCGAGGCCAGGCGCGAGCGCAAGGCCGACGCAGGCGACGCGGGCGCAGGCGACCGGCCTGTCGAGAGCTGATCAGGCGTCGACGCCGAGCGCCTTGCGCAGTCGGGCGACGTGCCCGGTCGCCTTGACGTTGTACTGCGCGAGCGTGATGATGCCGTCCTCGTCCAGCACGAAGGTCGAGCGGATGACGCCCTCGATGACTTTGCCGTAGTTCATCTTCTCGCCCCACACGCCGTAGGCGCTGTGCACGGCGTGATCCGGGTCGCTGAGCAGCGTGAAGGTCAGCCCGTCGCGGTCGCGGAACTCGGCGAGCTTCGCCGGCTCGTCGCGCGCGACGCCGACGACCCGGTATCCGGCACCCTGCAGTGAAGCGATGCTGTCGCGGAAGTCGCACGCCTGGGTCGTGCATCCGGGAGTCATCGCAGCCGGGTAGAAGTACAGAATGGTCTTCTGACCGCGCAGGTCGGACAGGCTGACGGTGTCGCCGTCCTGATCCGTGAGCGAGAAGTCGGGGGCAGGGGTACCGGGTTCCAGGCGCAGATTCGTCACGCCTCCCAGCCTACTTCGCGTCTCTTCCCTCTGCCTTGTCCGAGAATGTCTGGAGGAGGCGCTGGAGCGAGTCCAGCCGAGCGAGTTCGGCGGCGCCGAGCTCTCCGCGATCCGCTGCCTCGATCAGTGCGCAATCGGGGGCGTCGGCGAGATGCGTGCATCCTCGTGGGCAGTTCTCGGCGATCTCGGCGAGTTCGGTGAACGCCGCGAGGATGTGCGAGGGGTCGACGTGTCCGAGACCGAACGAGCGGACGCCGGGGGTGTCGATGACCCACCCTGTGCCCGCCGGGGTCTCGTATCGCAGCGAGACTGTCGAGGATGAGGTGTGGCGTCCGCGGCCTGTCACCTGATTGACATGGCCGGTCGCACGACCGGCGGACGGAACCAGAGCATTGACGAGCGTCGACTTGCCGACCCCGGAGTGGCCGACGAAGACGGTGGAGTGTCCGATCAGCGCCTCGCCGATCTCGTCCACCGGCATCTCGTCGCGCTCGCTCGTGAACACGCGGAGGTCGAGCCCCGCGAAATGGGCGAGGAACGGCGCAGGATCGGCGAGATCGGTCTTGGTGACGACGAGAAGCGGGCGGATGCCGGCATCCAGGGCCGCCACGAGGTAACGATCGACCAGCCGGGGCCGGGGTTCGGGGTCCGCCGCAGCCACGACGATGAGCATCTGATCGGCATTCGCGACGATCACACGCTCGACCTGATCGGTGTCATCGGCGCTGCGCCGCAGAAGCGACGCGCGCGGATCGAGTCCGACGATGCGCGCGAGCGTGCCCACGACGCCGGAGGTGTCGCCGACGACGCGAGCCTGATCGCCCGTGACGATTGGTGTGCGCCGCAGCTCACGCGCTCTGGTCGTGGTGATGACGCGCTCATCGGAGCCGCCCTCGTCGAGCATCACGCTGTAGCGTCCGCGGTCGACTCCGAGCACGCGACCGATCTCTGCGTCCTCGTGCGCCGGACGTCGCTTGGTCCGCGGACGGTTCGCCTTCGGATTCGGACGGGTGCGGATGCTGCTCTCGTCGAAGTCCTCGAACTCGTCGTCGAGGTCGTCGTCCGGATCGAGCCAGCTCACGCGCCGCTGCCTCCTCCGGCCAGCATCCGATCCCAGAGCAGGGTGAACTCCGGCAGGGTCTTGGCCGTGGTGCCGATGTCGTCGACGACGACGCCAGGCACCCGCAGCCCGATCAGGGCGCCCGTGGTCGCGATGCGGTGGTCGTGGTACGCCGCCCATTCGCCGCCGTGCAGCGGCCGGGGGATCACCCGCAGCCCATCGGACAGCTCTTCGACCTCGCCGCCGAGCGCCGCGAGGTTCGCGATGAGGGCTGCGATGCGATCGGTCTCGTGCAGACGGATGTGTCCGATCCCGCGGATGGACGTCGGCCTGTCGGCGAACGCGGCGAGTCCGACGATCGTGGGGGTCAGCTCGCTGGCGGCCGACAGATCCAGATCCAGACCACGGATGCCGTCGCCGGCGCGCACGGTCATCGTGCCGCTGTGACGGCCGACGTGCGCTCCCATGGCCTGCAGGATGTCGGGCAGGAGCGCGCCCGGTTGAGTGGAGTGCAGGGGCCAGCCGGGGATCGACACCTCGCCGCCGGTGATCATCGCCGCGGCGAGGAACGGTGCGGCGTTCGACAGATCCGGCTCGATCGCGATCTCCTTGGCGCGGGGGACCCCGCTTTCGACGAGCCACTCGCCGACGGCCGGTCGCTCGATGCGGATGCCCCGGCGGCTCAGGGACTCGATGGTCATGTCGATGTGCGGAAGACTCGGCAGGTGCTCGCCGGTGTGCACGAGATGCAGGCCGACATCGAAGCGAGGAGCGGCCAGCAGGAGCCCGGAGACGAACTGGCTGGATGCGGAGGCGTCGATCTCGATCCGACCGCCACGGATGCGGCCGTGACCGCGGATCGTGAACGGCAGCGACCAGGTGCCCTCGTCGTCGATGTCGACACCGAGGTCGCGCAGCGCGGTGATCATGGCTCCCATCGGCCGGTGCAGAGCGCTCTCATGGGCGGTCAGATGCACGTCCTGCGCTGCCAGCCCCGCCAGAGGCGCGATGAAACGCATCACGGTGCCCGCCTGACCGCAGTCGATCGTCGCGTCTCCGTGGAGCGGTTCCGGCGTGATCACGAGGTCTGGACCGAACTCGCCGGTTCCGTCGACCTCCTCGATTCCGATGCCCAGCGCACGCAGCGCTTCGACCATGTGGCGCGAGTCGTCCGAGTGCAGCGGAGCGATCAGTCGGCCTGGTCCGTCGGCGATCGCGGCGATCATCAGTTCGCGGTTCGTGAGCGACTTCGACCCGGGGATCGCCAGGGTCGCGTGCACGGCTCCGGCGGCTGCGGGCGCTGCGTAGGCGCCCGCGGCGGGAGATGGGGAATAGGTCGTGTCGCTCATCGGTTTCAACCTTAGTGAATGGCCCCGAGAACGCTGAGAGAGGAGGGGGCGTGATCGCAACGATCGAGCGTGAGCTCGAAGTCCTCATCGGCCTAGACTGGCCGTTGATGGATGACACGACTTCCGTAGACACTCCCGACGACGCTCAGCGCCAGTTCGAGGAGCAGGCGATCCCCTTCATGGATCAGCTGTACGCCGCGGCGATGCGCATGACGCGCAATCCCGCTGACGCCGCTGATCTCGTGCAGGAGACGTTCGTCAAGGCGTTCGCGTCCTGGTCGTCGTTCACTCAGGGCACGAACCTGAAGGCGTGGCTGTACCGCATCCTCACGAACACCTACATCAACATCTACCGCAAGAAACAGCGCGAGCCGTTCCAGGGGACGATCGACGAGCTCGAGGACTGGCAGATGGGCGGTGCGGAGTCGACGACGGCCACGCACAGCCGTTCGGCTGAGGCCGAGGCGATCGACCGGATGCCGGCATCCGCCGTGAAGGACGCGCTGCAGGAGGTCCCTGAGGACTTCCGCCTGGCGGTGTACCTGGCAGACGTCGAGGGATTCGCGTATCAGGAGATCGCCGACATCATGAAGACCCCCATCGGCACCGTGATGAGCCGCCTGCATCGTGGCAGGCGGATGCTGCGGGAGCTGCTGGCGGATTATGCCGCCGAGCGAGGAATCGCCACGGCAACCACGAGGAGCAGGAAATGACCGATTGCGGCTGTGACAAGGCCCGTCAGGATCTCGAGGAGTACCTCCGCAACGAGGTGTGCAAGACAGAGCACTCGCAGATCCGTGAGCACATCGAGAACTGCCCGTCCTGCCAGGGAGAGGCGCTGGTCGCCAGCACCCTGACCGAGGTCGTGGCGCGCGCATGCAAGGAGACGGCTCCTGAGGAGCTGCGCGACCTCGTGCTCGCCAAGCTGCGCGCGGTGCAGGCGACGGCCCACTGACGCGTCGCGCTGTCGCCGCGTCCGCTGCCTCCCATAGGCTGGCACGATGACCGACGCACGCCAGATCCCCGTCGACCTCGCATCCGCCGACCGCCTGAGAGCTCAGGGCCTGACCTACCGGCTCATCGACACCGCATCGGATGCCGATGCTGAAGCGTTCCTCCGCGCGGACACCCGTGGATTCCTGGATGCCGAGCCGGAGGCCGATGTCGTAGCCGCCGATCATGAGGGCATCAGGGAGCGTCGCAACATCGGTGTCTTCGAGGCCGATGCCCCCGTCGGAACGTGGCCCGTCGCCACGGTGAACTCCTGGGTCGCGCCGCTCACCGTTCCCGGCGGAGAGCTCGGCATGTGGGCTATCAGCTCGGTGACGGTCTCCGGCACGCACCGGAGGCGGGGGATCGCGCGGGCCCTGCTCGAGGGTGAGCTGCGGGCCGCGGCATCCGCCGGTGTTCCGATCGCCGGGCTCACGGCATCCGAGGCGACCATCTACGGCCGCTATGGCTTCGCACCGGCAGTCCCGGTGGCCAAGGTCATCGTCGACACCCGACGAGCCGGCTGGGCTGCGCCGGCGCCGGCGGGCCGTGTCGAGTACGTCGACAAGGATGCGCTGCCCACGACGGTCGCGACGGTCCACGACGTCGAACGGACGCAGCGTGCCGGGCAGATCGCGGGCTGGCCGCGGCGCTGGGGCCGCATGACCGGCGTCGCTCCGGGGAATCCCTCAGCGGCAAAGGTGCGCGGCGTCCGCTACGTCGACGGCGAGGGAAACGTGCGGGGTGTCCTCGTGTACACGCTGGAGGACATCCCCGGTGCGTTCCGGTCGGAGATGCAGATCTCGCTGCTGTCGGCTGTGACGCCGGATGCGCTCTCCGCACTGTGGAGCTTCGCACTGCAGCACGACCTCGTCGACAGGGTGACCGCTGATCTGCGCCCCGTGGATGACCCGCTGCCGTGGATGGTGCAGGATCCCCGCGGCGTCGAGATCCGTGTGCACGACCACGGCTGGCTGCGGATCCTCGATGTCGTCGCGGTGCTTGAGGCCCGCACGTATCGGGCGCCCCTCGACCTCGTGCTGAGAGTCGACGACTCCCTGGGCTTCGCCGCCGGGACGTGGCGGCTGACGGTCACCGACGGGCGGGCTGCCGTCGTGTGGGCCGAATCCGGGATACCGGATGCCGTGCTCGACGTCGCCACGCTTTCGGCGCTCTACGTCGGGGGAGTCAGCGCGACGCAATTGCGCAACGCCGGGCGTCTGGATGCCGCGGCAGAGGTCGCGGCATCCATCGACGACGCGTTCCGCGCCGTGCAGGCGCCCGTCCTCGGCATCTGGTACTGAGGACGAGCGCCCTGGTCGTCAGTCCAGCGTCAGCGCGCGCTTGAGCAGGTCTGCCTGCTCGCTGGCGTGCACCTTCGACGAGCCCGTCGCCGGTGACGCCGACGCGGCGCGGGACACCGCACGGAAGCCGCGGTCGCGGACCTTGTCGAACTCGAGCGCCAGGAACGGCCACGCGCCCTGGTTCTCCGGCTCGTCCTGCACCCACACCAATTCGGCGTTCGGGTACGTGTCGGTGATCTGCTTCAGCCCCTCCATGGGGGTCGGGTACAGCTGCTCGAGGCGGACCAGGGCGATCTGATCGTTGGGGTTCTTCTCGAGCTCGCTGCGCAGATCCCAGTGGATCTTGCCCGAGTGCACGAGCACGCGCTTGACCTCATTGCGGTCGAGCTGGCGCTCGTCGTCGAGCACGGGCTCGAAGCGGCCGGTGGTGAAGTCCTCGACGTTGCTGGTCGCGCCGCGCAGTCGCAGCATGGCCTTCGGCGTGAAGACGATGAGCGGCTTGCGCGGGCGAGCGTACGCCTGGCGGCGCAGCAGGTGGAAGTGCGAAGCGGGCGTCGACGGTCGGGCGACGATCATGTTCTCCTGCGCGCACAGCTGCAGGAAGCGCTCGATGCGCGCGGACGAGTGATCGGGTCCCTGTCCTTCGTAGCCATGGGGGAGGAGGAGTGTGACGCCGGACTGCTGACCCCACTTCTGCTCCGCCGCCGAGATGTACTCATCGACGACAGCCTGTGCGGTGTTGGCGAAGTCGCCGAACTGCGCCTCCCAGAGCACCAGCGCCTCCGGCGCCTCCACCGAGTATCCGTACTCGTAGCCCATCGCGGCATACTCGCTGAGCAACGAGTCGTAGATGAAGAACCGGCCCTGATTCTCGGACAGGTTCGCCAGCGGCAGCCACTCCTGGCCGTTCGCGCGGTCGTGCAGCACCGCGTGGCGCTGCACGAAGGTGCCGCGGCGCGAGTCCTGGCCGGCGAGGCGCACCGTGGTGCCCTCGACGAGGAGCGAGCCGAATGCGAGCAGTTCGCCGAAGCCCCAGTCGATGTTTCCCGTCTTGGTCATCTCGACCCGCTTGTCCAGCAGCTGCTGGATCTTCGGGTGGACGGTGAAGCCCTCCGGCTTGTTGCCGAAGGCCTCGCCGATCAGCGAGACGACCTCGTTCGAGATGCCGGTGACGTCCGGCGCGCCGACGACCTCGTCCACAGGCGCGAGGTCGGGGGCGATCGGCGTCGCTCCGGTCTCGGCGGCGTGCGTCTCGGCGAAGGCGACCTCGAGGCGGCTCTGGAAGTCCGCCTTGGCCTGCTCGTACTCCTCCTCGGTGATGTCGCCTCGACCGACGAGAGCCTCGGTGTAGAGCTTGCGCACCGAGCGCTTGGCCTGGATGAGGTCGGTCATCAGCGGCTGCGTCATCGACGGGTCGTCACCCTCGTTGTGACCCCGGCGGCGGTAGCAGACGAGGTCGATCACCACGTCGCGGTTGAACCGCTCGCGGTACTCGAACGCCAGCTGAGCAACATGAATGACCGACTCGGGGTCGTCGCCGTTCACGTGGAAGATCGGTGCCTGGATGGTCTTGGCGACATCCGTCGCGTAGACCGAGGAGCGGGCATCCGTCGGCGTGGTCGTGAAGCCGACCTGGTTGTTGACGACCACGTGGATCGTGCCGCCGGTGCGGTAGCCGCGCAGCTGCGACATCTGCATGGTCTCGACCACGACGCCCTGACCCGCGAACGCGGCGTCGCCGTGGACGAGGATCGGCAGCCACGAGAAGGTGCCGATGGGCTTGCGATCCTGCTTGGCCCGGACGATGCCCTCGAGGACGCCGTCGACGGTCTCGAGGTGCGACGGGTTGGCCGCCAGGTACACCGGCAGCTCGGACTTGTCGTCGGCGACGAACGTGCCCTCGGTGCCCAGGTGGTACTTGACATCACCGGAACCGCGCTGGTTGCCGGGCATCTGCGTGCCCTCGAACTCGCGGAACACCTGACCGTAGGTCTTGCCGGCGATGTTGGTGAGGACGTTCAGGCGACCGCGGTGCGCCATGCCGATCGCGGCGCCGTCGAGCCCGCCGGTCGCTGCGCCCTGCAGGATCTCGTCGAGCAGCGGGATCAGGGACTCGCCGCCCTCGAGGGAGAACCGCTTCTGCCCGACGAACTTCGTCTGCAGGAAGGTCTCGAAGGCCTCGGCCTCGTTGAGCTTGCGAAGGACACGCAGCTGCTCGTCGTGGCCTGGCTTCTGGTACTTGATCTCGAGCTTTTCCTGGAACCAGCGACGCTGCTCCGGGTCCTGGATGTGCATGTACTCGATGCCGAGCGTGCGGCAGTAGGAGTCGCGCAGCACGCCGAGGATGTCGCGCAGCTTCATGACGCGCTTGCCGCCGAAGCCGCCGGTGACGAACTCGCGGTCGAGATCCCAGAACGTCAGTCCATGGCTCTCGATCTCGAGGTCGGGGTGCGAGCGCTGGACGTACTCGAGCGGGTCGATGTCGGCCATCAGGTGGCCGCGCACGCGGTAGGAGTTGATCAGCTCCTGCACGCGCGACTGCTTGTCGACGCGCTCGGCGAGGTCGACCGCGATGTCGGAGTTCCAGCGGATCGGCGCGTACGGGATGCGCAGCGCGGCGAAGATCTCGTCGTAGAAGCCGCGCTGGCCGATGAGGAGCTCGTGCACCTTCTTGAGGAACTCGCCCGAACCGGCGCCCTGGATGACGCGGTGGTCGTAGGTGCTGGTGAGGGTGATCGTCTTGCCGATGCCGAGCTCGGCGAGCGTCTTGTCGCTGGAGCCCTGGAACTCGGCAGGGTACTCGAGGGCGCCGGCGCCGATGATGCAGCCCTGGCCCTTCATGAGACGCGGCACCGAGTGCACCGTTCCGATTCCACCCGGGTTGGTCAGCGAGACCGTGGTGCCGGCGAAATCGGTGGCGGTGAGCTTGTTGCCGCGGGCGCGGGTGACGAGGTCCTCGTAGGCGGCGAGGTACTCGGTGAACGTCAGCGTGTCGGCGTTCTTGATGCTCGGCACCATGAGTGCGCGAGTCCCGTCCGGCTTGGGGAGGTCGATCGCGATGCCGAAGTTGATGTGAGCCGGGGCGACGACGGAGGGCTTGCCGTCGATCTCGGCGTAGAAGACGTTCTGGCTGGGGAACTCCTTGAACGTCTGGATCAGTGCCCAGCCGATGAGGTGCGTGAAGCTCACCTTGCCGCCGCGCGAGCGCGACATGTGGTTGTTGATGACGATCCGGTTGTCGATCATCAGCTTCGCCGGGATCGTGCGGACGCTGGTCGCGGTGGGAACGGTGAGGGACTGGTCCATGTTCGCCGCGAGGGTCTTCGGCATGCCGCGAAGGACGGTGAC
This sequence comes from Microbacterium sp. Bi121, assembly GCF_918698005.1. Lineage (GTDB taxonomy): Bacteria > Actinomycetota > Actinomycetes > Actinomycetales > Microbacteriaceae > Microbacterium. Next base: position 374,851 of record NZ_CAKKLJ010000002.1, read on the forward strand.
CTTGTCCTCATCGACAGCGACCTCGTCGGCCGGCTTGGCCTTCGGCTCGGGCTTGGGCGCCTGTGCGGGGATGGGCGCCTGTTTGGCGGGCTTCGCCGTGGTCTTCGCGACCGGCTGCGTGCCGATCACGGGGATGGGAGCGGTGACGGGATGCTGATCAGTCGCCGTGCTCGCCGTGGGGGATGCGGGAGCGGCGGATACGGCATCCGGCGTGTAGTTCTCCAGGATCGGCCACCACTCCTTGTCGACGGAGTTGCGATCGGCCTTGAACTGTTCGAACAGCTCGTCGACGAGCCAGGAATTGGCTCCGAAATCTCCGTCGTCCGAACCCCCGACGCCGGCTACCTGGTTGGCCACGCGTTATCGCCCTCTTTCATCGCTGAAGATATTTGTGCACGCGAGTTCGGGAGGCCCCCGGGTTCGCGCATCCTGCCGTCTAGCCTAACGTGTTCTCGCACGGGGACAGGTGACGTGACGCGCCCGCGGAGCGGGCGGAAAAGCTACCGTGGAGTCATGAAGTTCGTCAGCGAGCAGCCAGCCGTAGATCTCACGTACTCGGATGTGTTCCTGGTGCCGCGCCGGTCGGACATCACCAGTCGGCTCGAGGTCGATCTCGCGCCCCAGGACGGCACCCCGGCGACCATTCCGCTGGTCGCGTCGAACATGAACTCGGTGACCGGTCCTCGGCTCGCGGCCGTCCTCGCGCGACGCGGTGGTCTGGGCATCCTGCCCCAGGACATGCCGCTGCAGGATCTGGATGCCGCGATCCGCGAGGTCAAGGCACAGCCGGTGCAGTGGGACACCCCGCTCGTTCTGTCGCCGGCGGCGACTGTCGCCGATGCGCTGCAGCTGCTGCCGCCCGTGGCAGGGCACGGGGTCGTCGTCGCCGATGGGAGCCGGGGCATCGACGCTTCCGCGGTGCGCGGCATCCTGCCCGCCACGCGGCTGGCGACGGCATTGCCGGACGCTCAGCTCGGCGATCTCGTGCGCTCCGGCAGCCCCGCGCTGGAGGCGGAGGATGCAGCCGACGCACGCGCGGCGTTCGATGTGATCACCGAGACAGGGGCCGAACTGGTCACGGTGCTCGACCACGGACACCTCGTCGGCACGCTGAGCGCTCGCAGTGCTCTGCGGTCGACTCTGTACTCGCCGGCCGTCGACGCTCAGGGGCGGCTCGCGGTCGGAGCGGCCATCGGCATCAACGGCGACGTCGCCGCGAAGGCGCGCGCCCTGGCTGCAGCGGGCGTGGACGTCCTCGTCCTCGACACGGCGCACGGGCATCAGGAGGGCATGCTCCGGGCTCTCACCACCGTGTCCGCTCTCGATCTCGGCATCCCGCTGGTGGCGGGCAACATCGTCACCGCCGACGGCGTGAACGACCTCGTCGACGCCGGAGCATCCATCCTCAAAGTCGGCGTCGGCCCCGGCGCCATGTGCACGACCCGCATGATGACCGCTGTCGGGCGTCCGCAGTTCTCCGCCGTGCTCGAGACCGCAGAGGCCGCGCACTCCGCCGGGGCGCACGTATGGGCGGACGGGGGAGTGCGGTACCCGCGAGACGTCGCCCTCGCTCTCGCCGCCGGTGCGGCATCCGTCATGATCGGCTCGTGGTTCGCCGGAACCATCGAGGCGCCGGGCCGACTGCAGGCGGACGGCGACGGGCGCCTGTACAAGGAGTCCTGGGGCATGGCCTCGACCAAGGCGGTGCAGGCGCGCTTCGGACGTCTCGACGCGTACGAACGGGCTCGCAAGGAGCTCTTCGCAGAGGGCATCTCCTCGTCGAGGATCTACCTCGACCCGCTGCGGCCGGGCGTCGAAGATCTGCTCGACATGATCACGTCCGGCGTGCGCTCGTCGTTCACCTACGCCGGTGCCGCCTCCGTGCCCGAGTTCCATGACCGTGCGCTGGTGGGACGTCAGTCCGCGGCGGGGTACGAAGAGGGCAAGGCGCTGCCGGTCAGCTGGTAGCCGGCCGCGCTCGCAGGAACTCACAGCGAAAACAACAGAGAGCGTCCGGGCGATTCGGTAGAATCGATGCACCATGGACGACCCTCCCAGTTGTAGTACATCGCCCCATTGCCCGCGCTGCCACTCCGAGGAGGGGAGCGTCTGATGGATTACGTCATGTTGGGCGTGGGGCTCCTGCTCACGGTGGGGACGGGCCTGTTCGTCGCCAGCGAGTTCGCGCTCGTCAACCTCGACCGCGCTGAACTCGAAGCACGTCAGGCGCGCGGTGAATCGCGGCTGTCGCTGACGATCAGCGCCCTCAAGCACACCTCCACCCATCTGTCGTCCGCTCAGCTCGGCATCACGCTGACCACGCTGCTGACCGGTTACACGATGGAACCGGCTCTCTCGAACCTGCTGAGTCCCGTCCTCCTCGGGTGGGGCTTGTCAGAAGCATCGGTGAGCCCGATCTCGACGATCGTGGCGATGTTCATCGCGACCGTGCTGTCGATGATCCTCGGCGAACTCGTCCCGAAGAACTTCGCGCTCGCTCTCCCGCGGGCCACGGCGAAGCTCGTCGTCCCGTTCCAAGTGGCGTTCACGACCGTGTTCAAGCCGGCGATCCTGCTTCTCAACAACAGCGCCAACGGCATCCTTCGTTCGATGGGCATCGAACCCAAGGAAGAGCTCTCCGGAGCACGCACCGCCGAGGAGCTCTCCTCGCTCGTCCGCCGCTCCGCCAGCGCCGGCGTCCTCGAGGCCGATACGGCGACCCTGCTCGATCGCAGCCTCACGTTCGCCCGACTGTCCGCCGACGACGTCATGACGCCGCGGCCGAGTATGCACGCGATCGCCGCGAGCGACTCCGCCGAGGATGTCATCCAGCTCGCGCGCCGCACCGGCCACAGCCGCTTCCCCGTCTACGACGACGACTTGGACGACATCACAGGCGTCGTCCACTTGAAAGCCGCCGTCTCGGTGCCGCGTGAGCGTCGCAACGAGGTGCCGGTCGGCGCGCTCGCGACAGAACCGCTGCGCGTCCCCGAGACCCTGCACCTCGACGTGCTGATCTCCGAGCTGCGCGCCAAGGGCTACCAGCTCGCGATCGTCGTCGACGAGTACGGCGGGACCGCCGGAATCGTGACCCTCGAGGACCTGGTCGAGGAGATCGTCGGCGAGGTCTCTGATGAGCACGACCGAAGCCGCGCCGGCGTCGTGCAGGGGCGTGACTCGATCACGTTCCCCGGCGAGCTGCGCCCGGACGAGCTGCGGAACCGCACGGGTGTGCGCGTGCCGGAAGGTGATGTCTACGACACCGTCGGCGGCTACATCATGAGCGTTCTCGAGCGCGTTCCGGCCACCGGTGACGAGGTCACCCTCGACTCCGGTGTGCTGCAGGTCGTCCGCATGGACGGCCGCCGTGTCGACCGCATCCGGTACACCCCGGTGCCGGTCGATGCCACAACCGAGGAGGTGACCCGATGAGCGACTGGATGGGAATCCTCTGGCTCGTGATCCTGCTGATCGCGAACGCCTTCTTCGTCGGCGCCGAGTTCGCCGTGATCTCCGCGCGCCGTTCGCAGATCGAGCCGCGTGCAGAGCAGGGATCGCGTGCTGCGAAGACCGCCCTGTACGCGATGGAGCACGCGACGCTCATGCTCGCGACATCGCAACTCGGCATCACGATCTGCTCGCTGCTGATCCTGAACGTCTCAGAACCGGCGATCCACCACCTGCTCGGCGTGCCGATGCACGCCCTCGGATGGGCCGAGCCCGTCGTCGACATCGTCGGATTCGTCATCGCCCTGGTGCTGGTGTCCTACCTGCACGTCGTGTTCGGCGAGATGGTGCCGAAGAACCTCGCGTTCTCAGTGCCGGATCGGGCGGTGCTGATGCTCGCACCGCCGTTGGTCTGGGTCTCGAAGGTCTTCCACCCCGTGATCTGGGTGCTCAATGCAGCAGCGAACGGTGTGCTGAGGCTGTTCCGCGTCGAGCCGAAGAACGAGGCGGCGTCGACCTTCACGATCGACGAGGTCGCGACCATCGTCAACCAGTCGAGACGCGAGGGCGTTCTGAGCGACGCCTCAGGTGCGGTCGCGAAGGCCGTCGAGTTCACCGACAAGAAGGCGCGTGACGTCGCCGTCGCCCTGAGCGATCTGGTGACGCTGCCGCAGACGACCACGCCGGATGACATCGAGCGGGCCGTGGCCCGGTACGGTTTCTCGCGCTATGTGATCGTCGACGACGAGAGCATGCCGCTCGGGTACGTGCACCTGAAGGACATCCTCCGTGCGTCGGAGGGCGACGACGCGGCTGCGAAGACGCTGGTGCCGATCCCCTCCAAGCGCATCCACCACATGGTGCCGGTGCAGGAGGACACCGACCTCGAGGATGCACTGGCGATCATGCGTCGCGCCGGCCGCCACCTCGCCAGGGTGCGCGACGCCCGAGGCGAGACCACGGCGGTGCTGTTCCTCGAGGACATCCTCGAGGAGCTCGTCGGCGAGGTCCAGGACGCGACCAGGAGGGTGCACGGCCGATAGTCGACGGCCGCCGCAGGATCAACGCCAGCGTGCGCGCAGGTACTGCGGCGGCCAGACGACCTCTGCACCGAGCTCGTGGGCCGCGCGCAGTCCGAAGTGCGGATCTCGCAGCCATTCGCGACCCGCGAAGACGGCGTCGGCCGAGCCGTCGGCGAGGATCTGCTCGGCCTGCGCCGCATCGGTGATGAGGCCGACCGCCGATACGGGGATCCCGCCCTCCTGACGCACCGTGGCGGCCAGCGGTACCTGATACCCCGGGTGGACGTCGATTCGCTGGTGTGCGACCAGGCCTCCGCTGGAGACATCGATGAGGTCGGCACCGCGAGCGATCGCCCACTCGGCCACCGTCGCGGCCTCGTCAGGGGTGAACCCGCCCTCGGCGTGATCGGTGGCAGAGATGCGCACGAGTATCGGCACGCCGCTGCCTGCGACCTCGCGCACGGCATCGACCACCCTCAGCAGCAGCCGTGCGCGGTGCTCCAGCGACCCGCCGTACGCATCGGAACGTCGGTTGGACAGGGGGGAGAGGAACTGGTGCAGCAGGTAGCCGTGCGCGCTGTGCACCTCGAGCACGTCGAATCCGGCATCCAGCGCTCTTCGGGCCGCGTCCCGGAATCCGATGACGATGCGCTCGATGCCGTCAGCGTCCAGGGCGACCGGCTCGGCGAACCCCTCGAAGGCCACGGCGGAGGGAGCGACCGTCGCCCACCCGCCGTCCGCCTCCGGCACGGAGCCGCGATCATCCGCCCACGGCCACCACGTCGAGGCTTTGCGTCCGGCATGGGCGAGCTGGATGCCCGCGATTCCGCCGCGGTGATGGATGGCCTCGACGACCGGCGCCCAGGCGTCGCGCTGCTCGTCGTTCCAGATGCCGGTGTCCCGCGGGGAGATGCGCCCCTCGGGGACGACGCTGGTGGCTTCGGCGACGATCAGCCCGGCACCTCCGGACGCGAACTGGGTGAGGTGCGCGTGATGCCATTCCTGTGCGACGCCGTCCACGGCGCTGTACATGCACATCGGTGATACCCAGAGCCGGTTCGGGAATGTGACGGAACGGATGCGGAGCGGGGAGAAGAGAAGACTCACGCTTCGAACGTAGTACCGGCGTGGAGGGGGTCGGCGCGCTAGCGTGGAAGACATGGTCGATGTCCGCGAATGGTCCCGTGCGGACACAGTGCCGTTTCTGCGCGTGCCGACCGCGGACGATGACAAGTACTCTCGCGGCGTCGTCGCCGTGCGCACCGGTTCGAACGCGTACCCGGGCGCCGCCGTGCTCGGCGTCGAGGCGGCGTGGCGCACCGGTGCAGGGTTCGTCCGCTTCGTCGGGGAGGGGAGGGCGGCGGATGCCGTGATCACCCGGCGCCCCGAGACCGTCGCCGCGGCAGACATCGGCAGTACGCGCGTCGACGCCTGGGTGATCGGCTCCGGCACGAGTGCGGCGCACCGCAGCTGGGACGAGGATCGCGCGCTCCACGACATCCTCGCCGGCACGGCGCCGGTCGCCGTCGACGCGGGCGCCCTCGATCTCGCGCCGAACGCCGTCGCACCGCTGGTCGTCACCCCGCACGCGGGCGAGTTCGCTCGGCTGCGCGCGCGGCTCGGCCTGAACGCGGGCAGCTCAGGCGATCGTGCGGCTGACGCTGCCGAGGTGGCGGCGCTGCTGTCCGCGACTGTCCTTCTCAAGGGTGCGACGACGCTGATAGCCGCTCCCGACGGCAGCGTCACGAATGTCACGGGAGCGCCGGGATGGCTCGCCACCGCGGGTGCCGGCGACGTACTGGCCGGGATGCTCGGCGCGCTGATCGCCACGAACGCGGATGCTCCACTCGATGAGGTCGCGGCCGCCGCGACGTGGCTGCACGGGTACGCGGCGGCGCTGGCATCCGGTGCCGCCGACGGACCGGGGCACCCGATCGTCGCGCTCGACGTCGCCGAGGCGATCCCCGCTGCCATCGAAGACCTGCTCTCGTGAAGATGCGCGTGACGGCCCTGTGGGCCGCCTTCCTCGCCGCGCACGTGATCGTCGCCTGGCTGGGCTGGGTGTACCCGACCCAGCCCATGGGCGATGTCGTGCTCGTGTATCAGCCGTGGTCCGCCTCGGCGCTCAGCGGCGGCGCGATCGTCGGGATCACCGAGTCGTGGGTCTACCCGCAGCCGGCGCTGCTGCCGATGCTGCTCACCCAGCTGCTGGCGTGGCCCCTGAACGGCCTCGCCGGCACGACCGGCGCGTATCTGATCGGCTGGGCTGTGCTCGTGACGGCTCTGGATGCCGTCGGCTTCGGCGTGCTCGTCGGGCGCGACGGCGCGGCCGCTCGGCGGTCGGCCGGCTGGTTCTGGACGGCTGCGCTCCTGCTGCTCGGTCCCATCGCGATGTACCGCATCGACGCGATCACGGTGCCGTTGGCGGTGATCGGCGGCTGCTGGCTCGTGAAGCGCCCGGCGCTGGCCGCTGCCATGCTCGCCCTCGCCGCGTGGATCAAGATCTGGCCGGGTGCACTGTTCGTCGCTGCGGTGGCGGCGGCGCGGACGCGCATGCGGATGCTGCTGGTCTTCCTCGCGGCGACTGCGGGGATCGTCGTGCTGCTGTTCCTCCTCGGCGCCGACCGGCACCTGCTCGGGTTCGTGTTCGAGCAGACCGGGCGCGGGCTGCAGATCGAATCCGTCGCCGCGACGCCCTTCATGTGGATGGCGGCGGCGGGGGCGGCATCCATCGACTACAGCTACGAGATCCTCACCTTCCAGATAGGCGCGCCGGGGGTCGACGCGGTCTCGGCGCTGCTCACTCCGCTCATGGCGCTCGCCGCGGTCGGCGCTCTTGTCTACGGCGCGTTCAAGGCGGCACGCGGAGCATCCTTTCCGCGACTGTTCCCTCCGCTCGCCCTCACGCTCGTCGCCGTGCTGATCGTGACGAACAAGGTCGGCTCGCCGCAGTTCCAGACCTGGCTGATCGCGCCCGTCATCCTCTGGATCGTGTTCGACAGGACCCGTTCCGGGCTCCCCGTCGCGCTCGTCCTCGCGCTCAGTGCGCTGACCTGTCTCGTCTACCCGCTCACCTACGACGGACTGCTCCGCGCCGAGCCGCTGCCGGTGCTGCTGCTGACCGTGCGCAACGTGCTGGTGACCGTGCTGCTGATCATGGCCGCACGGGCGCTCGTGCGCGTTCCTGTTCCCCGAACCCACCAGAGAAACTGAGGTACCGATCATGCTCATCGCCTTCTCCGTCGCCCCCGGCGGCACCGGCAACGCCGACGGATCCGTGCACGACGCCGTCGCGGCAGCGGTCAAGGTCGTTCGCGAGTCCGGGCTCGCGCATCGCACGACCAGCATGTTCACCGAGGTCGAGGGCCCGGACTGGGACACGGTCATGGACGTCGTCAAGCGCGCCACCGAGGCCGTGATGCCCTTCGGCTCTCGGGTTTCACTCGTCCTCAAAGCCGACATCCGGCCCGGGTTCTCCGGGGAGCTCGACGCCAAGGTCGAGCGACTCGAGGCGGCCATCGAGGACTCCGACGCCCAGTAGCATTGTCTGGTGACTCACTCCTCGACATTTTCGAGGGGTGCGGCGATGATGGCGCTCCTCTCCCTCGCCATCGGCTCCTTCGGCATAGGCATGACGGAGTTCGTCGTGATGGGCCTGCTCCCGAACGTCGCACAGGATCTGCTGCCCACGCAGTGGGCCGCGTCTCCTGAAGAGGCGATCGGTCAGACCGGCATCCTCATCTCGCTCTACGCGCTCGGCGTCGTGATCGGCGCGCCGACGATCGCCGGGCTCGTGGCGCGCTTCCCGCGTCACCGGGTGATGATCGGTCTCGCGATCGCGCTCACGGTGTTCAACGCGCTGACGGTCGTCATGCCCACCTTCGAACTCGTCGGAGCCTCCCGACTGCTCGCCGGACTCCCGCACGGTGCGTACTTCGGCATCGGCGCACTGGTCGCCGCTGACGTACTCGGACCCGGCAAGCGCGCGCAGGGCGTGGCGTTCATCCTCACAGGGCTCACGATCGCGAACGTCGTCGGCGTGCCGCTGGGGACATTCCTCGGGCAGCAGTGGGGTTGGCGCACGGCGTTCCTCGTCGTGACGCTCGTGTTCGCGCTCGCCACCGCGTCGATCGCTCTGTTCGTGCCGAAGCATCCCGGCGAACCGGGCAGAACACTGCGTTCGGAGCTCGGCGTGTTCCGCGTCGGTCAGGTCTGGCTCACGCTCGGCATCGGCGCGATCGGGTTCGGCGGTTTCTTCGCGGTCTACAGCTATGTCGCGCCGCTGGTCACGGACGTCGCCGGCTCTCCGGAGTGGGCCGTGCCGATCGTGCTCGTCATCGTCGGGCTCGGGATGACGGTGGGCAACCTGCTCGGCGGATTCATGGCCGACCGCGACCTGCGCCGCACGCTGCTGATCGGCATGGGAGGGATGGCGCTCGTTCTCGCGATGCTGGCACTGCTGTCGTTCCAGATCATCCTTCTCGCGGTCTTCGCGTTCGCCGTCGGACTGGTCTCGTCGGTGCTGAGTCCGGCGATCCAGACCCGGCTCATGGATGTCGCGGGCGACAACCAGTCGATCGCAGCGGCGATGAACCACTCGGCGCTCAACATCGGCAACAGCCTGGGTGCCTTCCTCGGCGGTGCCGTGATCGCCGTCGGCTGGGGGTTCACCGCGCCGGCATGGACAGGAGCCGTGCTCGCCGTCATCGGGCTGGGAATCACGATGGTGGCGTACCGCTCGGAGCGGGTGACGGCGACCGCATAGGGTGAGGGCATGGATCAGACCATGCTCGTCGGCGGGACCGCCGTTCTGCTGCGTGCCGCGCATCCGGGGATCGAGACGCTTCTGATCCGTCGTCCTGACCGCGGCTCGTTCGCCAGCGCCTGGGTCTTTCCCGGCGGCGTCGTCGAGGACGTCGATATCATGACGGGCGACACCGAGCACGCCACGGCTGCTCGGGCAGCCGCCCGCGAATGTGAGGAAGAGGTCGGACTGCGTCCGACGGCGCTCACGACCCTCTCGTGCTGGGTGCCGCCGATCGAGGCGCCCAAGCGCGTCCGCACCTGGTTCTTCCTGGCTGAGGCCCCGGACGGCGAGGTGCGGGCTGCGCCCGACGAGGTGATCGACGTGCAGTGGCTGTCGCCGGCGGAAGCTCTACGACGGCACGCGGACGGGGAGATCGTGCTCTTCCCGCCGACGTGGGTCACTCTTCAGGGACTGGCGGCGCACTCGTCCATCGCGGCCGCTGTCGCCGCGGCATCTGTTCCGGAGCTGTACTCCACGCACCTTCTGGGCGACGGCGTGTTCCTCTGGGCGGGCGATGCCGAGCATCCGGATGGCGGTTCGGGGCGGCACCGGCTCGGAACAGCCGCGCTGCCCTGGGAGTACGTGCGCGACTGACCGTTCAGGCTGCGAGGAGTCGCCGCAGGTGGTGGCTGACAGCATCCGTCTCGATGAGGAAGCCGTCGTGGCCGAAGTCGCTGTTCAGCACGACCGCCTCGTTGCCGTCGAGGGTGTTCGGGATGCTGCGCGCGATGCGGTGCTGCCCGTCGACGGGGAACAGGCGGTCGGTGTCGATGCCGAGCACGAGCGTCGTCGCCGTGACCGACTGCAGTGCGCTCTCTACGCCGCCGCGTCCGCGGCCGACGTCGTGCGAGTTCATCGCCTCGACGAGAGTCAGGTAGCTGTTGGCGTCGAACCGGCGCGTGAACTTGTTGCCGTGGAAGTCGAGGTACGACTCGACGGCGAAGCGTCCGCCGCGACCGAGGGGGGAGACCTCGGACTGCCACGACCGCTGGAAACGCTGGTTCAGCTCGATCGGACTGCGGTAGTTCAGAAGCGCCATGCGGCGGGCGAGAGCCAGCCCGCGGTGGGGGCCTTCGCCGACGCTCTGGTCGTAGTACTCGCCGGCCTGGAACCGCGGGTCGATGCGGATCGCCTCGAGCTGCACGGAGTTCAGGGCGATCTGGTCGGCGGTGTTCACCGGGGGAGTGGACAGCACGGCGAGGCGCTCGACGCGCTCCGGGTGGGAGATTCCCCACTCCAGCGCGTGCATCCCGCCCATGGATCCGCCGACGACGGCGGCCCAACGGTCGATGCCCAGGGCGTCGGCGAGGCGGACCTGCCCCGCTACCTGATCCCGGATCGTCAGGTACGGGAAGCGCGACGCCCACTCGTAACCGTCGGGGGCGATGCTGGCGGGGCCCGTGGAGCCCTGGCATCCGCCGAGCATGTTCGGAGCGATGACGAACCAGCGGTCGGTGTCGAGTGCCGCTCCTGGTCCGACGACATCATGCCACCAGCCGTCGGTGGGATGCCCAGGGCCGGCATCGCCGCGCAGATGACTGTCGCCGGTCAGGGCGTGCAGCACGAGGATCGCGTTGTCGCGTGCGGCGTTGAGCGTGCCCCACGACTCGTATGCGACGCGGATGCCCGGCAGCTCCTGTCCGATCTCGGTGCGGAAGGCGCCGAAGGCGGCGAACTTGCGGTTGCCCGCGGGGTCGCCGTCGCGCCATGCTCCCGTCACGGGCGGACGAGCACGCAGGAGGCGGGCGTCGTCTTCGGTCACGCGCGCCGATGGCACGGTGTCCTCGGAGGTGCTCTGCCAGTCCATGTCTCCATTGTCGCGGCTCCTGTCCGCTCGCGGGCGAACGTTACGTCGCGCTCGCCGTGCGGGCGGAAACATCGCAGAAACGCACGAATCTCGCAGAGTTCCGGAGAGAGTCTGCGAGATTCGTGCGCTACTGCGAAAGGATGCTCAGGCGCGAGCGGCCTCCGAGACACGGCGAGCTGCGGCGAGGGCCTCGTCGAGGTCGGCCTTGAGGTCGTCGATGTTCTCCAGCCCCACCGACAGACGCACCAGCCCGGGCGTGACGCCTGAGGTCAGCTGCTGCTCCGGCGTGAGCTGCGAGTGCGTGGTGGATGCAGGGTGGATGACGAGCGAGCGCACGTCGCCGATGTTCGCCAGGTGGCTGAACAGCGACAGCGAGTTCACGAACTCACGGCCGGCCTCCACGCCGCCCTTCAGCTCGAACGACAGCACGGCGCCGACGCCCTTCGGCGCGTACTCGTTGGCCTTGGCGTACCACGGCGATGAGGGCAGCCCGGAGTAGTTCACCGAGGCGACATCGGGGTGGTTCTCGAGCCACTCCGCGATCTCCTGCGCGTTCTGCACGTGGCGCTCGATGCGCAGCGACAGCGTCTCGATGCCCTGGATCAGGTTCCAGGCGCTCTGCGGCGCGATGGCCGATCCGAGGTCGCGCAGCAGCTGCACTCGGGCCTTGATGATGTAGGCGAGGGCGTCGCCGACAGCGGCGGTGTAGACCGCGCCGTGGTACGACGGGTCGGGCTGGGTGAGCTCGGGGAACTTCTCGGCGTGCTCGGTCCAGGCGAACGTGCCGCCGTCGATGATCGCGCCACCGATGGTGGTGCCGTGGCCACCGAGGAACTTGGTGACCGAGTGCACGACGATGTCGGCGCCGTGCTCGAACGGGCGGATCAGGTACGGCGTCGCGATCGTGTTGTCGACGATCAGCGGGATGCCGCTCTCGTGGGCGACGTCGGCGATGCCTCGGATGTCGAGCACGTTGATCTTCGGGTTGCCGATGGTCTCGGCGAAGAACAGCTTGGTGTTCGGGCGGACCGCGGCGCGCCACTCCTCGATGTCGTCCTGGTTCTCGACGAACGTGACCTCGACGCCGAGCTTGGCGAGCGTGTACTTGAAGAGGTTGTAGGTGCCGCCGTAGATCGAGCTCGACGAGACGAAGTGGTCGCCGGCCTGTGCGATGTTCAGCACGGCGAACGTCGATGCGGCCTGACCGCTGGAGAGGACGAGCGCGCCCGTACCGCCCTCGAGGGCCGCGAGGCGCTGCTCGAGAACGTCCTGCGTCGGGTTCTGGATGCGGGTGTAGATGTTGCCGAACTCGGCGAGGGCGAACAGGTTCGCTGCATGGTCGGCGTTGTCGAACACGTACGACGTGGTCTGGTAGATCGGCGTGGCTCGAGCCTTCGTCACGGGGTCGGGCGCTGCGCCGGAGTGGATCTGCTTGGTCTCGAAACGCCAGGTCTCGGGTGCGGACATTGTGTGCCTCCTCGGCTGGATTCGAAATCGATGCGGCGGATGCCGTTGATGTGAGATTACGGAACGAGCCCTCGCCCGACAACGCGCGGGAAATGTTACGTAACATCCCGGATCCGCGTGATCGTGCGGAAAAGCCGTACGGTGGAGGCATGGTTACACAGGCAGGTGCGGCGAGGCGCGCAGTGGTGACGGGTGCGAGCTCCGGGATCGGCGAGGCGACGGTGCGCGATCTGCGCTCGCGCGGGTGGGAGGTCGTGGGCGTGGCCCGCCGAGCGGACCGCCTGCAGGCGCTGGCCGACGAGACCGGCGCATCGGCGGTGGCATGCGATCTCACGAGTGAGGATGCCGTGGCCGCCCTCATCGGCGAGCTCGAAGCCTCTGGACCGGTGCACGCGCTGGTCCAGGTGGCCGGAGGCGCCCGCGGCACCGACCGCGTCGAGGACGGCAGCACGGAGGACTGGCAGTGGATGTACGAGGTGAACGTCCTCGCCACCCAACGTCTCGTCGCCCGCATCCTTCCGCTGCTGCGCCGAGCTGCGGCATCCGACGGGCATGCCGATGCGGTGTTCGTGACGTCGACCGCTGCCCAGACGGCGTATCAGGGCGGCGGCGGATACAACGCTGCCAAGGCCGCAGAATCCATGCTCGTGAAGGCCTTGCGTCAAGAACTGAACGGCGAGCCGATCCGCGTCGTCGAGGTCGCGCCGGGCATGGTGCACACCGAGGAGTTCACGTTGAACAGGCTCGGCGGAGATCAGGTGGCGGCCGAATCCGTCTATGCCGGGGTCGAGGCGCCGCTCACGGCGCACGACGTCGCCGACGTCATCGGGTACGCCCTGGATGCTCCTGGTCATGTGAATCTCGACCTCATCACGATGCGCCCTGTCGCGCAGTCGGCGCAGCACATCCTCGCCCGCGGCCCGCTGCGCGTGCGCCCCGAGGCCGAGGACTGAGGTCAGTGCCGGGCAGATCGCTGGAGCAGCTCGCCGACGAGGGCCTGATCGATCGGGGCTGGGCGGCTGCTCTGGCCCCCGTGGCCGAAGACATCCGTGCTTTGGGTGAGCGGCTGCGCGCCGAACAGGCCGGCGGTGCCGGATACCTTCCCGACGGCGCGCACGTGCTGCGGGCCTTCCAGCGTCCGCTCGCGGACGTCCGGGTGCTCATCACGGGGCAGGACCCGTACCCGACCCCAGGTCACGCGATCGGACTGTCGTTCGCCGTCGACAAGGATGTGCGCCCGCTGCCGCGGAGTCTGTCGAACATCTACGCCGAGCGTCAGAGCGATCTCGGCATCCCTCCTGCGCCGCACGGCGACCTGACGGCGTGGAGCGATCAGGGCGTGCTGCTGCTGAACAGAGTGCTGACCGTGCGGCCCGGTGCCCCGGCGTCCCATCGCGGCTGGGGCTGGGAACAGGTCACCGAGCTCGCGATCCGCACCCTCGTCGCCCGCGACCAGCCGCTCGTCGCGATCCTCTGGGGCCGGGATGCCGCTAATCTCCAGCCTCTGCTCGGAGAGACACCTGTCATCGCCTCGGCCCACCCTTCGCCGCTGTCGGCCCGACGCGGGTTCTTCGGGTCGAGGCCGTTCTCACGCGCGAACGCTCTGCTCGAGGAGCAGGGTGCGTCGCCGGTGAACTGGCGTGTGGCCGGCGAAGCATGAGCTCACTCGCTGCGGTTAGGCTGAGCGAGTGCAGTTCGAACCAGGCGACCAGCGTCGCCGGTTGCCGCGCCACCTGCAGGCGCCGGCACCCGAGCCGGACACCTTCTCGTACACGATCCGCCCCGCTCGGGTGGGGGATCTGCCCGACGTCCGCGGCATCTACAACCACTACGTCGCCAACTCCGTCGTCACCTTCGACGAGAAGGCCTCGACGCATCGCTATTGGCGCGAGAAGTTCGCATTCCTGGCCAAGCTCAAGCTGCCGTTCCTCGTAGCCGTCACGCCGTCGAACGAGGTGATCGGCTATGCGCTCGTGCAGCCGTGGGCGAGCAAGTCCGCCTACCGGTACACCGTCGAGGACTCGATCTACCTCGGTCCGGGCGCCGGAGGCAAGGGGCTGGGCACAGCGCTGCTCGAGGCCCTGATCGAGGCATGCGAGCAGATCGGTCTGCGCGAGGTCGTCGCGGTGATCAGCGACAGCGGCGCCGAGGCATCCATCCGGCTGCACGAGAAGCACGGTTTCACCGAAGTCGGCAGGATGGGCCGGGTCGGATTCAAGTTCGGTCGGTCGCTGGGAATTGTCTACCTGCAGCGATCGCTCAAACCGAAGGGGCGTCGTCGCCGGAGCTGACCTGGCCTCGGCCGGGGATCACCGGAATGGCTGAGAGCAACTTCTTCGTGTATTCCTGTTGCGGATGCAGCAGCACGTCGCGGGTCGTTCCTCGCTCGACGATCGCTCCGTCGTTCATGACGGCGACGGTGTCGCACAGGTTCTGCACGACGCCGATGTCGTGCGAGACGAGGATCAGGGTGAGGTCCTCGGTCTCGAGCAGATGCTCGAGCACCTCGAGGATCTGCGCGCGGACGGTGACGTCGAGGGCAGACAGCGGCTCATCGCCGACGAGGATGCGCGGGCGGTGCACGATCGCGCGCGCGATCGCCACGCGTTGGCGTTGACCGCCGGAGAACTCGTGCGGGTAGCGATCGGCCATCGAGGGCTCGAGTCCGACCTGGGCGAGCACCTCGCGCACCCGTGCCCGCCGGTCGTCGTCGATGCCGAGCGCCCACAGCGGTTCGGCGATGATCTGGCCGGCGTTCATGCGCGGGTCCAGCGACGCGTAGGGGTCCTGGAACACCAGCCCCGTCGCCCGTCGCAGCCAGTGCAGCGAACGAGCGGATGCCGCGGCATCCACCTCGCGTCCGTCGACGCGCACGCTGCCCGTCGTCGGGCGATCCAGGCCCAGCAACAGGCGAATCAGTGTCGACTTGCCCGACCCTGATTCGCCGATGATGCCGATCGACTCGCCGGATTCGATGTCGAGGTCGGTGGGCTGCAGAGCCGTCTGACGGCCGGCTCGCTCGAACACCGACCGGGTCGGCACGGCGAAGTCGCGGCTGAGCCCGCGGGCCTCGATGAGGCTCATGAGTCGTCTCCGTCCGGTCGCCACAGCGTCGCTGTGGCGTCGCGGAGCAGCCCCTGGGTGATCGGCGACGCCGGGGCGCTGAGCAGTGTCGACACGGGTGCTGCCTCGATTACGCGGCCGTCCTCCAGCACGACGCCATCGGTCGCGACCTGAGCGAGAACGGCGAGGTCGTGGGTGATGAACATCAGCGACATGCCGTGCTCGGAAGTGAGCGAGAGCAGCAGCTTCAGGATCTCGGCCTGGATCGTCACGTCGAGAGCGGTGGTGGGTTCGTCGGCGATGAGAAGCCGAGGGCGGCAGGCGAGGGCCATGGCGATCGCGACGCGCTGACGCTGGCCCCCGGAGAGCTGGTGCGGATACTTGTCGACGATCGTCTCGGGGTCTGGCAGGCGCACGCGGGCTGCCTCTTCGATCGCGCGCTGACGCGCTTCGCGCTTGCTGACGCCGGTGTGGATGCGCACCGATTCCGCGATCTGCCGGCCGACGGTGCGGATGGGGTTGAGGGCAGTGCGCGGCTCCTGGAAGACGATGCCGATGTCGTCGCCGCGGAATCGCGCCAGTTCCCGCTCCGGCATCCCGAGCAGCTCCGTGCCATCCCAGCGGATGCTGCCCCGAGCCGTCGCTCCGTCGGGGAGGAGCCCGAGCACGGCGAGCGCGGTGATCGACTTGCCCGAGCCGGATTCGCCGATGAGGCCCAGTCGAGCACCGTCCGGAACCTCGAACGAGATGCCGTCGACGACGCGGTCGCCGTCGATCTCGACGATCAGATTCTGCACGACGAGGCTCACGCGACCACCGCCGGGGTGTGGGACTCGGCTTCTCGACGCCGCGCTGACCTGTGCTGCAGCGTCGGGTCCGTGGCCTCACGCAATGCGTCGCCGAGCAGGTTGAGCGCGAGGACCGTGATGGTGATGGCCAGGCCCGGCCAGACCACCGACAGCGGATGGATGCTGATGTATCGCTGAAGGTCGGAGAGCAGGATGCCCCAGGAGGGCTCGGTCACCGAGGCGCCGAAGCCGAGATAGGAGAGCCCCGCCTCGGCGAGCACGGCGACGGCCATCGACCACGACAACTGCACGATGAAGACAGGCGCGACGTTCGGCAGCAGATGCCGGACGAGGTTCTGCGCCGGGGTAAGGCCGGATGCACGGCCGGCGAGCACGAAATCGCTCTGCTGCACGCGACGCAGCTCTGGCCGGGTGACGCGGGCGATGTTGACGCCGAAGCCGATTCCGACCGCCCAGACCACGACCCACAGCGACCCTCCCCACACCGAGGAGATCATCATCGCGATGATGAGCACCGGGAACGCGATGAGGATGTCGACGAGAACAGCGACGGCCTCGCGCATCCAGCGGAACGTCAGCGCCCCGAGGGCCGCCAGCGCGATGCCGACGAGCGTCGCGACGATCCCGGCGCCGATGCTGACGAAGACGGTGGTGCGCGCTCCGGCCATGATGAGGCTCAGGATGTCGCGACCTGTGCCGTCGGTGCCCAGCAGATGCGGCCAGCTGGGTGCGGCCCAGCGGTTGCGGACGTCCGCGTCGAGAGGGTTGAACGGCGTCCAGAACAGTGCCACCAACGCGATGAGGGCGATCGCCGCGACGGCGATCAGACTGAAACGTCCCGTGGCACCGGACCACAGTCTGCGCAACCAGCTCGGCATCATGCCTCCCTCTGCCGTGGGTCGACGACGTGGTGGATGAGGTCGACGATGAAGCCGATCACGAGCACGAGACCGGTGAGGACCAGCAGCTCGCTCTGCACCTTCACCAGATCGCGGGTGCCGACGTCGGCGACGAGCATCCGGCCGATGCCTGGAAGGGTGAACAGCTGCTCGATGATCACCGAGCCGACGACGATGCCGGCGACCTGCAGTCCCAGCACCGTGACGATCGACAGTCCGACGGCCGGGATGCCGTGCTGGATCAGTGCGCGGTTGCGGGTGAGCCCCTTGGCAGCGGCCGTGCGGACGAAGTCCTGACCGCGGGCCTGCAGAGTGGCGCTGCGCACGAACCGCAATAGCATGGCGCCCTCGACGATGCCGATCGTCAGGGCGGGCAGCAGAAGAGAGCGGAAGGCCTGCCATGGCTCGTCCCAGCCCCCTCGGGGGAAACCCTGAGCGGGCAACCAGCCGAGCAGCACCGCGAAAACGACGATCAGCATCATGCCGGCCCAGATCACCGGCACGGCGGCGAGGGCCTGCGATGCGACGCTGATCGCCGTTCCGCCGGCGCGTCCGCGCAGCAGGGCCGACAGGACGCCGAAGGGCACGGCGATCAGCAGGGCGATCACCAGCGCCATGATGCCGAGCGGCACCGTCACCCGCGCCTTCTCTGCGATCTCCGCGCCGACCGATGCGCCGCTCAGCTGCGATGTGCCGAGGTCACCGGTGAGCACGCCTCCGATCCAATCGCCGTACTGCACCGGCAGCGGGCGATTCAGACCCAGCGATTCGCGGAGCGCCTCGACGGTTGCCTGCGGTGCCTGCGTTCCGGCGATGAGCTGCGCCACATCGCCGGGGAAGACGCGCAGCGTGAGGAAGATCAGCACGCTCGACACGAGGAGTCCCGCGATGAGCAGGGCCCCTCGTGTCAGCGTGTACCGGATCACTCTGCGACAGTCGGCTCAGGTCACTCGCCGGCGACCGTGACGCCGGCGAGGTTGATGCGGGAGTTGATCGAGTCCTCGGGGAAGCCCGAGACGATCGGCCGCACAGCTGTGATGGTCTGGCCGTTGTACAGCCAGTCCGCCGCGTGGTCCTCCGACACCAGGCGGGCGGCCTCGGCGAGGAGCTTCGCGGAGGCGCCGGCGTCGGTCTCGGCGAGAGCCTGGGTGTACAGGCCCTGCACCTTGGGGTTGTCGTAGCCGAAGTAGTACTCCGGGTTGGCGAAGTTGCCGAAGTCGCGCGGCTCGACGTGCAGCACGAAGCTGAGCTCGTAGTCCTTGTTCGTGTAGACGTCCTCGAGCCACGTCGGGAACTCGACCGGGTTGACGTCGAGGGTGACGCCGACCTTCGCGAAGTCCGAGATCAGGACCTGCGGCACCGTGGTGCCGTAGAACGACGGGATGGTGAGCGTGAGCTCGAGGTCCTCCTGGCCGGCTTCGGCGAGCAGCTTCTTCGCCTTCTCCGGGTCGTAGGGTGCGACATCGGAGAGGTCTTCGTAGCCGGGGTCGAGCTCGGGGATCGGGCCGTACAGCGGTTCGCCCGCTCCGACGGCCTCGATGAGGCCTTCGTGGTCGATGGCGAGGCGCAGCGCCTCGCGCACGCGGACGTCGTCGAGCGGCGCCTTGGCGTTGTTGAAGGCGAGCGTGGCCTTGTCGGTGGTGCGACCGGTCGTCAGGGTGAACTCGCCGGAGCTCTCGAGCTCGGGCGCGAGGTTCGGGTCGACGGCCGTCAGCACATCGAGGCTGCCGTCGAGGGCTGCGTTGACTCCGGCGGTGAAGTCCGGAATGTACTCGAAGACGACCTCCGCGACACCGGCCGGCTCGCCCCAGTAGTCGGCGTAGCGGTCGAATGTGATGCTGCTGCCGCGGCTCCAGTTCTGCAGGACGAACGGACCGGTGCCGTTCTCCGCGGTCTGCAGATCCGTCTTGTCGCCGTTCTTGAAGACGAGACCCGCGGGCCCTGTGAGAGAGAACAGGAAGTTCTGGTTCGGCTCGGTGAGGGTGATCACGACGGTCTTCTCGTCCGGAGCCGTGATTGACTCGACCGTGGCGAACTCGGCGTTCCCCTGCAAGGACTCGTCGGTGCGGACCGCGTCGTAGGATGCCACGACATCCGCGGACGTGAGAGCCGCACCATCGTGGAACGTGACGCCCTCGTTGAGGGTGAACGTGTAGGTCAGGCCGTCGCCGGAGACCTCGTAGTCCGAGGCGAGACGAGGCTCGATCGAGTTGTCCTGGGCGCGCGTGACGAGGCCCTCGTAGATGTTGTCGACGAGCACCTGCTCGAGGGCCGCACCGCTCGTGTGGCGGATGTCGAGGTTGGTGGGTTCGAGAACCAGCCCGACCGTGAGCGTGGCGGCTGGGTCCGGCTCGCCGACCGAGGTCTGAGTCGGCTCGGGGGAGGATCCCCCGCACGCGGTGAGGATGATGGCAGTCGCGGCGAGCGCGGAGACGACGCCGAGGCGTCTGGTGCGGCGGAACATGATGGGTGCTGGGTCCTCTCGGGCGGCGGGTGCTGTGTGCCGGGCGGATGATGTCTGGTCGGAGATGAAGATCAGGCCGGAGAGACGAAGGCGGCGCGGATGAGCTCGGCGAGCTCGGTCGGCGCGGTCTCCTGGACGTTGTGGGTGGCGTCGATGGCGACGATGTGGGAGCCCGGCACGCGACGCCGGAAGTCTTCTGCGTCTGGTTCTGTGACGAAACCGCGTGCTGCCCTGACGAGGGTGATCGGCGCCGCGGCGGCGGCGAGGTCATCCCAGCCGCCGGCATCGAGAACGGCGCCAGGGCCGGCATCGCCCGACGAGGGCATCGCCAGTGCCCTCGCGGCGAGATGGGCGAAGTGGTGCTTCCACTCGATGCGCCCGTCGGGGCGCACCCGTGTGTTCAGGAACACTCCGCGTGCGGTCTCGGGGCGGGTGCTGCCGAAACCCAGTGACATGGCGCGGTCGACGAGCTCGTCCCTCGTGGCGAAGTCGGTCGGGCCTTCGTAGAAGGCACGCAGGGCCGAGGGGCCGCCTGAGGTGTCGATCCCCGGCGTGATGTCGACGATGACGAGCTCGCGAACGAGTTCAGGATGCGTGGATGCCACGGCCGCCGCGGTCAGCCCACCCAGGGACTGCCCGACGAGGATCTGCGGCTGCGTGGTCCACTCCTGCAGCGCCAAGGCGATGTCGGGGGCAAGTGCGCGGCCCGAGTAGTCGGCGTCGTCGCGCCAGCTCGAGTCCCCGTGTCCTGCGAGGTCGATCGCGAGAACCGGCTCCTTGAGCAGCAGGACGGTCGTGTCCCAGGTGTGTGCGTTGAGACCGGCTCCATGCAGAAGGGTCACGGCGGGTGCGCCGGTGCCGTAGCGCAGCGCGCTCAGCTCGCGACCGTCCGGCAGCGTGAGCGTCAGCCGCTCGACGGCGGGAACAGATACACCGAGTGCCTCCGCCTGGAGCGGGAGGTAGTGAAACTCGCTGATCTCAGTCGTCACGCCCATATTCTGCTCCGAACCGCTGCCCAGTGTGAAACTCTGAAGCAATCTGTCAATCCTTGGTGCGGATTGAGTGCGCGAAAGTGGAGGAAAAGACGCGTCCGTCTTGTCGTTATGCGTTCCGGGTGTCTGAAGCCGGTTCCCAGCGGAGGTTGTTAGCGTCGTGGCGTATGCGGTCGTCCATTCTCTCTCCCCGCTTCCGACCTGGCAAGCAGTTCGCACTGACGTGGAGCATCCCTGAGCCGTTCGGCGGCATGACCGGAGCGCTCATGCATCGGTCCCGTTCCTTCGCGCTGCTGGCCGATCGCCCGGTGGACATCCTCACTCTCGATGACCGCGTCGACTATCCGGAGCTCGAGCAGCGCCTGCGTGCCAGGGGCGAACTGATCGACGGCATCCGCATCATCAACATCTGGGACTGGCTCCGCGACCGCGAAGACTCCGGCGAGGACGCCGGTGGGGCGGAGACTGCGCCTCGCCACATCCATGACCCGATTCCCGTTGACGCCGACTCCGTGGAACACCGGCACGGCGACGTCGTCCTGCTCAGAGAGGTTCGCGCGGCTGACGGCGGGGCACTGGCTGCGGATCGGTTCCGTCGTGACGGCACCCTGCTCGTGACGGACCGCCGCGATCCGCAGACCCGCAAGCGGAGCGTGGTGCTCTACGACCGGCGCGGCCGGCCGGTGCGCAGCTGGGGGAGTGCCTGGGGCCTCTATCGCCACTGGCTGGACGAACTCGTCGGCGACGACGAGAGCTTCCTCATCGTCGATTCGAAGACCGCCGCCCGGTTCGCCCGCACCTACCGTCGGCGCAACGTCGTCACGATGCACGTGCTGCACGGGTCGCACCGCACGGCGGACGGTTCAGGTCTCAGCTCCTCCCGACGGAGCGTGCTCGAGAACCTCGGGGACTTCGACTCCGTCGCGCTGCTGACTCGGGCGCAGCGGGCGGACCTGATCAGCGACCTCGGACCTCACGAGAACGTCGCCGTCATCCCGAACGGTTTCAATGACGTCATGTCCGGCGGTCCGGCCGCGCATCGCCGCGGCCGAGGCCTCATGCTCGCTTCCTTGACGGCTCGCAAGCGCGTCTCGCACGCAGTGAAGGCGGTGGCACGTGCATCCAGAGAGGCCGATGTGACACTCGACGTCTTCGGCGAAGGGGTGCGGCGCCCCCTGCTGGAGAAGACGATCAGGTCGCAGCGGATGCAGCAGCGGGTGTCGCTGCGCGGGCACGACGATGCGGCCAGATCAGCATTCGCCACGGCGGATTTCATGCTGCTGACCTCGAAGGCCGAGGGGCTTCCTCTCGCGCTCGTCGAGGGCATGGCGGCCGGCTGCGTGCCGATCGCCTACGACATCCCCTACGGACCCGCCGACGTGATCGCGCACGGGTCGAACGGGTTCCTCGTGCCGCCGGGGGACGTCGACGGCCTGGCGCAGCGCATCGTCGAGTTGCAGCGGATGCCGCGTCACCGCGTCGAGACGATGCGGCGGCGTGCCAGGGCCACCGCCGCGCAGTTCAGCGATCGAGCAGTCGTTCGTGCCTGGGCGCGCGAGATGGAGCGCGCGTACGAGCGCAAGCACGCCGCATCCTCGCCGCAATCCACGATCCGACGTCTGCGCCGAGCCATCGGCCGCGCGAAACGACGGATCATCCGACTCAGCGGCCGATACGAGCGATCAGACGCGTGAGCGCATCCGCTCGAGCGGCGCGGCACCCGCCCCGGCGGCTCGCGCCAACCGGTGAGCTGGTGCCTCGAGGACGCGATGGAACAGGGCGCCGAGAAAAAGACTTGCTGGGATGCCGACGGCCGCGACCAGCGCCCAGTTCTCGCTTCCCCACAGGTAGGCGAGCGTTCCGATCAGCGGGACATGGACGAGATACAGACTGTACGAGGTGCGCCCGAGCCACTGCGGCACAGGAGACTCCAGCCCCGCGCGCAGCCGCGGCCAGCCCATCGCGACAACGATGACCAGGGCGGCACCGATCCCGGCGAGCCCCCACATCGCGCGCCCCACGATGCTCGACGGCTCCGCGAACGGCCGCGTCAGCCAACTGGCGATGAGGAGCGTCAGCGCGATCGTGGTGACACATGGCCAGAACGCCCGGGGGCGGGGTCTGCGCACCCAGGCGAGCAGATCGTCGAGGCGTACGGCCATCAGCGAGCCCAGCATGAACACGGGCAGGTACACGAGTGCTTCCACATCGATGATCCGCCCGACGACAGTGAGTGCGCACGCGGCGGTCGCCGCCAGCATCGCGTGACGACGCAGCACCACGGCAAGGACGACGAACAGGGGGAGTGCGAGGGAGAAGATCAGCTCCCACCGCAGCGACCACAGCACGTTGTTGATGTCGTAGCTCTTCGTCAGCAGGAGCGCTTCGTCGAGGAACGAGCCCCAGCTCACGCTCGACGCCTGCGCGTTCTGCATCCACGAGCCATCCGGCATGCTCGCGGGGTCGCGCGGCACGAGCGCGATGAGCGCGGTGGCCAGCACGACCGATCCCCAGACGGGCAGATAGAGCCGCAGTACGCGGGTGGGATAGTAGCGAATCCAGCTGAATCCTTCGCGCAGCACCGGCAGGGTCACCACGAAGCCGGAGAGCACGAAGAACACCAGGACGGCTTCCGTCCCGGCGAACGCGAGCTTGACCGGGCTCTGGGTGAGCCAGGCGGAGAGCGTCTCGTCCAGGTGCGGCATCGCCACGAGGCTGCAGTGATAGATCACCACCACCAGCGAGGCCATTCCACGGACCCCGTCGAGACTCGCTATGCGCTGAGAGTTCGCCATCTGCACCAACGCTAGACAGGGGGTCTGAGCCTAAGCTGAGGGCATGAGCGAGACGCGAGTGCACCTGTCGAAGACCGAGCCGGCGGCGTACGAGGCCCTGGACCAGTTCTCCCGCACCGTGGGGCAGATCTGCCGCGACAACGGCATCGACGATCGTCTCAAGGAGCTCGTCATGATCCACTGCTCGCAGCTGAACGGATGCGCGTACTGCACGCGCATCCACCTCGACCGCGCGGTCAAGGCCGGACTCGACGCGGACACGCTCCTCCAGATCGCCACCTGGCGCGAGAGCGGGGTGTTCTCCGACCGGGAACGTGCAGCACTCGAACTGGCCGAATCCTTCACCTTCATCCACGATGAGGGCGTCTCGGACGACGTGTACGACCGGGTGGGCAGCGTGTTCACCGAGAAGGAGTACGCGGCATTGAGCTGGGCGTGCGTGTCGATCAATGCGTTCAATCGCGTCGTGATCGCCGGCCGCTATCCGGTCCTGCCGCGGGTTGAGAAGGCGACGGCGTGACGGTTCTCGATATCGAGGGCGTCTTCAACGTCCGGGATGTCGGTGGAATGGCGACCGCGCGGGGGCGTGTCCGTGAGGGGGCGCTTCTGCGATCGGGGAGTCTCGTCGCTGCGACGCCGTCGGGCATCGCCGAGATCGAGCGCAGGGTCGGACACATCGTCGACCTGCGCGACGGGCAGGAGGTCGCTGAGGCGCCGTCGGCGGTGACCTCCATCGCCACCACGCACCTGCCGCTGTTCCTCGGGTCCGTCGCCTCGTTCTTCGATGAGGACATGGGGCTCGGCGAGATGTACCGCCATCTGCTCGACGAGAGCGGCCAGCGGCTGGCCGACGCCGTACGCGTCATCGCCACAGAGAATCGCACCCTCGTGCACTGCACAGTGGGCAAGGATCGGACAGGCGTCACCGTGGCGCTCGCGCTGTCGGCTGTCGAGGCCGATCGGGATGCCGTGGTCGCCGACTACGCCCTGACGGCGTCGCTTCTCCCGCAGGAGAGGAACCGCCGCATCACGGCGTTTCTGCGGGCGCAGCATCCGCACGCCGAGAACGCGGTCGCGCTCGCCACGCTGTCGCCGGCGGAGGTGATGCGCAGCCTGCTCGACCAGGTGGACGCGCGCTGGGGTTCGGCCGCCGACTACCTGCGCGCGCACGGTCTCGCCGACGACGAACTCGCGGCGCTTCGCGACAGTCTCGTCGAACGGTGACCTCCGACGGGCAAGGTAAGGCAACCCTTCATCGGTGATATGATGAAGGAATCATGACGATGTCCATCGACGTTCGCAGCGGCCGCGCCCAGCGCCGGGCCGCTCGTCTGCGCTCGCACCACCTGGTGACGGCCGACGAGAACTCGCTGCTCGAGCTCGAGACGTTCCTGGCGACGCTCCCGCTGTGCGCCTCCGGACGCGTGTTCATCGAGGTGCCTGACGCGAGCGACATCGGCGTCATCGACGCGCCGGCCCGGATGACGGTCACCTGGCTCGCGCGCTCGTCGCGCTCCGGGGCGCCTGGCACCGGTCGCTCCTGCGCACCGGGGGCCGCCCTGGCGCGAGCCACCTGCGCGTGGGCGGACGAGATGCTCTGCGACAGCGAGCTCCCGACGCATGTGACGCTCTTCGGCGGTTACCTCGGCACGGCCGACATCGTCGAGCACCTGACCGGAACGCTCGATGTCCCGGCATCCACGATCAGCGCCCCAGAACGCTTCGGTCTGCTGCCTGCGCCTTCGACAGGCTCAGGGACCGCTATCTAGAGCGGACGTAGTTCCCGTCCTCGAGACCCGCCTCGATCTCGAACCTGTTCCGCAACGGGTTCCGCCCGGCGAACAGATACAGCACGGGCATGAGGAATCCGTACGTCAACCACTGCGCCTTGTGCACGGCCTCGTGCCGCAGCACCGCGTCGGTCGGGTTCGTGTCCCCTGTCAGGTAGCAGCCGCCGACGCACACCCCGCCGCGGTTGAAGGTCCACTTCGGCATGTCCCGGAAGACCCACAGGCCCGCTCGTCGCTCGACGGGCCCCGTGCTCCACAGGGACCCCCATACCCATCCGACGGCCGTTCCCCAGGCGTAACCGATCCGGCTGATCGGTGAGCGGAGCAGGAACGACGGGATGCGGCGGTCGAATCTGCGACCCCGTTCCACCGCGGCGTCAGCGGCCGGCTGCCAGTCGGGCACGGTGTGCGACGTCGGTGTCATGCCACGGCCGCCACGAGTCGGAGGATAGCACCGAGGTCGTCGACCGCATCCAGCGGGGAGCGCGGAGCGAAGCCGGCGATCGTCGCGCCGGCGAGCGGAACACGCTCGCGGAGTGCACGAACGGCGGATGACAGTGCGGCTGCAGTGGCGCCGAACGGAGCGGCGGTGGAGACGCCTGCCATCTCGGCAGGATCGAGGACGTCGACGTCGATGTGCACCCACACGCGGGACGCGCCGGTGCGCTCGACTGCGTTGGCGAGCGCCTCCGCATCATCGAGCTCGTCGACGGAGAGCTGCGTCAGGCGTGACAACGGATCCTCTTCGGCGTCGTCGAGGACGCGCGCGCCGGCGACGATCACGCGCTCGGCCGGGAGCCCGGGGGACAGGGCGAGCTGCCGCTCGCCTTCGCCGAGGATCGCGCGCAGCGCCATGCCCGAGAACGCCCCGGACGGCGAGGTCTCATCCGTGTGAAGGTCGGGATGCGCGTCGAACCAGACGAGTGCGACGTCATCCAGATCGATCGTGTCGAGAGCGGCGACGGTGACGCTGCAGTCGCCGCCGACCAGAACGGTGTCGGGTGTCATCGCTTCGGCGATCATCGCCCGGATCCGCTGCAGCGAGCTCAATCGGTGCACGCCGGTGCCCAGGGCTTCGCCGGCCTCCAGCGGGATGTCGAGCACGGTCGTGGCGTTGCGGGGCAGGTCGCCGGCGATCGCGGATGCACCGTCGACGAGGAGCATCGCCCTGGCAGAGGGAGACCCCTGCCATTGCGGGACGACGAGGAATCGGGCCACGGGGACCTCCTGGGATGTGACGGTGATGCGGGGGTTAACGGAGATGCCCCGGGCACGAGGCCCGGGGCATCCGGAGCCTCAGGACTCGAGCTGCGCCCGCGACTGCGATGAGCCGCCGGCCTTGAGCTCGGCGAGGCGGGCTTCGACCTCGGTGAGCTCGCCGAGGTCATCCAGGCTCTCGAACTGCGCGTCGAGGCTGGACGCCGCGAGCTCCACCTTGCCCTGGGCGAGAGCCTCCTGCCGGCGGACCTTGTCCTCGAAGCGTCCGAGCTCGCTGGTCGGGTCGAGTACGTTGATCGACGAGACCGCGTCCTGCACCTTGGTCTGCGCCTCGGCGACCTTCGCGCGGGCCAGGAGTTCGCTGCGCTTGGCCTTGAGTTCGCCGAGCTTCTCCTTCATGCCGTTCAGGCCGCTCTTGAGCTTGTCGACGACTTCGGTCTGCGAGGCGATGGTGGGCTCGGCCGCGCTCGCTTCGCGCTCCTCGCCGATCTGGCGCTGCAGGGCGATCTTGGCGAGGTTGTCGAACTTGTCGGCGTCGGCGGTGTTGCCGGAGCTGCGCAGCTCGTCGGCCTTGCGGCTCGCAGCGATCGCCTTGTTGCCCCAGTCCTTGGCCGCCTGGACGTCTTCCTCGTGGTCGCGCTCGAGCAGGCGCAGGTTGCCGATGGTCTCGGCGATGGCGGCCTCGGCGTCAGCGACGTTGTTGGTGTAGTCGCGGACGAGCTGATCGATCATCTTCTGCGGGTCTTCGGCCTGATCGATGAGGGCGTTGATGTTCGCCTTCATGAGTGTCGAGATGCGACTGAAGATGGACTGCTTGGCCATGGTGTTTCCTTTCGGTTGGAACGGGGTCGTTCGAGTTCGTGCTGTTCGTGAGCGTGCGAAGAAGGAGCGGATGCTAGAACCGACCCCCTCGTGACCGGCCTCCGCTTCGGGAGCTGCTGCGTGAGCCGCCGCCGAAGCTCGATGGGCGACTGCTGCGGCTGCTGCCGCTGGAGCGCCACCCGCCACCGGAACTCCAACCACCGCCTCCACCGCCTCCGCCTCCGCCGCTGAACAGGCCGCCGAGAATGCCGCCGAGGATGGCTCCGCCCAGGTCGCTGCCGCGGTTGTTGTAACCGCCGCCGTAGCCGCCCCCGAGGCCGCCGGACCACCCGCCGGTGTTGAATGTGTCGACCTCACTGCGCGCCGACGCGAGCGCCTCCGAGGCCAGGCTGTACGCGCGCGTCGCGCGGTCGAGGGCGAGGACCGGGTCAGCACCCTGCGCGGCGATGGCTTCGGCGTAGGCCGAGTTCGCCTCGGACAGCCGGGTGCGTGCCATGGCGCCGATCGCGCCGCGTCGGGTGCTGATGAAGTCGTTCGTCGTGGCGATCTGCGCCTGCGCCTGGGTCAGGCGCTGCTCGAGCATGCGCGCCGTGCGCTGCGCCTGCTCGCTCGTCTCACGTGCGTGGCCGAGTGCGCCGTCGATCTCGGTGTTCACGGCGCCCAGAGCGTCCAGAACCTGTTGCGGATTGCGCGACGTTCCCTGCAGAGCGGTCTGGGCCGCGTCGATGTTCGAGCGGGTCCTAGCGACGATCGGGGCGAGCTGGCCCTGTGCATCCGGCATGGCTCCGGCCGCGGCGATGTCGGCTTCGAGATCGGTGATCATCGCGCGTGCCTGATCCTCGACAGCGGTCAGGTTCGATCCGAGGGTCGTCACGGCGTCGATCAGATGCTCGGACTGCTCGACGGCCTCCTCTGCCGTGCGGATCGAGAAGGCGGCTTCGCCGTTCTTGTTCGCCGCGATCGCAGCTCCGGCTTCGGCGATCTCCGAATCGGCGAGTGCGAGACGCTGCTGTGCCTGGTAGGAGTTGTCGCGCACCGTCGCGAGGGCCGCGCCGTCGTACGTCTGCCCGAGAGCCGCGAGCGCGGGTTCGACCGTGGCCAGAGTCTGCTCCGCCGTCGCGCGTCGAGCCTTGATGCGCTCGAGCGCCTGCGGTGCCTCTGCCTCGAGCTTGCGCAGCTCTTCGAAGGCCTCGATGTTCTCGTTCAGCAGATCGTCGGCTTCATCGCAGAGCTGGATGATCTGGATGTGCCAGGCGCGGCGCTGCTCCACCGTGTCGGGCACCTCGTCGTCGATCTTCTGCTTGAGCGAGAAGGCCTCGGCGACCTTGGCGTGAGCCGACTCGACGACGTGCGTGAACTCCTGGGTGGAGTCGTCGCCGTACTGGGCCACGGCGAAGCCGAGCTCCTGACGGCTCGAGGTGATGGCGTCGTCGGCCTGCACGAGCGCGGTGCCCGCCTGCTTCTCGAGCTCTTCGTCGTTGACCGAAGAGTACGGGTCGTCGGGGTCGGGGATCGTCGCGACGGCGCCCCGCTTCTTCTTGTTCCGCGAGCGAACCGCGAGCACGATGATCAGGATCACCGCCGCGATCGCGACGAGGATGACGACGATCCAGACGATGCCGCCTCCGTCGACACTCGCTCCCTGCCCGGGGAAGGCATCGGCGGCGGCGATCACGGCGCCGTCCCAGTCGCCGGCTCGCAAGCCGTTCTCCATCGCCTGCACGACGCGGTCGACCTCACCGTCGCTGAGCGGACCGTTCGCATCGGCCGAGATCGCGTACTGGCCGGCATCCACCGCGACGGCGATCAGATACTGGTCGACGGCCAGACCGTTGTCGACGGCGGTCCGGTCGGTCCACGCCACGCTGTCCGACGGATCGGAGAACTCATCGACGAACACGACGTAGAGGTCTCCGCCGTTCGCTTCCGCGAGGGCGGTGAGTCTGCTGTTCACGGCTTCGAGTTCGTTGGACGAGAGCACGCCCGCCTCGTCGGTCACGAAACCGGAGTCGAGGGTCACCGGCGGCGCGGCGAAGGCGGCGGAGGCTGCCCACCCCGAAGCGAACATCGCCACGATCAGCCCCAGAACGACCGTAAACCGAGTCCGCATTGCACTCCCTCCGCGAGGCCACTGGCCCCGTGCGCTCCGAGTCTATTCACTACCGACGACAGACGATAGCGACTCTAGGGAAACAGTCTGTGTCGCCGCAGGGAAGCCCGCACTGACACATACCCTGGATGGCATGGACGATATGTACGGCTCTGACGTGCTCGCTGCTGGGTGGCGGGATCGCGGCGCGAAGAAGGTCCGTGACATCGCGGCCGAGCGCGATCTGGTCGTCGAGGTCGCCGACGACGGGTACTGCGGAGCGGTGACCCGTGTGCAGGGCGGGCACGTCGAGCTCGAGGACCGAGTCGGGCGCAAGCGGGTGTTCCCGCTCGGGGGCGGATTCATGATCGACGGTGAACCGGTGCGGCTCACCGTCGCGGCCGCATCGAAGCAGGGGGTCAGACGCACGGCATCCGGATCGTTCGCCGTCGCCGATCATCGCGCTCGAGTCGCGCTGCCCAGTCGCATCCTCGTGGAGGGCAAACACGATGCCGAGCTCGTCGAGAAGGTCTGGGGTGCGGACCTGCGTGTCGAGGGAGTCGTCGTCGAGTATCTGGAAGGCGTCGACAAGCTCGACGAGCTGCTCGCGAGCGAGCCGCCGAGCGCGACGCGCCGCTATGGCGTGCTGGTCGACCACCTCGTGCCCGGGTCCAAGGAGACGCGGCTCGCGGACGCCATCCTGCGCGGCCCGCACGGCAGGCACCTGAAGATCGTCGGGCATCCCTTCATCGACGTCTGGCAGTGCGTGAAGCCGCAGACGCTCGGCATCGGTCGCTGGCCCGAGATCCCGCGGGGCACCGACTGGAAGACCGGAATCTGCAAGGCGTTCGGCTGGCCGTACGAGTCCCAGGGTGATACCGGCAGGGCCTGGCAGTTCATACTCAGCAAGGTGCACACGTACCGAGACCTCGAGCCGGAGCTGCTCGGACGCGTCGAGGAGCTCATCGACTTCGTGACGGAGCCTGCTGTCTGATCGTGTCCAGTTACGCTTGAGGCATGCCCGAACCCCGTACTTTCCGCGATGAACCGGTCTCCTTCGTACGCCGGAGCGGACGGATGTCTGAGGCACAGGAACGCGCTTTCGACGAGCTCGCCCCGCACTATCTGCTCGACGTGCCCCGTGACATCGCGTGGACGAGCGTGCACCCGGAGGCTCGGATGGATCCGGCGGCCGAGTACGGCCGCCGCGCGCCGCTCATCGTCGAGATCGGCTCCGGCCAGGGGCATGCCATCGTGTCGGCGGCGTCCGCTCGCCCCGATGATGACTTCCTCGCCGTCGAGGTGTTCCGTGCAGGGCTCGCCCGCACCATGCTGGATGCCGACAAGGCGGGCGTCCGCAATCTGCGACTGATCGAGGCGAACGCGCCGGAGGTGCTCTCGACGTACCTGCCGGAGGGCGGCGCAGCCGAGGTCTGGATCTTCTTCTCCGACCCCTGGCACAAGAAGCGTCACACCAAGCGGCGGCTGATCCGCCCCGGCTTCGGGGATGCTGCGGCCCGTGCCCTCGCCGACGGGGGCCTGCTGCGCCTCGCAACGGACTGGGAGGATTACGCGCTCCAGATGCGCGAGGTGCTCGACGCCGAGCCCCTGTTCGAGCGGGCGTTCGAGGGGGAGTGGGCTGCACGATTCGACGGTCGCGTCATGACCGCCTTCGAGCGGAAGGGCATCGCCAAGGGCCGGGAGATCCGCGATCTGGTCTACCGGCGAAAGCACCGGGCGTGACGCGCGCCGAGGTCGGTCGAGTCGCTCCTGCGCTGCTCGTGTGCCTCGCCGCTCCCGCGTTCTTCGTCGCGCAGGTGCCGTGGCTGGGCTGGCTTCTGATGGCCGTCGGGGTCGGAACCGCATGGATCATCGAGCGGAGTGCGGTCACGGCATCCGGTCCGTCGCTCACCCGTGATCTGTCGCTGATCGCACTGGGGATGCTGATCGTCAGCAGCATCCCGCTGGCGGCCGAGCTCGACGATCTGGCGATGCTGCGCTTCACCCTCGCTCTCGGCGGCGCTGTGGTCATCCCGTACGTGATCTCTCGGTTCGTCTACCGCGACCGCGCGATCTCCTTCCCGTGGCGTACGCGCAAGCGCTGGGGTCGACTGCAATGGGGCTGGCTGGTCGCCGTGCTCGTGCTCGGCTGGCTGATCCTGCCGTTCTACTTCATCACCAGCGGCGTCTATCAGAACTGGCCCGTCGTCGATTCCCCCGACCTCGTCGCACGCCTGTTCGTCGGCGTGGGCGCCGTCGGCATCTGGGACGAGCTGTTCTTCATCTGCACGGTCTTCGCGCTGCTCCGCCGGCATTTTCCGGATGCTGCGGCGAACGTGCTGCAGGCCATCGTGTTCGTGTCGTTCCTGTGGGAGCTCGGCTACCGCGAGTGGGGTCCGGCGCTGACCATCCCGTTCGCGCTGCTGCAGGGCTACATCTTCCTGCGGACCCACTCGCTCGCGTACGTCGTGACCGTGCATCTGCTGTTCGACGCCGTCGTGTTCGCCGTCCTGGTGCACGCGCACAATCCGGGACTGCTGCCTGTCTTCCTCGTCTGAGGCCCGATCAGGGTGCAGAATCAACGCATGCTCTTCGTCGGTCTTCTGCTCGCCGCGCTCGCGGCTGCCTTCCACGTGTTCATCTTCGTGCTCGAATCGGTGCGGTGGACCGAGCCAGCGACCAGGAAGATCTTCGGGGTCGCCAGCGAAGCGGATGCCCAGGTCACCAAGCCGCTCGCGTTCAATCAGGGCTTCTACAACTTGTTCCTCGCGATCGCGGCGCTGCTCGGGATCGTCCTGGTGCTGTCCGGTCAGGCGACCGTCGGTCTCACCCTGATCTTCGCCGGTGTGGGAATGATGCTCGCAGCCGCGCTCGTCCTCGTGCTCTCCAACCCGAAGATGGCACGCTCCGCGCTGCTGCAGGGCGGACTGCCGCTGCTGGCGGTCATCGCGCTCGCCGTGGCCGTCGCGATCAGCTGACTGTACGAACGGGCTGACGCAGCAGCGTCCGGCGATTGGCCGGGTCGCCGCGTCTGGGGTCGCTGAAGTAGATCTCGTGGTGCGTTCCCGTCAACCGCAGGCCGTGCTCGGGGATGAACTCGTCATGCATCGTGGCGAGCACCGGCGCCTCATCGTCGTAGCTGCCGACGTGCAGCGTCTGGGCGCACAGGCCCTCGTGCAGCGACTCCAGGCGCACCTCGTCGGCGCGGACATCCGGGTTCTTCGCTGATGCCCTGGCGACGGCATCCGCGAACATCGCATGGTCGACCCATTCGGGCTGCATGATCATCAGCGTCCAGTGCCACGCCGACTTGTCGCGCGACGATGTGAACGAAGCGTGGTCGTCCGCCCACCACAGGCCTTCGAGCGGCATGACGGTGTAGTCGCGGTCGAGGTCGCGCTTGCTGGCGAACTTGAGTCCGTAGGCGATCGGGTAGAGCGCCTCGATGGCCGTCGTGAACTCCGGTGACGTGTTCGGGTCGCCGTGCCCGTCGATCATCAGGTACGACATCGCCGGCACGTCGACGAGGTCGAAGCGGCCCTTTCGCCCACGATACGCGTCGAGCGTCTTCTTGAAGTCGACCTTCGTCATGCCAGCACGTCCCTGAACAGTCCCATGATCTGATCGCCCATCTCGACCTGCGTCAGCACGAGGCAGAAGGATCCATCAGGCGAGATGGAGAGGTCTGTGCCGAGGCCGCCCGACCAGCCGTAGCGCCCGGAGTGTTCGCCTGCGGTCTCGACGGCGACCCCGTAGCCCCATCCGACGCCGTTCCA
Organism: Microbacterium sp. Bi121; assembly: GCF_918698005.1. GTDB lineage: Bacteria > Actinomycetota > Actinomycetes > Actinomycetales > Microbacteriaceae > Microbacterium. Next base: position 408,118 of record NZ_CAKKLJ010000002.1, read on the forward strand.
GAAGCCGGGGAAGAAGCTGTCGTCGGTCTTGACGGATGCCGGCACCTGATCGGTGCGCATCTGATCGACGAGCTCCGGCTCCAGGATCGCGTCGGCGCCGTGGCGTCCGTCGTTCGCGAGCATGCATGCGAACGCTGCGTAGTCGGCCGCCGTGGAGACGAGCTCGGCGTGACTGAGATCGAAGGGCGCCGGAGCCACGTAGAAGCCCCCGCCGGCGGGCTCGACCTGCGCCAGACTTCCTGACTCGTCGTGGCGGTAGGTGGCAGGCAGTCGGTGCGCCTGATCCTTCGGAACCGTGTAGCCGGTATCCGGCATACCGAGAGGATCGAACAGGTCTGCACGCAGATGATCTTCGAGCGGCGCCTGGACCACGCGGGAGAGCAGGATCCCGAGGATGCCGAACGAGTGGTGGTAGCGCCATCCGGTGCCGGGGTGAAAGGCGAGCGGAAGTTCGGCGAGGGCGTCGAGCCAATCCTGGGCTCCGAGCGCGACGGCATCCGAGCCCGCCTCGGTGAGATTGTCGACCATCGCCTGCTTCAGCGGAGACTCCGACGTCATCATGCCGAAACCCGATGTGTTGGTCAGGAGGTCTCGGACCGTGATCGACCGGTGCGCGGGCTCGGTGTCGGACAGCGGCGAGTCGGGCGCGCGCAGGACAAGTCGGTCGGCGAGCTCGGGAAGCCACCTCTCGACCGGGTCGCTCAGGTCGATCAGGCCGTTCTGGACGAGCCGGAGGGCGGCGACGGCGAGAACCGGCTTGGTCATCGACTGAATCCGGAAGAGGGCGTCCTGCTGCACGTCGCCAGCAGCGGTGAACTCGAGCGGGTCACCTGCTCGGCCGGTGACGGCGAGGATGCTCGGTGCCGTGCCCTGCGCGACGTGCCTGTCGAGAATTTCTGCGAGCGTGTCGACCATGCCTCGAGTAAAGCGCCGAACGCCCTTCTCGTAAACCGGAGCGGCTACGCGTGCAGGGCACGCTCGGAGATGTAGGCCCGCAACTGCTGCTCGTCATCCGGCATCTCGACCACGCGCTGCGGCGCATCCAGCAGGGCTCGCGTGTCGGCATCCAACTCAGGACTCTCGCCGAGTGCCTCCTGGATGAGGTCGGCGAACTTCGCGGGCTTGGCGGTCTCGAGCACGAGCATCGGGATGCCGTCCTCGAGCTGCTCGCGGGCGATCTTCACGCCGTCCGCAGTGTGCGGGTCGATCGTGACGCCGGTCCGCTCGTGGACGTCGCGGATGGTTGCGAGTCGGTCGTCGTGCGTGCTCGTGCCGCTGACGATGCCGAACTCGGCCTCGAAACGGCCGAGCTCTGCCGACAGGTCGATCTCGTCGCGTTCTTCGAGCTCGTGCCAGGCGGCGGCGGTGCGCTCGGGGTCGCGGCCCAGCAGGTCGAACACGAATCGCTCGAGGTTCGACGCGCGCGAGACGTCCATCGACGGGCTCGATGTCGCCAGGGTGTCCGCCGAGGTGCGCGGGCGGTAGTGACCGGTGCGGAAGAACTCGTCGAGCACGTTGTTCTCGTTCGTGGCGAGCACGAGACGGCGGATCGGGACGCCCATGGTGCGGGCGTAGTGGCCCGAGAGGATGTTGCCGAAGTTGCCCGAGGGGACAGCGAACGAGACGTGATGGGATGAGCGGTCGGCTTCGGCGATGGCGTCCGTCGCGCGAAGCCACGCCCACACGTAGTAGACGATCTGCGCCGAGATGCGTCCGAAATTGATGGAGTTCACGGCGCCGATGCTGTGCGCTCGTTTGAAGTCCAGGTCGGTGTTCAGGCGCTTGACGAGGTTCTGGCAGTCGTCGAAGACGCCCTCGACGACGATGTTGTGCACGTTCTCGTCCTGCAGTGAATACATCTGGGCGCGCTGGAACGCACTCATGCGCCCCTGCGGCGAGAGCATGAAGACGGAGACGCGGTCGAGGCCGCGCAGGGCGTGCTCGGCGGCGGAGCCCGTGTCTCCGGAGGTCGCGCCGACGACGTTGAGCACGCCGTCGCGGTTTTCGAGGACGTACTCGAGCGCCTGACCGAGGAACTGCATCGCCATGTCCTTGAACGCGAGGGTCGGGCCTTCGGAGAGCCCGACGAGCGTCAGATCGTCGATCGCGGTCAGCGGTACGACCTCTTCGGCGGCGAACTTGCCGTCGCCATAGGCGGCGTCGGTGAGACGGGCGAGATCCTGACGGGGGATGTCGGTGGCGAACAGGCCGATGATCTCGGTCGCGAGCTGCGGGTAGGTCAGCACGCGCAGGCGCTCGAGATCGTCGGCGCCGAGCCGGGGGAGGTGCTCTGGAACGGCGAGGCCGCCGTTGGGGGCGAGCCCTTCGAGGAGGACGTCGCTGAACTGTCCGAGCGTGCCGCCGCGTGTGGAGATGTACTGCACGTCAGGAACCTCGTTCGTGCTCGGGGATGGATGCCGGGTCGTGCTTCCATCGTAGATCGTGCGGTGTGCGTGCTGACGCCCGTTACGGTGCTCCACGCGCCGGGCGTCAGCGGGCGAAGCCGGCTTGCAGTCTGCCGCCCGCAGCGTCGAGTTCGCGTTCCACGGCATCCGCCAGCTGGTCGAAGTCTCCGCTCAGATACGGCACGGCCAGCTCGTCGACGCGCTCAGCCGGCAGTTCACGAAGTCGCCTGGGCAGGTACTTGCCCGTGCCGATCCACCGGCCGGCGGTGAGGAGCATGAGCTCTGCCGTGCGCTCGAAAACGGTCGCGGCGATGACGCGACGCTCGAGCGGGTCAGTCGCGTCGCGCAGATCGTCCAGCACGTCGGTGATGACGTATCGGCGGAAGTCCAGCTCGTGGGCGTCGACGGATGGGCCGCGATCGAGTCGTTCGGACCAGGTGGCGCGCAGCGTCACGAGTTCGATGCCTGCCCGAACCGGGGTGCCCTCGACGAGCATGTGGACGATGACCGGACGGTGCTGCGCGACGCTGCGTTGCGCCCACTCGTCGAATCCCTGCGGCGTGTAGGCGAACACCTCGAAGGCCTCGCGCTCGAACTCGAGGGTGAGGGCAGCGCCGATCTCACCGTCGGGCAGCAGATCGTCGCCGATGAGGAGGAGATCGATGTCGCTCGTCCGAGTGCGCTCGCCGCGAGACGTGCTGCCGCCGATCACCGCGATGGATGCCTTCGGAAATCGGGCCGCGATGAAGCGCTCAGCGAGGTCGACGTAGTCCATCCGGTGATTCTAGGCAGAGCGGAAGGGCTCGGGCACAATGGGACGATGGCACGGGAAGCGGACGTCACACTCGAGGACATCGCGACCGAGCTGTACGCGCTGCCGCCGAAGGTGTTCACCGCGGCGCGCGACGCTCGTGCCAAGCAGCTGGCGGATGCCGCGCGCGCGAAGCGGGTTCGTGCGCTCCGCAAGCCGTTGCTCGCCGCGTGGGTCGTGAACCTGTTCGCGCGTGAACAGGCAGCGGCCCTGCGCGGTGCTCTCGAGTTGGCGAGTGAGCTACGCGAGGCGCAGGACGACTTGGATGCACGCGCACTCTCGGCGCTGGGGCGGCAGCGTCGTGCGCTCGTCGGCGCACTAGCGCAACAGGCGAGCGAGCTCGCGAGCGCTCGAGGGGAGAAGATCACGCCGGCCACGACGGATGCCGTCGAGCAGACGCTGAACGCGGCGATGTTCCGTGCCGATGCGGCGCTCGCCGTGGCGTCCGGAAGGCTGATCCGCCCGTTGGACGCCGCGGGCGAAGACTCCGCAGAGGTGTCCGATGCCGTCGCCGGTGACCTGGATGTCGCGTCAGCAGCCGTACCGGCCCCGACCAGACCGGATGAGTTGGCGGCACGCCGCGCACGCAAGGCCGCCGAGGACGAGCTGCGCTCCGCAGAGCGCGCGCTGAAGAAGGCGGAACAGGACAGAGACGCACTGGAGCGCAAGGCGAAGTCGGTCGCCGAGAAGTCCGAGCGGCTCAGCGCGCGGATCGAGGAACTCGAGCAGGAACTCGAGCGCACGCGGCAGGAGCTCAAGGGGCGGGAGCAGGAGAGCGATGAGGTCGACGCGCTCCGAGGCGATGCCCGCGAGCGCCTCCATGAGGCGCAGCAGGACGTGTCGACCGCTCAGAAGGCGATCGATCGCCTCTAGAAACGACGAAGGCCGCTCGATGAGCGGCCTTCTGCACGTGCCCCCGACAGGAGTCGAACCTGCGACCTACGGTACCGGAAACCGGCGCTCTATCCACTGAGCTACGGAGGCGTACCGAACGACGATATCACTGACCGGGGGTGGTCTCCGCACCGCCCGCTTCGGTCACGGGGGCGGCCTCGATATCCGCGAGAGCGGCGGCAACCTTCTCGGCGAGGTAGCGGTGGCCGTCGGTGGACGGATGCTTGTTGCCGAGGTCGACGTCGATGACGTCGAGGTAGTTCTGATCGGTGATCCAATCCTGCTTGACGGGGGAGATGTACCACCAGCCCCGCGCGCCGGCGAGCGCCGCAAGGTCCGCGTCGATCCGGGCCGTCTCCGCACCGACCGGGAGCTCATGCGGCGCCGGACCCAGGACGACGATCGCCGTCTCGGGGAACTTCGCGGCCAGAGCGTCCCATGCGGCCGTCACCGCGTCCCGATAGCCCTCCGCGCCCTGCGCACGGTCATTGATCGACCCCTGGACGATGACGAGATCGGGAGCGATCGAAGCATCCAGCGCGGTGATGCGCTCGCCGAAGGCCGGACCGTCGAGACCGGGCTTCAGGTAACCGCTGCCGCGCACGCCGTCGACGATCGTCTCGCCCTGCAGCAGATCGGCGAGAACGTAGGCGTATCCGAGGGTCGGGTCGCTGGCCGCTGAGCCGTACGTCCACGAGTCGCCGAACACGAGCACTCTAGGGTTCTCAGGGAGTACGAGCGGCGTCGGAGCGACGACGACGACCTCGTCGGACGCGAGAAGCGGCGCGTCCAGAGCCTGTGGCACCCACGGCCGCCAGACGCCCAGAATCGCCGCTGACACCGCCGCCACGAGGACGACGACCATCACTGTCGCGCGGCTCCGCCGACGCGTACCTCCCCAACCCATGGGAAGAGGGTAAGCGAACGGAAGGTGAACACCAACTCCCGCCCTAGAATCGAGGGGATATGAATCCCGACACTCTCGCCGAAGCCATCCTCGCCGTCGTCACGCCGATCGCGGCATCCTTGCGACCCGACGAGGCGCTCGACATCGATGCGTCCGACATCCCGCTGGAGCGCCCCCGCAACCGCGACCACGGCGACTGGGCGTCGAATCTCGCGATGCGCCTCGCGAAGAAGCTCGGCACGAACCCGCGCGAGCTGGCTCAGCAGATCGCGGACGGCCTCGTCGTCATCGACGGCGTCGCCAGCGCAGAGGTCGCCGGCCCCGGATTCATCAACATCCGTCTCGACGCGGCCGCGGCCGGCGTGCTCGCCAAGACCATCGTCGAAGCCGGCGACGCGTACGGCCGCAACGATTCGCAGCAGGGGGTGAGCGTCAACGTCGAGTTCGTCTCGGCGAACCCGACCGGCCCGCTGCACATCGCGCACACGCGCTGGGCGGCCCTCGGCGATTCCATCGTCCGCCTGCTGCTCGCCAGCGGCGCGAACGCGGTCCGTGAGTACTACATCAATGATGCCGGCGCGCAGATGCAGAGGTTCGCGGCTTCCGTCGTCGCGGCGGCCAAGGGCGAGCCGACGCCGGAGGGCGGCTACCCGGGCGAATACATCGCGTCGCTCGCCGCGCGCGTGCTCGAGTCGCGTCCCGACCTTCTCGACCTCCCCGAGGCCGAGAAGCTCCGCGTGGCTGAGGATCTCGGCTACGAGTACCAGCTCGCCGAGATCAAGCATTCACTCGATCGCTTCAACGTTCCCTTCGACGTCTGGTTCTCCGAGCGCACCCTGCACGCCAAGAGTGCAGCAGGCACCAGCCTCATCGACCAGGCGCTTGATCGACTGCGCGAGCAGGGTCACGTCTTCGACGAGGAAGGTGCGGTGTGGGTGCGCACCACAGACTTCGGCGACGACAAGGATCGCGTCATCCGGCGCTCCAATGGCGAGTACACGTACTTCGCTGCCGACGCGGCCTACTACCTGAACAAGGGCGACCGGGGCTTCCAGAACAAGATCTATCTGCTCGGTGCCGATCACCACGGCTACGTGCACCGGTTGAAGGCCGTCGCGGGTGCCGCCGGTGAGGACCCGGAGAAGAACATCCAGGTGCTCATCGGTCAGATGGTGTCGATCAACGGCGCTCGATTGAGCAAGCGCGCCGGAAACATCATCGAGATGGATGATCTGCTGGACTGGCTCGGCACCGACGCGCTCCGGTACTCCTTGGAGCGCTCGCCGGCCGATTCGCCGCTTGACCTCGACCCGGAGCTGCTGCAGAAGCGCACCAACGACAACCCCGTGTTCTACGTTCAGTACGCGCACGCCCGCACGCACAACGCGAGCCGCAACGCCGCAGACTCTGGCATTGAACGCAGCGAGTTCGCCCCCGAGACCCTCTCCCACGAGACGGAATCGGCGCTGCTCGGTGCCCTGCAGGAGTTCCCGCGCATCGTCGCGTTCGCGGCCGAGGTTCGCGAGCCGCACCGCGTCGCGCGCTACCTCGAGGAACTCGCCGGCCTTTACCACCGGTGGTACGACAACTGCCGGATCACGCCGCTCGGCGACGACCCGATCGAGAGTGTGCACCGCACGCGTCTGTGGCTGAACGACGCCACGGGGCAGGTCCTGCGCAACGGCCTCGATCTGCTCGGCGTCTCGGCGCCCGAGCGCATGTGACATCAGGAGCAGCGAAGCCATGAGCGACGATCACGAGACCCTGCCTTACCCGGAGCCGTCGTCGGAGCATCCGACGCTCGTGATCCCCGGTAGGGGAGACGAGCCGCGCCCCGCCAGGCGTCGCGCGCGCTGGCCGTGGGTCGTGCTCGTCATCGTGGTGGTGCTGGCCGCACTCGCTGTCGCCGGGGAGATCCTGGCCAGGGCCATCCTGCCCGGCGTCGTACGCGGGATCGTCATCGACCAGCTCGAGCTCCCGCAGGACCAGCAGCTCGACGTGGACGCGGCGGGGATCCTGCTGCCGCAGCTGATCGGCGGAAGCCTCGACGAGCTGCACCTGTCGACCGATGCGGTGACGTTCGGCGGCATCACAGGGTCCGCCGACGTCACGGCGACCGGCATCCCGCTGCGCGGCGGCGACCTCACCGATGCGCACGGCACCGTGCGGATCGATCAGGAGCAGTTCACGGATCTGGTGATGGAATCCGAGTTGCCGGTCGATGAGATCGGATTCGACGAGCCGAACGTCACCGCATCCGGGAGCTTCGAGGTCTTCGGCGTGCCGGTGCCGGTGGCGGTCACCGTGACACCAGGAGCGGATGCCGGCGAGCTGCTGCTCACGCCGGTGGAGCTCCAGATCGCCGGTCTCACCCTGAACGCCGCTGACATCGCCGCGCGCTTCGGCGACGCGGCCGCGCAGCTCGCAGGAACCCAGCGCATCTGCATCGCCGATCAACTGCCCGCAGGTCTTACCGTTACCGGCTTGAAGATCGACGGCACGGAGGCCGTGATCGACGTCGACGTGGACGGTGCCATTGCGACGGACGAGAGCCTCCAGCAGAACGGCTCCTGCGACTAGCTCTTCTGCTTCTCGCCGGAATTCCGTTCGGCGGATTCCGCTTCCTCCGCCGAACGCAGGGCCCGTGTCGCGATCGCGACCTCCTGCTGAGCGCGCTGCACGCGCCGTTGCGCGAACGTCCGCGCCCCGTACGTCGCCGAGATCCGATCGTGCGCCTCCTCTGCTCCGGTGGTGATGAGCGCGCACGAGATGAGGATCACCTGGCTGGAGAGGTTCATCCAGATCAGCAGCGCCAGGAGCGAGGCGAACGTCGCCAGCAGCGGGTTCGAGGTGGCCCCGCCGACGAACAGGCTCGAAAGCTCCTGCAGGACGACGAGCCCGATGCCTCCCAGCAACGCGCCTCCCCACATCGCCTTCGCCGGCGCGCGCAGACCGGACAGCAGCAGGAAGATCCCGATGATCAGGGCCACGTCGAGGGCATACACGACAAGCAGCGAGACGACGCGGATGCTCCACTCGGCGATGACGGAGTCGTCTGCCAGGCCGAGCAGGTCGGTGACGAAGCCGAGGCCGATACGGGCGAGGAAGGTCACCGCTGCCGCAGCGATGAACGCGACGGCGATCCCGAGAGCCAGCGCGAGGTTGCGCAGGATCACCCAGACGAAGAGCACGTCGTCCTGAACGGTGCCCGCGATGCTGCGCACCGCCGTCCGCAGGGCCCCGATCGCGCCCAACGCGGCACCGATGAGCGCGACGAGCGAGATGATTCCGGTGATCGTGAACCCGGCCGGCTCGATCTCCGTCGGGTCCTTCACGACACCGTCCGGCCCGACCAGGCCCGGCACGGCCGAGTCGATCGCATCGAGGATCGGCTTCCACGCGTCCGGGTTGCCGGCGAGCCAGATCGCAGCGATGGAGAATCCGAGCAGGAGCCCGGCGAAGACGCTGAACAGAGCGCGATAGGTGACGCTGTCGGCGAGCATCGGACCGCGACGCTCGGAGTACAGCAGATACGCTCGAACGACCCTCAGGCGCAGCACCCAGGCGATCACGGACTTGATAATCTCCATGCCTTCACCGTAATGAATCTCGGATTGAGGCGGCGAGGGGGTTGCGCGGTGCCAGGTCGCCCTGGCAGGTGCCATAGAATCGGGGCAACCTCGAGTGGCCCGTCTTCACCGGGGTTCCCCTCCCATGATTGGTGCTGTGTGCTTCCCCCTGCAGATCCGCTCGCCCCGGAATGGCTCGTCGTGCCAGACGACGCGAATGCGCTCGCAGCAGGAGTGTGGCCGGCATCCGCGAACCGCGCTGCCGATGGAGAGATCGTCCTCGGCGGGATGCCGGTGTCCGAGATCGTCCACGAACACGGAACACCGGTGCTGGTGCTCGACGAAGACGAGGTGCGCAGTCGGGCGCGCGAGTTCCACGACGCATTCGCGGCGGCTACCGCCCAGCACGGCACGACGGCTCGCGTCTACTACGCGGGCAAGGCATTCCTGTCCACCGCAGTCGCTCGCTGGGTGACCGAAGAGGGGCTGGGCGTCGACGTGTGCACGCGCGGTGAGCTCGAGGTCGCACTTGCCGCCGGCGTGGATGCTGCGCGGATCGGTTTCCACGGGAACAACAAGCTCCCGTCCGAGATCGAGCGGGCTGTCGCCGCCGGCGTCGGCACGATCATCGTCGACAGCGCGATCGAGATCGAGCGCATAGCCGCCGCCGCCTCCCGCCTCGACATCGTGCAGCGCGTTCTGGTGCGGGTGAACAGCGGTGTGCACGCCGAGACCCATGACTTCCTCGCGACGGCGCACGAAGACCAGAAGTTCGGCATGCCGTTCGCGGATGCCGAGACCGCCGTCGCTCGCATCCGTGAACTGCCGTCGCTGGAGTTCGCTGGGCTCCACTGTCACATCGGATCGCAGATCTTCGGCGTCGCGGGGTTCCGCGAGTCAGCTGCCCGTGTGCTCGAACTCCACCAGGCGCTGCGCGCCGGCGGCGAGATCCCGATCCTGAACCTCGGCGGCGGCTTCGGCATCGCCTACACGAGCGTCGACGACCCGACGCCCATCGCCCGTCTCGCCTCGGAGATCGTCGACGCCGTGGCGTCCGGATGCGCCGAACGCGGCATCCCGCTGCCGACGCTCGCGTTCGAACCCGGCCGCGCCATCGTCGGCACTGCCGGAGTGACGCTGTACGAAGTCGGCACGACCAAGCCGGTCAGCCTCGACTCCGGCGCCAGCCGTCTGTACGTGAGCGTCGACGGCGGCATGAGCGACAACGCGCGGCCGGCGCTGTACGGCGCGCAGTTCTCCGCCCGCATCGCCTCGCGCACCAGTGACGCCGAGCCGACGCTCTCCCGCGTCGTCGGACGGCACTGCGAGTCGGGAGACATCGTCGTCGACCACGAGTACCTCCCCGATGATGTCGCCCCTGGCGACCTGCTGGCCGTCCCGGCGACGGGTGCGTACTGCGCCTCGCTGGCCAGCAACTACAACCATGTCCCGCGTCCCGCTGTCGTCGCGGTCTCCGGTGGGAGCTCGCGCGTGATCGTGCGCGGCGAGACCATCGATGACCTGCTCGCGCGGGATGCCGGAATCAGCACGAACGAAGGAGCACGATGACCCAGCCCCAATCGAGCGACCAGTATCGACGACTTCGCGTGGCGCTTCTCGGCGCCGGCGCCGTGGGCTCACAGGTCGCCGACCTGCTGCTGCGCCACGGCGACGAGCTGGCAGACCGTGCCGGCGCGTCGCTCGAGCTCGCCGGCATCGCCGTCCGCGACGTGGATGCTCCGCGCGATGTGGAGCTCCCGAAGGAGCTGTTCACCACCGATGCGGACAGCCTCATCGTCGGCAGCGACATCGTCATCGAGCTCATGGGCGGCATCGAACCGGCACGCGGCAACCTGCTGCTCGCTCTGAACTCCGGAGCAGACGTCGTCACGGCCAACAAGGCGCTGCTGGCGACCCACGGCACCGAGCTGTTCGAGGCGGCCGATCAGGTCGGCGCCTCGGTGTACTACGAGGCGGCTGCGGCCGGCGCGATCCCGATCATCCGGCCGCTGCGCGATTCGCTCGCCGGCGACCGCGTCGTCCGCATCATGGGAATCGTCAACGGCACGACCAACTACATCCTCGATCGCATGGACAGCGAGGGCGCCGACTTCGCCGAGGTGCTCGCCGACGCGCAGCGCCTGGGCTATGCCGAAGCCGACCCGACAGCCGACGTCGAAGGCTACGACGCCGCGCAGAAGGCGGCGATCCTGGCATCCCTCGCCTTCCACACCGCCGTCCCTCTCGACGCCGTGCACCGCGAGGGCATCACCGCCATCACGCCGGCGATGATCGAAGAGGCCCGCGCGGCCGGATTCGTCATCAAGCTGCTCGCCGTGTGCGAGCGCATCACGGTTGACGGATCCGAGTCGATCTCGGTGCGCGTCTACCCCGCGCTCGTGGCTCGTACACACCCGCTCGGCTCGGTGCACGGTGCCAACAACGCCGTATTCGTCGAAGCCGAGGCCGCCGGTTCGCTCATGTTCTACGGCGCCGGTGCCGGCGGCGTCCAGACGGCGTCCGCCGTTCTCGGCGACGTCGTCTCGGCAGCGCGACGCCACATCGCCGGCGGCGTCGGGGTCGGGGAGTCGACGCGAGCGAACCTGCCGACCGTTCCGATCGGGCACGTCATCACGCGCTACCAGATCACCCTCGAGGTGAACGACCAGCCAGGTGTTCTGGCCACTGTCGCCGGCATCCTCTCCGAGGGCGGCGTGTCCGTCGCGACCGTCGTGCAGACGGTGCAGGGCGAGGACGACCCCACAGCGCGCCTCATCATCGGCACGCACCGCGCCGCAGATCAGGCGCTCAGCGACACGGTCGAGAAGCTCGCCGCGAGTGACGTCGTCGAGCGCGTCGTCTCCGTGCTGCGCGTGGAAGGCGAGTGATGGCGGCTGTCGAGGGGCGCACGGTGCAGGTGCAGGTTCCAGCCACCAGCGCGAACCTCGGCCCCGGGTTCGACACCCTCGGACTCGCACTGAGCGTGTACGACGAACTGACCGTCACGGCGCTCGACGGCGACCGCCTCGAGATCGACGTCTCCGGGTCGGGTGCCGATGAGATCGCGCGCGACGAGTCGAACCTCGTCGTGCGTTCGATCGAGCATGTCTACAAGTCCGTGGGTCGCGAGATGCCAGGGCTGCGGATCACGGCCAGGAACGGCGTCCCGCACGGTCGAGGGCTGGGGTCGTCCGGCGCCGCGGTGACGGCGGGGGTTCTCGCAGCAAAGGGACTCCTCGCCGGTGACGTCGAGCTCTCCGATGCCGACCTGCTCCGACTGGCGACAGAGCTCGAGGGACACCCGGACAACGTCGCTCCGGCATTGTTCGGCGGTCTGACGATCGCCTGGACTGGCGAGAGCGGACCGCAGCACAAGAAGCTGCTCGTTCACCGTGGTGTCGCCCCGCTCGTACTCGTTCCTGAGCGGACGATGTCGACCACGCTCGCCCGTTCGCTGCAGCCGCCGCAGGTGTCCCGCGAGGATGCCGTGTTCAACGTCTCTCGCACAGCACTGCTGATCGCTGCGCTCATGCAGAGCCCAGAACTGCTGCTCGATGCAACAGCGGACAGACTGCATCAGGACTACCGTGCCGAGGCCATGCCAGAGACTCATGCGCTCGTGCAGGCGCTCCGCTCGGCCGGATTCGCGGCCGTCGTCTCCGGTGCGGGGCCCAGCGTCCTGGTCCTCTGCGACGGTCCTGGCGGTCGCCAGGAGGCGAAGGAACTCGCCGATTCCGTCACTGACACTCCGTGGGAGGGCCTCATGCTGGCCGTCGACGTGCGTGGTGGTACAGTAAGGGAACGAGCGGAGGGTTCCACGTAATTTCGTGACTCTGACCCCCATCGCAATTCTGCGAGACCCGCACGCAACCCCCAGTACTGCTTTTCCGGTGCTGGCTGGCGGACGCCGAGCGTCTGTCCGTGCGATCGCGCACAGCACCCGTTGTGCGCGAGACATGCTCATTTCCCACGACATATAAGGGAGTACTCGTGGAGAATTTCTCCGAGACCCAGAACGACCAGTCGGCAGCCGACGCTTCGGCTCCAGCCGCCGACAGCACCGCAACCGAGACCACGGCTCCGCGCAAGCGCGCTCCGCGTCGGGCGACGACGGCGACAGCAGCTGCCAAGGGCGCCGAGGCGGCTCCTGCCGCTGACGTAGCACCGGCCGCTGCACCTGCCGCTGCTGAGGCGGCACCTGCTGCCGACGCGCCGGCCGCTGACGCGCCCAAGGCGAAGGCACCGCGCCGCAGCCGCGCGAAGAAGGCTGACGCCGACACCACGCCCGCTGAGCCGGACGCTGCCTCGCCGGCAGCCGAGGGCGCAGCATCCGACGCAGCCGAGGCACCCGCCGAGGCGGCTCCGAAGTCGGGCCGGGGACGCCGCACCAAGAAGACCGAGCCCGCAGCAGACGCAGCACCCACCGGTGAAGACGCGAAGTCTGACGCCAAGTCTGGTTCCCAGCCCGAGGCCGCTGACGCAGGCAAGTCCACGAAGTCGGAGAAGCCGGCCGAGGCGGACCAGACCCAGAACGACAAGCAGAGCGATGCCGAAGGTTCCGACGCCGGTGACGGCGACGAGGGCTCCGGCCGCAGCCGCAGCCGTAACCGCAGCCGCAGCCGTGGCCGCGGCGGAAACGCGCAGAGCGGTCAGAACGGCCAGGACGCCCAGCAGAACGCCTCCTCCGATGACGAGGGCAACGGCCGCGGCCGCCAGCGCAACAAGCGCCGCACCAGCGGTGGCGCATCCGACGAGTTCGAGACCGAGATCGGCGAGGACGACGTCCTGATCCCGATCGCCGGCATCCTGGACGTGCTCGACAACTACGCGTTCGTGCGCACTACCGGCTACCTCGCCGGCGCCAGCGACGTCTACGTCTCGCTCGGCCAGGTGAAGAAGTACAACCTGCGCAAGGGCGATGCGATCGTCGGCGCCATCAAGCAGCCCCGCGAGGGCGAGCAGCAGGGCCGCCAGAAGTACAACGCGCTGGTGAAGGTCGACTCGATCAACGGCCTGTCCGTCGAGGACGCCGCCACCCGCGTCGAGTTCGGCAAGCTCACGCCGCTCTACCCGCAGGAGCGCCTGCGACTCGAGACCGCTCCTGAAAAGCTCACGCAGCGCATCATCGACCTCGTCGCTCCGATCGGCAAGGGGCAGCGCGGTCTCATCGTCGCGCCGCCGAAGGCCGGCAAGACGATCGTCCTGCAGCAGATCGCGAACGCGATCGCTCAGAACAACCCCGAAGTCCACCTCATGGTCGTGCTGGTCGATGAGCGCCCCGAAGAGGTCACCGACATGGAGCGCACCGTCAAGGGCGAGGTCATCGCCTCGACGTTCGACCGTCCGGCAGAAGACCACACCACGGTCGCCGAGCTCGCCATCGAGCGCGCGAAGCGCCTCGTGGAACTCGGTCGCGACGTCGTCGTGCTTCTCGACTCGATCACCCGCCTCGGCCGTGCCTACAACATCGCCACGCCCACCTCGGGCCGTGTGCTCACCGGTGGCGTCGACGCTGCAGCGCTCTACCCGCCGAAGCGCTTCTTCGGAGCAGCTCGCAACATCGAGAACGGCGGATCGCTCACGATCCTCGCCACGGCTCTCGTCGAGACCGGATCCAAGATGGATGAGGTCATCTTCGAGGAGTTCAAGGGCACCGGAAACAGCGAGCTCCGCCTGTCGCGCGCCCTCGCCGACAAGCGCATCTTCCCGGCCGTCGACGTCAACGCGTCGTCCACCCGCCGTGAGGAGATGCTCCTGTCGCAGGATGAGGTCAAGATCACCTGGAAGCTGCGTCGCGCCCTCGCCGGCCTCGACACCCAGCAGGCCCTCGAGGTCGTGCTCGGCAAGCTCAAGGAGACGCAGTCGAACGTCGAGTTCCTCGTGCAGATGCAGAAGTCGATGCCCGCTCCCGTCGCCGGTGGACACAGCCACGGGCACGAGAACAGCATCCGCTGATCCGCTCAGGAGATACGGCGTGTTCGAGTCCGTTCAGGCTCTGATCGATGAACACCGCCGGGTGCAGGAGGAGCTCTCCGACCCGGCGGTGCACGCCGATGCTGCCCGCGCGAAGCGCGTCAATCGGCGCTACGCCGAGCTCAGCCGCATCGTCACCGCGCATGACGCGTGGATCGCGGCAGTCGACGACCTCGATGCGGCTCGTGAGCTCGCGAAGGACGACGACGCGTTCGCCGAGGAGATCCCTTCCCTCGAGGAGAACGTGCAGCAGACGCAGGAACGACTGCGTCGCCTGCTCATTCCGCGCGACCCGGATGACGCCCGCGACGTGATCATGGAGATCAAGGCGGGGGAGGGCGGCGCCGAGTCCGCACTGTTCGCGGCCGACCTGCTGCGCATGTACACGCAGTACGCCGCTCACAAGGGATGGAAGACCGAGCTGCTCGACCGCAACGAGTCGGACCTCGGCGGCTACAAGGACGTCCAGATCGCGATCAAGGGCTCGAGCTCCGACCCTGCGCAGGGCGTGTGGGCGCATCTGAAGTACGAGGGCGGCGTGCACCGCGTGCAGCGCGTCCCGGCGACCGAGTCGCAGGGCCGCATCCACACGTCGACCACCGGCGTGCTCGTGTTCCCAGAGGTCGATGAACCTGAAGAGCTTCAGATCGACCAGAACGACCTGAAGATCGACGTCTACCGTTCGTCCGGCCCTGGCGGGCAGTCCGTCAACACGACCGACTCTGCGGTGCGCATCACGCACATGCCGACCGGCATCGTCGTCTCGATGCAGAACGAGAAGTCCCAGCTGCAGAACCGCGAGGCCGGTATGCGCGTGCTGCGCGCCCGCCTGCTCGCCAAGCAGCAGGAGGAACGGGATGCCGCGGCATCCGATGCCCGCAAGTCCCAGATCCGCGGCATGGACCGGTCGGAGCGGATCCGCACCTACAACTTCCCCGAGAACCGCATCGCGGATCACCGCACCGGCTTCAAGGCGTACAACCTCGATCAGGTCATGGACGGTGCACTCGATCCGATCATCGAGTCCGCGATCACGGCGGATGAAGAGGCGCGCCTCGCCGCTGTCGGCGGAGACTGACCTTGCGCGCCGTCCGGGTCTAGGATCGGCGGCGTGATCACCTTTCTCATTCGACTGTTCGTCTTCCTCGCCTCTGCGGCGATCGGACTGATCGTCGCGGATCTCGTCCTGCCCGGCTTCATGATCCAGTGGGATCGCTGGTGGGGCTTCGTCATCTGCATCGTGATCTTCGCGATCCTGCAGAGTGCGTTGAGCCCGCTGATCGCGAGACTCGCTGACCGCTACGCCCCGGTGCTGACCGGGGGCATCGGCATCGTCTCGACGCTCGTCGCCCTGATCGTCGTCGTGCTGCTGCCGATCGGCGGCCTGCGGATAACGGATGCCGCCGGTTGGATCGTCGGCGCGGTGATCGTCTGGATCGTGACAGCGCTGTGCACGCTGCTGCTGCCGATGATCTTCCTCAAGCGTGACGCGAAAGAGCGGCGGAAGGGCTGAGTCAGATCGAGTAGTCGGAGGCGAGGCGCAGGTCGCTGAAATCGTCGTGGCCACGTCGCTTGCGAGCACGAGCGGGGACGCCGGTGAGGATGCTCTCCTCCGGGGCATCCTTAGTCACGACGGCGTTCGCGCCGACCACGGTGTTGCGTCCGATCGTGATCGGCCCGAGGATCTTCGCACCAGCTCCGACGACGACGCCGTTGGCGAGGGTGGGATGCCGCTTGCCGGTGTCGTCGCTGGTACGACCGCCGAGAGTCACCCCGTGATACAGCATCACGTCGTCGCCGATCTCTGCGGTCTCCCCGATCACCACGCCTGAACCGTGGTCGATGAAGAACCGCCGGCCGATCTTCGCGCCGGGGTGGATCTCGATCCCGGTCAGCGCCCGAGCGAGCTGCGAGTTCGCGCGTGCGGGAAGACGCAGTCCGCGACGCCACAGCGCGTGCGAGGCGCGGTGCGCCCAGACGGCGTGCAGCCCCGGGTACAGCGCAGCGACCTCGAGGCCCGTACGAGCGGCGGGGTCGCGCAGACGCGCGGCGGCGATGTCCTCGCGGAGGCGCGAGAGGGGACTCATGTGGGGGATCAGCTCTCGCGCAGATCCTCGAAGAGCGCGGTCGAGATGTAGCGCTCACCGGTGTCCGGCATGACGACGACGATGGTCTTGCCTGCGTTCTCCGGCCGAGCCGCGACCTGCAGAGCAGCCGAGAGAGCCGCACCGGAGGACATGCCGACCAGCAGGCCCTCCTGCGCCGCGAGCTCGCGCGCGAGGCGCAGCGACTCGTCGAACTCGACGGCGATGACCTCATCGAGCACCTCGCGATCGAGGACGTCAGGAACGAAGTTCGGGCCGATGCCCTGGATCTTGTGCGGACCGGGGTGGCCCTCGGTCAGAACGGGAGAGTCCTTCGGTTCGACGGCGATGACCTTCACGTCGGGCTTGGCCGCCTTCAGCGCCTGACCGGTGCCGGTGACCGTGCCGCCGGTGCCGACGCCCGCGATGAAGATGTCGACGTCGCCGTCGGTGTCGCGGAGGATCTCCTGCGCCGTGGTCTCGCGGTGGATCTGCGGGTTCGCCGCGTTCTCGAACTGCTTGATCCAGATGGCGCCGGGGGTGTCGGCGACGATCTTCTTCGTCTCCTCGATCGCTCCGCTCATGCCCTTGGTCGGATCGGTGAGGACGATCTCCGCGCCGAACGCCTTCAGCAGCACTCGACGCTCCTTCGACATGGATGCCGGCATCGTGAGAATCACCCTGTAGCCGCGGGCAGCCCCCACCATCGCCAGCGCGATGCCGGTGTTGCCGCTGGTCGATTCGACGATCGTGCCGCCGGGCTTCAGCTCACCCGATGCCTCCGCGGCGTTGATCATCGCGATGCCGATGCGGTCCTTCACGCTCGACGCGGGGTTGTAGAACTCGAGTTTCGCGAGCACGGTCGCCCCGACGCCCTCGGTGACGCGGTTCAGGCGCACCAGGGGGGTGTTGCCGAAAGCGGTCGTGATGTCGTCGTGGATGCCGGGCATGGCTGGCCTTTCGTTCGCGGAACGGGTGCGCTCTCAGCCTATGCGAGCGGATGCAGCGCCGGGGTCAATATGACGGGCTACCCGATGCGAGGACGTACGCTGAAGGGATGCCCGAACAGACCCTCGCAGCCGCCGTCCGCGCCGCCGCAGAGCGCCTTGCAGCAGCCGGCGTACCGGACCCGGTCGTGGACGCCGAGCTGTTGATCGGACACATCCGCGGGCTCCGTCGCGGTGAGGTGCAGGCCGGGATGGTGCGCGGCGATCTGCTCAGCGAGCCGGAGGACGCCGCGCTCCAGCAGCTGGTCGCCCGGCGTGCCGCCCGCGAACCTCTGCAGCATCTGACGGGCACCGCTCCGTTCCGTCACATCGAGCTCGCCGTCGGCCCCGGAGTGTTCGTGCCTCGGCCGGAGACCGAGATCGTGGCGCAGTTCGCGATAGACGCGCTGGCGGCGGATGCCGACCCGTCTCCCATCGGGGTCGACCTCTGCACCGGCAGCGGAGCGATCGCGCTGGCGATGGCGACGGAGGTGCCGCACTCGCGCGTCTTCGCCGTCGAACTCTCACCCGACGCGCACGTCTGGGCGGCTCGCAACACCGCTGGAGCCGAGAACCTCTCCCTCGTCCACGGGGACCTCGCCGACACGCTCGGCGAACTCGACGGCACGGCATCCGTCGTCATCTCCAATCCACCGTACGTACCCGATGACGCGATCCCGCGGGACCCGGAGGTGCGCCTGCACGACCCGGCGATGGCGCTGTACGGGGGACCGGACGGACTCGACGTCGTGCGCGTCCTCAGCCGACGGGCGCTCCGGCTGCTGCGTTCGGGGGGAACCCTCGTGATCGAGCACGGCGAGCTGCAGGGAGCGGAGATCCGCACTCTGCTCGAGGCCGACGGCTGGCGTGCGACGACCACCCACCGCGACCTCGCCCAGCGAGACCGCGCGACCACTGCTCTCAAACCCTGACGCCGAGCCGGGGAGTCTGCGGTTCGAACCCGTAGACTGTCGACGTCATGTCCTCTCTCTTCGACTGCGGCGACGAGGCTCAGCTGCTCGCCGGAATGCGTCACGCGCGTCAGGCGATCGCCCGCGGTGAGCTCATCGTGATGCCCACGGACACCGTCTACGGCGTCGCTGCCGACGCTTTCGCGCCGGCTGCGGTGCAGCGTCTGCTCGATGCGAAGGGACGCGGCCGCGATCAGCCTCCGCCTGTTCTGGTGGCGGGGCAGTCGGCACTCGCAGCCCTCGTCGAGGAGATCCCCGAACCCGTCCAGCGTCTGGTCGACGAATTCTGGCCGGGCGGACTGACGATCGTGCTCCCGGCGCAGCCCTCCCTTTCGTGGGACCTCGGAGACACGCTCGGCACCGTCGCGGTTCGCATGCCCGACCAGCGGGTCGCTCTCGAACTGCTGGCAGAGACCGGTCCGCTCGCGGTCTCGAGCGCCAACCTCACCGGCAAGGCCGCAGCGATCTCGGCCGCGGACGCGCAGGGCATGCTCGGCGACAGCGTCGCGGTGTACCTCGACGGCGGATACAGCGAGACCGGCGTCGCCTCCACGATCATCGACGCGACGTCGCTGGTACGACGGGGCGCGGATGCCGCGATCGAGCCGCGCGTGCGGGTGCTGCGAGAAGGCGCCGTCACCCGGCGCCGACTCGAAAGCATCCTCGGCGATCTGCTCGAGCCGGAGGACGCGGCGGACGGCGCGGCGTGAAGCAGTACCTCTTCACGATCATCCTGACGGCAACCATCACGTTCGTGATGTCCTGGGCCGTCTGGCAGCTCAGCCTCCGATTCAAGCTCTACCCCGGCATCAGGGAGCGCGACGTCCACACGACCCCGACGCCGCGGCTCGGGGGAGTGGCGATGTTCCTCGGCATCGCCGCCGCCGTCGGCGTATCAGCGGCCAATCCCTTCTTCAGCATCATCTGGGTCCCGCCTCAGACCATGTGGGCGATCCTGGGCGCCGCGCTTCTGATCGCGATCATCGGCGTCATCGACGATCTGTGGGACCTGGACTGGATGATCAAGCTCGGCGCGCAGTTCCTCGCGGCGGGGATCATCACGGTCGTCGGCGGTCTGCAGATCCTCTCGCTCCCGCTGGGGGAGATGGTCATCGTCTCCAGCTGGTTGAGCATCGCCGTGACGATGATCGCGATCGTCGTCGTCATGAACGCGGTGAACTTCATCGACGGACTCGACGGCCTGGTCGCCGGCGTCTGCCTCATCGCGAACGGCGTGTTCTTCGCGTACTCGTTCATCCTCACGCGCGACTCGGGCGCTTCGAGCTACTTCAACCTCGCATCGTTCATCGCTGCAGTCCTGATCGGCGCGTGCATCGGCTTCCTGCCGCTGAACTGGAGCCCCGCGAAGCTGTTCATGGGCGACTCGGGCGCGCTGGTCATGGGACTGCTCATGGCGACGTCGGCGATCTCCCTGACCGGCCAGATGTCCTCGGCCGCGATGGACCCGGAGGAATTCGGGCGCTCCCAGCTGCTCGGTGCTTTCATCCCGATCCTGCTCCCGCTGGTCGTCGTGATCCTCCCGCTGCTGGACTTCGGTCTCGCCGTCTTCCGGCGGATGAGCGCCGGTCGCTCGCCGTTCGCACCTGACCGCAAGCACCTCCATCACCGCATGCTGGATCTCGGGCACCGCGACCGCGACGCCGTCCTGATCTTCTACGCCTGGACGGCAGTGATCTCACTCGCCGTGCTGCTGATGTACGTCGGATCCCGCGAGGACTGGCCGGGCCAGTACCTGCCGGGCGTTGCGTTCGGAGTCGTCGGCGCCGCTGCCTGTCTGACAGTGACCCTTCTGCCCTCCCATCGCGCATCGAGCGCGCCGGAGCCGACCCCATCCCTGGAGACCCGATGAGCGATTCACCCGCCCAGCCCACCGCCCCGGCCATCAATCCGGTGCTGCGGACCGTCCTGCTCTGGACGGGCATCGCAGCAGCGGCGCTGATCATCCTCGGGGGAGGCATCGGCTATCTCGTCGCCGGCTCTGACGGGCTCTGGAGCGGTCTGACCGGTGTCGGACTCGCCGTCGTCTTCCTGGCGCTCACGCCGATCAGCGTGCTCATCGCCAACCGCTTCTACGGTCGCGAGATGTTCGCGACCGTCTTCTTCGGGATCGTCATGGGCGGGTGGCTGCTCAAGCTCGTCATCTTCATCGTCGCCATCGTGATCCTCCGCGGCCAGAGCTGGGTCGTGCCCGCCGTCATCTTCCTCTCGCTCGTCGCGGGGATCGTCGTGAGTCTCGTCATCGACGCTGTCGCATTCAGCCGACTCCGAGTGCCGCACGTGTCGGACGTGACGCTTCCGACGAGCGATCCGGAAGCGCGCGAGGATTCGTGAGCCTGAAAAAATCTTGATAGTCTGAATCCGGGTTCGCTGAGCGACTTCCTGCGTCGTGCGAGAAATCCCGACTCAGCTCGAATCCCTCACCAAATCTTCGCGTCGATCTTGATCGATGCCCAGAAGCTGGAGCAATGTTGACTCACGCCGGGAGCCTCCTCGTCCGATTCGCAACGGATGAATTCCACCCACCGTCGATCGCGGAATTCTTCCCGGAGATCCTCTTCAACATCGGCCCGCTCGCGGTGCACCGCATCCACCTGGTGCAGTTCCTCGCGACCCTCGTCGTCGTGCTCATCCTCTGGCTCGGCACCCGCAAGCTGAAGCTGGTCCCCGGTCGTGGACAGGCTCTGCTCGAGATGGGCTTCGACCTCGTCCGCGTCAACATCGCGCACGACATGATCGGGAAGAAGGACGGCGACAGGTTCCTGCCGCTGCTGACCACCATCTTCTTCATGGTGCTCTTCTTCAACATCACCGGCGTCATCCCGTTCCTGAACATCGCAGGAACGAGCATCATCGCAGTTCCGCTCCTGCTCGCGGTGATCTCCTACGTCACCTTCATCTACGCCGGTGTGCGCAAGAGCCCGTGGGGCTTCATCCGCAACTCGCTCTTCCCTCCCGGCGTTCCGCCGGCGCTGTACATCATCGTCGCGCCGCTGGAGTTCATCTCGACGTTCATCGTCCGTCCGGTCACGCTCACGCTGCGACTGCTGATGAACATGATGGTCGGCCACCTCATGCTGGTGCTCTTCTTCGCGGCGACCCAGTTCTTCATCTTCTCGATGGGCGGCTTCTGGACGGTGCTGGGTGCGGGAACGCTAGCCTTCGGCTTCGCCTTCACGGCCTTCGAGATCCTGGTGGCCTTCCTCCAGGCGTACGTCTTCACCATCCTCACCGCGGTCTACATCCAGCTCGCAGTCGCGGAAGAACACTAAACACAGCTAGCGGGGAGCCCCGGCTCCCCAACAATGAAAGGAAGATCCAGTGGATCCCATCTCTGTTCTCGCCCAGATCAACGTCGACATCACCGGCTCGATCGCCAACGTCGGCTACGGCCTGGCAGCCATCGGCCCGGCCATCGGTGTGGGTATCGTCGTCGGCAAGACGATCGAGGGCATTGCTCGCCAGCCTGAGCTGTCCGGCAAGCTCCAGGGCACCATGTGGATCGGTATCGCCTTCACCGAGGCCCTCGCGTTCGTCGGTATCGGCGTGGCGTTCCTCTTCGGCTACTGATCCCTCCCACCACACGTAAGGAGACAGGATGCTGAACGCTCTTGTCACGCTCGCAGCCGAGGAGGCGGAGCACAATCCGCTTCTTCCGGCGATGTACGACATCGTCTGGTCCGCGGTCTGCTTCGTCATCATCCTGCTCGTGGCGTGGAAGGTCGCACTTCCGAACGTGGCGAAGATGCTCGACGAGCGCTCCGCCGCGATCGAGGGCAACATCGCCAAGGCCGATGAGGCGCAGAAGCAGGCGGAGGCGGCTCTTGAGGAGTACACCCGTCAGCTCGCCGAGGCACGCACCGAGGCCGGTCAGATCCGCGAGTCCGCTCGCGAGGACGGCAAGAAGATCATCGCCGAGGCCAAGGAGTCAGCGACCACCGAGGCTGCTCGCGTCACCGCGGCTGCGCAGACCCAGCTCGAGGCAGAACGTCAGTCGACGCTCGTCGCCCTGCGCTCCGAGGTAGGCACGCTCGCGATCGACCTCGCCGGTGGCGTGGTCGGAGAGACGCTGTCCGATGACGCTCGCGCCACCGCGGTCGTGGACCGCTTCCTCGCAGACCTCGAAGCCTCAGAGAAGGCGGCCAAGTAATGGGCAGCGCGACCACTCAGGCACTCGCGGCTTCGACGGCGGCTCTCGCTCAGGCGAAGGGCGTCACCCTCGATACGGCCGGTGAGCTGTTCACCGCTGCGCGTCTTGTGGGCGAATCCGGTCAGCTGAGCGGCGCGCTTGCGGATCCTGCTGCTCCAGCAGGCCTGCGCGAGACGCTCGTCGCGTCGGTCTTCGCCGGTATGTCTGACGCGACCCGGCAGGTCATCACGACCGCTGTCGGGCAGCGCTGGTCGGATGCCGACGGACTCGTCGACGGCATCGAGGAGCTCGCCATTCGCGCAACGGCGATCGCAGAGCCTTCTGCCGACATCGAGGGGGAGCTGTTCTCCTTCCTCGGCGTCGTCGCCTCGAACGCGGAACTCGAGCTCGCGCTCGGCGGCCGTCTCGGTGACAACACCGCGAAGGGCGCCCTCGTCGAGAAGCTGCTCGGCGGCAAGGCGGGAGCACCGACCGTGCTCATCGTCTCGTCACTGGTGCGCCAGCCCCGCGGACGCCGCGTGCGCCAGCTGCTGAACCGGGCGATGAAGATCGTCTCGGCACAGGGCGGTCGCATCGTGGCCACGGTTCACACGGCTACGCCGCTGTCGACCACGCAGCGCACCCGACTCAGCGACGCACTGGCAGCCCGCTATGAAGGCGCTGTCTCGATCAACGAAGTGATCGACCCCACGGTCGTGGGCGGACTGCGTGTGCAGGTCGCCGACGACGTCATCGACGGCAGCATCTCCGCGCGGCTCGCCGAACTTCGACAGAAGCTCGCGGGCTAATACGACTTCGCGCGGGAAACCGCGCACCCAGATACAAAGGGAAGACAATGGCAGAACTTTCGATCAGCCCCGACGTCATCCGTGACGCGCTGAAGGACTTCGCCGCTGCGTACGAGCCCACCGGCGCGGCAGCTACCGAGGTCGGCACCGTCGTGGACGCTGCGGACGGCATCGCCCACATCGAGGGCCTGCCCGGCGTCATGGCGAACGAGCTCCTCACGTTCGCCAACGGAACGCAGGGCCTCGCACTGAACCTCGACGAGCACGAGATCGGCACGGTCGTCCTCGGCGACTTCGCCGGCATCGAGGCCGGTCAGGAAGTTCGCCGCACCGGCGAGGTCCTCTCGGTCGCGATCGGCGACGGCTACCTCGGCCGCGTGGTCGATCCGCTCGGCAACCCGATCGACGGCCTCGGCGAGGTCGCCACCACGGGTCGCCGCGAGCTCGAACTGCAGGCGCCTGGCGTCATGCAGCGCAAGAGCGTGCACGAGCCGATGCAGACCGGCATCAAGGCCATCGACGCCATGATCCCCGTCGGTCGTGGTCAGCGTCAGCTGATCATCGGCGACCGCCAGACCGGCAAGACGGCCATCGCGATCGACACGATCATCAACCAGAAGGCCAACTGGGAGTCCGGAGACGTCAACAAGCAGGTTCGCTGCATCTACGTCGCCATCGGTCAGAAGGGCTCCACGATCGCCTCCGTCAAGGGCGCGCTCGAGGACGCCGGTGCGATGGAGTACACCACCATCGTCGCTGCTCCCGCTTCCGACCCGGCCGGCTTCAAGTACATCGCGCCCTACACGGGCTCGGCCATCGGCCAGCACTGGATGTACGAGGGCAAGCATGTCCTGATCATCTTCGACGACCTGTCGAAGCAGGCCGAGGCGTACCGCGCCGTGTCACTGCTGCTGCGTCGTCCGCCGGGACGCGAGGCGTACCCCGGTGACGTCTTCTACCTGCACTCCCGTCTGCTGGAGCGCTGCGCGAAGCTGTCCGACGAGCTGGGTGCCGGTTCCATGACGGGTCTGCCGATCATCGAGACCAAGGCAAACGACGTCTCGGCGTACATTCCGACCAACGTGATCTCGATCACCGACGGCCAGATCTTCCTGCAGTCCGACCTCTTCAACGCCAACCAGCGCCCGGCGGTCGACGTGGGAATCTCGGTTTCGCGAGTCGGTGGTGACGCTCAGGTCAAGAGCATCAAGAAGGTCTCCGGAACGTTGAAGCTCGAGCTCGCGCAGTACCGCTCGCTCGAGGCCTTCGCGA
This sequence comes from Microbacterium sp. Bi121, assembly GCF_918698005.1. Lineage (GTDB taxonomy): Bacteria > Actinomycetota > Actinomycetes > Actinomycetales > Microbacteriaceae > Microbacterium. The sequence continues at coordinate 432,946 of NZ_CAKKLJ010000002.1, forward strand.
TGTTCGCGAGCGACCTCGACGCGGCATCCCGTCGCCAGCTCGACCGCGGCGCGCGACTGACCGAGCTGCTCAAGCAGCCTCAGTACTCGCCGTACCCGGTCGAGGACCAGGTCGTCTCGATCTGGGCCGGCACCAACGGCAAGCTCGACACGATCGAGGTCTCGGACGTGCTGCGCTTCGAGCGTGAGCTTCTGGACCACCTGCGTCGCAACACCACCGTGCTCGACACGCTGCGTGAGACGAACGTGCTCAGCGACGACACCGTCGCAGAGCTCGACAAGCAGGTCGATGCGTTCATCCTCGAGTTCCAGGGTGGCAAGGGCCAGTCCATCGGCGCCGTCGGCAACGAGGAGCACGCCGCGCAGGATGTGGACGACGTCAACCAGGAGAAGATCGTCAAGGGTCGTCGCGCGTAAGGCGCGGGTACTGAACCATGGGCGCTCAACTCCGGGTCTACAAGCAGAAGATCTCTTCTGCTCAGACGACCAAGAAGATCACGAAGGCGATGGAGCTCATCGCGGCTTCGCGCATTCAGAAGGCGATGGCGCGCGTGCGCGCGTCGTCGCCCTTCGCGCGCGCAGTCACGCAGGCCGTCTCCGCCGTTGCGACGTATTCCAACGTCGACCACCCGCTCACCCGTGAGCCCGACACGATCCGTCGCTCCGCCGTCGTGATCTTCTCGTCGGACCGCGGCCTCGCCGGTGCGTTCAACTCGCAGATCCTTCGCGAGGCGATGGAGCTCGGCGAGCTGATCCGCTCCCAGGGCAGCGAGCCGGTGTACTACCTCGTCGGACGCAAGGCTGTCGGGTACTTCCAGTTCCGCGGCATCCAGGCAGCGGCGGAGTGGACGGGCGACACGGATACCCCGCATTTCAAGACCGCAGAGGAGATCTCGGCCACGCTGCTCGAGGCCTTCAACCGCGGTGGCGAAGACGGCGGTGTCGACGAACTCCACCTCGTCTACAACCGGTTCGTCAGCATGATGACGCAGTCTCCCGAGACAGTGCGCCTGCTTCCGCTCGAGATCGTCGAGAACGAGGCATCCAGCGAGCCGTCGGGGACGGTCTACCCGCTCTACGAGTTCGAACCGGATGCCGAGACCGTGCTCGACGCGATCCTGCCGGTGTACATCCAGAGCCGGGTCTTCAACGCCCTGCTGCAGTCGTCGGCCGCCAAGCAGGCCGCGACGCAGAAGGCCATGAAGTCCGCAAGCGACAACGCCGACAAGCTCATCACCGACTACACCCGCCTGCGCAACAACGCGCGTCAGGCGGAGATCACGCAGCAGATCGCTGAGATCGTCGGCGGCGCCGACGCCCTCTCGTCGAGCAAATAGACCATCAAGAAAGAGACGAAGATATGACCCCCACCGCCACAGCTGAGGCTGGGACCGCGGTCGTCGGGCGCGTCGCACGCGTCACGGGCCCGGTCGTCGACATCGAGTTCCCGCACGACTCGATCCCTGACATCTACAACGCGCTGAAGACCACGATCACGATCGGCTCCGAGTCGACCGAGATCACGCTCGAGGTCGCACAGCACCTCGGTGACGACCTCGTTCGCGCCATCTCGCTGAAGCCGACTGACGGCATGGTTCGCGGCCAGGAAGTGCGCGACACCGGCGAGGCCATCTCGGTCCCCGTCGGCGACGTCACCAAGGGCAAGGTCTTCAACGTCATCGGCGAGGTGCTCAACGCCGAGCCTGGTGAGACGATCGAGATCACCGAGCGCTGGCCGATTCACCGCAAGGCTCCGAGCTTCGACCAGCTCGAGTCGAAGACGACGATGTTCGAGACCGGCATCAAGTCCATCGACCTTCTCACTCCGTACGTGCTGGGCGGAAAGATCGGCCTGTTCGGCGGCGCCGGCGTCGGCAAGACCGTCCTCATCCAGGAGATGATCCAGCGCGTCGCGCAGGACCACGGTGGTGTGTCGGTGTTCGCCGGTGTCGGTGAGCGCACCCGTGAGGGCAACGACCTGATCGCCGAGATGGAGGAGGCGGGCGTCTTCGACAAGACCGCCCTCGTCTTCGGCCAGATGGATGAGCCTCCGGGAACGCGTCTTCGCGTCGCCCTGTCGGCTCTGACGATGGCGGAGTACTTCCGCGACGTGCAGAAGCAGGACGTGCTGCTGTTCATCGACAACATCTTCCGCTTCACGCAGGCCGGTTCCGAGGTCTCCACGCTGCTGGGCCGCATGCCCTCCGCCGTGGGTTACCAGCCGAACCTCGCCGACGAGATGGGTGTGCTCCAGGAGCGCATCACCTCGACCCGCGGTCACTCGATCACCTCGCTGCAGGCGATCTACGTTCCCGCCGACGACTACACCGACCCGGCACCGGCCACGACCTTCGCGCACCTCGACGCGACGACCGAGCTCAGCCGTGAGATCGCGTCGAAGGGCCTGTACCCGGCCATCGACCCGCTGACCTCGACGTCGCGCATCATGGACCCCCGCTACTTGGGCGAGGACCACTACCGCGTGGCCACCACGGTCAAGCAGATCCTTCAGAAGAACAAGGAACTGCAGGAGATCATCGCGATCCTCGGTGTCGACGAGCTCTCCGAAGAGGACAAGATCGTCGTGTCGCGTGCACGTCGCATCCAGCAGTTCCTCTCGCAGAACACCTACATGGCGAAGAAGTTCACCGGTGTCGAGGGCTCGACGGTTCCGCTCAAGGAGACCATCGAGTCGTTCGACGCGATCGCCAAGGGCGAGTTCGACCACGTCGCAGAGCAGGCGTTCTTCAACGTCGGCGGTATCTCCGACGTGGAAGAGAAGTGGGCGCAGATCCAGAAGGAGAACGGCTGATCATGGCATTGCAGGTCAGCCTCGTCTCCGCGGACGCGGAGGTCTGGACGGGAGAGGCTTCGCTCGTCGTCGCCAAGACCGTCGAGGGCGAGATCGGCATCATGACCGGCCACGAGCCGATCCTCGCGATCCTCGCCGAGGGCGAGGTCCGCATCACGCAGCTGGACGGCACGAAGGTGCTCGCCAACGCTCAGGACGGTTTCCTCTCGATGGAGGGCAGCCAGCTCACGATCGTCGCCGGCAACGCGGCGCTCATCGCCTGATTCACCTCATAGAGAACGCGCCCGTCCGTCACCCATTCGGTGGCGGACGGGCGCGTTCTCGCCTGTGCGAGGACACATGAAGGTACTTCTCCCGCCGTCGGAGACCAAACGCCCTGGCGGCTCCGGTGCGCCGCTCGCGCTCGGCGAGCTCGGCCTGCCAGCGCTCGCGCCTCAGCGCGAGGCGGTCGTGGACGCGCTCGTCGCGCTTGCGGCGGATGCCGGTGAGTCGCAGCGCGTCCTGAAGCTGAGTGACCGCCAGGTCGGCGACATCGAGCAAAACAGGATGCTGCGCGCCTCGGCGACCATGCCGGCCGTCGATCGCTACACGGGCGTGCTCTACGACGCTCTGGATGCCGGGACGCTGAGCGCTCCGTCACGGCGATGGCTGGGCGCGCACGCCTGGGTGCATGCGGCGCCGTTCGGCCCGGTCGGCGCTTTGGACGCGATCCCGTCCTATCGCCTGGCTGCCGGGACGTCGCTTCCGGGGTTCGTGCCCCTGAGACGGCACTGGGCCGAGGCCGTCAGTTCAGCGATCGCGCAGGAAGCACCGGCATTCGTGCTCGATCTGCGGAGCGAAGCGTACGTCGCGCTCGGGCCGGTGCCGGCATCCGTCCCCTCGACGTACGTCCGCGTCGTGACCGCCTCAGGACGGGCGCTCAACCACTTCAACAAGAAGGCGAAGGGTGAGCTCGTGCGAGCCCTCGCGGAGGATCGGCCGCGGGTGCGCTCCCTCGCAGGCCTTCGCAAGTGGGCCTCTGGTCGCGCGATCGAGATCCGCGATGCGGGGGAGGACGGCATCGTCGAACTGGTCGTCGCATCCTGATCAGCGCAGCGTGTGCCTGTTGCGCCATGCACCGGTCACGCTAGTGTGTTTCACGCGATGCGGATCGCGTCGTTCACTACGGAGGGGCTCATGAACTCTTACTACGACGACGGCGGAGCGCTCGCGTTTCTCGCTTTCCTGCTTCTGATCGTTCCGATCATCGCGCTGGTCATCTACGTGATCTCGTCGCTGTTCCTGATGAACATCTTCGAGAAGGCAGGGGTGCAGGGCAAGTGGCGCGCCTGGATCCCGATCTACAACAGCATGATCTTCCTCAAGCTCGGCGACATGAGCCCGTGGCTGATCCTGTACGCGGCTGGAGCATCCATCCTGCTCAGCTGGCTTCCGGTCATCGGTCAGCTGCTCGGCCTCGCCTCGTTCGTATTGATGGTGCTCGCGGCGTACCGCGTCGGACTCAAGCTCAACAAGGGCGCCGGGTTCGTGGTCCTCTACGCGCTCGGCATCTTGACCGCGGGGATCACGACGCTCGTCTGGCTCGGCATCAACGCCTTCGACAAGTCGCGCTGGAACGCGCAGATCGCCCCGGCGCAGTGGGCCGGCAACGGCTTCTTCGGCGACCGCACGGTGTGGGACGGCGTGCCCGTCCAGCCGTCCGCAGCCGCGGCACCCGGCTACGGTGCTCCGCAGGGCTACGGTGCTCCGCAGGGCTACCAGCAGCCCGGTGGTTACCCCCAGCAGGCTCCCGGCTACCAGCCCCCGGCTCCCGGTTACCAGCAGCCCGGCTACCAGCCCCCGGCAGCTCCACAGACGCCTCCGGCGGCACCGGGAGCGCCCACGCCGCCTCCCGCGGCCCCGGCTGCTCCTCCGGCGGCTCCGACCACTCCGCCGACCGCGCCGCCTCCGGCAGCTCCGCCCGCTCCACCTGCTCCGCCGGCGGACCCCAACCAGCCGCCCGCCTGATCGCGCACGAAGGGCCCTCGAGCAATCGAGGGTCCTTCGTCATGTGAAGGGCGTGGCTCCGATAACGTAGACGTATGGCTCGCAACGCCGCATCGACCCCGGAGGATCCTTTTGTCTGAGACGACCACGCATTCGCACAGCGTCGCCGTTGCAGATGATGATGAGATCAGCCTCACCTGGGCGGGAGCGACCGACACCGGGCGCCGCCGCGACAACAACCAGGACGCCTTCCTCGCCGAGTTCCCGCTCTTCGTCGTCGCCGACGGCATGGGCGGACACGCCGGTGGAGAGATCGCCAGCCAGAGCACGATCACGCGTCTGAAGGATGTCGTGGACTCGGGCGGCGTGACCACGGACGCGATCGAAGCCGCGCTGGAGCACGCGGTGGAGGACATCGCCGCGCACCCCGAGACCACAGACGAGGGAACGGGGACGACGCTCACCGGCATCTTCTTCGACATCGCCGACGGTGAGCCCCGTTGGGTGTCGCTGAACATCGGCGACTCACGCGTCTACCTGATGCGCGAGCAGCGGCTGGTCCAGGTCACGACCGATCATTCCGTCGTGCAGGAGCTGATCAGCTCGGGGCGCCTCAGCCCGGAGGAAGCGGAGAGCCACCCCTACAGCAACGTGATCACGCGCGCGGTGGGCGCGAGTGAGCTGACGCCACCGGACTACCTCGGCATCGAGGCACTGGACGGCGACCGGTTCGTCATCTGCTCCGATGGGCTCACGAAGGAGCTCACGGACTACGGCATCCAGCACTTCCTTCGCGAGAACGCCGACCCGGCAGCAGCCGTCGACGCGATGCTCGCAGCCGCCCTCGAGAACGGCGGGCGCGACAACGTCACGTTGATCGTCGTGAAGATCGAGCGCACAGGACAGGACGATGAGGCGGATGCCGTCACCGCCAAGATCGACACGATCGACGCGCCCGCTGCAGCAGCGGACTCGCCCTCCACATCCGGCGAATCGGCCGAATAGCCCGAACGGCTGTGCACAACAGCATCCACTGATCGCGGATCCCCTCAGATGGGGGGATGGACCTCCAATCCCTGTCGCTTCCTGCTGCTGCCGAAGAACCTCCTCGGCAGCCGGTGCCCTTCCTCGCCGCAGTGGTGCCCATTGCCGCAGGTGTCGTCCTGTGGCTCATGACCGGCTCGATCTTCTCGCTGTGCTTCGCCGCACTCGGACCGCTGATGATCGGCGCATCGCTGCTGGATGGAATGCGCAGTCGCCGCAGAGCGCGCCGGCAGGCCGCCGAGCGTGAGACGCACGCCTGGAGCACGGTCGAGCAGGAGCTCCAGCGCAGACACCGTCGAGAACGGCGTGAGATGCGGCGCAGCTTCCCCGATGCCGCGTCGTCTCTGCGGGAACCGCCGTTGCGCGACCTGCGACCGATCGACGCGGGCACGCCCGTGGTCATCGGTTCGGGGGATCGCCCGAGTGCCCTGCGCGTGCACGGCGACGACACGGAGCATTCGCGGGACTTCCGTGAGCGTGCCGCGGTGATCTCCGACGCACCGATCGCTGTGCCGATGGGGCGGGGCGTGTGCCTGCGTGGTCCGCTTCCGGTTGTGACCTCTGCAGCGCGCGCACTGGTGGTGCAGCTGTGTCTGCAGCATGCTCCCTCGCAACTGGCACTGTCCGGTGGGGGCCTCGAACCACTCGGCCTCGCCGGTTTTCCGCACGCCGGCAGACCGCGGCGTGGTGCGTGGCGGCTCGCCGTCGTGATCGGTGACGAAGAAGTGCCGGATGCTGCAGTGCAGATCCGACTGCGTGACGTGGACGGCGATGTGCCGGAGGGCGTGACCACGGTCATCGACTGCGTCGATCCGTCGCGGGCGCGTCTGCGTACGGCCGAGGGACTGGAGGACATCGCAGTGGAGTGCCTGTCGCGGCCGCAGGCCGTGGCGATCGCGGCGTCGAGCGTCGAGCGCGAGGGGGAGCTCGCGCAGCTTCCCGACCGTGTGGCCCTCGGCGACCTGACCCCGGCCGGGGACGCGACCGGTCTCTTCGCCGTGATCGGGCAGACCGAGACCGCATCGCACGGCGTCGACCTCGTCGAGGACGGGCCGCATGCGATCGTCACGGGAATGACGGGCTCGGGCAAGAGCGAGCTTCTCGTGACCTGGGTCACGGCGATCGCGCACGCGCACAGTCCCGAGCAGGTTGCGTTCGTGCTCGCCGACTTCAAGGGCGGCACGGCTTTCGACCCGCTGCGGGAATTGCCGCATGTCACCGCCGTCATCACGGATCTCGATGACGACGGTGCTCGGCGCGGAGTGCAGAGTCTCACCGCCGAGCTGCGCCGACGAGAGACTCTCCTCGCCGAGCTCGGGGCACGCAGCATCACCGAGACGGCCGGGCGCATGGGCAGGCTCGTCATCGTCGTCGACGAGTTCGCTGCACTGCTGCAGGAGCATCCCGATCTCGCCGTCGTCTTCACAGACATCGCCGCGCGAGGCCGTGCGCTCGGCATGCATCTGATCCTGGGCACGCAGCGCGCTGCCGGAGTCATCCGGGACGCGCTTGCCGCGAACTGCCCTCTGCGGGTGAGCCTGCGGGTCGCCGATGCCGCAGACAGTCGTCTGGTGATCGGCACGGATGACGCCGCCGAGCTCTCCGGTGGAGCGGAGTCGCGCGGACTCGCCTTCGTCCGGCGATCTCAGGACGAGCGGCCGATCGCCACGCGCATCGCCCTCACCGGCGTTTCAGATCTGCGTGCAGTCGGCGCACGGTGGGCGGATGCCGCCCCTCCAGCCAGCCCGTGGCTGCCGTCCCTCCCGCATCGACTCCCTCTCGAGCAGCTCGAGCGTCGGCACGCCGAGGCGACCGGCAGCGCCGAGGACGGCGTACTGCTCGTCGGACTCGGTGACGAGCCGGAGAGGCAGCGGCAGCGCGCGGTGGTCCTCCAAGCGGGGCGCGACAGAGGACTCGCGATCGTCGGCGGGAGCGGATCAGGGCGTTCCGGTGTGCTGCGCGTGCTGGCGGTGCAGAGCCCCGATGCGCTGTGGGTGACGGCGGACCCCGAGCAGGCGTGGGATGCTGTGGCCGACCTGTCCGCCGGGCATGTGTCGCCGCGGCTGGTGCTGTGCGACGACCTGGATCAGCTGATCGGCCGGTTGCCCTCCGAACACGGCATGGCGTTCGTGGAGCGGCTGGAGACGCTCATCCGCTCCGGTGCGGCACGGCGGATGACTTTCGCGCTGGCGACGGGGCGTGTATCAGGGCAGTTGGCGCGCGTCATGGACGCGCTGCCGACTCGTATGATCCTGCGCACGGGCACGAAGCTGGAGCATCTGGCCGCGGGGGGAGACAACGACGGCTACGTGCGCGGCCGCTTGCCGGGGCGTGCGCGCGTCGGGGACACCGAGGTGCAGATCGCGTGGGCTGATCGCACTCCGGAGGCCGCCGGGGGCGACGCGGGGCACCGATGGAAGCCGTCGGCCCGGCTCGTCGGTGTCGTCGCACCCGGTGTGCGCCGAACCGTGGAGTGCCTGCGCAGTGCACACTCGGAGAGCGAGGTCGCACCCGTCGGAGACACTGCGACCGACGCCCCCGGTACGCGGATCATCGTCGGGGACGCCGAGAGCTGGCAACGCCAGTGGGCGCTCTGGCAACGTGTACGTGCGGAGGGGGAGATGCTCGTGCTCGCCGAGTGCGCGTCGGAGCTGCGATCGCTCGCCGGATGCCGTGAACTGCCCCCGTACGCTGAAACGCACAGGGGCAGAGCATGGAGCATCGTCGATGGTCGGGCACCTCAGCGCGTGATCATCCCCGAGCTCGACCCGAGCGTCGCCGTGCGGGCCGGACGAGACTCAGAGCACTGAGCTCACCGGCCGCGCATCCAACCCGTGCGCGACGGCGACACCCTCGTTCACGACGGCGCCGCTCGTCACGTTCAGGCCGGCAGCGAGAGCGGGGTCGGCGCCGAGTGCGCTGCGCCAGCCGTGCGAGGCGATCTTCCGCACGTACGGCAGCGTCGCGTTCGTGAGCGCAGACGTCGAGGTGTTCGGCACCGCGCCCGGCATGTTCGCGACGCAGTAGAACACCGTGTCGTGCACGGCGAACGTCGGGTCGGCATGGGTCGTGGCGTGCGTGTCCTCGAAGCATCCGCCCTGGTCGACGGCGATGTCGACGAGGACGCTGCCCGGCCGCATCTGGGAGACCATCTCGTTCGTGACGAGTTTCGGAGCGCGTGCTCCGGGGATGAGCACGGAACCGATCACCAGGTCCGAATCCAGCACGGCACGCCGGAGGTCGAGAGGATTGGATGCCGCGGTCTTCACCCGCCCGCCGAAGTGATCGTCCAGCATCCGCAGGCGGGGGATGTTCGTGTCGAAGACCGTGACGTCCGCGCCCATGCCGCTGGCGATGACCGCTGCATTGGCGCCCGCGACGCCGCCGCCGATCACGGTGACCGTCGCGGGGCGCGTGCCCGGCACGCCGGACATCAGCAGGCCGAGGCCGCCGTTCGAGCGCATCAGCGTGTTCGCGCCGACCAGGGGAGCGAGGCGACCGGCGACCTCGCTCATCGGCGCCAGCAGCGGCAGGCTGCCGTTCGGCAGCTGCACCGTCTCGTAGGCGATGGCCGTGATCCCGCTGGCGATCAGCCGCTCGGTCAGCGGACGATCGGCGGCGAGGTGAAGATACGTGAAGAGGGTGAGATCATCGCGGAAGTACTCGTACTCGCTCGCGATCGGCTCTTTGACCTTGAGCAGCAACTCCGCGCGGGCCCACACCTCCGCCGCGTCATCCAGCAGTGTCGCGCCGGCGTCGGAGTACTCCTCATCCGGCATGGACGAGCCGATTCCGGCGCCGGACTGCACGAAGACCTCGTGACCGGCGGCGACCAGATCGTGCACGCCCGACGGTGTCAGCGCGACGCGGTACTCGTTGTTCTTGATCTCGGTGGGGACGCTGATCCTCATCGTGATTTCCTCTCCACCCCTCATCGTCGAGGGGATCGTACGGCCCAGGGTCAGGGCATCAGATTCCGGCGCCGGGACGGATCATCCCGACGTCGCTCCCACCGCCGAGGACGGCGAGGGGAAGTGCTTCGGCCAGTGAGGCCACATCGGCCTCGCTGAGTGCTCCTGCGCGTGCGAGAAGCGTCGCGGCGACGATCGTCGAGGCCCGCGCCGCACCGTCGAGCATCTTCAGCGCGACCGTCGCGCCGTTCGGCGCGATCATGACCATGACCCCCTCGGCGCCGCCCTTGGCGAAGACGCCGAGCTTCTCGATCGCGACCGTGTCGGGCTTACCAGGGCCCTCGATCGTCCAGGGGTTCTCCTTCACGGCGCGCACCAGAGTTCCGGCGACGCGGTGCAGCGCGAAGGGGGAGCGCTCCGACGCTGTCCCGATGCGGTGCATGGCCCGTGCGAGACCGGTGAGGGTGATCGCGTGAACGGGCGCGCCGCAGCCGTCGATCGACGTGTGCGCGATCTTCTCACCGGTCAGCCGTTCGACGACCTCGCGGATGTGAGCCTGCATGGGGTGCAACTGATCCAGGTAGCCATCGGTTCGCCAGCCCGTGGCGACGCAGGCGCGCAGCATCGCCGCATGCTTGCCTGAACAGTTCATGCGGATGCGGGAGGGCTGCCCGTGTTCGCGCACGAGCTCGTCACGAGAAGCGCTGTCGCTCGGCCACGCCGGAGGGCACGCGAGATGGTCCTCGGTCAAGCCGCCGCCGGTGAGGATCTCGCGAACGACGTTCGCATGACGTTCGGTGCCGACATGGCTCGCCGTCGCCAGCGCGAGCTGCTCGCCGGCGAGTTCGGCGCCCGCGGTGATGCAGGCGATCGCCTGGAGCGGCTTCAGGCTGGACCGCGGGAGGAACAGCGACTCAGGGTTGCCGAGCCTGCGGACCACCTCGCCGTCCGGCGACATGACGATCGCTGCACCCGCGTGACGGGATTCGACGAAGCCGCTGCGTTCGACGACGGCGAGTTCAACGGCATCCGCGACGGTGAGAGTCTCCAGCACGGCTCCAGCCTAACGGCCGCACCAGCGCCACGCGGTGTACGGCATGCGAGACTGGCGCCATGACTCTCGGCGAACACCGCTACGCGCTCACCGCGACCTGGAACGGCAACCTCGGCACTGGAACGAGCGGCTACCGCGAGTACTCCCGGGATGTGACGCTCTCCGTCGACGGCAAAGCCGACGTGCTGGCATCCGCTGACAAGCCGTTCCGGGGAGACCCGACGCGGTGGAACCCCGAGGACATGCTGCTCGCGGCGTTGTCCGAGTGTCATCTGCTGTCGTACCTGCACGCGTGCGTGACCGCCGGCGTGGTGGTCGTCTCTTACCAGGACCGCGCCACCGGCGTCATGACCGAGGACGGCCGCAGCGGTGCGGCGTTCACGGATGTGCTGCTTCGCCCAGAGGTCGTCGTGGCTGATCCGTCGATGATCGAACGGGCAGAGCACGCTCACGCCGAGGCGAACCGCATGTGCTTCATCGCGAACTCGGTGAACTTCCCTGTGCGCCACGAAGCAGTCGTGACGTCGCGCTGACCCGTCAGCGGCGCTCGTGGGGGAGCGCCTGCTTGATCTTCTCGATCGGGGTCTGCGCCGGCGGCTCGTTGTACACGCCGGCGAGCTCCTGCTCGCTGAGGGCGTGGATGCCGGCCATGATCTCATCCGTGGCCAGTCGTCGCGCCTTGCCGCTTGCGGCCGGTCCGTGCACTGAGACGTCGATCGGGTCTCCGAAGCGGACCGTGATCCGTTCCTTCATGGAGGGAATCGTTGCGCCTTTGGGCATCACCTTGTCCGTGCCGATGAGCCCGACCGGGACGACGGGAGCGCCCGTCTGCAGCGCCAGGAAGGCGACGCCGGTGCGGCCCTTGTAGAGGCGTCCATCCGTAGACCGGGTGCCCTCGGGGTACAACGCGACCGTGAGACCCTCGTCGAGCAGCCGACGCTGCTGATCCAGCGCGTCGAGAGCAGCCTGACCAGCGCCGCGGCGCACCGGGATCGCGCCGATCGACTGGAAGAAGTTGCGCTTGACCGCCCCGGTGAACCCATGGCCCTCGAAGTAGGAGGACTTCGCGAGGAAGTGCACCGGCCGAGGAGCGGCGACGGGGATGGCGATCGAGTCGATGAAGGAGAGATGGTTGCTCGCGAAGATGACGGGCCCGTCGACCGGGACCTTGTCGCGCCCTTCGACACGTGGCCGGTAGATGAGGCGCGCAAGGGGTCTGATCACCGCACGACCGAGCGCGTAGGTGAATCCGGCACGCCGGGGAGCAGCGGTCTCCTCCGGCGTCGCGTCTGCGGGTGTCTCGGCGTTCGGTTCGGGAAGGTCGGACTGCGCAGAGCTCATCGGATCAGGCTACTCCGCGGTCCATTCCATCTGCGGAATGCGGACGCGGCATGCCCATACAGCGGGGGCAAAGGCGCGTGCGGCAAGATGGGATGGTTCCCTTTCTCGATCCGAGGTATCACTGTGCGCACTCGCCCGCTCGTCGCCCTGTCCACCATGGCCGCTGCCGTTCTGCTGCTCGCCGGCTGCACCGGCACTGACGGGACCACGGGTGATGACGCAGAGTCCGCATCGGGCGACCTGTGCTCCGCGACGGTCGAATCCGGCGCTGCCGCCGAGAGCGTCAAGGTCGACGGCGACTTCGGCACGGCATCCACGGCGACGTTCGATCTCGAGCAGAAGGTCGACGAGGCGCAGCGCTCGGTGCTGTCCGAGGGGGACGGCGAGAAGATCGCCGACGGCGATTACGTGCAGTACGCGCTCAGCGCCTTCGACGGCGACTCCGGCGATCGACTGGGTGATGCCGGCTACACGGAGGGAGAGCTGCTCCCCGTTCAGCTCACCGCTGATGTACCGATGGGCCAGCTGATCGGCTGCGCGACCGTCGGCTCCCGTCTGTCCATCGTGTTCCCGACCACGGAGGACGCAGCCGCGCAGTACTACGTCCTCGACGTCCTCGACGTCGTGCCGACCGCGGCTTGGGGCAAGGACAAGGAGCCGACCGCGGGGATGCCGGCTGTGACTCTGGCCGAGGACGGTCAACCGAGCGTCGAGATCCCCGAGGGGGATGCTCCGTCCGAGCTGCAGGTCTCCGTGCTCAAGGAGGGCGATGGCATCGCGGTCGAAGACGGCGACACCACGCTTCTGCAGTACTACGGGGTCGACTGGTCGACCGGCGAGAGCTTCGACTCCTCGTGGAAGAACGGGGCGCCGATCTCGATCGACGGCAACACCTACGTTCCCGGTTTCGTCGAGGCGCTGAAGGGCCAGAAGGCCGGCTCTCAGGTGCTCGTCGTCATCCCGCCGTCGCTCGGATACGGCGAAGAAGGCAGCAGCGACCACGAGCTGGCCGGCAAGACCCTGGTGTTCGTGATCGACATCCTCGCCACGATGCACCCCGCCGCGGCTGCCCAGTAGGCCGCAGCGCCGGGCATAGGCTGGCGGCATGCGTCGCATCATCGTCCTCGGGTCCACCGGCTCCATCGGCACGCAAGCGCTGGATGTGATCCGCGCGAATCCGCGCAGGTTCGAGCTGGTGGGTCTTGCGGCGGGCACCAATGCCGAGGTCCTCGGGCAGCAGGCCGATCTGTTCCAGATAGAGCACACCGCACTCGGAGCCGCTGAGGCCGAGCAGCTCGTTCGCGACGTCGAGGCGGACGTCGTCCTCAACGCCATCACCGGTTCGATAGGCCTGGGTTCGACCCTTGCAGCCTTGAAAGCCGGCCGAACGCTCGCGCTCGCGAACAAGGAGTCGCTGATCGTCGGCGGCGAGCTCGTGAAATCCGCTGCTGCCGAAGGGCAGATCGTCCCCGTCGACTCCGAGCACTCCGCGCTCGCGCAGGCTCTCCGGTCGGGGACGCACGCGGAGATCCGGCGGCTGGTCGTCACGGCATCCGGCGGGCCGTTCCGCGGGCGCACGCGCGAGCAGATGACCGGCGTCACTCCGGCGGAAGCGCTGGCGCACCCGACCTGGGACATGGGACGCGTCGTCACCACCAACTCCGCCACGCTCGTGAACAAGGGCCTCGAGGTCATCGAGGCGCACCTGCTGTTCGACGTCGACTACGACGACATCCAGGTGGTCGTCCATCCCCAATCGATCGTGCACTCGATGGTGGAGTTCATCGACGGGTCGACGATCGCGCAGGCCTCGCCTCCGGACATGCGGCTGCCCATCTCGCTCGCGCTGGACTGGCCGCACCGCATCGGCGGCGTCGGACGCCCCCTGGACTGGACTCAGGCGACCAGCTGGGACTTCGAGCCGCTCGACGATGAGGCGTTCCCGTCCGTCGTGCTCGCGAAGAGCGTCGGCCGTGCCGGTCGGACGTTCCCCGCCGTGTTCAACGCGGCGAACGAGCAGGCCGTGGACGCCTTCCACGAGGGACGGCTGTCATTCCTCGGCATCGTCGACACGATCGCTCGGGTCGTCGACGCGCACGAAGCGCCGGATGCCCTGACGGTCGAGTCGCTGGCGGACGCCGAGGCATGGGCTCGCACGATCGCCGACCGCCTGATCGCCTCGGCATAGCCGTTTCGGCTCGTCGTCTGACGCCGAGTCTCAGTCCGGGTAGGGCACCGGCCAGTGCGGCTCCGGCACGGGCCATCCGGCCTCACGCACGGCTCGCCGGGCGAGCTCACGCGCCGAGTACGGAGTCCGAACGCCGCGGATGTCGCGGTAGTCCTGGTGGCCGGGGCCGGCCCACAGGATCGCATCGCCGTCCGTGACCATGCCGACGGCGGCGACGATGGCCTCTTCCGGCGGCGAGAACTCGTGGATCTCGGCATCCGGCTGCGCCGTGCGCGCACCATCGAGCAGCGTCGCGCGGATGGATGTCGGATCCTCGAAGCGCGGGTGGTGATCGGTGATGACGAGGATGTCGCTGCCCTCGACGGCCGTGCGTCCCATGTCGCGCCGCTTGGTGGCGTCGCGGTCGCCGTCGGCGCCGAACAGCATCAGCACCTTCCCGGGGGTGACGCGACGGACCGCGGCGAGCGTCTTCACGAAGGCATCAGGTGTGTGTCCGAAGTCGACGTAGACGGCCGGCCCCCGTTCGCCGGAGACGAGTTCTGTGCGTCCTGGCAGATACGCATCGATGCGTCCATCGCGGGTGAGTGCCCCGGTGATGCGCTCCCAGGCGTATCCGCCCTCGAGCAGCATGATGATCGCGAGGGCCGCGTTGGCGGCCATGTGCGGGCCGATCACGGGAACGACGGTCGTGAGGGTGCGTCCTTCGGGGCCGGTCATCGTGAACCGCGTACCGCGCTGGCGCTCCTCGTCGATCGTGACGACCCAGTCGGCCTGTGCGGCCTCGTCGGGGTTCGCGGCGATGGCCGGGGTGCCGACCGTGACGACGGGCACCTCGGATGCTGCGACGACGTCGGTGCCGAATACGGAGTCGAGCGAGATCACGGCCCGCCGAGAGCGGTCGGGCCGGAACAGCGGCAGCTTCGCCTCGAAGTACTCGATCATGTCGGCGTAGTCGTCGAGATGGTCGTGCGAGAGGTTCGTGAATCCGGCGACGTCGAAGACGATGCCGTCCACCCGGCGACGGGACAGCGCCTGCGCGCTGACCTCGACGGCGACGGCCTCGACGTCGCGCTCCCGCATCAGTGCGAGCAGGGCGTGCGTCTCCGACGCCTCGGGCGTGGTGAGCCGCGAGATGATGACCTCTCCGGCGATGTGACGCTCCGCTGTGGAGGACAAGCCGGCGACGACACCGATCTGACGGAGGATCCCCTCGAGCAGGTGCGTGACGCTCGTCTTCCCGTTCGTCCCCGTGGTGCCGAACAGCAGCGGCAGGTCGTCGTCGGCTCCGGTGCCGTACACCCAGGCGCTGAGCGCTCCGAGCACTCCTCGGGGGTCGTCGACGATCACGATCGGCAGACCGGCATCCTGCGCGAGGTCGGCGCCGTCGGCATCGGTGACGATCGCGACGGCACCCTTCTCGGCGGCGGTGGCGGCGAACACCGCACCGTGCTGGTTGACGCCGCGGATGGCGACGAAGACCTCACCTGCTCGCAGGTCGGCGGTCGCGAGGGTGATTCCGGTCAGGGTGACGCCGTCGATCTCACCGCGGGTGGCGGCGCCGAATCGGGCGGCGAGGTCCGTCAGGGCCCGCTGTGGCGGAGCTTCAGGACGGAGCACGGGGGGAAGGCTGGGCTGAGTAGACATAGCCTTCACATGATCTCACGCGCGATCTCGGGAGCGCGCTGGGCACCTTGCCCGGCGCGCCCCGAGGTCAGCTCAGCGCTTCGCGCGGCGGGATGCCCGAACCGCGATCACTAGGGCGGCGATGCCGGCGAGCAGCCCGGCTGAGCCGAGGACGATGCCGACGGCGGGTGCGGGGTCGGCGGTGTCGGTGGTCGCTTCGGCGCCGGCATCCGTGGTCTGCGCGTGGTCGCCGTGACCGGTCTCCGAGCCGGCATCCGTCACCGTGACGACAGGAGCCGGCGACTCGAGGTCATGCGGGTCCTGACCCTCATCCGCGATCTCGACCCACTCGTTCACACCGGTCTCGCATCGCTGTTCGACGGGGAAGGCGAGCGTCTCCGGCGCATCCTCGCCGACTCGGACGGCCATCGTGACCGCGCCGCGCAGGTCGTGGGCGACGGGTTCGGTGGCCGTGTACGTGACTGCGGAGACGAGACCGTTGTCTGCACGCTCGACGTCGATGTCCCACATGGCGTCGATCGTGGGCGAGACGGAGGTGAGCCCCTCGGGCATCGTGATGCGCAGGGCGGCGGTGGGGGAGTTCTCGCAGCCGTGCGTGAACGAGAACGTGAGGACGGCGGAGCCCTCCGGTGTCACCGTGTCGGGGGTGACACCCACGTGCGCCTGGGCTGCGGCGGCTGGGACGAGGACGAGGCCTGCGGCGAGGGCGGCGATCAGTGCGCCGCGACGGGTCTTCAGCATGGTTTCTCCTTGAACGTGTGCAGAGTCGTCTCTGCGTGCGGGCGCGCCGATGGCGCGCGGAATCCGCGGTGTATGAGTGGCACGTGTGCGCCGATAGCCGCCGAAAGCGGTTCTCAGACGCAGGAGAGCGTTGGGGGTCCTCGGCGTCGCACGTCGCCGACGAGGATCGTCGAGACGAAGACGCGGGTCGTGTCCGCGATCGATGCCGGCACCGGCCAGTCCGCGTGCGGTTGAAGGGCCCGGCGGCGCAGCACGGCTCGCACCCACCGGTGGATCGCGCGCAGCACGGTCTCGCCGCGCCACAGCAGCGCGGTCGTCAGGACGGCGGCGACGACGTGGGCGCCGAGCATCGCGGTGTCGGGGGCGGCGGCTTCTTCAGCCGAACCGAGCGTCTCCACGAATACGAGACTCAGCGTGTGCTGGTGACCCGCATTCGCGACGGCCGGGGTGACGGTCGCGTTCAACGCGACGAACAGAACGTGGAAGACGCTCTGCGACAGCAGCACGACGGCGCTGAGACGCACGATGCTGGCGCGCCGGCCGATCAGCAGGGCGGCGATCGGGGTGAGGAACACGCTCAGCGCGGCGATCAGCAACGGGTGCGGTGCCGCGCCGCCGCCGACCGTGTGCGATACGGCGGCGATGATCGTCGCGACAGAGGCGGCGGCTGCTCCACGCAGGAGTCGCAGCTGCCGGGAGGTCACCCCCTCAGCCTACTGCGGGCACCCCGGTTGCTCGTGCGGCGGATTCCTAGTTCGCTGGCAGTAGTTTTGGGGAGTGGAAATCCTCCTCTACATCCTCGGCATCGTGTTCATGCTGATCGGCCTCGGACTGTCGATCGGGTTGCACGAGATCGGGCATCTCGTCCCGGCGAAGCTGTTCGGTGTGCGGGTGGGTCAGTACATGATCGGATTCGGGCCCCGACTCTGGTCCAAGCGCATCGGCGAGACCGAGTACGGCTTCAAGGCTCTGCCGGTCGGCGGCTTCATCTCGATGTCGGGCATGTATCCGGCATCCGACGGCAAGCAGGTGCGAGGGCTCTTCGCGTCGCTGGTCCAGGATGCTCGGACCGCGAACGACGAGACGATCGCGGAGGGTGCCGAGGAGCGCGTGTTCTACCGGTTGCCGGTCTGGAAGCGGATCATCGTCATGCTCGGCGGCCCGGTGATGAATCTGGTTCTCGCTGCAGTGATCTTCACGATCCTGGCATCCGGGATCGGTCTGCAGCAGGGCACGACGACGATCGCCAGTGTGACGGAGTGTGTTCTGCCGGCCGGGACCACGCAGACCGAGTGCGAACCGGGCGATCCGGCATCCCCCGCTGCTGAGGCCGGCATCGTGCCGGGTGATGTGCTCGTCTCGATCGACGGTCAGCCAGTATCGGATTTCGCCGACGCGACGGAGATCGTGCAGGCGTCGCCGGGGAAGACCCTCGACCTCGTGGTCTCGCGCGACGGCGGGCAGCAGCACCTGTCGATCACTCCGATCGCTGCGAAACGAGAGCTGACGGACGCCGGGGGACAGCCGCGGCTGGATGCGAACGGCCAGCAGATCGTCGCGGAGGTCGGGTATGTCGGCATGGGCGCGCAGATGGGATTCGTACCGCAGCCCATCGGCACAGGTGCGGAGCTGACCGGCCAGAACGTCGCACGCGTGGGTGAGCTGATCGTTCAGCTGCCGGTGAAGCTCTGGGACGTCGGCGTCTCCCTCGTCACCGGATCCGATCGTGACCCGGACGGCCCCCTGAGCGTCGTCGGCGTCGGGCGCCTCGCCGGCGAGGTCGCCGCGACGGATGCTCCGATCCTGAACCGCTTCGTCGTGCTGCTGAGCCTCCTCGGCTCGCTGAACGTCGCACTCTTCGTGTTCAACCTCATCCCGCTGCTGCCGCTGGACGGGGGGCACGTCGCGGTGGCGCTGTGGGACGGCATCCGGCGCGCGTGGGCGCAGCTGTTCCGTCGCCCGCCGCCCGTACCAGTGGATGCGACCAGGCTCGTGCCGCTCACGGTCGTCGTCGCCGTCGTGCTGATCGCGATGGGCGCGCTGTTGATGATCGCCGACGTCGTGAACCCGGTGAACCTGTTCCAGTAGTCAGGTGCGCAGTAGTCAGCCGAGCGCGTGCGCGATCAGCCGCTCGAGGGTGCGGATGCCGTCGCGCGACAGGATCGACTCGAGGTGTCCCTGGACGCTGGCGAAGCGCTCGCCGCGCAGGGCGTACACGTCGCCGGTGACGGGGTCGGCTGAGACCGCCGCCGCTCCCACCCGCTCCGTGCCGGGGGCGACTCGGGCGGTGAATGTGTTGTAGAAGCCGATCGAGGCATCCTCTCCGAAGATCGGGACGGTCTTCTGCAGTCCCTGATGCGGACTGCTCAGCGGTACGAGATCGATGCCCAGCGAATCCGCGAGGATCTGATGGCTGAGGCACACCGCCAGCAGTGGGCGGCCCTGGTGGTTCCGGCGCGTCACGATCTCGCGCATACGCGAGATGCGCGGCGAAACCACGTCCCGCGGGTCGCCGGGACCGGGCCCGGCGACGACGAGCTCGGCCGCGTTGACATCGGCATCCTGCACCTCGCTCCACGGCACGATCCTGGCGTCGAGCCCCAGGTGTCGCAGCTGGTGGGCGAGCATGGTGGTGAAGCGGTCCTCGGCGTCGATCACCAGTGCGCTCCGGCCGGCGAACGGGCCGGAAGCGCCGTCGCCCTGCGGGTTGATCCAGAACTCGGCCAGGCGCGAGTTGCGCGAGGCGAGCAGTTCGGCCACCTCGGGGTCGTCCGCGAGCGTCACCGGAGCGGCATCCGGCTGGTCCGGGTCGGCCGTCGTCTCCGCCACCGTGTCGCGGGGGATCGCGCCGATGGCGCCGAGGACGCCGGCGGCCTTGCCGTGCGTCTCGCTGACCTCGCCGTACGGGTCGGAGTGACGCACGAGCGTGGCGCCGACGGGAACGCGGAGGCGGCCGTTCTCGAGATAGACGGTGCGGATGAGGATCGGCGCGTCGACGTCGTGCCCGCCCTCGACGTTGGGGGTGAAGAGGGCTGCGACGCCGGAGTAGTAGCCGCGCGGGCTGGTTTCGTGCCGCCGGATCACGGCGCACGCGTTCTGCATCGGTGAGCCCGTGACGGTCGGGGCGAACATCGTCTCGCGGAGGATGTCGCGCGGGTCGAGGCGACTGCGGCCGCGCAACATGTACTCGGTGTGCGTGAGGCGCGACATCTGCTTCAGGTGCGGGCCGGTGATGCGGCCGCCGTCCGAGCAGACGGCGCTCATCATCTTGAGCTCCTCGTCCACGACCATGAAGAGCTCTTCGGTCTCCTTGGTGGAGGAGAGGAATCCGATCAGCGTCT
Organism: Microbacterium sp. Bi121; assembly: GCF_918698005.1. Lineage (GTDB taxonomy): Bacteria > Actinomycetota > Actinomycetes > Actinomycetales > Microbacteriaceae > Microbacterium. The sequence goes on from NZ_CAKKLJ010000002.1 coordinate 453,007, forward strand.
CCTTCGTCGCGCCGCCCGCGGGGTGGCGGAAGGTTCCGGAGATCGGGTTCATGGTGACGATCCCGTCGCGGGCGACGACGTGGGCCTCGGGACTCGCACCCACGGCGATGTACCCGGGCGTGACGACCGCGAACGTCCAGTACGCTCCGCGCTCGTGTTCGAGCAGGGCGCGGAACCAGGTGAGGGCGGCCCGTCGTTCGTCGGCATCCACTGTCGCGGTGTAGTCGCGGCGGATGACGAAGTTCGCGCCCTCGCCTCGTCCGATCTCGTCGGAGATGACGCGGGTGACGATCTCGGCGTAGTCGTCGTCGCTGATGTCGAACCCGGCGTCTGTCAGGGGCACGGGTTCGGCGGGCAGGGCGGCGAGCGCCTCCCTGATCGGGAGGTGCCGGTGATCGTCGACCATCAGGCAGCGCAGGGGAGTGCCGTCGTCCACGGCGTCGAAGCCGCGCTCGCGCACCTGCCGGTACGGGACCATCGCGAACACTTCGCGGGCGATGCCGTCGCGGGTGAGCGGGATGTCGCCGAGCAGGTCGACGTCGTGGATCTGCCCGGTGAGGATCTCGACGGTCTGCGCGCCGTCGCGGGCGATCAGCACGAAGGAGGCGTCCGGGTCGTCGGCGAGCGCGGCGAGCAGGGGTTCGGTCATCGATGTCTCCTGTGGAGTGCTCCGGCTCGGACATACGAAAAGACCGCCCCGGAGGCGGTCTGGATTCGAGTATCTGCGAACGCACCGCCTAGAAGGCGGGCCACCAGGTGATCGTTCGCATGCGCTGAAACTATCACAGTGCTGGGTGGCATCCAGCCCCTGTCGATGAGAGCCGCGTAACCTTGAGTCGTGCCTGCAGTCAATCTTGGGATGCCGAGCGTCCCCGAAGTCCTGAGCCCTCGTCGCAAGTCCCGTCAGATCAAGGTCGGCAAGGTGCTGGTCGGCGGTGACGCGCCTGTCAGCGTCCAGTCGATGACGACGACCAAGACGACCGACATCAATGGGACGCTTCAGCAGATAGCCGAGCTGACTGCATCCGGTTGCGAGATCGTGCGCGTGGCTGTGCCGCATCAGGACGATGCCGACGCGCTGAAGATCATCGCGATGAAGAGTCAGATCCCGGTGATCGCCGACATCCACTTCCAGCCCCGCTACATCTACACCGCTATCGACGCCGGCTGCGGCGCCGTGCGCGTGAACCCGGGCAACATCCGGGAGTTCGACGGCAACGTCGGCAAGATCGCGGCGGCGGCCAAGGCTGCCGGCGTCTCGCTGCGCATCGGCGTCAACGCCGGCTCGCTCGACAAGAGGATCCTCCAGAAGTACGGCAAGGCGACCGCTGAGGCGCTCGTCGAGAGCGCCGTCTGGGAGGCATCGCTGTTCGAGGAGCACGACTTCCACGACTTCAAGATCTCGGTCAAGCACAACGACCCGATCGTCATGGTCAAGGCCTATCGCCAGCTCGCCGAGCGGGGCGACTGGCCGCTGCACCTCGGCGTCACAGAGGCCGGGCCCGCGTTCCAGGGCACGATCAAGTCGGCCACGGCCTTCGGCATCCTGCTCTCGGAGGGCATCGGCGACACGATCCGCGTCTCGCTGTCGGCGCCTCCTGCGGAGGAGGTCAAGGTGGGCCACCAGATCCTGCAATCGCTGAACCTGCGCGAGCGCAAGCTCGAGATCGTGTCGTGCCCGTCGTGCGGCCGCGCACAGGTCGACGTGTACTCGCTTGCCGATTCGGTGACCGAGGGGCTCAAGGACGTCACCGTTCCCCTGCGCGTCGCCGTCATGGGCTGTGTGGTCAACGGTCCCGGCGAGGCGCGCGAGGCCGACCTCGGAGTGGCTTCCGGCAACGGCAAGGGGCAGATCTTCGTCAAGGGCGAGGTCATCAAGACCGTCCCCGAGGCAGACATCGTCGCCACCCTCATCGAGGAGGCGAACCGCATCGCCGACGAGATGGGACCGGACGCAAAGCCGGGCACCGCTCAGGTGATCACAGCCTGATGCGCTCCACGAACGTCACTTTCCCCGCAGGGTCTCTCACCGGGGATGCCGAAGTGCTTCTGGTCGACCGTGCGGCGTCGATCGTCATCGTCGATGCGACACCCTTCCACCCGGTGGACCACACCTGGCCGGACCAACCGGGCGATTCCGGCGCGATCGTCGCCGGTGATCACCGGATGCCGGTGGCAGAAGCCGTCATGGCGGCCGTGAGCGACGAGGGTCTGCTGGCCATCGGAGCCGATATTCCCGTCAAGCGGGGCGGTGAGGGCTGGACCTGGCTGGTCGGTCACCGTGTCGACGGCGACATCCCGATTGACGTCGCCCCGGGGCATCGTGTCGCGCTCGAGGTGGATGCTGACACCCGTGCGGGTCTCAGCCGCGGGCACACGGCCTGCCATCTCGCCTCACTAGCTCTGGACGCCGCGCTCGCCGATCTGTGGCGCAAGGAGGTCGGCGTCGACCCGCTGGGCAACCCAGACTTCGAGGGCCGGGCGAATCAGTCCAGCCGGATCCAAGCGAACGGCAGCGTTGACGAGTACCGGCTCGGCAAGAGCCTGCGCAAGGCTGGGTTCGACACCGAGGGGTTGGCCGCGTCGCTCGGCGAGCGTGTGGCTCGCATCAACGAGCTGCTCGCCGGGTGGGTCGACGCCGGCTCCGCGAGCCGGATCGATGTCGACGGCCCGACGATCGTCGACCTCAGGCGCTGGGTGTGCGAGCTGCCCAACGGCGAGGTCTCCTTCCCGTGCGGCGGCACGCATGTGCGCTCGCTCGCCGAGTTCGCGTCGATCTCCGTGTCGTTGGATCTCTCCGACCCTCAGCTTCTCGTGATGACGACGTCGGTGGTGCCGTCCGAGTAGGCAGCAGCCCTCACGCCCGCTTCTCATCAGGCGGCTTCGCGTTCAGGCGGCCTCCGGCCGGAATCGTTTCGGCGGTGGGTCTATTCCCGCCCACGCATACGCGAGAACCGCACGAGGTCTCAGTTCATGCTCTTCGCCGGAACGATGTCGGAGGCGGAACTCCTCGGTGCCGTCGCGCAGGATGCGCCACTGCCCGTGATGCGGCTCCATATGGTGGAACCGGCACAGCAGGATCCCGCGATCGATGTCTGTTCTGCCGCCCTCCGAGAACGGATCGATGTGGTGCGCGGCGAATCCGTGGATCACCGCTTCCGCAGCACCCTCCGGGGTCGGGGGCTCGCCGAGGCCGCGCCGGATCGCATCGTGCTGCTGATTCGAGATCACTCGCTTGAACAGGGCTGTTCGCAGCGGTTCGTCCCAGCGTGCGGGAGCAGCGGCATCCATGTGAATCGCATTCTCGTCTGCCCCGTCGCCGGGGCGCTCGCCATCGGGCGATTCGCCAGGTGATGGTGTCTCTTCCTCGGCGTCGAGAAGGGATTCGCCGACGCGGCTCTGGCGCACAGCATCCGCTCGAGAGGTTCCGGTGATGTCCTGGATGAGGGAGGTCGCGTTGCGGTGCCCGTGCGTCTGGGCGAGCCCGGAGTGACCGGCTTCTCGCCGGGAGCGCCGAGAGATCACGCCGGATGCCACCAGGCTCATCTGCTCCACTGCCTGAACGATCTCATTCGCCTCCCGGAGGACCGAGATCACGGATTCGTCCGCGAGGGATTCGATGCGGTCGGGCAGTTCTTCGGCCTCGGCGCACTCGCCGACGAGATCGCGCATCGCGCTGATCCTGTCGGTGATGTCGGTGAAGAAGGCCATGACTCATGTTCTCGCAGACCACCGACATTCGAAGAAGAATTCGACATCGCAGCGCGCTGACACGGGTGGCGAATGCCCAACACTCGGCATTCCGCGCTAGGTTGCCCCGATGAAGTGGATTCTCTACGACATCGGCGGCGTCCTCGAACTCGTCGACGATCACACCTGGCCGCAACGACTGGAGGAGAGCTGGAGCGATCGCCTCGGCATCCCCGTCGATGAACTGCGTGACCGCTTGGATGCCGCAGACCTTCCTGACACGACGGTGCAGGCGGGCGTCGCGGGGGAGTACTGGCGGAAATTCGGCATCGCCCTGGACATCGACGACGCGGAAGTCGCCGCGATGCGGGAACAGATGTGGGACGCCTACTGCGGCGAGGCGAACATCCAACTCCTCGATCACGCGCGCTCTCTGACGGGGCGCGCGGGTCTGGCGATCCTGTCGAACTCCGGCGATGGCGCGCGCGAGGAGGAGGAACGGCGTTTCGGCTTCTCATCGATCTTCGATCCGATCTGCTACAGCCACGAGCAGGGTGCGGCGAAGCCGGATGCCGGCGCATACGAAGCCGCGCTCGACAGGATGGGCGCGTCCCCGGAGCAGGTCCTCTTCATCGACGACAACGAAGGTCCGAAGCGCGGCGCCGAGCGGTGCGGCATCCGTGCTGTTCTGCATCGAGATAACGTCTCGACGATCGCCGCGATCGAGGACTTCCTGGCGGAATGACCCGTGCCGATACCCTCATGACTGTGAGGATGCACGACGACGAGGTGTCCATCGACGACGGGACCCTCAGGAAACTGGTCGACGATCAGTTCCCGCAGTGGCGCTCGATGCCGATCCGACGCGTCGCCGGTTCGGGCACCGTGAACGCGATCTTCCGCATCGGGGAGGATCACGCCGCGCGTCTCCCGCTCACCGGGGACGATCCGGATGCCGCGGCCGAGACGCTGCGCCGCGAGGCCGCTGCGCTCGCCGCGTTCGCCGGTGCCTCTCCGTTCTCGGCTCCCCGCCCTGTCGCGCTCGGACAGCCGGGCGCCGGCTACCCGCTGCCGTGGTCGGTTCAGACGTGGATCCCCGGCATTGTCGCGACACCGGATGCCGTCTCGCATTCGCCGGAGTTCGCCACGGACCTGGCAACGCTCATCCGCGCCGTGCGCGCGACGGACACCGGGGGGCGCGGATTCTCCGGCGTCGGTCGTGGTGGGAACCTGCAGGACGCGGACGAGTGGATGGACCTCTGCTTCACGAAGAGCACGGGACTGCTCCCGGTCGACGATCTGCGCGCCCTCTGGGAGGAACTGCGAGAGCTGCCCGATCCGGGCGCGCTCGCGATGACCCACGGCGACCTGATCCCCGGCAACCTCCTCATCGAGAACGGCCGACTCGTCGGCGTCCTAGACGGCGGCGCCTTCGGTCCGGCCGACCCATCCCTCGACCTCGTGGCGGCCTGGCATCTGCTCGAGGCCGATGCGCGTGCCGTGCTCCGTGCGGACCTGGGATCCGACGACCTCGAGTGGAACAGGGGCAGAGCGTGGGCGTTCCAGCAGGCCATGGGTCTGGTCTGGTACTACGCGGACTCCAATCCGACGATGAGCGCTCTCGGGCGCAGCACGCTGCGACGGATCCTCGACGAGGACGAGATGGGCGACTAGCGGGCGTCAGAACTCCGACAGAATCTCGGCCAGCATCCGATGTCCCTGGGCCTCGAACTCGACGTCACCCACTGCGAAGGCCCAGCACGCGGTGCCGACGGCTTCCTGTAGGCGCTCCAGCCGCCACTGGTTGCGCTCACGCGGATCGTTCCCATACCCCGCGAAGAATGCGGACTCCAGATCGGGGCGGTTGCGCCACTGCTTCGCCGCGAGCCGAGTGAGATCCGTCGCCGCGGGACGGAATCCGAATCGCCCGAAGTCGATGACGCGCACGACATCGCCGTCGATCAGCCAGTTCCGCGGCTGCCAGTCACCGTGGGTGGGCACCACGGCCGCCGAGGTGAGGCAGGAGGACAGCAGGATGCGCCGGGCTTCAGCCGAAGCCTCGGCGTCCAGACGGTTCGGCTTGTCGAGCCAGGACAGGGCCCGCGCGATCGTTCGCGTCCAGTACTCCGCGTCCTCCCGGGTCTCCTGCTCGTGCAGTCGGCGCAGGAGTGCGCCCGCCTGCTCGTACGCCGCTGGCTGCTGTTCAGCATCAGTGCCTTCCAGTAACTGGCCGGGCAGATGGTCGAGAATCATGACGCGCAGATCCGCGTCCGCCGCGCGCAGTCTCGCGGCATGTCCGGAGGCGACGAGCGGCCCGGTGTGCCTCGGATGGGCGGACAGCTCCCGAGCGATGTGGTGGTTGTTCGCATCCCCGGCCTTCACGACCACGTCGCCTGCACTTGTGCGCACGTGGAGCACGATCGATTCGACGAGGTTCCATGACATGTCGCGGACGACTTCGGCGGTTCCCAAGTGTTCGAGCGCCCATGCCTGCTGCACAGGCGAGAGTCGGCCCCATTCGCTCACAGCGCGAACTCCACCTCGCCCTTCGCGATATCCGCGGACACGACCGTCAACGTCACGGTGTCGCCCGGCTTCGTGCCCGCAGGAACGGGGGCGGATGCCGCCACAGCCGGATCCGCGATCTGGATGCCGGCGCGCTCGCCGCCGTCACGGATCTCGATGATGGTCGCCTGGATGGTCTTGCCGATCAGCGGACGAAGAAGCGCCGCCTCCACGCGGTTGACCGTGTCTGCGTTCAACCGCGATGCCCGCTGCGACGACTCCTGCATGAGATCCGGCAGGTCGTTCAGCGACTCGCGTGCCCACGCGGGCACCTCCGAGCCCTCTGAGATCGCGAGGCAGATCGCCAGGGACCAGCGGTCGACGAGGCGTCGCAGGGGAGCGGTGGCATGTGCATACGGGGCGGCGATGGCCGCCTGCTCGATGCCTGAGGGGACGGAGCCGTCGAAGCTCACGTAGCCGGCGCCGCGGAACAGGGAAGCCGCGGCCTCCAGCACGGGCAGCGTCAGCGGGTCGTCGCGGTCGAGGCTGCGCAGGTACTCTCCGTACTCACCGGTCGTCCACGGCCTGCCGAGCGCTTCGGTCTGACGGCGGAAGGCATCGAATGCCTGCTCGTCGGGCGCGGGCATCGTGCGCAGCACGCCGACCTTTGCGTCGACCATGAGTTCGGCGGCCGCCATCCCGGTCATGAGGGAGAGCTGCGCGTTCCACTCCTCGACCGGCAGCGGGGTTCCGCGGACGATCGAGTAGGTGCCGTCCGCACTCTGAACGACCTCCTCGTCGGGCATGTTCAGGCTCGCGCCTCCGCGCTCCTGCTCCTTCGCGATCCGCAGTTCGCCGATCTCGCGCAGCAGTGACGCGGGGGAGTCCTCCCCACGATCGAGCGCAGCCTGGGTGGTGACGTAGTCGAGTTGTGCGCGTGAGCGGATCAGAGCGCGTTCCAGGCGGAACGCCGAGACCGACCCGTCAGAGGTGAGATCGAACGTCCACACCAGAGCGGGGCGATCCACATCCGGCAGCAGGGACGCGTGATCCTCGCTGAGGATCGGCGGATGCAGCGGGATGCGCCCGTCCGCGGCGTAGAGTGTCTGCCCGCGCTCACGAGCGGCGGCATCCACAGCTCCGCCCGGGGCGACGAACGCCGGCACGTCAGCGATCGCATAACGCACGACGTAGCCCGTGCCGTTCTTCGACAGATGGAACGCCTGATCGAGATCCTTCGCGCCCGCCGGGTCCAGAGTCGCGAACGCCACGCCGCGCAGATCGAGTTCGGGTGCCGGTGGGGACGCCGCCGCAGCCTCGGCCTCGGCCTCGACGGAGAACTCGCGAGGCGCATCCAACCCGGTGCGCAGTGCCGCGAGCGCGGCGGCGAGCTCGCTCTGGGCAGCGGACGGGGCGACATGGGCGCGACGCTGAGGCATGACCCCACCCTAATTCCCGCCCTGCAGCGTGCGAACAGGGCTAGCGTGAAGCCATGACCGTTGCAGAGAAGGCAAGCACCCTCCGTTCGCTCTACGCCGCCCCCGAGATCCTCCGGGTCGTCAACATCTGGGACTCCGTCTCGGCCAAGGCCGTCGCAGCCCTCCCCGAGACCACTGCGCTCGCCACCGCCGGCCACTCGATCGCCGCTACCTTCGGCTACGCCGATGGGCAGATTCCGCGCGATCTCATGATCGACATGGTCGGCATCATCGCGGCATCCACCGACCTCCCCGTCAGCGCGGACCTCGACGATGCGTACGGCGACGCGGGGGAGACCACCCGCCTCGCCATCGGCGCAGGCATCGTCGGCGCCAATGTCGAGGACCGTCTGAAGCCCCTCGGCGAATCCGTAGCGGTCGTCGAATCGATCGTCAAGGCAGCAGAGGCCGAAGGAATCCCCTTCGCCCTCAACGCACGTACCGACGCGTTCGTGCGTGCGGGAGAACGGCCGATCGATGAGAGCATCAAGGACGCGATCGAGCGAGGTCGTGCCTTCCTCGACGCCGGCGCGACCTGTGTCTTCATCCCCGGCATCCTGAATGCGGACGTCACGACCCAACTCGTCGACGGCATCGGCCGCGGCAAGATCAGCGTGATCGGCCTGCCGGGTGCGCTCACCGCGTCCGAGTACGAGGCTCTCGGCGTCGCCCGCATCTCGTACGGTCCGATGATCCAGCGCGTCGCCCTCACCGCCGTGCAGGATGTCGCAACCAGCCTGTATGCCGACGGCGTGATCCCGGAGGGCACGCGCGCCCTGAACTGACCGTACGGATCGTGTGATCACGCGTCACTAGACTTGACGCGTGGTCACACGTCTATCGAACTTCTTCCTCCGCACGCTCCGCGAAGACCCGGCCGGCGCCGAGATCGCCAGCCACAAGCTGCTGATCCGCGCCGGATACATCCGACCGCAGGCAGCAGGTATCTTCGCCTGGCTGCCGCTGGGCCTCAAGGTCAAGGCGAAGATCGAGGCCGTCGTCCGTGAGGAGATGGCTGACGCCGGCGCGCAGGAAGTCCACTTCCCGGCGCTCATGCCGCGCGAGGCGTACGCCGCAACCGGGCGCTGGGACGAGTACGGCGATCTGCTGTTCCGACTCCAGGATCGCAAGGGCGGCGACTACCTGCTCGCACCGACGCACGAAGAGGCCTTCACGCTGCTCGTGAAGGACCTGTACTCGTCGTACAAGGACCTGCCGCTGACGATCTTCCAGATCCAGGACAAATACCGCGACGAGGCGCGCCCGCGCGCAGGCCTGCTCCGCGGTCGCGAGTTCACGATGAAGGACGCGTATTCGTTCGACGCATCCGATGCCGGCCTCGACACGAGTTACATGGCTCAGCGCGACGCCTATGAGCGCATCTTCCAGCGCCTCGGGCTCGAGTACGCGATCGTGCAGGCGGATGCCGGCGCCATGGGCGGTTCGCGCTCCGAGGAGTTCCTGCACCCGACGCCCGTCGGCGAGGACACGTTCGTGCGCAGCGAGGGCGGGTACGCCGCCAACGTCGAAGCGTTCACGACAGCGGTTCCGGATGCCGTCCCCTTCGATGACGCGCCTGAGGCTGTGGTCTTCGACTCCCCGAACACCCCGACGATCGAAACGCTCGTCGCGCACTCGAACGCGGTCCTCGACCGTGAGGTCACCGCGGCGGACACGCTCAAGAACGTCGTGCTGGCGCTGACCCATCTCGACGGCACCCGCGAACTCGTCGTCGTCGGCATCCCCGGCGACCGCGAGGTCGACGACAAACGCGCCGAAGTCGCCTTCGCGCCCGCCGAGGTGTCCACGGCGACGCCCGACGACTTCGAGGCGAATCCGCTGCTCGTGAAGGGGTACATCGGACCCTGGTCGCCGACCGGAGCCGTCCTCGGCGAAGAGTCCGCCACCGGTATCCGCTACCTCGTGGATCCCCGCGTCGCCGACGGCACGCAGTGGATCACGGGCGCCAACATCGATCAGAAGCACGCGCACACGGTCATCGCCGGTCGCGACTTCATCGCCGACGGCATCGTCGAGATCGCGAACGTCCGCGACGGCGACCCCGCCCCCGACGGCTCCGGCCCTGTCTCGCTCGCGCGCGGCATGGAGATCGGACACGTCTTCCAGCTCGGCCGCAAGTACGCCGAGGCGCTGGGGCTCAAGGTGCTCGACGAGAACGGCAAGCTCGTGACCGTGACGATGGGCTCGTACGGCATCGGCGTCACCCGCATCCTCGCGATAATCGCCGAGCTCAACAACGACGAGCGGGGCCTGATCTGGCCGGCATCCGTCGCGCCGTTCGACGTTCACGTCGTGGCCGCAGGACGCGACCAGGTCGCCTTCGACGTCGCAGCGCAGGCGTCGGCCGACCTCGAGGCGGCAGGCCTCGACGTGCTCTACGACGACCGCCCGAAGGTGTCGCCCGGTGTGAAGTTCGGCGACGCCGAGCTCGTCGGCATCCCGCGGGTGCTCGTCGTCGGCCGTGGCGCCGCCGACGGCCAGGTCGAGCTCTGGGACCGCCGCTCCGGGGAGCGCGAGAGCCTCGCGCTCGCTGACGCCGTCGCACGACTGACACGCTGATCATGACGGACGGGCAGCACGACGCACTGAACGAGGCCATCGAGCGAATCATGGCTGAGACGGACGTGGCTGCGAACCGCTCGCTGATCCGAAGGATCGTGCGCACCGGCATTCAGCTCGGCGAAGACGGCACGGAACGGCTCAACCTCAAGATCGCGTCTGCGGCGCTGGCCGAGATGCGCGACGCCTTCCGGCTGTTCCAGCCCTACGCGGACGTCCCCAAGGTGACCGTGTTCGGTTCGGCGCGAACACGGCAGGACGATCCGCTGTACAGCCAAGCCCGATCCGTCGCCGAGGCGCTCGCCCAACGAGGTTGGATGGTCGTGACGGGCGCGGGGCCCGGGATCATGCAGGCCGCAGCAGAGGGCGCGGGAGAGAGGATGGCACTCGGAGTCTCGATCCGCCTGCCGTTCGAGGAGAAGCCCAGCGCGGTGATCGCCGATGAGACCCACTCGGTCGAGATGAAGTACTTCTTCACGCGCAAGCTCATGCTGGTCAAGGAGTCCACGGGTTTCATCTGCCTGCCAGGCGGCTTCGGCACGCTGGACGAGATGTTCGAGCTGCTCACGCTGCAGCAGACCGGCAAGGCCGAGCCCATGCCGATCGTGCTGCTCGACGAACCGGGTGGTACGTTCTGGCGCGGCCTCGAGCGGTTCATCATCGACACGCTGATTCCCGCAGGCGTCATCTCGCCCGACGACTTCGAGCGCGTGCTCGTGACCGACTCCGCCGAAGACGCAGTGACCGAGATCACCGGCTTCTGGCACAACTACGACTCGCTGCGCTGGGTCGACGACCTGCTGGTGCTTCGACTGAAGAACCAGCCCACGGATGCCGAGATCGAGCGCCTCAACGAGGAATTCTCATCGATCGTCGCCGAGGGGCGCATCGAGCGCTCCGGAGCCCTGCCCGTCGAACGTGCGGACAACGATCGAATCGAGCTCCCGCGTCTGGCTCTGCATCTCGGTCAGCGCGAGGTGGGGGGCCTTTACCGGCTCATCGACGCGATCAATCTTCTGGGGTCGGCCCGCGGCTGACAGCTCTCGCGCGGAGCGGGTATCGTTGTACGGATGCCGCGCGTGCACGATGCCGCGGCGAAGAGCTGAATACGGAGGCCGTCATGGACATTGAACTCGGGCTGTTACGAGGGATCGAGAAGGAGAAGGGGATTCCCTTCGACGAACTCGTCACGATCATTCAGCAGGCCATCCTGACCGCTTACGGCAAGCACGTCTCCGCTGACGGCGCGGTTCCGGCCGGTGCGCGAGTCGATCTCGACAGCAAGACCGGTCACGTGACCGTCATGCAGCCCGTCACCGACGACGAGGGCGCCGTGATCGGCGAAGAGGATGCCACCCCCGACGACTTCGGCCGCATCGCCGCGTTCGCCGCGAAGCAGGTCATCAGCCAGCGTCTGCGCGATATCGCCGACGACGCCGTTCTCGGCGAGTTCCGCGGCAAGGAGGGCGACATCGTCGCCGGCGTCATCCAGCAGGGACCGAACCCGCGGATGATCCACGTCGACCTCGGCAGCGTCGAGGCGATCCTGCCGCCGGAGGAGCAGGTGCCGGGCGAGGAGTACGCTCACGGTTCGCGTCTGCGCGTCTACGTGACCAGCGTCGCCAAGGGTCTCAAGGGACCGCAGATCACGGTCTCGCGCACACACCCCGGTCTGGTGCGCAAGCTGTTCGCGCTCGAGGTTCCCGAGATCGCGGCCGGTCTCGTCGAGATCGTGTCGCTGGCGCGCGAGGCCGGCCACAGGACCAAGATCGCCGTGAAGGCCAACGACCCGTCGATCAACGCCAAGGGCGCGTGCATCGGAGAGCTCGGGCGCCGCGTCCGCGCTGTGACGGAGGAGCTCGCCGGCGAGAAGATCGACATCGTCGACCACGACGGCGACCTCGCGACCTTCGTCGCGCACGCGCTGTCGCCCGCGAAGGTGACGAGCGCATTCGTGCTGGATGCGAACACCAAGGCGGTCCGCGCTCTGGTGCCCGACTACCAGCTGTCGCTGGCGATCGGCAAGGAGGGCCAGAACGCCCGCCTCGCGGCCAAGCTCACCGGCGCCAAGATCGACATCCAGCCCGACAGCATCTTGGACTGACGTCCGCGTCGCGGAGTCGTCACCCAGCGGTGCGGTGTAGGATGGATCCCGTACGGACATGCGTCGGCTGTCGCATGCGTGCTTCCCGATCTGCTCTTCTCAGAGTGGTGGCATCCCCAGACGCTCTCATCTTCGATGATCGCGCTGTGATGCCGGGGAGGGGCGCGTGGGTGCATCCGACGCGAGAGTGCCTGGAGAACGCCGTACGGCGCCGGGCCTTCGCACGAGCACTACGCGTGCCGGCATCCATCGGATTCTCCGAGGCCGCCGTCTCGCAGACCATCGAACAGCACCTTCCGCAGAACAAAGGCTGAACGGCTATGGAAACAAAGTGAACGGCTCGAAATGAGACCCGTCCGCGACTAGTGGTCTGCCCTGTCTGGGCAGACCGACCCAGACAGGAGAATTGTGGCTGGTAAACCACGCGTACATGAGATCGCCGCTGAACTCGGCGTCGACAGCAAGGTCGCACTTGCAAAACTGAAGGAGCTCGGCGAGTTCGTCAAGAGCCCCTCGTCGACGATCGAGCCGCCGGTGGCTCGCAAGCTCCGTGCTGCCATCGAGGCGGACGGCGCGATCAAGCCCAAGGCGGACGAGAAGCCGGCGGCGAAGCCCGCGGCCTCCTCGTCTGCGGCCAAGCCCGGCCCCAAGGCGCCGACCCCTGGCCCCAAGCCCGGGCCGAAGCCGGCAGCCGAAAAGCCCGCCGCTGAGGCACCCGCTGCCCCGGAG
>NZ_CAKKLJ010000003.1 GCF_918698005.1 Microbacterium sp. Bi121
GTGAAGGCGAGGGGGCGGGGGTGACCAGCGTCGGCGCGCGGAGGAACGGCGGAGCGGCCGGCGCTGTGCGCGTCTTCCATACGATCCCCGTCGTCTCGTCGATCTCGCCCTCATCGAGCGGGTACATGTTCCAGATGCTGCTGCCGCGGAAGTCGGTGAACGGCACCACGGGGACGTCCTCCTTCCATCCGTATTCGATGCCGTTATCTTCGGCATCCTGACCGTACAGGTCCAGCGGAGTGCCGCGATCGGTACAAAGCTGCACGCGCTCGATGAGCTCGCCGTTCTCGTCGTAGGCAATCCGCGGGAATAGTCAGCCCGCCGCATTGGTTGCACCTGCAAGTAAATACCTATGCAGAGGAGCCGCAATGACCGCCACCGAGTCCGTCACCGACCGCACGCTGAACACGCAGACCGCGATGGATGCCGTGACCCTCCGCGTCGGCGACCTCGAGAACATGTCGTCGTACTACGCGAACGCGCTCGCCCTGGATCCGATCGAGGAGCGCAGCCGCGGCACCGAGGTGCACCGCGTGCTCGGCCGCGGCACGACCCCGATGGTGCGGCTCATCTCGACCCCTGGTCTCCCCGCGGTCGACCCGCGACAGGCCGGCCTCTTCCACACCGCGTTCCTGTTCGAGGATGCGCCAGCGCTCGCCGCCACCGTGCTCCGCGCCGCGCAGGACAACCGAGGCCACTTCACCGGCTCGAGCGACCACCTTGTGAGCGAGGCCTTCTACTTCACCGACCCGGAGGGCAACGGCATCGAGCTGTACGTCGACCGCGGCCGTGACCAGTGGCAGTACGTGAACGGCGAACTGCAGATGTCGACCCTGTACCTCGACCCGAACGCCTACCTCCAGCAGCACCTCGACCAGCAGACGGTCGACTCCGTCGCCAAGCAGGCCGGAACCGTCGGGCACGTCCACCTGCAGGTCGGCGACATCGAGACCGCCCGCGCCTTCTACGTCGACACCCTCGGATTCGAGACCACGGTCGGCAGCTACCCCGGCGCCCTGTTCGCCTCCGCAGGCGGGTACCACCACCACGTCGCCATGAACACGTGGAACAGCGCCGGCGCCGGCCCCCGCGCCGCGCAGCTCGGCCTGGGCGATGTCGCCATCACGGTCCCCGGCCGCGAAGACCTCGAGGCCCTCGTCGCCCGCCTGAAGGCACGCGGTCTGCAGTTCGCCGACGACGGCCGCGCCGTCACCGTCACCGACCCGTGGAACACCCAGGTCACGATCGCCCTCCCCGGTGCGGGCGTCGACGAGGTGCTGGGGCGATGACTCCGGCCGCGATCGTATCCGAGGACTTCGCCGGCGACGCGACCGCCGTCGCCCTCTTCCTGCACGGGTACGGCTCGAACGAGCGCGATCTGACCGCCCTGGCGTCGGCTCTTCCCGACGGGATGCCGTGGGCCTCTCTGCGTGCGCCGATCGAAGTGGCGCCGGGCGGACACGCCTGGTTCCGGATCGTGACGCCAGGGCATCCTGATCAGGACGCGCTGGATGCCGCGACCGGCGCGATCCGGTCGTGGGTCGATGCTGCCGTTCCGAGTGCTGCGCGCATCGTGCCGATCGGCTTCTCGCAGGGCGGGCTCATGGCCACTCAGTTGCTGCGCACGGCACCGGAGCGCGTGCACGCACCGGTCGTCCTCGGCGGATTCGTCGCGGCCGGCGAGCAGAAGGCGGATGCAGCGCTGCGCGAATCGCGCCCTGCGATGTTCCTCGGCCGCGGCGCGGATGACCAGGTGATCGCGCCGGCCGCTGTCGAGCGCACCGACGCCTGGGCACCGGTGCACACGACCCTGGACGCCCGCAGCTACCCCGGCCTCGGCCATGGCATCGACGCGCGCATGCTCGCCGACGTGCAGGCGTTCCTCGCTCGCGTCGGATCCCCCCAGGATCACACCGCATGACCCCTCCGTTCGAGATCGGCATCTTCACGTTCGGCGAGCTGAGCCGCACCTCGGACGGCCGGTTCGCCGACCCTGCCGTTCGCCTCGAGCAGCTCCTGGAGTGGGCGCGCGTCGCCGACCAGGCAGGCCTCGACGTGTTCGGCGTCGGTGAGCACCACCGGCCCGACTTCGCGGTCTCGTCCCCGCAGATGGTGCTCGCCGCCGCAGCGCGCGAGACCGAGAGCATCCGCCTGACGAGCACGGTCACCGTGCTCTCGAGCGCCGACCCCGTGCGCCTGCACGAGGAATTCGCGACGCTCGACCTGCTCAGCGGCGGTCGCGCCGAGATCACAGCAGGACGCGGTGCCTACATCGAGTCGTTCCCGCTGTTCGGGCAGGACCTGCAGCGCTACGACGAGTACTTCGACGACCGCCTCGACCTGCTGCTCGCGGCCCGCGAGAGCAGCGACATCACCTGGTCGGGCACGACGCGGGCTCCGCTTGCGGACGCCGGCGTGTACCCGCGTCCGCAGCAGGAGAAGCTCCCGGTCTGGATCGCGGTCGGCGGCACTCCGGCCTCCGCCGCCCGCGCCGGCTCCCTCGGACTGCCGATGTACCTCGCGATCCTCGGCGCCCCGCCGCGATTCCGCGGGCTCGCGGCACTCCACCGCGAGTCGGCCGCCGCGGCGGGGCTCGCCGCACCGCAGCTGGGCGTGACCTCGCACTTCCACGCCGCCGAGACGACGCAGGCCGCGCGCGACGCATTCTTCCCGCACTACGCCGCCTACTTCGCCGAGAACATGCCGCGCGCAGGTCAGCTCGACCGCGACACCCTCGACACCTGGGCGGATCCAGGCGGAGCGCTGTTCGCGGGCAGCCCTGCGGAGATCACCGACAAGATCCTGTGGGAGCACGAGATGCTCGGCCACACGCGCTTCCTCGCGCAGGTCGGCCTCGGCGGCATCAGCCAGCGCGACACGCTGCGCTCGATCGAGCTGCTTGCGACCGAGGTGCTGCCCGAGGTGCGCAAGGCGCTCCGCCCGGCCTAGCTGTGATGTCCGGGCAGGTTGTTGATTCTGCTGACGGGCGCGGCTCCGACTGCGGAGTGGTGCCTGTGATGATTGTAGAAGTGCAGCCAGCCGGGTAGCGCGTCTCGGCGTTCGGATTCGGATCCGTAGAAGCTGGCGTAGGCCCAGCCGTCGGCGAGGGTGCGGTGGAAACGCTCGATCTTGCCATTGGTCTGTGGACGATAGGGGCGGGTGCGTTTGTGTCGGACGCCGAGCATGACGCAGGCATCGCGCCATGCGTAGGAGCGATAGGCCGACCCGTTGTCGGATAAGACACGCTCGACGGTGACGCCGCGGTCTGCGAACCAGGCGACGGCGCGTGTGAGGACGCCGATCGCCGTGTCGGCTTTCTCGTCGGTGCAGATCTCGGCGTAGGCAACGCGGGAGTAGTCATCGATGACGGTGTGCACGAATGCGGTGCCGATGTTCGGGTGACCTTTGCCGGTTCTTCCCGTGCGCAGTGCCGTCGTTGCCTTGTGCTTGTCCCCTTGCTGCTTGCCGACGAACCGCCAGCCACCGCCGTCGGGGATGTTGCCGAACTTCGTCACGTCGACGTGGATCATCGCCCCGGGATGGGGATGCTCATATCGGCGGATCGGTTCGCCGGTGACCCGATCGATGCGACTGAGTCGGTTGATACGGCAGCGCACCAGCACCGCATGAACAGTCGAGGCCGGGAGGCCGAGTTCTCCGGCGATCTGTGCCGGGCCGAGCCTGCGTCGCCACCGTGCTTTCACGATCCGTTTGACCAGCTCAGGAGGCGTCTTGGTAGGCATCGAACGCGGCCGGCTGGACCTGTCGATCATCCCCGCAGCCCCCTCGGCGCGAAACCTCGCCGCCCACTTGCGTGCCGTAAGCGGCGAGGTCATGAACATCTTCGCCGCGACAGTGGCAGACCAATGCTCTTCGACGATGAGCTTTGCCAGCCGCAAACGAGCGCGCGGGGTCAGAGCAGCGTTAGCGTGGGACACGAAGGCCTCCTGTGTTGTGTGAGCGGTTTCTAGACAGCTCCACTCTCGCAACCGGAGGCCTTCACCCCTCAGCAATCACGAGCGATTCACACAACAACGTCCCTGGACATCACACCTAGCCGACGCCCGCCAGAGCCCCGCAGCACGTTGCGGTCTCGTTACAAATCGTGCGGCGGATTCGTGTTGAGGCCCCCTCGCGCGCATGATGGAGTGCATCGCCGCGTCCACCCGATGCGGCACGACCTTCACAGACGAGGGAGATCCATGTCTTCGCACATCCACAGGGGCCGCGTTGGCCTCGCCATCGGCGCGATCGGCGTCACGAGTCTGATCCTGGCCGGCTGCGCCGGCGGCGGGAACACAGGCGACGGAGACGGCGGAGGCGGTGGCGGTGGCGGCACGGTCATCGTCGGCACCACCGACAAGGTCACCACCCTCGACCCGGCCGGTTCCTACGACAACGGCTCGCTGGCGGTTCAGACCCAGGTCTTCCCGTACCTGGTCAACACCGACTACAACAGCACCGAGGTCGTCCCCGACCTCGCCGAGTCGGCAGAATTCACCTCGCCGACCGAGTACACCGTCACGCTCCCCGAGGGCCTGAAGTGGGCGAACGGCAACGACCTCACATCGGCGGACGTGAAGTTCTCGTTCGAGCGCAACCTCGCCATCGCCGACCCGAACGGCGCATCGAGCCTGCTGTACAACCTCGACACCATCGACACCCCGGACGACACCACCGTGGTCTTCCACCTGAAGACCGAGAACGACCAGGTCTTCCCGTTCATCCTCACGAGCTTCCCCGGCGCGATCGTCGATGACGAGGTGTTCGCGGCTGATGCGCTCACCCCCGACCAGGACATCGTCGACGCGAACGCCTTCGGCGGTCCGTACACGATCACCTCGTGGGACTTCAACAAGACCGTCGAGTTCGCCCCGAACGAGAGCTACAAGGGACTCCTCGACGCCGCGGCCAACGACGGCGTCATCCTCAGCTACTACGCCGAGTCCTCGAACCTGAAGCTCGCCGTCCAGCAGGGTGACGTCGACGTCGCGTACCGCAGCCTGTCCGCCACCGACGTGGAAGACCTCGGCACGAACGACGACGTACAGGTCATCGACGGCCCCGGTGGCGAGATCCGCTACATCGTCTTCAACTTCAACACGCAGCCGTACGGCGCGACCACCAGTGACGCCGACCCGGCCAAGGCTCTCGCCGTCCGCCAGGCCGTCGCCGACCTGATCGACCGCGACGCCATCTCCGACCAGGTCTACAAGGGCACCTACACCCCGCTGTACTCCTACGTCCCCGAGGGCTTCGCCGGTGCGACCGAGTCGCTGAAGGGTCTCTACGGTGACGGCAACGGAGCACCGGATGCCGACAAGGCCAAGGCCGCGCTGGAGGATGCCGGCGTCACCGTCCCGGTGAAACTGAGCCTGCAGTACAGCCCCGACCACTACGGCCCGTCGTCCGGCGACGAGTACGCGCTGATCAAGTCGCAGCTCGAGGACAGCGGCCTGTTCTCGGTCGACCTGAAGTCCACCGAGTGGGTCCAGTACTCCGAGGACCGCACGGCGGACGTCTACCCGGCGTACCAGCTCGGGTGGTTCCCGGATTACTCCGACGCCGACAACTACCTCACGCCGTTCTTCCTCAAGGAGAACTTCCTGGGGAACCACTACGACAACGCCGAGGTCAACGACCTCATCCTGAAGCAGGCGGTCGAGGCCGACCCCGACACCCGCACCGCGGACATCGAGAAGATCCAGGACCTTGTGGCCAAGGACCTGTCGACGGTTCCGTACCTGCAGGGGGCCCAGGTGGCCGTCGCCGGCAAGAGCGTGGACGGCGTCATCCTCGACGCGTCGTTCAAGCTCCGCTTCGCTCCGATCACCAACAACTAGCGTGTCTGGCCGTCGGGTGTGCGTCGTATGCGCACACCCGACGGCCGACGCCTGTATTTCGTCATGACGACAGATATCTCCGTCCCGGCGGCCGGCCCCGCGCCCGCTGCCCCCGCATCGCCCACCGCACGTCGCCGACCGAGCAGCGGAAG
The DNA here is from genome assembly GCF_918698005.1 of Microbacterium sp. Bi121. Taxonomy (GTDB): domain Bacteria; phylum Actinomycetota; class Actinomycetes; order Actinomycetales; family Microbacteriaceae; genus Microbacterium. The sequence continues at coordinate 5,996 of NZ_CAKKLJ010000003.1, forward strand.
CTCGCTCGGACGCTACGTGCTCGTGCGGTTCCTGCTGATGATCCCCACGGTGCTGATCCTGGTCACCGTGGTGTTCTTCCTCATCCGTCTCACCGGCGACCCGATCACGGCTGCCCTCGGCGGCCGGTTGCCTGCCGATCAGCTCGCGCAGCGCATCCACGAGGCCGGTTACGACCGGCCGATCCTGGTGCAGTACTTCGAGTACCTCGGGCAGATCCTCACCTTCAACTTCGGTACCACCATCACCGACCGCCAGCCGGTCGTCGACGTGCTCGTCACCTACGGCGGCGCCACGCTCGAGCTGGTCTGCTACGCGCTGATCGTCGCCTTCGCCGTCGGCATCCCGTTCGGCATGATCGCCGCCGCGAAGCGCGACCGCTGGCCGGATGCCGCTCTGCGCGTCTCGGCGATCCTGTTCTACGCCACCCCGGTTTTCTTCTCCGGTCTCGTGGCGAAGCTCATCTTCTCGGTGTGGCTCGGCTGGCTGCCGGTCTCGGGCCGCGCGAACGTGCGAACGGAGGTCGCCCTCAACCGCAGCGGCGGAACCGGGATCTACCTGATCGATGCGATCGCCTCCGGCAATCCCGCCTACATCCAGGACGTGCTCCTGCACGCCGTTCTTCCCGCCATCACGCTGGGTCTCCTCACCGCCGGCATCTTCCTGCGGCTGGTGCGCACCAACGTCATCGGCACGTACAACATGCCGTACATCGATGCGGCTCGTTCACGCGGAGTCGGCGAAGGGCGACTCGTGCGCAAGCACGCGTACCGTCCCGCACTGATCCCGATCATCACGGTCATCGGCCTGCAGATCGCGCTCATGCTCGGCGGCGCCGTGCTGACCGAGACCACGTTCGAGTGGAAGGGCCTCGGTTTCCAGCTCGCGGCCTACCTGAGCGCACGCGACTTCGTCGCCGTGCAGGGCATCGTCGCGATGATCGCGATCATCGTCGCGGTGACGAACTTCATCGTCGACATCGTCGCGGCCTTCATCGACCCGAGGGTGAGGTACTGACATGGCGAGCAACAGCTTCTTCGCACGACTCCCCGTGATCCGTCAGCTCCGTCAGAGCGTCGGTCTTCAGCGCGGGATGCTGGTCGCCGGTCTCGTCCTGACCGGCATCTTCCTGATCTGCGCCATCTTCGCGCCGCTGCTCGCACCGTACGCGTACAACCAGCTCAAAGGTGAAGACGGCAACTTCGGTGCCCAGCAGGCACCGAGCGCCGCGCACCTGCTCGGTACGACGGTCGGTGGGTACGACGTCCTCTCTCGCGTGATCTGGGGTGCGCAGACCGCGCTCATGGTCATCATCGTGGCCGTCGCCCTCTCCGTCGTCATCGGCGTGCTGCTCGGACTCGTCTCCGGCTACCTCGGGGGCTGGGTCGACCGGATCCTCGTCGTCGTCGCCGATGCGATCTACGCGTTCCCGACGCTTCTGCTGGCGATCGTCGCCGCGATCGCGATCTCGGGCGGCCAATCGGGTCTCTGGCCCGGCGTCATGGCCGCTGCCGTCTCGATCACCGTGGTGTTCGTGCCGCAGTACCTCCGCGTCGTTCGGGCAGAGGTCGTGCGGGTGAAGGCCGAGGCGTTCGTCGAGTCGGCCAGGGTCATCGGTGCGTCGAACGGACGCATCATGTTCCGCCACGTGCTGCGCAACTCCACCAGGACGCTGCCGCTGATCGTGACGCTCAACGCCTCCGAGGCGATCGCCACGCTCGCCGCCCTCGGCTTCCTCGGCTTCGGCATCGAGCCGACGGCCGCCGCCGAGTGGGGGTACGACCTCAACAAGTCGATCAGCGACGTCGCAGCCGGCATCTGGTGGACAGCGGTCCCGCCAGGGCTCGCAATCGTGTTGGCGGTGCTCGGCATCACCCTCATCGGCGAGAGCCTGAACGACCTCGCCGACCCGCGGCTGCGGGCCCGCCGCCGTGCGAGCAAGACGCCCGCCGATGCCGTGGCGGCGACGCAGCCGGTCGCACGTGAAGACCTGGGAGAGGTGCAGTGATGGCATCCGCTGTCGAGATCAACGACCTGGACGTCACGTTCGTCACCGATGGCGGCGACGTGCACGCCGTCCGCGGCGTGAGTCTGGATGTTCGCGCGGGCGAAGTGCTCGCGATCGTCGGTGAGAGCGGATCGGGCAAGACCGTCACGGCGCGCTCGATCCTCGGGCTCCTGCCCGAGACCTCGACGGTGCGCGGTGCCGTCGTCGTCGACGGCACGGACGTCACGTCTCTGGATGCCGCCGGCCTGCGGCGGCTGCGCGGTGAGAAGGCCGCGATGGTGTTCCAGGAGCCGTCGACGGCCCTGAACCCGGTGTTCTCCGTCGGGTGGCAGCTCGCCGAGGGCCTCCGTGCGCACGGCAACGTGTCGAAGAAGGAGGCGCGACTCCGAGCGATCGACATGCTGCGGCGTGTCGGCATCCCCGAGCCGGAGCGGCGCGTGGACGACTACCCGCACCAGTTCTCGGGCGGTCAGAAGCAGCGCGTCGTCATCGCGATGGCCCTCGCTCTCGACCCCGCGGTGATCATCGCGGATGAACCGACCACGGCGCTCGACGTGACCGTGCAGGCCGAGATCCTCGAGCTGCTGCGTACCCTGCGGGACGAGGAGGGCACGGCTATCGTGCTCATCACCCACAACATGGGTGTCGTCGCAGACCTCGCCGACCGCGTCGCGGTCATGCTCGAGGGCGAACTCGTCGAGACCGCCCCGGTGAAGGAGCTGTTCGCCGACCCGCAGCACGAGTACACGCGGCGACTACTCGCCGCCGTGCCGCGGCTGCAGATCAGCGAGCGCGAAGCGCCGGTGTCCGAGACGGGCCCGCTGGTCAAGGCCGAAGGACTCGTGATCGAGTACGCCGGGCGTTTCGGGCGGAACGCGTTCCAGGCCGTGAAGGGCGTGGACTTCACGCTCTCACCGGGTGAGGTCGTGGGACTGGTCGGAGAGAGCGGATCGGGCAAGACCACGATCGGACGCGCGATCGCCGGACTCACCCCCGTCGCAGGCGGCTCGCTCGAGGTGCTCGGCATGGAGATGCTCGGGATGAAGGAGCGCCGGTTCCGTCCTCTGCGGAATCAGCTCGGCTTCGTCTTCCAGGATCCGGCGACCAGCTTCAACCCGCTGCTGACGATCGCGCAGAACGTCGCAGAACCGCTGATCGTTCACGGCATGGCGAAGAACCCGGTCGATGCCCGCGGCAAGGTCGACGAGCTGCTCGAAGCCGTGCAGCTGTCGGGATCGTACGGCGACCGGTTCCCGCACGAGCTCTCGGGCGGTCAGCGCCAGCGCGCGTCTCTCGCCCGGGCCCTAGCTCTGGATCCGAAGCTGCTCATCGCCGACGAGCCGACCAGCGCCCTCGACGTCTCTGTGCAGGCGAAGGTCCTCGAACTGTTCGGTGAGCTGCAGGAGCGGTTCGGGTTCGCGACGCTGTTCATCACGCACGATCTCGCTGTCGTCGACATGCTCGCGCACAAGGTCGTGGTGCTGCACCACGGTGAGATTGCCGAGTCCGGCCCGACCGCACAGGTGCTGGGCAACCCGAAGGACGACTACACGCGCAGGCTCATCGCGAGCCTTCCCGTCCCCGATCCGGTCGAGCAGGCCGCCCGCCGCGCCGCCGCGCGCGGCTGACCCCGCTGCCGAGAAACCATTTCCAGCACGAGACACCACCTCAAGGGGTGTTTCTCGGGCTGGAAGTGGTTTCTCGCGGGCGGGCGTCAGCGGCCGAGCTCGGCGGCGACGGCAGCCCGCAGCCATGCGCGATAGCGTTCGGGGCTCCACCCGGACTGCGCCACGAGCTGCTGGTACGCCTCGGGCGAGAGCAGGAACGACAGCACCGCCGCGGTGCCGGCGACATCCTGCGTGTGCGCGGCGAGTCCGCGCCGCACGAGCTCTGTGACGAACGCGATGTTGTCGGCGGCTCGACGGGCCAGCATCCCCTGCAGCGCGGCATCGACGACCGGGTCGGACAGCGCGGCACCCAGCAGCACCGTCCACAGCGCGTGACCACGGGCGTTCGCCGCGGCGATCTGCGTCAGCACCGCGTCGAGGAACCCGGGATCCGGGACATCCAGGACGCCAGCCGCGACCTCGGTGTCGGTCAGCGAGTCGGCCCCCTCCGAGCCCGAAAACGTGACCTCGAAGGCCGAGATGAGCAGCTCGGCCTTCGACGACGCCGACTTCACCGTCTCGCTGGACACCCCGGCCTCGCGCGCGATTGCCGCGATTGTGGTCGCCTGGTAGCCGTTGGTGGCGAACAGACGAGCGGATGCTTCGATGATGCGTCGTCGTGTCTCGAGCGCCTGCTGCGCCCGCAGCTCGGAGCGGTAGGCACGGGGAGCCTCAGAAACCATTGACTTTCCTCACGGGGTGATGAATACTTCTTCAGTAAATTCAACCTTACGGAAAGAACAGCGCATGTCCACTTACCTCATCACCTGTACGCCGGCGCACGGCCACGTTCTGCCGCTGCTTCAGATCGCGCGTCACCTCATCGAGCGCGGCGACGAGGTGCGCTTTCTGACCAGCATCCGCTACGCCGAACGCGTCACCGCGACCGGCGCACAGTTCGTCGCACTGCCGGCCGACGCCGACGTCGACCTGGACGACGCGGATGCCGCGTTCCCCGAGCGCGTGGGCCTGACCGGCCCCGCGGCTCTCCGCTTCGATATGAGCAACCTGTTCATCCGTCCCGGCGCCGCGCAGCTCGCCGCTGTGCGGGCCGAGATCGCCCGCGGCCAGATCGACGCGATCCTGTCCGAACCGCTGTTCGTCGGCTGCGCGCTGCTCCAGTTGCTGCCGAAGACCCGGAGACCGCCGGTCGTCGTGCTCGGAATCTTCCCGCTCGGCGCCCGCAGCCGCGACACGGCGCCGTTCGGCCTCGGCGTCACCCCGATGCCCGGACCCATCGGTCGACTGCGCAACGCAGCGCTGCGCACCATGGCCGAGCGTGTCATCTTCGGCGGCGTGCAGAAGGAGGCCGACGCCATGGCTGTCCGCGAGACCGGGCAGCTGCTCGGCGGCTTCGTGCTCGACTGGCCCGGTCGCGCTGACGCGTACGTGCAGTTCACGGTGCCGGAGTTCGAGTATCCGCGCCCGGACCTGCCCGGAACCGTGCAGTTCGCCGGGCCGTTGACTCCGAGACCGGCGAACACCGGCGACCTGCCGGACTGGTGGGGCGACCTCGACGGGTCGCACCCCGTTGTCCACGTCACTCAGGGCACGATCGCGAACTCCGACTTCACGCAGCTCGTGATCCCCACGATCACGGCGCTCGCGGCATCTGACGCTCTCGTCGTCGTGTCCACCGGCGGTAGGCCGATCGACACGCTCCCGTCCGACCTGCCGATCAACGTACGCGTCGCGGAGTACCTGCCGTACGACCGGCTGCTGCCGCTCGTCGACGTGCTCGTCACGAACGGCGGCTACGGCGGTGTGCAGCAGGCGCTGTCCCATGGGGTGCCGATCGTCGTCGCAGGGCAGACCGAGGACAAGGTCGAGGTGTCGGCCCGCGTCGGATGGTCGGGTGCCGGGGTGAACCTGCGCGCGACCACGGTCAGGCACGAGCGTGTGCGCGCAGCAGTCGAGAAGGTCCTGCACGATGCGTCCTACCGCGCGAACGCCGAGCGCATCGGCGCCGCCATGCGCGCCTCCGACGCCGAGGCGGCGCTGGTCGAAGCGCTGGATGCTGTGACCCTCGACTGGGTGCGGGCGGCCTGACGCCCCCCGCTTCTCGCGGGCGGGTGTGCGACGCGGGGCGGTGCTACGCGAGCACGCGCAAGAACATCCACCCGACGCCCACCAGAACGACGATCAGGATCATGACCCAGCGGCCGCTTCGCTTCAGCCGCCGACCCTGCCTGGCCACCCCGGGCGGCGGCGTCAGCATCCCGGCCGGGGGCGCGAACGGCAGCGCATGCGTGCCGGCGCCGGCGCTCCCGGCATCCGGAACACCGGCGGGCGCACCCGGGGCGGATGCCGAGACTGACGAGTACGTCCGCTTCTGCTCCTCGATCAGCCGATCATCACGCCACCGCGCCCACTGATCGAGCTTCGTCATCAGCGCGCCGACGGCGCCGAACAGCCAGGCCCAGGTCGCGGGATCCAGCGTCGAGGCCTCCCGCTTGGTGTAGAGGAAGAGCCAGTCGTCGACGATCTCGACGTCGAGCTGGGCTGCACTGTCGATGAAGCGAGCCATGATGTCGGGGGTGAACAGGTACAGGGCGTCCTGCTCGTAACCCTCGGGGCAGTACAGCGTGAAGTACTTGTCGAAGTCGCCCTCGAGCGAGAGCCGCTGGTCCCTGGCGAAGGAAGCAGGCAGGTTCGATCCGAAACCGTTGTTGCCGAGGGCGTCGAGCACGATGTTCGGCAGCGGAACGTCGAGCTTCACGGCGACGTAGCCCCACTTGTAGGTCGTGGAGTTCTTGCCCGACTTCACCGTGTACTGGTAATTGCCGAACTCCACGAACCGCGGCGTGTGCCCGCGGACGAGCTGCGTCGCCTTGCGCGAACGGCCGAGATGGAAGATCATGCCGGGCAGCGGCGGATCATTCACCTGGTCCTGGTACGTCATGCCGTTCGCCGTGGCGAAGCGGCTGAGGCGGAAGCGCGCGACGCGGCTCCGGCGGTGAGCGATGAAGGCGAACGCGGCGATGGCGACGAGCACCACGAAGAAGAACAGGAACGGCAGACCGATGATGGCCGATCCGCTCCGGATGCCGGCGGAGATGCCGACCGCGACCATCGGCAGCGCGACGGCGGCCATGATCGCGACCACGATGACCACGATGACCGTGCTCGCCACGGACGCTCCGGCCCCCCGTGCCCGCATCTCGCGGACGAACGCGCTGACGTCCTTCGGATCGACGGGCTCGGTGAGCGGTCGGGCGTCGAAGGAGACCGGTGCGGGCGTTGTCACGCCTCAACGGTAGCCGCCGACCCCGCAGCGCACGTCATCCGGCGCTTACACTGGACGAAACTCTGCTCGAGGACGATCAGAGATCGAGTCATGGACGATCGGAGACTCGTGTCATCGCCGTGGTCCGCATCGCGTGGTGTCTCACCCGAGACATCCCGGCTGATCATCGAGCGCGCACACGAAGAGCTCGTCGCCGGCAACCTCGACGACCGGCGTCTCGAACAGGTGCGGCCGCTCGTCCGCGATTCGTGGGAGCGGTCACGGCGGCAGAAGGTCGGCGCGGATGGTCTGCCTCCACTCGCGCTCACCGCAGAGGACCTGGAGCACTATCGACTCGAGCATCCGCTCGCCGGGGTCATGGAGATGATCCGTTCACTGCTGCTGCCGGGGGATCCGGCGGAGTCCGGGGTGATCGTGGCGGTCGGAGACCACGCCGGGCGCCTGCTGTGGGTCGAGGGTGACCTGCACACGAGGGTGATGACCGGCGAGATGGGTTTCGTCGCGGGCGCGAACTGGTCAGAGGATGCCGTGGGCACGTCTGCGCCCGGTACCGCTCTGGCGCTCGGCGAATCGGTGCAGATCCACCAGGCCGAGCACTACAACCGTCTCGTGCACCCCTGGTCGTGCACCGCGGCCCCGGTGTTCGACCCTGAGACGCGGCGGATCCTCGGTGTCATCGATGTCACCGGCGGGCCCGAGGTGGCGACGCCGCAGGCGCGTCTGCTCGTGGATGCCACGGCTCGCGCGGTCGAATCAGAACTGCTCGTCGGCCGACTTCGGGCACGTGCGACTCCGACACGATCGCCGTCGGCACGACCCGCGTCGGCACGACCCGCGGCGAAGCACACCTCGCCGATGCGTGCGACGTTGCGCGTGCTCGGGAGGGATCGGGCACGGCTCGAGACGGCAGGAGCGGGTGCCGCCCTCGAACTCAGCGCGCGGCATGCGGAGATCCTGCTCATGCTCGCCGTGCACCCCCACGGCGTTTCGGCCGAACGGCTCGCCGAGCTCGTCTACGGCGACGGGGCATCCCCCGACACGCTGCGCCCGGAGATGGTGCGGCTGCGCAAGGCGCTGCAGGGTTCGGCGCCCGCACTGGTGCCGGAGTCCCGACCGTATCGACTCACCGCGGGGTTGGAGACCGACGCCCAGAACATGATCGCCCTCCTGAATCGCGGTGCGCACCGGGTCGCGCTCACGACATACGCGGGGCCGGTGCTTCCCGAGTCGAGGTCGCCGGGCGTCGAGGAGCTCCGCGCCACGGTGCGCGCAGTTCTTCGTGAGGCGATGCTCACCGAGGCGAGCATCGACGTGCTGCTGACCTACGCCGACATCCCCGAGGGCGCCGAAGACGAAGAGGTGCTGCAGCTGTGCCTCGAGATGCTGCCGGCGCGCTCGCCGCGGCGCGCGGGGCTCGTCACCCGCATCGAGCGGCTGCAGAACAGCTGACTGCAACCATCCGCAACGTTGTGCATCGGCGTGCAACGTCCGGAGTCCTATCGTCGACGCACAGCCTGCAGCGACGCCGCTGCGACCCGTCGAAGGAGACAGTCATGACCATTGTCGAAGAGATCGCGTCCACCGCATATGCCGCGCCGGGTACGGCGGGCGCCATCGCGGACTATCGCCCGCGCTACGGGCATTACATCGGCGGAGAGTTCGTCGATCCCGTCAAGGGGCAGTACTTCGAGAACGTCAGTCCGGTCAACGGCAAGCCCTTCACCGAGGTCGGGCGCGGTACGACCGAGGACATCGACCGGGCGGTCGACGTCGCCTGGAAGGCGTTCGCCGGTTGGGGCAAGACGAGTCCTGCCGAACGCTCCGTGATCCTCAACAGGATCGCCGATCGCATCGAGCAGAACCTCGAGCGCATCGCCGTCGCCGAGACGTGGGAGAACGGCAAGCCGGTGCGCGAGACGCTCGCCGCCGACATCCCCCTCGCCGTCGATCACTTCCGCTACTTCGCCGGGGTCCTCCGCGCACAGGAGGGCGGCATCAGCCAGCTCGACGAGAACACGGTCGCGTACCACTTCCACGAGCCGCTCGGCGTGGTCGGCCAGATCATCCCGTGGAACTTCCCGATCCTCATGGCCGTGTGGAAGCTCGCCCCGGCGCTCGCCGCAGGCAACTGCGTCGTCATCAAGCCGGCCGAGCAGACTCCGGCATCCCTGCTGTTCCTGTTCGACATCATCGGAGACCTGCTGCCGGCCGGCGTCGTGAACATCGTCAACGGCTTCGGCATCGAGGCGGGTGCACCGCTCGCGCAGCACAAGCGCATCCGCAAGGTCGCTTTCACCGGCGAGACCACCACCGGTCGCCTCATCATGCAGTACGCCTCGCAGAACCTCATCCCCGTCACGCTCGAACTCGGAGGCAAGTCGCCGAACGTGTTCTTCGAGGATGTCGCGCGCTCCACGAACGACCCGTACTACGACAAGGCTCTCGAGGGCTTCACGATGTTCGCTCTGAACCAGGGCGAGGTGTGCACGTGCCCGTCGCGGGCGCTGATCCAGCGCTCGATCTACGACGGGTTCCTGGCCGACGGCCTCGATCGGGTCGGAAAGGTCGTTCAGGGAAACCCGCTCGATCGGACGACGATGATCGGCGCGCAGGCATCGAACGACCAGCTGGAGAAGATCCTCAGCTACATCGACATCGGCAAGCAGGGCGGTGCCAGACTCCTCACCGGCGGGGAGCGCGTCGACCTCGGCGGCGACCTGACCGACGGCTTCTACGTCGCCCCCACCGTCTTCGAGGGCACCAACGACATGCGCATCTTCCAGGAGGAGATCTTCGGACCGGTGCTGTCGGTGACGAGCTTCGACGGATTCGACGACGCGATCTCGATCGCGAACGACACGCTGTACGGTCTCGGTGCCGGCGTCTGGAGTCGCAGTGGAGACACCGCGTACCGTGCGGGCCGCGCGATCGAGGCCGGCCGCGTCTGGACCAACACCTATCACCAGTACCCGGCGCACGCCGCTTTCGGCGGGTACAAGCAGTCCGGCGTCGGTCGCGAGAACCACAAGATGATGCTCGACCACTACCAGCAGACGAAGAACCTCCTCGTCTCGTACGCCGAAGGCCCGATGGGCTTCTTCTGATCCGCCACGACTTCGGGCGGGTGCCGCCGCTGGCGCCCGCCCGAGACCACGCGAGGAGGATGACATGGTCAGCATCGGCACTTATCAGCGGGTCGCGGTCACGGATGCCGCGGCATCCCTGCTCCGGGATCTCACAGCGCAGCACGGCCCCCTCATGTTCCACCAGTCCGGTGGATGCTGCGACGGATCATCGCCCATGTGCTACCCGGTCGGGATGTTCCTGACCGGACCGAGCGACGTGCTCCTCGGCACGATCGATGCCGGGCTCGACGCGCCCATCGAGGTGTACATGTCCGAGTCGCAGTTCGAGTACTGGAAGTACACGCACCTCATGATCGACGTCGTTCCCGGCAGGGGAGCGGGCTTCTCGGTCGAGGGGCCGACGGGAATGCGGTTCCTCATCCGCTCCCGGATGCTCAACGATGCGGAGCTCGCCTACTTCGGGCTCGCGCCCACCGCCTGACGCCGAGGGTGGGGCAAGTCACCAGGCGTTAACGTGCGGATGCCAGCATCCGAATCCATGCGCAGCGCACAGGTCACCGCGATCCTCCCCGCCAAGGATGCCGCACCGTACATCGGCACCACGCTCGAGACGCTGCTGCGCCAGTTCGAAGACACCTCTGCCCTCAAGCTCGTCGCGATCGACGACGGCTCCAGCGACGGGACAGGCGACATCATGCGTGCGTACGCCGAGCGGTTCGCCCACGCCGAGGTGCTCGGAAACGCGTCGCCCAGCGGTCTCGCCACGGCTCGCAACCAGGGCCTCGCCCGTGTCGAGGGCGACGCCTTCTGCTTCATCGACGGCGACGACTGGATGCAGCCGCACCGGCTGCAGGTCCTCACCGAGAAGCTGCACGGGTTGGACTGCGACTTCCTGCGGACCGACCACGTCCGGGTGACCGGCCAGGAGCGCACTCTCGTGCGGGCTCCGCACCCGTGGCGCGGCGTCGTCGCCTCGCCGCGCGACGCGATCCTCCCCGCCGACGACAAGACCATGGTCGACTACCCGTTCGCGTGGGCCGGCATCCTCCACCGCCGCGTGATCGACGACGGGCTGGCCGCCTTCCCCGACGGGCTGTTCACCGCCGAGGACCGGCCGTGGATCTGGCGGCTGCACCTGCAGGCTCGGCGCTTCGCGGTCGTCGACGCCCCGGCGCTGCTGTATCGCCGCGGGGTCGCGACCTCGCTCACCCAGGTGCACGATCGCCGCCAGCTCGACTTCGCGCGCGCCATGGCGCAGGTGCTCGAGATCGTGCGGGCGGATGCCGAGGCCGAGCGCTTCCTCCCCAAAGCGGTGCAGACGGTCCTGGCCCTGAGCTCGCACCACATGGTGCGCTCGCGGCGCATGGACGCCGGGCTCCGCCGTGACATGCGCCGCAGCATCCGGGGCCTGCTCGCGACCCTTCCCGCCGACGACGCCGCGCGCGCCCTGCAGCGACTCGACGGATCGCGCCGCCGGGTGCTGGCGCGATCGCTGCGGAAGGCGGGGCGCACGACGTGACCGTCCTGTTCGCGCTGCACAGCGCCTACGGCCTGACCACCGCGGCCGCCGCCATCGACGAGGGGCTGTTCGGGGGCGACGGGCAGTGGGGCAGCGGCGAGCGGGTTCTCGTGCCGTTCAACTCCGCTCGGGTGCCGGAGACGACGGTCGGCATCGACGCCCACGCCGGGCTGGCTTCACTGCGCGTCCGGTTCGATCGGGTCGAGTCGCTCGACGCGCTGCTGCAGCCGCGGCATCCGAGCTCCTGGGCACCTCCCGCCGACGAGTTCCCGGTCCTCCGCCGCCTGCTCGAGCGCGCATGGAACCTCGACGACGACCTCGAACTGTGCGTGCAGAGTCCGCAGGTCGCGCCGGCCAGCACGTTGATGGCGCTGTTCCCGAACGCGCGCCTGACGATCATCGGCGACGGACTCATGACGTATTCGCCGATCCGCGTGCAGCTGCCCCGTACTGTCGTCGCGCGCATCGGTCGCGTGGTCTACGCCGACGTCGTCCCCGGCGTCGAACCGCTCGTGTTCCGGGAATCGGGGGCCGCGCGGACGCCGGTGCCGGCCGCTCGCTTCGCCGCAGCACTTGAGGAGACCGCACTCGCTGAGACCGGGGGATCCGACCCCGAGCTCGACGCGCTCGCCGACGGCACGCCGTCTGATGAACGAGGCACCGCGCTCGTGCTCGGGCAGTATCTCGCAGCCCTCGGCCTCGTCTCGTCCGACGAGGAAGTCGGGATGCAGCAGGACATGATCGACGCGGCGCTGCAGTGGAAGCCCGCCCGCATCGTGTTCAAGCCGCACCCGTCGGCGCCGCCCGCGCTCACCGACGCGGTGCGCGAGCGCGCGGAGAGCCATGGCCTCGACTTCGTCGTCTACCGCGGGCCGGTGCCGGCCGAGATCGTCGCTGAGCGATTGGATGCCGTCGGGGTCGTCGCCGGGTTCTCCACCGCCCTGCCGACCATCCGCGCTCTGTACGGACGGCCGATCGCCTCGGTAGGAACGCGCCGGATGCTGCGCGGTCTGAGTCCCTTCGAGAACAGCAATCGCGTGCCGACGACGATCGTCGACGCGCTCACCCGCTCGGATTCGCCCTACGCCGACCCTGAGCGACTGCAGCTGCTGACCGACGCGGTCGGCTACGCGATGCAGCCGAAGATCGCGGCATCCCTGCGTCCCCGCGCCGAGGAACTGCTTCGTTCGATGCCGCAGATCGAGCGCGACCGGTACTTCGACCCGGCGCGGCTGGCAAAGCTGCGACTGCCCGGTGCTCCGGTCGAGAGCCTGCCCCGACGCATGCTGCGCTCGGCCGGGGGAGTGGGTCGCGTCGAGGAGCTGCGCCTGACGATCCATGGCGCGCGTCGTCGCGCAGCCCGAGCATGGAAGGCGGTGCGCGGGCTATGACGCACGCACTCACGGTCGCGATCATCCCCGCGCGCGGGGGGTCGAAGGGCGTTCCGCGCAAGAACCTCCGTCTGGTCGGCGGAGTGCCGCTCGTCGAGCGCGCCGTGCGGGCGGCGGCCGCGGCATCCAGGATCGATCTCGTCGTCGTCACGACCGATGATGCCGAGATCTCCGCGGCGAGCACCGCAGCGGGCGCGATGGTCGTCCAGCGCCCTGCGGGCCTCGCGGGCGACGAGGCATCCTCCGAGAGCGCGCTGCTGCACGCGATCGACGCGCTCGAAGCCGACGGTGAGACCGTCGGCACGGTGGTCTTCGTGCAGGCGACCTCGCCGTTCATCCCCTCAGCCGGGATCGACGAGGCGGTCTCGCATATCCGTGAAGACCGATACGACAGCGTCTTCTCCGCGTTCGAGACCTACGGGTTCCTGTGGCGTCGCGACGAGCACGGACATGCCGAGGCGATCAACCACGACGCCGAACACCGCCCGCGGCGGCAGGATCGCGAGCCGCACTACCTCGAGACCGGAGCGTTCTACGCCTTCACAGCGGCAGGGTTCCGCGCGGCGGGGCACCGCTTCTTCGGACGCATCGGCATCGTCGAGGTACCGGAGCGCACCGCGATCGAGATCGACGACGAACAGCAGCTCGCTGTGGCATCCGCCATCGCCGCACTCGATGAGCCGTCCGTCGATGCAGCCCAGCCGGAGTCGATCCCTGCGAAAGCGATCGTCACGGACTTCGACGGCGTCCACACCGACGACACCGCCTTCGTCGACAGCGAGGGGCGCGAGTTCGTCCGGGTCAGCCGCGCGGACGGCATGGGCGTCTCGCGGCTGCGCCGGACCGGCATCCCGATGCTCATCATCTCGACCGAGACGAACTCGGTCGTCGGCGCTCGAGGGCGCAAGCTGCGGGTTCCCGTTCTGCAGGCGATCGACGACAAGGCAGCAGCGCTCTCCGAGTGGGCGGGCGAGCAGGGCATCGCGCTCGACGACATCGCCTATCTCGGCAACGACGTCAACGATCTCGGGGCGATGGCCATCGTGGGCTGGCCGATCGCCGTCGCCGACGCCCGCCCGGAGGTGCGCGCTGCCGCCCGCGTCGTCCTGTCGCACGGCGGCGGCGATGGGGCGGTGCGCGAGCTCATCGAGCGCGTTCTGCTCGCCGACCGGCCCCGGTAACCTCCGCGTCTCGCGCCGTTCAAAGTCGGGGCGTACCCAGGAGAGATGGGGCATTTCCGGCCTCAGGCCGTACGACAGGAGGCGACATGACCGTCAGCATCGGCTCACACGTGATCGGCGGGGGCCGCCCGGCCTATGTCATCGCGGAGATCGGCCTGAACCACAACGGCGACGTGGAGATCGCGAAGCGTCTCATCGACGTCGCGGCGAACGCGGGCGCGAACGCCGTGAAGTTCCAGAAGCGCACGCCCGAGATCGCGACACCGGAGCACATGCGCGACGTCCAGCGGGAGACGCCGTGGGGCACGATGAGTTATCTGGACTACCGCCGCCGCGTGGAGTTCGGGCGCGACGAGTACATCGAGGTCGGCGATTACGCCACGATGCGCGGACTCGACTGGTTCGCCTCGCCGTGGGACGTGCCGAGCGTCGAGTTCCTCGAAGAGCTGAACGTCGTCGCGCACAAGGTGGCTTCGGCATCCCTCACCGACACCGAGCTCCTCGAGGCTCTTCGCGAGACGGGCAAGCCGATCATCCTCTCGACGGGCATGTCGACGATGGATCAGATCGATCGCGCGATGGACGTCCTGAACACCGATCGCGTCATCCTCATGCACGCGACGTCGACATATCCGATGGAGCCCGACGAGGCGAACATCCGCATGATCTCCACGCTGCGTGACAGGTTCGCCGGCGTGCCGATCGGATACTCCGGTCACGAGCGAGGGTTGCAGATCTCGCTCGCAGCCGTGGCGCTGGGTGCCGTCGCCGTCGAACGGCACATCACGCTCGACCGCACGATGTGGGGCTCCGACCACGCGGCTTCGCTCGAGCCCGGCGGGCTCGAGCACCTCGTGCGCGACATCCGCATCATCGAGACCGCGCTCGGCGACGGCGTCAAGCGCGTCTTCCCCGGTGAACAGGCGCCGATGGCGAAGCTGCGGCGGGTGGGCGCCTGAGCTCATGAACCCAGAGCCGCGCGCTTCCGAACTTCGAGTCGTGGCGATCGGCGATGCCGACTCCTTCGTGAAGTGGTCGGCGTCGTTGCTGGACGCCGTGCCTGGCATCCGCCGTCACATGCTGCTCGTGCGCACGCCGCTCACGGTCAGCCGCGAGCAGGAGCACATGGCCCTCGCCGGCACGAGCTTCGGCGGTGAATCGGTCACGAGGCTCGGCTTCGACGAGGTTCGCGGCTGGCTGCAGGGGCACCTGCCCGATGTCGTCGTGCTCGCCGGCCGCGGGCACTTCGTGCGGCTGATAGCACGGGTGATCGACCGTCTTCCGCAACGACCGGTGGTCGTGAGCGGACTGCCGGGGATGTCGATCCCGGCCTTGCGCGGTGCGCTCGAGTACCGTCGCGAATCCGATCTGCTCGTGCTGCACTCGCACCGTGAGATCCGGGCCTTCGAGGCTCTGGCCGATCGGCTCGGCATCGTCGTTCCGACGGCCCTCGCGACCCTGCCGTACGCGCGCACCGCGTCAACGGCGAGCGCTCTCTCCCGTTCGCGCGCGGGAGCCGTGGATGCCGTCGGCTCCGGCGCGTCGGATCGCGATCAGCGGATGCCGCGCGGCGGCCTTGCAGTCGCCGAGCGCGAGCGCCGAGGCACCGATCTGATCTTCGCCGCGCAGGCTCTCGTCCCCGCGGAGCGCCATGAGCGCGAGGCGCTCGTCGACATCCTGCGCCGGGCGGCAGCGGCCAGACCGAACCGGCGCGTGGTCGTCAAACTTCGGTCGCGGCCAGGAGAGGCCGAGACGCACCTCGAGCGCGATGCCTACGCCGAGCTGCTGGCGAATCGGCCGGCGAACCTCGTCTTCTCGTACGAGCCGATGGCTCTTGCGCTCTCCCGTGCCGAGGGACTGGTCACGGTCAGCTCGACCGCGGCCGTCGAGGCGATCGCGCGCGGCATCCCGGTCATCGCCCTCAGCACGTTCGGGGTCGAGAAGTCGCTCCTGAACACGGTGTTCGTGGGCAGCGGTCTGCTCGGCGACGCCGACGACGTCGTCGCGCGGCGGTTCCGGCATCCCGAGGCCGATTGGATGCACGACAACTACTTCCATGCCCCGCATGAGTCGGACTGGTGGAGCCGCGTTCAGGAACTCGTCACCCTCCGCCGCGGCGGGGCGCTGCCGGCGAAAGTCGTGCCCACCGGACGCGGCGGTGCGCTGCGGGCGGCGTGGCACCGCAAGAGCGTGCTGGGCTCGGAGGACCGCTCGGTCGCCGGCACTCTCGCGCTCGGCATCGGAGCACCGCTGGTCGACGGCATCCTCGGGATGCGCCGTGCGCGCGGCCGTGCGGGCGAGGACACCTGGGCAGACATCACGACGGACTACACGCTCGAGCCGCGTCCGCAGAAGGACCCCGTCCGCCGCTGAGCCCAGGCGGTGCTGGGCGCTACGCGCCCGATGGGAGAAGGATCTCTCGGCTTCCGGAGCATCCGGACCCGCGAAATCCTTCTTCGCTGGGAGGAACAGGGAACGCGAGCGTTCAGCGGTTGATCTCGTCGGAGTCCCAGTGGGGCGACGAGCTCTCGCGGATCGGCAGCGCTTCGATCGCGGGGTCCGCGCAGATCGCACGGACCAGCTCGTGCGAACCGGCCACGACCGTCGAGTCGAAGTCGATCTCGCTCACCATGACCCACGCGCGGTCGGCGGGCCACAACAGGCTCAGTGGTTGATCGCCCCATGGCGCCCGGCTCTGCCACTCCGGGTCAGCGAAGTCCGACAACGAACTGGAGAACAGCACGTGACCGCGGTCGGGCAGTTCGAGTCGGGCGCCCTTCGAGATCTCGTCCGATAGGACGCCGGGCTGCCAGGTCGCGCGCTGAAACGGGTTCTCGAACGGATTGCGGAAGCTCTGCCGCAGCACCTGCTGATGAACCTCGTCGTCACTGAACGAGAGCGATGCTTGAGACGGCCCGGTGCCCGTGTACCCGAGCATCCCGCCCCAGCCTTCCCAGGCCGCCGCGACACAGGAGTCCGGCGTCGTAGTGTGCGTCGAGAGATGGTCGACGAGGCGACTCAGGATGCCGGCATCCAGTGCGCCCTCCAGAGGAGCTGCGAACTCGCGACCGTCCGGAGCGATGCGCGAGTGCCAGTCGCCGTCGGAGGGGGTGCGGACCAGGTGCTGCCAGGATGCCTGTGCATGCAGAGTCGTGCCGAAGGCCGCCGCCGCGTCGGCCCACGTGGCGGGATGCTCGACAGCATCCGGCGCGCGATGGACAAACCCAGGATGGAACACCCGCGCATACGCCTCGTACCCGTGCGGAACGAAGTGGTGCATCGACCAGTCGTCGTCGAGGCGCGCACGCAACCAGTCGCCGACCGAGACGTCCGAGATCCACTCCATGCCGACCACGGTACCCGCCGCCCCCAGCGGGCGTAGCCTGGGCGCGTGACGGTGCTCATCGCGTTCCTCGCCAACGTCCTCGTCGCGATCGCCAAGACGGTCGCGGCGATCATCACGTCCTCAGCGTCCATGGTCGCGGAGGCCGCGCACTCGTGGGCGGATGCCGGCAACGAGATCTTCCTGCTCATCGCCGACCGGCAGGGCGGCCGCAAGAAGGATGAGCGCCATCCCCTCGGCTACGGCCGCAGTGCGTTCGTCTGGTCGCTGATCGCCGCCTTCGGCATCTTCACCGCCGGCGCGATCGTGTCGATCATGCACGGCATCCAGGAGCTGGCCTCCGATGAGCCGGTCGAGAGCCCGGTGATCGCGTACATCGTGCTCGGTATCGCATTCGTCCTCGAGGGCGCGTCGTTCACGCAGGCGCTCGTCCGCTCGCGGCGGCTGGCGCGCGAGCGGGGATCGTCGACGTGGGACTTCGTGATCCAGACGAGCGACACGACGCTGCGTGCGGTGTTCTTCGAGGATGCCGCTGCGCTGATCGGTCTGGTCCTTGCCGGCGGATCCATCGCGCTGCATGAGGTGACGGGCGAGGCGGTGTGGGATGCGGTGGGCTCGATCCTCGTCGGCATCCTGTTGGCGATCGTGGCCGTCCTGCTCATCGGCCGGAATCTCGCTTTCATCGTCGGCACCAGCGCATCGCCCGAGCTGCGCTCGCGCGTCGGGCGGGCGCTGCTGGAAGCGCCGGCGATCGAACGCGTCACCTACCTGCACATCGAATACGTCGGCCCGAACCGGCTGTTCATCGTCGCCGAGATCGACCTTTCCGGCGACGAACGCGAGCACGACGTCGCTCGCCGGCTGCGCGAGGTCGAGCGGCAGATCGAAGCGCACGAGGTGGTCGAGACGGCCGTCCTGTCGCTGTCGGTCGACGACGAGCCGTCGCTGGAGTTCGGCGGCGCAGCGCTCGACTCCACAGCCCCGTTCGCGACACGCCCGGATCTGAAGTAGACTGTTGTGGTTGTCTGCCCACCGAACCGCACTCTGCGGCGCGAAGGGCTGGCACGTGCACACACCCTCCTGCTTCCGAGAAAGTCTCGGAAGCCGTTCAAGTCCGAAGGAGGTGGGTAAGTGACGCACCAGTACGAACTCATGGTCATTCTGAACCCTGAGATCGACGAGCGCCAGGTTGCTCCCACGCTCGACAAGTTCCTGAAGGTCATCACCAACGATGGCGGTTCAGTGGACAACGTCGATGTCTGGGGCAAGCGCCGGCTCGCATACGAGATCCAGAAGAAGAACGAGGGCATCTACGCCGTCGTCAACTTCACCGCTACCAGCGAGGCCACGCAGGAGCTCGACCGTCAGCTGAAGCTGAACGAGCAGATCATGCGCACCAAGGTCCTCCGCGCTGAAGAGGCACAGGCGATGATCGCGTCTGAGGCCAAGCGTTCCGAAGAGAAGGCTGCCCGCAAGGCCGCCAAGGCTGCGAAGGCCTGAGTCTCATGGCCGGCGAAACCGTCATCACCGTGGTGGGAAACCTCACGGCCGACCCCGAGCTGCGTTACACGCAGAACGGGCTGCCGGTGGCGAACTTCACCATCGCATCGACGCCGCGAACCTTCGACCGTCAGGCGAACGAGTGGAAGGACGGCGAAGCGCTGTTCCTCCGTGCGTCCGTGTGGCGCGAGTTCGCTGAGCACGTGGCTGGATCACTGACCAAGGGCATGCGCGTCATCGCGCAGGGCCGCCTGCGTCAGCGCTCCTACCAGGACCGTGAGGGCAACAACCGCACGGCCATCGAGCTCGAGGTCGACGAGATCGGCCCGTCGCTGCGTTACGCGACCGCTCAGGTCACGCGCGCTGCTTCCGGCGGCGCAGGTGGCGGCGGCGGACAGCGTCCGGCTCAGCAGCAGCAGGTGTCGGAGGAGCCGTGGTCAACGCCCGGCTCGTCGACCAGTGCAGATGCCTGGAGCACTCCGGGCAGCTTCGGCGACGACACGCCTTTCTAAACAACTTCTGGATGCCACGGCATCCGCTCATTCACTAAGGAAAAACCATGGCTGGAAAGTCGAGCGGCGACCGCCGCAAGCCGCGGAAGGGTGGCAAGCCCACCGCTCCCGCGAAGTCGATCCGGGTTGGCGTCATTGACTACAAGGACGTCGCGACCCTTCGCAAGTTCATCTCGGAGCGTGGAAAGATCCGCGCCCGTCGTATCACCGGAGTCTCGGTGCAGGAGCAGCGTCTGATCGCCAAGGCGATCAAGAACGCACGCGAGATGGCTCTCCTGCCCTACGCCGGCGCTGGCCGCTAAGGGGTACGGAAATGGCAAAGCTGATTCTCACGAACGAAGTTGCCGGGCTCGGAAGCGCCGGTGACGTTGTCGAGGTCAAGAACGGGTACGCCCGTAACTACCTCATCCCCCAGGGCTACGCGACTGCGTGGACCCGTGGTGGCGCCAAGCAGGTCGAGTCGATCCAGGCCGCCCGCAAGGCACGCGCGATCCACGACCGCGACGAGGCTGTGGCACTCAAGGACAAGATCGAGGGCCAGAAGGTCCGCCTGACGGTCAAGGCCGGCAACGGTGGACGCCTGTTCGGCTCGGTCAAGACCGAGCACGTCGCCGACGCTGTCGAGGCCGCAGGCCTGGGCACGATCGACAAGCGCAAGGTGACCATCACCGCGCCGATCAAGTCGACGGGTGACCACGAGGCCACCGTGCGTCTGCACGAGGACGTCGTCGCCGTCATCACCCTTCAGGTCGTCGCCGCCAAGTAAGCAGCACGGCTCGACGGATGCCCCGAGGTCTTCGGACCCCGGGGCATCCGTCTTTTGTGCGCGACGTGCGTCCGCTGGGGACGGACGATCGTCACCCGCTGATGGGGATCAGCCGATGACGTGACGTCGCAGCAGTCCGGCTCCGATGAGCAGCATCATCGCGGCGAGCAGGGCCGGAAGGACCGGGAGGTCCGAACCGGTCATCGCGAGCATGTCGCCGTCTGCTGTTGCGAGATTGCCACCCTGCCCGCTGGGGGCGGGGGCGGTGCCGGGGTTCGCGCCCGGAGTCGTTCCGGGATCAGTCCCGGGCTCAGTGCCGGGCTCGGTTCCAGGATCGGTTCCGGGGTCTGTTCCGGGGTCGGTGCCCGGATCCGTTCCCGGGTCTGTTCCGGGGTCGGTGCCCGGATCCGTTCCCGGGTCGACCGCTGGCACGTCGACCGTCGAGTCGCCGATCACACCCACGGCGTTGCCGCCGATCGTGATCGGAATCGAGATCGGCAGTGCCACCTGCGATCCACCGAGGATCGAGTCCGCACCGCCGGTGAGCATGCCGTCACCGCCGCCGGTGCCGCCGGTCATCGGAGCCGTCATACCTGTCGCCGCACTGGAGCCCAGCGCAGAGATGGCGTTGCCGGTCACTGTGACCGGTGCGGTGACCGGAGCTGCGACCTGCGTGCCGCTTGCGACGCCGTCGGTTCCGTCAGTGGCCGGCGCCGTGCCGCTCGCTTCGCCGGCCGGTGCGGTCGCACCGTTGTCGGTTGCGGTGCTTTCTCCGAGGACGGAGATCGCGTTCCCGGTTGCGTTCACCGGTGCGGTGACCGGGGCCACGGCCTGCGTGCCGCTCGCGACGCCGTCCATGCCTCCGGTGTTCGGCATGGCCGAGGTTCCGGTGCTCGGTGTGGTCGGCGCGGCGGTCGCACCGTTGTCGGTCGCGGTGCTCTCTCCGAGGACGGAGACCGCGTTGCCCGTGGCGTTCACCGGTGCGGTGACCGGAGCCATCGCCTGCGTGCCGCTCGCGACACCGTCGGTTCCATCAGTTGCGGCATCCGAGGTGACAGGGGTCGTGGAGACCGGTGCCGGCGACTCGCTCGCCGCCGCCACATCGCTCTCGCCGAGGACGGAGACCGCGTTGCCCGTCACGGTCACCGGCACGTTCACGTCGAGCAGCGCCTGCGTTCCGCTGAGCAGCGAGTCGGTGCCGGACGTCGTCACGGACGGGGTCGCGGGCGCCGCCGGTTCGTTGCTCGCCGGTGCGGCGGGGGCGTCAGCACTGGATGTGCCGAGCACGCTCACCGCGGTGTTGTCGATCGTCACCGGAACATCGACGGTGACCACCGCCTGGGTGCCGGATGCTGTGCCGTCAGCGCCGCTGGTCTGAGCCGTTGGCGTCGACGCGGCTGGCGCCGGGGCCGGCTGGGCTGCAGCGGGCGCCGGAGCATCCGCTGTGGAGGTCCCGAGCAAGGAGATCGCGTTGCCTGTGACATCGACGGGTACCGAGACGGGGATGAGCGCCTGGGTTCCGGAGAGGATGCTGTCCTCTCCATCGGTTTCGGCCGCGTTGGCCGCAGTTGCGCCGAGCAGGGTGATCCCGCCGGCGATCGCGACGCCCCAGAGGGCGCGCTTCACGAAGGTTCGCATGTTGATTCAACTCCTGACTGAAATGGATCCGGAACAGCGCGCGGGTGCGCGCCGATCATCTGTCACCCGCGAGGGATGACCGGACCCTGATCAGTCAGGAGAAGCGTCGGTCTCGGCGACCGGTGAACACGGCAGATCGTCGTCGACGTCGCCGAGGGCACGGTGCCAGGCGTGCAGCGCGTCGGCGGATGCGTCGCTCAGGCGAGCGGCATCACCCACTGACCCTCCGGGCGAGCCGGAGGAGGAGGACGATGGACCGCTGGTGATCCCCGGGGGTGCGTGAGCGGGGCCGGTCGGTCGGACGGGCACACCGGTGGCGTCAGGCTCGGCCGTGGACGTCGCCTGTTCGAAGGCCGGTGTCGCGTACCGCTCGACGAAGGCGGACGATGAGACGAGCACGGCGGTGGATGCTGTGACTCTCGACCCGTCCGTCACGGCATCCGCGCGCGGCGGCAGGTTCACAACCGGCGATTCCACGACGACGTCCGTGCCCGTATCCGCTCCCGGTGTTGAAGGAGCGGGAGGAACGACTGCCTCGACGGCATCCAGAACCGGAGGCACTGCATCTTCTACGGTGCTGCCGAGCGCTGCTGTCGTGGCATCCACCGAGCCGGCGATGTCGGTGACAGCATCCGGGAGGGCGAGGTCATCGACCAGATGCCCGACGATGGGCACGTCGGAGACGACTTCGAGCACGGGGTCGGTGAGCTGAGCGACGGGGGAGTCCTGGAGGGCATCCGTCAGCGGGGTCGTGACCTCCGCGACGGTCTCGGTGGTTGCTTGCGCGACCGGGGTGACGATCGGCGGGACCACGTCGCGGACGACGGGAATCGCCTGGACTGTCGCGGCGACCGTGTTCGTCGCGGGGGCGGCGACTGCCGGGACCGTCTTCGTGACGACGGGTGCCACCTTCTCGACGACGGTGGGGACCGCCTCCTTGACGACGTCGGAGACGAGGCCAGAACCGGCGCCGACAGTCGAGCCGATGAGCGAGGTCACGCCGTCCAGAGGTCCGTCCGCATCCTCATCGGCGTGCGCAGTACCACTGGAGACGAGAAGCGTGAGCGCGGCCCAGGCGAGCACGATGAACGCGCCCCAGCCGATACTGGTCGAGAGCCGACGGGTTGCTGTTGAATTCACGTTCACCTCCCCCTCTGAGGAAACGTCGCGCCAGCATGCCGCGCGTGTTTGTCGAGACCATACCCATGGTTTCGAGGCTTGTCCAGGGGCCTTGATCGACGCCATCAGGGGGTGTACACGGGTCGGACGCGCCCGAGAAAATTCCCTCTTGACTTCTCCCCAAGTTGTACACACCCCGCAGCGGCAGAGGAAACCTTCAATCACTGATTTAAGCAGGTTGCCATCCACAGGGTGGGGAAAAGGGAAATCGCAGGTAAGGGCACAAATAAAAGTCCAACATGAAAGCGCGCCACAGGGTTATCCACACCCGTTCTGCACAGACACTCCGAAGTTGTTCGCACCCTCTCCACAGAGTTATCCACAGGCCGTGTTGCATGGGGAAAACTCCGCTCTTAGCGTGGACGAGCGACGAGATGTCGGTGGTGTGTGGTTCGCTCGCAGTGGCCGCGGAACACTCCGTGGTCGCCTGGCCGGGGAACGCAGCATCCCTTGCCGTAACACCAGCCAGCCGCACCGAAGGGAGCCCCGTGTCGATAGCCGACATCTCGGAGGAGCGACTCGGAGGGCAGCGCAAGCCAGAACGCACCCCGCCGCACGACCTCCTCGCAGAACAGAGTGCCCTCGGCGGCATGCTCCTGTCGAAGGACGCCGTGGCCGACGTGATCGAGACGCTCAAGGGCGCCGACTTCTACATCCCCAAGCACGAGCTCATCTTCGAGGCGATCCTGTCGCTGTATTCGCACGGCGAGCCGACGGACGTCGTCGCCGTCACCGACGAACTGATCAAGACCGGCGAACTCGGCCGCGCAGGTGGCGCCGACTACCTTCACACCCTGACCTCGATCGTCCCCACGGCGGCGAACGCGGGGTACTACGCGAGTATCGTGTCGGAGCGCTCAATCCTCCGCCGCCTCGTCGATGCCGGCACGCGCATCGTGCAACTCGGCTACGACGGCCAGGGCGACGCGACGGACATCGTCAACAACGCGCAGGCCGAGATCTACTCGGTCACAGGCACCGAGACCGCCGAGGACTACGTCCCGCTCACCGTCGCCGTGGATGCCGCGGTCGAGGAGATCGAGGCAGCGAGCGGACGCGATGGCTCGATGACCGGTGTTCCCACCGGGTTCAAAGAGTTGGACGAGCTCACCAACGGCCTGCACGGTGGTCAGATGATCGTCGTCGCCGCAAGGCCGGCCATGGGCAAATCAACGCTGGCTCTCGATTTCGCTCGCGCCGCGGCGATCGGACACAACCAGCCCGCGATCTTCTTCTCGCTCGAGATGGGCAAGAGCGAGATCGCGATGCGTCTGCTCAGTGCAGAGGGCGCCATTCCGCTGCAGCACATGCGCAAGGGAACGCTCGACCCGCGCGACTGGACGACAGTCGCTTCGACGCGTGGCCGCATCAACGACGCGCCGCTGTACATCGACGACAGCCCGAACATGACGCTCGTCGAGATCCGCGCGAAGTGCCGCCGGCTCAAGCAGCGCGCGGGCCTCAAGATGGTCGTGATCGACTACCTGCAGCTGATGACGAGCGGCAAGCGCGTCGAGTCGCGTCAGCAGGAGGTCTCGGAGTTCTCTCGTGCGCTGAAGCTGCTGGCCAAGGAGCTGCAGGTTCCGGTCATCGCGCTCTCGCAGCTGAACCGTGGTTCAGAGGCTCGTCAGGACAAGAAGCCGCAGATCAGCGATCTTCGCGAGTCGGGCTCTATCGAGCAGGATGCCGACATGGTGATCCTGTTGCACCGCGACTCCGTCTACGACAAGGACGTGCGTCCCGGCGAGGCCGACCTCATCGTCGCCAAGCACCGAAACGGCCCGACCGCGACGATCAACGTGGCGTTCCAGGGCCACTACTCGCGCTTCGCCGATATGGCCCCGGGCGGGGACTTCAACTAGCCGACAGCGCGCCGGGCCGCCCGCAGGCACCTGAAGGTAGCTGACCCGCTACGGTGTAGCCGTGGCCTTCGCTCTGGCTCTGACGGTGATCCTCGCTCTGCTCGCGGTGTTTCAGATCGCGCTCGCCGCGGGTGCGCCGTGGGGTCATTTCGCGTGGGGAGGGCAGCACCGTGTGCTGCCGCGGAACCTGCGCATCGGAAGCGGCATCTCGATCGTCATCTACGCGGTCATCGCATTCGTCGCGTGGGAGCGGGTCGGCGCGAGCTCGGTGCTGCCGGACGTCGTGGCGCAGGTCGCGATGTGGGTGGTGTTCGCGTACTTCGCGATCGGCATCGTCATGAACGCGATCTCGCGCAGCAAGCAGGAGCGCTACACCATGACCCCGATCGTGCTCGCGCTGGCCGTGCTGTCACTCCTCATCGCGATGGGTCTCGGCGAACTCGCCATGGCGGCATGACTTCAGCTGACCCTCGCGCTCTCGCCACGGCCGTCGTCACGATCGCGTTCCTCGGAGCGGTGATCGGCGGCGTCGGAGCGCCGCTGATCACGTCGGTCGCGATCGACCTCGGCGTGCCATTGGATGCCGCGCAGTGGACGCTCACGATCACCTTGTTCTCCGGAGCGATCAGCGCCCCCGTTCTCGGTCGTCTGGGTGCCGGTCCTCAGCGCCGATCCACCATCCTCGTCGTCCTTGCGTCGGTAGCCGCCGGGGGGCTGCTCACGGCGCTGCCGCTTCCGTTCTGGACCCTCCTGCTCGGACGCGCCCTCCAAGAGCTCGGGCTCGGCGTCGTCGCGCTGTTGATGAGCGTCGCCCGTGATCACCTGCCCACCGAGCGCGCCCACGCGACGATCGCAACGGTGTCGGTGGCATCCACCGTCGGCATCGGCGTCGCCTACCCGCTCATGGGACTCATCGACCAGCTCATGGGGCTTCGCGCGGCGTACCTGGTCGGGTTCGTGCTGTCGCTCGCTGCCGTGGGCATCGCCGGGTGGATGATCCCCGAAGACCGACCACAACCGCGCTCTCGACTCGATGTGCCCGGTGCCGTGCTGCTGGGCATCGGCATCCTCGGCGTGCTGGCGGCCGTCGCCCAACCGGTCGTCTGGAACGCCCCGTGGGTCGGTACCTGCATCCTCATCGTCGCTGTCGCCGCCATCGCGGGGTGGGTGGTCGTCGAGCGGCGCGCCGCCTCCCCGCTGGTCGATCTCAGATTGCTCGGGCGCGGACCGGTGGTGCGCGCGAACGCCGCGATGCTGTTCGCCGGCGTCGGGATGTATCTGCTCTTCTCGCTGCTGACCCGCTACGTGCAGACCCCTCTCGAGGCCGGGTACGGCCTGGGACTGTCCGGGGCGCTCGCAGGCGCAGCGCTCATCCCGTTCTCTGTGCTGGGCTTCGTCGCGGGGCGCCTCACCCCGCGGTTGAGCGCCTGGCTGACCGCCCGTTGGACGTTCGCCGTCCATGCGAGCTGCGTCGTTGTCGCTGCCGTCGTGTTCGCGGGCGCGCCAGCGCCGTTCGTCCTGACGTTGGCCGCGATGGCGGTTCTCGGCTTCGGTGTCGGCGGAGTGTCGGCGATCATGCCGAGCCTCGTGCTCGACGGCGTGCCGCGGGCCGAGACGTCCAGCGTTCTGTCGATGAACCAGATCGTGCGCAGCATCGGGTTCAGCATCGGCAGCGCTCTGGCAGGGATGCTGCTGGCGTCGACGACAGCGGCCGGCGCAGTGTTCCCGCCGGCAGCCGGATATCCGGCCGCGGCGGTGTGGGTGCTGCCGCTGCTCGTCGTCAGTGCCCTCTTCGTCGTTGCCGCCCCGCAGGTCAGACGATGATGTCCGCGGGCCCGGTCAGCGTGCGCCATCCCTCGGGGCGCGCGGCAGCCTGATCGAGCACGTCAGCGGCCGGCAACGGGCCGAGGTCGATGCCGGTGAGACCGGGGATGTCGCCGATCGGCACCTGGAACGTCCGGAACGCACCCAGCGGCGGCACCGCCAGCACGCCCTGCGACGTGTCGACGAGGTCGGTCTGATCCAGGACGAACCCCGCGGCCGCCAGCCCGCCGGGCGCGTGCCAGGCCGCGATCTTCCAGAACTGCAGAGGAACCCGGATGCCGCGATACGGCGGATCCGCGTCGCCGAGCACAGGCGCGGTGAACACCGAGATGCGCTGGTCGGTCGTCTCGGCGTATGCGAGCACGTGGTCCTCGAGCCCCAGCCAGAGTTCCTTGGACTGGTTGAAGCCGGCCGCCTGCGGCGCGGCGTTCGTGTAGAAGAAGGTCGCTTCCGTGGCATCCCGTGCCTCCTCAGGATCACCCCAACCCGGATCACGGCGACGCACGAGATGCCCCCGATCGAGGTCGTTGCGCGAATAGACCTCGGGGCCGGCCTGCTCGTCGGCATCGATCCGCGGGTCGAGACGCCAGTCGCCGGTGCGGGGCACCTCGCGCAGCTGGGCGCCATCGATGTTCACGCCCGTGACGGCGGCGAACCGGCGCTCTGGAGCGAGCAGAACGGTGAAGCGCGGGTACGCCAGATCGCGAACGTCGCCCGATGGGCGGGGGAGAGGGAGAGACGCGGCCAGGAACTCGGAATCGTATCCGTCGGTCATGGCTCCATCGTGCCCGAGACCTCCGACGTCGTCAGCACCAGAATGCGATGAGTCGGGTGGACACCGCGCGCCCCTGCTCGTAGCCGGCCTCGGCCGCCGGGCGCCTGGCCGACAGATCCATGAGGTCGTCGCCGAACACCGCCACGGCACGGTCATCGGGGAGGATCGTCTCGACCGCACTGCCACCGGCGCGCAGATCGTCGGTCTGCGCCGCGAGTTGCATGCCCCAGGCGAGCGGATGCCTCGTCCGCCCGCCGCGTCGAACGTCACCGGTTCGCCCGTTCGGGCATCCACCGCGGCGATCAGCATCCGCCTTTCCGGCCACACGGCGTCGGGCAGCCGATGCGCGGTGATCGCGCGCCAGCGGGTTCCCCACGCACCGTCCGACTCGTCATCGAGCACGATCGCCGCAGCGCCCATGCGGCGTCGCATGTCGGCGGCATCCGATGCCGAAGCGATGATCGCACCGGTGCGCGCCAGGTGATCGACCGACGGCCGGCCGCGCTGAGACTGGGGCGGGAGCTGTGCGTCGAGAATCGCCGTATACAACTCGGATGCGGAACCGCTCGTGATCTGCACGGCTGCCGTCGCGCCCGCCGACGTCCCGATGATGAGGTCCGCGGCGGCAGCATCCACTCCGCCTTCCAGAAGACCGGCGAGCACCCCGATGGTCCAGGCGTTGCCCGCCGACCCTCCGCCGCCGAGGACGAGTGCACGCGTCATGACTTCGGCGGCTCGAGCGGCAGCTGCGGCCCGTGGTTCCAGGCCAGGATCGCCGGCTGCTCGCGGTCGTACCCGAGCACCGAGACGGAGCCGGCGCCGAACGTGATGGATGCTCCGAACCGGGGCGCCTGCCGCAGGAACACGGCCGCGAGGATCCGAAGATAATGACCGTGCGCGATGAGCGCGACGTCGCCGTCGACCATCGCGGGCAGCACCCTGGTCAGCACGCGGGATGCGCGCGCCGCGACCTCTTCGACCGTCTCGCCCGGGGTCTCGCCGCGGACGACGCCGTGCATGAACGCCGACCAGTCGTACCCGAGCTCGGCGCGGATCTCCTTCGTCGTGCGCCCTTCGTATCCGCCGTAGTCCCACTCGATCAGCAGCGGATCGATCTCGGCCTCGAGTCCCGCGAGCTCGGCGGTGCGGCGCGCCCGCTGCAGGGGAGAGCTGAGAACCAGGCGGAAGTCGTACCCGCGCACGAGCTCTCCGGCTGCCTGCGCCAGCTCCTCGCCGTGCTCGGTCAGCGGTACGTCGGTGCGTCCGGTGTGCCGTCCGGAGCGCGACCACTCGGTCTCGCCATGCCGCAGCAGCACGAGTTTGCCCTGCGGGTTGTCCGGGGCGGGGCGATCGGGCAGCGGGTCGGCGGCATCCACACGGCAACCGTACTCGCCGACAGGTATCGAGGCGGGCATCCGTGCCGGAACCGGGGTTATGCCGAAGCATCCCTCGGCGTAGGATCGCGGCCAACGTCGGCCCGATCGCACACGGAGGCTCCGATGCAGAAACTGACGATCGACTTCATCATCTCCCTCGACGGATACGGCGCGGCCGAGGGGTGGCCCGGATGGTGGGGGCTGGAGGGCCCCGAGTACCTCGGCTGGCTCGACGGTCTTCCGGAGAAGGATCATCCGATCCTCATGGGGGCGACGACCTACCGACTGATGTCGGAGTTCGCGTCGAGCCAGACCGAGGGGGTCGAGTCGCTGAACGACGTGCAGAAATACGTGTTCTCGTCCACACTTGAAGAGCCGCTCACCTGGGTCAACTCGACCCTCATCCGCGAGGACGCCGTCGATTTCGTGCGGACCTTGAAAGAGACCTCCGACCTCCCGCTTCGAACCCTCGGCAGTCTGTCGCTGTGCAGGGCGCTGCTGATGGCAGGGCTTGCCGATCGCTTCCGGGTCGTCATCTTCCCCGTCATCACCGGTGCGACGGGCCAGGAGCGGATCTTCGACGGCTATCCCGACGTGCGTCTCGACCTGATCGAGTCGCGCACTTTCGACGACCGCAGCCAGCTCCTCGAGTACATCCCCACTGTGCTGGACGGTCCTCCAGGCGGCTGAGTCGTGAGCATCCAGGTCAGTGACGAGACGCGCCGGAGCGTGCGCGACGCGTTCGCCGTCATCGAGCGTGCGGACTTCCTCCCGGATGCCGTGCGGCACCTCGCCGATGCCGATCGCCCGGTGATGATCGGGTGGGATGCCACGAACTCCCAGCCGTCGACGGTGTTTCGGATGCTGGAACTCCTCGCCGTGCGACCGGGCGATCGGGTGCTCGACGTGGGCAGCGGTTCCGCGTGGACGACCGCGCTTCTCGCGCACCTCGCCGGGGAAGAGGGGAGAGTGATCGGTGTGGAACGGGTGCCCGAGCTCGTCGAGTTCGGGCGGGACAGGCTCGCTGCCGCCGGAGTCATCGCCCGCATCGAGCGGGCTTCCGCCGGGGTTCTCGGCCTGCCCGCATCCGCGCCGTTCGACCGCATCCTGGTCTCGGCCGATTTCGCGCGGATGCCGGATGCCTTGGTCGACCAGCTCGGGGAGGGCGGGCGGATGGTCGCCCCGATCGCCGGCGTCATGACCGTCGTCGACCGGCGGGACGGGCGCGTGCGGCGCCGGCAGGATGCGGGTCTCTACACGTTCGTGCCGCTACGGGAGGACTGAACGACGCCGGCGAGCACCCGTCAGGGCCGGACGCGGACCGTCCGACCCTCGAATGCGACGAGGTCGCCGTCGTGGAGTTGTCGTCCGCGCCGGCGCTCCTCCTCGCCATTGACCTGCACGTAGCCGTCGATGATGACCTCCTTGGCGTCTCCGCCGGAGTCGAGGAGACCCGAGAACTTGAGGAACTGCCCGAGGCGGATCATCTCGCCGCCGATGGAGACCTCGGTGATCGCTTCGTTCATCATGTCTGAATGCTAACCGCCGCCATTGCCTAGGCTGGAGTCATGACCAAGAACTCCCTGTGGACCGTCATCGGCGTCATCGCCGCCGTGGTCATCGCCTGGTGGCTGGTCGGCGTGCTGTTCTCTCTGCTGTGGTTCATCGCGAAGCTGGCGATCGTCGTGGTGGTGGCCGTGATCGTGTATCTCGTGCTTCGAGGGATGTTCCGCTCCGACGCGGAGTGACGCCGCCCGGCGGATGGCCGGATGCCGATGTACCCGCAGGCCCTGCACGACGCCGTCCTCGTCGGCCGCCGTGCAGGAGTCGTGCGCGTGCGGGATGCGACTACTTCCGCGGAGGGTTCAGCGGCAGCCACTCTTCGAGGCTGGTCGTGAAGATCTGCGCCCCCTCGATCGGGATGAGGGTGCGCTCCTCGATCTTCGCTCCGTAGT
Organism: Microbacterium sp. Bi121; assembly: GCF_918698005.1. Taxonomy (GTDB): domain Bacteria; phylum Actinomycetota; class Actinomycetes; order Actinomycetales; family Microbacteriaceae; genus Microbacterium. The sequence continues at coordinate 36,823 of NZ_CAKKLJ010000003.1, forward strand.
ACGGCGCATCGTCGTCGCGAACGACGGTGCGAGGGTCGCCGCGGAACGTCAGACCGCGGCGGATGAACTCATCCATGCCGAACGCCTCCGGCCCGGCGATCTCGACGTCACCGAGCGGGGCGTCGCCCGAAGCCGCGCGCGCCACTGCGGTCGCGACGTCTTCAGCGGCGATCGGCTGGATGAGTGCGCCAGGCAGACGCACCGTGTCACCGTCCGTGGAGACGTCGGCGATGCTGCCGATGAACTCGAAGAACTGTGTGGCGTGCACGAGCGAGTAGCCGATGCCCGATTCGCGGATGAGCTTCTCCTGCGCGACCTTGGCCGCGAAGTAGGGGATGCTCTGCGGCCGGTTGGTGCCGACGATCGTGAGCGCGACGTGGTGATCGATGCCGGCAGCGGACTCGGCCTCGAGCAGGTTCCGTGTCGAGGTGGTGAAGAACTCCAGCACGTCCGCGGGTGCGAACGACGGCGAGTTCGAGACGTCGACGACGGTGCTCGCTCCTTCCAGAGCTTCGGCGAGGCCCTCTCCAGTCACGCTGTCGACCCCCGTGTTGGGCGAGGCGGCTACGGCCTCATGACCGTGTGCGGTCAGCTTCGCGACCACCTTGGAGCCGATGAGGCCAGTGCCTCCGATGACGACGATCTTTGCCATGTCCGTGCCTTTCTGATTGGAGGGTGCCTTCGTGGCATCCGCCAGCTATGACAGGAGCGAGTCGCCGGATGTGACAGGCGCCACTCCATACTCGTTTCCCACCCGCCAGTCGTGGTACCTCGTCGGTGCGATCGTCGCCGTGGCCTCGGGCAGGAGGTCGCGCTGCGCGATACGAGCCCCGAAGTACGTGCCGAGCGGATCGGGAACGACCTCGCGGTCGTCCTCGCGATAGCGCAGATCGATCCTGGCCAACTCGCCGAGGCTGAAGACCTCGGGGCCGCCGAACTCCACCGTGCCGTACAGCGGTTCGGCGAGAGCCGTCTGCGCGACGGCGGCAGCCACATCCTGGGCGGCCATCGGCTGGATGAGAACGTCAGCCACCCGGACGACCCCGCTGCGCACGGCGTGAGCCGTGATGTGCCGGATGAACTCGAAGAACTGCGTGGCGTGCACCAACGAGTACGGTCGCTGGGATGCCGAGATGAGGCGCTCCTGCTGCTCCTTGGCGATGAAGTAGCCGCCCTCGGCGCGCGCGAGCCGGTCGGTGCCGACCACCGACAGTGCGACATGGTGACGCACGCCTGCGGCTTCACCGTAGCTGAGCAGATTCATTGTCGAGGTGTAGAAGAACTCTCGAGCGGCGGCCTCGTCTATGTACGACGAGTTGGAGACGTCGACGAGCACCTCAGCGCCGTCCAGCGCGGCCTCGAGCCCCTCCGCCGTGTAGGAGTTGACACCCGTCGCGCGCGCGGCGACGACGACGTCGTGACCGGCCGATTGCAGGGTTCGCACGAGCCGGGTGCCGATGAGGCCGGTGCCGCCGATGACTGTGATTCTCATGTCGCTCCTTCGGTATGTCGGGGCGACCGATACGCGCCCGTACCCGTAAGACCGGACAGTCGGCCTCGTTGTGACACCTCCTTGTCACAGAACTTCCCGCTACCCGGTCATGTCTTGAGGAGACCCTTGCGGTGAGAGGCTGGCGGCATGACGGTGACGAACGATTCAGGATCCACGACGGACCTCGGCGATGCGATGGACGTGTTCACGTCACAGCGACGACGTCTGTTCGGTATCGCCTATCGGATGCTGGGCAGCGTGGCCGATGCGGAGGACATCCTCCAGGACACCTGGATCCGCTGGCAGAACACCGACAGGGCGGAGGTCCATGAGCCTGCCGCGTTCCTCGCGACGATCACCACGAGGCTCTCGATCAACGTGCTGCAGTCCGCCCATGTGAAGCGGGAGACGTACATCGGGCCCTGGCTTCCCGAGCCGGTGAACACCGAAGACGATCCGGCCCTCGGCGCGGAGCGCGGCGAGGCGCTGGAGTTCGCGATCCTGCTGACCTTGGAGAAGCTGACGCCGACGGAGCGGGCCGCGTACATCCTGCGCGAAGCATTCGACTACCCGTATTCGCGGATAGCCGAAGTGATCTCCTCCACGGTCGTCAGCGCCAGGCAGCTGGTCAGCAGAGCGCGCTCACACCTGGAATCCGCCCGCCACGCGACGGTGGAGCCGTCGGCGCAGCGGCGGCTCCTCGAGGCCTTCCTCACCGCAGCGCAGAAGGGCGACGCCCAGGAATTGGAGACCCTCTTCGCCGCCGATGTCGTGAGCTACTCGGACGGCAACGGAGTCAAGCTCGCCGCGCGGATCCCCGTGATCGGTCGGGGTCGGGTGGCGAAGTTCGTCGCCGCATTCGCACACCACTTCTGGACGGGCAAGTCGATCGGCTGGGTCGAGGTGAACGGTCAGCCGGCGGCGACGCTGACAGAGGACGGGACCGTCACGACCATGGTCGCCCTCACAGCGTCGAGCGAAGGAATCCTCCAGCTCCTCTGGGTGATGAGTCCACCCAAGCTGCATCACGTCACCGCGGTCACCGCATGACCCGAGGGAAGCATCCGGCGGGGGCGCGCCGGAGAGGTCGTCGCGCGCCCGATACAGCCACGATGCAGGCACTGGCCGGCGCTCTGCGCACTGTCGATGAGGCGTCCCTGCGCGCGCTCCTGCATCCGGACGTGATTCTGATCATCGACAGCGGAGGCGCGCTGCCGTCGGCGTCTTCCCCGATCGAGGGCGACACCGCCGCGGCATCCGCGCTCGCCGCACTGCTCACGCCCGACACTTCGATCAGTCTCGCGGCGATCAACGGCGCTCCGGGCCTGATCTTCACTCGAGGAGATGTCGTCGTGACCGCTGTCACCGCAGAGATGACCTCGACAGGTCTTTCCAGCGTCTGGGTCGTCTGCAACCCGACGAAGCTGGAGCACTGGAATCGGCGGTGAGCGCGGCACCGCATCCGGCCTGAGCCTGCGCAGCTTCAGACGAACCGGATGGTCTGCTGCAGGCGCGTGCGCACGTCGAACAGCTCGTTGCCGCCGATGTCGCGCGCGCCGGGGACGCCCTGACGCAGCACCATGCCGAGCGCGCTTCGGCGCACGACGACGACAGGGATGCCGCGGACTTTGCCGAGAGTGACCACGGCCTGGTCGAGATCGTCGTCCGGAAGCACGAGGATCGCGCCGCCGAAGCGGACTTTCGCGGTGCGCGCGACCACGCGCATTCGGGCGAGCAGGGTGGCGACCGGCGCTCGCCCGTCGAGGTTCCGACCGATGATCTCGCCACGGCGGAAGCGCGCCGTCTCGGCGAAGTCCTCCGACATGACTCCATACAGGCCCGACGGGCTGAGCACGACATGGTCGAGCTTGTCGGCGTCTGCGGACCGCGTGGGGCCCGAGCTCGTCGCGACGTCGTGCCAGACGGTGAAGCCCATGCCCAGGTCGGAGACGGTGCTCGCGGTCGCCTCTTCGGCGAGAGCATCCGCCAGCAGGCGTCGGATCTCCAGCGGGGCCGAGCGCACGAGCGCCGGATCGTACGGATCGGGAAGCTCGACCCCATGGCCGGCCCATTCGCGCATGAGGGAGAGGTACCGTTCGCGGCGCCAGCCGCCGGGGTGTCCGTATGTGCGAGCCTTCGGGCGGGTGTCGGCGCGGGGTGCGGGCGGTCGCCAACCGCTCCAGTGCTGCTGGGTCGTGGTCGTATTGGACGCCGCGGCGAAGCCATGCCCGCGATCGTAGGCGGCACGCGCCTCAGCGGTGCCCACGAGTTCCCACGCGCGCTGAACCTGGATGAACGCGGCGGCGTCACCGCCGGCATCCGGATGGGTCTGGCGGAGCCGGAGCCGGAATGCGCGCTTGATCTCGTCGTCCGTCGCCGTCGGGTCGACGCCGAGCACCTCGTAGGCGGAGGCGGAGAGCGGGCTGTCGAACATCAGTCCCCATTATCGTCCGCACCGGCTATGCGCGGGTCGGGCATGATCGTCTCGATGTGCGGCTTGGCGTTCGCCTGCGCGCGCCACCAGACGACGAAGCCGACGGCGGTGAAGGCCCCGTAGAAGACGTACATGAACCCGGTGGCGTAGTACCCGGCGCTGAACAGGAGGGGAACGCCGACGACGTCGACGGCGATCCAGATCAGCCAGAACTCCGTCCAGCCCTTGGCCATGCCGTACGTGGCCAGGAGCGACCCGACGAACGTCCAGGCATCGGCCCACACCGGTTCGTACGAGCCGAGCAGTCGGAACAGGGGAGTGAGCGCGATCGTGCCGATCACGAGGACGAGTACGAGACCGATCCGTGCGGGGTTCGACGCCCAGCGCGGAGTCACCTGACCGGTGCCGGATGCTGCGTGTCGCCAGCGATTCCAGCCGTAGACGGCGACGGCGATGAACATCACCTGACGTCCGGCCTGGCCGAGCAGGTTCGGCAAGTCGTGCTCCGGGCTGAGGATGCTGCCGAGGAACACCGTGAGCAGCAGCAGGTTGCCGACGATGCCGACGGGCCACGCCCAGACCTTGCGGCGCATGCCGCCGAGCGCGCTGGCGAGTCCGAAGACGTTGCCGACGACTTCGCGGATCAGGAGTGTCTGCCCGCCCGGCAGCATCCACTGCGAATTGAAGGCGTCGACCAGCCAGCGCAGGACGTCCATCGGGGCGTTCAGTGGGCTGCGTTGACCGGCGACTCGCCGCCCTCGGTGAACGAGGGCTTCTTGCCCAGCATCCAACCGATCAGCATGACGACGCCGACGACGATCAGCCCGACCACGAGCCCGGCGACGGCCGAGACGAAGGTCTCGCCGATCCACGCGATGACGGCGCCGGCCGGCTCCAAGAACCCGTGGATCCCGTGCAGCATGTCGCTGAAGAAGTGCAGCCCGACCTCGCCGAGGTTCGCGAGCAGCAGGTGACCTCCGACCCAGAGCATCGCCACCGTTCCGACCACGCTGATCACGCGGAACACGGCGGGCATCGACCTGACGATCCGCGTGCCGGTGTGGCGCACGCGCGAGGACGAGCTCTTGGCCATCTTCAGCCCGATGTCGTCGATCTTCACCAGAAGTGCGACAGCGCCGTAGACGAGACCCGTCATCACGAGCGCGATCACCGCCAGGATGACCAGCGTCATCCAGATGCTCAGCCCGGCCTCGAGGTTCGCCAGTGAGATGAGCATGATCTCCGTCGACAGGATCAGGTCGGTGCGGATCGCGCCCCACACGAGTTTGTTCTCGTTGCGCGCGCCCTCGCCCTCATGGCCGTGATGGAATCCGAACCACTCCAGCACCTTCTCCGCGCCCTCGAAGCACAGGTACGTGCCACCGATGATCAGCAGGAACGGCAGAACCCACGGCGCGAATGCGGTCAGCAGCAGTGCGATCGGGATGATGATGAGGAACTTGTTCGCCAGCGATCCGAGCATGATCTTCAGGACGACGGGCAGCTCCCGGGCCGGCGAGATGCCCTGCACGTACTGCGGAGTGACGGCGGCGTCGTCGATCACGACACCGGCCGATTTCGCCGACGCCTTCAGCGCCGCGCTCAGGATGTCGTCGACGACAGCGAGCAGACCAACAGACATGCGTCCCCCTGTGAGGTGTGCAGGGACCAACCCTGTTCAGGAAAGCAAGACTACTGCCCGCTTACCGTCGTCCGGTGAACCGGTCCATCGACGAGTACACCTTGAACACGTTCCGGGCCAGGAAGTCCCACGTCGCCGTCGGCAGCACGCCGCGAAGCGCCATCGACAGCTTCACGGTCCACGGACGCAGCACCATCGGCGTCCCGCGCAGCATTCCGTCCCAGGCGGCGGCGGTCGCCGATCGAGGCGTGAGGATCGGTGTGAGCAGCGGACCCCGCGCCCCCTCGAACATTCCCGTCGAGACGTAGCTCGGGCAGAACGTCGTCACCGCGATGTGCCGGTGGCCGTGCGCCTTCAGCTCGAGACGGACGGACTCGCTCCAGCCGATCATCGCCCACTTGGATGCCGCGTACACGCTCATGTGCGGATTCGCGAGGGTTCCGGCGGCGGATGCGATGTTCAGGATGCGCTTCGGGCGGGACGTGTCGGCGATCATGTCGGGCAGCACTTCGCGCGTCAACCACATCGCCGCGAGAGAGTTGATCCGCATGGTCAGTTCGATGTCGCGCTGCGGGTCGTGCTCCCAGAACGGCGTGCCGCGAACGATTCCGGCGTTGTTGATGACGACGTCGGGTGAGCCCAGGTCGGCGCGCACGCGCTGGATGCCGGCGGCGATGTCCTCGCGCTGCGACACGTCGACGCGGTAGGCGCGCACGTCGACGCCCGAGCGCGAGAGGTCCGTGGCCAGAGCGGTCGCGGCATCCTCGTCGATGTCCCACAGCGCGACGGCGCGTGCGTTCGCAGCGACTGCCCTCCGGGCGTACAGCTCACCCATGCCTCGTGCGGCGCCGGTGATGAGGACGAGAGCGTCAGTGATCGGGTTCTCCATATCGCCACGCTATGCGTTCGCGTCAGCGGCCCTCACGATCTTGTGCATCATCGACATGCGGTATCGACTTCGTCGGTTCTGAGCGCCCGAAACCGACGAAACCGATACGGCATGCGTGCGTTCATCGGGCCGGAGAGCGGATGCCGAGACCGGGCTTGCGGGTATGCACGGAGAAGTACCTGAGCCCGTCGTCCCCGGCGACGAATCTGCGGTGCGACCGGGGAGGCAGCCAGACGATCCCGCCCGCCTCGAGCGCGATCGACTCGGCTGCGGTCTCGAGCGTCCCCGAACCGCTGACGACCACGATCAGCACGTCCAGCTCCGGTCCGATGTGCGCCCGGATCTCATCGCCCGCCGGCAGCACGATCACGTTCGCGTCGAGTCCGCGTTCCGATGGTTCGAGTCTCCACACCGATCCGGCCTCGGGGCCCGATGCTCTGAAGGCATCGCCGACGAGGCGCGGCACGTCGCCAGAGGCCTCGGCGTCCATGGTTCCTCCTCAGGTCGTTCGCGTTCTCTCCAGACTGGCACCCGCAGCCGCGAACTCACAGCGCGCTCCCAGCCCCGCGGGACCAAAACGGGCCCCTTCGCGGTTCTTCCCAGTGACGCCGCAGCCGGCGACGTGAAAAGAGGAATGATCGTGACACAGGACTACAGCAGGACCCCCGAGTCGCTGAGCCGACTCACCGAGGCGCAGTACCGCGTCACACAGGAGGACGGCACCGAGCCCGCCTTCCGCAATCGATACTGGGACAACCACGAAGCCGGGATCTATGTCGACGTCGTCTCCGGGCAGCCGCTGTTCGCGTCGACCGACAAGTTCGACAGCGGCACCGGATGGCCGAGTTTCACCAAGCCGATCGACGCGGACGCGGTCACGACGAAGACGGATCGCAAGCTCTGGATGCCGCGAACGGAAGTGCGCTCGGCCGGAGCCGACAGCCACCTCGGCCATCTCTTCCCCGACGGGCCGGAAGAAGCGGGCGGCATGCGCTACTGCATGAACTCCGCTGCGCTCCGCTTCGTTCCCGCCGACCGCCTCGATGAAGAGGGGTACGGTCAGTACCGCAGCCTCTTCGACGCCACCGATCTCGACGCCACCCCCAAGGAGAACGCATCATGACCGACACCGGCACCATCACCAGAACACCGGGCACCGAGACCGCCGTCCTCGCCGGAGGGTGCTTCTGGGGCATGGAGGACCTCATCCGCCGCCAGCCAGGCGTGCTCGACACCCGCGTCGGCTACACCGGCGGCGAGAACGCCAACGCGACCTACCGCAACCACCCCGGTCACGCCGAGGCCGTCGAGATCGTGTTCGACCCGACGAAGACGACGTACCGCGACATCCTGGCGTTCTTCTTCCAGATCCACGATCCGTCGACGCTGGACCGTCAGGGCAACGACGTCGGCTCGAGCTACCGCTCGGCGATCTTCCCGCTGAGCTCCGAGCAGGAGCAGGTCGCCCGGGACACGATCGCCGACGTGGATGCCTCGGGCCTGTGGCCGGCGAAGGCCGTCACCACGATCGAGCCCGAGGGACCGTTCTGGGAGGCCGAGCCCGAGCACCAGGACTACCTGCAGCGCATCCCCAACGGCTACACCTGCCACTTCCCGCGGGCCGGCTGGGTGCTGCCGAAGCGCGAAGCCGCAGCGACCTGAGCTCGAGAAACCACTATCCGCTCGAGACACCACTGCACACGCGGTGTCTCGAGCGGCAGATGATTTCTCGGTAGAAAGCCGGCCTACGACTCCGCGAGCACCCGCTGCAGCGGCTGGTAGTGCTCGACGACGGCCCTGCGATAGGCCTCGACATCCCCGGCGCGGGCGGCCGCGAGCATGTCGCCGTGCGCTTTGGCGGTGAGGTCGATGTCGCCTGGTTGCGCGATGCCGAGGTGGGGGAGCACGGCCGTGTGCACATCCCAGAACGCACCGACGAGCTGTCCGACCAGGTGATTGTCGATTCCCGAGAACAACTGGGTGTGGAACGCCCGGTCGGCCTCGAGGAACGATTCGCCGCGTGAGGCGTTGTCGACCATCTCGTCGACCAGGCGATCCAGCTCGCCGAGCGTCGACGAGTCACGGGCGCCGGCGACGACCTGCTCCGCCATCGAGAGATCGAGGGCGAGACGCACGTCGACGACCTCGCGCAGCGCCTGCAACGACCCCTCCGGGGTGAGGACTCCGCGGAAGACCAGCGTCTCCACCATCGGGTCGAGCGACATGTCGCCGACGTAGGTGCCGTGACCGTGCCTGACGTCGACGATGTCGAGAGTCGACAGCGTGCGGATCGCCTCACGGACGGACGAGCGTGACACATCCAGCGTCTCGCACAGCTCCGTCTCCGTGGGGAGCGCATCGCCCGGCGCGAGCCCGCGCGTGAGGATGAGCTGCTTGATCTGATCCGCCGTCGTGGAACGCCGCATCCGCGACGCCCGACTCTGGGTGGACTTCATTACGGCTCCGTCTCGTTCTGAGAATTCTGATCATCTCACCCTTGTGCGAGCGGCTGACCTGTGTCTAAGGTACATCTGACATCAGATGTCCACAAGATGTCCCCATCACCCTGGAGCACACATGAACCGAAACATCACCCGCACCCGCGGGGGTCGCCTCGCGACCGCGGTCGCCGGCACAGTCGCCGCGGCGATCGTCCTTGCCGGCTGCGGCGGCGCCGGAGCGAACCCGTCCGACGGCGCAGGCGCGAACGGCGAAGTCGACCCCGATGCCATCATCGAGGCCGGCATCTCGTACACCCTGAACGGGAGCTTCGACCCGATGATCGCCTCCGGCGCTGTCACGGTGTCGGCCAACTGGCACATCTTCGAGGGTCTCGTCGACCTCGACCCGGTGACCCAGAAGGCGGCCCCGGCGCTCGCCGCCGACCTGCCCAAGAAGGTCGACGACACGACGTACGAGATCGACATCCGCGAGGGCGCGACCTTCCAGAACGGCGATCCGGTCACGTCCGACGACGTCGTCTTCAGCTACGAGCGCGTGCTCGACCCTGCGAACAACTCGTTGTTCCTGTCGTACGTCGACTTCATCGACACGGTCACCGCCGTCGACGAGGACACCGTCCAGATCACCACGGACTTCCCGTTCTCACTGATCAACGACCGCCTCGGCGTCGTCAAGATCGTCCCGAAGGCTCTCGTGGAAGAGGATCCAGAGGCGTTCGGCGCGAACCCGGTCGGCAGCGGCCCGTACGCGCTCGTCTCCGCCGTCCCGGAGGACAAGCTCGTCTTCGAGCGCTACGACGACTACAACGGGCCGCACCCGGCTCTCGCCGCCGGCATGAACTGGAACCTGCTGTCCGACCCGTCCGCTCGCGTCACCGCCATGCAGTCCGGAACCATCCAGGCGATGGAGGACGTCCCCTACATCGATGTCGACTCGCTGGCATCGGCTGCGGATGTCGAGAGCGTGCAGTCCTTCGGCCTGCTGTTCATGATGTTCAACACGAAGGCCGAGCCGTTCGACGACCCGCGCGTCCGTCAGGCGCTGTTCTACGCGCTGGACATGGACAAGATCATCGAGACCGGCATGCTCGGCAACGCCACAGCGGCCACCTCGTTCCTCCCGGAGGACTACCCGAACTACCACGAGGCGTCGACGGTGTACACCTACGACCCCGAGAAGGCCAAGGAACTCCTCGATGAGGCCGGCGTCTCCGACCTCGCCATCACGCTGAACACCACCGACACCGGCTGGGTCAAGGAGGTCGCTCCGCTGATCAAGGAGTCGCTGGATGCTGTCGGCATCTCCACCACGCTGGACATCGCCCAGTCCGCGGCGATGTACGAGAAGGTCGACTCCGGCGACTACACCGTCGCCGTCGCCCCCGGTGACCCCTCGGTCTTCGGCGTCGACCCCGACCTGCTGATGAACTGGTGGTACGGCGACAACGTGTGGCCGAACACCCGCACCGCATGGGCGGACTCGCCCGAGTACGCCGAGCTGACCGCTCTGATGGACGCAGCCGTGCAGCAGGAGGGCGACGAGCAGCAGGAGACCTGGAACCAGGCCTTCGACCTGCTGTCCGAGCAGGCAGTGCTGTACCCGCTGTTCCACCGCAAGCTCCCCACCGCGTGGAGCAGCCAGCAGCTGGTCGGATTCGAGCCCGTCCCCACCACTGGTCTGTCGTTCCTCGACGTAGGCGTCGTAGCCCAGTGATCCCCAGGCCGGGCGGCGCGTCCCCAGCGCGCCGCCCGGCCACTCCTCCCGAACAAGAAGGATCCCGTGTCCAATACGCTCAGCCTCATCGGTCGCAGGCTTCTGCAGCTGCCCGTGATGATCCTGGGGATCACGTTCCTGGTCTTCTTCGTGATGTCCTTCTCGCCCATCGATCAGGCCCGCGTGGCCCTCGGCGAGACCGCTTCCCCGGAGGCCCTCGAGGCCTACCGTGAATCACACGGCCTGAACCTGCCCCTCCTCGCTCGATACGTCGCCTTCCTCGCCGGTCTGTTCCGCGGCGACCTCGGCACCTACTCGGCCCGCAGCCTTCCCGTCGTCGACGAAGTGGCCCGCGCCTTCCCCGTCACCCTCTCCCTCACCTTCTTCGGCCTCATCATCGCGGTGATCTTCGCCTTCGCGCTCGGCATCGTCGCCGCCGTGTACCGCGACCGCTGGCCAGATCAGGTGATCCGCTTCTTCGGCGTCGCAGCCCTCTCGACCCCGTCGTTCTGGCTCGCCATCCTGCTCATCCAAGGATTCACGCTCGGACTCGGGGCGCTCCCGGCATCCGGTCCGCTGCCCGACATCTGGAGCGACCCGGCCGGCTGGCTGGCGCGGATGACCCTCCCCGCCGTCGCGCTCGCCGTCCCCGTGATCGGCCAGCTGTCCCGCGTGGTGCGCACCTCGATGGTCGAGGAACTCGACAAGGACTACGTCCGCACGGCGCTCGGCGCCGGCATCCCGCGCTTCATCGTCGTCGGCCGCAACGTGCTGCGCAACGCGCTGATCACACCGGTGACGGTCCTCGGTCTGCGCATCGGCTACCTGCTCGGCGGCGCCGTGGTCATCGAGATCATCTTCGCCATCCCCGGTATGGGAACACTGATCCTCAACGGCGTCACCAACAACGAACCCAACCTCGTGCAGGGCGTGACGCTGGCTGTCGCGCTCGCCTTCGTCGTGATCAACATCATCGTCGACCTCCTGTACGTGCTCATCAATCCTCGAATCCGGGCGGTGTGACATGCGACGCAGACTCACTGAGCGACTCTCAGCACCGGGCCTCCGCTTCGGCCGGCTCTCCATCGGATCCCTGATCTGCATCGCCATCCTCGCGGTCATCGCGCCGGCGGCGATCCTCGCCCCGCTCGTCACCGGATACGACCCGCTCGCGTCCGGCCCGCCAGTGCAGGCACCGAGCGGAGAGCACTGGTTCGGCACCGACCGCCAGGGCCGCGACATCTTCTCGCGCCTCGTCTACGGCGCTCGCTACTCGCTGGTGATCGGCCTGGGCGCCACACTGGTCGCGCTGGCCGCGGCCTGCGTGCTCGGTACCATCGCAGCCACCGCGCCGAAGTGGATCTCCGAGACCCTGATGCGCGTCATGGACGTCATCATGTCCTTCCCCGGCATCGCGCTCGCCGCGGTCTTCGTCGCCGTGTTCGGCCGGTCGCTTCCCGTGCTCGTGCTGACGATCGCATTCCTCTACGTGCCGCAACTGACGCGCATCGTGCGCGCGAACATCCTCGATCAGTACGGCGAGGACTACGTGTCAGCGGTCCGCGTCATGGGCGCAGGCACTCCGCGCATCATCGTCAAGCACGTCGCCCGCAACGCGATGGCCCCCGTGCTCGTGTTCGCCACGATCCTCGTCGCCGACGCGATCGTGTTCGAGGCATCGCTGTCGTTCCTGCAGGCCGGCGTGCCCGACCCCGAGCCCAGCTGGGGCAACGTGATCGCAGCCGGTCGCAATCTGCTCATGTCCGGCGCATGGTGGGCGACGTTCTTCCCCGGCATCCTGATCATGATCACGGTGCTGTGCCTGAACATCCTCTCCGAGGGCATGACCGACGCGATGGTCTCGCCTCGTGCTCGCAAGATCACGGCGGATGCGGCGAACACCGAGGAGTCCACGCACGACCTCGAGCTGGCCGACCGTGACGACACCAACGTCATCCCCACGGTCGACACCGCCGTGAACCTGTCGGTTCCGAGCGGCGTACCCGATGCGCTCACGCCGCAGGCCCCGGCCGTTCCGCTCGAAGAGCGTCTCGCCCTGTTGCGCACCCGCGAGCTCGGTCGCACCGACCGACTCGTCTACACCGGCGACGACGCACCGCTGCTCGAGGTGCAGGACCTCTGCATCTCCTTCCCCAGGCACGGCGACGTCGACGTGGTCGATCACGTCAGCTTCAGCGTGCGCCCCGGCGAGACGATGTCGCTGGTCGGCGAGTCCGGCTGCGGCAAGTCGATCACTTCGCTGGCGATCATGGGTCTGCTCGACCCGAAGGCCGACATCCGCGGCCGGATCATGTTCGACGGCAAGGACCTGCTGACCATGTCGCCGAAGGGGCGCAACGCGCTGCGCGGCCATGACATCGCGATGATCTACCAGGATGCGCTGAGCTCGCTGAACCCGGCCATGCTCATCCGCTCGCAGATGAAGCAGCTGACCAAGCGCGGCGGAACCCGCACGGCGGAGGAGCTCCTCGAGCTCGTCGGCCTCGACCCCGTCCGCACACTGGCCTCGTACCCGCACGAGCTCTCCGGTGGCCAGCGCCAGCGCGTGCTGATCGCCATGGCGCTGACCCGCAACCCGCGCCTGGTGATCGCCGACGAGCCGACCACGGCACTGGATGTCACCGTCCAGGCGCAGGTCGTCGAGTTGCTCATGCGACTGCAGAAGGAGCTCGGGTTCGCGCTGGTGTTCGTCTCGCACGATCTCGCGCTCGTCGCCGAGCTCACGCACCGTATCACCGTGATGTACGCCGGTCAGGTCGTCGAACAGGGCACCACCCGCGACGTGCTCACGCAGCCTGTGCACGAGTACACGCAGGGGCTGCTCGGCGCCGTGCTCTCGATCGAGGCGGGCTCCGACCGGCTGCACCAGGTCGCCGGCGTCGTGCCGTCGCCGAAGGACTTCCCCGCGGGCGATCGATTCGCGCCCCGGTCGTCCGACCCGGCCCGATACGCCGGAGTCACCCCGGTGCGTCGGACCATTCCCGGAACTGAGCACTCATATTCCGCGCATCCGGACGATGCGCAGGTCGAACCGATCGGAGCAGGACGATGAGCGAACCCGTCATCGAGCTCAAGGACGTCCACGTCCGCTACCGCACGCGCGCCTCGACGCTCTTCAAGCGCCAGTACGTGGATGCTCTCGCCGGGGTCTCGCTCACGGTCAAGCGCGGCGAGACGCTCGGCATCGTCGGTGAGTCCGGCTCGGGCAAGTCGACGTCGGCGAAGGTCCTCATCGGCCTCGAGAAGCCGACCAGCGGCCAGGTCGTGTTCGGGGGCGAGCCGGTGCGCTCGTTCAGCCCGGCGGTTCGGAAGCGCCTCGGACGCATTCTGTCCGTCGTCTTCCAGGACCCTGCGACGGCGCTCAACGCGAGGATGACGGTGCGCGATGCGCTGCTCGATCCGCTGCAGGTGCACCGGATGGGCTCGCCCGCCTCCCGCTCGCGGAAGGTGCGCGATCTGATCGGGCTCGTAGGGCTCCCGGCATCCGCTCTTGACGCCCTGCCCGGCCAGCTCTCCGGCGGCCAGCGCCAGCGCGTGGCGATCGCCCGTGCACTCGTGCTCGACCCCGAGGTGATCATCGCCGACGAGCCGACCAGCGCGCTCGACGTCTCGGTGCGCGCGCAGATCCTCAACCTGCTGACAGACCTCAAGGAGCAGCTCGGCCTCGGAATGGTGTTCATCTCGCATGACATCCAGACCGTGCGCTACCTCTCCGACGAGATCGCGGTGATGAACAAGGGCAAGGTCGTGGAGTTCGGCGACGCGGCTCGCGTGTTCGAGAACCCCGCGGACGACTACACGCGGACGCTTCTCGGCGCCGCCCCCTCCCTCCTCGAATCCACTCGCTGACTCACGACCTCACTCACGACCTCATTCACGACCTCACGAATACGACCGGAAATCATCATGACCGCTGCATCCCCCGCCTTCACGGGCATCGTCCCCCCTGTCGCCACCCCGCTGCTGCCCGACCACACGGTCGATCACGCATCTCTCACGCGCCTGGTCGAGTACCTCGTCGACGCGGGTGTCGCCGGCCTCTTCGCCCTCGGCTCGACCGGTGAGACCGCGTACTTCACCGACGACGAGCGCGTCGCCATCCTCCGCACGATCGCGGCGGCGAACAACGGCCGCGTGCCGATCATCGCCGGCGCGATCGAGCTCACCGCACCGCGCATCATCGAGACGGCCCGCCGCCTCGTGGATGCCGGTGCCGATGCCATCGTCACCACCGCACCGCTGTACACGCTGAACTCGCAGGCCGAGATCGCCGATCACTTCCGCACCATCGCCGCCGCGATCGACGCCCCGCTGTGGGCGTACGACGTGCCGGTGCGCGTGCACAAGAAGCTCGACCTCGAGCTGCTGATCCAGCTGGGAACCGAGGGTGTCATCCAGGGCATCAAGGACTCGTCCGGCGACGACGTCGGATTCCGCCGGCTCATCGCCGCCAACGAGGCCGCCGGCCGTCCGCTGCAGGTTCTGACCGGCCACGAGATGGTCGTCGACGCGATGCTGCTCGCCGGTGCCGACGGCGTCGTCCCCGGCGTCGCGAACGTCGAGGCCGAGGGCTACGTCCGTCTGTTCGAGGCGGCGAAACGCGGCGACTGGGATGCTGCGCGCAACGAGCAGGAGCGGATCAACCGCATGTTCGACATCGTCTTCCAGCCGACTGGGCTCTCCGGAGACGCGACCGGCGTCGGCGCGTTCAAGGCTGCCATGCAGGCCCGCGGACTCATCGATCACGCGACGATGGCGAACACGGTCACCCCGCTGGACGACGCGACGGTCGAGAAGGTCCGCACGGTCCTCGCCGGCGTGGGACTGCTGCCGGTCCCGGCCGCGTAAGGTCCACCGCTGATGCCCGAGGTCGTGCTCGCCGTCGACATCGGCGGCACCAAGACAGCTGCGGCGCTCGCCGACCGCGACGACGTGCTGCTGGCGACGCTCGTCGCGCCGAGTCGCGCCGCTGAGAGTCCGGATGCCGTCGTCGAGACTGTTCGCGGGCTCGCCGAGCGGCTGCTGGATGCTGAAGATGTTGCGTCGGGCATGAGGACGACCCTGGCCGGCGTCGGCATCGGCACAGCCGGCGTCGTGGATGCCACGACCGGCGTGATCGTCTCCTCGACGGACACGTTCGCGAACTGGCCGGGCACCCGCGTCGCCGAGCGGGTACGTGCGGCCCTTGCCGACCGACTGGCCGACGGTGCCCCCGTCGCGGTGCAGAACGACGTCGACGCGCACGCAGCCGGAGAGTTCGCGCACGGCGCGGCGGCCGGAGCATCCAGCGCTCTCGTCGTCGCGGTCGGCACCGGCATCGGTTCCGGCGTGATCATCGACGGGCGCCCTGTGCGCGGCGCCCACCACGTCGGCGGCGAGCTCGCCCACGTGCCGATCCGCGGCGCCGAACACCTGGGCTGTCCCTGCGGACGCGCCGGACACCTCGAGGCCATCGGCGGCGGCATCGGCCTGCACCAGCACTATCTGTCGCTCGGCGGCGACCGCACCGTGACCGACACCCGCGGCGTCGCAGGGGCCGCCGCTTCCGGCGACGCCGTCGCGGCGCAGGCGATCGCCGACTCCGCCGCGGCCGTCGGGCGCACCCTCGCGGGAGCGGCGGCCCTCATCGACCCGGAGCGCATCGTCATCACCGGCGGCGTGCCGCAGATCGGCGACGCCTGGTGGCAGCCGATGCTCTCCGCCTACCGTGCCGAGGCGATCGACGCACTGCAGAACACCCCGATCCTGCCGGGCGCGCTCGGCGATGATGCGCCGCTGCGCGGCGCCGCGGCATCCGCCTGGAGGAAATGATGCGATTCACCGACACCCTCGACCGCCTCGGCGGCGGCCTCATCGTCTCGGCGCAGGCCTACCCGGGTGAGGCGATGCGCGACCCGCGCACCATGGCGCAGGTCGCCGCGGCCGCCGTCACCGGAGGAGCGGTCGGCATCCGCCTGCAGGGCATCGCCGACATCCGCGCCGCCGCCGACCTCCCCGTACCGATCGTGGGTCTGTGGAAGGACGGCGAGGCCGACGTGTTCATCACGCCCACACTCGAGCACGCGATCGCCGTGGTGGACGCCGGAGCCGACATCGTCGCCATCGACGGCACCCAGCGGACGCGTCCGGATGGCCTGACGCTCGCCGAGACGATCGCCGGAATCCGTGCGCACTGTGCTGAAACATACGGTGCTGAGACAGGCCGCGACGCCCTGATCATGGCCGACTGCGGATCGCTCGACGACGCGGTCGCCGCTGAGGAGGCGGGTGCCGACATCCTCGGCACGACGCTCTCCGGATACACGGGGGAGCGCCCGAAGACCGACGGACCCGACCTCGAGCTCATCTCGCTGATCGCCGAGCGCTGCACGAAACCGATCTGCGCCGAGGGCCGCATCCACACGCCGGCGCACGCCGCCGCGGCGATCACCGCCGGTGCGTTCACGGTCTGCGTCGGCACCGCGATCACGCATCCATCGACCATCACGTCGTGGTTCGCGGCTGCCGTGAACGGCGCCCGTTCGTGACGGCCCCGGTTCTCGTCAGCGCGTACCCCGTTTCGCCGGCGTTCGCCTCGTGGGATCCTGACCTCGAGGGCGAGCTGCTGCCCGCGATCTGCGCGCTGGACGGCGTCGCGGGGCTGGAGATCCCGTGGCTCGGCGGCATCCACAAGTTCGATGACGACTGGTTCCTCGCGAACGTGCCCGCCGTGCCGCTCGCCGTCACGCCGATCCCGTTCGTGATGGGGCGGCTCGG
Organism: Microbacterium sp. Bi121; assembly: GCF_918698005.1. Classification (GTDB taxonomy): domain Bacteria; phylum Actinomycetota; class Actinomycetes; order Actinomycetales; family Microbacteriaceae; genus Microbacterium. Next base: position 54,233 of record NZ_CAKKLJ010000003.1, read on the forward strand.
CAAGGATGCCGCGTACGGCATCGCATCGACGTCGGATGCCGGACGCCGGGCCGCGCTCGCGGACCTGCGCCGGGTGGCCGCTGACGTCGCCCGACTGTCCGACGAGAGCCCCGCCTCGGTGGCGGCCGTCATGCTGTACAGCGCTCCTCGCGCTCTGCAGGGTTCGGCCGAGGCTCTCGCCCGCTCGCTCGACGAGATCGTCGGCTGGAACTGGCGCGGCGCGCAGCTCGTCATCGAGCACTGCGACGCGTTCGTCGGCGGGCAGGAGCCGGAGAAGGGCTTCCTCGCGGTCGAGGACGAGCTCACGGCGATCGACGCCTCGGAGACCCCCGTCGGCATGTGGCTCAACTGGGGCCGATCGGCGATCGAGCTGCGAGAAGCGGATGCCGTCACCGACCAGATCGCCCGGGTCGCGGCATCCGGGCGCCTGGCCGGGCTCGCCCTCTCGGGTGCGGCCGCGCTGGAGAGTCCGTACGGCTACCCGTGGATCGACGCGCATCTGCCGATCCGCTCGACCTTCCCCGAGTCGCAGTCCCTGCTCGACGACGCGCACGTCGCCGCAGCGCTCGCCGCAGCCGGCGATGCCCCGTGGCTGGGCCTGAAGGTCGCCCGCCGCCCCGACGACACGACCGCCGCAGCCGCCCTTCGCACGGTCGAGCGCAACCTCGAGGTGGTCCGCACCTCGTCCTGAGTCCCCCAGTAAGAAATCGGCACGAACAGAAAGGCCTGTCCATGCACGACACCCCTACGCGCTCTCCCCGGCGCTTCTGGCAGTGGGGCGCGGCATCCGCCCTCGCCATCGCCCTCGCGATTCCCACCACGACGGCGTACGCGACGCCGACCCCCGACTACCTCGCCGACCCAACCGCCGCGCCCGGCGACTATACGGAGGTGAACCTCGCAGCCGACCGGACAGCGGAGGACTTCTTCTACCGCATCCCCGCCCTCGCCCACCTCGGAAACGGCCTTCTGCTGGCGGCGTGGGACGCGCGCCCGGGCAGCGCCGCGGACGCGCCGAACCCGAACTCGATCATCCAGCGCCGCTCTGCCGACAACGGGCGCACCTGGAGTGATCTTCACATCATCGCCGCCGGCCACACCGGCACCGCGAAGTACGGGTACTCCGATCCGAGCTACGTCGTCGACCACGAGACAGGGCGCGTGTTCGCATTCTTCGTCTACTCGAAGGATCAGAGCTTCCAGAACGGCGGGTACGGCAACGACGACGCGGATCGGCAGATCACCAGCGCGGCCGTCATCCAGTCTGACGACCAGGGACTCACGTGGAGCGAGCCGCGACTCATCACGGATGTCACCAAACCCGCGAACGGCACCACCAGCGGCGGGGTGTACACGCCCGTAGCCGGTGACGTGAAGGGCATGTTCGCCACTTCGGGTGAGGGCATCCAACTGCGCTACGGCGCGCACGCCGGGCGCCTCATCCAGCAGTACGCGGGAACGGTGCTCCAGCCGAACGGCAGCACGGCCATCCAGTCGTACTCGGTGTACTCCGACGACAACGGCGCGACCTGGCAGCGCGGCGCATATGTCGGAACGGGCATGGACGAGAACAAGGTCGTCGAGCTCTCAGACGGCCGGGTCATGCTGAACTCCCGCGACAGCTCCAACGGCCGCCTGCGCAAGGTCGCGATCTCGACCGATGGCGGAGCGACCTATGGTCCGGTCACCGCCGACACCGAGCTCCCGGATCCGACGAACAACGCGTCGATCACGCGCCTTCACCCCGAGGCGCCGGCGGGGACCGCGGATGCGCGCAAGCTCATCTTCACGAACGCGAACAACGGCGCGAACGGCGACCGCGAGAACGGCGCAGTGCGCCTGTCCTGCGACGACGGCGAGACCTGGCCCGGGCTGCGGACACTCGAGACCGGGTTCTTCGCGTACTCGTCGGCGACCGCGCTCGACGAGGGCCGCATCGGTGTTCTCTGGGAGGGCAACTACACCGACAGCATCCGCTTCTCGTCGTTCGACGAGGCGTGGCTGAACGCCGTGTGTGCTCCGCTGTCCGTCCCGGCGACGTCGCTCGCGCCGTCCGTGGCGACGAGCGTTCCGGTGACGGTGACGAACCAGGAAGACACAACTCTCACCGGCTCGGTGTCGCTGTTTACGCCGTCCGGATGGTCGGCGTCGGATGCTGCGATCGAAGGCCTCGCGCCGGGTGAGAGCACCACTGTGGAGGTGAGCGTGACCGCTCCGGCATCGGCAGCGGGCACGCAGCGGCTGCAGGCCGCGTTCACGGCACAGGACGGTCGCGTGAGCCAGACGACCGCAGTGTTCGAGCTTCCCCCGGCTCCGACCGTCATCGGTGCCACGATCACGGGTGCTCGCACCGACACCGCTCGTGATCTCGCCACCCAGCCGTACACGGCTGGGGAGCAGGTGCCGTATGCGTTCCGCGTGGACAGCACGTCGACGATGACGACGTCGGTGGTGCCGACCACCGGCGACTTCGCGCCGTTCTTGCCGCCGGGAGCCGGCAACTGCCGCTTCCTCACGCTCGCCGCAGGGGCCGGGTACACCTGCGCGACACCGAAGCACGCCGTCACGGCCGATGACATCGCCCGCGGCTACTTCGTCGCAGACACGACCTGGACGGTCTCGGCATCCGGTCAGCCGACCAAGACGATCGAGGTCGCCGGTGGCGAGGTCGACGTGGTCGCCCGCGACCCGCGCCTGACCGTCGAGGTGACCGGCGACTGGAACGACGCGGACGACAACGGTCTCGCCACGGCAGGCGAGACCGTCACGTGGAACCGCGCCGTGCGCAACACCGGCAACGTGACGCTCACAGGTGTCACCGTCGGCGGCGCCGAGATCGGCACCCTCGCGTCAGGTGCGAGTGCGGCTCTCGAGGCGGAGACGACCACGCTCACGACCGCCGACATCGCCGCAGGAACTGTGAGCGCGGCATCCGTCGAGGCGAGCGCATCGAACGGGAAGCTCGCCGCCGACGTCTCGGTCGAGGCCAGCGCCGTCGAGTTGTCGACTGCCGCGGCCTGGAACACGCGAACCGCCTACGGCCAGGGTGACCACGTCACGTACGACGGCCGCCTGTGGATGGCGTCGTGGTGGACGAAGGCGCAGAAGCCCGGCGACCCGAACGGCCCCTGGCAGGAGATCGCCGTGGATGCCGAGGGCCGCACGGTCTGGACGCCTACGCGCATCTTCGACAAGGATGACGAGGTCGTCCACGACGGCACCGGGTACACCGCGAAGTGGTGGACCCGGAACCAGCAGCCCGGGCTTGCGAACGGGCCCTGGAAGTAGCATCCGGAACCAGCAGAGGGGTGCAGCCGACCGAGTCGACTGCACCCCTCTGCTGCCGGCGTCAGACCTTCAAGGTCTCGATGTCGATCACGAACCGGTAGCGGACATCGGATGCCAGCACCCTGGCCCATGCATCATTGACCTGATCGGCAGAGGTGATCTCGACCTCGGGGGCGATGCCGTGCTCGGCGCAGAAGTCGAGCATCTCCTGGGTCTCGGCGATGCCGCCGATGTTGGAGCCGGCGAACGAGCGGCGGCGGCCGATCAGCGTTCCGGCGCGGACGCTCATCGCCTCCGGCGGGGCGCCGACGTTGACCATCGTCCCGTTCAGTGCGAGCAGCCTCAGGTGCGCGTCGAGGTCGATCGCGGCCGAGACGGAGTTGATGATCAGGTCGAAGCTGTTCCGCAGCGTGCGGAACGTCTCCGGGTCCTGCGTCGCGAAGTAGTGGTCGGCGCCGAGCCTCAGGGCGTCGTCCCGCTTCGAGTCCGAACGCGAGAGCACGGTGACCTCGGCGCCCATGGCGTGCGCGATCTTGACGGCCATGTGGCCGAGGCCGCCCAGGCCGATCACGGCGACCTTCTTGCCGGGGCCGGCGTTCCAGTGGCGCAGCGGCGAATACGTGGTGATGCCTGCGCACAGCAGGGGAGCGGCCTTCTCGTACGGGATCGCCTCGGGAACGCGCAGCACGAAGTCCTCGGTCACGACGACGGAGGTGGCGTAGCCGCCCTGCGTGATGGTGCCGTCGACGTCCTTCGCGCCGTAGGTTCCGATCGCGCCGCTCTCGCAGTACTGCTCCTCGCCGGCGGCGCAACTCGCGCATTCGCCGCAGGAGTTCACGAGGCATCCGACGCCGACGCGGTTACCGACCGCGAACTTCGTGACGTCCGATCCGACCTCGGCGACTGCGCCGACGATCTCGTGCCCGACCGTCAGCGGGTAGTGCTGCGGACCCCAGTCGCCGTTCACCGTGTGGATGTCGGAGTGGCAGATGCCGGCCCAGCGGATGTCGATGCGGACGTCCTTCGGCCCGACATCACGGCGTTCGACGCTGCCGGTGAAGAGGGCCTCGGTGGCTGAGGGTGCGACGATGGCGGGGATCACAGTTGGCATGATCCGAGCGTAGACCGCTCTCCCGGGGTTGGGCTCGTTGAAGCGGGTCAGGCGCGGCCGAGGAACTCCAGCGCAGCATCCTTGAACGCGCGCGACCCCGGCGCGTTGAAGTGGTGACGGCCGGGGATCTCGAAGAACGTCCCTTCGGGCGCCGCCTCCGCCAGGGTTCGGGAGCCGGCGATGATGGCATCCTCCGATCCGGTGGCGAACAGGATCGGTCTGGTCGGCGCGTTCGCCGGGTCCGGGTCGACGGTCCGCGTCCTGCGCATTCCCTCAGCCAGCGCGACGAGCGAACGGAGATCGTTGCCCGGCACCCGCTCCGTGAGAGCGATGTAGTTCTGCGTCGCCTGATCCGTCACCGGCGTGCCGTCGTCCGCGTACGCGCGCACCTGGTCGAGGTCGAGTCGCTCCAGAGGGATGCCGTCCGGCACGCCGCCCAGCACGGCACGGTCGATGCGCTGCGGAAGATCGCGCACGACCTCCCAGCCCACGCGGGCGCCCAGCGAGTACCCGACGTAGAAGGCTTCTTCCACGAGGTAGGTGTCCATGACCGTCTCGACGTCCCCGACGAGGGTGCGGATCGCGTAGGCATCCGGTTCATGCGGCTTGTCGCTGTTGCCGTGCCCGCGCTGGTCGAGGGCGAGCACTCGGTAGCCGGCGCGCGTGAGCTCTCGCACCCAGCCGGTGAGCACCCAGTTGTCGCGCACGTTCGAGGCGAAGCCGTGGACGATCACCACGACCGGCGCATCGAACTCGCCCCACGTGTAGGTCGCCAACCGGGTTCCGTCGGCGGCGTAGACGAGCTGCGGATCCGGCATCCGCGTGAGTTCGGAGAGAGGGACAGCCACATCTCCATCATGGTCCTCCTGGCGCGACCTCACGCTTCTTGGACCCGTTTCAATAACATCATCCTTCCGATGGATGCGGATGTCCGCGGTCGTGCGTACCGTTGAATCAGATAGTCGACCGGGGGGTCAGGATGTCAACGATCGGAATGGTTAGAGACCTTGCAGAGTTCTTCCTGTGGGTCGGCATCTCAGGGGCAGGCATCGCTCTCGTCTGCGCGATCGTGGCTCTGGTCGCACTCGCGTTCGGTGCCGCCGGGATCGCGGGCGGAGCATCCGCCGCATGGATCGGCGGGGCGCTGCTGAGCCTCACGTCCGGGTTCTCGGGGCAGTGGATTCCTGCGTTCGCCGCAGTCGGCGGCCTCATCGCGGCTCTCGTGCTCGGCGGTCTCGCGCGCCCGCTCGTCAGGGCGTTCCAGGCACGGCCGACGCCGCAGCGTCCAGAGGTAACGGCATCCGTCACGCTGCCCGCGCCGGCCGCGGTTTCGTCAGCGAAGCCGGCGCCGCGAATCGTCGGCGTGCGCACTGTCGCTTCCGAATCGATTCGATAGACTGGGCGCTCGCCGATCCTCGGCGAGCCGATTCCCCCTGATCTTCGTCTCCGGAAGCCGTTCCCCCGCATGGCCACGTCCCTCACCACCGGGCGCCCTTGGCGCGTCATCCTCGCGTTCTCCGTCCCTCTGCTGATCGGCAATGTCGTCCAGCAGCTGTACCAGGTCGTCGACACGGTGGTCGTCGGTCGTGAGCTGGGCGTCAACTCCCTCGCCGCGGTCGGCGCGACCGGCAGTCTGCTGTTCCTGCTGCTCGGATTCGCCTGGGGCATGACGAGCGGATTCGCGATCCCGACCGCACAGGCCTTCGGCGCCCGGGACTCCGCAGCGGTGCGCCGCTCGGTCACCACCGGAACCCTGCTGGCCGCAGTCGCCAGCATCCTGATCACGGTCGGCGGCCCTCTGCTCGCAGAGCCCGTCCTCGTGCTCATGCGAACACCGCCCGAGCTGCTCGCGGAGGCGACGCTGTTCACGCAGATCAGCTTCCTCGGCGGCGGCGCGACGATGTTCTTCAACTACCTGTCGGCGATCATCCGTGCGATCGGCGACTCCAAGACGCCGTTGGTGTTCCTCACGATCGCGTGCGCGCTGAACGTCGTCCTCGTGATCGTGCTGGTCGGTCCGGTCGGGTGGGGCGTCGCCGGCGCGGCTCTCGCGACCGTCGTCGCGCAGGCCGTTTCCGTGCTGCTCTGCCTCGAGTTCGTCAGGCGGCGGATGCCTGTGCTGCACGTGCGGCGCGAAGACTGGCGCATCACACGGGGCGATATCTTCGACCACCTTCGGCTCGGCCTGCCGATGGGGTTCCAGGCATCCATCATCGCGATCGGCACCCTTGTCGTGCAGGTGGCGCTGAACGTCCTGGGCCCCGAGGCCATCGCCGCCTACACGACGGCATCCCGGGTCGACAGTCTCGCAACCGCTCTGCTCGCCTCGCTGGGGCTCGCCGTTTCGATGTACGTCGCGCAGAACTTCGGCGGTCGTCGCCCCGACCGCATCCGCGCCGGAGTCGTGCAGGCGACCTGGATGGCGATCATCGCCTCGCTCGTCCTGGGAGTCGTGCTCATCGCATTCGGCACGCATCTCGTCCGACTCTTCGTCGGAGACGGAGCCGACGAGGTCGTGGACAGCGCCCACCTCATGCTCATCATCAACGGGTCGACCTACTCGCTGCTGGGAGTGCTGTTCGTTCTGCGCGGCGCGCTGCAGGGACTCGGGCAGGCGATGATCCCGACGATCACCGGGGTCGTCGAGCTGTTCGCGCGTGTCGCGGCAGCCGTCGCGCTCGGTGCGGTGCTCGGTTTCGCCGGCGTCGCCATGAGCAACCCGCTCGCGTGGGTCGGTGCGGTCGTGATCCTGATCCCGGCCTACGTCCGGGCCCATCGGGCGCTGATGAGGATGCCGGTCGATCCGCTCGAGCCGACGCTGACCACCCCGATCGCGATCGTGGGACCGGACAACAGCTCGTTGAACGTGGATGTCGTGGTCACCCAGCCCATCCCGGTCGTCATGCAGAAGCGCTGGAAGAAGCTGCTGCGCCGGTAGGACCTCGCCTTATCGGGAGGCGCCCGCGCTGCTGTTCCCGCGCTCGCGCTGCTGTTCCCTGCCCCGCGCTGTCCAAAGCTGTTCGCGCGGCGGAAACTTCTGCAGCGTCGACAGGAATGAGCAGCGCGACGGGCGCGCTACCTGATCACGCCGCGGCCGTCGCGCAGCTCGAAGACCAGCTGGGTCTCGGTTCCGCGGACGACCGGATGCACCGTGATGTGCTCGAGGACGATGTCGCGCAGCGCCGTGGCGTCCTGAACCGCGACGTGCACCAGGAAGTCATCGACGCCGGCGACGTGGAACACCTGCAGCACCCGTGGTGTCGCGACGAGCGCATCGAACAGGGCGTTGACCTTCTCGCCGGTGTGGTTGGCCAGTCGCACCTTGATGATGGCCTCGAGCGGGTAGCCCAGCGCTGCCGCGTCGAGGCGGACGCGGGTGTCTCGGATGATGCCGCGATCGCGCAGGCTGCGCACGCGGTGCGCGCACGTCGACTCGGCGAGCCCAAGCCGCTGCGCCAGCGCCTTGTTCGTGAGATCGGCGCGCGTGCTGAGCGCGGCGAGGATCTCGAGGTCGATCTCGTCGAGTTGCGCTTTCGCCAACCTGGTCACCTCTGATCCCGTCGAATCCGTCGAAAATTCTGCATCCACGCGTTCAGGCGGCGGATGCAGTCGAATTCTCCCATTCTCACCGGGATTCCGGCAACGTAGAGAGCATGACTGCAATGCCGCACTCGCCCTTCGACACGCCTCTGCATCCCGACACGATCGCGGTGCACAGCGGCCGTGGAGACCTCCAGGACCTCGGCGTCCACGCTCTGCCGATCGACCTGTCCACGACCAATCCGTTGCCCGATATCGAGCGCGGCGGCGACTCGTACGAGGCGATGGCGACAGGCGGTCGGCCGATCGCCGACGGCAGCCTCGTGTACCAACGGCTGTGGAACCCGACGGTCGCACGGTTCGAGGACGCGCTGGCCGAGATGGAGCACGCCGAGGCGGCTGTCGCGTTCTCCTCCGGCATGGCCGCGATGACGGCCGTGATCCTCGCGATGACGGCGGCAACGGGCAAGCATCACGTCGTAGCAGTGCGACCGTTGTACGGCGGAACGGATCACCTGCTCGGTTCAGGCCTGCTCGGCACCGAGGTCACCTTCTGCCATGCGTCCGAGGTGGGCGTCAGCATCCGCCCCGACACCGGGCTCGTCGTCATGGAGACGCCGGCGAACCCGACGCTCGACCTCGTCGACATCGCCGCTGTCGTGGCCGGGGCGGGCGATGTTCCCGTCGTGGTCGACAACACGTTCGCAACGCCCATCCTGCAGAACCCGCTCGACCACGGCACAGCCATGTCGCTGCACAGCGCGACGAAGTACCTCGGCGGCCACGGCGACGTGATCGCCGGCGTCGTCGCGTGCAGCGAGGAGATCGCCGAGGCTCTGCGCCGCGTTCGTGCGGTGACCGGTGGGCTGCTGCATCCGCTCGGCGCCTACCTGCTGCACCGCGGTCTCACGACGCTGCCGGTGCGGATCCGCCAGCAGCAGGAGAACGCGCAGCAGGTCGTGCAATGGCTCATCGATCGGCCCGAGGTCGACGAGGTGTTCTTCCCCGGTCTCGATGGAGATCCGCAGGGGATCCTCGAGCGTCAGATGCGCGGCACCGGCGCGATGATCGCGATGCGGATGCGCGGTGGGTATGCGGCGGCGAGTCGGGTGGCATCCGCCGTCAACCTGTTCACGCACGCGGTGTCGCTCGGGGGAGTGGATTCGCTCATCCAGCATCCGGCCGCTCTGACGCACCGCCCTGTGCCGGCGGACGCACGTCCGGATGCCGCCGTCCTGCGTCTCTCGATCGGCCTCGAGAACGCCGGAGATCTGATCGCCGACCTCGCTCGCGCATTCGCTGTTGTCGGATCACTACAAGAAACCGAGTCCCAGCGGATCTGAAACTTAGTACCCAGTCGCAAAGCCGGACGACTTCGGCCCGTGCGCTCCTACACTCGCGAGTGGCAACGACGCCACTGACCTCTGGAGCCCTCGATGACGAGTTCTAAGCCTCACGCGCACGGCAACGGCGTGCGCATCACCGTCATCATCCTCGCTCTGCTTCTCGCAGCGATGGTGATGATCTTCTTCCTCACGACCGGAAAGATCGCGGCGGGTGCCGCCGAGCTGTCGGACGGAACGGGAACAGCCCGCGACGGCTCGGCCGAGCTCGCCACCGGAGCGCAGGACCTGTCCGCCGGAGCTCAGAAGCTCGCGGACGGAACCGAGAGCCTCGCAGCCGGCGCATCGAGCGCCCACGACGGATCGCAGAAACTCGCCGCCGGGGCGCTGAAGGCGTCGACGGGTGCAGCCACGCTCGCCACCGGCGCAGGCACGCTCGCGGCCGGAACCGCGAGCGCCGAGTCGGGCGCCGCGCGCCTCGACAACGGTGCGCAGTCGGCGCTCTCGGGTGCGCAGAAGCTCGCCGCCGGTCTGCTGAAGGCCGACCTCGGCGCGCAGTCCGCGGTCGCGGGGGCGGAGAAGCTCTCCGGTGGTGCCGCGCAGGTGGATGCCGGTGCGACAAAGGTCGCCGACGGTGCGCAGGCGCTGGCCGGTGGCGCGGCGCAGGTGGATGCCGGGGCGCAGAGCGCGCTCGGCGGCGCCAAACTGGTGTCGGATGGTGCGGCGCGGGTGGATGCCGGCGCAGAGGAGTTGCTCGTGGGTGTGACCAGCCTCGCCAACGGTGTCGGTGGTGCCCATCAGTACGCGACGAACCTCAACGCAGGTGCTCAGGATCTCAGCGCCGCGATCTCCGCCGCTGCGACGGATCAGGTGAAGTATCTCGCAGCCAATAAGGATGCGATCACGGGAATGGTGACATCCGCGTCGCAGGACTCCCAGGTTCTGGCTGATCGCTTGGCCGAGCTCGCCAAGACGAACCCCGATCTTGCAGACCTCGTAACGCTGGCCGCGGGTGTCAATCAGCAGGTGAAGGGCATTGCGCCCGCAGCCGCGGCGGCTCCCGTCCTCGCAAGCGGCGTCATCGAAGCCGCGGGTGGTGCGCAGCGGCTCGCCGCTGGCACGTACGCTCTCCTCAACGGCGACGCTTCTGTCAAATGGCCCGGAACTGTCGGTCTGACCAACGTGGAGGTGGGCGCACCCGCCCTCGTGGCCGGTGCGCAGAATCTGAAGGCCGGCAGCGCCGAGCTTGCGGGTGGCACGTCGAAGCTCAGCGCTGGCCTCACTTCGTTGGCGCAGGGCACGACTGGCCTCGCATCGGGCGCATCCGACCTGGCGACCGGAGTCGCCCCACTGAAGGCGGGCACGTCCCAGCTCGCGTCCGGTGCGAAGCAGCTCGCCTCCGGCCTCAAGCCGCTGAAGTCCGGCACCGCCGAGCTCGCGACCGGTGCAGGTACGCTGTCGGGCGGCCTGACGACGCTCTCCGCAGGCGCGACGACGCTCCACGATGGCGCAGTCCGCCTGAACTCGGGTGCGACGAGCCTGTCCGAAGGCGCAGCGACGCTCGCTGAGGGCACCTCGACGTTGCAGCAGGGCGCATTCGACCTCGACACCGGGCTCGGCACGCTCTCCGATGGCGCGATGACGGTCGCCGAAGGAACGGGCACCCTCGCCGACGGCGGAGCCAGGCTCGAGACGGGTGCCGCCGCACTCGCAGACGGCAACGGTCGTATCGCTGACGGCTCCGGAACGCTCGCAACGGCGACCGCCGGCGCCGCACCGTCGATGCTTCCGTGGATGCTCGGCATCGCCCTGGCCGGTCTGATCGCGATCGGGTTCTGGGTCGGTCACCGGGTCAGTCACCGACGCGCGGTGGCCATGGCCTAGCACCACTGCCGAACAGGGCCGCGGGACGAGACATCTCGCGGCCCTGTTCTCCGTCTGAGGTACGGCCTCTGCCGAGAGCAGAGCCGCTCAGAGCGGATTCGCGCCACGCGACCCCGGAGGGCTCGCAGAGTGGGGGCATGAACGAAGAGACACCGATCCCGCAGTTCGGCCCCGAAGCCCGACGCGCACTGTTCCACGAACGCATCCTCGTGCTCGACGGCGCCCTCGACGATGACAACGGCACGCTGCTGATGACCCAGCTGCTCACCCTCTCGGCGGAGGATCCGGTCGCGGACATCGCCCTGTGGATCCACTCGCCAGGAGGTTCGGTTCCGTCGATGCTCGCCATCCGCGACGTCATGCGCATGATCTCGAACGACGTGGCAACGCTCGCCCTCGGGCTCGCAGCCAGCGCAGGACAGTTCCTTCTCTCCGCAGGGACCAAGGGCAAGCGTCGCGCGCTTCCGCACGCGCGCATCCTCATGCATCAGGGTTCGGCCGGCATCGGCGGTTCGGCCGCCGAGATCGAGATCCAGGCCGACGACCTCCGCCAGATGCGCGACACCGTGCTCGGCCTGATCGCCGACGACACCGGCCAGCAGCCGGGCCGCGTCTTCGAGGACTCACTGCATGACCGCTGGTATACGGCGGTCGAAGCCGAAGAGTACGGCTTCATCGACGAGATCGCGACATCGATCGGCGATGTGTTCCCCCGTCGCAGGGCGCGTGTGGGGCTCGGCCTCGAAGGAGAGAAGTGATGAGCGGCTACACGATCCCCAACGTCATCGCGCAGCATCCGCGCGGCGAGCGAATCATGGACGTCTACTCGCAGCTGTTGTCCGAGCGGGTCATCTACCTCGGCACCGGCATCGACGCGGGCGTCGCGAACGCGCTGATCGCGCAGCTGCTGCATCTCGACGCGGACAGCCCGGACACCGGCATCCAGTTCTACATCAACAGCGAGGGCGGCGACCCCGGCGCTGCGCTGGCGATCCACGACACCATGCAGCACATCCGACCGGCCGTCGCCACCACCGTCGTCGGGCAGGCGATCGGGCCGGCGGCGCTGCTCGCAGCGGCCGGGGCGGCGGGGCAGCGTGCTGCCCTCGCGCACGCGCGCATCGTGCTGCATCAGCCGGCCGGACAGTCGCGCGGGGCGATCCCTGACCTCATCCTCGCCGCCGACGAGGTCGTGCGCGTGCGAGCGGATATGGAGGCGATCCTCGCCCGTCACACCGGTCGGACGGTCGAGGCGCTGCGCGCCGACACCGACCGGGACCGGGTGTTCACGGCATCGGCAGCGCTCGAGTACGGGCTGATCGACACCGTGCTCGGTGAGCGGACGGCCGCTTAGGACGACAGTTCGGGGGCCGGATGCACGGATGCCGGGTGATTCGGCAGCATCCGTCCGACATCCGTGTTCCCGGACCCCAGACTGTCGACGCGCGTCACGCCGCGAGGGCGAACGCGCCGCGGCCGGCCGACACGGAGACGGGGACGGCGGCGGATGCCGGCACCGAAGCCGCGCGCAAGTCATCTGCGACGCTGCTGGTGAGGTCGATGAGCGTGGTGTCCAGGGCGCCGGCGATCGCGGCGATCATCTCGCTGGACGGCTCCTTGAGCCCGCGCTCGACTTCGGAGAGGTACTGCGGCGACACCCCGGCCTTCGCGGCGGTCTCGCCGAGCGTCTCCTGGTTCTCGTGTCGCCTGCGGCGCAACTGATCGCCGAGCATGTGACGCCACAGCGGCTCGGGTCGAGGCGGTGTGGAGCGATCGGGGAAATCGAGGATGTCAGCCATGGTTCACGGTAACGCCGTGCCCCGCCGCGGCGGGAGCCGTTCTGCTCAGAGCAGAATCGTCGACGCGCCTCAGAGGCCGACCGCTGCCATCCCCGCTTCGTCGTAACGATCGCCTGCGACACCGATGCGGTCGGCGAGCCCGTTCAGCTCGACGATGTCGTCCGCCGATAGGGCGACCTGGGTGGCAGCGATGTTTTCGTCGATACGTTCACGGCGTCTCGTACCAGGAATCGGCACGATGAAGGGATGCTGCGCCAGCAGCCACGCCAGGGCCACCTGCCCCGGGGTCGCATCCCGCTCGGCGGCGAGACTCCGGACCCGGTCGACGAGCCCCTGGTTGGCGCGGAGGTTCTCGGGCTCGAAGCGCGGGACGCGCGCACGGATCTCGCCGGTGCCGAAGGTTGCGTCGGCGCTGACCGTCCCGGTGAGGAATCCCTTGCCCAACGGACTGAACGGCACGAAGCCGATGCCCAGCTCCGCGCACGTCGCCAGCGCCCCGGCCTCCGGGTCGCGCGTCCAGAGGGAGTATTCGCTCTGCACGGCGGTGACCGGATGCACGGCGTGCGCGCGACGGATCGTGCCCACCCCCGCCTCGGACAGGCCGAAGTGCTTCACCTTGCCCTCGGCAACGAGCTCGCCGACCGTCCCTGCGACGTCCTCGATCGGAACCGTCGGGTCGACACGGTGCTGGTAGAGCAGGTCGATCGCCTCGACACCCAGGCGCTGCAACGAGCCTTCCGCCGCACGGCGGATGTGCTCCGGCCGCGAGTCCGTTCCGCGCGAGACGCCGTCCACGATGTCGAACCCGAACTTCGTCGCGACCACGACCTCGTCACGGATCGGAGCGATGGCCTCCCCGACGAGTTCCTCGTTGTCGAACGGCCCGTAGACCTCGGCTGTGTCGATGAAGGTGACGCCGTGCTCGACCGCGTAGCGGAGCACGCCGAACATGGCCTCGCGGTCGCCGGGGTTCTGGCCGTAGCTCTGGGACATCCCCATAGCGCCGAGGCCGATGGCGGAGACCTGCAGGCCTTGGCCGAGAGTGCGCGTGTGCACGGTCGATCTCCCTTCAGATCTGCGTGTGGTCGGTTGCATCGGATGCCAGGGACGGACCCCCCGTGGTGTCCGGTGCGGCCCAGCTGGCCAGCAGTCGGAGCTTGTCCTCCGAGGGCGATCCGGGCTCGGCGGTGTAGGTGGACAGCTGCAGCCCGGGGTCGGCCGGCAACTCGAACGCTTCATAGGTGAGTTCGAGCTCTCCGACGATCGGATGATTGATCCGCTTGACGCCGGTGCGGTGGTAACGCACGTTGTGGGCAGCCCAGAGGGTGCGGAACCGTTCGCTGCGCGTCGACAGTTCGCCCACGAGGTCGGTGAGCTTCTTGTCGAACGGGTTGCGGCCGGCCTCGCCGCGCATGGTCGCGACGAGCTCCTGCGTGTTTCGGTCCCAGTCCGGAAAGAAATCCTGCGCGGCGGGATTCAGAAAGGCGAAACGTGCGCTGTTCGGAGCAGCCTCTGCGAAGACCGGTGCGTAGAGCGCGCGGCCGAGGTCGTTCGCGGCGCGATAGTCGAAGTAGTTGTCGCGGATGATCGCCGGCGCCTCCGTGATGGCCGAGAGCAGGCGCAGGATGCTTGGACGCAGCTCATCGGTCTTCTTGCGCGGTTTGTGCGCGATCGGCGAGGCACTGGCGATCCGGGCGAGATCGAACATGTGCGCCGTCTCGGCGTCGTCGAGCTGCAGGGCCCGTGCCAGGGCGTCGAGGACGCCGTCCGATGCGCCGGACAGATCACCCCGCTCGATCCGCGTGTAGTAGTCGACGCTGACGCCGGCCAGCATCGCCACCTCTTCACGGCGCAGTCCAGGGACCCGTCGGTTGGTGCCGTACGCCGGCAGGCCTGCCTGGTCGGGGGTGATGCGTGCGCGCCTCGTCGAGAAGAACTCGCGCACTTCGCCTCTGGTGTCCATGATCCGACCGTACGCCGAGTCACCCGAGGGAGGGAGGCACTGCCAGTACCCGGAACGGCCTGCACTGTTCCGGATGCCGCGGACGGAGTGGAATGACCTCATGACCATGAACCTCAATCTGAACAACGGCGTCACGATGCCGGCCCTCGGCTTCGGCGTCTTCCAGGCCGCCCCCGAGGAGACCGTCGCAGCGGTCACGACGGCACTCGAGACGGGCTACCGCCTGATCGATACGGCGGCCGCCTACGGCAACGAGCGAGAGGTCGGCGAGGCGATTCGCCGGTCCGGCCTCTCTCGCGACGAGATCTTCATCGAGACCAAGGTGTGGATCAGCGACTACGGCTATGACGAGACTCTGCATGCGTTCGAGAAGTCCACCGGCAAGCTCGGCGTCGACCGGCTCGACCTGCTGATCCTGCACCAAGCGCTCCCGTCGCGTTTCGATCTGACCGTCGGCGCGTACAGGGCACTCGAGAGGCTGCTCGCCGATGGTCGGGTCCGCGCGATCGGCGTCAGCAACTTCATGACCGATCATCTGGACCGCCTCGAGGCCGAGACGAGCATCGTTCCGGCGATCAACCAGATCGAAGTGCACCCGTATTTCCAACAGCGCGCGGTGCAGAATGCTGACTCCTCCGCCGGCACGGTCACCCAGGCCTGGTCGCCGATCGGCGGTATCACTGCGTATCGCCCCAACGGAGCATCCGCGTTCGATGATCTGACGCTGAAGGCGATCGCGGCGGAGCACGGCAAGTCACCGGCTCAGGCGATGCTGCGCTGGCATCTGCAGCAGGGTCGTTCTGCTCTGCCCAAATCGGTGCGTCCGGCCCGGATCGCCGAGAACTTCGCCGTGTTCGACTTCGAACTGACAGCGGATGAGCTCGCCGCCATCGACGCGCTCGACACCGACGTTCGCCGCGGCCCGGATCCCGAGGACATCACGATAGAGACGTTCGGGCGCGAGATCCCGGAAGCATGATGCGGGTGCGGGGACGATCTGCCGCGCTCGGCGCTGTGATGCTCGGGGCGGGCCTCGGCGGCTGCGCCGCGAACTCGACTCCAGCACCGGAATCTTCCGCGCTGCCTTCCGAATACGCCGACGGCACGTACGAGGCGACCGGCTGGTACGGATCACTCCCGTCTCACCAAGACGTCACGCTCACCCTCGAAGGCGGCGTCGTCACCGCCGTCAGCCTCACCACCCCTGCCGAAGACACCGCATCCCTCGGCCACCAGCAGCGGTTCGCCGATGCGCTCGGCGACGAGATCGTCGGGTTCGACGTCGACACCATCGACGTACAACGCCTCGCCGGGGCCAGCGGCTGTTCGGAGGGCTTCATGAGCGCCCTCGCCGAGATCAAGACCGCCGCACGATCCGCGGCAGACGAAGGAGCACCATGACGAATCTCGACGTCCTTCTCGTGGGAGGCGCCGGCAGCATCGGCAGCTACGTCGCTCGCGTCGCAACCGATGCCGGTCACAGCATCCGCATTCTCAGTCGCGGCACCGGGAAAAGCGTCGTGACCGGCGATCTCACCGACCCCGAGTCTCTCGCCGACGCGGTTCGCGACATCAACGCTGTCGTGTTCACCCACGGCGCTCACGGTTCCGCGCAGGACATTCGAGAGGTCGACTACGGCGGGGTTCGCAACGTCCTGGAAGCGATCGGCGACCGGCCGGTGCGCATCGCCCTGATGACAGCCATCGGGGTCACGTACCGGGAAGGCTCATACAACCGCTCCACGAGAGCGCACGACTGGAAGCGCCGCTCCGAGCGGCTCGTCCGGGCGAGCGGTCACCCGTACACGATCGTGCGGCCGGCGTGGTTCGACTACAACGACTACGACCAGCATCACCTGCAGTTCCTGCAGGGCGACACGCGTCACGCAGGCAGCCCGGCCGACGGCGCCATCGCCCGATCGCAGATCGCCGACGTCCTCGTGGCGGCTCTCACCTCGGATGCCGCGATCGGGAAGACGTTCGAGCTCGTCGCGGAGCGAGGCGAGGCGCAATCCGACCTCGCCCCGCTGTTCGCCGCGCTCGCCTCGGACGCCGGACTCGACGGCGCATTGGACGCCGACAACATGCCACTCGATGATGAGCCGGCGGATGTCCGCGCCGACCTCGACCGGATCCGCGCGCTGCACGCCTGACCGCGGGCGGAAGGGGTCAGGACGCGGCGTCTCGTGGGGCCGGCGCCGGATGCTCCGCCGCCCAGCTCGCGAGCAGGCGGAGCGTGGGGTGCCCTGTCGGTACACGGCTCGCCAGGCACTCCCGGTGCGCGGCCGGAAGGAGTTGACTGAGGGAACAGAACAGGGAACGGAACAGAAGGAGCGCACACATGCGTGGAGTAGTCATGTACGGACCGCGGGATGTCCGTGTCGAACAGCGCGAGAAGCCGACCATCACGAAGTCGACGGATGCTGTCATCAAGATCGCCGCGACCTGCATCTGCGGCTCCGACCTGTGGCCCTATCGAGGCACCGACAGCGTGCACGAGTCGCCAATGGGGCACGAGTATGTCGGCGTCGTCGAGGAGATCGGCTCCGATGTGAAGAACGTGAAGGGCGGCGATTTCGTCGTCGGTTCGTTCATGGCCTCCGACAACACCTGCGAGATCTGCCAGGCCGGATACCAGTCCCGTTGCGTGCACGTCGTGCCGATGGGACAGTTCGGAACGCAGGCGGAGTACGCACTCGTTCCGCACGCAGACGGCACGCTGGTCGCAACGCCGGGACAGCCCGACGCTGATCTGATCCCCGCACTGCTGGCCGCCTCGGACGTGCTCGGCACCGGCTGGTTCGCCGCGGTCGCGGCTGAGGTCGGTCCCGGCAAGACCGTCGCTGTGGTCGGCGACGGTGCGGTCGGCCTGCTCGGCATCCTCGCCGCGAAGCAGCTCGGTGCACAAAGGATCATCGCGATGAGTCGGCATGCCGATCGCCAGGAGCTGGCCCGGAAGTTCGGCGCGACCGACATCGTCGAAGAGCGCGGCGACGACGGCGTGGCCAGGATCAAGGAGCTCACGAACGGGCTCGGTGCGCACTCGACCATCGAAGCGGTCGGCACCCAGGAGTCGATGATGCAGGCGATCCGCTCCACACGGGCCGGCGGACACGTCGGGTACGTCGGCGTCTCGCATGATGTCGCGCTCCCCGGTGAGGAACTCTTCTTCTCTGGCGTGCACCTGCACGGCGGCCCGGCGCCCGTGCGTCGTTTCCTGCCCGAGCTCATCCAGTTGATCTGGGACCGTGCCATCGACCCGGGCGCCGTTTTCGACCTGACCCTGCCGCTCGAAGACGCCGCCGAGGGATACCGGGCCATGGACGAGCGGCGCGCCACGAAGGTGCTGCTGACCGTCTGATCGTCAGGAAGCGCAATGAGCGCATCTCAGCCGCAGATGCGGTCATTTGCGCTCTTTGAAGCGACCTCAGCCGCGGCGGTCTCAGCCGGCGAGCCGCTCCGCGAGGAACGAGGCCTGCTTCTGCCACTGCATGCCCAGCCCGCCCTCGTGCTCGTTGAAGGCGTACTCGACGATGTCGGCGGTGCCGCCCCAGTGATTCCGCGCGGCGTACACGGTCGACGGCGGGCACACCGGGTCCATCAGTGCGACCGAGAACAGCGCGGGTGCGGTGGCACGACGAGCGAGGTTCACGCCGTCGAAGTACGACAGCGTCTCGAACGTGCGTTCCGCGGCATCCCGATGCACGGCAAGATATCGGACGACCTCGGCGTACGGGTCGCGTTCGGTCAGTCCGACGGACCGCTCGAACTGGCACAGGAACGGCACGTCCGGCATCGCTGCGATGAGCCCGGTTGAGAGGGCAGCGGCGGCGATCGCGATCCCGCCGCCCTGGCTGGTGCCGGTCACGGCCACTCGCGTCTCGTCGACGCGGTCGAGCGAGCGGATCGCGTCGATCGCGAGCACGGCGTCGGTGTAGACGCGACGGTAGTAGTACTCGTTCGGGTCGTCGATGCCGCGCGTCATGAACCCGGGCACCGCGGGCCCTGAGCCGTGCGGGTCAGGCGTCACGCCGCCGGTCCCCCACCCGCTGCCCTGGCCGCGGGTGTCCATGAAGAAATGTGCATAGCCGGATGCCGCCCACGCCAGCCTCTCGTGCGGCAGGCCCCGACCGCCGCCGTAGCCGTTGTACTCGATGACCGCCGGGACGGCGTCGTCGGCATCCGCCGGCAGCAGCAGCCATCCGCCGACGGGGTCGCCGCCGAACCCGCTGAACGTGACGTCATAGACCTCGACCGACTGCAGCGGCGAGTCGATACGGCGCAGCTGGATGGGAGCGGCGAGCTCGCGGGATTCGGCGAGCGTCTGCTCCCAGAAGTCGTCGAAGTCGGCCGGCTCCGCCACCTCGGGCCGGTAGGTGCGCAGCTGCTCTGCTGGCAGGTCGAAACGCGGCATCGCTGGTTCCTTCAGTCGGGGGACGACGGCAGTTTATCGTCGCGACAGTGTCGGCGCGCACGCGTACTGGTTAGGCTGGGAATCGGGCTCGTCGCCCCTTCTCCCACCGCTCCGAAAGGTGTCCATCGTGACCGAATCCGCCGAGAACACCGCCGAGCACGGAGCCGACTTCTTCGACCAGCTCGCCCAGGGCCCTACCCGTGAGCAGGACTCGTTCACCGTCGGCTTCCGCGGCTACGACCGCGGTGAGGTGGATGCCGCGATCGCCGGTCTTCGCATGCAGGTTCAGCGCGCCGAGTCCGAGGTCGCAGAAGCCCGATCAGGCGTGAGCCGCGAGGTCGAAGCAGTGCGCGCCGAGCTCGAGTCCGCGCGCTCGGAGAGCGAGACGCGCGCCGCCGAGAGCGACGCCAGAATCGCCGAGATCGAGAAGCAGCAGGAGTCGCAGCTGGCCGAGGCTCGCGCGGCTGATGAGGAGCGCATCGCCGCGCTCGAGGCGGACCTCGCCGCCGCTCGTGCGCAGGTCGAGGAGTCGGACCAGCGGATCACCGCACTGTCGAACGAGCTCGTCGCCGCCCCGAAGGACGAGACGGACACCGAGGGCTCCCGTCTGCAGTTCGAGGCTGTGCTCCGGGTCGCCGAGGAGCAGGCATCGGTCCTGATCCAGAACGCCGCCGTGCAGGCCGAGCGTCTGCTCGAGGCTGCGCGCGAAGAGGCAGACGGCCGTCGCGCGGAGCTCGCCGCCGAGGTCGATCGCGTCACCACCCAGGCTCAGCACGACGCCGATCAGGTGCGCCTGCGCATCGAGACCGAATACACCGCTCACCAGGCGGGGATCGAGCGTGAAGCCGCGCACGCGGCCGAGAAGGTGAACCAGGCCGAGCAGGAGGCCGCGACCATCCGCACCGAGGCCGAGAAGGGCGCTGCAGCGCTCCGCTCGATGGTCACCCGCGAGACGACGCAGCAGCGAGCGGATGCCGAGCGCGAGGTGCGCGAGATGAATGCCCGCGTCCTCGAGTTCGAAGAGACACTGACCCGCCGTCAGGACGACGCCCAACAGGAATTCCTGCTCCTGCACAATCAGGCGGTCGCCCACGCCGAGCGCATCACCACCGACGCGAACGAGCAGGTCGCGGCGTCTCTCGAGCACTCCAAGCGCATCTCCGCGAAGGCCGATGACTACGAGAAGCTGATGCGCTCGCAGGCCCAGGCGATCGAAGCCGATGCGCAGGTCCGCGCACGCGAGACCCTCGACCGTGCGCGTCAGAAGGCTCAGAAGATCGTCAGCACCGTCACCGGCCACACCACCGACGTCCTGCGCGACGCCGAGGACCGCACGCGTCAGCTGCGCTGGCAGCAGCAGCAGTTGAACAGCTTCATGGCCGAGGTCCGCGAGCTCATCCGTCCGGAGGGCGTCGCCGCCGCATCCGGCGCCGAAGAGGAGGACGCCGATGACGTCGATGTCCTCGAGGAGGGCGACGAGATCATCGAGCTCGACCCCGAGGTCGCCGAGCCGGCGGAGTCCGACGACGACGCGGATGACGACGAGGACGACGCGGACGAGGGCGGCGACCGCGACTGACGCGTCGTAGCCTGAAGCCATGTCTCAACTGGTGAGCGCGGCAGAGCTTCAGAATCTGATCGACGGTGGGGTGCGCATCCTCGATGTGCGCTGGCGCCTCGATCGCCCTAATGGACGGGCGGATCACCGCGTGGGCCACATCCCCGGCGCCGTGTACGTGGACCTCGAGACCGAGCTTTCACGGCATGGCCGAGCGGATGAGGGCCGTCATCCGCTTCCCACCACGCAACAGGTTCAGGATGCCGCTCGCCGATGGGGTGTCGATGACGGCGGCATCGTCATCGCCTATGACGATGCCGGCGGTCTTCCCGCGTCGCGCGCATGGTGGATGCTGCGCCAGGGCGGCGTCGACGTCCGAGTGCTCGACGGCGGCTGGAAAGCCTGGCAGGCTGCGGGTGGCGAGGTCGAGACCGGCGAAGTCACGCCGGAACCAGGCGACGTCGTGCTCGGCGACATCACCGGTGACAGCCTCACGATCGACGAGGCCGCAGCGCTCGCCGCATCCGGCATCCTGCTCGATGTCCGGGCGGCGGAGCGCTTCCGCGGCGAGGTCGAGCCGATGGATCCGATCGCCGGACACATCCCCGGCGCGGTGAACCTGCCGACGACCGTCCACGTCCGCGAAGACGGGACGCTGCGTGATCTCGACGAGCTGCGCACGCGCCTCGTCGAGGCGGGCGTCACCGGCGGCGTAGAGGTCGGTGCGTACTGCGGCTCCGGCATCACCGCGGCGCACACAGCGTTGGTGATGATCGAGGCGGGGATCCGGCCGAAGATCTTCCACGGTTCGTGGAGTCAGTGGTCGAACACTCCGGGCCGCCCCGTCGCCACCGGCGAGTAACTCGGGTCACACCCTGTCGTCGTAGCCCCAGCGGTGCAGCAGCATCCCCGGGCCCCAGTTGCGCCGGACCTGGTGGATTGTCGTCGCACCGTCGAGGTGCTGCTCGGTGACGATCGTGCCATCCGGCGTCTCCTCGATCTCGTCGATCCAGGACGGCAGGGCGTCGGGATGGAACCGGGTCCACAGCAGGAGGTCGCGCGCATTGCGCGCCACTCCGTGCCCGGTCTCACGCATGCCGGGGTAGCCGGACGGGAACTCGAGCTTCCACTCGATCATCGTCGTCTGCGCGGGCCCGAGAGGGCGCTCGAGTTCGAACATCGCGCCGTGCACTTCACCCGTGTGGTGGGAGTGGAGGCCCGAGATGCGGCCTCCGGACACCATGCTGAAGATCGGTGCAGGTACAGGCTGATCGGGGGTGAGATCCAAGTACGGGACGTGCGTGATGGTCCCGGAGGTGCACTGCAGGATCGTGCGGGTGGTGCGCGAGATCACGAACCCGTCCGCACCGACTTCGGTCACGGCGTGGGTGGAGACGTCGCGCCCCGGATCCATCACCGGAGAGCCCAGTGCGGTGAACGTCTCCGCGACGGCCTGCTCCAGACGCGCCTGCTCGAGCGGGTACTGCGGTGTGCCGATCGGGCCGACGCGCTGGCTCGGGCCGATCAGCGAGAGCAGCGTCCCGGCGTCGAGATGGAGCAGCGACTCCAACTGCTCCACGGCGGCGAGCGACTGCGGGCCCTCAGGGCGTCGGTCGCCTGAGCGCCAGTAACTGAGCGTGGCCCCGGAGACGGGGTTCCCGTTCGCGGCGAGGCGTTCGCGCAACCAGCTCAAGGTGACGGCGCGCGCGTCTATGGCCGTGCGCAGCGCGGCGGCGAAGTCGCCGCCGTGACCGCTCGCGGAATAATCCTGCATCTGCATCACAGCCCTCCCCGGGGTATGTGACGAACACGGAAGTAGTGTCGAGCATACGGCCAGAAGGGGCACCTCGGGCCCGAGGTGCCCGGCGATGGTCGCGCGGTCGTATCGCGGTGGCTGGGGGTCAGTACCTGCCGCGGGCCGACCGTACGCGGTGCCTCCCTGCGCGCGACGCGGGGCCCGGATCGAACTGGGGATGATCCGAGCCCCGCGTTTGCGGGGCGAAGGCGAGCCGCTCAGCCCTTCAGGCCGGTGTGCGCCAGCCCCTGCACGAACTGCTTCTGCGCGAACAGGAACACGAGCAGCACCGGCACGACGGTCAACGTGGTCGCGGCCAGCTGCACGTTCCACATCGGCCCTCCGTACGCGTCGACGTACTGCGTGAGCGCCTGCGGAAGCGTGAACATGTCCTTGCTGGAGAGGTAGACGATCGGCTCGAGGTAGAGGTTCCACGACTTCAGGAACGTGAAGATCGCCACTGCGGCCAGCGCGGGCCTGGACAGCGGGAACGCGATCCGCCAGAAGATGCCCCAGCGGCCCAAGCCGTCCATCCGGCCGGCCTCTTCCAGCTCGGTCGGCAGCCCCAGGAAGAACTGCCGCATGATGAACACGGCCAGCACCGCCGGCGCACCGAAGATCGGGATCACGATCAGCGGCCAATGCGTATTGATCAGACCGAGGCCGTTCACGAACCGGAACAGCGGAACGATCGTCACCTCGCTCGGCACGAGCAGCCCGACCAGAACCAGCAGGAAGAGCGCGTTCGCACCGGGGAAGCGGATCCGGGCGAACGCGTAGCCCGCCATGGCAGCGACGAGCATCGTTCCGATCGTGACGAGAGCGGCGATGTACAGGCTGTTCCAGTACTGCTGCGCGAACGGCTGCAGACGGAACACCTCGCCATACGCCTCCACGGTCGGGTTCGCAGGCCACAGCGTCGGCACCTTCTGCAGGATCTCGCCGATCGGCTTGAAACTGCTCGTCACCATCCACAGTGTGGGGAACACGAACGGGATGCTGAGCACGGCCATGAGCGCGACGGGACCGACGGACGCCCACTTCCGGCGACGCCGAGCGGTGAGCCCTTCGGCGCTCAGGCCGGTGCGTCCGGTGACCACCGTGCGCGTGTCCAGCTCCTGCGCCGTATCGAGCACATCAGTTCTCATGGAACACCCACCTCTTCCTCGTCTGCCACTGCACGAGTGTCAGGGCGAGCACGATGAGGAACATCAGCACGGCGATCGCGCTGGCGTAGCCGAAGTCGTTGAAACGGAAAGCCTGCTGGTACAGGTAGTAGACGAGCACCGTGGTCGAGTTTCCCGGTCCACCGCCGGTCAGCACGGCGATCTGTGCGAAAACCTCGAGGGAACCGACGATCGTCAGGATCATCACCAGCAGGATCGTCGGGCTGATCATCGGCAGCGTGATCGAACGGAAGCGACGCCAGGCGCCGGCGCCGTCGATCCTGGCGGCCTCGCCGATCTCCTCCGGCACGCCCTGGAGCGCCGCCAGGAAGAGGATCATGTTCAGCCCGACGTTCTTGAAGACCTGGACGATGATCACCGAGACCATCGCGGTGAAGTCGCCGCGCAGCCAGTTCGGGCCCTGGATGCCGATCAGCGACAGGAATCCGTTGATGCCGCCGTCCGCCTGGAGGAGGAAGCTCCACACGATCGTCCACGCGACGAGCGAGACGACGACGGGGGAGAAGAAGAAGGTGCGGAATGTGGTCGTACCCGGAAGCTTCTGGTTGAGCAGCACCGCGAGGAACAGCGCAAGGGTGACGTTCAGGACGACCAGGCCGATGGAGAACCAGAGGCTGGCGAGCAGCGAGTCGCGCAGCCCCGGGTCGGACAGCATCCGCTCGTAGTTGTCCGCGCCGGAGAAGACGAATGTGTTCGCCAGGACGTTCCAGTCGTGCAGCGAGAACCACAGCACCGCTACCAGCGGCACGATCACGAACGCGACGGAGCCGAGCACCACTGGGGCGACCATCGTGTAGCCGACGATGGCATCGCGTCGTGCCACCGCGGAGCGGCGGGGACGCCGGGTGCGCCCCTTCCGCTCCGCGGCTTCGACCGTCGCGAGGACGGCGGAGGAGGTCATTCGATCAGCCCTCCAGCAGCGGTGTGATCGCTTCGCAGGTGCCGGACAGCACCTGCTCCACGTCGGCATCGGCTGTCCACATCGCATCGAGCTGCGAGCGGACTGCGTCCTGGAGCTTGGCGAAGTTGACGTGCGTCGGCTTGGTGACGGCATCCTGGATGCCGTCGACGACCACGGCCTGCAGCTGCTCCTCGCTCAGCTTCGGGTTGGCGGCTCCCAGCGTCTCGGCGTTCAGCAGCGACTCGCGGGGCGGCGGGAAGTACGTTGCGAGCTTCTCGGCGTTCGCCGGGTCGGTGAAGTACGCCAGGAAGTCCGCGGCCACGGTCGGGTGCTCGGCATTGGCGAACACGCCGATTCCTGCCTGGCCGATGACGTTCTGGTGACCGCCTGGGCCGTCGGGCAGCGGCACGATGTCCCAGGCGAACGAGTCGTCCAGGGCCGAGGCGCGGCTGATCTGGGTGATCGTCATCGCCGCGTCGCCGGCGAAGAAGTCGGCGGTGACGCCGGGGCCGGGAATCGCCCCGTCGACGAACACGGCATCGTGGTACCACGTCATGGCGTCGACCATCTCGGGATCGGTGAGCGTGCAGGTCGTGCCGTCCTCACTCCATGGCGCCGCACCCCACGCGGCCCAGACCGACGCGAGGACCTCCCATGCCTGGTAGTCGAAGTCGCGCACGACGAGGCCGGCCGTGCCGCTGGTCTCAGCCGCGGCCGCCGACATGTCGCGGGCCGCGTCGAACGTCCAATCGCCCGACGCCACGAGGTCGGCCGGGTTCGGCTGACCGGCCGCTTCGAGTTGATCGGTGTTCACGAACATCGCGAACGGGCTGTTCGAGAACGGGTACGCGAACAGGCGATCGTCCTTCTGCCACAGCGCGAGAGACGAGTCGAGCAGGTCGTCGTAGTCGTAGTCCTCGTCGTCCTTCAGCGCGTCGGTGATGTCGGCGAGTGCTCCTGACGAGACGAACTCGGGTGCGTAGCTCTCCAGGATCCAGCCGAGGTCTGGGGCGTTGCCGCCGGCCAGCTGGGTGGTGAGGGTCGTGGTGTAGTCCTCGAACGGGATGGGTTCGAACGTCACCTTCGAGACGAGCTCGGGGTTCTCGGCGACGTAGGCGTCGGCGATCTCCTGGAACATCGCCAGCTGCGTCTCGTCTGCGGTCCATACCGTCATGCGCAGCTCGACGGGTTCGTCCGGTGTCTCGGTGCCGGCGGGGGAGCCGCTGCATCCGGTGAGGGCCAGGGCGACGGCGGCGATGCCGGCACCCGCGGTGAGCGACAGGCGTCGTCGCGTGTTGAGGGGGCTCATGCTTTCTCCTTCTCTGTGATTGCGGGTTAGTCGTGCAGGGTCAGTAGGCGTGGACACGCCCCTCGGGCCAGTGGAGCTCGACACCGCTGGCGTTGAGTTCGCGCTGGTAATCGGCGAGCAGTTCGCCCGAGGCGTGGACGGCGTGCGGCGTCGTGCCCTCGGCGATGCAGAACGCGGCGAGGTGGCCGGCGGCTTCGCCGATGTTCCACTCCACGGGGTGCAGTCGGTAGCAGCCGTTGGTGATGTGCGTCGTGCCGATGTTCTTGTTCGCCGCGAGCAGGTTCGTCACGCGCTCGGGGATCAGCGCGCCCAACGGGATCTCGAACGGGGTGGATGCGACGTCGATGTACGTGTCACCGCCGGTGGACGGGTGCAGGTCGATCCGGTACATGCCGACTCCGACCGACTCGTCGTAGCGGGTTGCCCCTGCTTCGCCGCGGACGGCGTACGAGACGTCGTTCTCGGTGATCGTCGTCAGCGCTCTGATGCGTCGGGACTCGCGATGGTAGGGCGCCTGGGCGAGGCCGTCGGCGCTGCCCATGATGTCGGGCCGGAGCCGGAGCCCGGGGAACCCGGTGCCGCCGTCGGGGCGAGGCGCCTCGGTCTGCATCCAGTACAGCATTGACAGGCTGAGCTCGCGGGCCTGCGCGTACCGTTCGAGTTCTATCTCACGCGGGACATCGATCACCGGGGCGACGAAGTAGTCGATGCTCGGCCAGTTCACCAGGCACAGGTCACTCGCGTAGAAGCCCTGGTCGAACAGGTCGCGTGCAGCGATCCGGCGGAAGATCCAGAGATTGTGGTCTCCGGCGTTGCGGGACTGGTCGGCGTCGACGGCGAGGGCGTCGTCGCCGGGGTTCGGATCGAACTCGCGCGTGCTCAACTCGAGCGTCCGCGGGTTGGGCGCCGTCCAGGACAGCATCCGTTCGCCCTGCCACGCGGCAGGCGTGTACGAGCGCCAGAAGTCGTAGTCCGCGGGCCGCTCGATCGTGTGGTCGCCGTCGACGTGCTCGACGACGAAGCACACGCTGACGGCCTGGATGTTCTCCGGCTGCGCGTCCTCGGGTGCGCTCGGCTCACCCGTCTGTGCGCGCGACTCGAACCCGGTGACGTACTCCGTGCCGGTCAGCGGAAGCAGCTCGCCGGTCTCTGTGGCATCCAGCACATAGGCGGCGCGGACCGTCACGTCGTCTTCGCCGACTTCGGAGGCCAGCGTCACGCTCGTGACGCGGTCGCCGTCGACGTGCGCGGCGATCGGACGTCGCCGTTCGAGCAGGCGGACGCGTCCGGTAGAGCGGTGCGGGGCGAGCATCTCCTCGAGAACCCCGACCGCGATGCGCGGCTCGTGGCAGAGCTTGGACACCCATCCGGCGCCGGGGTTGAGATCCGCGCGATCCGCGGCGGCGTCGATGAGCGGATAGCGCCGCCGGTAGACGTCGCGGATGCCGTCGCGCAGAGCGCGGTAGCGGGCGGTGATCCCGAACTCCTCGACCCAGGGGTGCTCGTCGGGCGGTACCGCCTGTGACGTGAGCTGCCCGCCGATCCATTCGAACTCCTCGGTGAGGATCACGGAGGCGCCGCGATCGGCGGCAGCGAGGGCGGCGGCGACACCGCCGAGGCCTCCTCCCACGATGAGGATGTCGGCAGTGAGTTCAGGATCGGTCACGGATGGGTCCTTCGGTTTCGATGCGGTCGGATGCCGTCGCCGGGGCGAACGAGTCGCCGTCGGCGTCGGGGCAGGGGAGGATCTGGTGGAGATCGGCGTCGTCGAGAGGCTGGCCGTTCTGGGCGCGCCCGTTCGCGTTCTCGCGGTCGACGATGCGGGACAGCAGCACGAGCGCCCTGGCGCCCATCTCTTCGCGCGGAACGGTGAACCCCGACCACCTGCGCGAGCCCTTCACCGGATGAAGCGGTTGACCGAGGATCAGCATCGACACGTCCTGCGGCACGTTGAGGCCGCGGGCCTCGAGCGCGGCGGCGATCTCCTCCGGCGAGTTCTCCGGTGTCACCAGGAGGGCGGTGATCCCGCGCTCGGCGATCTCCTCCGCAGCGGTCGCGACATCATGCAGATCGACGAACTGCAACGGGAGGCCGTGCGTGCGCATTGCCTGGCGGTAACCGGCGAGGCGATCGAGCGTCGACTGGTCGGAGCCCTGCAGCCCCGCGTATCCGATGCGACGGTGGTCATCGGCGACGAGCCTGTCGACCTGGCGGGCGGTCGCGGCGACGTAGTCTGCGCCGATGTAGGGCAGCAGACGTCCTTCGCTGACGCGCTTGCCGATGAACACGAAGGGGTAGTTCGTGTCGAGCAGATGCTGCAGCTCACCCTGGTCTTCGTGCTGGCCGAGGAGCAGGCATCCGTCGGCGATGCCGAGCCGCTGCCAGCCGTCTCGCGAGAGCCGACGCTTCCCGTCGATGACGCGGGCGGACGTGAACAGCAGGATGTCGACGCCGAGCCGCTCTGCTGCATGCTCGACGCCGTTGAGAAACGCGCCGTAGAAGTCGTGGCCGCCGCGGGGAAAGGTGGTCTCGTAAGTGAAGACGCCGAGGATCTGGTTGCGTCCTCCGGCCAATCGCTGAGCGAGCGGGTTCGCGGAGTAGCCGGTGATCCGGATCGCCTCGAGCACGCGGCTGCGGGTCTCATCCGAGATGCGGACGCCCGCGGGAGCGCTGCCGTTGAGGACGAAACTCACGGTCGACTGACTGACGCCGGCCATGGCGGCGACGTCGGCCTGCGTGAAGCGGTGACGCGGCATCGATCCTCCTCGATCGGGTGCGGGGTGCTGTCAGCAGTCTGCGGGCGAGTTGTCCCGAGGTCAACGTGATAATGCGCATTATTAGTGAGCGATCGCCGTGCTCGCTACGCGCACGAGGGCCCTGCGAATCCGCATTATCCAGCGTGGGCGCGGCCCGTTCCGCCCCGCGTAGACTGGAGTACACCACTCCGACCGAGGATTCGTCATGTCTGCCCCTGCCCGCACGTTCACCGTGCGCCACCTTCAGTTGCTGCGCGCGCTGTTCGCCGCAGCCTCGGCGCTCATGATCACGTTCTCGCCGGATCACTCCGCCGCGATCGGCTTCTCCGTGTTCGGAGGATTCGTCGCCGCGAGCGGGTTCATCCTCATCGTCGGCGCGTGGGTGGTGGCATCCGCCGGCACCCGCTGGCCGTTCATCCTGCTCGCCGTCATCGATCTCGCAGCGGCCATTGTGAGCGGCATCCCGACCTGGCGCACCGAGGCGGCGTTCTTCGTCGTGGTGATCATCTGGGCGGCGGCATCGGGTCTCGTCGAGCTCATCGCGGGCCTGCGCGCCCGCCGCACCGACCCGGCCGCGCGGGACGCGGTCACGATCGGCGCCCTGGGACTCCTGCTCGCGGTCGTTCTCCTGCTGATCCCCGCGAACTACGCGCTGCAGTACTCGGTCGAGGGCGCGGGCGAGTTGACGCTGACCGGAATCATCCTCGCGGTCGGCATGTTCGGCGGCTACTGCGCGATCGTCGCGGTCTTCCTCGCCATCGCGGGATTCTCGCCGCGTCGCCCCGAGCCGGTGTCGACCGAGGCCGCCGATGTCGCAGGCGCGCCGGCGCGGACCGATTCGACCTCGAGTGACTCGACCCCGACCGGAGGCGCTGCATGAGCGACCAGAAGTCCACCCGGCGTGAGCTGCTGCGCCCGTTGCACCTGCTCGGCATCGCGCTGGCCGCCGGTGTCTTCGCAGCCGTCGTCACTCTCGTCTCGACCGGTGCCTTCACGTCGCGCGTCAACAACGCGATCGCCAGCGGCACCTATCAGGGACTCACGCCCGTCGGTCTCGGGCTGGTCATCGGCGGTGGTGCCTTCATCGTCACGCTGCTGATCCTGTCGATGCTCATCCTGGCCGTCGACCCGCGCGAGTACGAGGACAAGACCCTCGACCGACCGGTTCTCTACGACAAGGACGATGACGGCGAGCCCTCCGGCCCGGCCTCCGCGGCTCCGAAGCCGTCCGCAGCTGAGCCCTCCGCTCCGAAGCCCTCCGACGGCGCCGACCCCGCCGCATCCTGACCTCGCGTGGCTGATGCCTGCTCCGCGCTGTCCTTCGCTGCGGGCGCTGCGGAAACTTCTGCAGCGGCGGCGGATTCCGACAGCGCGACCGCATGCGCCGAGCGCCGACGGGTCAGGCGCAGTTCGCCGACCAGGATGCCGAGCACGACGAGCGCGCCGCCGAGCAGAGCCGTGACGGGCAGCCGTTCACCGGCGAGCCGTCCGATGATCGCCGCCCACACCGGCTCGCCCGTGTAGATGACGGTCGCCCTCGTCGGCGACACGGACTTCTGCGCCCAGTTCATCGTGAGCTGGATCAGGCAGCTCGCTGCGCCCAGACCGACCGCGGCTCCGACCCAGATCCAGGAGAACTCCGGCATCCGTTCGCCGACGATCGGCATCGTCAGAAACCCGAGGATGCCGGCGGTGAGCAGCTGGACGATCGTTATGCGTCCGAGGTCTATGCGGTTCGCGAACAGCCCGATCAGGATGATCTCGCCGGCGATCGGCAGCGTGCTGATGAGCGTCGCGATCTCACCGGCGCCGAGTCGGAGACTGAGGGCGTCAGGGCCGGCGATCAGCAGCAACCCGACGAACGCCAGTGCCGCCCCGGCGAACGCCATCGCCGAAGGCCTCCGGCGGAAGACCGCCCACTGCGCGAACGGCACCATCGGCACGTACAGCGCGGTGAGCAGCGCCGATGTGCTGCTCTCGATCGTCTGGAGCCCGAACGTCTGCAGGCCGTAGCCGAGATGGATCATGACGCCGATAGCGGCTCCGGCCCCGACATCGATCCAGCGCATGCCGCGCAGCGCGCGGTGGAAGATCACGACGCTGATGAGCCCGGCGAACACGAACCGAACCCCGACGAAGAACCAGGGCCCCGAGTGCTCCATCGCCCAATGGACGAGGAGGAACGTTCCGCCCCACACCGCCGTGACCGCGATGAGTGCGAGTTCGGGCGGACGCGGGCGCAGCCAGCGCAGACGCGACCGCATGCTCAGATCCTCCCGCCGCACGTCGCTCGCCGACGGTCGGGACTACTTCGCGAGGCGCTCGGCGTGACCGGTGTAGGTCGCGGGGGTGAGGGCGAGCAGGCGCTGCTTCGCGGCATCCCCGATCTCGAGGCCTTCGACGAACTCCGCCAGCTCCGCAGCGCCCACGCGGTGACCGCGGGTGAGCTCCTTCAGCAGGGCGTACGGATCGCTGATCGTCGAGCGACCCGCGACGACCTCGGCGCGGATGACGGTCTGGATGGCCTCGCCGAGAACCTCCCAGTTGTGGTCGAGGTCATCGAGCAGAACCTCGCGCGCGAGAGAGATCTCGCCGAGACCGCGGCGCAGGTTGTCGAGCGCGAGCATCGAGTGCCCGAACGCGACACCGATGTTGCGCTGCGTCGTGGAGTCGGTGAGGTCGCGCTGCATGCGCGAGGTGACCAGCGTCTGCGACAGCGAGCCGAGGAGAGCCGCGGACAGCTCGAGGTTCGCCTCGGCGTTCTCGAACCGGATCGGGTTGATCTTGTGCGGCATCGTCGACGAGCCGGTGGCGCCCGCGATCGGGATCTGCGTGAAGTAGCCGATCGAGATGTAGGTCCAGATGTCAGTGGCGAGGTTGTGCAGGATGCCCCCGGCGTGACGCATCCGGTCGTAGAGCTCGACCTGCCAGTCGTGCGACTCGATCTGGGTCGTGAGCACGTTGAAGCCCAGCCCCAGCCCCTCGACGTACTCACGGGCGATCTTCGGCCAGTCGGCCTCCGGGTCGGCCGCGAGGTGCGCCGACCACGTGCCGGTCGCGCCGGAGAACTTCGCCAGGTAGTCGGACGCCGCGATCTGGGCGCGCACGCGCTCCAGACGCCATGCGAACACCGCGAGCTCCTTGCCCATGGTCGAGGGGGTCGCAGGCTGGCCGTGCGTGCGGGAGAGCATCGCGGCATCCGCGTGCTCCACGCCGAGCTCGCGCAGTTTCGCGATCACGGCGTCCAGGGCCGGCAGCCAGACGTTCTCGACGGCGCGCTTGACGGTCAGCGCGTACGAGACCGAGTTGACGTCTTCACTGGTGCACGCGAAGTGGGTGAGCTCGGCGATCGAATCGAGCCCCAGCGCGGACAAGCGGTCGCGCACGAGGTACTCGACGGCTTTCACATCGTGACGCGTGACGGCTTCCTTCTCGGCCAGCCAGTCGATCTCGGCCTGGCCGAAGTCGCGGTAGAGGCCGCGCAGACGCTCCTTGTCGGCTTCCGACAGGGGCGAGGTCTCGAACAGCGACCGGTCGGTGAGCGCGATCAGCCACTCGACCTCGACCTCGACGCGGGCACGGTTCAGCCCCGCCTCGGAGAGGTAGTCGCCGAGCGCCGAGACGGCGGGGCGGTAGCGGCCATCGAGGGGGCTCAGCGGCTGGACGGGGAAGGAAGTCGCAGAAGTCAGGGGAGTCCTCCTGATCGGGCCCTCAGATGCGGGGCGTCGTGCGGGGCATGCGGCTCTGACGCAGAGCGGGTTCGAGCTGCCGGAACAGGCCTCGGGTCGCGGTCTCAATCATAGCCAGCACGGCGTCGAACATCGCGGTGTCCGCGTAGTAGGGGTCGGGGACGTCCAGCCCGTCGGCGTCGCGATCGTAGGCGAGGAGCAGCGTGACCTTGCCCTCCTGATCCTCATCCGGTGCCCACTGCTTCAGGATGCGCTCATGCGTGCGGTCGAGCGCGACGACGAGGTCGTTCTCGAAGAAGGATGCCGCGGTGAACTGCCTGGCGCGATGTCTCGCACCGTCGTACCCGCGACGCTCGAGCGCCTCCAACGTGCGCTCGTCCGCGCGTTCGCCGACGTGCCACTCGCCGGTGCCGGCGCTGCTCGAGATGATCAGCGGGCCCAGTCCCTGATGCTCGGCGAGGTCGCGGAAGACCGCCTCGGCCATCGGTGAACGACAGATGTTCCCCGTGCACACGAAGATGACGCGGAAGGGGTCTGTCGGGGACACGCATCCATTCTGCCGCCCTCGGCCTGTGTCGTACATCCTCGGCTTCTGTTCTGCACATCTCTTGTTCTGCACAGGGCTGCGCGGGCAGAACCTGTGCACGGCTCGTGGATTCGGCGTCAGCACCCTTGCGCGTGCCGGAGGATGCTGGCGGCATGCTGAACTTCATCGTCGCCGAAGCATGGTCCTCGGATGCCCTGTGGTCCTGGTACTCCGCGCAACGCGCCGTCCGCGATGCGATCGCCGAGCTCGAGGACGCCGGGTCGGCCTTGATGCCGCTGATCGAAGCGAGCCAGTGGCACGCCAAGGGCGCGATGGCCTTGCACGCGCTCATCGTCGAGGCGCGAGGGCGGACCGCCGCAGAGATCGGCGAGCTCAGCGGACGGCTCTGGGAGATAGAGAGCATGGCGATCTCATGAGCGACGACCTCGAGGTGACCCACGGCGGCGCGATCGCCGTCGACCCGCACGCGCTCCGTGCGGTGGCGGATGCGCTGACCGCGCTGGCGCCGAGATTCGTGGATGCCGCGTCCGCTGTCCGGCGGGCGCACGGGAGCCTGGTCGCCCTGCCGACGGCATCCACGAGCGTCGACACCGTGGCGCTCTGGGGGAGCGCGGACAGGGCGGAGGCGCTGCACGAGGAGTGCCGGATGGCGGGGGAGAACACCCGGCTCATGGCTGACGTGTACGAACTCGTCGAACGCAGGGCCGAGCTGGATGCGCTGGAGATTCAGGGGAAGGCGGCGCCAGGAGTGCTGTCCGATCGGATCGACGAGCTCGTGGCAGCCGACCCGCGCGTACTCGAGATGGAGAAATGGCTGATCGCGGGGTGGGAGAACGGGCGATACGAGGGTCTCGACCAGCAGTTCGATCTCGTTCAGCTCCTCGGCGCTCCGGTGGGCGCTCCGGCCGGAGGAGGGATCTTCGCGGCCGTTGCGGCACTCGGCGGCGCAGGTCTCGGTCGGCTCGCCCCGAACGCGACGCTGAGCGGGAGCGCCGGGCCCGTCTCGATCACGCCCGTCCGAACGAGCGCGCCGATCGGGCCGCCATCGAGCATCGCAGAAGCACTGAGACGCTTCCCCGAATCGCCAGGAGCGCAACTGAAGGTGGAGAAGTACACGATGTCGGACGGGAGCAGCCGCTTCGTCCTGTACTCGCGGGGAACCCAACCGAGCAGCGTCATCGACCCGACGGAGCCGTTCGACATGCAGTCGAATCTCGACCTGTACACCGGGCAGGAAGCAGCGTCATACGCTGCGACCGTCGAGGCGCTCGACGCGGCCGGCGCGCGGCCGGGGGATGAGCTCCAGATCTATGCCCACTCCCAGGGGGCGATGAACGCTGCGTATCTCGCGTCGGGCAGCGAGTTCGACGTGACGGTTCAGGTGACGGCCGGGAGCCCCCTTCATCCCACGTTGGACGACGATCAACTGCTCATCGCGCTGCGGCACACCGATGACCTCGTGAACGGGCTGGCAGGGGGCGGTCTGCCGGGCGGAACAGGGTCACCCGACAGCATCGTCGCTACGCGGGTCGGTGATCCCGCGTACAGCGTGCACGACTTGTGGTTGCACCCGCACATGATGGAGAGCTACATCGAGACCGCCGAAATGCTCGATGACTCCGGCGACGTCCGGCTCGAGGCCTGGCGAGCCAAGGCCGCCGAACTCACCGATGCGGTGTCCATCGAATCGACCGAGTACGTCGCGAAGCGCGAGTGACGCTCGTCCTTCGGCGACCGCTCAGTCGCGGCGCTGACGCTTCTGCGGGCGCAGGATGGCGCCGAACACGGCGTTGATGATCGAGATGATGATGGCCGCGAGCACGCCCCACCAGAACGACCCGACCGTGAGTCCCCAGCCGAAGCCGGACGTGATCCAGGCGGTCAGCCAGAGCAGGAACCCGTTGATCACGAGCCCGATCAGGCCGAGCGTGAGGATGTACAGCGGGAAGGCGACGATCTTCAGCACCGTGCCGATGATCGTGTTCACCAGGGCGAAGATCGCCGCGATGGCCAACAGCGTCAGCACGAGCTGCAGCGTCTCGCCGGGCGCGAAGGGCTTGACCTGCACCTCGAGGGCGGGGATGAGCGTCACCACCCAGATGGCGAACGCGTTGATGACGACTCTGATGAGGAAGCGCATGGTGGGTTCAGTCTCGCATGATCACGCGCGAACTGTCGCGGAATCTGCGACAGTTCGACTCAGCGGATGTGCGCGCGGAAGGCGTCGGCGATCTCCTCGAGATCGAGGCGGCTCTGAGCGACGGCGAGAACGAGATCGAACGCTTCATCGTTTGTGAATGTGATGTCGAACCCATTGATCCGGATGAACGCGAACGTCAGGTAGAGCGAGAGCCGCTTGTTGCCGTCGAACAGCGGATGGTTCTGGGCAAGGGAGCTGATCAGGGCCGCCGCCTTCAGAGGAATGTCGGGGTAGGCATCGACCCCGAACATGCTCGCCGACGGTCGCGACAAAGCGGAGAACAACAGTCCCTGATCGCGAACTTGCAGTCCGAGTTTCTCGACGACCGCCAGCGCCTGCTCCGGGTCGATGTATTCGATCACGCGTCTTCGAGCCGCTTGATCGTGTCGGCGTACCGCTCGCCGATCTCGTCGACGAGATCGAGTACACGCGATGTCTTGGATTCACTGCTGACGAATCGTTCTGCGGCTTCGATGAGCACGGCGTGCTTGGACGTGTGTCGCGCACGAGCGATCGCCTCGAGTCGGGCATCGAGATCTTCGGGAAGCCGCACGTTCATCGCCATACCAATATGGTACCACCACGGCATCTGCTGCGACAGGGCTGCGCGCTCGTAGACTCGAACTCGTGACCGAGCCGATCCTGCCCCGAATCCGCCCCGAGATCGCCGCGCTCGCGCCGTACCGGCAGGGAAAGCAGGCGGGTCCGGACGCTTTCAAGCTGTCCAGCAACGAGAACCCTTTCGACCCGCTGCCCTCGGTCCTCGAGGCGCTGCAGGGCACGACCCCGATCAACCGGTATCCGGACGCGTCGGCGACCCGTCTGCGCGAACGCCTCGGCGCTCGCTACGGAGTCGGCGTCGACAACGTGCACGTCGCCAGCGGCAGCGTCGCGATCCTGTACCAGCTCGTTCAGGCCGCGGCATCCGTCGGCGACGAGGTCATCTACGCCTGGCGCTCCTTCGAGGCGTACCCGGGTCTCGTGCTCGTCGCCGGCGCGACCGCCGTGCAGGTTCCGCTCGCAGAGGGCGGCCGTCATGACCTCGACGCGATGGCGGATGCCGTCACCGACCGCACGCGCGCCATCATCGTCTGCACCCCGAACAACCCCACAGGCCCGATCGTCACGAGCGCCGAGTTCGCGGCGTTCGTCGACCGCATCCCGTCCGACGTGCTCATCATCCTCGATGAGGCCTACGCCGAATTCGTGACAGCCGCGGATGCCGTCGACGGGCTGGGTGAACGTGTCTTCGAGACGCACCCGAACATCGTCGTGCTGCGTACCTTCTCCAAGGCGTACGGCCTCGCCGGGCTCCGTGTCGGGTACGCGATCGGGCACGTCCAGGTGCTCAATGCAGCCCGCGCGACCGGCATCCCGCTGTCGGTCACCTCTGCCGCCGAGACCGCGGCGATCGCGAGCCTGGATGCCGAGGCCGAACTCCTCGAACGCGTCGCCGTGATCGTCGAACGGCGTACAGCACTCGCCGACGGTCTGCGCAGCCAGGGTTGGGACGTGCCCGACACGCAGTCGAACTTCGTCTGGCTGCCCACCGGTGAGCGCACCGACGAGATCGCGGAGGCCTTCCGCGGCGCTGACATCGTGGTCCGGCCCTTCTCGGGCGACGGCATCCGCATCTCCGTCGGCGAGCAGGAATCGATCGAGAAGGTGCTCCGGGTCGCCGCCGACGTGCACTCCTGAGCCGTCATCCTCCGCATTCCGGGCACTTGCAAGGGTGTCCTAGCTATGCGTGACGGGGCATGCGCAGGCCTATAGCGTGGAACGGTGACCTCGTCAGAGACCCAATTCGTACGCGTCCTGGAGGCGGACGGCCGATACGCGCCGAACGCAGCCGCCGAGCAGTACCTGCCGCTGATCGAGGCGATCAGCGACACGGAGCTCGAGCAGTTCTACCGCGACATGGTCGTCATCCGAGCCATCGACAACCAGGCGACCAACCTGCAGCGGCAGGGGCAGCTCGCCCTCTGGCCGCCGAGTCGGGGTCAGGAAGCGGCTCAGGTCGGATCCGCCAGAGCCGCCCGCGCGCAGGACACGCTGTTCCCGTCCTACCGCGAGCACGCCGTGACCCGCATCCGGGGCGTCGACACGCTCGGCATCATCAAGCTGATGCGCGGCGTCTCGCACGGAGGCTGGGATCCGACGGATCCCGTCAACGGGAACACGCGCCTGTACACGCTCGTGCTCGGCTCGCAGACTCTGCACGCCACCGGATACGCCATGGGCCTCGCCTTCGACGGCCGCTCGGGCACCGGCGACCCCGAGCGCGACGAGGCCGTCATGGTCTACTACGGCGACGGGGCATCCAGCCAGGGCGACGTGCACGAGGCGATGGTCTTCGCCGCGAGTTACCAGGCGCCGACCGTCTTCTTCCTGCAGAACAACCAGTGGGCGATCTCGGTTCCGGTGTCGACGCAGACGCGGGTGCCGTTCGCGCAGCGCAGCAGCGGATACGGCATCCCGAGCGTCCGTGTCGACGGCAACGACGTGCTCGCCAGCTACGCCGTGTCTCGGATCGCGCTCGACGAGGCGCGCGCAGGCAACGGGCCGCGCGCGATCGAAGCCGAGACCTACCGTCTCGGCGCGCACACCACCAGCGATGACCCGACGAAGTACCGCACCAGCGACGAGGAGCAGTCCTGGCAGCAGCGCGACCCGATCGCCCGCATGCGCGCCTTCCTCGAGGGCAAGGGCGCCGCGGGGTCGTTCTTCGACGAGGCGGATGCCGAAGGCGCCGCCGCCGCGGACGACCTGCGCACGCGCACCCTCGAACTCGGGCCGCCGCCCGCGTCGAAGATCTTCGATCATGTCTACAGCGAGCCGCATCCGCCGATGGACGAGCAGCGCGCATGGCGCGAGCAGTACGAAGCGTCGTTCGGCGCTGAAGGAGCGCACGCATGACTCTCGAGACGCTGCCGTTCGCCAAGGCGCTCAACGCCGGCCTGCGCAAGGCCATGGAGGACGACTCCCGCGTGCTCATGATGGGCGAGGACATCGGCAAGCTCGGCGGCGTGTTCCGCATCACCGAGCACCTGCAGCGCGACTTCGGCGAGCAGCGCGTGCTCGACACTCCGCTCGCGGAGTCGGGCATCGTCGGCACGGCGATCGGACTGGCGATGGCCGGGTTCCGACCGGTGATCGAGATCCAGTTCGACGGATTCGTCTTCCCCGCGTTCGACCAGATCACCACGCAGCTGGCGAAGCTCACCAACCGCCACGAGGGTGCTGTGACGATGCCGATCGTGATCCGCATCCCATACGGCGGGCACATCGGCGCCGTCGAGCACCACCAGGAGAGCCCGGAGGCGTACTTCGCCCACACGCCGGGTCTGCGTGTCGTGTCGCCGTCGACCCCGAACGACGCGTACTGGATGATCCAGGAGGCGATCGCGTCGAACGACCCGGTGATCTTCATGGAGCCGAAGAGCCGGTACTGGCAGAAGGGCGAGGTCGACGTCGAGCAGTCGGCTGTGCCGCTGCACTCGTCGCGCGTCGTGCGCACCGGCACGGACATCACGCTGGTCGGACACGGGGCGATGGTGACGACGCTGCTGCAGGCCGCCGCGATCGCCGAGGGCGAGGGCACGAGCTGCGAGGTGGTCGACGTGCGATCGCTGTCGCCGGTCGACTATGGGCCGATCCTCGACTCGGTGCGCAAGACCGGGCGCATGGTCTACGCGCAGGAGGCGTCCGGCCATGCCAGCGTCGGCAGCGAGATCGCCGCGACGGTGATGGAGCGCGCGTTCTACGCACTCGAGGCGCCGGTGCTG
The DNA here is from genome assembly GCF_918698005.1 of Microbacterium sp. Bi121. GTDB lineage: Bacteria > Actinomycetota > Actinomycetes > Actinomycetales > Microbacteriaceae > Microbacterium. Next base: position 93,302 of record NZ_CAKKLJ010000003.1, read on the forward strand.
CGGGTGTCGGCCTATGACTCCCCGTTCCCTCCGGCCAAGCTCGAGGGCACGTTCCTGCCGGATGCCGATCGCATCCTCGAAGCCGTCGACCGCTCGATGGCCTACTGAAAATCCGTCCGATCGAAGGGCAACACGCATGAGCACGCAGAACTTCAACCTCCCCGATGTCGGCGAGGGCCTGACCGAAGCCGAGATCGTGGCGTGGAAGGTCGCCCCCGGCGACTCGGTCGCCGTCAACGATGTGCTCGTCGAGATCGAGACCGCCAAATCGCTCGTCGAGCTCCCGTCGCCGTACGCGGGGATCGTCGGCGAGCTGCTCGTCGGCGAGGGGACGACGGTCGAGGTGGGGTCGCCCATCATCAGCTTCGTCTCGGATGCCGCGCCCGGAACGACTCCGCCGAACCCCGCGCCGGCAGGCGAGGAGACCGGAGGATCGGTTCTGGTCGGGTACGGCACCGGCGCCGGCGCGACCTCTCGCAGGAGCCGCCCCGCCGTCCGGCCCGTGCGCTCATCGGTCGGCGTGATCGCGAAGCCCCCCATCCGCAAGCTCGCCCGTGACCTGGGCGTCGACCTGTCCGCTGTCACCCCCACCGGCGCGGACGGCGAGGTCACTCGCGACGACGTGGTGGCGCATGCGGCGCAGGCCAGCGTGTTCCGCAACATCGAGACGCCGGAGTGGGGCGATGTCCGCGAGGAGACCGTGCCGGCGTCGATCGCGCCCGTCGGCCTGTCACGCGGCTCGGAGCCCGGTCGGCCCGGGGTCGATGCGGAGCGCACCGAGTCGATCCCCGTCAAGGGCGTTCGCAAGGTCACTGCTGCCGGCATGGTGCGCAGCGCCTACACCGCGCCGCACGTGACGGTGTGGAAGGAAGTCGACGCGACGCGGACCATGGAGCTCGTCAAGCGCCTGAAGTCGTCGCCGGACTACGCCGACATCAAGGTCTCTCCCCTGCTGATCGTGGCCCGCGCCGTGATCTGGGCCATTCGCCGGAACCCGATGGTCAACGCAGCCTGGGTCGAGACCGACGACGGCGCCGAGATCGCAGTCCGGCACTACGTGAACCTGGGCATCGCCGCGGCGACGCCGCGCGGCCTGCTCGTCCCGAACATCAAGGACGCGCAGGAGCTCAGCATGAAGGACCTCGCCCGCGCGCTCAACCGTCTCACCCTCACGGCCCGTGACGGCAAGACGCCGCCGGCCGACCAGCAGGGCGGCACGTTCACGATCACCAACATCGGCGTGTTCGGCATGGATGCCGGAACCCCGATCATCAACCCCGGTGAAGCGGGCATCCTCGCCATGGGAACGATCAGCCAGAAGCCCTGGGTCGTCGACGGCGAGGTCCGCCCTCGGTACGTGACGACCGTCGCCGGCTCGTTCGATCACCGCGTCGTGGACGGCGACGGCATGAGCCGCTTCATCGCGGACGTCGCCGCGATCCTCGAGGAGCCCGCCCTGCTCGTCGACTGAGGGCCCGCGTAGCGTCTCCCGCCCACGAGAGTCATCTCGTGGTGAGAATGGTTATCATTAGCGTGTAGCATCGGAGTATGCACAAGCTCCACGCCGCCGCGCTCCTGACCGCATCCGCCCTCGTCCTCGCGGGATGCTCCACAGCGGGCGGCGAAGGCGCCGACGACGGACTGATCCACGTCACCGCGAGCACGAACATCTACGGCTCGCTCGTGAAGCAGATCGGCGGTGATCGCGTCGATGTGACGACGATCATCGACTCGGCGACCCAGGACCCCCACTCCTACGAGGCCACCGCCCGCGATCGCCTCGCCATGCAGGACGCCGACCTCGTCGTCGAGAACGGCGGCGGATACGACGCCTTCATCGACACGCTCCTCGATGGATCCGACGCGCACGTCTTCACGGCGGCCGAGTTCTCGCACGACTACCCGGGCAACGCGGGCCACGACGGCGAAGACGCAGGCGAGGATGCCGACGCTCACGACCACGCGGCCGACGAGGAGGGCCACGACCACGCTGATGAAGAGGGTCACGAAGGTCACGATCACATCGAGGGATTCAACGAGCACGTCTGGTTCGACCCGCACACGATGACTCACGTCGTGGAGGGTCTGGCCGAGGAGCTGTCAGAGCTCGACCCCGACGGCGCCGACGCGTTCACCGCCAACGCCGAGAACATCATCGCCGACATCGAAGACGCCGAAGCCCAGCTCGAGACGATCAAGACCGAGGCGAACGGCGCGGGTGTCTTCATGACCGAGCCGCTGCCCGGCTACATCGCCGCCGCGGCCGGCCTCACCGACCTCACCCCCGAGGGATTCGCGGAGTCCGTCGAGGAGGGCAGCGACGTGGCGCCCGCCACGCTGCTCGACGCGCTCGACGTCATCGAGAGCGGCGACGTGAAGGTCGTGCTCACCAACGCGCAGACCGGAGGCTCCGAGACCGAGCGGGTCGAGCAGGCGGCGAAGGATGCCGGCATCCCCGTCGTCGCTTTCAGCGAGCTGCTCGAAGACGGATCGTCGTACTCTGAGTGGATGCACGACGCGATCCAGAGCCTCGCCGACGCACTCCGTTCGTGAGTGCGGAGGTCGCACGCGAAGCGGAACCCGTCCTCGAGATCGCCGGAGCCGCCCTCCGGCGCGGTGACAGCGAGCTGTGGTCGGGTCTCGACCTGACCGTCGAGCCCGGCGAGTTCATCGCCGTGCTCGGTCCATCCGGCTCTGGCAAGACGACGCTGATGCGGGCGATCCTCGGTCTGCAGCCGTTGAGCGCCGGCAGCATCCGGGTCGCCGGCCAGCCCGTCCAGCGCGGCAATCCGCGCATCGGCTACATCCCCCAGCAGCGACCGTTGCCGCCCGACACCAGCATGCGGGCCCGCGACGTCGTCGCCCTCGGGGTCAACGGCACGCGCTTCGGCCTGCCGATCCCTCGCCGCGGCGATCGTGCCCGCGTCGACGCACTGCTCGAGGGTGTCGGCGCCGCGCACTTCGCGGACCGCCGTGTGGGCCTGCTGTCCGGTGGCGAACAGCAGCGTCTCCGGGTCGGCCAGGCGCTCGCCGACGAGCCCACGCTGCTGCTGTGCGACGAGCCGCTGTCGAACCTCGACCTCGCCAACCAGGTCGGCGTGACCGAGATCATCGACAGGCAGCGGCGCGAACGGGATGCCGCCGTGCTGTTCGTCACGCACGACATCAATCCCATCCTCGGTCGCGTCGACCGCATCCTGTACATCGCCGGGGGACGCTTCGTGCTCGGCACTCCAGATGAGGTGCTGCAGAGCCGTGTGCTCACCGACCTGTACGGGACTCCGGTGTTCGTGCTGCGCGCGGGTGACCGGCTCGTCGTCGTCGGAGCGCCGGACGCCCAGCCGCATCACGAACACGACCACGATGAGGACGACGCATGATGGTGCCGCTGTTCGACTGGAGCGACATCTTCTCCTTCCAGGACTACGGCGACCTGGTCGCCCTGCTCGCGAACTCGATCATCGCCGGTGCCGTGCTCGGCATCGTCGGCGGACTCATCGGCGTCTTCGTCATGCAGCGCGACCTCGCCTTCGCGGTGCACGGGGTCAGCGAGCTATCCTTCGCGGGGGCCGCGGCAGCGCTGCTGTTCGGCGGCAGCGTGGTCGCCGGGTCGCTCGGGGGAGCGCTGATCGCCGCCATCCTGATCGGCGTCCTCGGCTCGAAGGCACGCGACCGCAACTCGATCGTCGGCGTTCTCATGCCTTTCGGCCTCGGCCTCGGCATCCTGTTCCTGTCGCTCTACGACGGACGCAGCGCCAACCGCTTCAGCCTGCTCACCGGGCAGATCGTCTCGGTCTCGAGCCCCGATCTCGGCTGGCTGATCGGCATCAGCGCGGCCGTGCTCGTCGGCCTGCTGCTGATGTGGAACCCGCTCCGTTTCGACTCGCTCGACCAGGTCGCGGCATCCGCCCGTGGCATCCCGACCCGCTTCGTGAGCCTGGCGTTCATGGTCCTGCTCGGCCTCATCGTCGCGGTCAGCGTCCACATCATCGGCGCGCTGCTGGTCATGGCGCTTCTCGTGACGCCCGCCGCCGCAGCCATGCGCGTGGCCGCCGGCCCGCTCACGGTGCCCCTGCTCGCGGCCCTGTTCGGCTTCGTCTCCGCTGTCGGCGGCATCCTGCTCGCGCTCGCCGGAACGCTGCCGGTGAGCCCGTACATCACGACGATCTCGTTCCTCATCTACGCGGGATGCTGGGTGGTGCAGCGCTCGCGCGCGCGGGTGAAGCGTCGCTCTCAGCCCGTGACAAGCGCCGCGGCCTAGACTCTCGGTATGGCTCAGCGCAATACGTGGCAGCGCGAGCGAGTGCGCGAAGCGCTCGCGGATGCGCGCGGTTTCGTGAGCGCGCAGAGCCTGCACGCCGCCCTCCGCGAGGAGAACACGGGCATCGGCCTCGCCACCGTGTACCGAGCGCTGTCGGGCCTCGCTGCGTCCGGAGACGCGGACTCGCTCCAGAGCCCGGAGGGCGAAGCGCTCTACCGCGCCTGCTCGACCGAGGGGCATCATCACCACCTGATCTGCCGCTCGTGCGGTCTCACCGTCGAGATCGAGGCCAAGGACGTCGAGGCGTGGGCCCAGCGCACTGCGGCCCTGCACGGGTTCAGCGAGGCAGAGCACGTGGTCGACATCTTCGGGCTGTGCACGCCGTGCGCCAACAAGCGCGCGGACGCTGAAGGGGCGGCGTGAGCACCAACGCGCCGACGCGGGCACCGCGAACGGCTCGTGCTCCGCAAGAGCGACCGAGGCGCTCGCCGTGGGTCGGCGTCGCCATCGGCGCCGTGATCATCGCCGCGCTGTTCCTGATCGACCGGTTCGCCCCTGCCCTGTTCCAGGACACCCTGCCCACGCGCGCGCAGGACGGACTGACCCTTGCGCTCAGCGTCCTCATCGAGGCGCTGCCGTTCGTGGTGCTCGGCGTCGTGCTGTCGATCGTCGTGCAGGTGTGGCTGCCGCCGGATCTCATCCACCGCTGGCTGCCGCGCGCCGGCTGGGCGAGGCGAGCCGTGCTGTCGCTGCTCGGGATGCTGATCCCGGTCTGCGAATGCGGCAACGTACCGTTCGCGCGCGGCCTCATGATGCGCGGGCTCGCACCGGCAGAGGCGATGACCTTCCTGATCGCTGCGCCCATCGTGAACCCGATCGTGATCATCACGACCCACGCCGCGTTCGGCTTCGACGGCGGCATCCTCATCGCCCGACTCATCGGCGGCTACCTGATCGCCAACCTGATCGGCTGGATCTACAGCCGCCACCCCGACCCCGACGCCATGCTCACCCGCCAGTTCACGGCGACGTGCGAGCGGGTCGCCCACGAGCACGGCACGCCAACGCGGCGCAGCCTCACGCAGTTCCTCATCGAGCTGCGTGCCGTCATGCCGGCGCTCGTGATCGGCTCGGCGCTCGCCGGAGCCGTGCAGGTGCTCGTGCCGCGCGACATGCTCCTCGCGATCGGCTCGAACCCTGTGCTCTCGATCGTTGCGATGATGGCACTGGCGATGACGGTCGCCATCTGCTCGAACGTCGATGCCTTCTTCGCGCTGTCGTTCGCGTCGACCTTCTCGTCGGGGGCGCTGATCGCGTTCCTGCTGGTCGGCCCGCTCGTCGACATCAAGATGCTCGCGCTGCTGCGCACCACGTTCACCGCCCGCACCCTCGTCGGGATCGTCGCCGTGGTGCTGGTGAGCGCGTTCGCGATCGGAATCGGGGTGAACGTCTTTGGCTGAGTCGCACCCCGTCTCGCGCTGGTCCGCTGTCGGCACCCGATGGCTCGGTGTGGGGCTCGCCGCCGTCATCTCGGTCGTCACTCTCGGACTCGCCGTCACCGGCCAGCTCACCCTGTACATCGCCCCCGAGTCCATCTGGTTCGCCTGCGCCGGCGCCGTGGTCGTCATCGCCGGAGCGATCTGGTCGTTTGTGCTGCCCCTCGGTGCCGAATCGGATCACGGGCACGATCACGGGATCGGCGACGACGAAGCGGATGACGCGGCACCCCGCCGTCGCACGCTCACCCTGGTCGGCACCGTCTCAGCGGGCGTGGTGGCGACCGGTGTGGTCGCCGCAGCGCTCGTGCTGCCGCCGGCTTCTCTGTCCGTCGAGTTGGCGATGTCGAGAGCGGACGCCACCGGCCCCCTGTTCGCCGGCGCTGACACCCCGACGCTCGGCGTCGCCGATACCACCACCTTCGGCATCGGCGAGTGGTCGAGCGTGTTCGCGACCGCCTCGCGCCCCGAGGCCTACGACGGCTCGCCGGTCACGCTGGTCGGCTTCGTCACTCCCGGTCAGGCGGATGCCGTGAACCTGACCCGCATGATCATCACGCACTGCGTGATCGACGCCCAGCCGGCGGCCGTGCCCCTGACGATGGATGCCGGGGAGTACGGCCCTGATCTCGTGAAGACGGGTCAGTGGATCGAGGTGACCGGAACCGTGAAGGCGGACGCCGACGGTTCTCTGCGTGTGCTCCCCACCTCCGTCGTCGCGATCGACGAGCCCGGGGACCCGTATGAGTACTGACGACCCCGCCGGCCGTCCGCAGACGCGCGCCGAGGCCCGCGCCGCTCGCGAGGCCGCTGAGCGCGAGGCCGCTGAGCGTGCCTCTGCAGAGACGGTGCCGCCCGTTCCTGTTGCGCCGGAGGAGGTGGGGCTTCGACTCCCTTCAGTCGCTCAGCCCGTTTCGTCTTCGGCTGCTGCGCAGCCTTCGCTCAACGACCCGCAGCAGAAGGATCCCGCACAGGGGGAATCCTCCGCAGGAGCCTCCCCACGCAGCCGCCGCTTCCTCTACACGATTCTCGCCGTCGTCGGCGTGCTGGTGGTCGTCGCGGGCGGGCTCGGGGTCATCAGCCTCCTCCAGGGGCCGCGCATCAGCCAGGTGCAGGTCGATCCGGCCGAGGCGATCCAGGTCTCCGGCAGCCGCGTCATCCTCACGGCGAACCAGTCGCTTCAGGCGATCGACGAGTCCCAGGTCACGGTCGACCCTGCCGTGCCGTTCACGGTCGACGCCGCAGGTCGGAGCATCGGCATCCGCTTCACCGTGCCGCTCGATGACGCCACCGACTACACCGTGAAGGTCGCCGGCGCCACCGGAAGCGGCGGGGGGCCGGCATCCGATCTGCAGACGACCTTCACGACACCGGCAGCAGAGGTGTTCCTGCTCAACCGGTCAGACGATGACGACAGGATCTTCAGCACCGACCTGACCGGTGAGAACGCCGTGCCCGTCTTCACGCATCCGCGCATCAACGACTACCGCTCTACCTCGACATCGCTCGTCGTCGCTGTCGAGGACGACGACGGCTCCCGTGTGCTCGTGATGGACCACAAGGGCGAGAACGTGCACGAGCTGACGCTTCCCGGAGACGGATATGTGAGCTCGGTGCAGGTGTCCGACCGGGGTGGTCTGGTCGGCTACATCTACTCCGATCGCAAGATCAGCGAGGACAGCGGCCGCGCCAGCGTGCTGGTGACCCAGCTGTTGAGCGGCGAGGGCGAGCCGCACGTCGTCGAAGTCGGCGGAGACGAGGCGAGCATCGCCGAATGGCAGTTCGTCCCCGACTCGGCCGCCGTTCTCTTCATCGACTTCGCCGGAGCCCTGTCGCTCGACGACCGCTCCGGTGACGCAGGGGCGCAGAACCTGGGGCTCGCGGCCAAGCTCCTCGGCGTCTCGCGGGGAACCTACACGGCGATCGTCGAGCGCATCGACCAGAGCATCGTCGAGCTGAATCTGGCTGATGGGTCCGAGACTCCGCTCGCCGCATCCGACCCGGACTTCGGCCCGGCGACCACGATCACTCCGTTCCCCGGAGGCACGCTGCGCCACATAGTCACGCGCGACGACACCGGCCTGCCGATCGGCCAGTCGATAATACGCGTGGACGACGACGGCGCTGCGGAGTCGCTGATCGATGTGCCGTCAGGCAGTGCGATCCTGCAGGCCTGCGCCTCGCCGAGTGGTCAGTACGCGGCGGTGACCGTCGCCCCGAACCTCGTGGACAACGCGTACGACGACATGCTCGTGCCGCTGCCGACGACTCTCGAGACTCACCTGATCGATCTCCGCAGCGGCGATGAACTGGTCGCCCTCACCGGGTTCGACGTGTCGTGGTGCCAGATGGCGCCGGCCTTCTGAGCGGGGCCTCGAGGAATGCGTCGCGCCACAAGGCCCGAACTCGAGGAATTGCCGCTCGAGGTGGCCCCGAGGCTGCTCGGTGCCGAACTGCGCACTGTGGTGGATGACCTCGAAGTGCGTCTGCGCATCACCGAGGTCGAGGCGTACCACGGTCAGGGCACCGGAGACGTGCCTGATCCCGGCTCGCACGCGCGCATGGGGCGCACGGCCCGCAACGAAACCATGTGGGGTGAGCCGGGGCACCTGTACGTGTACCTCAGTCACGGCATCCACTCGTGCGTGAACGTCGTGTGCGGTCCGCAGGGCACGGCGGGCGGTGTGCTGCTGCGTGCGGGTTCCGTGACGTTCGGGGCGGATGCCGCGGCATCCCGTACCGGTTCGTCGAGCAGGGCGGGGAGATCCGGACGCGATCTCGCTCGAGGGCCTGGGCGGCTCGGACAGGTCTCTGGCCTGCGGCATCCCGTTCATGACGGCATCGACTTCGTCACCGGTACACCGCTGCACGGGGCGCGGGCCGAGCTGTGGTGGGGGTCGGAGGTGGTCGACGTCGCGTCTGGTCCGCGCGTGGGTGTCGCCGGCATCGCCGGGACGGATGCCTTCCCCTGGCGGTTCTGGATCGAGGGCGATCCGACGGTCTCGCCGTTCCGGTGGGGCCGAGGCGCAGCCGACGCGCAGGCCATGCTAGACTGACTCCTTGTCTGTGCACACTCCTGTGCGCAGTTCGTGTGCTGTTCCCCCGCAGGCTCCTGAGCCTGTCGAAGGACGGCGCGCAGACAAGGGATCTTGGGTGAGGCCGTCCGGTCTCACGGTAATGAAGGAGTAATCACATGGCAGCAGTGTGCCAGGTGACTGGAGCTGTTCCCGGCTTCGGTCACAACGTCTCGCACTCGCACCGCCGGACGAAGCGCCGCTTCGACCCGAACGTGCAGAAGAAGACCTATTTCGTTCCGTCGCTCGGTCGTAAGATCACGCTCAACGTGTCCGCCAAGGGCATCAAGGTGATCGACGTCCGGGGCATCGAGAACGTGGTCAAGGACCTCCAGGCGAAGGGTGTGAAGCTCTAATGGCCAAGAAGGCTCAGGACGTACGTCCCATCATCAAGCTGCGTTCGACGGCAGGCACCGGTTACACCTACGTGACCAAGAAGAACCGTCGTAACACCCCCGACCGTCTCGTGCTGAAGAAGTACGACCCGGTGGTCCGCAAGCACGTCGAATTCCGCGAGGAGCGCTAAACATGGCGAAGAAGAGCAAGATCGCTCGCAACGAGCAGCGCAAGGTCATCGTCGCCCGCTACGCGGAGCGTCGTGCCGAGCTGAAGAAGACCCTGGTCGACCCGAACGCAACCGACGAGGCCCGTGAGGCCGCTCGCGTCGGCCTGCAGAAGCTGCCGCGCAACGCGTCGCCGGTTCGCGTGCGTTCGCGTGACGCCATCGACGGACGCCCCCGCGGAATGCTGACGAAGTTCGGCATCTCGCGTGTGCGTTTCCGCGACATGGCCCACCGTGGCGAGCTGCCCGGTGTGACCAAGTCCAGCTGGTAAGAACCGCTTCATCACCGAAAGGGGCGAGGATCTTCGGATCCTCGCCCCTTTCGCGTTGTCGGGAGGCGTGGTTCACGCAACGGGTGCGGAGTGCGCCACGGCCCAGGCGAGCGCGTCATCGGCGATCTGCTCCCAGCCGTCCTGGCTGACCAGCCGGTGCGTGCGCCCGGAGTACTCCTTGTACTCGATGACCGCGTCGCTCTCGGTGGAACGGTACTTCTTGACGATCGCACGACCGATCGCAGGCGGCACGACGTGGTCGATCTCGCCCGTGATGATCAGGAGCGGAGCGCGGTCGTCGCGCGCGTAGTCGACGTGGGTGACGCCGCCCTTCTCGTTGAATGCGGACGCGACGCCCTCGAAGAACACCCGGTTGTACGAGTTGACGGCGTACTGCTCCCAGAGGAGGTCGGACTCGCCGCGGGTCAGATCGTTTCCGAAGGTGAAGTGGAAGTGGCGCTTGGACAGGGCCTTGGCGCCGTTGCGGCCGAAGGGATTCGACAGGATCGGGGTGCCGGTCCAGAGCGTCGGGAGCGGGAGCGTGGAGATGCCGGCGGTCTGCCCGGGGGCGACGCCGACGTAGGCGACGCCGAGGCCGCGGTCGGCAAGCATCTGGGTGATGACGCCGCCGAAGGAGTGACCCATGATGATCGGCTTCACAGGGAGAGTGCGGATGATGCGCTCGTAATGGTCGACGATCTGCTTCAGGCCGATGCCCTTCAGGGCGGACGGATCACGGCGGATGTCCGCGACGCTCCGATCATCGATGCCGGGCCAACCGGGGACGATGACCTCGTGCCCCTTCGCTCGGAAGCGCTCGGCCCAGGTGTCCCAGCTCTTCGGCGTCATCCACAGGCCGTGGATCAGGACGATGGGGATCTTGTCGGTGGTGTTCATTGCCTTCTTCTCTCGGTGTCGGTCCCTGGTCGGGAATCCTGATAGTAGACCGAACGTTCTATCTATCACGTTCTATTCCCGACGATCATGAATCGGTTGTCGGGATGCCGGCGATCCGGATGCCACGATGAGAGAGGACCATGATGAACACCACGACGAAGCGCCCCAGTCCCGCCCGCGAGCGGCTGATCACCGCCGCGACCCGTCTCTTCTACGAGGAGGGCATCCACACCGTCGGCGTGGACCGCGTCATCGAGGAGGCCGGGGTCACCCGCGCCACTCTCTACAAGCAGTTCGGCGGCAAGGAGAACCTCGTCCTCGCCTACCTCGGGCACGAGGACGAGAGCCTCCGCGCGCTGTTCGCCGCCGCCGGGCAGGGTGTCGCCGACCCCGACGCACTGCTCGATGCAGTGATCAACGGCATCGCCGCCGACATCCGTGATCGCCACACCCGCGGTTGCCCGTTCATCAACGCGGCGGCCGAGTATCCCGACGCGAACGGCGAGGTGCGTCGTCTCATCGATCAACACCGGGAGTGGTTCCGCGCGACACTGCAGACGGTTGCCGACTCAGCCGGCCTCGAGAGGCCCGAGGAGGTCGCAGCGTCCCTCGTCCTGCTGCGCGATGCGGCCCTCGTCGGCGGGTATCTGGACGGAGAGGCCCGCGTGACCCCCGCCTTCGAGCGCACCGCCCTCGCCGTGATCGAGGCTCATCGGGCGGGTTGAGGACCCGAAATCGTGTGACTGGAGTGACTGAAGTGGTGCGACACGCCTGAGAAAAGCCCAAAACCCGCGAAATGACGCGGAAATACGGGTCTCGGTTGATACATTCGAGGCGGTCGATCGACCAGGAGCACCCGCTCCGACTAAAACGACAATGCGACGTGACATCGTCGCTGGAGGATGACATGGCTGACAAGTCCATCACCAAGACCGAGCTCGTCGCGAGCATCGCTTCCGCCACCGGCCAGAGCCAGGCCACCGTCTCGGGCGTCCTCGACTCGCTCTTCGCGACGGTGTCCGACGCTGTTGCCAAGGGCAGCAAGGTCTCGATCCCGGGCTGGATCTCGTTCGAGCAGGTCGACACCGCTGCCCGCACCGGCCGCAACCCGCAGACCGGCGCCGAGATCAAGATCCCGGCCGGCAAGCGCGTCAAGGTGACCGCCGGCTCCAAGCTCAAGGCTGCCGTCAAGTAAGACTGCTTCCATCCACGAAGGCCGTCCCGATCGGGGCGGCCTTCGTGGTCTCCGCGGCGGCAAGGACACCCGCGCGAGCTTAGGCTTGAGGAATGAGTTCTCCCGGTGCCGTCTCCGTCTCGTCGTACCGCGGCGCCGGCATCCTGATCCTCAGCGTGAGCACCGCGCTCGCGCTCGTCGTCGCACTCATCCTCGGCGGAGGAGCCGCCCCGCTCCTCGTGGGCGACCCCGGTGATGTCATCCGCTGGAGCCTCCCGATCGCCCGGACGGTGAACAATCTCAGCGCGGCGCTCATGATCGGTCCGATGGTGCTCGCCCTGTTCGCGCTGCGCGCGGGGGAGAAGCCGTTCGAGACGGCGATGGACACGGCATCCATCGGCGCAGCCGTCTTCACCGTCTCCTCCGCTGCCACCGGATTCCTGACGTTCCTCGCCGCGTTCAACCCTCAGATCAGCCTGGAGCAGCAGTTCGGCGAGCAGCTCGGCCGATTCCTGCTCGCCCTCCCGCTCGGCCAGGCCTGGCTCATCACGACCATCATGGGCGCGCTCGTCACGATCCTCGCGTTCGCCTGGCGCACCTGGACCCCGACGCTGATCACCGCGGTCATCGCGCTCGCAGCGCTGGTCCCGATGGCGCAGCAGGGGCACTCCGGCGAACTGTCCGGGCACGTCATCGCCGTGAACTCGATCCTGCTGCACACCATCGGCGCTGCCGTCTGGCTCGGCGGGCTCATGCTCCTCGTCGTCCTGCGTCTCGCGAAGGGCGTCGATGCGAAGGATCTCGTGAGCCGCTACTCGAGCCTCGCGATCGTCGCGTTCTTCGTCGTGGCCGTCTCGGGTGTCGTGCGCTCGACGGTCGGCCTCGGCAGCTGGGACGCACTCTGGTCGCCGTACGGCCTCATCATCATCGCCAAGGCGGTTCTGCTGTGCGGGATGGGCCTGCTCGGGGCCTGGTACCGCACTCGGCTGATTCCACGTATGGACGGCGAACGCGCGTCGCGCTGGTTCTGGATGCTCGTGCTCGGTGAGGTCGCGCTCATGGGCCTGGCATCCGGTGCCGCCGCGGCCCTCGCGCGCACGCCCCCGCCCACAGGCGACACGGCCGCGGTCCGCCAGACGCCGGCCGAGATCCTCACGACCTCACCGCTGCCGCCCGAGCTCACACTCGACAGATGGTTCACAGCGTGGGACTTCGACATCCTGTGGGCGCTGGCCGCCGCTCTCGGCGTGTTCTTCTACATCGCGGGCGTGTGGCGCCTGCATCGGCGGGGCGATCGCTGGCCGATCCACCGCACCGTGTTCTGGATGCTGGGCCTGGCTCTGCTGTTCTGGGTGACCTGCGGACCGCTGAACCTGTACCAGGAGTACCTCTTCAGCGTCCACATGATGGGCCACATGGTGCTGTCGATGGCGATCCCGCTGCTGCTGGTGTCCGGCGCACCGATCACGCTGGCTCTGCGCAGCATCCACAAGAGGGATGACGGGACCCGCGGCGGACGCGAATGGATCCTGTGGGCCGTGCATTCGCCGTTCTCCCGCGTCGTGACGCACCCGTTCGTGGCGGCGGGGATCTTCGTCGGCTCGCTCTGGGGCTTCTACTTCACCGATCTGGTCCGGTGGGCGATGTACGAGCACCTCGGCCACGAGTGGATGATCATCCACTTCCTGATTTCCGGCTACCTGTTCGTCATGAGCCTCGTCGGCGTCGACCCGGTGCCGTATCGGCTGCCGTACCCCGGCCGCCTGATCACGCTGATCGCCGTCATGGCGATGCACGCCTTCTTCGGCATGGCGATCATGATGCAGGAGGGGCTCATGGTCGCCGAGTGGTTCGGCGCGATGGGGCGCACCTGGGGACCCACCCCCATGGAGGATCAGTACATCGGCGGCGGCATCGCCTGGTCGGTGGGAGAGATCCCCACACTGATCCTCGCGATCACCGTGGCGATCCAGTGGAGCCGTGACGACACCAAGGTGCAGCGTCGTACGGACCGGAACGCCGATCGCACGGGTGATGCCGAGCTCGAGGAGTACAACGCGAAGCTCGCGGCGCTCGCCGCGAAGGACGAGCGCGAAGCGGCCCGCTGACTCAGCTGCCGCCCGGATTGCCGACGCGGATCGATGCCGAGCCGTCCGACAGAATCGTGATCGTGCCGTCCACCCGGAACGGCACATCCTCGGAGACGTGCTCGACCGATCCGTCGTACAGCGATCGGATGTCGACCTCGATGTGCGCCACGGCATCCGCGGGCGGGATCATCCAGTGTCCGCCATCCGGCTCGACGGTCACGGTCGGCTGCGTCGTGATCGACCACACCGGCGGCGCGACGATGCGATTCTGCACCTCGAGGCCGAACGGGCACGCGGTGGGCTGCAGCACCTCCTGCGTCGTGCACTCGTCGAGGAACTCCTCGACCCGGTCCTGAACGACCCCGACGAACTCGTCCGTCGGCTCGGTCTGCAGCTCGACGGGGGTCTGAGTGAGCGGGGAGTCGGCGAGGAAGCTCACGCCCGGCGACGTCGCGATCGCGGTGTCGACGGTGACCGAGTACAGCCCCGGTGTGAACACGAGCAGCGGCAACGGATCTGTCGGCGCAGCATCTGCACCCGCCGCCGAGATCTGGTTGCGGTCGACTTCGAAGCCGTTGACGGCGAAGTGGTCGGCGCCGAGCACGGTGAGTGCGACGGCGGCGAGCGGAGACTGCGTGAATCGCCAGTTCGGGGTGACGCCCGCCCAGCCGTCCTGCTCGACCTGGAACGTCGACGATCCGGCGTGGCCGCCGGCGACGTACTCGACCGTCACCGAGGTGACGCCGTCGTCCGTCTTCTCGCCGACGACCTCGACGTCGCTGAGCGGCGCGAGAGCGGCCTTTCGCAGCATCGCCTCGGATGCTGCTGGGTCGATGCCCGAACGCTCGAGGACCTCCCTGTCGATCGAGACCCCAGGGATGTGCAGCGCATCGGCGGCGTGGCCGGTGGCGAGCAGGTCGATGTAACGCGTGACGAACGCCGATGGGCCGTAGAACTGCTTGTACAGCACCAGGGCGCCGGCGCCGAGAGCGGCGAGCAGCAGCACTCCGACCACGGCGAGAGCGGTGAGATCGAACCACAATCGACGGCGCGCGGGCGTCGTCGAGGGCTGATCCATGGCGCCAAGTCTAGAAGGACGGGCCTGTGACAGTGCCGAGCGTGTGACGGTGAGCGACGTACGATGAGAGTCGTGTCTTTCCCCGCCCTCTCCGACGAGCAGCAGGAGCTGTTCCGGCTCATCGAGGACACCAGAGAGCACGTGTTCATCACCGGCCGCGCCGGCACGGGCAAGTCGACGCTGCTGCAGTACTTCGCCTGGAACACGCAGAAGCAGATCGCGATCTGCGCCCCCACCGGTGTCGCGGCGCTGAACGTCGAGGGCCAGACGATCCACTCGCTGTTCCGGCTGCCGATCGGACTCATCGCCGAGAGCGAGATCGAGCAGAACGACGCCACCCGTCGCATCCTGAACGCCATAGACACCCTCGTGATCGACGAGGTGTCGATGGTCAACGCCGATCTCATGGACGGCATGGACCGGGCTCTGCGTCAGGCACGAGGCCGTCGCGCCGAGCCGTTCGGCGGCGTCCAGGTCGTCATGTTCGGCGACCCGTACCAGCTCGCCCCTGTGCCACCGCGCGGCGACGAGCTGCGCTACGTGCAGGACCACTACCGCTCGTTCTGGTTCTTCGACGCCAAGGTGTGGGCCGGCGCGACCATGGGCGAGGCAGACGGCCTGATCGATCTCGGCAGGCACGGAGCGCCCCTGCACGTGCGCGAGCTCGTGCAGATCCATCGGCAGTCCGATGACGGGTTCAAGGCCATGCTGAACGCCGTGCGCTACGGACGGGTGACCGCAGAGATCGCCGAGGTGCTCAACGCGCAGGGGACCAGGACGCCCCCTGACCCGGAGCCGGGCGAGATCCCGATGATCACGCTCGCCACGCGCAACGACATCGTCAACAACATCAACCGCCGGCACCTGGCTGCGCTCGCCGGCAAGGAGCAGACAGCGCGTGCCGAGATCAACGGTGACTTCGGACGCGGGGACGGCAACTACCCGGCGGATGCCGAGCTGAAGCTCAAGGTCGGCGCGCAGGTGATGTTCCTCCGCAACGACGTGTCGATGACGGGCGAACCGCCGCGATGGGTGAACGGCACGATCGGCACCGTCAAGCGCATCCTCGGCGGCTCGGTGCGCGTCGAGATCGACGGCGAGGACGTCGATGTGGAGCCTGCGGTCTGGGAGCGGTTCCGCTACTCGTACGACGCGAACTCGAAGACCCTGAGCCGCGACGTGATCGCCGAGTTCATGCAGTTCCCGCTGCGGCTCGCGTGGGCCGTGACGATTCACAAGTCGCAGGGCAAGACGTACGACCGCGCGATCATCGACCTCGGTGGCGGGGCGTTCGCGCCGGGCCAGACGTACGTCGCGCTGTCCCGCCTCACCTCGCTCGACGGCCTGTACCTGTCGCGACCGCTGCGGCCGAGCGACATCCGGGTCGATCAGGACGTGCGCCGGTTCATGCGCGAGGCATGGGAGGCGCGGCAGGGATCGACGCCCGAAGTCGCCGGGTCCTGAAAGCCGCGAGTCAGGCGGCGACGCGCGCCCGGTCGAGGTCTTCGAACAGCTCGGTGTTGAACCGGTACGCCAGAAGCACCTCGTCGATCACGCGCTCGCGCTCGGCCTCATCCCAGGGCGCGGCATCCAGCTGCTCGCGGTACACGTCCTTGAACGCATTCGGGTCGGCGATGTCGTCGAACAGGTAGAAGCCGACGCCGTTCGTCTCGAAGCCGAAGCGGCGTTGCATCACACGGCCGATGAAGATGCCGCCGGACAGGTCGCCGAGGTAGCGGGTGTAGTGGTGGGCGACGAAGCCGCCCGCCCAGGTGGCGCCGACCTCGTTGATCCGGGCGACGTAGCGCTCGGTCGTCGGCAGCGGACGGATGATCTCGCGCCAGGAGTCGCCGAGAAGGAACTCGAGGTCGGCTTCGAGCGCGGGCAGCCTCGTCAGCTTGTCGCTGATGAACACGGATGCCACCGGGTCGCGGCGCATCCGCTCGCCCGCGGATTCGAGCGCCTCGTAGATGAAGTAGTGCTGCGAGACGAGCGCGATGTAGTCCTCGCGCGAGCCCTCGCCCTTCAGCAGATCGGCCATGAACCCGGCGTGCTCGCTGCGGGAGTGAGAGCTGGAGGAGCGCTCGCGCAGGGCCGCGGAGAAGGAGATGAGTTCAGCCATGGCACCAGTGTAAGGGCAACCTAACCTTAACCGGAACCGCGGATTTCCGGGCTCGGTTCAAGCGCCTGAGCGCGGTCACGCTCAGGGATGGTCCACGATCAGGCGTGTGGGCGGGGTTCGATGCCGAGCTTCTCGCAAGCCGCGTCGTACAGCGCGACGACTTCGCGGCGCACTGCTGGGCGCTCGTCGATCGATCCGCCTGGCCACGGCACGCGCAATTCCTCGGGGATCCCGGCGCGGGTGATCTGCCACACGCCGCCGTCCCCGTCGAGATCGGTCATGACGGCATCCGTGATCGGCAGATCGGATGCCGTTGCGAACGCACGCGCGATGAGGAGGTTGTCATCGGTGTGGTCGCCGTTCATGTGGCGGAGGATGGCCGCGACCACGTCGGCGTCGAAGATGTGGGGCATGGTCATTACTGTATGTCTCCCGCAAGCGGGGCGCAGCGCGCCGGACTTCTCGGCACCGCACCTTAGACTCGGTGGATAGATCATCGGGGAGACTCTTCATGCACCTTCGCCCGTCGCGCCGTATGCGCGCCGTCGCCGCCGGCGCCGTCGCGCTCGCGCTCGTTCTGACCGGATGCACGTCGGAGGAGACTTTCTCCTACACTCCTCCGGCTCAGGTGGATCAGCCGCTGCCCGACGACACGTCTGCTCAGTTGCAGGCCGCCGTCGAGAACGCGATGCAAAAGGTCGGCGCGACCGGCGCCATCGTCGGCGTGTGGGTGCCGTGGAGCGGAACCTGGGTCACTGGTCTGGGAACGCAGTCCGTCGAGAACACGACGCCGGTGACGAAGGACATGTCCTTCCGGATCGCGAACACGACGCGCATCATGACGTGCGAGGTGCTGTACGCGCTCGCCGACGAGGGCACCGTCGAACTCGACGCCGCCGTGCCCGAGTACGTCTCGGGTGTCGCCGACCTCACGGACGTCACCCTGCTCGATCTGTGCAACGGCACGAGCGGCATCGGATCATCCGAGGCAGCCGTCCGCGGGATGTGGCAGAACACCCCTGAGCGCGTGTGGGCGCCTCTGGAGCTCGCGGCCTACGGCCTCGGCGCCGGCCTCACCGAGCCGCACACGACCTACCGCGATTCCGACGCCGGATACCTGCTTCTGGGGCAGGCGCTCGAGCGCGCCTCCGGCATGACGGCATCCGAGCTCATCGCCAAGTACGTCGCGCACCCGCTTCAACTGGAGCACACGTCGTTGCCGGCTCCGGCCCCCGCGACGCCGGGTGACGACCCACTGAGCGGTAACTATCTCAACGCGGTCGAAGGCGGTGGCTACGACTGCACCGCCCCTGTGGACATCACGAAGGTGTCGTCGAGCACCGGCTTCACCAATTCCGGCGCCGTGTCGACGATCGGCGATCTCGGCCGCTTCATCCAGGCCGCCGCACGCGAGGGACTGCGTGAGGGCGCTGAGCCGAGCCAGTTCGCGAAGCCCCTGCCGGTCTCGGCCAAGGCCGACTCGTGGTACCAGGTCACCGGCGGCGCGTACATGGTCGGTCCGCTGATCGGTCAACACGGGTGGACGCCCGGCTACGCCTCGGCCGCCTACGCCGATCCGGAGACCGGGTTCACCGTCGCGGTCGTCCTGAACAACTCGGCCTCGGGGGGCAGTGTGGCTGCGTACCTCGCCTGGGAACTCGCTGCCATCGCCTCCAAGGCGCCAGCGGCAGAGGGTCAGACGGCACCCGAGTTCGGGCTCCCGTTCACCGCCGACAAGTACCACGCGGTCATCTCCGACCTCAACGTCTGCGCCACGCCGCCCGCCGCCGGCTGAGCCCGAGGCACTCGCCTCTACTCTGGGGGCATGTCCCAGACAGAGAAGTCTGATCGCGTTCGTCGGATCGTCGTCGCGCTGACGATCGCCGGGTCCATCGTGGCTGCGCTGGCGGGCTCAGGACTGTTCGGCGGGGCGAGCATCGCGGATGCCGCAGGCGGCGCCTTCGCGGCGGACGCCACGGTGCTGGCACCCGCCGGGTTCGCCTTCTCGGTCTGGTCGGTCATCTACCTGGGCCTCGTCGCGTACGCGATCTGGCAGTTGGTACCCGCGCAGGCTGCGAAGCCGCGCCACCGCGCGGTCGGCTACGGCATCGCGGCATCCGCTCTTCTGAACGCCGTCTGGATCGTGTGCGTGCTGGCCTGGCGCATCGCGGAGTCGTTCGTGATCATCGTGGTCCTTCTCGGGGTGCTGCTGATGACGTTCGTGCGGGCATGTAGACGGGACGGGCGTCGCACGGTGGCCGAGATCGTGCTCATCGACGGCGTCATCGGGCTGTATCTGGGCTGGGTGACCGTGGCAGCGGCGGCGAATCTCGCCGCGTGGCTGGCGGATGTCGGCATCGAGTCCTGGGCGCAGGCTCCAGGCGTCCCAGGGACGATCACGCTGATCGTCGCCGGACTCATCGCCCTGTTCACCGCCTGGCGCGGCGGTCGGTGGGCACCCGCCATCGCGACCTCATGGGGACTCGTGTGGATCGCCGTCGGTCGTTGGGCCGGGGAGCCTGCGGCTCCGGTCGTGGCATCCACCGCGATCGTGCTGGCGGTGCTCGTGCTGCTGGCGACCGCATGGAGATTCCGGGCTCGCACGCGTGTTCGCGATAGTCAAGCCCCTGCATCCGACGGATCGGCGCCGGTACCGTCGCGGCCAGGAGGTCATCATGGCAACGACCAAGAACACGCGTACGGCCCGCGGAGGCACGGGGGAGAAGAGCACACGACGGCAGAACGCTGAGAAGGGCTTCGTGGCGTCGAAGAAGCTCGGCGAGGACCTTCAGGCGGTACTCGTCGACCTGCTCGAGTTGTCGATGCAGGGCAAGCAGGCGCACTGGAACGTCGTGGGGCGCAACTTCCGCGACACGCACCGGCAGCTCGACGAGATCATCGAGGCGGCGCGCGAATTCAGCGACACGGTCGCCGAGCGGATGCGCGCGTTGCACCACGTCCCGGACGGACGCAGCGACACCGTGGCATCCACCACGACACTGCCCGAGTATCCGCAGGGAGAAATCGACACGACGGAGACCGTGGATCTGATCACGGTGCGGCTCGAGGCGACCGTCGGCACCATGCGCGGCGTGCACGATGCCGTCGACGAGGAAGATCCCACCAGCGCCGACATCCTGCACGCGATCATCGAGAAGCTCGAGCAGTTCGCGTGGATGGTCAGTGCCGAGAACCGGAAGCCCGCCGCTCGCGGCTGAGCCATGACCCTCACCGAACGCGGGGGTCTCGCGATCGTCACGGGCGCGGACTCGGGCATCGGCCGAGCCGCGGCCGTGGCGCTCGCCGCCGACGGCTTCGATGTCGGCATCACATGGCGCACGGATGAGGCAGGAGCAGAGGCGACCGCCTCAGAGGTGCGCGAGCACGGGGTGCGCGCGCTGATCGCCCCGCTCGATGTCGCGGACATCCCGGCATGCGGAGACGTCATCGACCGTCTCACCGAAGAACTCGGCGGACTCGACGTCTTCGTGCACAACGCCGGCACCGGCCTGAAGACGCCCTTCCTCGACGTGGGTCTCGACGAGTGGAAGCACGTGCTCGATGTGGACCTGACCGGTGCGTTCGTCTGCATTCAGCGTGCCGCGCGTCAGATGGTGCGCGCGGGGCGCGGCGGGCGGATCATCGCCGTGACCAGTGTGCACGCGCATCAGCCGATGGTCGGATCGAGCGCGTACGACGCGGCGAAGCACGGTCTGAGCGGTCTGATGAAGAACATCGCTCTCGAACTCGGCGGAAGCGGGATCTCGGCGGTGAGCGTTGCGCCGGGCGAGATCGCGACGCCGATGACCGGGCAGACCGATCAGGATCCGCACGGCACTCACCGTGCCGGCATCCCGATGGGGCGTCCGGGAGACGCTCGCGAGGTCGCAGCACTGATCGCGTTCCTCGCCTCCCCGAGAGCGGCGTACATCTCCGGAACCTCGATCGCAATCGACGGCGGGATGCTCCAGATGGGACCGCAGGCCGGTGCCCACCTCATGAGCGACGAGTGGCGCTCCGTCTGAGGCGGGCCAGCTGGCGCGGTCTATCCCACCGTCGACAGGACCCCGCCGGATAGCTGAACCTCAATCGAGCGGCCAGCCCGTGTAGGCCTCGGCGAGGTAGGTGCGGCCCGCCTCGGAGTCGGTGACCGACCGCAGCTCGCCGAGCTGGCGCCGGCGGTCGAACTCGTTGTGCTCTGGGAGCAGGTGCAGCATGCTCGTCATCCACCACGAGAAGTGTTGCGCCTTCCAGATGCGCTTCAGCGCCTGTTCGGCGTAGGAGTCGATCAGGCGCTCGTCGCGCTCGTCGAACAGTGCGCCGAGTGCGCGGGCGAGCAGCACGACATCGGCCACCGCGAGGTTCATGCCCTTCGCGCCGGTGGGCGGAACGGTGTGCGCGGCGTCGCCGACGAGCGCAGCACGGCCGTGGCGCAGCTCGCTCGCGACGAAGCTGCGGAACCTCAGCACGTCGCGCTGGAAGATCTGGCCCTCCTTCAACGTCGTGCCGGGCACGCGGGACTGCAGCGTCTCCCAGATCTCCGCCTCGCTCATCGCATTCGGATCGGCATCCGGGTCGCATTGGAAGTACATCCGCTGCACCTCGGGGCTGCGCTGGCTGATCAGCGCGAAGCCGTTCTCGGAGTTGCTGTAGATGAGCTCTTCCGCGCTCGCCGGGGCCTCGCAGAGGATGCCGAACCAGGCGAACGGATACTCGCGGAAGTAGCCGCTGCGCGAGTCGCCGGTGATCGCCGGGCGCACGACGGAGCGCGACCCGTCGGCGCCGACCACGAAGTCGGCGTCGATGATGAGCTCTTCACCGTCGGCAGTCGTGGCGACCACGCGCGGGAGCTGGCTGTCCACGCCCTCGACGCGGGATGCCGTGACGCCGAAGCGCAGGTCCTGCCCCGCACCCAGACGCAGGGCGAGCATGTCCTTCAGGACCTCGTGCTGCGGGTAGAGCCACACGCTGCGGCCGACGAGCTCGCGGAAGTCGATGCGGTGCCCCGCGCCCTGGAAGCGCAGCTCGATGCCGTCGTGCCGGTCGCCGACCGTGTGCACGCGGGTGTTCGGGTCGATCGCCGTCAGCAGGTCGACCGTGCCCTGCTCGAGGATGCCGGCGCGGATCGTCGACTCGATCTCCTCGCGCGAGCGCTGGTCGATGACGACCGACTCGATGCCGGCCTCGGCGAGCAGATGGGACAGGATCAGGCCGGCCGGGCCGGCCCCGACGATCGCGACCTGGGTTCTGACAGGCTCGGTGCGGATGCTGGTGCTCACGGTGTCTCCTTCGACGGGGATGCTGCGCACAAGTCTGCAACGACGGACTCGGGGACTCGGCATCCTTCTCATTGAATGGGAGCGGGCCCCGGGTTCAACGCATCGCGCGCAGGGCGCCTTCGATACCCCTTGCCGCATCCAGGAGTGCAGCGACAGCCGGTTCGGTCGCGGCATCCCGCGGCAGGATGACCGAAAGTGCGGCGATGACCTCACCGTGATCGCGCACTGGTAGGGCGATGCCGGTGGAGACGGCTTCGATCGATCCGGGAGCGATGACGAAGCCCCGCCGCCTGATCGACGCGAGGAGCGACCGGAGCGCCGAGGCATCCGTCACTGTGTCTCGCGAGACGGCTCGCAGGGGAGCGGCGAGCACGCGCTCGCGCACGGCGGGATCGGCGAACGCCAGCAGAACCAAGCCGGACGAGGACGCGTGCAGCGGCAGGCGTCCCGCGATCCGGGTGATGTTGGCCCCGGCATCCGGGTGCGAGAGGCGTTCGAGGAACAGGGCCTCCTCATGTTCGAGGACGGCGAGCTGCGTGTGTTCGCGGATGATCGCCTGCACGCCCTCCATGTGCGGCAGCGCCGCCTGCCGCAGTCGCAGTGCGCTCGATCCACGCAGCGCGAGCTCCCACAGGCGCATGCCGAGCCGTACGCGATTCTCCTCGTCGCGCTCCAGCAGGCCGGCCCTGATGAGGTCCCCGACGATGCGGTGCGCGCTGGACGGCGGCAGCCCGGTGCGACCCGCGATCTCGGAGGCGGTCTGCATGGTCCGGTCGTTCGTGAACGTGTCGAGCACGCGCACGATCCGATCGGTCATCGAGTCGCCGGACGAGGAGTTCGCCATGGGGACCAGCTTGGCACGCGGCATCCGTCCGGCGTCTCGGTGTACTCGGATCGGAAGAAGGTGTGTACAATCGTTGGCACCCCAACTATCCCGGGCGATCGAAGGAGATCCCATGCAGTTCTACCGAGACGGCTACCGCCCCGGCGATCCCGACATCAAGATCGCGGCCCCCCAGGTCGCCGATCGCTCAGCGGATCTTCCGGACGCCCTCGACGTGCTCATCGTCGGCACCGGCCCCGCTGGCACGGTGCTCGCCGCCCAGCTCGCAGCCTTCCCCGACATCACCACCCGCATCATCGAGCGCCGCGAAGGTCCGCTTGAAGTCGGCCAGGCCGACGGCGTCGCGTGCCGCACGGTGGAGATGTTCCAGGCGTTCGGCCTCGCCGATGCGCTGGTCCGTGAGGCGTACTGGGTCAACGAGGTGCGGTTCTGGGGGCCATCCGACCACGATCGCTCGAGGATCGCCCGCACGGGCTGGGTGGAGGACACTCCTGCCGGACTCAGTGAATTCCCGCACGTGATCGTGAACCAGGCGCGCATGCAGCAGTTCCTGCTCGAGCACGCCGCGAAGTCCGCCAGCAAGCTCGACGCCGACTACGGCATCGAGTTCGTCGGCTATGAGATGGATGCCGACTCCGAGCATCCCGTCATCGCCACCCTGCGGCGCACGGACGGCTCCGAGTTCACCGTCCGCGCGAAGTACGTCATCGGCTGCGACGGCGCTCGGAGCAACGTGCGCCGTGCTCTCGGCATCCGTCTCGAAGGCGACGCCGCCAACCACGCGTGGGGCGTCATCGACGTGCTCGCGACCACCGACTTCCCGGATTGGCGCACCAAGAACGTCATCCAGTCCGACGGCAAGGGGAGCCTGCTGATGATCCCGCGCGAGGGCGGGAACATGGTGCGCGTCTATGTCGACCTCGGCGCCGTGTCAGCCGGCGACAGCACCATCCGCAGCACCACGGCTGAGCAGCTCACCGACGTCGCGAACGCCATCCTGCATCCGTATTCGATCGACGTGCAGCAGGTCGCCTGGTCGAGCGTCTACGAGGTCGGCCAGCGCGTGGCCGGCCGCTTCGACGACCTGACGGCGGAGTCACCGGCGGATGCCGTCCCGCATCTCTTCCTCACCGGAGACGCGTGCCACACCCACAGCGCCAAGGCCGGTCAGGGCATGAACGTCTCGATGCAGGATGCGTTCAACCTCGGCTGGAAGCTCGCCGCGGTGCTGCAGGGACGCTCGGATGCCGCGCTTCTGCGCACGTACTCCGAGGAGCGCCAGGCGATCGCCGCCGACCTCATCGCATTCGACAAGCACTGGTCGGCATTCATCGCGCAGCCGGCGCTCGACCCCGAGCATCCAGAGCGCGGCGGCGTCTCGCCGGCCGACATGCAGGCGGAGTTCGCCCGCCAGGGCCGTTACACCGCCGGGATCGCGACCACCTACACGCCATCGACGTTGACCGGGACCGCCGAGCACCAGCAGCTCGCGAGCGGATTCGAGATCGGGACGCGGTTCCACTCGGCGCCGGTGTGGCGAGTGGCGGACGCCCGCCGGATGGAGCTTGGTCACTCGCACCGCGCCGACGGACGCTGGCGCATCTACGCGTTCGGAGACGCGTCGGGCGCTGGGCTGCGGGAGTTCGCAACATGGCTCGCCGACAGCTCGGACTCTCCGGTTCGCGCGTTCACCGCACCGGATGCCGACATCGACAGTGTGATCGAGGCGCACGCGGTGTTCCGCGGGTCGCGGCACGACGTCGACGTGACCTCGCTGCCGGAGATCCTGTTGCCGAAGTCCGGTCCGCTCGGGTTGCAGGACTGGGAGAAGGTGTGGGCGGCGGATGCCGATGACATCTTCCACGCGCGGGGCGTCGCACCGGAGGGCGCCGTCGTCGTCGTGCGCCCTGATCAGTACGTCGCTCAGGTGCTGCCGCTGTCAGCACGCGAGGAGCTGCGCGACTTCTTCGCCGGCTTCCTTCTGCCGGTCACCTGAGGCGCGCACGGTGCGGACGCGCCATGCTGTATCAGTTCGGTCGGTTTCACCGCACTCAGAACCGACGAAACTGATACGGCATCGCCGGTTCGACGCTGTCGACTTGAGAGGATGGATGCCGTGATGACCATGGCAGATCTCCCGGAGCCGCAACGCCACGTCGGCAACCTCATCCGCCGCGCGCAGCAACTGCACCTGGCGACCTGGGCCCGGGTGGCCGATCCCGACATCACGAGCACGCAGTACAGCATCCTCGCCGTGCTCGAGCGCCTCGGCGAGGCCAGCCAGCGCGAGCTCGGCGACGAGGTCGACCTCGACCGGTCCACGATCGCCGATCTCGTGCGTCGCATGGAGAAGTCCGGTCTCATCGCGCGACAGCGCGCGGCATCCGATGCGCGACGGAACGTCGTGACGCTCACCGCGCACGGCGCGGCGGAGCACGCGCGACTGGCCCCGCGGGTCGTCGAAGTGCAGCGAGAGCTCACCGGTCATCTGGGGTCTGCCGAGTCGGCGGCGCTGTTCCGGGGGCTGTGGGCGATGCTCGAGCGGCCGGGCAGCTCGGATCCGCGCGCGCGGTAGCCTCGTTCTATGCCCGCTTCTGCCGCCGACACGCCATGGGAGCCACGTGACCCGCAGGCGGTGGCCGAGCTTCTGTCGACGGCATCCGTGCGCTGGTGGCTGTCGGGTGGCGCGGCGCTGGATCGCTGGCTCGGCCATCCGATCCGGGAGCGCGCGAACATCGACGTCAGTGTCGTCGCAAGCGACCTCGCGGCCCTCGTCGCAGGCCTGCCCACCGGGTACAGTGCCTGGGCGCCCTCGGGCGACGAGGACGAGTTCATCCCGTTCGCCGAGGCCCCGACGGATGCCGACCTCCAGCCCGTGCTCATCCGCGATGACGAGAAGAATGCATGGGTACTGCAGGTCAATGCCGAGGACGGTGCCCCGCGCGCGTGGGTGTACAAGCGCGACCCGCGGCTGACGCTGCCCTGGGATCGTGCGGTCATCGACCTCGACGGCATCCCGACCGGGGCCCCCGAGGTGCAGCTGGTCTGGAAGGCCCTGCGCCCGCGCGAGGAGGACACGGTCGACAAGGATGCCGTGCTGCCCGGGCTCTCACCCGAAGCGGTGCAGTTCTACGAGACGGCGCTGCTGCGCATCCACCCGCACTCGACGTGGTCGATCCACATCCGCAGCCCGTTCGCCCCGGGCAAGGCGAGCTGGAACCGCAAGAAGTCGTCCTGACGCCACCCCCTGACACGAGAAATCCCCTGCGCGGCGAGACGGCTGCTGCCAGCGCGATTCTCGACGTGCAGAGGAATTCTCGGGTGGGTGGGGAGCGCTACCGGATGACGCTGAGCTCCTCGACCGGCGTCTCGAGCACCGAGTCCTGCGGGCCGACCGCGACGAGATCCGCACGCGCTTCGGCCTGAGCCGCGTGGCGACCGGCGATGCGTCCCGAGACCATCGCCCAGCCGATGTGCAGACCGTGATTGAGCAGCTGCAGACCGCCCTGACCGGTGGACCCGGCCGCGTACAGGCCCGGGATCACGGATCCCTCGGGCGTCGTCACCCGCAACTCCGTGTCGACGGCGAGACCTCCGTCGGCGAGCGTGATGTACGACTGCATGGGTCCGAGCGCGTAGTACGGACCGTCGCCGATGCCCGCCCCGAAAGCGGTGCGGCCGAACTCGGGGTCCTCGCCCCTCGCCGCGTGCTCACGGAACGACTGCACTGTGCCCCGAAGCCCCGAAGCATCGATCCCGGCCTTCTCGGCGAGCTCCTCGAGCGTGTCGGCCTTGTGGAACATGTCGGGCCGGTAGCGTGCGTAGTCGCCGACGTACGCGTACGCGACGCCGGGGAAGGTCGACACGGGATTCGGCCACGCCGAGAACCGCTTCGCCAGCGCCTCGTCGAAGACCATGTACCCCTTGTTGCTGTCCGCGGCGACGCCCCGGGCGAGCAGCTTGTCGGAGTCCTCGTTCGCGACACGGCGGCCCTGCTCATTGACGAGGATCGCCCCCGCGCCGTACATGGTGTTGTTCGGCCCGACCCAGCTCGTCAGCGCGCCGCGCAGCAGCACGGCCAGGAGCCGCGCAGGAAGCCGCTCGGCGACCAGACGCACCATGCGCGAGACGACGGGATGCGACGGCAGCAGCTTGATCGGATCGGGGAAGCGTCCAGGCGGGAACCGCAGCCCCTCGTACAGCCGGTCCATCTGCAGCATCACACCGCCGACGTCGCTGCCGAGTCGGAACCCGTCACCGGTGTTCGTCTTGTTCACGGCGGGGACCCGAGCGGCATCCTCGCCGACGTATGCCGCCTTGAGGTCCGCGGCTGCGGAGTAGTCGCCCGTCGCGAGCACCACGGCTCGTCGGCCGAAGTACTCCTTGCCGTTCGCCCTCGCCCCGATCACCTCGCCCGCCGCGTTGCGCAGCAGACGGTCGACACGGGCATCCGTGATGACCCGGACGCCGCGCTTGCGCGCCTCGCGCAGCAGTGCCGTCACGTACGCGCCGGAGTTCGGCAGCACGTTGTGCATGCGCGGCTTCTCGTACGGCGGCTCAGGGGTGGGTCCGAGGAACTGCACGCCGATGCTCGACAGCCACTCCAGCGTCGATCCGGCGTTCTCGGCGAGAACCCGACGCAGCGCTGCGTTCTCGCGCGCCTCGTCGGCGCCGTTGGCGACCTTCATGTCCTCGATGAACAGCTCGATCGAGTCGTTGACACCGGCGCGGTACTGGTACGCGGTGTTCGCGGCGGTGAAGCTGCCCACCGACATGCCGGTGCTGCCGCCCGGGCGGGGGCACTTCTCCAGCACGATCGCCTTCGCGCCGCTCGTCGCGGCCGAGATCGACGCGGCCAGGCCCGACCCGCCGCCGCCGATGACCAGAACATCCGTCGTGATGCTCATGCGTGTGTCCTCTCCTGAGATGTCTCATTCAGGGCCGCGCGGGCTGCTGAACGTCCGGCCCACCGGCCGGTGATGTAGGCCGGCGCCAGTCCGCCGGCATAGCCGACGTTCGACAGACCGCCGATGTCGGCCCCCGCCGCGTACAGGCCGGGGATCGGTGCACCGTCCGGATCGAGCGCTTCGCCCCGTGTCGAGATCGGCACGCCGCCGAACGTGAACGTGATCGACGGCTGCACCATGAGCGCGTGGAACGGCGCCGTCTGCGGTGCGCGGGCATCGGCGGCCACAGGGGCGCCCGACGCCCAGCCGCCACCGGCCTCCGCCGCGCCGCGGTACGCAGCCAGCGTGGCGCTCAGCGTCGCGGCATCCACACCCCACTCCGCCACCTGCGCGACGAGCCCGTCGATGGTGTCGGCGCTCGCCCACAGACCGCCGGCGGCCTTGGCCGTCTCGAAGCGGTCGGTGGCGCCGAGGCCGGGGAACGGCTCGGAGCGCGCCTCGGTCAGATGCACGTGCTCGTCGAAGATCAGCACCCCGCGGCTGTCGGGCTGCCCGACCACGACCTGATTGATGATCTCGTCGCCGAGCGTCTCGTCGACGAACCGCTCTCCGCGCATGTTCACGAACACGGTCGAACCGGAGTAGTACTGCGAGTACGGCAGGTAGTGCTCCGGCTCGAACTCCTCGAGCGGCCACGGCACGAGATGCCCGTAGTACGAGGCCATCGACCTGCTGCCGCCGGCGCCCGCCGCACAGGCCATGCGCAGTCCGTCGCCGACGTTGCCGACGTGCGAGCGCATGAGCAGATTGTCGGACTGCGGGCCGACGTACCGGGTGAGGAGCTCGGGGTCCCGGCCGAAACCGCCGGTGGCGAGCACGACGCTCGGCGCCCGGTACTCGACCGGTCCGTTCGGCGTCTGTGCGACGGCGCCGACGACGCGGCCCGCATCGACGAGGAGTTCGCGCACCGGCGCCTCCGACACGATGACGCCGCCGGCCGCGGTGACGGCATCCCGGCACGCGGCGAGGATCGCATGGATGTCGGTCGAGTACCCGATGCCGAACGTCATGATGTCGCGCGTCGGCTCGTCCGCCACGCGCGCGCCCGTGGCGCGGACCTCGGCGATCGCATCCGCGAAGTCCGCCACGACCCGCTCGCCGAGGGCGATCTCGCCGTTCGGGATGCGACGGCGGTAGGACTCCACGTCTGGGGCTGTCCACAGCATCCCGGCCGACAGGGCCGCCGATCCGCCGAACGAGGCCGACTTCTCCAGCAGGGCCACGCGCGCTCCGGCGCGTGCCGCGGCCGCAGCGGCGGACGAGCCGCCGATGCCCGACCCGATCACGATCACATCGAAGGCGTTCATGCCGGCACCTCCTCAGCACGCGCCGCCGCCTGGCGGGCCACGTGCAGGCCGAAGACCGCGCCCTTGCCGAGCGACGTCCCCGTCATGTACGCGGCGCCGTGGAACCCGCCGACCACCTCGCCGATCGCGTAGAGGCCGGGGATGATCTCGCCCTCGACGTCGACCACCTCGGCATCCGGGGTGACCTTCACGCCGCAGTACGTCGTCGTCATGAGCGACTTGGCCGGGTACGCGTAGAACGGGGCCTCGACGATGGGGCGGAGCTCGCCGACGCCGTTGCACAGGCTCGTGCGTCCCAGCTCGTCGGCCTCGCCCGCGTCGATCGCGCGGTTGTACCGCTCGACGGTCGCGACCAGGCGTCCGGCGTCGACGCCGACGATGGCCGCAAGCTCCTCGAGCGTGTCCGCGTGGTGCAGGTGGCCGAGCGCTTCGATGGCATCCATGTCCTTCAGAGGGATGCCGGGGTGCGAGAGCGCACGAACGGATGCGTCGAAGATCTGGACCCCCAGACCCTCCTCCTCGCGGAGCACGGCGGTGCCGAGCGTCTTGTACGACTGCGACTCGTCGGTGAACCGCTCACCGGCGCGGTTCACGATGATCGCGCCCATGTAGTACGCGGTGAGCAGCTCGTGCACGTCGCCGGTCTCGGGGTGCGAGCCGTACGTGCCGCTCACGAACGACATGTCGGCCATGTCCGCGCCGAGCTTCCACGCCAGCCGCAGTCCGTCGCCGGTGTTGCCCCTGCCGCCGAACGGGAGCGCGGCCAGCTGCTCGGGCGCGAAGATGCCCAGCAGCTCCTCGCCGCGGCTGAAGCCGCCGGTGGCGAGCACGACGCCCTGCCGAGCTGTCACGTCGACCTCACCGGTGGGGCCCGCAAGGCGTGCGCCGGTGACGTGTCCGGTCTCGTCGGTGAGCAGGCGGATCGCACGGTGCTCGCGCAGCGTCGTCCCGCCTGCTGTCTCGAACTGCTCGTGCAGGCCCGCCATCACATCGACGATCGCCGAGTTGTGGCTGCGCCTGGCCGACTGCCCCGAGCTGATCTCGATCTCGCGGAAGCGGACGCCGTGATCCTTGAGCCAGCGGTACGCGGCCTCCTGGCGATCGAGATACGCGTTCAGGAGCGTCGGGTCGTTGCGGAACTCGCCGACCTCCTGCATGTCCTTCAGGAACAGTTCGCGCGAGTCGTTCTCGCCCGCCTCGCGCTGCTCCTCGGTGTCGCTGAACGCGAACCATCCGCCGCTCATGACCGTCGAGCCGCCGAGGGACGCCGTCTTCTCGGCGAGGATCACGTCGATTCCCGCCTCGGCGGCGGCGGTGGCCGCGGTCTGCCCGGCGATCCCGCTGCCGAGCACGAGCAGGTCGGTCGTCAGGGCGGTCATCGGGTCACCCCCAGCCGGTCGAGCGGCGTCTTGTAGGTCTCACGCCCCGAGGCGATCGCGATCGCGGAGATCACGCAAGCGACCGAGGTGAAGACGGCGGCGGGCCACCAGGCGTTGCCGTTCGCGGCGGAGATCGCCTGGATGATGACAGGGGAGAAACCAGTCAGCACGAGCCCGAGCTGCAGGCCGACGGCCATTCCGGTCACACGGTAGCGCGTGCTGAACAGCTCGCTGAAGTAGGAGGGATAGACGGAGTTCGTCGCCGCGAAACCGATCGAGACGCACAGCAGAACGCCCGCGAAGATCATCGGGATGTTGGCCTCGGCGACCGCCCAGAAGAACAGCCACACGGCGGCGGCGCCGAACAGGTTGCCGCCGATCAGCACGGGCTTGCGGCCGATCTTGTCGCTGAGCGATGCCATCAGCGGCTGCGTCACGAGGGCGACGACGTATCCGACGATGACGACCCAGAGCATGGTGCTCGCGTCGATGCCGACGACGTTGGTCGCGTAGGTGAGGCCGTACACGGGCACCGTGGTGCTGATGACGACGAGGAATGCGGCGAAGATCACGCGGATGACGTCGAACGGCTGGTTGCGCAGCACGTCGCCGAGTGGAACCTTGGCCGTGGTGCCGAGCTCCTTCTCGGTCGTGAACGCCTCGGTGTCGCGCACGGTGCGGCGGATGACGAGGCCGACGATGAGGATGACGGCGCTCAGCCAGAACGGCACTCGCCAGCCCCACGCGACGAGCTGCTCCTCGGGGAGGGCGGCGACGCCGATGAAGGCGAGCGTGGCGAGGATGTAGCCGACCCAGATGCCGTTGATCGCCCACGAGGTATACAGCGCCCGACGATTCGCGGGGGCATGCTCCAGCGTCAGCGACGACGCGCCCGACAGCTCACCGCCCACCGACAGCCCCTGGCAGAGACGCAGGATGATAAGCATGGTCGGGGCGAGGATGCCGACGGAGTCGTACGAGGGCAGGCATCCGATCAGGAACGTGGCGATGCCCATGACGAGCAGCGTCAGGATCATGATGTTCCGCCGGCCGAAGCGGTCGCCGAGGTGGCCGGCGAGGAACCCGCCGAGCGGGCGGGCGATGTACGCCACGCCGTAGAGGCCCAGGGAGTAGAGCAGTCCCGTGGCGCCGGCATCCGGGAAGAAGACGCGCGCGAACACGAGCGCCGACGCCGAGGCGTAGATGTACATGTCGTAGTACTCGAGCGCCGAGCCGATGAATCCGGCCAGCGACGAGCGCTTGCTCTGGTTGCCCGGAGCGCGTGTGCTCGCGGTCTCGGAGAGGAGTGCTGTCTTCGTCGACATCGTGATGTCCTGTTCTGTCGGGGGTTCGGGGGAGCGGCGGATCAGCAGGTGATCATGCCGCCGTTGACGTCGAGGCTGGCGCCGGTGATGTAGGACGCCTTGTCGCTGATGAGGAACTCGATCGCATCGGCGATCTCGCTGGGCTGGGCGAAGCGCGCCATCGGGACCTGCCCGATCATCTGCTCCGTCTCGGCCGACGGCACGCCGCCGGTCATCTGGGTCTGCACGAACCCCGGGGCGACGCCGTTGACGCGGATGCCGAAGCCGGACAGCTCGCGCGAGAGCGTCGCGGTGAGATTCTGCAGGGCGCCCTTCGACGCGGCGTAGGCCGCCGACGAGGGGAGGTACGGGGGGAACGGGGCGCCGGGCAGTCCGCCGGTGCCGAGCTTCGAGACGATCGAGAGGATGTTGACGATCGACCCGGTTCCGTCGCTCGGCATGTGGCGGAACGCCTCCTGCACCATCAGCAGCGGCGCCTTGACGTTCACGCCCATGACGAGATCCCACTCGTCGGGTGAGATGTCGAAGAACGGGCGCTTGTGCCCCTCGTCCTTCGGCGAGATGCCGACGCCGTTGACGACGACGCTGAGAATGCCGAGCTCGCGCGCCGCGTCGACGGCCGCCCGGTTCGTCTCGGGGTTCGTGAGGTCGCCGGCGGCGATGCGGTGGTCGCCGTTCGGCGTCGGCAGGGATGCCGCGACCTGCTCGGCGGCTCCTGCCGACGCGTCCGCGATGACGACCCGATGACCGGCGGCCGCGAGCCGCTCGGAGACGACCCGGCCGATGCCGCCGGCGCCTCCGGTGACGATCGCGCTGCGAGTGATGCTGTCCATGGTGCTCCTAGTAGGTGGCTCGTCCGCCGGACGCGTCGAAGACGAAGCCGGTGGTGAACGAGGATTCGGGGGAGGCGATGTAGGCGACGAGGCCGGCGATCTCCTCGGCGGTGCCGAAGCGGCCCATGGGGATCAGGGACTTCTGCACGTCGCGCCGCTCAGGCGACATGGCTTGGATGAGCGGGGTGTCGATGGATGCCGGGGCGATCGCGTTGACGGTCACGCCACTGGCCGCGTACTCGCGCCCGACCGACTTGACCATGCCGATGACGCCGGCCTTCGACGCCGAATACGCCGCCATCTGCGGGTTGCCCTCCTTGCCGGCGATCGAGGCGATATGGATGATCCGCCCGGATCCCTGGGGCAGCAGGTGGGCGAGCGCGGCCTTCGTGACGGCGAACGCGCCGCCGAGGTTGAGGTTCACGATGCGCGAGAACGTCTCCTGCTCTGTGTCGACGGTCGCCGCCACCGGGCCGAGGATGCCGGCGCAGTTCACGACGATGTCGACGCCGCCGAGCGCGGTCGCGGCTCCGGTGATCGCATCGGCGACGCCGGTGGCGTCGGTGACGTCGATCGCGCCGGTGAACGTCGCGCCGAGGTCGTCGGGCCAGGTCGCTGATGCGAGATCAAGGGCGGCGACGCGGATGCCGTCTGCTACGAGGCGCCGCACGACGGCAGCGCCCATTCCGCTGGACGCACCCACGACGATCGCGCCGCGCTGGGTGCCCGGGTTCATCGACATCGATACCTCGCAGGAGACTTCATTGTTCGTTGGGGTCCGGAGTTTTTCCGGATGAAGCGATGGTAGAGGTATGTTGCGCTGGAAGCAATCCTGGTTACTATGATTTGCGTGACACGCAAAGATGCATCGCGAGTGGAGTCGGTCCACCGAGCTCTCGTCCTGCTCAAGATCCTCGTCGAGGAGGGCTCGCTGGGGGTGACCGAGGCCGCGTCCGCCCTCGACGTCAACGCCTCGACGGCGCAGCGGCTCCTGGCGACCCTCGTGCACGACGGGTTCGCCGTCCAGGCCAAGGACCGGCGCTACCTCGTCGGGCCCGCGATGCAGAACCCCGGGCTGGCGACGAGGGTCCCTCAGCTCACCGATCGGCTGCGTCCGGCGCTCGAGGAACTGCGTTACCGCACGGGCGAGACCGTTCATCTCGCCGGCCTCGTCGGTACCAGGGTGCTGCACCTCGACGGCATCGAGGCGCGCACGCACGTGCTCCGCTTCGGGCTGCGCGTCGGCGTCTGGCTTCCCGCGCATGTCACCTCCAGCGGCAAGGCGCTGCTCGCGGACCTGAGCGATGAAGAGGTGGATGCCCGGTACAAGACCGTGCTCGCGGGAGCGCGGGGGCAGCACGTGGACGTCGATCTGGAGTCGCTCCACGATCAGCTCGACGACATCCGAGAGTCCCGGATCGCGTGGAACTTCGAAGAGAGCGAACCCGGTGTGGCCGCGCTGTCGATCTCGCTCGGCGAGTTCGGCGGTCAGCGGGTGGCCCTGAGCATCGCCCTCCCCGTCGCGCGCTACACGCGCGAGCGCGGCGAGAAATGGTCGCAGGATCTCATCGAGGTCGCGGCAGCCGTGGGCGCGATGCGGCAGTGACGCCGTGACCCGGTGTCGCGGCGACGACCACCGCGGCCAGACTCAACAGGATGCCGATCAGCACGGACGCGTCGGGGCGGGGCCCGAGCGGCAGGAACGCGTCGAGCACGACCGATGCGAGCAGCTGACCGGCGACGGTCGACAGCCCGAGCAGAAGCACTCCGGTCGCGCGGACGACGAACGTGACCAGGAGCACGTACGCGACACCGGCTGCTCCGCCGAGGTAGGCCAGGGGGTTGGCGGGCCAGGTCGTCGGCATCCCGGTGAGGAGCACAGCGACCACGGCCGTGAGGATGAGGGCGGCCAGCCCGACGCTGAAGTTCAGCAGGGTCGCGATCAGGGTGCTGCCGGTCGCCTGGCGGAGCCGGCCGTTGACCGCTGCCTGCCACCCGGTCCCGGCTCCCGCCAGCAGCGGAAGGATCACGAGCCACGACACCGAGGCGACGGCGTGCACTCCGAGTCCTGCGACGAGCACGGCGACGACCGCCAGCGCGGCGCCGAGCGCGCGCAGCGGCCGGATGGGCACTCGTGTGCCCGTACCGAGCCCGAACCGGTCGAGCACGAGCCCGGTGAGGGTCTGCCCGGCCACGCTGCCCACCGCGAACAGCGAGGCTCCGAGCGACCGCACCGCCGCGCTCTGGGCGAGCACCAGGAACGCGCCGGCGAACCCGCCGCTCAGCGCCCACAGCGGCACGCCCCGTCGACGGAGCATAGTCACCGCTGCGCCCAGGCCGGCCGTCGCTCTGCGTGAGGAGAGCGTCAGCACCAGCAGCACGCCGATGCCGACGCAGCACGAGATCAGCGCTGCGACATAGGAGCTGCCGAGCTCGGACCCGAGCTCGCCGTTGTACCGGGACTGGAGGGCGACCAGCGCCCCCGCGCCGACGGACAGGGCGAGCCCGGGCCACAGGCCGAGCCGGCTCATGGGGTGGCTCAGCCCATTCCGAGATACGAGGCCTTGACCGTCGGGTCGGCGGCGAGCGTCTTCGCGGGTCCCTCGAGTGTGACCGAGCCGGTGTCGAGCACGTAGCCCCGGTCGGCGAAGTCCAGCGCGAGGAAGGCATCCTGCTCGACGAGCAGCATCGACAGCCCCGATGCGCCCAGGCGGCCGAGTGCCTCGAACACCGTGTCGACGATCGTGGGTGCCAGGCCCAGCGACGGCTCGTCCAGCATGAGCAGGTCGGGCTTGCTCATCAGCGCGCGGCCGATCGCGAGCATCTGCTGCTCCCCGCCGCTCATGGACCCTGCCTGCTGCTTGTGACGATCCTTCAGCCGGGGGAACAGCTCGTACACCTGGTCGAGCTGCTCCTGCACCTCGGCTCTGCGCTTCGCATCGCCGGTGCGCGCCCTCGCCACGAGCAGGTTGTCCTCGACGGACAGCGGTCCCAGCGGCTCCCGCCCTTCGGGGACGAGGGCAAGACCCGCCCGCACGCGCTCCTGAACCGAGCGGCGCCCGAGACTCGCGCCCTGGAAGGACACTGTTCCGGACATCGGGGCGATCCGGCCGAGGATCGTCGACATCAGCGTGGTCTTGCCGGCGCCGTTCGCGCCGATCAGCGCGACGACCTCTCCCGGAGCGACCGACAGGCTGACCTCGTGCAGGACGCGGTTGCGCCCGTATCCGGCGACGAGATCCTGCACGCTCAGCAGGTCGGCGACGCGTGCCGCCTTCGATTCACTCTCCACGTCGGCTCCCTAGGTAGGCCTCGAGCACCTCGGGGTGCTCGCGAACGGTGGCCGGGTCGCCCTGGGCGATGACCGACCCGTGATGGAGGACGGTCAGCTCGTCCACGACGGAGAAGACCAGCTTCATGTTGTGCTCGACGAGCAGGAGTGCCACGCCCCGCTTCTCGAGGCCGCGCAGCGTCTGCCCGACCTGCTCCACCTCGGAGGGGTTCAGGCCGGCGGCCGGCTCATCGAGGCAGATGAGCAGCGGATCGGATGCCAGTGCCCGCGCGATCTCGACGAGACGCAGCTTCCCGTAGGGGAGCTCTTCCACTGGCCGGTGCGCGAGATCCGCGAGCCCGACCTCGTCGAGCAGGGCTTCGGCCGCCTCGCTCGCACTGCGCTGCTGCCTGCGCGCCCGGGGGAGGGCGAACACGCTCTCCGCGTCGGACGCCGTCAGCTTCTTGAACGCTCCGACGGCGACGTTCTCCAGAACCGTCATCCCGGCGAGGACCGCCGAGGTCTGGAACGTCCGCCCGATGCCGAGCCGGGCGATGTGATGCGCTCGGCGTCCCTGGATCTCGGAGCCGTCGAGCACGACCCTCCCGCTGCTGGGCGGCGAGATGCCGGTGATCGCGTTGATCAGTGTGGACTTGCCGGCCCCGTTCGGCCCGATCAGCCCGTACCGGGAGCGCGCCGGAATGCGCAGCGACACGTCCGAGAGCGCCTTGAGTCCGCCGAACTGCTTCGATACGCCCTCCAGGGCGAGTACGTGTTCGCTCATGTCGCTAGGACCTCCGCAGTCGGATGCCGGCGATGCCGCCGGGCAGGAACAGGATGAACAGGAGGAGGACCGCTCCGTAGATCACGTGCTGGTACTCCTGCACCTCGATGAACAGCATCGGCAGCGAGATGAAGAACGCCCCGCCGATCACGGCGCCGAGGTTCGATCCCAGCCCGCCGACGACCACCATCGTGAGGATCATGATCGACGCGTGGATGCCGAAGGTCTCCGGTGCGATGTAGTTGTCGAGGAACGCGTACAGCGTGCCGCCGAGGGCGGCGATCCCCGCAGAGATCCCGAACGCGATGATCTTGTACTTCGCGACGTTGATGCCGACGGATGCGGCCGCGGCCTCATCCGCCTTGAGCGCGCGGAGCGCCCAGCCCACCTTGGAATTCACCAGCGTCGTGATGCCGATCACGACGACGGCGAGGATCACGATGACCAGCAGGTGGTAGATCGTGCTGTCCAGTTCGATCCCGAACAGCGCTGTCGTCGGGATGCTCATGCCGCTCGGGCCCCCGGTGAGGTCTGTCCACTGATTAAGGACGGTGTAGATCACGAGACCGACGGCGAGCGTCGCGAGCCCGAGGAAGTGATCGCGCAGACGCAGCACCGGCGCGCCGATGAGCGAGGCGATGATGATCGTCGCGATCACGGCGATGGGGATGGCGACGGCGAGATCCGACACGAGGTTCTGCGCGACCAGGGCGGCGCCGTACGCGCCCAGCGCGTAGAAGCCGCCGTGTCCGAACGAGATCTGACCGGCGAACCCGTAGAGCAGGTTCAGCGAGAGGGCGAGGATGCTGCCGATCCCGGCGAGCGTCGCCATCCGCACCGTGAACGAGTCGGCGAACAGCGGGACGACCGCGAGCGCGATCAGGATCGCGGCGATGATCCAGTTCTGGATCATCCGCGGCTGGGTGAGATTCTTCGAGTTCATCGTTTGCGCGCCACCTTCGGGACGAAGAAGCCATCAGGTCTCAGGAGCAGGGCGATCGGCAGCATCAGGAACACGGCCACCTCGGTGAACGAGGAGCTGATGTACCCCGACACGTAGACCTCGAGCAGGCCGACGACCACGCCTCCGGCCAGGGCGGCGAACGGGTTGGCGATGCCGCCGACCACCGCGGCGATGAAGCCGGTCACCGAGTAGCTGAGTCCCATGGTCGGCGTCGCCCCGAGGATCGGTGTGAGCAGGAACCCCGCGAGCGCTCCGAGGAGGCCGCTGACGAGGAATCCGCCCATCGTGATGCGGCGCGTGCGCACGCCGAGAAGCTCAGCGGCTCCGCGATCGACGCCGACGGCCCGTACATCGAGCCCGGAGCGGGTCCGGTACAGGTACAGCCACAGCACGACGACCAGCGGAATCGTGATGGCGAGCACCATGAGGTTCTGGATGCCGACGGCTGCGCCGAGGATCTGCACGGAGCCGCCGGAGACGATCGGCGGCAGGTGCCGGATCGACGGGCCGAACAGGTGCTGGGCGACGGCTTCGATCACGATCGCCAGCGCGAGCGTCGCCATGACGATGACGATCGCGCTGGCGCGTCGCGCCAGGAGCGGCTTGACCGCCGCGAAGTACACGACGCCGGCGATCGCGACGCCCGCGACGAGGGCGCCGAGGGCTGCGAGCAGGTAGTTCTGCGTCGTGCCGTAGATGAGGGCGCCCGTCATCCCTCCCACCATGACGAAGTCCCCCTGAGCGAAGTTCAGGATCGAGGACGACGCGTAGATGATCGAGAATCCGAGCGCCACGATCCCGTAGATCGTGCCGGTCGTGAGGCCGACCAGGGTCAGCTGGATGAATGTCTCCACAGTGCGATCCGGATCAGTTCGTCGACCAGCCGTCGGGTCCGTACGTCACCACGACGACAGCGCTCTCGCTGGCACCCTCGTGATCGTCCGGCCCGAACGAGATCGACGCGCCCTCCTGACCGTGGACGGTCGGGAAGTCGGTGGTCTCCTCGATGGCGTCGCGCACCTTGTCCCGGTCGGTGGCGCCGTCGGCACCGACCCGTGTCATCGCGTCGAACAGGACGCTCGCGGCGTCGTACCCGAGCACGGCGAAGTCGATGGAGTCGGTCGTGGAGAAGGTGTCCTGCATCATCTCTGCGAACGCCGCGCCCTCGGGCTTGGTGATGTCGAACCCGCCGGTGGCGTAGGTCCCCTCGCCGGCGGCGCCGGCGAGCTCGCCGAAGATGTTGAACAGCAGACCGCGTCCGCCCAGCAGCGGGACGTCCCATCCCATGCCGTCGGTGTTGAGCGCGAATCGGGCGCCGTCCGCGCCGAGGCTCCACATGACCACGGCATCCGCGCCCGCGTTCTTCAGCTTGAGTGCCTGAGGGGTGAGGTCGACGGCG
This sequence comes from Microbacterium sp. Bi121, assembly GCF_918698005.1. Taxonomy (GTDB): domain Bacteria; phylum Actinomycetota; class Actinomycetes; order Actinomycetales; family Microbacteriaceae; genus Microbacterium. Next base: position 132,680 of record NZ_CAKKLJ010000003.1, read on the forward strand.
CCCACCTCGTACCGCTCGGTCGCGACGAGGTCGAGTCCGCTCTCGGCGACCTGGGATTCGATGAGGTCGACGCCGGAGAGCCCGTAGGCGGAGGTGTCGTGCAGCAGCCCGATCTTCTCCCAGCCCTGCGACTTGGCGTATTCGACTAGTACGGCGATGTCCATCGGGTTGGTGGCCGAGGTCCGGAAGGTGTACTCGGTGTCGCCCTCCATCACCTCCGGGGACTGGGCGATCGGGACGATCTGGGGGACGCCGCGCGCCTGGGTGACCTTGACCGTGGCGATGGCCGTGCCGGTGTTCGGGTTGCCGAGCACCGCGGTGACCTTCTCGCGATCGGCCAGATGCTGTGCGCCCGTGGTCGCCTTCTGGGCATCGCCCTCGTCGTCGTAGAACACGAGCTCGACCTCGCGGCCGTCGACGCCTCCGTCGGCGTTGAACTCGTCGGCCGCCATCTCGACGCCCTGGCGCATGGCGACGCCCATGTCGGCGCTGCCGGCGCTGAAGTCTCCGATGACTCCGACCTTGATCGGCGAGGTTCCGTCGTCGGCGCTGCTCTGGGCGCTGCACGCACCCAGGGGCAGCAGCAGGCCCGCGAGGGCTGCTGCGAGGACGACCTTCTTCGTGGAAGTGCGCATGGTGATGTTCCAATCTCCTGGGCGTTCATGGGGTGCCGAGGGCGCGGTCGAGGAACGTCAAGAGTCGGGTGACATCAGTGAACGTCTGTGCTTCCTCGAACGACGTCCGAAATCGGTGACAGTCACACTACGCAGATGCTTGCGCGATTAGCAATCGGATTCTGTAGAATTGCGTGGTGCGCAATACTCCATCGATCGGCCATGTCGAATCCGTCTCTCGAGCGCTGACTCTGCTCGACCTGATCGCGGAAGACGGTCCGCTCAGCGTCAAGGACGCCGCCCTCGCTCTCGGCGTGCACCAGTCGACCGCGCAGCGGCTGCTGGCCACGCTCGTCAGCAGCGGGTACGCGCGCCAGGACGAGCGGCGGCGATACGTGCCGGGCGCGGCCATGTTCCGCGTCCCGCGGCAGGCGGAATCCGCGCGGCAGCGTCTTCGCCCCTTCGTGGAGAGCCTCTACGAGCGGGTGGGGGAGACCATCCACCTCGCGACGCTGGTCGGAACCGAGGTGCACCACCCGGACGCAATCGAATCGGAGCACACCCTGCGCTTCGGGTTGCGCGTGGGCGTGCGGCTGCCGGCCCACATCACCTCCGAGGGCAAGTCCCTGCTGGCGGAGCTCCCCTGGGAGGAGGTCGAGGCTCGGTACTCGCTCGCGCTCTCCGGCGGACGCGGCTGGGCGGTCGATCTCGACCGGCTGCGGGAGAACTGGGATCAGGTCCGCGATCGCGGCTACGCGACGAACTTCGAGGAGAGCGAGCCGGGGATCGCCGCGTACTCGATGGCGATCGGCGCCCTCGACGGCGAGTACTGCGCGCTCAGCATCGCGATGCCGATCGCCCGCTACTCCGACGAGCTCGGTGAGACCTTCGTGCGCGAACTGCGACTCGTGGTCGGCGAGGCTCGGAAGAAGTTCGGGGTGCCGACCGTCGGCGATTAGCCCGAGCGTCCCCGCCGGTACTCCCCGGCGGCGACGGCATCCAGCACCACGCTTCGGAACCAGCGCTGCGCCGGCCCCAGGCTCGCCTCGCGACGCGTGTACAGCGACACGGGGGTCGACTGCGCCGGCCACGGCAGGTCCGCGAAGCGCAGCCCGCCGAACCAGCCGCTGAACACCTCGGCGATGTGCCGGGGCACGAGCACGACGAGATCCGTCGCCTCGAGAACGGCCGGCACGGTCGAGTACTCCTCGACGGTGAGGGCGACCTGGCCCATGAGCCCGTGCTCGGTGAGCACCTGCAGCGGGAAGACATGCCCGCCGCGCGCGCTCACGCGCACGAACCGGCGCCCCTCGAACATGTCGGGCGACGTCTCGGGCAGCGGGTGCCGCCCCGACGACAGGGCCACGTACTCGACGGCCCGCACGTGCGTGCGCCACAGCCGCGGACTGCCGATCATCGACACCGTCATGGCCAGGTCGATCGAGCCGCGGATCAACCCGTCCTCGACCTGGTCCGAGTCCAGTCTCGCGACCTGCAGGTGCGGGCTGGCGGCCTCGCGGGCCAGCGCCTCCATGATCGGCGGCAGGAACGTCTGCTCGCCGATCGAGGTGAGTCCGAGCGCCAGCTCGCCGCTGAATCCGGACGGCTCGAACGCGTCGGGATCGCTGACGGTCTGGTCGATCTGCGCGAGCGCCTCGTGCAGCGGAGCGAACAGCGCGGTCGCCTTCGCCGTCGGCACCATGTCGTGCCCCTCGCGGCGGAACAGCTCGTCGCCGAACTTCTCGCGCAGTCGGCGGAGCGTGTAACTGACCGTGGGCTGCGTCACGTGCAGGCGTTCGGCGGCGGCCGTCACGCTGCGCAGTTCGTACAGCACGACGAACGTCCGCAACTGGTTCAGATCCGCAAGCGCCATGCATAGAGGCTATCTATTCCGCAGGGGAAAAACATCTATTGGACGGCATCCGGATGCCGACCTAGAGTCGATGCAACGGCATCCGAGTGACAAGGACGACACGCGTTGATCATCGACATCCACGGCCACTACACGACCGCCCCCGCACAGCTGGGCGCCTGGCGTGACTTGCAGATCGCCTTCGCCGACGGCAAGGGGGAAGCCCCCGACCCCGCCGACCTCAAGATCAGCGACGACGACATCCGCGAGACGATCGAGGCCAATCAACTGCGGCTCATGAACGAGCGCGGCAGCGACCTCACCGTCTTCAGCCCCCGCGCCTCGTTCATGGCCCACCACATCGGCGACTTCGCCGTCAGCGAGACCTGGGCGCGCATCTGCAACGACCTCGTCGCCCGGGTCGCGGGGCTCTTCCCCGACCGCTTCCTCCCCGGTGCGATGCTGCCGCAGTCCCCCGGTGTCGACCCGGCGACCACCGTGGCCGAGCTCACTCGCGCGGTCGAGGAGCTCGGCGTCGTCACGGTGAACCTCAACCCCGACCCCTCCGGCGGAAAATGGTCGGCACCCGCACTCACGGACCGCTCGTGGTACCCGATCTACGAGAAGCTCGTCGAGTACGAGCTCCCCGCGATGGTGCACGTGAGCACCACCTGCCGCCCCGACGTCTTCCACACCACCGGTGACCACTACCTCGGTGCCGACACCACCGCGTTCATGCAGCTGCTCAAGGGCGACCTGTTCCGCGACTTCCCCGATCTGAAGCTCGTCATCCCGCATGGCGGCGGCGCGGTGCCGTACCACTGGGGCCGGTTCCGCGGGCTCGCGATGGCCCTCGGCAAGCCCGAGCTCGAAGAGCACCTCCTGAACAACGTCTACTTCGACACCTGCGTCTACCACCAGCCCGGCATCGACCTGCTGACCGACGTCATCCCGACCAAGAACATCCTGTTCGCCAGCGAGATGATCGGCGCCGTCCGCGACATCGACCCCCGCACCGGCCACTACTTCGACGACACCAAGCGCTACGTCGACGCGACCACCAACCTCAGCGGCTCGCAGCGTCAGGCGGTCTTCGAGGGCAACGCCCGGGACGTCTACCCCCGCCTCGACCGTGCCCTGAAGGCACGCGGGCTCTGAAAGAGAAGAACATGCGACTGAACAACCTCGGCATCGTCCGCACCAGCATCCAACGCCCCGACCCCGATGACGTCGCGCGCCTGTCGCAGTTCGGCGTCGCCACGATCCACGAGGCCATGGGGCGCGTCGGCCTCATGCGGCCGTACATCCGCCCGGTGTACAACGGCGCGAAACTGTGCGGCCCTGCCGTCACGGTGCTGCTGCAGCCCGGTGACAACTGGATGTTCCACGTCGCCGCCGAGCAGGTGCAGGAGGGCGACGTGATCGTCGCCGGCTGCACCACCGAGAGCGAAGACGGCTTCTTCGGCGAGCTGCTGGCCACCTCGCTGACCGCCCGCGGATGCAAGGGTCTCGTGATCGATGGCGGCGTCCGCGACGTCGCCGACCTCGAGAAGATGGACTTCCCCGTCTTCTCCCGCGCCGTGAACTCCAAGGGCACGGTGAAGGCCACGCTCGGTTCGGTCAACGTCCCGGTCGTCGCGGCCAACGCCCTGGTCAACCCGGGTGACGTGGTCGTCGCCGACGTGGACGGCGTCGTGGTCGTGCCGCGCGAGCTCGTGGGTGCGGTGGCGGATGCCAGCCGGAAGCGCGAGGACAACGAGGAGTCCAAGCGGCAGAAGTTCCGCGAGGGCGTGCTCGGACTCGACCTGTACGGCATGCGCGAGCCGCTCGCCGCCGCCGGCCTGGAATACGTGGAGGACTGACGGATGCCGCAGACCGATACTGTTCACGGCGAGACGACGGGCCCGTTCGAGAAGACCGAGGGCTGGCTGGACTGGTACGACGGCCCCTCGAAGCCGACGTTCACGCTACCTGAGGGTGCGGTCGATGCGCACTGCCACGTCTTCGGGCCCGGAGCCGAGTTCCCGTACGCGCCCGAGCGCAAGTACACCCCGTGCGATGCATCCGCCGAGCAGTTGTTCGCCCTCCGCGACCACCTCGGCTTCGACCGCAACGTCATCGTGCAGGCCACCTGCCACGGCGCCGACAACAGTGCCCTCGTCGATGCGTTGAACCGCAGCGAGGGCCGTGCCCGCGGTGTCGCCACGGTCCGTCGCGACGTGACCGACGAACAGCTGCGGGAACTGCACGCGGCCGGCGTCCGCGGCGTTCGCTTCAACTTCGTCAAGCGTCTCGTCGACCGCATCTCGACCGACTCGCTCGACGAGATCGTCACGAAGATCGCCCCTCTCGGATGGCATGTGGTCATCTACTTCGAGGCGGAAGACCTTCCGGAGTTCTACGACTTCTTCTCCAGCATCCCGACGGATGTCGTCGTCGACCATATGGGCCGGCCCGACGTCACCAAGGATGTCGACGGGGAAGAGTTCGCCCTGTTCCTGCGCTTCATGCGTGAGAACGAGAACGTGTGGACCAAGGTCTCGTGCCCCGAGCGCCTGAGCGTCACGGGGCCCCGCGCCCTTCCTGAAGACAACAGAGACGGCGAACTGCACGCGTACACCGACGTCGTGCCGTTCGCCCGACGTGTGGTCGACGAGTTCCCCGATCGCGTGCTCTGGGGAACCGACTGGCCGCACCCCAACCTCAAGGACCACATGCCCGACGACGGACTGCTGGTCGACTACATCCCGCAGATCGCGACGACGCCCGAACTGCAGCAGAAGCTGCTCGTGGACAACCCGTCTCGTCTGTATTGGGCCCGTTGAACCGCGGGGAAGACTGAAGGAGAACCATCATGGCACTCGACAAGCCGTACAAGAACGTTCCCGGGACGACCATCTACGACGCCGAGCAGGCGCGTAAGGGATACCACCTCAATCAGTTCGCGATGTCGCTGATGAAGCCCGCGAATCGGCAGCGCTTCCTCGCCGACCAGGCGGCGTACCTCGACGAGTGGCCGCTGAACCCGGTGCAGCGTCAGGCCGTTCTCGACATGGACATGAACACCATGATCGCTGAGGGTGGCAACATCTACTTCCTCAGCAAGATCGGTGCCACGCACGGCATGAGTTTCCAGCAGATGGCCGGCTCCATGACCGGCATGAGCGAGGCCGCCTACCGCGACATGATGCTCGGCGGCGGACGGAACCCGAAGGGCGCTCGCCTCAAGGACCTCGATGGCTGGACGCCGCCGTCGACCGAGAAGGCGACGACGATGCGTCCGGATGCCCCGGCGAAGTACACGTCGGCGCTGTTCACTTCGCACGTGCCGGCGATCGGTGCCGCGATGGACCTCGGCAAGACGGAGGAGCCGTACTGGAAGAAGGTCTTCGACGGGTACCAGTGGACCCGCAAGTGGGCCAAGGAGAACACCCCTGACGTCGTCATCCTCGTCTACAACGACCACGCGACCGCGTTCGATGCGAGCATCATCCCGACGTTCGTGCTCGGCACGGGTGCGGAGTACCCGGTCGCCGACGAGGGCTACGGCCCCCGCCCCGTACCCGACGTGCAGGGCTACCCGGAGTTCGCCGCGCACCTCGCGCAGTCGATCATCCAGGACGATTTCGACCTGACGCTCGTCAACGAGATGGTCGTCGACCACGGTCTGACCGTGCCGCTGTCGCTCGTCTACGGCGAACTCGGCCCCGACGAGCAGTGGCCCGTGCGCGTCATCCCGCTCGCGGTCAACGTTGTGCAGTACCCCGTGCCGTCCGGTCGCCGGTGCTACGAGCTCGGCAAGGCCCTGCGTCGCGCGATCGACAAGTGGGACGGCGAAGAGCTCAACGTGCAGATCTGGGGCACCGGCGGCATGAGCCACCAGCTCCAGGGCCCGCGCGCCGGCCTGATCAACAAGGAGTGGGACAACGCGTTCCTCGACCACCTGATCGCCGACCCCATGGGTCTGACCGAGTGGCCGCACATGGAGTACGTCGACGAGGCGGGTTCCGAGGGCATCGAGCTCGTCGACTGGCTGATCGCCCGCGGTGCGATGGACGACCAGTTCGACGGCGAGGCCCCCTCGACGGATCACCGGTTCTACCACGTGCCGGCATCCAACACCGCCGTCGGCCACCTGGTCCTCAGCAACCCGGTCGGTCGGACGGATCTCGCCGAGGACCCGGCCTCGGCCGAGATCCAGGACGGGGCGCCCGCCCCCGAGCCGGCCGAGACCGCAGCCGTGGCCAACGCCTGACATCCTGGTATCGAACCTCGAGAGGGAGAGCGAATGAGCGACAAGATCCGTATCGCCGTCGTGGGCGCGAATGGCGCCTTCGGCATGAAGCACCTGGACGGCCTTCGGAACATCGAGGACGCCGAGGTGACGGTCGTGGCCGCCACCTCGCAGGAGAAGGCGGATGCTGTCGCCGCGCAGTACGGCGTCGCGAACGCGGTCGTCGGACTCGAAGCCGTTCTCGGCCGCGACGACGTGGATGCTGTCATCCTGGCGACCCCGACCGGGCTGCACGCCTCGCAGACCCAGGCGGTGCTCGCCGCCGGCAAGCACGTCCAGGTCGAGATCCCGCTCGCCGACTCGCTGGCGGATGCCGAAGCCACCCTTGCGGCGGCCGAAGCCGTCGAGGCATCGGGCCTCGTCGCCATGGTCGGTCACACGCGTCGGTTCAACCCGTCGCACCAGCTCGTGCACGAGCGCATCGAGGCGGGCGAGTTCGCGGTGCAGCAGATGGACGTGCAGACGTACTTCTTCCGCCGCACGAACACGAACGCCAAGGGCGAGGCGCGCTCCTGGACCGACCACCTGCTGTGGCACCACGCCGCGCACACGGTCGACCTGTTCGCGTATCAGGCCGGCAAGATCGTCGAGGCGCACGCGCTGCAGGGTCCGATCCACCCCGAGCTCGGCATCGCGATGGACATGTCGATCCAGCTCAAGAGCGAGACCGGCGCGATCTGCACGCTGTCGCTGTCGTTCAACAACGAAGGCCCGTTCGGCACGTTCTTCCGGTACATCGGCGACACCGCGACCTACATCGCCCGCTACGACGACCTGTTCACCGGCAAGGAGGAGCAGATCGACGTCTCGAACGTGGCCGTCAGCATGAACGGCATCGAGCTGCAGGACCGCGAGTTCGTGGCTGCGATCCGTGAGGGCCGCGAGCCGAACTCGTCTCTTCGTCAGGTCATCGACTGCTACCGCGTGCTCGGCCAGTTGGAGGAGCAGCTCGCGTCATGATGCTCCCCCGCATGGGTCTAGGCTGCATGAACCTGAGCCACGCGTACGGCATCCCGCCGTCGCCCGAAGACGGGCTGGCGCTGCTGCGCACGGCCCTCGACTCCGGCGTCACGCACCTCGACACCGCGACGCTGTACGGCGGGGGACGCAACGAGGAGCTCGTCGGTCGAGCGCTGAAGGGTCGCCGGGACGAGGTCGTGCTCGCCAGCAAGGGCGGCATGGCTCAGGTCGACGGCAAGAAGGTCATCGACGGTCGCCCTGCGACGTTGACGGCGCAGGTGGATGCTTCGCTTTCGCGGTTGGGTGTCGACCACATCGACCTGTACTACCTGCACCGCTGGGACAAGAACGTGCCGATCGGCGAGAGCGTCGGCGCCCTCGCCTCGCTCGTGGATGCGGGCAAGATCGGCGCGATCGGACTCTCAGAGGTTTCGGTCGCGCGACTGCGCGAAGCGCAAGCCGTCGCGCCGATCGCCGCCGTGCAGAACGAGTACTCGCTGTGGAGCCGGAACCCGGAACTCGGGATGCTCGAGGCCACGGCGGCCGATGGGATCGCGCTGGTCGCGTTCTCGCCGGTCGCGCGCGGGTTCCTCGGCGACTCGGTCGGCGACCCCTCCGAGTTGGCGGAGAAGGACATTCGCCGCGCGATGCCGCGCTTCTCTTCGGACAATTGGCCCGCGAATGCCGCGCTGCTTCCTGCCTGGCGTGCGCTCGCCGCGGAGGCCGGATGCACGCCGGGACAGCTCGCACTCGCGTGGTTGCTGTCGCGCGGCGACCACGTCGTGCCGATCCCGGGGACGACGAACGCCGATCATCTGCGCGAGGACTTCGCGGCTCTCGACGTGACGGTGGATGCCGCGCTGCTCGAGCGCGCCGGCTCGCTGATCGACACGTCGACCGTGTCGGGCCCGCGCTACGCCCCCGGTCCTGCCGCCGAGGTGGATGCCGAGACCTTCGAGGATGCTGCGTGAAGGCCATCTCGTGAGGGCCATCTCCTCCATGGCGACGCGTCAGGTGCTCGCGGACCTGGCGGCCGCGGCAGTCGAAGCCGGGCTGCCCGAGCTGGACATGGAGTCGGTCGGTGGTGTGGCTGCTGCGGAGCGCGTCGCCGCGGGGGAGTCGTTCGACCTCGTGTTCCTCGCATCCGGTGCTCTCGCGAAGCTGGCTTCTGCAGGACACGTGGACGCCGCAACGGTGACACCGCTCATGCTGTCGCAGACCGCGGTGGCCGTGCCGTCGCACTCGTCAGAGCCCGCGCCTCGACCGGACGGACCCGCGTTCGCGGATGCTTCAGCGCTGCGTGACGCGCTTCGTTCGGCGAACCGGATCGGCTACTCGACGGGCCCCAGTGGCACCGCGCTCGTGCAGATGATCGACGACTGGGGATTGAGCGACGAGGTCGGCGACCGGCTCATGCAGGCGCAGCCGGGCATCCCCGTGGCGAAATCGGTTGCCGCCGGTGTCGTCGACCTGGGGTTCCAGCAGCTCAGCGAGCTGGTGGGTCACCCCGGCATCCGCATCCTCGGCGTCATGCCCGACGACTGCGCGATCGACACGGTCTTCGCCGGGGCCGTGGCGACGGCATCCTCGTCGCCTGCCCAGGCCGCCGAGGTGCTCGCGTTCCTGGCCTCCGACGACGCTGCGGCGATCAAGACACGCCACAACTTCGGCATCCCCGCCTGACGTCGACGCACAACGTAACGTGGCGTGATTCTTCGACACACTCGCGTGCGCGCGGCGTGACGCGAGCATCCTCGAAGTCATGAGCGAGAACCGTCCCCTCCGATTCAACGCGTTCGTGATGAACACGAACTCCCATATCCAGCACGGTCACTGGCGCCGGCCGGATGCCGGGCAGGTCGACTTCGAGGATGTGAGCCTCTGGATCGACCTCGCGAAGACGCTTGAAGCGGCGAAGTTCGACGCCATGTTCTTCGCCGACGTCTCCGGGCACTACGGCGATGCGGATGCCGACTACGAGGTGTACGTGCGGCACGGCCTGCAGATCCCCAGCAACGACCCGACGGTCCTGCTCGGCGCCCTCGCGGTGGTGACCGAGCACCTGGGTCTCGCGCTGACTTCGAACGTCGCGCAGAACCATCCCTTCAACTTCGCCCGCCAGGTGTCGACGCTCGATCACATCTCGCGGGGCCGGATCGCGTGGAACATCGTCACCGGCACGCAGGACAACGGGGCGCGCAACTACGGGCTCCCGCAGTTGACCGATCACGCCGAGCGCTACCGCTGGGCTGAGGAGTACGTCGACGTCGTCTATAAGCTCTGGGAGGGTTCGTGGGACGAAGGTGCCGTGCTGAAGGACAAGGAGAGCGGCCTCTACGCCGATGTCACCAAGGTGCACAAGATCTTCCACGAGGGCGAGCGGTACCAGGTCGAGGGGCCGCACCTGCCCTCGCCGTCCCCGCAGCGCACCCCGTTGCTGTTCCAGGCCGGGGCGTCCGAGTCCGGGCGTCGGTTCGCCGCGCGGAACGCAGAGGCGGTGTTCATCATCGCGCCCAACCCCGAGGTCGCGAAGTGGCAGATCGATGAGACGCGCGCGCTCGCCGTCGAGAACGGTCGAGAGCCGGATGACATCAAGTTCTTCCAGGGACTGACCTTCGTGATCGGCGACACCGAGGACGATGCGAAGCAGAAGGCGGAGGAGTACAGCCGCTGGTCGAGCGATGAGGGCTTCCTCGCGCACGCGGCGATCGTCGACAAGACGGGGCGCACGTATCCGCCGGAGACGGAGCTCAAGGACGTCGACACGAACACCATGAAGGGCTTCACCGAACTGCTGCGCCGAACGATCACCGACCGGGAGCCGACGGTTGCGGACGTCGCCGGCCGGATGACCCGCAACAACCTGATCGTCGGGACCCCTGAGCAGATCGCCGACGAACTCGAGAAGTGGCAGGCCGCCGGGGTCGACGGGATCAACGTGGTGAACGCGGTGCTCCCCGGATCGTTCGAGGAGTTCGCCGACAAGGTGCTCCCCGTCCTCCGCGAGCGCGGGCTGGCGCAGACGGAGTACGCGCCGGGCACTCTGCGCGAGAAGCTGTTCGGCGCGCCGCGTTTGAACGATCGGCATCCGGCGGCACGGTATCGCGGGGCCTTCGCCAGCGACCGTGCCGCGACGCCGGTCGTCGAGGCCGCTCGCGTCTGAGGGGGAGGTCATGTCGACGACGCTCACCGCACCGACCACCGCCGAACTGCTCGCGACCTTCCGGCCCGTGTTCGAGCGGATCGCGGAAGGTGCCGCCGAACGCGACCGGACCCGGCGGCGCCCGCACGAACAAGTCGACCTGTTGAAGCAGGCACGATTCGGTGCGCTGCGGCTGCCGCGCGAGGAGGGCGGGTTCGGTGCGACGATCGAGCAGGAGCACGCGCTGCTGATCGAGCTGGGCGCGGCCGACTCGAACCTCCCGCAGATCTGGCGCAATCATTTCGCGTTCGTCGAGGACATGCTCTTCGATGATGAGCGTGGGCGCAACGAGCAGTGGCGGGCGGAGATCGCGACGGGAGCGCTGTTCGGCGGAGCCTGGTCGGAGGCCGGCGGCAGGTCGTTCTTCGACATGCGCACCGCGCTCACCCGCACGGCGGAGGGCGCGGTGCTGAGCGGGCAGAAGTTCTACAGCACCGGCAGCCTGTTCGCCGACTGGATCAGCGTGCTCGCCACGGGGCCGGATACCGGCGACATGAGTCTCGTGCTCATCGAGGCGGATGCCGCGGGGGTGACGCTTGTCGATGACTGGGACGGCATCGGTCAGCGGCTCACCGGCAGCGGGACGACGACGTTCGATGAGGTCGTGGTGCCCGGTGGGCGCTGGTATCCGTTCGCACAGCGCGCCCGCTACCAGGAGGCCGTGTATCAGCTCAACCACCTGGCGACCCTCGCCGGGATCTGCCGTGCAGCGCAGCGCGACCTGACCGACGCGGTCCGCTCGCGGTTGCGCAACTACCCGCAGGGCCTCGCGGCCGCGCCGCGTGAAGACGGTCAGATCCAGGAGGTCGTCGGCCGCGTCTCGGCGCTGGCCTCTTCTGCCGAGGCATCCGTGCGCTGGGCGGCCCGTGTCCTGGACGATGTGGTGGCCGTGCTGGCTGTCGACCCCGCATCCGACGATCCGGACGTGGTCGATGCGCTGCGCGCCGCCACGATCGCGGTGTACGAGGCGCAGCTGACGGTCACGGATGCCGCGCTGCAGGCGTCTACGCTGCTGTTCGACGCGCTGAGCTCATCCGCGTTGGCAGAGGATCGGGCGCTGGATCGGCACTGGCGCAACGCCAGGACCGTGGCATCCCACAACCCGCGCGTCTACAAGGCGCGCCTCGTCGGCGACTGGCACCTGAACGGCGCAGACCCGAGCGCGGCGTTCACGCCGTAGCGGACGATCCGAAGCGGGACGGGCTGAGTGAGCGGTAGCGCGTCGAAGCCGGCCTCGGTTATGATGGTCGTATAGCGAACGTGTGTTCGCACAGCGAACATTGCGAGGAGGCGCCGTGATCGACAAGACCGTGGTGGATGCGGCATCCGCCGTCGCCGACATCCCCGACGGCGCGACCGTCATGATCGGTGGATTCGGTCGTGCCGGGCAGCCCGTCGAACTCATCGACGCGCTGATCGCCCATGGCGCTCGCAACCTCACGATCGTGAACAACAACGCCGGCAATGGAGACACGGGTCTCGCGGCTCTGCTTGCCAAGGGCCAGGTCCGGAAGATCGTGTGCTCGTTCCCGCGGCAGAGCGACTCGTGGGTCTTCGATGACCTGTACCGCGCCGGCAGGATCGAGCTCGAACTCGTTCCGCAGGGCAACCTCGCCGAGCGCATCCGCGCCGCCGGTGCCGGCATCGGCGCGTTCTTCTCGCCGACCGGCGTCGGCACCGAGCTCGCCACCGGCAAGGAGGAGCGTGTCATCGACGGCCGTCGCTACGTGCTCGAATATCCGATCACCGCTGATTTCGCGCTCATCAGTGCACTGAAGGGCGACCGCTGGGGCAACCTCGTGTATCGCGAGACCGCCCGCAACTTCGGCCCCGTCATGGCGACCGCGGCCACCACGACCATCGTGCAGGTCGACGAGATCGTGCCGCTCGGATCGCTCGACCCCGAGGCCGTCGTCACCCCAGGCATCTTCGTGAACCGCGTCGTCGCGGTCGGCGAGCGGCACTGGCTGCAGGGCGGTTCGTTCGTCGGCGGTGTCGATCTCGAGGGCAAGCCTGCGGATGCCGCGGAAGAGGAGGCGGCGTGATGAGCACCCGCATCACCCGCGACGAACTGGCCGCGCGCATCGCGGCAGATATCCCCGAGGGTGCGTTCGTGAACCTCGGCATCGGCGCACCGACCCTGGTCGCGAACTACCTGCCCGAGGATCTCGAGATCATCCTGCATACCGAGAACGGACTGCTCGGCATGGGCAGTGCCCCGGTCGACGGCCAGGTCGATCCCGACCTCATCAACGCGGGTAAGCAGGCGGTCACCGCAGTCCCGGGCGCTGCCTACTTCCACCACGCCGACTCCTTCGCCATGATGCGCGGCGGACACCTCGACGTCTGCGTGCTCGGAGCGTTCCAGGTCGCGCAGAACGGCGATCTCGCGAACTGGTCGACCGGAGCGCCCGGCGCGATCCCCGCCGTCGGCGGCGCCATGGACCTCGCGATCGGCGCCAAGGACGTCTACGTGATGACCGATCTGCTCGCCAAGGACGACTCGTCCAAGCTCGTTGCCGAATGCACGTATCCGCTCACCGGTGTCGGCTGCGTCAGCCGCGTCTACACCGACCACGCCGTCTTCGACGTGACACCCGAGGGCTTCCGCGTGCGCGAGGCGTTCGGCGAGAATACCGTCGCGTCTCTTTCAGAGTTGACCGGACTGGAGCTGCAATGACCACCACCTTCATCTACGACGCGGTTCGCACCCCGTTCGGTCGTGCGGGCGGTGCGCTTGCCGGCATCCGCCCCGATGATCTCGCCGCCACGGTGATGCGCGCGACCATCGAGCGGACGGGGCTGGATGCCGCGCGCATCGACGACGTGATCTTCGGCGACGCGAATCAGGCGGGCGAGGACAACCGCAACATCGCCCGCATGGGCGCACTGCTCGCCGGGTTCCCGACGTCCGTGACCGGCGTGACGGTGAACCGGCTGTGCGCGTCGAGCGTCGAAGCCGTGATCCAGGGATCGCGGGCGATCGAGTCGGGGGATGCCGAGATCATCCTCGCCGGTGGAGTCGAGTCGATGAGCCGGGCGCCGTTCGTGGTCGAGAAGTCGGCCAAGCCGTATCCGGCGACCGGAAATCAGACGATGTGGAACACCGCGATCGGCTGGCGCATGACCAACCGTGCGTTGCCGAAGGGGTGGACGATCTCGAACGGTGAAGCCGCCGAGAAGACCGCCGCCACCTGGGGCATCAGCCGTGAGGATCAGGATGCGTTCGCCGTCCGCTCGCACGAGCTCGCCGCCCGGGCATGGGCCGCCGGCGTCTACGACGGCGAGATCGTCCAGGTCGCAGACGCGGAACTCGCCCGCGACGAGGGCATCCGCGACGGGTCGACTGTCGAGAAGCTCGCGGGATTGAAGGCCCTGTTCGCCGAGGACGGGACCGTCACCGCCGGCAACTCCTCCTCGATCAACGACGGCGCCTCCGCCGTGCTGCTCGGCGCCGAGGGCGCGCTGGATGCCGAACCACTGGCCCGCATCACCGGCCGCGGTGCACACGGTGTCGACCCCGACGAGTTCCCGACCGCGCCGATCGAAGCCGCGAACAAGGCGCTCGCACGCGCCGGCCGCACCTGGGCGGACGTCGACGTCGTCGAACTGAACGAGGCGTTCGCTTCGCAGTCGCTCGCGTGCCTGCGCGGCTGGCCCGACCTCGACCCCGACAAGCTCAACATCCACGGCGGAGCGCTCGCGATCGGGCACCCGCTCGGCGCCTCCGGTGGCCGCATCATCGGCCACGCCGCGCACGAGCTCAAGCGCCGCGGCGGGGGAGTCGCGGTCGTCGCGATCTGCATCGGCGTCGGCCAGGGCCTCGCCGTCGTGCTGGAACGGTGAGCGGATAGGGTTCTCGAGTGACCGAATCGGATGCCGTGCCCGCCGCGAGTGCGGACTTCGTCCAGTCGCTGGCCCGCGGCCTCGCGGTCATCCGCGCGTTCGACGGCGAACCCGCCGAGCTGTCCCTCGCCGAGGTTGCTCGGCGCACCGACATCCCGCGCGCAGCCGCTCGGCGCTTCCTGCGCACGCTGGAGCAGCTCGGGTACGTCAGGGCGACGTCGGATGCTCGATTCCTGCTGACCCCGCGCATCCTCGAGCTCGGCTACGGCTACCTCTCGTCCCTCTCGCTGCCGGAGGTCGTCCAGCCGCATCTCGACGCGCTCTCGCATCGGATCGGCGAGTCGGTGTCGGTGGCGGTGCTCGACGGCGACGAGATCGTCTACGTCGCACGCGCCGCCGCCCGCCGCATCATGAGCGTGCGGATCACGATCGGCACGCGTCTGCCCGCTGCAGCCACGAGCATGGGCCGAGTGCTGCTGGCGGCGCTCCCCGAGGCGGATGCCGCGGAGTTGGTGGACTCGCTGGTGGCGTATACCCCGCGCACTCGCGTCGACCCATCGGACCTCGCGTCCGAATTGGATCGGGTCCGCGAGCAGGGCTGGGCGATGGTCGACGGCGAGCTCGAGGAGGGACTGCGGTCGATCGCGGTGCCGCTGCGAACGCGCACCGGAGTCACCGCAGCACTCAACGTCTCGACCAGCACCGCGCGCGGCGCTGCCGACGACATGCGGGCCGAACTGCTGCCCGCACTGCAGCAGACGGCCTCAGCGATCGAGGAAGAGCTGCGCACGGTCGCCTGACTACTCGGCGACCGCGAACGCGGTCACTCGCCGAGCAAACTCGTCCACGCGACGGCGAGGATGTCGAGCTCCGGGCCTTCGTCCAGAGACCACGGATGCCGGATCCACCGCAGATTCGCACTGTTCAGTAACTCCATGGCCAGGTAGCCGCGGTAGCGCCGGGTCGCCTCGTCGAAGCGACCGGCAGCGGTGAGACCGGCCGCGATGTCGTCGATGACCTCGCCGAACCATGCTTCGCGCAGTTCGCGCATCTCCGGGTCGACCGCAGATGCTTCCTCGACGACCGTGATGTACGGCTTGATCTCTGGCCAGCGCGTGGCTTGAGCGCCGATCCAAGCGCGGATCGCGACGAAACTGCCTTCGTGCGTGGCATCCACGAGCGAACCAGCTGTTGAACGGTGCTCGGGATCCTCTCGGCGATCGAGGTGCCGATTGAGTTCGCCGAACAGCGCACGCATGAGCTCGGTCTTGTTCGGGAAGTGCGCATAGAACGTCACGCGCGTCGTGCCGACCGCTGAGGCGATGTCATCGATCGTTGTCGCGACATAGCCCTGCTCCTGGAACAGTCGCAGAGCCTGATCGAGCAGCGACTGCCTCGTCTGCTGCTTCTGCTTCTCGCGAAGATTTGCCATGCGCCAACACTAACCACATAACAGTCAGTAAATTCGCTTGACAAGCTATAAAGTTAGGGCCAATCTTGGCGGAGGGCTCGCGGGCCCGAACTGCGGGCCCACACCGCATCCGCACATGCACTCAGGGACGAAGGAGTTCCCCCTATGTCAACGCAGACCAGTACGATCATCGCCTCGCGCGGGTCAGTGCGGGCGACGTTCATCGCCGCCTTCCTGTCCGTGACGCTGGCCCAGACCGCCTACGCGGTTCCCGGCGCCCTCAACGGCGCCTTCGCCGCCGAGTTCCACGCCACGGGCGCCGGCCTCACCTGGATCACCGCCATCTTCGAGATAGGGATCGTCGCGTTCGAGCTGACCTTCGGCCTTCTCGGCGACCTGTTCGGCCGCAAGAAGCTGATGATCGCCGGATCCCTGTTCGTCGTCGTCGGCGCAGCCCTGTCGGCCCTCGCCACCGACATCACGTTCATGATCATCGCCCAGGCCGTGATCGGCATCGGAGCGGGTCTGCTCTTCCCGATCGGACTCGCGATGGTGTCGGCGCTCACACCCGACAAGGCCAAGCGCTCCCGCGTCATCGCGACGTGGGCCGGGTTCCTCTCGCTCGGCGCCGTCATCTCGCCGGTCATGGCCGGCGTCACCGCGCAGTTCCTCACCATCCCCGGCGCCGAGCCCGGCGCCCCGAACGAGTTCAGCGGATGGCGCGTCTCGTACTGGATCATCGCCGCCGTCGCCGTGATCCTCGTCGCGATCTCCGCCTCCACCCGTGACTCGTCGGCTCCGGCCGGTCGCAAGCTCGACCTCCCCGGTCAGATCACGTTCGCGCTCGGTCTCATCGCCGTGCTCTACGCGACGGTCACCGCCGTCGACCACGGCTTCGGCTACTGGCAGGTCATCGCCGCCTACATCGTCGGTGTCGTGCTGCTCGTCGCCTTCGTCGTCATCGAGCTGCGCTCGCCGGCGCCGCTGCTGCACCTCGAGCTGTTCCGCAACCGCACGTACTCGACCGCTGCCATCGTCGCCGTCACGGGCATGTTCGCATTCCTCGCGATCTGCTTCGCGACCTCGATCTCGATGGGTGCGCTCGCTCAGGAGCCGGTCTGGGTCATCGGCGTGCTGTTCATCATCATCCAGGGCCCGGCGTTCGCGCTGTCGCCGGTCGTGGGGCGCCTGATCCACACGGTCGCCCCGCGCTGGCTGCTGACCAGCGGGTTCCTGCTCATGGCGATCTCGGGCTTCTGGCTGTCGTCGTACACCGTCGGCGTACCGGCTCGTTTCGGCGGTACCCCGTGGACGGACTTCATCCTGCCCCTGCTGCTGCTCGGCATCGGATTCGCGCTCACGATCGGGTCGATCACGGCCGTCGCGATCAACACGGTCCCCGAACACCAGATCGGCATGGCCTCGGCCACGACGAGCCTCATGCGCGACCTCGGCTTCACGCTCGGCCCCGTGGTCGGATCCGCGATCGCGTTCGGCGTGGGCGCCTCGGCGTTCGCGCTCCCGATCGTCAGCGTGCTGCAGGGCACCGGCATCCCGCCGGAGGCCGTGGAGGGCCTCTCGCACGTCCCGCCGCTCGCGTGGCTGTCGGGCTGGGAGGGCGTGGTCGGCCAGTTCGCCGGCGAGATGGCCGCGGCCGGTGCGCCGGCTGAGGCCGTCGAGGGTGCGGTCGCGTCGATCAACGCGGCTCAGGGCGACATCATGGGTCTCGCCGGAGCCTCGCTCGGCGGCGGCTTCAGCATCGTCTACGTCGTCGCCGCCGTCGCGGCACTTGCGTCCGCCGCGCTCACGCTGTTCCTGCCGAGCGGCAAGAAGGCAGAGGCCGAGCTGATCGCGGAGTAATCCCGCAACGAGAACCGGCCCCGGGAGATCATCCCGGGGCCGGTTCTCTATGTGGGGCGGTGTCAGTCGGATGCCGGATCCGTCAGCCGCCGCAGCCGGGGGATCGGGATGCGGTGATCGATCGCGATCACTGAGCGGATGCGACGCCGGCCCTGCCAGCGCAGCAGTGCCGGCGTCGCATCCGGTTCGCCGATCAGCACCTCCGGCGCTCCCTGGACGGGCAGTGGGCCCACGGCTTTGAGGCTGTGGCCGAACTGCTCGGTCCAGAAGTAGTTCTGGAAGCGCAGCTCGGGCGCTTCGGCGTCGAGAAGAGCGGATGCCGCGGCCTTGGCCTGCTCGATCGCACTCGTCCACAGTGGCGTGCGCACGCCGTCGCGACCCCAACGGGCGACATCGCCCGCCGCGACGATCCCTGGCGCGACGAGCCCGCGGTCGTCGGTGCGGAGGTGCCCATCCCGCAGCAGACCCGAGGAGGACAGCCACTCGGTGTTCGGCAGGTCGCCGACTGCGCTGATGAGCGCGTCGGCGCCGAACACCCTGCCGTCCCCGGTGCGCACGACCGCTCGATCGCCGTCGGCGTCGACGGTCGCGGTATCCGTCACCACGATGTGCAGGCCCTGCGCTGTCGCGGATTCCGTGAGGATGCCGGACACATGCGCACCGAGCTGCCGGGACATGGGCGGCGAGGTGGCGATCAGGGTCACCCGGCATCCTGCGGTCACGGCGCCGGACGCGATCTCCATGCCGAGCACCCCGCCGCCGAGCACGACGACGTCCGGCTGATCGGCGAGGCGATCGCGCAGCGCATGCGCGTCGTCGAGCCCGCGCAGCGTGAGCTCGCCGGGGTGATCGCTCAACCGGCGGGCGCGGGACCCGGAGGCGATCACCAGTCCGTCGAAGGGCAGCTCTGTGCCGTCGTCGAGGGTGATCGTTCGTCGGTCGGCATCGACGCCGATGGCAGAGACCCCGCGCACCTCGCGCGCGCCATGTGTGGCGGGCGCGAGCTCATGCGCCGAGAGATCGCCGTCGAGCTTCAGCAGCGCCTTCGACAGAGCCGGCCGACTGTAAGCGGCGTGCGACTCGGACCCGACGACGACGAGCTCGCCGTCGAAGCCGCGCTCGCGGAGCGTTTCGCAGGCGGTGAGGCCGGCGATGCCACCGCCCACGACGACGACTCTGCGCAGTGTCGTACTGCTCATTCCGTTTCGGCGCCGGCCAGTCGCAATGCGGCTACCGGGCACACGCGAACCGCGGCCTGCGCGCGGGCGATGTCGGCTCCGTCGACGTCCACGACGTCGATGACGAGTTCGCCCTCGTCGTCCAAGTGCATGAGGTCGGGGGCGGCCTCCTCGCACAGGCCGTGGCCCTCGCAGCGGGGACGATCGAGTTCGATGCGCATGGTGTCCTCCTTCAGGATCGCGGTCATGCCGGCACGACCGCGCGAACGGGCAGGCTGTGGATGCTGCGTGTGATGTTCGACGGCTCGCGGACCTCGTCGCCGAGTTCGAATGAGCCGACGTGGGTCGCGAGTGCCCGGATTACGGCGTGCGCCTCCAGACGAGCGAGCCCCTGACCGGCGCATCCGTGCGGTCCGTAGCCGAACGACAGGTGGTCGACCGGGTTGCGTGTGACGTCGAAGACGTCCGCCGTCTCGTAGTGGCGGGGGTCGCGGTTTCCGGAGCCGAACAAGATCGCCACCTGGGCGCCCTCCGGGATCACGACGCCGTCGACCTCGACGTCGCGCGTCGCGCGACGTCCCCACGCGTGCACGGGGGCCCAGTAGCGGAGCACCTCGTTGAACGCCGCGGGGATGAGTGATGCATCCTGACGCACCAGCTCGAACTGCTCGGGGTGGCGACCGAACAGGGCCACGATGTTGCCGATCGACGCGATCGTCGTGTCGACACCTGCGCCGAGGTACTGGTGGATGATGTGGCCCGCGCTGCCCGCGGGGATCGCGCCGCGGGTCTCGGCGTCGAAGATGCCGCGCCCGATGGATCCCTCGGCGAGGTCGGCGGCGGTGACAGTGCTGCACCAGCCGTACAGTTCACCGGCGATGGGGAAGTTCTCCTGCGTGCGCTGGTTCATCGGACCGATGACCTCCATCGCGGCCTGGCCCCAGCGCATCATGTTCTCCTTCACCTCGCCCGTGAAGCCGATGAGGTCGGCGACGATCTCGAGCGGGAAAGCGCGGGCGAGGTCGTCGATCGCCTCGAAGCCTCCGCGTGCCGCCAGCTCAGCCACGAGCGCGTCGGCCTTCGCCTCGATCTGCACGCCCAGGCCGCGCAGGGCGCGTGGGGTGAGGTTCTCGGACAGGGTCGCACGCAGCGTGGTGTGCTCGGGTGGGTCGGAGCGCAGCGAGGTTCCTGCGAGCGCCTCGTTGACCATTGGGTTGAACCCGATCGTGGCTGAGGAGAACGACTCCCAGTCGGCGAGTGCGTCGCGGATGGCTCCGTAGCGGGTGAGGGCGTAGACGTCGTTACGGGGCAGACGCACGACGGCGCCGAGCTCGCGCAGGGCCGCGTACGTCGGATACGGATCGACGAGCACGTCGTCGGCGAACAGGTCTATGTCAGATGTGGGTGCTGTCGTCATGATTCTCGTCCTCGAGTCTCGTGTCGTCCGCCTCCGTGGCGGATCACTTTACAGACAGTAAACCGTTCGTCGCATGACTTGTAAAGCGCTCTTTGATCACTGAGCAAGTTCGCTTGACAAGCTGTAAACCAAACTGGCAGGATCAACACATCCCCCGAACGCGACGTCGTGCGTCTGGGCGAAGACTCAATGGAGAGGGATCCTGTGAGCACAACCGTCAACACCGTCCTCGGCCCGGTCGCGGCCGAGGAGCTGGGCGTCGTCGCAATCCACGAAGCGCTGCTGTCCGTGGTGCCTGGTGCACAGTACGCGTACGACATCGACATCGATCGTGCCGAGATCTTCGAGATCCTCAAGGCCAAGCTCGAGGCGTTCAAGGCAGCCGGCGGCGGCACCATCGTCGACCGCACCGGGATGTTCCACGGCCGCGACCTGCCGCTGTACGAGGCGCTGTCCCGCACGACGGGTGTGCACATCGTGGCATCCACCGGCATGGGCCCGGAGGAGAACCTCGGCGGCTACTTCCTCACCCCCCAGACGAACCCGCCGACTCCCTGGCCGGCCGAGCGCTTCGCCGAGCTGTTCGGCGCCGAGGCGACCGAGGGCATGGTTCTGCCGCGCGTCGAGCGCCGCGCCGCCGCCGGCCTCATCGTCACCACGCAGACCACCGCGGGCGCCACCCCGACCGATGACAGCCTGCTGAAGGGGGCTGCGCGCGCCGCCAAGGAGTCCGGTGTTCCGCTGTCGTTCTCGGCTCCGGCTGACACGATCGGCGCCCTCGAACGCGCGCTCGCCGAAGGGCTTTCCGCCGACCGCATCATCATCGGCGGTCTCGACCGCACCGGTGCCGTAGACACCGTTCGCGCGGTCGCCGAGCGCGGCGCGAACGTCGCGATCGACCACGTCGGGCAGTCCGATGCCGACCTCCTGAGCGACGACGAGCGCGCAGCCCTGGTGGCCGAGCTCACCGCGGCCGGCCACGGCGCCCGCATCCTGCTCTCGGCCGGGGCTATAGGCGTGGCCAAGGGTCATCCCGAGACCGACGTCGCCTACGACGCCGTGCTCACCGGCTTCACTCCGAAGCTGACGGCCCTCGGCCTCGACGAAGACAGCATCCACGGCATCCTCGTCACCAACCCTGCAAACCTGCTCGCCGTGAAGGAGGCCTGACATGACCCGCGTGAACACCGTCACCGGACCCATCGCCGTGGAGCAGCTCGGCTTCACCTCGATCCACGAGCACATCGGCTACGGGATGCCCGGCAGCGAGCTCGACACCCGCTGGTGGAAGACGCCGGAGCAGCGCTACGAGGAGACGATCCCGAAGCTGCGGAAGTTCGCCGAGTACGGCGGGCAGACGTTCGTGGACGCCACCGGCATCTGCAACGGCCGCGACATCGACTACTACCAGTCGATCTCCGAGAAGACCGGCATCAACATCATCGCCGCCACCGGCTTCGTCGGCGGAGACACGGCGCTGAAGCACTTCGCCGAAGCGAGCGTCGAGTACCTCGCCGAGCAATTCATCCACGAGCTGACCGTCGGCATCGGCCGCTCGGGCGGCAAGGCCGGCATCATCAAGGTCGGCGTCAGTCGCGGATTCAAGATGCTGCCGCTCGACTTGCGCATCTACCGCGCTGCGGCCCGCGCTTCGCTCGCCACCGGCGCGCCGATTATCACGCACCTCGCGGTCGACGCGCAGTCCGCGATCGACGTGTTCGACGAAGAAGGCCTGCCGCTCACCCGCGTGCTGTTCGGCCACGCCGACGACGGCGTCAGCCAGGGCAAGGTCGATGAAGAGGGCATCGTCGGCGCCGGCGGACGCATCGGCTTCGACACCTTCGGCTACGACCTCGAGCTCCCAGACCCGCCGTTCTGGGGCCGCCACCGCGACGAGCGCTTCCAGCACCTCATGCGCTACCTGCGTTCAGGGCAGATCGACAAGGTGCTCGTCGCCGCCGACGCCAACTGCAGCCCGCTGGGCTGGCCGGGCGTCAAAGGCCACACGATCAACTACCTGTTCGAGCAGCTGATCCCCGACCTCAAGCAGGACGGCGTCTCGGATGCTGTCATCGACCAGCTCTTCGTCGGCAATGTTGTCGACTTCTTCTCTACGACCACCCCCCTCGAAGGCGAGTGAACCATGGATCTCAACGGACTGAACGTCGCCATCATCGGCGCCGGATACGCAGGCGCCTCGACCGCGAAGGCTCTGAGCCTGCGCGGCGCGAACGTCACCGTCTACGAACAGGCCCGCCAGTCGGGTGAGGTCGGCGCCGGCATCGGCCTGCGCCCGTCTTCGATGGCCGCCTTCCGCGAATGGGGTGCCTTCGACGCGATCGCCGCGGTGAGCACGGCCAGCAACGGCATCCGCATCCTCACCCCGCAGGACGAGCTCGTGCACGCGGAGGAATGGCCCGAGAAGGAGCAGTTCGGCCTCACGACCCACCTCATCCACCGCCGCGACTTCATCGATGCGCTGATGTCGGTGCTCCCCGAGGGCATGGTCAAGTTCGGTCACCGCATGGAGTCCATCGTCGACAACGGCGTCACCGCCACCGTGAACTTCGGGAACGGCGAGAGCGTGACCGCCGACCTCGTGATCGGCGCCGACGGCATCAGCTCACGCGTGCGCAACGCGCTGTTCAGCGACAACGCCCCGGTGTTCGCGCACGAGCACGCCTACCGCGCCGTGTTCGACATCTCGCTCGTGCCCGGCGTCTTCGACGAGGACGACGACTTCCGCGTCTACTTCGACGCGCCGACCAACCGTCACCTGTACCTGCTGCCGCTGCGTCACCGCGGTCAGGTGTCGTTCGACATCACGGTGCCCTCGGACGACGAGACCTGGTCGCCGGCGGTCACCCGCGAGATCATCGTGGCGTCGCTTGCGGGCTTCGACCCCCGCTTCGAGCAGGTCACCCGGTCGATCGACATCGACACCATCAACTGCCGCTCGGCCTACGACATCGACCCCGTCGACACCTGGCACAGCGACTCGGTGGTGCTCGTCGGCGACGCCGCGCACGCCATGCTCCACCACCAGGGCCAGGGTGCGAACTCGGCCATCCTCGACGCCAAGGGGCTGGCGGATGCTCTCGCTGCGGCTCCCTCGGTCAAGGAGGGGCTCACCGCCTTCCAGTCCGCCCGCAAGCCGATCACCGACGGGTATCAGAAGGTCTCCCGCAGCGGCTGGGACCCGGAGGCGCTGGATGACGGATTCCCCGGTCAGCACGGCGACGCAGAGCGCGACGACGCCGAGCCCGCGACGGCCGGAGCCTGAGGAGACGACATGCCCCTGCATCCCGAGATCGCCCGCATCCTGGCATCCTTCCCGCATGAGGAGCCCGGCCCTCTCGACCCCGCCGCCATGCGCGCCGGCGAGGAGTCGCAGGTGCCAGCGCTCGAGGACCGCCACCCCGTCGCGCACGTCGCCGACCGGGTCGTTCCGACGGCGGCAGGCGACGTGCCGGTGCGGGTGTACTTCGACGGATCGGACGCGGATGCCGCGACCGGTGCCATCGTGTACATCCACGGCGGTGCGTACTTCCTCGGGAGTCTGAACACGCACGATCACGTCGCCCGCCAGCTGGCGATAGCGACCGGTCTGCGCGTGTTCTCGGTGGGCTACCGCCTGGCGCCGGAGCATCCGTTCCCCGCCGCGATCGACGACGTCACCGGCGTCGTCGAGTGGATTCTCGCATCCGGGCAGGACGCAGGCTGGGACGGCCCTGTGTGGGACGGCGGAGTCCTCGCGCTGGTCGGCGACAGTTCGGGCGGCACGGTCGCCACCGTCGTGGCATCCGCCCTGCACGACCGCGGCATCGACCGCGTCACGCACCAGGTGCTCTACTACCCGTCAGTCGACCTGGACCTCGATCCGCAGCGCTACCCGTCGATGGTCGAGAACGCCACGGGCTACGGCATGGAGACCGCGGGCATCGCGCCGTTCAACCAGTTCTACTTCGACAGCGGTGCCGACCCGCAGGATCCGCGCGTCTCGCCCATCAAGCGCCAGGACCTCTCCGGCCTGCCCCCGGCACTCATCCTCACGGGCGAGTTCGACCCGATGCGCGACGAGGGCGAGCTATACGGCCGGCGTTTGCAGGATGCCGGAGTGCGCACGGTCGTGCACCGTTACGAGGGGGCGGGGCACGGCTTCGTGCAGCACTTCTCGTGGCTGCCCGAATACGGCACGGCCCTCGCCGAGACCGCCGCGTTCCTCAAGGAGGCGTGATGGTCGACATCCACCCGCTCGTCGCTCCGTGGGGCCGGTTCGGCCTGCGCAGCTTCTTCATCGACGCACCGGAGCCGGCGATCGTCGACACCGGCGTGACCGAGTCGCCCGAAGGCATGCGCGCCGGGCTCGAGGCGATCGGCCGTCGCATCGAGGACGTGCGCTGGATCCTCCTGACGCACGGCCACATCGACCACGTCGGCGGCGCGCACGCCCTGTGGGAACTCACCGGGCGCAAGGCCGAGGTCGTCATCCACCGCGACGACGCATCGATGCTGCGTTCGCGCGAGGCGCACGTCGACGAGTGGCGCTCCGGCCGCGGGCGCTGGTTGAAAGACCCCGAGGGCGAGGCCAAACAGGAGGCGTCGCTGCGCGCGGCGATCAGCGGCGAGATGGAGCCGACGCTTGCGCTCGAGGGGGGCGAAGTGCTCGACCTCGGCGGCGTCCGCGTCGCAGCGCACGCGATCCCTGGCCACACCGCCGGCGCCATCGCCTACGTGGTCGAGGAGTCCCGCGACGTGTTCGTCGGCGACGCCGTGCAGGCGTACGGCGCAGCATCCGGATTCCCCGGCTACGAGGATGCCGACAAGTACCGGGCGAGCCTCGAGTTCCTGCGCGATGAGGTGAGGCCCGAGCGTCTGTACCTCGGGCACCCGTACCGCCGGGCGGACGGCTCACCGTTCCCCGAGGTGCTGGATGCCGCGGACGCGCTCGAGGCGATCCAAGGCAGCATCGACAACGAGGCTCGCATCCGTTCTGCGGTCCTGCCGTACCTCGCGGGCGCGCTGGTTTCGACCGATTCCCCGTACTCGCCGTTCCAGTCCGTCGCCGAGCAGCTCGGCTACACGGGCGACCCGACGCTGGAACCGGCCCCCTTCTTCACCACCATGAACGCGTACGTCACGCAGTTCGGAGCAATGTAATGACTGACACCCAGACGATCAAGGCCGGCGGACGCGACTTCGACGTCCACAAGGACCTGCGCGTCCCGATGCGCGACGGCGTCGCCCTCGTCGCCGACGCGTACGGAGCATCCGCCGACGAACCGCGCCCGGCACTCGTGGCGCTGAGCCCCTACGGCAAGGAGCTGCAGGCGCTCGCGCTGACCATGCCGCCGCAGCGTCGCCCCTCGCCCATGTGGGACGGCTGCATCGAGGCCGGCGACATCGCCCGCGTGATCGACGAGGGCTACGTCCATGTCATCGGCGACCTGCGCGGCTCCGGCGGCTCAGAGGGTGAGCACATCGGCAATTACAACGCCGGCGGCGTCTCGCTCGGTCAGGACGCCTACGACTTCATCGAGTGGGTCGCCGAGCAGCCCTGGTGCGACGGCCGTGTCGGCATGATCGGCATCTCGTACTTCGGGTCGATGCAGCTGCTCGCCGCCGCTGAGCGTCCGCCGCACCTGAAGGCGCTGTTCATCTCGGGCGGCCACTACGACTTCTACGAGACGACCTACCACGGCGGCATCATGTGGTTCATGCCGCGTGCGGCCCGCGAGGGGCGCGGCGGCGACAGCGGCTGGGCGTTCACCGATCGGGTCAAGAGCCGGATGCTGGAGACGCTGTCCGATGAGGACGTCAAAGCCCGCGTCGCGGCGCGGTTGGCCGACCCCGACGTGCAGGCGTGGCCGAACCTCGTGCACACGCTGCACTATCCGACCAACCACGAGGCGTGGTTCGACATCATCACCAACGAGCTCGACGGCGAGTGGTACGAAGAGCGCAACCCCGTGAACCTCGCATCACAGGTCGAGGTGCCGGTGTGGCTCCAGATCGATCAGGGCCGCGGCTGGACTCTCGACGGCACGATCGAGGCGTACAACCAGCTCGCAGGGCCCAAGAAGCTGACGATCGGTTCGTACCCTCCGATGCAGTCCCGGCCGTGGGTCGAGGAGCACGACAAGATGTTCCGCTGGTACGACTACTGGATCAAGGGCATCGAGAACGGCGTCATGGACGAAGCGCCGGTGAGCGTCTTCGTCGAGGGCACGCGCGAGTACGCGACCGGCGACCAGTTCCCGCCGAAGCCCATCGAGTACAAGCCGCTGTACCTGCGCACGCGCGGTCGCCTGTCGTCCGAACCCGAGACGATGGATGCCACGGCTGCGGCTCCCGACGGCTTCTACCAGGCACCGCTCACGGTGACCGACAAGGTCGAGGTGCTGCGCTGGGCGACACCGGTGTTCGAGGAGCCCGTCGAGATGATCGGCACGGGTGCAGCGCATCTGTTCGTCGAGATCGACCAGCCCGACACGAACCTCATCATGCGGTTCTGGGACGAAGCCCCTGGAGGCAAACGCCAGCTGCTGACCTCGGCATATCTGAAGGCCTCGCACCGCGAACTGGACGAGGAGCGCACCCGTGAGGGCGACCCGATCCATCCGCACACGCGTGCGATTCCGGTCGAGCCAGGTGTGATCGAGGAGTACGTGCTGCGGATCTACCCGTTCGCGGCCACGCTGCTGCCCGGTCACCGCATGATCGCCGAGCTGTCGAACGACGAGCCGCTGGTCGACGAGCACAACTCGCTGCTTCCGCCCGACGCCTTCCACCTGCCGGTGGGGCGCGCGGTGGCGCATAAGGTCTACCGCGACTCGGAGCACCCGTCTCGGCTCGTGCTGCCGTTCACGGTCAAGAAGTAGCCCACCACCCCGAGAACCGCCTTGCACGGTGACAATTGCCGTGCCAGCACGAGTTTCGTCGTGCGAAGCGAATCTCGCTCTACGTACGCGGCTCGAGCACGAACCGGTCTCGACCGGCGTACACGCCGAACACGGCCTGCGCGCTCATGCTGACGAGCAGGATGACGAGCGGGAGCGTCCAGCTGCCGGTAGTCGCGTGCACGGCTCCGAACAGCGCGGGCCCGACCGCGGCGATCGCGTAGCCGATGGACTGCGACATGCCCGACAGGGCGGATGACGCGCCATGGTCGCGCGCCCGATCCGCCATGAGCGTGAGCGAGACCCCGAGAGAGAGGCCGGAGAAGGTTCCGAGCGGGACGACCCAGATGCCGACGGCATCCGGCCAGACCATGAGACCGGTGATTCCGGCGATGCCGAGCACCGGGAGCAGCGCCGGCGTCAGCCGCGCCGCGCGCCCGCGCATGACGAACGCCACGGCCAGGGAGCCGACCAGCGAGAAGATCTGGTAGATCATCACATCGACGCCGGCGAGGGCTGCGCTGCGTCCGGTGTCGAGGGACATGGAAGCCAGCCACGTCACCAGCACGTAGAACGTCGTCGACTGCACGCCCATGTACCCGGCGACCTGCCACGCCACGGGGTCCCGCCAGATCCCGGTTCTCGGTGCGCGGCCGGTCGGGGCGCCGCGCATCGCTCGCAGTTCGCGCCGCCTCGTCGCCCACCAGGCCGCGAGCGCGACGGGGGCGAGGGCTCCGCCGGTGATCAGCAGCGATACGCGCCAGCCGGCGCCGGCGTCGCCGCCGGTCAGGCCCGCGAGAGGAACGGCGAGGCCGGATGCCACCGCGCCGGCCCCGCCCAGGATCGCCGAGTACACGCCCATCATGAGCGGCACACGCAGCGGGAAGTCGCGCTTGATCACGGCCGGAAGGATCACGTTCCCGACCGCCAGGGCGACGCCGATCAGCCCGGTGCCGACCCAGAGCCACACGGTCGAACCCGGGAGAGAGCGCACGACCACGCCGACGGCGAGCAGCCCCATGGCGGCGAGTACGGCTCCGCCGAGGCCTAGCCGCCGTCCGAATCCGTGCGCGAACGGCGAGACGATGGCCCAGGTGATGAGGACGATGGTCGACAAGGATCCGAGGAGCGCCAGCGGGATGCCCGTGTCGTCCGTGATCCGCTCGATGAGCGGACCGACCGCGGTGACAGCCGGGCGCATGAGGGTCGCGACCAGGCACAGCGCGATGATGGATGCCGCGCCGCGCAGCATCCGGACACGTTTCACTCTCGAACCCTCCCACGAGCTCGCTCCGGTCGCGAATCCTGCCGTTCTGACGCCGCCGATGCGGCAGGATTCGCGACCCGAACCGGTGGATCAGGCGGACGCGGCCTGCTCGTCGCCGCCGCGGTTGCCCTTGGCCCGCTGGATCTCGCCGTAGATGTGATGGCGCAGTTCCACGAATCGCGGGTCGGAGCGCGTGGACAGCTGGTCGCGTTCGTCCGGCAGGTCGATCGTGACGTCGTCCTGTACGACGGTGGGCCGGTTCGACAGCACGATCACGCGCTGCCCGAGGTAGACGGACTCGTCGATGTCGTGCGTGACGAACAGCACCGTGACACCGAGCTCCTTCCAGATCTTGCGGACGAGGTCCTCGAGATCGGCGCGAGTCTGCGCGTCGACCGCGGCGAAAGGCTCGTCCATCAGCAGGATCTGCGGACGGTACGCGACGGCGCGGGCGATCGCGACGCGCTGCTGCATTCCACCGGACAGCTGCCACGGGTACTTGTCCGCAGCGTCCGAGAGCCCGACGGCCTCAAGGGCGTCGGTGGATCGCTCACGGCGCTCGGTCTTGGAGAGCCCCGCGGCCTTCAGCGGCAGTTCGACGTTCGCCTGCACGCTCATCCACGGGTACAGGCTGCGCCCGTACTCCTGGAAGACGACGGCCATCGTCTTCGGCGGGCCGGTGATGGCCTTGCCCTCGAGCTCGAGACGCCCGGCGGTCGCCGGCAGGAGACCCGCGATGCACTTCAGCAGCGTCGTCTTGCCGGCGCCCGACGGTCCGACGATGCAGACCAGCTGCCCCTGCGGGATGCTGAACGTCAGATCGCGGATCGCCTCGACGGCTTCTGCCTGCGGCGTCGGTGCCGGGTAGATCTTGCGAAGGCCCTCGACGAGGAGGACGGGTGTGGTGGTTTCAGGACTCACGTTGGACTTCTCTCAATCCGTGGTACCAGCGGAGGATGTAGCGCTCGACGTAGCGGAACAGCACCGCCAGGGCGAGACCGATCAGACCCAGCAGCAGGATGCCGCTCCACATCTCCGGGATGGCGAAGTTGCGCTGGAACTGGACGATGGTGAACCCGAGGCCGGAGGAGGTGTAGAACAGCTCCGAGATGACCATCAGGATCAGAGCGATCGACAACGACTGCCGCACGCCCGTGAGGATCTGCGGTGCCGCGGCTGGCAGGATCAAGTAGCGCAGGCGCGCCATGCGACCCAGACCGTAGCTGCGTGCGGTGTCGCGCTGCACCTCATCGGTGGCGCGGACGCCCTCGACGGTGTTCAGCAGCACCGGCCACAGTGAGCCGAAGATGATCACGAACACCTGCATGCGCCAGTTCACGCCCATGACGATCATGAGCAGCGGCAGCAGCACGGGCGGCGGGATCGCGCGGAAGAACTCCAGCAGCGGCTCGAGAAGCTGGCGGAGCGGCCGGAAGGATCCGATCAGCAGACCCAGACCGACGCCGACGACGACGGAGCCGATGATGCCGAGCGACAGGCGGCCCAGACTCGGCAGGAGGTCGTTCGTGAAGCGCTCGCCGAACCAGGTGTCGAAGAACGTGCCGACGAGTTCGCCGGGGCTCGGCACGAAGAACGTCGGATTGACCATCGTCGAGACCCACCACAGCAGAACGAGGACCACCGGCAGCGCGAGCAGGAAGAATGCGGCCTTGAGGAACTTCATCCCGCCACCTCCATCCGCACCGAGGTGTGCCAGCGCAACGTGCGCCGCTCGAAGAATCGCACGACGAGGTTGATGGCCACGCCGATGAGGCCGGTGGCGAGGATCAGCGCGTACATGCTCGTGATCGCTCCGCCCTCGCGCGTCTCGGCGATCTGCTTGCCGAGACCAGGAGTGCCGATGATGAGCTCTGCGGTGATCGCGAGGATCAGTGCGACGGCGGCGGCGAGCCGGATGCCGGTCATCAGATACGGCAACGCAGTCGGCCACATGACGTAGCGGATCCGCTGGAAGCGGCTGAGTCCGTAGCTGCGGGCGGTGGCGTCAGCGACGGGGTCGACGTCCTTCGCGCCGTAGATCACCTGCAGCAGCACCTGCCAGAACGCGGCGTAGACGATCAGCAGGAGTCCTGCCTGGATCTTCACGCCGAACAGCAGAACCGCCAGCGGGATCAGCGCCACCGATGGAACCGGGCGCAGGAACTCGATCGTCGAGTGCGTGAGGCGCTCGAGGAACCGGCTGGATCCGATGAGGAATCCGAGCACGGTCGCGGCGACCACCGCGATGAGCAGACCGAGCGACCAGCTCAGCATCGTGTCGCCTACGTCGCGCCAGAACGCCCGGTCGACGACGTACTGTCCGAAGCGGACGAGCACGTCGCTGGCCGGTGGCACGAAGCGGGAGTCGACGAGGCCCAGACGGGAGACGAGCTCCCACAGGACCAGGAAGCCGACCACGCCCGCCGCGCCGAGCAGCGCCGCCTGGGGCGAGGAGGAGGTGCGGCGGCGCAACCGCCGCACCTCGCTCACCGTGTTGAGGAGAGCTGTCACGGCAGAAGGTTGTCGAAGTCCGGCTCGGCCTTGAGGACGCCGTACTCCAGAGCCGCAGCCGCGAGCTTCTCGCTCGAAGCGCGGTCGAACTCGGTCGGGTACTTCGGCAGCGTGATCTTCGCGAGGACCTCGGGTGAGGTCTTCGTGTACGTCGCGATGATCTCGCGCACCGCGTCCGGGTTGGCGTCGGCGTACTCGAGCGACTTCTGCATGGCGGCCTGGAACTTCGCCAGCAGGTCGGCGTCGACGCTGCTGAGCGCGAAGTAGGCGGCGATGTCGAGCTTCGGGTCGAAGTCGGCGTACGCGTAGGTGACGACTTCGAGGCCGGCGTCGATCGCGGCGGTGACGAACGGCTCGACGACGAATGCGGCATCCACCTGGTCGTTCTCGACGGCCGCGACGGCGTCGGGGAACGGCACCTCGACGAAGTCGATGGTCGAGGAATCGGCGCCGGCTTCGTCGACGACCGAGCGCACGGCCGTGTCGTTGATGTTGCCGACGCTGTTGCTCGAGACGGTCTTGCCGGCCAGATCGGCGGGCGAGGAGATGCCCGAGTCGGCCTTGGTGACGACCGCGCCCATGTCCTTCGACGTGTCACCAGTGGTGGCGACCGCGGAGGAGACCATCTTGATGTCGAGGCCCTGGTCGGCTGCGACCATCAGCGACAGCTGGTTGCTGAAGCCGAACTCGTAGTCGCCCGAGACGACGGCCGGAACGATCGCGGCGCCGCCGGTCGCGGTCTCGATCGTGAGGTCCAGGCCCTCGTCCTCGAAGAAGCCCTGCGCGTCGCCGAGGTAGATGGCCGCGGTATCGGCGATCGGGATGACGCCGACGGTCACGGGCGTCAGATCACCCGAGCCAGCGGCGTCGCCGTCGCCACCGCCTGCGGGTGCCTCAGAGTCGGTGCATCCGGTCAGAACCAGCGCGGTGATCGCCGCGAGGGCGAAGAAGCCTGCCTTTTTCATGTCACTCCGTTGTGTGAATGGTGGGGGATTCCGAGCGGATGCTGTTCCGCTCGCTGGCCCGAACGTATCCATCCGCAGATGACGTTGTCAATAATGTTCGCGAGATTGATAACAATCGGCACGAAACGCCGGTCAGGACAGCGCGGGAGCCTCCGCGAACGAACGCAGGGTCGTGATCACGCTGCCCACGTGGATGCCCATCGCCGCGCTGGCGGCCTCAGGATCGCGGGCGCAGACGCCGTCGATGATCGCGAGATGCTCCGGCAGGGACAGGCTCGGCCGCCCAGGGACGAGGAACAGGCGGAACTGATGCCGCACCATCTGGCCGTGCAGCTGCTCGAGCACACGGGTGGATGCCGAGTGATTCGCGATGTCGCGCAGCGTGGAGTGCAGCGTCGAATTGAGCTCGGAGTAGCGCATGAAGTCGTTGCGATCGACGGCCGCGCGCATGTCATCGCCGACCTGGCGGAGGAAGACGATCTGCTCGTCGCTCACCTTCTCGGCCGCTCTGGCTGCGACGAGACTTTCGACCGCCTGACGGATCTCGGTGATCTCGATGGCCTCGTCGACCGTGATCTCGCGCACGCGGGCGCCGCGATTCGGCTGCAGCTCGACGAGCCCCTCGGAGGCGAGCTGGATCAGGGCGTTGCGCAGCGTGAAGCGGCTGGCTCCGTACTCCTCGGCGAGGTCGGCTTCGATCAGTCGCTGGCGAGGGGCGTACGCGCCCCTCAGGATCGCCTCGCGCAGCTGGCTGCGGACGTCAGAATTATCAGGCACGAGTCCCTCTCCGGTGAGCAAGATTGTTGACAATCTAGCGGACGGCGGGCTGTGTTCACCAGCATCCGGACTTCAGGATGCCGGCGTCTTGGACTGGCGCGCGCGGCGGCACGCAACCTGTTCTCGTACGTCGATTCGCTGCCCGATGGAGTGAGCGCCGAGATCGGTGAGACCGTGCGGGACCTCGCGGCTGCCATGATCCGCTCGTCCTGGACACGAAACCGGGTCGCGACACATGTCGCGACCCGGTTTCGTCGGGTTGGGCCCGATGGGGTCAGGCCCGGTCTGCTGGGGATATCAGACGCGGTTCCGGCCGCCGATCACCCGGAAGAGGAAGGCGATCAGGGCGATGACTCCGACGATGAGCGCGACCCAGAGGAGCCAGTTGAGCGCGGAGCTGAGGCCACCGACGATCGCGAGGACGATTGCGACAACGATGATGATCACCAGGGCGATGTTCATGGGGGAGTCTCCTTCGGTTGTGAAGCTTCGATGCTGGCACGCAGTTCGGTGGAAGCAATTGGGGTTGACGCGCGCGATCGTGCGGTGCTAACAGGCGCCCGCTCGAGCTCCGCACGCGTGATATCACGCGGAACGCCGAATCGCCTGCGAGGACTTCAAGAACCGGCGTATAGCTTTGAGCGCGTTCAATCGGCCCTTGAGGAGTGATTCAATGTCCAGCCGAAAGAAAGCAATGACGAAGCGCAGAAGGCTCGAGGTCGACGACGTCCTCGTGGTGAAGAAGTCGAAGCTGCGCACCGCGATATCCGGAACCGTCGTCGGCAACTTCATGGAGTGGTTCGACTTCGGAATCTACGGCTACCTGGCCGTGACGCTGACAGCGGTATTCACCTCCGATGCCCCCGGCGGTCTCGGCCTGCTGCTGACGCTGTTCGGATTCGCCATCTCGTTCCTGGTGCGTCCACTCGGCGGATTCATCCTCGGGCCGCTGGGCGACAGGATCGGTCGTCAGCGGGTGCTGTTCCTGACGATGACCATGATGGCCGTGGCCACCGCACTGATCGGGATGCTTCCCACATCTGCGGCCATCGGCCTGTGGGCGATCGTGCCGCTGTACTTCCTGAAGATGGTGCAGGGCTTCTCGACCGGCGGCGAGTACGCCGGTGCGACGACGTATGTGTCGGAGTTCTCTCCCGACCGCTCGCGCGGTTACTGGTCTTCGTTCCTCGACGTGGGTTCCTACGTCGGCTTCGCGGCCGGCGCCTCGACCGTGGCCATCACGACGTGGATCGTCGAGGGCATCTCGGGTTCCGGCGCCATGGAGGCGTACGGCTGGCGGATCCCGTTCCTCGTCGCGATCCCGCTCGGGGCCGTGGCCATCTGGTTCCGTCTGAAGATCCCGGAGACCCCCGCCTTCGAGGCCGAGGCCGAGGCCGACGATGCTCGCCTGCATGATGCCGACGATCCGCTCGGCCGGCACGGCATCATCGGGATCTTCCGCCATCACTGGCGGGTGATCCTCATCGGCATCGCGCTGGTGGCGGCGACCAACACGGCCGGCTACGCGCTGACCAGCTACATGCCCACCTATCTCGAGACCGAGGTCGGGGTGTCCAACCTGA
Organism: Microbacterium sp. Bi121; assembly: GCF_918698005.1. GTDB lineage: Bacteria > Actinomycetota > Actinomycetes > Actinomycetales > Microbacteriaceae > Microbacterium. The sequence continues at coordinate 167,316 of NZ_CAKKLJ010000003.1, forward strand.
TGGCCGCGATCGCCACGGTCCCGGTGCTCATCGTGATGAGTGCCTGCTTGCCGTTGATCGGCAAACTGTCCGACCGCATCGGGCGCAAGCCGGTCTACGGGATCGCGGTCGTCTCGACCATCGTGCTGATGATTCCGGCGTTCACGATCATGCAGATCGGGCAGGAGTGGGCGGTCATGCTGGCCCTCGCGATGGTCGCCATCCCGGTCGCGTTCTACGTCGCGATCTCGGCATCCGCTCTGCCGGCGCTGTTCCCGACCGCCTCGCGCTTCGGCGCCATGGCGATCGCGTACAACCTCGCCGTCTCGCTGTTCGGCGGCACGACTCCGCTGTTCAGCCAGGCGCTGATCGACCTCACCGGCAACACCTACATGCCGGCGTTCTACATCATGTTCTTCGCGGCGCTGGGCGGCGTGGCGATGCTGTCGATGAAGGAGACGGCGCAGCGTCCGCTGCTGGGTTCGTTCCCGACTGTTGAGACGAAGGCCGAGGCCAAGGAACTGGTCGCCGAGCAGGACGAGAACGACCTGCTCGACACCAGCACGATGCCGCTGGACATCATCGTGCCTGCGGTCGCCGAGATGGAGCAGGAGCGTCGGGATGCCGACCCCGAAGCTGACGCTGCCGGGAAGAAGCCGGAACCGGTGTGACGCCCCACTGATACGAGAGCGGCCGACGGTTGACCCGTCGGCCGCTCTCGTATTGTCTGGGGAGATGAGTCACCCGCACGCATTCGACGAGATCACGGAGCTCGACCTCAGGGCGGCCGGCAGCGTGAAGTGGACGATGTTCCCTGACACGATCGGCGCCTTCGTGGCCGAAATGGACTTCGGCGTTGCGCCGGCGATCACCGAATCGATCGATGAGTCGCTGAAGGCCGGGCTCACCGGATATCTGCCCCAGCATCTGGCGGTCGAACTCCAGGAGGCGACAGCGCGCCGCTACGGCGAGCACCACGGTTGGCACATCACGGGTGACCAGGTGCGTCTCGTTGCCGACGTCATCGTGGCGCTCGAGTTCACGATCAAGAACTTCACCTCACCGGATGCCGCGATCATCGTTCCGACTCCGGCGTACATGCCGTTCCTCTCGGTGCCGCCCCGACTAGGGCGGCGGGTTGTCGAGGTGCCCAGCATCCAGGTGGGCGGTCGCTGGGTCATGGATCTCGACGGCGTCGCCGCGGCGTTCGCGAACGGCGGCGAGCTGCTCGTGCTGTGCAATCCGCACAATCCCCTCGGTACCGTGGCGACACGCGATGAGCTGGTGGCCATCGCCGACATCGTGGCGGATGCCGGGGGTCGCGTGTTCTCGGACGAGATCCACGCACCACTCGTCTACGCGCCGGCGTCGCACATTCCCTACGCGTCGGTGTCTCCCGTAGCCGCCGGGCACACGGTGACTGCAGCATCCGCTTCGAAGGCCTGGAACCTCGCCGGCCTGAAATGCGCTCAGATAATCTTCTCCGACGCCGCATCGCTTGAGCTCTGGGAGGCGGACGGCGGGTGGACGGGGCACGGCACCTCGACCACAGGGGCGATCGCGAACCTCGCCGCATACACGTCAGGAGGCGCGTGGCTCGATGAGGTCGTCTCGTATCTCGACGGCAACAGGCGACTGCTGGTCGAACTCGTCGAGAAGCTGCCTGGCGTGCAGGTCACGATGCCGGGGGGGACGTACATCGCGCTGCTCGACTTCAGGGAGTCCGGGCTGACCGGAGATCTCGGACTGTGGTTCCGCGAGCACGCCGGCGTCGCGATGACCGACGGGGCCGCATGCGGCGAGGCGGCGATCGGGTTCACCCGCTTCGTGTTCGCGACGCCGCGGCCGATTCTGCGCGAGGCCGTTGAGCGGATCGGCCGTGCGCTGCGCGAGCGCTGACTTCGCTCAGGCGCGCGCGGTGATGGCCGTGGCATCCACTCCTCGTGGCAGCGCGCCGTACAGCGCCCCGCCGAACGGGTCGCCCGACAGGCGCGTGGCGCAGAACGCATCCGCGACGGCGTGAGGAGCGTCGCGGACGAGCAGTGAACCCTGCAGTGCGAGCGCGAGGGATGCGACGAGGCGGCGTGCCGCGGCATCCGGAACCGGGTCGGATGCCACCTCTCGGGCGAGCCCGCGCGTGTGCTCGATCCATGCGTCCAGGCGTGCATCGGCACCAGCGGCACGCGACACTTCCATGTCGAAGGCGGCGAACGAGACAGTGTCGCGGTCGAGCGCACGCAGCACGTCGAGGGCGATCACGTTGCCGGAGCCCTCCCACACGGCCATGACGGGCTGCTCGCGGTAGCGCATCGCCAGAGGAAAGGCCTCGGTGTAGCCGTTGCCGCCGAGGCACTCGAGCGCCTCGGCGGCGTGGCCGGGGCCGCGCTTGCAGATCCAGTACTTGGCCACCGCGGTGGCGAGGCGCCGGAATGCGATCTCCTCGTCGGAGGCATCGTCGTCGTGCGCGCGGGCGAGCCGCAGCGCGGTCGCAGTCGCAGCCTCGGCCTCGAGCTGCAGGTCGGCGATGACAGCGGTCATCGCGGGCTGGTCGATGAGCGTTCGCCCGAACGCAGAGCGGTGCCGCGCGTGCCACGTGGCTTCGGCGGTCGCCTGACGCATGCCGGCGGTCGATCCGAGTACGCAGTCCAGTCGGGTGCGGGCGACCATGTCGATGATGGTGCGCACGCCGCGCCCTTCCTCGCCGACGAGGGTGGCGACCGCATCCTCGTACTCGACCTCGCTCGACGCGTTCGCGCGGTTGCCGAGCTTGTCCTTGAGGCGCTGGATGCGGATGCCGTTGCGCGAGCCGTCGTCCAGGACGCGCGACAGGAGGAAGCACGACAGGCCGCCGGGCGCCTGTGCGAGGACGAGGAAGGCGTCGGACATAGGGGCTGAGCAGAACCACTTGTGTCCGTTGAGCCGGTACCGGCCGTCGCCGATCGGCGTGGCGGTCGTCATATTGGCGCGGACGTCCGACCCGCCCTGCTTCTCAGTCATCGCCATGCCGAACAGTGCGCTGTGCTTCTCCGTGCTCAGAGCGGGGCCGTATGTGGTGCTGAAGACGCGCGGGAGCCAGCCGACCGCGGCCTCCGCGTGCTGCTGCAGCACCGGCACGACCGCATGCGTCATCGAGACGGGGCAGGCGTGGCCCGGTTCGATCTGGGCGTAGAGCATGAAGGTCGCTGCCCTCGCGACGTTCGCCCCCGGCATCGGCTCGACGTAGGCGCTGGTGTGCGCTCCGTCAGCGACGGCCGCGCCGATGATCCGGTGGTAGGCGTCGTCGTACTCGACCTCATCGATGCGGTGGCCGTAGCGGTCATGGGTGTGGAGGACCGGCTCGTGCCGGTTCGCGCGCTCCGCGTCGCGCTGGAAGGATGCCGTGCCCACCCGCTGCCCTGTCAGGTGCAGACGATGGTGGGCCCAAGCGGCATCATGGCGCTCGACGCCCTCGACGAGAGCGGTGTTCGTGGCGTACTCGTCGAGGTCCGAGCGGAGCGGAGACTGATTCACGACGTCGTGAGGCATGAAGCCATCGAATCAGACCGGGCGGTCGTTGTCAGGTGAGGTTCACGTGGAGGGACTGACGGGAATCGAACCCGCGCTATCTGCTTGGGAAGCAGAAGTTCTACCATTGAACTACAGTCCCGCGGCCTTGCGGCGCCTGGCCAGCATAACAAACGTCGGCATTGCGGCGGACACGTCGGCCAGTGTGGCACCACGGTGCCACACGCGCGGGTTGAAGGTTCATCCTTCAGGCGGACGCGCGCGCATGGCTTCGCCGCATAGCGTCGAAGCCATGATCACAGCAGAGGGCCTCGGCAAGAGGTACGGAGACAAGACGGCCGTCGATGACGTGTCCTTCACCGTGCGTCCGGGAAGCGTCACCGGCTTCCTGGGACCGAACGGAGCGGGCAAGTCCACCACGATGCGCATGATCGTCGGACTCGATCGGCCCAGTACCGGGCGCGTCACCGTGAACGGACAGGATTATCGTCGGCTGCGGGCCCCGCTCACCGAGGTGGGTGTTCTGCTCGACGCCAAGGCGGTCCACACCGGCCGTTCGGCCCGCAATCACCTGCGAGCGATGGCCGCAACCCACGGCATCCCGTCATCGCGCGTGGACGACGTCATCGACATCACCGGCATCGCCTCCGTGGCGCGCAAGCGCGCGGGCAAGTTCTCGCTCGGCATGGGCCAGCGTCTCGGCATCGCCGCGGCCCTTCTCGGCGACCCGCACACGCTGATCCTCGACGAGCCCGTCAACGGGCTCGACCCCGAGGGCGTCCGCTGGGTGCGCCAGTTCGTGCGCCACGCGGCATCCGAGGGACGCACGGTTCTGCTTTCCAGCCATCTGATGAGCGAGATGGCTCAGACGGCCGACCACGTGATCGTGCTCGGCCGCGGCAAGGTGCTCGCGGATGCCGCGCTGCCCGATCTCGTGCGCTCCTGGACCACGGCGCGCGTGCGCCTGCGCAGCCCGCGTGCCGCTGAGCTCTCCCAATTGCTGAGCGCAGGCGCTGCTTCGACCTCGACGGTGGTCGAAGTTACGACCTCAGCCCCCGACACCCTCGACGTCACGGGCATCGAGGCCTCGCGCATCGGCGACCTCGCCGCCGAGCGCGGCATCCCACTGCACGAACTGACCCCCACCACAGGGTCCCTCGAAGACGCCTACCTCGCCCTCACCGGCGAAGCCGTCGAGTACCGGACCCGCGGTGTCGAAACGTCCGACACTGACAACCAGGAGCCCTCATGACTGCCACAGCCACCGCTGAGCCGACGCGGGAGACTCGCGTTCAGGCATCCCCGTACCGTCTGACCTTCGTCCGGCAGCTGCGCAGCGAGCTGATCAAGCTCACCACCGTGCGCTCCACCTGGTGGTCAGTGGGAATCGTCCTCCTGCTCACCGTGGGGATAGCCATGATGATCGCGTCCGCGATCGACATGCCCGGCTACCCCGGCATCCAGGCGGTCATCAGCCCGATCCAGTTCACGATGCTGCTCGCCGGGATCCTCGGGGCGATCGCGGTCACGGGCGAGTACTCGACCGGAATGATCCGCTCCACGCTCTCCGCCGATCCGGTCCGCGGCTCGGTGCTCGCGGCGAAGTCGATCGTGCTGGCCGTCTTCATGTTCGTGGTCTCGCTCGTCACGTTCCTGGCCGCGGCCCTTGCCGTGAGCCCCATCCTCGGTTCCAAGGACATGGCGATCGACTGGTCGGATGCCGAGATGTCGGTGTTCCCGATCCTCGCAGCCTCCGTGTCGATGGCGGTCTTCGCCCTCATCGGCGTCGCGTTCGGTTTCTTGCTGCGGTCCGGGGCCGGCGCGATCGCCGCCACCGTGGGACTGCTGTTCGTCCTGCCGATCGTGGTCAGCATGTTCGGCATGGCAGGCCCGGATTGGCAGTGGATCCTCGACGCAGGCGACTACCTGCCGATGACCGCAGCGCAGAGCGTGATCATCCCCCAGGACGGCAATGGTCTCGACGTGTCGACCGGATACCTCGCGCTCGCCGGTTGGGTGGTCGCAGGGATGCTGGCGGCCTGGGCTGTGCTTCGCGGACGCGACGCGTGACGTACTGGTCCCGCCCGATCGGGCGGGACCAGTAATGCGGTCCGCGATGACGAAATAGGGTCAGTTCATGGCGAACACCTCGGACGAGCAGCTCCAGCTGCCGCGTCCCCCGGGCGCGATCCGGCGTTTCTGGGCGCGGCATCCGGTATTCGCGGATGTGTTGATCGCCCTGTTCTGCCTGATCACCTCACTTGTGCCGGCCACGACGTTCCGCACCTCAGGCGTCCTCGCCGCAGTGGCGATGCCCATCGCGGTGCTCGTCGCCTGCGTTCTTCTGCTCCGTCGACGCCGGTGGCCGGTGGTCGCATTCGCCGCGGCCTGGGTGGTGTCGGTCTGCTACCTCTTCGAGAGCGTTCCCGTGGGCGGCCCGCTGATACTGGTCGCCACGTATTCGCTCGCGGTCTACCGCTCCACCAAGGCGTGCTGGACGGGCTTGGCGATCGGCCTGTCATCCCTCGCTCTCCTCTCCTTCACCCTGTCGAGCCTCGGAGTCATCACGCTCAACATCGCGTTGAACGCCGTTATCGGTGAACTGGTGATGGGCCTGATCGGCGGACTCATCGGCATCAATGTCGGAGGCCGCAAGCGCTACGTCGAGGCGATCATCGATCGCTCCCGGCAGCTGCTCGTCGAACGCGACCAGCACGCTCAGCTCGCCGCTGCGGCAGAACGCGACCGCATCGCCCGCGAGATGCACGACATCGTCTCCCATTCGCTGACCGTGGTGGTCGCGCTTTCCGAAGGCGCCGCCGCGACCGCCGACGCCTCGCGTGCGCAGGCGGCGTCGACCGCTGCCGCCGCGACCGCCAGAACTGCCCTAACTGAGATGCGTTCCATGCTCGGTGTGCTGCGTGAGGGCGGTGCGGATGCTCCACTCGCGCCGCTCGAACCGACGAGTCCGGCCGAGACCGTGGCCACGGCGCAGCGGGCGGGATTCGCCGCGTCTCTCACGGTGCGCGGCGACCCGGAGATGCCGCCGGCGCTGCGGTTCGCCGTCAGCCGAATCGTCCAGGAGGGAGTCACGAACGCCATGCGTCACTCCGCTGGGGCCAGCAGGATCGATGTGCGCATCGCCCACGACGCGGATCCGATCGTCATCGAGATCGTGAACGATGGAGTCCACCGGGCGGCATCCGAGGGCGGGTTCGGGCTGCGCGGGCTGGCGGAGCGGGCCGCTCTCCTCGGCGGGATGGTCGTGTCCGCGCCTGCCGGGAACGGACGATGGATGCTGCGCGCCGAACTGCCGACGTCGCCGCCTGCGGGCGGGGGGCACTCATGATCCGCCTGCTGCTGGTCGATGACCAAGCCCTCATCCGCGTCGGTTTCCGGATGGTGCTTGAAGCGGAGCCCGATCTGTCCGTCGTCGGCGAAGCAGCCGACGGCGCCGCGGCGATCGCGCTCGCCGCTGAGTTGGAGCCGGATGTCGTTCTCATGGACGTGCGGATGCCGAACCTCGACGGGATCGCCGCCACCGCGGAGATCGTGCGGCACCACCCTGGCAGCCGCGTGCTCGTGCTCACCACGTTCGATCTCGACGAGTACGCATTCGCCGCGATCCGCGCCGGAGCGGGCGGGTTCCTGTTGAAGGACGCGCAGCGTCAGGAGCTCGTCGCCGCGGTGCGCGCCGTGCATCGTGGCGACGCTGTGCTGGCGCCGCGGGTCACGCGTGCGCTGCTGGATCGGCTGAACTCTCAGAAGCCTCTGAACTCTCAGAATTCTGCGGACGAGTCGGCCGCGCATTCTCCCGCGCCCACCGGCGATCCGACCGCAGTGCTCACCGAACGCGAGCACGACGTCTTCGTCGCCATCGCCCAGGGGCTCACGAACAGCGAGATCGCGGAGCGGCTGTTCCTCAGCGAATCGACGGTGAAGACGCATGTCGGCCGTGTGCTCGCGAAACTCGACGCACGCGACCGCATCCACGTCGTGATCCTCGCGCACCGTCTCGGCTTGGTCGATCCGGATGCTCCCCTCGCGCCCCAGTAGGCTGAACGCGTGCTTCTCAGCGATCGCGACATCAAGGCAGAACTCGCATCCGGCCGGATCGGTCTGAACCCGCATGAGCCGGAGATGATCCAGCCGTCGAGCATCGACGTGCGCCTGGACCGCTACTTCCGCCTGTTCGACAACCACAAGTACCCGTTCATCGACCCGGCAGAGGATCAGCCGGAGCTGACTCGGCTGATCGAGGTCAAACCCGACGAGCCCTTCATCCTGCACCCCGGAGAGTTCGCGCTCGGCGCCACGTTCGAGCAGGTCAGTCTCGCCGACGACATCGCCGCTCGCCTCGAGGGCAAGTCGTCACTCGGACGCCTCGGTCTGATCACCCATTCGACCGCGGGCTTCATCGACCCCGGATTCACCGGACACGTCACCCTCGAGCTCGCGAACGTCGCGACGCTGCCGATCAAGCTGTGGCCGGGGATGAAGATCGGGCAGCTCTGCTTCTTCCGCCTGACGTCGGCTGCGGAGAACCCGTACGGCTCCGGTCCGTACGGCAACCGGTACCAGGGGCAGCGCGGGCCGACGGCATCCCGATCGTTCCAGAACTTCCACCGCACCGACGTCGGCACGATCGACGCGGGGTCGCTCGGCGGCTGATGAGCAGACTGCTGGGTCAGACCGATCGCAGCAGCCCGGCAACGCTGTCGAGCGCGCCCGGCACCAGGCGGTAGTACGCCCAGGTACCGCGCTTCTCACGAGTGAGGTAGCCGGCATCCACCAGGATGCGCAGGTGGTGAGACACGGTCGACTGCTGGAGCCCGAGAGGTTCAGTGAGGTCGCAAACGCAGGCCTCGGCGTCGGCGTGTGCGGCGACCATCGACAGCAGTCGCAGCCGGGCCGGATCGGCCAGTGCCTTGATCGCGCCCGATAGGCGCGTGGCGTTCTCGACGGTGATCGGCGAGGTGGTGAGCGGCGAACAGCACGCCGCCACGTCGCGCACGGGAAGGAGGTCAGCCAAGGTCACCAGGCCATCGTCTCACACGCATTGACAAACGTCGATGTATTGCCTCACCCTTAGATCGATGTTCATCGATGAAGACGGGAGGTGCGCCATGTCCACGGAGGAGAACGAATGCTGCGGCGGAATTCCCTGCTGCTGAACCTGTGCGGGCCCCCGCCTCGCGGTGGGGGCCCGCATGGAGTCGACGTCCAGTGGGTGACGAACGCGACGGTCGCCCGTAGGATCGAGGCGTGACCGGCGATGAAACCGAGAACGTTCCCGAACCGACGACGGATGCCGCGGCAGCTGCGCCCGCGCCGGAAGCAGACCTGACGGCGAAGGCACCGCCTGCGCCACCTGTTCCCTCTGCGGTGGATCCCTACGCCGTCCCGGAGCCGGAGACGGTCGCGGTCCCCGACGCCGAAGCGGCCATCGAGGAATTCGAAGTGCCGCCGCCGCCGGCGTTCGAGTCGGCATCGCCGCCTCCGATCCCGGAGCCCGTCATCCCGCCGTCATCGTCCGAGGACGCAGGATCGGATGCGGATGGCGCGCCTGCGCTGCGCAAGCGCCGCACCTGGGCACCGAACGACACGTGGACCTCCGCGTCGTCCCACAAGCAGGAGGCCGTGCCGCCGACCGCTGCGCAGAAGGCTGAGATGCGCGCGGCTGCGTCACGCGCCGCGACGGCTCGCGACGAAGCGACTCGGAACTACGTCAGCCCCGCCGCAGGCGGGACCGATGGCGCCAGCTATCGCGGCTGGACCGTGGCGATCTACCTCGGGCTCGCGGTGCTGTTCTTCGGCGCCATCGGGTTCATGGTCGCCCTGGGTATCCCGGGCTCCGGCGGCTGAAGCCGCGAGCATCCGACCGATCGCCGCCCGAGACGGCGATGGCAGAAGGGTTTCCCGTCTCGCGAGAGCGTGCCACCCGAGAAAACCCTCTCCTATCGGTAGCGCCCTGACGCGGCGTGGGTCCGAGCGTGCCGACGCAGGCGAAGAACGTCGGTTGCGAGTATTCACAACCGACGTTTTCCTTCTCGCCAGAATGGCGGGTCAGCGGTCGTCGCGACCGCGGCTGAGCCCGGCCTCGAAGCCGCGCTCATAGGCGCCCCGCGCGAACCGCGCGAACCGCGCTCCGCCGTGGTCGCGACCGTTGTGACCGTGACCGTTGTGGCAATGACCGGCGTGTCCGTAACTGCCGTGCGGGGTGTGACCGTGGTGGCCGCGACCCTCGCCGTGAGCGAATGGGTGCCTGTCGTGACGGCACTCACCGCGCTCGTCGAAGCCACGTCCTTCGAAGTCGGGCGCGCCGTGCCCGGCGTGTTCGTGCTCGAATCCGCGCGGGCCGAATCCGTGACGGCCGAAACCGTGACGATGCCCGCCGCCGCGGGGCAGTGGCGTGTTCTCGTCCCAGCCGAATGCGCGGGCGAGCTGCTCGAGCGTCGCGATCGTGGTGGCGAGATCCTCGGCGGGAACCGCGTCGGCGACCTTCGCACGGATGCCCTCGACGATGCCGCCCAGGCGCTCCTTGGCGTCACGGCCTTCGTCGGTGAGGGCCCAACTGCCATCGGCATCCGTCACCCAACCGAGCTCGATGAGTCGGCTCAACTTGTGCACCGGCAACGGACGGGCGTCGGGCTCGACGGTGCTGGCGACGCGGTTCAGCATCCGCCAGTCGCGACGCGTGACCCCGAAGGATTCGAAGGCTGTGGCGAACTCGGCCGCCATGAGGCGGTCGACGGCCTTGAGCCAGTATCCGAAGGGGCGGGGGCTCTGTTCGTTGTTCTCAGTGGTGTTCATGAGAGAAGTCCTTTGCTTGTAACTGTGCATGTATATGTAGTGTGACATGCAATGTGGATCCATGTCAAGTCGCATGTAAAGTTGAGTTCGTGAGCAACGAGAATCCCGACCCGGCAGAAGCCATCGCGCACGCCCTTTCGCGCCTGCGCGGGCGGCGCTCCTTCGGCCCGCGCGCGCATGGGCATGGGCACGGGCACGGCGGTCCGCACGGCGAGCATGGCCCGCATGAGCACGGGACCCATGAGCACGACCGGGGATTCCGCGGTGCGCCAGGATTCGGTCCGGGAATCGGCGCGCCGCCGTGGGCCGGCGTGACCGGCGGCCCAGGAGGTCGCCTGGGGGGCCCGGCGTGGATCCGGATGCTGGACGCTCTCGCCGCGGCATCCGAACCGCTGAGCGTCAGCGCGCTCGGCGAGGCGATCGGCGTCGACCAGCCGCGGGCATCACGACTCGTGCAGCAGGGCGTTCAGCGCGGACTCGTGCAGCGCGAGGCCGACCCGGAGGACGGCCGCCGCACACGCATCGCGCTCACCGATGAGGGGCGCCGCATCGCGCGGGGCATGCGCGGCGAACGGCGTGAGGTGCTCTCTAAGGCACTCGAGTCGTTCACGGACGAAGAGAAGAACGAGCTCGCCAGGCTGCTCGCCAAGCTCGCCGACAACTGGACCTGATCAGAGACTGCGCCTGATCAGAGACCGGGCCTGATCAGACCCCGACGTCCTTCGGGAACCTCACGAACAGCAGCAGGATCAGGCCGAGGAGCAGGATCAGCCCGATTCCGAGCACGCCGTATACGATCCCGCCGAACCACATCAGGAACAGCGACCAGGCCAGCGGCGACAGGAACGAGGCCACGCGTCCCGTCGTCGCGTACAGGCCGAAGATCTCGCCCTGCTGACTCGGCGGCGTCAACCGCGTGAGCAGGCTGCGGCTGGCGGCCTGTGTCGGTCCGACGAACGCGCACAGCAGCAGGCCGCAGATCCAGAACACGATCGTCCCGAGGTCCTTGAGCGCGTAGACGACGAAGGCCATCGCGACCAGGCCGCTGAGGGCGATCACGATCAGGCGGCGTGGTCCGATCCTGTCGTCGAGGCGTCCGGCGAGCAGCGTCGAGATGCCGGCGACGAGGTTCGCGGCGAGGCCGAAGATGATGACCTCGAGGAAGGAGAACCCGAATCCCTGGGCCGCGAGAACGGCGCCGAACGCGAACACTCCGGCCAGCCCATCGCGGTAGACCGCCGCTGACAGCATGAACCAGAACGTCGAGCGGTTGGTGCGGAAGAGCTTCGCGATGTTCTGCGCCAGCACGACGTACGAGCGGAAGAAGCCCACCTTCTGCGAGTTGCCGTACGCGGGCGACTCGGGCACGTTGCGGAACATCGGGATCGAGAAGACGATCGTCCACACCGCGCAGATGACCGCCACGAGCTTGAAGGCGAGTGGCTCGCTCTGGCCGACGACGAACAGCACCGGGATGCACACGATCAGGGCGACGACGCCGCCGATGTACCCCAGGCCCCAGCCGAGCCCTGAGATGCGCCCGACGTTCTTCGGCGTCGAAACCTCGGAGAGCATCGCGTAGTAGCTGACGTTGCCGATCTCGCTGACGACTGCTGCGATCGCGACGGCGAAGGCGCCGAACCAGAAGTAGCTCGGGTCGGCCTCGACGAAGAAGAGCGCGAACTGCAGCAGGGCGACGCCGATCGTCGCGCCGATCACCCACTTCTTCTTGTTGCCGCGGGCGTCGGCCTGCTGACCGAGCACGGGCGCCAGCACGAGGATCACGATGCCGGCGGCGAAGTTCGCCCATCCCCACCAGGCCGACAGGTCGGTGAGGCCCCGGCAGTAGTCCGATCCGATGTACTCGGCCTGGTTGCAGTTCATGTAGCTGCCGTCGGCGAGCAGCCCCGACGCGCGCACGTCATCGTCGAGGAACATTCGCGACGTCAGGTACAGCGCGATCCAGACGAAGGTCAGGATGACGGTGTTGAACGGCTGCAGCGCCCAGTCCCACATCGCCCAGGACACGACCTGCTTCCGCGTGGCGCTCGGCGCACCCTCGTGCTCGCGCCCGAAGGCCGTCATCGCGGCCGTGCTGATCGGCGTCTCCGCGGCAGGCCCAGCGTGCTCATCGCTCATGCTCGAAGTCTGGCCGCGTCCGGTGAACGGTGGGTAGCGGCGCGCCGACAGCGCCCGCGAGCTCTACGCGTAGGACGCGGCCATGAGCTCGGCGAACAGCTCTTCCGCGTCGCACTCCACGCGGTGCCTGGCGAACCAATCGCACACGTTGACGCAATCGCGGTGCAGCAGATCCAGCCCCTGAGGGTTCGCGATGATGTCGACGATCTGCGGCAGATCGATCACCCGCACGCGCCCCTCGTGCACGAGGAGGTTGTAGGGCGACAGGTCTCCGTGCGCGAAGCCGGCGCCGGCGAAGATGTGCATGAGCTCGACGACCTGTGCGAAGCAGTCGGCGAGTTCGGTCTTGCCGCCGCGGATCTGCGCGAGGCGGGGCGCGGCCGCGCCGTCTGCGCCGATGAACTCCATCAGCACCTCGGAACCGTTGACCTGCACGGGGTAGGGGACGGGGGCCCCGAGCTCCCACATGCGGCTCAGGGCGCCGAACTCGGCGAACGACCACTCGGCCGCAGCCACCTCACGACCGAACGCCGTCTTCTTCGCCAGGGCTCGGGCGTCGCGAGACTTCTGCACGCCCCTGCCCTCGGTGTAGATGCCGGACCGATGGAAGGACCGGTGCTCAGAGCTGCGATAGCGCTTCGCCGCGAGCGGGGTGCGCGCGGTCGCGTCGCCAGGGACGGCTCGTTCGATGAGGAAGACGTCCGCCTCCTTGCCGGTCTTGAGAACGCCGAGCTCGGTGTCGATCGCGCCGGCGGAAGTCACGACCCACTCGGGCCAGGGCAGCGGACCCCGCTCAGACGGGGTGATCGCCGGCCAGGTGGTCCAGCGCTGGTCTTCGCCGGGTTCGACATCGGCGAAGGTGATGGATTCATCGAACTCGAGCGACGGGTCAAAGGAGTGCGAGGTGTCGAAAGGGACAGAAGCGTCGAAGGACGCGAAGGGTTCAGTCACGGTGGTCTGCTCCGAAAGGGAGGCCACGCGCGGATCAGGAGCGGGCGGCCTCGAGGGGAAGGGTGTCGGCGAGGGGCGCGACAACGACAGTGCTCATGTCACGGCTCCTCTCTCGCGGACTTTCTTCCGGGGGTCCCGGCGCACGAGAGAGCTTAGGCCGACCCGTCGCGCCTGTAAAGGTTCGCGCTCCGGACGATCGGTCGGTTGCGGCGGACGCTCGGTCGGGCGCGGCATCCCCGCACCTGCGAACGTGGAACCATGACAACGACCGCGCCCATCCCCGTCACCACGCCGAGCACTGCCGAGCGCATCCGCTACGGCGCGCTCATCGTCGTGATGATGCTGAGCTTCCTCCTCGTCACGGCGGAGTTCCTTCCCAACGGCATGCTCACCGAGATGGCCGACGGCCTCGGTGTCACGCCGGGGCAGGCGGGGCAGACCGTGACGGTCACCGCGCTGGTCGGACTCATCGTCGCCCCAACGGTCGGGATGGTGTTCCCTCGTCTGGACCGTCGCTCACTGCTGGTCTGGATGGCGCTCGCCGCCGCGGCATCCAACCTCATCGTCGCGATCGCGCCGAACCTGATCCTCGTGCTGCTCGCCCGGTTCCTGCTGGGTGCGGCGCTCAGCACCTTCTGGTCGATGTCGATCACCGTCGCCGTGCGCATCGCAGGGCCCGAGCGGCTCGGCCGCGCGGTGATGTTCACCTCGGCGGGAACCTCGCTCGCCACCGTCGCCGGAGTACCGGTGGGCGTGATGCTGAGCGAGCTGATGGACTGGCGCGCGGTGTTCGCCCTCGCCGGCATCGTCACGGGGCTCCTCGCGATCGCGCTGCGGACGATGCTGCCGCCCGTGCCGGCCGCTCAGGTGTCGAGCTTCGGACTGCTGCTCGACACGATCCGCCGTCCTGGTGTGGGACTCGGCCTCGCCGGTCACGTGCTGGTCGTGCTCGGACATTTCCTCGCGTACACGTACATCCGTCTCGCACTCGAGCGGATGCCGGATGTCGATGGCGGCACGATCGTGCTGCTGCTGGCACTGTTCGGCATCGGCGGTCTGGTCGGCAACCTCACGATCGGCCTGATCGTGGACCGGACGTTCCGGCTCTTCGCCGTGCTCGCGCCCGCCGTGATCGCCGTCACCGTCGCTGCGACGATCCTGCTGTCGGGCTCGGTGTTCGGCGTCGGCATCGCAGTGTTCGTGTGGGGGTTCTTCTTCGCCTCGTGGCTGATCGTCGTGAACACCTGGGTGGGGCACCGGATGCCGGACCGCCTCGAGGCCGGCGGGAGCCTGGTCGTCGTCGGATTCCAGGCGGCGATCATGATCGCGGCCGGGGTCGGAGGAATCCTGGTCGACAGCATCGGGGTGGAGCCGTCGTACGGGCTCGGAGCCGCAGCGCTGGTGGTGGGAGCCGTGCTGTTCGGCGCGTCCAATCGGGCGCGCGGTGCCGGCGTCGCCTAGGCCGAGACCGGCGTGCGCCCGCGCTGTCTCCAGCGCGACGGAGCGACGCCCGTCGCCTTCCGGAACGCACGGCTGAATCCCTCGTCGGAGTTGTAGCCGAGGCGACGCGAGGTGTCCGAGACGGAGCTGCCGGCCTCCAGCATCCTCTTCGCCGACTCCATGCGCACCTCGGTGACGTAGCTCGCGGGCGAGCGGCCGAGGGTCGTGTGGAAGCGCGACGCGAACACCGATCGCGACATGGCGCCGATGCCGGCGAGCATCTCGACCGTCCACTCGCGACCGGGCTCCTGGTGGATGGCCTCGACGACGCGGTCGAGGAAGGCGTCGCCAGTCCGCGAGGGCCAGCCCTCCGGGGCGCACCCGATCGTCGACCACGCGTGGATCACGGACTGCAGCAGGGTCGTCGCCATCATGCGGCAGATCACCAGGTCGCCGTCGCGCTCAGGCGAATGGATCGCTCCCTCCACGCCGATGTGCTGCGCGAGTGCGGCCGCAGCCGGCTCGAGCTCATCGAAGCGACGGATCCATGCGATGTCGGGGAGCAGAGCGCGCAGGTGCGCTGCTTCGTCGGCCAGTGCCAGGCGCGAGACCAGAACCCCTGCCCCGGTCGGCACGCGAAGAGTGAGCGGGCTCTGCCCAGAGACGAGAAGCACGTCGCCCGAGGAGAGGGCATCGGGATGGGCGGCACCGGTCGGCAGGTGCACGTCGCCCGCGATCACGTAGATCACCGAGAGCGCATCGGGTTCGAGCGCGATGACCTCGTCGGCGGAGGCGAGAACGCGTATCTGCGAGCGGATGCGGATGGTGAGATCGCCCAGCAGCCGCTCCAGGGCGTCCTGCCGAGCGGCGACGGGTGCTGGCATCGCGACGAGGCTCATGGTTCAGGAAACCTGAGGTCGGCCCCGGGTATTCCAGGAGCCGCCTCAGGGGCGCATCTCGGACGCGGTTCGAGCGGGACGGGCGTCGCCGATGAATGCCGCATCCACCGCCCGCACGCCGCCCGATGCGAAGGCCAGAACGGCGTCGAGTGCTTCATCGGAGGCGAGGATGCGGTTGTGCCCCTGGCCGCGCGTGAGCAGCAGCCGCGAACTCGCGCCGTGCGCGTCGTGCAGCGCGAGCGCGTTCGAGGCGTCGAGTGCGCGGTCGCCGGTGTCGTGGACGACGAGCAGTTCGGTGTCGGCAGGCAGCGGATGCGCGAGCGAGTCGAACAGCGCGTCGGCCTCGGCCCGCTGCAAACCGAGGCGGCTGTAGAACGCGGATTCGAAGGCGCTTCGCGCGGCTGGCGACAGCCCCATCGTCCGTGCGAACTCGGTGTGGAAGGCATCCACCCGACCGGCCCCGGCGATGGACACCACTCGCGGGGCGTCGACGCCGTCGCGGACGGCGGCGAGAGCGGCGAACGCTCCGAACGAATGCCCGACGACGAGATCGAACGGGCCTTCCTGGCGGGTGAGCAGCTGGGCGGCGGCGATCCAGTCGCGGGCGTCGGTTCGCCTCCCGGACGAGCCGCCGTGTGCAGGGGCGTCGAAGGCGTGCACGCGGAACCCCTCCGAGACGAGATCACGCACCAGCGTCGCGAACTGCGATGCGCGTCCGTGCCAGCCGTGCATGAGCAGCGCGGCGCGCGTGCCCGTGCCCCATCGGTAGGTCTGCAGCTCATTGCCTCGCACCTCGACCACGTCGCGTCGAGCGGCGAAGTGCGTGATGTCATCCTCAGCGCGCACCCGCGTGCGCGGATGCGTCGAGAAGAACAGGGGAACGGCGAGACGACCGCCGATGGCGGCGGATGCTGCGGCGGCGAGGCGGATGCCGCCGACCGCGAGCTTGGTCGTTGTCGACACGAGTTGCTCCTATCTATACGAACGATCGTGCATAGACTATATGAACGATCGTTCGTAGACTAGGGACATGTCGGAATCCATCACCGCGGAGGCAGTGCCAGGGCTCGACGGCCGTCGTGCTCGGGGGGACGCGTCGCGGCGTTCCGTGCTGACGTACGCGACGGACCTCGTCTCGGTCGAAGGGCTCGACGGACTGAGCATCGGGCGGCTCGCCGAGGCATCGGGCCACAGCAAGAGCAGCATCGCCGGCCTGTTCCAGAACAAGGCAGGACTCCAGCTCGCGACGGTCGACGCCGGGCGCGCGGTGTTCATGGCCGTCGTCGTGGAACCGGCGCGAGAGCATCCGCGTGGGCTGCCGCGTCTCGTCGCTCTGATGGACCACCTGATCGAGTACTCCCGCACTCGCGTGTTCGCGGGGGGCTGCTTCTTCGCCGCTGTCAGCGCCGACGTCGATTCGAAGCCGGGTCCGGTCCGCGACGCCGTGCGCGTGGCCATGTCGGATTGGTACGGATACGTCGAAGCTCAGGTGCGCCATGCAGTCGACGCCGGCGAGCTCGACCTCGACGCGGAGGGCATCGAGGTGCTCGCGTTCGAGCTGCCCGCGCTGTACGAGCAGTCGAACGCACGGTCGCTGCTCTACGGCGACGAGCGCCCCTACGCCATCGCGGCAATGGCCATGCGCGACCGGCTGCTCAGGGCCGGGGCGGATGCAGCGGCGCTCGCGCTTCTCGAGGGTCCACGTACCGGACGCTAGGGTCGACCCATGGTTTCCGGCCGTGTGGCGCCGCGGGCTGTCGTGCTGTTCGAGGGCAGAAGCGACAGCCTCGCGTTCCGGGCCCTCGCGCGCCGCCGTTCCGCGCCGGTGGACGATCTCGAGCTGATCGAACTCGGCGGAATCACCAACCTGCGCCGGCAACTGCTGGCCCTGCAGGACGGAGGAGTAGCGCGCGTATTCGGCCTCTACGATGCGGCAGAGGGGCGCTACGTGAGCGGGGTGCTGCGTGGCGCCGGAATGATCGGAGACGGCGTGGAGGATCTCCGCTCGGTCGGATTCTTCGGGTGCGAGCGTGATCTCGAGGACGAGGTGATCCGGGCCGCGGGGCCGGACATGGTCCTCGAGACGCTCGCGGCGCGCGACGAGCTCACGCGCTTCCGCGTTTTCCAGGGCCAGCCGGCGCAGCGCGAACGTCGTATCGAGCACCAGCTGCACCGCTTCGCCGGCACCGCCGCAGGGCGCAAGGCCCGATTCGCGGCCGACGTGATCGACCTGGTTCCTCTCGAGCGGATGCCGCGTCCGCTCACCGAACTCCTGGATGCCGTCGCGCGGTGGCGGTGACGGCGGCATCACGTACCGTGGAGGTACACCCCGAACAAGGAGCGCGATGTTCCGCACCCCTGCCCGTCTGTACCGCGCCCTCGCGATCGCCGAGGCGATCACCTGGACCATCCTGATCGCCGCTCTCATCGCCAGAGCCCTGGGAGCCCCGGGGATCGTGGTGACCATCGGCGGCGGCATCCACGGATTCGTCTTCCTCGCCTACGGCGCCACGGCGATCCTCGTCGCTTTCAACCAGCGCTGGGTGATCGGCGTCGGCATGCTCGCGGTCGTCAGCGCGGTCGTCCCCTATGCGACCATCCCGATGGAGATCTGGCTGCACCGCACCGACCGCCTAGCCGGCGAGTGGCGCCTCGAGGAAAGCGATCATCCGCAGGACCGCGCCTGGTACGACCGGGTGATGCGCTGGTTCCTCCGCCGACCATGGGTTCTCGTGGCGCTCATCGCCGTGGCCGTGGTCGCACTTTACGTGATGCTCCTGATCGTCGGTCCGCCCGGCGGGAAATGAGCGCTGGAGCCCTCGCGTTCAAAGTTGAGCCAATTCATATCAAGTTCATTTGACAGCCGAACGTGCCTCGGAGTACGGTTGAGCCATCGCGACTCAGGTTTCTGATTCGCCCTCACTCTTCACTCGTACTTCAACCAGAAGGAGAATCACATGGCACGTGCTGTTGGAATCGACCTCGGAACGACGAACTCCGTCGTCAGCGTCCTCGAGGGTGGCGAGCCGAAGGTCATCGCCAACGCCGAGGGCTTCCGCACGACCCCGTCCGTGGTCGCCTACACCAAGGACGGCGAGGTGCTCGTCGGCGAGACCGCCAAGCGCCAGGCCGTCACCAACGTCGACCGCACCGTCGCATCCGTCAAGCGCCACATGGGCACAGACTGGAGCTTCGACGTCGACGGCAAGAAGTGGACGCCGCAGGAGATCTCCGCGCGCATCCTCCAGAAGCTCAAGCGCGACGCCGAGTCCTACCTCGGCGACACAGTGACGGACGCCGTCATCACCGTTCCCGCGTACTTCAACGACGCCGAGCGCCAGGCCACCAAGGAGGCCGGTGAGGTCGCTGGACTGAACGTCCTGCGCATCATCAACGAGCCGACCGCCGCCGCCCTGGCATACGGCCTGGACCGCGGCAAGGAGGACGAGCTCATCCTCGTCTTCGACCTCGGTGGCGGAACCTTCGACGTCTCGCTGCTCGAAGTGGGCAAGGACGACGACTTCTCGACCATCCAGGTGCGCGCCACCGCCGGTGACAACCGCCTCGGCGGTGACGATTGGGACCAGCGCCTGGTCGATCACCTCATCAAGCAGTTCAAGGAGACCAGCGGCGTCGACGTGTCGGGCGACAAGATCGCCCTGCAGCGTCTGAAGGAGGCTGCCGAGCAGGCGAAGAAGGAACTCTCCTCCTCGACCAGCACCTCGATCAACCTGCCGTACCTGTCGCTGACCGAGTCCGGCCCCGTCTCGCTCTCCGAGACGATCACCCGAGCGAAGTTCGAGGACCTGACCAAGGACCTCCTCGACCGCACGAAGAAGCCGTTCGAGGACGTCATCCGCGAGGCGAACGTCAAGGTCTCCGACATCGATCACATCGTGCTCGTCGGTGGCTCGACCCGTATGCCCGCCGTCGCCGATCTCGTCAAGCGCGAGACCGGCAAGGACGCCAACAAGGGTGTCAACCCCGATGAGGTCGTCGCCGTCGGCGCCGCACTTCAGGCCGGTGTCCTCAAGGGCGAGCGCAAGGACGTCCTGCTCATCGACGTCACCCCGCTGAGCCTCGGCATCGAGACCAAGGGCGGCCGCATGACGAAGCTCATCGACCGCAACACCGCGATCCCGACCAAGCGCAGCGAGACCTTCACCACGGCAGACGACAACCAGCCGTCCGTCGCGATCCAGGTCTTCCAGGGCGAGCGCGAGTTCACCCGCGACAACAAGCCGCTCGGCACCTTCGAGCTCACCGGCATCGCTCCGGCTCCCCGCGGCCTGCCGCAGATCGAGGTCACGTTCGACATCGACGCGAACGGCATCGTGCACGTGTCCGCCAAGGACAAGGGCACAGGCAAGGAGCAGTCGATGACCATCACCGGCGGCTCGTCGCTGTCGAAGGATGACATCGAGCGCATGGTCCGCGAGGCCGAGGAGAACGCCGCCGAGGACAAGAAGCGCGCCGAGGCTCTCGAGCAGCGCAATCAGGCCGAGACGCTCTCGTACTCGATCGAGAAGCTGATCAAGGAGAACGAGGACAAGCTCCCCACCGAGGTCAAGGACGAGGTTCAGGCCGACGTCGACGCTCTGAAGACGGCTCTGGCCGGCGATGACGACGACGCCGTCAAGACCGCGCTCGACAAGCTGAATCAGTCGCAGAGCAAGCTCGGCGAGGCCATCTACGCTCAGTCGCAGGCGGACGCCGCGGCCGGAGCATCGGCCGGCTCCGCTGAGGGTGAGGCCCCGGCAGACGAGGCATCCGAAGAGGATGTCGTCGACGCCGAGGTCATCGACGACGAGGACGAGAAGAAGTAACCATGACGGACAAGAACTTCGAAGAAGTTCCTGAGGACGAGGGGTCGGATGCTGCGGCATCCGGCCCCGCGCCGCAGGAGAACGCCGATTCCGCCGAGGCCAAGGCCGCGGAGGGATCCGATGAGTCGCCGGCCGACGGAGCGGACTCGCTCCCTGATCCTGCCGAAGGGTTCACGGTCGACGACATCCTGAACGCAGCGCAGACCGACGACGCCGCCGCGGGAGACGCCGCGATCGCCGACGCCGAGTCGGCGCTGCTGAACGACCTCAAGCGCCTGCAGGCGGAGTACGCCAACTACCGCCGCCGCACCGAGGAGCAGCGTCACATCGAGATCGCGCGCGCCAAGGGCGAGGCGGCCAAGGGCCTGCTCCCCGTGCTCGACGATCTCGATCGCGCCACGCAGCACGGTGATCTCGTCGAGGGCACGCCGTTCTTCGTGATCGGCGAGAAGGTGCGAGCGGTCGTGGAGCGCCTGGGCGTCGTCTCGTACGGCGAGGCGGGCGAGGAGTTCGATCCGCAGCACCACGAGGCGATCTTCCAGCAGCCGACGCCCGGCGCCGAGAAGTCGACGATCCTCGAGGTCGTCGAGGTCGGATATCGCCTCGGCGATGTCGAGCTTCGTCCTGCGAAGGTCGTCGTCGCCGTTCCTGCGGAATAGGCCGGGTGATTCATGGCCAGCCAGGATTGGTTCGACAAGGACTTCTACAAGACGCTCGGCGTCACCAAGGACGTCAGTGACGCGGATCTGAAGAAGACGTACCGCAAGCTGGCTCGCAAGTATCACCCCGACTCCAACCAGGGGGATGCCAAGGCCGAGGCGACGTTCAAGGAGATCAGCGAGGCGTACTCGGTGCTCTCCGACCCGGAGCAGCGCAAGGAGTACGACGAGATCCGGGCCATGGGCTCCGGCGCGCGTTTCACTGCCGGCGGCTCGGGCGCGGGCGGCTTCGAGGACGTCTTCAGCCGATTCGGTCAGGGCGGCCGCGGCCAGCAGAGCGCCGACTTCGAGGACATCTTCGCGATGTTCAACCAGGGGCAGGGCGGCAGCTTCGGCTCCGGACGCTTCGGGCAGACGACCGGCGGGTTCCGCGGGTTCGGCGGTCCGCAGAAGGGTGCGGATGTCACGGCTCGAACGACCCTGGATTTCGTCACCGCCGTGCAGGGTGAGACCATCACCCTGCAGGGCGAGGACGGCAAGCCGTTCAAGGTGAAGATCCCCGCCGGCGTCGCCGACGGTCAGAAGATCCGCCTGCGTGGCCGGGGTCGCCCGTCGCCGGACGGCGGCGAGAGGGGTGACATCGTCGTGTCGATCACCGTGCGTCCGCATCCGGTGTTCACCCGCGATGGGCTCAATCTCCGCCTGACGGTGCCGGTCACCTTCACCGAGGCGACCCTGGGCGCCACGATCGAGGTGCCGACCCTGAGCGGTGATGTCGTCAAGCTCCGCGTCGCGCCGGGAACGCCGTCCGGGCGCGTCCTGCGCGTCAAGGGTCGAGGCGTCACCAGTTCGAAGGGAACAGGCGACCTGCTCGCCGAGCTCCAGGTCGCGGTGCCGACTCATCTCGATGATGCCTCGCGCGAGGCGCTTCAGCGGTTCCAGGAGCTGGAGCCGAAGGAGAACCCGCGCGCCGACATGATGGCGAAGGCGCGGGCCTGACCATGGTTGAGGACGAGGACGCTCCGGTCTTCGCGATCGCCGTCGCGGCCGAGCTCGCCGGCATGCATCCGCAGACGCTCCGGCAGTACGACCGGATCGGACTCGTCGTCCCGGGCCGCACACGCGGCGGATCCCGTCGGTACTCGGCTCGCAACATCGAGCAGCTCCGCGAAGTGGCACGGCTCTCCGGCGACGGCATGAGCCTGCCGGCGATCGCGCGGCTGCTCGATCTCGAAGACGAGGTGCGGATGCTGCGCCGCAGAGTCCTCGACCTCGAGGGCGCGCTGCGCGCCGAGCGGCAGAACCGCCCAGGCGTCCGCGTCTTCGCCGCCGGCGCGACCGGCGTCGTCCCTGTTACCGGTGGCCGTCGCATCCGCCGTTCGACAGAAGTGGTGCTCTGGCGACCGGTGCGCGGCGATGAGGGCTAGCCACTCGATCGGCACCCGAGCCGAGGTCAGTGGAACGGGCAGCGGGACGGTGCTCCCGGTGCGCGGACGATCCCGCCGGATGCCGGTTTGGTGGGGAGGCGCCGCCGGTTCACGCCGAGTCCGGTCGGCAGGATCCTGACGCGCGGATCGCTCAGCGCCGCGATCGCGGTCGCGAGACCGGCGATGGCGAGTTTCTCCCCAGGGCAGCGGTGGCCGGTTGCCACCCCCGCACCGCCGTGCGGGATGAACTCCTCGATAGCCTCGTAGTCCTCGACGCCGATGAACCGGTCGGGGTTGAACTCTGCGTGCCGGTGCCAGGAGTGCGCATCGGTGTTCGTGCCGAGGATGTCGAGTACGACTCGGCCGCCGGCGGGAACGCTCACGCCATCGAGTTCCACGTCTGTGAGGGCCCAGCCGGGCAGCATCGGCACGAACGGCGCCGTGCGTCGGATCTCCTGCGCGAAGGCCGTGGCGAGCGGCCCGCCGACCAGGCTGTCGCGCTCGGAGGTCTCGTCGGCGATGCGCGAACGCCACGACGGGTGCTCGTGCAACGCCTTGGCGGCGAAGGCCACGAAGCGCGCGACGGCGATCATCGGCCGCAGGCTGTTCTGCAGCTCGACACCGGCGAGGCGGGCGGGCAGCACTTGACCGTGCTCGTCGAGGTGCGCCGCCCATGCGCGAAGCGCCGTGCCCTCCGGCGCCGTCAGGGAGCCGATCCGCACGGCCTCTATCAGCCGTTGCGCGTGACGATCCGACCAGGCTCGGTTGACGAGCGCGAGAAGAAGGGCCGGCGAGTAGGGTGCTCCGAACCCGTCCACGATCTGGGCGAGTCTCGCCGCCCAGCGTGTCTGTGCGCCAGGGGTCCCCGGCAGACCTGCCCACCTCATGACGGATCGTCCGAACGCGCCGACCGCGGCATCGTACGCGGAGCGGTTGCCTCCACCGACCCACGCGTCGAGTTCGATCCGCCACTCGCGTTCGAGCAGCGGCGAGAGACGTGCGACCTGAGCGTCCTCGTAGGCGACGTCGACGAAGGTGGCCTTGCGGTGACGATGCTCTGCGCCGTCGAGACTGTGCACGGAGCGGTGGCCGAAGAGCGTCTCCTGCACGATCGCGGGCATCGCGCCGTGCCGAGCGATGCGGGTGCTGTCGTAGAACAGCTCGACTCCGGCGGCTCCGCGCACGAACACCGCCTGGCTGCCGAGGAGCCGCATGGGCGCTGATCGTGCGCCTTCGCGCACCCGTCGCCAGATGCGGTCGCCGAAGCCGTAGCCACGCGTCAGGAGGGAGGGGGCGTCGTCGTGGAGCGCATTCTTCACGGTGATGGGAATGGTTCGAGATCGCATGTCGCCACCCTGCCAGGAGCGGTCGTCGGGGCCGAGGGGGAGGCGCGTCGGACGCGTTTGTGCTAACGGAGCGATGAGCCCGCGATTCTCCATGATCGAAGGGGTGTGTATTCTGTTGACAGTCGACGGGAGGTCACAGATGACGCAGACGGTGCAGCGCGGCGAGTCGCTCGGCGCCCAGATCGCGCGCGTGCTGCGGCACCGGATCGTCCGCGGCGAACTGGCCCCGGGGTCGCGCATCACGGAGGAGGCGCTCGCCGAGGAGTTCTCCGTCAGTCGGGGCCCGGTCAGGGACGCCCTCACCCAGCTCAGTTTCGAGAAGCTCGTCGAGGTGCAGCGACCTCGCGGGGTGTACATCGTCGGCCTCACCGTCGACGACGTCGATCAGCTCTACAGCCTCCGCGGAGCGCTGGAACAGCTCGCCCTCTCTCGCGCGATGCGGGTCGAGGACCCGGCCAGATGGACGGCGATGGCAGCGGCCGTTGGCCGCATGGGCGCGGCGGCGGATGCCGGTGACCACGCCGCTTTCGTCGCCGCTGACCTCGAGTTCCATTCGCAGATCTACGCCCTCGCCGACCACCCGAGACTGGAGGGAGCGTGGAATCAGTACCTCCCGACCTTCTCCGCGCTGCTCGAGGTCACGATCAATCACGATGAGGATCTGCACGAGTCCGCGGGCGACCACGTGAAGCTGATGGATGTCATGCGCGGCGGTGCTGCGGACGTCGCCGCCGACGTCCTCGTCGCGCATCTCGACGGTGCCCGCGATCGGATGCTGAGCGAGCTCGAGCAGCGCCGGGCCTGAGCTCGGCCGGCTCCGGCGCATGCTCCGGCTCTGGCTCCGATCGAGGTCGGGCGAGGGTCGAGCGCGGCGGCGGCGTGCGCACGCGTCGGCGCTTGAATGTCGCGGCGTTGACTGTTAACAGTGAACACTGCTACGCTGACGGCGTCGTTCAGGTCCCCTGCCTGCACCACACCACCTGCACTCAAAGAGGAGCGAAGATGACCACCAAGCGCATGACCCGTGTGCTGACCGCCGCTGCGGTCTTCACGACCGCAGCACTCGTGATGTCCGGATGCACGAAGGTCGACGAGACCGGCGCGTCCGAGTCGTCCTTCCCCGAGAAGGACATCCGCCTGATCATCCAGGCCAACCCGGGCGGAGGCTCCGACCTGTCGTCCCGCGCGCTCGCCACCGAGCTCGAGGGCATCCTCGACGTCAGCGTCATCCCCGAGAACATGCCCGGCGCCGCCGGCGCGCTGGCGATGGAGTACGTCGCCGAGCAGGACCCCGACGGCTACGTCATCGGATTCGGCCCCGTCGAGATCGCGATGCTCAACACGACGCAGGGAGCGAACGTCCTCCCCGAGAACTACGACCTGCTCGGGCAGATCATGCTTGCTCCCGGTGTCATCACCGTCTCCGCGGCCAGTGACATCAAGACCCTCGAAGACCTCGTCGCGAAGTCGAAGTCCGCGCCGATCACCGTCGCCAACTCCGGCGCCGGTTCGATCTGGGAAGCCGCGAGCATCGCCCTCGGAGCGGAGACCGGCGGAGAGGTGACTCCCGTTCCTTACGACGGCGGAGCACCGGCCGTCGCCGCCGCAGCATCCGGCGAGACCGTCGCCGCCGTCTCCGGACTCGGCGAGGCGCTCTCGCAGGGCACGGCTGTCCGCATCCTCGCGGTCATGAACGACGAGCGTCACCCCGATGCCCCCGACGTACCCACCGTCGAGGAGGCCATCGGCGAGGATGTCGTCTTCGGCGGCTGGGGCGGCATCTACGCGCCCGCCGGGCTGCCGGACGACGTCCACGCGACGCTCGAGGCTGCGATCAAGGAAGCCGTCGAATCCGACACCTACACGAAGTTCCAGGAGGACGCCGGAAACCTCGTCGTCTACCGGGACTCCGCGGACTTCACGAAGTTCGTCGGCGACCAGTTCACCCTGTTCCAGGACCTGCTGGGCTGACACCGAGCGCGGAGGCCGGGGAGCCCGGCCTCCGCGCCGTCGAAGGAAGATCATGTCGTCTACCGAGGTCGCTGACAGCGACGAGTACCAGGGCGCGGCGTCCTCGCGTGCGCTCGAGATCGCGTTCGGCGTCGCCGCACTCGCGTTCACCGCCGGATACCTGGCACTGTCCACGCAGATCCACCTGCGTCGAGAGGCCGCGCCCGGCCAGATCGACGCGCGGTTCTGGCCGATGGTGCTCGGAGTGGCCGGCGTCGTCGTGGCGATCGCCATTCTCGTGATCGCCATCACGCGGCCGGCGCCCGGCCGCGAGGAGATCGAGCGGATTCAGTCCGGAGGCGTGCTCCGGGTGATCGTCACGCTCGTGATCGCGACCGCCTTCATCGCCCTGTGGTCGCTGGGGAGCGTCATCCTGTTCGGCTACCGGATCGAGATCTTCCCGGTGGCCGCAGCACTGCTCATGGCAGCGCTCATGCTCGTCTACGGGCACCGCCGCTGGTTGAGCCTCATCATCTACACGGTCTCGGTGACAGCGTTCATCTACGTCGTCTTCGGCATGCTCCTGAGGATCCCGCTATGACCCCGATCATGGAGGGGCTGTCCGCGCTCCTCGACGTCTCCATGCTCCTCTACATGGGAGTCGGGCTCGTGCTCGGCTTCATGGTCGGAGCCTTCCCCGGCATCACCGCGACGATGGCCGTCGCGCTGGCCGCCGGATTCACGATGACTCTCGAACCGGTGCAGGGTCTCGCCGTGCTGCTCACCATCTACGTGGCCGCGAACTTCGGCGACCGGGTCCCCTCGATCCTCATCAACACCCCGGGCACCCCGGCATCCATCGCAACCACCCTCGACGGCTATCCGATGGCCAAACAGGGACGCGCCGGCCTCGCCCTCACGATGTCCGCGATCGTCTCCGCGGTCGGCATCCTCGCATCCCTGGTCCTGTTCGCCGTCGCGGCCGTGCCGATCGCGAGCTTCGCCCGCGACTACTTCAAGTCGCCGGAGCTGTTCGCCCTCGTCGTCTTCGGCATCGCCATCATGATCGGCATCTCGTCGAAGTCGATGCTCAAGGGCATCATCGCCGGGCTCTTCGGGCTCATGCTCGGCACGGTCGGCACGTACGCCGCTACCGCAGACCAGCGCTTCACGTTCGGCATCCTCGAGCTCGTCGAGGGCGTGAACTTCATCGCCGTGATCATCGGCCTGTTCGGCATCGCCGAACTGTTCGACCAGCTGCTCACGCATCGTAAGAGCCATGTCCGCCCCATCTCGAGCCTCGGACGCTGGTGGCCGAACAAGTCCGAGTTCAAGCAGAGCGGTCGCGCAACAGCGGTTGCCGGCACGGTCGGCCTCGGCGTCGGACTCATCCCTGCCGCCGGCGGGGACATCGCCGGGCTCATCGGCTGGGAGCGTGCTCGCAAGGCGTCGAAGAACCCCGAGGCGTTCGGCAAGGGCTCGATCGAGGGCGTGGCGGCATCCGACACGGCATCCAGCGCCACGCTCGGCGGCTCGCTGACGACGACCATGGCGCTCGGCATCCCCGGCGACTCGGTCATGGCCGTGATGATCGGCTCGATGATCATCTGGGGCATCACCCCTGGCCCGACCCTCTTCACCGAGCGACCGGATCTCGTCGTCTCGATCGTCGGCATCATGCTCGTCGCCACCCTGCTCTCGCTCGGACTCAGCCTCGTGCGCATGAAGGGCATGGTGAAGTTGCTCGACGTGCCGCAGCCGTACCTGTGGAGCGGCATCCTGATCTTCTGCATCATCGGCACGTACGCGACGTCCAACAGCCTGTCGACCGTGATCACCATGCTCGTCTTCGGTGTCGTCGGGGTGCTGCTCAAGCGGATGCAGGTGCCGGCCGGTCCTGTGGTGCTCGGCCTGCTGCTGGGTCCGCTCGCCGAGGAGAATCTGGCGCGGACCCTGGCGATCCTGCCGACGCGCCCGTTCTTCGAGGTCGTCAGCCCGATCGCGATCATCCTGCTCGTGCTCGCCGTCCTGTCGATCGTGATGCCGGCGATCCGTGCCGCCCGTAAGCCGCGCGCCGAGCGGGCGTCCTTCGCCGATTCCGTGCTCGACACCGAGAGCATCACGCAGATCTCGAATGCGCACGACGAGCTCGCCGCGAACCCCGACCTGCTCACGTCCACCGTGCGCAACCTCGGCAAGAAGAACGCCGGCAAGAAGAAGAACTCCAAGGAGAAGAAGTGACCCGTTACGACATCCTCACCGCGATTCCCACCGCGTTCCACAGCGACGGGAGCCTCGACATCGACGGGTCGCGTGCGATCTTCCGGTTCGTGGGGGAGTCGGGCAACGAGGGCGCCTTCGTGCTGGGCACGACGGGGGAGTTCCCCTCGGTGGATGTCGCGGAGTTCACCGCCCTCGTCGGGGCGGCGATGGACGAGCTCGCCGACAGGATGCGGGTCATCGTGCACGTCGGACAGCCGAGTGCCTACGAGGCCGTCCGCCTGGTCGAGATCGCCCGCGGGCTGGGTGCGCGCGAGTTCGCGGCCCTCACCCCCTACTACCTGCGCTCGGCCGATGACGCGGTGTTCGACTACTTCCAGGCGGTGTCGGACGCCGTCGGCGACGGCCGCCTGTACGTCTACATCTACCCGGCGCGCAGCGGCAACCCCGTGATGCCCGAGCTGCTCGCCCGCCTGGCGGAGCTCCACAACGTGGTCGGCGCGAAGATCAGCGAGCTGTCGCTGGACGACATCGCGGCGTACCGCGCGGTGGTCCCCGCCGACTTCGACCTGTACACCGGCGCCGACCGCGAGCTCATCGCCGCTGTCGAGGTCGGCGCGCAGGGCGTGGTTTCCGGTGTCTCGTCCGTCACGCCGAAGCCGTTCCGTGCGCTGGCGGATGCCGGTCGATCCGGCGACGCATCGGCGATCGCCGCGGCGCAGGCGGACGTCGACGACGTCGTCTCGCTCATCGGCGGCGACATGGCGCGCATGAAGGAGGCGTACCGGGTGCTCGGCGTCACGGACGCGCATTGCCGCATGGCGATCGCCGAGCCGACGGATGCCGAGCGCGAGGCCGTCGCGCAGGTCGTGGCGCGCCACCGCTGAGCCCTGCCCCCCCGCGAGAATTGCTCTGCGCGCTCAGAATGCTGTTGCCAGCACGAGTCTCGACGGGCAGGGCAATTCTCGGGGGCGGAACGGTCAGCGTGCCTCAGACGAAGCGAACCCAGTTCGCCTTGCTGCCGACCTCCGCACGGTCCTGAAGCTCGAGGCGGTCGCCGTCGACGGCGTACAGCGACACCGTCGACGATCGCTCTCCGGCGGCGACGAGGCGCGTGCCGCCGGCGTTCAGTGCGAAGCCCCGCGGCTGCGGTTCGGTGACCGTGAAGCGTGCCGGCGCCGACACCGACCCGTCCGACGCCACCGACACGGCGCCGAGAGTGCTCTCCGTCCGTTCGGATGCCCACAGGCGGCGCTCTCCCGCGCCGAAGTGCAGGTCAGCGCCCCAGATGTAATGGTTCTCCATCGGGTCGGCGCCGAACTCGCTGCGGCCGAGGTCCTTGGCGGTGTCGATGGCCGTGGCCGCGCCCTGGAGCTCGAGCATTCCCGTGGCGGTGTCGCGTGCATAGTGCAGCACTTCGCCGGAGAACTCGGTGAGCACGTAGACGGCGTCCTCGGCACGGTTCAGCACGAGGTGCCGTGGCCCGCTCCCCGCGGGCGCCGGAACCGTCTCGGGCGACAGCGGCTGCAAGCCCCCGTCGTCGCCGAGCGCGTACTGCGCGATCGCATCGGCGCCGAGCGAAACGAAGTACGCGAACCGGCCGTCGCTGCTGGGCAGCACCGAGTGCAGGTTCGGGAAGTCCACTCGTGAGACCGGGCTGCTGACGGCACCATCGCTCACCGTGCAGCTGATGCCGTACCCGCCGCCGTACGACGCGCCGAGGAGCCGTGTGCCGTCGGCGGTGAGCGCGAGATAGTTCATGCCGCCGTCGGGCAGATCGAGACGGGACTGCGGCGTCAGACGACCCGTCCCACGATCAAGGGACAGCGTCCGGACGCCGGCAGGAGAGCCCTTCACGCCGGCGTAGACGAGGTCGCGGGCGGGATCGACGGCGAACGTGGAGCAACCGTCGAGCCCCTCCGCGACGGCGAGGCGCTCGAGGCGATCGCCGTCGAGGCGGAACGTGACGATGGCGCCGTCGCCGGAGGCGGCGACGAGGACGAGCGGCGAGTCTGTCATGCCTCGATCGTAGGGCCGGCACTGGCGGAATCGGTTTCAGATACTGTTTCATGACGACTGGTCGCACCGGGCAGGAGAAGCACATGGCCACGATCTACGACGTCGCGGAGCTGGCGCGGGTGTCTCCGGCGACCGTGTCGCGCGTGTTCAACGGGACCAACGTGTCTCCGGAGAAGATCGCGGCGGTGCGAGCCGCCGCCGAGAAGCTCGACTTCACCCCCAACCGTGCCGCCCGCACGCTGCGCCGACAGAGCTCCGAGGTCATCGCCCTCGTCATCCCTGACATCGAGAACCCGTACTTCACCGAGATGGCCCGCGGCGTCGAGGACGTCGCCTCGGAGGCCGGGTACTCCGTCGTCCTGTGCAACTCGGACGGCCAGGTCGACAAGGAGTCGACGTACCTGCGGATCGCGATCGCCGAGAACATGTCCGGAGTCATCATCGCCACGGCGTCAGAGACCTCCGACCTCGACCCGATCCTCGCGACCGGGCGTCCGCTCGTGGCCGTCGACCGCGGCACGTCGTACGACGTCGACGGCGTCGTGATGTCGAACCGGGCCGCCGGAACCGCCGCCGCTCAGGAACTCATCCGCGCCGGATATCGCCGGATCGCGTACATCGGAGGGCCGTCCCACATCGACACGGCGGCTGAGCGCGCCGCCGGCTGGCAGGACGCGCTCACGGCGGCGGGTCGCGCGATCGATCCGGAGCTCCAGCGCTTCAGCACCTTCGGCGTGGAGGGCGGACGCGAGGTGATGGCGGAGCTGCTGGCTCTTCCGGAGCCGCCGGACGCCGTCGTCGCCGGCAACAACCTCATCGGAGTCGGAGCGATCCAGGTGCTCACGGAGCACGGGCTCACTCCTCCGGCCGTGGGTGTGGCGGTCATCGGCTCCCTGCCGTTCACGACGCTGTCGCCGAACGCGGTGACCGTGGTGCGACTGCCTGCCCGGCACATGGGAGTGACGGCGGCGCGGATGCTGCTCGAACGCATCCGCGGCGACGATCAGCCCGCGCGCACGGTCGTGCTGCGCGGCGAGTTGAGGTCGGCCAGCATCCCGCGCTGAACGCACGCCGCCTTGGACGGGGTTTCGCTTGCGGCGTGAAATCGATTTCGCGTAGGCTGTCATCACAACTCGCGATCGAGGAGGACCGCCATGCGCTGCACCCTGGGCGTCGACGTCGGCACGTCGAGCACGAAGGGCGTCCTGGTCGCTGACGACGGGACGATCGTGGCATCCGCGACCCGTGCGCATGACGTAGTCCGGCCCCGCTCCGGCTGGGTCGAGATGGATGCCGACGTCTGGTGGGACGAGTTCGTCTCGATCGCGCAGGAGCTCGTCTCCGCGATGCCGGATGCCGAGATCGCGGCGGTCGGCGTGAGCGGCATGGGACCGTGCGTGCTGCTCGCGGATGCCGACGACCGGCCGGTCCGTCCCGCGATCCTCTACGGCGTCGACACCCGCTCCGGCGCCCAGATCGCGCGCATGAACGACGAGCTCGGCCAGGACGAGATCACCCGTATCGGCGGCTCGGCCCTCACATCCCAGGCAGCCGGCGCGAAGATCGCGTGGATCGCCGATGAGGAGCCGGATGCCTACGCCGCAGCCGTGCGCCTGTTCATGCCGGCATCCTGGCTCGCCCGCAGACTCACCGGCGCCTACGTGCTCGACCATCAGTCCGCCAGTCAGACGACGCCGCTCTACGACATCGAGAACGAGTGCTGGTACGAGCCGTGGTGGCAGCGCTACGCCGGGCGCATCGAGCAGCCGCGGCTCACCTGGGCCGGCGACATCGCCGGAACCGTGACCGACGCGGCCGCCGAGACCACCGGCATCCCGGCCGGCACCCCCGTGATCACCGGCACGATCGACGCCTGGACCGAGGCCGTCAGCGTCGGCGCCCACGAGGTCGGCGACCTCATGCTGATGTACGGCACGACGATGTTCCTCGTCGCGACGGGCGAGCAGACCCTGCGCACTCCGTCGATGTGGACCACGGCCGGCGCATTCCCCGGCACCCGCAACCTCGCCGGTGGGCTGTCGACCTCCGGAGCGCTCACGGCCTGGCTCAAGGATCTGACCGGCACCGACTACCCTGGCCTGCTCGCCGAGGCCGAGGCATCCGGTCCCGGTGCTTGCGGGCTGCTCATGCTGCCGTACTTCGCGGGGGAGCGCACGCCCATCCAGGACCCGAACGCCCGCGGCGTCGTCGCCGGGCTCACCCTGCAGCACACGCGCGGGGACCTGTACCGCGCAGCCCTCGAGGCGACGGCGCTCGGCGTGCGCCACAACGTCGAGACGATGCGCGCCGCCGGTGCGGACATCCGCCGGATCGTCGCCGTCGGCGGCGGCACGCAGGGGCGGCTGTGGATGCAGGTCGTCTCCGACGTCACCGGTCTCGTCCAGGAGGTCCCGGCGACCACGATCGGCGCCAGCTACGGCGCGGCGTTCCTCGCGGCATCCGCCGTCGCTGCAGACGGCGAGGCGCCCGTCATCACCGACTGGAACCCGATCGCCGAGACCATCACCCCCGACCCCGACCTCGCCGACTTCTACGACGCTCTGTTCGACCGCTACGTGCGGCTGTACGAGGCGTCGAAGGATGTCGTGCACGAACTCGCCGCGCAGCAGCGCGCCTGAACCCCACGGAGAACCATGAGCTACACCCTTCCCGCAACCACCGCGCGTCCGGCATCCGCCCCGAAGACCGCCTACCTGATCACCTCCGGTGACCTGCGCGAATCGGCGAACGTCGGCGGCTGGCCGACGCAGCAGGCCCTCGAGGCTGGCGTCACCCGCGTATTCGAACAGCTCGGCTGGACCGTCGTCCGCGCGTTCGACGTCGACCCCGTGACCGGGCACGGCTTCATCTCGAGCCAGCGCATGGGTCTCGAGGTCTTCAAGAACATCCCCGTGGATGCTCCGCTCATCGTCGCGATCGCGAACTGGCAGTACTCGCATCACGTGCTCGCGGGCCTGCGTACCCACGAGGGCCCGATCCTCACGGTCGCGAACTTCGCCGGCGACTGGCCGGGCCTGGTCGGCCTGCTCGGCCTGAACGCGGGCCTGACGAAGATGGACAAGCCGTACTCGACGACCTGGTCGGTCGACTTCACGGACGACTGGTTCCGCGACGGGATCAAGGAGTGGACAGAGTCCGGCACCATCACGCACGACTACTCGCACGTCCGCGAGCTGCCCACGCTGCCTGATAGCCCCGAGAAGGAGCTCGGCGAGGCGCTCGCCGCCCAGGTGCTCTCCGAGAAGGCCATCATCGGCGTCTTCGACGAGGGCTGCATGGGCATGTACAACGCGATCTTCGACGACGAGCTGCTCAATCACACCGGCATCTACAAGGAGCGGCTCTCGCAGTCGGCCCTCTACGCCGAGATGCTGAACGTCACCGAGGACGAGGCCGACGCCGCCTACGACTGGCTGATCGATCACGGCATGACGTTCAAGTACGGCGAGGACGGCGCCACCGAGCTCACCCGCGAGCAGGTGCAGTGGCAGATGAAGATGTACATCGCAGCCCTGCGCATCGCCGACGACTTCGGGCTGGACGCCGTGGGCATCCAGTACCAGCAGGGGCTCAAGGACCTCGTCCCGGCATCCGACCTCGCCGAGGGCATCCTGAACTCGACCGAGCGCCCTCCGGTGACCTCGCGCGATGGCTCCCGCATCCTGCACGAAGGTCGCGCGTTCCCGCACTTCAACGAAGCGGATGAGGGTGTCGCGGTCGACGCGCTCGTCACCGACCGCGTCTGGCGCGCCATGGGCCTCGTGCCCGATAACACGCTGCACGACGTGCGCTGGGGCGAGGACTACGACGGCCAGTTCGTCTGGGCTTACGAGATCTCCGGATCCGTTCCGGCCTCGCACCTCGGCGGCTGGGACAAGGCCGAGGGCTGGCGCCAGGGGCACGTGTTCTTCCCGGCCGGTGGCGCGACGATCAACGGCGTCTCCAAGCCCGGCGAGGTCGTGCTGTCGCGCGTGTTCATCGCCGACGGCATCCTGCAGGCGGACATCTTCCGCGCCTCGGTGGTCGAGCTGCCCGAGGCGGAGACCGCTCGTCGGCACGAGGCGACCAACCCGGAGTGGCCGATCGCGCACGTCGTGCTGCACGGCGTCTCGCGCGACCAGTTCATGGCCCGCCACAAGGCGAACCACGCGCAGCTCGTCTACGCTCCTGATGCCGAGACGGCCGACAAGGCGCTGATCGCCAAGGCTGCGATGTTCGACGGCATGGGCATCAAGGTCAACCTGATCGGCGACGTGACCATCTGACGCACTGAAACATCATTTCCGGCGCGAGAAACCATCACGTACGTGGTTTCTCGCGCCGGAAATGGTTTCTCGCCCACTCGCGGGCTACCCGGGCAGCAGCCCCGCGACGAGCGCGTTGACGATCTCGTCGGTGGCCGTCTCCGGGTCGATCGGGCTCGTCAAGCGATCGAGGATCAGCCCGTCGATCGCGTAGACCACCTCGCGCTCAAGCGGAATCCGGTCGTATTCGGCGACGGAATCCCGCTCTTCGCGCGCAAGTCCTACGCGCCCGAGGCGTTCCGTCCGACATCCGCGACCGCGTTCGACTCCGGCGTCATTCTCGCCGAGTACGTCCGGGGCTGAGCGTCGCGACGGGGTTTGCAGCACGAGACGGGGTGCACGCAGGCTGGTGCCGTTCGGGAGCCGTCCTCACTGAGTCAGTTGGCCGACGCCGAAGTAGAAGCGGCATCCCGCAGGCGCGCGATCTCGTGGCGCCACGCGGTGCCGGTGTTGAATGCTGAACCAAGATCGGGCAGTTCCGCAAGGTCGGTCCCGGGCAGGTCTGCGAGGTTGCCGCCAGCCGAGATGACCTCAAGAGAGATGCCCGCGATCTCGTCGACGCTGACCGCTTGGAGCACGGCTTGCTCGACCGATACGGCGGCGCTGGTGACGCCGTGTGCGCGGAGGATGACGACCGGGCGCCCGTGCATGGCGGTGACCATCTCGTGCGCGAGGCCGGCGTTCCGTACCAGTACGCCACGGGGATAGACGGGGACCCCGCCTGCCGCCAGGTGTGCTCCGGGGATGTCATAGGCGCCGACGACCGGGCGGATGGCGATCCCCGCCAGATCAGCGATCACGGTGCGCCGGGGGTGAGCGTGCACGACGGAGGCGACATCGGGTCGAGATCGGAGCACGGCGGCGTGAATGGGCAGCTCGTTCGGGACGGACCAGCCGTCGGTCTCGTGTGCGTCAATTGCCGTGCCGTCGAAGCGCACGAGGCGGATGTCGTCGGCGGTCGTGTGCCCGAGACCACGCTCGTACGGACCGCGACACCGCACAAGGAGGGCGTCGTCGTCGACGCGAAGGCTGATGTGGCCGAGGATGCCGTCGGCCAGACGTCGGCCGGCCAGGACGCGACACGCATCGGCAAGGAGCGTGCGTTCTTCAGTGAATGCTCGGGAGATCATGATCCTCAGTTTGACAGAATTAGACCCTAGGGTACATTGGTTAGGCCATTAGATTTTTCCAGAAAGGAACCTCGAGTGCCCAGAGTCGTGTATGTCGGGAGTGACGGCAGCAACCGCGAGGTCGACGCGAACGTCGGCGAGAACGTCATGAACGCCGCCGTGCGCTCGGGAGTCCCCGGCATCGTCGGCGAATGCGGCGGACAGCTCTCCTGCGCCACCTGTCATGTCTGGGTCGCGGACGCGTACCGCGAGTGCGTAGGCGGCCCGGGTGAGATGGAGGCCGATCTCCTCGATCTCGGCGTCTCCGATTTCACCGAGGCCAGCCGCCTCGGCTGCCAGATCACCATCACAGACGAGCTCGACGGGCTCACCGTGGAGCCGCGCCCCGAGGCGTGGCACTAGAAGGAGAGGGATAGCAATGCTGCGTCCAGACATCAACGACCTGCTCACCCAGACGGGCCCCGGCACCCCGATGGGTGACCTGTTCCGCCGCTACTGGCAGCCCGTGCTGCACACGGACGAGCTGCCCGAGGACGGCTGTCCCCCGGTTCGTGTGAAGCTCCTGTCCGAGCGCCTCATCGCGGTGCGCACGCCCGAGGGCGAGTACGGGCTCATGGACGAGTTCTGCGCCCACCGCGGCATCTCACTCTTCTTCGGCCGTGTCGAGAACGAGGGCATCCGGTGCCCGTATCACGGCTGGAAGTACAACGCCAGCGGTCAGGCCATCGACGTGCCCAGCGAGCTGAACAACTCTGAGTTCTGCAAGAACGTCAAACTGCGTTCCTACCCGCTCGTCAAGGTCGGCGACATCCTGTGGGCCTACCTCGGCGACCCCGAGAAACAGCCCCCGCTTCCCACCTGGGAGTTCGCAACCGTTCCGGAGCGCCAGACGTACACCTCCAAGCGTCTGCAGGAGTGCAACTGGCTCCAGGCTCTCGAGGGCGGCATCGACTCGAGCCATGTGACCTGGCTGCACGGCGGGGGTCCCAGCGGTCACGGCCTCGAAGCCGACCCGCTGTTCGCCGGCTCGAAGGGCAACCAGTACAACAAGAACGACGTCAAGCCGTTCTTCGAGGTCGTCGAGAACGAGGGCGGGCTGCTGATCGGCGCTCGCCGCAATGCGGAGGATGGCAACTACTACTGGCGCGTCACCCCATGGGTGCTCCCGAACTTCACGATGGTGCCGCCGCGCGGCGACCACCCCGTGCACGGCCACTTCTGGGTGCCTATCGACGACGAGAACTGCTGGGCGTGGAGCTTCGACTACCACCCCACACGTGAGCTCAGCGAGACCGAGGTCGACGCTATGAAGGCCGGTGCGGGAGTGCACAGCAAGAACATCCCCGGCACCTATCTGCCGGTCGCGAACAAAGACAACGACTACCTGATCGATCGCGAGAAGCAGAAGGCCGGAATTCTGTTCTCGGGTGTCGAGGGCATCGCGATTCAGGACTCCTCGCTGCAGGAGAGTATGGGCCCGGTCGTCGACCGCACCAAGGAGCGTCTCGTCGCCACGGACGCCGGAATCATCAAGGCTCGCCAGAAGCTCCGCCGGGCCGTCGAGGCGCTGCGGGACAACGGCACCGAGCCGGTCGGAAACGTTCCCGAGCACCAGAAGATCCGCTCCGTGGCGATCGTCCTCCCGGCCGACCGGCCGTTCGTGGAGGGGATCGGCGAAGGATTCCTGGCACGCGAGGGCGTGGGGCAGACGACGGTCTGATCATGGAGACCTCCCTCTCGATGAGCGCCTGCGCTCGCGCCATCACCGCCGAGGAGGCGGCCTTCCGCATCGACTATCCGCTCGCCTACGCGCGCGACACCCGGGTGATCGCGTTCGACGCGGTCGCCGAGGATGCCGTGCGTCAGGTCGCCGACAACCCGTGGGGCAAGGCGCACTTCTACACCGCATCGCACGAAAGCGACGAGTTGATCAGCCTGGAAGGCGAGCGCCGCGACATGCGATCCGAGATCGAGCACTCGGACTCGGTGATCATGGTCGCGACCAACGCCGTCCTCGGCGATGCCGTTGCCGAGGTTGGGGCGATCTGCCGTGAGCTGTCGATCATGACGGCGGGGCTGCTGCTGCTCGAGGACGGTGATCTCACTGGCGAGACCCTGATGGCCGTCCGCCCGCATGCGCGGATCCTCCTGGTGCCGGCCGATCGCGAGGACCTCTTCCAACTGCTGACGGCGATCCGGGCATGACGACGCTCCCGCAGCTGCAGGCCATGAAGCATGCGGGCCGCAAGTCGGTCTGCTTCGTCGCCTGGGATTACCAGATGGCTCGCATCGCGGATCGCGTGGGCGCGGACATCGTCTCGGTCGGCGACACCGTGGGCAGGAATCTCTTCGGCCATCCCAATCCGCTGGAGATCGGCTTCGAAGAGATGCTGTTCATCGCCAAGGGCGTGCGCCGCGGTGTGAAGGATGCCCTGCTCAGCTGTGATTTCCCCTACGGTCCGCTGCAGGCCGGCGATGCTCTCTCGGCCGCGATCCGTCTCGTCAAGGAGGCGGCGGTCGACCTCGTCAAGCTCGATGGCGCCGCCGACTTCCCCGAGGAGGTCGAGCGGCTCACGCGCGCGGGGATCCCCGTGTTCGCGCAGTTCGGCATCACCCCGCAGACGTCACTGAAATACGGCATCGACTACTCGGCCGCGCACACGGTTCAGGTGCCCGACGAGATGACCGAGGAGCTGGT
The DNA here is from genome assembly GCF_918698005.1 of Microbacterium sp. Bi121. Classification (GTDB taxonomy): domain Bacteria; phylum Actinomycetota; class Actinomycetes; order Actinomycetales; family Microbacteriaceae; genus Microbacterium. The sequence continues at coordinate 205,641 of NZ_CAKKLJ010000003.1, forward strand.
CGCCGAGGCCCGGCGCCTCGAGGCGGCCGGAGCCGCGGTCCTCAACTTCACCAACTCGGGGCCCGTGGTCGGGGCGGCGGTCGTCGACGCCGTGTCGATCCCGGTTCTCGGCGGATTCGGTGGGGGCCCCTGGCTCGACGGCAGGATCCGCATGGTCACGGCCGCTCTCGGCTACGACGCCAACGGGGTCGACGAGGAACCGGACACTTACGCGAACGTGGCCCGCATCGCGTTCGAGGCACTCTCGGCATGTGCCGACGACATCCGCTCGGCCCGGCAGGTGCGCGGGGGCATTCCCGTGCCCGATGACGCATCAGCGACGGAAAGGAAGGACTATCGTGACCTTCGTTGAGATCGACGGAATACGCACGCGCTACGAGATGATCGGCGACGGTCCGCCGATTCTCATGTTCAGCCCGGGCGGGTTCGACTCCAGCCTCGACAACTGGACGACGTTCGGGCGCTACAAGCAGCTGGGGTTCATCGACGCGCTGTCGAAGGACTTCACCTGCATCGTGTACGACCGGCGCGAGTCGGGCCAGTCGGGTGGGCGGGCGGAGCGTCTGTCCTGGTCGAAGTACGTCGGGCAGGCCGCGGATCTGCTCGACCACCTTGACATCGAGTCGGTGCACACCATGGGCGGTTGCGTCGGCTGCAGCTCGGCTGCGATGCTGGCCGTCGCCCAGCCGGAGCGCGTGCGCAGCATGGTGCTGTTCTCGCCCGCGGGTGGGGTAACGTACCGTGCGGCTCAGCATCGGCGCTTCAGTCAGCATCTCGGCTATGCCCTCGAGAACGGGCTCGCGGCGGTGGTCGCGCTCGCGCAGTCGACCGAGACGGGCTTCAGCAAGGATCCGCGGGTCGGTCCCTGGGCCGCAGTGCTCCGCTCCGACGAAGCGTTCGCCGCACGTTACGCCGATCTGGATCTCGAGCGGTACGCGACGATCCTCTCGGGCAGCGCACGGCTGCTCTTCGATCGCGACACCGTGCCGGGGCCCGAGCCGGAGGACCTGCAGTTGCTCGACGTCCCCGCCCTTATCGTCCCCGGTGAAGACCTCTCTCACACGCGCTCGGCCGCCCGCTACCTGCAGGAATGCCTGCCGAACACGGAGTACTGGGATGTCCCGGTAGCCGAGCAGACCCCCGAGGCCTCGACCGCGCGCGTGCGGGAGTTCCTGCTGTCGCACTGAGGTGCGTCTTACTGTCGCGCGGAGGTTTCGCCGCGGCCGAGCGCGGCGGGTCGGCGGATCAGTGCGTTGCCCACTCCTCCTGCTCGATGGCTGCGATCTGGGCCAGGCGCTGCGCGTGCACACCGCCCTTGAACGGGGTGTCGAGCCACCGCTCGAGCAGCGTGAGGGAATGCCGCTCGTCGATCACCTTGGTGCCGACGACCATGATGTTGGCGTCGTTGTTGCCGCGCGAGATGTCGACCGCGAACTCGGAGTAGGCGAGGCCGGCCCGCACGCCGCGGATCTTGTTGCAGGCGATGACTTCACCCTGGCCGCTGCCTCCTAGGACGATGCCCATGTCGGCGCGTCCGGACGTGATCTCGCGGCCGACCGCCGCGCACAGCGGTGGATAGTCGATCACGCCGTGGCCGCGCGGGGCGAGGTCGGTGACCGCGATGCCGCGTGCGGTGAGAGCGTCGATGAACGCGTCGACGACAGCCGTGCCGTGGTGATCGCCCGTAATGGCGATGCGCTCGATGACCGCCATCAGCCGCTCATCTCCATGGTCGAGGCGGCGAAGACGTCTTCCCAGGCCGGTCGACAGCGCAGGATGCCCTGTTGTATGGCCGTCTCGATGAGCGCCTCCAGGGTCGGGAGGTTCTCCGCCATGCCGTAGGGCAGGGGATCGGATCCGGTGATCTTCATGACGCGGGTGAGCACGCGATCCTGTCGGCTGGCGGGGATCGCGGCGGCGATCCCGGCGACGTAGCGCCGCTTCGCCTCGGCGAACGCCTCGAACAGAGCCGGACCGAGCTCAGGATGTCGAGCGAGCAGATCGTCGCGCACGACGACGAGGTGGTTGATGGGGAAGACCCCGTGGCTCTGCAGCTGCTGCGCCGCGACGTCGTCTGGGTCGGCGATGAGCGGTACAACTTCGGGATGGTCGATCGCGGCGCCGACGACCGCGTCGAGCTCGCCGGCGAGGAGCAGATCCGCGAGCGTCGCGCCCGCCGGCGCCGGAACGACGTTGCCCGGCGCCTGGTAGTCCGGTACATGTTCATCGCCTGAGCGGATCCAGGTCACCGTGTCGAGGTCGAGGCCCGCCTGGGCGAGAGCGTGCCGCCCCCACACGCCGGTCGTGACGGTGTAGCCGCGGTTCACTCCGATGCGCGCGCCGGCGAAGTCGGGGATCGCGCGATCGCGGCTGCCGCGCAGCACCTGGGTCGCGCCGTGATGGAAGTCGCGCACGAGGAAGATCGGCAGAGCCGTGTACGGGGCGCCGTGCTCCTTGGCTGTGAGGTAGGTGGTCAGCGCGAGCTCGGCGACGTCGAACTCGACCCCGCGCACCATCTTGCGGAAGCCCTTCACCAACACCGGCTCGTCGGCGAAGTCGAGGGAGGCGCCATCGACGGCGACCTCGCCGTCGATGAGCGCGCGGTTGGCTCCCTGTGGACGTGTGAGCGTTGACAGACGCATGCATCCTCCATTCCGCCGTATCAGGCGACGTCGTAATGGTAGCCTGGTCTGACCATTACTCCAATATGAGCCCGAGGATGTGCAAATTGACTGAGACTGTGCTCGCTGCGGTGCGCACCGCGCCGGAAAAGACGGAGATGCGCGAGTTCGCGCGGCCCGAGATCGGTGCCGACTCCGCACTGCTCAAGATCGAGGTCGCGGGAATCTGCGGCACCGACGCCAAGCTGTACTTCAATCCGCCGACCACGCGCGCCACCGGCGGTCCGGTCATCATGGGCCACGAGAACGTCGGCACCATCATCGAGGCCGGGGCCAACTTCCGGGTGCGCCACGGCGTGGCCGAGGGGGACCGGGTCTTCGTCGAGCACTACGTCGCCTGCTACAACTGCGAGTGGTGCCGCATCGGCGAGTACCGGCACTGCGAGGCCACCGACTGGCGCACCAACCCTGACGCCCGGCGGTTCGGCTACACCTCCGCCGATTTTCCCGGACACCTATGGGGCGGGTTCTCGGAGGCCATGTTCCTGCCGTGGAACACCGTGCTGCACCGCGTGCCGGCGACCATGAGCGCAGAACTCGCGGGCATGGTCATGCCGCTGTCCAACGGCATCGAGTGGGCGCTGCTCACGGCGGGCATCGGCTACGACGACACCGTGCTCATCCAGGGCCCCGGTCAGCAGGGCCTCGCGCAGGTCGTGGCTGCGAAGCAGGCGGGCGCGTCGAAGATCATCGTGTCCGGCACGACGCGCGACCGCGAACGGCTGGACCTCGCGCTCGAGCTCGGTGCCGACGCCGTCGTCGACGTGCTCACGGAGGATCCGCGCGAGAAGATCATGGATCTCACCCGCGGCCGAGGTCTCGATTACGTCCTCGACTGCACCTCGCGCGCCGGGACCGCGCCGATGCTGCTCGGCATCGACGTCCTCAAGCGTCGCGAAGGCGTCATGGTCGTCCAGGGCGAGCTCGCGGCGTTCCCCGATTTCCCGCTCAAGATCGTCACCGAGAAGTCGATCACGATCAAGTCGGCGCGCGGGCACTCGTACCGCGCCTGCGAACTCGCGGTCGCGCAACTGGCGTCCGGGCGCTTCCCGCTGCACAAGCTGGCCACCCACCGCTACGGCATCGACCAGGTCGACCATGCGATCCGCGTGCTCGCTGGGCAGACCGACGAGGACGCGATCCACATCTCGATGATGCCCGACATGATCGGCGTGCCCGGTGGTCGCACCCCGGCCGAGGCGAGTCTCTGATGGCCGGGCTGGTCGTCACCGGCACGCCCCGGACGGCGCTCGAGCTGCTCGATGCGCTCGCCGGACACGGCGTGGCCACGGTCCACGAGGCGCAGGGCCGCACAGGTCTGCTGGCGCCGGGCATCGCACCGATCCAGCACGGCACGCGCACCGCCGGCAGCGCCGTGACGGCGACAGTCGCGCCAGGCGACAACACGACGATCGCGATCGCCGTCGAGCAGTGCCAGGAGGGCGACATCCTCGTCGTCGTGCCGACCTCGCCGTGCGACATGGGCTACTTCGGCGACCTGCTGGCGACCTCGCTGCAGTCGCGAGGCGTGCGCGGACTCGTGATCGACGCGGGCGTGCGCGACATCGCCGATCTGCACGAGATGCAGTTCCCGGTATGGTCGCGCTGCGTCTCTGCCGCGGGCACGACCAAGGGCGTCCTGGGCGACATCGGGGTGCCGATCTCTATCGCCGGGCAGATCGTGAATCCGGGTGACGCCGTGCTCGCCGATGACGACGGCGTCGTGATCGTCCGCCGGGAACGCGTCGCCGAGGTCGTCGACCTGGCGCAGCGGCGCGAGGAGAAGGAGCAGCGCTCCCGCATCCGCTACGAGAACGGCGAGATCGCGCTCGACGTCAACGACATGCGCGGCCTGATCGAGCGGGCCGGCGTCCGATACGTCGACCACGGCACCTGGCAGGAGGAGCAGTCACCATGATCATCGACGTCCACGGCCACTACACGACCGAGCCCGCGCGACTGGGCGAGTTCCGCCGGGCGCAGCTCCGGGGCGAGGCCCCTCGTGCGGATGCCCTGATCACGGCGATCTCCGACGACGAGGTGCGCGCGAGCGTAGAGGAGAATCAGCTGCGCGTGCTGCGCGAGCGGGGCGGCGACCACATGCTGTTCTCGCCGCGCGCATCGGGGATGTCCCATCACGAGCCCGATCCAGCCGTCGCGAATGCCTGGGCACGGGCATCCAACGATCTCGTCCATCGCGTCTCCAAGCTGTTCCCGCAGCACTTCTCGCCCGTCGCTCAACTGCCGCAGACGCCCGAGGGCAATCTCGAGGGCGTGCTGGCCGAACTGCGCCGCGCGGTAGGAGACCTGGGCTTCGTCGGTGCCAACCTGAATCCCGATCCGTCGGGGACCTGGGCGGGCGCGCCCGTGACCGATCCGGTCTGGTTCCCGATCTTCGAGGCGGCGTCAGAGCTCGACATACCCCTCATGGTGCACGTATCCACCGCGTGCAATCCCAACTTCCACACGCTCGGCGCGCACTACCTGAACGCCGACACGAGCGTGTTCATGCAGTTGCTGCAGTCCGACCTCTTCCAGCGCTTCCCCGATCTGCGGCTCGTGATCCCGCACGGCGGCGGTGCGGTGCCGTTCCACTGGGGTCGCTACCGGGGCCTGGCCATGCGCAACGACTGGCAGGATCCATCCGAACTGCTGCGCAACGTGTTCTTCGACACGGCCGTGTACCACCAGGCCGGGTACGACCTGCTGCTCGAGGTGATACCGGCATCCAACGTCCTGTTCGCCTCCGAGATGCTCGGCGCCGTCCGCGGTGCGGATCCTGCCACGGGGATCGAGTGGGACGACACGCTGCGATACCTGCGGGCCTCCCAGCGCAGCGACGCCGACTTCCGGGCGATCACGCACGACAACGCGATGCGGGTGTACCCCCGTCTCGCACGGCGTGACGGAGGGGTGGCATGAGCCGGCTGCGCCTGACCTTCGCCTGCGGCGACTACGACCGTACCCGCGCGATCGCGGAGGGCGGCGTCGTTGCCGAGGGGATCGACATCACCTACCTGCGCCTGCCCGTAGAGGAGACCTTCTTCCGCATGGCGCGGCACCGCGAATTCGACGTCGCCGAGATGTCGCTGTCGACGTACGTCTCGACGCTCAACACCCTCGACCGCGGCGAGCAGTCGCCGTTCGTCGCGATCCCCGTCTACACCTCGCGGCAGTTCCGGCACGGCGGCATGTTCGTGCACGATGGCGCGGGCGTGAGCGAACCGGCCGATCTGCGCGGCAAGCGGGTCGGGATGCCGGAGATGCAGCTCACGGCGTGCGTGTGGCAGCGCGGCATCCTCGCCGACCGGCACGACCTGCCGCTCGACGCGGTGTCGTTCGCGACCGGAGGGATCGAGAAGCCCGGACGCATCGAGAAGGGCGCCGTGGACGTGCCGTTCGAGGTGGCGCCCATACCTTCGGATCGCACGCTGTCCGAGATGATCGGCACGGGAGAGATCGACGCGTTCTTCGGTCCTCGCATCCCCAGCTCGTTCGAGGGCCCGGGCAGCCGTGTGCGCCGGCTGTTCCCCGACACCAAGGCGACCGAGGTCGAGTACTTCCGCGACACCGGGATCTTCCCCATCATGCACGTCGTCGTCATCCGGCGCGACGTGTACGAGGCGAACCCGTGGACCGCGCAGTCGCTCATGCAGGCTCTGAACCTGGCGAGGGCGGATGCCGTCGAGCGCAACTATGACGCCTCGGCGCTGCGATTCATGGAGCCGTGGCTCATGATGCACCTCGAAGAGGCGCGCGAGCTGATGGGCCTCGACTACTGGTCGTATGGCGTCGGCGAGCGCGACAGGAAGGTGCTGGACACCTTCCTGCGCTACCACCAGGAGCAGGGGCTGTCGGCGAATCGGAGAACTGTGGAGGACCTGTTCGCTCCGGAGGCGATGGAGTCCTTCGTCATCTGATGCGCGCGACGCCCCGCGCGGATCAGCGTGCGAGGTGATGTTTCAGCGGCACACTGAGGTCGCCGGCGGCGCCGAACGGGACATTCCCGCCCTTCTCGAGGATGCGGCGCACGGTCATGTAGTCGCGCGGCGCGTTCACGGATTCGACCGAGACGAGCTGACGCTCGCGGTAGTAGAGCGCCGAGAACTCCTCGCCGTCGGGCTCGCCGCGCAGCACGACCTCGTCGTACCCCATCGAAAGACCGGCCATCTGCAGCTTCAGATCGGCCTGATCGGACCAGAACCACGGCACTGCGAGAGTGCCGGGCTCGCGCTTGAGGAGCGCGCTTGCGGCCGCCTTGGCCTGCGCGATCGCGTTAGGCACTGATTCGAGGCGGATGGTGCCGTGCACTGGGTGCTCACTGATCGCGCAGTCACCGGCGGCGACCACGCCCGGGATGCGCGTCTGGCCGTGCGAATCGACCTCGATGCCGCGCTCGGTCGCGATGCCCAGGGGTGCGGCGAGCTCGGTGTGCGGGATGAGGCCGATGCCGACCACGACGACGTCGGCGGCCACGATGCGTCCGTCGGCCAGCTCGACTCCGGACACTCGACCGTCCTCGCCGCGGAATCCCGACACGGCGGCGTTGAGCACGATGCTCGTGCCCCGTCGCGTGTGCGCGTCCGCATAGAAGCGTGACATCGCCGGAGCCACGACACGCGCCATCAGTCGGTCCTGAGCTTCGAGCACGGTGACCTGCTTGCCCTTGGCGGTGGCGGATGCTGCGATCTCGAGTCCCACGAATCCGCCCCCGACCACGGCGACATGGGCCGCGACGTCGAGTTCTCCGCGAAGCGCGGACGCGTCGTCGATCGTGCGGAGGTAATGGATGCCGGGAAGATCCGTGCCGGGTGTTTGCATCCTTCGGGGCGTTCCGCCGACCGTGAATGCGACCTGCTCAAACGGGAAGACGCGACCGCTGCGGGTCACGGCCTCGCCGCGGCCGTCCGCCGGGTCGTCGAGGGAGACGCTCGCGATCCATTCGCTGCTCACGATCGCGATGTCGTTGTCGATGTAAAAGCCGGCATCGCGCAGCAGGAGGTCCTCCGCGGTCGCCAATCCGCTCAGGAAGATCTTTGACAGTGGCGGGCGCTGGTAGGGCGTGTGCTCCTCACCGCCGACGACCGTGATGGGGGCGGTGTAGCCGAGCTCGCGCAGGCTCGTCGCGAGCTGCAGGCCGGCCTGTCCGGCTCCGATGATCAGGGTTCCGGCGCCGGTGCGCGTCGTTGTCGTGTGGTCCATGCTCCTCCAAAGGGTAGGACCATTAGACCACACGAATACTCCGGCGTCACTCCTCCGTCTGCGCGATGCGGCGAGCGGTGCGCTCCAGGTGCACGGAAAGGATCTCTTGAGCGCGGGCGAGGTCGCGGTCGGCGATCGCGTCCACGATGCTCTCGTGCTCCTGAACACCGACGGTTCCCATGGAGGGGGCGGCGTTCTTCGCCTCGAGCAGCGAGGTCAGCAGCGGCCCATGGAAGCTCTGCATAAGGGCCTCGAGCGCCGGATTGTGCGTGCACGCCGCAAGGCGGATGTGGAAGGCCGCGGACGTCTTTGCCGAGTAGTCGTCAGCCTCGCGCGAGGCGCGCGCCTCGTCGACCAGCGCGCGCAGCTCGGCGAGGTCGTCGTCCGTGGTCCTTTCGATCACGAGCGGGAGGATGCCGAGCTCGAAGATCTGCCGCGCCTCGATTGCCGCCGAGGCGGTGATGGGGGACAGGCTCATGAGGTGGGCGAGGTTATCGCCGACCATCTCGGGTGACGGAGTGGTCAGGAAGGATCCGCCCTGTGCGCCCAGGCGCACCTGGATGAGTCCGTTCGCCTCCAGCACGCGCAGCGCCTCGCGAACGGTCACGCGGCTGACCCCGAGCTGCTGGCAGAGGTCGCGCTCATTCGGAAGGCGGTCGCCCGGCTGCAGGCTGCCGTCGCGGATGAGCTGCTTGATCTGGTCGACGATCACGTGCGAAGCGCGATCGATGCTGACCGGGTTGAATATCGATGCCTTTGTCAGGTCTGGACTGCTGGACAAGGCTGCTCCTCGCTGGGCCCCCGCGGTCGGCGGCCTTAGTTCGTCGATGAATCGGATTCGCAGCGGGCTGCGTTCCGGTCGCCGGAGTCATTCTAGTTGGCGGATACGGTTGTTTCGGCGCAGTCGAGCCGAGAAGCAAGGGTGGCCTTGCTTTCATCATTCCTTGACCCCAGTCTATGATCGCTGAATGCAAAGGTGCTATGGTCAAGCCATTGATCTTTTGCCCGACCTTCCGAGTCGGGTCTCAGGCAGTGAATCCCGAACATCACGAAGGCGTGAAGGAAGGCGTCCAATGGTTTCAGCGACGTATGCGCATTCCGGCGAGGTACTGACCGGGGGAGTCGTCGATGCTTGACGCAATGCTCTCCGGCCTGGCCCAGGTGCTGCAGTGGCAGACGCTCGGCATCATGGTCATCGGCATGATCATCGGCTTCATCGTCGGCATCCTTCCCGGTCTCGGCGGCGCCGTCACGATCGCTCTGCTTCTGCCGTTCACGTTCGCGATGGATCCGGTGCAGGGTCTCGTGCTGCTGCTGAGCATGTGGATCGTGACCGGAACCGCGGGCGACATCACCTCCGTGCTCTTCGGGATACCGGGTGAGGCGACTTCGGCCGCGGCGGTGCTCGACGGCTATCCCATGACGAAGAAGGGCATGGGAGGACGAGCCCTCGGAAACGTGCTCACAAGCTCGGGCCTCGGCATCATCTTCGGCGCCGTCGTCCTCGGTCTCTTCATCACCGTGATCCGACCGATCGTCATGCTGCTCGGGCCACCCGAGTTCTTCATGATGGTGTTGCTCGGCCTGGCCTTCATCGTGACGCTCTCGGGCAAGAACCAGGCGAAGGGCTTGGCGATGGTCGGGTTCGGCCTGCTGCTGTCATACGTCGGCTCCGACCCCTCCGCGGGCGTCCCCCGCTTCGACTTCGGGCAGATGTACCTGTGGGGCGGCGTCGAGCTGATCCCGGTGGTGGTCGGGCTCTTCGGCGGCGCAGAGGTGCTGCAGCTCATGCTCACTCGGTCGTCCATCGCGAGCGGATCCATGGGGCAGACCAAGCTCACCGGCACTATGCAGGGCGTGAGCGACGCGTTCCGGCACTGGCCGGCCCTGCTGCGCTCGTCGGGCGTCGGCGTCGTCGTCGGGATGTTGCCGGGCCTCGGCGGAACCGTCGCGCAGTGGATCTCGTACGGTCAGGCCCGCCAGACATCGAAGAACCCCGAGATGTTCGGAAAGGGCGCGGTCGACGGACTTGTGGCCGCCGGTGCGACGACGACTGCTAAGGATGCCGGTTCGCTGATCCCCACGATCGCCTTCGGAATCCCCGGCGGCGCGGCCACCGCCGTGCTGCTCGGCGGATTCCTCGTGCTCGGGGTCAACCCCGGCCAGGAGATGCTCACCACCAAGCTGGACGTCACCTTCTCGATGGTCTGGACCGTGATCCTCGCCGGACTGCTCGGCGTGATCCTCGCACTCGCCCTGGTGCGCCCCCTCGCCGCCCTCACGAAGATCAGCGGCACGGTGCTCACCCCGGTGCTGTTCATGTTCCTTGTGATCGGCGCGTATACCGCCAACAACAACTGGGGCGATCTGTTCGTGATGCTCGGCGCCTCCGCGGTCGGCGTTATCTGCCTCCGCTACGACTGGCCGCGGGTGCCATTCCTGCTCGCGCTCGTGCTCGGCCCGCTGCTCGAGCAGTACCTGACGCTGTCGAACACCCTGTTCGCCGACACCTGGCTCGCCCGCCCGGGCGTCCTGATCATCGCGGCTCTCGTGGTGGTGGTCGTGTTCTTCAGCATCCGATCGCTGCTTCGTGAGAAGAGCCGCTCCGAAGAGACCGGCGAGCCGTTCCGCGGAACGCGCACCCGGGCGATCCGAACGATTGGAAAGAAGAAGTGAGCGAGCAGTCCCCGGGCATTCAGCCCTCCCGGGCGAGGTCGGATTTCGTCATCGCCGTCGTCCTCCTCCTTATTTTCATGGGCGCGCTGTTGTGGAGCCTGACCTACCCGCCCGCCGTCGCGATGCTGCTGCCGCGGATCGCGATCGGGCTCGGCGTGGCCGCGACCCTGTGGGTGGGCATTGGCAAGGGCATCCGGCTGTTCCGGGCGAACGGCGCCGCCGAGAACACCGAGCAGCGCTCGCTCGCTGAGATCGTCGTGGCGACGGACATCGTCGGCGAGGAGGCTCAGGCCGACGAGGTCGCCGACAACGACGCCGAGTACATCTTCGCCAACACCACCCGCCGGCTGTGGTTGATCTCGCTGGGCTTCATCGCGGGATTCTTCGTCGTGATGTGGCTGTTCGGCCTGTTCATCGCTGCGGCCGTGTTCTCGCTCGCGTACCTGGTGTTCGTGGGCAGGAAGAGCTGGGTGTACGCCATCGTCTACACCGCACTGCTCACCGGGGCACTGTGGGCGCTCATGCGCCTGGTCACCTACATTCCCAGCCCCGCCGGCATCCTGTTCGCCGGCGGCTGACGCCCGGCCTCCGTCTCGTCCCCTCTTCCCCGTCCCTGTTCCGAAGTCCCTCGCACCACCCCACCCGCATCGCTCGGCAACCCGCGCCGGACGACCGTCCCCGTTCGACAGAAACTCCAAGGAAGGTGTCATCATGTCACGACGCACGACCCGAATCGCCAGCCTCATCACAGGCGTTGCCGTGATCGGCTCCCTCGCCCTGACCGGCTGCTCCAACAACCCGGCGGCCGGCGCAGGCGGCCAGTCCGGCGCGGGCGGATGCAGCGCCCTCAAGGGCAAGACGATCGATCTCGTCATCCCCTATGACGCCGGCGGCGGCTATGACATCCTCGCTCGCGTCATCCTTCCCGGCCTCGAGAAGGCTCTCGATGCGACGGTCGTGCCGGTCAACAAGCCAGGCGCGGGCGGGTTGCTCGCTATCAATCAACTCACCGCGGCTCCCGCCGACGGTACACAGATCGCCATCGTGAACGGCACCGGCGCCGCCGCGGCGATCCTCGCCGGCGCCGACGGGCCCACGTTCGGGTTCGACGACCTCAGCTACATCGGCCGCGTCGCCGTCGACGACCTCGTGGTGACCACCAACGCCAATGGCGACTACCAGAACTGGGACGACGTCGTCGACAGCGACGGCTTCAAGTTCGGCTCGACCGGCCGCGGATCATCCGACTACATCGTCGCCAACGCCCTGATCAAGGCCTTCGACCTGAAGAACAGCCAGGTCGTCGTGGGCTTCAACGGACAGTCCGAGACCGACCTCGCGCTGATCCAGGGAAATGTCGACGCGATCGCCGGCCCGCTTGACAGCCGCCGCGCAAGCATCAAGAGCGGTGAGACGACCGGAGTGCTCTCGTTCGCCGAGGAGGCTCCTGCCGACGCGCCGGACGCCGCGGTGTTCTCCGACCTCGACCTCGACGAGGACGCGCAAGGCATCATCGATGGCGTGAAGGCGCTGACGGCCTTCGGTCGCCCCCTGGTTGCTCCGGCCGGTGTGCCCGATGCAACCCTGACCTGCCTCCAGGACGCCCTGGCCTCCGCGGTCGAGGATGCCGACGTGCTCGCGCAGGCCGAGAAGATGCAGCGCGAGATCTCGTACCTCTCGGGCGAGGAGCTCAAGAACGACGTCGTGACGTCGTTCGACGAACTCTCCGACGACTTCATCGAGGTTCTCAAGTCGTCCTATTGACCCCCGAAACGGTGGTTCCCCGAGCCCCTCGGCTCCGCCGGATCGGCGGGGGCCGAGGGGCCGCACCATGAGACGAGTCCGGTTCCAGGAGGAAGCGTGCACAACAGGTCGCAGTTGAGCGAGGACGTCTTCTCCGAAACGACGATCTTCCTGTTCTCGGTGAGCCTCGGCATGGCCACGGTTCTCGTGCCGCTCATGGCATCCGCCGCCGGGTACAGCCTGGGAGCGGTCGGCTTCCTCATCGGGGTGTCGGCGATCACGCAGATCATTGCGCGCGCCGGCATGGGAGCCCTCATGGAGCGCTTCCGGACGCGGTCGTTCATCCTCGCCTCGCTCAGCCTGCTCAGTGCGTCCTGCCTCCTGCTAGCCGTCACGCATGCGCTGTGGGCGTTCGTCGTCTCGCAGTTGCTCCAGGGAGCCGCTCGCGCGTACTTCTTCACCGGCACGCAGACTCACGTGATCCGTGGCACGCGTCCGGCCGTGTCGGCGCTGACCATCATGAACGTCACCAACGGCGTCGGGCTGCTCGTGGGTCCCGTCGTGGCCGGCTTCATCGGCGCCGCATCGCTGCAGCTCGGGCTGGCAGTCGCGGGTGCCGTCGCCGGCGTCGCGATTCCGGTTTGCCTCTTCCTCAGCGCGTACGAGCCTTTCGTGAAGGCGGGCGCGCAGTCGAGCGGTTCGACGGTTCCGATCTGGCGTCGACCCGGAGTCGTCGCCTCCGGATGGATGGGGGCCGCGGCGGGCGCGTGGCGCGGCATCCTCAACTCGTACCTGCCGGTGCTCGTCACCGCGGCGGGGCACTCGATCCCTGTCGCCGGCGTCATGACGACGATAGCGAACCTCGCCGCGCTCGGCGGTTCCGCGGCGGCACCTCTCGTCCGCCGTGCCGGCGTCCGTGCATCGGCGATAGTCGGCACCGTGCTCGCCGCGGCCGGGGTCGCTGTGATGGTCTATCTGCTGTCAGACCTCATCTGGGCGGGCGTCTTCCTCGTGATCTCGGGTATCGGCGCCGGCATTCTGCAGACCCTTGGCCCAGCGCTCGGCTCCGAGGCCGTGGGGCCCGAGGAACGCGGCCGTGCGATCGCCATGATCGGCACCTTCCGCGCCATCTCGCTGCTCGTCACGCCCGTGGGCATCGGCGCACTAGTGTTCGTACTGCCCTCTGCGGCGGTCGCGACCTCGATCGTCGCGGTCGTGTCGGCAGTTCCCGCGCTGCTGATGCGTCCGCGTCCCACCGATCCCGCCTGATGCCCGGGGTTCGAAAGAAGTCGCGGCAGAAGCGGGTAGTCTGGCGCGGATGAGGATGACGCGTCGCCAGCTGCTGATCGGCGCCGGAGCCGGCGCGCTCGGCGTTCTGCTGGTTTCGTGCACCCCGGAGCCGAAGCCCACCCCTACTGCGACGAACACGGGTACCCCTTCACCGCTGCCGACGACGGCCGTTCCGGCCCCAGCATCCAGCGTTCGCAGCACCTGGGGAAGCGACCCTTACTCGCGCGGGGCAGTGAGCTTCACGCGGGTCGGCGTGCAGGGCGATGCGCGCGAGCGGCTTGCGGAGCCCGTCGAAGGACGGGTGTTCTTCGCGGGCGAGGCGACGGATGCCGACAACCCCGGCACGATCCGCGGGGCGATCCACTCCGGCGAGAGCGCCGCGATGCGCCTGCGGGCGTCGGCCCTGGCCGGCGAGCGGATCGCCGTGATCGGTGCCGGCCTGGCCGGTGCCGCCGTCGCCGCGAGCCTCAGGGACGCCGACCTCCAGGTCACCGTGCTCGAAGCGAGGGAGAGCGTCGGCGGACGCACGCCGTCGCGCGTCGACGACGAATGGGCGACGCCGATCCAGCTCGGAGGCTGGCTGCTTCCTGCGCTCGCCGAAGGCGAGGAGGCCGGCCGCGAGGAGCTCGGTCTGCCGGAGACGGTGGAGCTGGCATCCGCTCTCTGGCGTGCGCCGGACGGCGACATCGAAGCGGTCGCCACGACCCCGCTCGCCACGGCGATCACGGCTGCGGGCAAGCTCCCCACCGATGTCTCCCTCGCCGAGGCTCTCACCGACGCGGGCGCCGACCTCGAAGATCCGAGCCTCGCCGGGCTGCTCGCCTACCTCACCACCACGGCCGGCGCCGATGCGGAGTCCCTGTCGTCCTGGTTCCCGCCTGCGCTGCCCTCAGCCGCGCTCAGGGCGGTGGTCGGCGACTTCGACGCGCACATCAGAGAGCTGCTGTCGAACGCACAGCTCACGCTGTCGACGCCGGTGACCCGAGTCGCCTACGACGACGCCGGAGTCAGTCTGCGGCTCGGCACCGGCGAGTCCACGTCGTTCGATCGCGTCGTCATCACCGTCCCGCTCGGTGTTCTCCAGAGCGAGCGGATCGACTTCTCCCCACCGCTGCCCTTCACGCATCGTGGCGCCATCAACGCGCTCGGCATGGGCCACATCGAGATGATCTGGCTGCGCTACGACGAGCCGTTCTGGGACACGGATGCCACGATCTGGCACTCCATCGGCGGCGAAGCCGACCAGCTGGTGCGGACCTGGATCAACCTCCAGCCCAGCACCGGCGCCGGCATCCTGGTCGGCGTCGTCGGCGGTGCGGCGGCCGAGGAGTTCGCGGAGCTCGACGAGCAGGCGGCGCTCGTCGCCGCTCTCACGTCGCTGGCGCCGTTCCTGCCTCCGGAGACCGACTGACCTTCTTCCGGTCGCGGCGGACCTTCGGTCGATCCGCCTTCGCCGGACTGATCCGGCTGATCAGCGCGAGAACAGCCGCGACGAGCGCGAAGATCGCCAGTGCGACGCCGCTCGTGAGTGCGAACTCCCCGAATCCGGTCACTTGGCGCGGGTCGAGGAAGTAGTACGGGTACCAGCCGATCAGCGGGCCGCGCCACATGGTCACGCCACCCCATGCGAGAGGGAACGCCAGGCAGCCGGGCACGATCCACCATGGCACCGAACGGTGACCGGGGGTGAGGGTCCACGCGATCGCCGTGAAAGCCGGCAACCAGAAGTGCAGGACCTGATCCGACCACGGCACATCGACGCGGATGCCGCGGAGCCCCGCCTGCCAGACGATCAGAGCGAACGCGAGCCCGGCGGTGATGGTCCAGGTGAGGACGAGTGCGAGGGCGACGCTGAACCACCGAGGATCGGTCGCTCGGCGGAGCGCCAGGATGCCACCGAACACGAGCACGACGACGAGCCCGATGTTCGACTCCACAGTGAGGTACGCGAAGAAGTTGTTCCCGGCGATCGTCTGCGAGCTGAGCCCCCAGAACAGGCGATGAACGAGCGCGATCAGACAGATGGCGGCCGTGGCCAGGCGAAGCACGCCGAACGTGATCCGTGACCTCACCGTCTCGTGGGCTCCTCTCCGACGCGCGGGAACGTCATCCGGCGAGTCTACGGAGTGGGCCTGAGCGCGTGCGAACGGCGCCACCGGCGGTCGTCCGGCGTGATCGCCGAGAGCAGGGTCTCGTTGAGCTCGACGTGCTCGCGCTGCATTGTCGCCATGGTCTCGCGAGCGGAGTCCGTGAGCTCGACGAGCACCGCGCGGCGATCGGTCGGGTGCGGAGTGCGGCGCACGTGGGTCGATGGACCGTAGCGCCGCAGCATCGATTTCAGACCGATCAGGCGGGCGGCAGGCGGAGCACGTCCGGCGATTCGCCGCCGGTGAGGTCGTCGGCGATGCGGATGCTTCGGGCCAGGTCGTCGAGCGCGGGAATCAGGGTGCCGAACCGTTCTCGGTCGCCCCCGACCGCCGTGAGCGTGATCAGGTGCGAGCCGGTGTCCCACGTGTACGTCGCGAACGGCGGCTGAGCGGGCTGCGAGGGGAAGGACATCACGAGCTTCTCGCCGGCGCCGAGCACCGTGGTGAACGTCGCGGTGTCGTCGTACTCGATCGGCATCATCGCGCGAGCGCGGCGCACGTCGTTGGTCAGCTCCTGTGTGTTCGCCATCGCGACGACGAGCTCGGGGTCGGCCTTCCACGTCCACACCAGCACGCGGCCGTCCGCACGCTTCATCATCGCCGGGGCGAACTGGCTGACGATCCACGCGCCGGCGCCCGCCGCTCGGGGGAGCGGGTTCTGCCCTCGCTGCAGAGCCTGGCCCATCAGCATCCTGATCGCCGCTTTGCGATGCCGGCGTCCCTTCCAGCCGAACGAGTCGGTGACAGGGATCCAGAGCTGCGGGTCTGCGGAGCTGGTGATGCGCATGATCACACGGTAGAGGATGCTCCTCGGAGGCGGCTCAGCGCCCGGGTGCTGCCACGGCGAGGGAGCCCGGCGCCCGCAGGTCGCTCAGGTAGAGTGGCCAGCGCCCGATCCCGGTCCCTCCGTACCCCGAAGGCTGCATATTCGTGACCTCCCCTGACGCTCCGCTGAAGATCCTCATCGGCTGCGACACCTTCGCCCCTGACATCAACGGGGCCGCACGGTTCGCTGAGCGCCTGGCCGCAGGGCTCGTGCAGCGCGGGCACGACGTGCACGTCGTCGCCCCGAACCGGAAGTACCGCAGAGCGGCCCCGGCCACCGAGGTCATCGAGGGCGAGCCGATGACGCTGCACCGTCTGCCGTCCGTCCGCTGGGCGCCGCACGACTGGCTGCGCTTCGTGTGGCCGTGGCGATCCAAGCACTATGCGCGCAAGGTGCTCGACCGGGTCAAGCCGGATGTCGTGCACATCCAGTCGCACATCGTGATCGGCCGTGGTCTCTCGCGCATCGCGCATCAACGCGGAATCCCTGTGATCGCGACCAACCACGTAATGGCCGAGAACATCCTCGACCACACCACGATGCCGAAGTTCGTCGACGACATCGTGCTGAAGTTCGCGTGGGCGGATGCCAAGCGCACGTTCGACCTCACCCGCGCGATCACCACCCCGACCCGCCGCGCAGCCGACTTCCTCGAGCGCACGGTCGAGGTCAGCGGCGTGATTCCGGTGAGCTGCGGCATCGACCGCACGCAGTACACCCCGACGATGGGGCAGCGCGAGAAGAACCGGATGGTCTTCGTCGGCCGCCTGACCGCTGAGAAGCAGGTCGAGGTCATCCTCGAGGCCATGACGAAGCTCGACCCCGCGCTCGATGTCAGCTTCGACATCGTGGGCGGCGGAGATCAGCGCAAGAGCCTCGAACGACTCACCGGCGAGCTCGGCCTGTCCGATCGCGTCACGTTCCACGGCCGAACGACCGATGAGGAGCTTCGCGCCGTGCTGTCGCGCGCGAGCCTGTTCGTCATCGCCTCGATCGCCGAGCTGCAGTCCATCGCGACGATGGAGGCGATGGCATCCGCCCTGCCGGTCGTCGCCGCCGATGCCGTCGCCCTTCCGCACCTCGTGCACGACGGCGAGAACGGGTACCTCTTCGAGCCGGGCAACGCGAACGAGCTCGCCGCGCGCCTGACCGACGTCTTCACGGCTGAGCCAACGGAGTACGAGCGGATGCAGCAGGCATCCCTGGACGGCGTCATCGTGCACGACATCAACCGCACGCTCGACACGTTCGAGGCGCTGTACCGCGACCAGCCGCTGCCGAAGTAGCGGAGCGGTCCGATGCACATCGTCTTCTTCGGCGATCAGCACCTCGCGTCCCTGGGCGGGGCGCAGGTGTCGATGCGGCTGCAGAAGCAGTACCTCGAGCGCGCAGGGCACACGGTGACGGTGGTCGCGCCGAAGATGCACAACGGCAGCGTCTTCGGATGGCCGAACCCCTTCGACCTCCCCTCCATCCCGATAACCCTCGACCGCGAGTACTCGATGTCGTGGCCGGGTCGTCGCACCGACCGGTTCCTCGACCGGACGTTCGCGCTGCATCCGCCGGTCGATCTCGTGCACGTGCAGGCCGATTTCTGGGGGGCGTTCATCGGCCACCGGTTCGCCCACCGCCACGGCATCCCCGTCGTCCACACGATGCACAACCGGGTCGACGTCGGCATGGCCGCTGTCACACCGCTGCACCGGCAGGTGCTCGCCGTGCTCAATCTGTGGCGGCGGCAGTCGATGCGCGGCATCGGCCGACCCGTCTCGGGCAGCGACGGCTGGGCGTTCCTGCGCGGCATCGCTCAGGGCTCCAGCGCCGTCACGGCGCCGTCAGGGCACTTCGCTCGTCGGCTCGAGCAGCACGACGTGTTCCCGAACGTCGACGTCGTCTGGAACGGCATCGACGACGAACTCCTCGCTTCGGTGCTCGCCGAGAAACCATCATCGAAGCGAGACACCACGCCAGACATGGGGTCTCGTGCAGGAAGCGATGTCTCGCCGGCGCGCCGCCCCCGATTCATCTGGCTCGGGCGCATGAGCCCCGAGAAGCGACTCCTGCCGTTCCTCGAGGCGGTCGTCATGTCGCAGGTGGATGCCGACATCGAGGTCATCGGCGGTGGAGGGCAGCTGCGCGCGGCGGAGAGGATCGCCAAGGGGCACGCCGGCATCCGATTCGTCGGACGCCTTCCCTATGCCGAGACGCTTACGCGGATCGCGGCAGCGGATGCCGTCGTGCAGACCTCGATCGGATTCGAGACGCAGGGCATGACGCCATTCGAGGCGGCCGCCCTCGGCACGCCGACCATCGTCAGCGACCCCGACATCGCCGCCGAGCTTCGAAGTGGACTGTGGGCCGTCCCGGACGGTTCCGTCAGCGCGCTCGCCGCGACGCTGAGGGCGGCGGCATCCGAGATCCGAAACGGAGAAGCGCCGACGCCCGACCCCGAGGTCGCCGAGGCCTTCCGCCAGTCGTCTCGTACCGCAGCGATGGTCGAGATATACGAGCGCGTTCTCGCGGCCGGCTGAGGCTCGGAGGATACGCTGGGCCGATGAGCAGCCCTGCGCCCTCCACCGACCGGATGCTCTCCCCGAGCCTGCGCGTGCTGCTGGCGCTCGCGGCGACCGTGGTCGTGATCGCCGGTCTCTCGTTCGCCCGCGAAGTGGTCGGACCCATCGCCCTGGCGATGGTGATCGTCATCATCTGCGAGCCGGTGCGGATGCCGCTGATGCGCCGCGGGCTGCCGTCGTGGCTGGGCTCGACGATCGTGATCGCGCTGGCCTACGTGATCCTGCTGGCGATGGGCGCCCTGCTGTGGTTCGCCGGCAATCAGTTCGCGCATCTCGTCGTCGGTCTCACGTCGGACGGCCAGGTGACCCGCCAGCTCGACCTGTTCGTCGCGTGGCTGAACGATGTCGGGTTCGGCCAGGAGGCGACGGATGCCGTCACGGCCCTGCTCGCCCCCGCCAACCTGATGCGGCTCGTGCAGAACGTCGGCGGCACGGTCGTCGCCGTCGCCACGGCACTGTTCTTCGTCTTCGCATACATCATCTTCATGACGGTGGATGCTGCCCGCTACCGCCACGCGCCCGCTGTCTTCGGTGCGACCCGCAGCCACGTCATCGGCCGCATCGCGTTCCTCAACCGCGGCATCCGCCGGTACTACGTCGTCAACGCCGCCTTCGGCACGATCGTGGCGATCATCGACGGACTCGCCCTGTGGTGGATGGGTGTTCCGGCGCCGATCGTCTGGGCGATTCTCGCGTTCGTGACGAATTTCATCCCGAACATCGGCTTCATCCTGGGGTTGGTGCCGCCGGCGATCCTCGCCTACGCCGTCGGCGGCTGGCCGCTGCTGCTCGGCGTGATCGCGGTCTACTGCGTCGTCAACGTCGTGCTGCAGGTGCTCGTGCAGCCGAAGTTCGTGAGCGATGCCGTGGATCTCAGCCTCACGCTGAGCTTCTTCTCGGTGATCTTCTGGACCTTCGTGATCGGGCCGCTCGGGGCGATCCTGTCGATCCCGCTGACCCTGCTGGCCCGAGCCCTGATCCTCGAGGGCAACCCCGATGCGCTGTGGTTGCGCTGGGTCAGCGGCGATCGGACGGCTGTTCCTCCGCCGCCGGAGCCGGAGCCGGTGCTCGTGCGTCCGCGCCGACGGCGCCGCTGGATCTGGCAGCGCTGAGCGCACTAGAGGCGGGCTCAGCGGTAAGAGCCCGGCTGGGCGGAGACGCCTACGACGTCGTGCTCGGCGACCCGGGTCCAGTCCGTCGCGACCGGACGGAAGCCGTCGCGGTGAACCTCGATGAACGTGGCGATGAGTCCGATGAGGGCGAGTGCTGCGAGAAGGATGATGAGGATCATGGCAGAAAAGCTACGCTTGTCTGATTCATGCCACGAGTGGCAGGATGGACAATGACGAGCGGAAAACTGCCAATCCGATTTCCCGCACTGCGAGGGAGCATCCATGAAGACCGTCGCCTGCATCATCCAGAACGGATTCGCGCCGTTCGAGTTCGGCGTCGCCTGCGAGGCGTTCGGTCTCGACCGGTCGGATGACGGGGTCCCGAACTTCGACTTCCGGGTCGTCGCGGCCGAGATCGGACCCGTCGTCTCGAAGATCGGCGGCTTCTCCGTCAATGTCGAGCACGACCTCTCGTTCGCGTACGAAGCCGACCTCGTCGTCGTGTGCCCGATTCCGCGGGAGTGGTGGGGCAGTACCGATCCGCGCGTGCTCGATGCCGTGCGGGATGCCGCCGACCGGGATGCGTGGTTGCTGAGCGTCTGCAGCGGATCCTTCGTCCTCGGCGAGGCCGGGGTGCTCGACGGACGCCGTGCGACGACGCACTGGATGTACGCGGATGCCATGGCGGCGATGTTCCCGCAGGTCGCCATCGACCCCGACGTGCTGTACGTGCAGGACGGGCGCATCATCACGAGCGCCGGCACCGCCGCGGGCCTCGACGCCTGCCTGCATCTGCTGCGGCAGGAGCTCGGCGCCGAGCTCACCAACCGGATCGCACGGCGCATGGTCGTCCCGCCGCAGCGCGACGGCGGTCAGGCGCAGTTCATCGACCGTCCTCTCCCGATCGACCACGGCGATGCGCTCGCCGATGTCACCACCTGGGCGCTGGAGAACCTGCGCGACGACCTGACCGTCGAACACCTCGCATCGCGCGCGCTGATGTCGCCGCGCACGTTCGCGCGCAGATTCAAGGCCGAGCACGGTGCGACTCCGGCCGCCTGGCTCGCTCGCCAACGGATCATCCAGGCGCAGCGGATGCTCGAGCGCACCGACCTCGCGCTGGACGAGATCGCGGTCGAGTGCGGGTTCGGCTCAGCGGCGGTGCTGCGGCAGAACTTCGCGCGCGTGCTCGGCACGACGCCGACGGCGTACCGTGCGACGTTCTCGTGCGTGACGGCGGGCGCGGTGGCCTGACCGCGCGGTCCCAGCCCAGTGCGCTCAGCCCAGTGCGCTCAGCCCAGTGCGCTCAGCCCAGTGGCCGGGCGCGGTGAGGTTGGACTCGGTGATCTCGACGCCGTGGTCTCCGATGTCGGCGACGCAGTACAGCAGCGACTGCGTCGGATACCCGTGCGGTCGGTTGTCGCGGATGATCGCGGCGTCATCGGTCGGATCCAGCTCTGCGGATGCCGCGAGCAGGTCGATCCACCGCTGCTCCCAGTCGTCCGCCCGCGCAGCGCGTGCTCGAAACTCCGGCAGCCAGCGGGCGATGCGAGCGGTCGCCGGGTCATCCAACCCGTCATGCGCGATCATGTGCACCCCGTGCGGCACCGGCGTCTCGGTGAGCTCCTGCCCGTCCCAGGACAGCACGCGCGCGGCATCCGGGCTGACCTCGAGCAGGTTGAAGCCGTGCATCGGCAGCGGGCCTGCGGGGGAGCGACCGGCGACCGATTCCAGGGCGAGGCTGCCGCGACTGCGCACCTGGTCCTCCGGCAGACCGAGCACGTCGGCGCGGTTCAGCAGCACAGCGAGGCGGTGCGTCGTCCGGTCGACGGCGAGCCATGCGCCTCCGGCTCGGCGATCACGGATGCCGATCACGCCCGGGTACTGCTCTGGCCACCATGGGCCGAGCGAATCCCACGCGCGTTCGGGGTCTTCGTCCCGCACGGCGAGCAGCCGGGAGCCGATGGTTCCATTGGTCGCCTGCTCTGCGACATCGATCACGACCGTGCACACGCTTCGAGTCTATGTCGGCGTACGATCTGCGGATCCCTGCCCGATACGCGGGCTGATCGGCCGCATTCCTCCGCTGATCGTGAACTGTTCGGCGGATCGGGGTCCCGCCAGCCCGGTCCGTACGGCGCTGGGGCAGAATCGAACCATGAACATCGTCGTCGGAGTCACAGGCGGCATCGCCGCGTACAAGACGGTGCGGCTGGTGCGGCTGCTGATCAAGGCCGGCCACGAGGTGACGGTCATCCCCACGGAGGATGCGCTCCGCTTCGTCGGGCTCCCGACCTGGGAGGCCATCAGCCGCAACACCGTCACGACCAGCGTGCACGACGACGTCGCCCGCGTTCGGCACGTCGCCCTGGGCCAGGCTGCCGATCTCGTCATCGTCGCCCCGGCCACCGCGAACACGATCGCGAGGATGACCGCCGGTCTCGCCGACGACCTGCTCGGCACCACGCTGCTCGCAACGACCGCCCCTGTGGCGATCGCCCCGGCGATGCATACCGAGATGTGGCGGCATCCGTCCACGCAGGCGAACATCGAAATCCTCCGAGAACGCGGCGTGCACATCCTCGGCCCCGGTGATGGCGAGCTGACCGGCGGCGATTCGGGACCAGGGCGGATGCTGGAACCCGAGGAGCTCTTCGACGAAGCACTCGCCCTGCTCACGCCGCAGGCCCTCGCCGGCCGCACTGTCGCCGTGTCCGCCGGCGGCACGCGCGAGCCCATCGACCCGGTGCGCTTCCTCGGCAACCGTTCGAGCGGGCGGCAGGGGGTCGCACTCGCTGCAGAAGCCGCAGCCCGCGGCGCTCGCGTCATTTTGGTCGCCGCGAACATCTCGGGCGATGTGCTCGCCGCGGCGAAGCATCCGCAGATCGACGTCCGCCTCATCGGCACGGCCGCCGAGCTCGGCGACGCGATGAGGGATGCCGCGGCATCCGCCGACATCGTCGTCATGGCCGCCGCGGTCGCCGACTACCGGCCGGCGCGCGCATCGGATCAGAAGCTCACGAAGGAGGAAGGCGTCCTCGATCGCATCGATCTCGTCGAGAACGACGACATCGTCGCCGGGCTCGCAGCCTCTCGGCCCGACGGGCAGGTGATCGTCGCCTTCGCGGCCGAGACGCTGACCGACCCGGCGGCCCGTCGCGAGCGAGCCGCGCGCAAGAGGGAGCGCAAGGGCGTCGACCTGCTCGCGGTGAACCGCGCCGACGCCGAGCACGGGTTCGAGAACCCGGACAACGCGGTCGAGGTGATCGGCGATGGCGGCACGGTCGTCGCATCCGCCGCCGGCTCGAAGCCGGAAGTCGCTCGCGCGATCTGGGACGCAGTGGTAAACTTGAGTCAACAACGCTCAACTTTGTAAGGAGTCCTCCAGGAGGAACAGATGACACCGTCCGCACAAGATGAACAGCAGTCCGCCCTCGAGCAGTTCGGCATCAACCTGACCGACCGCGCCCGTCAGGGCAAGCTCGACCCGGTGATCGGTCGTGACAGCGAGATCCGTCGCGTCAGCCAGGTGCTCACCCGTCGCACCAAGAACAACCCCGTTCTCATCGGTGAACCAGGCGTCGGCAAGACCGCCGTCGTCGAAGGGCTGGCTCAGCGCATCGTCGCGGGAGACGTCGCCGAGTCGCTGAAGGACAAAGACCTCATCACGCTCGACATCTCCGCACTCGTCGCCGGTGCCATGTACCGCGGCCAGTTCGAAGAGCGCCTGAAGCAGGTCCTCAAGGAGATCACCGAGTCCGATGGACAGGTCATCACGTTCATCGACGAGCTGCACACGCTGATGGGCGCCGGCGGTGGCGAGGGATCGGTCGCGGCATCCAACATGCTCAAGCCCATGCTCGCCCGGGGTGAGCTGCGCCTCATCGGCGCCACGACGCTCAACGAGTACCGAGAGTTCATCGAGAAGGATGCCGCGCTCGAGCGCCGCTTCCAGCAGGTCTACGTCGGCGAGCCGACCGTCGAGGACACGATCGCGATCCTCCGCGGGCTCAAGGGCCGGTATGAGGCGCACCACGGAGTGACCATCGCGGATGCCGCTCTCGTGGCTGCCGCGTCGCTGTCGAACCGGTACCTGCCGAGCAGGCAGCTGCCCGACAAGGCCATCGATCTCATGGATGAGGCGATGTCGCGGTTGAAGATGGAGATCGATTCGTCTCCCGTCGAGATCGATCAGCTCAAGCGCCAGGTCGACCGCATGAAGCTCGAAGAGCTGGCGTTGAAGAAGGAGAAGGACGCCGCGTCGAAGGAGCGCCTCGCCGCGTTGCGCGAGCAGCTCGTCGAGCAGGAGCGCGAACTGGCGGGCCTCGAGGAGCGGTGGGAGCGCGAACGCACAGGCCTGAATCGCGTGGGCGAACTGAAGAAGCAGAAGGAGGACGCGATCACGCAACGCGACCTCGCGCTCCGAGAAGGCGACTACACCAAGGCGTCGAAGCTCGAGTACGAGACGATCAAGCGTCTGGAGCGCGACATCGCCGAGGCCGAGCAGGCCGAGGCCGCACGCGCAGAATCCGGCGAAGGCCGCATGGTCAACGAACAGGTGACCGAGGAGGACATCGCCGGCGTGATCGCGGCGTGGACCGGCATCCCCGTCGGCCGGCTGCTGCAGGGCGAGAGCGAGAAGCTGCTGCACCTCGAGTCCGAACTCGGCAAGCGCCTGATCGGGCAGAGGGATGCCGTGCAGGCGGTGTCGGATGCCGTGCGCCGCTCGCGTGCGGGCATTAGCGACCCTGGACGCCCGACGGGATCGTTCCTGTTCCTCGGCCCGACCGGCGTCGGAAAGACCGAGCTCGCGAAGTCGCTCGCCGAGTTCCTGTTCGACGACGAGCACGCCATGGTGCGCATCGACATGTCGGAGTACGGCGAGAAGCACACCGTCTCGCGGCTCGTCGGCGCCCCTCCGGGATACGTCGGCTACGAGCAGGGCGGCCAGCTCACCGAGGCCGTGCGACGCCGTCCCTACAGCGTGGTGCTGCTTGATGAGGTCGAGAAGGCGCATCCGGAGGTCTTCGACGTGCTGCTGCAGGTCATGGACGACGGGCGTCTGACCGACGGGCAGGGCAGGACGGTCGACTTCTCGAACGTCATCCTCATCCTGACCTCGAACCTCGGATCGCCGATCCTGATCGACCCGACGCTGTCGATGGACGACAAGCGCGAGAGCGTCATGGCGCTCGTCCGCCAGTCGTTCAAGCCGGAGTTCGTGAACCGGCTCGACGACATCGTGATCTTCCAGGCGCTGACGGAGGACGACCTCGCTCAGATCGTCGAGCTCACGATCGATCACCTGCAGTCGCGACTGCGCGAGCGCCGGCTCACCCTCGCGGTCACCCCTGCTGCGCGTTCGTGGCTGGCCGAGCGCGGCTACGACCCGGTGTACGGAGCGCGCCCGCTGCGCCGGCTCATCACCAACGAGGTGCAGAACAAGCTCGCGACGGCACTGCTCTCGGGAGGCGTGCGCGACGGCGACACCGTGCGCGTCGATGTCGCGGCCGACGGCACGGGGCTGGTGCTGACGGCCGGTTGACGCCGGCATCCTGCACGTATGTCAGTCCGGATCACGGATGCGTGCGCGCAGCCGCGGTTCGGGTCTGACAAGTGTGATCCGTGCTGACAAGTGTCGGGTGCGTCTGGTCGGCCGATCGTCGCGCCTTCGGGTTCTGTAAAGAACAGCGGTTCTTTCGTGCCTGAGTCCGTGAAACAAAGCCTTGCGCCGACGCGCCCGTCGATAGAGTCTCGTCTCATGTGTGTCGGCGACGGGCCGTTCTGTCGTCGATGAGAGACAGGGAGCTGTGATGACGCAGATCGGCATCGTGCGTGAGCAGGACGGTGAGACGCGGGTCGCCGCGACGCCGCAGACCGTGGGAGCGCTGCGCAAGATCGGCTACGACATCGTGGTCGAAGCGGGGGCGGGCGTCGCATCCGCCTATCCGGATGCCGCGTACGCCGAGGCCGGCGCGCAGATCGTCACAGCTGAGGATGCCTGGGCGTCGCCGATCCTGCTGAAAGTGAACGCCCCCACGGATGCCGAGATCACCAGGATCGCTGACGGCGCCACGCTCATCGCGCAGCTGAGCCCGAACCTGCGCCCCGAACTGCGGCAGGCGCTCGCGACCCGGGGCATCACGGCGCTCGCACTCGACGCGGTACCGCGCATCTCACGCGCGCAGTCGATGGACGTGCTCAGCTCGATGTCGAACATCTCGGGCTACCGCGCGGTCGTCGAGGCGGCCAACGAGTTCGGCCGATTCTTCACCGGCCAGGTCACGGCGGCGGGCAAGGTTCCGCCGGCCAAGGTGCTCGTCGCGGGTGCCGGCGTGGCCGGTCTCGCGGCGATCGGCGCGGCATCGAGCCTCGGCGCGATCGTGCGGGCGACCGACCCTCGGCCCGAGGTCGCCGACCAGGTGAAGTCCATCGGCGGCACCTACCTCGACGTCATCGTGCCAGAAGAGCAGAAAGAGGTCTCGAGCGACGGCTACGCCAAGGCCACCAGTGAGGCCTACGACCGCCGCGCGGCCGAGCTGTACTCCGAGCAGGCGGCCGACGTCGACATCATCATCACCACCGCGCTGATCCCGGGCCGCGCCGCTCCCCGCCTCATCACGGCGGCGGATGTCGCGAGCATGAAACCGGGAAGCGTCATCGTCGACATGGCCGCGGCCCAGGGCGGCAACGTCGAGGGTTCGGTGGCGGGCCAGCGCGTCGTCACGTCGAACGGCGTGATCATCCTCGGCTACACCGACCTCGCTGGCCGCCTGCCCACGCAGGCGTCGCAGCTGTACGGCACCAACCTCGTCAACCTGCTGAAGCTGCTGACACCGGGCAAGGACGGACGACTCGTCCTCGATTTCGATGACGTCGTCCAGCGGTCCGTGGCGGTCGTTCGCGACGGCGAGGAGACCTGGCCGCCACCACCGGTGCAGGTGTCGGCCGCGCCGGTCGCGAAGGCTGCCTCTTCGACCGCCGAGCCCGTGGAGGCGAAGAAGAAGCCCCTCTCCGCCGGGGCGAAGGTCGGCCTGATCGCGGCCGGCATCGTCGCCCTCTTCCTGGTGAACGCGTTCGCCCCGGCGCCGCTGCCGCAGCACTTCACGGTGCTGATGCTGTCGGTCGTGGTCGGCTTCTACGTCATCGGCAAGGTCTCCCACGCGCTGCACACGCCGCTCATGAGCGTCACCAACGCCATCTCGGGCATCATCATCGTCGGCGCGATCGTCCAGATAACGACGCCCAACCTGCTGGTGCAGATCCTCTCCGCAGTCGCCGTGCTCGTGGCATCCATCAACATCTTCGGAGGGTTCGCGGTCACCCGCCGAATGCTGAAGATGTTCTCGAAGGGAGCAGAGCGTTGAGCGCCCTGGAGATCTCCGCGTCCGTCGCCGGCGCCGCCTACATCGTCGCCGCGCTGCTGTTCATCATGAGCCTGGCCGGACTCAGCCGTCACGAGTCATCGCGCGCCGGCGTCACCTACGGCATGGTCGGCATGGCCATCGCTCTCGTCGCGACCATCTGGGTCACCCTGCAGGGAGCCTGGGGGCAGCCGCAGGCGATCGTCGGTCTCGTGCTGCTGCTCGTCGCGATGCTCGTCGGCGCCGTGATCGGGCTGTGGCGCGCTCGCAGCGTCGAGATGACCGGGATGCCGGAGCTCATCGCCCTGCTGCACAGCTTCGTCGGTCTCGCCGCCGTCCTCGTCGGCTGGAACGGGCATCTGCACGCTCCCGGTCTCACCGGCGCTCTCGCCGATATCCACCACGCCGAGGTCTTCATCGGCATCTTCATCGGTGGCGTGACCTTCACCGGGTCGATCGTCGCGTTCCTCAAGCTGTCCGGCCGGATCTCGTCAAAGCCGCTGATGCTGCCGGGCAAGAACGTGCTGAACCTCGGCGCGATCGTCGTGTTCATCGCACTCACCGTCTGGTACGTGGTGATGCCGTCGCTCGTGCTGCTGATCGTCGTCACGCTGCTCGCGCTCGCGCTGGGTTGGCACCTCGTGGCATCCATCGGCGGTGGCGACATGCCCGTGGTCGTCTCGATGCTCAACAGTTACTCGGGTTGGGCGGCGGCCGCTGCCGGATTCCTGCTGAACAACGACCTGCTGATCGTGACCGGTGCGCTGGTCGGATCTTCCGGTGCGTATCTGTCGTACATCATGTGCAAGGCGATGAACCGGTCGTTCATCTCGGTGATCGCCGGCGGATTCGGGATCGCCGCTCCGACATCGGACGACGTCGACCACGGCGAGCACCGCGAGGTGGATGCCGAGACCGTCGCCGACATGCTCGCGAACGCCTCTTCGGTCGTCATCACCCCGGGCTACGGCATGGCGGTCGCGCAGGCGCAGTATCCGGTCGCCGAGCTGACGCAGAAGCTGCGGGATCGCGGCGTGGACGTGAAGTTCGGCATCCATCCTGTCGCCGGTCGCCTGCCCGGACACATGAACGTGCTGCTCGCCGAGGCGAAGGTGCCGTACGACATCGTGCTCGAGATGGACGAGATCAACGATGACCTGGCATCCACCGCCGTCGTCCTCGTGATCGGCGCGAACGACACCGTCAACCCGGCCGCCGCGGAGGACCCGTCGAGTCCCATCGCGGGGATGCCGGTACTGCGCGTCTGGGAGGCCGAGAACGTCGTCGTCTTCAAGCGCTCGATGGCTTCGGGGTACGCCGGAGTGCAGAACCCGCTGTTCTTCCGCGAGAATGCGCAGATGCTGTTCGGCGACGCGAAGGAGCGGGTGGACGACATCCTGCGGGCGCTGTAGTCGGCCGGCCGCGGGCGTCCAGGTACGCTCGGGGCCATGAAACTCTCCGGCTGGCGGTTCGTTCGCGTGTTCCACTGGATCGCGCCGGCGCTGCTGGTCTTCCTCATCGTCTTCGGCCGAGGATTCTTCGGCGCCCCGCTGGGATGGATGACGGCGATCGGCATCTTCATCGGCCCACTGGTCGTCATCGCGATGTACGTTCCGCCGATCATCGTCGTCTTCGACCGCGACGCGAGGGCAGGTCGCAGCACGCGGCTGTTCTACGACATCGCGAGCTGGGTCACCTGGGCGGCGCTGCTGGTCATGATGTTCACGCTCGAAGACGGTGGCGACGCGCCACCCTTCGGGTCCGTGGTCTCTACGTGGGGCTGGATGAGCAGCGAGGCGTCGTCTGTCGTGTTCGCGTCCGCGGTCGTGGTCGCGTTCGTCGGCTGGCTCGCCACGCTCGCGGCGGCCGTCGCCGGCGTCGTGCAGTCGCGGACCGCGTAGTCACGGCGCCCTGCGCGAGACATCACTTCCTGCGCGAGACATCACTCCTGCAGTGGTTTCTCGAGCGGATGATGATGTCTCGCGGATGGCCCCTACCGCCCGGTGAACTCCGGCTTCCGCTTCTGCTGGAAGGCCGCGAACCCCTCGCGGTAGTCGGCGGTGTCGCGCAGGGCCGCCTGGTTCTTGTTCTCGACGGCGACGGCATCCCACAGTGCGAGGCGCTCGTCGCGCAGTCGGGCGACGAGCCTCTTGCTCGCGAGGAACGATTGCGTCGCGCCGACGGCGGCTCGGGATGCCGCATCCTCCGTCGCTTGCTGAACTTCAGAAGCCGGCAGCACCTGCGAGAACAGTCCTGATTGCACGGCCTCGGAACCGCTCATGAGCCGGCCCGTGTAGATGAGGTCGAGGGTCTTGTGGGCACCGAGGCGCTCGAAGAACAGCGCATGGCCGCCGGAGTCGAGCGTCGCGCCGAGCGCGGCGAACGGCGAGCCGATCTTCGCGGTGTCGGCGACGTAGACGACGTCCGTGGCGATCAGCAGACCGAGCCCGATGCCGAGGCATGCGCCGTGCGCGGCGGCGAAGGTCGGAGCGGGGAACGCCGACATCTTCTGCAGCAGCGGGGTGACGCGGTCGCCGAGGAATCCGACCACATCGTCGGTCGCGGGGTCGACGCCCGCGATATCGCGGCCGGCGCAGAACCCTGGCCCTTCGCCGCGCAGAACCAGGGCGCGCACGCCGGCCGTCTCGGCGTCGTCGTACGCCGTTCCGAGATCGTCGAGTGCTCGGGCATCCAGCGCGTTGCGCTTCTCGGGTGCGTTCAACACGACGTGCGCGACGTCGCCGGTGATGGTCAGGTCGATCACGGTGACTCCTCAGGCGTCGTAGTCGACGACGACTCTCTCAGTGGTCGGGTGGGACTGGCAGGTCAGCACATAGCCGTTCTCGATCTCGTCCGGCTCGAGCGCGAAGTTCTGGGTCATGCGAACCTCGCCGGAAGTCAGGCGCGCGCGGCACGTTCCGCACACCCCTCCCGCGCACGCGAACGGCACGTCACCGCGGACGCGGAGCGCAGCATCCAGAATCGCCTCGTTGGCCGCGACCGGAGATTCGACTGTCGACGACAGGCCGTCGAGCGTGAACTCGATCGTGCGGAGCTCGTCGCCCTTGTCGATCACGACCGGTCGTCCTCGGTCGACACGCGGGCCGTCAGCGTCGCTCGTGAACAGTTCGTAGCGGATGCTGTCAGCCGGCACTCCGCGCGCCTCGAGCGTGTCGCGGCACAGGGCGACGAGGTCGAACGGCCCGCACAGGAACCATTCGGTCACGCTTTCGGGAGGAATCAGCCCGTCCAGGATCGCGCCGAGCTTCTCGGCGTCGATGCGTCCGGAGAGGAGGGGAGCCGTGCGCTGCTCGCGCGAGAGCACGTGGTGCAGGGCGAGCCGCGACGGGTAGCGGTCCTTGAGGTCGGCGAGGTCGTCGAGGAACATGACGTCCTGCGTGGCGCGGTTCGTGTAGACGAGGCTGAACTGCGCTGTCGGTGAGGATGCCAGCACGTGAGCGGCCAGCGCCATCATCGGCGTCACGCCGGAGCCGGCGGCGATGCCGGCGATGTGCGCGTGGTCGAGGTCGGGGAGGTTCGTCGTGAATCTGCCCTCGGGGCTCATGACTTCGATGCGGTCACCCGGCTTGAGGTTCTCGTGCGCCCACACCGAGAACAGCCCGCCGAGGTCGCGCTTGATGCCGACCGAGATGCTGCCATCCGTCGGCGGGCGGCAGATCGAGTAGCTGCGACGCACCTCGTGCCCCTCGACGTGGGCGCGCAGCGCCACGTACTGGCCGGGCAGGTACTGATAGTCGTCGTGCAGTTCGGACGGAACCGCGAAGGTCACCTCGATGCTCTCGGCGGTCAGCGGCCGGACGTCTGCGACTTCGAGCTCATGGAAGCGTCCGCGGCGACGGGTGGGTGCTGTCGTGTTCATAGGACTTTGAAGTGGTCGAAGGGTTCGAGGCAGGCGCGGCATTCGTAGAGCGCCTTGCACGAGGTGGACCCGAAGCGGGAGACCTCGCGGGTGTCGATCGATCCGCAGCGCGGGCACTTCACGGCGAGGCGGAGCCTGATCGGTCCCTGCCGCACCGCCGCGCGGCCGTTCGGGGGAGCGATGCCGAACTCGGTGAGCTTGCGCTTGCCGGCATCCGTCATCCAGTCGGTCGTCCACGCCGGCGACAGCGTCGTTCGCACGTCGACCGCGCCGAAGCCGGCGGCGGTGAGCGCGAGGACCACGTCATCGCGCATGGTGTCGAGGGCGGGGCATCCGCTGTACGTCGGCGTGAGCGTGACGGTGACGCGGTCGCCCTCCACCGCGACGTCTCGCAGGACGCCGAGGTCTTCGATCGTCAGGACGGGAACCTCGGGGTCGGTGACGGTCGCGGCCACGCGCCACGCCTCTTCCCGTCGTGTCGTCGTCGTCACCATGTCGCCCCCGGATGCTGCCTGGCGAGCACCTGCATCTCGGCGAGGATGCGCGAGAGGGCGGGGAAGTGGCTGCCGCGCCGCCCGCCGGCGGACGACGGCTGGCCGTCAGGAACGTCGAGTTCGGCCTCGGTGAAGACCGTGTCGATCGCAGCGTCGAATCCGGCTCGAAGCGTCGACGGACGCACGGCGATGCCTTCGAGCTCGTCGATGAGCGGCTCGTCGCGGAACAGCTCGTCGACGTACGGCCACACCGCGGCGACCCCGGCGATCATACGGCGGCGCGACTCGTCGGTGCCGCCGGCGAGGCGGAGCGTCCACTGCACGGCGTGGTCGCGGTGATAGTCGACCTCCTTGAGCGACTTCTCAGCGATCGCCGCCAGGGTCACGTCGTTCGAGAGGCGCAGTGCGGAGTACAGCTCGAAGAGATACGCGGATGCCGCGAGCTGCCGCGCGATCGTCTGTGCGAAGTCGCCGTTCGGCTGCTCGAAGAGCCAGGCGCTGCGGAACTCCGGCTCATCGCGGAAGTAGGCCAGGTCGTCCTCGGTGCGCCCGTCGGCGGTGCCGGCGTAGCGGAGCAGGGAGCGCGCGTGGCCGAGCAGGTCGAGAGCGATGTTGCCCAGCGCGACGTCCTCTTCGAGTTCGGGGGCTCGGGCGATCCAGGCGCCGAGCTGCTGCGACAGGATCAGCGCGTCGTCGCCGAGCCAGAGCGCGTACTCGGCGACCTGTTTCGTCGCAACCGCGTCGGTGTCGCCTGCGAGCTCGGCGCTGAGCTCGAGTTCGTCGACCGTGACGGCGCCGTGCGGGTCGTCGTGCGAGTCAGCGTGCGTCACAGGTGCGGCACCCCCTCGGATGCGGTGTAGTACACCGCATGGCGGTAGTTCTTGCCCGCCGGACTCTCGAAAAATGAGCCCTTCGCGTCAGGGTCGCTCGCGGTGATGGCATCCGACGGCACGACCCAGATCGACGTGCCCTCGCCTCGGCGGGTGTACAGGTCGCGGGCGTTGCGCACCGCGAGCTCGGCATCCGGAGCGTGCAGGGAGCCGGCGTGCACGTGGCTCATGCCGCGGTTCGCGCGGACGAACACCTCCCAGAGCGGCCAGGTCTCTGCGCCTGAAATCTCAGCACTCATGCCGCCATCTCATCACGCGCCGCCTGCTTGCGCGCGTACTCGGCCGCGGCCTCACGGACCCATGCGCCTTCTTCGTGCGCCTCGCGGCGTGCGCGCACGCGTTCGGCGTTCATCGGTCCGCGCCCGGCCAGCACCTCGAAGAACTCGGTCCAGTCGATCTCGCCGCCGACGTACTCCTGCTTCTCCTCGTCGAAGTGCAGCTCGGGGTCGGGAAGGGTGATGCCGAGGATCTCGGCCTGCGGAACCAGCATGCCGATGAAGCGCTGGCGCAGGTCGTCGTTCGAGAAGCGTTTGATGTTCCACGCCATCGACTGCGCGGAGTTCGGGGAGTCGCCGTCGGGCGGCCCGAACATCATCAGACTCGGCCAGTACCAGCGGTTCACGGCATCCTGCGCCATCTCGCGCTGCGCCGGCGTGCCCTGCATCAGAGTCAGCAGGATCTCGAAACCCTGTCGCTGGTGGAACGACTCCTCTTTGCAGACGCGGATCATCGCGCGACTATAGGGGCCGTACGAGCAGCGGCAGAGCGGCACCTGATTCACGATCGCCGCGCCGTCGACGAGCCAGCCGATCGCGCCCATGTCGGCCCAGGTGGGGGTGGGGTAGTTGAAGATCGAGGAGTAGCGCGCGCGGCCGGTGATCAGCTGGTCGGTCATCTCGTCGCGGGTGATGCCGAGGGTCTGCGCGGCCGAGTACAGGTAGAGGCCGTGCCCGGCTTCGTCCTGAACCTTCGCCATGAGGATCGCCTTGCGCTTCAGGCTCGGCGCGCGGGTTATCCAGTTGCCCTCCGGCTGCATGCCGATGATCTCGGAGTGCGCGTGCTGGCCGATCTGCCGGATGAGCGTCTTGCGGTAGGCATCCGGCATCCAGTCGCGCGGTTCGATGCGCGAGTCTGCGGCGATGAGCTCGTCGAAGCGTCGCTGCTCGGCGCTCGTCTCGTCGGCACTGATCTTTTCGGCGCTGGCCGTCTCGGTGGTTTCCTCGGTCACGGCGACTCCCTCGTCTTTACTGACCGTGCGTTCAGTAATTCTCGCACATACGCGGGAATCGCGCATCATCAGGGAGGCGCCTCGCGGCTACCCGGTTCGAATCCGGGGGCGCGGAACGCCGGCGGTGTGCCACAGCTGGTCGCGGTCCCACCACCTCGGCCCCCTGACCTCGGGCGCGCCGTGGTTCATGCGGATGCGCCATTCGGAGAGGTGGAGGTTGCGGTGGTGCCACCAGCACAGCAGGACGCCGTTGTCGGTGTGGGTCGGGCCGCCGTCGGCATGTTCGGTGACGTGATGGATCTCGCACCAGGATGCCGGGACGGTGCAGCCGGGGATGATGCATCCGCCGTCGCGGAGGGTGATCGCGCGCCGTTGGAGGGCGTTGAAGATGCGAGCAGTGGTGCCGAGGGCTGCGATGCGGCCGTTGTCGTCGAACAGGACGCGTTGGATGCCACCTGCACAGCCCGTCTGCGCCGCGACGCGGGAAGGGATGCGATCGCCGGTGTTCATCACGGTCGCCCACCCGCTGCCGGTGGCGTAGTCCTCGGCGGTGACGGTGACGACGAGGGTGGGTGCGGCGCCGCCGATGTCGGGGAACTGCCCCGCGCGTGCGGCGGCGTTCACGATCATCGCGAACGCGTCGTGCATCTTCTGTGTGCGCGTGCGCTCATCGACCCGTGCTTCACCATACGATTCGCCGTTCGGGGTGAACTCGTCGTCAGGACTCACTTCGAAGTGCACGCCGCCCGGCAGGCCGCCCCTGGTCGCGTCGTCTGGCCCGGCGACGCGGGGGTTGAGGATGCTGTCCTGCACCAGCTGCAGTTGCCCTGCCACCTCGGGCATGATGTCACCCCGAATCGGAACGCGACCATTTCGCTCACGCCCGATGAAGAAGCTGCGTCCCCGCGCCGCGGCCTTGTCTGCCGGCTCCGCCCCGTCGGGATCGAGATACGCGACCAGCACGCGCGACAGCATCCGCAGATCCTCCGGCAATGGCAACGGTGCCGTGCCTGTCTGCCTGTCGTCGTGGTCGCGGATGATTCCGCAGGCGAGGTCGGCGAGCTGACGGTCCGCTTCAATCCTGTCGTCGTCGAAGATGCGGTCGCGGGATTGCTCCAACGGCTCGATCGCCGCCAGAAGCCCGGCGACGCCGACCGCTCCCGACACCATCGCCTGACGCAACTCCGGGTAGCGGGCGGGCACGAACTCGCCGCTCGACATTCCCCGGTTGCGGGTCAGGAGGCGGGCGGTTTTCACGATGCGGTTCGCGTCGCGGGTTTCCGAACGGGTCAGGACGCGCACCAGGTCGACCGGCCGCGTCCACCCGTACTTCAGGGTGATCTTGTCGTCGCGCATCGGTGCCGAGCGCTCGAGCACCTGCACGGTCGCCTCGACCTGCAGTCCTTCGATCCGCTTCTGGATGCGACCGCTGGCTTCGAGGAGGGCGGCGATCTCAGCATCCGAGAGGTCGGGAATCTCTTCGCGTCCGAACGCATCACTGCTCGCCTCGTCGAGAGACCTGTCCAGGTCTTCGAGGTGAGCGACGATGCTGTTCATACCTCCATCCAACACGGGGCCACCGACATTCCGACCCGCAGAATCGGCCGATCAGAGGACTTTTCTGAAGAATATTGGTCGCGCTGCAGATATTGGCAGCCGCTACTGATTTCGACGGCTACGTCACGATTCGTGGCGGCCCCTGTCTCGCCGGAGACGTGCGGACTGCATTCACCCGGGCCCGTCAGCCGGTGCTCCGGAAGGTCGCCGCGGCGAACATTCCCACCGCGGGGACCGTGTTGATACTCAAGCCCGGTTGCAGAACGGTCGCAATGATCAGTCCTACCGTGGCGACGATCCCCACGACCCGGGACGGTCGCCGGGGAAGCACCAGGCTGATCAACCCAGCGACCGCGCCTAGCGCACTCGCGATGGCAGCTGGCCCAACCACATGTGCCCAGTAGCCCGGGCCCGACATTGGCGCGTACGCGGCCTGGACCAGTTCGTTTGATCCGTACCAAGTCCACCCGAGAATCCATGCGATGGATGCGGACGCAAGGAGAACGAGAACCAAGCGTGCCGCTCGATCGTGATGCACGAGCAGGGCGACGAGCGATCCGGCCAGCACGGTGAGGAACCACATCGTGCCGAGAACTACTGTTACGCCGAGATACCCGATCCCGTCGCTGCATGTCCAGGTGTCCGCGCCCTCAGAGCCTGGCTGCCCCATGCCGCAGTTGATGTGCAACTGCTCTCGCACCAAGGACACTGCAGCGAAACCGAGCATGAGAGCGAGCATCCCGCTGCCGAGCACGCACCATCCAGCCGCAAGGCGTTGCTTAGAAGATGCAGCCGCGCGCGCATTGCTGAGGCTCGCGAATGTATGAGTGTCATCCATGTGTGGGCGACCTTAGCAATGGAGTTCGTCTCCTTCGGTTGGCTCCGCTCAATCGGGATCGTTGTCGAGCGGCCATCGGGGCAAGGAGCCCACGTCAGGCGTCCGAGCGCTCTGTCACTGCCCACCGAGCACGATCGCAAGCGTCGCCGCAAGCATCAGACCCCAGGGAAATCGATGTGCGTTCCAGTCGGAGCATCTCGGACCTCGTGGTGGTCACGGCCCGAGAGTAGAGGAAATCCTATCGACGGGCGACTACATTGACGTGCTGGGCCAGCGCATTGAGTTCGTCCGGGGTGACGACGGCAGCCCAGGGTTCTAACCCTTCGACCCGGTGAAGCAGTCCACACCCAGGGGAGCCACCACCACGCAGTCATGCTTGGCTGA
Source organism: Microbacterium sp. Bi121 (assembly GCF_918698005.1). Taxonomy (GTDB): domain Bacteria; phylum Actinomycetota; class Actinomycetes; order Actinomycetales; family Microbacteriaceae; genus Microbacterium. The sequence continues at coordinate 242,526 of NZ_CAKKLJ010000003.1, forward strand.
GTCGTAGTACTCCACGCCCTCCGGCAGCACGGGACCAGGCTCACCAATCAGCGCGCGGTAGTCATTGGGGCAGCCCTCGGTGCCTCCGCACTTGAAGCCATCCGGATAGATGAGCCAAAGGGCGTGCCCCTCCTTCGCCCAGTCAGGCAGCTCGGTCAGGTAAGTCGGGGTCGGCGTGGGGTCGGCCGTGGACGTCGGCGCCGGGTCTGCTGTCGGTGCATCCACCGCGCTGCATCCGGTCAACGCGGTGACGGCAAGAGCCAGCGCGGCAAGGACCGTGGCAGGCTTGGCTACGCGAGGCATGACGCCATATTGGCATATGTGCAGCTCCAAACCGTCCATCGCGACGCAGCAGACCAGGCGGCAGATGGTGCGCTGCTGCCCCAATAACAAGCGCCCGTCGTACTTGAGAATCGATCCGCGAAACTGATCCGGCCGAAACGTCGTTGCGACGATCTCGACAGGGCTGTCGCGCGTGCATCCAGGAGGAACGAACTGCGCCGGCTACTCCTTCGCAACCAGCGTCAGCACGTCGTACGTCGCGACGGTCTCGTCGTTCTGATTGCGGATGACGGCATCCCAACGCACCTCTCCATACTCGTCGGTCTCGCGGGGCGTGATCTCCTTGGCGGTCAGCTCGACGCGGATGCTGTCACCCGGCGACACGGGAGTGATGAAGCGCAGGTTCTCCAGCCCGTAGTTCGCGAGAACCGGACCGGGCTCAGGGTCGACGAACAGCCCGGCGGCCCACGAGACGAGCAGGTAGCCGTGCGCGACGCGCCCGGGGAAGAACGGGTTCGCGGCTGCCGCCTCCTCGTCCATGTGCGCGTAGAACGTGTCGCCGGTGAAATGGGCGAACGTCTCGATGTCGTCGAGCGTGACCTCGCGGGATGCCGAGGCGATCCGGTCGCCGATGCGCAACTGTGCGAGCGACTTCCGGAACGGGTGGGTGCCGTCGTCGATCGCAGCCGCGCCCGCGTGCCACACGCCGGTGATCGCGGTGAGCATCTCCGGCGACCCCTGCACGGCCGTCCGCTGCATGTGATGGAGCACCGCACGGATGCCGCCCAGTTCCTCGCCGCCGCCGGCGCGGCCGGGCCCGCCGTGCACGAGCCCCGGCATCGGCGATCCGTGACCGGTGGAGGAGCGGGCGTCGTCACGGTCGAGGAACAGCACGCGGCCGTTCCACGCGGCGACCCCAGCCATGATGGCGGCCGCGAAAGCAGAGTCGTGCGTCGCAATGCTCGTCACCAGCGACCCGCCGCCGCGGGCGACGATGTCGGATGCCTCTGCCACTGTGTCGTAGGTGATCAGCGACGACACCGGACCGAACGCCTCCACCGTGTGGACGGCGTCGGCGCCCGCGTCGTCGAACCGCAGCAGTACGGCGTCGAAGAACGCGCCGTCGCGCGCCGGCACGTCGACCGATCCGACCACGATCCGCCCGCCGCCCTCGACGAGTGCCTGCACCTGCCGCAGCACTTCGTCGCGCTGCTCGAGCGAGACGAGCGGCCCCATCGTGGTGCCCTCGTCACGCGGATCCCCGACGACCGTCTTGGCTTCGATGCGGGTGCGCACGGCGTCGACCACAGCATCCGCCTGACCGGTCGGAACGATCGCACGACGGATCGCGGTGCACTTCTGGCCGGCCTTCGTCGTCATCTCGACGACGAGCTGGCGGACGTACGCGTCGAACTCCGGCGTGCCGGCGACGGCGTCGGGTCCGAGCACCGAAGCGTTGATCGAATCGGTCTCGGCCGTGAACCGCACCCCGGACGGTGTGCGGTTGCGCAGCGATGCTGCCGTGGATGCACTGCCGGTGAAACCCACGACGTCGCCCAGACGCAGTTCGTCGAACAGCGTCGGCACGCTGCCGCTCACGAGCTGCAGCGACCCGGCGGGCAGCAGGCCCGACTCGACGAGGATCCGCACCATCGCCTCGGTGACGTACCCGGTCGGGGTGGCCGGCTTGATCAGCGACGGCATGCCGGCCAGGAACGCCGGCGCGAACTTCTCCAACGGCCCCCACACGGGGAAATTGAACGCGTTAATCTGCACCGCGACTCCCGGGAGGCGCGTGTAGATGTGCCGACCGAGGAAGCTGCCGTCCTTCGACAGCGGCTCGACAGCGCCGTCGACGTACACGTGCGCGTTCGGCAGCTCACGGCGTCCCTTGCCCGAGTACGCGAACAGAACGCCGATCCCGCCGTCGATATCGACCCACGAGTCGGCTTTCGTTGCGCCCGTGAGCGCGGAGAGCGCGTACAGCTGATCCTTGCGCTCCGTCAGGGCGAGGGCGAACTGCTTCAGCAGCAGCGCGCGCTGGTGGAATGTCAGCTCGCCGAGCGACGCCTGCCCCACCGTGCGGGCATGCTCGAGGGCGCCGGCGAGATCCAGCCCCTCCGTGCTGACGCGGGCGACCACCTGACCGGTCGATGCATCGCGCACGGCGGTCGCGTCGCCGGCGGGGGAGCCGGGGGTCCACCAGGCATCCTGCAGATAACTCGGCAGGATCGTGGTTCCGGCGTCGGTGGAGCCGGGCATCTCCGTCGTGGTCACTGACGTCATGAGTTCTCCAGAGTCGAGTTCGGCCAGGTGTAGAAGCCTTCGCCGCTCTTGCGGCCGAGCTTTCCCTCCGAGACGAGCTGCCGCAGCAGCGCTGGAGGGGCGAAGCGTTCGCCGAGGGTCGTCTGCAGTTCCTCGGCGATGCCGAGGCGCACGTCGAGTCCGACGATGTCAGTGGTGCGCAGCGGGCCGACCGGATGCCGGTACCCGAGCTCCATCGCGCGGTCGATGTCCTCCGCCGACGCGACTCCGGATTCGAGCATCCGGATCGCCTCCAGCGCGAGCGCGACGCCGAGCCTGCTCGACGCGAAACCCGGGGAGTCGCGCACGACGATCGGGGTCTTGCCGATGAGTTCCACCCAGCCGCGCGCACGCTCGACGAGTGCGGGGGCGGTCGCAGCGCCCTCGACGATCTCCACCAGGGCGGATGCCGGGACCGGGTTGAAGAAGTGCAGACCCAGCACCTGTGCTGGTCGGGCGAGGGAAGCAGCCAGGTCGTCGATCGAGATCGATGACGTGTTCGTCGCGATCGCGGCATCCGGGGCGGCGCCCTCGATTCGCAGGAGAGCATCGACCTTGAGCGTCCGGTCCTCCGGAACAGCCTCGACGACCAGCTCGCAGTCTGCGAAGTCCGCGATGTCACAGCCGACGTGCACAGCGGAAGCCAGGTCGTCGGCGCCGAGCGCCGTCGCCCCGCGCTCCACCGACCGTCTGATGCTCTCGCGGATGCGCTGACCCGCGGCATCCGCAGCCTCGTCGTCGCGTTCGACGACCACGACTTCGCAGCCGGCCAGCAGGAACGCATGTGCGATGCCGGCGCCCATCCGGCCGCCTCCGAGAACCCCGACCTTCACCGGCGCCCCTTCCGCTCGAGGAACTCCGTCATGCGGTGCATCTTCTCCGGGCTCTCGAACAGCTCGGCCTGGAGATCCCCGTCGATGGCCGGGTGCGCGTCCCGCGGTGCTCGCAGCGCCGTCTTCGTGTGCCGGATCGCGAGCGGATCGGCCGCCGCGATGCGATCGGCGATGGCGTGCGCCGCAGGAAGAAGGTCGTCAGGGGAATGGATGCCGGACACCAGCCCGACGGCCAGCGCATCATCGGCGGTGAGCGTCCGCCCGGTCAGCAGCATCTCCGACGCGAGACCGTCGCCGATGATCTCGCGCAGCCGCCAGGTCGCGCCGGCCGCGGCAATGATGCCGAGATTCGGCTCCGGATTGCCGATCTTCAGGTGAGGTGTCGCGATGCGGATGTCGGCGGCGTACGCGAGCTCGGCTCCGCCGCCGAGGGCGTAGCCGTCTAGCGCCGCGATCACTGGCATGGGCAGCTCGCGAATGCGGATGAAGGCCATCGCGTTGATGCCGCGATGCGCGTCCTCCGCCCGGCGGGCACGCAGCTGCGCGATGTCGGCGCCTGCGGCGAAGTCGTCGCCGTTGCCGGTGATGATCAGGGTGCGCGGCTCGACTTCGAGCTCGGCGCACAGCAGATGCAGGGCCTCGATCATCTCGCGATCGATCGCGTTGCGCTTGTCGGGGCGATTCAGCCGCGCGATGACGCGATCGGGACGGCGATCGACGAGGAGTGGCGCGTCGTCCATCGTTCCTCCTGACAGCATCGTCGGATCGTGATATTTTCTGAACGCTCGTTCAGTAATAGATTATCGCAAGGATGCCGCCACCCGGCAATCGCCGGAACTCGCGCACGCGAACCTGCCAGACTGGAACCGATGTCAGACCCCGACCAGACGCCCGTCCGCCGCGGACGCCCAGGCTACGCCCGCGAACAGATCCTCGAGATCGCGGTTCAGGTATTCATCGAGCAGGGGTACGACGCGACCTCTGTGGCATCGCTCGCATCGCGCCTCGGGCTGTCGAAGTCGGCCCTGTACCACCACTTCGCCTCCAAGGAGGAGGTGCTCGAGGTCGCGCTGGACGAGGCGCTCGGCGGGCTCGAAGGAGTCCTGAGCGGTGTCGGCGACGGCTCGGCGCGCGATCGGTTGGAGCACGTGCTGCGCGGCGCGGTGCTCGTGCTCGTCGACAAGCTCGCCTACGTCACCCTTCTGCTGCGAGTGCGGGGCAACAGCGACGTAGAACGGGCTGCCCTCGAGCGCCGACGCGCGTTCGACCGCACGGTGACGGCGCTGGTCAGGGCCGCTCAGGCCGAAGGGACCGTGCGCAGCGACATCGATCCGTCGGTCGCCACGCGCCTGCTGTTCGGCATGGTCAACTCGATCGTCGAGTGGTACCGGCCGAGCGGCGGTGAAGGAGCGCAGGAGCTCGCGCGCGACGTGCTGGCCGTCGCCCTGAACGGGCTCGCCAAGCACTGACGCCTACGCCGAGGCGATGACGGTCTCGGCCAGCGGGCGGCGGACGCGGGGAGCGACCTCGCGCTGCTGCAGCTTCTCCGAAAGGGCAGACGCGTCGCCGATCTCGCCGAGTGCGATCACGGAGATCGGGGCGAACCGGTCTGAAACACCGGGAAGCGCGCGCAGCGCGTCGCGCTCGATCCCACCCATCTGGTGCACGAACAGACCGTCCGCATGGGCCTGGACCGACAGGTGCGCCACAGCCTGACCCAGGTCGTACTGCGCCCACGGCCGCGGGTTGCCGTCGGCATCCGATTCCTCGGCGAATGCGGCGATCAGCACCTGCGCGTCGCCCGCCCACTCGCGGTTGAAGCCCATCAGGGCGGCATCGATCGCGGCGTGCAGGTCGGTGCCCCGTCGGGCGACGATGAAGCGCCACGGCTGGGTGTTGCTGGCGGACGGCGCCCATCGTGCTGCCTCGAGAGCCGCGGCGAGCTTGTCCTCGTCGATCGGAGTCGACGGGTCGAAGGCGCGCGGACTCCAGCGCGTGGAGAGGACGTCGAGAAGCGGAACGGAGGTGGAAGCCGCACGCTCGAGGGTCGGAGTGCTCATGGGGGCCTTTCGGGGTCTGATCTCTGCTCAGACCCCGTCGTCCGCGTGACTCAGGATAGAACGGTCGCATGCATGCGCATATTCCCGTGTCGCTCCGTGACAGGATGCGCGGCCTCAGCCGCGCAGCGCCTCCCGGAACTTCACCCGCGCGCCCATCTTCAGCAGCGAGTTCTCGTAGATCTTCGCGCCGAGCAGGATCACGACGACGCACGCGACGAGCATGATCGCCAGCGACGCCAGCGGCTCCCACCACTCGGCCTCGTTGAAGAACAGCCGGATCGGCATCCCGACCGGTGCTGAGAAGGGCACGTACGAGAGCACGGTCATCACGACGGGGTTGTCGCCGAAGAAGATGACCAGGAAGTACGGGATCATCGTCAGGTACATCACCGGGGTCATGGTCGCGCCGACGTCCTCCTGCCGCGAGACCATCGACCCTGCGGCGGCGAACATCGCCGCGAGCAGGATGAACCCGAACAGGAAGAACACCGCGAACCAGATCACCGGTCCGCCGAGACCGGCGAGGATCTCGGTCTGACCTGTGACGATCAGTCCCACCGTTCCCACCGCCACGAGCAGCAGGATCTGCGAGATGGCGAGGATCGTGTTGCCGAGGACCTTGCCGGCCAGCAGCACGCGCGCCGGGATGCTCGAGAGCAGGATCTCGATGACGCGCGTCTGCTTCTCCTCGACGACGCTGGTCGCGATCGGGGTTCCGAACATCATCGCGGCCATCATGAACACGAGTCCGAACGCGATGCCCAGGATGTAGCGGAACGGTCCGCTCGCGGAATCCGGGTTGAGCAGCTCGACCTCCGGCGAAGCCGACAGCGCCATCAGCAGACTCTGCGGAGCCTCCTTGTCGGCGATGATCACGAGCCCCGTGGCCGAGGACGGGTCGTCGATGACCGCCGCATCGACCTCGCCGGATTCGACGAGCGCCGTGGCCTCATCGCGGCCTTCGACCTCGGTCACGTCGTACCCGCCCATGTCCTCGAGGGCGGATGCCGTGGCCGCCGTCGCCGCGATCGGCGTCGAGCTGGGGTTCGCCGACGAGATGCCGGCCCAGATCACGCCGCCCAGCGCGATGAGCAGCAGGATCGCCGTGGAGATCAGATACGCCTTGCTGCGCAGCTTGGTGCTCAGCTCGCGCTCGGCGACGAGCCAGACGCCCTGCCCTGTGGAGACGGCGGTGGGAACGGGAGAGGCGTTCACTGGATGACCTCCTTGAAGATCTGGGCGAGGGTGGGATGCTGCGGACCGAACTTGCTGACGTCGCCGTCCTGCAGTGCCCGCCGGAGGACCCGCTGTGCCGTGGCGGGGTCGTCGACGTCGAACACGGCGCTGCCGCCCTCGAAGTCGACGACCGTCACGCCCGCCTCGTCGCGCAGCCATCCGACGTCGCCGCTTCCGCTGAGCTCCCACCGCGGTGCGGAGTACTGCTCACGCAGCTGATCGCGAGGGCCGGCGGCGCGGATCGTGCCGCCGGCGATGATGACGAGATCGTCGCAGAGGCGCTCGACGACATCGAGCTGATGCGATGAGAAGAGAACCGAGACTCCTCGCGAAGCGCGCTCCTGCAGCACGCCGGCGACGGTCTCGACCGCGATCGGATCCAGGCCGGAGAACGGCTCGTCGAGGATGAGAACCTCCGGTTCGTGGACGAGGGATGCCGCGATCTGCGCCCGCTGCTGATTGCCGAGCGAGAGCGATTCGATGTTGTCGTTCAGCCGCTCCTCGAGCCCGAGCTCGGTGAGGAGCGCTGTGGCCTTGGCCGTGGCATCCGCTTTGGAGAACCCGTGCAGCCGCGCGAAGTACACGACCTGCTCGAGCACTTTCATCTTCGGGTAAAGGCCGCGTTCTTCGGGCATGTACCCGAACTGTCGACGGATGTCGCCGGTGAGCTGCTCGCCGCCGAGGGTGACGGTGCCGCCGTCCGAGGCGAGCAGTCCGAGGATGATGCGCATGGTCGTGGTCTTGCCGGCGCCGTTGCCGCCGACGAAGCCGGTGAGCTGGCCGGAGTGCACAGGGAATGAGATGTCGTCGAGTACGCGCCGAGAGCCGTAGCTCTTGGTGACGCTGTTCAGCTGCAGGGTTCCTGAGGGCATGCTTTCACGCTACGGAGCGGCCGGTGTCGCGGCATCCCCCCTGGGGCGGATATCGTCGGTCAGCCTCGAGACGGATTCGATCGATTTTGCATGCGCAGGAATAAGTTGTTCCGACAAGCGTTAGGGCTGAGGAAAGCATCCAGGCTCTCACCGAGCCCGAACAGAAGGATTCTCCTGTGACCCGCACCATCGGATACATCGTCGGCAGCATCTCCAGCACCTCCATCAACCGCCGCCTGGCGCGCGTGCTGGCGAACCTCGCACCTGAGGGCACCGAGCTCGTCGAGATCTCGATCAAGGACCTGCCCTTCTACTCGCCCGACTTCGACGGTGACTTCCCGCAGGTCGCCCTCGACTTCAAGAAGGCCATCGCCGACGTCGACGGCGTCATCATCGTCACCCCCGAGTACAGCCGCTCCATCCCCGGCGTCCTGAAGAACGCTCTGGACTGGTCGACCCGCCCGTACGGCGAGATGTCCTTCTTCGGCAAGCCGGTCGCCGTCATCGGCACCTCGGGCTCCGGCGTCGCAACGGCTGCCGCCCAGCAGCACCTGCGCGCCATCCTCGGTCACTTCAGCGCGATCACCATGGGCCAGCCCGAGGGCTTCATCCAGGACCGCCCCGGCCTGTTCACCGAGGACGGCCAGGTCACCGACGAGAGCACCGCCGGCTTCCTGATGGGTTACCTCGAGGCGTTCAACGGCCTCATCTCGCGCGTGCAGCACTCCGCAGAGCTGGTGAACGCGTAAGCATCCCGCCCTCCCTTCGCCGAGCCCCCGTCTTGTCGCCGACACCCCGTCTTAGACGCGTCGATAAGACGGGGGCTCGGTGCTAAGACGGGGGCTCGGCGTCAGGACGGGGCTTGCCCCGGGCTTAACCAGGGTGCGGGTCGCTAGGCGAGCCCGCCGCGCAGCGCCAGCACGACGGCCTGCACGCGGTCGCGTGCGCCGAGCTTCTGCAGGATGCGCGAGACGTGCGTCTTCACCGTCGCTTCTCCGATGAACAGCGACGCTGCGATCTCGGCGTTGCTCATCGCCTCGGCCATGAGCGCCAGCACCTCGGCCTCTCGGTCGGTGAACGGCTCTGCGGGTCGTATCGGGGCGGATGCCGTCGGCGCCGCATCCCCGCCCGGCGAAGCGGCCGCGTACCGCTGGACCACGCGACGCGTCACCTCCGGTGCGAGCATCCCATCGCCCGCAGCGAGGACCCGAACGGCCGAGACGAGATCCTCCGGTCCGCTGTTCTTGAGCAGGAACCCGCTCGCACCGGCATCCAGCGCACTGAACAGATAGTCGTCGCGATCGAACGTCGTCACGATCGCGATCGACGCGTGCACCTCAGGGTCGGCGACGATCCGGCGCGTGGCCTCGATGCCGTCCATGTCGGGCATCTGCACGTCCATGCTGATGACGTCCGGTCTCAGAACGGATGCCTGCGCCACCGCCTCGGCGCCCGTCGCAGCCTCGCCGACCACGGTGATGTCGGGCTGGCTGTTGAGGATCGTCCGGAATCCGGCCCGCAGCATCGCGTGATCGTCGACGAGCAGCACGCGGATCATGTCGTTCGCATGCAGTGCGGTCATGCGGATGCTCCGGTCAGCGCGGGTGAGGTCAGCGGGATCTGCGCGCGCACGCGCCATCCGCCCTGCTCGCGCGGTGCGGATTCGATCGCGCCGCCGGAAGCCAGCGCGCGCTCGCGCATGCCCAGCTGCCCCATGCCAGGGCGGGGAGCAAGGAGTCTCCGGCCGGTGTTGACCACCTCGAGCTCGACGTCATCGTCCGTGTAGCGCAGCCGCACATCGGCCGTCGCGGCGGGGCCGGCGTGACGCCGTGCGTTCGTGAGCGACTCCTGGGCGATCCGATACAGGTTCACCTGCACCACCGACGGCACTGGGCGCTCATCGCCGACGACCGTGAACCGCGTCGGAAGTCCTGCGGCGTCCGACGCCTCGACGAGGCTCTCGATGTCCGCCAGCCCGACGGTCGACGGCGCATCGTCGCCCTCCGCGTCCGACGAGCGCAGTGTCTCGAGCAGGTGACGCAGTTCGCTGATCGCCTCACGCGCAGAGGTCTCGATGCCGCCGAGCATCTCCTTGGACTTCGCCGGATCGTGGTCGATGACCATGCGGGCAGCCCCGGCCTGCACGCCCATCACCGATACGTGATGAGCGACGACGTCGTGCAGCTCGCGTGCGATCCGCACCCGCTCGAGGGCGACGGCCTGGGCAGCGGTGACCTCGCGCTCGCGCTCCAGGTCGACCGTGCGCTGTTCGAGAGCCTGGCGCTGCATGGCGGAGTTCCAGGCGTGCTCGCCGAAGAAGTAGGCCCCGGCGAAGTACAGCACGTTGATCAGCAGGTTCAGCAGCATGAACGCGAGATAGGGCGACATGGCACCGGCGATCACGTCCTCCTCGCGGGCGGCGTCGATCGCGTCGCGGTACATCGTGATCAGCAGCCACGCGAACATGCCGACGATGATCGCGACACGCACGATCATCGCGGCACGGCGATTCGCCATCCAGGCCCCCACTGTGTACAGGGCGATGAACACGGCGATGTTGCCGGCGTAGATCTCGGGCAGATGGAGCGTGACCGAGACGAAGTAGGCCACCGAGACGAGGATCGCGACGGGTGCCGGCCACACCCGGCGGAACGCCAGCGGTGCGGACACGACCGCGAGGTAGATCAGGGCCTGCCACAGCGGTGCCTGGTCGTCGCCGTAGATCTCCGAGATCGCCGACAGGGCTGCGCTGATGACGCCGGCGACGAAGATGACGACGGCCAGCAGCGCGTCGGTCTGGCGCTGACGCGGCGTCAGCGCGCGGGAGGATGCGGACATGCCTCAACGGTACGGGCGACCGGATGCCGCGGCATCCGCCATGCGGTGGATTCTGCCGCGAGAACCGGTCGACAGACGGCCGATAACGGAGGACGCTGGAGAAGAACCTCACGGCGAAGGAGCGATCATGACCGGGCGCATCATCATCGACCTGTTCACCACCCTGGATGGCGTGGCGCAGGCGCCAGGCGGGCCGGAGGAGGACACTTCAGGGCGATTCCCATTCGGCGGGTGGCAGGCGGGTGTCCCCGACGACGCCGTCGGCCGCTGGGTCATGGAGGGTATGTCGACCCTCGACGCCCTCCTTCTGGGTCGGCGGACCTACGACATCTTCGCCGGGTACTGGCCGCAGCACACGACGGGGCCGGAGGGTTCGATCGGCCGGCTGTTCGATCGGGTGCCGAAGTACGTGGCATCCAGGAACGCCGATCTCGCGCTCGACTGGCAGGGCTCGACGCGCATCGGCGACGACCTGCCTGCGGAGCTCGCGCGGCTTCGCGAGAAGCACGAGGACGTGCACGTGATCGGCAGCATCGACTTCGTCCACACCCTGCTGGACGGGCAGCTCTTCGACGTTCTGCAGCTGTGGGTGTATCCGCTCGTGCTCGGTCGAGGGAAGAAGGTCTTCCCGGACGGCGCGGCCGCGGCGAACCTCACGCTGCTCGGTGCCGAGGCGGGTGGCGGCGGTGCTGTCAGTCTGCGCTACGCGCCAGCGGAGGGCGAGATCCGCACCGGTGTGATGGGGTCGTAGCGGGAGCGGCTCAGGCGAAGATCATCGGCATGTCGTCGTCGTCCTCGGCGGTGTCGAAGGCGAGGTCGACGACCACCGGGACGTGGTCGCTGGGCTGCTCGCCCTTGCGCTCGTTCCGGTGGATGGATGCTCCGGTCACGGCATCCGCCAGCGCACGGGACCCCAGGACGAAGTCGATGCGGATGCCCTCGTTGCGGGGGAACTTCAGCCGCTGGTAGTCCCAGTACGTGAATCCTTCGGGGATGAGCGGGCGGACGACGTCCACGAGCCCTGCATCCTTGAAGGCGAAGAACGCCTCGCGCTCCTGCGGCGAGACATGCGTCGAGACGCCCTCGACGATGTCGGGGTCGCCGTTGTCCTCGGGCAGCGGGATGATGTTGAAGTCGCCCACCAGCGCCAGCGGCAGATCGGGCTTCGCCTGCAGCTCGGCGGCGGTGGCCCGCCGCAGCTGCTCCAGCCAGTGCAGCTTGTACGCGTAGTGCGGGTCGTCGAGCGAGCGGCCGTTGGGCACGTACAGGCTCCACACCTTCACGCCGTCGATCGTGGCTCCGATCGCGCGCGCCTCGAGCGGGGCATCCGGGCCCTCATGGCCCTTCGCGAACCCCGGCATCCCCGCGAACGACGTCTCGACGTCGGTGATCGGAAGGCGGCTCGCGATCGCGACGCCGTTCCACTGATTCAGGCCGTGTGCCTCGACGTGGTAGCCCGCGGCCTCGAACGGCTCGTACGGGAACTGCTCAGGCTTGCACTTGATCTCCTGCAGCGCGAGCACGTCGATGTCTTCCCGGACGGCGAAGTCGACGGCGCGGGAGACGCGGGTGCGAATGGAGTTGATGTTCCAGGTGGCCAGGCGCATGCATCCAGCCTACGGGCGGTGTCGGACGTCCGGATGCCGACGCTGGTCGTGGAGTTCACGAGACGTTCACGCCCGAGGGGCGAATCGTCCATACACGACTGTCACTGTGGACGCATCGTCCGCAGATCGTACGAACCAGTGATCAGGAGAGCAGTGAGCGTCACCATCGTCCTCGACTTCGACGGGACCATCGCGCTCGGCGCTGGTCCGCTCGAGGCCTTCGCCAGCGCTGTCGCGACGGCCTGCGGCGATGCGCCGTTCACCGACCGCGCCATGGAGGCGGTCTCGGCGTTCGAGCGCGGTGAGCGCGACGCGCGGGACGGATACGACGTCATCAGCAGTCTCGCCGGCGAGCAGGGACTCTCCGCCGAGGCCCTCGAATCCGCCTATCAGTCGTCGCGGGCGCTGCTCGGAACCGAGCGCGCCGCGATCACCCCACCGAGCGGGCTGGCCGGCTTCCTCACCCGCATCCGAACCTCGGCACGCCTCGTCCTCGCAACCAACGCGCCCGGTGCCGGCATCCTCCCCGTGCTCGACCGGTGGAACGTCGCCGATCTGTTCGACGACCTGCACTTCACGGTCGGCAAGCCGGCTGGCCTGTATCCCATCCTCCGCGCCGCATGCGCTGCGGGACCCGTGCTCTCGGTCGGCGACATCTTCGAGTTCGACCTGGCGCCCGCCGCCGAGCTGGGCGCCGCGACAGCGCTGGTCGGTGCGACCGCCGAGCGCTCTCCCGAGCGCGTGACGATGCGTGCACGCACCATCGCCGACCTGTACGGCGACATCGAAGCCTGGGCCGCAGGCGCGGCATCCAGTACCCCCACCCGCACCACCCACACCGAAAGGCATGATCTCCATGCGTAAGTCCCTGCTCACCGCGGGCGTCGCCGCGGTCGCCGTCCTCACGCTCGCCGGCTGCAGCAGCACGCCGGCGGACGGTTCAGCCGACGAGGCGACCGAATGGCCCGAGTCCATCACCCTGTCGCTCGTCCCCTCGGTCGAGGGCGAAGACCTCGCCCAGGCGCTCGACCCGCTCACCGCGTACCTCTCCGAGAACCTCGGCATCGAGGTCGATGGCGTCGTCGCATCCGACTACGCCGCCACCGTCGAAGCGCTCGGCACCGACCAGGCGCAGGTCATCATCACCGACGCCGGGTCGCTCTACAACGCGATCGACCGCTACGACGCCGAGCTGATCCTGCGCGACGTGCGCTTCGGAGCAACCTCGTACGCGGCCGTGGCCTACACGAACAACCCCGACAAGTACTGCGACGACGAGCCGGTCATGTCGACGTACGCGGCCAGCGGCATCGAGCTGTCATCGTGCAACGGCATCGAAGAGGCCGGAGCGGAGTCGACGGGATCGGGCCCGGCCGCCGTCGAGGCGCTCGGCAAGATCACCGACGGCACGAAGGTCGCCCTGCAGGCGGCGACATCGCCCGCCGGCTACCAGTACCCCGTCGTCGCGATGCGCGAGCAGGGCGTCGACACGGATGCCGGGATCACGCAGGTCCCCGTCGAGGGCAACAACAACGCGGTCCTCGCGGTGTACAACGGCGACGCCGAGGTCAGCTTCGGCTACTGGGATGCCCGCACCACTGTCGCCGAGGAGGCGCCGGACATCGCGGACGAGGTGGTCGCCTTCGCCTACACCGAGATGATCCCCAATGGCGGCGTCGCGGTGAACTCCGCGCTCCCCGATGACCTCGTCGAAGAACTGACCACGCTGCTCGACGAGTACGCCGATTCCTCCGAGGAGGCCGCGTCGGTCATGTTCGACCTCGTCGGCCTGTCGGACTGGACCAGCGAGACCGCCGAGGACGAGATCACCCGCTACGGCGAGATCCTCGCCCAGTTCGCCAACTGACGAAGCAGGAACATGCGCATTGATCCACTGCACGCGGAGGTCGGGACGTCCCCGGCCTCCGCGTCGTGGTCGATCCGTCTCGACGACGTGTCGGTCACCTACCCCAACGGCACCAGGGCCCTCAGCGGCGTCTCACTCGACATCGCCGCAGGTGAGATGGTCTCGATCGTCGGCCTCTCCGGCTCGGGCAAGTCGACCCTGATCCGCACCATCAACGGCCTGGTGCCCGCGTCATCCGGCACGGTGACCGTCGGCCCGCACACGGTCACCGGCATGCGCGGCCGCGCACTCCGCGAGCTGCGCGGCCGCATCGGCATGATCTTCCAGGGCTTCAACCTCGCGGACCGCTCGGACGTCTACCGCAACGTCCTCGTCGGGAGCTTTGCGCGGACGCCGACCTGGCGGACGCTGCTCGGGGTCACGACCGCTCAGGATCGCGAGCTCGCGCTGCGCTCGCTGGATTCCGTCGGGATGCTGGAGAAGGTGTGGAACAGGGCCGGACAGCTCTCCGGCGGTCAGAAGCAGCGCGTCGCGATCGCGAGGGCGCTCATGCAGCAGCCCAGTGTGATGCTCGCCGACGAGCCGGTCGCGAGCCTCGACCCGCCGACGGCTCACGCGGTCATGCACGATCTGCGCCGGGTCAACCGTGACGAGCAGCTCACCGTGCTCGTCAACATCCACCTGATGGATCTAGCTCGGCAGTACACGACCAGGATGATCGGCCTGCGTGCGGGAGAGGTGGTCTACGACGGCCAGGCCGCTGCAGCCACCGATCACGACTTCGAGCAGATCTACGGGCGTCCGATCCAGCCGCGGGATGTGCTGGGCGCATGACGAGCAGCCTTTCCGCCGCACGCTCAGCAGAGGTTCCGCCCAAGCCGCGCTCGCGCGTGCGCACGGCGCTCGTCTTTCTCGCCTTCGCCGCATTCACCGTCGCGACCTGCATCCCCGCGATCGGCGGCATCGAGCTCGACGTCGGTGCTCTCATCCGCAATTGGAGCAACGGCTCGGGGCTGCTGGTGCAGTTCCTGCAACCAGACTTCGGATTCCTGCCGCGCACGATCGGGCCGATGCTCGAGACGCTCCAGATGGCGGTGGTCGGTGCCGCCCTCGCCGCCGTCGTCTCCGTGCCGCTGACTCTGTGGGCCGCCGCTCCGACCAATCCGAACGCGCCGACCCGCGTCCTCGTCCGCACGATCATCAACGTCGTCCGCTCCGTCCCCGACCTCGTCTACGCCACGGTTCTCGTTGCGATGGTCGGCGTCGGAGCCCTGCCAGGACTCATCACGCTGTTCCTGTTCGACCTCGGCATCATCGTCAAGCTCGTCTCCGAGGCGATCGACGCGACCGATCTGCCGATCATCGAAGCCGGCCGCGCGGCAGGCGGGACGCAGACGCAGATCAATCGCCGAGGGGTGCTGCCGCAGACGTGGCCGCTGTTCGCGAATCAGTGGCTGTACACCCTGGAGCTCAACGTCCGCATCTCCGCGATTCTCGGCATCGTCGGCGCCGGCGGCATCGGGCGCCTGCTCGACGAGCGCCGTGCGTTCTACGCCTACGACGATGTCGCGGTGATCGTCCTCGAGATCCTCGTCGTCGTCGTGCTCATCGAGATCTTCTCGAACTTCCTGCGAAGGAGGCTCGTATGAGCGTCCTCACCGCCCCGTCGGCGACCGGTCTGGAGGTGCCGCGGCATCCGTCCCGAATCACCCCCACCGTGGTCGCCGTCATCGTCGGCGCCGTGGTGCTCGCATCCGCCGTGGGGCTGCCGATCCCGTGGAGCGATCTGGGGTCGCTGCCCGGCGAGGTCGCGCACTACCTCGGGCTCATGTTCTCCGCGCCGAACTGGGAGATGGTTCCGCAGGCGCTGTTCGAGACGTGGCGGTCGTTCTCGATGGCCTGGATCGGTGCGATCGGCTGCGTGATCGTCTCCATTCCCCTCGGGATGCTCGCCGCGCGCAACGTCGGGCCGATCTGGCTGCGGCTGCCCCTTCGAGGGCTGTTCGCCGTCATCCGCGCCGTGCCGGAGGTCATCATCGCGCTGCTGCTGCTCACGGTCACCGGTCTCACGCCGTTCACCGGAGCTCTGGCGCTGGCGATCGCCGGCATCGGAACCCAGGCGAAGTGGGTCTACGAGACCGTCGAGTCCGTGCAGGAAGGAGCATCCGAAGCGGTGCGTGCAGCCGGAGGGAACACGGCCGAGGTCACGCGGTGGGCCTTGTGGCCCGCGGTCGCCCCCGCCTTGCTGTCATTCGCGCTGTATCGCTTCGAGATCAACATCCGGACGTCCGCCGTGCTCGGTCTCGTCGGCGCCGGCGGGATCGGCAGTATGCTCGCGAACTACACCAATTTCCGCCAGTGGGACACGGTCGGGATGCTGCTGATCGTGGTCGTCGTCGCGACGATGCTGATGGATGCGGTCTCGGGTGCCATCCGGCGGAGGATCATGAAGGGTCCACGAGCCAAGGCGGCTCCGGCGCAGAGAAACCTGGTGCAGAGGGAGGAGCGGATCGATGTGGCAAGGGTCAGCTGAAGCCCCGCCGACCGCCCGCATCGCGATGTTGGCGCCGTCGATGCAGCCCAGTGAGCGCCGGGTGGCCGAGTGGATCGCAATGGATGCGGATGCGGCCGTCGAGCGGACCGCGCAGGAGATCGCCGACGTCGTCGGGGTGGGACGTGCGACCGTGATCCGCACCGCGCAGACGCTCGGATACGACGGGTATCCGCAGTTGCGCGTCGCGCTGGCTCGGGAGAGGGCGACGGCCGCGCCGAAGCAGGACGAGACGGTGGACGGCACCATGCTCGGTGCGCTGCGCGGAGCCGTCGACCGGTTCTCCGCCCGGCTCGCCCACACGGTGTCGGCGGTCACAGAGGAGACCCTGGCATCGTTCGTCGGCGAGCTGGATGCCGCCACGAGGCTCCTGGTCGCCGCGAACGGGCTGTCGGCGCCGGTCGGCGCAGATCTCGCCATGCGTCTGACCTCGGCCGGTCGCCCGGCCGAGTACGTCGCTGACACGCTCGGTCAGCAGATCACGGCGTCCCAGCTCGGAGCAGGATCGACGTGCCTGGTCGTCTCAGGATCCGGCGTGAACCGGGCATCCATCGATGTCATGACCGCTGCGCGGGCCGGGGGCGCGCGCGTGCTCGCGATCACGTCGTTCCCGCGCTCTCCGGTCGCGGAGTTCGCCGACGTCGCGCTCGTCGTCGCCCCGATCAACGACTCATTCCGCGACGAGCTGCTTCACACGTCGCGCGCTTCGCTCATGCTCGTCACCGAGTCCGTGGTCGGACTGCTCGTCCGCACGCGAGGAGAGAGCGCGACGGCCGCCCAGGTCGCCACGCTGTCCGTCCTCGGCCACTCCCTCTCGGAGTAGCCCGGTCAGCGCTCAGCGGGGTCGGCGGTGCCGATGAGAACCCCGCGCGCCAGCGTGTGGAAGTGCCGGTGGAACCCGAGGGTCGCCGGCGTCTCGTCGCCGTCCAAGTCGAGCTTCTCGACGTCGAGCGCGTCGACGACGAAGAAGTACCGGTGGATGCCGGTGCCCTCCGGAGGCGCCGCGCCGATGTACTGCTCCAGGCGCGCCTCGTTCGGCATCACCTTCGTCCCTGCGGGCAGGGCGGCTGCGGCGCCGGTGCCGCTGGGCAGCACGGCGGTGTCGGCCGGCAGATCGAAGGCGGCCCAGTGCCAGAATCCCGACCCGGTCGGGGCATCAGGGTCGAAGCACGACACCGCGAAGCTCTTGGTGCCGGCCGGCGCCTGCGACCACTGCAGGCCGGGGGAGCGGTCCTCGCCGCCGCGGCCCGCAGACCAGGCGAATAGCGGCAGCGGTCCACCGGCCTCGAAATCGGGGCTGGTCAGTTCGAGCGTGGCGAAGTCGCGGAGCGTGGCGAGTTCGGCATACGGGTCGTACGAGAACATTGATCTCCCTGCGTCGTGGATCCGGACGTTGCGGATCCACGGCCACGATAGGCGAATCGGCCATGCGTGACCAGCGTCACCGCGCCATACACTGGATGCCGTGACTCTCGAAGCCGACCGCCAGTCCCTGCTCGCTCTGATCAAGGACGAGGCGGTGTTCCACGGCGACTTCACCCTTTCGAGCGGCAAGAAGGCGACGTACTACGTCGACATGCGCAAGCTCACCCTCGACCACCGCGCCGCTCCCGCGATCGGCCGGATCATGCTCGACCTCATCGGCGATCTCGACATCGTCGCGGTCGGCGGACTGACGCTCGGAGCCGACCCGATCGCCAACTCGGTGATGCACGCGTCGGTCGCCGCAGCATCCGAGCGGAACGGCCGTCCGCTCGACGCCTTCGTCGTGCGCAAGGAGCCCAAGGACCACGGCCGCGGCCGCCAGATCGAAGGGGCGGATGTCGCGGGCAAGCGCGTCGTCGTCCTGGAGGACACCTCGACGACGGGGCAGTCGGCGCTCAAGGCCGTCGAGGCGCTGCGCCGCGAGGGTGCCGAGATCGTGGCCGTCGCCGTGATCGTCGACCGGAAGACCGGTGCGCAGGCAGCGATCGAAGCCGAAGGCCTCGAGTGGCGCGCCGCCTTCGACCTCGACGACCTCGGCCTCGACCCGCAGTGACCGGCTACGCGCTCGCCGTCGACGTCGGCGGCACGAAGCTCGAGGCGGCGCTGGTCACGACGGACGGGGCGCTGGTCGACGGCAGCCGCAGCCGGCAGGCGACCGGTCGAGCGGCGACGTCGGCGACGATGGATGCCGCGATCACCGCCGTCGTCAGCCACGCGCTGGCCGCTCTGCCGGAGGGTGCCGAGCTCATCGGCGCCGGAGTCGGCAGCGCCGGCCCCGTCGACCGAGACACCGGCGCGATCTTCCCGGTCAACATGCCGTCGGCGCGCGGGTACGGGCTGGCGGATGCCGTCCGGTCCGCAGCATCCGCGACTGTCGGCCATGATGTCCGCACCGTCTTCGGGCACGACGGCGGCGCTCTCGCGCTCGCCGAGTCCTGGCTCGGCGCAACGCGCGATGCACGCTCCTCGCTGTCGATCGTGGTGTCGACCGGCGTCGGCGGAGGGTTCGTCGTGGACGGACAGTACGTCGCCGGTGCGAGCGGCAACGCCGGGCACCTCGGCCAGATGCGCCGCGAGGGCGGGCTGACGCTCGAGGAGATCGCCTCCGGCCCCGCGAGCGCGACGTGGGCGCAGTCGCAGGGATGGACCGGTGCGACCGGTGAGGATCTGGCCCGGGATGCCGCGGCGGGCGATTCGACCGCACGCGCGGCGATCGAGCGCTCGGCGCGCGCGGTGGGGGAGACGCTGGCGGATGCCGCGACCCTCGTCGACCTCGACGTGGTCGCGATCGGCGGCGGGTTCTCGCGGGTCTCCGAGGACTACATCGACCTCGTGCAGGCGGCGCTGACGGCATCCGCTGCTCATGAGTACTCGCGCGCGGCGCGCGTTGTGCGCTCCGGCCTCGGCGACGAGGGCCCGCTGATCGGCGCTGCTGCGTTCGTGCTTCGGTAGGTCGTCGCGTCGGCTTGCACGCCCCGATCTGCCGAGTTCGTCCCGATCTGCGGTCGGGAACGGCTAAGACGTCCGCTGAACGTGCAGGTGTCAGCAGATCGGGACGACGTAGGCTCGAGGGATGCGCGTACTCGGCCTCCTGTCCGGCACCTCCCACGACGGGATCGACGTCGCGGTCGTCGACTTCGAAGAGCACGAGGGGATGCTGAGCGGCCGGCTCCTGCTCGCGGACAGTGTTCCGTACGATCCTGAGCTCCGCGCGCGCCTGGTCGCAGCTCTCCCTCCGGCACCGACCACGCTGGCCGAGGTGTGCGAGCTCGACACCCTGATCGGGCAGGCGTTCGCCGACGTCGCGCGGCGCGCTGCGGCATCCATCGGCGACGTCGATGCGGTCTGCACTCACGGTCAGACTGTCTACCACTGGGTCGAAGACGACCACGCTCGCGGCACCCTGCAGATCGGGCAGCCGGCCTGGATCGCCGAAGCCGTCGGCGCTCCCGTCGTCTCCGACGTGCGCATCCGCGACATCACCGCCGGCGGACACGGTGCACCCCTCGTGTCCTTCCTCGACGAGCTGCTGCTGCGTGAGCGCGCCGGCGTCGCGGCGGCGCTGAACCTCGGCGGCATCGCCAACATCACGGTGGTCGACCGGTCGGGCGTCACCGCATACGACATCGGCCCGGCGAACGCCCTCGTCGACGCGATCATCGGCGCCTACGGACTCAACCCGCTCGGCTACGACGAGGATGCGGCGATCGCGCTCGCCGGCTCGATCGACGATGAGCTGCTGGCGGCGCTGCTGGCAGACCCGTACTACGCGCTCGCCGCCCCGAAGAGCACCGGCAAAGAGCATTTCCACCTCGCATACGTGCGCGAGCACGTCGCAGCGCTCGGACGAGACCTTCCGATCGCCGACCTCGTCCGCACGCTCACCGAGCTCACCGTCCGCACGGTCGCGCAGGATGTGCGCGCTGCCGGCATCCGGTTCCTCGCCGTCTCGGGCGGTGGATGCCACAACCCGCTCATCATGGACGGACTGCGCGCGGCCCTCCTCGAGACCGAAATCGTCCTCGCAGACGAGCTCGGAGCACCGGCCGATGCGAAGGAGGCGATCCTGTTCGCCCTGATCGGGTGGTGCACGATGCATGGCGTCGCAGCCGTGACCCCTGGAGGAACCGGAGCGCGCGAGCCGCGCATCCTGGGCACGATCACGCCCGGTGCCGGTCCGCTCAGGATGCCGGAGCCCGTCGCCGAACTGCGCGGCCTGGAGCTCGCCAAGGGCTGAGGGCCGGGGAGCGCGCTCGCGCGCGGAGGTCGCATGCGGCGGTCAAAGTCGCGCCGAGGCAGCCGTTCGCGACCCCTGCCCGCTCAGTCGGGGAGGGAGCTCGCGCGCGGGGGTCGCATGTGGCGGTCAAAGTCGCGCCGAGACAGCCGTTCGCGACCCCTGCCCGCTCCGAGGAGGAGTGACCGCGCCGTCAGCTCTTCCGGTCGTCGTCCCAGGGCCCTTCCCACCAGTTGCCGGAGCCCCGTGAGTCGTCTGAGCCGCCGCGGCGGCGCGAGCGCACGAACTGCACGATGATGATCGTGAGCGTCGACAGGGTGATGAGGATCAGCACGAGGAACAGCAGGTCCTGCTGGTTCATGGGCGCTTCCCTTCTGCGGCATCCGCCACGATCTTCGCGATGCGGGCCGATCGCGTCTCGTCCCGGCGAGCCGTCGCGATGAGCGTCAGCCCGAGCTTCTTCACCGACTTCGGGAACCCGTCCCAGTTCGGGCGGGCGGCGGGGACGGCATCCAGTGCCGCGGTGAAATCGTCGGGCTCTATCCCGGCCTCTGGGCCATCGAGCATCTCCCACGTGCCGTTCGCCTTCGCGACCTCGATCGCCCGGATGCCGGCCGGAGCCAGCAGCCCGTCAGCCTCGAGCGCAGCGAGCCGTGCCTTGTTCGTCGCCGCCCAGCCGCTCGACGGCCGCCGTGGCGAGAACCACTGACCGTTCCCCTCGGCGAGCGTCCGCACTGGGCCGTCGATCCACCCGAAGCAGAGCGCCTGCCGGACGGCATCCTCGTACTCGAGTGACGACCCCGGACCCGCACCGCGCACGTTCAGCAGCCACACGCCGCCCGCGCTCGCGCTCGCGTGATGCTCTTCGAGCCAGGCGCGCCAGTCGGCGACATCCGCCGCCGTGATCCGGTCGCCGTCGTCGAGAACACCCACGTCAGCCCATGCCCTTCCGATTCAGACCGTGGGGATCGTTCCGGTGATGGTGGGCAGCAGGTCGGCGACCGAGTCCACGATCTCGTCGGGGCGGAACGGGTACTTCTCGATCTCGGCCTGATCGCTGATGCCGGTGAGCACGAGCACCGTGTGGAGGCCCGCCTCGATGCCGGCGACGATGTCGGTGTCCATGCGGTCGCCGATCATGCCGGTCTTCTTCGAGTGCGCGCCGATCTTGTTGAGCGCCGACCGGAACATCATCGGGTTCGGCTTGCCGACCACGTACGGCTCCTTGCCGGTGGCCTTGGTGATGAGCGCGGCGATGGCGCCGGTCGCCGGGAGCGGACCGTCGACGCTGGGGCCGGTGGCATCCGGGTTGGTGACGATGAATCGCGCACCCTTGTTGATCAGGCGGATCGCCTTCGTGATCGCCTCGAACGAGTAGTTGCGGGTCTCGCCGACGACGACGAAATCGGGGTTCGTCTCGGTCATCACGAAGCCGGCGTCGTGCAGCGCGGTGAGGATGCCCGCCTCACCGATCACGAACGCCGATCCGCCGGGCACCTGTTGCGCGAGGAAGTCCGCTGTGGCGAGCGCCGAGGTCCAGATGCGCTCCTCCGGCACGTGCAGCCCGCTTGCGCGGAGGCGTGCGGCGAGGTCGCGGGCGGTGAAGATCGAGTTGTTCGTCAGCACCAGGTACGGGATGCCATTGGCCTCCCACCCTGCGAGCAGCTCGGATGCACCGGGGATGGCGTCGTTCTCATGGACGAGCACGCCGTCCATGTCGGTGAGCCAGCATTCGATGTCGTCGCGGTGAGCCATGTGCACAGCCTATTGGTCGCGCCTCAGACGGGAGCAACAGGCGCCGGGAGCAACAGGCGGCGGGCGGATGCTACGCCGCGAGCCAGATCGCGTCGGCCGCACCATCCGGCAGAGCAACGGACGAGCCGTCGACCTCGATGCCCTCGACGGTCACGACGACCGTGTGCCCGACCCCGAGGCCGGACGCCTCGATCTCGCGCAGCAGCTGCGGGTCGACGTCGCTGACGCGCAGCACGCGCCCGGTGTGACCGACATCGGCAGAGGCGAGCAGCACGAACGGCTCGCGGACGACCTCGCCCGCGGCATCCGGAATCGCATCTCCGTGCGGGTCGAAACGCGGGTGGCCGAGGCGCGCGTCGATGCCCTCGAGCAGCCGGTCGCTGATCGTGTGCTCGAGCACCTCGGCCTCGTCGTGCACCTCGTCCCATGCGTAGTCGAACTCCTGCACCAGCCAGGTCTCGATGAGCCGGTGCCGGCGCACTATCGCGAGGGCTCGAGCCTCACCGGCGTCCGTCAGGCGCACGGCGCCGTAGGGCACGTGCGAGACGAGCCCCGATGCGGCGAGCTTCTTGACCATCTCGGTGACGCTCGACGGGGCGATGCCGAGCTTCGCGGCGAGCTGCGATGGGGTGATCGCCGCGTCCTGCCATTCGGTGTGCGCGTACACCGTCTTCAGGTAGTCGTCAGCTGCGGGGGAGGCCACGCGTCCAGTTTAGGCGGCGCCGCTCACGTCCCCGAGATCAGCAGCCAGAGGAGTGCTCCGTTCAGGGCGATGAGCAGCACGGAGGCGATGACGCCGGCGGCGGTCGTCCAGGCCCTGTTCGCCCATCTGCCGAGCGTGCGCTTCTGCGCCGTGAGCGCGACGAGCGGGATCAGGGCGAACGGGATGCCGAACGACAGCACGACCTGGCTCAGCACGAGTGCGAGCGTCGGATCGACGCCGACGCCGAGGATCACGAGGGCCGGGATCAGGGTGATCAGCCGGCGGGCGAGCAACGGGATGCGCACGTGCAGCAGCCCGTGCATGATCTCGGCGCCCGCGTAGGCGCCGACCGAGGTCGATGCGAGGCCTGAGGCGAGGAGTCCGACGGCGAAGAACGTCGCGACTACGGGGCCGAGGCCGGCGGCGAGGGCCGCGTGGGCGCCCTCCAGCGAGTCGGTGCCCTCGACGCCGGCGAGATTGGCGGCCGCCAGGAGCAGGATGCCGAGGTTCACCGACCCGGCGATGATCATGGCGATCGAAACGTCCCAGCGCGTTGCGGTGAGGAGTCGGCGGATGCGTGAGGTCTCGGTGCGCGCGGCCTCGGCCGTGGCATCCGCCGGGAGGCGGCGGGAATTCGCGCCGAAACGGTCACGGCTCAGGGCCGAGTGCGCGTAGATCGCGTGCGGCATGATCGTGGCGCCGAGAATGGATGCCGCGAGCAGCACAGAGCCGGTCCCCTCGAAGCGGGGGACGATGCCCGCGACGACGCTGCCCGCGTCCGGCGGGGCGATGAACACTCCGGCGAGGAAGCCGACGGTGATGATCACCATGAGCCCGATGATCACGAACTCGAACGGCCTGGCACCCCGCCGGGACTGCACGGCGAGCAGGATCATCGAGACCGCACCGGTGAGGAATCCGCCGAGCAGCAGCGGCACATCGAAGAGCAGGTTCAGGGCGACGGCGCCGCCGATCACCTCGGCGAGGTCGGTCGCCATCGCGACGAGCTCGGCCTGTAGCCAATAGGCACGACGGCCCCATTTGTTGCCCAGGCGCGTGCCCAGCACCTCGGGCAGGCTCTGCCCTGTGACGACGCCGAGCTTGGCCGAGAGGTACTGGATGAGCCAGGCCATCACGTTGCCGGCGAGCACGATCCACACCAGCAGGTATCCGTACTCGGCCCCGGCGGTCATGTTGCTCGCGACGTTGCCTGGATCGAGATACGCGACGCCCGCCACGAGAGCGGGCCCGAGGAGCCAGAGGCTCCGCGGAGGCGTGGCACGGGCGGCGGGCGCTTCCATCGTCAAATTTTTAGGCACACCGAAACCATAGACCATTTTTAGGCACACCGAAATCTATGGCGAGCCGGATAACCTGGCTGGATGGAAGAGCAGACGCCGGAGCGCACCACCCACGGCGTCGGCCCTTGGCCAGGGGGCGCAGGGCAGTGGCCCCAGGCGGAGCAGTACGATCCAGAGCTGCTCGAGCTCGGCGACACCCGCAATGTCATCGACCGCTACCGGTACTGGCGCATGGAGGCGATCGTGGCCGACCTCGACACCCGTCGTCATCCGTTCCATGTCGCGATCGAGAACTGGCAGCACGACATGAACATCGGCTCGATCGTGCGCAGCGCCAACGCCTTCCTCGCCGACACAGTGCACATCATCGGCCGACGCCGCTGGAACAAGCGCGGCGCCATGGTCACGGATCGCTACCAGCACGTCGTGCACCACGAGGACGTCGCATCGTTCGCCGAATGGGCGGCTGGCGAGGGCATCCCGATCATCGCGGTCGACAATGTCGAAGGCGCCGTACCGGTCGACAAGGCCGATCTGCCGGAGCGCTGCGTGCTGCTGTTCGGGCAGGAGGGGCCAGGGCTCACCGAAGAGGCGATCGCCGCGGCTTCAGGACACATCGAGATCACCCAGTACGGGTCGACGCGTTCGATCAACGCGAGCGCCGCCGGAGCGGTGATCATGTACGAGTGGTGCCGGCGGTACGCGGGCTGAGGAGGATCACCCGCACGGGCGACTCGCCGTCACGGACGCTGTGACACCATTGGGCCGTGCCTGCAGGTGAGACGAGAAGCGCCTCCATCGGCGGTTGGCGGAGCATCGGCCGCCCCGATGTGATGCTCGCGGCAGCGCTGACGATCGTGCTGCTGCCGTCGAGCCTGCTCGCGCTCGTGCAGGGGCCGAACCCTGCCGCGACTCCGCTCGTGGTGATCCTGGCCCTGCTGTTCGTCGTGCTCCATGCGTTGTCGTTCCTCGCGCTGCGGTTCCCTGTCGCGTCGTTCGGGGCCGCCAGCGCCGCAATGCTCGCGCTCGCCGCGATGCCCGGCTCTGACGGCGTCCCAGCCGCGGTGTACCCGTCGTCGGCCGCCTTCCTGCTGTGTCTGGCCCAGGTCGTGATCCAGCGCAGCCGCCTGCTCGGACTCGGTGCGCTGGGCATCGGTGTGCTCGGCGCAGTGATCATCACGTTCATGCCGATGTCCGTGCTCGAGCCTCAGGTGCGGTGGGGCATGCTCGTCGGCCTGATCGCGCTCGTCTCGGTGGCGTGGGCGATCGGGATGCTTCAGCAGCTGCGCAGGCAGCAGGCCGACGACCGCGATCGCGCCCATGTCGAGGCGGCGATCGCGCAGGAGAGGATGCGCATCAACCGCGATCTGCACGACGTCGTCGCGCACTCGATGACGGTGATGATCGCGCAGGCGGAGGTCGCCCGTGCCTACGTGCGCGAAGACCCGGATGAGAGCGCCAGAGCGATGTCGGTCGTGGTCGACACCGGGCGTGAGGCGCTGCGGGGGATGCGGGGGATCGTGGCCGCGGGCTCGGATGCTCCGCATGAGCCCTTCCCCGATCTCGATGTGATCCGCGCCGACGTCGATGCCGCTCGAAGCGCCGAGACCGAGACGACGTTCGTCGAGGACGGCAGGCGCGGGCAGCTGGATCCTCCGGCGCGGATCGCGCTGCATCACGCGGTGCGCGAGGCGCTCGCCAACGCCATCCGGCACACAGCCCCGCCTCGGCGCATCGACGTGCGGATGCGCTGGACGGCGGAGGCGCTCGTGGTGACGGTCGTCGATGACGGCGGCTCCGGCGTGGCATCCGAGCGGAGCCCTGGAGCAGGAATGGGCCTGATCGGCATGGCCGAGCGAGTGCGCAGCGCGGGCGGAATGCTCAGCGCCCAGGCCGCGGATCGCTCGGGCTGGACCGTTCGAGCGCAGCTCCCACGAATGGATGCCGAGATCGGAATGGATGCGATCCCATGAGCGTCCGCGTGCTGCTCGCCGACGACCAGGCGCTGTTCCGCGAGGCGGTGGCGGCGATGCTGAAGCGCGATGCGCGGCTCGATGTCGTCGGCTCGGTGACGTCGGGCGACGAGGCGATCGCCTTCGTGCGCGCGCACGCGGTCGACGTCGTGCTCATGGATATCCGGATGCCGGGAATCGACGGCATCGCGGCGACGCGGGAGGTTCTGCGGATGCGGCCGCAGGCGCGTGTGCTGGTGCTCACGACCTTCGACCTCGACGAGTACGTCTTCGGCGCCGTGCGCGAGGGTGCGAGCGGGTTCTTGACGAAGGATGCCAGCCCTGACGCGCTCGCCGATGCGATCATCGCGGTCGCGGCCGGCGAGCCGGTGATGTCGCCGCGGGCGACGCAGGCGCTGCTCGGCTTCGTCCGGGAGGGTGCGCCCGCGAGCGACCCGGCCGCGGCGCTCGAGGTGCTGAGCCCGCGCGAGCGGGATGTCGCGAGGATGCTGGCGACCGGAGCATCCAACGACGACATCGCCCGACGGCTGTTCCTGTCGGGGAACACCGTCAAGACGCACGTCAAGGCGGTTCTCGCCAAGCTCGGCCTGCCCGATCGCATCCACGTCGTTATCTGGGCGTACGAGCGTGGTGTGCTGCGGCCCCAGGGCTGACTCGGCGGCACTCGGGTCTCACCCGCGCGGGTGACGCAGACCGCCTTCCCGGGCGATGCGGACGACCCGCCCGTGTACATACCGTGAATGGCATGAACACACGAACCAGACAGTTCCTTGCGGTCGGGATCGTCGTATCCGCCGCCCTGATCGCGGTTGCCGCTGCGGTCACGCTCATCGCCCCACATGCGTCATCCGCACTCGACACCCTCGGGCCCAGCCTCGTCGATCGGATGCTGCCAGCACCGGTATCCGCGGCGATCGGCGTCGCGACCGGCCTGGCCGGCATCGCACTCGGAGCGCGCGGGATCGTCGGACCAACGGGTGCGACGCCGCCTGTGCTGCGCATCGCGGCGGTCGTCCTGGCGGTCATCGCCTTCCTGCTGACGCCGGGCAGCATGATTCCCGTCGCAGGCTACACGTTCGCGATGGTCGTGATCGTCGGCGCCGTCGTGCTCGCCGCGCTGCTCGTTCGGCGTCATCTGTGGTGGGGGCTGGCGGTGATCGCTGTACTCGCCGGCATCGTGACCTGGGCGGTCGTGCGAATGCAGGGCGCTCTTCTCGCCCAGGAGCTCACAGCCTCGCTCATCGAGAAGATTCCGGTGCTGCTGCTCGCAGCGGCGCATCTCGTGCTGCTCGTGGCGCTCACGGCCTGGGCGGCCACCGGCTCAGAAGGCTCACACGGGCGCTTCGCCTCATGGGTGCTGCGGAATCGCATCGCGATCACGATCGCCGCCGCCTGCTGCGCGCTGCCCTACACGATCGCTCGCGCAAGCTGGCTGACGCCGTGGCCGCTGCTCGCACCGAACGGTGTCGACCTCGCCGACATGCCGATGGTGCTGCTCACCGGGCTCGGCCTCGGTGCGGCGATGCTCGCCGGCGGCGTGCTGACGCTCGGTCTGATCCTGCCGTGGGGCCGACGTTTCCCCGGCTGGATGGGCGGCCTCGGCGGGCGTGCTGTGCCGGTCGCGCTGGCTGCGGTGCCGGCGTTCGTCGTCGCGGCGCTGTTCCTCGCCGGCGGAGTGGACTGGATCGTGTCCGTTCTCGACGGCAGCCTCGGCGACGGGAGCTTCGAGCTCGCGCTCGAGCTCGTGCTCGTCTTCCCGTTCTGGCTCTGGGGTCCGCTGCTCGCTCTGGCAGCTTGGGGCTACGTGCTGCACCGGCGGGATGCGTCAGACCAGGGTCAGTTGACCCTTCCTGACACGGAGAAGTCTTCTCCTGTTGCGACCCGCAGGTCGTGAATGCGGGAGGACGTCGCGCCCTGGTCGTCGCCCAGTGCCGCGTTCAGGTCATACGGTTGGCCGACGATCTCGCGGACATGCTTGCGCGTGAAGCGCAGCGCGAGGGCGACGAGCGGGTTGCGACTGCCGAGTGTCAGCTCGTTCACGGTGATGACGGCATCCCTGGTCACACGAATCTTCGCATCGGCGTGCGCCGAGGCGAGGAGCAGCTTCCAGCGCCCTCCGGCGTACGCCGTGACGTGGATGCCGTCGCTGCCGTCGCCCGTCACATCGAGCTTCACGCGGCCGAGACGGATGCCGACCTCGGCCAACGCCGGACGCAGGACGGATGTGAGCAGTGGAACGAGATCCTGCGTCCTCACCGAAGCTGAGAACGTTCCGCGCGCCGAGCTCAGGTCGTCCGGTGCGGACAGCCCATTGATGCTCTCGGGGTGTCTCGGATCGGTGGGTTCGGCGAACGTCTGCCAGAGGATCGGGATGTCGAACGCCTGCACGTCGATGTTCACGTCGGTCCGCTCGATGCGGATCGGCGTTGCTCGTATCCGCATTTCCTGTATCGTTCCGGGCTCCTCGCCGACCGGTTGCGGGTCGTGGTGTCCGGCCGCC
Source organism: Microbacterium sp. Bi121 (assembly GCF_918698005.1). GTDB lineage: Bacteria > Actinomycetota > Actinomycetes > Actinomycetales > Microbacteriaceae > Microbacterium. The sequence goes on from NZ_CAKKLJ010000003.1 coordinate 271,427, forward strand.
GCTTCGTTGCGCGCGGCGAGGTCGGGCGACGCGCGCCAGTCGAACTGCAGACGGACGCGCGTGGCATCGACGGTGAGGTGCTGCAGGTCGTTGCCCGAGAGATCGGCTGCGATCTTGACGTCGTCGAGACCGCTGATCCGAGCCTCGCGGGAGTCGGCGACCTCGGCGTGCAGCGTCGCGCGCAGCCAGCGCACGACGGTCGCCGAGTCGCCGGGCCAGGTGGTGTTCATGGAGCCATCCTCCGCCATCACGACACTGCTACGCGTCTTGGCGGAGCCAACCGCCGGTTCGCACGCGCCAGCCGAGGGTGGCGAAGCGGGCCAGCATGTACACGCCGAAGAACGCGACCGCGAGCCAGGTGACGCCAGCCGTTCCGTCGACGCCGACCAGCGAGATGATGACGAGCGCGGGCAGGAACGGCACGAGGTTGAGTCCGCCGGCGATCGCGAGGTAGCGGACGTCCCCCGATCCCATCAGCACTCCATCGAGCACGAACACGATGCCGGCGACCGGCTGGGCGACGGCGAGGACGATGAGCGCCGGCTGAATGAGGGCGGCCAGGTCCGGGTCGCCGGTGAACGCGAGTCCGATCACTCCGGAGAGAGCGCCGATGACCACGCCGACGATCACGCCGAACCAGGCACCCCACGCGACGGTGCGCGCCAGCACATGCCTGACGCCGGGGATGTCGCCGGCGCCGAGTCCCTTGCCGATGAGCGCCTGCGCGGCGATGGCGAGGGCATCCAGGGCGAAGGCCGCGGCCGAGAAGATCGTGAACACGACCTGCCAACCCGCGAGCTCGTCGGTGCCGATGCCGGTCGCGACGCCGACCGTGATCAGCAATGCCGCACGCAGGCTGACGGTGCGGAGGAAGAGCCAGCCGCCCGATCGTGCCGATCCGCGCACGCCGTCGCGCTGTGGGCGGACGGACGCCGAGTGCTTGCGGGCGAGGCGGCCGACGATGATGACGTATGCCGTGACCATGGCCCACTGTGCGGTGACCGTCCCGACGGCGGAGCCGGCGATGCCCCACCCGAAACCGTAGATGAACAGGAAGTTCAGCAGGGCGTTCGCCCCGAACCCGAGCCCGGCGATCCACAGCGGGGTCACCGTGTCCTGCATCCCGCGCAGCAGTCCGGTGGCGGCGAAGACGATCAGCATGGCGGGCAGGCCCCACATGCTGATCATCAGATACGTGTCGGCCTGGGCGGCCACGTCGGCTGGAGCACCGAACAGCGAGACCAGCCAGTCGGACGAGAGGGCTCCGGTGACGGCGAGCACGGCGCCGAGCCCGAGCGCGAGCCACATGCCGTCGATGCCGACGGAGACGGCATCCTTGTGATCGCCGGCACCGAACCGGCGGGCGACGGCCGGGGTCGTCGAGTACGCGAGGAAGATCATCAGCCCGACGATCGTCTGCAGCACGGCGCTCGCGATGCCGAGTCCGGCGAGGGGGACGGTGCCCAGGTGACCGACGAGCGCGGCGTCCACCATCAGGAACGCGGGCTCGGCGACCAGCGCGCCGAGGGCAGGGACCGCCAGCCGCAGGATCTCCCGGTTCAGGGACGTGGGGCGTGCGGTCATCCTCTGAGCCTATGGCGTGCCGGCGACGCTCGTTCGAGGGGCGCGTAGGCTGGTAGAACCGGCATCCGGAGGTGGACGATGACTGATCCTCGAGACGCCGCGGCCCGCTATCGGGCGCGGCAGAACGGCGAACCGGATGCTGAGTCCGAAGCGCCGCCGATGCAGCTGAACGCCGAGAACAGGCACCAGTTCGTCGAGACGGTGATCCAGCTCGCGATCCGCCGCGGCGAGTTCGACGATCTGCCCGGCGCTGGCAAGCCGCTGGAGAACCTCGGTTCGCACCACGATCCTGACTGGTGGATCCGCCGCAAGATCGAGACGGAGAACCTCACAGGCCTCGGACCGCCCGCGATTCTGCTGCGGAACGAGGACCGCGAACTGGATGACACGCTCGACAAAATCGGTCGCGAGAGCGATGTGCGCGAGGCGCTCGAGGACTTCAACAGGCGCGTGATCGATGCCCGCCGGCAGCTCATGGGCGGCCCGCCCGTCATCACCAAGACCAGAGATGTGGATGCTGAGGTCGAGGCGTGGCGGCGACGTCGCGCAGAGCGCGCGATCACGCCGCAGGAAGCCCCGCCGGCACCGGAGTCACCGGGGCGACGTGGCCTGTTCCGTCGCCGCGCGTGAACTCAGAGTTCGAGCCTGAGTCCGGAGATGCTCACGTGAGAAATCTTTCCGGCTCCGAAAAGGCAATGGGGAGACATGCCCATTTCGAGCGAAAAAGAGCCGACTGGCCATAAGTCCACGCCTCCTGGCCAATGGTCGATACTGCTGAATGCGCGCGCGGGATACCAGTCGGATGAACGCGGGTAGTACCCCCAGAATTGGGGGATTGTGAGCGCGCTCCCACCTTCGCCAGCATGTGCATCAGGAGCCGCTCAACTGAGGGGTGGCGGTGGCTCCTGAACCTGGGGTTGGGGAATCACAAGCACGAAGCCCGTCGGAGACGACGCCCAACGCAGGGTACCCGTTTCCGTCATCCCGGGAAGTGTGACTCTGTCATGCGTACTATCCGACGCCTCATCGAGGCCAAGAAGATCGAGCGGGAAGAGAACGGCGAAGCCGGCTTCTCGCTGATCGAGCTCATCATCGTCGTCGTGATCCTCGGCATCCTCGTGGCTGTCGCGATTCCGATCGTCGGAAGCCTCCAGCAGACTGCTACCGAGAATGCCGCCAAGGCCGCCGCCGCGAACGCCGCGACAACGGCCGCAGCGAACATCGCGCAGGGTGACCCGGCCGGGGACATTGATGCGCCAGCCACCGATGCGGGCTATACGCTCGCATACACGAGTGGTTCCGCGGCGTCGACAGTCGTGGATGACATTTGCATCACACCGACCGTCGGGACTACCGCCCTTGATGGGTTCGGTCCTGGTTGCTGACGAGTCGTTGACCAGAGCGGAGGCCCGCGCTTTCAGGCCTCCGCTCAAGTCATCTAACTGAGGACCACTCATGTCGCGGCTTACCCGAAGCGACGACGGACTGGGCCTCATCGAAGTGATCATCGCGATGGTCCTGCTCGCCGTTCTGGCGCTCGCAGTACTGCCGTTGCTGGTCACGGCGATGGGGCTCAGCGTCGACAACCGCTCTTCCGTCGTGGCGACCAATCTCGCAGCAGAGAGGGTCGCCGAGATCCGCTCTGAGTTCCCGACCGGGTCCACCGCCTCGCGCTGTGCGGATCTGACGGCCGAGAACGGCGATCTGCCAGGGCCGAGCGGTTCCGGCCTCACGATCCGGACCTCGCCGGCGACCTGCCCGGCTGCCGGTGCATATCCGGCGGCCGTGGCGGTCACCGTGACGGTCTTGTCAGGTACCGAGTCGCTGGCGTCCGTATCCACCAAAGTCATGGTCGGTGCACCATGACTCGTCCGCAGGACTCTGACGACGACGGCCTGAGCCTCGTCGAACTGATTCTCTACATGCTCATCGCGGGTGTCGTCCTGGTACTCGTGTCATCGATCTTCATCAACGGTTGGGGGGCCCAGGTGGCGACCACCGATCGCGACGCGGCAACCGGCCAGGCCAACCTCGTCACAGCTTCACTGCAGAAGTCCATCCGCAATGCGACGGAGATCCATCCGTCCACTGGCAGCGGCGACACGCTCGTCGCCGTCGTCGCCACCGGATCGTCCGGCTGGGAGTGCCGGGCATGGAAGCGCGACGCATCCGGTGATCTGCTCTACAAGAGCGCGAACAGTGCCATCGACACCTCCGTCACCACCGGCTGGGCGACGCTTGCCACCGGGATCGATGACGGCCCGATCTTCTCCGCCCCGTCGTCGACCCGGCTGGAGTACTCGTTCACCGCCTCAGCGGGCAGCGCGACCGTCCCCATCATCGGGGCGGTCAAGGCCCAGGCGGTCATCCAAGGAGCCGGACCATGCTGGTGAGCCTTCACGAAGCGCTCCGTCGACGGATTCACGATCCGAGCGATCTGCGCAACGATCGGGGCGCAACGCTCGTCGTCGTCATCATCGTGATGATGGTGCTGATGGTCGGCGCCGTCCTGGTCGGCGGACTGGTCGTCAACACCGCGTCGAGCGTCGTCTCGAGTCGCAGCACCGCCCAGTCGCGAGCTGCAGCCGACGCCGGACTCGCCGCCGCGATCGCGCAGGCAAGCGGTGCCGGCGCGGACCCGTGTAGTGCCGTGCCGGCTGGCACAGCACCGAACTACACGGTCGCCGTCGCGTGCGATTCTCCCGGCGTCGGACAGGTCACGTACACCGTCACCGGTACGGCGAGCGGCGCGAGCACGACGCTGAGCGCGGTCTACGAACTGGACGGTCTGACACCGCCGACCGCCGGCGGTCCTGGCCTTTTCTACACGTACAGCATGGGTTCCCGACTCAACTCCTACGTCTTCGACAGCGCCAACAGTGAGATGGGCATCGACGACTTCGTCGGCTCCGCCGGCGTTTATGCCTCGCTCGGGAAGATCGCATGCGGCACCGGATCAGTTTTCCCCGGCGACATCTACACCAAGACGGGCGACATGCAGCTCGACAACGGCTGCGTTGTTGAGGGGAACGCCTACATCGGGGGTACGGCTGTCGTCAACGGCGGCAAGATCGAGGGCAGCCTGATCGCGCCGAAGGATGTCGGACACACCATCGCCGGCACCGTCGGAAAGGTCGGTGGCAGCGAGGGCAACGTCTTCGTCGGCGGCACGGTGACCCTGAACGCCGGCACCGTCTACGGCAGCGTGCGGGCCGCGGGCACGGGAAACAGCACTCTCGGCAGCGGCACTATCTTCGGCGGCTTCACCTATAAGGGCGGGTACGGAACCTGGGGCACCCCGGCGACGACGATCGTGAAGGGTCCGATCACCAAGAACACAGCGCTCGCCACGGTGCCGCTCCCGGAGATCCCGACCTGGCAGGACGTCGATTTCACGCCGGTGAACGCCACGACTCCTCCGCAGGCCTGGGCGGACGAAGGCTACAAGCTCACGACGGTCACGGGTACAGCGTGCAACAAGTGGTCCGGCAATTCGGCCGATGTCACCTCAGTTGCCAGCACCCTCACCAGTCGGATGATCTTCGACATCCGGGCCTGCTCGGGCAACTTCGACACCAACGCCGGCGGCGCGAACAAGCAGGTCAAGATCAACAGGGACATCGCGATCATCGCGAACCGCTGGTACCTGTCGGGGACGAAGTTCTCCAGCGCCGACGGACAGCCCCACACGATCTATCTGATCACTCCCGACAGCAAGCCGGCCGTTGCGGGCCCCCAGTGCAACTCGCCAGCGAGCGCCTCCGAGCAGCTCAACGACTCGATGGTCGACCCCAAGATCGCGATCTACATCTACACGCCGTGCAAGATGAAGTTCAACAGTGGCCCGGCCACGTTCCGCGGGCAGGTCTACTCGGGCGAGCTCGAGTTCGGCGGCGGTGTCAAGGTCGCCTTCGCGCCACGGAACATCCCTGGCTACGACTTCGGAGAGGATGTCGACCCGTGGCCGGGAAGTGGCGGCGCGGGGACGGACAGCCTCGGCGACCTCATTTCCCAGCGGGACGTGCCGTGATCATGCCGGCTGTCGCGATCTTCATCACCGCATGGGCGGGAGTGTTCGGGCTGGTCATCGGCTCGTTCCTCAACGTCGTCGCTTATCGCGTCCCGGCCGGCATCTCCCTCATGCGCGAGAGCCGGTGCCCGCAATGCGGCGCATCGATCCGCGCGCACCAGAACATCCCCGTGGTCTCGTGGTTGGTGCAGCGCGGCCGCTGCGCCAACTGTCGCGGCGGCATCTCGGCGCGATATCCGCTGATCGAGCTGCTCACAGGGGCGCTGTTCGTCGCTGTCGCCGTCGGAGTCATCCGGCAGGCGGCCGGCGGGTCATCGACCGGCGCCTGGGCGACCAGTCCGGTGTTCTGGGGCGAGCTCATCATGCTCGTGCTGTTCGCCGCGCTCAGCGTGGTGCTCACGGCGATCGACGTCGACGTCAAACGCCTGCCGAACGCGATCGTGCTCCCTGGATGGGCGGCGGTCGTCGTGATCCTCGGAGCCACGACGGTGCTCGCGTCGGTCGGCGACGCGGGAGCCTGGGAACCGTTCATCCGGGCACTGCTCGGGGGCGTATCGCTCTACCTCTTCTACTACGTCGTGCGGCTGATCAGCCCTCGTGGCATGGGCGGCGGCGACGTCAAGCTCGCCGGGCTCGTCGGAACCGTGCTCGGCTGGTTCGGCTGGGGCGCGCTCGTGGTCGGTGCCTTCTCGGCGTTCGTGCTCGGCGGCGCGGTCGGACTCGCGCTCATCGTGATCAAGAGAGCAGGACGCAAGACGGCAATCCCGTTCGGACCGTGGATGCTCGCCGGCGCGTGGGTCGGCATCCTCATCGGTGAGCCGATCGCGCGCTGGTATCTGGGGCTTTACACGTAGGCCATTCCGGTCAGGAACGGTCTGCAAGAAGGAGGGGACATGGCAGCAACACGAGTCGGTGTGGAGATCACCGAAGAGAGCGTCCGCGCGGTCGAGATGACCACGGGTCGATCACCGCGCGTCGTCGCGTACGGCGAGGTCCCGCTGCCCATCGATGCCGCCAAGGACTCCGAGATCCTCGACGAAGGCGCTGTCGCCGTCGCGATCCGTCAGCTCTGGAACACCGCGCGCATCAAGGGCCGCAGCGTCACCCTCGGCATCGCCAGCCGCCGCGTCCTCGTGCGCGAGTACAGCACGACCGCGCTGCCTCCGGCTGTCCTCCGCAAGGCTCTGCCGTTCCAGGTGCAGGACCTGCTGCCCGTCCCGGTGAACCAGGCCGTGCTCGACTTCTACCCGACCTCACAGGACGGCGATCAAGTCCACGGACTGCTCGTGGCCGCGGTCGCGGAGACCGTCGAGCACATGATCGCCGCCTTCTCGCGCAGCCGCATCCGCGTGACCCGCGTCGATCTCACGGCGTTCGGCCTCGCTCGCGCAGTGCGAGCCGGAGCAGGATCCGGCACCATCGCCGTCATCCATGTCGGCGACCACACCACGCAGGTCGTGGTTCTGCGCGACGGCATCCCGATGTTCGTCCGCATCCTTCCGGCCGATATGGAGACCGCGGCGGTCCGCCGGCGCGGGATGACGGTCGTCGACGATGAAACCGTGAATGCCGAGATCCCGGTGCTCGCCGGAGTGGGTGCCGCAGCCATCGGCACCGCCGGCATCCTGCCTGCAGACGCCATCGCACCCGGGGCGCTGCGCGGGACGCTCCGCAACGAGAACGGTGGACGAGCAGTCGCCGATTTGCTCGGGCGACTGCACAGCACGCTCGCGTTCTCCATGAGCCGGCCCGGTGTCGCCGGCATCGACCAGGTGCTGCTCACCGGCGCGGGCGCCGCGATCACGGGCGTGCAACGCGGGCTCGAAGAGCGGGATCAGTTCCCGGTGCGGATCATCTCTCTCTCCGACGTCGGAACGGTCGTCAACGGTGAGCCGGCCGGCGAGCTCGCCCTCAACCTCGTCAGCACAGCCGGCCTGGCTCTCGGGAAGGAGAGCTGATGTCTCGCGTCGCCGTGGTGTCGCTCGCCGGCGCCCCCAGAGTCAACCTGCTGCCCGCATCCGAGCGCGCTCGCCGCGAGCACGACCGACTGGGCCGCGTCTGGATCTGGGCGGCCCTCGCGGCCGTCGTCGTCGCCGCACTCCTCGTCGGCGGGGCGTGGGTGTGGAACACGTTCGCCCAGCAGGAACTCGCCGCCGAGCACCTGCGCACGCAGGAGCTCGTCGGCGAGATCGCCGGGCTCTCCGAGGTCAGCGGTGCCATCGCCACAGAGAAGGAGCTCACGGGCTACCTGGCCGAGGCGATGGGTTCCGACCTCGCGTGGAGCGACGTGCGCAGCAAGATCGAGTCCGCGCTGCCCGCAGATGTCGCGCTGGTCGGATTCAGTCTCGTCCCCGGCATGCCTGCCGTCGACAAGCTCACGGAAGAGACCGTCGTCGGCACCGCAGGGCTGACGGGAACGATCACTCTCGACAGCCCGAACACGATCGACATCGCCGCGATCTCGCGCCAGCTGCGCACGGTCGGTGCGGTGGCCCAGAGCGATTCGAATGCCATCGCCGAGAGCGGCAGCGAAGAAGGACGATTCACGTACACGATCGACATCACCTTCGATCAGGGCATCTACAGCGGCCGGTTCGCTGCTGAGCAGGAAGGCGGTCAGTGATGACCAAACAGCTCATCACCCTCATCGGCGCTCTCGTGACAGCCGCCGTGCTCGTGCTCGGCATCGTGGTCGGAGTGCTGCCGCTCGTCGGCGGCGTGTTCGCGGCCCAGGAGCAGCAGCGTCAGGTCGAAGGCACGAACCAGGTGTACGAGACCCAGATCGCCGCCCTGCAGAAGCAGCAGGAGACCCTGGAGGAGACCGAGAAGTCGGTCGCAGCCCTTTCCGCACAGATCCCTGCTCTCCCGCTGCTGGACGAGGTCTTCGAGCGTATCGCGCGCGCCGAGGCCGACTCCGGCGCGCAGCTCGTCTCCGTCACCAGGGGAGAGGCAGTGCCGTACGCCCCGCGCACGGGTGGAACCGAAGACGCTCCAGCCCCTGCCGCCACGACCGAGCCGACCGAGACGCCGGTCGACGCGGCATCCGACGTCGCCGCCGACGCGACCGTCGCCAGTGACGCGACCGCCGACGCGGCAGCATCCGAGACGACGACCGACCCGACGGCTCAGCCCACTGCGACGACGCCCGACCGGATGCAGATCGACATCACGATCCAGGCCACAGCCCCCGACATGGTGAGCGTCCAGAAGTTCCTCGACGGTCTGCGCGGCGGTCCTCGGGCCATCGCGATCGACGAGGTCGTCGTCACCGAGTCCAATGAACAGTTCGACATCCAGGTCACCGCGCTGACCTTCACCCGTGCCCAGGAAGGCAGCTGACATGACGGTCACTCTGAGCGAACTGCTCTCCCTGGCTGCTCGAGGGAGAGCATCCGACCTCCACATCACCGCCGACGCCCCACCGCTGATGCGCGTCGACGGCGATCTGATCGTCATCCCCCAGCAGCCCGACCCGCTCGACGCCACCTGGGTGCGCGAGGCCGCCCACAGCCTCATGAGCGACGGACAGCGCGACGAGTTCGTCCGCCGCCACGAAGTCGACCTCGCTCACCACGAGCCCGGCATCGGGCGACTGCGCGTGAACGTGTTCCGCCAGCTCGGCGCGATCGCCATGGCGCTCCGCTTCATCCCGGGCAAGGTGTTCACACTCGATGAGCTGGGCGCCCCCCAGATCGCTCAGGATCTTGCGCTCCGACCGCGCGGACTCGTCCTCGTCACCGGGCCGACCGGATCCGGAAAGTCGACGACGCTCACCGCGATGGTCGACATCATCAACAGCATCCGCCCCGTGCACATCGTCACGATCGAGGACCCGATCGAGTTCCACCACAACAGCCGCCGCGCGCTGATCCATCAGCGTGAGGTCGGCAGCGACACGAACTCGTTCGCCGAGGCACTGCGTCGCGTGCTGCGACAGGACCCTGATGTGATCCTCGTCGGCGAGCTCCGCGACCCGGAGTCGATCTCGACCGCTCTCTCGGCCGCAGAAACAGGTCACCTCGTGCTCTCCACGCTGCACACGCAGGGCGCATCGAAGTCGATCAACCGCATCATCGATGCGTTCCCCGCCGACCGGCAGGACCAGATCCGCTCGCAGCTCGGCGACACCCTGCAGGGCATCATCAGCCAGAGCCTGCTGCCGCGCGCGCAGCACGCAGGACGCACCATCGCCACCGAGGTGCTCATCAACACGCCGGCCGTCGCGAACCTGATCCGCGAGGGCCAGGTCGCCCAGCTGTACAGCGCGATGCAGGCGGGCGCGGCCGAGGGCATGCACACCCTCGATCAGGATCTGCGTCGCCTCGTCGGGGCGGGCACGGTCGCGGCTCACGTCGCCCGCACGTTCGCGGTCGACCCCGCCTCGCTCGACAATGTGCACGTTCAGCCGGCAGATCTCGATGCCGACTCCTGGTCGCATTACGCGGTGGACCGTCAGCTCACGGAATGGGGTTCATGATGGCGACGATGCAGGAATGGCACTATCAGGCCATCGATCCGGGCACCACGCAGCTGATCAAGGGCACGATGGATGCCACGACAGAGGCGACTGTCACGGCGAAGCTTCGAACTCAAGGACTCATGCCCGTGCAGGTCGCGCCGATCGACAAGACGGGGCTGCGCCGCGAGATCACACTGCCGTCCCTTAATAAAGGAGTGTCGGCGCAGACGCTCGCGATCTTCTCGCGGCAGATGGCGGCGCTCATCAACGCCGGTCTGCCTCTCATGCGCACGCTTCTCGTGCTCGAGGATCAGACGGCCGACCGCAAGCTGCGTGGAGTGCTCGGCTCCGTGGCATCCGACGTCGAGGGCGGATCGTCGCTGTCGGCATCCCTGGGGCGCCATCCCGACATCTTCCCGCCCCTGATGGTGTCGATCGTCAAGGTGGGCGAGTCCGGCGGATTCCTCGGAGCCGCCCTCAACTCCGTCGCCGAGAACTATCGCAAGCAGGCCGAGTTGCACGGCAAGATCCGCTCGGCCACCACCTACCCGGCCGTGGTCCTCGTGATCGCCATCATCGGCGTGCTCGTCATGGTGACCTTCATCGTGCCGGTCTTCGAGAACATGTTCGCCGGCCTCGGCAGCGGGCTGCCGCTGCCGACCCAGATCCTCGTGACGATCTCGCACAACATGGTCTGGATCCTTCCGGCGCTCATCGTGCTCCTGATCGTGCTCGCCGTGGTGTGGTCACGCAACCGGTACACCGACGGCTATCGCAAGGTCGTCGACCCGATCAAGCTCAAGATGCCGATCTTCGGCAAGCTGATCACGAAGATGGCTGTCGCTCGGTTTAGCCGCAACCTGGCCATGATGCTGGATGCCGGTGTACCGATCATCCAGGCGCTGTCGATCGTCGGTCAGGCGTCGAACAACTGGAAGATCGAACACACCGTGCGCGAGATCCAGGAATCGATCCGCGCCGGCCGATCGTTCGCAGGCCCGCTGGCGAAGGAGGACGTCTTCCCGCCGATGGTGGCGCAGATGGTCGCCGTCGGCGAGGAGTCCGGCACGCTCGCGCAGATGCTGGGCAGCATCGCCGACTTCTACGAGGAAGAGGTCGAGACCGCGACGGAGCAGCTGTCGTCGCTGATCGAGCCGATCCTCATCGTCGGCCTCGGCGTGGTCATCGGCGGCATGGTGATCTCCCTGTACATGCCGATCTTCACGCTGTACGGAGACATGGCGAACCAGGGGTGACTCCCCGCCCGCTCACACGGTGACGCGGAGGATCTCCTCGATCGTCGTGATGCCATCGGCGACCTTCGCCCAACCGTCATCGCGCAGCGGCACCATTCCCTGCTTCAGGGCGATCTGCCGCAGCTCGCTGCCGGTTCCATGTGCGACAAGCGCCTGCTCGATCTCATCGGTGAGTGTCATAACCTCGTGCAGTCCGACGCGGCCCCGATACCCCGTGTTGGAGCAGGCGGAGCATCCGACGGCGCGGTACACGGTGGCGTGATTGATCAGCTCAGCGGGCATCCCGACGGCATCGAGCATCGCGCGATCGTCTTCGATGGGCTGGCGGCAGCGAGTGCACAGGCGACGGGCGAGGCGCTGGGCGACTACGGCGCTCAGTGCGGTCGCCACCAGGAACGGCTCGGTGCCGATCTCGACCAGGCGGGTCAGCGCACTCGGCGCATCGTTCGTGTGCAGCGTCGAGAGCACGAGGTGGCCGGTGAGCGCCGCCTCGATCGAGATCGTCGCCGTCTCGCGGTCGCGGATCTCACCGACCAGCACGACGTCGGGGTCAGAGCGCAGGATCGCGCGCAGCGCGGAGGCGAACGTGAGCCCTGCGCGTGGATTCACCTGCACCTGGTTGATGTCCGGGATGCGGTACTCCACCGGATCCTCGACCGTGATCACGTTCACGCGCGGATTCGAGACGGTCCGCAGCGCGGTGTACAGCGTGGTCGACTTTCCGGAGCCGGTCGGACCTGTGACCAGCACCATGCCGTGCGGGCGGGTGATCGCCTCGCGGAACCGGTGCTCGTTGCGTCGCAGGAACAGCAGATCGTCCATCGACATGGACTGGCCGCTGTTGTCGAGGATTCGCATGACGATCTTCTCGCCCCACACCGTCGGCAGCGTGGCCACGCGGAGGTCGACGCTGCGGCCCTCGTGCAGCACCGAGATGCGGCCGTCCTGAGGCACGCGCTTCTCGGCGATGTCGATGGACGACATGATCTTCAGTCGCGAGATCACACCGTCCTGGATGCTGCGATCCGCTCGCTGCATCTCGTGCAGCACGCCGTCGATGCGGAACCGCACCGTGAGGCGGTGCTCGCCCGGCTCGATGTGGATGTCGCTGGCCCGGTCGTTGATCGCCTGGGTGATGAGCAGGTTCACGAAGCGGACGACCGGGGCATCGATGTCCTGGTCGTCGAGCTGCTCGGTGAACATGCTGTCGGCGCTGGACGATGATTCGCCGATCTGCTCCGACAGGTCGCTGAGCTCGCCGTCCGAGCGCAGCAGCCGCTCGAACGCCTGCATCAGCGAGTCCTCCGCGACGACCACGGGGACGACCCGCAGATCGGTCAGCGTGGCTATGTCGTCCAGCGCGATGATGTCGGTCGGATCCAGCATCCCCACGGTCAGCTGATCGCGCACCATGCGCAGCGGCAGCAGCCGGTACTTGCGGCACAGCGGCCCAGGCACGAGCGCGACCACCTGCGGATCGAACGTGTACGTCGTCAGATCGACGAAGCTGCAGCCCGTCGCGATCGATGTCGCCTCGGCGACCTGCGCCTCGGTGATCCGGCGCTGCTGCAGCAGATGCCGCGGCAACTCCTCTCCATCGCCCACTTCGGCGATGGCCGTCCCGATGACGTCGGCATCAGCCGCGCCCGTAGACACCAGATACTGCCCCAGTCCCCTCACAGCATTTCCCCTCTTCCGGCGTCTCCGCCGTATCCCCTTCTCGACATCATATTGCGCCACGCCCCGCCCGAACAGAGCGGATTTCCGATGCGCGCCGAGCACGCCGAGCGCCCCGCGCGCATAGGGTGGACGCATGACTGATGTGCTTCCCGCCGGTCTCGCGACCGAAGAGTTCAGCTCCGACATCCGCCCCCAGGACGACCTGTATCGCCACGTCAACGGCGCGTGGCTCGATCGCACTGAGATCCCCGGCGACAAGGCGCGATGGGGCTCCTTCCACATGCTCGCCGAGCAGGCCGAGAAGGATGTGCGGACGATCATCGAAGAGTCGCAGGGTGCCGCGCCCGGCACCCTCGAGCGCAAGATCGGCGACCTGTTCACGAGCTTCATGGACACCGCGCGCATCGATGCCGCCGGGGTCCAGCCCCTGCAGGAGACGCTTGCCGAGATCGACCGGATCGACGGCATCCCGGCCCTGCTCGCGATCGCCGGTGCCTACGAGCGCGACGGCCGCGCCCACATGATCGGGCTCTACATCGACGGCGATCCCGGCGATCCGGAGCGCTACGTGCCGATCCTCGTCCAGTCGGGCCTCTCGCTCCCTGACGAGAGTTACTACCGCCTCGACAGCTTCGCCGGCACTCGCGACGCGTACCGTGCGCACCTCGAGCGCCTCCTCGCGCTCGCCGGGGTGCAGGATGCCGCGGGCGACGCCGAGCGCGCCTTCGCGCTCGAAGCCGAGATCGCCTCCAAGCACTGGGACAACGTCGCCAGCCGCGACGCCGTGAAGACCTACAACCTCAAGTCGTGGGACGACTTCCAGGCCCTTGTCGGCGTCGATCTGACGCCGTGGCGGGATGCCGTCGGACCCACGAACCCGGATGCCTTCGCCGAAGTCGTCGTCAGCCAGCCCAGCGCCTTCGAGGGTCTCGGCGCACTGCTGACCGCCGATCGGCTCGACGACTGGAAGGCGTGGCTGCGGGCACAGGCCGTGCATGCCGCGGCACCCTTCCTCACCGACGACATCGTGCAGGAGAACTTCTCGTTCTACGGCACGGAGCTCACCGGCGTCCCGACGATCCGCGAGCGCTGGAAGCGCGGCGTCTCGGTCACCGAGAGTGCTCTGGGCGAGGCGATCGGCAAGGTCTACGTCGAGCGGCACTACCCGCCGACGGCGAAGGCGGCGATGGACGAGCTCGTCGCGAACCTCATCGAGGCGTACCGGCAGAGCATCACGACGCTGGAGTGGATGAGCCCCGACACGCGTGAGCGCGCGCTCGCGAAGCTCGACGCGTTCACACCGAAGATCGGCCACCCGGAGGTCTGGCGCGACTACTCGACGCTCGAGATCGACGCCGCCGACATCTTCGGCAACGTCCGCCGCGCGAACATCTTCGAGCACGACCGCAACGTCGACAAGATCGGCAAGCCCATCGACCGCAATGAGTGGCACATGCCGCCGCAGATGGTCAACGCCTACTACAACCCGTCGATGAACGAGATCGTGTTCCCCGCAGCGATCCTGCAGTACCCGTTCTTCGATGCCTCGCGCGACGCCGCAGCGAACTACGGCGGCATCGGCGCGGTCATCGGTCACGAGATCGGCCACGGTTTCGATGACCAGGGCAGCCGCTACGACGGCACCGGCAAGCTCGACGACTGGTGGACGGACGCCGATCGCGCAGCCTTCGAGGAGCGCACCAAGGCCCTGATCGCTCAGTACGACGCACTGGTTCCGGTGGGTCTCGGCGAGGAGAACAACGTCAACGGTGCGCTCACGATCGGCGAGAACATCGGCGATCTCGGTGGGCTCGGCATCGCGCTGAAGGCCTACGACATCGCCCTGGGCGGTGCGGAGGCCCCGGTGATCGACGGCCTCACCGGTGTGCAGCGACTGCTGCTGAGCTGGGCCCAGGTGTGGCAGCAGAAGAGCCGCGACCCCGAGACGATCCGCCTGCTCACGATCGATCCGCACTCGCCGAACGAGTTCCGGTGCAACCAGATCGTGCGCAACATCGACGCCTTCTACGAGGCGTTCGGCGTGGCCGAAGGTGATGCTCTGCACCTGCCGAGCGACCAGCGTGTGACGATCTGGTGACCGTTACCCGCAAACTTTGACCGGGCGTCGCCGCGCGGGACTACGATGGCGAGTGCCGCTGTCGGCGTGGATCGCGCGGCGCCTCCCCTCATCGACCTTCTTGGGAAGGAACACGCGTGGGCACTCCCCCTGAGCCTGCGATGCTGCGTCGGTCACAACGCAGCACCCGACGTCTGCCGCGCCGCGCGGCCATCGGTCGGCGATCGTTCGCCGCGACGACGCGCGCGCTTGAGGAGCTGGCGGATGCCGGTGCCCAGGTATCGGTGCACGTCATGGATCTCGACACCGGGACGCAGGTGCTCGCCGGCGACGATCACGTCACCCTGCCGATTGCCGGGCTCGGCGTGGTGCCGTTGCTGATCGAGGTCGCCGCGCGGTTCGAGGCGGGGACGCTGGATCCCCTCGAGATCGTGGATCGCTCGGAGACGGACGATGTGACGGGGTCAGGGCTGTGGCGCAGTCTGCGCGCCCCGGCGCTGCCGCTCGTCGATCTCGCCGTGCTCGCGGCGACGGCAGGCGACCCGTTGGCCGTGAACATCCTGCTCGACCAGGTCGGCCACCACCGGGTTCGCGACCGGATCGAGTCGCTCGGACTCGAGCGGACGGCTGTGCTCGATAGATTTCGTGACGTTCGAGGGCCGGACGACGCCCCTCATGTCGCGGTCGGCACGACGCGGGAACTGGCGAACCTCTTCTCCGCACTCGTGAACTCGACGGCCGTGGACGCAGCGGTCAGCGCGCAGGTCGCGGAGTGGCTGAGCCTCAATCACGATCTGAGTCTGGTGGCGGCATCCACGGGTCTCGACCCGTTCGCGCACGATCACGACGCGCACGGACTGCTGTTCATCAACAAGACGGGGCGCGACCGGGGCGTTCGTGCCGAGGCCGGTGTTCTTGCCGGCCCCCGTTCCGGCGTCGCCTACGCGATGATCGTCGGCTTCGACGACCTGTCGATCGCGCATCGGCTGCGCGCGCACGATGCGTTCCGGGTGCTCGGCGTCGAGCTGATGGAGTACGCGCACTGAAGCCCCGCCCGTGATCGGACGGGGCTCCGGATCGAGCGATCAGGCGTGCGCGTGCGCGCCCACCCAGGTCCGCTCGTCGCCGGTCCAGCGGTTGACCGGCATCTGCCGCCGGGCCGACTCCATGTGCATCCGAGCGAAGGCCGGTGCGAAGACCTCGTTCACGGCATCCAGGCGATCCTGCTCTTCCCGGATCCTCGGCATGATCTCGCGGAATGCGGCCAAGACCGCGTCCTCGTCGACCAGAGTGAGCCGGCCGTGCTCGACCGTGACGACCCCGTCGACCATGACACGCACGATCGACGATCCGTTCTCGCTGTATACGAGGTGGTTCTCGAGGCGATTGGTGGGCAGGAACGCCAGGGTCGTCGTGTCGAACATGACGAGGTCGGCGCGCTTGCCGACTTCGATGGAGCCGATCGTCTGGTCCAGCACCCCGCTGCGGGCGCCGCCGATGGTCGCGGCGTCCAGCACCTCGGGCACGGTCGGCCAGCGCTCGAAGTCCGGTTCGGTGGCCTTGTGCAGGAGAGCCGCGGTCTTCATGACCTCCATGAGGCGCGGCGTGTCGCTCGAGGAGCATCCGTCCGTGCCGAGGCCGAGGTTCACGCCGGCGTCCTGGTAGGCGCGCCAGGGCAGGATGCCGGACCCGAGCTTGAGGTTCGAGATCGCATTGTGCGAGACGGAGACGCCCGACCGTGCGATCCGCTCGATGTCGTCGCCCGTGACCCAGATGCCGTGAGCGAACGTCGTGCGCGGGTTCAGGGCGCCGATCTCGTCGAGGTGCTGCACGAGCGTGCGTCCGCCGTAGAGCTCATCTCCGGTCACCGCCTGCGTCTTCGTCTCGAGCACGTGGATGTGCACCTCGGCGTCGAACTCCGCGGACAGGGATGCCGCTCCCGCGAGCAGGTCGTCGGTGCAGCGCTGCGGACCGGACGGCGCCAGCATGTATCGGATGCGTCCGCCTGCCGATCCGTGATGCCTGCGGAAGGCATCGCGGGAGTAGTCGAGGTACTCCGCCGCGGTGAGCGTCGGCGCCTGCCGCACCTGGCGGACGACCTCCTCGGGCAGCCAATCAGCGACGAACGGCAAGGTGTCGACGAACGGCCGGTTGATGATGTGGCCGGAGACATTGGCCCGGATCCCGATGTCGCTGTACGCGCCGGCGACGGCCGCGAGCTGGTCGAGGTCCTGCCCCGGCGTCTCGAGCACATCGTCGACGAGCGTGGTCACGCCCGACTTCATCGACTCCATCGCGAACATGAGCGTGCGCAGCCGGATGAGATCCGGCGGGGTGGGGCTGCCGCCGAGGATGGGGTAGGCGTACGCCATCCACAGCTCCAGCGGCATGTTGTCGTAGCGGCCCTTGTAGAGGTACTCCCACGAGTGGGTGTGCGCGTTGACGAAACCCGGGGTGACGAGCATTCCCGTGCCGTCGATCACGGTCTCGCCCGGTCGCGCTTCGAGGTTCGTGCCGATCTCGGTGAAGCATCCGTCCGCGATGCGCAGGTCACGCCGCACCGGCGTCGCGTGCATGCTCGCGTCCATGGTGATGACATCCGCGTTGCGGATCAGGGTGGCGGTCATTCGCCTGCTCCGTTCTGTGCGTCCGTGTGCTGCGCGGCGTCCGGCGCCGGTGCTGCGAGGGATGCCGCGGCCGCGGCCCGGCGAGTGCTGCGGGCGACCCAGTGGCAGATCGGGGCGGCGATCACTGCGACGAGGACGCCCTGGATGGCCGGGCTGCCGAGTCCGGTGATGGAGCCGAACCCGGCTGCAGCCGTGCCCAGCAGGTAGGCGATGACGCCGGGCCAGACGAACCCCGGTACGCTGTCGAGGTCTGTCCCCGGGTCGCGGCGCCGCCAGACGAACAGGAACGTGCCGATGATGACCCCGCCCAGCGGCGGGATCACCGTGCCGAGGGTGACGAGGAACATGGTCATCGAGTCGGCTAGGCCGCTGACCGCGAGGGCGATGCCGATGATGACGCCGCCGATGATGAAGGGGCGCTTGTCGGCCTTGCCGAACAGCTCGGACCCTGCGACGCCGAACGCGTAGGCCGCGTTGTCGTTGGTGGTCCAGAGGTTGAACGTGAGCATGAAGACGCCGAGGCCGGCAAGACCCATCGTGAACAGCAGCGTGGTGAAGTCGGCCTCGTCGAACGCGATCGCGCCGATGCCGCCGAACACGAGCATCGCGGTCTCGACGACCAGGAGTGCACCCAGGCAGACCAGGAAAGCGGTGCGCGCACTGCGGGCGAAGCGGGTCCAGTTGCCGATCTGCGTTCCGCCGGAGATGAACGTTCCGATCATCATGGTGATCGCCATGCCGGGGGTGATCGAGCTGTCGCCGCTCGTCGCGAATAGTCCACCGATGCCGCCGACCTCGTCGAGGGAGAGCGCGGTGATCCAAATGCACAGGGCGAACATGAGCGGCACCGACACCCACGAGAGCACTTCGATGCCCTTGAACCCCCAGTATGAGGTGGTCGCCATGAGGAGGCCGCCGAAGATCGCGAGCGGCCACGATTCCGACCAGCCGAGGGCGGATGCGAGGAGGTTCGCGAAGATGCCGACCGTGATCCCGTACCAACCGATCTGGGTGCCGCCGAGGACGATCGAGGCCCACTTGCCGCCGACCCGGCCGAGGGTGAGGCGCGAGATGAGGACCGTGGACAGGCCGGTGCGGGCGCTCGCCGCGCCGAGGGTGGAGATGTAGAGGCCGAGGACGGCGGTCGCGACGGCGCACAGCAGCAGGAACGGGGCGAAGCCGAACGCACCGGCGACCTGTCCGCCGGTGACCATCGTCGGGGTGAAGAAGACGAACCCGCCGACGACGACGAGGACACCGAACCAGCCCTGTCGAGAGTGTGCGGGGACGCGTGAGAGCGGATAGTCCTTGTCGACGCGCTCGGCGGCGGGCGGGACTGCGGGTGTGGCGGGAGGTGCGGATGTGGTGGTCATGGCGCATTCCTTTCGGTCACCGCTCATTGCAGTCCTCGAATGTTTCGCCGCTGTTGCAGGAGGGGATTGTGTGGAGGAGATCACCCGTCCGGGCATCCGGAGGTGGGGGAGAGCACACCTCCGGCAATCTCGGGGAAACGATGGCGAAACACGGCCGCCTTATCGTCGGGTGATGGTCGGGCGGAGACGGGAAGACACGGATGCGCTGGTCGGCGACGTCCGCGTCGCGGACCTGCTCGCGTGGGACGGGCCGCCGATGGAGCTCGCCGGACGGCCGGTCGGCCTCGATCGCGTGATCCGCTGGTCGCTGCCGTCGGACCTGCTCGACCCGAGCCCGTACCTGCGCGGCGGCGAGCTCGTGCTGACCTCGGGGATCTCGATGACTGAAGTCGAAGCGCAGCGCAGGTTCGTGGCGGCCGTCTGCGGCGCCGGGGCGTCAGCGATCGGCTTCGCCCTCGGCGTTGTGACCGATGAGGTGCCGGCGCCGATCATCCGGACGGCGAACGCCCTGGGTGTCGCGGTGCTGCGGATCCCCGCCGATGTCGCGTTCGTCGAGATCACGCATCGCCTGGCGGCCGAGCAGCACCGGCAGGAGCAGGAGGCTCGCGAGCGCGCCCGTGTCGGGGCGATCATCGACATGGTGCGCCGCGGGCAGGCCAGCGCCGTCGTCCTCGGCGCTGAACTCGACGACGCGGATGCTGTGCATATCGTCGTCGCGCCCAGCGCTATCCGCCTGCCGCTCCCCGAAGGCTCCGTCGTCGGCACGGTCGGCGCGGACACGGTCGCGATCGTGCCGGGGACCATCGGCGGACTGCTCTCCGCGCCGCACGACATCGATGCCGTGTTCGGCTGGAGCGGTCCGATCGTGCAGGAACGCATCGCGATCGCGCTTCGGGAGGCGTTCGCCGCTGCCGCCATCGCACCCCGGCTGCGGCGACCGGCCGGTCCGCGCGACCTCGCCACGTGGGAGGGCCTGGTGCACCGACTCACGCCCGACCAGATCGCTCCGTTCACGGAGCACGTGATCACGCCGCTGCGCCGGTACGACGCGCGTCACCGCACACAGCTGCTGCAGACGGCCGAGGCTCTCTGCCGGAGGGACGGCGCGGTGCAGGCGGCCTCAGCCGATCTGTTCATCCACGAGAACACCCTCCGCAAGCGCGCCGCACGCATCGAGGAGATCACCGGGCTGAACCCGCTCAACGCCCTCGATCGCGCGGCGTTCCTCGTCGCCATCCTCGGCGGCACGTGAACGAGCCGCTCCGTCAGCGCCCTGGCACCCCGAACCGCTGGTGGGGGTCCAGTGCCTCGAGCACGGGCTCGAGGGCATCGGCGAGATGATCGAGCTGCTCGGGGGTGAGCTGGTCGAGCACCAGTCGGTGCACTGTGGCGAAGTGGTCAGGTGTCGCGAGGACGAGCTGGCGCCGACCCTGCTTCGTGAGTTCGAGCAGGATGCTGCGTCGATCCTGCTCGCTCTCCTCGCGCTTGACGAGCCCGCGCTGCTCCAGCCGGCTGACGACCTTCGAGGCCCGGGGGAGCGTCGCATTCGTCGCTGCGGCGAGGTCGCTCAGCCGCACCGATCCGGCGCGCTGCAGGACGCTCAGCAGCATGAACTCGTAGTGGGTCAGTGACGCGTCGCGTTGCAGCTGAGCGTCCAGAGCCGCGGGGAGCAGTTCGGCGGTGCTGATGAGTGCGAGCCATGCTCGGGACTGCTGCGGGGTCATCCGGGGGAGCGATGCGGCCATGTTCTCCATTCTGTCGGGAATAGTTGCCGAGACAAGGGCGTTTCGACATGTAGTTGCCGAAGCAAGTAAATGCGACGGCGGAACAACAGACGAAAGGCATCACCATGACTGCGATCACCGTCATCGGAACCGGAAACATGGGCCAGGCCATCGCCGGCATCGCCGCGAAGGGCGGAGCGAGCGTGCAGATCCTCGCGCGCGACCTCGAGAAGGCCGGTACGGCCGCAGCATCCGTCGGTGCGACCGCCGGCGTCGTCGGCGACGCGATCTCGGGTGAGATCGTCGTCCTCGCCGTGCCGCACCCGGCACTGGCCGAGCTCGCGGAGACCTACGGCGACCAGCTCGCCAACAAGGTCGTCGTCGACATCACCAACCCCGTCGACTTCGCCACGTTCGACGGACTCGTCGTGCCGGCCGACTCCTCGGCCGCGGGCGAGCTCGCCGCGCTGATCCCCGGCGCGAAGGTCGTGAAGGCCTTCAACACCAACTTCGCCGCGACCCTGGCGGCCGGCGAGCTCGGCGGCGAGCCGACCGTCGTGCAGATCGCCGGTGACGACGAGTCCGCGAAGAACCTTCTCGCCGGCGTCATCACCGCAGCGGGCCTGAAGGTCGCGGATGCGGGTGCGCTCAAGCGCGCACGTGAGCTCGAGGCCCTCGGCTTCCTGCAGATGGTGCTCGCCGTGCGCGAGCAGATCGGCTGGACCGGCGGGTACGCCGTCCGCGCCTGATCGCGTGGTGCGGGGTACCCTCGTCGGATGGACGACTGGACCCCGCACCGCCGCGACGACGGCGAGCTGCTCGGCTGGATCCACCCGTCGGGCGACGCCTGGGTGGCCGTGGACGTCTTCGGCCGTACGGTGTCGGATGCCGTCGACTGGCTCGTCGCCGAGGAGGCACTGGAATCGCACGGCCTCGCGTGGCTCGCCGAGCCGTGGATGCTCGAGGACGAAGGCCGTCCTGTACGGGTGCGCATCGTCGAGGTCACACCGGATCATGACGGCATCCCCGGCCGCATCGTCGTGAAGACCGAGGACTACGGCGACGTCGCGCGCCCGGCATCCGAGCCGATCGTGCTGCCCTGGCCGCTCCCCGACCGCCTGCGTCCGCCGCAGCCCGGCGACCCCGACGGCTACACGTTCGGCTGACCCGGACCGGAGTCCTCAGCTCGGAAGTGAAGGGTGCCGTTCGAGGGGCCGGATCTTCGGGATGAACAGCGACAGCACCAGAGCGATGATGCCGGCGATGATCGCCAGCCAGAAGCACATCTCGAACGCTTCGTGAGTGGGCACGGCAACACCGTCGACGTCGATGCTCATCGCGGCGAGCACGCCGCCCATGACGGCAGAGGCGCTCGAGGTTCCCACCGAGCGGAACAGGGCGTTGAGGCCGTTCGACGCTCCCGTCTCGTTGGATGGCACCGAGCGCATGATGATCATCGGCATCGCAGCGAACGTGAACCCGATGCCAACCCCGATGATCGCGTTGGCGATGAGGATGTGGATCCACTCCGATGACCAGATCAGCACGTAGCCGTAAGCCAGGACGATGGCGGCCGAGCCGGCGGTGAACAGCGGCCGCGGGCCGATCGTGCGCTCCAGCCAGCCGGACAGCGGCGAGATCACCATCATGACGAGCCCGGCGGGCATCACGATGAAGGCCGCCGTGATCATGTCGAGCCCGAAGCCTGATCCCGTCTCGACGGGCAGCTCGAGCATCTGCGGGAACGTGACGTTGGACGAGAACAGAGCGAAGCCCATGCCGATGGCTGCGATGTTCGTCAGGAGCACCGCGGGGCGGGCAGCCACGCGCAGATCGAGCAGAGGATCCTTCGTCCGCAGCTGATACCAGCCCCACAGCAGCAGCATGAGCACACCGCCGATCACCAGGCTCAGGCCGACCGGCGACGTCCAGCCCCACTGGGCCCCGCGCGAGACGTAGAGCAGCAGGCCCGTCAGGCCGATCGCCAGACCGATCGCGCCGATCACGTCGAGGCGACCGGGGGAGAGCAGCACGTCCTCCGGCACGAACAGATAGACCAGCACCAGCCCGGCGACGCCGAGTCCGGCGGCGAGCCAGAACAGCGAGTGCCAGTCGGCGTTCAGGGCCAGATAGGCCGCCAGCGGCATCCCGAGAGCGCCGCCCACGCCCATCGTCGCGCTCATGAGCGCCACGGCGGTGCCGAGGTGCTTCGGGGGAAGGATGTCGCGCATGATCGCGATGCCGAGCGGGATCACGCCGGTGACACCGCCCTGCAGCGCGCGTCCGATGATCACGCCGACGATCGACCCGGAGAGCGCCGCGATGACGGAACCGATGATGAGCATGATCATCAGCACGACGACGACGCGGCGCTTGCCGTACATGTCGCCGAGGCGACCGGAGATCGGGGTGGCGATCGCCGCCACGAGCAGCGTGATCGTGACGACCCAGGTGGTGTCCTCGCGGGATGCGTTCAACAGCATGGGCAGCTCGGCCTGAAGAGGCACGACGAGCGTGAACATGAACGACGACGCGAGTCCGGCGAAAGCGAGGACGGCGACGGTCAGAGCCCGGTTGGGGGTTCGCGAGAGGCGTTTCCTGGCTCTATCGTCGCTGTCTCCCACCTGTCCAGGCTAGCGGTGGATTCCGCAGAAGGACGCAGAGGGGGCAGACTGGGTGCGTGCGAACCATCCGTGACCTCGACACCGTTGAACTGATCATCGACGCGCAGAGCCTGCTGGATTCGATCCGCGGACCAGAGCGCGTCATCGACGCCGGTACGCTGCGCGCGCTGCAGCAGTCTGGCAACTACGTGGTCGGCCTGTTCGACGACGAGGGCGGCCAGGAGCGGATGGTCGGTGCATCCATCGCCTTCTTCGGCGTGCCGGCTCGGCGCCGGATGCACTCGCACATCACCGCTCTGCTGCCCGACTATCGCGGCCGCGGCTGGGGGCGCGAGCTCAAGGAGCACCAGCGCCAGTGGGCGTTCTCTCGAGACGTCGGCGGCATCACGTGGACGTTCGACCCGCTCGTGGCACGCAACGCCCACTTCTTCCTCACTGTGCTGGGCGCCCGCGTCACCGGGTACTCGGTGAACAACTACGGCATCTTCGGCGGCGGGGATGCCGGCGACGAGAGCGACCGGCTGGATGTCGAGTGGGCCCTCGCCGACATCGCCAAGCCTCCGGCGCCTGACGCCGTCGTCGAGACGCTCGAGATCCCGTCCGACGTCGAGGCCATGCGCGCATCCGATCCGGATGCCGCGCACGAGTGGCGCACGCGTCTGCGCGGCGAGATGGAGCAGCTGCTCGGTCGCGGGCTGCGTATCGCCGGATTCGACGTCGAGCGCGGCTACCTGTTCACCGAATGAGCGCGATGAGCGGGCAGACACCAGCAGAGTCTCCGTTCCACTCCCGGCTGCCGATCGGTGAGCGGCTGGATGCCTCGGCGCTGACCGAGGGTCTGCCCTGGGCGTTCGACGAGATCAGGATGCGACCGCTCGAACCGATGCTTGTGCCCGAGAATCCACGCGGCGGCGAGATCGATCGATCCACGTGCGGACCGTGCGCACCCTCGGAGAACACGATCTGGCACGACGACCTGTGGCAGGTCTACGCCTCTCCGGAGCCGAGCGGGCTGCCGTTCATCGCGGCGCTCTCGCCTCGAGAGCATTGGCTGCTCGAGGACGCTCCGATCGACGTGCTCGCAGCGCTCGGTCCTCTCATGCAGCGGATGTCCGAGGCCGTGAAGACCATCCCCGGCGTTGCGCGTTGCCACTTCGGTCGCTGGAACGACGGCTCCGCCCATCTCCACATGTGGGCGCTTGCCCGCCCGGCCGGCATGATGCAGGGGCGCGGAGCGGCGCTCGCCTTCTGGGATGACGTGCTCCCGCCCATGCCGCAGGAGATGGCCCAGGAGCACGTTCGCATCGTCGCCGAGTCGCTTGCGGCAGGCGGAGGCGTGGCGTTTCCGCACCGCTGAGCGTCCGCTCCGGGTCATCGAGGGAGTAGAAGGCGAGACGAAACGCCACAGTGGTACCAATCAGTGCGGTGACTGGTACCATCGGGACCATGGCGATGAACCTTCGATTGAGGGACGACGCGGCAGCGGCGCTGCGCGCCGAGTCGGAGCGCACGGGGCGCAGCCAGCAGGAGATCCTGAGGCTGGCCGTCGACGAGCATCTCGGGCTCGCCGGTTCCGCACGACCGACGCCGTACCCCGACTGGGTGACACCACCGGAACGCCCTTATCGGTCGGTCAAGCCGATTCTTCATCTTCCGAAGGGCATGACGACGGCCGACCTCCTCGATCGGGAAGACCGCATCTGACGTGCTGATCTACGTCGACACGAGCGCGGTGCTCAAGCGGGTGTTCGAAGAGAACGAATCCGACGCGCTCGGGCGAGCGATAGACCAAGCGGTGGCCGACGGCGATCGGCTGATCTCCTCGACCTTGACGCGGGTCGAGTTGGCGCGCGGCATCCGTCGGCGTCTCGACTTCGAGCCCCGCGATCGATTGACGTCGGCGTTCGAGCTGGCGACCGGAGACATCGCGTTCGCGCCCATGTCGTCTCCGATCGTCGAGAGTGCCCGAGTCATCGGGCCCCCGGCTCTCCGATCGCTCGACGCGATCCATCTCGCCACGGCGATCGCGGTCGGTGCCGGCGAGGTCTGGACGTACGACGATCGTCTCGCCGCGGCATCCGAGGAGATGGGGATCGTCGCGCGGATGCCGTCCTGACCTCCCTCACGTGGGGCTGATCGACAGCAGGGGCGCGGATAGGATTGGAATGCCCATGTTCCTGGGCGCATTCCCCGCCGCATCCGACCATTGGAGCCACCATGGCCGAACAGTCCCGCCTCGATAAGGTCATCAGCCTCGCCCGCCACCGCGGGTTCGTGTTCCAAGCAGGTGAGATCTACGGCGGTTCGCGCTCTGCGTGGGACTACGGCCCCCTCGGCACCGAGCTGAAGGAGAACATCCGTCGGCAGTGGTGGCAGACCTTCGTTCGCGGACGCGGCGACATGGTGGGCCTCGACTCCAGCATCATCCTCCCCAAGCGCGTGTGGGAGGCCTCCGGCCACGTCGCGACCTTCACCGACCCGCTCGTCGAGTGTCTGAACTGCCACAAGCGCTTCCGCGCCGACAATCTCATCGAGGACTTCGAGGCGCGCAAGGGCCGCAAGGCCGAGAACGGCCTCGCCGACGTGCCCTGCCCGAACTGCGGCAACAAGGGCCAGTACACCGAGCCGAAGGCGTTCTCGGGTCTCGTGAAGACCTACCTCGGCGTCGTCGATGACGAGTCGGGCCTCTACTTCCTGCGCCCCGAGACCGCTCAGGGCATCTTCGTGAACTTCTCGAACGTGCTCACCGCGAGCCGCAAGAAGCCGCCGTTCGGCATCGGCCAGGTCGGCAAGGCGTTCCGCAACGAGATCACGCCCGGTAACTTCATCTTCCGCACCCGCGAGTTCGAGCAGATGGAGATCGAGTACTTCGTTCCGCCCGCCGAGGCGCAGGAGTGGTTCGAGCACTGGGTCGAGGCATGCTGGGCCTGGTTCGAGGACCTCGGCATCAACACCGACAACATGCGTCGCTTCGACGTGCCGGAGGACGAGCGGGCGCACTACTCGGCCGGAACCATCGACTTCGAGTACCGGTTCGGCTTCCCCGGCAAGGAGTGGGGCGAGCTCATGGGTGTCGCCAACCGCACCGACTACGACCTGTCGAGCCACTCCGAGGCATCCGGTCAGAGCCTGACGTACTTCGACCAGGCATCCGGTGAGCGGTACACGCCGTACGTGATCGAGCCGTCGTTCGGCCTGACCCGTTCGATGATGGCGTTCCTCGTCGACTCCTACGTCGAGGAGGAGGTGCCCAACGCCAAGGGCGGCACCGACACTCGCACGGTACTCAAGCTCGACCCGCGTCTCGCGCCGGTCAAGGTCGCTGTTCTTCCGCTGTCGCGCAACGAGCGTCTCTCGCCGCTGGCGCGCGAGGTCGCCGACTCGCTGCGCGGACGCTGGGCGATCGACTTCGACGACGCCGGAGCGATCGGACGCCGCTACCGCCGTCAGGACGAGATCGGCACCCCGTTCTGCGTCACGGTCGACTTCGACTCGCTCGACGACAACGCGGTGACCGTGCGCGACCGCGACACCATGGCGCAGGAGCGGGTCTCCGTCGCTGAGCTGAACGACTACCTCGCGGAGCGTCTGAAGGGCGCCTGACCCCATGTTCGCGCCGAGGCCCCGTCTTCGCGCCGAGACCCCGTCTTATCCGCGCACGCAAGACGGGGCATCGGTGGCAAGACGGGGCCTCGACGTGCGGAGACATGGGGGAGGATGCTGCGTCCCGCCGCTCCATGGGACGATGGCAGGGTGGAGACGACGACTTTCACCGCGACCGACGGCTTCCCGCACACCGCTCTGGTGGGGGTGACCGGCCCCGAGCAGCCCATCGCTGTGCAGGGCGACCCGCACGCCGTGCTCGCGCTGGCTTCGGTGTCGAAACCGCTGTCGGCCTGGGGAGTGCTGATCGCCGTCGAGTGCGAACTCGTCGATCTCGATGAACCGGCGGGTCCCGAAGGCTCAACACTGCTCAATCTGCTCGACCACACCAGCGGGCTGCCGTTCGAGGGCGAGCAGACGCAGGCTGCGCCAGGCACGCGCCGCATCTACTCGAACGCCGGATTCGATGCGGTCGGGGCGCACGTCGCCGCCGCTGCGGGCATGCCCTTCGACCAGTGGATGGCGCGCGAAGTCGCCGGTCCTCTGGGCATGCGGGACATCGAGCTGACCGGGCGTCCCTCCGCCGGGTACCGGGCCTCGATCGACGACCTGCTGATCTTCGGACGCGAGGTGCTCCGACCGACGCTCATCCCGGCTGAGCTGCGCGACCTCGCGCTCATGGTCTCGCAGCCGGGTCTTCGCGGTGTCGTCCCCGGCTACGGCTCGTTCGACGACAACCAGTGGGGGCTGGGGTTCGAGCTCAAGGGCACGAAGAGCCCGCACTGGCTCGCCGACTCGTTCCCGCCGGAGACGGCCGGGCACTTCGGCGGGCAGGGGAGCTTCCTGTTCATCGACCGCACTCGCGATCTCGCCGCGGCTTTCCTCTCGGGGGTCGCCTTCGGCGAGGATCACAAGCGGATCTGGCCGTCGCTGACCGAGGAGATCGTCACGCGC
Organism: Microbacterium sp. Bi121; assembly: GCF_918698005.1. GTDB lineage: Bacteria > Actinomycetota > Actinomycetes > Actinomycetales > Microbacteriaceae > Microbacterium. The sequence continues at coordinate 299,418 of NZ_CAKKLJ010000003.1, forward strand.
TACGGCAGCCGCTGATGCCCGGCATCGAGACCCCGTCTTCGTATCGAGCCCCCGTCGTGCGCACGAACGTAAGACGGGGGCTCGATTGCAAGACGGGGGCTCGGCGCCAAGACACGGGGGCTCGGCGCCAAGACACGGGGCCTCGACGGCAAGACACGGGGCCTCGACGGCAAGACACGGGGGCTCGGCGCCAAGACGGGGGCTCGACGAGCCGATGCCGCGCTCAGTCCTGGACGGTGATGCGGGCGTAGTCGTCCCCGCCGCCCTCTGTCCACGCCAGCACATCCTCGAGGACAGGACGCAGAACGTCGAGGTCGACCTTCTCGAGATCCTTGATGTAGAGGCACCCGGCGCCGACGGTGTGCGGACCGAGGTTCGCGAGCGCCTCACTGTGCCGGTCGGTGCTGTCGAGGTACAGCGTCGACGCGCCCTTGCGCGGGGCGAACGCGAGCACGGGCATGTCGCCCTCATTGCCGGTGGGGTAGCGGTAGTGGCAGCTGCCGAAGCCGATGATGGTGCCCCACAGTTCCGGTTCGCGGCCGGAGATCTCCTGCAGCAGAGCTGTGAGCGTCTCGGCATCCCGTCGCCTCGCGGCCGGCGTCACGTCGGCGATGAAGGCTCCGACGCTGCCTCCGGTCTTCTTCATGGCTTCGCGGTCTTCGCTGCGGCCTTCATCGCCCTCTTGTGCTCGCGCACCTTGGTCAGCGACTCCGGCGAGACGATGTCGGCGACGCTGCGATACGCGCCATCGTCGCCGTAGGGGGCGGATGCCTCACGCCAGCCGTCACCCGTGAAGCCGTACTGCTTGCCCAGCAGCGCCAGGAAGATCTTCGCCTTCTGCTCGCCGAAGCCGGGGAGAGCCTTGAGCCGGCGGAGCACCTCCAGCCCATCGGGATCGCCCGTCGTCCAGAGCGCTGCGGCATCGCCGCCCCACGAGTCGACGAGCTCCTGGCACAGCGTCTGAACGCGGGCGGCCATCGAGCCGGGGAATCGATGCACCGAGGGGGTCTGCTTGAACGCCTCGAGGAACTTCTCCGGATCCATGGCGGCGATCGCCGTGGCATCCGCTGCCCCGGTGCGCTGCTCGATCTTGAGCGGACCGGCGAACGCCGTCTCCATCGGAACCTGCTGATCCAGCAGCATCCCGACCAGGAGGGCGAGCGGGTTGTCGGTCAAGAGTTCGTCGGCTGCCGGGTCGCCGGTGATGTGCAGGGCCATACCTCCAGTCTGGCACTCGGAGCACCAGACCATGCCAGTGGTTCGCCGCTGTCCTATGTTTGAACCATGAGGGCCACCTTCAGCGTTGCGATCGTCGACGACCATGCGCTCGTCGGTCTCGCCATCGGCCCGCTCATCGAGAGCTCGCGCGACCTGGTGTTCCTCGGAACTGTGCCTTCGGTCGCCGCCCTCAGGCAGGCGGATCTGCATCCCGATCTCGTCGTGCTCGACCTCATGCTGCGCGACGGGACAACGCCGGCCGAGAACGTGCAGTGGCTGCAGGAGCGCGGTTCTCAAGTGCTCGTGCTCACCTCGGGGGAGGATCGGTTCCTCGTCAGAGCTGCTCTGCGCACGGCAGCGCTCGGCGTCGTCCGAAAGTCCGCCCCACCGGCCGCGATCCTCTCGGCGATCGAGCGAGCAGCCCGGGGTGAGCCGCTCGTCGACGCGGAGTGGGCCGTGACGGTCGACGCCGACCCCGAACTCGAGAGCGCTCCTCTGACCGACCGCGAACGCGATGTCCTCGCCCTGTACGCCTCCGGCATCGGGGCGAAGCAGGTCGCGGCGCAGCTCGGGATCAGCGAGAACACCGTCAACGACCACCTCAAGCGCATCAAGGTCGTGTACCAGCGCCTCGGTCGCGCGGCGCCCACCAAGGTCGAGTTGTACCGTCGGGGCGTCGAAGACGGATACCTGCCCATGCCCGGGCGGCCATGATCGGGGCCGGCGACGTCTCCGAGGAGTCCGAGACCGACCCCGACTCGGCGGATTCCGCGCCGACGGATCGTCACGAACTGCTCGCGGCGCGCCTGCTGACAGCGGTCAACGGTGCGCTCGCCGCAGCGGCGGCGCTCGGCGTGCTCACCGTGGTCGTCCAGCAGAATCCGGCGTCGTACCCGCCGTTCTTCCAGGCGATCATCGCCGCGGTCTATGCTCTCGTCGTCGTCGTCGCACTGCTGGCCCAGGTGAGCAGTCGCCGCACGATCGCCGTGCTCAACGGTGTCGTCTGCTCTGCATACCTCGCTCTCGTCGCGCTCGCCTGGCCGGTCCTCGCCCTGAGCGGCGCGGCCCCCAGCGGGCAGCTCCTCTGGCTGCTCACGGTGATCTCGATTCCTGTTCTCGCCGGTGTCATCGCCTGGGGGCAGGCGGGCGGATGGATTGTCCTCGGCGCCCTCGGAGCGTTCATCCCATTGCTGCGCTTCGCGATGGCGGACTTCTCGGCGAACGCGACCGCCAACAACGTGCAGGCATTCGCCACGGCCGTGCTGCTGGGCGCGCTCGCCGGGGGAACGCTCGCCCGGGCCCAGCGAGCGGATGCCACGGCCGCCATCGCCCGCGACGCGGCGGCCCGCGAGGCTGAGCTCGCAGCGCGCCGAACGGTGGACGCACGAGCTCAGGCGCTCGTTCACGATGAGGTGCTGGCGACGCTCGGATTCGCTGCTCGTGCGACTCCCGAGATGCTGCCGGTGCTCGCCTTTCAGGCCCGTCGCGCTCGGGAGGCACTGAACGCGTTGGCTAGCCCCCCGACCGAGGCTGTCGGCGCCGCCGCGTTCCGCGGAGGGCTGCAGGAACTCGCCCGAGTACACGGTGCGCACTTCACCGACGCCTCGACTCTGGATGGACGAGCGACCACCGACGTCCCGGCCGATGTCGCCGCAGCGATGACGGGTGCCGCGAGGCAGGCGCTGATCAACACCAGGGCGCACGCCCCCGACAGCGAGAGCAACGTGACGCTGACGCGGATCGGAGACGGCATCCGGGTCGAGGTCAGCGACGACGGGCCGGGGTTCGATCGCGATGCGGTCGCTCCCGGCCGGCTCGGAATCGCGGTCAGCATCCTGGCACGGCTGCGAGCCGTCGGCGGCAGAGCCGACGTGCGTTCCTCGCCGGGAACGGGCGTCGTGGTCGATGCCCGGTGGCGGCCGGCGCCGAGCACGCGACCCGTCGAGGCGGCGCCGATGGGTTTGTTGGGCGCCAGAGACATGCGTCTGGCCGGTGCGCTTCTGGCCGCCGGTCCCATCCTGCTCGCCGTGTATTCGTTCACCTGGCTCCGCCAACCGATCCCAGCGGTCGCCGCAGGCGTGGCTCTCGCCGCGGCGTTCATGATCCTGTCGTGGCGCGCGGGACGCGCGGGAAACGCGATCGTCGTCATCACCTCCGCACTCGCCGTCGCCGCCGTCTGCACGATGTTCGCCGGGGTCGCCGTCCCGGACACCGCGACGGCCCCCACGTTCGCCGGCATGTGGCCGTTCGTGGGTGCTTCGCTCGTTCTCGGGATGCTGTGCTTTCGCGGGCGCCCCGTCGCTGCCCTCGCGCTGCTCGTTCCGATCACGGTGCTCATGGTCCTCTCCACCGTGCCCGGCCCCTATCCGGAGGCCCGCGCGGGGGCCGCGCGGGCCGTGGTGATCGTGGCGGCGGCCGCTGCGCTCGCGGTCTCGGTGTATGTGCTCGGTCGTCACCTCGACCGCGACAGGGCCTCTGCGCTCCGTGCGAGCAGCGATCGAGCCTGGCTCGCTGAAGTGACGGCGCGTGCGCGCGAGAAGGTCGCACGGTTGGATGAGACGGTGGGGCCGCTGCTGAACCGCATCGCCGAGGGCACTCCGCTCACCGATGCGGAGATCCGTCAGTGCCTCGTCCACGAGGGGCGATTGAGGGACGGCTATCGAGCCGGACGCCTCGACTGCCCTAAGGTCGCGGATGCCGCCGCACGGGCCCGCGCGCGCGGCGTCGACGTCGTGCTGATCGACGATGTGATCGACCGCGAGATCGACGGTGAGCGACTCGAACGCCTGCGGAGCTGGCTCGTGGTCGAGCTCGATCGGGCCGTCGGAAGCTTCATCGCACGCATCCTTCCTGCCGGCCGCGATGCGCTTGCCACGGCATCGTCGGATGCCTCGTCCACCCGTTTTGGTGGCTGAAAGACCTACTGCTTCTAGACAAAGGTCTATATCGTCGTAGTCAGCGATGAGGGCTGGCGTTGTTCCCGCAGGGGACACCCGAAACGCAGGTCAGCATCGATTGCTGGGGGCGGGGCCGAGCCGGTGACCAAGAAACACAGGACGCCGGATCAGCCGTCAACGACCGAAACGAAGCCGCGGTCGATGGGGGTGGCGCTCGGGCATGGCGTGGGTGCGGGTGTACTGGGGATGCTCGCACTCACAGCCGTGCTTGTGGCCGGCGTTCCGCTCGCCACCGGCGCGAGCGCGTTCACGATCATGGATCGATCCATGGAACCCGCGCTGCCGCCGGGGACGCTCATCGTGACGCGGCCTGTGGACGCACCTCGCCTCGACGTCGGAGACGTCATCGCCTTCACGATCGACTCATCCGAGCCGACAGTGATGACGCGACGCGTCGTCGACCTCGACCGCACGGTCGGCGGATCCGTGCTCACCCGTGGGGACGCCACCGTGACCTCGGTGATCGTCGCGCCGGAGCAGATCCTCGGCCGGCTCTGGTACAGCGTTCCGCTGCTCGGCTGGGTGAACATCGCGGTGACAGGGCCGCTCCGTGCAGCCCTCGTCCCCGCTGTCGCCGCGGCCATCTGCGCCTACATCGCGTGGACCGTCATCGCGCGGGCACGTCGGCGTCGCAGAGCCCGGTGAGGAGCACGCGGACCAGGCTCAGGCCGATGCGGCCGCTTCGTCCGCGGCCGACTCGGCAGGGGCGATGCCGTAGATCGTCTCGAGCGCCGCGACGAACTCCGCACCGCGGCCGTCGGCGGCGAGCTCGTGGGCGCGAGTCGTCGGCGTGTGCGTGAGGACACCGGCCAGGTGGCGCATGGCCTGTTCGACCTTGCCGTCCTCGTCGCCGCGGGCACGAGCACGATCGATCTCCGCCTCCATGAGCGCGAAGATGTGCGAGCGGAACGCGACCACCGCTGGGGTCACACTCTGACGATCCCCGACGACGTTGAAGGTGTCGGCGGCGTCGCGCACGACGGAACGGGCGGCATCGGTCGCCTGCAGCTCGTCGAGCGGTGCGTGCAGCCGGATGGTCTCGAGATCCAGCAGGGCGACGCCCTCGAGCTGCGCGACCGCCGGGTCGACGTTGCGCGGCATCCCGAGGTCGATCACGAGCTGCGATCCGGCCGCGGCTCCCGAGCCTGTCGAAGGGCCCATCGGGCAGCCGACGGCGGTCAGCGCTGCCGGTGCCTGGAGATGCTCCGGCCCGAGGACCGGCTCTTCCGCGGCGTTCGTGCAGGTGATCAGCAGCGACGACCCGGACGCGACGCGTGCGTAGTCCGCATCGGAGACGGCCGTGATGCCGTGCTTCTTCGCGAAGAGTTCAGCGCGGCCGGACGGCGAGTAGACCGAGATGTCGATGGCGCCACGCTCGCGCAACGTGGCCAGGGTGACGGCCGCGTAGGCGCCGGTGCCGACCAGCAGCACCCGCTCGGCGGCCCAGTCGGCGATACGGCTGTCTGCGAGCTCGAGTGAGAGGCGCACGAGCGAGCGGCCGGCGCGACCGAGGGCCGTGACGTTCTTGACCTTGCGCTGCGCCTGGCTGGCGCGCTGGAACAGCCGCTCGAGCTCGGGCGATGTGGTGCCGTCCTTGCGTGCTTCGGTCAGCGCGCGTCGCACCTGACCGGCGATCTCGCCCTCGCCTGGGACGACCGACTCCAGCCCTGAGGCCACCGCGAACAGGTGCTCGGCGACCCGGCGGCCGGAGTGCACGGCGTACGCGCCGTCGAGCTCTGCGGTGGGGATGCCGGTGGACAGCTCGATCGCCTCGAGCACTGCTTCGACGCCGACGGCCCCGGCAGCGGTCACCGGCTCGTCGACCTCGACGTAGGCCTCGAACCTGTTGCACGTGGAGAGCACAACGGCCCCCTGCACGCACGAAGCGAGCCGAAGCAAGTTCGGGGCGACGTCGTCAGGGGTGCGGCTCAATCGTTCGAGCATGTCGAAGGAGGCGGTCTTGTGACTCGCCGTCACGCACAGCAGCACGTCGGCTATCTTACGCCGTCGTCCGTAGAGGAGGCTGACAGGCGGTTCATGAGCGCCGGATGGGAGGATGGAGACATGTCTTCCACGAACTCTCCGCTCCTGCGCGCACTCGCCGGAGATCGCCCAGAGCAGACCCCTGTCTGGTTCATGCGCCAGGCCGGACGCTCGCTGCCGGAGTATCGCGAGCTGCGCGTCGGCACGCGGATGCTGGATGCCTGCCTCACCCCTGATCTCGCGGCCGAGATCACCCTGCAGCCGGTTCGCCGGCACAAGGTGGATGCTGCCGTGTTCTTCAGCGACATCGTGATCCCGCTGCGACTGGCCGGCGTCGACGTCGTGATCGAGCCGGGCCGCGGCCCTGTGTTCGCCGAACCGGTGCGCACCCGCGCCCATGTCGATCGCATCACGGCGATCGATCCAAACGGTTTGGACACGACCGCGATAGCCGAGGCGGTGCGCATCGTCACCGACGAGCTCGGCGACACCCCGCTGATCGGATTCGCCGGTGCGCCGTTCACGCTCGCCGCGTACCTCGTCGAGGGCGGCCCGTCGAAGGAGCACCTTCGCGCGCGCGCCATGATGCACACCGACCCCGAAGCATGGGACCGGCTGGCCGGCTGGCTCTCGCGCGTCTCGCGCCGGTTCCTCGAAGCGCAGCGCGACGCGGGGGCTGCGACGGTGCAGCTGTTCGATTCGTGGGCAGGCTCGCTGAGCCCTGCCGACTACCGTGCGCACGTCGCCCCGCACTCGAAGGCAGCGGTCGAGGGCCTCGGCCTGCCCGTGATCCACTTCGGTGTCGGCACCGGACCCTTCCTCGCCGACATGCGCCTGGACGGTGCGGCATCCGCCGTCGGCGTCGACTGGCGACAGCCGCTCGACGAGGCCGCCGGAATCCTCGGCCAGGACGTCACCGTTCAGGGGAACATCGACCCCGCCATGCTGCAGGCGCCGTGGGAGGTCCTCGAGGCTCACGTCCGCGAGGTCATAGAACGAGGCAAGGCTGCTCGCGCGCACATCCTGAACCTCGGTCACGGCGTCCCTCCCGAGACCGACCCCGACCAGCTCACCCGTATCGTGGAGCTGGCCCACTCATGAGCGACGACCGCACGGCAGACCTCGCCGCGCGGGCGGCGCACCGCCACATCGTCGTCATCGGCGGCGGCATCGGCGGGCTCGTCGCAGCGCGCGAATGCGCCAAGGTCGGCATGCAGGTGACGTTGCTCGAGGCGGCGGACGAGCTCGGCGGTGCGATCCGCCGGGCGGACCTCGACGGCGTGACGGTGGATGCCGGCGCCGAGAGTTACGCCACCCGCGGCGGTTACGTTCGCGATCTCCTCGACGAACTCGGACTGTCCGACCGCATCGTCACGCCGAACCCTGCAGGAGCCTGGCTCGTCGGAGCACCCGGTGCGGATGCTGCGCCGCTGCCCAAGGGCGGCATCCTCGGTATCCCGGCGAACCCGTTCGCCGACGACGTGCGCCGGATCATCGGCTGGGGAGGCGCCTGGCGCGCCTATGTCGATCGCCTTCGGCCGCCGCTGACGATCGGGCAGGAGCGCAGCCTCGGAGCTCTCGTCGCGAAGCGCATGGGCGCCAAGGTGCGCGACCTGCTGGTCGCCCCGGTCACGGCCGGCGTCTATTCGGCTGACCCGGACGACGTCGACACGGAGGTCGCGGCCCCCGGTCTGAACGAGGCGCTCACCCGTGCGGGTTCCCTGTCCGGCGGCGTCGCGCAGCTGCTCGCAGACCGTGCCGACCGTGCCAAGAAGGCTCCGGGTTCTGCGGTCGAGGGGATCGCGGGCGGCATGAGTCTTCTCGTCGATGCGCTCGCTGCGGATCTCGGCGAGCTCGGTGCTGTCATCAGAACAGGTGCGGCAGTGGACGCCATCGCTCCCGCCGGAGAAGGCTGGATCGTGACGGTTCCCGTCGCATCGGATGACGACGTGGATGCCGTCCAGCACAAGACCCTCGAAGCGGATGCCGTCATCGTCGCGACCGCAGAACCCGCTGCCCGCCGTCTGCTGGAGTCCCATGTCGACGGCCTCGGCGACCAGGGCGAGGCGCCGCAGATCGAGATCGTGAGCCTGCTGCTCCACGCGCCGGCGCTGGATGCCGCGCCCCGCGGAACGGGCGTGCTCACGGTTCCCGGCAGCCACACGGCCAAGGCGCTGACGCACTCGAGTGCCAAGTGGGGCTGGGTGCTCGAGTCGGCCGGCGGCCGCCACGTCGTGAGGGTCTCGTTCGGTGCACAGGGCGAGCCAGCAGCCACCGCCGCACTCGATGACGACGCTGCGGCACGCCTGGCGCTGAGCGAAGCATCCGCGATGCTCGGCGTCACGCTGCCGGAGTCCGCGCTCATCGCAGCGCACCGTGCCCGCTTCACGCAGTCGCAGCCCGCATCGCTCATCGGAGCCGCGACCCGGCGCCGTGAACTGCGGGCGGCAGTGGAGCGGTCCGTGAGCCTCGGCGCCGTCGGTGCCTGGCTGTCCGGCACCGGGCTGGCGCAGGTCGTTCCCGACGCGACCGCCGAGGCCGACCGTGTCCGCCGCGCGCTCCTGTGGGGTTCGGACGGCCACCTGTCAACCCCCTGAGGTATAGATGCCGTTTTCGGCATATGGCGTTACGCTTGAGCCCTGGCCGACGGCAACCATGCCAGCGGCTCGACCGGAACAACGTGAGGAGACCCCATGAAGGGGAAGATCGGACTCGTCGTCGGACTCGGCGTCGGATACGTACTCGGAACGCGCGCCGGACGCGAGCGCTATGAGCAGATCAAGAAGCAGTGGCTGAAGGTCTGGGACCAGGAGCCCGTCCAGCGGCAGGTCGAGAAGGCGAAGGCTTTCGTCGGCGCGAAGGCGTCTGCCGTGCCCGGCGCTATCTGGAACGGCGTCGTCAAGGTCGCCAAGTCCGTCGGCGACGGCGATACGCCTGGAGAGAAGCTGGACTCCGCGATCGCCACCGGCAAGAAGGCCGTCGATCACGTCGAGGACGCGCTCGAGGACGCGGTCGACGCCGCGAAGTCGAAGACGGCGCCCAAGCCGAAGACGTCATCCACGACGAAGAGCTCGTCGAACTCGACGGCAGCGAAGAACACCACGACGAACGGAAAGTGACATGGTCCGCGGATATCGTGACCGCGCTGACGACAGTCTCCTGACGCTGCTCGGCGACCTCCCTGAGCTCGTCACCAAGCTGGTCAAGGCCGAGATCGACGCCGCCAAGTCGTGGGTGTCGCGCACGGCGAAGGATGCCGGCATCGGCGGCGCCTGGTTCGTCATAGCGCTCTTCTTCCTGTTCTGGCTCGTGCCGATGATCCTCGTGTTCGCCGTCGCCGGGCTCTCGTCCTGGTGGCCGGTGTGGCTCTCGGCGCTCGCCGTGCTCGTGCTGCTGTTGCTGTGCGTGCTGGTGAGCGTGCTGCTCGGAGCGCTGAAGTTCCGCAAGGTCTTGCGCCGCGAGAACCCGGGCCAGGCCGTGGCAACGGATATTCGAATCGTGAAGGATGCCGGTGATGACCAGCTCTGACTCCACTCTGCCCCGCACCGCCGTGCGCGCCGGGATCACGGATCCCGTCGAATCAGCCCGCGCCGAGCTGAAGGCGGCGCTCGCCGCGATCGAGATCAAGGGCAACGTGCCCCGTCGTCTCGAGAAGGCCTCGCAGCGGGGGATCGCGAAGGCGCGTGTGTTCGCCGACCGCAACCCGGCGGGTGCGATCGCTGCGGCCGTCGGCATCGCCGCGGTCGCCGGCGGCCTGGTCTGGGCCATCGCCCGCGCCGTCGCCCGATAGCTCGTCGCTGCATTCGCTCCCTGCTTCGGAAAGGGGCAGACTGGGAGCATGTCCGAAGCGAGTGAGCAGAACCCGTCCGGTTTCACCCTCTGGGCCGTCTGGCGGCGCAATCCCGATGCACCGGTCGCCGAGACGGACGCCACCGAGCTCGAGACGATCGTCGGTCACATCGAGGACTCCGGCGTCACCGTCCGCGGCTTCTACGACGTGTCGGGGCTGAAGGCAGACGCCGACCTCATGGTCTGGTTGCACGGTGAGACGGCCGAAGATCTGCAGAAGGCTCTGCGGCGCCTGCGCCGCACCGAACTGCTGCGCACCCTGCTGCCCGTGTGGAACGTGATGGGCGTGCACCGCGACGCCGAGTTCAACCGTGCGCACGTGCCCGGATTCCTCCGCGGCGTTGAGGCCAAGGGGTGGCTGTGCCTCTACCCCTTCGTCCGCACACCCGAGTGGTACCTGATCGACGAGGCCGAGCGCCGCAAGATGCTCGCCGACCACGGGCGCAAGGGCGCGGCCTTCACCGGCGTCATCGCCAACACCGTGGCAGCCTTCGCGCTCGGCGACTACGAGTGGCTCCTGCCGCTCGAGGCCGACGATCCCACTGAACTCGTCGATCTCATGCGCGATCTGCGCTACACCGACGCGCGCCGCTACGTGAAGGAGGAGGTGCCGTTCTACACCGGACGCCGCCTCCGCTTCGACGAGATCGCGGACGTTCTCCAGTAAGCCATGTCCACTCCCAACCGATCGCGCCCGATCCGCCTGGGCACACGTCGAAGCGCTCTGGCACAGGCGCAGTCCGGTCACGTCGCCGCAGCCCTGGAGAAGATCTCCGGCCGCAGGGTCGAGCTCGTCCCGATCGTCTCCGAGGGGGACACCAACCGCGCATCGCTCTCCGAGATCGGCGGGCTCGGAGTCTTCGCCACACGGCTGCGTGAGGCGCTGCTCGCCGGTGAGTGCGACATCCTCGTCCACTCGCTCAAGGACCTCCCGACCGCTGTGCCCGACAGCCTCGTCATCGCAGCTACGCCGGTCCGCGAAGATGCCCGCGACATCGTGATCACCCGCGACGGCACTCCGCTGCACGCGCTGCGCGCCGGCGCCAAGGTCGGAACTGGTTCACCTCGTCGTATCGCTCAGGTGCGACGTCGCGCGCCGCGTGCGGAGGTCGTCGACATCCGCGGCAACGTCGACTCGCGTCTTGCCAGGGTGGAGTCCGGCGAACTGGACGCCGTCATCCTCGCCGCTGCCGGCCTCTCGCGGCTCGGCTCGGAGACGAGACTCAAGCGTGAAGAGCTGGGGCTCTCCGAATGGCCGACAGCGCCAGGGCAGGGCTCGCTCGCCGTCGAGACCACCGCGGATGCGGCATCCGATCTGCGTGCGGCGCTCGCCGAACTCGACGATGAGAGCACCCGTCTGGCGATCACCGTCGAGCGTGCCGTGCTCGAGGGACTGGATGCCGGATGCCAGGCGCCGATGGCCGCGCACGCGGTCGTCACTGGCGACGCCGTTCGGCTGCGCACGATCGTCTACGACCCCGCCGGAGAGCGGCGGATCGGGCTCGACGTCACGGAATCCCTGAACCGGGGGTATATTCGTGGGAACGGCAGTGGCAACGATGCAGATGCTGCCGATGGTGCGAACCCGAATCGCGCAGCACGTGAGCTCGGGCTTTCTGTCGCCCGTCGGCTGCTCGAACAAGGGGCGGCCGACTTCGTCCCCCGAGAGCAACCCTGATGACCAGCACACCCGAAACCAAGCCCGAGAAGCCGTTGAGCGGCTGGCGCATCCTCGTCCCGCGAGGAGGCCCGTGGGGCGACGGCGTCGCCGCGAGCCTGCGCTCGCAGGGGGCGATTCCCGTGGTCGCTCCGCTGATCAACTTCGGGCCGACGACGGACCAGGCCGCGCTCGACGACGCTCTGGAGAAGCTCGCCGCCGGTGACTTCGACTGGCTCACGATCACCAGTGCCACGACGGTGGACGTTCTGTACGCCCACCGCGCCGTCGTGCCGAAGGGGACCAAGATCGCCGCGGTCGGAGAGACGACAGCGGCGGCGCTCCAGGCAGTCGGCTACGAGGTCGCCCTCGTCCCGGAGCAGGACAACTCCGCCGAGGGCATGGCCGAGCAGCTCATCGCGCTCGAACCGGAGCCGCGCCGCATCCTGACTCTGCGCAGCGAGATCGCCAAGCCCGTGCTGACGCGTTCGCTGATCGCGGCTGGCCACGATGTCGCGAGCATCGTCGCCTACCGCACGGTCGGAGTCCCGGTGACGGATCGCATCCGCCGCGACGTCGACAGCGGCCGGATCAACGCGATCCTCATCACCAGCGGATCGGTCGCTCAGCAGGTGCGCGAGCAGTTCCCCGACATCCCGGATGACACGCTGCTCGCCGCGATCGGACCACGCACCGCGAAGGACGCCCGCAAGGCCGGACTGCCGATCACGGTCGTCGCCGACAAGCAGACCGTCGATGCGCTCATCGATGCCGTCTCGCACTTCACCCTTCCGCACGCAGCCGACGAGTTCGCGCCGTGAGCTTCCCTTCTGCAGGGTTCCCGGAAGTGCGTCCTCGGCGGTTGCGCCGGTCGCCGGCTGTCAGGGCGCTCGCCCGTGAGACCTCCGTCGAACCGCGACAGCTCGTGCTGCCGATGTTCGTGCGCGAGGGCGTGAACGAAGCTGCCCCGATCTCATCGATGCCCGGCGTCGTCCAGCACAGCATGGACTCGTTGCGGCGTGCCGCGGTGGAGGCCGCTGAGGCCGGTGTCGGCGGTGTGATGCTGTTCGGCGTGCCAGCGGTTCGGGATGCTGCCGGCTCCGGCGCCGACGACCCGAACGGCATCCTGAACGTCGCCACCCGCGCGCTCGTCGATGAGGTGGGCGACGCGCTCGTCGTGCAGACCGACCTGTGTCTCGACGAGTTCACCGACCACGGCCACTGCGGTGTGCTCGCCGCCGACGGTTCGGTCGACAACGACGCGACGCTCGAGCGCTACGTGTCGATGGCCCTCGGGCAGGCGCGAGCGGGCTCCCACCTGCTGGGGCTGTCGGGCATGATGGACGGCCAGGTCGCCGCCATCCGCCGCGGGCTGGATGCCGAAGGCTTCACAGACACGCTGCTGCTCGGCTATGCGGCCAAATACGCCAGCGCGTTCTACGGCCCGTTCCGTGAGGCCGTCGACTCCCAGCTGCAGGGCGACCGCCGCACGTACCAGCTCGACCCAGGCAACCGACGGGAGGGCATCCGCGAAGCGCTGATCGACGAGGCCGAGGGCGCCGACATCGTGATGGTGAAGCCCGCGATGAGCTTCCTCGACGTGCTGCGCGAGGTTCGCGACGCCGTGCACGTGCCGGTGTGGGCCTACCAGATCTCCGGCGAGTACGCGATGATCGAGGCCGCAGCGGCGAACGGCTGGATCGACCGCCGCGCGGCAGTGCTCGAGTCGCTGCTGTCGATCCGCCGCGCCGGTGCCGATGCCGTCCTCACCTACTGGGCGACCGAGGCCGCCACCTGGCTTCACGAAGGCTGAGTCGCCTGCAGGTCGTTGAGCGGAGGCGCGCAGCGCCGCAGACGAAACGGGTTGAGCGAGCAAAGCGAGTCGAAACCGAACATCCGAGGAGCCACCATGACCGACCGCAATGATGAGCTGTTCTCCGCCGCGCGAGCGGTGACCCCCGGCGGCGTGAACTCGCCCGTGCGCGCCTACGGCTCGGTCGGCGGGACGCCTCGATTCCTGGCATCCGCCCGTGGCGCGTACGTCACGGACGCGGAAGGCCGCGAGTACGTCGACCTCGTCGCGTCATGGGGACCCGCTCTGCTCGGGCACGCGCATCCGGAGGTCGTCGCGGCCGTGCAGGAGGCCGCGACCCGCGGTCTATCCTTCGGCGCGCCCACCGAGGGCGAAGTCGCGCTCGCACGCAAGATCACCGAGCGCGTCCGCCTCGGAGACCTCGCTCCGATCGAACGCGTCCGCCTGGTCTCCACCGGTACAGAGGCGACCATGACGGCGATCCGTCTGGCCCGCGGCGCGACGGGCCGCGACCTGCTCGTAAAGTTCGCCGGGCACTACCACGGCCACTCCGATGGCCTGCTCGCGGAGGCCGGCTCCGGCGTCGCGACCCTGGCGCTACCCGGGTCAGCAGGCGTCCCTGCCCCGATCGCAGCGCAGACCCTCGTGATCGGATACAACGACCGCGCCGCCCTTGAAGCGGTGTTCGCCGAGCACGGCGACCGGATCGCCGCCGTCATCGTCGAGGCCGCAGCCGCGAACATGGGCGTTGTCGCACCGGAGCCCGGCTTCAACCGCTTCATCGCTGACACCGCGCACGCGCACGGCGCGCTCATGATCCTCGATGAGGTGCTCACCGGATTCCGCGTCCACCACGCCGGATACTGGGCCCTGCAGGCCGCGACCGGTGAGGAGTACCTGCCCGACCTCATCACCTTCGGCAAGGTCATCGGCGGTGGTATGCCGCTCGCCGCTCTCGGCGGTCGCGCGGACGTCATGGACATGCTCGCCCCGACGGGCCCGGTCTACCAGGCCGGCACGCTGTCGGGGAACCCGCTGTCGGTCGCCGCGGGCCTGGAGACCCTGCGACTGGCGACCCCCGCCGTGTACGCCAGAGTGGATGCCGCCGCCGCCCGCGTAGCCCAGGCGCTCGACGCCGCTCTCACCGAAGCCGGCGTCGTGCACGCGATCGCGCGAGCCGGCAACCTGTTCGGCGTCGCGTTCGCGGCGGAGGCCCCGCGCACCTACGCCGAGGCGCAGGCCCAGGAATCGTTCCGCTACGCGCCCTTCTTCCACTCCATGCGCGAACAGGGCGTCGCGCTGCCGCCGAGCGTGTTCGAGGCGTGGTTCCTCACCGCAGCGCATGACGATGAGGCGCTCGGCCGCATCGAGGCTGCGCTGCCGGCTGCGGCACGTGCCGCGGCATCCGCCCGCCCCTGATGAGGGAAGCCACAACCTGATCGTTGTGGTCCTGTGAGGAAGTCGCAGACAGTTTGCAGTCCGACGCTGGCAGACTGGACGAATGGTGACCCTGCTCCTGGACCAGACGCAGCTCGAGGTTGTGCTCTCTCCGGTCGAGCGTGCTGCGACGTTCCACCGTGAGAACCTCCGAGTGGCCCGCGAGACCATCACGAAGGTGCAGCTCACCGATGACGCATGGACGTGGCTGCGAGGTGTCCCGGGGCCGGGCACGCACATCCCCGGCATCCTCGCCGCCGGGACGTGGAAGGCGGCGGCGACCACCGACTTCGTGCTCATCCGCAAGCGTCGCCCCAGCGTGGTGATCGACCTCGAGGGCGACGAGCAGTTCGAGCGTCTCATCTTCACCACTCGCCACGGACTCGCCCTGACGCAGGCTCTGCGGTTGAACGTGTCGGACGAGGCCGTCGACGTGGTCGAAATCGCGGGCACCGCTCCGATCCCCGTCGTGACGGGGCGGCAGCGGCCGGTGATCCGGCCGCGCCCGGTCTGAGCTCAGTTCTGCTCGCGCTCGTCGTTCTGCTCGGGCTCGCCGTTCTGCTCGGGCTCGTCGTCCGTCGCTTGCTCGCCTTCGCCCGCTGACTCTTCGCCAGCCGGGTGATCGATGTCGCCCTCCGGCTCGGAGCCCGATTCGGACTCGAACGTCGGCACGACGTCGATGACGCGTGTGGCGTCGTCCTCTGCAACGGGCTCGGACTCGTCATGCGCTTCGTCCGAAGCGTCGGCCGCGTGCTCATCAGCCGTGTCATCCTCTTCGGATGTCTCGGCGTCGACGGACTCGACCGCGGCAGCAGCGCTGTTCGGATCGGTGACGGGCGTCGCGAACATGCTCGCCACGGCCGCGAGGCCGGCGAGGCCGGGGAGCGGCCGGTCGTCGACGGGCGCGGACTCTTCGACGGCGTCGGATGCTTCGGGGGAGGTTTCGACTCGCTCCGCTCGCTCGACGTCTCGCGTGGAAGAGTCGTCCGCATTCACTTCCGGGTCGTTGAGCGAATCGAGTCGAAGCCGCTCCGGATCCGAAGCATCCTCGCTCTCAGCGGCGAGCGTGAAGAGCGTGTCCGTCTCGTCCGGTACCGGCGCGGGCGGAGCGACGTAACGGTCGTTCACCAGGTCGAGGAAGACGTCTTCGAGCGTCGGTCCTCGCTGCTGCAGGGTCGTCAGCGCGACACCGGCGTGTGCCGTGATGCGGCCGATGGTCGCCGCGTCGCTGCCTCGCACGGTGAGCCCTGAGCGCAGGATCTCGTAATCGAAGCCGGCATCCGTCAACGATTCCGAGAGCGCGTCGCGGTCGAGAGCATCCACTACGACGGGTCCGGTCCTGGGATCGGCGAGCGCCTCCATGGTGCCCGCGAACTTGAGCTCGCCGCGCGAGATCACGAGGATCTCGTCGGCGATCTGCTCGACCTCGGAAAGCACGTGCGAAGAGACGAGCACCGTGCGGCCCTCGTCGGCGAGGCCCCGGATGAGCGTGCGCATCCAGCGGATGCCCTCGGGGTCCAGGCCGTTGGCCGGTTCGTCGAGGACGAGCACGCCGGGGTCGCCGATCAGAGCAGTGGCGGCACTCAGACGCTGGCGCATGCCGAGCGAGAGAGCGGCGATGCGGGATTCGACCTCGTCGCCGAGACCGACGAACGAGATGAGCTCCCCGACACGGGAGAGGGGGACGCCGCCGGCCTTCGCGGCTGCGATGAGGTGACGCTCCACCGTGCGTCGTCCGCGGAATGCGGGGTCGTCCAGCATGGCGCCGATGACACGCGCCGGGCTGCGGAGCTCGGCGTAGCGCGAGCCGCCGATGGTGGCGGTGCCGCTGGTCGGTCGCTCGAGGCCGAGCAGCATGCGCAGGGTCGTGGTCTTGCCGGCGCCGTTGGGCCCGAGGAATCCGGTCACGACGCCTGGGCCGATGCGCGCGGAGAAGTCCGACACCGCGGCGACGGCGCCGAAGCGCTTGGTCGCACGGTCGAACTCGATCAGCTGTCCGTCTGGCATCCGGGGCCTTTCCTGCATGGGCGTTCTCCCCATCTTGCCGGAAAACATGCAGAATTCCGCATCGACGGGGCGCAGAAACCCCAGAAGAGAGCAGAGTACAGCCCCATGTAACGTGGCTCCCGTGACTGACATCGACGCCGAGCCCACGGTTCTGGTTCGCACGGAAGGCGCCCTCGGACGCCTCACCCTCAATCGGCCGAGGGCGATCAACGCACTCGACCACGACATGATCCAGCAGCTCGGTGCGGCGCTGGACGCGTGGCGCGATGACACCGACATCGACATCGTCCTGATCGACGGCGCCGGCGACCGCGGAATGTGCGCCGGTGGTGATGTGCGTGCTCTCTACGACCAGATCGTCTCCGGCCGACCGGAGCAGACGGCGGAGTTCTTCCGTGCCGAGTACGCGCTCAACCTGATGATCTCCGAGTTCCCGAAGCCGGTGGTCGCCATCGCGGACGGCATCACGATGGGCGGGGGGATCGGCCTGGCCGGCCACGCCGCGATCCGCATCGTCACAGAGCGCAGTCGCCTCGCGATGCCGGAGACCCGGATCGGGTTCACCCCTGATGTCGGCGGCACGTACTTGCTCGGCCGCGCGCCGGGCCGCATCGGCGAGTACCTCGGGCTGACCGGGGGAACCATGTCGGCGGCGGATGCCGTCTACGCCGGCTTCGCGGATCACTACGTGCCGTCGCAGCACCTGGACGAGCTGCGTGAGGCGCTCGGCAAGCGCGCCGATCCGACGAGCCCGTCCGAGCTCGTGCTGCTGTTCGACGAGACCCCTGAGGCGTCCGTGCTCGCGACCGAGCGCGCCTGGATCGACGAGGTCTTCTCGGCCGAGACGGTCGGCGAGATCGCCGAGCGGCTGTCCGCACGGGCAGAGGCTTCGGCATCCGCGACCGCAGACACTCTCAGTGAACTGTCGCCCACCGGCCTCGCCGTGACGCTGGATGCCGTGCGCGAAGCGCGCGAGGGAACCCTGCGGGACGCGCTGATCGGCGAGTACCGTCGCGTGATGTGGTTCGCGACGCAGCATCCGGACCTTCCGGAAGGGATTCGCGCACAGCTGGTCGACAAGGATCGCTCGCCGAAATGGCAGCCGGCGACCATCGCGGATCTGACGGCGGATGCCGGATCAGCAGCCCGCGCGTTCACGCCCGACGTGCCGCTGTTCGACTGAGCGCATCCGTCCGAGGTTCTTGGACGGCGGAGAGAAAACCGGCGCCATCTGCGAGTCGTTCGCCCTGAGCGGATAACGCCGTTCGGCTATGGGCAATGTCCGAAGGTCGTGGCACTCTATCTGGTGGCCTCATCGGCCTTTTCCCCAAAGGACTCCACTACATGCTCGGGAAACTCCTCTTCCGCTATCTCTCCAAGTACTGGCCGTTGCTGGTCGGCGTTCTGGTGTTCCAGTTCGCCAGCGCTCTGGCGACGCTCTACCTTCCGCGCCTGAACGCGGACATCATCAACGAAGGCGTCGCCACGGCCGACACCGGTTACATCTGGCGCACCGGCGCCTGGATGCTGGTCGTCTCGCTCGGTCAGATCGTCTGCTCCGTGGTCGCGACCTACTTCGCGGCCAAGGCCGCGATGAGCGTCGGCCGCGACATCCGCTCCGACGTGTTCGCGCGCGTCAGCGGCTTCTCCGAGCGCGAGGTCTCGCAGTTCGGAGCGGGCTCCCTGATCACCCGCAACACCAACGACGTGCAGCAGGTGCAGATGCTGGCGATGATGGGCGCGACGATGTTCGTCACCGCGCCGCTCCTCGCGATCGGCGGCATCATCATGGCCGTCCAGCAGGATGTCGGTCTCAGCTGGCTGATCGCCGTCTCCGTGCCTGTGCTGCTCATCGTCGCGGTGCTCATCATCGCCCGCATGGTGCCGCTGTTCCGCCGCAACCAGTCGAAGCTCGACGCGATCAACCGGGTCATGCGCGAGCAGCTCACCGGCGTCCGCGTCGTCCGCGCCTTCGTGCGCGAGCGCGTGGAGGAGGAGCGGTTCCGCGAGACCAACACCGACCTCATGATCCTCGGCCGCAACATCGGCTCGTTGTTCGTCCTGCTCTTCCCGCTGTTCATGCTGATCCTCAACGTCACTGTCGTCGGCGTCATCTGGTTCGGCGGCGTCGAGGTGCAGAACGGCAACGTCGAGGTGGGCACGCTGTTCGCCTTCATGCAGTACATCGGTCAGATCATGATGGGCGTCATCATGTCGAGCTTCATGGCGATGATGATCCCTCGTGCTGCGGTCTCGGCCGAGCGCGTGGGCGAGGTCCTCGACGCCGACTCCAGCCTCGAGCGGCCTGTCGACGGCGCGACCGACTTCCCGGTCCCTGGGACTGTCATGTTCGAGGACGTCGAGTTCGCATACCCCGGCGCCGAGTCCTCGGTGCTCAAGAACATCTCCTTCGGGGCAGAGCGCGGCGAGACCGTCGCGATCGTCGGATCCACCGGTGCGGGCAAGACCACGCTCGTCTCGCTGATCCCTCGCCTGTTCGATGTCACCGGCGGCACGGTTCGGGTCGGCGGTGTCGACGTGCGCGAAGCCGACATGGACGCGCTCTGGAAGACGATCGGCCTCGTGCCGCAGCGTCCGTTCCTGTTCACTGGCACGATCGCGTCGAACCTCCGGTACGGACGCTCGGATGCCACGGATGAAGAGCTCTGGGCAGCGCTCGAGATCGCGCAGGCCAAGGACTTCGTCGAAGAGATGCCCGAAGGGCTCGAGACCCGCATCGCCCAGGGAGGCACGAACGTCTCCGGCGGGCAGCGCCAGCGCCTGGCGATCGCCCGCGCACTGGTGCACCAGCCGCAGATCCTCGTCTTCGACGACTCGTTCTCGGCACTCGACCTCACCACGGACGCACGGCTTCGCCAGGCTCTGTGGCGAGAGCTGCCGCAGGTGACGAAGATCGTCGTCGCCCAGCGCGTGTCCACGATCACTGACGCCGATCGCATCGTCGTCCTTGAAGGAGGAGAGATGGTCGGAGTCGGCACGCACGAAGAACTCGTCGTGAGCAACGAGACCTACCGGGAGATCGTCGAGTCGCAGCTGGGGGTGGACGCATGAGCACCTCGCTTCCTGAGCCCATCGAAGGGGCACCCACCGATGCGAAGGTCGGCCCCACCTCGACCCTGACCGCCGAAGAGCAGTACGAGGCCGAGCTCGCGGAGCAGGCGCGCCAGAACTCCGGTGACTGGGATGCGGTGAAGCCCGGCAAGGCCGACAACTTCGGCAAGAGCTTCGCACGCATGATCGGGCTGCTCAAGCCGTCCGCGCTGTGGTTCGTGCTGGTGTCGTTCTTCGGCGCCGTCGGCGTCGTGCTGACCGTCGCGGCGCCCAAGGTCCTCGGTGAGGCCACGAACCTCATCTACGAGGGCTACATCTCCAAAGTGCTCGGCGACAACGGCGTACCCGCCGGGACGTCGCAAGAGCAGGTCGTCGAGATCCTGCGCTCGCAGAATCAGGACGACTTCGCCAACATGGTGGCGGCGTTCGACGACTTCCAGGTCGGCGCAGGCATCGACTTCGACCGACTGCGCTGGGTCATCATCAGCGTGCTCGCGATCTACGTGGTCGCCGCTCTGCTGAGCTGGCTGCAGGGCTATGTCATCAACGTGATCATGGTCCGCACCATGTGGCGACTGCGCGAGGCCGTCGAGGCGAAGATCAACCGCC
The DNA here is from genome assembly GCF_918698005.1 of Microbacterium sp. Bi121. GTDB lineage: Bacteria > Actinomycetota > Actinomycetes > Actinomycetales > Microbacteriaceae > Microbacterium. The sequence continues at coordinate 320,020 of NZ_CAKKLJ010000003.1, forward strand.
TGCCGCTGGCTTACTTCGACAAGGTGCAGCGCGGTGAGCTGATCTCGCGTGTCACGAACGACATCGACAACATCACCCAGACGATGCAGCAGTCGCTCTCGGGTGCGCTGACATCAGTGCTCACCGTGATCGGCGTGCTGGTCATGATGTTCTCGATCTCGTGGCAGCTCGCCCTGGTCGCCCTGGTGGCTCTGCCGCTCATGGGCGTCATCTTCGGCGTCATCGGGCCGCGTTCGCAGAAGGCCTTCGGCACGCAGTGGCGCAAGGTCGGTCGCCTCAACGCCCGCGTCGAGGAGTCCTTCTCGGGTCACGCCCTGGTCAAGGTCTTCGGTCGCGAGCAGGAGGCCCTCGAGAGCTTCCAGGCCGAGAACGAGGAGCTGTACCAGGCGAGCTTCAAGGCGCAGTTCCTGTCGGGCGTCATCATGCCAGCCATGACCTTCGTCGGCAGCCTGACCTTCGTCGGCATCGCGGTCCTCGGCGGCCTGATGGTCGCGAGCGGCCAGCTGCGCCTCGGCGACGTGCAGGCGTTCATCCAGTACTCGCAGCAGTTCACCCAGCCCCTCGCGGAGCTCGGTGGCATGGCGGCGGTCGTCCAGTCCGGCACCGCTTCTGCGGAGCGGGTGTTCGACTTCCTCGATGCCGACGAGCAGGATCCGGATGCCGAGAACGCGGCGTCGCTGCCCGACCCCGAGGTCGCCGGTCGCGGTGTCATCGAGTTCCAGGACGTGTCGTTCTCGTACACACCGGATCGTCCGCTGATCAAGGATCTGTCGTTCCGGGTCGAGCCCGGTCAGACCGTCGCGATCGTCGGACCGACCGGTGCGGGAAAGACCACCCTGGTCAACCTGATCATGCGGTTCTACGAACTCAGCGGCGGGCGCATCCTGATCGACGGTCAGGACATCGCCGGCGTCACCCGCTCGGAGCTCCGCTCCCGCACCGGGATGGTTCTGCAGGACCCGTGGCTGTTCGCCGGGTCCATCCTCGAGAACATCCGCTACGGCCGCTCCACCGCCACCGATGACGAGGTCATCGAGGCGGCGACCGCGACGTACGTCGACCGGTTCGTTCATTCCCTCCCCGAGGGGTACGAGACGGTTCTCGACGAGGATGCCTCGAACGTGTCGGCCGGTGAGCGCCAGTTGATCACGATCGCGCGAGCGTTCGTGTCGCAGCCGTCGATCCTCATCCTCGATGAGGCGACGAGCGCGGTCGACACCCGCACCGAGCTGCTGCTGCAGCACGCCATGGCGGCGCTGCGACAGGGGCGCACGTCGTTCGTGATCGCGCACCGTCTGTCGACGATCCGCGACGCCGACCTCATCCTCGTGATGGAGCACGGCGACATCGTCGAGAAGGGCTCGCACGATGAGCTCATCGCGGCGCAGGGCGCGTACTGGCGTCTGTACCAGTCGCAGTTCGAGCAGGCCGCGACCGACATCGACGCCGAAGCGGCCATGACCGACGCGGTTCCCGTCGTCGCGACCGGCGAGGCAGAGCTGCCGGAGAACGCAGAGCAGTCCAGCGAGAGCTGACGCGATCGCAGAAGAGCGGGGGTGGCCGACCGGCCACCCCCGCTCTTCTCATGTGCGGCTGCAGATCAGTCGACGATGCCCAGCAGCTCCAGCGGATGAGTCAGCCGCCACCAGGGGCTCGGGTCTGCGATCTCATCCGCGAGGGAGACGTCGACCGTCGTGGCATCCACGGGGCCGGTCACCGAGAGCGTGCCGACATCGTCGCCGTCGGCACGCTGGTCGTCGAGACCGAGGGTGACCGTCGCCGTCGAGGTGGCGCCGTTCCAGAGCGCGACGGTGGCATCGGAGTCGGTGACGATGTCGACGCTCGTGCCCCAGACGGTGTCGACGCGACCGACCACGGTTCCCTCCGCGACGGACGGCTCCTGCGCTGCGAGTGCGGCCTCCACCTGAGTGAACAGCGAGCGCGTGGCCGCGAGCCTGCTCTCGTCGTCGGCCTGATTCAGGACAGCGGCGTAGAGGTGAACGGTCGTGTCGCCGATCGTCACGTCCTTGGCGGTGAGCAGATTCCAGCTGTCACCCAGCGTCCCGGTCTTGATCCCGACGACGCCGGGGTCGGCGAGCATCCCGTTGGTGTTGTTCACGACGCCGGCGCCGGGCAGATCCACCTGCTTCGTCCCGACGATCTCGGCGAAGACCGGGTTCTGCATGGCTCGCTCGCCCAGACGCAGCAGCGCCTCGGGCGTCGCGGCGTTGCGTGCGTCGAATCCGGACGGCGTCACGACGGTGATGTCACCGAGTCCGCGATCGGCGAGCCAGGCCTTGGCCGCCGCAGCGAACTGCTCGTTCGACCCCCAGATCTCACGCGCGAGGCGGTCGACGTAGTTGTTCGCCGATCCGAGCAGCGTGCCCTGGAGCATCTGATATTCGGTCAGGACGCCGTCGACCGGCACGTCGAGCGCCGACTGATCGGAGCGTCGATAGTCCCAGTACTCCACGCTGTCGGAGTAGGTGAACGCGTACTCCGGCCCCTGTTCGTCCAGCTTCAACGGGTGACGATCCAGCACCATGAGTGCGGTGACGACTTTCGTCACGCTCGCGATGGATGCCGCATTCGGAGTCGATGCGGTGGACGAGACGCCGGCGACGCCGACGCTCGAGCTGCCGCCGGTCGGCCAGGTGATCTCCGCCGCGGCAGCGGGCGTCGTCGCGAACTCGAGCGCCTGAACGACGGGTGGCACAGCGTGCAGGGGCCACATGAGCGTCGTCGCGGCGTAGGCCGCACCGCAGAGCACGAGGGTTCCCAGCGGCACCAGCCAGCGTGTACGCAGCAGAGCAGGGCGCAGCTTCGCGTCCGCCAGGACGTCCTCGCCGCCGGGGCGGGTCGCCGTGGCATCCAGATCAGGGGGGAGCGTGGTGTCGACGACGTCACCGGTCTCGAGCCACGTGAGGGCCGTCGCCGTGCGCTCGGCGTCGGCCCAGGCGACCGGTTGCGCGGCCGTTCGTGGGGTTTCGCCGGTCAACTCTTCCGGGGTCGCGTCGACGTCCGGCTCTTCGTCATCGGGCAGGTCGGGAATGGGGATCGCGGGCGTCTGCGAGCCGCGCATCTCCTCGCGAGCACGCAGGGCGCGACGGGTCATCCCGGTGGTCACGGGCGTCGCGTCTTCGATGGTCACCTGCTTACGGTACCCAATCACGTGCATGGATCGAGTAACCCTGCGGGTTCGAGGCGGGTAAGATCGAGTTCACAACCACGGGAGTCCGGGCATGCCGGGCTGAGAGGAAGCGATCCGCGCTTCGACCGTCGAACCTGATCCGGATCATGCCGGCGCAGGGAGGAGCTCAGATGAGTACGTCTACACGCACGCCCCGGACCGCACAGACGGTCACCCCGAATCGTTGGCGCTGGCGCGTCGTCGACATCGTCGTCGCCGCCGTCCTGGGTGTCGCGATCGGTCTGCTCTTCTGGGGCTGGAACGTCGTCGGCGGTGCCTGGTTCGGGGCCGCGGATGCCCTCACCCCCGGACTCGGCGGCATCGCGGTCGGCATCTGGCTGATCGGCGGCGTCGTCGGTGGCCTCGTCATCCGCAAGCCCGGCGCCGCGTTCGTCGTCGAGGTCGTCGCCGCCATCGTCTCGATGCTCATCGGCAACGTCTGGGGCGTCTCCACCGTGCTCTCCGGCATGGTGCAGGGTCTCGGCGCCGAGCTGATCTTCGCGCTGTTCTTCTACCGCCGCTTCGGCATCGTGGTCGCCGCCCTCGCCGGCGCCGGTGCCGGTGTCGCCGCGTGGATCTTCGAGCTGTTCTACGGCAGCTCCCCGAACATCCTGAAGTCGCTCGAGTTCAACACGATCTACCTCGTCAGCGTCGCCGTCTCAGGCATCGTGCTCGCCGGAATCGTGGGCTGGCTGCTCGTGCGAGCCCTCGCCGCCACCGGAGCGCTGAGCCGCTTCGCCGCAGGCCGAGAGCTCGCTCGCGAGATCTGAGGCGTCCATTGCCTGTTGAGAACGGGGCGCCCCCGGCTCGCGTGCAGGCGGCGGGCTGGGGCTGGCGCTACGCGGGGCGCAAGCGCCCGGCGGTCAGCGACGTCAGCTTCACGATCGAGCCCGGCGAGCGGGTGCTGCTGCTCGGCGCATCAGGCGCCGGCAAGTCGACCCTGCTCGCCGGGCTCGCCGGCGTCCTCGGCGACGCCGACGAGGGGGAGCGCACCGGCACGCTGACGATCGATGGGTCAGCCCCGGAGTCGCGGCGTGGTCAGACCGGGCTCGTGATGCAGGATCCGGATGCCGGGATCGTGCTGTCCAAGGTGGGCGATGATGTCGCCTTCGGATGCGAGAACCTCGGCGTTCCGGCATCCGAGATCCCGTCGCGGGTGGCTGAGGCGCTGGATGCCGTCGGACTCGAGGTGCCGCTGCAGCGCCCGACCAAGGCATTGTCCGGCGGGCAGAAGCAGCGTCTCGTGCTGGCCGGCGTCCTCGCGATGCGGCCCGGGCTGCTGCTGCTCGACGAGCCGACCGCGAACCTCGACCCTGAGGGCGTCGCCGAGGTACGCGCGAGCGTCGAACGCGTCATCGAGGCCGCGGGCTCCACCCTCATCGTCGTCGAGCACCGCACACCGGTCTGGGTCGATCTGATGACCAGGGTGATCGTGCTCGGCGCCGACGGCGGGCTGCTCGCCGACGGGGCGTCCTCGCAGGTCTTCGCCGCGCACGGCCAGGCGCTGGCGGATGCCGGGGTCTGGGTGCCGGGGCTCGAGGTCGACCTGCCGCAGCTGGCGGCTGTCCTTCCGGATGCGGCGCCGGTTCTCTCGGCATCCGGGCTCGCCATCGCCCGAGACCCGCGGACCGCTGCCTCGAACATCCCAGTGCAGGCAGGACTCGAGGTTCAGGTGCCGCGCGGTCACGCGACCGTCATCACGGGGCCGAACGGCGTGGGAAAGTCCACGCTCGCGCTCACCCTCGCCGGTCTCATCCCCGAGCAGGCCGGCACAGTTGAAGCGGCGGAGCCGCTCGCGGGGAAGCGCGGGCGGCGGCCGTTCCGGTGGACCTCCCGCGAACTGCTCACCCGCATCGGCACGGTCTTCCAGGAGCCCGAGCACCAGTTCCTGAAGCAGACCCTGCGCGACGAGCTCGCCGTCGGACCTGCGGCGCTCGGGTGGACGGCATCCCGCACCGCGGCCGTCGTCGACGACCTGCTCGAGCGGCTGCACCTCGCCCCTCTCGCTCTGGCCAACCCGTTCACGCTGTCCGGTGGACAGAAGCGACGGCTGTCGGTTGCGACGGTGCTCGCGGCATCCCCCGAGGTGATCGTCCTCGACGAGCCGACGTTCGGACAGGATCGCCGCGGCTGGATCGAGCTGGTCGCACTGCTGCAGGAGCAGATCGCCGCCGGGACCTCGGTCGTCGCCGTGACGCACGACGACGGTGTGATCCGGCACCTGGGCGGCCACCGGATCGAGCTCGTGCCGCAGGAGGTGCGCGCATGACCTCTGTCATTGCAGCGCCACCGCGCGCCTGGCTCGACGGCGTGAACCCCGTCACGAAGCTCCTCCTCGCGCTGCTGCTGTCGGTGCCGCTGTTCGCCTCGATCGACGTCGTCAGCGGCCTCGTCGCCATCGGTCTGCAGCTGCTCTGCCTGCCGCTGACCGGTCTGCGGCTGTCGACGGTCCTTCGGCGCATCCTCCCCATCGTCGTGTTCGCGCCGATCGCAGGGCTCAGCATGCTGCTGTACGCCGAACCCGCCGGACACGTCTACTGGAGCTTCGGCTTCGCGACGATCAGCGACGACTCGATCTCGCTCGCGGTCGCGGTGAGCCTGCGCGTCGTCGCGCTCGGACTGCCGACGATCCTCCTGTTCGGAAACACGGATCCGACCGAGCTCGCCGACGGGCTCGCACAGGTCGCGAAGCTCCCCAGCCGGTTCGTGCTCGGCATCCTGGCAGGCACCCGCATGCTCGGGCTGTTCCTCGACGACTGGCGCACGATGAGCCTGGCGCGGCGAGCCCGTGGAGTGGGCGACAGCGGAGCGATCCGGCGCTTCTTCTCGATGGCGTTCGTGCTGCTCGTCTTCGCCGTGCGTCGCGGAACGCGGCTCGCCCTGGCGATGGAGGCCCGCGGGTTCGGCTCCGGCATCCCGCGGACCTGGTCGAGGCCGTCGCGGCTGCACAGCCGGGATGCCGCCGCGGTGCTCGGGGCCGTGCTGATCATGTCCCTGTCGCTCGCCGCCGCAGTGCTGGCCGGCACGTTCCGCTTCGTCTGGAGCTGAGAAACCACTTTCCGCTCGAGACACCACGTCACCGGTGGTGTCTCGAGCGGAAAGTGGTTTCTCGGGGTGGGGATGCCGCGTCAGCGCGCGTCGAGGTCAGCCACGAAGCGACGAGGAGCTGTCACGCGGTAGGACGCGTCGATGAGCTCGGCGATCTCCTGCCAGTCCGTGTCATCGTCCAGGTCGATGCCGAGCCATCCGGATGGCCCGAGGTAGGCGGGCACCCAGAATCGCGGGTCCTGTCGCAGCGCCGGATCGTCCTCGGCGTCGGGGCGCACCATGATCCCGGCGTCATGCGCGACCCAGTCCCCGTCGATCCGCACCGAGCCGCCGAAGTAGCAGAAGACCTTCTGCGTGAAGAACGCCGGGCGCCCGTGGCTGACCTTCTCCGCAGCCTCGGGAAAAGTCAGGGCGATCGCCCGCACCCTGGCCAGCAGCGGGTCGTCGGGGGAGAACATCAGCGGATGTGCCATGTCAGCTCGCGTTCCAGAGGTCGCGGTAGTACGCGAGGCGGTCGCGATCAGGGGTGACTCCGTACGCCTCGATGAGCGCGTCCTCCCAGCCGGGCCCGTAGTTCCACTCCGTACTCATGGATGCGACGGCGATGTCGGCCCAGCGGTCGGCCGTGCCCATCAGCGCGAGGTCGACATGGGCGAGCCAGCGCCCGTCCTCGGCGACCAGGGTGTTCGGGCAGCAGGCGTCGCCGTGGCTGACGACGAGGCGGTCGATCGGCGGCGCGTCGCGCAGGGCGTCAGGCACGCGGATGCCGCGACCCTCGGCGTTCGCGATGCGCCCTGGCACGCTCCACTCCCACGGGCATTCCGCGACGGGAAGCGCATCGTGCATCGCGCGGAGCCCTTCGCCGACCGCCCGCACCGCAGCCGCGGGCTCGGCGACCCAGCGCGGGTCGACAGCGCTTCGCCCGTCGATGGCCGCCGTGATCAGCCACTCGTGCGTGGCATCCTCGCCGTGGTCGAGAACGCGCGGCACGCGAATCCAGCGCCCAGCCCACCGCATCCGCTCCACTTCATCGCGCAGCGAGAACTCGAGGTTTCGCGGGCCCCACTTGATGTAGAAGGGATCGGTCGCGTTCGTCGAGCCGGTCGCGCCGGTCGCGCGGAACGTGACGCCACCGTAGTCGTTGAGCCACACGGGCGTGAGATCTGCGCCGCGCGCGAGCTCGCACACCTGGTCCGGGACGGCCATCTCGTCCGCCGGAATCGTCACAGTTCCGACCTCGTCGACCGCATGACTCCGGAGAAACTGCTCAAAACCTCGTCGACGATGCCGTAACCACGCGGATCTGCCGAAAAGATCCGGAGTTGTGCGGGCGCGGTGATGCTCACAGCAGCTCGCGCAGCGCCTCGACGAGCACGACGGCGTGGTTGTGCTCCTCATCGTGTGCGGCGTACACGAGGGTGACGACCTCGTGCCCCCGCAGTTCGTCGGCCAGCTCCTCCAGCGCGGACGCCGACTCGCCGTCCAGTTCGGCACGATAGCGGTCGGCATACGCGCCCCAATCCCCATCGGATGCCGCGTGCCACTCCTTCCGGAGTCCCGGGGTGGGAGCGGCATCCTTCGCCCACAGATCGATCGCGGCACGCGCCTTCGAGACCCCGCGCGGCCACAGCCGATCGACCAGCACGCGGAACCCGTCCGAGGATTCGGCGGTGTCGTAGGCTCGCTTGCGACGCAGTTCCATGGCTCCAGCCAACACCTCTCCGCCACCGCACGCCAGAGTTGGTACTGAGAACCGCGTATGCTGAGACTGAGTTGCAGATTCGTTCGAAGGAGAACCATGCAGATCCAGGGATCCGGCGCACTGATCACCGGAGGCGCCTCCGGCCTCGGCCTCGCGACCGCTCGCGTGCTCGCCGCTGCCGGCGCACATGTCACGCTTCTCGACCTGCCGTCCTCTGCGGGAGCCGAAATGGCCGCAGAACTCGGTGGCACGTTCGCCGCCGGCGACGTCACGAGTCCCGAGGATGCCGCATCCGCGGTCGCGGCGGCCAACGAGAACGCGCCGCTGCGCATCGTCGTCAACTGCGCCGGCATCGCCCCGCCGGCGAAGGTCCTCGACCGGGAAGGCAACCCGGCCGTTCTCGCCGACTTCGAGCGCGTCGTCCGCATCAATCTCGTCGGCACCTTCAACGTGACCTCCCAGGCCTCTGCCGTCATCGCGAAGAACGACGCCACGGACAGCGGCGACCGCGGGGTCATCGTGAACACGGCATCCGTCGCGGCGTTCGACGGCCAGATCGGGCAGCCGGCCTACTCCGCGTCGAAGGGCGGCGTGCACGCCATGACGCTGCCGATCGCGCGCGAACTCGCCCGCTACGGCATCCGCGTCTGCACGATCGCCCCCGGAATCATGGAGACGCCGATGCTCGCGGGGCTCCCGGAGGCGGCGCAAGCGTCGCTCGGGCAGCAGGTGCCGTACCCCGCCCGCCTCGGCACGCCCGCCGAGTACGCCGCGCTCGCCCTGCACATCGTCACCAACGGCTACCTGAACGGCGAGACGATCCGCCTCGACGGCGCCATCCGCATGGCGCCCAAGTGACCCGACCCCAACCGAGGAGCAGCCAATGACCACTCTCGCCGGAAAGACCATCCTGATGTCGGGCGGCAGCCGCGGCATCGGCCTCGCCATCGCGCTGCGAGCCGCGCGCGACGGCGCGAACATCGCGATGCTCGCGAAGACCGACACCCCGCATCCCAAGCTCGAGGGAACGGTTCACACGGCTGCGGAGCAGATCCGGGATGCCGGCGGCAAGGCGCTGCCGATCGTGGGCGACGTGCGCGACGACGACGACATCACCGAAGCGGTCATGAAGACGCAGGGCGAGTTCGGCGGCATCGACATCGTCATCAACAACGCCAGCGTCATCGATCTCTCGCGCTCACTCGACCTCAACGCGAAGAAGTACGACCTGATGCAGGACGTCAACGTCCGCGGCACGTTCATGCTTTCCCGCGCCGCCGTACCGGTGCTGCGCGGTTCGGCCAACCCGCACATCCTGTCGCTCTCGCCGCCGTTGAACCCGACCCCGAAGTGGCTCGGCGCGCACACCGGCTACTCGCTCGCGAAGTTCGGCATGACCATGGTCACGCTCGGCCTCGCCGCCGAGTTCGCGAGCGACGGCATCGCGGCGAACACCCTGTGGCCGCGCACCACCATCGCGACGGCCGCAGTGCAGAACCTGCTCGGCGGGGATCAGGTCATGGCCGCCAGCCGCACCGCCGACATCTACGCGGATGCCGCGTACTCCGTGCTCACGAAGCCCGCTGCGTCGTACACCGGCCAGAGTCTGATCGTGGAGGACGTGCTCGAGGCCGACGGTGTCACGGACTTCTCCGGCTACGCCGCCGTGCCCGGCACCCCCGACGCCGCTCTGTTCCCCGACATCTTCCTCGACTGAGCAGGGTTCCCGGGCCGGATCCCAGACGATTCGGCGGCCGCACGGCGCGCCGCGCGGCCGACGCGCCGCTCGCGCGGCTGATCGTCTGGGGTCTGGGACGGTTCGTCTGGGGTTTTCCCCGTGCGGACTGCGGGCACCTCAGAACAGCAGGTACACGGCGCCGATGACCGTGAGGCCGATGACGATGCGGTCGAAGACCTGCTGCTTCATCCGCCGTGCCAGCCACAGCCCGACGAAGGCGCCGAGGATCACGAGCGGCACGAGGGCGGCATCCGTCAGCAGCACCTGTGTGTCGAAAAGGCCGATCCCGGCGAGGAACGGAAGCTTGAACAGGTTCACGATCGCGAAGAACCACGCCGAGGTCCCGAGGAACACCTGCACGGGCGTCCGCATCGCGAGGAAGTACATCGACATCACCGGCCCTGCCGCATTCGCGACCATGGTCGTGAAGCCGGCGAGTGCTCCATACGAGGATGCCGCGACGACGCCGTGCGCCGGCGGCGCGGCATCCGCTCTGCCCTGCCGTGATCGACGCCAGAGCGTCACCGCGATCATCGCGAGCAGGATGACGCCGATCGCGCGCCGCACGATGTCGTCGTTCCCGATCGCGAGGAATGCGAAGCCCGCCAGCAGCCCGATCACGACCGCAGGCGCGAGCCGCAGCAGCGTCGGCCAGTTCGCGTGCCGCCGATAGGCGATCAGCGCGAATGCGTCGCCGACGATCAGCAGGAGCAGTAGTGCCGCCGTGGACGTGCGCGCCGGCAGCGCGGTTGCGAACAGCGCGACGGGCAGGATGCCGCCACCGGGGATCGCCGTCTTCGCCAGCCCGACGGCGACCGCAGCGACGCCGAGGAGCGCCCATGCCCAGAAGGGAAGGTCGAGCACGCTCAACCGCGAACGGCGGAGAGTGCGGCGGCGAAGCGTGCGGCGCGCTGAGTGATGTCGTCCCAGTCGTGAGCTGCGATCGAGGCGGAGTTCGCGAGGTCGCCCCCGGCGCCGACGGCCACGGAGCCCGCCGCGAACCAGTCCGCGAGGTTGTCCGGCTTCACACCGCCGGTCGGCATGAGCGGGGCATCGGGGAACGGCCCGCGCAACGCGCCGAGGTACGAGGGTCCGCCCAGGGATGCCGGGAAGATCTTCACCACGTCCACGCCGAGCGCCAGCGCGCCCATGACCTCGGTGGGGGTCATGGCTCCGGTCATGACGACGCGGTCGGTCTCGAGCATTGCACGCGTGAGGTCGGGCAGGGTGCCAGGGCTCACGAGGAACTCCGCACCGGCGTCCGCGGCTGCGCGCGCCTGGTCGGCTGTGGTGACGGTGCCGGCGCCGATGTAGGCGGCATCCCCGTGGCGGGCGATGAGCTCGCGGATGACCGAGGGAGCATCGGGTGTCGAGTACGTGACCTCGATGCCCGTGATGCCGCCGCGGATGATCGCCTCCGCGGTCTCGAGAGCGAGTTCGGGGGAGGGGGCGCGCAGCACGGCGAGAACGCCGGAGGTGCGGGCGCGAGCGAGACGGTCGGTCATGGGGCTCCTTCGTCGGGGACGCTCCCATTCTCGCGGATCGCAACCTGTAATGACAAGCGAGGTCGTTCTGCCGCCCCAGGCTCTTCCCACCCGTCAGCCCGTACCCTGGAGGGTATGACCGAGAAATCTCCCATCCGCCAGACGGGACCCGCGAAAGCGCAGGTTCGCCCGCGCACCGAGGGGTGGACCCAGAAGAAGGATGAGAGCGGTCGCCCGCTGTTGCAGTTCGCCAGCCCCAAGCGCGGCAAGCCGCCGGTGCACCTGGCCGATCTGACGCCGGCGGAACGCATCGACAAGGTCAAGGAACTGGGGCTTCCCGGATTCCGCGCGAAGCAGTTGGCAACGCACTACTTCACGCATTACACCTCCGACCCCGCCGAGATGACCGACCTCCCTGCCGCGCAGCGCGACGAGCTCGTGGCCGGCATGCTGCCGCCGCTGCTCACCGAGGTGCGACGCCTGGAGACGGACCGCGGCGACACGATCAAGTTCCTGTGGCGCCTGCACGACGGTGCCCTGGTCGAGTCGGTGCTCATGCGCTACCCCGGACGCATCACGCTGTGCGTGTCGAGCCAGGCCGGCTGCGGCATGAACTGTCCCTTCTGCGCCACCGGCCAGGCGGGACTCACCCGCAACATGTCGACCGCCGAGATCATCGAGCAGATCGTGCGCGCCAACCGTCTGATCGCCGAGGGCGGGCTCGGCGGAAAGAAGGCCGACGACCACAGCATGGAGCGCGTCAGCAACATCGTCTTCATGGGCATGGGAGAGCCGCTCGCGAACTACAAGCGGGTCATGGATGCCGTGCGTATCATGGTCGCGCCGCAGCCGGACGGGCTCGGCATGAGCGCCCGTGGCATCACGGTCTCGACCGTCGGACTGGTGCCGGCCATCCGCAAGCTCGCTGACGAGAACATCCCGGTCACGTTCGCCCTGTCGCTGCACGCGCCGGACGACCACCTGCGCGACGAGCTCATCCCGGTGAACTCGCGCTGGAAGGTCGACGAGGCACTGGATGCCGCGCGCGAGTACTACGAGAAGACGGGTCGCCGCGTCTCGATCGAGTACGCGCTCATCAAGGACATGAACGACCACGCCTGGCGCGCCGATCTGCTCGCAGAGAAGCTCAACCAGCGCGGCCGCGGCTGGGTGCACGTGAACCCGATCCCGCTGAACCCGACGCCCGGGTCCGTGTGGACGTCGTCGGAGAAGGACGTCACGGACGAGTTCGTCCGCCGGCTCAACGATGCCGGCATCCCGACGACCCTCCGCGACACCCGCGGCAAGGAGATCGACGGGGCCTGCGGCCAGCTCGTCGCGACGACCGAGGACGAAGCGGCAGCCGAAGCCCTGGCCTGAGTCGGAGCGCGGCCTCGCCCCGCGCGCCCCGATGGAAGAACGTTTTCGCGGCTTCGCCTGACATCCGAGCGCGGAAATCCATCTCGCATCGCGGGCTGGTCGTGTGTGGGTGGGAAGCCTCCTCTCAGCGTGCGAGCAGAGGTCGTCCGGCTGTCCCACAGGCGACCTTTCCTACCCTGGAGGGATGTCCTATTCCGCACATCGCCCTGGTCGCATGGGCTCCGACGGCAAGATCTCCGTCGACGCCGACGCTCAGAACGGCACGGTCGACGACGAGATCGACTTCCTGCGCGACTACGAGCCGACGGGCAGCGAGCCGGCTCCTGCCGATGACGAGCCGTCGCCCGCCGCGCCGTCGACCGCCGCTCCGGAGGACGATGAGCTCGACGATCTGCGGCGTGCGCAGGGCGTCTTCGGGCCTTCCAAGATGAAGCTCCGGAAGGCCGAGAAGGCTCCGCGCAAGAAGCGCGAGCGGATGCCGCGGCAGAAGACGGCGCGGACGCCAGGCTCCCGCCTGCGCACGCTCGCGATCCTCGGCGGCGCGGAGGGAGAGATCCTCGACCGCGTCCCCGGTGAGACTCCGCGGTTCGTGCAGATGTTCTTCGTGCTCGCCGGCACCGCCCTCGTCTCGGCGATCTCCATGTTCTTCGCCCTCACCACGGGTGTGCAGGCGGCCATCTGGATCGCCGTGCCGCTCGCGGTCGTCTGGGCGGCGATCATCTTCAATCTCGACCGCTTCCTCACCTCGACCATGACGTCGACGCGCAGCGTGTGGAAGCTCCTCGGACTCGCCCTGCCCCGCGTCGCGATGGCCGTCTTGATCGGATTCCTCGTCGCCGAGCCGCTCGTGCTGCAGGTCTTCCACAACGACATCAACCGTGAGGTCGCAGCGACCAACATCGTCCAGGCGCAGTCCGATCAGGATGCCCTGGAGAGCGGGCCGGAGCGCAAGGCACTGGATGCCGCGACCGAGCGCGTCGCGACCCTCGAGAACCAGGCGGCGACCGGCATCGTCGCCGACACGGACTCCGGGTCTGCCACCACCTCAGCCGCGCAGGCGACGATCGACGACATCACGGCCAAGATGGCGGAGCAGCAGAAGGTCATAGATCAAGCCCGTGCTCTGTACCAGTGCGAGCTCACCGGTGAGGGCGCCGGGGAGGTCCCCGGGTGCACCGGAGTCAACGGTGAGGGCTCGAGCTCCGACGCCGCGAAGGCGCAGCTCGCTCAGGCGCAGCAGACCTATGACGGTCTCGCGGGCCAGCTGCGCACCGCGAACGACGATCTGGCGACGGCCGAGGGGGCGGCGAAGGAGAACACCGCATCGTCCGAGGCTGCGAACCGTCAGCAGGCGAACGACCAGCTGCCGGCGGCACGCGACTCCTACCAGCAGGCGCTCGCCGCCTACAACGCGCGCGCGGACTCCGTCGCGCAGGGCAACGCCGGAGCGGTCGGCCTGCTCAGTCAGATCAGCGGCCTGAACCGTCTCGCCGAGAAGGAGCCGACCATCTGGTGGGCCCACTGGCTGATCGCTGCGCTGTTCTTCATGATCGAGCTGCTGCCCGTCATCGTGAAGGTGCTCACCAGCTACGGCGACCCGTCGCTGTACGAGAAGGCGCACGCGATCCGCAAGCAGGTGGATCTCGATCGGGTCACCGCTGAGGGATTCCGTGACAGAGCGTCGATCGTGACGACGGCGGATGCCGCGGCATCCGACACCGCACTCGAAGACGACCTCTCGGCCAACGGCACTCCAACGCAGCCGATCACGCGCGCCGACCTGCGCGAATCCGTTTCGGTCTAGCGGCCGGCGACCGGCGATCTCCCAGCGATCGCTCCTACGATCGCCGCATGACCACTCGGACCCGCACTGCCGTAGCAGCGTCGATCGTCGGCGTGCTCGCCGTGACGCTGTACGCGACGTGGGCCGCCGTGCACATCCTGGTCATCAACCCGCTCGCGGCGGTTCCTGGCACTGGCCTCGTCGAGATCTACGCGACCATGTCGGATGCCGGTCAGATGTTCAGCATCGGGTGGGTGTTCGCAATCCTGGGGCTCGGCGTCGTACTCGCCGTGGCCGTGGCGTGGGTCTGCATCGCTTCGAAATCTCCACCCGTCGTGGCGATATCGGCTCAACTCGGCCTGCTCGTCTCCGGGGCTCCGGCGTACTTCATCGCCTCGTTCGGACCGGGAATGTCGCTAGCGGACACGTACCTGATCTCCGGCGGGAGCCATTCGCCGTGGCACCTTCCGCTCTATGCGATCAGCGCTCTCGCAGCCGTCGCAGTCATCGCCATCGCGATCGTGGTGCCGATGCGCCTGCGATCCGCGCCCGCGGTCGTCTGAAGGCCCTAGCGTAGATGCATGGTCAACTATCGCTACCTCGGAAACAGCGGCCTCAAGGTCTCGGAGATCACCTACGGCAACTGGGTGACCCACGCTTCTCAAGTCGAAGACGACGCCGCGGTGAAGACCGTGCACGCCGCGCTCGACGCCGGAATCACCACGTTCGACACGGCTGACACTTACGCCAACACGGCGGCCGAGGTCATCCTCGGCAAGGCGCTCGAAGGGCAGCGGCGCGAGGGTCTCGAGATCTTCACGAAGGTCTACTTCCCGACCGGACCGAAGGGACCGAACGACACCGGCCTGTCGCGCAAGCACATCCTCGAGTCGATCAATGGTTCGCTGAAGCGTCTCGGCACCGACTACGTCGACCTGTACCAGGCGCACCGGTTCGACTACGAGACGCCGCTGGAGGAGACGTTCCAGGCGTTCGCCGACGTCGTCCGTCAGGGCAAGGCGCTCTACATCGGCGTCAGCGAGTGGACCGCGGAACAGCTGCGCGAAGGCCACGCCCTCGCCAAGCAGCTGGGCGTGCAGCTCATCTCGAACCAGCCGCAGTACTCGATGCTGCACCGCGTCATCGAGGGCAAGGTCGTGCCGGCATCCGAAGAGCTCGGCATCTCGCAGATCGTCTGGTCGCCGATGGCGCAGGGCGTCCTCAGCGGCAAGTACCTGCCCGGGCAGCCGGTGCCAGAGGGCTCGCGCGCGACCGACCCGCACAGCGGCGCGGACTTCATCAAGCGCCTCCTGCAGGACGACATCCTCACGGCCGTGCAGCGGCTGAAGCCGATCGCCGAGCAGGCCGGCCTCACGATGCCGCAGCTCGCGATCGCGTGGGTGCTGCAGAACAAGAACGTCGCGGCTGCGCTGGTCGGAGCATCCCGTCCCGAGCAGCTCGCCGACACGATCAAGGCATCCGGCGTGACCCTCGACGCGGACACCATGGCTGCGATCGACGAGGCGCTCGGCGACACGGTCAACAGCGACGCCGAGGACACCTACTCGGTCTCGCCGAAGTCGCGCCTGGTCTGATGCTCCGCCCTCGGCCCTGCCGAGCCCCCGTCTTATCGTCGACACCCCGTCGTACTGGCGTCCAGAAGACGGGGTCTCGGTGGGAAGACGGGGTCTCGGCGGCGGCGCGGCAGCGCTCAGTCGAGCGTGATGTCGACCTGGAGCTCGGCCGTGAGCCGCTCCAGGTCGGCGCGCAGGGCCGTGAGATCGGCGGATGCCGGTACCGTCGCCGCCACGGATGCCTCGAACAGGCGGCCACCGGCCATGGCGGCATCCCGTGTCTCGGTCGTCATGTCCTGGATGCTGAGCTCATGCGCACGGAGCACGGCGGAGACCTCGCGCACGATGCCGGGACGGTCGTTGCCGAGCACCTGCAGGGTGATGGGCTGCTCGGCTGCAGTGGAGGCATCCGCCCCGGTGTGCACGGTGACCGCCAGCGTCCCGTCGAGAGCGCGGAGCGAATACTGCAGCTCCGCCTCGCGATCGGGCGCCACCGACACCTGGATCACACCGGCGAAGACGCCGGCGAGCTCGGCGAGCTGACTGCTCTCCCAGTTGCCGCCGTGCG
Source organism: Microbacterium sp. Bi121 (assembly GCF_918698005.1). Classification (GTDB taxonomy): domain Bacteria; phylum Actinomycetota; class Actinomycetes; order Actinomycetales; family Microbacteriaceae; genus Microbacterium. Next base: position 336,487 of record NZ_CAKKLJ010000003.1, read on the forward strand.
CGTCGACGATGTCGGCGACGGCCGCGACGAGGCCAGGGCGGTCGGATCCGGCGACAGTGAGGATCAGAGTGGTCATGCGGCCAGCGTAGCCACCCGGAGGTCAGGCCTGCCAGACGCCCGTGGCCAGGAAGTGGTCGAGGCGGGCGCGGTGCGGGCCGAGGTCCCAACCCTGGGAAGCGACCCAGTCGTCGGAGTAGTACGTTCCGGCGTAGCGAGCGCCTCCATCGCAGATCAGCGTCACGACGCTGCCCGTTCGACCGGAAGCCAGCATGCGCGCGATCAGCTGGAACGCTCCGACGAGATTCGTGCCGGTCGATCCGCCGGCCCAGTGCAGCGTGCGCTCCTTCAGCAGCCGGATGGCCGCGACGGACGCGGCATCCGGGATCTGCAGCATCTCGTCGATCACGCTCGGCACGAACGACGGCTCGACGCGTGGCCGGCCGATGCCCTCGATGCGGCTCGGAGTGCCGGTCGTGTGATCAGCGGCCCCGGTGCTCCACCCGCCGTAGAACGCCGACCCCTCTGGGTCGACTACGGCGACGCGGGTCGGGTGCTGCCGATAGCGCACATATCGGCCGAACGTCGCGCTCGTGCCGCCGGTTCCCGCACCCACGACGATCCACTCCGGGATCGGATGCCGCTCCTGACTGAGCTGGCTGAACACGCTCTCGGCGATGTTGTTGTTGCCGCGCCAGTCTGTCGCGCGCTCGGCGTAGGTGAACTGGTCGAGGTAGTGTCCGCCGCACTCAGCGGCGAGGCGCTCGGCTTCGCCGTACATCTCCGGGCCGCTGTCGACGTAGTGGCATCGGCCGCCGTAGAACTCGATGAGCTCGATCTTCTCGGGGCTCGTCGATCGCGGTACGACCGTGATGAAGTCGAGTCCCAGCATCCTGGCGAAGTACGCCTCCGACACGGCCGTCGACCCGCTGGATGCCTCGACGAGCGTCGTGTTCTCCCGGATGCGGCCGTTGACCAGGCCGTACAGGACGAGAGAGCGGGCGAGGCGGTGCTTGAGCGAGCCGGTCGGATGCACCGACTCGTCCTTCAGGTACAGGTCGATGCCCCACTCCGCCGGCAGGGGGAAGACATGCAGGTGCGTGTCCGCGCTGCGGTTGGCGTCGGCCTCCAGCAGGGCGATCGCGGCGCTGGTCCAGGAGGTCATGCGAGGCCTGGTTGGGCCGCCTGCCAGAGGACGATGCCGACGGCGACAGCAGCGAGGACCGCGACGACGATCGCGGGCACCAGCCAGCGTGCGCGCCGACGCGGCGGTCGCACCACCGGTGAGGGCTTGGTGAGAGGACCGGGGACGGGCACAGGGCGGCTGGTCAGGTCCGCGAGCGGAGGCGTGGAACCCGTGTCGGGCTTGCGCTCGTCTCCGGGCGTCTGGTCAGAAGTGGCGCCTGCGACCATCATCGTCCTCTCTGAGACGTGATGACGCCTCAGACAGAGACTGTACCCGCCCTCGATGCGCCACCGGCGTCATCGACATGCAGCAACGACGCCTGCGACTGGTCGCGGCGCAACTGGAACTCGAACCGCGACCTGTCGCCGCGGTGCAGCGCGATGAAGTACTCGATCGGTGTGCCGGATGCATCGCGGCTGATGCTGCGCAGCCGCAGCAGCGCCGATCCGGCGCTGATCCCGAGATGCTGGGCGTTGTCGTGCGTCGCGACGGTCGCCTCGGCGGAGCGGACACCGTCGGTCGCCTGGATGCCGTGCTCTGCGAGCAGCCGGTAGAGGGATGCTTCGGACAGGTCGACGCCGAGGGTCAGGGCCCCGACCTGCTCGGGCATCCAAGTCGTCGACAGCGACCACGGTTCGCCGTCGACGTGGCGCAGGCGCTCGAGCGCGATGACCGGCGAACCGACGGGTATCTCGAGAGCCGCCGCCACTTCGGGGTCGGCCTCCTCGGGCTCATGCCGGAGGATGTCGCTGTGCACATGACCGCCGCGCTGTTCGACGTCGTCGTAGAGACCGATCAGCGTGTGCACCAGGGACTCGCTCGTGCGAGGCCGCGACACGAACGTGCCCTTTCCCTTGACCCGTTCGACCATGCCCTCGTGCTCGAGCTGCGCGAGCGCCTGCCGGACCACGGTGCGGGAGATGCCGTAGCGCTCGCAGAGCCGGTGCTCGCCGGGGAGCGGGTCGCCCGGTTGCAGCCCGTCGCGCTCGATGCCGTCGATGATGAGCTGGCGCAGCTGGTCGTACATGGGGGCAGCCGAGTGCCGGTCGATCGCGTCTGTGCCGATGACGGTTCCGGTGACAACGCTGGTGGCCATCAGTACGCCACCCCTGCGTGCAGGATCACATTCGCGTACGGCGTGAACTCGCCGGAGCGGACGAACGCGCGGGCGTCGTGCGTGCGCTTCTTGAACTCCACGTGCGGGACGAGCTCGACGGCGATGCCGGGGAGGCGCTCGCGCAGCTGTGCGAGCACCTCAGGGCTGTGGTCGGCCACCTCGGCCGAGACCGTCGCGCCCTCGACGACCATTTCGGCGAGCACGGTGTCGAGCACGTCGAAGAAGGCCGGTGCGCCGGGGCGGTACGCCAGGTCGATCCGCTCGGACCCCGGTGGGATGGGGAGACCTGCGTCGGTGACGACGATGAGGTCGGTATGGCCGGTCTCGCTGATCACGCGCGAGAGTGCGGGGTTGATCGTCGTCGAGGTCTTTCGCATGGTGACTCCTGCTCAGGATGCGCGCGACGCGCTGTCGTTCTGGAGAGTGAGGAAGGCGTCGACATCGCTGCGCACCGGGAGGCTCGGCGACGCGCCGTGCTTGGTGACGGTGAGTGCGCCGGCGGCGGTGGCGAGTCGAACGGCATCCGTGAGGGTGGCGCCGTTCGCGAGGGCGGCGCCGAGGTAACCGGCGTAGGCGTCGCCGGCCGCGGTGGTGTCGACGGCCTCCACGCGCAGTGGAGGCACGATCGTGGTGCCCTCCGGCGTGACCACGCAGGAGCCCTGAGCGGCCAGGGTGATCACGGCGGCGCCGACGCCCTGATCGAGGAACCAGCGCCCCGCCTGCTCGGCGGTCGCGGCATCGGTCACCTCTATGCCGCTGAGCACCGACGCCTCGGTCTCGTTCGGGGTGACGATGTCGATGCTGCCCCACACCTCGTCCGGCAGCGGAGCCGCTGGTGCCGGATCGAGGATGACGGTCATTCCGTGCTCGCGGCCGCGGGTCGTGATGTGCGCGGTCAGCGCGGACGGAGTCTCGAGCTGCGTCAGCAGGACGGACGTCGTCGCGGCCAGGTCGTCGAGCGCCGCGTCGATCTGCGCCGTGTTCAGCTCGGCGTTCGCCAGCGGCACCATGACGATGTCGTTCTGGGCCGAGGCATCCACGCGGATGTGTGCGATGCCGGTGGGGCCGGGGACGGTGCGCAGGTGAGTGAGATCGACCCCGGCATCGGTGAGACCGTCGACGATGAGGTCGTGGAACAGGTCGTCGCCCACGCATCCGACGAAGCTCGTCGTCGCACCGGCGCGTCCGGCGGCGACCGCCTGATTGGCGCCCTTGCCACCGAGGAACAGGGTGAACTGGTCGCCGAGGATCGTCTCGCCCCTGGCGGGAAGACGCTGCGAGAACGTCGTCACGTCCGCCGTGACGCTTCCGACGATGACGACGCCGGTGCGTCCTTCACGGGGGGAGGTGGGCATGGCGCTCCTGATCTTCATCGACGGCACGCGTCTGGGTGATGGCTCCGGCTTTGACACCGGCGATTCCTGTCATTACATTAGCCGAATCCGAACCTGTAACGACAGGTTGCCGCCTGCCGTATCGAGGAGCCCCATGTCTGCCGTCGACATCGCCCCGCGTCTGTACGTCGACAGCGCCGACGTGGACCGGGTCTCTGCACTCCTCGGCGCCGGTGTCGTGCACGGCGTGACGACCAACCCGACGATCCTCGAGCGAGGTGGGCGGACGGTCGCCGACATCCCCGACCTCTACGCCCGGTGGGAGTCCGAGGGGGCGCAGGAGATCTTCTTCCAGACCTGGGGTGCATCCCGGCTCGAACTGCTGCGCAACGCCGACACCATCCGTGCGCTCGGCGATCGGGTGGCGGTGAAGGTCCCCGCCACCGCTGAGGGGTTCGCCGCGGCATCCGCCCTCGTCTCCGATGGCGCGAGCGTGCTCGTGACTGCGGTGTACTCGGTCGGCCAGGCGCTCGCCGCCTCGAGCATCGGGGCGCGGTACATCGCACCGTACCTCGGTCGGCTTCGGGATGCCGGCGTCGACGGCGATGCGCTCATCGCGCGGATGCAGGCGGTCTGCGCCGGCAGTGAAACGAACGTGCTGGCGGCGAGCCTGCGCTCAGCGGACGACATCGTCGCGCTGCGTCTGGCAGGCATTCCGTACTTCACCGCGGCACCGGGCGTGCTCGACGAGCTGCTGCAGCACGACGTCAGCGACAGCTCGGCGGCGGAGTTCGAGGCGGCGATGGGCCGCATCGGCGCGTAGCCGCGCGCCCGCGTCCCGGGGCGCGGGTCAGACGGTGGCGGCCTGGCGCAGCCACCGCTCGACGCCGGCGATGTGCGCTGTCGCGAGCGACGTCGCCAGGTTCGGATCGTGCTGAGCGATCGCCTCGGCGATGGCCCGGTGCTCGGACAGGGTCCGCTCCACTGCACCCTGTTCGGTGAGTCCGCGCCACACGCGGGCGCGCACCGTCTGTCCGCTGAGGCTCTCGATGAGACTCGCGAGGTACGTGTTGCCCGCCATGCGGACGATCTCGCGGTGGAAGCGGATGTCATGGGCGACCAGATCGTCGACGCTGACCTCGGCGCCCGTCGAGTCCAGCTCCGCCAGCAGAGCGGCGACGGCATCCTCGGTGCCGAGGGTCGCTGCGAGGCCGGTGGCCTGGGATTCCAGCATCCGCCGGACGGCGAAGATCTCCAGCAGAGAGTTGTCGTCATGCATGTCTGCGACGAACGAGATCGCCTCCAGCAGCAGGTGCGGCTCGAGGCTCGTCACGTAGGTGCCGTCTCCGCGCCGCACGTCGAGGACTCGGATCACTTCGAGAGCCTTGACCGCCTCACGCATCGAGTTGCGCGAGAGTCCGAGCCGCTCGGCGAGCTCCTTCTCGGGCGGCAGTCGGTCGCCCGGCGAGAGCTCGCCGGACACGATCATCGCCTTGATCTTCTCGATCGCCTCATCGGTGACTGCCATGCTCGTCATCCTAGCGATTGATCGGATGTCTGCCGGCGGCTGTGTGATCATAGTCGCATGCGTGTTGTCGATGCTCACCTGCACCTGTGGAACCCGGACATCCTCACCTACCGCTGGCTCGAGGGCGACCTCGACGCGCCGTTCGCGGAAGCCGAGCTTCGTGAGGACCCGATCGAGGACGTGGAGACCCAGGTCGCGGTGTTCGTGCAGGCCGACCCGATCGACAAGCACGCGATCGACGAAGTGCGCTGGGTCGAGTCGATCGCGCGCGCGACGGGTGTCGTCGGCATCGTCGCCGGTGCTCGCCTGGATCGCGGTCGCAAGCTCGAGAAGCATCTGGACGCGCTCGCCGAGTTCGAGCTCGTCGTCGGGGTCCGCCACCTGCTGCAGGACGAGAAAGACGGCTTCGCACGCAGCCGCGCCTTCATCGACGGCGCCCGAGAACTGGCCGCACGAGGCCTCACCTTTGATGCCTGCGTGCGGCATCATCAGATTCCCGACGTCATCGCTCTGGCCGAAGCCGTCCCTGGGCTGCGGATCGTGCTCGACCATCTCGGCAAGCCGGCGATCGGCACCGTGGAGTCGCCGCTGCCGCCGAGTGCCGAATGGATCGACGCCCTGCGCGAGCTGGCCGCCCACCCGCAGGCGCTCGTGAAGCTCTCCGGACTCCCGGCCGAGTCCGGAGGGCGCATCGACGAGGGGCAGATGGAGCCGTACCTCGATGTCGCAGCCGAGGCATTCGGCGAGGATCGATTGATGTGGGGCAGCGACTGGCCGGTGTCCTCGGTCGACGTCACCGGCCAGGACAGTGCATACTATTTCCCCGGCAACCGTGACGACTGGTGCCACACCGTCGCCGATTGGGCGCAGGATCGCGGCCTGGATGCCGAGAAGCTCTTCTGGTCGAACACGATGCGCTTCTACGGCATCCGCTGAGCCGCGGCTACCGGCCGCCGGCCGACGCCGCGTTCACTCGGCGCGCAGGCGCAGCTGCGCCATGCCGCCGTCGACCTCGATGAACGTTCCCGTCGTCGACCCGGCAGCCGGGCTCACCAGGTATGCGACCGCGGCGGCGACCTCGTCCGGACTGACCAGGCGCCCGTGCGGCTGGCGGGCCTCCAGCGCTGCCCGCTCTGCCCCGGGGTCGGCCGCTTGATCGAGCAGGCGTCCCACCCACGGGGTGTCGGCAGTACCGGGATTCACGGCGTTCACGCGGATGCCCTCGCGCAGGTGGTCCGCGGCCATCGCGCGGGTGAGAGCCGAGACGGCTCCCTTCGACGCGCTGTACAGAGCGCGCTGGGGGAGTCCGGTCGACGAGGCGATGGATGCCGTGTTGCACACCGCAGCGGCGGGCGACTGCCGCAACCACGGCAGGGCGGCCGCGGTGACGCGGGCGATGCCCGTGACGTTGATCGAGAGGACGCGCGCCCACTCGTCGTCGCCGTTCGCACTGATGTCGCCGACCGCCCCGATGCCCGCGTTGTTGATCACGATGTCGATGCGGCCGAAGTGCTCCGCGACGGCTGTGACCGCAGCATCCACGCTCGCGCGATCGGACACATCAGCGGTGAATGCGGCGAAGCGGGCGTCCGCTCCCGCGGTGTCGCGGTCGAGCACGGCGATCTGCGCGCCGTCGGCGTGCAGGCGCTCCGCGATCGCCGCGCCGATGCCGGATGCCCCGCCCGTGACGATCGCGACGAGTCCTTCCAACTGCCCCTGAGCGCTCACTTGCTCTCCTCCCAGGCGACGAACTTCTGGCGCTGGTGACCGAGCCCGTCGATCTCGATGTCGACGATGTCGCCGTCGGCCAAATAGGGGTACTTGCCTGAGAGGGCGACGCCCTGCGGGGTGCCGGTGAGGATGAGGTCGCCCGGCTCGAGCGTCACGTACTGCGAGAGGTGGTGCACGATCGTGCGCACGTCGAAGATCATGTCCGACGTGTTCGAGTCCTGCCGGGGCTCGCCGTTCACGAAGCTGCGCAGGCCGAGGTCGTCGACGTCGACCTCATCGGGGGTGACGAGCCAGGGGCCGGTCGGGTTGAAGCCGGCCGCGATCTTGCCCTTCGACCATTGGCCGCCGGACACGTCCATCTGGAACGCGCGCTCGGACACATCGTTCGCGACCACGTAGCCGGCGATGTGCGCGTCCGCCTCCTCGGGCGAATCGAGGTACGCGGCCCTGGCGCCGATCACGATGCCGAGCTCGACCTCCCAATCGGTCTTCTCGCTGCCGCGGGGGATGGTCACGGTGTCGTTGGGGCCGACGACGGTGTTGGGCGTCTTCAAGAAGATGATCGGGATCTTCGGCGGCTCTGCGCCGGATTCTGCGGCGTGAGCGGCGTAGTTCATGCCGATGCAGATGACGGCGCTGGGGCGCGCGATCGGGGCACCGATGCGCATTCGAGCGGCGCCATCGACCTCGGCGAGCTCACCGGATGCCAGCGCGGAAGCCACGCGAGCGTGGAAGTCGCCGGCGAGGAAGTCCCCGTTTACATCGGATGTCAGGGGCCGGAGGTCGAGGTGACGATCTCCGTCTAAGACGACGGGAATCTCGGATCCAGGGGCGCCAAGCCGCGCGAACTTCATGGTTCTCCTACCTCGTTGGGGAGCCGCCGTTGAGCGGCAGGGGAGCCGCACGGAGGCGACACGTCTGATTGACAGTATAGACATCCGATGTTTACACTCCAAGGGATCCGTGCAGATTCGTGCTGCGCAGAGGTCCGGCCCCTAGAGAGGACTCCCGTGAGCCGCATCGTCGCACTCGAGACCACCGACATCCGCTTCCCCACGTCGCTGAGCCTGGACGGCTCCGACGCGATGAACCCCGACCCCGACTACTCTGCGGCGTACGTCGTGATCCGCACTGACGCCTCGGACGACATCGCCGGGCACTCGTTCGTGTTCACGATCGGCCGCGGCAACGACGTGCAGGTCGCGGCGATCGACGCGCTCGCAGGTCATCTCGTGGGTCGCGAGCTCGAGCCGCTGCTCGACGACATGGGCGGCACGTTCCGCGACATCATCGGCGACTCGCAGCTGCGGTGGCTGGGTCCGGAGAAGGGCGTCATGCACATGGCCATCGGCGCCGTGATCAACGCGCTGTGGGACATCAAGGCCAAGCGCGCGGGGCTCCCGCTCTGGCAGCTGCTTTCTAGCATGACACCGGAGGAGATCGTCGACCTGGTCGACTTCCGGTACCTGACCAATGCGCTCACCCGCGAGGACGCGCTCGAGATCCTCCGCGCCGGCGTCGCCGGTCGCGAGGAACGAGAAGCCGAGCTGCTCGCGACCGGGTACCCGGGGTACACGACCAGCCCCGGCTGGCTCGGCTACTCCGACGAGAAGCTCGAGCGTCTCGCCCGCGAGGCGCTCGCCGACGGCTTCACCCAGATCAAGCTCAAGGTCGGCGCCGACCTCGACGACGACATCCGCCGCTTCCGCAAGGCGCGCGAGGTCGTCGGGCCCGACTTCCCGATCGCCATCGACGCCAATCAGCGCTGGGAGGTGTCGGAGGCGATCGAGTGGGTGAACGCGCTCGCCGAGTTCAATCCCGCGTGGATCGAGGAGCCGACGAGCCCGGACGACATCCTCGGTCATGCCGAGATCGCTCGCGGGGTGGCACCCATCCGCGTCGCCACCGGCGAGCACGCGCAGAACCGCATGATCTTCAAGCAGCTGCTGCAGGCGAACGCCATCGAGGTCATGCAGATCGATGCCGTGCGCGTCGCCGGCGTGAACGAGAACATCGCGAACCTGCTGCTCGCCGCGAAGTTCGGGGTGCCGGTCTGTCCGCACGCCGGCGGCGTCGGCCTGTGCGAAGCCGTCCAGCACCTGTCGATGTTCGACTTCATCGCGGTCAGCGGGTCGCGAGAGGGGCGTCTGATCGAGTACGTCGACCACCTGCACGAGCACTTCGTCGTGCCGACCGACATCCAGGGCGGCTCGTACATGGCTCCGACCGAGCCGGGTGCGAGCATGGAGATGAAGGCGGCGAGCATCGCGAAGTACGCCTGGAAGGGCGCGCATGTCACGGACTGAACTGGAGATTCCGGCGCTCGGATACGGCGCGGCCAACGTCGGGAACCTCTTCCGCGCGCTCACGGACGATGAGGCGTGGGCCGTTCTGGATGCCGCGTGGGAGAGCGGCATCCGCTATTACGACACCGCACCGCACTACGGACTCGGCCTGTCGGAGCGGCGCCTGGGCGCGTTCCTGCAGACGAAGCCGCGCGACGAGTTCGTGCTCTCCACGAAGGCGGGGCGGCTGCTGCGCCCGAACCCCGCGTACGCCGGTGGCCTCGACACCAACCACGACTTCTTCGTGCCGGACGACCTGCAGCGGGTGTGGGACTTCTCAGATGCCGGCATCCGAGCATCCATCGACGAGTCCCGTGAGCGGCTGGGCCTCGACCGGATCGACCTCGTGTACCTGCACGACCCGGAACGGCATGATCTCGACCTCGCGCTCGCCGAGGCGTTCCCCGCGCTGGAGGCGCTGCGTGGCGAAGGGGCCGTCGGCTCGGTAGGCCTCGGGTCGATGGTCAGCGCGGCGCTTGCGCGCGCTGTACGCGAGGCCGACCTCGACACGATCATGATCGCCGGCCGCTACACGCTGCTCGAGCAGCCGGCGGCCGCCGATGTCCTGCCGGCCTGTCACGACCGGGGGACCGGGGTGGTCGCGGCATCCGTTTTCAACTCCGGCCTGCTCGCCAAGGCCGAGCCGAGCCGCGACAGCCGGTACGAATACGGCGGCGTCCCGGACGAGATCTGGGATCGGCTGCAGCGCATCGTCGCCGTCTGTCGTGCGCACGATGTGCCGCTGCCGGCTGCGGCGATCCAGTTCCCACTGCGCTCGTCTGTCGTTCGATCGGTCGTCGTGGGAAGCTCGCGGCCGGAACAGGTGCAGCAGAACGCCGAACTCGCCGCGGTGCCGATCCCGTCGGACTTCTGGTCCGAGCTCGCCGCCGACGGGCTCATCCCCGCGTGACCGACCGCCTGAGGAGGCGCCATGCTCGAAGGAATCAACCCGCTGCTGACCGGTGAGCTGCTGCTGCATCTCGACCGCATGGGCCACTCGGACGCCGTCGTCATCGCCGACGCGCATTTCCCGGCCTGGGCGCTGGGGGAGCGCACGATCGACCTGCCCGGCACGACGACGCCCGAGGTGCTCGCGGCGATCCGCACCGTCATCCCGCTCGACGACGCCCCGGGACTCGACCTCATGGAATCCGCCGATGGCGATGTGCTCGACGTGCAGCGCGAGTTGATGGACGCCGCGGGCACCACGGTCGAGACCACACGGTTCGTGGAGCGCTTCGACTACTACGAGGCGGCCAAGCCCGCGTACGTCATGGTGCGCACCGGCGAGACCCGCAAATACGGCAATGCGCTGCTCCGCAAGGGCGTCGTCGGGCATGCGTCGGCGTAACGAGCGCCTAGTGCAGGTCGATCGTCCCGACCGCGTGAAGCGCGTCTCGGATGTAGCGGTTCGCGTGCGCGGCGAGGTCGTCGGAGTCCTGCCAGAGATTGCGCCAGATGCCGAGGGTGTTGCTGAGCTCGGCGCTCACCACGGCCGACGAGAACGACTCGAAGACGACCGGTCCGTCGTAGGCGACGTCGTGCAGCGCGCGGAAGAACGTCGCGAAGTCGACGGTGCCCGTTCCGAGGTATCCGCGGTGGCTGTCGCCGATGTGCACGTAGCCGAGCTTTCCGGCCGCGGCGACGTCGTGCACCGGCTGGAAGAAGTCCGACTCCTCGATGTTCATGTGGTAGCTGTCCAGGTGCACGCTCACCTCGCCGGCGACGCCATCCAGGTAGCGCAGTGCGCCGCGCCCGGTGTTGAAGACGTTCGACTCGTAGCGGTTCACCACTTCGAGGGAAAGACGGATGCCGCGTTCAGCCGCGTACGTCGCGAGCTCGCTGATCGCTGCCTGACTGTTCGCGACACCGCGCTCGGACGCCGGTGCCATGTACTTGCCCATCGCCGAGTAGATCACGCCGCACAGCACGTCGCCGCCCATCGTCGCGACGTGGTCGATGCACCGTTCCAGCGTCGAGACGCCCGCGGCGACGGCAGTGGGATCGTCGCTGGTGAGATCAGTCGAGGGGGTGAGTCCGAGCGAAGCCGTCACGGCGAGACCGTTGTCGCGCAGCATCCGCTCGGCGAGCGCGGAATCGAAGCCCTCGGCATCCATCAGGGGGATCTCGATGAGGTCGAAGCCTGCCTTCCCCGTGCCCTCGATGGAGCGCCGCAGCCCCGCCTCGTCGAAGGTTCCGGTGAAGACCAATCCATGCGCGCCGATGAGCATCTTGTCCCTTTCTGTGCGCAATTCGAGCGCATCCGTGATCAGGTTGTTATTACAGGTGTAGCACGACCGCGCGCAGTTGCGTACATTTAGATACAACTTGCGCAGGGTCTCGCGGCCCGGCACAATTGATCCGATGTTTGAAATGGATTCCAAGCGGGAGTCCGAAGGCATGACCTCCAAGGAAGCAGGTGAGCACATGAGCGATCCCATCCTCCGGGTGGAAGGCATCAGCAAGGGGTTCCCCGGGGTGCAGGCACTCCAGGATGTGCATCTCGAGGTGCGCGCAGGAGAGGTGCTCGTCCTCGTCGGCGAGAACGGCGCCGGCAAGTCGACTCTCATGAAGATCCTCTCCGGGATCTATACGCGCGACGAGGGGACGATCACCTTCGAAGGCCAGGAGGTCGAGCTCACCAGCCCGCTTCAGGCTCAGCAGCTCGGCATCACGATCATCCATCAGGAGCTCAACCTGATGCCCGATCTGACAGTCGCTCAGAACATCTTCATCGGCCGCGAGCCCACGTCGGCGATGCTGCTTTCCGAACGTCGCCTCAACAAGCAGACGGCCGAGCTGCTGGGCCGGCTGAACATCCGCCTCGATCCGCGCCGCAAGGTCGGCGAGCTCACCGTCGCCGAGCAGCAGATGGTCGAGATCGCCAAGGCGCTGTCGTTCAACGCCAAGGTGCTCATCATGGATGAGCCGACTTCCGCCCTCACCGATAGCGAGGTCGAGACCCTCTTCACGCTGATCGAGCAGCTCAAGGCAGCCGGCACGGGCATCGTCTACATCTCGCACCGCATGGACGAGCTCCGCCGCCTCGCCGATCGGGTCAGCGTGCTGCGTGATGGGCAATACATCGGATCACTCGAGAAGAGCGAGATCAGCATCCCCAAGATCATCGAGATGATGGTCGGCCGTGTGATCGACGAGGGCACCCGCCCTGAGGCCCGCGATCATGACAGCGCCCCTGTCGTGCTCGACGTCGCGGGGCTGTCCACCAGGGCGCTGCTGAAGGATGTCTCCTTCCAGCTGCACCGTGGGGAGATCCTCGGATTCGCCGGCCTCATGGGCGCCGGCCGCACCGAGACCGCTCGCGCCGTCATCGGGGCCGACCCGCGCAGCGCGGGCACGATCGCGATCAACGGTCGCGACGCCCGGATCAGCAAACCCGAGGATGCCGTGCGCCGAGGCGTCGGGTACCTCTCCGAGGACCGCAAGCAGCTCGGGCTCATGCTCGAGCAGGACGTCACCTTCAACACGGTGCTGGCGTCGCTCGGCAACTACGCCGGCGCCCTCGGCTGGATGGGTGACAGCAAGGCGAAGAACCAGACCAAGCAGTACGTGCAGCAGCTGCGGGTCAAGACGCCGTCGGTCAACCAGATCGTCAAGCTCCTCTCCGGAGGAAACCAGCAGAAGGTCGTCATCGCCCGCTGGCTGATGCGCGACTGCGACATCCTCATCTTCGACGAGCCCACGCGAGGGATCGACGTCGGAGCGAAGGAGGAGATCTACCGGCTCATGCAGCAGCTCGCAGACGCCGGAAAGTCCATAATCGTCATCTCGTCGGAGCTTCCAGAGATCCTGCGCGTCGCCAACCGCATCGCGGTGTTCGCGAACGGCCGGATCACCGGAACCCTCCGCAACGAGGAAGCCAGCCAGGAGAAGATCATGCAACTCGCAGCCCACGGGGAGGAAGACTGATGAGCACCCCACAGCAGTCCGGAGAGACGACGACCGTCATCCAGCAGGCCATCAACGAGGACACCGACAAGCGCGACGTCGCCGGGTTCCTGAAGCGTCAGCTCCAGCAGTCCCTCGCGTTCGGCACGCTCATCGTGCTGGTGATCTTCTTCTCGATCGCGAGCCCGAACTTCTTCACCGCCAGCAACATCGCGACGGTGCTGCTGTCCACGGCCGTGATCGGGATCCTGGCGCTCGGGACGACCTTCGTGATCATCACCGGAGGCATCGACCTGTCGCTGGGAACCGGAATGGCGCTGTGCGCGGTCATGACCGGTGTGTTCATCACGAACTGGGGCCTGCCCGTCTGGGTCGGCGTCATCGGAGGCATCGCCACAGGTGTGCTGATGGGACTGGTCAACGGTCTGAACGTCACCTTCCTCCGGCTTCCGCCGTTCATCGCGACGCTCGCGATGATGATGATCGCCGGTGGGCTCGCGCTCGTCGTCTCGAACGTCGCGCCGATCTACTTCTCCACCTCGGCCCCTGATTTCAAGAAGATCGCGCTCGGTGTGATCATCCCCGGCATCCCGAACGCCGTCCTCATCACCGCCGTCCTCGCGATCATCGCCGCCATCGTGCTGTCGAAGACGCTGCTGGGCCGCTACACGTTCGCCATCGGCTCGAATGAGGAGGCGACGCGCCTGTCGGGTGTGAACACCCGCCGCTGGACGATCTTCATCTACATGTTCGCCGGCGCCTTCACCGGAGTCGCGGGCATCATCATCGCCTCGCGTCTCGACTCCGCACAGCCGCAGATCGGCACCGGCTACGAGCTGCAGGCGATCGCGGCGGTCATCATCGGCGGTACCTCGCTGCTGGGTGGACGCGGCTCCATCCTCGGCACCGTCGTCGGTGCGCTCATCATGAGCGTGCTCGTCAACGGCCTGCGCATCATGTCGATCCAGACCGAGTGGCAGAACATCGTGGTCGGCGTCGTCGTGCTGCTGGCCGTGTTCTTCGACTCGCTGCGCAACCGCCAGCGGACCTGACCTTTCCTCCCTGCCCACCCGTCGGCTTCGGCCGGCACCCATCACAGAGCAGTACTCAACACAGAACAATGGAGTTTCCATGAAATTCGGCAAGAAGACCGCATTCGCGGCCCTGGTGGCCGCATCCGCTCTCGTCATGGCCGGCTGTGCCGGCAGCGGGGATGTCATCGAAGAAGGTGGCGGAACCGACACCGGCAGCGGCGACGGAGAGATGTACATCGCCCTCGTCTCGAAGGGCTTCCAGCACCAGTTCTGGCAGGCCGTCAAGAAGGGCGCTGAGCAGAAGGCTGAAGAGCTGGGCGTTCGGATCACCTTCGACGGTCCCGCCGCCGAGACGGAGATCGCCCAGCAGCTCGAGATGCTGACGGCCGCGATCGACAAGAACCCGGATGCCATCGCCTACGCCGCCCTCGACCCCGAGGCGTGCGTCGCCCCGCTCGACCAGGCGAAGTCGAAGGACATCCCCGTCGTGTACTTCGATGCACCGTGCAACGGGGACGTGGGCCTCAGCCTCTCGGCGACCGACAGCAAGGTCGCCGGCGCGCTGGCGGCGGAGCACATGGCCGAGCTGATCGGCGGAGAGGGTGAGGTCGCGATCGTCGGCCACTCCCAGATCAACTCCACCGGCGTCGAGCGCCGTGACGGCTTCGTCGAGAAGATCGAGGCGGACTACCCCGACATCAAGATCGTCGACATCCAGTACGGTGACGGCGACCACCTGAAGTCCGCCGACATCGCCAAGGCCATGATCGCCGCGCACCCGAACCTCAAGGGCATCTACGGCACCAACGAGGGCTCCGCCATCGGCGTCGTGAACGCCGCGAACGAGCTGGGCCTCGAGAAGGGCAAGCTGACGATCATCGGCTTCGACTCGGGCGCTGCTCAGATCAACGCCATCAAGGACGGCACGATGGCCGGCGCCATCACGCAGGACCCGATCGGCATCGGCGCACAGGTCGTCCAGGCGGCGTACGACGCCGCCAACGGCGACGCGGTCGAGGAGTTCTACGACACCGGCTCGTACTGGTACGACGCCACGAACATGGAGGACGACAAGATCGCCGCAGTTCTCTACGAGTGATCTGACCACTCCGGCGAAGAGGTCCCTCACCTTCGGGTGGGGGACCTCTTCGCGTCCCCGGACGAGCCGTGGTCATCGCAAATGATCGAAAGAATTTCTGTTGAGAACGCTTAGAAAGAAGTAATCTAGATTCATTCCAGCTAGGAGGAGATATGCACATCGACCCGATTGTCGACACCCCTGTTCTGCTCGAGATCGCGCGGGAAGGAGGTATCGAAGGGCGCAGCCGGCACTACGAGAAGCTTCTCGGTGACATGCAGGGCGTCTATCGCGACGGTGACGCGTGGAACGCGGCTGTCGCCGAGCGTGGCGAGGACGAGCTCGTCTACTGGGTGGATGACCATCGGTACCAGGAGGGCGCCGGCGCTCTGATCGTCGGGACCAGCACGCTGCTGCCCGGCCGGATCGGCAACGAGTTCGCGGTCACGCGCGGACATATCCACGCTGTGTCCGACCGGGCCGAGCTGTACTTCTGCATGAGCGGTCGGGGTGTCATGCAGATGGAGACCCTGGACGGCCAGACGTCGGCGATCGAGCTGACGCCGGGCAGAGCGGTCAATGTTCCCGGGCATTGGATCCACCGCAGCGTGAACGTCGGCGACGAGCCGTTCGTGACGCTGTTCTGCTACGCGGCGGATGCTGGTCAGGACTACGGCGTGATTGCGGATGCCGGTGGGATGAAGCACAACATCGTGGTCGATGGCGACGGATGGGCCGCTGTTCCGAACCCGGATCACCGTGGCTATCGCGGGCCCACGGCATGACCTCCCTCCCCACGCACATGAGGGCGGCGCTCCTCGAGGGCGACCGCTCCGTGCGCCTCGCGGAGGTGACGGTTCCCGCAGCCGGTCCTCGTGAGGCGCTGGTGCAGATCACCACATCCGCCGTGTGTGGAAGTGACATGCCGCACTACCGATCGACGCCTCAAGCGTTGGGGGCCAGGGCCGGCGTCATCCCGGGACATGAGCCGGTCGGTGTCGTTCGGGTGGCTGCCGACGGCGGCATCCCGGAAGGCACTCGAGTGCTGGTCTATCACCACAGCGGAGACGAGCGGTGCGAGCACTGCGTCGCGGGCGAGCCGATGTTCTGCGCGGAGCGGCAGACCCTGGGAAACCATCGGCACGGCGCGGACGCGGAGTGGCTCGTCGCGCCGGATGCGTCGCTGGTCCCGCTCCCGGATGACATCGATGATGCGATGGCGGCGTTGATCGCGTGCAACTTCGGCACGGCGTTCGCGGGACTCCGGAAGAGCGGTGCCAAGGAAGGGGACCGTGTGGTCGTCGTCGGGCTCGGGGCGGTGGGGCTCTGCGTGGTCATCGCGGCTGTGGCCGCGGGATGCAGCGTGATCGTGCTGGATCCGATCGCCGCTCGACGCGAGTTCGCCGTCGAACTCGGAGCGGAGGCTGCGGTCGATCCGCTCGAGACCGATCCGGTCGAGGCCATCCGGCAGCGCACGGAGGGCGAGGGGGCAGAGGTCGTCATCGAGTGCTCCGCGAACCCGCACGCGCAGCGTCAAGCCACGCAGGCGGCGCGTGCGCACGGCACGGTGCTGTTGATCGGATCGAACAACTCGATGGAGTTCGACCCGGGTGTCGATCTGATCCGTAAAGAGGTGCGCCTGCTGGGCACCTGGATCTTCAAGCGGCACGAGGTGCCGGCGATCTTCCGTGCGGTTCGTCGCATGCCCGACCTGCGACGCCTGCTCGGGGCGCCGTATCCGGCCGCGAGGATCGCGGATGCCTTCCGAGCCGTCGACCGCGGGGAAACAGTCGGCAAGGTTCTCATCGACTGGCTGTGACGTCGCGTACGCGCCGGAAGGAAAGGAATAGTTTTCTATGACCCTATTGCAATCGAAGAAATTTCCGTTACGATATGAAAAACCCGAGAACAACCTCATTGGAGAGGGAACCATGCGCTCACGATTCCGCCGGCTCGCTGCCATGGCCGCAGTCGCAACCATCTCGATCACCTCACTCGCTGCGTGCTCATCGCAGAGCGCCGGGGGCGAGGAGCCGCTCGTCGGACTGATCATCAAGACTCAGGACAACCCCTTCTACGTGAAGATGGCGGAGGGGGCCAAAGCCGAAGCGGCTGAGCAGGGATTCACTCTGCAGTCGGCTACCGGTGAGGGCCAGAGCGACGTCGATTCGCAGATCAAGTCGATCGAGAACTTCATCGCCCGCGGCGCCAAAGCGATCCTGGTCACCCCGGCCGGCGATGGCATCATCCCGGCGCTGAAGAAGGCGCGTGACGCCGGCATCATGGTCATCGCCCTGGACTCTCCGCTCGGGGATCCGACCGCAGCGGACGGGACCTTCGCCACCGACAACGTGCAGGCCGGCGTGCTCGTCGGCGAGTGGGCCAAAGAGGCGCTCGGTGACACCGCTCCGCGGATCGCCACGCTCGACCTGAGCACGGATCAGATTCCGGTCGACGTCCAGCGCAACCAGGGATTCCTGCAGGGTTTCGGCATCGACGTCGCCGACGACGGCAAGATGTGGGACGAGAAGGACCCGCGTCTGGTCGGTCACGAGGTCACTGACGCCAACGAGGCCGGCGGGCGCCAGGGCATGGAGAAGCTTCTCCAGAAGGACCCGACGATCAACCTCGTCTACACGATCAACGAACCGACCGCAGCGGGCGCCTATCAGGCCATCACCGCCGCCGGCAAGCAGGATCAGATCACCGTGGTCTCGGTCGACGGAGGCTGCCCGGGCGTGAAGAACGTCCAGGGCGGTGTGATCGATGCGACGTCGATGCAGTTCCCCCTGAAGATGGCCGAGCAGGCTGTGCAAGCGGTCAGTGCCTGGCTGGAGGACGGAACCACTCCCGAGAACAGCCCCGGTCTCGACTTCACCAACACGGGCGTGACTCTGATCACGGATCAGGCCCAGGCCGGCGTCGAGTCCGAGGACGTCGACTGGGGTCTCGAGAGCTGCTGGGGCTGACTCCGATGATGTCTCAGGAGGCCAAGACAGCTTCGGCGACCGCAAGTGAGAGCTCGCCGAAGACGTGGCTGGTGCAGATCGGCAACCAGGAGCGCCTGGGGCCGATCCAGTGGGTGGAGCGGCGCATGCTCACCCGTCCACTCATCGGTCCGGCGGCAGTGCTGATCATCGCCGTCATCGCGTTCTCGATCGCGGCGCCGAACTTCGGCTCGCTCCAGAACTTCTCGCTGATCCTGCAGCAGGTGCAGGTGATCGCAATGCTCGGCATCGCTCAGACCCTGATCATCCTCACCGCGGGGATCGACCTGTCGGTCGCGGCGGTCATGCTGCTCGCGCAGGTCGCGATGGGCCGCTTCGCCGTCGCCATCGGGCTGCCGGTGTGGCTCTCGCTGCTGCTCGGGCTGCTGGTGGCGGTGGCCTGTGGAGCGCTGAACGGTTTCATCGTCACGAAACTGCGCATCCCGCCGTTCATCGCGACGCTCGGCACGCTCAGCATCTTCTACGCGCTCAATCTGTTCATCTCCGATGGCGAGAGCGTCCCGTACGCCGACGTCCCCCCGCTGTTCACCTGGTTGGGAACGGGCTTCAAACTGTTCGGCGCCACGTTCACCTATGGACAGGTGGTCACCGTGCTGATGTTCGTGATCTTCGCCTACATTCTGCGCAACACCGCTTGGGGGACGCACATCTACGCCGTGGGCGACAACGTGGAAGCGGCGCGGCTGACCGGCATCCCGGTGAATCGGGTCCTGATGTCCGTGTACGTGACGGCCGGACTCATCATCGGCGTCACCGCTTGGCTGCTGATCGGTCGGATCGGCTCGATCTCGCCGACTGCCGGCGTGGAGTACAACCTCGCATCCATCAGTGCGGTGGTGATCGGCGGAACCAGCCTGTTCGGTGGTCGTGGCCGCATCATGGGCACCCTGTTGGGGGCTCTCATCGTCGGCGTGTTCTCCAGCGGGCTCTCCCTCGTCGGTCTCGACAATCTCTGGCAGGAGTTCACGATCGGCATCCTGATCATCGGCGCGGTCGCGGTCGACCAGCGCCTTCGAAAGGTCGGACGGTGACATCATGACGTCTACGAATCAGCAACCGCTCGTGATGGAGGCCAGGGGCCTCGTCAAGAGATACGGCCGTGTGGTCGCTCTGGACCATGCCGACTTCGAGATCCGCGCAGGGGAGATCCTCGCCGTGGTCGGAGACAACGGTGCGGGCAAGTCCTCGCTCATCCAGTGCCTGGCCGGCGCGAGCCACCCAGATGAGGGGGAGATCTTCATCGGTGGGAAGAAGGTCGTTCTGGACTCTCCGACCGACGCGCGCGAACGAGGCATCGAGACCGTGTTCCAGTCGCTCGCGGTCTCGCCGGGCCTCGACATCGCCAGCAATGTGTTCCTCGGGCGCGAACTGCGCCGGCCGGGCTTCGCCGGTTCGGTCCTGCGGATGCTGGACAAGAAGCGGATGCGTGCGGAGGCTCTCGACGCGATGTCGCACCTCGGACTTCAGACTCTGCAGGACATCACGCAACCGGTCGAGACCCTCTCCGGAGGGCAGCGTCAGGGTGTCGCGATCGCCCGCGCTGCCGCATTCGGCTCCAAGGTCGTCATCCTCGACGAGCCGACCGCCGCTCTGGGCGTGAAGGAGTCCGCCCGCGTGGAGACGCTGATCAAAGAGATCAGCGCCCGCGGGATCCCGGTGATCCTGATCAGCCACAACATGCCGCAGATCTTCGAGATCGCCGATCGCATCCACATCCAGCGGCTCGGACGCCGACTGGCCATCGTCGACACGCGAGAAGTGAAGATGAGCGACACCGTGTCGCTGATGGTCGGTGCAGTCACGCCCGCAGAGCTCGGGCTCGAAGAACACGCCGCCGCGCGCGGCTGACCACCCCCCCACGAGAGGAACAATGACATGGAACCCGACTACCTGCCCCGCCCAGGCGACGCCCTCGTCGGCAAGGTCGCGCTGATCACCGGCGCAGCCTCGGGCATCGGCGAGGCCGTCGCCCGCGAGTATGCCGCGAACGGCGCCCGCGTCGCGATGATCGACATCGACGAGGCCCGGCTGAACGAGGTCATCTCCGACATCCAGGAGCGTGGCGGTGACGTCGTCGGCATCGTGGGAGACGTCGTCTCGGAGGACCAGGTGCGCGACTTCTTCGCGGAGGTGATCTCTCGTTGGGGGCAGCTGGACCTGCTCGTCAACAGTGCGGGTCGGGACTCGCTGTCGCCGCCTGTCACCGAGGTGACCCTCGAGGAGTGGAACAAGACGATCGGGCCGAACCTCACCGGCGTGTTCCTGTGCTGCCGTGAGGCGTTCCTGATCATGGAGAAGCAGGAGTCCGGCGGTCGGGTCATCAATATGGGATCGTCGTCGACGCGAATCGCATCCGGTCCGGGGCACAGCCCGTACCGCGCCAGCAAGCACGGCATGCTCGGGTTCTCGAAGAACATCCTCCTCGAGGGCGTCGACAAGGGGATCGGCGTCACGGTCCTCAACCCCTCGCACGTGCGCACGCCCATGACCGAGATCATCGACAAGGGGCTCTACGACGGTGACCTCCCCGCGTACACCGAGGGCTGGCTCGACGAGAAAGAGCTGCGGGAGGGGATCGCAGCGAGCTCGATCGACGTCTCGAACGTGGCCGAAGCTGCGCTGTACATCGCAACGCGCACGCCGGACGTCACGATCCCGACGTTCTCGCTCTACCCCACGCACAAGGCCCACCGCTACGGGATGGGGGTTTGACGTGAAGGCCGCAGTTCTCCGCGGTGTCCGCGACATCGAGATCACCGAAGTGCCGCAGCCTGAGCCGGTCGGCGTCGACTCGACGCTGGTGCGGATGGACGCCGTCGGCGTCTGCGGTTCCGACGTTCTCAGGTTCGGAGTGGGCAAGGGCTACGGGTTCCCTCTTGTGCTGGGCCATGAGATGGTGGCGACGCTCGTCGAGGACTCGCCGTCCGGCCGTCACAAGGCCGGTGCGCGGGTGGCGCTCTTCCCGTGCATCCCGCGACCTGAGGACCCGATGACCGAGATCGGCGAGTTCGCGCTGGGTACGGAGTACGACTACTTCGGCTCCCGGCGTGACGGCGGTCTGCAGGAGTACCTCAGGGTTCCGGAGCGCAACCTCTTCCCTCTGCGGGACGACATGAGCCTGATCGAAGGCGCGCTGGTCGAGCCCGCCGGTGTGGCGCTCCATGCGGTCCGCAAAGCCCCGATCACTCCCAACGCCTCGGCGCTGGTCATCGGCGCCGGCCCGATCGGCCTCTTCGCCGCGCAGTGGCTGCGGGTTCTCGGAGCGACCAGAGTGATCGTCGCCGACATCGATGGGCACAAGCGTGCGCTCGCGGACGAACTGGGCTTCGAGACAATCGACGCAGGCGCGGGGCCATCGGATCAGCAGGTGCTCGAGGCCACCGGCGGACGCGGAGTGGACATCGCCGTGGAAGCGAGCGGGCTGGCGCTGACCTTCCTGCAGGCGATCGGCGCGGCCGCACATTCCGGACACGTGATCCTGCTCGGCGATCTGAGCGACGACGCCGTGCTCTCGAAGGAGGCTGTGTCGCGGATACTCCGGCGCGAGCTGGTCCTGCACGGGACGTGGAATGCGAAGATCACTCCACACGGGCACAGCGAGTGGGACATGGTCATCGCCCATCTGGGACGCACGGTGATCGGCACCGATCTGGTCAGCCACATCGTCGATATGGCTGACGCGCAGTCCACCTTCACGGCGCTCGCCGATCGTGCACGATGGTCGAACAAGACGATCTTCGCCGTCTCGGACGCGGCGCGAGCGGAGGCCGCTGGAGTCCTGGCCGGATCGTTCTCGGCGGGGGTGACGCGATGAAGGCGGCAGTGTTCCGTGGCCCCGGTGTCATCGAGATCGATGACATCCCGGTGCCCGACATCGGTGCAGGCGATGTGCTGATCAAGGTGCGCGCGGCCAGTGTCTGCGGCACGGACCTCCGCATCATGAAGCACGGTCACTTCCGGCTGCCCGAAGGGCAGCAGCGAGTGCTCGGGCATGAGGTTGCAGGCGACGTCGTCGACGTCGGCGCCGAGGTCGTCGGCTTCTCCCTCGGCGACAGGGTCTCCGTCGTACCCAACGTCGGATGCGGGAAGTGCTCGATGTGCGCACGCGGGCTGAACCAGCTCTGCCCCGACTACGAGGCGTTCGGGATCACCATGAACGGTGGCTTCGCCGAGTACATGCGCGTTCCGGCTCATGCGATCGAGCGGGGAAACCTGATGGTCGTCCCCGATGCGCTGACGTTCGAGGAGGCGGCGATCCTGGAGCCGATGGCGTGCTGTCTGCACGGCCAGCGCAAGGTCGACGTGCAACCGGACGACGTGGTCGTCATCCTCGGCGCCGGCCCCATCGGATGCTTCCACACTCTGCTCGCCAAGCAGCAGGGCGTGCGGACCGTGATCGTCTCGAACACCAGGCAGCCTCGCCTGGACATCGCGCGGCGACTGGGGGCGGACATCACCGTGAACGGTCAGCAGGATCTGTATGCGGAGGTCCAGCGGGCCACGGACGGACAGGGGGCTGATGTGGTGATCACCTGCGTCTCCAACCCGAACGTGATCGCTGGAGCGACGGACCTGATCGGCCGACTGGGGCGGATCAATGTGTTCTCCGGTCTGGGCGATCAGGCTCGTCCCGCGATCGACGTGAACTCATTGCACTATCGGGAGCAGACGATCACCGGCACCACCGGTGCGAGCGTCCGTGACTACGCGGACGTGCGGCAACTGGCGGCCTCTCCTGGCGTGGATCTCTCTCCTGTCATCACCGATCGGTTCGCACTGGACGACATCGAGGCGGCGATGCTCCAGTCCGCATCGGGCACCGGAATGAAGTCCGTGGTGCTCTTCGGCTGATCATGCTCGATGACACGGGAAGACGCACCGGCCCGAGACGCAGACCGGCGTCTCGGGTCGGTGCGGCATATGATCGAGCCGTGAGCGATGCCGATCCCGTAAACCTCCTGCACCAGATCTCGCGCAGGGCGGGATCGATGAGCCCCGCTCTGCGAGGAGTCGCAGAGGTGATCCTCGCAGACCCGGAAGCCGCACAGTCCATGTCGATAACGGAGCTGGCGGGCCGAGCGGGAGTGGCCGATTCAACGGTGTCCCGCTTCATCCGCGATCTGCATCTCGACGGCTACAACCAGCTCCGTCTCGGTATCGCGCAGGCGATCTACTCGCGCCGTGCCGACGTCGGCACGGACTCGGAGTGGGTGTACGAGGGCATCCTCAAGGACGATCCGCAGGGCGTCGTGATCGAGAAGGTTCTGCATGGCAGCATCGATGCGCTCGTCCGCAGTGCCGAGCGGATCGACCCCGAGACGGTCAGCGCCATCGTCGATCGGGTTCACGACGCCACGTCGCTGTACTTCGTCGCGATGGGGTCGTCGTCGACGGTCGCTGAGAGCGCGGTGCTGCGTTTCACACGCGCCGGCAAGAGCTGCATCTTCTTCCGTGACCAGTCGGCACAGGCGTTCGGGGCCGCCACCCTGCGCCCGACCGATCTGCTGTTCGCCATCAGCGACTCCGGCGACTCCACCCCGGTGCTGGCTGCGGTGGAGATCGCCCGCGTCCACGGAGTGCACATCGTCGCGCTCACATCGGTGCTGCAGTCGGCCCTCGCCGGGATGGCCGACACCGTGATGCTGACCTCCGGTGCGATGGCGAGCTCCGATGTCTATGGGGAGTCGGTGACGGCGAAGTGGGGCCAGCTGCTCGCGATCGACGTCCTCTACGCGAACTACGCGACCCGCTACTTCAGCGAGGCTGAGGAGCACCTTCGCGAGAGCTACCTCTCGGCCATCAAGCCGACCCGCAGCCAGCGCGGGTGACGCCGGGCGTCAGTGCTCGGCCCAGTCGAGGGAGCGCTGCACAGCCTTGCGCCACCCGGCGTACAGACGCGCACGGGTGTCCTGGTCCATCTGCGGCGTGAAGGTCCGATCGATGGCGACGGTGCCGTGCAGCTCCTCCTGGGATGCCCAGAACCCGACCGCGAGTCCGGCGAGGAACGCCGCACCGCGCGCCGTCGACTCCGTGACCATCGGGCGATCGACCGGCACCCCGAGCTGGTCGGCCTGGAACTGCAGGTGGAAGTCGTTCGTCGCCGCGCCGCCGTCGACTCGCAACGCCGGCAGCGGATTCCCGGACTCTGCGGTCATCGCGTCGATCACGTCGCGGTAGGAATAGCTCATCGACTCGAGCGCCGCGCGCACGATGTGCGCCCGCCCCGCGCCCGGGGTGAGCCCCATCATCGCCGCGCGGGCGTACTGATCCCAATAGGGCGATGCGAGACCGGTGAACGCGGGAACGAAGTACACACCGGCCGTGTCAGGCACCGAGGCCGCGATCTCTGCGGACTCCGAGAGATCGTCGATCACGCGAAGCTCGTCGCGCAGCCACTTCATCGGCACGCCGACGGCGAAGAAGACGCCCTCCAGCGCGTACTCCACCCGGTCGCCCAACCCCCAGGCCACCGTCGTGATCAGGCCGGCGTCGGACAGCACCGGCGACGTTCCGGTGTTCATCATCACCGAGCCACCCGTGCCGTATGTGGCTTTCACGGACCCTGGTGTGAAGCACGCCTGGCCGAACAGAGCCGATTGCTGATCGCCGGCCGCCGACGCGACAGAGAGCGGTGAGTCGAAGCCAGCGGCGTTCCCCGTGGTTCCGTAGACCTCGCTCGACGGTCGCGGTTCGGGCAGGATCGCCCTCGGCACACGCAGCAGTTCGAGGATCTGGTCGTCCCAGTCGAGCGTGTGGATGTTGAAGCACATCGTGCGGGATGCGTTCGAGTAGTCGGTGACATGCGCGGCGCCGTCGGTGAGCTTCCAGATCAGCCACGAGTCGATCGTCCCCGCGAGCAGCTCACCGCGTTCTGCACGGTCGCGCGCGCCGGCGACGTTGTCGAGGATCCACGCGATCTTCGTGCCGGAGAAGTACGTGTCGATGGGAAGGCCGGTGATCTCGCGGATCCTGTCCGCGTGGCCTGCGTCACGCAACGCATCGCACGTCGCGGCGGTGCGGCGGTCCTGCCAGACGAGCGCATTGTGTATCGGTCGTCCGGTCGCGGCGTCCCACACCACGGCGGTCTCGCGCTGGTTGGTGATGCCGATCGCTGCGACCTGCGCTGCGCTGATGCCGGATTCCGACAGGACGCGATGCGCCACACCCAGCTGAGCCTCCCAGATGACCTCGGCGTCGTGCTCGACCCAGCCGGGCTCTGGGTAGTGCTGAGCGAACTCGTCCTGTGCGATGTGCGTGATCGAGCCGTCCTTGGCGAACAGGATGGCTCGTACGCTGCCGGTGCCCGCGTCTAGGGCGAGGACGTGGGTAGTGCTCATTTCGGGTACCACTTCCTTGTGATGATTCGATCGTCCCAGATCTCGTGAAGAGATCGTGCGGTAGAAAAAAATTCTGATGTTGAGACTAATGTAGAAATCCTTATTGGTCTACCCCGACGTCGAGGAGACGGACATGCGCGCAGCAGTGCTCTACGAACCGCACGGTCAACTTCATATCCAGGAGGTGGAGACCCCGGCCCGGCTGCTGCCCCACGAAGTGCGCGTTCGCACGGCGGCGGTGGGGCTGTGTCATTCGGATCTGCATGTGATCCACGGGCTCGTGGCTCGACCCATGCCGGTCGTGCTGGGGCACGAGGCATCCGGCGTCGTGACGGAGGTGGGCGCTGAGGTGGAGGACGTCGAGGTCGGAGACCACGTCGTCGCCTGTTTCGTCGTGTTCTGCGGCGCGTGCCGCATGTGCACCAGCGGACGCCCTGCGATGTGTCAGCACCGCGAGGCGACAATGCGTGGCGCAGGGGAGGAGCCGAGGCTCAGCCGTGCGGGCGTTGAAGTGCATCAGTGGACGAACATCGCGGGGTTCGCCGAGGAGATGGTGCTGCATCGCAACGCCGTCACGGTGATCGACGAACGGATGCCTCTCGACCTGGCCGCCATGCTCGGCTGCGCGGTCGCGACCGGCGTCGGATCGGCGCGCAAGGTCGCTGGGGTAGCTCCCGGGGATGCGGTCGTCGTGATCGGTGCCGGCGGTGTCGGACTGAACGTGTGTCAGGGGGCGGCCCTGGCAGGGGCGCAGACCATCATCGCCGTCGACCGCAGTGCCCATCGCCTGGAGCTGGCGCAACGGCGTTTCGGGGCGACGCATGCGATCCAGGCCTCGGAGGGTGTGGATGTCGCTGCCCGGGTCAAGGCGCTCACTGACGGGGGCGCTGACCATGTGTTCGAAGCGGTCGGAGCGCCCGGACTGGTGGGAGTGGCCCTGGACGCCACGGTGCGCGGTGGTTCGGTCTGGGCCGTCGGAGTCTTCGGTGACGAGGCGAGGATCGATTTCTCTGCGGCGCATCTTCACTCCGGCAAGGGCGTTCACGGTGTGCGCGCCGGGTCGCTCGAGCCCCAGAAGGACATCCCGCAGCTGGTCGATGAGTATCTCCGTGGGGTGCTCGAGCTCGAGGCGCTGGTGGGCGAGCGCATCCCCCTCGACCAGATCGGTGCGGGGATCGACGCGCTCGCCGCCGGGGCCGGTGCGCGCACCCTCGTCGTGTTCTGACCTTCCGGGAACGCTCCGGACGCCTGACGAGACGCGCCGACCGTCGCGTCTCGTCAGGCGATCGAGTAACCTCCGTCGACGTTCAGCACCGTGCCCGTGATGTACGAGGCGTCCTCGGACAGCAGAAAACGCACGGCGCGCGCGACGTCATCCGCTTCGCCCCACCGCCCCAGCGGAATACGGGCGTCGATCGCGGCCTTGCGTGCATCGTCCTGTTGGGCTCGCGTGGACATCGGCGTTGAGATCCATCCGGGCGCGACGGCATTCGCCCGGATGCCGTCGGCGGCGTACGCGATCGCCTGCGACCGGGTCAGCGCGACGATCGCGCCCTTCGACGCCGCATAGGCGGGGGCGTTCGGCGTGCCGAAGTAGCTCCACATCGAGGCGAAATTGACGATCGATCCCTGCTCCATCGCAAGCCGCGGGCGCAGGACCTCGGCGACGGCGAGTGCCGCAGTCACGTTGACGTCCAGCACGGTGGAGAACGTCTCCGGCTCCCATTCGGCCCTGTCTCGCAGCACCGCGGCGCACGTCACGAGTGCGTGGACGGCGGTGGTGCCCGCTGTGGCTGCGGTGAGGGCGGCGACGTCTGTGATGTCCGCCTGCGCGAAGCGGACTCCGGACGGGAGCTCCTCATCCCTGGCGAGGCCGACAGCGAGGACGTCCCAGCCGGCATCGGCCAGCAGCTTTCCGATCGCCTTCCCGATCCCGGTTCCTCCGCCTGTGATCACGGCGAGCTTGTTCAAGGTCATGGCGTCTCCATACGTCTAGTCGAAATTTCTTCGAATGTTATTTGACAGTAGAGAAAACTTCAATCAGGATGAAGGCATGACAACGACGAGGCCCTTGACCGCGGCCCCCGATGCCGACCTTCTGGCCGACCGAGCCGCCTTCGTCCGTACCGAGACGATCCGGCTTATCGAGATCGCCGGCACGGGTCACTACAGCAGCGTCTTCTCCTGCGCGGAGATCTTCGCAGCGCTGTACTACACGGTGATGCGGACGGACCCGACCCAGCCCGATTGGCAGGAGCGCGACCGCTTCCTCATGGGCAAGGGCCACGCCGCCGTAGGCCTCTTCCCGATTCTCGCGGACCTCGGATACTTCTCGAAGGACCTGCTGGACGGGTACACGCGCCTGGGCAGTCCGCTCGGGGACCATCCGGATATGACCAAGGTTCCGGGAATCGACTTCAGCTCTGGTTCGATCGGGCACGCGCTCTCGAACGGACTCGGAATGGTGCTCGGCGGACGGTTCCATGATCGTGAGTTCTTCACCTATGTCCTGCTCGGCGACGGTGAGATGCAGGAGGGCCAGGTGTGGGAGGCGGCGATGTCTGCGGCTCATCACCAAGCCGGTCGCCTGGTCGCCATCGTCGATCGCAACGGCTACCAGCTGGATGGGCAGGTCGATGAGGTGATCGGCATCGAGCCCCTTGCGGACAAGTGGCGGGCGTTCGGGTGGGAGGTGCACGGAGTCGACGGTCATGATGCCGTGGCCGTCGCGGACGTGCTGCTCGGACTGCGCGATCGCCCGGCCGATGCCCCTCCCGTATGCGTCATCGCGCAGACGAGCAAGGGCAAGGGGGTCTCATACATGGAGACCGAGCCCGGCTGGCATCTCGGCTACCTGGCACCGGACGATGCTCAGAAGGCCATCGACGAGATCAGAGGAGCATCCGCATGACCGGGCCGGACAACCCCGCATCCTGGCAGTACCGTGCGCTGAACGAGCTCAACCCCGGACTCGACTACCTCTCCGATGGGCTGTGCGACCTCGTCGACGACGGACACCCGGTGGTCGCGGGCACCGCCGACCTGCAATACTCCAACGGCCTGGTCGCCTTCGCGCAGCGCCACGCGGATCGTTTCCTGCAGTTCGGCATCTCGGAGCAGAACATGGTCTCGGCCGCAGCCGGCCTCGCGACCGCCGGAACCATGCCCTTCGTCGCCACGTTCGCCTCATTCCTCGCGTTGCTGTGCTGCGAGCAGATCCGGATGGATGTCGCGTACACGAAGCTGCCGGTGCGCTTGATCGGTCATCACACCGGCATCTCCTTGGGCTTCTACGGCACCAGCCACCACGCCACCGAAGACATATCGGTCATGCGGGCGCTCGCCGGGCTCACCGTGGTGTCGCCGGCCGATGGCCCGCAGCTGCGCGCTGCGATCCGAGCGAGTGCTGACTGGCCGGAGCCGATCTACTTCCGCATCGGCCGCGGTCGCGATCCTCAGGTCTATGCGGATGACGTCTCCTTCGAGTTCGGTCGGGCCATCGTGCACGCCGATGGGGACGACCTGACGATCATCGCGTGCGGAAGCCAGGTGCATCCGGCGCTCGAGGCCGCAGAGGCACTGCGCGCTGACGGACTCTCCGTCGGCGTGATCGACATGGCGACGATCAAGCCGCTCGACGTCGATGCCGTTCGTCGCGCGTCGAAGAGTCGCATCGTGCTGACCGTGGAGGAGCACAACATCCTCGGAGGACTCGGCGCCGCCGTTGCGGAGGTCATGGCGGAGGGACCCACCGGCGCGCGACTGGTGCGTCACGGCATCCATGACGAGTACAGCCTGATCGCCCCGCCGACGCATCTCTACGCGCACTACGGCCTGAATGCTCCGGGCATCGAGCGAATCGCGCGCGAGGCCGTGGCATGACCGTCGCGATCCCCGGCAACTGGCATCCACGACTCGCCGTGCCCGCCCGCGGAGCGGTCGTTCTGCTGGATCTCGACGGCGTGATCGCCGATGCCGGGCATCGGCAGAGGTTCCTGCATCAGGACGAACCGGACTGGGACGGCTTCTACGCGGGCGTCGCCGACGACGGCGTGCTCGAAGCAGGGCGCGCACTCGCCGCCTCGATCGCATCGGAGGTGCCGGTCGTCGTGCTCACCGGCAGGATCGACGAGGTCGCAGACGTGACTCAGCGATGGCTGGACGAGCATGGCATCCGCTGGGACATGCTGATCTGCCGCCCGGCGCACGAAGACGACGACTCGCGGCACGCGGTGGACTACAAGCGGGACGAGATCGCACAACTGCGAGCCTTCGGCTATGAGCTGCGTCTTGCCGCGGACGACAACCGCAAGATCGTCGCGATGTTCGAGGAGGCCGGGATACCGGCGCTCTACGTACCCAGCGGCTACTACGAGAACTCCAACCGTTACGACGGCGGTGTGTGATCGTGCCGTGCACGGACTGAGTTGAGAAGAGACAGATCATGACGACCCTGCCGATCGACCCGCGTTTCCCCATTCCCGCAGGCGCGGAAGGCGAGGTGGTGCTGTGGTGGCTCGGCCAGGCCGGGTTCGCTGTGCGCCACGAGGACACGCTGCTCATGATCGACCCGTATCTCAGCGATGTGCTCGCCGACAAGTACCGCGGACGCATCTTCCCGCACGAGCGCATGCAGCCTCCGCCGGTGAACCCGTCTGACGTCGAGGGACTGGATGCGGTGCTGTGCACGCACGGTCATACCGACCACATGGATCTGGGCAGCATCCCGTATCTTCAGACATCGTCGGACCCGCTGTTCGTCGTTCCCCGTTCCGAAGCGGTCAAGGCCGTCAGCCGGGGCATCCCGGCGTCGCGATTGCTCGGAGTCGACGACGGCGAGACGTTCTCGACTCGCGGGTACCGCATCACAGCGCTGCCTGCGGCGCACGAGGAGCTGACCGAGGACGAGCATGGGCAGAACCTCTTCCTCGGCTACGTGATCGAGATCGGCGGTGTGCGGATCTACCATTCGGGCGACTGCGCGCCCTACCCGGGGCAGTGGGAGACGGTCGCAGCGTTGAACGTCGATCTGGCGCTGCTGCCCGTGAACGGGCGCGATGCGCATCGCAAGACCCATGGAGTCCCGGGAAACCTCACGCTCGATGAGTCGCTCGCGCTGGTGCGCGGCGCCGGTATCCCGGGACTGGTGTGTCACCACTGGGGAATGTTCGCGTTCAACACCGCCGATCCCGAGCAGTTGCGCGCGGAGCTCGCAGGAGTGGATGACATCCGCTGGCACGTTCCTGTTCTGGGCGCGGCATTCACAGTCAAGGAGCTCATCGGATGACCACGACATTCGCGTTCTTCGGCGTGACGACCCAGTCGTCGGCGATTCGCAGGATCTTTCCCCGCTGGATGGCGGAGCTGGGCATCGACTCGACGCTCGTCGGAATCGACTTCCCCGTCGACGCTCCCGCTGCCGACTATCGCGGCGCGGTGGAGCGGATCAAGGCCGACCCACGGGCCGTCGGCGGACTCATCACGACGCACAAGCTCAATGTCCTGGCTGCTGCCGAAGACCTGTTCGATGGGCTCGACGAGTCGGCGGCGCTCTTGAAGGAGACGAGCTGCATCCACAAGGACGGCACCCGCCTGCTGGGCGCGGCACTCGATGACCGGACCAGCCTGATGGGCCTCGATGCGCTGGTCGGCGCCGATTTCTGGAACGGTCAGCGGGAGCTGGTGATCCTCGGCGCCGGCGGTGCTTCGATCGCTCTCACGCTCGGACTGCACAGGGCTGCGCAGGCAGGGCGCCCGATGCCGGCCCGTGTCGTCGTCACCGCACGGTCGCACCCACGCCTGCAGGAGATGCGCGAACTGCACGACAGGATCGGCTTCACCGTTCCGACCGACTACGTCGTCGCCGGTACCGCCGAACACGCTGATCGCGTCATCGGCGAGGCCGCACCCGGGTCGGTGATCGTCAATGCCACGGGGATGGGCAAAGACCGTCCCGGTTCGCCGGCGTCGGCGCATGCGCCGTATCCCCCGGACGCGGTGGTCTGGGATATGAACTACCGCGGCGAGCTCGCCTTCCTCGCCGACGCGCGGGCCCAAGGACGGAGCGATCTGCGTGTCGTCGACGGATGGGACTATTTCGTCTACTCGTGGACCAAGGCCGTCGCGGTGGTCTACGGCGTCGACATCCCCGCGTCGGGGCCGGTGTTCGAGAGGCTGTCCGAGCTCGCACGGACAGCCTGACGCTCGCGGTCTCGGCGCGTCCCCTCAGCGCGACAGGTCGAGCAGCCGGGCTGGGTTCGCGACCAGCATCCGCTCCACGGCATCCGCGCCGATCGCCGATCGCAGACGCGGCAGGTAGCGATCACCGAGGTAGGCGAGTCCCGGCATCCCGCCGTAGGAGAGGTATCGCGTGCTGCGGGCGACATCGCCGCCGAGCAGGATGCGATCTGCTCCGATGCGGTCGACGACCTGTTCCGTCAGCGCGAGCAGCTCGGCATCGGACCGCGTGCGCGGGCGCGCGAAGCCGTCGTAGCCGAGGTGCGCACCGCGTTCGATGAGCGAGATGTGCAGCGCCGGGTCGGGGTCGCGGTCGGCGTGGGCGAGGACGACCCGAACGGATGCCACTCCCTCAGCCGCCAGCACGTCCAGAACCTCGTGGGCAGCCGTGCAGAACTCCAGGTGCACCATGACCGGGGCGTTCGTCGCGCGGTGTGCGGCGCCCACGGCCTCGAGCGTGGTGCGCTCGAACGGGCTGATGCGCCAGTAGTCGATGCCGGCCTTGAGCATGCCGGCGCGCACCGGCTTCCGATCCGACGTTCGCGCGGTCGGTACGTCGGGGGCCTCGAAGACCACGGCATCGTCGGCCGGCATCCCCTTCGTGACGTCGGCGATGAAGAGCTCGGCGAGCTGCGCCGCTCTCCAGACCTGCATCGGATGATCGTCGCCGTAGTGCGCCTCGCGGTGCCGGCCGGTCGTCGCGACCACATGGAGGCCCGTTTCCGCGCTGATGCGAGCCACGGCCTCCGGATCACGGCCGAGGCCGAACGGCGTGGCATCCACCATCGCGGCGAAGCCGCTCGCCTTCAGCAGAGCGGCCTCCGCGCTCGACGCATCCTCGTCATCGAGTTCGTCGCCCGGCAGAAGCGGAGTCACCTGGAAGAGATGCTCGTGATAGTTCGTCGGCCCGAGCTCCGCGGCATCGAGGTCGCCGAGGACTGTGCGGATCATCAGCGCGCTTCCTCGGCGGCCTCCGCGAGCTGCTCGACGATCCCAGGGGTCAGCTCCAGCTCGAAGACGTCGGCGACGACCTGGGACCAGCCGTGGATGAAGTAGCGCCAGCCGTCAACGACGTGCAGGCGGCGCTCCGCCTCCTGCGCCCTGGCCTGGTGCAGGAACTCCAGAGACCCGCGGTAGTTGAACTCCCACACGTAGGCGTCCTGCGGGAAGACGACGTCATCCGGAAGAGGAGAACCAGGGCGGTCCTTGCCGAGCCCGGTGGCGTTGACGATGAGCGAGCCGCGCGGCGCGGCGGCGACCAGCGCTGCGGCATCCTCGACCGAGGGTGTGCGCACATAGGAGATGAGCCCTTCGCGCGTGCCGTGCTGGCGGTGCACCTCGCGCAGATGCGCGAGCTTGTCATCATTGCGGGCGGTGACGGTCACCTCGGCGGGAGCATCTGCTCGCTCGGCCAGTGCCCAGCTGAGCGCGGTGCCCGAACCGCCCGCGCCGAGGATGATCACTTCAGCGCCCGTGGTCGCGAAGTAGTCGGCCGGGAGGAAGTCGTTCAACGCCAGATCGACCGTGATCGGGTCCTTCGCGCGGCCGGAGAGCCGCGTCCCGCGCTTGGCGATGCTGGAGATCTCCGAGCACGAAACGGCGAACGGATCGAGCTCGTCGAACAGGTCGGATGCCGCGGCGTACACGTTCATCTTGTGTGTGGTGACGAGGGCCCCGCGATGATGAGGATCGTCGCGGATCTGCTCGACTAGCGCTCGATACTGCTCGGGGCCCGCGTCCATCGGCAGGTCGTGGCCGATGAGCCTGCGGGTGGGCAGGCCGAGGATGTCGGCCCACAGCGGGAACACCTTCATGATCGACGACGAGCCGGTGGTCACGCCGACGAAGCCCATGTAATCGGCGTCGGGGGTGGTTTCCGTGGTCATGCGGGGCCTTTCAGCGAGTGACGGGGTGAGCGGGCGCACGTCCGGCGAGGACGGCGAGCACGTCGTCGAGCGACATGGATCCCATGTTGTCGACGGCCTGTGTGGTCTGAGCGCCCAGGTGCGGCGTGACGATCACACGTTCAGCGAGATCGTCGGCGAGAAGCGGACTGGCGGATGCCGCGGTGTCGCCATCGAGGGTGTCTGCGGCGTAGGCCGCGAGCCGGCCGTCGATCAGCGCTGCGGCGAGGGCGGCCTCATCGACGAGGTCGGGGCGCGCCGTGTTGACGACGATCGAGCCGGTGCGGATGCTGTCGAGCCGCTGCGCGTCGATGAGGCGCTGCCCGCCCGGGGCGTGCAACGTGATCAGATCAGCAGTGCGGAACAGCTCGTCGAGTTCGACGGGCTCGGCGCCGAGCTCGACGATCCGATCGACCGACAGGTAGGGGTCGGCGGCGACGACGCGCGGCCCGAAGCCGCTCAGGCGCTTCGCCACGCCCTGGCCGATCCGGCCGAATCCGACGATGCCGACGGTGGCCGCGCCGAGTTCGCGCCCGCGGCGAACGCTCCAGTCGCCGTGGCGCACGCGGCGGTCGCCGTCCGGGATGAACCGGAGGGCCGCGAGCATGAGG
This sequence comes from Microbacterium sp. Bi121, assembly GCF_918698005.1. Taxonomy (GTDB): domain Bacteria; phylum Actinomycetota; class Actinomycetes; order Actinomycetales; family Microbacteriaceae; genus Microbacterium. The sequence continues at coordinate 370,843 of NZ_CAKKLJ010000003.1, forward strand.
CCGACGGCGTGGTCGGCGACGGCATCCGCGTTCGCACCGGGGGTGTTCGTGACCGGGATGCCCCGGTCGGCAGCTGCGGCGAGGTCGACAGCCTCGGTGCCGACGCCGTACCGCGCGACGATCTTCAGTCCGGGGCCCGCATCGAGATGCGCTGCGGTGACCGGACCGGTACCGGCGATCCAGGCATCTGCTGCGGCGAGCAGGGGAGCGAGTTCGTCCAGATCGTGATGGGCGGGGCCGCGCACGATCTCGTGCCCTGCGGCCGCCGCGCGGGCGACGAGGTCGGCGTCGCCGTCCGAGAAGGAACGACTGGTGGCGAGGATGACGCCCATCAGCGCGTGCCCTCGGTCTCGACGGGTACACCTGCACGATCGCGGAACGAATGCACGACAGGATCGGGTGTTCGGGCGTGCATCCGTGCCCGGGTCGTGCATCCGTATCGGGGCGGGGTCATCGTGCGTCTCCGGTCGGAGCAGCAGCCGGAGCGGAGGCGAACCAGGGGGCGAGGGCGTCGTAGGCGGCGGTGAAGCGGCCGTGGCGCTCGGCGTAGACACCGTGGCGCGTCGCGTCCGGCGTGAACTCCGCAGTCACCTCGCTGAGCGCGCGGGCCGCCGAGAAGTCGGCGAGCCCGAGGCCCACGGCCGCCGTGACGGCGGCGCCGAGGCTGTTCGCCTCCTCGACGATCGTGCGCCGACGGACCGGCATGCCCCACACATCCGCGAGGACCTGCAGCAGCGCGTCGCTCTGCGCGCCACCGCCGACGGCGTCGATGCGATCGATCGCGGCGCCCGATTCGCGGAATGCGTGGATGCTGGTGAGCAGGTTGTATCCGATGCTCTCGAGCACAGCGCGGACGAGGTGCTGGCGCGTGTGATGGCGGCCGATGCCGACGAAGGCGCCACGGGCGTTCGGGTCCCATATGGGGGAGCGCTCGCCCAGCAGATACGGCAGGAAGTAGAGGTCCTCGGTGTCGATGTCGCGCCCGGCCTCATCGGTCAGCCGCGCGGTTTCCGGCTTGGCCGGATCGGGGGAGAGCGCTTCTGAGATCCATTGGATCGAGGCGCCACCGGCCTGCATCGTGGCGGTCGGCACGAACGAGCCCGGGACCACGTTGTCGAACGTGAAGGTCCGGAGCCCCGGGTCGCGGACCGGGGCGTTCGACGCGAACGAGATCCACGACGAGGTTCCCAGGCAGACGTAGGCGCCGTCCTCGGGCGCCACGATGCCGGACCCGACTGCCGCCATCGGTCCGTCGCCGCCGCCCATGACGACGCGCACGCCCCTGTGTCGGCCCGAAGCATCGTGCAGGCCGAGAGCATCGGCCGCAGCATCCGTCAGCGTCCCGACGACCGCCGTCGAGTCGAGGATCTCGGGGAACAGCGCACGGTCGAGGCGGGCGGCTGCGAGCACCTCTTCGGACCAATCGCCCGTGCGCTGGTCGTAGGCGTTGGTGCCCGAGGCGTCGGAGCGGTCAGTCGCCAGGCGACCGGTGAGGCCGAGGACGATGTAGTCCTTCGCGACGCAGAAGCGACGAACGCGGGCCCAGCTGTCCGTCTCGTTGTCGCGCACCCACATGACCTTCTCGATCGAGTAGGTGGGGTTCAGCCGGTGGCCGAGGACCTCGTAGGCGTGCTGCGCGCCCAGCGCCTGCTCGAGTTCGCGCTGCTGCGCGCCTGAACGCGTGTCCGCCCAGATGATCGCGGGGCGCACGGGGGTGCCGTCGGCGTCGAGGAGGACGGCGCCCATCATCTGGCCGCTGACGACGAGCCCCTGGACGTCCGCGGGCGCCGTGTCGGTGCGGGCGAGCAGGTCGCGGGTGGCATGCACGACGGCATCCCACCAGTCCTGGGGATCCTGTTCGGCGATGCCGCCGGCGGCGAAGTGCGCCGGATAGCCGACGGTCGTGGATGCCACCAGCCGCCCGTCGTCGTGGTGCAGCGATGCCTTGTTCCCGGTGGTGCCGAGGTCGTGGGCGATGATCACAGTTCGTGCCTGCTTCGTTGGTTGCGGTTCCGGATCCTGCTGTTTTGGAGTATACCTGTAATTACAAGTCCTGTAGTTACAAGTTGTAGGAGATCATTGTGAGCACCCCATCCGCCGTCGACATCCCCACCCTGCTGGAGATATCTCCGCAGGGCGGCATCGAGGGGCGCTCGCGCCGCTACGAGAAGTTCCTCGGCGACATGGACGGCGTTTACCGCGACGACCGGGCCTGGCAGGATGCCGTCGGCGAGCGTGGCGCGGACGACCTCGTGTACTGGGTCGACGACCACCGCTACCAGGAGGGCCCCGGTGCGCTGATCGTCGGGACGAGCACGCTGCTGCCCGGTCGGTGCGGCGAGGAGTTCGCCGTTACTCGGGGTCACCTGCATGCCGAGGCTGATCGTGCCGAGCTGTACTACTGCTTGAGCGGGCGTGGTGTCATGTTGCTGGAGACTCTCGATGGGCAGACGTCGGCGATCGAGCTCACGCCCGGCAAGGCTGTCGACGTGCCGGGGCACTGGATCCACCGGAGTGTGAACGTCGGCGACGAGCCCTTCGTCACCCTGTTCTGCTACGCCGCGGATGCCGGGCAGGACTACGGCGTCATCGCCGAGGCGGGCGGCATGAAGAACCTCGTCGTCGTGGATGGCGACGGCTGGAGCCTCAAGCTCAACCCCGACCACGTCGGGTACAGCGCAGACGCGTGACCGGTCAGCGCTGCCGCGCGCGGTACGCGGCGACGGCGTTGCGGTTCGTGCACGTGGTGGAGCAGTAGCGGCGCGAGCGGTTGCGGGAGAGGTCGAAGACCACCCCCCGGCAGTCCTCGTCGGCGCAGACGGCGAGACGGCTGCCTTCGTCGGCGCGGACGATGTCGAGAAGTCCCATCGCGGTCTCCGCCAGCACCCGTTCTGCGAGTGGACGGTCGTCCGCCACGGCGTGCAGGTGCCAGTCGGCGCCGTCGTGCCGGACGACGTGCGCATCGAAGGTTACATCCTGCAGTGCCTCGTTGATGCCATCGACCATCTCGTCGCGGGGAGCGAGAAGCATTCCGCGCAGTCGGGGCCGCAGGGAGCGCAGGGCGGCAAGCTCCGCAGGGGAGTGGTCGATCCGCCCGGTGTAGGGGAACGCGTCGAGGAACGCCACGAAGTCCTCGGGCGTGGTGAGCGTATCCGGATCCTCCGCGCTGTTGACGAGATGAACCGCCGCGCGCATCGCCTCGACCGTGTCATTGGTGAAGAGCATGTTGACACCTTACACCGCCGAGGGATAACGTCATCTACCATGAGCACTTTGGCGAATGACACGAGTGTGCGCACCGGGCTGCAGCTCGGGCTGCCCCTGGCGATCGCCGCGGCCTTCACGTTCGGGATGTCGGGTGCGTGGGCGCGCGGACTCATCGACGCCGGGTGGACGCCGGGCGCCGCTGTCACCGTTCGGATCTGGGTCGCGGCGATCGTGTTGCTGATCCCGACGGTCATCTCGCTGCGCGGGCGATGGAAGCTGTTGGGCAAGAACGCCGGGATCATCGCCGCGTACGGTCTGCTCGCCGTGACGGCGACGCAGCTGTTCTACTTCCAGGCCGTCGCCGTGATGGACGTCGGACTCGCCCTGCTCATCGAGTACACCGCGCCGATCGCCGTCGTGCTGTGGCTGTGGATGCGCCGAGGCGAGAAGCCCACGCGGCGCAGTATCCTGGGCGCACTCATCGCATTCGTCGGACTCGTGCTGATGCTCGACGTGCTCTCCGGGCGCACCGTCGACATCGGCGGCGTCCTCTGGGCCTTCGGCGCCATGGTCGGGGCCGCGGCGTACTTCGTTCTGTCGGGCAAGAGCGACACCGGGCTGCCGCCTCTGGTGCTCGCCGGTGCGGGACTCTTCGTTGGCGCACTCGGGCTGACCGTCGCGGGTGCAGTCGGAGTCCTTCCGATGTCGTGGAACACGAATGACGTGACCTATAGGTTCGGAACAGTGCCCTGGTTCGTGCCCGTGCTGGCCATCGGCATCGTCGCGACGGCGCTGGCGTACGTGCTCGGGATCGCCTCCACCCGCCTGCTCGGCTCGCGTCTGGCGTCGTTCATCGCGCTCGCCGAAGTAGTTGCCGCGCTGCTGTTCGGCTGGCTGCTGCTCGGGCAGCTGCCGAACCCGCTGCAGGGCGTCGGTGCGGCGCTGGTGCTGGCCGGTGTCGTCGTCGTGAAACTCGGCGAGCCGGCGTCCTCCGACGGCGTTGCATCCACCGCTGGTGACCCGGCACTCGCCATTCCGGCCGAGGAGCTCGCCGAACCCTCTTGATCTCGATCTGCGGCGGGGTGAGACTTGCCGTGCCGGCGTCGATGCCGACTGAGTTGTCCTGTATACCTTCAGCCCGTCCTAGTGAACATTGGCGCCCCTTCACGCGATTTATGTATACACTAGCCGTGTGAGCACCACAGTCGAGCGCACCAGAGCGAGTGATCGCGCATACGCGACGCTTCTCGAAGAGATCCAGTCCGGCGCGCTCGCTCCTGGCACCGTGCTCGCCGAGGTCGAGCAGGCCGCGCGGCTCGGCGTTAGCCGCACCCCGCTGCGCGAGGCGCTTCAGCAGCTGAGTGCCGCCGGACTCGTCGAACAGCAGTCGCCACGGGTCACCGTCGTCAGCGGCATCGATGCCGACGACATCCGTTCGCTGTTCGAGATCCGCCGCGCGCTCGAGGAGTCCGCTGCGCGCCTGGCCGCAGAACGCGGCGATGCCGAGCAGTTCGGCGCTCTGGCGTCCGAATTCGCGCTCGCCGGAGCATCCCTCGGGGCTGCAACAGGGCGTGACGACTACTACGCGCTCATCGCCCGCTTCGACGCGGCCGTCGATGCCGCCGTCGACAACGACTACATCGCCGCAGCCCTGCGCACCGTCCGCACGCACCTCGTGCGGGTGCGACGCATGGCGCGCGACAACCCTGAGCGATTGGCCGCGTCCGTCGCCGAGCACCGCCTCATCGCCGAAGCACTCGCCGAACGCGACGGCGAGCTCGCCGCTCACGCCACGCACGTGCACCTGCGCAACGCGCTCACCAGCATCCTCGATTCCCTGCACGCCGAAAGCGAAGGACAGCCATGACCGTCAACCACCACGTCCGCGTCTACAAGAGCGAAGAGGACCTGCCCCGCGGGGAGCAGCTGGCCTGGAAGATCGCCGAGGTCGCGGCCGATGCCGTCGAGATCGAGAAGGACGTCGTCGACATGATCATCAACCGCATCATCGACAATGCGTCGGTGGCTGCGGCATCCCTCACCCGGGCCCCGATCGTCGCCGCCCGCGACCAGGCCTTCAGCCATCCTGTGTCAACCGGCGGGCAGGGGGCGTCCGTCTTCGGCGCCGCGCTCGAGAAGCGCACCAGCCCGGAGTGGGCGGCGTGGGCGAACGGCGTCGCCGTCCGCGAGCTGGACTACCACGACACGTTCCTCGCGGCCGAGTACTCGCACCCCGGCGACAACATCCCGCCGATCCTCGCGGTCGCGCAGCACGTCGGCGCCGACGGCCGCGCGCTGGTCCGCGGTATCGCAACCGGCTACGAGATCCAGGTGGATCTCGTGAAGGCGATCTGCCTGCACAAGCACAAGATCGACCACGTCGCGCACCTGGGCCCGTCGGCCGCGGCCGGCATCGGCACCCTGCTCGGCCTCGACACCGAGACGATCTACCAGGCCGTCGCGCAGGCGCTGCACACGACGACCGCCACTCGGCAGAGCCGCAAGGGCGAGATCTCCACGTGGAAGGCGCATGCCCCGGCGTTCGCCGGGAAGATGGCCGTCGAGGCCGTCGATCGCGCCATGCGCGGCCAGACCAGCCCGTCGCCGATCTACGAAGGCGAAGACGGCGTCATCGCCTGGATGCTGGACGGCAAGGACGCCGCGTACGAGGTGCCGCTGCCCGCAGCCGGTGAGGCGAAGCGCGCGATCCTCGACACGTACACGAAGGAGCACTCCGCCGAGTACCAGGCGCAGGCGTGGATCGACCTGGCGCGCAAGCTGCACAACGAGGGCGTCGACACCTCTGCGATCGCTTCTGTTGTTCTTCACACCTCGCACCACACGCACTACGTGATCGGCTCCGGGGCGAACGACCCGCAGAAGTACGACCCGAAGGCGTCGCGCGAGACGCTCGACCACTCGATCCCGTACATCTTCACCGTCGCGCTGCAGGACGGCACGTGGCACCACGTCGACTCGTACGCTCCTTCGCGGGCTGCGCGTCCCGACACCGTCGAGCTGTGGAACAAGGTCACCACGCTCGAGGACGCCGAATGGACGCGCCGCTACCACTCGAACGACATCGCCGAGAAGGCATTCGGCGGCCGCGTGGAGATCACGTTCACCGACGGGACGACGCTGGTCGACGAGATCGCCGTGGCGGATGCACATCCGCTGGGCGCTCGTCCGTTCGCCCGCGAGAACTACATCGCGAAGTTCCGGCTGCTGGCCGAGCCGGTGCTCGAAGAGGCGGAGATCGAGCGGTTCCTCTCGCTGGTGCAGCGGCTGCCCGAGCTGTCAGCCGCCGAGGTCGCAGAGCTCTCGATCATCGCGAAGCCCGGTGTCGTGGCATCCGAACCCGCCACCAAGGGACTGTTCTGATGCTGTACGCGCACACCACGCCCGCCGAGAAGCGGCGGCTGTTCCGGGAGCGGCTCGCGACCGGTGAGCTGCTGCGCTTCCCCGGCGCGTTCAATCCGCTGTCTGCGCGACTCATCGAGCAGAAGGGGTTCGAGGGTGTGTACATCTCGGGCGCCGTGCTGTCGGCCGATCTCGGCCTGCCCGACATCGGGCTGACGACGCTCACCGAGGTCGCCGGCCGCGGCCAGCAGATCGCGCGGATGACCGAGCTGCCGGCGATCATCGACGCCGACACCGGGTTCGGCGAGCCGATGAACGTTGCGCGCACGATCCAGACGCTCGAGGATGCCGGCCTCGCCGGCGCCCACATCGAGGACCAGATCAACCCGAAGCGGTGCGGTCACCTCGACGGCAAGGCCGTCGTCGATGCGGACACGGCGGTCAAGCGCATCCGCGCCGCCGTCGATGCGCGGCGCGACTCGAATTTTCTGATCATGGCCAGGACGGATATCGCGGCCGTGGACGGTCTCGAGGCGGCGAAGGATCGCGCGAAGGCGCTGGTGGATGCCGGAGCGGATGCGATCTTCCCCGAGGCGATGCGGTCGCTCGAGGAGTTCGCCGCGATCCGGGATGCCGTCGACGTGCCGATCCTGGCCAACATGACCGAGTTCGGTAAATCGGACCTGTTCTCGGTCGACCAGTTGCGGAATGTCGGCGTGAACATCGTCATCTGGCCGGTGTCTCTCTTGCGTCTGGCCATGGGCGCGGCCGGTCGGGGCCTCGATACCCTGTTGGAGGAAGGGCACCTGACCGGCAAGCTCGGCGAGATGCAGCACCGTGCCGACCTCTATGACCTGATCGACTACGAGTCGTACAACCACTTCGACTCCGGGGTCTTCAACTTCACCATCACGAAGGAGTGAGCATGACCGACATCAAGAAGGGCCTGGCCGGAGTCGTCGCGGACGAGACGGCGATCAGCAAGGTCAACCCTGAGACGAACAGCCTGCTCTACCGCGGCTACCCGGTGCAGGAGCTCGCCGCGACCCAGTCGTTCGAGGCGGTCGCGTATCTGCTCTGGCATGGCGAGCTGCCCACGGCATCCGAACTGGCGGCCTTCCGCGCGAGCGAGCGCAAGCACCGAGCGCTCAGCCCTGCGGTCAAGGAGGCGATCGACCGCCTGCCGATCGACTCGCACCCGATGGACGAAGTGCGCACCGCGGTCAGCGTGATCGGCGCGATCGAGACGGCCGGCATCACGAACGTCCTGGATGCGGTCGGCACCGCTGAGGAGAATCTCGAGCGGAGCCTGCAGCTGTTCGCGGCTCTTCCCGCGATCGTGTCGTACGGGCAGCGGCGTCGTCGCGGCCTGGACGCGGTCGAGTCGCGCGATGACCTCGACTACGCGGCGAACTTCCTGTGGTTGACGTTCGGTGAAGAGCCGGATGCCGTCGTCGTCGACGCTTTCAACCGGTCGATGATCCTGTATGCGGAGCACTCCTTCAATGCGTCCACGTTCACGGCGCGGGTGATCACGTCGACACTGAGCGACCTGTACTCGGCTGTGGTCGGTGCGATCGGCGCGCTGAAGGGCCCCCTGCACGGGGGCGCCAATGAAGCCGTGATGCACATCTTCGATGAGATCGGGACGGCTTCTGAGGTTTCGGGATGGCTGGACACCGCGCTCGCCGAGAAGCGCAAGATCATGGGCTTCGGACACCGCGTCTACAAGCGCGGCGACTCGCGCGTGCCGACGATGAAGGCCGCGCTCGACACGCTCGTCGAGCACTACGACCGACCGGATGTCGCCGAGCTCTACTCGACGCTCGAGGACGAGTTCGTCTCGCGGAAGGGCATCTACCCGAACCTGGATTACCCGTCGGGTCCGGCGTACAACCTCATCGGATACGACACGCTCACGTTCACGCCGCTGTTCATCGCGGCGCGCATCACCGGGTGGACCGCACACATTCTGGAGCAGCAGGCGTCGAACGCGCTGATCCGCCCGCTGTCGGCATACAACGGACCGGATGAGCGGCACATTGACGAGTACGTGCCGGACACCGCTGCGATCGATGTGCAGGAGCGGCCGGAGGAGGCGGCGGGCTGAGCCGGGGTCAGCGATTCAGCCACGGGCGCAGCATCCGTGTCACCCACGGCAGCACCCAGTACGTCATGATCGGCGTCAGCACGACGGTCGTGGCGAGCGCGCGCAGCCAGATCGGCAGCAGGTCCCACCCGGGGACAGGCGCGATCGCGTAATTGAACGCGAGGTTGACGGGGAAGAACCCGAGCCAGATCGACACGGCCTGCTTCCAGCGCGGCGGTGTGTGCACCATCGCGACCGTCGTCGTGCCGCCGGTATCCGGGTTCGGGACCGTGATGGTTCCGGTGGTCGGCTCGTCGAACCAGCCCTCGATGCCGGTGCGGCGCTTGGTGCGCTCGCTGAGCACGAACCCTTCGCCCATCGACAGCCACCACTCGCGTTCGGGGGACCTCTCCCAGGTGACGAGGTCCTCTTCGGTGGCGAAGCGGTACAGCATGTGCCAGACGTGCGAGTCCTGGCCGGCCCGCACCCACCCTGAGCCGAGGAACCCGGGATAGCGGTTTGCGAGATTCACGCCGGTCTGCACCCAGGCGGTCGCCTCGGGCACGTGCTCGGGGTCGACCTCGCGGCGGATGGACACGGTGATGGGCTCGGACAAGGTGGGTCCTCGGGATGCTGCTCGGATGTGAGCGTGGGGAGTGGGCGGCGGATGGCCGCATACGAGTGTAAGCGAGCGGATACCGCGCCGCCTGCGGGTTTGCGGGGCAGACTGGGACCATGAGCAATGAAGCCGTCGTCGTCGATGTCGTCCGCACCCCGGTAGGGCGCGGCAAGCCCGGCGGGGTGCTGTCGGAGGTGCATCCGGTCGATCTCGCTGCCGGAGTGCTGCAGCAGATCCTCGAGCGCAACGGGCTGGAATCGACGCAGGTCGACGACGTGCTGCTCGGATGCGTGAGCCAGATCGGCGAGCAGGCGATGAACATCGCACGGCAGGCGGCGCTGGCGGCCGGGTTCGACGAGACCGTCCCGGCGACGACCATCGACCGGCAGTGCGGTTCGAGTCAGCAGGCCGTGCACTTCGCCGCACAGGGCATCGCCGCCGGAGCCTATGACATCGTCATCGTCGGGGGAGTGGAGTCGATGAGCCGCGTGCCGCTCGGCTCATCGCTCGCCGGCGTCTCGCCGATGTCGCCGCGCATGCGCGCACGCTACCCGGACGGCCTCGTGAACCAGGGCGTGTCTGCCGAGCTCATCGCCCAGAAGTGGAACCTCACCCGTGACGACCTCGACGCGTTCGCCGCCGAGTCGCACCGGCGTGCAGCGCAAGCGTGGGAGGGCGGATTCTTCGACCGGACGATCGTCCCCGTGCCCGAGGCGCCGGAGGCGCGGGGCGACGAGACCGTGCGCGCCGGAACCACCGTCGACAAGCTCGCCGGGCTCCCGGCATCCTTCCGCACCGACGCGCTCGCGGCCCGCTTCCCGGAGCTGGACTGGCGCATCACGCCGGGCAACTCCTCGCCGCTGACCGACGGTGCCTCCGCCGCCCTGCTGATGAGCGCCGAGCGCGCCGAAGCATTGGGGCTGACTCCGCGTGCGCGTTTCCGCGCGTTCGACGTGGTCGGCGATAATCCGATGTTCATGCTGACGGGGCCGATTCCGGCATCCCACCGGGTGCTCGAGCGGGCAGGACTCGGCATCGATGACCTCGACGCGTATGAAGTGAACGAGGCATTCGCCTCGGTACCGCTGGCGTGGGCCGCGGAACTCGACGCCGACCCCGCCAGGCTCAATCCGCGGGGCGGCGCGATCGCGCTCGGGCATGCGCTCGGCTCATCGGGCACGCGGCTGCTCGGCACGCTGCTCGACCACCTCCACGCGACGGGTGGCCGCTACGGCCTGCAGACGATGTGCGAGGGCGGCGGTATGGCCAACGCGCTGATCGTCGAGACGCTCTGACTCCTGATCTGCCCAATGGGGGGATCGTCGGCGCCAAGATGGGGCATAACCCCGATTGCAGCCGCCGCACCGCGGAGGAGAATCCCGGATGAGTCGTCGCTGAGGACGGCTCACACCGAGATCGGAGTTAGGTATGCGCAGCATTCGAATGGTTCTCGCCGCGGCGGCTGCCGTGGCATTGGGCCTCGGACTCCCCGCGACCGCGACGGCCGCATCCGACCCGCCAGTCCCGCAGGAGTGGTCCACGCAGCTTGGCGCGCCCTTCAGCATCGCCCTCGACGGCACGCGCGTGTACATCGCCGATGGAGCGACGGGGACGATCGGCCAGTTGCAGCCCGACGGACAGGTCGCTCCGCTCGTCGAAGGCATCCCGGGTCTAACGGGCCTCGCGATCCGCGGCGCATCGATGGCCTGGGGATCGTCGATCGAGGACGGATCCACCGAACCTCCGGTGATTCTGCAGAGCGGGCTCAACATCCGCGGCCCGAAGGGGGCGACCGTCTACGCCGATCTGCACGCGTACGAGGTCGCGAACAACCCTGATGGGGCCAACACCTACGGCATCATCGACCCGAGCCAGTGCGTCATCGACGCCGCCGGCGAGATGCCGCTGAGCTACCCGGGCCTGATCGATGCGCACGCCTACAACGTCGCGTCGTGGAAGGGCGATTGGCTGGTCGCCGATGCAGGTGCCAACGCCGTGATGAGGGTGACCGACTCCGGGCAGATCAGCACGCTGGCGGTGCTGCCGCCCGTGCCGGTGACGCTCACCGCCGAGACCGCCGGGATGCTCGGCCTGCCCGCGTGTGCGGCGGGTGACACCTACTATGTCGAACCGGTGCCAACAGGCGTCGCCGTCGGCAGTGGCAACACGATCTACGTCACCACCCTGCCGGGCTTCCCTGGGGAGAGCGCCTCGCAAGGGGCGCTGTGGGAGGTCGACGCCAGAAGTGGCTCTGTCACGCAGCTCGTGTCCGGACTGTCCGGTCCGACGAGCGCAGCGGTCAAAGGCAAGGACGTCTATGTCGCTGAACTGTTCGGCGCAGGGGTGACCAAAGTCACCGCCGGTACCCCGTCGACGTACGCCGCCCTCAGCGGGGCACTCTCTGTGGCGGTCACATCCAACGGCACAGTGTGGGCGGCGACGGCGGATCTCTCCGGCGGTCCTGGCACGATCGTCAGCATCGCGAAGGGCAAGGTGCACGTGAACGGAAACATCGTCCGCTGACACGGCATCGCAGAAAGGCAAGACCCCCGCCGACCCGATTCGGCGGGGGTCTTTTCGGGAGCTGAGCTCACCGTGCGCGGAAAGCTTCTGACTACCCGATCCGGTCTGAGTCGCTCCGCGCAAGAGCAGTTCTACGTGCCGAAAGTGTCTCATCGGTGAACGCGCCGGGAACACCAGGACCGAGTGCGTTTCGAAGGATACAAGGACGCCCTAGTAAATCCCCGGGATGCCGAGTAATCTGGACATCACGCCAAAGAAGGCGTGAAGGGACAGTGCACAATGACTCGTACAATCCCGCATCTCATAGGCGGATCGCTCATCACGCCGGATGCCGGACGCTTCAGTGACGTTTTCGATCCGAGCACCGGTGCCGTGCAGGCGCGGGTGCCGCTGGCTTCGGCCGATGAGGTTTGTCGCGTGATCGAGAACGCCGAGGCCGCGCAGCCCGCATGGGCTGCCACCAATGCCCAGAAGCGCGCTCGGGTCCTGATGCGCTTCGTCGATCTCGTGAATCGTGACATGAACGCGCTTGCCGAGCTCCTCTCCAGTGAGCACGGCAAGACCCTCGACGACGCCAAGGGTGATATCCAGCGCGGTCTCGAGGTCATCGAGGTCTGCATCGGTGCACCGCACCTGCTCAAGGGCGAGTACTCCACGCAGGCGGGCACCGGCATCGACGTGTACTCGATGCGTCAGCCGCTCGGCGTGGTCGCCGGCATCACGCCGTTCAACTTCCCTGCCATGATCCCGCTGTGGAAGGCGGGGCCGGCGCTCGCCGCCGGCAACGCCTTCATCCTCAAGCCCAGTGAGCGCGACCCCTCGGTACCGGTTCGTCTGGCCGAGCTGTTCCTGGAAGCGGGTCTGCCCGAGGGAATCCTCAACGTCATCCACGGCGATAAGGAAGCCGTCGACACGCTGCTCGCCGACGACCGCGTCAAGGCGGTCGGCTTCGTCGGATCCACCCCGATCGCGCAGTACATCTATGAGACCGCAGCCGCGCACGGCAAGCGCGCGCAGTGCTTCGGCGGCGCGAAGAACCACATGATCGTGATGCCCGACGCCGACCTCGACCAGGCGGTCGACGCTCTCATCGGCTCCGGCTACGGCTCGGCGGGCGAGCGTTGCATGGCGATCTCGGTCGCGGTCCCCGTCGGCAAGGAGACCGCCGACGCCCTCGCCGCCAAGCTCACCGAGCGGGTCGCGCAACTCAAGATCGGACCCTCGCTCTCCCAGGGCGTCGACTACGGGCCGCTCGTCAGCCGCGCCGCGGTCGAGCGCGTCGAGGACTACATCCAGCAGGGCGTGGATGCCGGAGCGACACTGCTCGCCGACGGCCGAGGCTTCTCCGTCGACGGGCATGAGGAGGGCTTCTACCTCGGCCCGACGCTGTTCGACAACGTGACGACGGACATGTCGATCTACCGCGAGGAGATCTTCGGACCGGTGCTCGTGATCGCGCGGGCGAACGACTACGAAGAGGCGCTGGCGATGGCCTCCGACCACGAATTCGGGAACGGCGTCGCGATCTTCACCCGCGACGGCGACGCAGCCCGCGACTTCACCGCACGCGTGAACGTGGGCATGGTCGGCGTCAACGTGCCGATCCCCGTCCCGATCGCGTACTTCACGTTCGGCGGCTGGAAGAAGTCCGGCTTCGGAGACCTCAACCAGCACGGCGCCGACGCCTTCCGCTTCTACACGAAGACCAAGACGGTGACGAGCCGCTGGCTGTCTCATGACACCCGTGACGGCGCCAGCTTCGTCATCCCGACCATGCACTGAGCCCACAAGGAACGCACATGACGATGATCACCACCACCGCCGAAGAGCGCGAGGCCATCCTCGGCGCCGTGCGCGAATACGCCGAGACGGAGTTGGCCCCGTTCTCGGGCGAGCGCGATGAGAAGCACCTGTTCCCGAGGGAGTCGCTGCACCGCGGCGGCGAACTGGGGCTGGGCGGCATCTACGTCCGCGAGGAGTCCGGCGGCACCGGCCTCTCCCGGGTCGACACCGTCGCGATCTTCGAGGAGCTCGCGAAGGGCGACCCCGCCATCGCGTCGTACATCTCCATCCACAACATGGTCGCCTGGATGATCGACACCTACGGCGACGAGTCCCAGCGCGGCCGCTGGCTGCCCGAACTCACCGGGATGTCAGGGTTCGGCAGCTACTGCCTCACCGAGCCGGGTGCAGGATCGGACGCCGCAGCCATCGCGACCAGCGCGGTCCGCGAGGGCGACGAGTTCGTCCTCACCGGTGTCAAGCAGTTCATCTCCGGCGCCGGCGAAGCGGCGGTCTACGTCGTCATGGCTCGCACCGGCGACTCTGCAAGCGGCGCTCGCGGCATCAGCGCATTCCTCGTCCCCGGCGATGCCGACGGGCTGAGCTTCGGTGCGCTGGAGAAGAAGATGGGCTGGCACGCGCAGCCCACGCGCCAGGTGATCTTCGACGGCGTCCGTGTTCCGGCATCCGCCATGCTCGGCGACGAGGGAACCGGATTCGCGATCGCGATGTCGGCTCTCAACGGCGGCCGGCTCAACATCGCCGCCTGCTCGCTCGGCGGCGCGCAATGGGCGCTCGACCGCGCCGTGCAGTATGTGCACGAGCGAGTCGCATTCGGTGAGCCGCTCGCCGAGAAGCAGTCGATCCTGTTCGCCGTCGCCGACATGCGCACCGAACTGCAGGCCGCGCGGCTGATGGTCAGGAACGGCGCACAGGCTGTGGACGAGAAGGCTCCGGATGCCACGATGCGCTGCGCCATGGCCAAGCGCTTCGCGACGGATGCCGGATTCGACGTCGCCAACCGTGCTCTACAGCTGCACGGCGGGTACGGCTACCTTCAGGACTACGGAATCGAGAAGGTCGTTCGCGACCTGCGCGTCCACCAGATCCTGGAGGGGACCAACGAGATCATGCGACTCATCGTGGGCCGCGAGATGCTCCGCCCCGCAGGCTCCGCATCCATGCGCAGCACGGCGAGCGAACCGGTGAGGAGCGCATCATGACCCGTATCGCCTTCCTGGGCCTCGGACACATGGGGCTGCCGATGGCCCTGAACCTGGTCAAGGCGGGTCACGATGTCGTCGCCTTCGACGTGATGGATGCTGCACGCCAGGCGGCCGTGGATGCCGGGCTCACGGTGGCGGAGTCGGGGGTGGACGCCGTTGCCGGCGCCGAGGTCGTGATCACGATGTTCCCCGCCGGCAAGCACGTGCTCGACGCCTACCAGGGTGGGCTGCTCGACGCAGCCGCCCCTGGCACGCTGTTCATCGAGTCGTCGACGATCGCCGTCGACGAGGCACGCGCTGCGCACGAACTCGCTCTTGCAGCGGGGCATCGCAACGTGGATGCCCCGGTCTCGGGTGGCGTGGTCGGAGCCGAGAACGGCACGCTCGCGTTCATGGTCGGCGGGTCCGATGAGGACTTCGAGGCGGCCCGCCCCCTGCTCGAGGCGATGGGCAAGCGGATCGTGCACTGCGGCGGGCCAGGCCTCGGCCAGGCGGCGAAGGTGTGCAACAACATGATCCTCGCGGTATCGCAGATCGTCGTGGGTGAGGCGTTCGTGCTGGGCGAGCGCCTCGGCCTCGCACACGAAGCCCTGTACGACGTGGTGTCGCAGGCGTCGGGGCAGTGCTGGGCGCTGTCGACCAACTGCCCTGTACCCGGACCGGTTCCGACGAGTCCGGCGAACCGCGACTACCAGCCGGGGTTCGCCGGAGCGCTCATGGCGAAGGACCTCGGGCTCGCGCTGAAGGCGATCGAGCAGACCGACACCGACGCGAAGATGGGCCGACTGGCGCAGGAGCTGTACGCGGCCTTCGCCTCCGGCGACGGCGCCGGTCGCGACTTCTCCGGCATCATCACCGACATCCGCGACGGCCGCGTCTGACCGGCATCCGGCAGACTTGAGCACGACCCCGACGGAGAGGAATCCGATGACCGAGTATGAGACGATCCTTGTCGAGCAACGCGGACGCGTGGGCTGGATCATCCTGAACCGCCCGCACGCGCTGAACGCCCTGAACGGGCAGATCGCCGACGAGGTCACGGCTGCGGCCACCGCTTTCGACCGCGATGAGGGCGTCGGTGCGATCGTCGTGACCGGTTCCGAGAAGGCGTTCGCCGCCGGCGCCGACATCAAGGAGATGGAGGGGATGACGGCATCCGACATGCTCTCCACCGATCACTTCGGTGCGTGGACCGAATTCGCCGCAGTCCGCACTCCCGTCATCGCCGCTGTGAGCGGCTTCGCACTCGGCGGCGGATGCGAGCTCGCGATGATGTGCGACATCATCCTCGCCGCCGACACCGCGAAGTTCGGTCAGCCCGAGATCAACCTCGGGGTGATCCCCGGAATGGGCGGCACGCAGCGCCTCATCCGGGCTGTCGGGTACTACAAGGCGGCGGAGCTCGTCCTGTCGGGGCGTCTGATGGGCGCCGAGGAGGCGGAGCGTGCCGGTCTCGTGTCGCGGGTGGTGGCGGCATCCGATCTGCTGGATGAGGCGACGAAGCTCGCCGAGACCATCGCGTCGAAGAGCCTGCCATCGGTCTACGCCGCGAAGGCAGCTCTGGATGCCGCGATGGAGACGACCCTCGCCGAGGGCCTCGCACACGAGAAGCAGGCCTTCGCCGCCCTGTTCGATACCGAGGATCAGAAGGAGGGGATGTCCGCCTTCCGCGAGAAGCGGTCCCCGAACTTCACGAACCGGTAGGCGGCTCGGCCCACTTGCACGACGCGGGCACACCTGCACGACGAAAGCGGAGGTTTGGTCGTGCACCTGTGCCGTGGTCGTGCATGCGTGCCCCGGTCACCCGCGCAACGCGTCGAGCACCTTCTCCAGTCGTCGCTGGCGGGTCTCGTCCTGCTTCGCCTCGGTGATCTGCCGCGCCATCTCCTTGCGCTTGGACGGTGCGAACGCGTCGAAGGCCGCACGGGCGGCGGGGTCGGCATCCAGTGCCTCGGCGAGTGCCGGCGGGAGCTCCACGACACGCTCCTCGGCATCCACCCGGATCGTCACCTCGACCTCGTCGCCAGGGGAGAGGCCGACTTCGGCGCGTGCGGCCTTGCTGAACCCAATCAGGTTCTGCCCGCCCATGCGGGCCAGGCGCAGGCGGATGCTGCGATCGCCGAAGTCGACCACGACGGGGAACGCCTTGCCGGCGCCTAGCGACGCGACCTCCTCGTCGGTGAGGACGATCGCGGCGGCAGGGCCGCGGGGCTCGAGGGTGGTGGTGAGCTGCAGTTCGGACATGCCCGTCAGGTTACGCGGAGTCGCGCTCGACCGAAACCGCGATCGCGACTGGCATCCGCAACTCAGAGCGGGTCGGGCTGGGGGCGCGGTTCGGTGAAGTCGCCGGCATCCCGGCGGAGCCTGGCGACGATGGCGACGAGGTCGGCGGTGTCGGTATCGCTGAGACCCGGGTTGGTGAAGACCTGGCTGTTGAGAGCCGCGGTCGCCCGCTCGACGAGGTCCCGTCCGGCCTCGGTGAGAGCCAGCATCGCGGCCCGCCCATCGTGCGGGTGCGGTTCGCGCACGACGAACTCGTCGCGCACCAGACGTTCGGCCGTGCTCGTGACAGTCGTGGCGTGCACCTGCAGTCGGGAGACGACGCTCGACAGCGGGAGCCGGCCGGCGCGGCTGAACGCCAGCAACCGCAGCACCTCGTAGCGGGCGAAGCTCAGCCGGAACGGCTTGAGCGCGGCATCCACTCGGGCGAGCAGAAGCTGCTGCGCCCGCATCACCGAGATGACGGCGGTCATGCCGTCGGCGGCATCGGTCCATCCGTGCGCGAGCCACTGCCGCTTCGCCTCGGCGAGCGGATCGATCGGGAGCGGACGGAGTCGGGCCACATCCTCACGCTACTGGGTGCGCCGCCCGTGCCGGCGCACCCCGCGCGTCAGTCGATGTACTTGATGTCGATGTCGGCAACGTCCTGGTTCTCGAGGTTGACCACGATGTTGTCTGGAGTGCGGGTCGTCATCCAGACGAGCTCCTCGGTGTGGCTCAGGTTGCCCTCAATGTGCGGGACAAACGGCGGAACGTAGACGAAGTCCCCCTCCGACATATAGAGAATGTCCTCATAACGCTCGCCGAAGCGGATGAAGCCGTTCCCCTTGAACACATAGCCCCCGGTCTCGGCCTCGCCGTGGTGGTGTGGATCGGAGACCTCACCGGGCCCGGTGTAGACCTTGCCGAACCAGAGGTTCTCGACCTCGGTCGTCTCGACGGAGACGCCGGAGTACCGTCGCGCCTTCGCTGTCTGGCCAGGAGCCATGGGCAGCTCGTCCTTGCGCTGAACCGAGAGCTTCTTCAACTCCTTGGGTGCATCGGTCATGATCATTCCTTTCTGTAGTGGTCAGTGTTCTGCTGCGACGGGAGAGGTGAGCGTTCCGAGCCCGTCGACCGAGATTTCGAGGACGTCGCCCGGGGTGAGCCAGAGCGCGGGCTTGCGGCCGTCACCGACACCGCCAGGAGTGCCCGTGGCGATGATGTCTCCGGGGCGCAATGTCGTCCATTCGGAGCAGTACGCGACGAGGTGGGCGACGTCGAAGACGAGTTGGTCGAGACTCGAATCCTGCACGATCTGTCCGTTGACGCGGGTCTGGATCCGCTGTGATCCCACCGCGCCGAACTCGTCGGTGGTGACGATGGCAGGGCCGAGGCTGCCACTGCGGGGGAAGTTCTTGCCGGGCGTGAACTGCGACGTATGACGCTGATAGTCGCGCAGCGATCCGTCGTTCATGATCGTGTACCCGAGTACGTGATCGAGTGCGTGCGCCTCATCAACGTGACGCGCCTCGCGCCCGATCACCACGGCGAATTCGCCCTCGTAGTCGAACGATGTGCTGTTCCCGGGAGCGACCAGGTCATCGCCGTCGCCTACGAGCGAGTCGGCGAACCTGGTGAAGATCACAGGCTTCTCAGGCCACGGCCGATTCATCTCTTTGATGTGATCGGCGTAATTGAGACCGACGCAGATGATCTTCTGTGCATCAGGGACCGGGGGGAGCAGGTCCACACTGTCGCGTGCGATCACCGTCGCGCCCGCTGCGGATTCGACGACGTCCCACAGTGCGCCGTTTCGCAGGACGTCGCCGAGCGATCGACCTGCGGAGGCTCCGACCGCACCGAGATCGCGGATGATCTCACCGTCGAGCGAGCCCCAGGAGACGCGACCCGCGTCAGTGAACGAAATGAGCTTCACGGTTCCTCCTTGAATCCGGTCTTCGATGGGCGCATGCTTCAGTGTAAACTAACAAGCAACCGTTCGCTAGAATCACGAAGAGGTGACACCTGATGCCCAAGTCCCAAGCTCCGCCTCGGTTGTTCGAGCCGATCACGTTGCGTTCGGTCACCGCGCGGCACCGGCTCTGGGTCGCGGCCATGTGTCAGTACTCCGCGCGCGACGGCGTCGTCCAGCCGTGGCACCTGGTGCACCTCGGGTCGTTCGCGATCGGCCGGGCCGGTCTGATCATCACCGAGGCGACGGCAGTGAACCCTGAGGGCCGGATCAGTTCCACCGACGCGGGGATCTGGACCGATGAGCAGGCTGCTGCCTGGGAGCCGGTCGTCGAGTTCGTACACTCGCAGGAGACGCCGATCGTCGTGCAGTTGGCTCACGCAGGGCGGAAAGCGTCGAACCGACCGCCGTTCCAGGGGCGCGGCTATTTGCCTGTCGATGAGGGCGGATGGGAGACGGTGGGGCCCTCCGGTGTCCCGTTCGGTGAGCTGCCGGAGCCACAGGCGCTGACTGCTGACGGCATCTCGGGAGTCATCGACGACTTCACCGCAGCGGCGAGGCGCGCAGTCGCCGCGGGGTTTGACGGCGTCGAGATTCACGCTGCGCACGGATACCTGCAGCACCAGTTCCTCTCGCCAATCTCGAATCGACGTGAGGATGAGTATGGCGGCAGCTACGAGAACCGCACCCGAATCGTCCGCGAGACGGTGTCAGCCGTTCGCGGCGCGATCCCGGATGGCATGCCCTTGCTCATCCGGCTCTCCGCGACGGACTGGGTGCAGGGCGGCTGGTCTCTGGCTGATACGCAGCGTCTCGTGCCCGTGCTCCGTGACCTCGGGGTCGATTTCGTCTCGATCTCGTCGGCCGGCAACGACCATCGACAGGAGATCCCGGTCGGCCCTGGCTACCAGTTGCCCCTCGCGCGTGCGGTTCGTGAGAGCGCGGGGGTGCCCGTCGGCGCGGCGGGTCTCATCACTGAGCCGCGACAAGCGGAGACGGCCCTGGTCGACGGTGGCGCGGATGTGATCTTCGCCGCGCGGCAGTTCCTCCGCGAGCCCGGGTTCGCGTTGCGAGCGGCCGCCGAGCTCGGGGGTCACCTTGAGTGGGCGAGGCAGTACCGGATGGCGCGTTTCGACGGCAGCATTCCGTGACCTTGACGCGCCCACCTGGTAGAAGTGAAGCTAGAGCGTCCTGCGGACGGACGTTCGTGTGAGCACGCGACAGGAGTATTGGGTATGACGGGGGTTACGGCCAGCGGGCAGCAGACGGCGGCGGCGATTCGACGTGAGGCGGCGGCCAGTTTCGTGAAGCACGGCTACGAGGCCACAAGCCTCCGCAACATCGCTGCTGCAGTAGGCATCAAGGTCGGAAGCCTCTACAACCACATCACGAGCAAGGAGGATCTGCTCCTCTCTGTGATGGGCGGGACGATGGATGACCTGAACGCGCTGATGGAAGAGGCTCTGGACGGTCCCACCGACCCCGTCGACAGGCTCATCGCCTTCGTCGAATGCCACATCCGATTTCACGCTGAGCGTGCGCAGGAAGTATTCATCGGCAACACCGAACTCCGGTCGTTGCGCGACGACGCGCGCGCTGAGCTCTCCCAGAAGCGCCGCGAGTATCGCAAGCTGCTGGAGGAGTTGATTGTCCGGGTAGGGGAAGCCGGTGAAGCCGACATCCTCAATGCCCGGCTTCACGCATTCAGCATCGTCGCGATCGGAACGCACGTTGCCGGCTGGTACCGCGAAGATGGCGGCCTCCCGCTCGACGAGATCATCGAGATCTACACCACCATGGTGCTCCGCAGTCTGAGCGTGGAGAACGCGGATACGCGCGTGAGCGAGCACCTCGCCACTCTCGGCTGAGTATCCGGTCTGCCGGGCTTGCGTCCGTTCTCCGATGAGCTACACTCGATGACAGACGAACGCTTGTACGTTTGTTTATGACATGGAGAAGCAAAGATGCGCACCATCGGAGAATGGACTCGGCTTAACGCTCGGCGGCACCCCGACCGAGAAGCTTTCGTCGGCATCGACGGTCGGGTGACGTTCGGCGAGGTCGCCGAGCGAGCATGGCAACTCGCCCGTGGGTTGCGCGCCGCGGGCGTGCAGCCGGGAGGCACCGTCGGCGTCCTCGCCGGCAATACAGTGTTCAACGCGGAAGTCTTCATCGGCACGGCGATCAGCGGCGGCATCTACACCGCGTACAACTGGCGGTGGGCAGCGGAAGAGTTGGCCGAGGGGATCCGCGAGAGCGAGACGTCGATCGTCGTCGTGGAGGATCGCTTCCTGTCATTGCTCAACGACGCGCTCAGCATCATCGCCGCGCGACCCGAGACGAAGCGTCTGCCGCGCGTGATCGAACAACCGCGCGTCGACGCGCTGCGCATCGGCGAGGGAGAGGCTCCCGACGTCGTCGCACCCGATGACGCCCTCTGCCTGATCTACACGGGCGGCAGCACCGGCACCTCGAAGGCCGTGGTGCTGTCGCATCGTGCGGCCACCGCGAACGCATTCAACGAGTACATCGACCTCGGGATCGGTGCACACCCCCAGGAGCGCGGCCTCCTCGTCACCCCGATGTTCCATTCAGCAGGTCTGCTGACGTGGCTGGTCACACACTTCGTGGCGGGAAAGACCACCGTGCTCGTCGACAAGTTCGACGAGCAGGAATTCGTGGAATGGGTCGGTCGTGAGCGGGCCACCAATAGCTTCATGATCCCGAACATGATGCGCCGGCTAATGCAGGCGGGCGCTTTCGAGGCCCCGGAGGTGCAGAAGCACTTCAGGGCGATGCACACGGGGGCCGGCCTGCTCCGCATGCCCAACAAGGTCGAGTTCATCGAGACCATGCCCAACGCCAAGCTGTTCTTCCGGTACGGGCTCTCAGAAGCAGGACCGATGGTGACGAGGCTCCACCATGACGACATGCTCGACCCCGGTGTCGACGGATCCATCGGTCAGGAGTACACGCTCGTCGAGTCGAAGCTGATGAGCATCGACGGCGATGATCGTGCGGTCGAGCCGGGCGAACTGGGTGAGATCTGCGTTCGCGGCCCCAGCATCATGACCGGCTACCACCGGCGGCCGCAGGCCACCGCCGAGACGATCGTCGACGGATGGTTGCACACCGGCGATCTCGCCACACAGGACGACCGCGGGTACTACTTCTTCAAAGACCGACTGAAGGAGATGATCAAGTCCGGCGGCGAGAACGTCTACTGCGTCGAGATCGAGCAGGCCCTCTATCTGCACCCCGCCGTGCTCGAAGCCGCCGTCGTCGGCGTCGCGAACGAGGCCTGGGGCGAGGAGGTCCGCGCAGTCGTGTCGTTGCGCGAGGGCCGCGAGGCCGATGCGGGGGAGCTGTCGACGTTCCTTCGCACCCAACTTGCCGGGTACAAGATCCCCAAGGAGTTCGCCTTCATGAGGGCGTCCGAACTGCCGCGCTCGGGCGCGGGAAAGCTCGTCAAGGAGCAGCTGAAGCACAAGCTCGGCTGGAACTGATCCGCCGAAGAACAGCAAGAGAGACTGAGATGTTCGAGAAGATCCTGATTGCCAACCGCGGCGAGATCGCCGTTCGCGTGATGCGCACCGCCAAGCGCCTCGGCATCGCGACCGTGGCCGTGTACTCCGATGCGGATGCCGGTGCCCTGCACGTGCGGACCGCCGACGAGGCGTTCCCGCTCGGCGGGGGCCCCGCGAGCGACAACTACCTCAACGTCGCGAAGATCGTCGAGGCGGCGAAGCGCACCGGGGCACAGGCCGTGCACCCCGGCTACGGGTTCCTGGCCGAGAACGCGTCGTTCGCAGAGGCGATCACGGACGCCGGGATCGCATTCATCGGCCCGTCGGCGGGTGCCATCACGACGATGGGCGAGAAGGTCGCTGCCCGCGCCGTCGCCGTGGAGGCGAAGGTTCCGCTCGCCCCTGGCTCCGACGGGCCGATCACATCCGCCGACGAGGTCATCGCATTCGGCGACGCACACGGGTACCCGGTGCTGGTGAAAGCCGCATACGGCGGCGGCGGACGCGGCATGCGCGAGATCCGTTCGGCCGACGAAGCGCCTGAAGCATTCGCCGCCGCCGTGCGCGAGGCGACCGCGGCTTTCGGCAACGGCGAGGTGTACTGCGAGCGCTACCTGGTGAACGCCCGCCACGTCGAGGTGCAGGTGTTCGGTGACAGCCACGGCGAGATCGTGTATCTCGGTGACCGCGACTGCTCGGTACAGCGCCGTCACCAGAAGCTCATCGAAGAGGCTCCTGCACCTGGGCTGAGCGACGAGCTCCGGGCCGCGATGGGCGAAGCCGCAGTGCGACTGGCCGGCCACGTCGGCTACGTGGGTGCGGGTACGGTCGAGTTCCTCGTCGAGGACGGGGCGTTCTTCTTCCTCGAGATGAACACGCGAATCCAGGTGGAGCATCCGGTGACCGAGGCCGTGACCGGCCTCGATCTCGTCGAGCTCCAACTGCGGGTCGCGGACGGCGAGCCACTCGGCATGACGCAGGCGGACGTCCGCATCACCGGCGCGGCGATCGAAGCTCGCGTCAACGCCGAAGACGCCTCCGGTGGGCTGTTCCTCCCCGCGCCCGGCCCCATCGCTACGCTGGATGCGCCGAACGATGATGGCCTGAGATGGGATGCCGGCTACGAGAGCGGCGACGAGGTGCTGCCGCTCTACGACAGCCTCATCGGCAAATTGATCTCCGCCGCACCCACTCGTGAGGAGGCCATCGACCAGCTGCGTGACGGGCTTGCGCGCCTGGCCGTCGCCGGCGTCGCCACGACGGCTCCGGCGGCTCGTCACATCATCGGCCTCGCTGCCTTCCGTGGCATGGAGATCAACACGCTCTGGCTCGAGTCCGACGTGGATTTCCCCGAATTCGACGAAGAGCCGGAAGACCGCTTCGAGGTGGAGGTGGGCGGACGCTGGTATCGGATTCCCTTCTTCCCGGAGGGCGTCGTGGCCGCGCCAGCGGGCGTCCTCGCACCTACTGAGCCGGCCGCCTCGCGAGGGGCCGGGCCTCGAACGGCCGGAGGGCGCTCCCGGAAGAAGGCCGGGGACGGCACCGTCAAGGCTCCGATGCAGGGGACGATCGTCAAGATCAACGTGGCACCGGGTGACGAGGTCAGCGCCGGAACGGTGCTCTTCGTCCTCGAAGCCATGAAGATGGAGAATCCGATCCAGGCGCAGCAGGACGGTGTCATCGCCGCGGTGCACGCCGAGATCGGGCAGTCGACGCCGTCAGGAACGCTTCTCGCCGAGTTCGCCAAGGCGGATGCCTGATGCGGGCACTGCGCTCGGTGCTGTTCGTCCCCGGACACAAGGCGGACTGGATCCAGAAGGCTCTCTCGTCGTCGGCCGACGGCATCATCATCGACCTCGAGGATGCCGTTCCGGAGACCGACAAGGCGCTCGCACGTGAGAATGCACGCACCGCGATCTCGTCGTACTCCGGTGGCAAGACCGTGCTGGTCAGGGTGAATGGACTGGAGACTCCGCACTTCGGGGACGACGCACGCGCCGTGGCCGTCGAGGGTGTGGGCGGGCTTCTTCTGCCGATGCTCCGGCATCGCGACGACGTCGTGGCCTTCGACGGCGTGATCGCCGCCGCCGAGATACTCAACGGCGTCCCGCGGGGATCCGTCGAGGTCGTGCCGTCGTTCGAGACGGCAGAGTCGATCGTCGACGTGGAGAGCATCCTCAGCGGACCGCGTGTCGGCGGGGTCATGGCCGCTGCCGCGAAGGATGCCGATATCTCGCGGGCGGTCGGATTCCGCTGGAGCGCCCAGGGCCTGGAAACGCTGTATCTGCGCAGTCGAATCCTGCTCGCTGCCCGTGCTGCGGGGCTGGAGCTGATCGTTCTCGGCCTGTGGCAGGACGTGCGCGACCTCGACGGCATGCGCACCTTCGCCCGCGACAATGCTGCGCTGGGGTTCACCGGTCAGGTTCTCATCCATCCGACGCATGCCGACATCGCCAACGAGGAGTACGGCCTCTCAAACGATCGCGTCGATTACTACCGGAGATTGATCGCCGCCTTCGAAGCCGGAGAGCGCGCGGGGCACGGGGCCGTGAGCTTCGAGGGCGAGCACATCGATCTCGCTCACGCCAACAATGCGCGCGAGCAGTTGCGGCGCGCGGGACTTTCCGTCGTCCAGACGGCAGAGTGAACAGGAGCACGCCATGCCCATGTATTTCGAAGACTTCGTCGTCGGCGAGGTCATCCGCCATGCGGTCACCCGCACCGTCACCGAGACGGACAATCTGCTCTTCACGACGTTGACGATGAACGTGCAGCCCCTGCATCTCGATTCCGAGTTCGCCGGGAAGAGCATGTACGGGCAGCGCATCGTGAACAGCGTGTTCACGCTCGGGGTCGCGACCGGCATCCCCGTGCAGGAGACCACGCTCGGGACGACGCTCGGCAATCTCGGCTTCCGAGACATCGAGTTCCCCAAACCGGTCTTCATCGGTGACACGCTGCGTGTCGAGACCGAAGCGCTCGACACGCGGGTGTCGAAGTCACGCCCGACGACGGGGATCGTCGGGATCGAGCACCGCGCATACAACCAGAACGACGAGCTCGTGTGCGTCGTCCGTCGCACCGCGCTCATGATGCGCCGTGGCGAGACCGTTGCCGACTGAGGAGGCGGAGATGAGCGACTACAGTCCGTTGCCGATCGAGCAGACCGAGGATCAGGCCGACCTGCGCGGCATGGTGCGGGAGATCCTTGCCGAGCTCGCCACACCTGAACGGCTGTCCGACCACGATGAGCGGGAAGCGTTCGACGAAGAGCTGTACAGGGCGCTGGCCGAGGCGGGGCTTCTCCAGCTGGAGGGAGAGCTCGGAGGCGACGCGCCGAGCCATGCCAGCCAGGCTGTCGTCCTCGAGGAGCTCGGAGCGACCGCGACGTCGATCGGTGTCTCGCTGGTGGTGCAGTACATGGCGGTGACGCTGCTGTCGCAGCACGGCACCGACGCCCAGCGGCAGAACTACCTCGCGGAGTTGTACAGCGGCGCGCATCGCGCAGCCTTCGCGTTGACGGAACCCGGAGGCGGTACGGATGTCGCCCGTGCCATGCAGACCAAGGCGGTCCGCAGGCCTGAGGGCGGCTGGGTCGTCAACGGCGCCAAGATGTGGATCTCGGGCGCAACCGACTGCGGCTTCCTCGTGGTGCTCGCCCGCACCTCGCCCATCGAGCGGTCGGCCGTCAGCGGAATCACCATGTTCCTCGTGCCCGCGGATGCGCCCGGGGTCACGGTGAACGAGATGGACACCGTCGCCATCCACGGGCTGTCGACATGCGAGGTCGGATTCGCCGACGTCATCCTGCCCGACGATGCCGTGCTCGGTGAAGTCGACAAGGGGTTCCGCCAAGTCATCTCCACCCTCAACGGCGAGCGTCTGAACGCGGCCGCCGTCGCGCTCGGGATCGCACGTGGCGCGCACGAGGCCGCGCTCGAGTACGTGCAGAGTAGGCAGGCTTTCGGCCGTCCGATCGGGGGATTCCAGATCCTTCAGCACCGACTCGTCGACGGCGCCGTGAAGATCGAGGGGGCGCGGGGTCTTCTCCAGCGAGCTGCGCGTGCCGCTGACGACGGTGGTGAGGCCGAGACCCTGTCGGCGATGGCCAAGCTCGCCGCATCCGAAGCGGCGACCACGATCGCGGAGAACGGGATGCGCGCGATGGGCGGATCGGGGCTCAGCCGAGAGTACGCCATGCAACGTTTCTGGCGGGACGCCCGGTTGTACACGTTCGCCCCGCTCACCGACGAGATGATGCACAACTTCATCGGCGAGTTCCACCTCAAACTGCCGCGCTCGTTCTGAGCCGCTGTTCCACTCTCGCCCATCCCGCGAAACGGAGAATCATGGAAACGAAGACTGATCGCACCGTGCTCATCACCGGGGCCGCCGGCGGTATGTGTCGCGGCATCAACGCCCGACTCGGCGCTGCCGGCCACACCGTGCTGTGCGCGGATCTGTCGCTCGATGCCGCGCAGAGCGCGGCTCAGTCGGTGCGCGACGCGGGCGGTCGTGCCGAGGCGTTCGCGGTGGACGTGTCGAGCCACGAGAGTGTCGCGGCGTTGGTGGATGCCGTGCATGAGCGGGTCGGCGGTGTCGACGCGCTCGTCAACGCCGCCGGCATCCTGGATCGGAAGTACCTCGCGGATCATGACGCCACATCGTTCGAGCGCACGATCGACATCAACCTGATCGGTCCGTTCCGGATGATCCAGGCGTTTGCGCCCGAGATGATCGAGCGTCGTTGGGGGCGGATCATCAACATCTCGTCGATCGCCGGCGTCACCGGATATCCGTATCCGAGTTATGCCGCGTCCAAAGCCGGGCTGTCCAACCTCGCCAGGTCGCTCGTGATCGACTTCTGGGGCACAGGCGTGACGGTGAACTCCATCTGCCCCGGCGTCGTCGACACCCCGATGGTCATCCAGGAGATCCGCGACCAGGTGCCGCGAAAGGTTCCGACGGAGCAGATCATCGATCCCGACGAGATCGGTGGGGTCGCGTCATTTCTTCTCAGTGATGACGCGAAGAACATCAACGGCGCAGACATCCTGATCGATGGTGGGGCGACGCGCTACTTCCAGCTGTTCGACAGGCCGTAGATGCGGCTGAGGGGCGGCGTGTACACGATCGTCGCCTTCGTCCTCACCGGCATCGTCTGGGGCGCCGGGTTCCTGTTCATCAGAGTGGCGATGAGCGAGTTCGCTCCCGTCGAGTTCGTGTTCGCGCGGACTCTCATGGCCAGCGTGGTGCTCGCCCTGATCATGTTCGTCACGCGTCGTCGATGGCCCAGAGGGTGGACGGCGTGGCGCCGCATCGGAACGTTGGGCATCGTCGGATGCGCTGTCCCGTTCCTCTTCTACGCCTGGGCCGGCCAGCGGATCCCGAGCGGACTGTCCAGCATCTACAACGCCGCCGTCCCCGTCGCCACGGCCCTTGTCACGCTGGTCGCCATGCGGCAGGAGCGGCTCGGCGCACAGAAGCTGCTGGCAATCGGTATCGGGGCGCTCGGCATCGTCGTTGTGATGCAGCCGTGGCGGCTGGACGCTTCGGAGTTCGATGTCTGGGGGCAGGTCGCGTGCATCTGCGCGGTGCTCGGCCTGGGGTTCGCCTTCTCCTACACGCGTAAGGCGATCAGCCCTCTGGGTATCGATCCGATCGCCGTCGCGATGGGGCAGATGCTGGTGTGCACGGCGGTGCTCGGCGCCGTCGTGCCCTTCGCGACAGTCGGCTTCCGGGAGCTCAGTCTGCCGGTGATCGGGAGTCTGCTGATGAGCGGCATCTTCGCAACGGGCATAGCCTACGTGTGGAACTTCCACGTCATCGCCCAGTGGGGGGCGGCATCCGCCTCGATGGTGACATACCTGACGACGCTGGTCGGGGTGGCGCTGGGGATCATCGTGCTCCACGAGCCCCTGAGCCTCAATCACTTCATCGGCGCCGCGATCGTTCTTCTCGGGGTCGGCGTGGGAGTTCGCGGATCGCGGGGCACAGTCGGGCTCGGCCCTGCGGCACCAGGATAGAACGGAACGCTCACACGCCGCCGATCCAGTCGAGCGTCGGTCTGGGAACGTCATACTCCGGGGCGGGGCCCTTCCTATCGACCAGAGGGTCGATGCGCACGCGTGTCAGGCGCATGAAGGCGATCCGCCACCCGGCTTCGGTGCGCCGGTACTCCTCTTCGTAGTAGCCGTATCCGTAGAGTCCGTACATGCCGGGTATCTCGATTCCGCGGTAGACCTTCGTGCCGGGTTCCCACGTCAGGTGATCCGTCATCGACCACACGCCACGCACCTGACCAGCAGCCACCTGCTGGAAGCGAGGATTGGTTCCGCGATGCTGTGAGGTCACGCCGGTGAAGAACGAGCTGAGCCCCTCCACCCAGTCGTCCGGCCCGTCCATCTCGAACGGGAAGCCCTCGAATCGAGCGTCGTCGGTGAACACGCGGCGGAGTGCGTCCCACCGCTTGTTGTCCATCCAGTAGAAGTACTGCGCTTTCAGGTCCTGGATCTCCTGCAGGTCCTGCCAGGTCATTGCGTCCATGCTTCATCTCCTTGACATGTGGTGAAGGGGATGCCCGGCGAACCGGACATCCCCTTCGAGTTGGCGAGCGATCAGTAGGTCTTGACGACCTCGAACGTGCCATCGGTCACCCGTAGAACCGCGAGCCCCTCCAGCGATGTCGACCCGTGGAACTCAGGCGTGTACGTGTAGATGCCGTTGACGCCGACAACGGACTGCGTATCGTTCTCGAGCGCATCGCGAATTGCGTCGCGCGTGGCCTGCACATCTGAGGGGTCCGGCGCGCCTGCCTTCTCGATCGCGTTGACCAACAGGGTCGCTCCGTCCCAGCCGTTTGCGGCGTACTGACCGGCAGGTTCGCCGTAGGCCTCCTGGTAGCCGTCGACGAGTGCCATCGTCGCTTCGTACTGCGGGCTGTCCTCCGTGAGCGAATCGGGCGCGAGGACGACGGATCCCTGGAGGTAGGTGCCGTCACCGGCGGCTCCGGCGTTCTCGATGTATGCAGCCGAACCTGCGCCCGGCGAGTTGAACAGCGCCGGTTCGAATCCGATCGACTCCGCGCTCTTCGCAACGATCGCATTCGCCGGATTGACCGCCCATACGAATACCGCATCGGGGTCTCCCTGCTCGAGATTCGAAAGCTGTGCGGTGACCTCGGTCGCGGTGGCGTCGAATGCTTCCTTGCCCGTGACCTCGATGCCGTACTCGGCGGCCACATCGTCAATGCGGTTCGCCGGGTCCTGGCCGTAACCGTCGTTGGTGTGGAGCAGGCCGACCTTGGTCCACCCCTCAGCCTTCGCGAACTCGAACTGGGCCTTCAGTGACTCGTTCGTGCCGGAGTACTGCTTGAACATGTACGTCGCGTTCTCGGCCGGGTCGACGATCGCACTCGACGACGCCAGCGCGATCGTCGGTACGGTCAGATCCTTCGAGAACGTCTGCAACGCGATCGATTCGCCGGATGATGACGGGCCGAGGATGGCATGCACGTTCTCCTCGATCGCGAGTTTGCGGAACTGGTTCACCGCGGTGCTCTCGGTGCTTCCGCTGTCGAGAACGACGAGTTCGACGGGGTGACCGTCGATGCCGCCGTCGGCATTGAGCTGCTTGACGTACAGCTCGATCGCCTTCTGCTCGGGTTCGCCGAGGGCCGCGTAGCTGCCGGTCAGCCCGACGAGGACGCCGACCTTGTACGCGTCGGCGTCGCCTCCGCCGCCGCCATTCCCGTCGCCTGGCGCGGCACCGCCGGAACAAGCGGCCAGGGTGAGAGCGATTGCTGCAGCCCCCGCTGTAAGGGCGGTCCGACGCCAGATTCCCGACACCGTGGATAGCTTCTTCATCGAGCTGTCCCTTCTCTCTGATTCTTGTGACTTCTTCGTTGAATGTCAGTCGTCGGACATCGCCGGTCAGCTGGGCGGCCGACATTGACGTGATGCGAAACGACGTCTACGCTGATTCAAGCGAACGTGCGTTCGTATGTCAATATGGACATTCGGATGTGACGCATTCGTGATCCAGCTCTGAATCAAGGAGGCTTCAGTGGAAGTGGTCATGCAACTGCTCCTCACGGCCGTCGCCACGGGTGCCCTTTACGGCGCGATCGGCATCGGCTTCGTGATCGTGCACCGTCTGACGGGAATGGTGAACTTCGCAATGGGCGACATCGCCGTCGCCGGAGCGTTCGGTGCCGTCGTCGCCTCGGCTGTGATGCCGCCGTTCCTCGCGATCCTCGCCGGTGCTGTCGTCGGGGCGCTCGTGAGCGTGGCGATGTATCACCTGGCGATTCACCCGCTCCGCAAGGAGAGCCTCATGGTGCAGACGATCGTGACGCTCGGCGTCGGAATCGCCTTGCGGTCGCTGCTGCAGCTGATGTTCGGCAGCGGACCGCGTCAGTTCGATCCGATCACGGGGGGAGGGTCGATCAACATCCTCGGAGGATCCATCCCGCCGCAGTCGCTGTGGTTGATCGGTATCGCCGTCGTCGGCTACATCGGGCTTGCACTGTTCTTCGATCGCACTCTCTCTGGCAAGGCCCTCAGCGCGTTCTCCGTCAATGCGTACGCCGCAGGAGTCGTCGGTATCGGGCTGACGGGGATGGCCACGATCGCCTTCGCGCTGTCCGGTGCGATCGCCGGCGGTGTGCTTGCGGCGCAGACCCCGACGTCGTTCATCACCGCTGGAGCCGGGCTCGCTCTCGGCCTGAAAGGATTCATCGCCGCGATCCTCGGCGGGTTCGACAAGCTCGGACTGACGCTTGTGGGTGGCATGCTGGTCGCCTTCGTAGAAGTCGCGTTCGCCCGCTTCGTGGATGCCGCGCAGGCGCAGACCGTGATGTTCGCCCTGTTGATCGTGCTCCTGATCGTCCGCCCCCAGGGCCTTACTCGAAAGGTGGCGGCAGACCGTGTCTAAGACAACGACGAGTTCGCTGCACATGCTCACCTGGAAGCACGCCGTAGGCATTCTGGTGTGGATCGGTGCCGTGGTGCTGTTCGCCGCGACCTCGAACGCGTACTCCGCGGGGCTCGGAGCATCCGTCGGAATCCTTGCCCTTCTCGGTCTCGGGATGATCCTGGTGACCGGGTATGCGGGGCAGTTCTCGCTCGCCGTCGGTGCGTTCTATGGGATCGGGGCCTACGGCTCCACGATTCTGACGGTGAAGTTCGGTTGGTACGGGCTATTGGCATTGGTGCTCGCTGCGGCCATCGCTGCCGCTGTCGGATTCGCTCTGGCACGGCCGCTGTTCCGCCTGCGTGGGCATTTCCTCGCAATGGCGACTCTCGCCCTCACCGAAGTGTTCTACTTGCTCGTGAACAACTCGTCCTACACGGGCGGCTCGACGGGTATGGGCGGGCTCCGGCCGTTGGACGTTCTCGGCTTCGCATTCACCTCGAGCCAGAGCCATATGATTCTCAACTGGCTCATCGTGGGAATCGTCCTCTGGGGTGCTCTGATGCTGCGCAAGGGCCGTGAAGGCCGGGCGCTGCTGGCGATTCGCGGCCACGAGGCCGCGGCTGCGTCGGCGGGTATCAACATCGCATCGTCCAAGGCCCGGGTGTTCACGGCGTCGGCTGTGATCAGTGCCGTTGCGGGCTCCCTGTACGCGCATCAGATGCTCTACGTCAACCCGCCGCCCTTCGGCCTGGCTACCGCGATCGACGTACTCATGATCGCCGTCCTCGGTGGGATGCGCAGCCCCTGGGGCGCCATCATCGGTGCGATTGTTCTGGAACTGCTCAATCAGTGGATCGAGTCCGCACTTCCTGGACTGCTCGGCAGCGGCGCGGTCGGTGCCGGACAGCAACTCGTCATCGGTGTTCTTCTCGTGGTCATCCTGGTGGCTCGCCCGGACGGAGTGGCCGGCGCTCTCGGCTCGCTATTCGGCTTCGTGCGACGCTCGATCGATCGGCGACGTCGATCGACGAGCGCTCCGGGACCTCTCGTGGAGAGCGCCGAGGTTTCGGAAGGGGGGCGGACGGACATGGCGTCGCTCCGGCGCGCCGAAGATGCTGACCGTGCTGCACGCGCCCCGGGTGAAGTCGTGCTCGAAGCCAGCGGTCTCGTCAAGAGGTTCGGCGGGGTCAAGGCCGTCAGCGAGGTCTCGCTGCAGTTGCGTTCCGGTGAAGTCCTGGCCGTCATCGGGCCCAACGGCGCGGGCAAGTCGACGCTGGTCAACCTGCTGTCAGGCAACCTGTCGCCGACGGCGGGAAGGGTGCAGCTCGACGGCAGGGAGACGACCGATCTCAAGGCTTTCCAGGTGGCAAGGTATGGGCTCTCGCGGACGTTCCAGACACCGTGCTTGTTCGAAGGCATGGACGTCGAAGCAACGGTCAAGGTCGGGGCGCATCTGCGCGGATCCGTCGGGATGCTGCGATCTTCCGTTCCTACGATCGGAGCGCTCAAGGAGGAGCGGCAGCTCGCTGCGGAGACCGCAGAAGTGCTGGAACGCTTGGGTCTCGCGGAACTGGCTGACCGCGATGCTAAAGCGCTCTCGCTCGGTCAGCAGAAGCAGGTCGAGATCGCTCGCGCTCTCGTCTCGCGGCCGAAGGTATTGCTGTTGGATGAGCCCTGTGCCGGCCTGAACAAGCAGGAGAAGGCGTCGCTCATGCAGCTTCTGAGGGCACTCGGTAGGGAAGGGCTCGCTGTACTGGTCATCGAGCACGACATGGAATTCGTGATGGCGAGCGCTGATCGCGTGCAAGTGCTGAACTTCGGGGCGACGCTCCGTGTGGGCACCCCGGAGGAAGTCCAGAACGACCAGGCGGTGATCGACGCGTACCTCGGGGTCTCGCACGAGAACGAGCCGGTCACGACCACGACCATGACGGTCGTCGAGAAGAAGACGTGGTGGAAGCGATGAGTACTGCACTCGATGTCTCGAACGTGAGTTTCTCGTACGGGCGCGCGCAGGTGCTGCGTGATGTGTCCTTCGCGGCGGATGCCGGTGAGATCGTCACGGTCATCGGTCCGAATGGTGCGGGCAAGTCGACGCTCCTGAACGTGATCGCGCGCAGCCACAGGCTCCGTCGTGGAACAGTCACGGTGATGGGCAAGGACACGAGGATGATGCGCCAGGCGCAGGTGGTCCGATCGGGGTGTGTGCTCGTGCCCGAGGGGCGTCAGGTCTTCTCGACGCTGTCTGTCGAGGACAACCTGCAGCTCGGCGGATACACGCGTCGCCGCGACTTCAAGCGACTCCTCGATGAGGTGTACGGCTACTTTCCCCGGCTCCTGGAACGACGGACTCAGCTCGCCGGAACCCTGTCCGGTGGTGAGCAGCAGATGCTCGCCGTCGGCCGAGCGTACATGAGTGAACCCAGCGTGATGCTGCTGGACGAACCCAGTCTCGGGCTATCGCCGCAGATGACGGCGCAGGTGATGGCCGTGCTCGGCAAGCTTCGCCGTGACCGTGGGCTGACCATCATGCTCGTCGAGCAGAACGCGCATGCCGCGCTCGGACTCGCAGACCGTGGGTACGTGCTCAGTGGCGGCGAGGTTCTGCTCGAAGGATCTGCTGAGGAGCTGCGTGCCAACCCGATGATCCAGCACATCTACCTCGGTGGGGCTGCGTCGTCTGAGCCGGTGGCGCCGACGATCGAGGCGGCGCTCAACGACGAACTTCCGGAGTGACATGCGCGTCACCGCGGATGTCACTCCTACCAGCGCACAGCAGTTCCACGCCTGGTCCCGCCGTGCGGTGCCGGCAGCCGAGCGAATCGCCGACGGGGTCTGGGCGGTGCCGGTGCCAGTGTCGCGCATCCCGATCCGGTTCACGTACGCGTATCTGATCCGCTCCAACGGTCAGGCGGTGCTCATCGATCCGGGTGCAAGCAGTCCCGAGGGCGACGCCGCCCTCGCCCGTGGATTGGATGCGATCGGGATGCCGGTGCGATCGCTGACGGGCATCGTCATCACGCACTACCACTTCGATCACTGGGAGGCCGCGGACGCACTTGCACAGCAGAGCGGGGCGTGGGTCGCGATCGGTGCGAGCGAGCAGAATTGGATCGACCGGCTGACCGATGACGTTCTGAGTTTGAAAGCCGCGATCGAGCGGTTTCGCGAGTTCGGAGTCCCGGCAGAACGAGCGGCTGAGTTCGCTGCTGTGGAGGACTACCGCTACACACGGGACCATCTGCGTCCTGGTCTCCTGTTGCGTCACTTGGACGTGTTGCCGGTCGAGGGGGAATCGCTTCGGGTCCTGTCCACGCCAGGACACAGCCCAGGGCACGTGTGCATCCATGATGAACGACGCGACCTGCTGTTCAGCGGCGATCACGTCCTTCCAGGGATCACACCGCACATCGCATTGAATCCGTTCGGGGAGCCCGATCCGCTGGATCAGTACCTTCAGTCGCTTCTCGTTGTCGAGCAGATCGGCGATGTCGAGGTGCTCCCGGCGCATGAGTATCGCTTCAGGGGACTCCGCGCGCGGACGCAGTCGCTCAGGGATGATGTTGCGCTCCGAGCGTGCGAAGTCTCGAACGTGCTCGAGCGTTCTCCCCGATCGACGGTGTGGGAGGTCGCGCGCGACTTGACGTGGTCACGCCCGTGGACGCAGTTCGGGGTGGAGGCGCAGCGAATGGCCGTCGTGGAGACGGCTGCTTATATCGCAACGCTGGCAACCGGATCCGCGTAACGCGTCACAGGCGTGGCCGGCTCGCGCCAGGAGTTATGCGTCGCGCCGCCGCACGAGAAAACTGGACGTGAATGTCATCACCACTTCGCCGCGCTGGTTCATGGTCGAGTAGTCGATCGTCCAAACCCCGTTCTCCGGCTTCGAAGTCACGCGCGCCTCGCGGACCGTGGCGCGAACGTATATCGAGTCGCCGATGAGCACGGGCTTGCTCGCGCGCACCTCGTCGAGTCCGAGCCAGGCGATCACGTTGCCGAAGTAGCCGAGTTGCGTGACAAGACCGAGGGACAGGGAGAGAGTCAGCGGCCCGTGGGCGATGCGCTCACCGAACGGCGTGGATGCGGCGTAGTCGGCGTTGATGTGGAACTGCACGATATCGCCGGTGAGCCCTGCCCAGTTGACGAGATGCGCATCTGTGATCGTGATCCCGGTCGAATGCAGCTCGTCTCCCGCGATCAGATCTTCCCAGTGCCGTGGTTGCGGTGCTTTCACATTTCCCGGCGTTGGCATCGTCTCGGTCATGAGGGCCTCCTTGCTCTCCAGGAAGCCTGTCAGAACATCGGCGACTTCCGTTAACGATCAGACTAGCGTACGCTCGTTCGCAGAACTACCCACCTCATGGAGGTCAACGATGACGAACGCTGTGACTGAGACCCAGCCCGAAGACGGCCAGGTTGCCGAGAAGACCGTGCACGACACTCTGTCGGAGTACGCCGCGGCTGCCAAGCTCGGCGGCTCGCAGAAGAACCGCGACAAGATCAAGGCGTCGGGCAAGATGCTCGTGCGCGAGCGTCTTGCGCACCTGTTCGATGACGGCGAGTACATCGAGGACGGCCTACTGGCTCGCTTCTCCGAGGGTCTGCCCGGTGATGCCGTCGTGTGCGCGTACGGCAACATCGACGGCCGCGAGGTCTGCGTCATCGCCAACGACTACAGCGTCAAAGCGGGCACGTGGGGCTACCGCACCTTCGAGAAGATCACCTTCGCACAGGACACGGCCACGGCCGCCGGCATCCCGATCGTGTACCTCTTCGACTCCGCCGGCGCACGTATCGACGAGCAGCTCGACAGCTTTGCAGGTCGTCACGCGTGGGGCAACATCTTCTACAACCAGGTGCAGATCTCTGGGCGCGTACCGCAGGTGTGCGCGCTGTTCGGCCCTTCGCCTGCGGGCTCTGCGTACGTCCCGGCCCTCTGCGACTTGACCATTATGGTCCGCGGTCACGCGACGGCATACCTCGGGTCTCCCCGCCTGGCCGAGATGGTCACGGGGGAGAAGGTCACCCTCGAAGAGATGGGGGGTGCGGAGATGCACTGCACCGTCTCGGGTCTGGGCGACGTCCTCGTCGAGGACGACATCGAAGCCCTCAACGCGATCCGTGTCTGGCTCAGCTTCCTTCCTGCGAACTGGGAGAACCCGGCGCCCGTTGCTCCGGCGGCCGAACCGCGCGAGGGACGCAAGCTCAGCGATATCGTTCCGCTGCGCGAAGCAGAGGTGTTCGACATGGAGGAGTTCGTCGAATCGCTGGTCGATGAAGGAAGCTACTTCCCTTACAAGGAGCTCTTCGCGCCTGAGATGCTGACCGGCTTCGCCCGGATCAACGGACAGCCCGTCGGACTCGTCGCGAATCAGCCCAAGCACATGGGCGGCACGATCTTCCCCGACTCGTCCGACAAGGCGGCCCGTTTCATCTGGATCTGCAACGCCTACAACATCCCGATCCTGTTCCTCGTAGATATCGCGGGATACATGATCGGATCCGCGGTCGAGCGCCAGGGCATCATCCGTCACGGCGCGAAGATGATCTTCGCCGTGTCGGAGTGCCGCGTCCCTCGCATCACAGTGCTCGTGCGCAAAGCGTACGGTGGCGGCTACCTCGCGATGTCCGGAGCTCCCATGCACCCCGACGCGATCATCGCGCTGCCGACGGCTCGCCCGGCGC
Source organism: Microbacterium sp. Bi121 (assembly GCF_918698005.1). Lineage (GTDB taxonomy): Bacteria > Actinomycetota > Actinomycetes > Actinomycetales > Microbacteriaceae > Microbacterium. Next base: position 408,011 of record NZ_CAKKLJ010000003.1, read on the forward strand.
TGATGGGGCCGGATGCCGCCGTCAACGGCGTCTATTACAACCAGATCCACGCCATCGAAGACCCCGAGGAGCGCGCGAGGTTCGTCGCCGAGAAGCACGCCGAGTACGCCGAGGGCATCGACGTCTTCAAGATCGCCGACGCCAACGCAGTTGAAGCGGTGGTGCCGACGGACGAGCTGCGCGGAGAACTGTCCAAGCGTCTTCGCCTGTACAAGAAGCGTGACGCCGTGCCCGTGCAGCGCCGCCAAGCAGTAACGCCTGTCTGATGTACCGAGTGATCGTGGTCATCCGCCGGAAGGTGGGGATGGCGCGTGAGGAATTCCTCGAGCACTGGCTCGCCGACCATCCGCGCTTCGTCGAGCGTCTTCCCGGCGTGCGGGCATACCGGCAGAGCCCGGCAATCGAGCATCGCAAGGAATGGCCGTTCGACGGCATGGCGGAGCTGTTCTTCGATTCGCTCGGTGACATCGCTCGTGCGTTCGACTGCGTCGAGGCGCGGGAGCTGTTCGCGCATGAGGAGGATTTCCTCGAGGACGCGACGTGGTTCATCGCCGACGAAGGGCGAGATGTCCCATTGGCGTCGCTGTTGAACAGGGAGTAGAGCTGTGCCCAAACGAATCACATACCTGACGAAGCGGTCCGACCTCAGCGCCGAGCAGTTCAGCGCGCACTGGTCGACCTCGCACGCGGCCATCGCCGTGAACCTGCCCGGAATCGAGTCGTACCGTCAGAACCACGTCGTCGGTGGCGGATCGTCCGTGTACAACGTCGACGGGATCGTGGAGCTGTGGTTCGCCAACGATGAAGTGGTGACAGCCGGAATCGATTCGGAGGTCGCGGATCTGCTCGTCGAGGACGAACCGCGATTCCTCAGCGGTCTCGTTGGTGGTGCAGTGGACTCTGGCGCGCCGACGCAGTACTGGCCGACCAAGGTTTGGGTTCTGGCGCGATGGACGGATCAAGACGCATCTGACGTTCTGGTCGCGTGGTCGCGTCGGACTGCGCGTGGAATCGGTGCGGTCGCTGCCGTCAACATCGTCGACCCCAGCGGACCCCAACTCACTCGCGAACGCCTCACGGTCAACCCAAGGCCACCGCAGGTCGCCGTGTGCTTCGGTCTGGAGTCCGGACAGGACCCCGAGCACGCGCGTGCGACTGTGTTGCGTGAGGCGGCGAGACTCGACAGCTTGGCAGACCTTGACGTGCTGCTCGCTGAGGAGAAGGTCATCGTTTGACCGCTCTGCGCGCTCCGTGGTGATTCTAAGTATCATGATACTTGACACTCAATTCCACCTTTGCCGGCCGACTAGACTCGACTCAGTCGTGAGGAGCATTCGATGAAGATCTTCGTCCTGGTCAAAGAGGTGCCAGATACCTATGGCGATCGCAAGTTGAATCTGGAGACGGGTTTGGCTGATCGTGGCGCCGGTGATGTGGTGCTGGATGAGATCACCGAGCGTGCTCTTGAGGTGGCTCTGAGCTTCGCCGACAAGAACGATGGCACCGAGGTCGTGGCCCTTTCGATGGCCCCCGAGTCGTCGACGGCTTCCATTCGCCGCGCACTTGCGATCGGTGCGGCATCCGCCGTGCACGTCGTCGACGCGGAGCTTGCCGGAGCCGATCTCGGACTCACCGCCGAGGTTCTGGCCGCGGCGATCCGCCGCGCCGAGCCCGACCTGGTGATCACGGGGAACCTGTCCACCGACGGTTCGGGTGGCATGATCCCGGCGATGCTCGCCGAGCACCTCGGCTTCGCGCAGGCGACTGCCCTGAGCGCGGTGGAGATCACGGCCGACGGTGTGACTGGTACCCGTGCGGCCGACGACGGGAACCAGTCCGTGACCGTTCCGCTCCCGGCGGTGATCTCGATCACTGAGGCTCTGCCCGATGCGCGGTTCCCGAACTTCAAGGGCATCATGGCCGCGAAGAAGAAGCCGCTCGAGGTTCTGTCGCTGGCCGATCTCGGCGTCTCCGCCGACCCGGCTGCAGCGCCGCGGACGATCATGACGACGGTTTCCGAGAAGCCCCCGCGTGCGGCGGGCGTGAAGATCACCGATGAGGGGGATGCCGGCGCACAGCTGGTCGACTTCCTCGTGCAGAACAGGCTGGTGTGACCATGAGCTACCCCGCAGACTCCATCCTCGTCCTCGTCGACGTGACCCCCGCAGGTGACGCTGCCTCGAGTACGGCCGCGCTGATCGGTGCCGCATCGTTGATCGGTTCTCCGGTTGCGCTGGTTCCCGGTGGTGCGCAGAGCGCGGTGGATGCCGCGGCCGCTGCCGGTGCATCCGTCGTCCTCACGGCGGATGCCGATGCCGGGTCCCTCACGGTTCCGCTGGTCGACGCGCTGCAGGCCGCGTACAAGAAGGTGCAACCGGACGCGATCCTGATCTCGAACTCGATCACCGGGCGCGATGTCGCCGGGCGCCTCGCTGTGCGCGAGCGGCTCGCCATCTCGGTCGACGCGACCGGCGTCTCGCGTGACGATGAGGGCATCGTCGCTCACCACTCCGTCTACGGCGGCGCGTATCTCACCGATTCGGCTCCGACATTCGGCGCCCCGGTGATCACGGTCCGTCAGGGCGCGGTGGATGCTCGTGCCGAGGCCGTCGGCACACCTGCCGTCGAGGCGCTCGAGGTGACGGCATCCGGCGCCGCCGCAGCGTCGGCCGGCACGGTCGAGGTCGTCGAGGTCGCGTCGTCGCGTCCCGAACTGCGCGGAGCCACCAGGGTCGTCTCGGGTGGTCGTGGGCTCGGCTCGAAGGAGCAGTTCGTGCTCGTCGAGCAGCTCGCTGACGCGCTCGGTGCCGCGATCGGCGCGTCGCGCGCCGCGGTGGATGCCGGATACATCCCGTATGCGCACCAGGTCGGGCAGACCGGTGTCTCGGTGTCGCCGCAGCTGTATGTCGCCGTCGGAATCTCCGGTGCGATCCAGCACCGTGCCGGCATGCAGACCGCGAAGACCATCGTCGCGATCAACAAGGACGGCGACGCCCCGATCTTCGACATCGCCGACTTCGGCATCGTCGGCGACCTGTTCACGATCGTGCCGCAGGTCGTCGAGGCCCTCGAAGCACGGAAGAAGTAGTCATGGCGACGCGGATGCTCAGGCGGGGCCTGCCGCGCGTGGCCGGCGGCGACCCCTGGCCCCCGGCCGGCGACATCGAGGTGGCGGATGCTGCGGCCGCCGTCGCGGTCGCTGAGCCCTCGCGGGACGTTGAGCGACTGGAGGGAGTCGAAACGACTGCCCCTGCTGCCGCGACAGAAGACGGCTTCGACTCGCTGACGCTCGCTCAGCCCGTTTCGTCTCCGGCTGCTCCGCAGCCTCCGCTCAACGACCCGCAGGGGACGTCCGCTGAAGGCGTGACGCTGCGTCGCGGGCTGCCGCGCACGCCGGGTGGGGAGGCTTGGCCTCCGGCGGATTCTGCCGCTGCCGCGTCCATCGCAACCACCGTCGCCGCGACCGATGCTGTTGCGCCGACTGCTGCGAGAACTCCGACTTCGCGGAGCGTTGAGCGAGCCGAGGGTGAGACGAAACGGGTTGAGCAAGCGCAGCGCGTCGAAACCGCTGGCCCTGCCGCAACGTCAACATCTGGGGCATCCCTCCGTCGTGGCCTGCCGCGCATGCCGGGCGGAGAGCCGTGGCCTCCGGAGGGGACCGCTGCAGTCGTCGCGACCGTCGTCGCCGACGCCGAGCCTGTCGCGGCGTCTGGCGCCGAGGCCACGTCCGCTCCCGAACTCGTCGAAGCAACCGAGGCGCTGGCATCCACGGCCGTCGCGACGGTCGATGTGAGTACGCCGCTGCCGTTCCAGCGCACGGTGTTTCCCGGCAGGAACGCGTTCGACCGCCCGGCGCCCGCGCCCGAGCCGGAGCGCATCGGCCCGTTCACGAAGGTCCAGTGGGCGGGAGCTGTGATCGTCGGAGGAATCGGACTGCTCGGCGCCGCAGCGATGGCCGTGCTGTTCGTGCGCTGGCTGCTCAGCCTCTCCGGCATGCAGGACTTCCTGGCGGCCTACCCCGGTGAGTACCACCTGCCAGAGGGCGCCCCCGTCGGCTTCCCCGGCTGGCTGGGCTGGCAGCACTTCCTCAATGTGTTCCTGATGGTCCTGATCATCCGCTCGGGGCTCCGCATCCGAAACGAGAAGCGGCCGACCGCGTTCTGGACGCCGCGGAACAACCCCAAGGGCAAAGTCAGCCTGACGATCTGGTTCCACCAGGCGCTCGACATCCTGTGGCTGCTCAACGGCGTCGTGTTCATCGTGCTGCTGTTCGTGTCAGGTCAGTGGATGCGAGTGATCCCCACGAGCTGGGAGGTCATCCCGAACGCGATCTCGGCCGTCCTGCAGTACATCTCGCTGGACTGGCCGACCGAGAACGGCTGGGTGAACTACAACTCGATCCAGCAGATCACCTACTTCGTGACGATCTTCATCGCAGCCCCGCTCGCTGCCGTCACCGGATTCCGGATGAGCGGCATGTGGCCCAAGAACGCCGAGAAGCTCAGCAAGGCGTACCCGATCGAGTGGGCGCGCGCCCTGCACTTCCCGGTGATGCTGTACTTCGTGGTCTTCATCGCGATCCACGTGTTCCTCGTGTTCGCGACCGGCGCGCTGCGCAACCTCAACCACATGTACGCCGCACAGGGCTCTGTCGACCCGAACGCCTATGCCGACAACTGGACCGGATTCTGGTTCTTCGCGGCATCCCTCGTGGTCATCGCCGCAGCCTGGGTCGCCGCACGACCCCTCGTGCTCGCACCCATCGCGAAGCTCTTCGGCAGCGTCAGCAGCCGCTGAGCGCCGCCGCCCCGGCATCGTCCGCCGCCGAGCCCCCGCTTTATCGCCGAGACCCCGTCGTACTCACGTGAGTACGACGGGGTCTCGGCACGAAGACGGGGTCTCGGCGGGAAGTGGCGGCGTCAGGGACGGACGAAGCGGACCTCGGTCAGCGTCTCGCCCAGGAAGGGCTCGGTGTGCGATGCGCCGTCGAGGTGGAAGCCGTTGCGCTCGTAGAAGCGGTGCGCGCGAGGGTTGTCCTCGGCGACCCACAGGTAGAGCGGGGCATCCTTCTCGACGGCTGCGTCGAAGAGCTTCTGGCCGAGGCCGGTGGAGTGCCATTCGTGCAGCAGGTAGATGAAGTACAGCTCGCGGAACGCCGGAGCATCCTTGTCGCGAGCAGGACCCGATCCGACGAAGCCGACGATCTCGCCGTCCACGAGCGCGGCGCGCATCGTGAAATCATCACCCTGCGCAGCCCAGTGCGTCCAGAGCTCCGCCATGCGACGGGGTGACACGCGCTCGAGAGCGGCCTTGCTGATCAGGTGGTCGTAGGTCTCGTGCCAGCACTTGGCGTGCACGCGCCCCAGGGCTTCCGCATCCACATCACGGACCGGACGGACAATGACTTCAGGCTGGGCTTCGGCGCTCATGCCCGTGACTCTACGCGCGCCCTCTGCTAACGGGAAATCGAGAGAGGATGAACGGGAATTCGGGTGACGCGACTGTGGGAAGTCCACAAACGTCTCCGCTCATCGTGCGCCTCTGGCTACCATCAGAGATCGTGAACGTGATCTGGCGAACCCTGTTTGTGATGTGGCGTGCGCGCCGTCGAGCCCGAAGCGAAGGCCGCCTCGCTCCGACGGAGATCAGCCGCATCCGCGTGACGACGCTGCCCACAGACCTCGACATCCTCCGCCATATGAACAACGGCCGCTATCTGTCGCTGTTCGATCTGGGTCGCTGGGATCTGCTGGTGCGCACCGGGATGCTGGACGTGATGAAGCGCAACAATTGGTATGCGGTCGTCTCATCGGAGACGATCACTTTCCGCAAGTCGCTCGAGCTCTGGCAGCGGTTCGACGTCGAGTCGCGCTTGATCGGCCACGACGACAAGGCGATCTACCTGGAGCACCGGGCGGTCGTCGACGGCGAGGTCTACGCGCGGGCGATCATCCGCAGCCGCATGCTGAAGCGCAGCGGCGGCACCCTGTCGCACGAAGAGCTGTTCGGGGCCGTCGGGCGACCGGAGGGCATCCCCGAGATCGAGCCGTGGGTGCACGACTGGGCGGATGCCACTTCCCTCCCGCCGACCAGAGCCGAAGCTCCGAGCATCTGGAACTGACCGGACTGCGCCTGGCGGCACCCCGGTCGACGGTTTAGGGTCGTGCGTGAGGGGAAGGAGCCACACATGTCCGATGACCGCACGCACTCCGAACCGGGTGCTCAGCAGTACGGCGCTCCGGAGTTCCGCGATCCAGCGGACCCGTCGGCGCACCCCGGAGCATTCGTGCAGGGCAGCATGCACGAGCAGTACCCCGGATACACCGGTCCGTCACCGTACCCACCGGCTCCCATCACGCAGAGCAACGGTCCTGGCGGGCTGGCGATCGCCGCGCTCGTCGTGGGCATCGCTGCCTTCATCTTCGGCTGGATCCCGTTCGCCGGGCTCATCCTCGCCGTTGTCGGCATCGTCCTCGGCATCCTCACGCTGCGCAAGCCTCGTGGCAAGGGCTTCGGGGTGACGGCACTGATCCTCTCGGGGCTGGCGGTGCTCACCGGACTCATGGTGCTGTTCCTCATCTTCATGTGGCTGCCGATGGCGTCGGCCTGACGCACCCCGGCGGCAGCAGTGAGCGGGGCAGTGCCCACACGCTAATGTGAGCGTGTGCTGGCGATCCTGACGACTGCCGGGCGCGTGCTGTGGCGGCACTGGCCCGCGCTGATGGCGTGGTATCTGGCCGGCATCCTGGTGCACTACGTGGTCACTCAGACCGCGGGATACATCGGCGCCTCGTCGGCCACGCTCGGCTTCCTGGTGCTGCCGATCGCGATCCTCGCCCGGCTCGTCAGCCTGGTCGCGATGTTCCTGGTGCTGCGCGACGGTCTGCGCAACCTGCAGGAGGTCGCGCCGCTGCCGGAGTCCGCGGCGGAACGGCGACGAACGTTCCTCACGGCTCTGCTCGCCGGCATCCTGCCGTTCTTCGCGGTGTACTGGGCGCAGGGTCTGCTCGGGGAAGATGTGCGCGCGTACTCGTCGCGCGCCCTGGAGGTGCGCAGCGGCATCGTCGCGACGGCGATCTTCAACGGCGAGGATCCGGTCAGCGCGGATGACACCGTCCTCAACCTGCCGATCAACGTCTGGACGATCGCGATCATCGCAGTCGCGTTCGCGGGTCGGTGGGCATGGTCGAAGTGGTCGCCGAAGCTCGCTGCCTGGCTGTCGCCGGTCGCCGTGTACTTCGAGGTCGTGTGGGTGTTCTTCTCGGTCATGGTGATCGGCGACATCTTCGAGGCGATCAAGGGCTGGGTCGACAGCCGCGCGGCCATGGCGTTCCTCGAGTCGATCCGCGAGCAGGTTCTGGATGCCGTCGCGCCGTTGCGCTGGCTATGGGAGGGCGTCGGCTGGGTGCTCGCCGAAGCCGGACCCGTGCTGCTCGCCCCGCTCGCCTGGCTGACGATCGCCGGTGTGGTGTTCGGACAGGCGATCGTCGCCGAGAAGCTGCGGTTGGAGAGCCAACTCGTCTCGCGGTTCCGTGAGCACGCCAAGGCGATCCCGAATCCGGTAGTGCGACGGCTGCGCGATCTCGGCGACGAGCTCGGCGCCCGCTTCCGCCCGATCTGGCGCGCCCTCCTGCTGATGTGGCGCTCCGGTCCGCTGCTCGTCGCCTCGTACGCACTCGCCTACGTGGTGGTCAAGGCGCTCGAATCGCTCCTGTCATTCGGCGTCACCCGGCTCGTCGGCCCGCGCGAGTTCGTCTTCTGGGCCATCGCCATGCCCCTGGTGTCCCTGGTTCCGGTGCTGGTCATGGAACCGGTGCGCATCGCCGTCATCAGCGGTGCCTACGACGCGACGCTGGGTCGTCTTCGCCGCAAGCGCCAGGAGCTCGCCGACGACCCGACGGTCTCGTCGGAGGAGTCGGAGATGCGAGCCGTCGCCGACGCAGCCGGCCTGTTGCCCGCAGTGGTGGACGCCGTCGCCGCGGCCGCCGTCGCCGCACCACCCAGGGACGTCGTGGGCGGTCAGGGTTCGAACGAGAACCTGAGGAACGAGCCGCCGGCGTCGTAGGGTCGGACATCGACCCAGAACGGACCCTCTGCGTCATCCGGCACGACGAACGGCACGATCAGCTCGTAGTCTCCGGCTTCTGCGCTCAGACACGTCTCCGGTTCGTCGGGATCGGAGAGCAGCCCGATCTCGAGCCGCGTCGGAGTCCAGATGCGTCCGGTCGACTGCTCCACCAGCTTCGGGGTCTCGCAGCCGATTCCCTCGGTGCTCGCCTGCACGGGTATCGCGGCGGCGAGCAGACGCGTGCCGTCCGGCACGTCCAGCCCCGTGAGGTCGTCGATCTCGCCGCCGCGGATCGGCCCCCACGTGGCTCCGACGAAGTCGACCGTGTCGTCCTCCGCGACTGCGATGGCAGTGACGGCGCGGGCGCCGAAGCCGAAGTACTGGTACCACTCCTGCCATCCGATCGCTGCGGCGGTCATCGGCACGAGGACGGCGACGCCGATCAGGGCCACCGCGTTGCGCCGCCACCAGGAGGGGGCTTTCGCCGCAGCGGCCGGCGTCTCAGAGCGCGCGGGGGACGGGGGTAGGGG
>NZ_CAKKLJ010000004.1 GCF_918698005.1 Microbacterium sp. Bi121
CCCGTTCACTCCTGTCGCGCAACGCCATGACCCGCGCGACGACCGCTGTGGGCGCTGCTCGCAGCGCTGCCCAGCGGGGGTTCGACTCCGCCCGCTCGGCCGACCGGCGCGTACGCACTCGCGACACAGCATCCGGGGTCACACGAGCCGAGCGACGCGAGGCGAGATCGGCGGCTCTCTCCGGGGCGAACACATCCAGACGCAGTGCGCGCGGGGCGGCGATCGTGAGCAGCTCCTGCTCCCAGCGCGCATCGTCGTCGGTATGGTGCCGTCGCTCCCTGAGCGCCGAGGCGATCTCCTCGAGCACCCTCAACGTCGGGCGATCGGATGTGTGATCGAGGATCCGGCCGATGAGGCCGGCGGTGTGGGCACGTGCGCTCCCGCCGTCGCCGATCACGAACAGCGGCCGCCCGTCGCCCGTGAGCCACCACTGGCCGCAGTCGTCCGACGCGCTGTCGCCGAGCTCACGGATGCCGCGGAGCAGACTCACGACAAGCGTGCCCAGCTCTCCGGCCGACAGCGGTTCGTCCGCGGCCCGCCGTCGTCCGAGGAACGTCTCCACCTGTTGCGTGCACCACGGCAGGAGGGCATCGTGCCCGTCTGCGCGTCGTCGCACGTCGAGAACGCCGCACACGTGCTCATCCCCGGAGTGCGCCCATCCACGCCAGTCGACGAGGTCGGCGACGTCGATGCAGACCGCGACCCCGTCATCGTGGCCGACCAACGCGCCGCTGAACGGGCCCTCCGCACTGCCGACAGCACGGATCAGACGGTGGGCTCCCGGCACCAGAGCACCGCGATCGACATCGGCATCCATCTCAGTCATCGCATCATCGAACCGCACTGACGCCATCGCCCGCGCTGCGTCGGACGCGAATGTGCACAGCCTGCGACGCGGCATCGATGTGCAGAGCGAGTGCGCCGCCCGCGAACGCGCGCATCGGGGCGCGCCGGACTCGGTATCCTGGTACGCATGGCTAAGCGTGCTCCCGAACCCGAAAAGCGTCCTGGGTTCTTCTCCCAGATCAAGTCCCTCTTCCGGTTCACACGTGAGGTCTACCCGTGGCTGCCCTGGGCGCAGATCGGGATCCTCATCGGCGGCATCCTCATCGGGCTCGTCGTCGGCTACCTGATCCCGCCGTTCCAGATCTGGTCGCTCATCCTCTGGGCCGTCACGGGTCTCATGCTCGGCGTGCTCGGCTCGCTCTTCCTCATGACCCGCCTGTCGACGACGGCGATGTACAAGAAGATCGACGGCATGCCCGGCGCGACGGGTCACATCCTCAGCACGAGCCTCGGACGCAAGTGGCAGGCCTCCGAGACCCCGGTCGGCATAAACCCGAAGACGCAGGAGGCCGTCTACCGCGCGATCGGTCGCGGTGGGATCGTCGTCGTGGGCGAAGGCGCACGAGGACGCCTCACCCGGCTCATCAACGAGGAGCGCTCCAAGGCTCAGCGCGTCGCCAACGGCGTTCCCGTCAACGTCTACTACGTCGGTCACGGCGACGACGACGTCACGATCGCCGACCTCTCGAAGACGATCAAGAAGCTTCCCACCGCCATCGACAAGACGACGATGGCCGCAGTCATCCGTCGCATCGACTCCGTCTCGCAGTCCGTGAGCTCACTGCCGATCCCCAAGGGCATCGACCCGACGAAGGTCCGCGCCCAGCGTCCGCGCTAGCGGTCAGTTCAAGGGCTGCTTGGGGAGCCTGCGCACCTTCGCCCGTCGGCGCCGGCGCTCGGGGATCATCGACCGCATCTCGTCCAGCTTGCCGAAGCACAGCAGACGATCGTCGGCTTCGAGCACGACGTGCTTACGAGGGTTGGGGATGACGCTCACACCGCGGTGCAGCGTCAGAACGGTGATGTCGCGCTCCCAGAGGCCCGACTCCCCCAGGGTCTTTCCGACGAGCTCCACGGCGCTGTGCACACTCAGCTCGGCGACCCCGTAGCCCGTGGAGACGGTCAGCCGCTGGCGGACGTCGATCTCGGGGAAGGAGACCTGCCCGGCGATGTAGTCGATGATCGCGCCCGCGACGTCGAGCTTCGTCGCCTGCTCGATGCCCTGCAGCCCCGGTGACGAGTTCACCTCCATCACCAGCGGTCCGTCATCGCCCTCGAGCATGTCGACACCGGCGACGCGCAGGCCCATGATCTGCGCGGAGCGGACGGCGACCTCCTCGTACGCCGGGTCGAGCTGCACCGGCTCGACGCTGCCGCCGCGGTGCACGTTCGAGCGGAACTCATCCCCGGCGGCGACGCGTCGCATGGCTGCGACGACGCGGTCGCCGACGACGAGAGCGCGGATGTCGCGTCCACGGCTCTCGGAGATGAACTTCTGGATGAGCACGTTCTGCTTCGTCGAATGCAGCGTCTCGATGATGGCCTCAGCCACCTTGACCTGGGGCGCGAGGATCACGCCGATGCCCTGCGTGCCCTCGAGGAGCTTGATGACGACCGGTGCTCCGCCGACCCGTTCGATCGCCGGGCGGACGTCCGCCCGGTTGCGCACGAACGCGGTCGCCGGCATCGCGATGTTGTGTCGCGACAGGATCTGGCTCGCGCGCAGCTTGTCGCGCGCGCTGGAGATGCCGTTGGCCGTATTGGGCGTGTAGACGTCCATCTGCTCGAACTGACGCACAACGGCGGTGCCGAAGTAGGTGATCGAACTGCCGATCCTGGGCAGGATCGCGTCGTAGTCGCTGAGCGGTCTGCCCCGGAAGTGCAGATCGGGCTCATCGGCTGTGAGATCGATCGCGAACTTCAGAGTGTTGAGCACCTTCACGTCGTGTCCGCGCTGAATCGCTGCAGCACGCAGCCGCTGGGTCGAATACGCCTGAGGGGCACGGGAGAGAACGGCGAGCTTCACGTAGTTTTCCTGCCAAGATGTATCGCGTGGTTAGGACATCTCATTCAAACACTCTTACGGGGTGGCGTGAATGGGTGAGCCTGCCCGATGCCGGTGTGGACTGGATCAAGGCCAAGATCGACACCGGTGCCCGCACGTCTTCGCTGCACGCCTTCGACGTCGTCGAATTCGACCGCGAGGACGAGGCGTGGGTGCGGTTCAGGGTCAACCCGTGGCAGGACACCGACGCGGATGCCACGATCGTCGAGTGCCCGGTCCATGATCGGCGCGAGGTGCGCAGTTCGTCGGGCCATACGCAGCAGCGACTTGTCGTGCTGCTGGCGATCCGTCTCGTCGACCAGCTCGTGGTGTCGGAGGTGACGCTGAGCAACAGGGATGAGATGGGCTTCCGGATGCTGATCGGTCGCGAGGCGCTGCGACGAGGCTTCATCGTGGATCCTGCCCGCTCGTTCCTGGGGGGACGAGCACCGAAGGAGACGCGCCGCCGCAATCGCGGGCGCGGCTGACCTTCGACAGGCTCAGAGACCGTTCAGGCCCTGATCAGCGCCGTGCCCGCAGCCTTGTCGTGGAGGCCTCGCTGGTCGGGATCCCAGATGACGGCGGGGATCACCACGGCGAGCAGCACGGTGCGCACGATGGGTCGCCACAGGCCGACCCAGGCGCCGTTGACCTGGACGACGCGCATGCCGAGGATGCGATGACCGGGGCTTCCGCCGATCGTCGGGATGAAGAGGATCTGCACGACGACGAAGATCACCAGTGTGGCCAGCGAGTCGTATTGGAAGAACGCGATCGAGAGCACGACGGCGGCGGCCCAGTCGATGGCCAGAGCGCCGATCCGACGACCGACACGGGCAGTGCTGCCCGGCCCCGCCGCGGGGTAGCCGAGGCGCTCTCCTGGATAGGTGTTCACCGCGTCTGCCACAACTCGATCCTACCGGCGGTCTGTAACATGGCGGAAACAAAGCGGACACGGGAGGGAAATCCCCTCGCCCTACTGTTCAGGAAGGCCTCAAGGCCCCGATCCGCGTCATCCAGGAGTGATACATGTTCACCGATTCGTCCGAGGTGCTGAGCTACATCAAGGAGAACGACGTCAAGTTCCTTGACATCCGTTTCACCGATCTGCCGGGGGTGCAGCAGCACTTCAACATCCCCGCATCGACCGTTGACGAGGCGTTCTTCACCGATGGGCAGCTCTTCGACGGATCCTCCATCCGAGGGTTCGCCAGCATCCACGAGTCCGACATGCAGCTCATCCCCGACGTGACGACGGCGTACGTCGACCCGTTCCGCGAGGCGAGCACCCTCGTGATGATCTTCGACATCTACAACCCGCGCACCGGCGAGATCTACTCGAAGGACCCGCGTCAGGTCGCCAAGAAGGCCGAGAAGTACCTGGCGTCGACCGGCATCGCCGACACCGCATTCTTCGCCCCCGAGGCGGAGTTCTACATCTTCGACGACGTGCGCTACTCGGTCACATCCGGCGAGAGCTTCTACAAGGTCGACTCCGAGGAGGCCGCGTGGAACACCGGCCGCGAGGAGGAAGGCGGAAACCTCGCCAACAAGACCCCGTACAAGGGCGGCTACTTCCCCGTCTCCCCCGTCGACAAGACGGCCGACCTCCGCGACGACATCACCCTGCGACTGATCGACGCCGGCTTCGTGCTCGAGCGCTCGCACCACGAGGTCGGAACCGCCGGCCAGCAGGAGATCAACTACCGCTTCGACACCATGGTGCACTCGGCGGACGACATCCTGAAGTTCAAGTACATCGTCAAGAACACCTGCGAGGAGTGGGGCAAGGTCGCGACCTTCATGCCCAAGCCGCTCTACGGCGACAACGGCTCCGGCATGCACACCCACCAGTCCCTGTGGAACGACGGCAAGCCGCTGTTCTACGACGAGGCCGGCTACGGCCAGCTCAGCGACATCGCCCGCTGGTACATCGGCGGCCTGCTCAAGCACGCCCCCGCTGTGCTCGCGTTCACGAACCCGACGCTGAACAGCTACCACCGCCTGGTCAAGGGCTTCGAGGCCCCCGTCAACCTCGTCTACTCGGCCGGCAACCGCTCTGCCGCGATCCGCATCCCGATCACGGGCTCCAACCCGAAGGCCAAGCGCATCGAGTTCCGCGCTCCCGACGCCTCCGGAAACCCGTACCTGGCCTTCGCAGCGCAGCTGATGGCTGGCCTGGACGGCATCAAGAACCGCATCGAGCCGCACGAGCCGGTCGACAAGGACCTCTACGAGCTGCCGCCTGAGGAGGCGAAGAACATCCCGCAGGTGCCCAACTCGCTGCTGGACTCGCTCGACGCGCTGCGCGATGACCACCAGTTCCTCCTCGAGGGCGGTGTGTTCACCGAGGAGCTCATCGAGACCTGGATCTCCTACAAGATCGAGAACGAGATCCTGCCGATCGCCCAGCGCCCGCACCCGTTCGAGTACGAGCTGTACTTCGGGGTCTGATCCTCGAACGCCGAGAGTGACGCCGGCCCTCACCCAAGGTGAGGGCCGGCGTTCCCTCGTCAGCAGGGCTCGGGATACCCTTTCAACATGGGAAGACTGAAGTACGACAACACCGCGGGTCCCATCCACATCGAGGACGAGACCCTTGCTCATCTCAAGGTGATCATCGCGACGAAGCTGCGTCGCCAGGAGAGCTTCATGATGACGTGGTCACCGATCGACGGCGGCCCCGACAAGCGCATGACTGCGTGGATCCACCCTTCAGTGCCCCTGCTGTTCTCGTTCGACGACGAGGAGGCTCCGGCGATCGATCCTCAGCGCCTTGAGGAGATGATGCACGCGACGAACGCGACGGGCGAGCTGGTGCTCGACCACCTCACCCGTCCCGCGGACTGAGCGGCGCTCAGAGCACGCGCAGCGCGCCGGCCTGAACGCGCACCTCGAACGATGACACGGTGCCGACCTCCTCGCCGTCCACCTCGAACTCGAGGGGACTCGCGAGCTCGACCCGCACGCGCTCGGCGGAATGGAACCGCGTCGAGTCCGTGCTCACCGCCTTCTCACCGCGGGTGAGCAGCCGCCGTATGCCGTTCTCCCACACCACCGACCGCACGGTGTCCAGCCACTGCACGGCGCCGTCGGCGCTCACCAGCAGCAGGTCGAGCAGTCCGTCGTCGAGCTTCGCGTCCGGAAGCAGCCGCAGACCGCCCTGCACCATGCCGCAGTTGCCGATGAGCATCGTGTGACCGCGGAGTTCCCTCGGCTCCTCGTCATCGAGGGCGACGGTGATGTCGGTCATCTCGGTACCGGCCATCGCCCGACCCATCGCCTCGACGTAGGCGAGCCATCCGGCTCGAGCCTTCAGGTCGTCATCGGTCTCCACGAGCATCTGCGCATCGACGCCGAACCCGACCATCACCGCGAACGCGCGCTCGTCGTCGTCGATGCGCACCCACCCGAGGTCGATGCGCCGTGACTCCCCCTCGTTGATCCGTCGCAGAGCTGCGGGGACGTTGTCCAGCGGCACCTCGAGGTTGCGGGCGAGCAGATTGCCCGTGCCCTGCGGAACGATGCCGAGCGCGACGTCCGTCCCCGCGAGAGCCTCAGCGACCGCACGGACGGTGCCGTCGCCGCCGACGGCGATCACCGTCGTGCAGCCGGCCTCGACGGCCTCCAGCGCCATCCCACGGCCGGGGTCGTCGGCCGTGGTCTCCCACCACCGCACGTCTGCGTCGGCAGCGTCAGCAGCCAGGTGCTCCTCCACGGAAGGCCGCAGAACGTCCCCGTCGATCTTGGACGGGTTCCAGATGATGCCGTACGAAGTCGCAGTCATGACGTCAACCGTAGAACAGCTGCTCGAACACGCGCCGTGCGCGGCGTGTCGTTCCGAGGTAGTCCTCCTCGACGGCGCTCGCTGAGCGCTCCGGATACCCGAGGAGGCGCCCCAGCGCGTCGAGCTCCCGTCGATCCCATGGCAGCTCGTCGCTGGTCTTCCCGGTGCGCAGCGTGATCGCCGAGCGGAGCCTGCTCGCGAGCCGCCAGGCATCATGCAGCAGTTCAGCATCGTCGGCTTCCACGAGATCGGCGTCCACGGCTGCCTGCAGAGCATCCAGCGTCGACGTCGTCCGGAGCCCCGGCACCCGGTGCGCGTGCTGCAACTGGATGAGCTGCACGAGCCACTCCACGTCGCTGAGCCCGCCTGGACCCAGCTTCAGATGACGGTGCGGATCGGCTCCCTGCGGCAGCCGCTCCCCTTCGACGCGCGCCTTGATCCGCTTGATCTCGCGCAGGCCCTGTTCATCGACCTCTTCCGGGTAGCGGATGCTGTCCGCCATCGCCATGAACCGCTCGAGGAGCCTCGTGGTCCCGGCGACGCCCCGAGCTCGCAGCAGCGCCTGCGCCTCCCAGGAGACCGACCAGCGCCGGTAGTACTCGGTGTACGCGGTCAGAGAGCGCACCACGGCGCCGTTTCGGCCCTCTGGGCGGAGGTCCGCATCCAGATCCAGCGGCACCTTGTTGTCGGTCAGGTGCTCGCGCAGCCCGGCGACGATCTGGCGCGCCAGCTGCTGCGCCCGATCCGGGTCTATGCCGCCCGGGTCGTAGACGTACAGGATGTCGGCGTCCGATCCGAACCCGAGCTC
Organism: Microbacterium sp. Bi121; assembly: GCF_918698005.1. Taxonomy (GTDB): domain Bacteria; phylum Actinomycetota; class Actinomycetes; order Actinomycetales; family Microbacteriaceae; genus Microbacterium. The sequence continues at coordinate 7,486 of NZ_CAKKLJ010000004.1, forward strand.
GGCGCCGCCGAACCGGCCCATGCCGATGATCGCGAACTCGAACGCTTCGTCCTCGGGGGGCACGACCTCGCGGCGAACGGCGCGGAGCGCCGCTTGGATCGTCGCATCCGTGATCGCGGTGAGCGATGCGGCGACCTCCTCGATCGTGACGACGTCGAGCACGCCGCCCATGGCGGTTCGCAGCAGTTCGCGACGGCGGAGCGCCCGCACCGCCTTCAGGGCGGAGCCGACGGAGCCGTGCCTGGTCTGGATCGCCCTGGCCTCCTCGTCGAGCTGGTCAGGGCTCCGAGGGCGCAGGCGCTCGGCTCGATCGAGCCAGGCCACGGATTCGGGGATGCCCTCGAGGAGCTCGCCGATGTAGCGCGACGACGACAGCAGCATCGTCAGGCTTTCCGCCGCGCCGGACGAGTCGCGCAGCATCCGCAGGAACCAGGACGTGTCGCCGAGGCGCTCGCTGATCCGGCGGAAGGCGAGCAGTCCGTAGTCCGGGTCGCTGCCGTCGGCGAACCAGCGGACCATGATGGGCATGAGGTGACGCTGGATGGTGACCTTGCGGCTGATGCCGGATGTGAGCGCACCGATGTGACGCAGTGCGCCGGCCGGGTCGCGGAACCCGATCGCGGAGAGGCGGTCGTGCGCCTGCTCGGTGGACAGCGTCCGCTCCTCCTCCGGGAGGCCTGCCACGGCGCTCAGCAGGGGCCGGTAGAACAGCCGTGTGTGGATGTCGCGCACCTCCCGCCGCACGCGCTCCCAGAGGCCCCAGACGCCCTCGGCGGAGTCGGCCAGGCCGCTCGCCCTTGCCAGCTCGCGCTGGCCATCCTGGGTCCGCGGCATGAGGTGGGTGCGGGACAGGTCCTTCAGCTGCAGGCGATGCTCCATGAGGCGCAGCGTGCGGTAGTCGGCGGCGAAGGCTGCGGCATCCGCACGTCCGATGTAGCCGCCGGCGACGAGCGCATCGAGGCTCTCCAGCGTGCCGCGGGTGCGGAGACTCGGATCGGTGAGACCGTGCACGAGCTGCAGCAGCTGCACGGTGAACTCGATGTCGCGGAGTCCCCCGACGCCGAGTTTGAGCTGGTACGGCGCGTCCTCGGGGTCGACGTGCTCCGTCACGCGCTCGCGCATGCGCTGGACGCTGTCCACGAAGTTCTCCCGAGCGGCGCTGGACCAGATCTTCGGCTGCACGGCCTCGAGGTACGCCGTGCCGAGCGCCTCATCGCCGGCGATGGGGCGCGCCTTCAGCAGCGCCTGGAACTCCCAGCTCTTCGCCCAGCGGTCGTAGTAGGCCAGATGCGAGCCCAGCGAGCGCACAAGCGCTCCCTGCTTGCCCTCCGGGCGCAGGTTCGCGTCGACCTCCCACAACGCGGGCTCCACCTCGATGCCGGAGATGCCCTGGATCGTCTCCCGTGCGAGCCGGGTGGCGATGTCTATCGCACGCCCTTCGTCGAGCTTCTCCTCATCGGCCGTGCCGCCGACGAAGATGACGTCGACGTCGCTGACGTAGTTGAGCTCTCGCGCCCCGGACTTGCCCATGCCGATGATCGCCAGTCGGGCCGACGCGACGTCCTCGGCGGGGAAGGACGAAGACACGCGGGCCCGCGCGACCGCGAGGGACGCCTCGAGCGCGGCCCCGGCCGCATCGGCGAGCGCCGCGGAGATCGCGGCGATCCGCGATGCCGGCTCGGGGGTCGTCAGATCGATCGCGGCGATCTCGGCGAGCGAGCGTCGGTAGGCGATCCGCAGGGCCACCCATGCCTCCTCGCCCCCGGAGCTCGCCACGCCGTCCACAGCCTCGACGGCTGAGAGCATCCGCTCTCGGAGCGTCGGTGCGCTGGGGACCAGCGGGCCGATGTCGGCGAGGATCGCGAGCTCCGCCGGATGGCGGTAGAAGAAGTCGGCCAGTCCGTTGGAAGCGCCGAGCACGCGCCACACGATCGTGCGGGTCTCCCTGTCACCGAGGAGCGAGCGGAGCACGGTCGCATCACGTCTCGCGATCCGCAGCATCCGCTCGACGGCCGCGTCAGGATCAGCAGCGACCGCGCCGTCCAGGAGCTCGGCACCGTCGATCCCGAGCAGCGATGAGAGCTCGTCGACGTCCGCGGCTCCCGTGCTCAGACCCGTGAACCCGAGTCGCGCCAGCGCCGACCGCGACAGGGCAGATTCTGATCGAGCCATCCGATCAGAGCAGCTCGAGGTTGCTCTTCAACTCGAACGGCGTGACCTGACCCCGGTACGCCTCCCACTCCTTGCGCTTGTTCAGCAGCACGTAGTTGAAGACCTGCTCGCCCAGGGTCTCGGCGACGAGCTCTGACCCCTCCATGAACTCGAGCGCGTGGTCGAGGCTGGCCGGCAGCGACGAGTATCCGAGCGCGCGGCGCTCGGCATCGCTCAGCGACCACACGTTGTTCTCGGCCTCTGCGGGCAGCTCGTACTCGTTCTCGATGCCCTTCAGGCCCGCGGCCAGCAGGAGGGCGTAGGCGAGGTACGGGTTCGCCGCCGAGTCCAGTGCCCGGTACTCGACGCGGGACGACTGGCTCTTGTTCGGCTTGTACATCGGCACGCGGACGAGGGCGGACCGATTCGCGTGCCCCCACGTGACGAAGCTCGGCGCCTCGTCGCCGCCCCACAGCCGCTTGTACGAGTTCACGAACTGGTTGGTGACGGCGGAGATCTCGTGGGCGTGCCGCAGGAGGCCGGCGATGAAGTGACGGCCGACCTTGGAGAGCTGGTACTTGGCCCCCTCTTCCCAGAACGCGTTCTGGTCGCCCTCGAACAGAGACATGTGCGTGTGCATGCCGCTGCCTGGTTGATCGCTCATCGGCTTCGGCATGAACGTGGCGTACACGCCCTGCTCGATCGCGACCTCCTTGACGACCGTGCGGAACGTCATGACGTTGTCCGCCGTCGTCAGCGCATCGGCGTAGCGGAGGTCGATCTCGTTCTGACCGGGGCCGCCCTCGTGGTGACTGTACTCGACGGAGATGCCCAGATCCTCGAGCATCCGCACCGAGCGCCGACGGAAATCGTGCGCCGTGCCGCCCGGCACGTTGTCGAAGTACCCGGCCGAGTCGACCGGTACCGGCCCCTCGGGCCCGATCACAGACGACTTCAGCAAGTAGAACTCGATCTCGGGGTGCGTGTAGAACGTGAACCCGGCATCCGCGGCCTTCGCGAGCGTGCGCTTGAGCACGTTGCGCGGGTCGGCGACGGCCGGCTGGCCGTCGGGCGTGGTCAGGTCGCAGAACATGCGGGCCGTCGGATCGATCTCGCCGCGCCACGGCAGGATCTGGAATGTCGTGGGGTCGGGCTGGGCGAGCAGATCGGACTCGTACGTGCGGGTGAGTCCCTCGATCGCCGAGCCGTCGAAGCCGATGCCCTCGGCGAAGGCGCCCTCGACCTCGGCAGGGGCGATCGCGACGGACTTGAGTGTTCCGATGACGTCGGTGAACCAGAGTCGGACGAACTTGACGCCGCGCTCCTCGATTGTGCGGAGCACGAAGTCCCGCTGCTTGTCCATGCTCATATGAGGCCGCTACTTCCCATCCACGTCACTGGCCCTGCGCCAGTCGTCGTCGATCCGCTCCTCGACCGCCCAGGCCTCCGAGCGCTCACGCAGCGTCTGCAACGCGTTCGAGGCCGCCTCGGCGGTGTCGAAGGGCCCGACACGATCGACGGACGGCGAGATGTACCCGTACTCGACCTCGCCCGAGGTCGTGTTGTACCAGTACTTGCGCTCGCCGCTTGACATGTACGAATCTTCTCCCCGAGACATGGCGTATCCCTTCGTAAAGGCTTTGTCACGATCCTAATGGCGACACCCGCTCTCGCTAGGCTATTGCGCATGGCAAAAGCGATCGGCGTCGACATCGGCGGCACAGGCATCAAGGCAGGAATCGTCAACCTCAAGAAGGGCACGCTCGAGTCGGATCGCATCCGCGTCGACACCCCGAAGGGCGCGTCGCCTGAAGACGTGCTGAAGGCCGTGCACGAAGTGCTCGATACCCTCGGCGTCCGCGACTCCGACCTTCCGCTCGGAGTGGCGTTCCCCGCCATCGTCAAGCGCGGTCGCACCCTCTCGGCTGCCAACGTCTCGAAGGAGTGGGTCGGCTTCGAGGCCGAGAAGTTCTTCGAGGACGGCCTCGGCCGCGACATCACCTTCGTCAACGACGCGGATGCCGCCGGCATCGCGGAGTCGCGCCACGGAGCGGCCCGCGACACCGACGGGCTCACGATCATGACCACGCTCGGCACCGGCATCGGCTCCGCATTCCTCTACGACGGCGTCCTGCTGCCGAACACCGAGCTCGGCCACCTGCTCTACGACGGCACCACGATCGGTGACGCGTCGATCGAGAAGTGGTGCGCGTACTCGGCGATGGAGCGCGAGAACCTCAGTTGGGAGGACTGGTCGGCTCGCCTGCAGGTGTTCTACAAGCTCGTCGAGTTCCTGTTCAGCCCCGACCTGCTCGTCGTCGGCGGCGGCGTATCGAAGCACCCGGAGAAGTTCATCCCGCTGCTCGAGCTCGACACCCCGATCATTCCAGCCATCCACCGCAACTCGTCCGGCATCATCGGCGCGGCGTCGCTCGCGGCCGACTGACAGGTCGACGGGCTCAGCGACCAGTCGGTTGCTGAGCCCGTCGTGGTGCGAATGGGGCGGCCTGTACGCCGGGTTCTGTTCCGGGGCCTCTCTCGAGGACTCCCTTCGACGGCCATCTCTCTCGGCGACACGTTGCCGTGCCGCTCCAGCGGTCTACCCGAGGACTCGGCGAGCCGCGTCATCATCCTCTGTCTGACCTTGCTCCGGACGAGGTTTACCTGGCAGGCCGTGTCACCACGGCCCCCGGTGGTCTCTTACTCCACCCTTTCACCCTTACCCCACGCGCCGAAGCACGTGCGGCGGTCTGCTCTCTGTGGCACTTTCTCGCGGATCACTCCGGGTGGGCGTTACCCACCGTCCTGCCCTGCGGAGCCCGGACGTTCCTCGGTGCGGTCGCCCGCAACGCGACCGTCCAGCCGCCCCATTCGCACGTTCAGTCTACTTCTCGGCGCTCTATTTCTCGGCCGTGTGCACGATGCGGAGGTCGAGCGGCACATCGATCGGGAACGTCCCGAACAGGCGGCGCGTCGCGACCGCCGCCGCCTCGCGCACGGCGGATGCCGCGGCATCCGCCTGCTCCGCCGGCACATGCAGGATCACCTCGTCGTGCAGGAAGAACGCCAGATGCGCGTGCCGGGCGAACGGACCGGATGCCGGTGCCGGTGTCTCCGCCTCCGGAAGCTGTCGCAGACGATGACGGATCTCGGCGAGCCAGATGAGCGCCCACTCGGCGGCGGTCCCCTGGACGACGAAATTGCGCGTGAAGCGTCCGCGGTCGCGTGCTCTGGCCCGTGCGCGCTTGACGTCGGCGGGGTCGACGTCCGCTCCCGTCGCCGCGGCCTGTTGAGCCCGCCAGTCGGCGTCCGGCTTGGGAGATGACCGGCCGAGCCAGGTCGAGACCACTCCACCGTCCTCGCCCAGGCGAGCAGCCTCGTCGACACGATGCATCGCCCGCGGATACACCTTGCGCAGGCGGGGCACGAGACGGCCGCTGTCACCCGTGGTGGCCCCGTACATCGCCCCGAGCACCGCGTACTTCGCCTCCTCACGCGTAGCCACCGCACCGGACGCGACGACCCCGGCGTAGAGGTCCTGACCCCTCGCCGCCTCGGCCATGGACTTGTCCGATGCCATCGCAGCCAGCATCCGCGGTTCGAGCTGGGCCACGTCGGCGACGACGAGCATCCACCCTGGGTCTGCGCGCACGGCCGGTCGCAGCATCCGGGGCACCTGCAGCGCTCCCCCTCCCGAGGATGCCCATCGCCCCGTGACGACGCCACCGGGGATGTACACGGGACGGAACCGCCCCTCTCGCACCCACTCCGTCAGCCACGCCCAGCCGTTCGCGCTCATGAGCCGCGAGAGCTTCTTGTAGGCGAGCAGAGGTGCGATGACCGGGTGCGAGATCTCGCTGATCTCCCACTGGCTGGTCGACTCGACGTTGACACCGACCCGATGCAGGGCACGGAGAAGCTTGACGTGGCTGTCGAGGTGGAGGCCCGGATCACCGAGGTGGAACCGCACGGCGTCGGCGTGAGTGGCCATGTGCGCCGGCATCCCGCCGCCGGACGGGCGGGCACCGAGCACCTCGGTCAGAATGCGTTCGTGCTCGGCCGCATCCCATGGAAGCCCGCCGGCCCGCATCTCCTCGGCGACGAGTCCACCTGCGGATTCGGCGGCGCACAGCAGCGCGAGCCGCCCTGTGCGGTCGGAGTCGATGACCCGCTGCTGCGCCTGGTACTGCTCGAGGAGCTCGTCGACGGATTCCGGTGTGCTCCGATCGTCGGCGTCGAACAGCGCGGGTTCGCCGGCCGCCGGCTCGTGCGGCAGCCATTCAGGCGAGGGTGCGAGCGGGCGCGCGACCACGTCGGTGTCGCGGAGGATCGCGTGGCACAGCAGCAGATCGTGCGTTTTCGTGAGCTGGACGCCCGCCATCAGAAGCGGCGGATAGAGCTCCCGCGCGCTGCGGATCACCCACCGGGGGTGCTCTCGCACCTCGACCCGTCCGACCCACTCGGCGACCTGTGCTGCCGGGACGTCCGTCGTCTCGAGCGCAGCGCCGTCTGGCGCGAGGCGCACCGCGATGACGGCCGAGCCGATCTCGGCCAGCAGGATCCGGGAATCGGCTGCCGGCCTGGTGCTCACAGCCCTGATTCGTCGGTACGCACGAGGATCGCACCGCACTCGGGGCACGAGATGACGGCATCCGGTGCGGCCTGCCGGACCTCGTTGAGGTGCGTGCCGGAGAGCATCATGCGGCAGCCCTCGCACGTGCCGCGGCGCAGCAGTCCGACGCCGATGCCGCGCGAAGCGCGACGCGTGTACTCCGCGAGCAGGTCGGCAGGGACGTCGGCGGTCACGGCATCGCGATCGCGCGTGAGGTGCTCGATCTCGGTGGTCGCCGCGGCGATCTGCGCCTTCGCCTCAGCCGTGAGCTGCTGCCCCTCGGCGGTCGTCGTGTCGATGAGTGCCTGCTGCGTGGCGACTGCAGCCTCGGAGTCCTCAAGACGACCCATGACCTCGAGCTCGGCGTCCTCGAGATCGCTGATGCGCCGGGCGAGGCTGGCGAGCTCGTGCTCGAGGGCCTGGGCGTCTTTGGGGTTCGTGGCGTTCGCGAGGCGGTCGGCATCCCTTGTCCTGCGCTGCTCGGTGACCTTGACGTCGGACTCGAGTCTGGTCAGCTCGGTGCGGATGTCGTCACGCGTGCCTGTGAGCGCGGTCAGCTCACGGAGCTGTTCCTGGCGTTCCTTGGCGAGCTCGTTGATGCGCGCGCCCTGGGCGGGAGTGGTTCGCTGTCGCTCGGCCTGCTGAAGGCGTCGATCGAGGTCTGCGACGTCGAGAAGGATGCGCTGGTGCTCGGGGCTGGCGTTCACGATTCCAATGTACCGCTCACGTACATCCACGCCCTCTTCCCGCCGGCGTTCTCGCGGACGAACCGGCTGCGCTCCCGCATCGATCCGCGAGTGGCGCCTTCTCGGTAGAACGCCTCGAACGCGACGACGCCGTCCGAGTCGAACGGCCCGCCGGCGGTGGTCTCGATGATGTCGAGCCTGATCCAGCGGGTCTCGGGGTCGAGCTCCAGCTCGGCGGGCCTGGTCGATGGATGCCACGACCGCAGAAGGTATGCGGCATCGCCGGTCGCGAACGCGGTGAATCGCGAGCGCATGAGTCGCTGGGCCGTCGGCGCGGCGATCGTGCCGTCCAGAATCGGGCCGCAGCACGCTTCGTAGGTGTCTCCGGAGGTGCAGGGGCAGCGCATGCGTCAATCATGCCTGCACCAGTTGCAGAGCCCGTACGCTGGAAGGATGACAGCTCTTCCCGTCCGCACTGCGCACAACGGTTTCACCCTCCCCGCGATCGGACTCGGCACGTACCGCCTCAACGGCGAGGCGGGTGCCGCCGCGATCGCCGCAGGGATCGACGCCGGCTACCGCCTGGTCGATTCGGCGTTCAACTATGAGAACGAGGGTGCCGTCGGCCGTGGCGTCGCGGACGCCGCGACCGATCGCTCAGCGGTGATCGTGACCACGAAGCTCCCTGGTCGGCACCACCCGACCGACAAGGCCAGGACGAGCATCGAGGAGAGCCGCTTCCGCCTCGGGGTCGACGCGACCGATCTGCACCTCATCCACTGGCCGAACCCGAGTCAGGACGAGTACGTGCAGGCCTGGGCTGCGCTCGTCGACGCGCAGGAGCGCGGCATCGTCCGCCAGATCGGCGTGTCGAACTTCCTCCCCGAACACCTGGAGCGCATCGAGCGCGAGACCGGTGTGCGGCCGGTCGTGAACCAGATCGAGGTCCACCCGTACTACCCGCAGGCCGAGCAGATCGCGTACCACCGCGAGCACGGCATCATCACAGAGGCCTGGAGCCCGATCGCCAGGGCGAAGGCGCTCCTCGCCGAGCCGGTGATCGTCGAGGTCGCTGCCGCACACGGCATCAGCCCGGCTCAGGCCGTGCTTGCCTGGCACGTGGCTCGCGAAGTGGTGGCCATCCCGAAGGCGTCGTCGCTCGAGCACCAGACGGCGAACCTCGACGCGGCATCCGTCGTCCTCGACGACGCGGAGGTCGAGGCGATCAGCGCTCTCGGCCGCTCGGACGGGCGCATGTTCGACGGAGACCCCCGCACCCACGAGGAGTCCTGAGCCGCGACGCTCCTCACCTCGGTGCGCTCAGAGCACCGCGGTGAGGACCCCGCCGTCGGCGCGCAGCGCGGCGCCGTTCGTGGCGGATGAGAGCGGACTCGCCAGGTAGAGCGCGAGGCTGGCGACCTCCTCCGGCTCGATGAATCTCTGCAGCAGAGACGTCGTGTTCTGCCCGATGATCGCGGCCTTCATCGCATCCTCAGGAACATCCTGCGCCGCCGAGAGTGCAACGACCGTGTCAGCGACGCCATCGGAGTACGTCGGACCGCCCAGGATCGTGTTCACCGTGACCCCTGTGCCGCGGGTGAGCTTGGCGAGACCGTTGCTCAGAGCCAGTGCCGCGGCTTTCGTCACCCCGTAGTGCACCATGTCTGCGGGGACGTTGACACCGGACTCCGTGCCGATGAAGATGATGCGCCCCCATCCGCGATCGAGCATCCGCGGCAGCAGATCGCGAGACAGCCGCACGCCGCTCATGACGTTGACATCGAAGTAGCGCTGCCAGTCCTCGTCGTCGATATCGCCGAACGCCGCCAGCTCGAAGAGCCCGACGTTGTTGACCAGGATGTCGACCTCGCCGAGTTCGACGAGCATCTGCTGCATCTGCCGCGGATCTGCGACGTCCGCGACGATCCCCGAGACCGGCACATCGGGATCGCCTGCGTTCAGCTCGCGGAGCGCGCGGTCGACCCTGTCGCGGTCTCGCCCGTTGATCACCACGGATGCTCCTTCGGCGAGGAGACCCTGCGCGATCGCGAATCCGATCCCCTGCGTCGACCCGCTCACGAACGCGCGCCGTCCGTTCAGTTGCAATTCCATGACTCTCCGTTCACTTGCTCAGTCAAGTGTCACCCTATCAATATCACTTGACTGGGAAAGTGCCTTAGTCTGCTCACATGACGGATCCGACTTCTCGCGCGACGCTCACCGGCGATGACCTCGAGACGTGGTCTTCGCTGGCGACGGTCCTGGAATGGCTGCCGGCCGCACTCGACGCTCAGCTGCAGGTCGACTCCGACGTGACGCACTTCGAGTACGGCATCCTGTACGCCCTGGCCGATGCTCCGGACCACAGGCTCCGGATGAGCGTGCTCGCCGGCTACGCGAACAGCTCGCTGTCCCGCCTGTCGCGCGCGGCCGCACGCCTGGAGAAGCGCGGCTGGATGCAGCGGATGCCGGATCCGAGCGACGGCAGGTACACGCTCGCGATCCTCACCGGGCCCGGCCTGGCCCGGGTCGAGCAAGCCACGCCCGGTCATGTCCGCACAGTGCGCCGGCTCGTGCTCGATCCGCTGACATCGGCCCAGAGGAAGCAGCTTCTCGAGATCAGCAGGCGCATTCAGCGCGCGATCCGCGATGCGTCAGGGTGGACTCCGGCAGCGACGGAATAGTCCTGCACCGGTACGGCTTGCATCCCACATGAGAGCAATCGTCTACACGACCAAGGGCGACTCCGCGACGCTCACGCTGACCGAGCGCGAAGCGGCGGAGCCGGGGGCGAACGAGGTCCGGGTGCGGATCCGCGTCTCCGGCGTCAACCCCACGGACTGGAAGGCGCGCGCATCCTCCGGAGCGCCGATGCCGTTCGACGAGGTCGTCCCGAACCAGGACGGTGCGGGAATCGTGGATGCCGTCGGCGACGGCGTCACGGAGTTCAGCGTCGGAGACCGCGTCTGGCTGTTCCTCGCCGCGCATCAGCGTCCGACCGGCACCGCTCAGGAGTTCACAGTCGTTCCAGCCACCAGAGTGGTCCGCCTCCCGGTGGGGATCGACTTCGACGTCGCTGCGAGCCTCGGCGTCCCAGCGATGACGGCGCACCGCGCCCTGACCGTCCACGAGTTCGGCCCGTCGCGCCTGTCGTCCGGAAGCCTGACAGGCCGGACCGTGCTCGTCCACGGCGGCGCCGGCGCCGTCGGACACGCCGCCATCCAGCTCGCCGTGTGGGCGGGAGCCACGGTGCTCTCCACCGTCAGCAGCGATGACAAAGAGCGTCTGGCGCGTGCGGCAGGCGCGCATCACGTCTTCCGGTATCCGGATGACCGCCTGGCCGAGCGCATCCTGGCTGCGGCGCCCGACGGCGTCGACCAGATCGTGGAGGTCTCCCCCGCGATGAACGCCGAGCTCGACGTCACGGTTCTGGCCAACCACGGCTCGATCGCGTTCTACGCGAACGACAAGGGCGAGTCGTTCACTGCACCCATCATGGCGAGCTTCGCGAAGAACGCCCGCTGGCAGGGACTCCTCCTGTACACCGTCGGCGATGCGGCGATCGCTGCCGCCGCCGATGACATCACCGCGGCGCTCGAGGACGGCGCTCTTCCCGTCGGCGCGGATGCCGGGCTGCCGTTGACCTGGTTCTCGCTCGACGAGACAGCGGCGGCGCACGATGCGGTGGAGAGCGGCGTGATCGGCAAGGTGCTCATCCGAGTGGCGTCCGACGACGCCTGATCGAGTCCGAGTGGGCCCTGCCGGGATCGAACCGACGACATCCACGGTGTAAAGCCGACCGGATGCCGGACTCCGCCGGTCTCACGCGTTGCAGGCGTTGCACAGAGCTATCCGTCTTGCAGGTTCGTCACCCTGGGGGGCCGCTGGGGGGCCGCGCCGAGGACGGCATTCATCCTTGCGAGAGCCGACGTGTCAGCGTCCGATCCCATGAAGTGGGAGTACGTGTCAGCGGTCAGCTTCGCGGTGCTGTGGCCAAGCCAGGTCTGAGCCGTCTTCAGGTCCACGCCGTTCTGGAGCCAGAGCGTAGCCGCCGTGTGGCGAAGGTCGTGAACACGCCGCCCGCCGCTGACCTTCGAGTAGTGACTGTCGCGCGTCCAGTTACGTCCTGAGCGATTAGAGCCGGTAGCCGAGGGGAAGAGCGGTGCGTCCGGTTTGCCGGCGTCTAGCAGCGGCTGGACGATGTCCCAGACCTCTGAGGGAAGCGGCACCGTACGTGCGCTTCCGCCCTTGGTGACCGTCCTCACCGGTTGTCCGCCCGGCTTCGACCTACTCACCCGGAGCGCCGGGTACGGAAGCTGCTGAACGTCACGTACACGCAGCGCCGACAGCTCGCCCCAGCGGATACCGGTGAGGCCGAGCACCAGGAGGATGTCGGCGTTCGACTTCGAGGTCAGCGTCTGAAGGTCGGTGTGCGCCTTGCGCAGCTCCGCCAGAGTGAAGGGCCAAATCTCGCGCTTCGTATCCTGCCCGGTGCCCTTCTGGACATGGGACATCCGGGCGGGGTTCGTGCCGATCATCTTCTGATCGACCGCCCACCCAAAGAACGCGCTGACGATATTCCGGAACCGGGAAACGGTGGACCGCGCCTGCGTCCGCAGCAGCACCCCGTATAGGGCATCCAAGTCCGCAGAGCGCACAGCGTTCAGGGGGCGATTACGCAGCGGTCCCAGATGCTTCACGGCATACTTCTCGGTGCTCAGCGTCTTGCTCGCGACCGTACCGGCGCGCGCCTCCACCCACTGATCGAGAGCGACCCCGAGAAGGACCTTGCCGTTCTTCGGGTCCACGAACTCCCCGAGGTCCAGCGCCCGCTTCTGCGCAGCCTGCCACGCCTCCGCATCGCGCTTCAGGTCGAACGTACGATCCGCGACCTTGTCACGACCGGCCTCACCCGGACGCGCCACCGTCCGCTAGGTGTGATGTCCAGGGACGTTGTTGTGTGAATCGCTCGTGATTGCTGAGGGGTGAAGGCCTCAGGTTGCGAGAGTGGAGCTGTCTAGAAACCGCTCACACAACACAGGAGGCCTTCGTGTCCCACGCTAACGCTGCTCTGACCCCGCGCGCTCGTTTGCGGCTGGCAAAGCTCATCGTCGAAGAGCATTGGTCTGCCACTGTCGCGGCGAAGATGTTCATGACCTCGCCGCTTACGGCACGCAAGTGGGCGGCGAGGTTTCGCGCCGAGGGGGCTGCGGGGATGATCGACAGGTCCAGCCGGCCGCGTTCGATGCCTACCAAGACGCCTCCTGAGCTGGTCAAACGGATCGTGAAAGCACGGTGGCGACGCAGGCTCGGCCCGGCACAGATCGCCGGAGAACTCGGCCTCCCGGCCTCGACTGTTCATGCGGTGCTGGTGCGCTGCCGTATCAACCGACTCAGTCGCATCGATCGGGTCACCGGCGAACCGATCCGCCGATATGAGCAGGAGAACACGCTGTGAGGGTCTATCTGAGCACTCTCGCTCAACCATCGTTTTTGACAGAATCCGTCGCGGTTTCTCAGAGGGGTCTTAGAAGCGGCTTCGTAGCGTCCGTTTCGTGACTACAACGATGAGAGCGGCCATGCCACGGGTGCGCCGCGAGATGCTGAGCAAGGTTCCCGAGATCACGCTGTGGTTCTGGATCATCAAGATCCTGTGCACCACGGTGGGCGAGAGTTTCGCGGACTGGATCAACATGTCGCTGGGCGTGGGGCTCGAAAGCACCGCGCTGATCTTCACAGCGGTGTTCGCGGTCATACTCGGATGGCAACTGCTGCTGCGAAGGTACGTGCCGTTCGTGTACTGGCTGACAGTGGTGGTGGTCAGTGTGACGGGCACCCTCTACACCGACATCCTCACCGACAGCCTCGGGGTTCCGCTCGCGGTGAGCACGGCAGTGTTCGCGGGACTGTTGGCTGTCGTGTTCGGGGTGTGGTGGTTCAGTCAGCGGACGCTGTCGATCCACAGCATCACGACCACACCGCGGGAGCTTTTCTACTGGCTGGCGATCCTGGTGACGTTCGCGCTCGGTACGGCTGCGGGCGACTGGATCCTGGAACTCACCGGCTGGGGTCCCGGGGTGTCGGTGCTGTTGCCTGCGGGCCTGATCGCCGCCGTCGTCGTGGGATGGCGGATGGGTGGCAATGCGGTCCTGGCGTTCTGGCTCGCCTACATCCTGACGCGGCCGCTGGGCGCGAACCTCGGCGACTGGTTCGGGCTACCGTCCGATCAGCAGGGGCTCGGCCTGGGCGTCGCGCTCACCAGCGTGATCTTCCTGGTCGCGATCCTCGCGACGGTGGTCTATCTCACCCTCACCCGGGCAGACGTCATCGAGACGAGACCGTTGGCGGCTCCCACCACGAAGAAGAGCGAGCGGCGCGTCCTCGGCTTCTACGCCCTCGTGGCCCTGCTGACGATTGCGCTTCTCGCCTGGGCATCCGCGCAGCCGCACACGGCAGCGCCCGCCAGCGAAGGCGAAGGTCCGACAACATCGGTCACCCTGCCTCCAGGAACCTCCGCCACAGCAAAGTTTCCGGCACCGCCCGTCGCTGAGTTCCGCGCCATCACGGCAGATACGCTCTCAATGGTCCAGGCAGGGAAGCAGAAGGCGGCCACTGCGCGGATCACGGATCTGGAGAAGGCATGGGATGATGCCCAGCCGACGCTGCAACCTCTCGATGACACGGGATGGATGTACATCGACGGGCGGATCGACACAGCGCTGACGGCGGTGCGAGCAGACACACCCGACCCCGCAGCCGAGAAGACCGCGCTGTCGACCCTGCTCGCCACGCTCGAATGACCGAGGCGGCCTGAGCCGCGCCGCACAAGGTGAAGGGGCCGGACGCGATGCGCGCCCGGCCCCTTCCTTCAGTGATCGTCAGTTCCCTGTGGGAGCATCACCATCGTCATTGGTCTCGACGTCGGTGTCTGCGGCACCGGGGCCGTCATCGTTGGTCTCCGCATCCGTCGCACCGGGACCGTCATCGTCGGTCTCGGTGTCGGAGTCGGTGGCACCGGGAGCATCGTCGTTAGTCTCGACGTCGGTGTCTGCGGCACCGGGGCCGTCATCGTTGGTCTCCCCGTCGTTGTCAGCCGTCGTGGAGTGGGACGACGTCGGGGACGTGGGCGTGGCGGCTTGAGCGGGGAGGCTCAGTGCGAGTCCGCCGACCGCGATGGCTATCGCCGCCGCTCCGATCCCGCTGCCGATCATGAGCTTCTTCTTCGTGAGCATGGCTTCGTTCCTTTCCAGGCAGGGTGCCCGTCAAACCTCACGCTCCTCCGTCGCCTGTAAGAAACCGCCAAGAAACCGAGTCGCCCGACAGCGCCGACCATTCTGAGAGGTTTCTTAGCAGTTGCTGAGGAAAGTGGGACGCATGACCCCTGTACGACGCCTTCCACCGATCGCGCTCTGGCTCATCGCGGGCGCGATGTTCGCCGCGATCGAAGCCCTTGGCCTGATCGTCAGCGGCAGCCCGTCCATCACCGCCGCCGAGATGAACGCCGTGATCGCGGTGAACGGCTTCCACGCCCCCGTCTTCGATGCGATCGCCCAATCCATCGACGTTGTCTTCGGTCCACGTTTCGCGGTCCTCGTGGGTGTGCTGGCGGTTGTGATCGCGGGCCTGATCGGGCGGTCGTGGCTGACCGCCTTGCGCATGGCTCTGCTGATCGCTATCCCGTGGGCTGCCGCTGACGTCATCAAGGTGATCATCCAGCGGCCCCGACCGGACATGTCGCTGCTCGCGCATCCGCTGCTCGTGGAGCCAACCTCGTTCAGCTATCCCAGTGGACACACGGCCTTCGCGACCGCGTTCGGGCTGAGCGCGGTGGTGATGCTCGCCGGGTGGCGATATCGGGCAGCGGCAATCGTGGTCGCAGCCGTGGTCGCGCTGACGACGGCGTGGTCGCGCATGTACCTTGGAGCGCACTACCCCTCCGACGTGCTCGGGTCGCTCCTGCTGGTCTCTGTGTGGTGTTTGTGTCTCGGGGCGCTGATGAGGAACAGTCGCCTCTTGCGCCCGCGGCGGCGAGACGAAGAGGTGGGTGCTCGGGTCCGTGTGGTGGATTCTGGGATGGAAAGAGGAGATTCGTGATCGAGAAGGGAGCAGCGATGCCGTCAGCCAACCGACCACGTCTCCTGCTCGTGGAGGATGACCCTCAGCTGGGTCCGCTGATCGCGCGGGTGCTCGACGAGGTGTACGACGTCACCCTCTTCAATGACGGTTCAGAGGCCCTCAGCGATGCCCAGGAACAGCGATACGACGCGATGATCATCGACCGCCGCCTCCCGACCATCGACGGCATCTCCATCGTCGAGACCCTCCGACAGGGCAACAACACCACCCCCATGCTCATCCTCACAGCCCTCGGCAGCGTGCACGACAAAGTACGCGGCCTGGACGCCGGGGCCAACGACTACCTGGTCAAGCCGTTCGAATTCGACGAACTCTTCGCCCGGCTGCGCGCAATCCGCCGCGTCTCCAACGGCGAGGGCCCGTTCGTCCGCATCGGCGGATGGGAGTTCTACCCGGACTCGCGAGCCATCTACTCCCCGTACGACGGAAGAACCATCCTCACCGACCGGGAGACGACGTTGCTGACACTGCTCGCCGCCCATCCCGATCGGACCTTCAGCCGCGAGGACATCCTCGAATCGGTATTCTCCCCCACCGACACACCGGGGACCGTCGACACATACGTGCACTACCTTCGACGCAAGACCGACATCGACATCGTCACCACAGTCCGCGGGCGCGGATATCGACTGGGCCAACTGTGAGCCGCGAACGATCGCCACTCGACTCGGACGCACGACTCGTCCGAGCTGCCGCGAGACGCGTCGGCATCTGGATCGCCATCACCGTCTCGGCCCTCGTCATCGGTGTACTGATCGCCGCCTTCCTCATCGTGTTCAGTCAGATCCCGCCCGATCATCTGTTCTCACCCGGGGGGCAGGAGACCACGGTCGACATCGAAGGCGTCGACATCGTCATCGGGGCGGTCCTCGTGGGCGTCGTCGCGATCGTCCTCGCTGGGACAATCGCGCTCTTCGCAACTCGCCGAGCAGTCACACCCCTCATCGATGCGCTCCACCGTCAGCGCCGCTTCGTCGCCGACGCCTCCCACGAACTCCGCACACCGCTCGCCATCCTCGACGCCCGACTCCAAGTCCTTCAACGCGCATCCGACCCGAACGACCCGAACGCCGACATCATCACCGAACTGCGCGACGATTCACGCAACCTCAACGCGGTCGTCACAGACCTCCTCGACTCCATCGACATCACACCGGTCGACGCAGACCCCACAGCCTCCGTCAACGACACCATGGCGTCCGCAGCGTCAGCGATGACCATGATCGCCGAACAGCATGGCGTCGTGGTTGTCGCTACAGCTACCTCCCCGGACGTCTCCGTCAAAATCCCCGAAGCGAGCCTTCGACGCAGCCTCATCGCTCTCCTCGACAACGCCGTCAAGCATTCACCACCCGGCATCGTGGAGCTCAACGCGCGAGCAGACCGCCGGACCGTGGCAATCACCGTGATCGACCACGGACCTGGCATCCAGGGGATCGACCCACATCGCATCTTCGACCGCTTCGCCCGCTCCTCAGACGCCGTCGACGGCGGCGGCAACGCCCGCACGGGATTCGGAATCGGCCTCGCGCTCGTGCAGGACACCGTCACCCGACACGGCGGGACAATCGCCGTCACCTCGACCTCGCCTAACGGCACTGCGCTGACCCTTACCGTACGACGATGCAGCCAACGCACAGACCGAGGATGAATCACAGAAACGGGTGTCAGTGATGTATCGCTACGGCGCGCCCGCCGCCGCAGCAACGGTCGCTACTTGGCGCTCCGACAGAGGGGGAGATACTACTCGGGGGGCCGCCGGGGGGCCGCGCATGGATCGCCGCCTGAGGCCAGGTCCGGCAGATCCCAGTGTTTCCTAGGTGGGCCCTGCCGGGATCGAACCGACGACATCCACGGTGTAAACGTGGCGCTCTACCAGCTGAGCTAAAGGCCCTGACCTCTCCATTGTATGCGGGCGCCCGGTGCGCGACGCATCCTCCGAAGACGGCTAGGCTGAATACAGCGCGCGTTGTGCCGAGACGACAAGACTCCCCCGCGTCGCTTCCCGTTTCATTGGCAAGACCTGCCAGCTTGACGAAAGGTTCCACGTGACCGTCCACGATCAGGATCCGTACTCCCAGGGCCCCCTCGACAGCGATCCGGAAGAGACCGGCGAATGGCAGCAGTCGCTCGACGAACTCGTCGACGCCAAGGGTCACGGCCGCGGGCGGGAGATCATGCTCAGCATGCTCAAGCGCTCCAAGGAGCTGCACCTGAATGTGCCGATGGTTCCGACCACGGACTACATCAACACCATCGCGTCGGAGAACGAGCCCGAGTTCCCCGGTGACGAGGAGCTCGAGCGCCGCTACCGCCACTGGATCCGCTGGAACGCAGCGATCACCGTGCACCGCGCGCAGCGCCCCGGCATCGGAGTCGGCGGCCACATCTCGACCTACGCCTCGGCTGCGTCGCTCTACGAGGTCGGTCACAACCACTTCTTCCGCGGGCAGGACCACCCCTCCGGCGGCGACCAGATCTTCTACCAGGGCCACGCCTCCCCCGGCATGTACGCCCGCGCGTTCCTCGAAGGCCGGCTGACCGAGGCGCAGCTCGACGCGTTCCGCCAGGAGAAGTCCGGCGCCCCGAACGGCCTCCCCTCCTACCCGCACCCGCGCATGATGCGCGAGTTCTGGCAGTTCCCGACCGTGTCGATGGGTCTCGGCCCGATCAACGCGATCTACCAGGCGATGACCAACAAGTATCTCGCCAACCGCGGCATCAAGGACGTCGCCGACTCGCACGTCTGGGCCTTCCTCGGCGACGGCGAGATGGACGAGGTCGAGTCGCGCGGTCAGCTCCAGGTCGCCGCCAACGAGGGTCTGGACAACCTCACCTTCGTGATCAACGCCAACCTGCAGCGGCTCGACGGCCCTGTGCGAGGCAACGGCAAGATCATCCAGGAGCTCGAGTCGTACTTCCGCGGCGCCGGCTGGAACGTCATCAAGGTCGTCTGGGGCCGCGAGTGGGACGACCTGCTCGCCCGCGACACCGAGGGCGCGCTCCTCAACCTGATGAACGTCACCCCCGATGGCGACTACCAGACGTACAAGGCCGAGAACGGCGCGTTCGTGCGCGAGAACTTCTTCGGCCGCGATGAGCGCACCGCAGCCCTGGTCAAGGACTACACCGACGACCAGATCTGGAAGCTGCGCCGCGGTGGCCACGACTACCGCAAGGTGTACGCGGCGTACAAGGCTGCGATGGAGCACAAGGGCCAGCCGACCGTCATCCTCGCGAAGACCGTCAAGGGCTACGGCCTCGGCCCCCACTTCGAGGGACGCAACGCCACGCACCAGATGAAGAAGATGACGCTGGACGACCTCAAGCTGTTCCGCGACACCATGCAGATCCCGATCACGGACGCGCAGCTCGAGGAGAACCCGTACCAGCCGCCGTACTTCCACCCCGGCGCGCAGGACGAGACGATCCAGTACATGCTCGAGCGCCGCCGTGACCTCGGAGGGTTCCTCCCCGAGCGCCGCAAGAAGCACGTCGACCTCGCCCTCCCCGAGGAGAAGGACTACGCGTTCCCCAAGAAGGGCTCGGGCAATCAGGAGGTCGCCACCACGATGGCGTTCGTCCGCATGCTCAAGGACCTGCTGCGGGTCAAGGGCTTCGGCGAGCGGATCGTCCCGATCATCCCGGACGAGGCCCGCACCTTCGGCATGGACTCGTACTTCCCGTCGGCGAAGATCTACAACCCGAACGGCCAGAACTACACGGCCGTCGACCGCGAGCTGCTCCTGGCGTACAAGGAGAGCCCGCAGGGCCAGATCATGCACGTCGGCATCAACGAGGCCGGCGCCACAGCAGCCTTCACCGCCACGGCGACGTCCTACTCGACGCACGGCGAGCCGCTTATTCCGATCTACATCTTCTACTCGATGTTCGGCTACCAGCGCACCGGCGACGCCTTCTGGGCCGCTGCCGACCAGATGGCCCGCGGCTTCGTGATCGGCGCCACCGCCGGACGCACGACACTCACGGGTGAGGGAACGCAGCACGCGGACGGCCACTCGCCGCTGCTCGCGTCGACCAACCCTGCGACGATCAGCTACGACCCTGCCTACGGCTACGAGGTCTCGCACATCGTGCAGGCCGGTATCGAGCGCATGTACGGCGGATCGCACCCCGACCCCGACGTCATGTACTACCTGACGGTGTACAACGAGCCGCTGAAGCAGCCCGCCGAGCCCGAGAACGTCGATGCCGAAGGCATCCTCAAGGGCATCCACCGCGTTGCTGAGGGAACCGGCGACGGACCCCGCGTGCAGCTGCTCGCCTCCGGCGTCGGCGTGCCGTGGGCGATCGAAGCCCAGGATCTCCTCGCGAAGGACTGGGGCGTCGTCGCCGATGTCTGGTCGGTGACCAGCTGGAACGAGCTGCGCCGTGACGGCCTCGCCGCCGACGAGCACAACTTCCTGCACCCCGAAGAGGAGCCCCAGGTCGCGTACCTGACGCAGAAGCTGCAGTCGGCGGAGGGCCCGTTCATCGCCACCAGCGACTACATGCACGCCGTGCAGGACCAGATCCGCCAGTGGGTGCCAGGCGACTTCTACACGCTCGGTGCCGACGGGTTCGGCTTCGCCGACACGCGCGCGGCCGCTCGTCGATTCTTCAAGATCGACGGGCCGTCGATGGTCGTCCGGGCCCTGCAGGGTCTCGCCGATCAGGGCAAGCTCGACCGCTCGGTCATCGCTCAGGCGATCGCGAAGTACGACCTGCACAACGTGAACGCCGGTACGAGCGGAAACGCCGGCGGCGAGAGCTGAGTCGCGTGTGACCGCATCGTCTCAGGCGTCGATGGACAAGGCGGCGACGCTCGCCTGGCTGCGCCGCATCTCGGGTGATCTTGCGACGGCGACGATACAGCGCCTCGAGGACACGCTCCCCTGGTACGCCGACATGCCACCGGCCCGCCGCTCAGCGGTCGGGCTGGTGGCGCAGGCCGGCATCACGTCCTTCATCCAGTGGTACGACGACCCCACCTCGACGCCGTGGATCGCCGCCGACATCTTCGCCGCGGCGCCCCGCGAACTGCTGCGCAGCGTCAGCCTCACCCAGACCCTCCAGCTCATCCGCGTCACGGTCGAGGTGACCGAGGAGCGCGTCGCAGGGAAGGGCGAGTACCTGCGCGAGGCGATCCTGCTCTACTCGCGCGATGTCGCATTCGCGGCGGCCGACGTCTACGCGCGTGCCGCCGAGGCGCGCGGTCTGTGGGACGCCAGGCTCGAGGCCCTCGTCGTCGACTCGATCCTCACGGGTGAGGCCGATGAGGAGCTGCCCAGTCGCATCGCGGCGCTCGGCTGGCACGGCCACGGCGAGGTGTGCGTGCTCGTCGGCACGACTCCCCCGCAGTTCGATGTGGATCACGTCCGGCGCACCGCGCGCAAGCTCGCGGTCGACGTGCTGATCGGCGTCCAGGGCTCCCGCCTCGTGCTGGTGCTCGGACGCGCCCACGTGCCGGGCAAGGAGGACGAGCAGGACGAACTGGCGTTCAATGAGATCGCCACGCGCCTCGAGTCCTCGTTCGGGCCGGGCTACGTCGTGCTCGGCCCGCCTGTCGCCGCTCTTGTCGACGCAGGGCAGAGCGCTCGCGCGGCGCTCGCGGGCTTCGCCGTGGCCCGCGCCTGGCGCACGGCTCCTCGCCCCGTGGAGGCGGACGATCTGCTGCCGGAGCGCGCTCTCGCCGGCGACCCGCTCGCCAAGCAGACGCTGATCGACCGGATCTACCGTCCGCTTCAAGCGCACTCAACGGACCTGGTGACGACGCTGTGGAGCTACCTCGACAACGGCCGCTCTCTCGAGGCGACAGCGCGCGAGCTGTTCGTCCACCCGAACACGGTCCGCTACCGGCTCAAGCGCGTGAGCGAGGTCATCGGCTGGGACGCCACAGGCCCGCGCGAGGCGCTGATCCTGCAGACGGCGCTTATCCTCGGATCCATCGGCACAGCCGAGACGGTGCGGCGTCGCACTCCTGCTCGCCGCACGCGCTGACGTCCACGGTGCACGCCACGCACAAACGATTCCGCGAATCTTGTGAGGGTACATCCACCGTTTCGACGTGATCGTTGGCAGACTGGGTAGGTGATTGTCGCCGCATGCCCCGGACAGGGCTCTCAGACTCCCGGCTTCCTGGCCCCCTGGCTCGAACTCGATGGCGTGGCCGACAGCCTCGCCAGGTACTCCGAAGCCGCTGAGATCGATCTGATCTCGCACGGCACCGAATCGGACGCCGACACGATCCGGGACACCCGTATCGCGCAGCCGCTCATCGTCGCGGCGTCGCTGATCGCCTGGCAGGCTCTCGTCGAGCGCGCCGGACGCTGCTCCGACGGGATCGCCGGGCACTCGGTCGGCGAGCTCGCGGCCATCGTCGGGGCCGGAGTGATCTCCGCAGAGGAGACCATGCGGCTGGTCGGCATCCGCGGGCGCGCGATGGCGGATGCCGCAGCGCAGACCCCGACCGGCATGAGCGCCGTGCTGGGCGGCGACGAGCAGGCCGTGCTCGATCGACTCGCCGAGTTGGAGCTGACCCCGGCCAACCATAACGGCGGCGGGCAGATCGTGGCCGCGGGCGCCCTGCCGGCCCTCGCCTCCCTCGCCGAGGAGCCGCTGAAGGGCACCAGGGTGATCCCCCTGCAGGTCGCGGGTGCTTTCCACACCACGTACATGGCCTCGGCCGTCGACGCGCTGCGCACCGCTGTCGCCGACGTCACGCCGAGCGAACCGGATCTGACCCTCTGGACGAATCGCGACGGCTCCGTCGTCTCCTCCGGAACCAGGGCACTCGAGCTGATCGTGAACCAGGTGTCATCGCCTGTTCGGTGGGACCTGTGCATGGCATCGTTCGCGGATGCCGGCATCACCGGCATGATCGAGCTCGCACCCGCCGGCGCCCTGACGGGCCTCGCGAAGCGCGGACTGCGCGGCACACCCGTCGTCGCCGTGAAGACACCCGATGACCTCGATGCAGCAGCCGAGCTGCTGAACGGAGCAGCAGCATGACCGCAACGCTGAAGCAGGCCACCGGCCCGCAGTTCACCCGCATCCTCTCGTACGGCGCCGCACGCGGCGAGAACTTCGTGCCGAACGACGATCTGGTCGGTCCCATCGACTCCAGCGATGAGTGGATCCGTCAGCGCACCGGCATCGTCACCCGCGTCCGTGCCGACAAGGGCACGTCTGCGATCGACCTCGCCGCGATCGCCGGCGCAGAGGCGATCGAGAAGTCCGGCGTCGCGGCATCCGACATCGATCTCGTGATCGTCGCGACGATCAGCAACCCGAAGCAGACTCCGTCGGCCGCGGCGATCGTCGCCGACCGGGTCGGGGCGAACCCGGCAGCCGCCTACGACTCCAATGCTGCCTGCGCCGGCTACGCCTACGGCATCGCGCAGGCCGACGCGCTCATCCGCGCCGGTGCCGCGCACTACGCCCTGGTGATCGGCACCGAGAAGCTCTCGGACGTCGTGGACCCCACCGACCGCAGCATCTCCTTCCTGCTCGGCGACGGCGCAGGCGCCGTCGTGATCGGGCCGAGCGACACGCCGGCGATCGCGCCGGTGGTCTGGGGTTCAGATGGCTCCCGAGCGGATGCCGTCACCATGAACGGTGACCTGACGCAGTTCCGTGACGGAGAAGTGCCCTGGCCGACGCTGCGCCAGGACGGCCCCTCCGTCTTCCGCTGGGCGGTGTGGGAGATGGCGAAGGTCGCCAGAGAAGCCCTCGAGGTCGCCGGTGTCGAAGCCGCAGATCTCGCCGCCTTCATCCCCCACCAGGCGAACATGCGCATCATCGATGAGTTTGCCAAGCAGCTGAAGCTGCCGGAGTCCACGATCATCGCGCGCGACATCGAGACCACGGGCAACACCTCGGCGGCGTCGATCCCGCTGGCGACGCACCGGCTGCTGCAGGAGCACCCCGAGCTCTCCGGGGGTCTCGCGCTGCAGATCGGCTTCGGCGCTGGCCTCGTCTTCGCCGCACAGGTCGTCGTCCTCCCCTGAACTCCGCATGCCGTTCCCTAGACTGGGCATCGGTTCCGAACACAACCGCAAGAAAGAGGAAATCCACATGGCTTTCACCAACGATGAGGTCCTCGCCGGCCTCGCCGAGCTCGTCACCGACGAGACCGGCATCGACAGCTCCGAGGTCGCTCTCGAGAAGTCCTTCACGGACGACCTCGACATCGACTCGATCTCGATGATGACGATCGTCGTCAACGCCGAGGAGAAGTTCGGCGTCACCATCCCCGACGACGAGGTCAAGAACCTCAAGACCGTCGCGGATGCCGTCAACTTCATCGTCGCCGGCCAGGAGTAACACCTGAGGGATGCCACCCCGCGATGGGGTGGCATCCTCCTGCCCCTCACCTAAGGAACCACACCCCATGACCAAGCGCATCGTCGTCACCGGCATCGGCGCCACGTCCGCCATCGGCGGAACGGCTCCCGAGAACTGGACCAACCTGCTCGCGGGAATGTCCGGTGGTCGCTCGCTCGAACACGAATGGGTCGCCGAGTACGACCTACCCGTCACCTTCGCCGCTGAAGCCATCGTCCGCCCGGAGTCCGTGCTGGCTCGGCCTGTGGCCAAGCGTCTGGACCCGTCTTCGCAGTTCGCGATGATCGCGGCCATGGAGGCCTGGGAGGATGCGGGTGCCCCTGA
This sequence comes from Microbacterium sp. Bi121, assembly GCF_918698005.1. GTDB lineage: Bacteria > Actinomycetota > Actinomycetes > Actinomycetales > Microbacteriaceae > Microbacterium. The sequence goes on from NZ_CAKKLJ010000004.1 coordinate 31,741, forward strand.
CGTCGACCCCGACCGTCTCGGCGTGGACTTCGCCACCGGCATCGGCGGTGTGTGGACCCTGCTGGATGCCTGGGACACGCTCCGCGAGAAGGGCCCGCGACGGGTCATGCCCATGACCGTGCCGATGCTGATGCCGAATTCGGCCGCCGGCAACCTCTCCCTCCACTTCCAGGCCAGAGCCTTCGCGCGCACTGTCGCCTCGGCATGCGCCTCCAGCACTGAATCGCTCGTCAACGCCTACGAGCACCTGAAGGCGGGCCTCGCCGACGTCGTGATCGCCGGCGGCACCGAGTCCGCGATCCACCCGATCACGATCGCCTCGTTCGCGTCGATGCAGGCGCTCTCCCGCCGCAATGACGATCCGTCCACCGCGTCACGCCCCTACTCCGAGGACCGCGACGGCTTCGTGATGGGCGAGGGAGCCGCAGTGCTCATCCTCGAGACCGAGGAGCACGCCAAGGCCCGCGGCGCCAAGATCTACGCCGAGCTCGTCGGCGGCGGCGTCACGGCCGACGCCTTCCACATCACCGCGAACGCGCCCGAGGGCGCGGTGCGCGCCGTCAAGCTGGCGCTCGAGTCGGCCGGGCGCACGGCGGACGAGATCACGCACGTGAACGCACACGCGACGTCGACGCCGGTCGGCGACCCCAACGAGTACACCGCGCTGCATGATGTCATGGGCGACCGCGTCCACGACGTCCCCGTGTCGGCGACCAAGGCATCCACCGGTCACCTGCTCGGCGGCACGGGCGCGCTGGAGGCGATCTTCACCGTGCTCGCGATCCGCGACCGCATCGCTCCGCCGACGATCAACATCACGACCCAGGATCCGGCCATCCCGCTGAAGGTCTCGGGCGAACCGCAGTCACTGGGTGACGGTCCGCAGCTCGCGATCAGCAACTCCTTCGGTTTCGGCGGCCACAACGCCGTCGCGGCGTTCGCCGACTACGAAGGCTGATGACGGTTTCCGCGGCCGTCGCCGACTACTGGGCTCAGGTGCGCGCGGTTCATCCCGACCTGCCGGAGCACACTCCTCTCGCCTGGGCCTTCGGGGCGACACCCGCGCATGCCGACAGCCTGCTGGCTCTGGTGCTCGCGGGAACGAAGACGGGCACCGCATCCTCATTGTGGGATTACGAGGGCACCGGTGACCCGTTGCCGGAGGAAGGCGAGCTCAGCATCATCCTCGATGGTTCGGGCGCGCCGCGCGCTGTGATCGAGACTCTGTCCCTCGAGACAGTCCCCTTCGATGAGGTGTCGACGGAGCACGCTCATGCGGAGGGCGAAGGCGACCGGACGCTGGCGCACTGGCGCGAGGCGCACGAACGGTTCTGGCGGGAGCACTCGGAGAACCCGCGCGGATTCGCGCCGGACATGCCAGTGCTCTGCGAGCGGTTCCGAGTGATCCACTCGCTCTGAACCGGCGAAACGATGAAGGCCTCGTCCCCGATATGCGGGGCGAGGCCTTCATCGTGCGGGGCGAGGGATTCGCTTTCTCAGCTTCCGGGGTGATCACCGGATTCCGATACCGACGCCTCTCCGCGCCCCGAGTCTGTGGTCGCCAGCTACCCCACCTTGTGCAGCCAAACGACGCTGGCGTCGTCGCTCGCGTGGCGGAACGGCTCGAGCTCTTCATCCCAGGCCGACCCGAGGGCGACGTCGAGTTCGCGCTGCAGCTCGAGGGCGCTGCCGGCGGCGATCTCCATCGCGTAGCGGATGCGATCCTCACCGACGACGATGTTGCCGGCCGCGTCGGTCTGTGCGTAGTGGATGCCGAGGTCAGGAGTATGCAGCCAGCGGCCGCCGTCGCTGCGGGGCGTCGGATCCTCGGTGACCTCGAAGCGGAGGTGCTCCCAGCCGCGGATCGCCGTCGCGAGAGCAGCACCGGTGCCCACCGGGCCGTCCCAGTAGAACTCGGCGCGGCGGGCGCCCTCGAGCACGGGCTGTTCAGCCCAGTCGAAGTTGACCGCACGACCGATAGCGCGTCCCACCGCCCATTCGAGGTGCGGGCAGAGCGCGCGAGGTGCGGAGTGGATGTACACCACTCCGCGTGCGTAAGCCGTCGCCATGATCTCTCCGTTTCATCAGGTGCGTCTTCCCCAACGACCTGGTCAACGAGAGTGGCGTTTCTATGCGGTTATACGGCGATTATCGCCCACTCGGAGCGAAATCACAAGCGTGTCATTCGCACAGAAAAGCCCCGGCCGCAGCCGGGGCTCATCCGTACGGGTCAGGCCTCGCTCATGGCGAGCTTCGCCTGCTGCCCCTTGGCCGCGTAGTACGCGGCGCGGGCGGCATCCTTGCGGGCCTGCTCCGCATAGCCGGCCTCGAGAACGTCCTGCGGAACCTCGACATTGGGAACGTCGTCGGTGCCGTTGTACTTCTCGATGTAGGCGTCGAGCTCCGGGCCGGAGGTCCACGAGGTGATGAGGCAGTAGCGCGGCTCCGTGCCGACGTGCGTGGCGGCGTGCCACAGACGCTGCGTGTCGACGATCAGCTGAGCGCCGGCAGGCAGAGCGATGCGGTACTCGATGCTCGGGTCCGTGCGGTTCTCACGGAGGACGAAGAAGCTGTCCTTGTCGTCGGTGAGATTGAAGAATCCGCGGACGACCCACCCGGTGCCGTCGGGGTTCAGACGGTTGTTGTCGTCCTGGTGGAGGTTGTAGAGGCACTCGCCGTAGGGGGTCGGCTGCAGTTCGATGACGCGGCAGCGGCCGACGTTGGCGCCCGGCTCCTGCGCGCGGCGGGTGAGGTTCGGCGCCTTCTCGGTCTGCTCCGGGATCCAGACGCCGTCCTTGTCGGTGCGCGGCGGCTTGTGGTTCCAGAAGCCGTTGCACTCGATCTCGCCCTTGGCACTGGCCAGCGGCGCGAATCGGGTGTCACCGGAGGACTTCCAGTCGTTGTACTCGATGTCGAGCCACTCCTGGGGGTCGAGCTCCTGGTTGTAGCTGTCGAGGACGACGAAGCCCTTTTCCTCGAGCGCTGCGGACTTGATGTATCCCATGATCTGAGTCATGTCCTTTCATCGGGGGCCAGCACGTTTTAACAGGCCCTGATAAGGCAAGCCTAACAGCGCAGTGTTCCTCTCTCCCGGGACGCGGCCGGGAAAATTGCTCCGGACTAGAATCGGATTGGCGGATCCCCGTCGATGTGAGGAGCTGAACCGAAGACCATGGCAAGCGCCACCAATGTCGAAGCTGACGCCGTAGGCACCATCGAGTGGCTCTCTGCCCCGGACACCGCGATCGTCGTCCCGGTCTATCAGCGGCAGTACCGCTGGGATATCGGCGGGTGCGAACGGCTCCTCGCCGACGTGCGCGCGGTCGCGGGTGAAGACGACGGTCAGCGTCACTTCATCGGCTCCATCCTCTCGGCTCAGGACTCGTCCGAGACGGACTTGATCCTCATCGACGGCCAGCAGCGCATCACGACGATCATGCTGCTGGTAGCGGCTCTCCACCACGCCGTGCGCGACATGGATCCGAACATGGCCGCCGACCTCGAACGCGTGCTCGTCCGCGCCGATGACCCTTCCCGAACCAAGCTGCGGCCGCACGACGCCTGGGCGCACCTCTACGAGTCCGTCGTCCTCGACCGGCGGGATGACGCCGAGCGAGAGTCCCGTTTCGACGACAACTACGCGTTCTTCCGCAGCCAGGTGCACGCGGACGAGGCGCCGGCCATCTGGCGCGGCCTGCAGCGGCTCGAGCACGTCTCGATCACCCTCGGCGCACAGGCGAACGCCCAGCAGATCTTCGAGAGCCTGAACTCCACCGGTGAGCCGCTGCGCGATCACGAACTGATCCACAACTACATCCTCATGGGACTCACGCACTCGGAGCAGCTCGATGTGGAGGAGCGGTTCTGGTTGCCGATCGAACAGCACACCGGTGAGATGATCGGCGCCTTCTGGCGGCACTACCTCGTCATGACAACCGGCAGGGAGGTGTCGGCGGACGGCGAGCACGGCGTCTACGCCGCATTCCGGCGTTCGTTCCCGAGCGTCGACGTCGCGCATCTGCAGGCGGATGCCGAGGTCTGGCGCCACTACGCCGAGATCTACGGCATCCTGCTCGATCCTTCTCTCGAGACGGACGCGGAGATCCGCACCCAACTGGGATACATCAACACGTTCGGTCGCGCGGCCTACCCGCTCGTGATGAGCGCCTACAGCGACCACGCGCGCGGGCTGATCTCGCGCGATGAGTTCATCGAAACGCTCGAATGGACGCAGGCGCTCTATCTGCGCCGTGCGCTGGTCGGCCTGCCGCCGGAGCGGATGATCGCGCGTCTGTGCCGCGCTCGTGCGGAAGGGCGCGAGGCGCTCATGCGCGCGTTCGCCCGCATCACGCCCTCGGACGAGCGCGTGAGCGCCGTGCTCAAGTACGTCGAGCTCCCCCATGCCGCCTACGTGCTGGGACGCCTCGAGAACGTGAACGACACCTCCGGATTCGACATCGAGCACATCGTGCCGCTCATGCCTTCTGAGGCATGGTCCGGCGACGGATCGCGCCGATGGAGTGAGTACACCGAGGACGCGCAGAACAGCCACCGTGCTCTGACACCGACCCTCGGCAACCTCACGCTCCTCGAGCAGAACCTGACCGAGCGCGTGTTCGGAGCTTCGTTCCCCGACAAGCAGACCGACGCGTACGCACGCAGTGCGGTCGATGAGACCCGCGCACTCGTCGACATCCCGGCGTGGGGCACGGCGGCGATCACGGAGCGCACGGTGCGACTCGCAGCATCCCTCCTCCGGATCTGGGCGCGACCTGCGCTGCCCGAGATCGACGACGACGGCCTGACACCGGTGCTGGATGCCGTTCGCCGCCGCGGGTGGCCGGCCGGCTGGGACCGCGAATTCGACTATGTCGAGTACCGCGGCGAGCACTGGGAGATCAAGGACGTCCGCGCGCTGTTCAACCGCGTGTTCCGCCGGGCGTGGACGGACGATCGGGCGTCAGCCCTGGCGTACAGCGCTGCGCACGGAGGACCGATCTACTCGGAGAGGGCCTGGAAGGGCCAGTGGGATGCTCTCGACGAGGAGAACTTCCTCTACATGGGGTGGGACTCGAACTACATGATGAACGCGCTGCAGGGCGTGCTCGAGGAATCCGGGATCGCCGCCGAGGTGTTCGTGAAGTACTCCTATATCGGGAACGTGATGTGATGCGGCAAAATGCTCCTATGGACCTGGAGTTCGCCGACCTCGCTCTGGGCTGGGACGAGGACGTGCCCGTGGAGTGCGAGTGCGATCACGGCGATGAGGAGGCCTACGCGCCCTGCGGGCGCCGGGCGAAGTGGCGCGTGACGATCGACTGCACGTGCGGCGAGAATCACCCGCGAACGGTCGAACTGCTGTGCACGAAGTGTCTGCGCACCGCGCGGAAGGACCTCGGGAACGAGGCCATCACCGCACGTCCGCTGTAGCGGACGTTCCGTAGGGCGGGTGGGACTTGAACCCACGATCGTCGGGTTATGAGCCCGCTGCCTTGACCAGCTTGGCCACCGCCCCCTAGCGATTCCACTCTAACGGAGCGGTACCGCCTGCTCGTGCGTCCGCAGGTGCTCATGGTAGATCTCGGCGTTGCGGAAGAGATCAGCCCGCTCATCCTCGCTCAGCTCCCGCCTGACCTTCGCCGGCACGCCGGCGACGAGCGAGCCGTCCGGGATCTCGGTGCCACCCAGGACGACGGCCCCGCCGGCGATCAGGCATCCGCTGCCGATGACCGCGCCGCTGAGGATGACCGAGCCCATTCCGATGAGGGACCCGTCTCCGATCGTGCAGCCGTGAACGACCGCGTTGTGCCCGATCGAGACGTTCTCGCCGATCACAACGCCGTGGCCGCTGTCGACGTGCACCGAGACATTGTCCTGGACGTTGCTCCCCCGCCCGACGACGATGCCCGCCGAATCGCCACGGAGGACGGCGTTGTACCAGACGCTGGAACCGGCCTCGAGCGCGACCTCGCCGACGATGCGCGCTCCGTCCGCGACGAACGCGTCATCCGCGACCTTCGGAGTCCTGCCGGACAGTGCGAGTACGGATGCCGACGACGAGATGCTCATGAGGTGAGACTACCCTGACTTCCGCGTGATTCCGGGGATTTTCGGGGCGATAAGCCGAGCCTCAGCTTGCTTGCGGAATGTCTGAGGCTGAGTACCGTTATATCCATCAGGCATCCGAAAGCCGTACTGGAGGAAGAAAAATGAGCAAGGCGCAGACCGTTTCCACCACAGCCAGCGACCCGACCGTTGCCGCAGCGGCGGCCCAGTTCCTCTCCCCCGTCGTCCTCGGGCTGCAGGCGCTGACGATCAGCGGAAAGCAGGCCCACTGGCACGTCCGCGGCGCGAACTTCATCGGCGTCCATGAACTCCTCGACTCGGTCGTCGCGAACGCCGGCGGCTTCGCCGACACGGCCGCGGAGCGCATCGTCGCCCTCGGTCTCCCGATCGACGCCCGCGTCAAGGCCGTCGCCGAGAAGGGCGCATCGTCCGCTGTTCCCGCCGGCTTCACGCAGTCAGCAGAATTGATCCGCAACGTCATCGCGGACATCGATGCGATCCTCGTCGACACCAAGGCGGCCATCGACGGCCTCGACGAGGTCGACCTGACCAGCCAGGACGTCGCGATCGAGATCATGCGGGGCCTCGAGAAGGACCGCTGGTTCCTGCTCGCACACATCGCCGAGTAACAGCGCCTCAAAGGGGAAGGGCACCGGGATTCGTCCTGGTGCCCTTCCCCTTTCCACTTCTCATCCCACGCCGTTCTCCATCGCAGCCTTCAGCGCCGCGGTGTACTGGGGTGCCAGCGAGTCGGTGAACGTCACGGTGAGGTGGTCCTGGTCGCGATACACGTTCGCGCCGCCCACGACGGGGAAGCACGAGTCGTCGTCGCAGAACACGTCGGTGAAGTCGAGAAGCGTGACTCCTGCTGCCCCGTCTGCGGCGTCACGCAGCGGGTCGTTCTCGACGAGGACGTCGGAACGAGCGCCGGCGCACTCGGCCTGATCGCGCGTGCGGAGGCACTTGTTCGGGTCGGTCTCCCAACCGGGGTTGTCGACGACCGTGACGACAGGGATGCCGCGATCGGTCATGGTCGACCAGGCCTCGCGATATCCGGCCACTGCGGCGTCGAACGACGAGTCGTGACCTGCCGCCGAGTACGGGGTGTTTGAGATCGCAGCGGTGAAGACCGCGTCGAAGTCGCTGTCCGCGAGCTTCTTGTCGACGCCTGCGCGCCAGTCCGCGCACGCGGCGCCGAAAGAGCCGCCGGTGGCCAGTGGTGTGGTGTTCCACGGGCACGCGCCCTTGAAGTACGTGGTCAGGTGCCAGCCCTCGCGCTCCGCGATGCCCTGGAACGTCGTGAGCAGCTGATAGGCGTGGCTGTCGCCGACCAGTGCCACGCGCGGCGCGTCAGGGGCCTCGGAGCCGAACTCGCACGACACCGGACGCGAGTCGTTGAGCTGGATGAAGCACTGGGGTTCGTCCGGGTTGTCTGCGCCGGCGAATCCCGGCGCCGGCAGGATCGTCTCCGGCGCAGCGTCTACGCAGGAGTCGTCCAGCACACTCGCCGCGCCGAAGCAGGCAGGCGGATCCTCCCGGACGTCCTGGATCGCTTGAACGCCCTGCTGGTAGGTCGGCGCGTTCACGGCCCAGCCGCCGGCCGCAACGGCACCGACGAGCACCATCGCTCCCAGCGACGCCCAGAGAGTCGCGCGCGGACGCCGTGAGGTCAGGGGCTTCCAGGATCGAACCGGGTCCTCCACGAAGCGCTTGGTAAGCCAGGCGAGCACGAAGCAGATGCAAAGCAATGCGACGCGGTGGTAGATCGTCAGGCCCCAGAACGGCACGGACGGCGCGATGATGATGAGCGGCCAGTGCCAGAGGTAGAGGCTGTAAGAGATGTCGCCGGTGAACCGCATAGGGCGGATCGAGAGCAGCCGCGTCGGGTACCACCAGCGTTCGGTGTTGGATGCCGCGATGATCGCCGCCGCGCCCAGGGTCGGCAGCAGCGCCATGTATCCGGGGAACATGGTCTGACCGTCGAAGGTGAAGGCCGTGTAGAGCAGGACGAGGATGCCGGCCCATCCGAGGACGAAGCTGATAACGGCGTTGCTCACGCGCAGGCGCGGGACGAGCGCGATGAGCGCGCCGACACCGAACTGCCACATGCGTCCGAACGTCACGAAGTATGCGGGAGCGGGGTCGGTGATGGTGTACACGACGCAGAAGACGAACGAGACGACGGAGACGACGCTGATGGCGACGATGGCCGCGCGCAATCGCGATCCGCGGAAGAACTTGACTGCGATCCATGCCGCGAGCAGCATGATCAGCGGCCAGAGGACGTAGAACTGCTCCTCCAGGGACAGCGACCAGTAGTGCTGCACCGTCGTGGGGTCGCCGGACAACGCCAGGTAGTCCGCGGAGTTGAAGGCGAGATACCAGTTCTCGATGTAGAACGTCGAGGCGAGGATCTCTCGCACCTCGGCGGGCATGGCGGACGTCGGCGTCAGCAGCGGCGAGGCGGCGGCGATCGCGCAGAACAGCAGGACGAGCAGCGAAGCCGGCAGCAGACGTCGGGCACGGCGTGCCCAGAACTGGCCGAGGTTGACCGTACCGGTCGAGGTGAGCTCGCGCGCGAGGTGTGCGGTGATCAGGAAGCCGGAGATCACGAAGAAGATATCGACGCCGACGTATCCGCCGCTGAGGCGACCTGGCCAGAAGTGGTAGAGCACGACGAACAGGACGGCGATCGCACGCAGACCCTGGACATGCGGGATGAAGCGGCTGGACGCTGCGTGCTCCGGAGACCGGTCGCGGCGACGCTGTGCACGAGAGGATGAGGAAGTCTGCGGAGCGGATGTCACCTTACGACGGTACCTGGTGCATCACGTAACCCGTGAAACCGCCCCGCCCCGGCGGCTCCGAAGTCAGAGCCTGCGCGTCCAGTCGTGTCCGGGAATCGTCCGCTCGAGCGCATCGCGCAGCCACGAGCGTCGGCGCTCATCCAGGTACGGCACTGTGGCTGTGAAGTCGGCTTCGTCCTTCGGGCGCTGGCCCCTCGCCTTGTACAGGAGCTGGATCTCGGGTTGGAGATAGCGGATGCCGTCGCGGTCCCAGAGCGCCTCGCTCATGGGTATGCGGACGCTCGGGTCTCGCCGATAGATCCAGTCCTCCGCTGTTCCCGGCGAGAGGAGGATGTCGTACTCCCACGGGTGCTCAGCACTGCGACGCGTCCAGAGCTGGTGCGTCCCGTCAGGCAGCAGTTCCCGCGCGGTGCCCTCCGGTCGTTCGTGCGGGAGCAGCGGCTTGAGCGCGCCGGACGCGGCCGTCCACACATGCAGCCGCCCGGTGAGATGACTGCGCAGCGCAGGCAGCTCAATGCTCAGGACGCTGGGATCGAGATCCTCGTGATGCCGCTCGACACCGGTGAACGTTTGCAGCGCCCAGCCACCGGCGATCCACCAGGCACCGCGGTAGCCGTCGAAGAGGCGAGCAGCATCCGCAGGCGTCCGTGGCGCCCAGCGGCCGTAGACCGCCTCGAACTCGGAATCGCTCAACATCGCTCCAGGCTACGTGCGGGCGCCGGAAACGTGCTCAGGTCAGCACGGTACGGGCGCCGAAGCCCTCAGAACGGTGCGGGCTCGATGATGTGTTCGTCGACCTCCTCGAATGCGACGTCCTCGAATGCGACTTGGGTCGCGACACCCGGTGGGCGATCGACATAGATCCTGCCGGTGGGGCTGGTCCACTCCAGATCCCCACCGCCGAGTTGTCGCACTCGCCAGGGCGTATGGTGCTTGGTCGTGTGGTGTCGACGGCAGAGGTCGGCGAGGTTGCCGAGGTCGGTCGGTCCTCCGTAGGCGTGGTCAACGGTGTGATCGTCGTCGCACAACCGCGCCAGCATCCGGCATCCGGGGAAGCGGCACCGGCGATCCCGCGCTCGCAGGTAGCGCCGCATCTCGGCGGACGGCCGATACCGGTCGACCGCGAGAACAGTTCCCGTCACCGGGTCGGTCAGCACGCGATCGAAGCCCGGCGCGTTGCCCGTCAGGATCCGCGCTGTGGCCGGATCGACAGGTCCGACGCCTTCGAGATGGCCCGGTGCCGCGTGGTCATCGTCGTCCGTCAGTGTCAGCACAGGCACGGTCACGTCGATGTGCGCCGCGATCTCCCCGAGAAGTCCGTCCTCTGTGCTGTGTCCTGCCGGCGTGCCTGTGAGGACGAGATCGGCGAGCAGATCGAAGCGGAGCTGAGCGGTGGTGCGCTGGTCGGCGAAGTCGTCCACCGGACCCTCGCCGGCGATCCTCGCGTTGTCGGTCTTCACGGATGAAGCCATCTGCGTCAGCCGATCGCGCTCTGCGTGAATGATCGCGCTGGGACCGTATTGCACGAGCTCCGCCATGCCCTCTTCGCGTTCGCGCGTCCACACCCCTCGTTGCTCTCGCGCCTCACGGTGCCGCTCGGTGAAGGAGCGCTCACGGAATCGCTCGGCCAGCTGCCTCACGAAGGGCCGCAGCCGATTCGGTGACTCGGCCTCGGCACGCGGCACGACCGCCGCTTCGAACCGAGCCCGCGCCTCGGCAGCCTCGATCGGCGTCCCCGATTCAAGAATGATGCGCACGTGGGACGGAGAGATGCGCCCGGCCCCGAACGACGCGGCCGTTTCGGGGAAGTCCTGGACCAGACGGGCGGCATCCCCCATCTGCGATTCGACGACGCGGTCGCTCACCCGCAACACGGCAGCGAGCTCGGTTGCGACGGCACGATGCGCCATCTCCCGCGAGTCGACAGAATCGAACGGCTCATCGTCGGCGATACGGGCGGCGGTCGCGAGCATCGCCGACTTCACCGCCTGCAGCTGATTGATCGTCTGGTCGACGGATGCCACCGTGCCGACGAGATCACTCAGCAGAGCGTTCAGCTCTGGTGACGTCATCACTGAGGTGGTCATGAGTCCATTCAACCGAGGGCCACGGACATTCCGACGACGCCAGGACTCAAACCTTCAACTTCAGGTTGAGGTCGATCAAGCGGTGTGCGTCACGCGCCCTCCGAGCAGCGTCGCGAGTACCGGCATCCGGCGCAGCGTGCTCTCCGCCGCTGCGCTCGGATCGGCGCCGCACACGACCAAGTCGGCACGGTCCCCCGGCCGCACGGCACTGCGCACGCTCGCCGCGAACGCCTCGTCGAGAGTCAGCCTCTCCTCGGCATGCCAGGCGTCGCGTCCGTCGTCGGTGCGGTGAACGGCGGCGGCGATGGCCTGCCACGGGTCGAGCGGTGCCACCGGCGCATCCGACCCGAGCCTCAGTTCGACGCCGGCGCGCAGAAGGGAGGCCATCGGATACCCCACGGCGGTCTGGTTCGCCCAGAACCCGTCGACGAGGTCGCGATCGTCCAGCGCATGCTGCGGCTGGATGCTCGCTGCCAGCCCCAGCCGCGCGATCCGGGCGATGTCCGCATGCCGGACGAGCTGTGCGTGCTCGATGGTGCCGGTCGCCCCTGTCGCCGTCACGGCGTCCAGCGCTGAGGACACGGCACGGTCGCCGATCGCGTGGACCGCGGCCGACAGTCCGGCTCCGGTCGCCCGCGTGAGCAGCGCGACGAGCTCAGGCGGAGAGACGTTCAGGACCCCGTGATCCGCATCGTCGCCAGGGTACGGGTGCGTGCACGCAGCGGTGCGGGTGCCCAACGAGCCGTCGGTGATGACCTTCAGCGGCCCGACGTGCACCAGCCCGGAACCGCCGTCCAGTGCATCGCCCGAGCGCAACCCAGCGGCTATCGCGCGCTCGAGTTCGGCCGGGTACACCGCGAACTCGACCCGCTGCGACGAGAAGCCGGCCTCGACCCGTCGTGCCCACGCCTCGGCATTCCACGCCATGTCGAAGTCCACGATCCCGGTGACCCCGCGTGCCGCTGCGGCAGCGCCGGCGGCGGTGACAGCACGGTCCCCGTGAGACGGCTCGACCGCGTTGACCCGCTTCGAGATCTCGAAGGCGTCGTGCTCGCGCAGCATCCCGTCGGGAGAAGTGAAGCCCTCCCGCCGCAGCGCCGCCGAGTTCAGCCAGACGCTGTGCACGTCCGCGTTGATCAGATAAGTCGGCGCGGCGCCGGTCGCGGCATCCAGAACCTCGAGCGAGGGCGCGTCCGGCCACAGGGCGTCGCGGAACCCCGTCCCGACCCGTCGGCCATCGGCAAGCGGTTCAGCCGACGCCATGCGCGCCGCAGCCTCTGCAGCCGACGTCGTCTCGTGAAGCCTGACCCGTTCGGACATCAGCGCCCATTGCAGCGTGTGCACGTGACTGTCCCACAGTCCGGGCACGACCCACGCTCCCTGCGCGTCGATCGACTCTCCGGCGACCGGCAGCGCGCCGGCGGGAGCGATGTCGACGATCAGACCTCGCGCGACGTGGATGTCCACCGGCACGTCATCCATCAGGTACTCACGGCCGGGGCCCGCGATCCGGGCGTTGCGGATCGCCGCGATCGTCGCGCCGATCACGCGTTCTGCGCCCGTGCTGCGACCCGGGCGTCGTGCGCGCGCTGCATCTCGGCGACGAGCGCCGGATTCGGGAACTTCTCATCGCGCGACAGCTCGAGGATCACGTTCTCGACCACGTCATCGGGTTTGTTCTGGCTGAGCTTGCGCTTGGCGACGACGCGGGTCGGCGTGAGCCGGAATCCGATCGTGCCCGACTCGAGCCGACGCACGAACGTCTCGTCGTTGGGAGGCGTCCACATGCCGCGCGGCGAGGGAAAGCGGTTCTCGAAATGCTCGACGAGATGCTCCAGCACCTTCAGATTCTCGTCGGCATCCAGGATCTCCGGCACACCGGACAGGTGCACGGCGACGTAGTTCCACGTCGGCACCGCCGGAACGTCGCCGTACCAGCCCGGAGAGATGTAGCCGTGCGGTCCCTGGAAGACGACGAGGAGCTCCTGATCCGGCTGCCCGAGGCCCAGCACGAGGTCGTCCGGTCGGCCGACGTGCCCCACGATCGTGAGGTCGTCGCGGTGGGGGTCGAGCAGGATCGCGTAGTGCGAAGCGGTCGCGCCGTCGGCATCCCGCCCCACGAGCGTCGCCCACGGATTCCCGGCGATGACGCGCCGCAGCTCGGCGACGTCGGTCATGGCGAAACTGGGGTTCTGGCGCATGCACCAAGCCTAGATCCGCGGCGGCCGGTCAGTTCCTCTTGGGAAGAATGATCGCCTGCGTCTTCCAGGCCTCGAAATCCTTGTCCCCGGCCATGAACGCGTTCACCTCGTCGGTCGTCGCCCGCAGCTTCGGATCGTTGTCGAGATACTTCTTCGTCTCGCGGGCGACGAGCCCCGAGAGCACCAGCAGACCGATGAGGTTCGGCAACGCCATCAGACCGTTCATGACGTCGGAGAATGCCCACACGACACCCAGTTGCACCGTGCAGCCGATGAACACCACGAGCGAGAACAGGACGCGGAACGGCATGACGGCTCGGCGTCCGAGAAGGCGCTCGATGTTGCGCTCGCCGTAGTACGACCATCCGAGGATCGTCGAGCCTGCGAACAGGACCAGACCGATCGTGACGATGTAGTGCCCCCACTCCCCCGGAAGCCCGTGGGAGAACGCTTCGCCGGTCATCAGGGCGGCACTGATCTGCTCACCGGTCTCGGGATCGGTCATGTTCCACACCCCGGTCGTGACGATGACCAGGCCGGTGCACGTCACGACGATGATCGTGTCGATGAACGTCTGCGTCATCGAAACCAGCCCCTGACGGACCGGATGGCTCGTCTTGGCGGCCGCCGCTGCGATCGCAGCGGATCCCATGCCGGACTCGTTGGAGAAGATGCCGCGGGCGACGCCGAACTGCACGGCGATGATGATCGCGGATCCGGCGAAGCCCCCGATCGGAGCCGTCCCGGTGAACGCGTCGGTGAAGATCAGGCCGAACGCCGCCGGCACGTCGCCGATGTTCGCGATGAGGATGTAGAGGGCGCCCAGCACGTAGAAGATGATCATGACGGGGACGAGACCCGCGGTCACGCGACCAATCGACTTGATCCCGCCGACCAGGACGGCGAGGGCGAACGCCGTGAGCACGAGGCCGGTCACCCAGGTGGGCACGCTGAAGCTGTTCTCCATGTTGGTCGCGATGGAGTTGCCCTGCGTCATGTTGCCGATCCCGAAGCAGGCGAACACCGCGGCGATGGCGAAGAACAGCGCGAGGAACTTGCCGAAGCGGTTCGGGATGCCGCGCTCGAGGTAGTACTGCGGGCCGCCCGACTTCTCGCCTGCGTCGTCGGTCTTGCGGTACCGCACGCCGAGGAAGGCTTCGGAGTACTTCGACGCCATGCCGAGGAGACCTGTGATCCACATCCAGAACAGGGCACCGGGACCGCCGATCCCGATGGCTGTGGCGACGCCCACGATGTTACCGGTGCCGACGGTGGCGGCGAGAGCGGTCGTCAGCGCCTGGAACTGCGAGATGTCGCCATCCGAGCCAGGATCCTTCCGGGTGAACAGGCCGAGCCGGAGCGCCGATCCGAGGCGGATGAACTGCAGCCCGCCGAGCCTGATCGTGAGATAAAGCCCCGTGCCCAGCAGCAGCGGGATGAGGAGCCACGGCCCCCAGATCCATCCCGAGAGGGTTTCCAGAGCGGTCTGAAGGCCGGTGAGATCCATGGGTGCTCCTGTCATTGCTGCGGTGCAGAGGACGGAGTCCACCTAATCACGCCTGGCAGCGCGGACACCAGTAGAGCTTGCGCGCGCCGAGCTCTTCCAGCACGATCTCCGTTCCGCAGGTGCGGCACGGCAGACCCGCACGGTGATACACCCAGTGCCGGTCGTCCCGGCTGGCCATCGCCGCGCGGTACTCGTCCGATGACAGGTCGTCCATGGTCATCATCTGACCTGTCTCGACGCCGATCGGCAGCAGCCTTGCCCAGTCCCGCCAGAGTTCACGCACGAGCTCCTCCGGCACCTGCTTGCCGGGCGTGTGCGGGTTCAGGCGCGCTCGGTACAGCATTTCGGCGCGGTAGACGTTGCCGATGCCGGCGGCTACAGACTGGTCCATCAGCAGAAGAGCGATCGGCGTGCCCTTCTTGCGCACGGCGCGCACGAAGCGCTCCTCGTTCTCGGCCGGATCGCCGACGAGCGGATCAGGTCCGAGCTTCGCGACGCTCGCCAGCATCTCGTCCGGCGTCTGCAGCTCGCACGCCGTCGGCCCGCGGAGGTCGGCGGCGGTGATGTCCGTCATCAGACGCAGCCGCACCTGACCGACGATGGGCGGAGGCCATTGCATGCCCTCGTCCTCGAGGCCCTTCGTCTGCTCGGACATGCGCACGTGCACGCGGGTGCGGCGCGGCGCGCCGATCGATGCGAGGGAGTTCTCGCCTGCGTCGTCGAAGACGACAGCGTCCAGGTCGGTGCCGCGCTGATTCGTCTGGCCCATCCGTCCGTTCGCCGAGGCGATCGTCGGATCGAGCAGGATCTCGCCGGCGAAGTCCCATGCACCGTAGAGGCCGAGGTGCACGCGCAGCCAGACATCGCCCTCGGTCTCGAGGAACATCTGCTTGCCGACGGCCTTGACGCTCACCGCTTGACGTCCGTCGAGCACCGCGGCTCCTTCAGCGAAGCGCCCCTGCGGGCTCGAGGCCAGCAGAGTCTTGCCGATGAAGTTCCGATCGAACTGCCGCGCGATCCGGTGTACGGAGTGTCCCTCAGGCATGTCAGCCGCGCGGGTCTGGCAGCAGCGAACCGTCGCGCTCGAAGTCTGCGATCTGGCCGATGCGACGGACGTGTCGCTCCTCGTCGGAGAACGGCGTCGCGATGAATCGCTCGATGAAGGAGACGACCTCCTCGAAGCTGTGCTGCCTGGCGCCGATGGAGATGACGTTCGCATCGTTGTGCTCGCGGGCGAGCTCGGCGGTCGAGAGGTTCCAGACCAGTGCCGCCCTGATGCCCTGAACCTTGTTCGCGGCGATCTGCT
Source organism: Microbacterium sp. Bi121 (assembly GCF_918698005.1). Classification (GTDB taxonomy): domain Bacteria; phylum Actinomycetota; class Actinomycetes; order Actinomycetales; family Microbacteriaceae; genus Microbacterium. The sequence goes on from NZ_CAKKLJ010000004.1 coordinate 47,715, forward strand.
CGCCGTTTCCCGATCCGCCGAAGACCACGCCGAGCGCAGCCACGCCGGCGCTCTGATCGACGACGACGGCCTGCGCCGCGCGAATGCAGAACGCCGGGTAGTCGTCGAGAGCGTCGTACTCGACGGGGCCGTGGTCGATCACGTCGTGACCGAGTGAACTCAGGTGCTCCTGAAGCTGCGTGGAGAAGTCGAGGCCAGCATGATCTGTGGCGATGTGGATGCGCATGGACACCATCCTAGAAGCGGCGGGGCCGCCGTCAGGGCGCGATTCCCGCGGCTGCGGGCTTGAACCCGAGACGCACGTTCTCGCAGTCCCCTGGACGCGCCACGTCGTACCACGGCCCGAGGGCGGTGAGGTGCGGACGCTGAGCCGCCGGCGTTCCATCGACGCGTTCGAGCACGAGGTCGATCAGCCCCGAGACGAAAGCCGGGTGGATGCCGGGCGTCGCGGTCCGCACGGCGGGGATGCCCACCTCATCGGCCGATTCCATGGCCTCGGTGTCGAGATCCCACAGAACCTCCATGTGGTCGCTGACGAAGCCGAGCGGGACGATGACGATCGCCTTCGCACCTGCGGCGGGCAGCTCAGCGATCACGTCGTTGATGTCGGGCTCGAGCCAGGGTTGGCTCGGCGGGCCGGAGCGGGACTGGAACACCAGCTGCCAGGGCACGGTGCCACCTCCGACGGGCGCTCGCCCGGCGACTGCAGCGATGTTCTCGATGATGTTCGCGGCGACGGCCTTGTGCTGGGCGACATAGGCGCCGCCCTCGCCCCAATCGACGTCGCGCGGGCCGGAGCGCTCCGCATCCGCTGTCGGGATCGAGTGCGTCGAGAACAGCACGTGGATGTCAGCCGGTGCGATCCCCTGCTCGAGGAACGTCTGCACGGCGGCATCCACGCCCTCCTGGAAGGGGGCGACGAATCCAGGGTGATCGAAGAACAGCCGCACCTTGTCGGCCGTGACGCGATCCTGCAGACCTGCCTCGGTGATGGCGCGCGCGATGTCCTCGCGGTACTGACGATCGCTCGAGTAGGAGCTGTACGCGCTCGTGGCGACTACGAGGAGCGTCTTGTGTCCGTCGTTCGCGGCGGCGGTGAAAGCGTCCTCGAGGTACGGCTCCCAGTTGCGGTTGCCCCAGTACACGGGCAGGTCGATGCCGCGCGTCGCGAGTTCCGCCTCCAGCGCAGCCTTCAATTCCCGGTTCTGCTGGTTGATCGGACTCACGCCTCCGAAGTGGCGGTAGTGATGCGCGACCTCTTCCAGACGCTCGTCCGGGATGCCACGTCCCCTGGTCACGTTGCGCAGGAACGGGATGACGTCGTCCTGGCCCTCAGGGCCGCCGAAGCTCGCGAGCACCAGCGCGTCGTACGCCACCGGAGTCTCGACGAATTCGGGACCGCTCGAAGCGGCGGGGGAAGCGAACAGGACAGAACTCTGAACGGGCACACTCACCCCTCCATCTTCCCATCTTCCGTGCGTCGGCATCCTCGTCGGCATCCTTGTCTACCTGGCGTAGGCTGTCATGGTTGCCGTCGGCGCCAGCAGCGTCGGCATGTGGCGACACCCCCCGAACCCCTGGGAGAAACAGCTGTGCCTGGAGAGAACCTCACCCGTATCGAAGCGCAGGAGCGCCGCGAGCTCGTCGACACTCAGTCCTACGAGATCTCACTCGACCTGACGAAGGGCGCCGAGGTCTTCGGCTCCCGCAGCGTGGTGCGCTTCACCGCGAAGCCCGGAAGCTACACCTTCATCGACCTCATCGCCCGCGATGTGCGCGAGATCTCCCTCAACGGCGAGCTGCTCGACCCAGCCGAGGTCTACGCCGACTCCCGCATCGCGCTGACGGACCTGCAGGATGAGAACGTCCTCGTCGTCGACGCCGACTGCCAGTACACGAACACCGGTGAGGGTCTGCACCGCTTCGTCGATCCCGTGGACGGCGAGGTGTATTTGTACTCGCAGTTCGAGGTGCCGGATTCCCGCCGCGTCTTCGCGGTGTTCGAGCAGCCCGACCTCAAGGCGACTTTCCAGTTCACGATCACGGCTCCTGACACGTGGAAGGTCATCTCGAACTCTCCGACGCCCGAGCCGATCAACCACGACGAGAGCAGCACCGCGACGTGGGGCTTCGAGCCGACTCCTCGGATCTCCTCGTACATCACGGCGCTGATCGCCGGGCCGTACGAGTCCACGTTCTCGGAGCTGACCAGCGCCGACGGCCGCGTCATCCCCTTGGGCGTCTACGGCCGCAAGAGCCTGTGGGCGCACCTCGATGCGGACTACATCTTCGACAAGACCCGCGAGGGCTTCGCCTACTACGAGGAGAAGTTCAGCGTCCCGTACCCGTTCGCGAAGTACGACCAGCTCTTCGTGCCGGAGTTCAACGCCGGCGCCATGGAGAACGCCGGTGCGGTCACCTTCACCGAGACGTACGTCTTCCGAAGCAAGGTGACGGATGCCGTCAAGGAGCGTCGCGTCGTCACGATCCTGCACGAGCTCGCGCACATGTGGTTCGGCGACCTCGTCACCATGAAGTGGTGGAACGACCTGTGGCTGAACGAGTCGTTCGCCGAGTGGGCGTCGACGATCGCCACCGCGGAAGCCACCGAATGGACCGAGGCGTGGACCACGTTCAACGCCATGGAGAAGACCTGGGCCTACCGCCAGGACCAGCTCCCCTCGACGCATCCCATCACGGCTGAGATCAACGACCTCGAAGACGTGCAGGTGAACTTCGACGGCATCACGTACGCCAAGGGCGGTTCGGTGCTCAAGCAGCTCGCAGCCTGGGTGGGCATCGACGCGTTCTTCGCCGGCGTCGGCCAGTACTTCCAGAAGCACGCCTGGGGCAACACCGAACTCAGCGATCTGCTGACCGAGCTCGAGGCGACCAGTGGTCGCGAGCTGACCACCTGGTCGAAGAAGTGGCTCGAGACCGCCGGCGTCAACACGCTCTCGCCGGTCATCGCGGAAGACGCGGACGGCCTGATCTCGCGGTTCGCCATCACGCAGACCGCCCCGGCCGATTACCCGACGATCCGCCCCCACCGCCTCGGCATCGGGTTCTACAGCCTCGACGGCGGCGCGCTCGCCCGAACCCACTACGTCGAGATCGACGTGGACGGCGACCGGACCGAGGTGCCGGAGCTGCAGGGCCGGAAGCGCCCCGATCTCGTGCTGCTCAACGACAACGACCTCGCCTATGCGAAGATCCGTCTCGACGAGCGCTCGCTGGAGACGGCGATCGCCCATCTCGCCGACGTGTCGGATCCGCTGGCCCGCTCCCTCATCTGGGGTGCGGCCTGGGATCAGACGCGCGACGCCGAGAGCACGGCCTCCGACTACATCGACCTCGTGCTCGGCAACATCGCCCGCGAGACCGAGTCGACGACCGTCCGCACCACGCTCGCCCAACTGCGCACGGCGGCGACCCTCTACGTCGCTCCCGCCTCCCGGGATGCCGCCCGTCTGAAGATCGCCGACGGGCTCTGGGAGCTCGCGCAGGGCGCCCAGGCCGGCAGCGACAGCCAGCTGCAGTTCGTCACCGCGTTCGCGTCCTCGCTCGTGAACACGGAGCACGCCGGCGTCATCGGCCGCCTCCGCTCCGGCGAGGAGACCCTGCCCGGTCTCGAGATCGACACCGACCTGTCGTGGCAGCTGCTCGTCGGATTGGCCTCGATCGGTGCGACGGATGCCGCGGCCATCGATGCCGCCCTGGCAGCGGACAACACGTCGAAGGGCGCCGAGTTCGCGGCGCAGGCGCGCGCCGCCCTCCCGAACGTCGACGACAAGCGGACCGCGTGGGCGTCGCTCGTCGACAACGCCGATCTGCCCAACACGATCGTCCGCTCGGCGGCGCTCGGATTCGTGCACCCGAACAGCGCCGGAGTTCTGGACGGATTCGTCCAGGACTACTTCGACATGCTCGTCCCGGTGTGGGAGTCGCGCACGTACCAGATCGCGAACTATCTGATCGTCGGCCTCTACCCCACCGCTCTCGCAAGCACGGAGCTCCGCGATGCGACGCGCTCGTGGTTGTCGGCGAACGCCGATGCCGCCCCGGCGCTGCGCCGCCTGGTCGGCGAGGGTCTCGCCGACGTGGAGCGCGCACTGACCGCACAGGCACGGGACGCCGAAGGAGCCGAAGCCGCCGAGTGATTCAGGGTTCTGCGAAGCCCGATCAGTAGAGTTGAGGGGTGTTGAACGCGCCTCTTGAGACCTCTCCTGCTCCACCGCAGCTGCCGTCGTGGCTGGTGGATTTCTGGGAGAGCACGCTCGCCTGGTTGGTCGCGGCGGGGAACAACGCCATCAGCGTCGCACTGATCATCGCGATCAGCGTCGCCATCGCCTTCGCCCTGCGGTTCGTGATCCGCCGCATCGTGCACCGGATCGTCGACAGTGCGAAGTCCAAGGCGAACGTGCAGGACACGCAGGCGCTCGAACGCTCGCCGCTGTCGGACATGCGGCTCGTGCAGCGCACCCGCACGCTCGGGACGATTCTGCAGAACATCGTCAACGTCACGGTCGGCATCGTCGCCGTCGTGCTGATCACCAACACGCTGGCCCCCGACCTCGTCGGCTCGCTGACGCTCCTGACCGCCGCCATCGGCGCAGGGCTCGGCTTCGGCGCTCAGAACATCGTCAAGGATGTCCTCAACGGCCTGTTCATCGTCGCCGAGGATCAGATCGGCATCGGCGACATGGTCGACATGGGTCTCGCCTCCGGGGTCGTCGAGTACGTCGCAGTGCGCATCACACAGGTGCGCGACGTCAACGGCACGCTCTGGTACATCCGCAACGGCGAGGTCACTCGCATCGGCAACATGTCACAGGGGTGGGCGCGGGCCATCGTCGACATCGGCGTGCCGGTGGACGCGGATGTACCGGCCGTCGAGGAGGCGCTGCTCGAGGCGGCCCAGGGGCTCGCGAAGGACGCCAAGTGGCGCACGCGCATCATCGAGAGGCCGGAGGTCTGGGGGCTGGAGTCGATGAGCGGCGAGGCGCTTGTCATCCGCGTCGTGATGAAGACCCGTGCGAACGCCATGGACGACGTGGCGCGCGAGTTGCGAGTGCGGCTGAAGGACGCGGTTCAGCAGCTCGATCTCGCCGTGCCCTCGCTCGAATCCGTCGTCCCCGATGGGATCGCCGGTGCGCGTCGCGTTCGCGGGGCCAACCCGCCGAAGACGCGGCCGAACGCCGTGACCGGCGTGCCCCCTGTCGCCCGCGGCATCTGGCGCAAGAAGAGTCCGAAGGCCTCTCCGGAGCACCCTGAGTCCCCGGAGACGACGTGATGACGTTCTACGACGAGGTCGGCGGCTACGCCACGTTCCAGCGGATCGTGGACGGGTTCTACCGCGAGGTGGCTCTGGACCCCGTCCTGAAGCCCATGTATCCCGAGGAGGATCTCGGCCCCGCGGCCGAACGCCTGACGATGTTCCTCGTTCAGTACTGGGGCGGCCCCGGGACGTACAGCGAACGGCGAGGGCATCCTCGGCTGCGCATGCGTCACATTCCGTTTCGCGTCGATCCGGACGCACGGGAGCGCTGGCTGCGGTGCATGCGCACCGCTCTGGACGAGGCGGAGCTGTCGCCTCTGCACGACGCGACTCTCTGGGACTACCTCGAGCGTGCGGCGTATGCCATGGTGAATACGCTGCCGTCTGAAGCCGCCTCGCCTGGTGCGCGTCCGACGCTCGACACCCGCAGCACCAGTCAGGATTCGACGGAGAGCGCATGACGACCACACCCCTGTCCGCAGATGTCCTGGTGATCGGATGGGGGTTGGCGGGTCTCGTCGCCGCCTCTGAGGCGGCTGCCGCCGGTCGACGTGTGGTCCTCATCGACCAGGAGCCGCGGTCGAACCTCGGCGGTCAGGCATGGTGGTCGTTCGGCGGACTCTTCTTCGTGGACTCGCCCGAGCAGCGCCGGATGGGAATCAAGGACTCGCTGGAGCTCGCCGCACAGGACTGGTTCGGCAACGCCGGATTCGACCGCGACGAGGACGAGTGGCCCCGGCGGTGGGCGCAGGCGTACCTGGAGTTCGCAGCGGGCGAGAAGCGCGCGTGGCTGCGTGAGCGAGGAGTCGGGTTCTTCCCCGTGGTCGGCTGGGCCGAGCGCGGCGGCTATGGGGCCATCGGACCGGGCAACTCGGTTCCACGGTTCCACATCACCTGGGGTACCGGACCGGGCATCGTCGCGCCGTTCGACGAGGCCGTGCACCGTGCAGAGGATGCCGGCACGCTGACCATCCTTCCCCGTCACCGTGTGACCGCGCTCCTGGTCGCGGACGGCGCCGTCGTCGGTGCGCGCGGCGACGTGCTCGCGGACAGCCCGACCGCACGCGGAATCGCTTCATCGCGCGACGTCGCCCGCGAGTTCGAGATCTCGGCCGGAGCCACGATCGTCTCCTCCGGCGGCATCGGCGGGAACCACGATCTCGTGCGCGCCGCCTGGCCGCAGCGCCTGGGCACTCCGCCCGCGCATATGCTGTCCGGGGTCCCGGCGTACGTCGACGGCTCGATGCACGCGGTCTCGGAGGCCGCTGGTGCGCACCTGATCAACGGCGACCGCATGTGGCACTACGTCGAGGGCATCCAGAACTGGGATCCGGTCTGGCCGATGCACGGCATCCGGATCCTGCCCGGCCCGTCGTCGCTCTGGCTGGATGCCACGGGCAAGCGGCTCCCTGTGCCGCTCTTCCCCGGCTTCGACACCCTGGGGACGCTCGAGCATCTGCGCATGACCGGGCACGACCACTCGTGGTTCGTGACCTCACGGCAGATCGTCGAGAAGGAATTCGCGCTCTCGGGCAGCGAGCAGAATCCCGACCTGACCGGCAAGGACGTGAAGCTGCTGCTGAAGTCGCGCCTGGCGAAGGGACCGACAGGCCCCGTGCAGTCGTTCCTCGACGAGGGCGCTGACTTCATCGTCGAGAACGACCTCGAGTCCCTCCTCGAGCAGATGCGCCGGCACGATGGCGGCGACCTGCTCGACATCGACCTGGTTCGGCGTGAGGTCATCGCCCGCGACCGCGAGATGGAGAACGACTTCACGAAGGATGCTCAGATCGGGATGCTCCGATCCATGCGCGGCTACCGCGGCGACAAGCTGATCCGAACCGCGGCCCCGCACCGCTTGCAGGACGCTTCATCCGGTCCGATGATCGCGGTGAAGCTGCACGTGCTGACCAGGAAGTCGCTGGGTGGCATCAAGACCGACCTCGACGGCCGGGCACTCGGTCTCGACGGGGCCGTCATCCCCGGCCTGTTCGCCGCCGGAGAGGCGAGCGGCTTCGGCGGCGGAGGCGTGCACGGGTACCGCGCGCTCGAGGGCACGTTCCTCGGCGGGTGCCTGTTCTCCGGACGTCAGGCCGGGCGCGCCGCAGCGCGCTGATGCGTCCCCGCTACGGGACGCTGCCGGTCGACCGCACTGCGGTGAGTCCGCTGGCGACAGGACCACGCGACAGCACATGCCCACGGCGGAACGCGAGTCGGGTCCACCGCCCTGACACGGTGACCGGAACCTGCTCCTCGCCCGAGATGAAGCCGAACGCGTGCGCGGCGAAGGCGATACCGCGCGGCAGGCCGCCGAGATCCTCGTCCGGCTCACCCCAGATCGCTGCGCGCAGCGCCCGAACGGCTTCCTCGCCCGCACCGGGGGTCGCGCCCCGTGCGACGGCCGAGATGCCCCACTGCGCCCGCTGTGCGACAGTCGCGGCATCCAGTTCACCGCTGCGGGCCCAACCGGCCCTGGGCGGAGCGATGCCCGCCCAGGCGGGAGAGCGTGCGGTGTCGGGGAGCTGCAGCATCCGCTCATCGTCATCGCGGGCGAGTTCGTCGACGACGATGTCGCACTCCAACTCGGGGTCGGCGTGCACGACGCGCATCGCGAGAATCGTCGGCGTCTGATCGAACAGTCCCTGCGGTGCGAGGGCAGCGGCGGTCAGCGCGAGAACGCCGCGGGAGGCCTGCAGACGCACGCCATCGTCGGCGATCTGGTTCGCCCGTCCGAGAAAGGTGAGCACATCGCTCGCGGTGTCGGAATCGGCGAGGACGAGGCGGGGCTGCACACGTTCTAAACTACCCGGGTTCCCTAAGCTGGGGTGATGACCGCAGAGGAACAGGCTCAGGCATCCGTCGACCGACTTCTCGAAGTGCTCGATCTCGATGCGAGCCAGGCGCGAACGACCGAGGACATCTTCACCGGACGCTCGCACAGCATGCCGACGGGGCGCATCTACGGCGGTCAGGTGCTCGGCCAGTCGCTGCTCGCGGCTGAGCGGACGCTGCCGGACGGTCGAGCGGCGCACTCGATGCACGGGTACTTCCTGCGCCCCGGCGATTCCACCCAGGGCGTGACGATCTCCGTCGATCGCATCCACGACGGGCGTTCGTTCTCGACCCGCCGCGCGCAGGCGTATCAGAACGGTGTGCCGATCTTCTCGATGATCGCCTCGTTCCAGGACGAGGCGCCCGGTCTCGAGCATGCGGCGCCGATGCCGACCGACGTCCCCCGGCCCGAGGATCTCCTCCCGGACGAGCTCCTCGTCGACGGAGCAGGCACGACGGCCCTGCGCCTGCTCACCGAACGCCCCGTCGACACCAGGCATGTGCAGACGCCGATCTACGTGGAAGCGGACGGTGAGCGCTCCGCCCACCAGGCCGTGTGGATGCGCATGCGCGCCCAGATGCCGGACGACCAGACCCTGCACCGCGCGGCGCTTGCGTATCTCAGCGACATGACCATCCAGGAATCGATCCTCAGAGCCCACGGCGTCGCCTGGACGACGCCCGGTCTGAAGGTGGCGAGCCTGGATCACGCCATGTGGTGGCACCGTCCGGCGCGGGTCGACGAATGGATGCTGTTCGTGCAGAAGTCGCCGAACGCCCGCGGCGGTCGCGGTCTTGCAACCGGGCGGATCTACACCCGCGACGGCGTGCTGGTCGCCAACGTGAACCAGGAGATCATGATCCGCGTCCCCGAGGTCGGCTGAGACGAACGCGGCTCTATCTGCGGTGCGCGTACGTGATCGGTTCGCCGACGTACGGCTCCCAGACCTCGCGCATGTCGTCGCTCACGCGGGTCGGCCGCACTGTCCTCGCATCGACGAGCACGAGCACGGCCGTCGAACGCGCGTACAGGACGCGCTCATCGTGCGAGGGGTCGTTGTACACCTCGTAGCAGACCTCGACGCTCGAACCGCCGATCTTGCCGAACCACATCTGGACTTCGAGCGGATGCCGCTGGTAGGGCACGGGTGCGAAGTACTCGATCTCCTGCCTGGCGATGAGGGTCAGGACGCCCTGGTCGATGCCAGATGCCAGCACCGCCGTCTCCGGCGCGTCCTCCCCCGGCCCCGGCTTCCAGAAGGCGCGCACGCGCGCCTCCTCGAGCAGCTTGAGCATCGAGGTGTTGTTGACGTGATTGAACGCGTCCAGATCTCCCCACCGCAGGTGGATGGGGAGATGGAGGCGCTTTCCGTCAGTCACGGGTCAGCTTGCGGTGCGTCGAACGGTGCGGGTTCGCCGCGTCGGGACCGAGGCGCTCGATCTTGTTCTTCTCGTACGCCTCGAAGTTGCCCTCGAACCAGTGCCACTGCGCCGGGTTCTCGTCTGTGCCCTCGTAGGCGAGGATGTGCGTCGCGATGCGGTCGAGGAACCACCGGTCGTGGGTGATGACCACAGCGCAGCCGGGGAACTCGAGCAGTGCGTTCTCAAGAGAACTCAGCGTCTCGATGTCGAGATCGTTGGTCGGCTCGTCGAGCAGCAGCAGGTTGCCGCCCTCCTTGAGCGTGAGCGCGAGGTTCAGACGGTTGCGCTCTCCACCGGAGAGGACGCCGGCCTTCTTCTGCTGGTCCGGCCCCTTGAACCCGAACTTCGAGACGTAGGCGCGAGACGGGATCTCGGTCTTGCCGACGGTGATGAAGTCGAGTCCGTCGGAGACGACCTCCCAGAGGTTCTTGTTCGGGTCGATGTTCGCGCGCGACTGGTCGACGTAACTGATCTTGACGGTCTCGCCGATCTTCAGATCTCCGCCGTCGAGGGGCTCGAGACCGACGATCGTCTTGAACAGCGTGGTCTTGCCGACGCCGTTCGCGCCGATGATGCCGACGATGCCGTTCGGCGGCAGGCTGAAGCTCAGCCCGTCGATGAGAACGCGGTCGCCGAAGCCCTTCTTGAGCTTCTTCGCCTCGATGACGACGTTGCCCAGGCGCGGGCCAGCGGGGATCTGGATCTCCTCGAAGTCGAGTTTCCTCGTGCGCTCCGCCTCTGCGGCCATCTCCTCGTAGCGTGCGAGGCGAGCCTTCGACTTGGTCTGGCGCCCCTTGGCACTGGAGCGCACCCACTCGAGCTCGTCCTTCAGACGCTTGGCGAGCTTCTGATCCTTCTTGCCCTGAATGTCCAGACGCTCGGCTTTCTTCTCGAGGTAGGTCGAGTAGTTGCCCTCGTAGCCGATGAGCCGGCCACGGTCGACCTCGGCGATCCACTCCGCGACATTGTCGAGGAAGTACCGGTCGTGGGTGATGGCGATGACGGCGCCCTTGTAAGCCTGCAGGTGCTGCTCGAGCCAGAGCACGCTCTCGGCGTCGAGGTGGTTGGTGGGCTCGTCGAGGAGCAGCAGGTCGGGCTTCTGCAGCAGGAGCTTCGCGAGTGCCACGCGGCGCTTCTCACCACCGGAAAGGGGTGCGATCGCAGCGTCCCCCGGAGGGGTGCGCAACGCATCCATGGCCTGGTCGAGCTGCGAGTCGAGGTCCCAGCCGTCTGCGGCGTCGATCTCCTCCTGCAGCACGCCCATCTCGGCGAGCAGGGTGTCGAAGTCGGCATCCGGGTCGGCCATCTGCGCGGAGATCTCATTGAAGCGATCGAGCTTCGCCTTGATCGCGACGCCCTCCTGGATGTTCTCCAGCACGGTCTTCGACTCGTCGAGCTCCGGCTCCTGCATGAGGATGCCGACGGTGAAACCCGGTGTCAGCTTCGCCTCGCCGTTCGAGGGCGTGTCGAGACCGGCCATGATCTTGAGGATCGTCGACTTTCCGGCACCGTTCGGGCCGACCATGCCGATCTTCGCTCCGGGGAGGAACGACATCGTCACGTCGTCGAGGATGAGCTTCTCGCCCACCGCCTTGCGCGCACGAACCATCGAGTAGATGTACTCAGCCACAGAAAAACGCTCCTTGTGTAGGCGTCGAGGATCGACTCTCCAGCCTACCGGCTGTAGGTCACCAGTCGATCGAGCGAGTATCTCCGATCAGGCATCGTCCCTCAGCCAGTTGGTCCATGACCTTCGTCACCGGATTCCCCGTCGACGGGCCCACCTGTCCGACCAGGCATTCGCTCTCGCCCCAGCGGACGGAGAACTGCAGGCTCTCCACGGCGTTTCCGACCGTCGTCGCGTCCTGCGTGACCTGCATGGCCGACTTGTCGAAGCCGGCCTCGACGAGCGCATCGATATACGCCCGGCCGGACGAGCTGCCACTGCTCGCCCAGACCGCGCCCGTCACCTGCGCGAACAGCGGCAGGTTCGCCTCGGCGGAGTCGTTGGGATGCAGTGCGGGGCCATTAGGCGTTGGCGTCGCAGCAGATGAAGCGGTGTCCGTTGCTATCGGCGTGGGGGCCGGCGTCGGGCCCGCGTCGACGGCGGGCGTGCACGCGGCCAGCCCCCCGCATCCCGCCACGAGCAGTGCGGCCAGGGCGATGCGCGAACGAGAGGCGGCGAGTCGACGAAACACACTCCGATCCTACGTACGCGTCCGGTCGACCGAGCCCGGCCGCACGTTCGTGCGGCGCCCGCGCTCAGACCGTCACGTTCCACACCTCGGCGCGATCTTCGGCCGACGGTTCGACGAAGTCGTCCTCGAGCCCATCGGTGTCCTGATCCTGCGTGGAGGACGCAGCATCCGGAGTCGTCGGCGTCGAAGTCGACGAGTTCGCCGTGGGCGCCTTCGCGAAGGCAGCCGTGCCCCAGCGCAGATCGTGTCCCAGTGCATCCGCGTCGATGTCGGCGCTCATCCCCTTCTTCCCTCCGCTTTCCCACTCGCGCAGCTTGAGCCGTCCGGTCACGATCACCGCGTCGCCCGAGCGCAGCGACACCTTCGCGTGCTCGGCGAGCCGGCGGAACGCCGAGACGTTGTACCAGTTCGTCCCGGTTTCGATGAACGTCTGACTCTTCGCGTCGTACCAGCCCTGCGGACTCGCGACGCGAAAGTTCACGACGGGCACACCGCCCGCCGTCTCGCTGCGGTTGGGGTCGCCGCCGACGCGGCCGAGGATCGTCACAGTGTCATTCATGTCTTTCTCCTTGGTGGTCCGGAGCAAGCCCGGGTCCCCTCAGAGTGCCCCCGGACACCGACGCGCGATGAGCCGGATCCCAGGGGCGGTGGAGAACCCGCGCCGCGCCCGGCCTGTGCAGTTCGAGTGCGTCGTCGCCGACGCCCCGAATGTCGGTGGTCGCTCATATGTTCGAATCGAAAGGAGAGACCGATGTCCACCACCCAGAAGCTTCCCGTCCCCGAGATCCCCTACGCCGCACCGCACCTGACATCCGCGCGTGAGCATCTGGTGCGCGCATCCGACCACCTCTGGCGGGTGCAGGATGCCACAGGGCGTGTCCTCGGTCACCTACGCATCCTGGCCGACCCGCTGGGACTCCGCTACCGCGCAGAACGACTGCACCTCGCGACCGGCACCTTCCGGCTCGTCGGCGACTTCTGGCGCGCCGACGACGCTGTGCAGGCGCTACGCAACGGGTGAAGTGCCCCCGGCAGGAATCGAACCTGCGACCAACGGATTAGAAAGCCGATGCTCTTCCTCTGAGCTACGGAGGCGGGCCGCTTCTACGGTATCAGGGGCGATGTCGGTCCCCTCACTAGAATGAGGGGATGGTATCTGCGTCCGAGAACGACCGCCTCGTCTGGATCGATTGCGAGATGACGGGACTCGATCTCTCGATCGACGAACTCGTCGAGATCGCTGTCGTGATCACCGATTTCGAACTGCGTCCGGTTGATCCCGGGTTCCAGATCGTGATCAAGCCGAGCGATGCGGCACTCGCGAACATGGGCGAGTTCGTGACCGCCATGCACACGAGTTCGGGACTGATCGGAGAGATCCCGCTCGGAGTGAGCCTGGCCGAAGCCGAAGCGCAGACCCTCGCCTACATCAAGCGATTCGTGCCGCAGGAGCGCAAGGCTCCCCTGGCCGGCAACACGATCGGCACCGACCGCATGTTCCTCGCCAAATACATGCCGCAGATCGACCAGTGGCTGCACTACCGGAACGTCGACGTCTCGAGCATCAAGGAGCTCTCCCGACGCTGGTACCCCCGGGTCTTCTTCCAGGCACCGGCGAAGGACGGCGGTCACCGAGCGCTGGCCGACATCCTCGAATCCATCCGCGAGCTCCAGTATTACCGCGAAGCCGTGTTCGTCGCCGAACCAGGACCGACCAGCGATGAGGCACGCGCGATCGCCGATCGCACGGTGTCATCGTTCGCTTCAGAGGTGTAATACACTTGAGTGGTTGTCCGCTCAGCGGGCACATGGTGGCTATAGCTCAGTTGGTAGAGCACCGCGTTGTGGTCGCGGGGGTCGCGGGTTCAAGCCCCGTTAGCCACCCCATCAGAAGGCTCGCATCGATCGGTGCGAGCCTTCGTCGTAGCTCCATCACTAGGATCACTCTGTGTCACTGACGGTCTGGCTCTCCCTGCTCACGGCCTCCATCGTCATCAGCTTCACTCCGGGAGCCGGCGCCATCAACACGATGTCCAACGCTCTCGCACACGGCTGGCGACGATCCGTCTGGGGCGTGATCGGCCAGCAGCTCGCGCTCATCGTGCACGTCGTCATCGTGGCCGCCGGTGTCGGGCTTCTCGTCTCGCGCTCCTCCATCCTGTTCGACATCGTGCGGTACAGCGGTGCCGCCTACCTGGCGTTCCTCGGACTCCGCATGATCTTCGCACGCGTGCCGGAGCCGGCGGCATCCGACGGCGTCGCCCCGACTCGCGAAGGCCGATTCTCGATGATCCGCCGCGGCTTCTGGGTGAATGTCCTCAACCCGAAGGCGATCGTCTTCTTCCTCGCATTCGTGCCGCAGTTCATCCGACTCGATCAGCCGCCGCTCCCCCAGTACGCGCTCCTGATCGGAACGGTCATCGCGGTGGACGTCGTGGTGATGTGGGGATTCTTCGCGACGGCCGCTCGACCGTTCCGGGTGCTGACCCGCACACGCCGCGGCGTGAAGATCCTGAACGTCATCTTCGGCAGCCTGTTCCTGTTGGTCGCTGCGCTTCTGCTGTTCATCCACTGACTTCCCGCTGGTCGTAGGCTGGTCGACGATGGAGATGGATGCTGCCGCTTTCGAGGAGCTCGTCGTCGACGAGCTCGATCGCCTGCCCGATGAGATGGTCGAAGGTCTCGAGAACGTCATCTTCGTCGTCGAGGACCGCCCGGAGGACGGCAGCCTCGATCTGCTCGGCCTCTACGACGGACTCGCGCTGACCGAGCGCGGCCACTACGGCATGGGCGAACTGCCGGACCGCATCGTCGTCTACCGCGAGCCGCACCTCGACCGCTGTCGCGACGAGGACGAGCTGCGCGATGAGGTCCACACCACCCTCGTCCACGAGATCGCGCACTTCTTCGGAATCGACGACGAACAGCTGCACGAACTGGGGTGGGCGTGAGCATCCCGATCGCCATACCCGACCTCGATCAGGCGACCGACCTGCAGGCCGCGCCGTTGGAGCCGTGGCAGGTCGTCGTCTGGAACGACCCGGTGAACCTGATGAGCTACGTCGTGCGGGTGTTCCGCACCTACTTCGGCTACTCGGCCGAGCACGCGACGACGCTCATGCTCGCCGTCCACCACGACGGTCACGCGATCGTCGCCACTGGCCCGCGCGAGACCATGGAGATGCATGCCCAGGCGATGCACGACTACGGATTGTGGGCCACCGTGCGAAAGGCGCCGCTGTGAACGTCGACGAGATCTCGTTCCGCATGGCCCTCATCGAAGGCCTCCACCTGGCGGGGCTCGTGGATGAACTCACCCGCGTGATCGCGGCAGCCGACGAGGCCCCGGATCCGGCGATCGACAGGCTGACCCCGGCGCCGTACCCGGATGACCCCGCTGCGGCGGCCGAGTTCGCGACGGCGACCCGTGACGATCTGCTCGATCGGCGCACGGCAGACGCCGCCGTCGTGCGCCGAGCGCTCGAGATGTTCGTCGACCCGGGCGAGGATGACGAGGGCGAGAACGAGGACCAGCCGGACCAGATCGAGATCACCATCAGGCGCGCGGAGATCGACGCCTGGTTGCGCACTCTCACGGCGCTGCGCCTCATCATCGCGACTCGACTCGGCGTCACGGCTGCGGATGACGATCATGATCCCGACGATGCGCGCTTCGGCGTCTACGACTGGCTGGCGTACCGGTTGGACAGCCTCATCGCTATCGCCGATGCGCTGGATGAGATCCCTGACGACGTCTGATCAGGGAACGGCGACCGTCACCGATGCGAGCTCCCTCGGATCGTCCCGACGCAGATGACGGTCCTCCTGCGCGGCCCAGCGGTCCCAATGCGGACGGAACCCCTCGCCATCGCGTTCAAGAGCACGATGCTTGCGCGACGCCTCTGGTGACTCCACCCACACGCGCACGTCGGCCAGCCGGGCAGTCGCCGGATTGATCGCGCCACAGCCTTCGAGGATGACGCCGAGCGCGGGGTTCACGGCGTGCGCCTCAGCCTCGCCCTCCAGCTCCCAGTCCCAGCGTCGCCACGTGGTGAGCAACCCGCGCCCGTGCGGCCGCAGGATGTCATGGAGCGCACGCTCGGCGCCGGCATCGAGGCCGTCCCAGCCCGGATAGAGCGAATCGAGCGCGATCAGCTGCGGGCGACCTGCCAGCGGCCAGTTCGCGGCCACCATGCGCGAAAGCGTGGTCTTTCCCGCGCCTGCCCTGCCGTCGATGAGAACGACCGGGTTCGAAGCTGCGACCGCGACGATGGCCTCGATGACCTGGCCGGCACCGCGCTGGAGCGCCTGCGCGAGCGGGTCGTTACTTCTTGAGGGCACGGATCACGCGCGACAGCGCCCGCCCGGCGACCCAGACGAACGGGATGGCGACCGCGAGCAGCGCCACGATGTTCGGCTCGAATCGCAGACCTTCCTCACGTCGAACGTATACGCCCAGCGGAATGGACACGCCTCCGCCGCCCCCGCCGCCGTTCTCGTCCTGGTCGGCGCCACCGCCGAAACCGGCCCAGGTCAGGGCGACAGGCGTGATGCTCACACCGTCGACATCCTGAGGCTCGCCGTAGGCGGCCTTGACGCCGAAGGAGGCGATCTGCTTTCCGAGGTCCAGTGCGATGTTCGGCATGATTCAACGGTACAGGGCGCCGGTCTCCTTCGGGGGCTCAATCGGCGCCGTGGTCAATCGACGCCGTGATCCTTCGGGTGACGCACGGCCCCTCGGCCGTCTCCGCGTCCGACGTGCCGGGCGCGGGTGATCGTGGCACTGCCGAATCGTGCGCGTGCATCGTCGAGTGCGCCTTCGACCTTGCGCCAGTGCTCATCGTCGTCCCAGAGCGCGAACGCCGAGCTGCCGGCAGGGCGGAGCTTCTCCGCGCGCACTCCGACGAGGCGAATCGGATCCCTCCGGTCGATCGATTCGTACAGGCTCTGTGCGGCCTCCCCGATGCGCTGACCGACCGAGGTGGGTTCGGCGAGCGTCTGCGATCGACTGAGAGTGGTGAAGTCGTCGAATCGGATCTTGATCGCCACGGTCGCGCACTCCCAGTCCGCGCGACGGAGCCGTACCGCGACGCGATCGGCGAGGCGCAGAAGTTCGGCGCGCAGGAACTCCCGGTCGATGACGTCGGTCTCGAACGTCTCTTCATGGCCCACACTCTTCTCGACCCGTTCGGTCTCGACGGCCCTGGCATCCTGGCCTCGAGCGAGCTGGGCGATGCGTGCACCGAGTGCAGCGCCGACCGCACGATCGAGCATCTCCTGCGGTGAGTCCCTGATATCCCCGATGGTCCGGATGCCTCGTGCCTCGAGCGCCTCCGAAGCCTTGGGACCTACTCCCCACATCGCCCGCACCGAGCGCGGCGCCAGGAAGTCCAGGGTGTCCGCTGCAGCGACGATGAGCAGACCGTCGGGCTTCGAGATGGTCGAGGCCATCTTCGCGACGTGCTTGGTGGCGGCGACCCCGACGCTGCAGGTGATGCCGACTTCGGCACTCACTCGCTCGCGCACGAGCTTCGCGATCTGTCCAGGACTCCCCCACAATCGCCGAACGCCCTGTACATCGAGGAAAGCCTCATCGACCGACAGCGGTTCGACCATGGGCGTGATCGACTCGAACACCGCCATGACCTGCTTGGACACCGCCTGGTACCGATCGAAATGCGGCATCACGATCCTCGCCGTGGGGCACAGGCGCATCGCCTGCCCGACGGGCATGGCAGCTCGCACCCCGTAGCGACGAGCCTCGTACGATGCGCTCGAGACGACCGAACGGCCGTCCGGCGCACCGATGATCAGCGGCAGGCCCCGCAGGGACGGGTCATCCATGACCTCGACGGCCGCGTAGAACGCGTCCATGTCGACGTGGAGGATGCGCGTACCCGTGTCATCCGCACCGTCTGGCGAGACGATGCGGCCACGTCCGTCACCGCGCCCCATGTGTCCATTCTCCTCTGGGGGTCAGACATTGAGAACTACTGCGCGGCACGCTCCAGGACGAGTTCCCGCACTCGGGCGGCATCCGCCTGACCCTTCATGGCCTTCATCACAGCGCCGATGATCGCACCGGCCGCCTGCACCTTGCCGTCCTTGATCTTGGCCATGACGTCGGGCTGAGCAGCCAGAGCATCATCGATCGCGGCGATCAGCGCGCCGTCGTCCGACACGACAGCCAGACCGCGCGAGTCGACGACCTCCTGCGGCGTTCCCTCACCGGCGATGACGCCCTCGAGGACCTGCCGGGCGAGTTTGTCGGTGAGCGTGCCCTCGTCGACGAGCTTCTGCAGCGCGGCGACGTTCTCGGGGCTGATCAGCTCGGCGGCATCCTTGTCCTGCGCGTTCGCGAGGCGGGAGATCTCGCCCGTCCACCACTTGCGTGCCGCAGCCGGCGTAGCACCAGCGGCGATCGTGGCCTCGACCTCGTCGATGAGCCCGCCGTTGCGGACGTCCTGGAACTCCAGGTCGGTGAAGCCCCAGTCGGCCTTGAGGCGACGGCGACGGGTGACCGGCTGCTCAGGGAGCGCCGCGCGCAGCTCCTCCACGAGCGAGGCCGCCGGCTGCACAGGAAGAAGGTCAGGCTCAGGGAAGTACCGGTAGTCATCGGCGTCCGACTTGGGGCGCCCCGGTGAGGTCGTCCCGGTGTCCTCGTGCCAGTGGCGGGTCTCCTGCGTGATCGTTCCACCATCGTGGAGGATCTGCGCCTGACGCTGGATCTCGTACCGCACGGCGCGCTCGACGGATCGCATGGAGTTGACGTTCTTCGTCTCGGTGCGGGTGCCGAGCGGAGCCGGCTCCTCGCCCTCGGCGACGCGCGGACGCAGCGACACGTTCGCGTCGCAGCGCAGGTTTCCGCGTTCGAGACGCGCCTCGGAGATGCCGAGGCTGCGCACGATGTCGCGGATCGTGGAGACGTAGGCCTTCGCCACCTCGGGAGCGCGGTGATCCGTGCCGAAGATCGTCTTGGTGACGATCTCGACCAGCGGCACCCCGGCACGGTTGTAGTCGACGAGCGAGTACTCCGCGCCCTGGATGCGACCGGTCGCCCCGCCCATGTGGGTCAGCTTGCCCGCGTCCTCCTCCATGTGCGCGCGCTCGATCGGCACGGTCACGAGCGTGCCGTCCTCGAGCTCGACGACGACGGAGCCCTCGTAGGCGATCGGCTCGTCGTACTGGGAGATCTGGTAGTTCTTGCCGAGGTCAGGGTAGAAGTAGTTCTTGCGCGCGAACCGGCTCGACTCTGCGATCGAGCAGTTCAACGCGAGACCGAGGCTGATCGACGAGCGGATCGCCGTCTCGTTCACGACAGGCATCGCACCGGGCAGACCGAGATCGACCGGCGCGATGAGCGTGTTCGGGTCGGCAGCGTGGTACTTCTCGTTGGCGGGGTTGGGCGCCGCGGAGAACATCTTCGTGTTCGTGTTGAGTTCGACGTGCACCTCGAAGCCGAGCACGGGCTCGAACAGCTCCAGTGCCTTGTCGAAGTCCATCAGCTTTGCCGCGGCCATCAGCGGTTCCCTTCTGCGAGCTGCGGTGCGCGGGTGAGCAGCGGGGCTCCCCACGAGTCGACGAGTGCGGTTTCGAGCGCGGCGCCGACACGGTACAGACGAGCATCCTCACGCGCGGGGGCGAGGAACTGGATGCCGACGGGCAGACCGTCGTCGTCAGCCAGCCCCGACGGGATCGAGATGCCGGGGACGCCGGCGAGGTTCGCCGGGATCGTCGTGACGTCGTTCAAGTACATCTGCAGCGGGTCATCGATCCGTTCGCCGATCTTGAACGCCGTGGTCGGAGCCGACGGCGTCGCGATCACATCGACCTGCTCGAACGCGCGGTCGAAGTCCTGCTGGATCAGCGTGCGCACCTTCTGCGCGCTGCCGTAGTAGGCGTCGTAGTACCCGGCCGACAGCGCGTACGTGCCGAGGATGATGCGGCGCTTGACCTCATCGCCGAACCCGGCCTCGCGCGTCGCCGACATGACGTCCTCGACGGTCGCGCCGCCCTCGGGCGTGACGCGCAGCCCGAATCGGACGGAGTCGAACTTCGCCAGGTTGCTCGACGCCTCAGCGGGAAGGATCAGGTAGTACGCCGCAACGCCGTACTCGAAGTGCGGCGTGGAGATCTCGACGACCTCGGCGCCGTGCTTCTCGAGCAGTTCGAGGGAGGCGCGGAAGGATGCCGCGACGCCGGGCTGGAACCCGGAGTCGGGCAGCTCCTTGATGACGCCCACCCTGAGTCCCTTGAGCACGTCCCCGCTGGCGCCCTCACGGGCGGCATCCGCGAAGGATGGCCATGCGTCGGTCAGCGACGTCGAGTCCCGCGGGTCGTGCCCGGCGATGACGTCGTGCAGAAGCCCGGAGTCGAGCACCGTGCGAGTGACGGGTCCGACCTGGTCGAGACTCGACGCCAGGGCGATCGCGCCGTAGCGGCTGACACCGCCGTATGTGGGCTTGACTCCGACGGTTCCCGTGACGTGCGCGGGCTGTCGGATCGAGCCGCCGGTGTCGGAGCCGAGCGCGAGCGGCGCCTCGAAAGCGGCGACGGCGGCTGCGGAGCCCCCACCGGAGCCACCGGGGATGCGGTCGAGGTCCCACGGGTTGCGGGTCGGGCCGTAGGCCGAGTGCTCGGTGGAGGAGCCCATCGCGAACTCGTCCATGTTCGTCTTGCCGAGCGGTACGAGGCCGGCAGCGCGCGAGCGCGCGACGACGGTCGCGTCGTAGGGCGACATGTAGCCCTCGAGGATCTTCGAGCCACTGGTGGTGGGCTGGTCGGTGGTGACCAGGACGTCCTTGATCGCCAGCGGGACACCGGCGAGCGGGTGGAGCTGCTCGCCCGCGGCGCGCGCGTTGTCGATCGCGTCGGCTGCGGCCAGGGCTCCGTCGTTCACGTGCAGGAAGGCGTGGACGTCGCCGTCGACGGCGGCGATGCGGTCGAGGTGCGCCCGTGTGGCCTCGCGGCTGGAGATCTCGCCCGCGGAGAGCTTGTCGGCGAGTTCGGCGGCGGTCAGTCGGATGAGATCGCTCATTGTTCTTCTCCGAGGATCGCAGTCACGCGGAAACGGCCGTCCGCGGCATCCGGCGCGTTCTGCAGCACCTGCTCGTGCGTGAGCGTCTCGCCGACCTCATCGGGGCGGAAGACGTTCGCGAGCGGGATCGGGTGGCTCGTGGCCACCACGTCCGGCGTCGCGACCTGCGAGACCTTCGCGATGTTGTCGACGATGGCGTCGAGCTGCCCGGTGAGCAGCGTCACCTCGTCGTCGTTCAGCTGGATGCGCGCGAGCACGCCGAGATGGCGCACAAGATCAGGGGTGATTTCAGACACCCGTCCATTCTAGTTGGCGCTCTGCGGGCGGCCTGCCGTGATCGCAATAGGCTGGACACCATGACGACGTACGTTCCCCCTCGTCCTTGGATCTCCAGCTACGCCGACGGGGTTCCAGAAGATCTCGCCGCTGTCACCGGGTCGCTCATCGACATCGTCGAGGCGTCGGCGCGTGACTATCCGGATGCTCCTGCGCTGGAGTTCTTCGGCCGCGAGACGACGTACGCGCACTTGCAGGACGCGATCGACCGGGCCGCCGCCGGCCTTCACGCCCTCGGCGTCCGATCCGGCGACCCTGTGGCCATCGTTCTGCCGAACTGCCCGCAGCACATCGTCGCCTTCTATGCGGTCCTGCGACTGGGCGCGGTCGTCGTCGAGCACAACCCGCTGTACACGCCGAGGGAGCTGCGCAAGCAGTTCGAGGATCACGGCGCCAAGCACGCCATCGTCTGGAACAAGGTCGTCGGCACCGTCCAGGACTTCCCCCGCGATCTCGCGGTGAACGCTCTCGTCTCCGTCGACGTCACGCGAGCGATGCCGTTCCTGACCCGCGTCGCACTCACGCTTCCGGTCGCGAAGGCGCGCGAGTCGCGTGCGGCCCTCACCGAGAAGGTGCGCGGAACCGTTCCGTGGGAGAAGGTGGTGGCATCCGACCCGCTGCCCGCATCGCATCCGAAGCCGGCGACCGACGATCTCGCCATCATCCAGTACACCTCCGGTACGACGGGCACTCCGAAGGGCGCCGCGCTCACGCATCGCAATCTCCTCGCGAACGCCGCGCAGGCGAGGGCATGGGTGCCGTCGATCCAGCGCGGCCACGGGTGCGTCGTCTACGCGGTGCTGCCGATGTTCCACGCCTACGGACTGACCCTGTGCCTCACCTTCGCGATGTCGATGGGTGCACGGCTCGTGCTGTTCCCGAAGTTCGACCCCGACCTCGTGCTCGACGTCGTCAAGAAGCATCCGCCGACGTTCCTGCCGCTCGTCCCGCCGATCGCCGACCGGCTGCTCGCTGCCGCGAAGGCGAAGGGCGTCTCGCTCGCCGGCACCGACGTCGCGATCTCGGGCGCGATGGCGCTTCCGCACGATCTCGTCGTGCCGTTCGAGGCCGCCAGCGGCGGCTACCTCGTCGAGGGCTACGGACTGAGCGAATGCTCCCCCGTCCTCATGGCGAACCCGGTGGCCGACAACCGCGTCGCTGGGACGGTCGGTCTACCGCTGCCCGGCACGGAATGCCGCGTGGTCGACCCCGACGAGCCGACCAAGGACGTTGAGTCCGGCTCCCCCGGCGAACTGGTCGTGCGGGGCCCGCAGGTCTTCTCGGGCTACTACGGCAAGCCGGAGGCGACGGAGGAGGCGTTCGTCGACGGCTGGTACCGCACGGGCGACATCGTCACGATCGACGACACCGGGTTCGTGCGGATCGTCGACCGGATCAAGGAGCTGATCATCACCGGCGGCTTCAACGTCTCCCCGACCGAGGTCGAGAACGTGCTGCGTCAGCATCCGGCGATCGACGACGTCGCCGTCGTCGGCATGCCGAGCGATCACTCGGGCGAAGAGGTCGTCGCCGCGATCGTGCTGGCAGCCGATGCCGAGCTGGACGAGGAGGCGATCCGTGCTTTCGCCCGCGGCATCCTGACCCCCT
Organism: Microbacterium sp. Bi121; assembly: GCF_918698005.1. Taxonomy (GTDB): domain Bacteria; phylum Actinomycetota; class Actinomycetes; order Actinomycetales; family Microbacteriaceae; genus Microbacterium. Next base: position 70,426 of record NZ_CAKKLJ010000004.1, read on the forward strand.
ACAAGGTCCCCCGACGGTTGTTCGTCGTCGATGAGCTGCCGAAGTCTCTCATCGGCAAAGTGCTGCGCCGCCAGGTCAAGGAGCGGATTCTCGCCCTGACCGGCTCCGAGTGAGGATGCGACTTCACAGACAACGAGACCACCGGGGCGCTACCTTTAGGTAGTGACCCCTGAAGACGCATCGCTGACCGCGCCCACCGAAGAACCACCCACCGCTCCCGGTTTCGAGGAGCTCGGCATCACCGGGCCCGTCCTGAAGGCGATCCGCGACCTCGGGTACGAGACCCCCTCCCCTATCCAGGCGGCGACGATTCCGCTCCTGCTTCAGGGGCGCGACGTGCTCGGCACCGCGCAGACGGGAACGGGCAAGACCGCTGCCTTCGCGCTGCCGGTGCTCGAGAACCTCGACGTCACGCAGAAGACGCCGCAGGCGCTCGTGCTCGCGCCGACCCGCGAGCTCGCGCTCCAGGTGTGCGAGGCCTTCGAGTCCTATGCCGCGAAGATGAAGGGCGTGCACGTGCTGCCCGTCTACGGCGGGCAGGGCTACGGGCAGCAGCTGTCCGCTCTGCGGCGCGGCGTGCACATCATCGTCGGCACGCCGGGTCGCATCATGGACCACCAGGCCAAGGGCACTCTCGACCTGTCGGAGCTGAAGTACCTCGTCCTCGATGAGGCCGACGAGATGCTGAAGATGGGCTTCGCCGAGGATGTCGAGCAGATCCTCGCCCAGACACCGGCCGAGAAGCAGGTCGCCCTGTTCTCGGCGACGATGCCGCCGGCGATCCGCCGCCTCGCGCAGCAGTACCTGAACACGCCTGAAGAAGTCGCGATCACCGCGAAGACCACGACGAACCAGAACATCACGCAGCGGTACCTCGTCGTCTCGTACCAGCAGAAGGTCGACGCTCTGACCCGGATCCTCGAGGTCGAGAACTTCGACGGCATGATCGTGTTCGTCCGCACCAAGAACGAGACCGAGACTCTCGCAGAGAAGCTGCGCGCCCGCGGGTACTCGGCTGCGGCGATCAACGGCGATGTTCCGCAGGTGCAGCGCGAGCGCAGCGTCAACCAGCTGAAGGACGGCAAGCTCGACATCCTCGTCGCGACCGACGTCGCCGCCCGGGGCCTGGATGTGGAGCGCATCAGCCACGTCGTCAACTTCGATATCCCCACCGACACCGAGTCCTACGTGCACCGCATCGGCCGCACCGGTCGCGCCGGCCGCACCGGCGACGCGATCAGCTTCATCACTCCGCGTGAGCGCTATCTGCTCAAGCACATCGAGAAGGCGACCCGTCAGCAGCCGACGCAGATGCAGCTGCCGACGATGGAGGACGTGAACACCACGCGCCTCGCCCGCTTCGACGACGCCATCACCACGGCGCTCGGCGAGCAGGATCGCATCGAGAAGTTCCGTGACATCATCGCCCACTACGTCCGCAACCACGACGTGCCGGAGGCCGATGTCGCAGCCGCGCTGGCAGTGGTCGCGCAGGGCGAGACCCCGCTCCTGCTCGACCCCGCCAACGATGCCCTGACCGCCGCCGTCGAGCGCGACAACCGTCCCCCTCGCGAGGGGCGGGATCGGGATCGGCCGGCACGAGACCCCCGTGAGCGTCGGAGCCGCGGCGACTACGCGCCGTACCGCATCGAGGTCGGCCGTCGTCACCGGGTCGAGCCGCGTCAGATCGTCGGCGCCCTGGCGAACGAGGGCGGGCTGGGCCGCGACGACTTCGGCGCGATCAAGATCAACCCCGACTTCTCGATCGTCGAGCTGCCGGCGAACATGGACTCGTCCGTGCTCGAGAAGCTGCGCGACACGCGCATCTCGGGGCGTGCGATCGAGATCAAGGCCGACCGCGGCCCCCGCGGCGGTGGCGCACGAGTCCCGCGCGACGGCGGCTACGAGCGACGCGACCGTCCGTCACGCGACGACAAGCCGTTCCGCAAGCCCCGTCACAAGGGCTGAACGCGCCGCGAGACGAGGTTTGCCGCACGAGACAAGCGTTCTGAACGCCCGTCTCGTGCCGTAAACCTCGTCTCGTGCTTTCGCCGCTGGCATGCTGGGACGCATGAGGTCAGTGCGGGTCGTCGTGCGCGGACGCGTGCAGGGCGTCGGGTTCCGGTGGTTCGTGAGGGATGCTGCGACCGCTCACGCCGTGACCGGGTGGGTGCGCAATCTGCGTGACGGCGCCGTCGAGGCTGAGCTGCATGGGCCGGATGCCGCTGTCCAGGACGTCCTCGACGCGATCGCTCACGGCCCGGCGGGATCGCACGTCGACGAGGTCGCACTGTCGGGCACGGCATCCGGTTCTGCCACCACGTTCGAGATCCACGCGACTGCCTGACCCCTCCCCGCGAGAATCGCCCCGCGAGAGTTGCATTGTCCACTGAGAATGCTGCTGCCGACGTCATTGTCAGCGTGCAACGGAATTCTCGCAGTCGAAGTCAGGAGTCGAGCGCGTCGGGACCCTGCGTGACGAGGATGTGGAACTGCGCGGCGTCCAGAATGCGAATGCCCAGCTCCTCGGCCTTGCCGAGCTTGGAGCCCGCCCCTGGCCCTGCAGCGACGAAATCCGTCTTCTTCGAGACGCTCGAGGCAGCTTTGCCGCCGGCCTGGATGATCGCCTCCTGCGCGCCGTCGCGGGTGTAACCGTCCAGGGATCCTGTCGCGACGACGGTGAGTCCTTCGAGCACGCCGCCCTCGGCGACGGCGGCGCCGGCCCCTGGGTGCCCGGGCGTCGCCCACTGTACCCCGGCAGCTGCCCACTGCTCGACGATGTCGACGTGCCAATCGACCTCGAACCAGTCCAGCAACGAGTCGGCGATTATGCCGCCGACGCCCTCGACGGCGGCGAGCTCCTCCCGCGACGCCGCACGGATCGCCTCCAGTGACCCGAACCACTGCGCGAGTGCCCGCGCGGCCACCGGCCCGACGTGCCGGATGTTCAAGGACACCAGGAGACGCCACAGCTCCTTGGTCTTCGCCTTCTCGAGCTCGGCGAGCAGCTTGGTCGCCTGCGACGAGGGCTGCGGCCCGTCGACGCCCTGCTTCTTCTCGGCCGCGGTGGAATTGCGGCGGAACGGCGCACGCGTCTTGACGATGCCGTCGTCGTCCTCCTTCGGCAGCCCAGTCTCGGCATCCCGCACGACGACCTCGATCGGCACGAGCTCATCGAGCGTCAGCGTGAACAGTCCCGCCTCGGTATCCAGCGGCGGTTCCGCCGGCGAACTCGGCTGTGTCAGTGCCGCCGCCGTCACCTCGCCGAGCGCCTCGACGTCGAGCGCCCCGCGCGAACCGATGTGCTCGACGCGGCCGCGCACCTGCGCAGGACACGACCGCGCATTCGGGCACCGCAGATCGATGTCGCCCTCCTTCATGGGGCGCAGCGGCGTGCCGCACTCCGGGCAGTTCTCGGGCATGACGAACTCGCGCTCGGTGCCGTCACGGCGCTCGACCACCGGGCCCAGCACCTCGGGGATGACATCGCCGGCCTTGCGCAGCACGACGGTGTCGCCGATCAGCACGCCCTTGGCCTTGACGACGTCCTTGTTGTGCAGGGTCGCCTGACGCACGACGGATCCCGCCACATGGGCGGGCGCCATGACAGCAAAGGGTGTGGCACGACCGGTTCGCCCGACCGAGACGACGATGTCGAGCAGTGTGGTCTGCACCTCCTCGGGCGGGTACTTGTACGCGATCGCCCATCGCGGCGCGCGGCTGGTCATGCCCAGCTCGTCGTGCAGCGCCAGCTCATCCACCTTGACGACGATGCCGTCGAGCTCGTGCTCGATGTCGTGCCGGTGCTCGCCGTAGTGCGCCACGAACTCCGTGACCTCGTCGATCGAGCCGCACACCTTCGAGTGCGGGCTCGTCGGCAGGCCCCACGAGGCCAGGAGCTCGTACACCTCGCTCTGCGCCGCCACGGGAGGGTTCGGCCAGGCGCCGATGCCGTGCACGTACAGGTCGAGCGACGCGATGCGCAGCAGGCCCGCCTCGAGCTCGAGCCCGTCCTTCTTGTCGATCTGCTGACGCAGGCCGCCGCTGGCCGCGTTGCGCGGGTTCGCGAACGCCGGGAATCGGCGGGCCGCCGCACTGCGCGCCTTGTCCTCGTCGAACGGCCGTTTGGCGCCCGAGCGGGCCTCCCAGCGTCCCAGGGCATCCGCGTAGGCGCGGTCGCGGAAGTCGGCCTGAGCCGCGTTCAGACGCTTGAACGCGGCGACGGGGATGAACACCTCTCCGCGCACCTCGACGATCTCCGGATGCCCCTCGCCGCTGAGCCGCTCGGGGATCATCGGCAGCCGCAGGGCATTCTCGGTGACGATCTCGCCGACCCGCCCGTCGCCGCGCGTGGCGGCCGAGGTGAGGATGCCGTTCTCATAGCGCAGGTTGATGGCGAGGCCGTCGATCTTCAGCTCCGTGAGCCAGGCGACCTCGCGGCCGGCCGACGTCTGCGTCTTAGCCGCCCACTCGCGCAGTTCGTCGATCGAGAAGACGTTGTCGAGGCTCAGCATCCGCTCGGCGTGCTCGATCGTCGCAAGACCCGTGGCCTGCGCAGCCCCGACCATCTGCGTCGGCGAGTCCTGCCCCGCCAGCTCGGGGTGCAGGCGCTCGAGCTCTTCGAGCCGGTGCATCCACCCGTCGTAGGTCGCATCGTCGACGAGCGAGGTGTCGCGCCCGTAGTACGCGTCCTTCGCTTCGAGGATGCGGGTCGTCAGCTCTTCGGCCTCGATGCGGGCGTCTTCCAGCGAGATGTTCTCCGGCACCCGAACAGTCTACGAGTGGGGATGGACATCCCAGTCGGGGATCAGGCCGGTACCGGCACCGCTGACACCGTCTTGTCGATCGTGAACTGGCCGAGCACCCGGGTGCCGACATAGAGAACGGCGGTCTGTCCAGGGGCGACGCCGTCCAGCGGCACGTCGGGGACGACCGTCACTCCGTCGGACGAGACCGTGGCATGCGCCGGCACAGGCTCCGAATGCGCGCGGATCTGCACCTCGCAGTCGAATGAGTCAGAGGTCGGCGCAGCTCCGGCCCACGAGTGCCGCTCCCCCGAGATCTCGCCGATCGCGAGTGCCTCCTTGGGGCCGACGACGACCGTGTTGGACACAGGACGCACCTCGAGCACGAACCGAGGTTTGCCGTCGGGCGCCGGCACGCCGAGCTTGAGTCCGCGGCGCTGTCCGACGGTGAACGCATGCGCGCCGTCGTGCGAGCCGACGACGTCGCCGTTCCGATCGAGGATCTCGCCCTGCTCGGCACCGACCTTCTCGGCCAGCCACCCGCGGGTGTCGCCGTCGGGGATGAAGCAGATGTCGTGGCTGTCGGGCTTCTGCGCGACGCTGAGGCCGCGCTCGGCCGCCTCAGCACGCACGAGCGCCTTCGACGGCGTCTCGCCCAGCGGGAAGTACGTGTGCGCGAGCTGCTCGGCAGTCAGGACGCCGAGCACGTAGGACTGGTCCTTGGCGTTGTCCGAAGCGCGATGAAGCTCGAGACCGCCCTCACCGTCCACGAGCGTCGCGTAGTGGCCGGTGCAGACGGCGTCGAAACCGAGCTCGATCGCGCGCTCCAGGAGGGCGGCGAACTTGATCTTCTCGTTGCAGCGCATGCACGGGTTCGGGGTGCGACCGGCCTGGTACTCGGCGATGAAATCGTCGATCACGTCGTCGCGGAACCGCTCGGAGAAGTCCCAGACGTAGAACGGGATTCCGAGCATGTCAGAGGCACGCCGGGCGTCCATGGCGTCCTCGATCGTGCAGCACCCGCGGCTGCCCGTGCGCAGCGTTCCGCCGGCCCGGGAGAGGGCGAGGTGGACGCCGGTGACGTCGTGGCCCGCCTCCACGGCACGTGCAGCCGCGACGGCGGAATCCACGCCACCGCTCATGGCCGCAAGAATCCGCATGGGTCCAGTCTACGATCCGCACGCTTCGACAGGCTCAGCGAGCGTTCAGCTGCCCGGATGCACGCGCATACGCGTCGGCGATCGCCGACAGCACGGCATCCACGTCGGCGTCGGCGGAGGTGCGGCCGAGCGTGAATCGTAGGACGCTGCGCGCATCGCGCTCGCTGCCGCCCATCGCCAGGACGACGTGCGAGGGCTCGGCGACGCCCGCCTGACAGGCCGACCCGGTGGATGCCGCGACCCCTGCGACATCGAGCAGGAAGAGCAGGCTCTCGCCGACGGCGCCGGGGAAGAGGAAGTGCGCGTTGCCCGGCAGCCGCTCGATCGGATCGCCGAGCAGGCGCGCCTCAGGGACGGCCGATCGGATGCCGTCGATCAGACGGTCACGGAGTCCGCGCAGTCGCACGCCCTCACCCTCGCGCTCGCGCTCGGCCGCGACGAGAGCCGCAGCGAAGGCGGCAGCTCCCGGTACGTCCTGTGTCCCGGCGCGAAGCCCCCGCTGCTGGGCTCCCCCGCGCAGGAGCGGAGCGATCTTCGCGGTGCGGTCGACCACGAGCGCGCCGATCCCGACAGGGGCGCCGATCTTATGACCTGCGACGCTCAGCGCGACGAGGCCTGTTCCGGCCGCGGCATCCCCCCGCAGGCTGCGGAATGACAGGGGCAGATGCCCGAGCGCTGCGACGGCGTCCAGGTGCAGCGGCACGCGGGCGTCCGCGGCTGCTGCCGCCAGCGCCGCGGCGTCGTTCACGGTGCCGACCTCGTTGTTCGCGACCAGCGCGGTGGCGACGGCCGCCCCTGGCAGCTGCGCGGCGAACGCGCCCGGTTCGATGCGTCCGAGCTCGGTCAGCGGTACCTGCCGAACGGTGGCGCCGGCCGCTGCGAGCGCCGCGACGGTGTCCATGGTGGCGTGGTGTTCGCCGTCCGGGAGCACGATCGTGTCGGACCCCGTGGCGCCGGCATCAGGGGAACGCGATTCCCAGAGGCCGTGAAGCGCCGTGTTGATCGACTCCGTCCCGCCGGAAGTCAGCACGACCTCGATCGGATCGCATCCGAGCGTCCCTGCGATGCGCTCCCGTGAGTCCTCGAGCAGGCGACGAGCATCCTGACCCGCGCCGTGCGTCGAGGAGGCGTTGCCGATGACGTCGGATGCCGCGAGCCATGCTTCGCGCGCCTCCGAGCGCAGCGGGGTCGTCGCCGCATGGTCGAGATAGAAGCGCATCCCTCAACTCTCCCCCATTTCTGCTGTGTCGGCACCTGGAACCGAGTGTCCTTTCGAGTGAGACGCCAGCGCATCCCGCATACTCTTGACTCATGCCCGACTTCACAGCTCCCGGCGGTGCTGCCCTCGACAACCTCGGCGTGCGTCTGCACGACGGCACGGCGACGTTGCGCGTCTGGTCTCAGAACGCCTCGTCGATCGAGCTCGTCGTCTTCGACGAGACCGATCTCGACTGGGTCACCGACGAGGTGGAGCTGGAGAGGCAGTCCGACGATGTCTGGCAGGTGACGACCGCGCTGCTGCAGCCCGGCACCCGGTACGCCCTGCGCGTCGGGGGTCCGCACGCCCCAGGAAACACGTTCAACCCCGAGACCCTGCTGCTCGACCCGTACGCACGCGGCCTGGCGCAGGGCACCGGCTACGAGGACTGGCGCTCCGTGGTCATCGAGGACGGGTTCGACTGGGGCGGTGTCGAGAAGCCGGGCGTCTCCCTCGACAGCACCGTGATCTACGAGGCTCATCTCAAGGGCATCAGCAAGCGGCATCCCGACGTGCCGCCGGCGCTGCACGGCACCTACGCCGGTCTCGCGCACCCGGCGATGATCGAGCACTTCCACTCGCTCGGCATCACTGCGATCGAACTGCTGCCCGTGCATGCGTTCGTGCCGGAGCCGCGTCTCCTCGAACGAGGTCTCACCAACTACTGGGGTTACAACACCCTCAATTTCTTCACTCCGCACACCGCGTATGCGACCGAGGACGCCCGGAAGCAGGGGCCGGAGGCCGTGCTCGCCGAGTTCAAGGGAATGGTGAAGCTGCTGCACGAGGCAGGTCTCGAGGTCATCCTCGACGTGGTCTACAACCACACCTCGGAGGAGGGCATCGGAGGCCCCCGCTCGAGTCTGCGCGGAATCGACAACGCGAACTACTACCGTCAGCAGCCCGACGGCGCCTATATCGACACCACAGGAGTCGGGAACACCTTGAACACGGCGGTGGATGCCGGCGCCCGGCTGGTGCTGGACTCGTTGCGCTACTGGGCGCATGAGATGCAGATCGACGGGTTCCGCTTCGACCTCGCCGCAGCTCTCGGCAGGGATGCCGCGCACGAGTACTCGCGCGAGCATCCGCTGCTCATCGCGATCCGCGACGATCCGGCTCTGCAGGACGTCAAGCTCATCGCCGAACCGTGGGACGTCGGCCTCGGCGGCTGGCAGACCGGCAACTTCGCGCCGGGCTGGCACGAGTGGAACGACCGCTACCGCGACCGTGTGCGCAACTTCTGGCTGAGCGACATCGACTACGCCCGCCGCGCCTCCGCCCCGGTCGGCATCGGCGGGTTCGCCACCCGTCTCGCCGGATCCTCGAACACGTTCAGCAAGGAGCGCGGGCCGCTCGCCGGGATCAACTTCATCACCGCGCACGACGGGTTCACGCTGCACGATCTCGTCACTTACGATGTGAAGCACAACGAGGCCAACGGCGAGGACAACCGCGACGGTGCCGACACGAACCGCGCGTTCAACCACGGCGTAGAGGGTCCGACCTCCGATGCGGCGATCAACGCCGCACGCCGCAAGGCCATGCGCAACCTGCTCGGCACGCTGCTGCTGTCCGCCGGCATCCCGATGATCACCGCCGGCGACGAGACGGGTCGCACCCAGCGGGGCAACAACAACGCCTACGCGCAGGACTCCATGCTGACCTGGCTCAGCTGGGAGCACGAGCCGTGGCAGATGGATCTGCGCGCTCACGTCACCGCCCTCACGAAGCTGCGACGTGAGAACGCCGCCCTGCGGCCGAGTCGCTACGCGCGGCGCGATGTGCACACGCCGAACGCTTCCGTCATGGACTGGTACAACCAGAACGGCGAGATGATGGAGGAGGCGCAGTGGACCGATCCGGGCAGCCGCACGCTGCAGTACGTCGCCGAATCCACGCCCGTCGATGAACCGATCAACCGGATCCTGCTGATCGTGCACGGCACCGAGTCACCCACCGAGGTGACGCTGCCCGCAACGATCGACGGCGCGACGAAGTTCGTCTCACTGTGGTCCAGCGCCGACGAGCAGCCGAACGATGACGCCCGGGAGTTCGCGCCGGGAGACGTGATCCCGACGCCAGGAACGTCGATGCGCCTGTTCCGCGTCGAGTAGCGACGGCACACCCCGCAGGCGGGTTCACCGCAACTGCCCGGCAGGGTACATTCAGGGTGTGGCAGCACGTTCCGGCAATCGTCCCGCGGCGCTTCGAAGCTCCGCCGAGATCCCCCTGCGGGCGCGCGCGACCACGCCGCCCCCCGAGACCCGAACCGGACGCATCCCGCTGACGGATCCACGGCCGTCGGCACCAGGCGGCTTCGCAGCCAAGGCCTTCGCCGGCGAGGTCGTTCCGTTCAGCGTCGTGGCCTTCCGCGAGGGGCACGATCGCATCGGCGTCCACGTCCGCCTGACAGCGCCGGACGGTGCGGAATCGCTGCACCGCCTCGTCGCTCTCGGCGATGGCAGCGACCGCTGGTCGGCGGACGTCGCCCTCGATGCGCAGGGCCTCTGGCGCTACCGCTTCGAGGCGTTCGCCGACGACTACGCCACCTGGGCGCACGCCGCGTCCGTCAAGATCGCGGCCGGAGTGGACGTTCCCGTGATGGCGGCACTCGGTCGCGACCTGCTGGCGGCGGCCGCGGCCGACAAGAACCGCCCGGCGACCGAGCGTTCATCTCTGGCGCGATCCGCCGCCGTCCTGGAAGATGCGGATGCCGTCACCGCCCTGGGCGTCGCGATGGATGCCGATCTCGCTGCCGTGTTCCGCGCTCGCCCCGCAGCGTCTCTATCGGCGCACACACCCGAACTGACGCTTGTCGTGGAGCGGGCGGCGGCTGGGGTCGGGGCCTGGTACGAGTTCTTCCCCCGTTCCGAAGGTGCCAAGCGCGCCAAGGACGGCACGATCAAGAGCGGCACGTTCCGCAGCGCAGCCAAGCAGCTCACCCGCGTCGCCGGCATGGGTTTCGACGTGCTCTACCTGCCTCCCATCCATCCGATCGGCCGCACGCACCGCAAGGGTCCGAACAACACCCTGAAAGCGAGTCCGGTCGACCCAGGTTCGCCGTGGGCGATCGGTGCGGTCGAGGGCGGTCACGACGCCGTGCACCCCGATCTCGGCACGCTCGCGGATTTCCGCTTCTTCGTCCGCGAGGCGCGCAAGGCGGGAATCGAAGTCGCTCTGGACCTCGCACTGCAGGCCTCCCCCGACCACCCGTGGGTCTCGTCGCACCCCGATTGGTTCACCGCCCTCCCCGACGGCACGATCGCGTATGCGGAGAACCCGCCCAAGAAGTACCAGGACATCTATCCGCTGAACTTCGACCGCGACCCCGAGGGCCTGCGCGAGGAGGTGCTGCGGGTGGTCAGGCACTGGATCGCACAGGGCGTCAAGATCTTCCGCGTGGACAACCCCCACACCAAGCCGTTGCAGTTCTGGGAGTGGCTGATCGCGCAGGTCATGTCGACGGACCCCGACGTGGTGTTCCTCGCAGAGGCCTTCACCCGCCCGGCTCCGCTGCGCAGTCTTGCGGCCGCTGGGTTCCAGCAGAGCTACACGTATTTCACCTGGCGCAACACCAAGCGCGAGTTGGAGGAGTTCCTCACCGGGCTTGCGACCGAGACCGCCGACTATCTGCGTCCCAACCTCTTCGTGAACACGCCCGACATCCTCACCGAGTATCTGCAGTTCGGCGGCCGCGCCGCATACAAGGTGCGAGCGGCGATCGCCGCGACGGCGGCACCGACGTACGGTGTGTACGCCGGGTACGAGCTCTTCGAGAACGTCGCACGACCGGGCTCGGAGGAGAACATCGACAACGAGAAGTACGAGTACAAGCTGCGCGACTTCGTCGGCGCGGAGGCGTCAGGCGACTCCCTCGCCCCGTACCTGCGCCGTCTGAACGAGATCCGCCGAGCGCATCCTGCGCTGCGGCAGCTGCGGAACCTCGCGGTGCACTGGAGCGACGATGACAGCATCCTCGTGTATTCGAAGCATCTCGACGGCACGTTCACGGCCACGGGCGACGCGGACACCGTCCTCGTCGTCGCGAACGTCGACCCGCACTCGGTGCGCGAGACGACCGTGCATCTCAACACGCGCGTCTGGGGCGTCGACCCCGGCGAGACCTTCGAGGTCGAGGATCTCATCACCGGAGAGACCTGGACGTGGTCCGATCACGACTACGTCCGGCTCGATGCGTTCGCCGAGCCGGTGCACATCCTCCACGTGAAGGCGCGCTCATGAGCAGCACGGACCGGATCACCAGCGCCGAATGGGGCGCTGTCGCCGCAGGTTCCCATCACGCGCCGCATGACATCCTCGGGGCTCATGCGGAGACCGACGCGGCAGGTCGCACCTCGACGACCATCAGGGCTCGGCGGCCCTTCGCGGACACCGTCGTCGCGATCCTGAAGAACGGCACGCGCGTTCAACTCGATCATGCCTCTGACGGCATATGGCAGGGCACGCATCTGGGCGCACCGGTCCCCTACCGCCTGGCGGCCGTCTACGACGGCGGGCAGGAGCAGACCTCGGGCGACCCGTACCGGCACGTCCCGTCCATCGGCGAGCTCGATCTTCATCTCATCGCCGAGGGCCGGCACGAGCGGCTCTGGGAAGTCCTCGGCGCCAACGCGCACCTGATGGACGGCGACATCGGGATCGCGTTCGCCGTCTGGGCTCCCAACGCGAAGGCTGTTCGGGTCGTCGGCGAGCACAACGGCTGGGACGGCGCAGGCCACAGCATGCGCTCGATGGGCTCCAGCGGGGTGTGGGAGCTGTTCATCCCAGGCGTGTCGCCGGGGACGGTCTACAAGTACGAGATCCTCACCCCCGATGGATCGTGGGTGCTCAAGGCCGACCCGATGGCGCAGCGCACGCAGGTGCCGCCGGAGACGGCATCCATCGTCCCCTTCTCGGCGTACAGCTGGAAGGACGGGGCGTGGATGACGCGCCGCGCGGCGACCCACGCCGTCGCGCAGCCCATGAGCATCTACGAGGTGCACCTGGGCTCATGGCGCGGCGGCCTGGGATACCGGGAGATCGCCGATCCGCTCATCGCGCACGTCACGGAGACCGGCTTCACGCACGTCGAGTTCATGCCGCTCGCCGAGCATCCGTTCGGCGGCTCGTGGGGCTACCAGGTCACCGGCTACTATGCGCCGACCGCCCGATTCGGCGGTCCTGACGACCTGCGCTACCTGATCGATCGCCTGCACCAGGCGGGCATCGGCGTAATCCTGGACTGGGTGCCCGGCCACTTCCCGAAGGACGAGTTCGCTCTGGCCCGCTTCGACGGCCGGCCGTTGTACGAGCATCCGGACCCTCGACGGGGTGAGCATCAGGACTGGGGCACCCTGATCTTCGACTACGGGCGCCCCGAGGTGCGCGGTTTCCTCGTCGCCAACGCGCTGTACTGGTTCGAGGAATTCCACATCGACGGCCTGCGCGTGGATGCCGTCGCCTCGATGCTCTACCTCGATTACTCCCGCCGGGAGGGCGAGTGGGAGCCGAATGTGCACGGTGGGCGGGAGAACCTCGAGGCGATCCGTTTCCTGCAGGAGGTCAACGCCACCGCCTACCGGAACCACCACGGCATCATCATGATCGCCGAGGAGTCGACGAGCTTCCCCGGCGTCACCGCGCGCACCGACCAGGCGGGGCTCGGCTTCGGGTTCAAGTGGAACATGGGCTGGATGAACGATTCCCTGCAGTACATCGCCAGGGACCCGATGTACCGCGCGCACCACGAGGGCGAGATGACCTTCTCCTTCGTGTACGCGTTCGGGGAGAACTATCTGCTGCCGATCAGCCACGACGAGGTGGTGCACGGCAAGGGAAGTCTGCTCTCGAAGATGCCGGGCGACCACACCCACAAGCTCGCGAACGCTCGCGCATATCTCGCGTACATGTGGGGGCACCCGGGCAAGAACCTCTTGTTCATGGGGCAGGAGTTCGGTCAGCTGGCCGAATGGTCCGAGAGCCGCCCGCTGGACTGGTGGCTGCTGGAGCAGCCGTCGCATGCGCAGCTGCAGCGCTTCGTCGGCGCGATGAACGGCGTCTACCGCGGCACCGCACCGCTGTGGGAGCGGGACAACGACAGCACACGTTTCCGCCGACTGGGCGCACCGGTCTGGGATCCGAACGTGATCGCCTTCGAGCGTCGGGACCTCCACGGCGGCCGCGTGGTCGTGATCAGCAACTTCGCCGGGGTGGAGCGCCCGAACCTCGATCTGGACCTGCCCGTCGCCGGAGTCTGGGAGGAGATCTTGAACACGGATGCCGCCGAGTACGGAGGAGGCGGCATCGGCAACTTCGGGCGGGTCGCGGCGCACACGTCCGGTGATCACGGCACGCCACGGGCCAGGGTCACTCTGCCACCCCTGTCGACGCTGTGGCTGCGCTATCGGCCGGAGCGCGCCTCGTCGTAGCGAAGGCTCCTCAGAACAGCAGCGACGACAGCCTGTTGCGGGCCGCGGAGACCCGCGGGTCATCCGCGCCGATCAGACCGAACAGTTCGACGAGACGCTCACGCACTGGCACCCGCTCCTCGGATGGCAGCACGGCGAACAGATCGAGCAGGCGTCCGAACGCGTCGTCGACGTGTCCGCCGGAGATGTCGAGGTCGGCGACGGCGAACTGCGCCTGGATGTCCCGCGGATCCGCTGCCGCTGCGGCGCGGGCCTCCTGCAGGTCGAGACCCTGCACGCGGTCGAGCAGGCGCACCTGTCCGAGCCCGGCACGGGCGTCCTCGTCGCGCGGGTTCTCTGCGAGCGCCTTCTCGTAGGCGGAGATCGCCGCTGCGAAATCGCCCTGCTCGATCGCGGCGAACGCCTCGGCGTGCAACGGCGGAAGCGGCGGCTCCTGCGGCTCCTCGTCAGCGTCAGCGGCCGGTTGCTGATCGCCGCCGACGCTGCCGGTGACACCGTTCTGAGCGGCCACCTGCAGAAGCTGGTCGAACACCTGACGCACCTGCTCCTCTGGCACGGCACCGGTGAACATCGGCACCGGCTGCCCGGCGATGAGCGCCACGACCATCGGAATCGACTGCGCTCGGAAGCTCTGGGCCAGCTGCGGGTTCGCATCGACGTCGACCTTGGCCAGCACGATGCGCCCGCCCAGCTCGGTGACGACCTTCTCGAGGATCGGACTGAGCTGCTTGCACGGCCCGCACCACTCGGCCCACAGGTCGACGACGACAGGAACCGTCCGCGACAGCTCGAGGATCTGACCGAAGGTCGCATCCGTCACGTCGACGACGACCCCGCCCTGTGCCGGGTCCCGGTCATCGGCCGGTGCCGATGCGGGGTTCGCAGGAGCCGCGGGGCGGTTGCGCAGAGACGAGAGGTCAACGGCGCCGCGCAGAGCAGAAGCAGAGATGTCGCTCACTTGATCACTTCCACGTCGAGGGTGTCCTGGTGCACGGCGAGCAGGCGAACCTGCTCGGTCGAGCCCTGGCTGGGTACGGAGAAGAACAGCTGCAGGCTGTACGTCGTATTGACGCCCTTGGAGGCCTCCTTGGCGCCGGTGAGCACCCGAGCCTCCGGATTGTCGTCGAACTTGATGACCGCGTCGCTCGAGGTCGGCGTGATCTTCTCGCTGTCGATCAGCGAGACGGCGACGATCGCACCGCTGTCGAGCGTGGCCAGCGCGACGGGTGGCTGCTCGCTCGGCGCGATGTCGAAAGCCGTCTTGGACGTCTTCGCCGCACCGTTGTCGGCGAGCCCCTTCGTCACGGCGGCGCGGCTCGCCTTGATCGCGTCCGCCAGGGAGATGGCGACCTCGTCGAAGGATCCGTAGTACTCGCTCTCCTCGCCGGCATCCACCACATCGGCGAAGGCCGCGGCGAGCTCGTCGGGCGCGAGTGTCAGGAATGCCGCGGCGTTCTCGGTGATCAGGCTCGTTCCGAGCCATGCCGGCGCGAGCTGCGGAACCTCGGTCGACGCCTGCATCTCTGCGATGTTCGTCACCTTGTAGTTCGACCACGGGTCGGCCTGCGTCATGGTGAGGATCGACGGCGGAAGCGTGTCGTCGCTCTTGCTCTTGCTGAGCACGAGCACGGTGCGCGGCCAGGCGTCGGTCGCTTGGGGCAGAAGCACCTCGATCGCCTCAGTCGGAATGACGGTCGGAAGAGGACGGTCGGTGATGCCCTTGCGGAGCGTGTAGTCGGTCTGGCGTGCTTCGAGGGCAAGGCCCTCCAGCCGCGTGCCGGCGAGGTCGATGTCGAGGTCGGCGTCCGCCTGCTCGAGCGTCGACGAGATGTTCTGCAGAATGCGGGATGCCTGTGACTCCGTGACCGCCGGGGGCTTCTGGTTCTCGGGAGTGATGACGGTCTGCGTCGGGGTGGGCGTCGGCGTCGCGGCGTCGAACTGCGGCCAGGAATCGCTCGAGCATCCGACGAACATCACGCCGGCGAGTCCCAGTGCCGGCAGCGCCAGCAGACGGCGACGGTTTCTGAGAGCCCGGCGCTCGGACTTGGCGGGCTTGTCCTCCGTATCGCCCTCCGCTCCTGCTCCGGCGCCGCCGGAGCGAGCCGGCTCCTCCAGCGCTTCGCGCACCGGTGCCGGCGCAACGGAGAGATCGATCGGCTCTGTGGCTGGCAGCGGGCCCGGCCCCTTGCGGCGAGGGCCGCGTCCCCGACGCTGGTGGCGGATGGCGAGCACGTAGAGGACGAGGCCGACGAGCAGGACGATGCCTCCGGCGGTGATCAGCGGCCCCACCAGCGGCGTCGAGCGATCGAGCGGCCAGGCCACGACGATGTCGGCGGGCGCGGGCGCCGTTCCGTCCTTCGCGATGAGAACGCTCATGCCCTCGGGGAGCTGCATGTCGGTGATCAGCTGATCCTGCTCGCTGAAGGAGTCCAGCCAGAGGTCGGATCCTGCGGGGTTGCGGCCCTCCGGCGCGTCCTCACCCTCCTCCGGCGCATCCTCGCCCTCCTCCGGCACGATCGAAGCCTCGACGACCGTGCTCTTCGGATCGCCGTCGGCATCAAGACCGATCGAGGTGTAGGTCGCGTCCGCGAGCCACGCCTCGAGATCGGCTGTGCGTCCATAGGCGGCGAAGATGTCGCCGTCACCGCGGACGAGCAGCGTCTGCTGCCCCGGGTTCTCGCGCAGCACGGCACCGTCGACGAGCACGAACGGCGTGGAATCCTCGACGCTCAGCTCGGCCTGCTGGGCGGAGGGGCCCATGAAAATGGTTCGCTGAGCGATGCCTGCTCCGATGAGGAGCGTGGCCAGGACGAAGGCCACGACGGCCCAGACGAAACGCACGAAAAAGTCTCCTTACGCAACCCGGACGCCGCGTCCGAGTCATCGCTCGACGTTTCAGACTATCGAAACAGGCTGAGTGTTGACTACGAGGGGGTAAGAGCCGCCTGAGCCGTCGGCACGTCGCCGTATCCGCACCGGCCTCGACGACTAGCCTGATACCAGTCTTCCCGAGGAGAGCGAATGAAACTCCACAACCCGTTCCGCACCGCGCTTGTGGCGACGCTGGGCGTCGGCCTCGGCATCCTGCTGCTCGGCAGCATCCAATCGCTGTCCACCGTGCTGCTGTACGTCGGCACCGCGCTGTTCATCAGCCTGGGTCTGGATCCCGTCATCTCGTTCCTCGAGCGACGCAAGCTTCCCCGCTGGCTGGCGGTGCTCATCACACTGATCCTCGTCCTGGGCGTCTTCGCCGGGATCGTCCTCATCGTGCTGCCGGTCATCGTGTCGCAGGTGACTCAGCTGATCGAGCAGGTGACCCGGCTCGTGAGCGGGCCGACCTTCCTGTCCGATGCCGAGGAGTGGATCACCGGGCTCTTCCCCAACCTCGACATCGAACGCGTTCTGACCGAGACGCAGGAGTGGCTGATCGCGAACGTGGGCGACATCACAGGCAGCGTGATCAACGCTGGTGTCTCGGTGCTCGGGGGCCTGTTCGGCGCTTTCATCGTGTTGATCCTCACGATCTACCTGACCGCCTCGACACCGTCGCTCAAGCGCGCCGTGTACCAGCTGGTGCCCGCCTCGAAGCGCCCGCGTTTCGTCGACCTGTCGGAGCAGATCACCGACTCGGTCGGCTACTACGTCATGGGCCAGGTCACGCTCGGCGTGATCAACGGCATCCTGAGCGCGATCTATCTGAGCATCATTCAGGCGCCGTTCCCCGCGGTGCTCGCGGTGATCGCCTTCTTCTTCTCGCTGATCCCCCTGGTCGGCACGCTCACCGGCTCGACCATCATCGTGCTCGTCTGCCTCATCCCCGGCCTCGGGTCGCCCGGGATCGCGCTGGCCGCCGCCATCTACTATCTGATCTACATGCAGATCGAGGCGTACGTGATCTCACCGCGCATCATGAGCCGTGCGGTCGCCGTACCCGGTGCCGTCGTCGTCGTGGCAGCACTCGCTGGCGGTTCGCTGCTGGGCCTGCTCGGAGCGCTCATCGCGATCCCTGTCGCCGCGAGCATCCTGATCATCTACCGCCAGGTGCTCATCCCCCGGATGAACGAGCGTTGATGCGCGCCGGGTCACGGCCGCGCAGCGGACTTGACCCGGCTGCTCATGTCACCTTCCAGCAGTGCACGTGCCAGTGCCGCCTGGCCGCGAGGTCCGCGGCGTCGCCAAGCACACCATCAGCCCGCCAGACCACCTGGTGAGCAATCCCAGGCGGGATCACGCGATGGCAGCCGGGGCACACGTACTCCTTGACCGCCTGCTGGGCCGATACCGGCTGCACGGTCCATTCACGGCCCTGGCGCGTCTCGGTGCGCTTCCACCCGGCCAGCAGGCGCTGGAACGAGTCGTCAGCGTTCGGACGCTCCTGACGCCTGCGATTCGAGCGAGGCATGTCTGCGCATTACCACCAGTGGTTCGCGGTCCAGAAGGCGTAGGCGTTCGCCCAGCTGCCGTAGCGGCCCGTCGCGTATCCGTTGCCCCAGCGCAGATTGTCCACGGGGTCGTACCCGTTGCCCGGCACCTTGCTGCACGGCAGAGCCTGCACCAACCCGCACGCACCGGACGAGGCGTTGGTGGCGTTGGGGTTCCAGCCGCTCTCCTTGGAGACGATGTAGTCGACGTAGCCCCAGTCACTGGAGGCGATGCCGGCCGCGGCCATCCATTCGGCAGGCGCGCCTCCGCCGGTGTAGAAGACGGGGCCCGGTGCCGACGAGCCCTGGGACTGCTGCGCCGAGGCGACCTTCGGCTGAGGCTTCGGCGTGGGCTTGGGGGTGACGTAGACGTCGAAGCTGCCGCGGTCCACCGGTGCGATCGTCGCGCCGGAGACGCTGACGGTGAGGTTCTGCGTGTCCTGCACCGCGAGCGAGAACGGCGTCTCGGTGTCTAGTGCCGGCTGCTCAGCAAGAGCCATGCCGGTCGGCGCGACCACGGCAGCGGCCAGCGCGACGACGCCGAACGCGGCGAAGGCGCCGGTGACACCGCGCCTGCGGGTCCAGGGTCGCTTGGCGGAAGTCGGGAGCTTCGGGGCTGCCGACGCGACCTGCGCGGAGGCACCGCTGACGGGATCGATCTCAGTACCGGGAGTCACAATAGGGTTCATTCTAGCCAGCGTCACCTGAGTTCACCATGAGAGTGCTCAGCGGACGGCCAACATGACGTCGACGGTGGCGTCCAGCAGAGCATCCACCTGCTCTTCGCGGTACCCGTGGCGCTGCATCCTGAAGGCCGCCGATCGGAGCTGCTCGACGGTGAGCTCGTCACCGTCTCTGAGGAACCGGACGATTCGCGCTGCGACGTGGTCGACCTCATCGACGCGGTAGCCGAACGCCAGGAAGCCGGTGCGCGCGAACTTCTGGCGACGAGTCCTGGCCAGGTGATCCAGGATCGTCTGCGCCTGGTCGCGCGCGTCCTGAACCCACTCCTCCGCGCGTCCGTCGCGGATCGCCTTGTCGCGGCGGCGGGCCGCGAACGCATCCTCGATGCGTCCGAGAGCGGCATCGACGTCGCCGATGACGTAGCCGCCCTTGACGAGGGGGAAGGATGCGACGCGGATCTCCTCCGCCGTGAGCTCACCGGATTCGCTCTCGAAGCTCTCACGAGCAGCCGAGAGGAAGGTGTCGACAGCGGCCCGGTGATATCCGCGCTCGCGACCCTTCACCACTCGGAACGACGGCTGCTGAGCACGCGCGCCGTCGTCCACAGCATCCAACGTCGTCATGCGAGCACCGCCCAGGGGGAGAGAAGGAAGTAGAGGGTCAAGGCGGGAACCGTCGACGGCAGGATGCTGTCCAGCCGATCGAGCAGGCCGCCGTGGCCGGGCAACCAGGAACTCATGTCCTTGATGCCGATGTCGCGCTTGATCATGGACTCGCCCAGGTCGCCCACCGTCGCGGAGATGAGGATCGCGATTCCGAAGATCAGACCGGCCCACCAGGGCAGGTCGAGCAGGAACAGGGCGAGCAGCACTCCGACCGCGGCCGCGGCGAGAACGGCGCCGCCGAAGCCCTCCCAGGTCTTCTTCGGGCTGATCCGCGGGGCCATCGGATGGCGGCCGATCGCGACGCCGGCCGCATACGCACCGGTGTCCGAGGCGACCGCGACCGCGATGAACGCGAGGACCCACCACTGGCCGCCTTCCTGACGCAGCAGCATCAGGGCCAGGCTCGTGAGGAACGGAACGTAGATCTGAACGAAGCCACCGACCACGGCGTCCGTCAGCACATCGCCGTACGTCCGACCGTCCTTGGTCATCATCTGGGTGACGAGACGCCAGACGACGACGAACGAGACGGCGAACAGCAGCGTGACCCAGCTCAGCCAGACCGGTGCGAAGAATCCGGCGAGGACGATCAGTACGCCCGCAGCGACCTGCGGGACGATGTCGATGCGCCGCCCTGCTGTCCGCAGCGCGCGCGCGAACTCGAAGATCCCGAGCACCGCGACAGCGAGCGCGATGAGGACGAAGAGCTCTTTGATGAACAGCAGCGAGCCCAGCAGCACGGCGCCGAATGCGAGGCCGACGAGGATGGCGAGGATGAGATCGCGCCCCGTCCGAGCCTTGATGCGCTCGTTGGCCTGGTCAAGGTGCTCCCTGGCCTGGTGCACGTGCGTCTCGAAGTCACCGCGTGCCTGGCGGAGCTGCTCCCGCATCGCCGCCGCCGGCTCTGCGGCGAAGTCCGCAGGCTTCGGCAGAGGCGGCCGAGGGGGGATCGCCGTCTCGTCGATCAACGGCGAGGTCGGCTCAGCGCTCGGCGTCGCCGCTTCGCGGGCCTCTCGCCGGGTGAGCGGCTGCCCCTCGGCGTCTCCGATCGGATCGCTCATGCCTGTTCAGACCTCGAGGAGCTCAGTCTCTTTGCGCTTGAGGGCGTCATCGATCAGGTCGACGTGCTGGCGAGTGAGCCCATCGAGCTCCTTCTCACCACGTGCGATCTCATCCTCACCGACCTCGTCCTTGAGCGCGTCGAGCTCGTCTTTGGCCTTGCGCCGGACGCCGCGGACGCGAACCTTCGCGTCCTCGCCCTTGCTGCGCACGAGCTTGACGTACTCCTTGCGGCGCTCCTCGGTGAGCTCCGGCATCGTGACCCGCACGATATTGCCGTCATTGGTCGGGTTCGCGCCGAGGTTCGGCATGTCGCGGATGGCCTGCTCGATGGCCTTGAGCGCGGACTTGTCGTACGGCGTGATGATGAGCGATCGCGCCTCGGGGTTGGCCAGCGATGCGAGCTGCGCCAGTGGCGTCGGCGAACCGTAGTAGTCGACCATCACCTTCTGGAACATCTGCGGGTTCGCGCGGCCGGTGCGCACGGTGGCGAAATCCTCCTTCGCGGCCTCGACGGCGCGAGTCATGCGGGAGGTGGTTTCAGCGAGGACGTCCGCGATCACGGTGGCTCCTATCATCAGGGGGTTCGTGCAATTCTATCCGGGCGTTGACTCCACACCCTGGCAAGGTGCGTCACGCCGTGACGAGCGTGCCGATCGGCTCGCCGAGCAGAGCACGGGTGACGTTGCCGGCCGGCTCCATGCCGAACACCCGCATGTCCATGCCGTTGTCCATGCAGAGGCTGAATGCGGTGGAGTCGACGACCTTGAGGCCGCGCTGCAGGGCGTCACGGTAGGTCACCGTGTCGATCCGGGTCGCGGTGGCGTCCTTGTTGGGATCAGCGGTGTAGATGGCGTCGACGCCGTTCTTGGCGACGAGCACCTCGTGCGCGCCGATCTCCAGGGCGCGCTGAGCTGCGACGGTGTCCGTGGAGAAGTACGGAAGCCCGGCACCGGCGCCGAAGATCACGACGCGGCCCTTCTCCATGTGGCGCTCGGCGCGCAGCGGGATGTAAGGCTCGGCGACCTGGGTCATCGAGATGGCGGACTGCACTCGAGTGGGCGCGCCGGCCTGCTCCAGGAAGTCCTGCAGAGCGAGGGCGTTCATGACGGTGCCCAGCATGCCCATGTAGTCCGCACGGCCGCGGTCCATGCCGCGCTGGCTGAGTTCGGCGCCGCGGAAGAAGTTTCCTCCGCCGACGACGATCGCGACCTCGACCTGGTCGACCGCGGCGGCGATGTCCCGAGCGATCTGGCCGACGACGTCGGGATTCACCCCGAGCTGCCCGCCGCCGAATGCCTCCCCGGAGAGCTTGAGAAGGACGCGACGGCGTCCGGTGCGTTCAGTCATGGGTGAAATGTCCTCTCGTCCCGATTCAAGATAGTGCCTTCTGGGCATGAAGAAGGGGTTCGGACCCTGGCGGATCCGAACCCCTTCGCAACTGCTACGCGCCGACCTTGAAGCGCGCGAAGTCCGTCACGGTGATACCGGCGTCCTTCGCCACCTGGGCGACAGAGAGCTTGTTGTCCTTGGCGTAGTCCTGCTCGAGCAGGGCGACCTGCTTGATGAACGCTGAGACGCGGCCTTCGACGATCTTCGGCAGAGCAGCCTCGGGCTTGCCCTCGCCGCGGGAGATCTCGGTGACGATCTCGCGCTCCTTCTCGACGGCCTCAGCCGGAACGTCCTCGCGGCTGAGGTACGACGGGTTGGCGAACGAGATGTGCTGCGCGATGCTGCGAGCGGTCGCTGCATCATCACCCGTGTAGGCGACGACGACACCGATCTGCGGGGGCAGGTCCTTGCTGGTGCGGTGCATGTACACCTCGACAGCGTCACCCGTGAGGGTGCGAACCTGACGCAGCTCGATCTTCTCGCCGATGATGGCCGCCTCGTCGGAGATCAGCTCGCCGACGGTCTGGCTGCCGGCGGAAGCCGCGAGGGCGTCCTCGACCGTGTTCGCCTTCGCAGCAGCGACGGCGTCGACGACCTTGTCGGCGAGCGCGATGAAGCGCTCGTTCTTCGCGACGAAGTCGGTCTCGCAGGCGAGCTCGATGAGCGTCACAGCGCCATCCTGCTCGCGCGAGACGACCAGGCCCTCGCTGGTGGAGCGGTCAGCGCGCTTGGCGTTGCCCTTGGCACCCTTCAGGCGAAGGATCTCAACCGCCTTCTCGCGGTCTCCCTCAGCCTCTTCGAGTGCCTTCTTCGTGTCGACCATTCCGGTGCCGAGCTGCTCACGCAGCGCCTTGATGTCGGCGATGGTGAAGTTGGCCATGTGTAGTGGCTCCTTGCCTCGTTTAGGTGTGTGTACGCGGAATTACTTGGCGTCGGCGTCGGCCGCGGCCTCAGCAGCGGGTGCCTCTTCGGCAGCTGCCTCAGCAGCGGGAGCCTCGTCAGCAGCCGCCTCGGCAGCAGGAGCCTCGTCAGCAGCGGCCTCGGCGGCCGGAGCGTCCTCGGCGGGAGCCTCGAGAAGCTCCTTCTCCCACTCGGCCAGCGGCTCAGCGTCGCCCGACTCCGGGTTGTGCTTCTGCTGCAGACCCTCTGCGGCGGCATCCGCGATGATGCGGGTGAGCAGCGAGACGGAGCGGATCGCGTCGTCGTTGCCGGGGATCGGATACTGGAAGTCGTCCGGGTCCGCGTTGGTGTCGAGGATGCCGATCACCGGGATGCCGAGCTTCTTCGCCTCGTCGATGGCGAGGTGCTCGCGCTTGGCGTCGACGACCCACAGAGCCGACGGGGTCTTGGTGAGGTTGCGGATACCACCCAGCGACTTGTGCAGCTTGTCGAGCTCGCGCTTCTTGAGCAGCAGCTCCTTCTTGGTGAAGCCCGAGGCAGCCGGGTTCTCGTAGTCGAGCTCCTCGAGCTCCTTCATGCGGGACAGACGCTTCGCGATCGTCTGGAAGTTGGTGAGGAGGCCACCGAGCCAGCGCTGGTTCACGTACGGCTGACCGACGCGGGTCGCCTGCTCCGCGAGGATCTCCTGCGCCTGCTTCTTGGTGCCGACGAAGAGGATCGTGCCGCCGCGGGCGACGGTCTCCTTGACGAAGTCGTAGGCCGAGTCGATGTAGCCCAGCGACTGCTGGAGGTCGATGATGTGGATGCCGCTGCGCTCGGTGAGGATGAAGCGCTTGACCTTCGGGTTCCACCGACGGGTCTGGTGTCCGAAGTGCACGCCGCTGTCGAGCAGCTGGCGGATGGTGACCACAGCCATGGTCGTCTCCTGTTTCTGGCGCTGTCGCGCCCTTGAGGTTGTTTCGCCGATCGGATGACCGGCAGTCCTGGTGCCCGGCTCACCCCCACCCGCTCTTGCGAGCAGGACCTGTGGGAGTGGATGCCGCGACGTCCGTCAGTGCTGACGTCGATCGCTTTGGGCACGCGTAGTCACCCCGAGAATCGAGGTGCGACCTCAAGTGTACAGGATCTGGCCCCCTCCACTGCGTCTGCACCGACGCGGGATTGGCCTGGTCATCCACCATTCGCGCGATGCGCGAGATCACGCCGGCGCTGAAGAGCAGAGCATGGTCGGATGCCGTCCACGAACCGGATCATGTGCAGAGCGTCCGCTGTCGCCTGCATCGGCGTGCTGGCTGCACTTCTCGTGATTCGGTCGGCTGCGGCGGCTCCTCCGTCGCCGGATCCGGCATGGCAATGGCCGGTGGCGGGTGCACGGGAGGTCATGGAGCCGTTCCGCGCGCCGGAGCACGAGTACGGCGCAGGGCACCGCGGTGTCGACATCGCAGCGGATCCGGGCGCCGCCGTGATCGCTCCTGCCGACGGCGTCGTCGCGTTCCGCGGGGTGGTGGTGGACCGGCCGCTGCTGACGATCGATCACGGCGGCGGATACGTGACGACGTTCGAGCCGCTCGAGTCCGATCTGAGCCCCGGTGCGCCGGTGCACGCGGGCGATGAGATCGGGACGGTCGCCGCCGGCGGCCACGCCGCCGCGGGCACATTGCACGTCGGACTGCGCCTCAACGGCATCTACATCAACCCGATGCTGATGTTCGGCGGCATCCCCCGGGCCGTCCTGCTGCCGTGCTGCGAGTCCGTCTCGCGCTGACTTCAGGCTCGCGGATGCGCCAGTCGGTAGGTCGCGGTGAGCCGCTCCGCCGAGACGTGAGTGTAGATCTGGGTCGTCCCGAGACTCGCGTGGCCGAGGATCTCCTGCACTGCGCGCAGATCGGCGCCGCCGTCCAGCAGGTGCGTCGCGGCCGAATGGCGGAGCGCGTGGGGGCCGACCGCATCTGCTCCGATGATCGGGCCGAGCGCCGCTGCGACCAGCGTGTAGATCGCACGAGGACCGATGCGCCCTCCCCTGGCCCCGAGGAAGACCGCAGGGGAGCCCGAAGCCGCGCGGGCAGCCAGTGCAGGGCGGCCACGAGTGATGTACGCGGCGATCGCGTCGTGTGCGGGGCGCCCGAAGGGCACGACGCGCTCCTTCGATCCCTTGCCGAGCACTCGGGCGGTCGCCCGCTCCTGATCGAGGTCGTCGATGTCGAGGCCGCAGAGTTCCGAGACGCGCATGCCGGAGCCGTACAGCAGCTCGAGGATCGCATGATCGCGCAGATCCTCCGGGTCGCCCTGCGCCGCGAGGTGTGCGCGCGCGTCGAGCAGATCGCGCATGCCCTCCTTGGATGCCACTGCGGGAAGCGTGCGTCCGCGCTTGGGGGCGATCAGCCGGAGCGCGGGGTCCGCACTGATGAGTTCTTCGTCCTTCGCCCATGCGAAGAAGGACCGGGCAGCGGCCGCGCGGCGTGCAAGGGTCGATCGGGCGTCGCCGCGCTGCGTCGCGCGCCACAGCCACTCGCGCAGCATCTCGAGGTCGACCTCGCTCAGCGCCGCGTCGCCGGCGGATGCAGCCAGGTCACGCAGGTCGGATCTGTATGCCCGCACGGTCGCTGGAGACAGGCGACGCACCTGCTCCAGATGCGTGGCGAACGCCTCAGTCGCGAGCCCGAGTTCCATGCATCCAGAATGTCCCGTTTCGCGCGCCCATCCCGGATGCCTCGCCATGACCGGTCAGTCTGCTCATCGACTCCCCGCCCGCAGCGCCGGTTCGACCAGAGACCGGGAGTCGCGCGATCGCGCTCAGCGCCCACCGTTCCGCGACTTCGCTGACATTCTCGCCCATCCAGTCGGGAGCTGTTCCACCTTTCCTTCCAGCCCCAGGATTCCGAGCACCGACCTGGCCCGTTCGACCGACACACCGGCGAGAGCGGCGAGTTCCGTCGGGGTCCGCGGGGTGCGCGCGCTCATGACGTCCCACAGACGGGTGTGGTCCGAATCAGGTCTCGCCTCGAAGACCTCCTGCGCGACTTCAGCGCCCATCAGCTCACGGACCTCTGCGGCGTTCGTCACGCACTGAGCGTCGTACTCGCGCATCAGTCGATGGCATCCAGCGGATGCCGCGGAGGTCACGGGCCCCGGCACCGCGCCGAGCGGACGTGCGAGCGTCGACGCGTGCCCAGCGGTGTTGAGCGAGCCGCTGCGCCAGCCCGCTTCGACCACGACCGTGGCCGCGCCGAGGGCCGCTATCAATCTGTTGCGCCCGAGGAAGCGGAACTTTGTCGGCGCAGCGCCGCACGGTAGTTCGCTCACCAAGGCGCCCGAGGCCATCACGCGATCGAACAGCTGCTGGTGACCGACCGGGTACGCGCGATCGACGCCACCGGCGAGGAAGGCGACGGTGGTACCGCCGGCTCCGAGCGCGGCCCTGTGCGCGGCGCCGTCGATCCCGTACGCTCCGCCCGAGACGATGACGGCTCCTGTCGCTGCGAGATCACCGGCGAGTTCGGCCGCGATCGACTCGCCGTACGCCGTCGCGGCTCGCGCGCCGACGATCGAGACTCGGTGGGGTGCCACCAGGTGCGACGGGTCTCCTCTGACCCACAGCAGAGTCGGCGCGTGGCTGCCCAGGTCGTCGAGCGCCGTCGGCCAGTCCGGGTCACCGGGAAGCAGGAGCCGTGCATCGACCTCTGCCGCCCCGCGCAGCGCGTCGCGGACGGCGCGCGGCTGCGCTCTCGGCACCCACCGTCTCCTCCCTTCCTGGATGGCCTTCTCTGCGAGACCGAACGTCTCCCCCGCCAGGGCGAACTTCAGCGCCTCGAGCGCGCCGAGTTCGGCGACCAGCGCGCCGGCGACGCCGTCGCCCGGTTCGATCAGCACGCTCCACCCGACACGAGCGAGCGTCTCCGATGGATCATCGTCCGGACGTGCGGCCTCAGCGGCTCTGCGGATCTCGCGGTCGTTCAGCAGTGCATCGATCATGCGATCAGCCCTCTCTTCAGGAACAGCGCGCGACCGAGTTCATCGGCGCCGGGCGCGTCGACGTCCGCCAGGTCGGCCATCGTCCACGCCAGGCGCAGCACGCGGTCGTAGCCGCGCAGTGTGAGCTGTCCGCGTTCGAGCGCTCGATCGAGCGGGGCTCGCACGCCCGGCGGCAGCCGCCGGTCCCCCTGTCGCAGCCAGGCACCGGCGACCTCCGCGTTGAGCGACCATGGCGTCTCGGCCAAACGGTGCGCAGCACGCGCTCGAGCGGTCGCGACCTGAGCCGCGGCTGCCTCGCTCGCGATGCCGACGCGTTCCCCCGACGTCGCGCGCGACGCCGCGACCCTGGCGACCTGGAGGTCGATGTCTATGCGGTCGCGCAGCGGTCCGGAGAGGCGAGACGCGTACCTCCGGATGGCGATGGGCGGACAGATGCATTCGGCCCCACGGACGCCGTAGTTGCCGCACGGGCACGGGTTGGTCGCGAGGACGAGCTGGAATCGTGCGGGGAATCGCACGTGGAAGCCCGCTCTGTCGATCTCGATGGACCCGGATTCGAGGGGTTGGCGGAGTGCGTCCAGCGCGACTCGTGTGAACTCCGCCGCCTCGTCCAGGAACAGGATGCCGCGGTGTGCGCGTACGATCGCACCCGGCCGCGCCGCTCGAGAACCCCCGCCGACCAATGCGGCCACCGAGGCGCTGTGATGCGGAGCCTCCAGCGGTGGGACATCGTCGAGGATGTTCACTGCCGCACCCGACAGCGACCGCACGGCGGCGACCTCGAGGGCCTCTTCTTCCGACAGCGGCGGCAGAATCCCCGGCAACCGCCGAGCGAGCATCGTCTTGCCTGCACCGGGCGGACCGCTCATGAGCATGTGGTGGCCGCCGGCAGCGGCCGCGATCAGAGCCTGCACCGCCTCCTCCTGACCGACGACATCCGCGAGGTCGAGCGGTTCTGCAGCGGCAGGCGCCTGCGCCTCGCCTGCGACCGGCTCGACTTCGGCGACGGAGATGTCGGCGCCGTGCCACATCGCCACCTCGGCGAGCGTGGTGGCTGCGCGCACCTGCATCCCCGGCACGAGTCGCGCCTCTGCCTCATTGGCGAACGGCACGATCACGCGATCGAATCCGGCTCGGGCCGCGGCGAACACGGCGGGGAGCACGCCGGGCACGGGTCGCACCCGCCCGTCGAGCCCGAGTTCGCCGATGTGAACGGTGCGGGCGATGGAGGCGGCATCCAGCACTCCCCCTGTGGCGACCGCCGAGATGGCGATCCCCAGGTCGAAACCACTGCCGTGCTTCGGCAGGCTCGCCGGTGACAGGTTCACGGTGAGACGACGTCGGGTCAGCGCGAGCTCCGCGTTCGTCACGGCGTTGTGCACGCGCTGCGCCGCCTCACCGAGAGCCTTGTCAGGAAGGCCGACGATCTTGAAGCCGGGTGTCTGATTCGACACGTCCGCCTCGATCTCGACCAGGTGACCGTCGACGCCGGTCAGGGCGACGGCCCAGGTGCGCGCGGTCTTCATCGCAGGTCCACCAGGTGCTCGAGCTGCCCCAGGGCCGGATCGACGCCGATTATGCCGATCACCTCGAGGCGCAGCATCCGGTTCGATGCCAGCTCCGTGTGCGCCCTGCACCACGCGTACGCGAGCCGCCACAGGCGTTCTCGCTTGCGATCGTCCACCGCTTCGAACGGGTGCCCGAACGCCACGGAGCGTCTCGTCTTCACCTCGACGATGCAGATCGTGCCGTCACGCTCGGCGACGATGTCGATCTCGCCCTGCGTGCACCGCCAGTTGCGGTCCAGAATCCGATACCCGCGCGTGCTCAGGTGCTTCGCGGCGCGGTCTTCGCCGGCTCGTCCGAGTTCATCCTTCGCTGCCATGACGACAGCTTGCGCTCAGCGGAAGACGCCCAGACCCCGCAGACCCACGGCCTGTGCACAACATTCGGACTCAGCCCGAATGTGCGCAGAAGTCACTTGCCGTCGAGCGACAGCTCCTCCGGCAGCTCGAACTCACGGCGCTGGAGCTCTTCGACGTTGACATCCTTGAACGTCAGCACCCGCACGGCCTTGACGAATCGATCGGCCCGGTAGATGTCCCAGACCCACACGTCGGCCATCGAGATCTCGAAGTAGAAGTCGTGCTCGGTGTCGCGGCGGACGACGTTCACCTCATTGGCGAGGTAGAACCGGCGTTCCGTCTCGACGACGTACTGGAACTGCCCGACGACATCGCGGTACTCGCGGAACAGCGCGAGCTCGAGTTCGCGGTCGTAGTCGTCGAATGCCTCTTCATCCATGATGAGTCCATCCTAGGACGAGACACGCGACCGAGAGTTCAGAAGAGAGTCGGGGCGTCCGCGATCGCCCAGGACGCGCGGTGGAACGGCGACAGCCCGGTCTCACGGATCGCCGCGCGGTGCTCCAGGCTCGCGTATCCCTTGTTCCGGTCCCACTGGTACGCCGGGTGATCGCCGTGGAGTGCGCCCATGTACGTGTCCCGCTCGACCTTCGCGATCACGGATGCCGCCGAGACAGAAGCGCAGTCGCGGTCGCCCTTGATGACCGAGCGCACGTGCAGTGGGGCGGCGTGCACGCGCGAGACGTAGTCGTGATTGCCGTCGAGGATCACGAGAGCCCCGTCGAGCGTCGCGCCCTGCGCCACGACCGCGTCGATCGCACGGGATGCCGCGAGCCCCAGCGCCCGCATGATGCCGACCTCGTCGATCTCCGTCGCGCTCGCCCAGCCGACGGCTGATGCCTGCACCCACGCGGCTGCGCGGGCGGCCACGTCAGGCCGACGCTTCTCGGTCACGAGCTTCGAATCGCGCAGACCTTCCGGAACGCGTCGGCGTGCTCCGGCGGCATCCATCACGGCTGCGCCGACGGCCACCGGGCCGGCGAGGGCTCCGCGTCCCACCTCGTCGAGCGAGATGATCAGGTCGTACTCGGCGAGGAGCTTGCGCTCCAGGGTGAGTTTGGGGGCGATGACGGTCATTCCGGATCCGGGATGCCGTTGAAGATCTTGTGATGCCCGTCGATCGTGCCGATCCGAGCGAGTGGCCACGTGGTCAGGAACGCTTTGCCCACCACGTTGTCGAGCGGTACGAAACCTCCGCTCGGGAGATCCTGATGCGCACGGGCGTCCTGCGAGCGGTCGCGGTTGTCGCCGAGCACCCAGATCGACTCATCCGGAACCGTGACGTCGAATGGCTCATTGGACGCCTCGGTGTCGCCCTCTGGAAGGTTCAGGTACGACAGCTCGTCGATGGGCGCGCCGTTGATCGTGATCTGTCCGAGCGAGTTGCAGCAGACGACGTGGTCACCGGGGAGGCCGATGAGCCTCTTCACGAGGTGGTCCTCGCTGTCGGACGAGGACAGGCCGATGAGGGTGAGCAGACTGTCGACCCACTCGAGCACCACGGGACCCCGCGGCGCCTGAGGCTTGATCGGAAGCCAGCCTCCCGGATCCGCGAAGACGACGACGTCGCCGCGCTCGTAGCCCGTCCAGCGGGGCGTCAGCTCATCCACGAGGATGCGGTCGTTCACCAGCAGTGTCTTCTCCATCGACGCCGACGGGATGTAGAACGAGCGGACCACGAAGCTCTTGACCAGGAAGGAGACGAGCGCCGCGATCACGATGATCACGAGGACGTCGCGAAGGAAGACCCAGAATCCTCGCCGCGGCTTGTGCGGGGTGTCCGAGGCGGATTCAGTCGTCATCGCATTCCTTCACAGGGTGTTCGCACCGCACGCCGACGGCACCATCAAGGTTCGCACACTCCGGATGAAACAAAGCACCCCGGGACGCTGTGTCCCGGGGTGCTTTGAGGAAAACGCGATCAGTTGTCGCGCTTCTCCTTGATCTTCGCCTTCTTGCCGCGCAGGTTGCGGAGGTAGTAGAGCTTCGCGCGACGCACGTCACCGCGAGTGACGACCTCGATGTGGTCGATCACCGGGGAGTGCACCGGGAAGGTACGCTCGACGCCCACCTGGAAGCTGATCTTGCGGACCGTGAAGGTCTCGCGCACGCCGTCGCCCTGGCGACCGAGCACGACGCCCTGGAAGACCTGGATACGGGAGCGGCTGCCCTCAGTGATGTTGACGTGCACCTTGACGGTGTCGCCGGGACGGAAGTCGGGAATGTCGGAACGGAGCGAAGCCGCGTCGACGGCGTCCAGGATCTGCATGATCGTCTCTCTCTGCACTCGCCACAGGTCGGATGCATGGGATTAAAGGAATACGTAGGTATGTGTGCTGAACGGCGCATGAAGCGCACGCGGACTCCCCTGAGGCAGAGTCGGTCACGGCACAAAGAACTATTCTGCCACGGATGCAGCATCCGGCCAAAACGCGTGAGCGGACGAAGCCTCAGCGCTCGGAGGCCGGCTTCTCCCGGATGATGAATACATCGCCGTCCACCGGCGCAGCGCGGGGAGCGCTCGTGGTGGCGTCCGGCGTCACAGCGGACGGGAAGCGGACGCCGCCCGCTGTCGTCGCCTCGCCCCACAACTGCCGCAGCATCAGCCAGACGAGCGCCAGAGCGACGACGATCGCACCGGTCAGCAGCAGCGGGAACCAGGTCTGCGGGTAGCATCCGACCGCGATCGTGAGCAGGTGCCAGACGCCGAAGCCGAGGACGTCCCACCACGACGCCGCGCGCGTCTCGCGGGCCGACGGCCGCGCACGCTGCAGCAGCGTGAGGACGAGCTGCCCGATGAACACCGAGGGGATGGCTATGAAGAGCACCCACAGGAACGCCCAGCCGCCGGCGTTGAAGATGCCCCAGCCGACCAGGAGCCACAGCGGCAGCACGACGACGGCCGGGAACATCCAGCGATAGAAGGCTCGTCGCAACCACATGCCTCGATCGTATGCGTGGGACCACGGCAGAGGTCGCGTGTTCGCTGTGAGCGGTGCACCGCGATCATCGGCGAGAATGGAAGCGACGAGAGGAACACCATGATCGAACTGCGCACCCCGGCCGAGATCGAAGAGATGAAAGCCGCGGGACGTTTCGTCGCCGAGACCCTGGCGACGCTGCGCGACGAGACGAAGGTCGGCACCAACCTGCTCACGATCGACCGCAAGGCGCACGATCTGATCCGCAGGGCCGGGGCCGAGTCCTGCTACATCGACTACGCCCCCTCGTTCGGCAACGGCCCGTTCGGCAAAGTCATCTGCACGTCGATCAACGATGCCGTGCTGCACGGGCTCCCCCACGACTACACGCTGCGCGACGGCGACCTCGTCTCACTGGACTTCGCCGTTGCGGTCGACGGCTGGGTCGCCGACTCCGCCGTCTCGTTCGTCGTCGGCTCCCCCCGCGATGAGGATCTGCGCCTCATCGACACGACCGAGCGCGCCCTGGATGCCGCGATCGCGGCCGCCACGGTCGGCAACCGCATCGGCGACATCTCCGCCGCGATCGCCGCGATCGCGCACGGCGAGGGCTACGAGATCAACACCGACTTCGGCGGTCACGGGGTCGGTCGCACCATGCACGGCGACCCGCACGTCGCGAACGACGGCCGCCCCGGTCGGGGCTTCCCGCTGCGTGCCGGCCTCGTGCTCGCGCTCGAGCCGTGGTTCCTCGCGACGACCGACGAGCTGCGCACCGATGAAGACGGCTGGACGCTCCGCAGCGCCGACGGCTCGCGCGGCGCGCACTCCGAGCACACGGTCGCGATCACCGAGGAGGGGCCCATCGTCCTGACGGACCGCAGCTTCCTCGGCGTCAAGTAGCGGCGCGCTCCCACGACGCCGGCGGGCCGGCGATGACGTGGAACAGCGGGTGCGCATCGGGCGTTGCGACACCCTGCCAGCGGGCGAGCACGTCGGGGCTGCGGACGCCGAGCTTCGTCCTCAGGTGGTTCCATTCCAGGACGAGCTGTCCTTCCGTGACGTCGATCCGCTGCACGCGCGCCTCCGCCACGCGGATACGGCTGCGGTCGAAGCGGTAGGCGCGGGCGTCAGCCTCGAGGGCGAGACCCTCGAGGTACGCACCGACCGAGGCCACCGGGTCCTGCTGCGCCTGGAAGCGCTCGAGCTGCGGATGCCGCGTGTATCCCCTGGTCTCGCCGCAGAGGACCTTCTGCGCGAGCAGCGTCTCACGCCAGCACGCGATGAGCGCCTGGCGGTCGAGGTGGCGCGGATGCACCGACCAGATCCTCATCCGGCGTCCGCCCTGTAGACGAACACGTCCGTCACGATCGGCAGCACGAACTCGTCACGTCCTGCCGTCTCCGGGTCGGCGTCGAGGATGCGGTCGAGCTCGGTGACCATGCTCGACCTGGTCGCTTCGTCCGCCGCGAGGAAACTGCTGACCGTGAGCCACCGGCGGACGTAGTCGCCCCGCGCGATTCGTTCCGACCACGCGATCTCGGAGCGGTGGTCGAACACGAATCCAGGCAGCTCATCCGCCGCGGCTGACGTCGTCGCATCGGCGTCGTCGCTCACCGCGGGGTGCGCGACCCGATGGCAGGCGCGGTCCCATGCGCATGTCGGATCGGAGTGGTTCCAGAGCAGCCCCAGCACTCCGCCGGGCACGAGGACGCGCCGGATCTCGGCGCACGCGGCATCCCGATCGAACCAGTGGAACGCCTGCGCGACAGTGACGGCGTCCATCGACCCGTCCGGCAGAGGGATGCTCTCGGCACCGCCCGCGAGCGCTTCCACACCAGGGAGCTTGGCCCGCAGCACGTCGAGCATCGCGACGGAGGGCTCGACCGCCGCAACCCGGTCGGCGCGCGACACGAGCAGCTCGGTGAACTTGCCCGTCCCCGCACCGAGGTCGAGCACGGCGCCCACCCGCTCCGGCAGGATCGCGTCCGCCGCAGCATCCGGGAATCCCGGCCGATACCGGTCGTACTCCTCGCCGATGCCTTCGAACGACTTCGCCAGTTGCTGATGATCCGCCATACCTCGACGCTACCGCGCATGAGAAACCATCTGCGCCGCGAGACACCATCTGGGATGTGCTGTCTCGAGCTGGAAGTGATTTCTCGCCGGCAAGTGCGAGGGCGGCGGCTACGCGAGCTCGATGAGGTCCTGGTACTCCTGGCTCCAGATGTCCTCGACGCCGTCCGGCAGGATGAGGACGCGCTCGGGGTTCAGCGACTGCACGGCGCCCGGGTCGTGCGAGACGAGCACCACAGCGCCCTCGTAATGCGCGAGCGCATCGAGGATCTCCTCGCGCGACGCGGGGTCGAGGTTGTTAGTCGGCTCGTCGAGCAGAAGCAGGTTCGCGGACGACACGACCAGCGTCGCGAGCGAGAGGCGGGTCTTCTCGCCACCGGAGAGCACTCCTGCGGGCTTCAGCACGTCGTCGCCGGTGAACAGGAACGAGCCGAGCACACGGCGCGCCTCGGTCTCGGTGATGTGCGGGGCAGCGGAGACCATGTTCTGCAGCACCGAGCGATCCACGTCGAGGTTCTCGTGCTCCTGCGCGTAGTAGCCGACCTTCAGCCCGTGACCGGGCTCGAGCTGCCCCGTGTCGGGCTGGTCGACGCCGGCGAGCATGCGCAGCAGCGTCGTCTTTCCCGCACCGTTGAGTCCGAGGACGACGACCTTCGAACCGCGGTCGATCGCGAGATCCACGTCGGTGAAGATCTCGAGCGACCCGTAGGACTTCGACAGACCAGAAGCCATCAGCGGGGTCTTGCCGCATGCGGCGGGCTTCGGGAACCGGAGCTTCGCGACGCGATCGACCTCGCGCACGTCGTCGAGGCCGGCGAGCAGCTTCTCGGCGCGGGCGACCATCTGGTGCGCGGCCGCGGCCTTCGACGCCTTCGCCCCGAACCGGGCGGCCTGCTGCTGCAGCGAGGTCGCCTTCTTCTCGGCGTTGGCGCGCTCCTTCTTGCGGCGCTCCTCGTCGGCCACCCGCTGACGCAGGTAGTTCTTCCAGTTCATGTTGTAGATGTCGATGTTCTGGCGGTTCGCGTCCAGGTAGAACACCCGGTTCACGGTCTCGCCGACGAGCTCGACGTCGTGGCTGATCACGATCAGCCCGCCCTTGTAGTTCTTCAGGAACTCGCGCAGCCACACGACGCTGTCGGCGTCGAGGTGGTTGGTCGGCTCGTCGAGGATCATCGTCTGCGCGTCGGAGAACAGGATGCGCGCGAGCTCGATGCGGCGGCGCTGACCACCGGAGAGGGTCTTCAGCGGCTGGTCGAGGATCCGGTCGGGCAGCGACAGGTTGTTGGCGATCGATGCCGCCTCCGCTTCGGCTGCGTAGCCACCGAGGGATTCGAAGCGCTCGGTGAAGTTCGCGAACTTGCGCATCGCCTTCTCGGCGACCGCGCTATCGGTGGATGCCATGTCCTCGGCGGCCTTCGACATCCCGAGCTGGATCGAACCGAGACCGCGGGCATCCAGGATCCGTGTGCGCGCGAGCATCTCGGGGTCACCGGAACGCGGGTCCTGAGGCAGGTACCCGAGCTCGCCCGACTTCGTCACCTTGCCACCGGAGGGCAGCACGTCACCGGCGAGCACCTTGGTGAGCGTGGTCTTGCCGGCGCCGTTGCGTCCGACCAGGCCGATCTTGTCGCCGTCGGCGACGCGGAACGACACGTTCTCCATCAGGAGGCGTGCGCCCACGCGGATCTCAAGGTCGTGCACGGCAAGCACAGCAGACGTCCATTCATAAGGAGGGGGAGGCAGTCACGGTTCACGAGGACACCGGACCAGCCTCCCAGTATAGGTCGCCCACCGATGCGAAGACGGTGAGAGACGCATGCGCCGACATCGCGAAGACCACTCTGGAGTATGACGCGGCCGATACCTGAGAGTGATGTGTCGGCACCCACCCGATACGTAGGTTCTCCTCGTGGACGTCATCAACGAGCTCATCCTTCAGGCCGCAGCCTCTCCCTGGCTGTATCTCGTCATGTTCGCGACCGCCGTCATCGACGGCTTCTTCCCGCCGATTCCGAGCGAGACCGTGCTGGTCGCCGCAGCCGCCGTCGCGGTCTCGACGGGAAGCACCAACATCGTGCTGCTGTGCGCAGTGGCCGCGATCGGCGCGATGATCGGCGACAACATCGCGTATGCGATCGGTCGCTCCGTCGGCACGACACGATTCGCCTGGATGCGGCGTCCTCGCATCGCCGCCGCCTTCGATCTCGCCCGGCGGGCGCTGACCCGCAGCGGCGCAGGGCTCATCCTCGGCGCGCGCTACATCCCCGTCGGCCGGGTCGCCGTGAACATGTCCGCCGGCGCACTCGGGTACCCGTGGCGCCGCTTCATGCCGCTCAGTGCGGTCGCGGCCGTGACCTGGTCCGCGTACAGCGCGGGCATCGGCGTGCTCGCCGGGCGCTGGCTCGAAGATCAGCCGCTGCTGAGCGCCGTGTGCGGCATCGCCGTCGCACTGATCCTCGGTCTGATCATCGATCGGGCGACCGCGATCCGACGACGGCGCCGTGCCCGAATCACGGCGGCCGAGGCCACCGTCGCCGGAAGCGAGGTGCGCGAGGCCGATCGCGTCGAGGTGGCAAGATGACTCCCATGCGAGCGAAGAAGGAACGGCAGAAGAAGCCGTCCCGGCGCCTGAAGCTCTGGCCGCGCGATCGCACCTCCGCTCTCGTGGTGATCCTCGCGACCATCGCGGTCGTGCTGTACTCCGTGCTCGTGCCGCTGCACGCGGCAGCGTACGGATCCCCCGTCGCCGTAACGATGGCCCTCGCGCTCGCCGCGCTGGGGGCTCCCCTGGTGTCCGTGCGGTACCCGAACCTCGCGATCATCCTCTTCACGGCATCCGCGGTGCTCATTCCGCTGATGATCTCGCGCGATGCCGCGGCCGGCGCGCCGTGGCCGTGGTCCGTCCCGATGCTGATCGCCTTCGCCGTCCAGGTGTCAGCGGTCACCTTCCGGCACGGATGGCGCCCCGGTCTCATCCAGTTCGCCCTGGGGAGCGTTGCCGGCATCACTGCCGCGATCATGCTGCCGTCCGTTCCCAGCGGCAACTCCCTCATCGTGACGAGCTCGGTCGTCGGTGGGCTGTACCTCGTCGCCGTGCTGTTCGCCGGCCGCCTCCGGCTCGGCGAGGAGCTCACGCGAGAACGCGCCCACACCGCTCAGGAGCAGGCCAAGCGCGAGCTCGTGGAGGAGCGCACGCGCATCGCCCGCGAACTGCACGATGTCGTCGCGCACAGCATGTCGCTCATCCAGGTTCAGGCGTCGACCGCACGGTATCGCGTTCCCGATCTTCCGGAGCCGGCTGCCGCGGAGTTCGACGACATCGCAGCGTCGGCGAGGGGCGCACTCACCGAGATGCGCCGCGTCCTCGGCGTTCTGCGCACAGAGGACCAGAGCGCCGAGCTCGCGCCGCAGCGCGGCATCGACGACATCCCCGTCCTAGTGGAGACCACCCGGCGCGCTGGTGCCGCCGTCTCGCTCAGTCAGGCCGTCAGCGATGACGTCTCCACCGCGACGCAACTGGCGGTGTACCGGATCACGCAGGAGGCGCTCAGCAATGCCGTGCGCCACGCACCCGGGGCGCCGATCTCGGTATCGTTGACGGCGGATGACGCCGACGTTCAACTTGTGATCCGCAACGGCTACGACCCGGAGGGCACCGGCGTCCCTGGCGGGCACGGGCTGCGAGGCATGAGCGAGCGGGCGACACTACTGGGTGGAAGCGTGACGACAGGACCGGATGCCGACGGCTTCTGGACGGTCATCGCGCGGATGCCGCGGCATCCGATCACCGCAGCGGAAGGACCCCAGTGACGATCGAAGTCCTCATCGCCGATGACCAGGCGATGGTTCGCGCCGGCTTCGCCGCGCTCCTGGATGCCCACGAGGGCATCATCGTCACCGGCCAGGCAGCGGACGGTCTGGAAGCCGTCTCGCTCGCTGCGCGGCTCGATCCCGATGTGATCCTCATGGATGTGCGGATGCCGCAGCTGGACGGCATCGAGGCCACTCGGCGGATTCTCGGCCCCTCGTATCCGGCCGCGAAGGTGCCGCGCATCCTCATGCTCACCACCTTCGACATCGACGATTACGTCTACGACGCGCTGCGGGCCGGAGCCAGCGGATTCCTCCTGAAGGACGCTCTGCCGGACGAACTCGTGCATGCCGTGCGCGTGATCGCCGAGGGCGATGCACTGCTCGCGCCGAGCGTCACCCGGCGGATGATCGCGCAGTTCGCGTCCCAGAAGCCGCGCACCACGGCATCCGCGCATCTGCTCGCCGACCTCACCGAGCGGGAACGCGAGGTGCTCGTGCTCATCGGACAGGGCCGATCGAACAGTGAGATCGCCGGCGCGCTGTTCATCGCCGAGCAGACCGTCAAGACGCACGTCGGCAAGATCCTCGCGAAGGTCGGCGCCCGCGACCGGGTACAGGCCGTGATCTTCGCCTACGACACAGGGCTCGTGAATCCCGTCTGACAGGAGACCCGCCTGACCGTACCCAGGTAGGGGCCACGTCGACACCCTGGGTTGATGCGACGCGCCGCACCGCGTCCATAACCTCCTCGAACACCCACCGAGGAGGAGAACATGGCCATCGCGGACCTGCGAGTCACACCCCCGCACGAGGCACGGACCGTGCGCGATACCGGCATCGATCTGGTGCGCGCGCTCTGCGTGCTCGGCGTCGTCGTGATCCACTCCCTCATGGTCGGCGTCACCGTCACGGACGCCGGTCCCCTGTTCGTCAACGCGAGCGAGGGGTCGGTGTGGATCGCGCCGCTCAGCTGGGTGCTGCAGGTGATGCCGCTGTTCTTCGTCATCGGCGGCTTCGCCGGGTACACGTCGTTCGCGCGAAGCCGGCGGCGCGGCGGAACGGGCGCGTCATTCGCGTCCGCACGCATCCACCGGCTGCTGCTGCCCGCCGTGTTCACGGTCGCCATCGTCGGCGCGGCGCTCACCGCCCTGCTGATCTCGGGCGTTCCCGACGATCTGGTCGGCATCGCCGGCTACCGGTTCGGACAGCCGCTGTGGTTCCTCGCCGTGTTCCTGCTCTGCCAGGTTCTGCTGCCGGCGCTCGCACGAGCGCACGAGCGCGCGCCGTGGCGGACGATCGGACTGCTCGTCGCCGCTGCCGTGATCGTGGATGCGGCGCGCATCACGACCGGCGACGCGGTGTTCGGCATCCTCAACCTCGCCTTCGTGTGGCTGGCCCTCCAGCAGCTCGGCTTCTTCCTCGCAGACGGCCGGATCGCGTCCCTCAGCCGCCGAACGCGGGCGGTCATCGGTGTCGCCGCCGTCGGAGGGCTGCTGCTCAGTTTCGCGGCCGGCATCCACTCCACCGATCTGATCGAGAACATCAACCCTCCGACGACCGCGCTGCTGCTCGTAGGGGCTGCGCACACCATGCTGATGTCGCTCATGCGAGACCGCCTGAACACGTGGAGCGTCACACCCGTCGGAACCGTCCTGCGCACCTTCATCACGCCGCGCGCGATGACGATCTACCTCTGGCACATGCCGGTCCTGCTCGCCATGGCAGGCGGATCCGCCGTGCTCTCGATCGTCACCGGACTCGCCCTCCCTCAGCCCAGCAGCCTCGGATGGTGGATGACGCGCCCGCTGTGGCTGGCTGTGGTCTTCATCCTGACCGCGGGCGTCGCCATCGCACTCGCGCGGGTCGAATCGCGCACGGCTCCCCATCACACCGGGTCGAGCGCACGCCTGGCGGCATCCGCCGCAGTCGGCATCGCGGCCATCGCCGGCCTTCTCGTCCTCGGAACCACGCCTCTCACGGCCGTGATCGCCGTCGGGCTGATGCTGGCGGCCCTTCGCCTGGCGCGCTCCAGGAGAACTGACGGCGCGGTTCAGGCCGGCTCAGCGCCGTGGCCGAGCCGCAGTCCTGGCAGCATGGCGAGCAGCAGGACCGCGATCGAGAACGCGAAGACCAGCGGGAACGCGTCCGCGCCGCCGCCCAGCGTCGCGACGCCGAGGCCCGCCAGCGCGACTGCCACGGCAGAGCCCGTCGCGTCGGAGATGGACAGAGCTGATGAATTGAACCCGGCGTTGCCCGGTGCGGAGTACGCCAGGGTCAGCACGGTCAGCCTCGGGTAGAGCAGCCCCATGCCGCCGCCGGCGAAGCCCCAGCCGACCACGACGATCGCGGGGCTCGCCGCGGTCAGCGCGGTGAAGAGAACGCTGACGA
The DNA here is from genome assembly GCF_918698005.1 of Microbacterium sp. Bi121. Classification (GTDB taxonomy): domain Bacteria; phylum Actinomycetota; class Actinomycetes; order Actinomycetales; family Microbacteriaceae; genus Microbacterium. The sequence goes on from NZ_CAKKLJ010000004.1 coordinate 110,236, forward strand.
CCGCGATCAAGATGAGTCCGAGACTGATCAGCGCGATGCGCCGGTTTCCCAGCACCTCCCCGTACCGACCCTGGAGCGCCGAGCCGCCTGCCCACGCGAAGGCGGCGAGCATCAGGGCGATACCGGCCCAGGTCGAGGTGAAGCCGAACTCGACGATGAGCAGGTAAGGGATGTACGCCTCAGCGGCGAAGAACGCGCCGGCGACCAGACCGCGCATGAGAACGACGCTCGGCAGACCTCGAACCGCGCGCAGCGCGCCCTTCGGCAGCAGCGGCGTGACCGCGACCCCGATGGCCACCAGTGCGACGACGGCGATCGGCCAGCCGACCTCGGGGGCCGCCTTGGCCGAGATCCCGACGACCACCGCGGCGACAGCGACGACGGCCGCCAGCAGCAGCCGCTTGGTGAGGCCGACGACGCCTGACGGATCTCCGCCGCCCAGGTCGAGCGCCCTCAGCCGCAGGGCGATCATCAGGAACGCGATCGCAGTCAGGACGGCCACACCGAGGAACGCCCACCGCCAGTCGAGGAACTCGGCGACGGCGCCGGCCAGGAACGGCCCGATCATCGCCGGAACCACCCACGCTGCCGCGAACGCCGCGAAGATGCGTCCGTGCAGTTGCGGCGGGTACAGCCGGGCGACGACGACGTACAGCGCGACGGTCTCGCCGCCGGCGCCGAGCCCCTGTACGAGCCGGCCGACGAGGAACTGCTCCATCGTGAACGCGAAGCCCGAGATCAGGAGACCCGCGATGAACAGTGACACGGCGACGTACAGCGGACCACGCGGCCCTCGTGCGTCCGACCACGCCCCGCACGCGACCATGCCGATGACGCTGGTCGCCAGGGTTCCGGCGAAGGCCACGGCGTAGAGCGCCTGACCGTCCAGCGCAGCGCTGACGACCGGCATGACGGTGGTCACGGCCAGCGATTCGATCGCCGCGAGGAAGATCAGCGCGACGGCGCCGATCGTCACCCAGATGCGTTCCCGATCCCAGATCGACGGGAACGCCTGAACGCTCATGCGTCGCGCGTCTCGAGGGGCGGCAGCGCGGCGATGCGGGTGATCGCCTCGGTGATGATCTCGGGACTCGTGCCGAAGTTCAGGCGGACGTGCCCTGCGCCCTCAGCGCCGAATGCCGGCCCGAAGTGCAGGGCGACCTTGGCCTCGCGAAGGATGCGCCTGGACGGGTTCGTTCCCCAGCCGAGATCGGTCAGGTCGATCCACGCGAGGTACCCGGCATCCGGCATCCGGTAGCGGGCGGCTGGGAGGTGCTCTTCGAGCAGTTCGGCGATGAGACGCCGATTCTCATCGAGCGTGACGAGCAGGCCGTCCAGCCACGGATCGCTCTCCGGTGAGAACCCGGCAGTGGCGGCCAGCATCCCGAACTGGCCGGTGCGCCATTCCACCTCGACGGGCAGGCCGCGAATGAGGCGCGTGGTGTCGTCGGATGCCGTGACCATCAGAGCGCACTTCAGGCCGGCGAGGTTGAACGCCTTGCTGGCGCTGACGATCGCGTAGCCGACCTCGCGCGCGGCGTCGGACACGTTCAGGAACGGCGTGAAGCCGGTGCCCGGCTGGGCGAGCGGCGCGTGGATCTCGTCCGAGACCACCGCAGCGCCATGTGCGGCAGCGAGCTCGGCGAGAGCGGAAAGCGATGCCGCGGAGTGCACGGTTCCGGTCGGATTGTGGGGGTTGCACAGCAGCACGGCTCGAGCGCCGGACTCGAGTGCCGAGCGGATGCCGTCGAGGTCGAGCCCCCACGCACTGCCGGTGTCGCGCAGCGGAACGCGTTCGACGACGGCACCGGCCTCCTCGACCAGGTCGAAGAACGGTGGGTAGACCGGCGTCGTGACGATCACGCGATCACCGGGAGCCGTCACACGCCGGAGGATCTCGACGATCCCCATGCTCACGTCGGCGGTGGTCCGCATCCGCGCGGGGTCGGGCGACCAGCCGTAGCGGCGCTGCGCGAAACCGGTGAAGGCCGCAGCGAGCGGCGTCTTCGACGCGACGTACCCGGTGTCTCCCGTCCGGACCGCACGCTCGAGAGCCGCGGTGATGGCCGGGGCGAGGGGAAAGTCCGTCTCCGCGACGAACAGCGGCAGCACGTCCGCCGGGTACTCCCGCCATTTCTCGCTGGTGCGCTCTCTGAGCTGCTCCAGCGGAAGCGCCGAGACCTGCTCGGTCACGTCAGATGGCGAAGCCGAGGGCGCGCATCATGTCGCGTCCGTCGTCGGTGATCCGCTCGGGACCCCACGGCGGCATCCACACCCAGTTGATGCGGAACCGGTCGACGACCGAGTCGAGCGCCTGTGCCGTCTGCTCCTCGAGAACGTCGGTCAGTGGGCACCCGGCGCTGGTGAGCGTCATGTGGATCACGAGGGCGTCGTTCTCGTCGTCCCAGGCGAGGTCGTAGATGAGTCCGAGGTCGACGACGTTGATCCCGAGCTCGGGATCCATCACGTCCTTCAGAGCTTCGGTGACCTCGTCGTACTTCTCCGGGGCAAGAGTCGCGGTGGTCATGCGATCAGCCTACGCCTCGATAGGAGCGGCAGGGTCGAGGAAGCGGTCGTAGCCCTCGTCCTCGAGCCGGTCGGCGAGCTCGGGGCCGCCCTCTTCGACGATCTTGCCCGCGATGACCACGTGCACGAAGTCGGGGCGGATGTAGCGGAGGATGCGGGTGTAGTGCGTGATCAGAAGCACACCGAGGCCGGTGGCCTCCTTGGCGCGGTTGACGCCCTCTGAGACGATCTTCAGCGCGTCGACGTCAAGACCGGAGTCGGTCTCGTCGAGGATCGCGAACTTCGGCTTGAGCACCTCGAGCTGCAGGATCTCGTGGCGCTTCTTCTCGCCGCCGGAGAAGCCCTCGTTGACGTTGCGCTGCGCGAACTTCGGGTCCATGCGCAGGTTGGTCATGGCGGACTTGACGTCCTTGGTCCACGAGCGGATCGAGGGGGCCTCGCCGTCCAGGGCCGTCTTCGCGGTGCGCAGGAAGTTGGTCACGGTCACGCCGGGGATCTCGACGGGGTACTGCATCGCGAGGAAGAGGCCCGCGCGTGCGCGCTCGTCGACGGACATCGCCAGGACGTCGTCGCCGTCGAACGTGATCGTGCCGCCGGTGACGGTGTACTTCGGGTGGCCGGCGATCGTGTACGCGAGCGTCGACTTGCCGGAGCCGTTGGGGCCCATGATGGCGTGCGTCTCACCGGTCTTCATGGTGAGGTTGATTCCGTTGAGGATCGGGGTGGCCCCCGCCTCGGTCTCGACCGAGACGTGCAGGTCGCGGATCTCAAGAACAGACATTTCAGACTTCCTTAATGACGGTCGGGTCGATGAGCACGTCGTCGCCGTCGATCTGGACGACGTAGACCGGGACGGGCTCGAAAGCGGGGAGGTTGAGGGGCTTGCCGGTGAGCAGGGAGAACTGCGAGCCGTGGGCCCAGCATTCCAGCGTCTCGCCCTCGACGAAGCCTTCGGACAGCGAGATCTCGCCGTGCGTGCAGGTGTCGCCGATGGCGTGCACCTCGCCGTTCGAGTCGAGGACGACGGCCATCGGGACGCCGTCGATCTCGACCCGCAATGCGGTGTCCTGCTCGAGTTCGCTCAGACCGCAGGCGCGCTGGGCGCTCACGCGGTCACCGCCGCGAGCTCGGTCTCGATGGCGGCCAGCAGCTCCTCCTCGAGGGCGGGGATGCCGAGACGCTGGACGACGTCGCTGAGGAAGCCGAGCACGACGAGGCGACGGGCTTCCTCTTCGCCGATGCCGCGGGCCTGCAGGTAGAACAACTGCTCGTCGTCGAAACGACCGGTGGCGCTGGCGTGGCCCGCACCGAGGATGTCGCCGGTCTTGATCTCGAGGTTCGGGATCGAGTCGGCGCGTGCGCCCTCGGTGAGCACCAGGTTGCGGTTGGCCTCGTACGAGTCGGTACCGGTGGCGTCGGGCCCGATGAGGACATCGCCGATCCATACGCTGCGGGCGCTCTCGCCCTGCAGCGCACCCTTGTAGAGCACGTCCCCGGTCGTGTGCGCGCCCTTGTGGTGCAGATAGACCTGGCTCTCCAGATGCTGCCCCGCGTCGGCGTACGAGAGTCCGTACATGCGCCCCTCCGAACCGGTGCCGGAGAGTTCGACGTTGGGGTTCACACGCACGATGCCGCCGCCGAAGCTGATGACGAAGTGCTTGACGAGCGCATCCTTGTCGACGCGTGCCTGGTGGGATGCTGCGTGCACAGCATCGTCATCCCAGCGCTGAACGCTGATGACGGTGAGCCGGGAGCCGGCGCGGGCGATGATCTCGACGTTCTGCGCGTACTGCGCCGAACCGCGGTGGCGCAGCACGACGGTGGCCGAGCTGTTCTCGAGCGCCTCGATCACGATGTGGGCGTCGGCGCGCTTGTCCGCGCCCTGCCCGGTGATCGTGACGAGGACCGGCTCCGCCACCTCTTCATCACGCGGGATGCGCACGTGCATTCCCTCAGCCGAACCCTGCCACGCCACGGCCGAGAGGACGTCTTCCGGGACGAAGAACTCGCCGCGCGGGACGTCGCCGGCCGCGAGCGGCGCGCCGATGAACTGCGCGCCGGTCTCGACGTCGTAGGTGACGCCGTCGTTCTGCTCGGCGGTGGTGAACAGCTCGGAAAGCTGCGCGACCGGGGTGTGCTTCCAGTTGACCTCTCGACCGGTCGGCGTTCCGAAGTCCGCCGGATCGAACGAGCGCGGACGCTCGGAGCGGGTCTGGACCGGAACGAATCCGGCACCCGGAACCTGGGCGGCCGGGTCGATGTGCGCGTTCGTGTGCTGCGCCTCTGCGGGCGCGGTAACCTGGGCCGCCATTTAGCCGACCGATCCTTCCATGCCCATCTCAATGAGCTTGTTCAACTCCATGGCGTACTCCATCGGCAGCTCCCGCGCGATCGGCTCGATGAAGCCGCGCACGATCATGGCCATCGCCTCGGTCTCTTCCATGCCTCGCGACATCAGGTAGAACAGCTGCTCCTCGCTGACCTTCGAGACCGTGGCCTCGTGGCCGAGCTGCACGTCGTCGACACGGATGTCGATCGACGGATACGTGTCGGAGCGCGACTGCGTGTCGACGAGCAGTGCGTCGCAGACGACCGAGTTCGCGGAGTGGTGGGCCGCAGGATCGACGCGGACCTCGCCGCGGTAACCGGCGCGGCCGCCCCCCCGAGCGATCGACTTCGAGACGATCGACGACTGCGTGTACGGCGCCATGTGGACCATCTTGGCTCCGGCGTCCTGGTGCTGGCCGGGGCCGGCGAAGGCGACGGAGAGCGTCTCGCCCTTGGCGTGCTCGCCCATCAGGTAAATCGACGGGTACTTCATCGTGACCTTGGAGCCGATGTTCCCATCGACCCACTCCATGGTCGCGCCCTCGTGGGCGACCGCGCGCTTGGTGACGAGGTTGTAGACGTTGTTCGACCAGTTCTGGATCGTCGTGTAGCGAACGCGGGCGTTCTTCTTCACGATGATCTCGACGACGGCCGAGTGCAGCGAGTCCGACTTGTAGATCGGGGCCGTGCAGCCCTCGATGTAGTGGACGTAGCTGTCCTCGTCGGCGATGATCAGCGTCCGCTCGAACTGGCCCATGTTCTCGGTGTTGATGCGGAAGTACGCCTGCAGCGGGATCTCGACGTGCACGCCCTTCGGGACGTAGACGAATGATCCGCCCGACCAAACGGCCGTGTTGAGCGCCGCGAACTTGTTGTCGCCCGCCGGGATCACAGAGCCGAAGTACTCCTCGAAGAACTCCGGGTGCTCGCGCAGGGCGGTGTCGGTGTCCATGAAGATGACGCCCTGTTCCTCCAGATCCTCACGGATCTGGTGGTAGACGACCTCCGACTCGTACTGCGCGGCGACACCGGCGACGAGACGCTGGCGCTCGGCCTCGGGGATGCCGAGCTTCTCGTACGTCTCGCGGATCTCGGCGGGGAGGTCCTCCCACGACTGAGCCTGCTTCTCCGTCGAGCGCACGAAGTACTTGATGTTGTCGAAGTCGATCTCGCTGAGATCCGCGCCCCAGGTGGGCATGGGCTTGCGACCGAACAGCTGCAGGCCCTTCAGACGGGTCTTCAGCATCCACTCCGGTTCGTCCTTGAGCGCGGAGATCCCGCGGACGACGTCCTCGGAGAGGCCGCGCTTCGCGATGGCTCCGGCCGCGTCCTCATCGTGCCAGCCGAATTCGTACACCCCCAGACTTTCGAGCTCCGGGCGGTCGATCAGCACATCCGACATCACACTCTCCTTGCTGGGCCTCAACGGTGTCATCCGCCCCGGCATGCCGGACCCCATCGGTTGGGATGGGGATCGGTGCCGCTGGTGGGCCTCATCACGGACGCGTTCTTCGCGCCTAAACTGTCAGTGGTGCACCTCGCGCACAGCGCGTGCATCACTTCATTCCGATTCTACAGGTTCCCCCTGACAACCGGGCCGTGCGCCCGTGCTCGGGCGTGGGCCGGAGGACGCATGGCCGACACGATCGCACACCCCGCCGCTTCGACGCATGAGGGCCGGTCGCGTCCGGCGTTCGGGCGCCCGCTGCGGGTGCTCGCCTGGTTGTCGTTCCTCGCCGAGGTCATCATCATCGGAACGGGCGGCGCGGTTCGCCTCACCGGCTCGGGCCTCGGCTGCTCCGACTGGCCGCTGTGCACGCCGGAGTCGCTCGTGCCGATCTATGAGGTTCAGGGCATCCACGGCATCATCGAGTTCGGCAACCGCACCATGACCGGGGTCGTGGGTCTCCTCGCGATCGCCGTCCTTCTGCTCGTCCTGCACGCGGTCGGCGGCCGTCGCTCCCTCGTCGCCGCACTGTGGTTCGCGCTCGGCGGCATCGTCGCCGGGGCGATCTGCTTCGGCATCGCCTCGCTCTTGACCACCGAGCCGTTCGCCTTCTTCTCGCTGGGGCTCATCCTCGCCACGGTGATCGGCGCCGTGCACTCACTCCGCATCACGCCGGAGCGCCGAGACCTCGCCCTGCTGGCGTGGATCGTGCTCATCGGCGTCGTGGCGCAGGCGTTCGTCGGCGGGATCACCGTGCTGACGGGCCTCAACCCGTTCATCGTCGGGTTCCACTACGCCTCGTCGCTGCTCCTGGTGTGCGTGACCGCGGCGTTCCTGGTCAGGATGAAGGAGCCGGGCGGCGCACGCGTCAGCGTCGTGCCCCGGTGGTTCGCGCTCCTCTCCCACGTGACAGGGCTCGCGCTGGCTGCGACGATCTTCTTCGGCGTGCTGACCACGGGATCCGGCCCGCACTCGGGTGATGCGAACGTCATCCGCGACGGATTCGACGCCACAGTGCTCGCGCACGTGCACTCCTGGCCGGGGTACATCCTCGCGGCCCTCATCGTGGTCCTGACGGTCTCGTCGTGGGTGCTGCGGCTCGAGCCCCGCCGGTGGCTTCTCGTCCTGACCCTCGCCGTGCTCGTGCAGATCGTCGTCGGCGTCTGGCAGGCGCGCGAGGGCCTCCCCGAGCTCCTCGTCGGCATCCACATGGTGCTCGCGGCGCTGTCGGCCGCCGCGTACACGGTCGCCGTCCTCAAGATGAAGCGTCCCGTCGCCGCGGATGCGGCGATCGCGTCGGATGCACCGGGTGAGCAAGCCCCGCGTTCAGCCCGCGCATAGCGCGCACATCACGCCCGCATCAGAAGTCTGTGGATGCTGGCACGCATGAACAAGACGTCACTCACACGCAGCATCCCTTACTGGCTGCTCCTGGTCCTGTCCGTCGTCGCCGTCGCTTTCGGCGGCTGGCTGGTGTGGGACAACACGACCACCATGCAGACGACGCTGCTGGACGGCACAGCGACGAACGTCGAGGTCTACGTCGGTCAGGCGTGGATCACCGCGGGAGCTGCGATCCTGGCCGCCGGGGTCATCGGCGTGCTGCTCACCCTCGCGCTGGGCGCCGTCAAGAGTCTGCTGCCCGCCTCAGCGCCCGTCGTCGTCGAGCCCATCGAATGGACCGCTCAGGACGATGTGGCCACCGAGACCTCAGCCGAGACGACTGAGGCTACGACGGATGCGTCGCCCGAGACCGACTCGTCCGACGAGGAGTCGGAAGGTCAGAACGGCAGCAGCGGGTCGATCGCGACCGCGAGGAAGATCAGCGTCAAGTAACTGATCGACGCGTGGAACACGCGCATCGGACGCGGCTTCGAGCCTCGCACCGCCTGGTCGTACAGGCGGTGCGACTCGTAGATGAACCATCCGCCGAAGACGAGAGCGGATGCCGTGTACACCAGACCCATCCCGGCGACCGGGATCAGAAGAAGCGAACAAGCGACCGTGGCCCAGGCGTAGAGGATGACCTGCAGGCCCACCTGCGACGCGTTGCGGGTGACGCCGAGCATCGGAACGTCGGCGCCCGAGTAGTCGTCGCGGTACTTCATCGACAGCGGCCAGTAGTGCGCCGGAGTCCAGAGGAAGACGAGCACGAACAGCACGACGGCCGGCCAGGCGACGTCACCCGTTACGGCCGACCAGCCGATGACCACGGGGAAGCATCCGGCGATCCCGCCCCAGATGATGTTCTGCTCCGTACGGCGCTTCAGGATCATCGTGTAGATCACGACATAGAAGAAGATCGCCGAGACCGAGAGCACGGCCGTCAGCCAGTTCGTGGTCGCGAGCAGCCACACCGTGGATGCCACGGCGAGGACCCACGAGAAGATCAGTGCGGCCCGCGGCGAGATCTCGCCGGTGACGAGGGGGCGGTTCTCGGTGCGATGCATGTGCGCATCCATGTCCCGATCGAGGTACATGTTGAACGACGCGGCGGAGCCGGCGCTCATCGCGCCGCCGAGCACGGTCGCGAGCACGAGCCACAGGTTGGGCATGCCGCCCTGCGCGAGGAACATCACGGGGACGGTGGAGACGAGGAGGAGCTCCATCACCCGTGGCTTGGTCAGCGACACATAGGCCTTGATCGTACGGCCGATCGGCCGCTTCACCGCCGTCGTCTGCGACATGGTCGAGATATCGATCGCCTCCTCCGCGCACACTCCGACAACCCCTTCAGTCTAGTGCAGGGCACAGCATGCGCCGGCGACGTCCGTGTCGTAACGTCGCGTGCGCACCTCGGTGGCGGGTCTAAGCTGAAACCACTCGCGCGCCCGGCGCTGTGCACCTGTCCGTGACGATGCGGATGCGCTAGGGAATCGGGCGCCCTAAAAGGTTGTTGGAAAGGGCATGACCGTGACCGAACTGCAGTGGGACGAGATCGATCGACGCGCGGTGGACACTGCGCGGATTCTTGCGGCGGATGCCGTCGAGAAGGTCGGCAATGGTCACCCGGGGACGGCCATGAGCCTCGCCCCAGCGGCCTACCTCCTCTACCAGCGCGTGCTGCGCCACGACCCGACCGACACCGACTGGCTGGGTCGCGACCGCTTCATCCTGTCCGCAGGGCACTCGTCCCTGACGCAGTACGTGCAGCTGTACCTGGGCGGGTTCGGATTGGAGCTCGACGATCTGAAGTCGCTGCGCACTTGGGGCTCGCTGACCCCTGGCCACCCCGAGTACGGGCACACCAAGGGCGTCGAGATCACGACCGGCCCGCTGGGTCAGGGCCTCGCCTCCGCTGTCGGCTTCGCATACGCCGCGCGCTACGAGCGCGGCCTGTTCGATCCAGAGGCCGCTGCCGGCACGAGCCCGTTCGACCACTTCGTCTACGTGATCGCCGGTGACGGCGACCTGCAGGAGGGCGTCACCAGCGAGGCCGGCTCGCTCGCCGGCCACCAGCAGCTGGGCAACCTCATCGCGATCTACGACTCGAACCAGATCTCGATCGAGGACGACACCAACGTCGCCTTCACCGAGGATGTCGCGAAGCGCTACGAGGCCTACGGCTGGCACGTGCAGACGGTCGACTGGAAGAAGACGGGCGAGTACGTCGAGGACGTCGCCGAGCTGAACGCCGCGATCGAGGCCGCCAAGGGCGAGACCGACAAGCCGTCGCTCATCGTCCTGAAGACGATCATCGGCTGGCCGTCGCCCGGCAAGCAGAACTCCGGCAAGATCCACGGGTCCGCCCTCGGTGCCGACGAGCTCGCCGCGACCAAGAAGGTTCTCGGCTTCGACCCCGAGCAGAGCTTCGCGGTCGCCGACGACATCATCGCGCACACCCGGAACCTCGCCGACCGCGCTGCCGAGGAGCGCGCCGCATGGCAGAAGTCGTTCGACGCCTGGGCGGCCGCGAACCCGGAGCGAAAGGCACTGCTCGACCGCGTCGAGGCGCATGAGCTCCCCGATGGCATCGTCGACGCCCTCCCCGCTTTCGAATCGGGCAAGGAAGTCTCGACGCGCGCTGCATCCGGCCAGGTCATCAACGCCCTCGCCGCCGAGCTTCCTGAGCTCTGGGGCGGCTCGGCCGACCTCGCCGAGTCGAACCTCACCACGATCAAGGACGCCGCCTCGTTCATCCCGAGCGAGTGGTCGACCCACGAGTGGTCCGGAAACCCGTACGGCCGCGTGCTGCACTTCGGCATCCGCGAGCACGCCATGGGCGCGATCATCAACGGCATCGTCCTGCACGGACCGACCCGCGCCTTCGGCGGCACGTTCCTGATCTTCAGCGACTACATGCGCCCTGCCGTGCGTCTGGCCGCCCTGATGAACATCCCGAGCATCTTCGTCTGGACGCACGACTCCGTCGCTCTCGGCGAGGACGGCCCCACGCACCAGCCGATCGAGCAGCTCGCGACGCTGCGCGCCATCCCGAACTTCACGGTCGTGCGCCCCGCAGACGCGAACGAGACCTCGGTCGTGTGGCTCGAGCTGCTCCGCCGTCACGCCGGCCCCGCAGGTATCGCCCTGACTCGCCAGAACATCCCGGTATTCGAGCGCGGTGATGATGTGGCAACCGGCGACACGTTCGCCTCCGCCGAGAACGCCACCAAGGGCGCGTACGTGCTCGCCGAGGCACCGAACGGCACGCCAGACGTCATCCTCATCGCCACCGGGTCCGAGGTGCAGCTCGCCGTCGCGGCGCGCGAGACGCTCGCGGCCGAGGGCGTGAACGCCCGGGTCGTCTCGGCTCCGTCACTGGAGTGGTTCGACGAGCAGGATGCCGCGTACCGCGAGTCCGTCCTCCCGCAGGACGTCACCGCTCGCGTCTCCGTCGAGGCCGGCTCAGCCCTCACGTGGCGCGCAATCGTCGGAGACAAGGGACGCTCGGTCGCGATCGACCACTTCGGCGCCTCCGCCGACTACAAGACCCTCTTCCAGAAGTTCGGCATCACCGCCGACGCCGTCGTCGAGGCGGCTCGCGAGACCATCAAGGAGAACGAGAACGCATGAGCACCCCCACCTCTCAGCTTCACGACGCCGGCGTCAGCATCTGGCTCGACGACCTGTCCCGCACCCGCATCGACTCGGGCAACCTCGCCGAACTGATCGAATCGCGCAACGTCACCGGTGTCACCACGAACCCGACGATCTTCGCGAACGCCATCACCAACCCCGATGACACGTCGTACGACGCTCAGGTCACTGAGCTCGCAGCATCCGGCGCCAGCGCCGAGGACGCCGTCTTCGCGGCGACCACGCAGGACGTCGCTGCCGCGCTCGACGTGTTCCGCCCTGTGTGGGAGGCATCGGGTCATGTCGACGGCCGCGTCTCGATCGAGGTCTCCCCCGACCTCGCGCACGACACCGACGGAACCGTCGCTCAGGCCAAGCAGCTGTGGGCCAAGGTCGATCGCCCGAACCTGCTGGTCAAGATCCCCGCCACCAAGGCGGGTCTCCCCGCGATCGCCCAGGCGATCGGGGCCGGCATCAGCGTCAACGTGACGCTGATCTTCAGCCTCGAGCGCTACGCGGACGTCATCGACGCCTACCTGACCGGGCTCGAGACCGCGAAGGACGCGGGCATCGATCTGTCGACGATCCAGTCCGTCGCCTCGTTCTTCGTGTCGCGTGTAGACACCGAGACCGACAAGCGCCTGAGCGCGATCGGCACCGACGAGGCGCTCGCGCTCAAGAGCAAGGCCGGACTCGCGAACGCGCGTCTCGCGTACGAGCTCTTCGAGAAGACGTTCGCCGGTGACCGTGCGAAGGCTCTGCTCGACGCCGGCGCGAACCTGCAGCGTCCGCTGTGGGCATCGACGGGCGTCAAGGACCCCGCACTGCCCGACACCCTCTACGTGACCGAGCTCGTCGCACAGGGCGTGGTGAACACGATGCCCGAGAAGACGCTCGAGGCCACCTTCGATCACGGCGTCATCGCCGGCGACACGATCACAGGCGGCTACGAGGAGGCTCGCGAGGTCTTCGCCGGGCTCGAGAAGGTCGGCGTCGATTTCGCCGATGTCACCCAGGTGCTCGAGGACGAAGGCGTGGCCAAGTTCATCGACTCGTGGCACGACCTCCTGACTCAGGTCTCCGAGGGGCTCGAGGCCCAGCGATGACGTTCTCGATCCACGCCTCAGGCGCGGCCAAGGCCGCGATCGAGGCGGTCGTGCCGCAGCTTGTCGGCGACCTCATCGCGTCGCGCATCACGGCGTTCGACTCCACGCTGTGGGGCCCCGCAGCCGAAGAAGAGGCCGCGAAGCGTCTGGGGTGGGTCGAGGCGGTCTCCGTCTCGCGCCCGCTCGTCGACGAGATCCTCGCCCTGCGCGACGACCTGCGCGCCACGGGCGTCACCCGTGTCGTGCTGGCCGGCATGGGCGGATCGTCCCTCGCGCCGGAGGTCATCGCGCAGACGGCCGGTGTACCGCTGACGATCCTCGACTCGACCGCTCCCGGTCAGGTGCTCGCCGCGCTGGACGACGAGCTGGCGGCAACCGTGCTCGTTGTCTCCTCGAAGTCCGGTTCGACGGTCGAGACCGACTCGCAGCGCCGCACGTTCGAGGCAGCGTTCCGCGACATCGGCATCGACCCGGTCGAGCGCATCGTCGTCGTGACCGACCCCGACTCGCCGCTGGACACGTCGGCTCGTGAGGCCGGCTACCGCGTCTTCAACGCCGACCCGAACGTCGGCGGCCGCTACTCGGCACTGACCGCGTTCGGACTCGTCCCGTCCGGCCTCGCCGGCGTCGACATCGCCGAGCTGCTCGACGAGGCGGAGGCCACTCTCCTGCAGGTCGCGGCCGACAGGGCCGACAACCCCGCGCTCCGTCTCGCCGCGGCGATCGCTGCCACCGAACCGCGACGCGACAAGCTCGGCCTCGTCACCGACGGCACCCACATCGTCGGCCTTCCCGACTGGATCGAGCAGCTGATCGCCGAGTCCACGGGCAAGGAGGGCACCGGCATCCTGCCCGTCGTCCTGCTGCCGGTCTCCCCCGAGCTGGAGGCCATCCCCGCTGACCTGCAGATCGTCCGCCTCGTCGATGACGCAGCCGAGTTCCACCTCCGCGAGCGTCACGAGGGCGAGATCCTCGTCAGCGGCTCGCTGGGTGCGAACCTCATCGTCTGGGAGTACGCCACGGCCATCGCCGGCTACCTGCTCGGCATCGACCCGTTCGACCAGCCGGACGTCGAGTCGGCGAAGGTCGCAGCGCGTGGACTGCTCGACCAGCGCCCGGAGCCGACCGAGCCGGCCTTCGTGCAGGACGGGATCGAGGTTCGGGTCACCGACCCCGCTCTCGCCGCGTCCGGCAACATCGAAGCCGTCATGGACGCCCTGTGGGCGCAGCTCCCCGAAGACGGCTACGTCTCCATCCAGGCATACGTCAACCGGCTCGAACTGCCGCAGCTCCAGGGGCTCCGCGAGCTCGTGGCGGCCGACTCCGGTCGGCCCACCACGTTCGGCTGGGGGCCGCGCTTCCTGCACTCGACCGGCCAGTATCACAAGGGCGGCCCTGCGCAGGGTGTCTACCTGCAGATCCTGGAGCGCACCGACGTGGATCTCGAGATCCCCGACCGGCCGTTCACGTTCGGCCAACTCATCCAGGCGCAGGCCGCCGGAGATGCCGCCGTGCTGGCCGAGCACGGGCGTCCGGTCGTGTCGCTCACGATCACGGACGATTCCGCCGACGTGCTCGCGCTGTTCGAAGCAGCTCAGAAGTAGTCCGAACTCTCTCGGACACCAGCCACCCCAACAGGAGTACATCGCACTGATGACTGTTCCCGTTTCACGCGGTCACAACCCGCTGCGTGACCCCGATGATCGTCGCCTGAACCGAATCGCAGGTCCCAGCGCTCTGGTGATCTTCGGCGTGACAGGAGACTTGTCCCGCAAGAAGCTCATGCCAGCGGTCTACGACCTCGCGAACCGGGGGCTGCTGCCCCCTGGGTTCGCGCTGGTCGGGTTCGCGCGACGCGACTGGGAGGACCAGGACTTCGCGCAGGTCGTGTACGAAGCGGTCAAGGAGCACGCTCGCACCGAGTTCCGCGAAGACACCTGGAAGCAGCTCCTGCAGGGCATCCGGTTCGTCTCGGGCGAATTCGACAACCCCGAGTCGTTCCGCAAGCTCCGTGAGACCGTCGAGAAACTCGACGTCGAACGCGGCACCATGGGCAACCACGCGTACTACCTGTCGATCCCGCCGAAGGCCTTCCCGCTGGTCGCGAAGCAGCTCAAGGAGTCCGGCCTCGTCGGCGAGGACCGCGGGGACGACCAGTGGCGTCGTGTGGTCATCGAGAAGCCGTTCGGACACGACCTGGATTCGGCGCGTGCGCTGAACGAAGCGCTGGAGGTCGCGTTCCCTGCGGACTCGATCTTCCGCATCGACCATTACCTGGGCAAGGAGACGGTCCAGAACATCCTGGCGCTGCGCTTCGCGAACGCTCTGTACGAGCCGATCTGGAACCGCAATTTCGTCGACCACGTGCAGATCACGATGGCCGAGGACATCGGCGTCGGCGGGCGTGCCGGCTACTACGACGGCATCGGCGCTGCGCGCGATGTCATCCAGAATCACCTGCTGCAGCTCCTCGCGCTCACCGCGATGGAGGAGCCGATCAGCCTCTCGGCCGAGAACCTGCGCGCTGAGAAGGAGAAGGTACTCGCCGCCGTCAAGCTCCCGGAGGACCTGTCTCTCGCCACAGCGCGCGGACAGTACGACGGCGGCTGGCAGGGCGGTCAGGAGGTCTGCGGCTTCCTCGAGGAGGACGGGATGAACCCGGAATCCATCACGGAGACCTACGCCGCCATCAAGCTCGAGATCGCGAACCGTCGCTGGGCCGGGGTCCCGTTCTACCTGCGCAGCGGCAAGCGGCTCGGACGCCGCGTCACGGAGATCGCCGTGGTGTTCCAGCGCGCACCGGAGCATCTGTTCGGGCGCGGCAACGCGTCCGAGCTCGGGCAGAACGCTCTCGTGATCCGCGTGCAGCCCGATGAGGGCGTCACGATCCGCTTCGGCTCGAAGGTCCCCGGCACGGGCACGAACGTGCGCGATGTCACGATGGACTTCGGCTACGGGCACGCCTTCACCGAGGCCAGCCCCGAGGCCTACGAGCGCCTGATCCTCGACGTTCTGCTCGGCGACCCGCCGCTGTTCCCCCGCCATGAAGAGGTGGAGCTCAGCTGGAAGATCCTCGACCCCGTCGAGAAGTACTGGGCGGCCCAGGGGGGCCCGCTCGAGCAGTACGCACCCGGTTCCTGGGGCCCGGCATCCGCCGACGACCTGTTGGCCCGCGACGGACGAGTCTGGAGACGACCGTGATCATCGACCTTCCCGACACGACCGTCAGTCAGGTCGCCAAGCAGCTCGTCAAGGTGCGCGAAGAGGGCGGCGCCGTCGCGCTCGGCCGCGTGCTCACCCTCGTGATCTCGGCCCGCAACGGTGTCGCGGAGGCCGCGATCGACGCGGCCAACGACGCCTCTCGGGAGCACCCGATGCGCGTCATCGTCCTCACCACGGGTGAGGGCGAGGCTCGCTTGGACGCCCAGATCCGCATCGGCGGGGATGCCGGTGCCAGTGAGGTCGTCGTCCTCCAGGCGCACGGGGATGCCGCGAGCAACGAGGAGAGCCTGATCACGGGCCTGCTGCTGCCCGACGCCCCTGTCGTCGCATGGTGGCCGGACCAAGCGCCGACCGACCCCGCGGCATCCCCCCTCGGCCGCATCGCCCAACGTCGTATCACGGATGCCGCGACCACCCCCGACGTCCGCGACCGCTTGGATCTGCGCGGGCGCACCCATGCGCCCGGCGACACGGACCTCGCCTGGACGCGTCTGACGCACTGGCGCGAGCAGCTCGCCGCCGTCCTCGATCAACCGCCCTTCGAGACGGTCTCCGCCGTCGAGGTGCGCGGTGCAGCCGAGTCCCCCTCGACGGCGCTGCTGGCAGCCTGGCTGCGGCTGGCACTGAAGGTGCCGGTGCGCTGGTCGTACGAGGATCCCGCCCACTGGGCAGACGGCATCAAATCGGTGAGATTGTCCCGCGCCAGCGGCGACATCCTGCTCGAGCGTCCTGAGCCCGGGGTCGCCGTGCTCACCCAGCCCGATCAGCCGGATCACGATCTGGTGCTGCCTCGGCGAACGCTGCGGGAGTGCCTGGCGGAAGAGCTTCGCCGGCTCGACCCCGACGTGCTCTACGGCCGCGTCATCACCGAGGGGTGGGAGCAGCTCGGTCCGCCCGAGACGGTAGCGTAAGGCGCATGGAACCAGCTCTCGCCGACAAAGTCGTCGTCATCGAGTCGACCTCGGCAGCCGTGGCCGACCGTGTCGCCGACCGATTCCTCACCCGTGTCAAGGCGCGCACACGCAACGGGCGCATCGCGCACGTGGCGCTCACGGGCGGCTCGATGAGCGGAACGGTGCTGCAGGCCATCGCCCAGCATCCGAAGACCCCGTTGATCGACTGGTCGCTGGTGCACTTCTGGTGGGGCGATGAGCGCTTCGTCCCCGCCGGTGACGACGATCGGAACGCACTGCAGGCCCGTCGTGCTCTGCTCGACCGCATCGACGTGCCCGCCGAGAACATCCACGAGATGGCAGCCGCCGACGGCGGACTCACGCTCGATGAGGCGGCCGTCGCATACGCCGCGGAGCTCGCGCGCTTCGGCACCGACGACGACCCGTGGCCGTCGTTCGCCGTGTGCTTCCTCGGCGTCGGCGCCGATGGACATGTCGCCTCGCTCTTCCCCGACCGGATCGAGGTCACGGTGGCGGATGCCGCTGTGCTCCCTGTTCGCGACTCCCCGAAGCCTCCGGCGGAGCGGATCACGCTCACTCGTCCGGTGATCAATACGTCGAAGCGCGTGTGGCTGGTGCTCACCGGGGCCGACAAGGCCTCGGCCCTCGGCCTCGCGCTGGCCGGCGCCAGCTACACCAACGTGCCGGCGGCAGGCGCCAAGGGACGCAAGCGCACGGTGTTCTTCGTCGACGAGGCCGCAGCCGCAGAGGTCCCGGAGGACCTCATCGACCAGAGCTACTGATCGCGCTCTGAGGCCGGCTTGCCGTCGGGCATCGCCTGACCGTCGCTGCCGCGTGCGATCCCGAGCTCCTGGCTCTCACTGAGCACCTGCGGGTGGTAGCGGGCGAGCCCGACGACACCCCACACCGCCACGGCTCCGATCGCCACGAAGGCGACCAGCGCCCACACCGGCGCGGCTGCCGCCTCGCCGAGCACGACGATGCCGATGACGACCGCGACGATCGGATCCACGACGGTGAGACCGGCGATGACGAGATCAGGGGGGCCCGAGCTGTAGGCGGTCTGCACGAAGTACGCGCCCACGGCGGCCGCGGCGATCAGGGCGATGACGCAGACGAGGGTCAGCCAGTCGAAGTTCTCGGCCTGCAGCCGCTTGATGATCACCTTGGCGAGCGTGGCGACGAAACCGTAGAGGACCCCGGCGCCGATCACGTAGAACAGCGCCCGCATGCGGTGCCGCAGGATCAACCAGCACGCGCCGAGGATGATGATCACCACGAGCAGCGTCGTGAGGATCACGAACAGGTTCTCGGTCGTGACGTCCTTCTCCGTGGCGAAGATGGCGGCGAGGAAGACGAAGAGGAAGATGCCGCCGACGCAGGCCAAGATCGAGGTGAGGGATCGCCTGGTGGGCGCGTGTCCTGAGACGCGGGCGTTGAGGAGGGTCGTCATCACCAGAGCGATCGCGCCGAGGGGCTGGACGACGATCAGGGGTGCGATGGCGAGAGCCGACAGCTGACAGATGATCGCGAGACCCAGCATCAGGGTCCCCAGGATCCAGGAGGGACGCGTGAGCAGCGCCCTGATCTGATGCCACGTGAGTCCGGTCGCTCCGTCTGCGCCGCTCAGACGCTCGACTTTGGTGACGCCCCTGTGCTGGTACTGGGCGCCGAGCGACATGAACACGGCTCCGGCGAGGGCGAGCGGGATGCCGAGCAGCAGCGCCGGGTTCTGGAATGCCCCGACCAGCTGATCGCTGACCTCGTCAACAGACATCCATACCCCCGCGCTCACAGTAGAACCTTACCCGCCACCGCGCGGCCAGTAGGGTTGTGGCGTGGCTGTTCTTCCGATTCGCATCATGGGCGATCCCGTCCTGCACTCCCCCGCCTCCCCTGTCGAAGAGATCACGGACGAGATCCGGACGCTCGTCGCCGACATGTTCGAGACGATGGATGCCGCCCCCGGTGTGGGCCTCGCCGCCCCGCAGGTCGGTGAACCGCTGCGCATCTACACCTACTCGTACGTCGATGACGACGACAACCCGTGGCGCGGTGTGATCATCAACCCGGTGCTGTGGATGTCGCCGCCCGAACCTGGTTCCCCCGACCCGGAGGAGGAGTCGGAGGGGTGCCTGTCCTTCCCCGGGGAGCGTTTCGCCCTGCGCAGGGCCGAGCGGGCACTCGTGACCGGGGTCGACCTGGACGGCGCCGACGTGCGCATCGAGGTCGACGGGTGGCGCGCGCGGATCATGCAGCACGAGTTCGACCACCTCGACGGGATCCTCTACATCGACCGGCTCGACGACGGCGACTGGAAGACCGTGCAGAAGATCGCACGCAAGCGCGGCTGGGGGCGCCCTGGGGCCAGTTGGGTGCCTGGGGTGGATGACCTCGAGGGATAGGCTGTGCACGGGCGATTCACAGGTTCGCCTTTCACACCTTCCGGAGGGGAACACCAACATGAAGACGGGCACGAAGCGCACACTGGCGCTCGCAGGCTCTGCCTTGGCTCTGAGCCTGGCGCTCACCGGCTGCAGCGCTCTCAGCGGCATCCTGGGCGGCGGCAACGACGCGCAGCGCGACGATGACGGCAACGTCACCGAGGGCGCGAACATCGACATCTTCTCGCTGAAGGTCGGCGACTGCATGCCCGCTTCCGACTCGAGCGGCGAGATCACGGACGCCGACGTGGTCCCCTGCTCCGAGCCGCACACCGATGAGGTGTTCTACGAGTTCGAGCTCGCGGACGGCGACCTCCCCAGCGACGACGAGATCCAGGCCGAGGTCGAGGCCCAGTGCATCCCCGCCTTCGGCGAGTTCGTGGGGACAGAGTGGGCGGATTCGGCCCTCGACTTCTGGTGGATCACCCCGACCGAGGCGACGTGGACCCAGGCGAACGATCGCCTCGTGCAGTGCGTCATCTATCAGCCCGACCCCGCCGACACGACCGGCCAGACACAGCTCGAGGTCACCGGCTCGCTCGCGGGCACCGGTCTCTGAGACACGCGCCTCCGCCCGCGTGAGCGGTAGCGGGAATGCAGAAGGCCCCGTCATGACGACGGGGCCTTCTGCATTGGCTCCCCGGCTTGGACTCGAACCAAGAACCTGCCGGTTAACAGCCGGCTGCTCTGCCAATTGAGCTACCGAGGAATGTGCCCCGCTGTGCGGCGCAACCCCACTAGCTTAGCAAACTCCGAACGGTGCACGTGACATCGGGCGTCCCCGCCGGGCGTGTCATCCGCGGGTCAGCGTCCGCGCGATTCCGCTTCCGCGTTCGGCACCCAGAGAAGATCCTTGCCGACGCCTCGCGCGACGACGTGACCGCCCTTGAGCATGAGTGTCTCGGCATTGAGCTCGCGGATGAACGCCGCGTCGTTCGTCACGAGCAGCGCGCCCATCCCCTGCTCCTTGCGACGACGGGTGATCGCGTCGAACACCACCGGCCGCACCTCGAGGTCGAGGTTGGCGAGCGGCTCGTCCGCGATCAGCACCTTCGGCTCGAGCACGAACGCCCTGGCGATCGCGACGCGCTGGCGCATGCCCGCGCTCAGCTCGTAGGGGAACTTCGCGGCAGCGCCGAGCGGCAGATGCAGCTCGTCGAGCAGCGTCGCGATGCGAATGGACAGCGCCCTGCTGTTGACCCGCTTCTCACGGATCAGGATGGGTTCAGCGATCGCGTCGCTGACGGTGAGCGTCGGCGGCAGGTTCGCCCCGGCACCCTGCGGGATGTACCCGGTCAGGTAGGTCAGCTCGCGGTGCCGCCGACCTGGTTTGCGCACATTCACGCCGCACACCTCGGCCGTGCCGCCGACGATCCGAACCGACGGATCAGTGGAGCCAGCCAGCGCAGCCACCAGAGTCGACTTGCCGGAACCTGTCGGGCCGGCGACACAGATCAGCTCTCCTGACGGCAGCGCGAACGTCACGCCGTCGACCGCACGCGTGGGGGCGCTGTGTCCGATTCGATCGATCACGAGATCGGAGCAGTCGATGAGGAAGGCGGAGTCGTGTCTGCGAGACATTCCCCCATCCTCTCCTACGACTCGGCGAAGCGCTGACGCTCGGCGTCGATGTCGCGCAGTCGGACCCGCAGGGCGCGCCCGCCGTCGGAGTCGGCAGGGACGCGCTGGATCGCCCCGAGGAGCTCCTGCTTCTCACGCTCGAGTCCTCGGACGATCATGCGCCGCGAGAGATCAGCCGTCGAAGCGACGGCTCCCGCCTCGTCCTTGGCGGGGAACGGGCTCATGAGCAGCTCCCCCGCCAGCGATCGGTACGGCTCTCGGACGGCGTTTACGGCATCCATCGCCCACCCGACACGTGTGCGGTCGGGGACGGCGGCGATCGTCTCGCGGATCGCCTCGAGCGCCGGATGCCGGAAGGGCGCTCCCAGCGCACGCGACAGCATCGCCTGGTCGACTTGGTGACCGTACTGCAGCGCTCCCATGATGATGCCGCGCTCGGCGGCGACGTCGGCGGTCCTCGGGAGGCTGGCGAGTGTCACAGCGGGCACGGCTGATCTCTCCGGCTGCTGCGGTGCCGCATCCTGCTTCGGCTTCGCGGTGCTCGCACCTCTGGCCGCGCGCTCGACCTCGGCGTGCACCTCGGTCGGATCCATGCCCAGACGACGGGCGAGTACGCGCTCGTACCCTGGGCGAAGCAGCCGATCGCGGATCTCGGCGACGATCGGGGCGGCTGCGCGCAGCGCGCCGACCTGTCCCTCGACGGTTGCGAGGTCGAAAGCGGCGAGCTTGCGATCGATGGCGAACTCGAACATCGGCACCTTTGCGCCCATGAGGCCGCGCACTGCGGCATCTCCTCGCTGAAGACGCAGGTCGCACGGGTCGAGACCATCAGGGGCGACGGCCACGAAGGTCTGAGCGTTAAACCGGTCGTCCTCACTGAACGCGCGGAGGGCCGCCTTCTGACCGGCTTCGTCACCGTCGAAGGTGAAGACGACCTCGCCGGAGCTCGAGTCGTCGCCCATCACCCGGCGCAGCACCTTGATGTGCTCGGATCCGAACGCCGTGCCGCAGGTCGCGATGGCCGTGGTGACGCCGGCAAGGTGGCAGGCCATGACGTCTGTGTATCCCTCGACCACGACGACGCGGCGAGGGTCGCCGCGTGAGATGTCGCGCTTGGCGAGATCGAGGCCGTAGAGAACCTGGGCCTTCTTGTAGATGATCGTCTCAGGGGTGTTCAGGTACTTCGGCCCCTGATCGTCGTCGTACAGCTTGCGGGCGCCGAACCCGATGGTCTGTCCTGTGACGTCGCGGATCGGCCACACCAGGCGACCGCGGAACCGATCGTAGACGCCGCGCTGCCCCTGCGACACGAGTCCGGCGGCGAGAAGCTCATCACGGGTGAAGCCCTGCGCGGTGAGCGCCTTCATCATCGCGTCCCAGCCGCGCGGAGCGTAGCCGACGCCGAAGTGCGCCGCCGCCCCAGCATCGAAACCGCGTTCGCCGAGGAACCGGCGCCCCGTCTCGGCCTCGCCGCTGAGGAGCTGACCGCGGAAGAACTCGGCGGCGGCCGTGTTCGCGGCGTACAGGCGGCTGCGGCCACTGGTCTCGGGCGCGGCTCCCCCGTCTTCGTAGTGCAGCGCGTAGCCCAGGCGACCGGCGAGGCGCTCGACGGCCTCTGTGAAGCTCACGTGGTCCATCGCGCGCAGGAACGAGTAGACGTCGCCGGATTCACCGCAGCCGAAGCAGTGGTAGTAACCGACCTGCGGTCGGACGTGGAAGCTCGGGCTCTTCTCGTCGTGGAACGGGCACAGCCCCTTCATCGATCCGACGCCTGCGGACTTCAACGCGACGCGTTCGCCCACGATGTCCGCGATGTTGGTGCGGGATTTGACCTCGTCGACGTCGGCCTGGCGGATGCGGGGCATCAGTGCGCGCCTTCGGTCAGCCGCACAGACGCGTGCGGGTGCGGTCTGGCACCGGTGCGCGCGGTGCGCGGCGTCCAGATGCCCACTTCTGCCGGGTCGATGTCGCCGACGAGTCGGCTGTGCCAGTCCAGGGCCGTCTGGTCGGTGAGGCTCGCGATCTGATCGACGACGACTCTGGCGCGTTCGGCATCCGACTCCGCAGCGACGAAATCGGCGGCGAAGGCGGGCTCGAGGACGTCCGCGCCGGCGTTCCACAGAGCATCCGTCGACCACAGGGCTTCGGCGAGTCGAGTGAGCACCCTGCGCTGCTCCTTGTACACGCCCTTGCGGGCCTCGATCGTGACGATCGCCTGCCCCATGATGCCCTTGAGCACGGCGATCTCGGCCTCGACGACGCGGGGCACGACCACGTGCGCGTTGTAACGCGCGAGGGACGGACCGCTGTACGCATCGCGAGTCGCGGTGACGGCGGCGCGGGCGAAGCGCCCGATGAGGTCGCTCGTGAGGTTCTTCAGGCGCGCGAGATCCTGCCGCGAGCGATCGAACGACTTCAGCCACATCGGCTGGCGGGTCAGGCGGTACAGCGCGTCGGCCAGCTCTTCGCGGGTGAAGTCGTAGCCGACCCACTGCTGGATGCGATTCACCAGCGCATGATGCTCTGCCGGATCGGACAGCTGGGCGACGTCGAGGTAGCCGTTGACGATGGCGTCCTCGAAGTCGTGCACCGAGTAGCCGATGTCATCCGAGAGATCCATGATCTCCGCCTCGATGCAGCGCAGGCGGCCAGGGGCTCCTTCGCGCATCCAGCGGAACACCGCTTCGTCCTCCGGGTAGACGCCGAACTTCAGGCGGCCACCTGGGTCTGGCACCGGGCTGTCGACCGTCCACGGATACTTGCACGTGGCATCGAGGCTGGCGCGCGTGAGGTTGAGTCCGACGGAGTGACCGTCGTCGTCGAGGACCTTCGCCTCGAGACGCGTGAGGATGCGCAGCGACTGCGCGTTGCCCTCGAACCCCCCGATCGGCTCGGCCCACTCGTTCAGGGCACGTTCGCCGTTATGGCCGAACGGCGGGTGGCCGAGATCGTGGCTGAGGCACGCCGTGTCCACGACGTCGGCGGAGACGCCGAGCGCGACCGCGAGCTCACGCCCGACCTGGGCGACCTCGAGCGAGTGCGTCAGGCGGTTGCGGGCGAAGTCCGCAGTGCTGGCGGGGCTGAGCACCTGGGTCTTCGCCGCGAGGCGACGCAGCGCAGCCGAATGCAGCACTCTGGCGCGGTCGCGCGCGAAGTCGTCGCGTTCGGAACGGTGGGTCTGGGTGAAGTATCGGTCGGCGTCGCGGGGCTCGTAGCCGTCCGCGCGCACGTCAGCCGCCACTGTTCTCGATCTCCGCTCCTCGCAGCATCTCCCCGATGTCCGCGGCCACGTCACGCGATTCCAGCCACTTGTCCGGCAGCGAAGGACGCTTCGGTCTGCCGGCGCGGCCGCGCTGACCCTCGGCGTCAGCGCCGGGGTAGGGCGCATCGCGGTCGAGCTGACCGAGCAGCTCATCGATGTGCGCGAGGCTCTGCGCCGTCGCGAGCCCGGTGCGGATGTCGCTGCCGACCGGGTAGCCCTTGAAGTACCAGGCGACGTGCTTGCGGATGTCGCGGCATCCGTGGTCTTCGTCGTCGAAGAAGTCGACGAGCAGCTCGGCGTGCCGGCGGAACGCATCGGCGACGAACCCCAGGGTCGCGTCGACGGGGCGGGCCTCGGCGCCGAAGGCCGTAGCCAGGTCGCCGAAGAGCCAGGGGCGGCCGAGGCATCCACGGCCGACGACGACGCCGTCGCAGTCGGTCTCGTCCATCATCCGCACCGCGTCGTCGGCCGACCAGATGTCGCCGTTGCCGAGCACGGGGATGCTGGTGACGGCCTGCTTGAGCTCGCCGATGGCGTTCCAGTCGGCGTGGCCGGAGTAGAACTCGCTCGCGGTTCTGGCGTGCAGCGCGACAGCGGCGGCGCCGGCATCTTCAGCGGCACGACCGGCGTCGAGGAAGGTGAGGTGATCGGGGTCGATGCCCTTGCGCATCTTCACGGTCAACGGCAGAGGGCCCGCGGCCTTGACCGCCTGGTCGACGATGTCCGCGAAGAGGCTCGTCTTCCACGGCAGGGCTGCTCCCCCGCCCTTGCGGGTGACCTTGGGGACGGGGCAGCCGAAATTCAGGTCGATGTGGTCGGCGTGGTCTTCGGCGACGATGATGCGGACGGCCTCGGCGATGGTCTTCGGGTCGACGCCGTAGAGCTGGATCGAGCGAGGAGTCTCTGACTCGTGGTGGCGGATCAGGCGCATGGTCGTCTCGTTGCGCTCGACGAGTGCGCGCGAGGTGATCATCTCGCTGACGTACAGACCCGCGCCGTATTCGCGGCACAATCGACGGAACGCCGTGTTCGTGATGCCCGCCATGGGTGCGAGGACGACCGGCACGTCGAGTTCGATCGGGCCGATCTGCAAGGCGCGGGCGGGGGCTGCGGCAATAGTCATGTCCATACCATTCTCCCATCCTCACGGCGCCCGGCGCCGCATGGCGGACGTAGTCTGTGGATATGACCGAATCCCCTGTTTCCGAGCGCAACGTACGCCAGATCCCCTTCACGGATGCTGACGGATCTGACAAGACCCTGGATGACCTCGGCGCGGACGTCGTACTCGTGGTCAACGTGGCCTCCAAGTGCGGCCTCACGCCCCAGTACGAGCAACTCGAGCAACTGCAGCGCACGTACGGCGATCGCGGGTTCAGCGTCGTCGGATTCCCGTGCAACCAGTTCATGGGTCAGGAGCCCGGATCGATGGAGCAGATCCAGGAGTTCTGCTCCACGACCTACGGCGTGACGTTCCCGATCAACGACAAGGTCCGCGTGAACGGCCGCAACGCCGTCGAACTGTACAAGCAGCTCAAGCAGACGACTGACGGGCACGGCAAGGCCGGTCGTGTGGAGTGGAACTTCGAGAAGTTCCTCGTGCTGCCCGACGGTTCGGTCAAGCGCTTCCGCCCGAAGCAGAAGCCGGACGCCCCCGAGATCGTCGAGGCGATCGAGGGCGCCCTGGTCCGCTAGGTTTCCTGCGCTTCAGCCGCGCGGGCCCTGCGGCAGGAGTTACGCCTCCGCTGACACAGCTTCTGCCGACTCGGACTCGCCCCGCTTTGCCCACAGGTCGCGGAGCACGTTCGCGAACGCCTCCGGCGGCTGGGCTCCGGAAATGCCGTACTGACCGTCGACGACGAAGAACGGCACACCTTGGATGCCGTAGGCGCGAGCCTGCGCCTGATCCTGGCGGACGTCTGGCAGGTACTTCTCCGCGTTGAGCGCATCGCGGGTGGCATCGGCATCCAGGCCGACCTCGGCGGCGAGCTCGACGAGGTCGTCGACGCGGCCGACGTGCTTGCCCTCGGTGAAATAGGCGGACATCAGCCGCTCCTCCATCTCGTGCTGCAGCCCTTCGGCCTTGGCGTGGTGGAGGAGCTCGTGAGCCTTCACCGTGTTGGTGTGCTGGAGCAGGTCGAAGCGGTACTCGAGACCTGCGTTCTTCGCCACGTTCGTGACGTTGTCGAGCATCTCGGTGACCTGCTCGCGGGGCATGCCCTTGTGCCCGGCGAGGAAGTCGACCTCATCACCATGGAAGTCGACCGGAGTATCGGGCGAGAGCTCGAAGGAGTGGAACGTGATGTTGACCTTCGGGGCGTCATCATCGGATGCTGTGGCCGCGAGGCCGGCTTCAAGATTGCGCTTGCCGATGTAGCACCACGGGCAGGCGATGTCGGACCAGATGTCGATGGAAATAGGTTCGCTCACACAGGGTGCAACGCTCGCCGGGGTGCGACGTATTCCGTTGATAGCATCTTCGGATGCTCAGTGCCGTCGATCCGCTGCCGTTCCGGCCCCAGCGGGTGCTGATCGCCGGGGTCACCGGCTCGGGCAAGACCACCCTCGCGCGGCGCGTCGCCGAGCAGTGGGATCTCGTCCATCACGAGATCGACGCCCTGCACCACGGCCCGAACTGGACGCCGCGCCCCGAGTTCCTCGACGACGTGCGCGCCTTCGCCGCCACGGACCGCTGGGTCACCGAATGGCAGTACACCAGCAAGGGCACCGACGAGATCATGACGCCGCGGGCGCAACTCGCGATCTGGCTGGACTACCCGTGGCCGGTCGTGCGGACGCGACTGCTGCGCCGCACGTTCAGCCGCAGCATCCTGCGCACCGAGATGTACAACGGCAACGTCGAGAAGCCGATCTGGAAATGGTTCGCGAAGGATCAGGAGGAGACCATCCTCCAGTGGCAGACGAAGACGCGCCGCAAGTGGGACGAGCGGATGCCGACGATCGAAGCCGAGTTCCCGCACCTCACCATCGTCCGGATGCGGCATCCGCGCGAGACGAGGCGCTGGTTGAAGAATCAGGCCGAGTCCGGGGCATCCACGGCGCCGCCGAAGCGGCGATCGCGCGACAGATAGATCTCGATCGCGCGCCAGAGCTCCTCACGTGAGAAGTCAGGCCACAGGGTGTCGAGGAACACCATCTCGGCGTACGCGGACTGCCACAGCAGGAAGTTCGAGGTGCGCTGCTCCCCCGACGAGCGCAGGAACAGGTCGACGTCTGGCATGTCTGGCACGTAGAGGTTCCGGCGGATCATCTTCTCGCTGATCGCGTTGGGCTTCAGCCTCCCGGCGGCGACCTCACCGGCAAGGGAGCGCACGGCATCGACGAGCTCGACCCGGCCGCCGTAGTTCACGCACATGGTCAGCGTCAGGACGTCGTTGCCCGCGGTGAGCTTCTCGGCGTACTGCAGCTCCTTGATGACGGAGCCCCACAGTCGCGGCTTGCGTCCGGCCCACCGCACGCGCACCCCCCACTCGTTGAGCTGATCGCGGCGGCGATGCAGCACGTCGCGGTTGTAGCCCATGAGGAAGCGGACCTCTTCGGGCGAGCGCGCCCAGTTCTCGGTCGAGAACGCGTACACAGACAGATGCTTGACGCCGGCTTGGATGGCGCCGGCGACCACGTCGAGCAGCACCTCTTCGCCCGCCTTGTGTCCCTGGATGCGCGTGAGCCCTCGGCGGTTCGCCCAGCGCCCGTTGCCGTCCATGACGATCGCGACATGCTCCGGCACCTTGGGGAATGTCGGCGGGTAGAGGCCAGTCCAGTCCAGCGGACGATAGGCGACGGCATCCTTGTGGGTATAGGGCTTCGGGGTCAACGGACTCCCTCTCGATCAGGGCCGGAGACGTGTGCGAGGGATCGGATGCCGCGCTCCAGATGGAACTGCGTGTACGCCGAGATGAGTCCTGACGCGGCCGCCGTGTCCGACTCGGAGGCGGCATCCACGGCATCCCATTCGCCGCGGATCAGCGAACGCAGCAGATCGAGCGTCGGCTCAGCCACCCTGGGGCTGCCGGCAGGCGCGCAGTTCACGCACACGAGACCGCCGAGCTGCACGACGAAGTTCTTGTGCGGCCCTGGTGCCGCGCATCGAGCGCAGTCGTCGAGGGACGGCGCCCAGCCCGACAGCGCCATGACCCGCAGCAGGTAGGAATCCAGGATGCTGCGCGCAGCGTGCTCGCCCCGCGACAGCGCGCGCAGACCGCCGACGAGCAGCAGGTACTGCTCTGGCGTCGCCTCGGCGTCGTTCAGGCGATCCGCCGTCTCGACCATGGCACTCGCCGACGTGAACCGGTCGTAGTGAGCGGCGATCTCACTGCCGTAGGCGCCGAGCGATTCCGCCTGTTGAACGATGTCGAGCGAACGCCCCTGGTACAACTGCACGTCCGCCACCATGAACGGCTCGAGCCGGGAGCCGAACTTCGACGATGTGCGCCGCACCCCCTTCGCCACCGCACGGATCTTGCCGTTGCGGCGCGAGAGCATGGTCACGATGCGATCCGCCTCACCGAGCTTGTGGGTGCGCAGGATCACCGCTTCGTCTCGATAGGTGGGCACCCTTCGATTATCCCTCGCGCCGCGGCGAACCGGCTCTCACACGGCCGCGAGCTGCTGCTCCCGGGTGCGGATGGCGCGGTTCACGCCCGACACGATCGCCTTGAGACTCGCGGTCGAGATGTCGCCGTCGATGCCGACGCCCCACAGCCGCTGGTCGTCGACCTGCAGTTCGACGTAGGCCGCTGCCTGCGCGTCGCCGCCCGCGCTGAGCGCGTGCTCGACGTAGTCGTACACCGTGATGTCGAAGCCCTGGCTGCGCAGCACCTCGACGAACGCCGCCACCGGGCCGTTGCCCTGAGCTGTCACCTCGTGACGCGAGTCGCCGTCGCGCACCACCGCATCGAGCACGACCTCGCCCGACATGTCGCTGCGCGTCTGCGTGGCCAGCAGCTCGAACCGTCCCCACTTGGCGTCGACGTCGTCGGCAGGCAGGTACTCGTCGTGGAAGATCGACCAGATCTGATCGCTCGTGACCTCTCCGCCTTCGCTGTCGGTCTTCGACTGCACGACGCCCGAGAATTCGATCTGGAGCTTGCGGGGCAGGTCGATCGCGTGGTCCGTCTTCAGCAGGTACGCGACACCGCCCTTGCCCGACTGCGAGTTCACGCGGATGACGGCCTCGTACGAGCGGCCCAGGTCCTTCGGGTCGACCGGCAGGTAGGGAACCGCCCACTCGATCTCGTCGACGGTCTTGCCCTCGGCCTCCGCGCGGGCATCCATGGCCTCGAAGCCCTTCTTGATGGCGTCCTGATGCGATCCGCTGAACGCGGTGAACACCAGGTCGCCGGCCCACGGGCTGCGCTCAGGGACGGGGAGCTGGTTGCAGTACTCGACCGTGCGCTTGACCTGATCGATGTCGCTGAAGTCGATCTGCGGGTCGATGCCCTGGGTGAACATGTTGATGCCCAGGGCGACCAGGTCGACGTTGCCGGTGCGCTCGCCGTTGCCGAACAGGCATCCCTCGATGCGGTCGGCCCCAGCCAGGTAGCCGAGCTCCGCAGCCGCCACGGCCGTGCCGCGGTCGTTGTGCGGGTGCAGCGACAGGATGATGTTCTCGCGATGCGCCAGGTGACGGCTCATCCACTCGATCGAGTCGGCGTACACGTTCGGCGATGCCATCTCGACCGTCGCAGGCAGGTTGATGATGACCTTGCGGTCGGGCGTCGGCTGGAACACCTCGATCACCTGGTTGCAGATGTCGAGCGCGAACTCCAGCTCGGTCCCGGTGTAGGACTCGGGCGAGTACTCGTAGTACACCTCGGTGTCCGGGACGGTCTTCTCGTACTGCTTGCACAGCCGAGCGCCCTCGAGCGCGATGTCGATGATGCCCTGCTTGTCGGTGCGGAACACGACATCGCGCTGCAGGATGCTGGTCGAGTTGTACAGGTGCACGATGGCCTGCTTGGCACCCGCGATCGCTTCGTAGGTGCGCTCGATAAGGTGCTCGCGCGCCTGCGTCAGCACCTGAATGGTGACGTCGTCCGGGATGAGGTTCTCTTCGATCAGCTGGCGCACGAAGTCGAAGTCGGTCTGGCTGGCGGACGGGAAACCGACCTCGATCTCCTTGTAGCCCATGCTGACGAGCAGCTCGAACATGACGCGCTTGCGCTCGGGGGACATCGGGTCGATGAGGGCCTGGTTGCCGTCGCGCAGGTCGACAGCGCACCAGCGGGGCGCCTCGGTGATGCGGCCTGCCGGCCAGGTGCGGTCGGGGAGGTCGACGGTGATCTGCTCGTGGAACGGCCGGTACTTGTGGATCGGCATTGCGGACGGGCGCTGGGAGTTCTGCATGATGGGCTTCTTCTCTTCGTCAAGATGGACGGGCCAGCACAAGCGCCGCGACGAGGAAGGCCCTAGTTTGAGGACTCGTCGCGGCAGCTAAGAAGAAGCAGTCCGCCGAATGGCATGGACTGATCGTAACAGGATCGGATCGCACCGCGCACACGGAGTTGAGACACTTCGCCGTCGACGGACACTGTTCAGTATGAGCAGAATGCGCATTCACGCTGTCGTGGCCGCCGCATCCCTTGTCGGATTGCTCGCTCTGAGCGCCTGCGCGAGCGGGCCGGGCGAGGCGCCGCCGACCAGCGACAGCACGTCCGAGCCGGCCTTGGCGACGGCCGTGCCGGCGCCGCCAGTGGGCGAGGTGCGCGGCACCGGGACGGTGATGGACGTCGCCGGAACGATCGAGCTGTGCCTGGGCGCTGTGGCCGAGTCCTATCCCCCGCAGTGCTCCGGTGTGCCGATCGTCGGCTGGTCCTGGGACGGCGTCGACGGCAGCGAGAGCAGCGGCGACGTCCGGTGGGGCGCATACGCCGTCACCGGCACCTACGACGGCCGCACCTTCACGATGACGCAGCCTCCGCTGCTCCTCGCGCTGTACGACCCGATCGCTTCGGACGATCCGGTGGGCGGAGAGCCGGGTGCGATCCCCGAATCCGAGTTGATCGCCATCCAGGACGGTCTGCCCGCGGTGCTCGGCGACGACGGCAGCCAGTATCTGGGCTCGTTCCCCGAGAATGGCCGGCTGTGGGTGGATGTCGTCTGGGATGACGGCACGCTGCAGTCCGCTGCGGCTGAGGACTACGGGGCGGATGTGGTGGTCTTCCGCTCCGCGTTGCACGAGATCAGTGGCTGAGCCGGATCAGGCGCTGAGCCGGATCAGGGAACGAGCGCGATCTTGCCGCCGGGATGCCCCGTTGCGAGGAACGCCAGGGCTTCAGGCGCCTGTTCGAGGGGGTAGGTCCGTGCCAACGGTACGACCAGCAGGCCGCGCGCAGCGAGGTCGATGAGCCCCGCACGTGCCGCGTCTCGGAACCGCGTGCTCTCCGGCTGCGACCCGACGATCCATTCGAACCCTTCCGCTCGCGCCCTGCCTGCTGCGGCGATCGTCACGATGCGCGTTCGGTCGTCCACGAGCTCCAGCGAGACGTCCACCGCCTCGTCGGTGCCGACCGCGTCGAGTGCCGCGGCGATCGGTTCGTCCGTGAGCGCGCGCACCCGGTCCACCAGGCCGTCGCCGTAGACGACCGGGATGCCGCCGTACCGACGAACCTCGCCCGATCGGGCCTCGCTCGCCGTGCCGATGACGCGGATACCGCGCAGCGCCGCCTGCTGCAGGACGCTGACGCCAACGGCACCCGAGGCGCCGTGGAGCAGGATCGTCTCACCGGGGGCGGCGCGGGTGACCGCCAGCATCTGTGCGGCCGTGGTGCCGGCGAGCAGCAGGTTGGCCGCCTCGGGATGCGTCAGGCCGGCCGGCTTGTGGAACGCCTTCTCGGCCGGGATGGTCACCTCGTCGGCATAACCTCCACGGATGCGGAACGCCAGCACCTCATCGCCGACCCGAACGGCTCCTGAGCCGATCTCCGTATCCGGTCCGACCGCGCTGACGATGCCGGACACCTCGTACCCGATCGGGACAGGCAGCTCGACTCCGCCGCGCGGGGCGGCGACGTGCTTCGCATCCGCTGGATTCACACCGGCTGCGTGGACCCGGATCGTTATCTCACCCGACCCGGGTGCCGCCGGCTCGTAGTCCACGAACTCCCAATCGTCGGGGCTTCCCCAGGACGTCGCGATCCAGTGCTTCGCCATGATCGGCTCCGGCTCAGAACCCGAGACGGCCGAGCTGCTTGGGATCGCGCTGCCATTCCTTCGCGACCTTCACGTGCAGCCCGAGGAAGACGCGGGTTCCCAGCAGCTCCTCGATGCCGACGCGTGCCCGCTTTCCGACGTCGGCCAGTCGGGAGCCCTTACGTCCGATGATGATCGCCTTCTGACTGTCGCGTTCGACGACGATCGACGCGTGCACATCGGTGAGGTCGCTGTCCTCGCGCGCAGACACGTCGTCGACGACCACGGCGATCGAGTGCGGCAGCTCGTCGCGCACGCCGTCGAGGGCTGCTTCGCGGATCATCTCGGCGATACGATCCTCGACCGACTCGTCGGTGACGACGCCGTCCGGATACAGCGCAGGGCCCTCGGGCATGAGGGTCAGCATCTCGTCGGTCAGGACGTCGAGCTGCTCACGGGTGAGCGCCGACAGCGGGATGACGGCGGCCCAGTCCTCGCGCAGCGCATCGACCTCGATCAGCCGCTCGGTGATCTGGTCGCGCTCGGCGATGTCGGTCTTCGTGACGATCGCGATCTTCTTCGCCCGCCCGTAGCCGTCCAGGGACGCGGCGATGCGCCGGTCGCCCGGTCCGATCTTCTCGGTCGCGGGGACGCAGAACCCGATCACGTCGACGTCGCCGAGCACCTGCTCGACGAGGTCGTTGAGGCGCTCGCCGAGCAGTGTGCGCGGCTTGTGGATGCCGGGGGTGTCGACGATGACGAGTTGCCCTGCTGGGCGATTCAGGATGCCGCGGATCGCACGCCTGGTCGTCTGCGGCTTCTCGCTCGTGATGGCGATCTTCTCGCCGACGAGGGCGTTCGTCAGCGTGGACTTGCCGACGTTGGGGCGCCCGACGAACGTCGCGAATCCGCTGCGGAAGGTCTCAGTCATCTTCGGTCTCCTCTGGTGCTGCCGCGCGTTCGACGAACACGGTCGCGATTCCTCTGCCTCGACCGCGGGAAGCCCCGCCGGTGAGGACGAGCCCGTCGATCGTCGCCGTGACGCCCGGCTGCGGGATCTGGTCGACGGCCTTGCCGAGGAGGCCGCCGATCGAGTCGACGTCCTCATCCTCGAGCACGATGCCGAACAGGTCGCCGACGTCGTCGAGCGACAGCCGGGCGCTGACGCGATAGCGGCCCTCCCCCAGTTCGACGACCTCGGCTGCGGCGTGGTCGTACTCGTCCGAGATCTCTCCGACGAGCTCCTCGATCAGATCCTCCAGCGTCACCAGACCCGAGATCCCGCCGTGCTCGTCGATGACGAGGCAGACGTGCACGGCGTCCCGCTTCATCTGCTGCAGCAGAGTCTCGGCGCGCATCGATTCGGGGACGAACGTGGCGGGTCGCGCGATCGGACGGATGGATGCCGTCCGCCACGCGAGCTCGTCGCGGTACGCGAACTGGACGAGGTCCTTCAGATACAGCACGCCGACGACGTCATCCGCCTCGTCGTCGACGACGGGCACGCGTGAGACGCCGCGTCCCAGGAAGAGGGCCATCGCCTGATCCGTCGTGGCCTCGGCATCCACCGTCACCATCTCCGTGCGGGGCACCATGACGGCGCGTACGAACTGGTCGGTGAAATCGAACACCGAGTGGATGAGATCGCGGTCGTCCTCTTCGATCAGGTCGTTGGATGCCGCCTCGTCCACCATGCTGAGGAGCTGGTCCTCGCTGGTGAACGAACTGCGACCCGTTCCCGGGGTGACCTTGTTTCCGAGCACGACGAGGCCCTGCGCGAGAGGGCCGAGGATGATCCGCAATCCGCGGACGACGGATGCCGTGCCGCGGATCATGCTCTCGGAGCGCTGTCGGCCGAATGCCCGCGGACTGGCACCGACGAGCACGAACGTGATGCCGGTCATGAGGACGGCCGCGGCGAGCATCGCCCACCAGATGTTCTCGAACAGCAGCGTGAAGGCGACCGTCACGAGCACGGCGGCCGTCACCTCGACGAGGACGCGGATGAACGACACCGCGTTGACGTGAGCGTCCAGGTCGTCGGCGATGCGGCCGAGTGCTGTGGCGTTGCGGCCGTCGAGGGCCATGTCGGCGAGGTCGGCGCGCGAGGTCACGCTGTACGCGGCGTCGATGGCAGCCATGAGGCCACCGAAGGCCACCAGCAGGACGGCGACGATCAGCAGGAGGATCTCGGTCATCGGTCGCGTTCAGCGCGAGCGAAGCCGCCGATCAGCTCCTTCTGCAATCCGAACATCTCACGCTCCTCTTCGGGTTCGACGTGATCGAAGCCGAGCAGGTGCAGCAGCCCGTGGGTCGTGAGAAGGATGAGCTCGTCCATGAGCGAGTGTCCGGCGGCCTGCGCCTGCGTCTCGGCCACCTGCGGGCACAGCACGATGTCGCCCAGCAGTCCAGGAGCGGTCGGGCGGTCTTCGGTGCCTGGACGCAGCTCGTCCATCGGGAAGCTGAGCACGTCCGTCGGACCCGGTTCGTCCATCCACTGCACGTGCAGCGCCTCCATGGCGCCCTCGTCGACGAGGACGATCGCGACCTCGGCATCCGGACTGACGTGCAGCTGAGCGAGGTTGAAGTCGGTGAGACGCTGGAGCACCGTCTCGTCGACGGCGATGGCGGACTCGTTGTTGATCTCGATCATGATGAGTGTCCTCGTCTGGGCATGCGATCGCGGGGACCTGGTCGCTGGCCTGCGCGCCGCTCGGCGCGATTCGCGAACTCGGCCGCCTGCTCGCGTTCGTGGCGTGCGGCGGTGCGCTGCTCGTCGTACTCGCTGTAGGCGTCGACGATCCGGCCGACGAGAGAGTGGCGCACGACATCATCGCTGGTGAGACGCGTGAAGTGGATGTCGTCGATGTCATTCAGCACGCGAGTCACGAGCCGGAGGCCGGATGCGCCCTGCGGCAGATCGACCTGCGTGATGTCGCCGGTCACGACCATCTTCGTGCCGAAGCCGAGACGTGTCAGGAACATCTTCATCTGCTCAGGCGTGGTGTTCTGCGCCTCGTCGAGCACGACGAACGAGTCGTTCAGCGTTCGCCCGCGCATGTAGGCCAGCGGGGCGACCTCGATGGTGCCGGTCGCCATCAGACGTGGGACGATGTCGGGGTCCATCATCTCGTTGAGCGCGTCGTACAGCGGTCGCAGATACGGGTCGATCTTGTCCGTGAGCGTCCCCGGCAGGAACCCCAGTCGTTCTCCGGCCTCGACGGCGGGGCGCGTGAGGATGATGCGGTTGACCTCTTTGCGCTGCAGCGCCTGGACGGCCTTCGCCATAGCCAGGTACGTCTTCCCGGTGCCGGCGGGGCCGATGCCGAAGACGATCGTGTTCTCCTCGATCGCGTCGACGTACTCCTTCTGGCCTGCGGTCTTGGGGCGGATCACCTTGCCACGGGTCGACAGGATCGCCTCGCCGAGGACCTCGCTCGGGCGGGGGCCGCCCTCGTGACGGAGCATCCGGGCCGACGTCTCGACATCGGAGGGCACGAGGTCGGCGCCTTCGCGGGTGATCGTGATGAGTTCGTCGACGAGCGCCTTCGCGTCGGCGACGAGCGCCGGCTCGCCGGTCAGCGTGATCTCGTTCCCCCGCACGAGGACCTGCACGTCCGGATGCTGCTTCTCGAGCATGCGGAGCAGTCGATCCTGCGGACCGAGCAGCTGCACCATGGCGATGCCGTCGACGTAGATGCGCTCCGTCGCGGAAGGGGTGTTCGAATCGTCAGAAGCCAACTAGCTTGTTCTCCTCGAGATTGCCGAGCACATGGGCGTGCACGTGGAAGACGGACTGCGCGACGCTGGGTCCGTTGTTGAAGATCAGACGATACTCGCCGTTCGCGTGCTCATCGGCGATCTGCTTCGCGACGGCCACCATCTCGGCCAGCAGCCCAGGATCGCCGGCGGCGAGCTCCGTGACGTCGCGGTACTGCTCGGTCTTGGGGATGACGAGCATGTGCAGCGGAGCCTGCGGATCGATGTCGCGGATCGCGAAGACCGTCCCGGTGTCGATCACGATCTCACCGGGGATCTCGCCGTTGCGGATACGAGTGAAGATCGAGGGTTCGGTCATGCTCTCATTCTAGGCGAGCGTGTGCAGCCCCGGCCGGGGGATCCGCTCGAACGCGCTACCAGCGGCCGAGGGCCACGGAGAGAACGGCGATGGCTGCGGGACCGGCAGTCGAGGTGCGCAGCACGGTGTCGCCGAGCCGGACCCGCTCGGCGCCCGCCTCCTCGAACTTGACGAGCTCCTCGGGACTGATGCCGCCCTCCGGACCCACGATGAGCAGGAAGTCCTGTGCTGCATCGTCCTGTGCCGCATCGCCCTGGGCCGTGACCGCCGACAGCCGATTCGTCGCGGAGGGGTCGAGCACCAGCATCCGCTGGTCGCCGGCACGGGCGATCAGCTGCGCCGTCGACACGGGCTCTGAGACGGAGGGGACCCAGGTGCGGTGCGCCTGCTTCGCCGCCTCCCGCACGATAGTCGCCCAGCGTTCCCGGCCTTTGACTGCCTTGGGACCCTCCCAGCGAGACACGCTCCTGGACGCCTGCCACGGCACGATCTCGTCGACCCCGAGCTCGCACGCCGCCTGCACGGCGAGCTCGTCGCGTTCGCCCTTCGCGAGCGCCTGGACGAGGACGAGCCGAACAGCCGGCTCATCCGCCGCGGAGCGCGACGTGATCGCGACCTCGACGCGGGACGGGGATGCATCCCGCACCTCGCCCTCGAGCCAGACGCCGCGACCGTCGCCGAGCGTGACGGACTCCCCCACGCGCACACGTCGCACCACCGCCGCGTGCTTCGCCTCGGCGCCGACGAGTTCGACGATGTCGCCGACCGCGGCGTCAGAGCAGCTCTCGACGAGGAAGTGCAGTGCCACAGGAACTCCGATCGGCCGGGACGGTCAGTGCGAGACGGTCAGTGCTTGAAGCGATCGCGCAGCTTCGAGAACAGTCCCTGCTGGAACTGGGCGAGCTGCGGATCGGGCGCCTTCTGCTTCTTTGCGAAGTCCTCGATGAGCGCGCGCTGCGCCGAATCGAGCTTCGTCGGCGTGACGACCTGCACCCCGACCCGCAGGTCTCCGCGCTGATTCCCGCGCAGCGGCGTGATGCCGCGGCCCTTGATCGTCAGCACGTCCCCGGACTGCACGCCGGGTCGGATCTCCAGATCGACCTTGCCGTCCAGTCCGTCGATCGCCGTCTCGGTGCCGAGGATCGCATCAGCCATCGACACCTCGAGCGTCGCGAGCAGGTCGTCGCCGTCACGGCTGAACGCCGCATGCGGTGAGACCGTCACCTCGACGTAGAGGTCGCCGTTCGGGCCGCCGGCCTGACCGACCTCGCCCGATCCGGGCAGCTGCAGACGGAGTCCGGTCTCGACGCCCGCGGGGATGTCGAGCGAGACGGTGCGGCGCGAGCGCACCCGGCCCTGGCCGTTGCATGTGCCGCAGGGGTGCGGGATGACCGTGCCGTAGCCCTGGCAGCTGCCGCACGGCTGCGAGGTCACGACGTTGCCGAGAAGGCTGCGAACCTGACGCTGCACGTGCCCTGTGCCGCCGCAGATGTCGCACGTCACCGGCTGAGTGCCCGGCTGCGTGCACGATCCCTGACACGTCTGACACAGCACAGCTGTGTCGACCTCGATGTCGCGGTGGGCGCCGAAGACGACGTCGCCCAGGTCCAGTGTGACGCGGACCAGGGCGTCCTGTCCTCGTTCTCTGCGCGAACGCGGACGACCACCGCGGCCGCCGCCTTGGGCGGCTCCGAAGAACGTCTCGAAGATGTCGCCGAAGCCACCGAATCCTCCGAAGTCGCCGCCGGCTGCGCCGTCTCCACCGCCCATGTCGTAGCGACGACGGGAATCGTCGTCGCTGAGCACGTCATAGGCGTGCGTCACGAGCTTGAACCGTTCGGCCGCGTCCTCGCCCGGGTTCACATCGGGGTGGAGTTGGCGTGCGAGCTTGCGGTACGCCTTCTTGATCTCGTCCGTCGATGCGTCACGTGACACTCCGAGGACCTCATAGTGGTCCGCCACAATCACCTTCCTGCGTGTGCGTGCTTCTGTCGGGAGCCGGTCAGCGGCTCGCCTCGTCTTCGTCGAGCAGTCGTGACAGGTAGCGGGCCACTGCCCGCGCTGCCGCGAGATTGCTCGGGTAGTCCATGCGCGTCGGCCCCATCACGCCGACGCGTGCGGTGCCGCCTGGGGCCAGGTAGTTGCTGGCGACGATGGATGCCTCCGGCAGGCCGAACGCCTCGTTCTCGGCGCCGATGCTGGCCGCCAGTCCGTGTTCGTCCGTCACCATCTCGCTCATGAGACGCAGCAGCGTCACCTGTTCCTCGATCGCCTCGAGCAGAGGATGGATGCTGCCGCGGAAGTCCTGCTCCCGGCGGGCGAGAGTCGCAGCGCCCGCCATCACCAGACGCTCCTGCCGGAACTCGGCGAGCTCCTCGCCGATGATGCCGGCGAGCTGTCGGATCGCCTTGTCTGTGGCTGTGCCATCCGGCCCGTCGAGGAGCGCCTGCACCCGATCGGTCGCCTCGCGAACCGTCTGTCCGGTCAGAAGCGCCGACAGCCGGGCTCGGAGCAGGGCGACATCCGTGTCGTCGATGTCGACGGGCAGGACGGCGATCCGCTGGGAGACTCCGCCGGCGTCGGTGACGAGCACGACGAGAACGCGGTTCGGGGCGAGCTGGACGAGTTCGATGTGCGTGAGGTTCGCCCTCGCGAACGACGGGTACTGGGCGAGCGCGACCTGCCCCGTCAGCTGTGTGAGCACCCGGACGGTTCGCACCATGAGGTCGTCGAGATCGGCTGGATCGGCGAGGAAGGACTCGATCGCACTGCGCTGCGCGCCGGAGAGCGGCCGCAGCTGCGCGAGATGGTTGACGAAGACGCGATAGCCCTTGTCCGTCGGCACACGACCGGATGACGTGTGCGGCGCCGTGATGAGCTCCTCGTCCTCGAGGAGCGCCATGTCATTGCGGATGGTCGCGGCCGAGACGCCGAAGGAGTGCCTGTCGACGATCGACTTGCTGCCGACGGGCTCGTGCGTCTCGACGTAGTCCTGCACGATCGCGCGGAGCACTTGAAGCCCACGTTCGCTGACCATCATGCACTCCTCTCTGCTGGCACTCGAAGCTTTCGAGTGCCAATTCTACTCGCTGACCTAATCGGTGAGCTCACGGACGACGGCGTCGGCGAGAAGCCGCCCCTTCAGGGTCAACCGGATCCGGCCCGAGATGGCCGCGCCC
Source organism: Microbacterium sp. Bi121 (assembly GCF_918698005.1). Lineage (GTDB taxonomy): Bacteria > Actinomycetota > Actinomycetes > Actinomycetales > Microbacteriaceae > Microbacterium. The sequence continues at coordinate 149,493 of NZ_CAKKLJ010000004.1, forward strand.
GCATCCACGAGACCGTCGGCGATGAGGCCGGCCACGCGTGTGCGATTCGCCTCCGGGAGATCGACGATCGCCATGCCGTCCGAGAGTCGTGTCTCCAGCAGCACGCGCTCCAGCAGGTGCGACTCGGCGTCGGGCCGCTCCGTGCCCGCCGCAGGTGATTCGGATGCCGCGAGCCGCTGAGCATATGCCGCGGGGTGCTTGACGTTCCACCAGCGGAGTCCTGCGACGTGGCTGTGGGCACCAGGACCGAAGCCCCACCAGTCGCTCCCCCGCCAGTACGCCAGGTTGTGGCGCGAGCGCTGGTCGACGGTGCGCGCCCAGTTGCTGACCTCGTACCAGTCGAACCCGGCGGCTGCCAGCCGCTCGTCGGCCAGCTCGTACATGTCCGCCTGCAGATCGTCGTCCGGCGCCGGCACCTCGCCGCGGCGGATCTGCCTGGCGAGCTTGGTGCCGTCCTCGATGATGAGCGCGTACGCCGAGATGTGATCGGACTCGAGCCCGGTCGCGGCATCCAACGACGCCTCCCAGTCAGCGAGCGACTCGCCGGGCGCCCCGTAGATGAGGTCCACGCTGACGGCGAGACCAGCATCCTTCGCGGCATCCACCGCCGTGCGCACGTTGCCCGGCTGGTGAGTGCGGTCGAGCGCGGCGAGCACGTGCGGCACGGCCGACTGCATCCCGACCGAGAGCCGCGTGACACCGGCATCCGCCAGCGTCCTGGCGACTGCCGGCGTCACCGTGTCGGGATTCGCCTCGACCGTCACCTCTGCGCCCTGGGCGATGCCGAACGCCGAGACTGCGGCATCAAGCATCCGAGCGAGGTCCCCCGGGGGCAGAAGAGTCGGCGTCCCGCCGCCGAAGAACACCGTGTCCATGGGGCGCAGCGCACCGGCCTCCCCGAGCACCCGATGTGCGAGCTCGATCTCGGCTGCGAGAGTATCCGCGTAATCGTCCTGCCGAGCTCCTCGCAGCTCACTGGACGTGTAGGTGTTGAAGTCGCAGTATCCGCAGCGGACCCGGCAGAACGGCACATGCAGGTAAGCCGAGAACGGCACGCTCGCGTCGACGGGGAGGTCCACCGGAAGTCGGCCGTCGACCGGCGCCGGATCCCCGATCGGAAGTGGTCCGGCCATCAGAGCGGAGTCGCGTACAGCGGAGAGATCGCACGCAGATAGCGTGCGAACAGCTCCTTGCGGCGCCGCTTGATGAGCCAGGGCAGGAATCGGTATGTCACGGAGTTCGGCGCGTCGAAGGCGCGAACGGTGAACCAGACCTCGTCCGTGTCCTCATGCCACGCGATGTCGAACAGCTCTTCGCCGCTCACGACCGAACCGCCGACGGTTCCGAGCACGAGGCCGATGCGTCGTGCTTCCTCCGTGACCGAGATCACCCGCAGCTCCGCGTCGGCGCGCATTCCGGAGATCCTGCCGCGCAGATGCAGGGTCATGCCAGGGCCGGCGAACGGTGTGCCCTCGGCGTCGAAGCGCTGTTCGACTTCGCGCCTGCTGGGGGCGATCGGATTCCCCTCGGCGTCGAAGTCGACACCGGAGTAGGCCGGACCCGACGCGGGTCGCACGTCTTCGACCGACAGGCCCGCCGCACGCTGCGCCGTCCACGACAGGAGGGCGTCGCCGGCGGTGCGGAATCGCTCCTCGCCGCTGCCCAGTCGCCAGGTCTCCTCGGCCGGGATGCTGCGCTCCGGCGGATACTGCATCAGGTCAGGGGCATGCGTTGCCCCGACGGCCGCATAGTCGACCGTGTCGTCTCGGAAAGTCCCGCGCCGCATGAGATCCAGACTACTTGCGTTACCTGAACGCCGCCCCGGACGGGGCGCGCCCTACTTCTTGTCCTTGCCGTCGACGTCGCCCGAGAGCGCTGCGATGAACGCCTCCTGAGGGACCTCGACGCGACCGACCATCTTCATCCGCTTCTTGCCCTCCTTCTGCTTCTCGAGGAGCTTCCGCTTACGGCTGATGTCACCGCCGTAGCACTTGGCGAGCACGTCCTTGCGGAGCGCGCGGATGGTCTCGCGGGCGATGATCCGAGCGCCGATGGCGGCCTGGATCGGCACCTCGAAGTTCTGCCGAGGGATGAGCTTGCGCAGCCGCTCGGTCATCAGAGTGCCGTACGCGTAGGCCTTGTCGCGGTGCACGATCGCGCTGAACGCGTCGACCTTGTCGCCCTGCAGCAGGACGTCCACCTTCACCAGATCAGCAGCCTGCTGACCCGCGGGCTCGTAGTCGAGGCTCGCGTAGCCCTGCGTCTTGGACTTCAGGTGGTCGAAGAAGTCGAACACGATCTCGCCCAGAGGCATCATGTACCGCAGCTCGACGCGCTCCTCGGAGAAGTACTCCATCCCGAGCAGCGACCCGCGACGCGACTGGCACAGTTCCATCACGGTGCCGACATAGTCCTTGGGCAGCAGGATCGCGGTCTTCACCATCGGCTCCGAGACCGAAGCGACTCGCCCGTCCGGGTACTCGCTCGGGTTCGTGACGGTGACGGCCTCACCCGTGTCGGTCGTGACCTCGTAGATCACGCTCGGCGCGGTGGTGATGAGGTCGAGGCCGAACTCGCGGCTGAGCCGCTCGGTGATGATCTCGAGGTGCAGCAGTCCCAGGAACCCGCAGCGGAAGCCGAAGCCGAGCGCCACCGAGGTCTCCGGCTCGTACTGCAGCGAGGCGTCGGACAGCTTCAGCTTGTCGAGCGCCTCGCGCAGCTCCGCGTAGTCGCTGCCGTCGATCGGATAGATGCCCGAGAACACCATGGGCTTCGGGTCCGTGTAGCCGGCAAGTGCCTCAGTCGCGCCGTCGCGGCTCGTCGTCACGGTGTCGCCGACCTTCGACTGGCGGACGTCCTTCACACCGGTGATGAGATAGCCCACCTCGCCGACGCCGAGTCCCTTCGACGGGATCGGCTCAGGGCTGGACACCCCGATCTCCAGAAGCTCGTGGTTCGCGTGGGTCGACATCATCTGGATGCGCTCTCGCGGCGAGAGGTTGCCGTCGATCATGCGCACGTAGGTCACAACACCGCGGTACGCGTCGTAGACCGAGTCGAAGATCATCGCACGCGCCGGAGCATCGGCGTCCCCCACCGGTGCCGGGATGTCCTGGATGATGCGGTCGAGCAGTTCCTCGACGCCGACGCCGGTCTTGCCCGACACGCGGAGCACGTCCTCCGGCTTGCCGCCGATGAGGTCTGCGAGCTCCTTGGCGAAACGGTCGGGGTCGGCGGCAGGGAGGTCGATCTTGTTCAGCACCGGGATGATGTGGAGGTCGTTCTCGAGTGCGAGGTAGAGGTTCGCGAGCGTCTGCGCCTCGATCCCCTGCGCCGCGTCCACCAGGAGGATCGCTCCCTCGCAGGCGGCGAGAGAGCGCGAGACCTCGTAGGTGAAGTCGACGTGGCCGGGTGTGTCGATCATGTTCAGCGCGAACGTCTCGCCATCGGCTGCCCACGGCATCCGAACGGCCTGGCTCTTGATCGTGATGCCGCGCTCGCGCTCGATGTCCATCCGGTCGAGGTACTGGGCGCGCATGTCGCGGTCGGACACCACCCCGGTGATCTGAAGCATGCGGTCCGCGAGGGTCGACTTGCCGTGATCGATGTGGGCGATGATGCAGAAATTCCGAATCTGAGCCGGCGGCGTCGCGGCAGGCGAGAGCGGAGTGAGAGCGCGTGGAGACATGTCTCCTGCAGTCTACGGTCAGGGGACCCTGATGCTCGATTCGTGGAAAACCGGTGATAGTCTCGCGAGGTTGCCCTGCACAGATCGGCGAAACCGAGTGTCAGTTGCAACCCGACTCCGTGCCAGTCGCCGGCAGGATCATTCGCACAATCGAGTCTGAGGTGTTTGAATACATCCGACTCAGCGTTGCGTCGGCCGATCCCGAGCGCGCCTGCAAAGAGAAAGACATCACCCTTGATCAAGTATCTCCTGCGCCGATTCCTCGGCTGGCTGCTGATGATCGTGGTGGCGACCAACATCACGTTCTTCCTGGCTTGGGGCTTCCTCAACCCCCGGAACAACTTCGTCGGTCGACGCCCTCCGCTCAGCGAAGAGCAGATCGTCAACCTCCTGAAGCCACGCAACCTCAGTGACACCGTCCCGATCTGGGAGCGATGGTGGAACTGGTTCAGCTCCATCCTCTTCCGCTGGGACTGGGGCGTGAGCCCCACCGGCGGCTCGATCAACGAGCAGATCGGCTACCGCATGTGGGTCAGCGCAGAGCTCGTGCTCGGCGCCACGGTGATCATGACCGTGCTCGGCATCGCGCTCGGCGTCTACACCGCATCCCGCCAGTACAAGCTCGCCGACCGCATCGGCCAGGCGACCTCGATCATCACGATGAACATCAACGTCATCGTCGCGGCCCTCGGCCTCGTTCTGCTGGCGATCGCGATCAACGATCTGTTCGACGCGCGCATCTTCTTCGTCACCGGCTCCTCGAGCAAGGGGGTGGAGGGCTTCTTCCCGGTCCTCATAGACAAGCTTCAGCACGTCACGCTGCCGACCATCGCGCTGGTGATCACCGGCTACGCCGGCACGCACTTCCTGCAGCGCACCCTGCTGCTGGACAACATCAACGCCGACTACGTGCGCACCGCACGCGCGAAGGGCCTGACCAAGCAGCAGGCCATCCGCAAGCACGCGCTGCGCACGTCGCTCATCCCGGTGGCGACCCAGGTCGCGTTCAGCATCCCCGGAATCTTCACCGGCGCGATCCTGACCGAGACGATCTTCGCCTGGAACGGCATGGGCAAGTACTTCATCGAGACGATCGTCAAGAGCGATATCAACGGTGTGGTGGCTGTCGCCGCGTTCAGCGCCGTCATGGTCGCCATCGGCGCGATCCTTTCCGACATCATCGTCGTGGTCCTCGACCCGCGAGTGAGGGTGAGCTGAGCATGAGTGAGATGATCGACCCCACCGTCACCGTCGCAGACCCCGCGCCCGAGAAGACCTCGGGCGGCAAGCCGCTGTCGAAGTGGACGCTGTACACCCGGCGCTTCATGCGCAACAAGCCCGCCGTCGGCGGCATCATCATCTTCCTGCTGCTCGTGGTCTTCGCGATCGTCGGACCGCTCATCGCGAAGTACGACCACATCGAGCTCGACTTCCTGAACCTGGGAAGTCCGCCGTCGGCGGAGCACTGGTTCGGCACGACGGCCTCGGGCAACGACACGTTCGCCCAGGTCGCCATCGGCCTGCAGCGCTCGCTCATGATCGCCGTCTCGGTCTCGCTGGGAACGACGATCCTCTCGGCGATCATCGGCACGGCCGCCGCGTACTTCGGCGGCCGCACCGAGAAGATCACCCTCCTGGTGATCCACTTCATGATGGTGGTCCCCAGCTTCCTCATCCTCTCGCTGCTCTCCAACCGCTCCGGTGGTGACTGGCGAGTGATCGCACTGATCATGATCTTCGTGACGGGCTGGTACTTCCCGGCCCGCGTCGTGTGGACCACCGCGCTCTCCCTGCGCGAGCGCGAGTACGTGCACGCTTCGCGCTACATGGGCGTGGGAGGCTTCAAGATCGTGCTCCGCCACCTGATCCCGAACATCGGCTCTCTGCTGGTCATCAACTTCACGCTCGGCATCGTCGGGGCCGTGATGGCCGAGACGGGGCTGTCGTTCATCGGCTTCGGTGTGAAGATCCCCGATGTGTCGCTCGGCTCGCTGATCGGCTCCGGCGCGAACACCATCACGAGCGCACCCTGGCTCTTCTACTTCCCCGCTGCGGCGCTGACGCTGCTCACCGTCTCGATGGCACTCGTGTCCGACGGTCTGCGCGACGCCCTCGATCCCACCTCTGCTGCAGGAGGCCGCGCATGAGCGCCATCATCTCGGTTCGCGATCTCAAGGTCAGCTTCGCCTCGGAAGCAGGACGAGTGGATGCCGTCCGCGGCGTCTCGTTCGACCTCGAAGAGGGAAAGACCCTCGGCATCGTCGGCGAGTCCGGATCCGGAAAGTCCGTGACCTCGCTCGCGATCATGGGCCTCCTCGATGAGAACGCCAAGGTCACAGGCTCGATCATCTACGACGGCCAGGAGCTCCTGGGCAAGTCGGACAAGCAGATGTCGGTCATCCGCGGCAACGGCCTCGCGATGATCTTCCAGGACCCGCTGACCTCGCTCACCCCGGTGTTCACGATCGGCGATCAGCTGATCGAGGCGCTCACCGTGCACCGCGGCCTCACCAAGAAGCAGGCCTGGGATCGCTCGATCGAGCTGCTGACGCTCGTCGGCATCCCGCAGCCGGAGAAGCGCATGAAGGGCTTCCCGCACGAGTTCTCCGGCGGTATGCGCCAGCGCGTGGTCATCGCCATCGCGATGGCGAACAATCCGAAGCTCATCATCGCCGACGAGCCGACCACGGCTCTCGACGTCACCATCCAGGCGCAGATCCTCGATCTGATCGAGAAGGCGCAGCAGGAGACGGGCGCCGCGACCATCATGATCACCCACGACATGGGCGTGGTGGCGCGCATGGCGGACGACGTCATGGTGATGTACGCGGGCAAGCCGATCGAGCACGCGCCGGTCGGCGAGCTGTTCCATCACACGCGGATGCCGTACTCGATCGGTCTGCTCGGCGCCATCCCTCGCGTCGACACGGTCGAGAAGGAGCCGCTGGTCCCGATCAAGGGCAACCCTCCCCTGCTGATCAATCTCCCCGACGCCTGCCCGTTCGCCGACCGCTGCCCGATCGCGATCGACGCGTGCCGAACCCGCGAGCCCGACCTCGTCGAGGTCGCCACCGGCACAGGCGCCGCACACCAGGTGGCGTGCATCCGTGCAGACGAGATCACCGACGGCGGCATCATCGGCGGTCTGCCGGTGTACCCGGTCCGCGAGGCACCCGAGAGCGCTCTGACCCGCACGCCGCGCGAGCAGCGTCCGGTCACCCTCGACGTGCGCAACCTGAACAAGTCGTTCCCGCTTCTCAAGGGCGCGTTCCTCAAGCGCAAGGTGGGCGAGGTCCACGCTGTCAAGAACGTCACTTTCGATGTCCGCGAAGGCGAGACGATGGCGATCGTCGGGGAGTCCGGTTCGGGCAAGACCACGACCCTGCTGCAGATCATGGATCTGGTCAAGCAGAACGACGGCGACATCATCATCAACGGCACCAGCGTGAACGACATCACCAGCCGGAAGATCGAGCGACAGGTGCGACGCGACATCCAGATCGTGTTCCAGGACCCGATGGGCGCCCTCGACCCTCGTATGACCGTCGCCGATGTGATCGCCGAGCCGCTGCGCGCCATCGGCACGCCGAAGGACGAGGTCCACCGCCGCGTCAAGGAGCTGATGGACATCGTCGGCCTCAACCCGGCGCACATCGATCGCTTCCCCGGTGCGTTCTCCGGTGGTCAGCGCCAGCGCATCGGCATCGCCCGCGCCCTGTCGACCAACCCGAAGATCATCGTGCTCGACGAGCCGGTCTCTGCTCTCGATGTGTCGATCCAGGCCGGCGTGATCAACCTTCTCGACGAGCTGAAGGTCAAGCTGGGCCTTTCCTACCTGTTCGTCGCGCACGATCTGTCCGTGATCCGGCACATCGCCGATCGCGTCGCAGTCATGTACCTGGGCGACTTCGTCGAGCACGGCGATGTGGACGAGATCTTCGAGAATCCGAAGCATCCGTACACCCAGGCCCTGCTTTCGGCCATCCCGGTGCCCGATCCCGACATCGAACGCAGCCGCGAGCGACTGATCTTCAACGCCGACACGATGCAGGCCGAGCCCGTCGCGCACTGAGATTGTTAACGGCCAGTAACGCTCGGTCACCGTCCGATAACAGTTAGGCGCGATTCACTCTGCGCAGGCCATTTCGGCGACCGTGCGAACTATTCTCGCCTTATGACACGCCGAAAGGCGAAAGGAGCACCATGAAGCAGCACAAGCTGATGGGGGCGATCGCGTTCAGCGGAGCCCTCGCACTTGCCCTCGCGGGCTGTGCAGCTGGCACCGGAGACGACAACGGTGACAGCGGCAATGAGCCCGTCGAGACCAAGGCGGCGGACTACAACCCGCAGGAGCGCGACGCGCTCCAGACGGGCGGAGAGGTTCGCTTCCCGATCAACGAGATCCCGGAGCAGCTGAACGCGTTCAACGGAGACGGTTCTGCTGACACTGCCCGCGTCGCGGCGTGGTACACCCCGCAGATCCTGTTGCAGGAAGCCGATGGAACGCCGTACAAGAACGACGCGTACCTCGACGAGTGGAAGATCGACACGGTCGACGGCAACACCCAGATCACCTTCACCTTCACGGATGAGGCGCACTGGAACGATGGCACCGACATGGATTGGACCGCCATCGAGGCCACGTGGAAGGCCAACAACGGCACCGACGAGGCGTTCAACCCGAACGCGACCGACGGCTACAAGGCCATCACCTCGGTCGAGCAGGGCGACTCCGCCAAGACGGCGATCGTGACGTTCGACGGCGAGTTCGCATGGCCGGAGATGCCGTTCCTCACGGGCATCATCCACCCCGCCCTGGCCGACCCCGAGACCTTCAACACGGCCATGATCGACAACCCGCACCCCGAGTGGGGCGCCGGTCCGTACAAGGTCGACGAGTTCGACGCGAACTCCGACTACATCTCGTTCGTCCCGAACGAGGAGTGGTGGGGCAACGAGCCGCTGCTCGACAAGGTCTCCTTCCAGGGTATGGACGCCGCTGCTTCCATCAACGCCTTCAAGGCTGACGAGATCGACATGGTCGGTGTCAACACCAAGGACCGCCTCGAGCAGGTCAAGGACATGGATGACATCACGATCTACCGTGCCACGCAGACCGCGAACACGCTGATCCAGGTCGACGCCGACAAGCCGCAGTTCTCGGACGTCAAGGTCCGCGAGGCGTTCTTCAAGGCGATCAACATCGACCAGCAGAAGGAGATCGCCTGGAACGGTCTGGACTATGAAGAGGAGCCCGCAGGGTCCCTCACGCTGTTCCCGTTCCAGCCCGGTTACTCCAACGCGCTGGAAGAGGCCGGCTGGAAGTACGACCCCGACGCAGCCAAGAAGCTTCTCGATGACGCCGGCTGGGCCGAGGGCGAGGACGGTGTCCGCGAGAAGGACGGCGAGAAGCTCTCCGTCGTCTACCCCGTGTGGAGCGACGACGCGACCGCTGAGGCGCTCGCGAAGGCTCTGCAGGCGCAGATGAAGGAGGTCGGCATCGACCTTCAGATCGACATCCGCCCGTCGACCGACTTCTCGGCCGACTACACCTCGAAGAACTGGGACGTCTCGTCGCTGCGCTTCACCTCGTCCGACCCGTTCGGTGCCGCCTGGTTCTGCCAGCTGTACTGCATGGACATGGGCCTGAACCTCTCGGGTGTTCAGAACGAGGAGACCGACCAGCGCATCCACGATGAGGTCGAGTCCCTGCCGACCGCTGACGAGCAGACGGCTGCGGCCATGAAGCTCGAGGCGGAGATCTTCCAGGAGTGGGGCCTCATCCCGCTCTACAACGGTCCGTCGATCTCGGCAGTCAAGACCGGTCTTGCGAACCTCACCCCTGAGCCCTACGTGGGCCTGGACGGCTTCGGCGTCCAGCCGGTGGAGAACGTGGGCTGGGAGAAGTAAGCACTTCTGACAGAAGAGGCGGGGTCGCAGGTTCTTCCTGCGGCCCCGCTTCTTCGTATGCTGTGACCATGAACGTCCAGGTCGTCCTCGTGCACGGCATCCGCACGTCGCGCACCATGTGGCGTTCGCAACTCGCCCACCTCGCCGAACGGGACATCTCTGCGGAAGCGGTGGATCTGCCAGGACACGGCTCGCGCATGGCCGAGACCTTCACGTTGGACGGCGCGTTCACGACCATCGACGATGCGGTGCGGGATGCCGCGACGCGAGGCCCCGTGCTGCTCGCAGGGCACTCCATGGGCGGCCTGGTGTCTGTGGCGTACGCCGGATCGGAGGCCGCTCCCCCGGTGTCCGCGTTCATCGGCGCATCGTGCACGGCGTTCCCCCGCGGTGCGGGCCTTGCCACCTATCGCACGCTCGCGCGTGCATTCGACTCCCTGCCGGACCGTGGCATGTGGCTCACCAACCGCGTGCTCCGGGCGACGATCCCCGAGGCGACGCGGCCGGACTTCGCGGCAGGCGGTTACGCGCTGGATGCCCAGGACATCGCTCTCGGGAGTCTGGGCGCACTGGACCTGGCCGCGGACCTTGAGCGCCTGACGATGCCGGTGTGGTGGATCAACGGTCAGTTCGATCAGCTGCGGATGCAGGAGCGCCTGTTCCGTCGGCTCGCCCCGCACTCCGAGCTCATCGTGGTGCCACGGACCTCACACCTCGTCACGGCCATGCGGCCCCGCGTGTTCAACGCTCTGTTGGATGTGGCGATCGCGACGCTGGATCAGAAGGCGCCCGTGCAGGACGCACCGCGACCGTCATGATCGCACCGAGCACCGACAGCACACCGGCTGCCAGGAACAGCAGCCAGAATCCGCCGACGAGTGCGACAAGGCCCGCACCGAGCAGCGGCCCGAGCAGCTGACCGAGGCTCGCCGAGACGTTCACGACTCCCAGGTCGCGGGCGTGGTGCTCAGGACGCGGCAGCAGATCCGTCGCGAACGCCAGGCTCACCGCCATGTAGGCGCCGTACCCGACGCCCATGACGGCGGCGGCGATCGCGGTGCCGATGAACGTGGGAGACACCAGGATCATGACCGCCGACAGCGCCTGGATGAGCGCGGCGATGATGACGATGGACTTGCGTCTGCCCGTGCGGTCCGAGATCGCTCCGGCGATGAGGGATGCCACCACCACGAAGATCGTGTAGATCACGATGAGCACCAGCAGGTCGTCCTCGGCGCTCTCGGCCGGAGAGCCGACGCCGTAGAGCAGGAAGAACAACAGCAGCGCCGTTCCCAGGGCGTTTCCGAGGTTCACCGTCAGGCGGCTGGCGAGCACCCATCCGAAGTCCCTGTCCTGCAGGGCGCCGAGCCGGTGTCGCCATGTCGGTCGCTCCGCGCCAGCGTGGGCGGACGCAACCCGCACTGCGGGTTGCGGATCGGGCAGGATCAGCGCGGTGCCGACGCCGATGACGAGGATGAAGCCCGCCAGCGCCACATAGCTCGCGCCGATGCCGAGGCCGAGCAGAACGACGGCGCCGACGCCTACGACGATGCCGACGGCCTGCGCCGAACTGACCAGCGCAGATGCCGTGCCGCGCTGCGCGAACACCTGATCGGCGATCATCGCCGTCAACGCCGCTGAGAGCACGGCGATGCCGACGGACACGCCGATCCAGGCTGCACCGACGCCAACCGGGTCACTCGCCGCGCCGGTCAGCAGAAGAGAGGCGGCGGTCAGCATCGTTCCCCCGATCGCCCACGGGCGCCGCCTCCCCCAGCGCGACGTCGTCCGGTCGGACAGCATCCCGGCCAGCGGGCCGGCGATCACACCGGCCAGGCCTCCGATCGAGAGGATGAGTCCGGACCAGATGACTCCGGTGATCCAGTCACTCGGCCCGCCAGGCGTGTCCAGCTGCAGAGGCAGCAGAAGCTGCACCGGCGTGAGCTGCACCGTCCAGACGGCGAGCCAGGCCACGCCGAACAGCGTCAGCCAGAGTCCGTCCACGCGTCCGCCGCGCGGCGCGAGGGCGTTCACCGGGCACCCGCGATCAGGTCGCGGTACCAGCCGAACGACGCTTTCGGCGTGCGTCGGGAGCTCGCGTGATCGACGTGCACGAGCCCGAACCGCTGCGTGAAGCCGTCTGCCCATTCGAAGTTGTCGAGCAGGCTCCACACCGTGTACTCCTCGACGTCGACACCCTGAGCGACGGCATCCCCCACGGCATCGATGTGCCTGGCGAGATAGGCGATCCGCCGGTCATCGTCGAGCGGGCCGTCGACCTGATCGGGTTCGGGGAACGAGGCGCCGTTCTCACCGATGATGATCGGCGGCAACGCATCGCCGTACCGCTGTCCGGCGTCGACGAGGAACGCGGTGAGACCCTCGGGTGCGATCGGCCACAGCTCGCCGAAGCCGGTGTGCTCGAGTCCGGGCGTCGCGACCTGTGCGAACGGCACCGGCGACCCTTCGGGTGCGGCGGCGATCGTGGTCGGGTTGTAGTAGTTCACCCCGTAGAAGTCCGATGCCGTGGCGATGGCGTCCATATCGCCGTCTCCGATCGGCATCCGGACGCCGAGCGCTGAGAGATCGGGGTACTCCCCCGTGAGAACCGGATCTGCGAACAGACGGTTGTGGATGAGGTCGTACACGTGCGCTGCCGTGAGATCCGCGTCCGACTCCGATGCCGGGCGCACCTCGGTGTGGTTGTTCACGATGCCCACTGACTCGGCTCCTCGTGCGCGGAGAGCGGCGACGGCGCGGCCGTGTGCGAGCAGCTGGTGGTGCACGGTGGGGAGGGAGTCGAACAGCAGCTGCCGACCCGGCGCGAGCGCTCCGATCGCGTAGCCCTGCAGCGTCGTCGAGACGGGTTCGTTGATCGTGTACCAGTTCTTCACCCGATCGCCGAGGCTCGCTGCGACGACATCGACGTAGGCTGCGAAACGTTCGGCTGTGTCGCGTACGAGCCAACCGCCCTGCACCTCGAGGTCGACGGGCAGATCCCAGTGGTAGAGCGTCGGGAACGGCGTGATCCCGGCCTCCAGCAGACCGTCGACCAGGCGGTCGTAGTACGCGAGGCCGGGCGCGGAGGCCGGTCCGACGCCGTCCGGCTGCACCCGCACCCACGAGATCGAGAACCGGTACCGATCGACTCCGAGATCGCGCAGCAGGGCGATGTCCTCGTCGCTGCGGTGATAGCTGTCCGGCCCTGGTTCGGCCGTCGAACCGTCTCGGATCCGCCCTGCGGTCTCGACGAAGTCGTCCCAGATCGAGCGGCCGCGGCCATCCGCTGCGCGGGCGCCTTCGATCTGAAACGCCGCCGTGGCGGCTGACCATCGCACCCCAGGGGGCACACGGGGACTCAGGGTCGACGCATCCGCCATTCGGAGCTCCTTCGCTCGGGTACGCCCAGCTTGCCGCATCCGAATCGCCCAGCGCGAGCGACGCGCAATGGATCGCGCGCAGACCTGGTAGACTCGATTCTTGGCTTGCGTGTGGGTTCGTCCCTCACGACCGTCGGACGGCAGCCCTCTTCCTGCCCACGACACTTCCCATCCATCACTGAACGAAAGCTTCCACGCGTGGCAAACATCAAGTCGCAGATCAAGCGCAACAAGACCAACGAGAAGGCTCGCATCCGCAACAAGGCTGTGAAGTCCGAGCTCAAGACCCTCGTCCGCAGCACTCGCGAGGCCATCGCCAACGGCGACAAGGCCGCCGCAGAGGCTTCGCTGAAGGTCACCTCGAAGAAGCTCGACAAGGCCGTCAGCAAGGGCGTCATCCACGAGAACCAGGCTGCGAACCGCAAGTCCTCGATCGCCAAGCAGGTCGCCGCTCTCTGAGCTGAAGTCATCCCTGGAGGCCCGTCCCGTTCGCGGGGCGGGCCTCCAGTGTTTCCTAGGACTGCGACTCGATCACCGCTTCGGCCTCTTCCGGCTCGCCGGTGACGTCGTGGGCGAGCTGGTCTTCGAGGTCGATGCCTCCGAGAGGGTCTTCGCGCCACTCGCGCAGCTCCCAGCCGCTGTCCGGGTCGCCCTCGAGAACGCACATGCCGGTGTTGTGCAGTCGCCGGTGCGCGGCGGTCTCATCATCGACGTTCGCGGCTGTCCGTGCCGCCCAGACACGGATCGCCGCACCGTGGCTGACGACAGCAGCCGTCTCGTGCTGCTCTGCGATCTCCGCGATCGCCGCGTCGTAGCGGGCGAAGAAATCGTGCCCCGTCTCGCCGCCGGAGACCGCGTGCGCGAGATCACCCCGGATCCAACTCCACCCCGCCGTGACGTACGCCTGGACGGCCTCCGCGTCGTTGCGCATCTCGAAGTCGCCCGCCGAGATCTCCTCGAGCCCCTCGCGGACTCGGATGTCGAGGCCACGGGCCCTGGCGAGAGGCCGACCTGTGAGCTGAGTCCGTGTCAGCACGGAGGCGTACAGCCCGTCGATCCGCTCGCTCTCGAGGACTCGCGGAATCGCCGCGGCCTGTGCCTGACCGAGGGCGCTGAGGCCCGCACCAGGGCGTGCGGTGTCGAGGGCTCCGATCACGTTGCTGGGGGTCTGGCCGTGCCGGATCAGAAGGAGTCGCATACCGCCAGCCTAAGCGGCGGTCCGTCGGCCCAGGATGCTGTGCGGGAGGTCACTCCCCGAAGGGAGCGCGGGTCGCGATCACGGTGACCATGCGCTCGAGCGCGAAGATCGGATCACGCGCGGCACCCTTGACCTCGGCGTCCGCCCTGGCGGTCGCCTGGATGGCGAGCCCGAGGGACCGCTCGTTCCAACCGCTGAGATCGCGGCGCGCGCGGTCGACCTGCCAATCCTTCATGCCCAGGCGCTGCGCGAGACTGCGGCTCGGTTCGCGCTGCCCTGCGACTCGCGCCATCGTGCGCAGCTTCATCGCGAATGCCGCGACCATGGGCACGGGGTCGGCACCGGAGTCGAGCGCGTGCCGCAGAGCGACGAGCGCCTCGCCGTAACGACCGGCGATCGCCGTGTCCGCGACGACGAAAGCTGAGATCTCGACCCGGCCGCCGTAGTACTTCGTGACGGTGTCTTCGGAGATGTCGCCCTCGACATCGCGGATGAGCTGCTGGCAGGCGGCGGCGAGCTCGGTGAGATCATCGGCGAATGCTGAGACCAGGGCACGGAGAGCGTTCGGCGCGATGCGGCGACGGGCGGCTGCGAACTCCCCCGCGGCGAAGTCCACGCGGTCGCCGTCCCGCTTGATCGTCGGGCACGCGATCTCGATGCCACCGCCTGTTCCGGATCGGAGGGCGTCGAGCAGCTTCTTGCCGCGGACGCTCGCACCGGTGTGGCGGAGGATGACCGTCGCGCCCTCCTGCGGATGATCGAGGTAGGACACTGCCTCCTGGATGAAAGCATCCGTGCAGCGCTCGACGCCCGCCACCCGCACCAGGCGCGGCTCGCCGAACAACGAGGGCGAGGTCAGCGCCAGCAGCGTGCCCGGCGCGTAGTCGTCGGCGCGCACGTCGCTGACCTCGAGTGCCGGGTCCTCCGCCCGCAGATAGTCGCGGATGCCGGCGATGGCGCGCTCAGCGCAGACCTCCTCCGGGCCGGAGACGAGCACGATCGGAGCGGGTCGCGGCTCTCGCCATGGCACCTGCGGGATCTTGGTGGCCTTGGCGCCTCCCCGTGCGGCGCCGCCACGGGATGAGGTACGAGGAGCGGCCATGGATACGAGCCTACTCGGGGTCGTCGACATCGGCCGTCTCGGCGGGGGCGTCTGCACGCTCGGTCCAGACGACGAGCTCATCGTCATCGAGCCCGATCAGGATGCGTCCCTGCAGGTCCGTGCGCAGGCTCAACGCTCCTGCGGCTTCTGTCAGGGCGATCGTCTCCTGCCGCGGGTGACCGTAGTCGTTGTCGATGCCGGCGCTGAAGATCGCGATGCGCGCTCGGATCTGCGCATACAGGGCAGGGTCCTGGTCGGCACTCCCGTGGTGCGCCACCTTCACCACCGCGTAAGCGCCGCGCAGCTGCTGTGCCAGCATCCGCTGCGGAACTGCGGACAGATCGCCGAGGAAGAGCGATCGGGGCACGCCCCCGCCGTCGAACTCCACGACGACACTGGCGTCGTTGCCGGCGGGGAGCGCGGCCGAGTTCGGTCTCGGCCACAGCACGCGCCATCGCGCTCTGCCGAGGGACCCCTGCATGCCGGTGGATGCGCCGATGACCTCCGCCCCGCCGCGATGCAGCTCGTCGAGCAGCCGTGTTTCATCCGGTGCCGAGACGGGGCCGTGCAGCACGGCGTCGACCCGCCCGACGAGCGCCCCGGCGGCGCCGACGTGATCGGCGTCGAAGTGCGTGAGGATCAGCAGGTCGATGCGCTCGATTCCCAGCGCACTGAGGCACGATCGAATCGGCTCCGGTTCCATGCCGGTGTCGATCAGCGCGATCCGACCCTCCGAGCGCACGACGAGGCCATCCCCCTGTCCGACGTCGCACGCTGCGATCGACCAGTCATCCGGCACCGTGGTTCCCACCAGAGGCCCGGTGAGCAGCAACCGCGCACCGAGCAGTCCGCCGGCGATGACGAGAACGACGAACGACGCCGGCCGCGACCAGCGCCCGACTGCCCCCTGGAACGGGGTGGGGCCGGCGAGCACGACGCCGATCGCCGTGCTCAGCACGGCCACCAGGAGCGCAGCGCCGATACCGGGGACGACGAGGGCGGTACCGCCGGGGACGGCGGCCGACACGGTCGCGGTCGTCGCGATCCAGGCCGCTGGGAGCCAGGCGGATGCCGCGAACAGATCCGCGAGCGGAGGAATGGGCGCCGCGAGACAGGCGAGCAGACCGACCACGGTCGCGATGGGAGCGGCGGGGTCGGCGAGCATGTTCGCCGGGATGCCGATGATCGATTGCTGCTCGGCGAACAGGGCGATGATCGGTCCGCATGCGAGCTGCGCCGCCACGGGGATCCCGACGGCGAGAGCGAGGGGCTGCGGCATCCACCGCGACATCCCGCGCGCGAGCGGCGGGGCGAGAACGATGAGCGCAGCGGTGGCTGCCGCGGAGAGCGCGAAGCCCGGCGTCGTCGCGAGCCACGGATCCGAGACGAGGATGCCTGTCACGGCAAGGCACAGCACGCTGATGCCGGCACTCGGTCTGCCGCACAGCAGCGTCAGCATCGCCAGAGCCGCCATCACCGAAGCGCGGATCACGCTCGGCTCCGGTGTCACGAGCACCACGAACGCGGTCAGAGCAGTCAGCGCGAGCACGACGCGCGATCCTCGTCCGCCGCCGCACAGTCCCACCAGCCAGAACACGGCACCGACGACGATCGCGCAGTTCGCCCCGGAGACGGCGGTGAGGTGACTCAGCCCGCTCGTGAGCATCGCCGCGCCGAGCTCTTCCGACACCGCACGCGTGTCGCCGACGGCGAGCCCCGGCAACAGGCCGGCGCCCGGTTCGGGCAGCCGCGTCGCGCGCTCCACGAAGTCCTCACGCACCCGCGCGGCGATGCCGAAGACACCCTGAGCCTGCTGCAGGATCTCCACCCGCATCCCGAACACGACCGCGGCAGCCCGCTCGCCCGCATCCGTCGCCATCGCATCCCCGGTGACGCGGATGACCGCTCCCAGGTCGAACCCCGGCTCCGGTTCGACCCCGACCCGCATCGGCACAGCGAGCGACTCCGGTGACCCCAGCGCGCCCGCCCTGACGGATTGCACGTCGAACCACAGTCGGCCGTCGCTGCCTACCGAGGCCGACGAGGTGATCTCGCCGATCATCTCGATCACGCGTCCGTCGAGTTCTGCTGCAGCGTCTCGCTGCGGCACGGCGAAGCCCGCTGTCATCGCGGCTGCGGCCATGCCCAGCACGATGACCGCCCCGAGGCCGCCGCGTGCCCGCGTTCGCCCCCGCCGGAACATCAGAAACAGCGTCCACAGCCCGCCGACCAGCGCGAGACCGGCGCACCACCAGGACGCCTGCGGCACGAACACGCAGACCAGGGCGACACCCCACACGAAGAGGGCGAGCGGCACCAGCCGCAGGTCGCGCACCCGCGTCGCGCCGTTCACACCCGCACCAGATCGCGCAAGCCTGCCAGAAGCTTCTCGCCGATCCCCGGCACGGCGAGCAGGTCATCGACGGAACCGAACCGTCCGTTCGTCTCCCGCCAGTCGATGATGCGCTGGGCTATGGCTGGCCCGATGCGCGGCAGCGTCTCCAACGCGGCCTGGTCGGCATTGTTGAGGTCGATGAGTCCATCGCCGACGGGTTCCGATCCGCCTCCGTCCTCGACTGCTCCGGCCACCGGGACGACGAGCTGTTCGCCGTCGCTGAGCAGACGCGCGAGGTTCACCGCCTGAAGATCGGCGTCGTCGAGCGTGCCTCCGGCAGCTGCAAGCGCATCGACGACCCTGGCATCGGGCTCGAGTACGTACAATCCTGGATGCGAAACCTGCCCGAGCACGTGCACGTACAGCTCGCCGCCCGCGGTGACCTCGCCGTCGGATGCGTCGATCTGCACGGTCTGCGTCGGCTGCGCCTGCCCGCGCATGATCCCGAGCCCCACGGCACCCGACAGCACGACGAGGCCGAGCACGACGGCCGCGCCGATGCTCAGCCGCAGACGCGCACGTGGAGCGGACGCGGTTTCAGTCGCTGGCACCCCGCAACGCTAGGACGGGTCAGGAATCGTCGGATGCCGTGAACAGCCGGTTCGGTGAAGAACCCGTGGTTCGTGCCGGATGTGCAGAGCGGCTCCGCTGCAGGGCCCTCAGCCCTTGACGGCGAAGTTCACCAGCTTCGGCGCGCGGACGATCACCTTGACGATCTCCTTGTCGCCGATCGACCGGATGACGCGCTCATCGGCGCGAGCCAGCGCCTCGAGCTCGTCGGCGGTGATCTTGGCCGGCACCTCGAGCTGTGCCCGCACCTTGCCGTTCACCTGTGCGACAGCGGTGATGGTGTCCTCGACGAGCAGCGCTGGATCCGCCTGACGCCACGTGACCAGACCGACGGACGGCTCGTGACCGAGCGTCTCCCACATCTCCTCCGCCGTGTGCGGGGCGATGAGGTCGAGCATGACGGCGACGGTCTCCACGGCCTCCCGGACGGCGGGGTCTCCAGCGCCGGCGCCCGTGTCCACGGTCTTGCGCGTGAGGTTCACCAGTTCCATGAGGCGTGCGACGAGCACGTTGAACTTCGTCTGCTCTACGAGCGCTGGCGCTTCGGCAAGCAGCTTGTGCGTGCCGCGGCGCAGCGCGGCATCGCCGTCCTTGAACAGCACGTCGACCGGGCTGGACACCTCGTGGCTCAGGCGCAGCGCGCGGGCGAGGAACTTCTGCGCGCCAGTGGTCGACACGTCCGCCCAGTCCTTGTCGTCCTCCACAGGGCCGGCGAAGGCGAGTCCGACACGCAGCGCGTCGGCGCCGTACTTGTCGAGTTCCTCCTGGAACAGCACGAGATTGCCCTTGCTCTTGGACATCTTCGCGCCGTCGAGGATCACCATGCCCTGGTTGATCAGGCTGCTGAACGGCTCGGTGAAGTCGATCAGCCCCATGTCGAAGAGCACCTTCGTGATGAATCGCGCGTAAAGCAGGTGCAGGATCGCGTGCTCGACGCCGCCGATGTAGCTGTCGACGGGAGCCCAGCGCGACGCCTCGGCCGGGTCGAACGCGAACTCCTCGCTGTTCGGAGACAGGAAGCGCAGGAAGTACCACGAGCTGTCGACGAACGTGTCCATCGTGTCCGCGTCGCGCAGCACCGGCTCACCGGACGCCGGATCGACGGTGCGCACCCACGACTCGGCTGCTCCGAGCGGCGATGAGCCCTTCGGCGACAGGTCCAGTCCCTCGACGCTCGGCAGCTTCACGGGCAGCTGGTCGGCGGGGACGGGGGTCACGGCGCCGTCCTCATGGTGCAGCATCGGGATCGGCGTGCCCCAGAAGCGCTGACGCGAGATCAGCCAGTCGCGCAGACGGTAGTTCTTCGCCGCGCGGCCGGTGCCTGCAGCGGTGAGCTGCTCGATGGCGCGCGCGATGGCGTTGCGCTTGGACAGGCCGTTCAGATCGCCGGAGTTGATCATCCGGCCCTCGCCGGACAGGGCGACACCGGTGGATGCCGGGTGCTGCTCGTCGAGAGCCTCAGCGGGCTCGATCGGCACGCCGTCCTCGTCGACGTCGATCACGGGCATCGCGCCGGTGATGGGAGCAGTCGTGTCGACGACGACCTTGACCGGCAGGTCGAAGGCGCGCGCGAAGTCGAGGTCGCGCTGGTCGTGCGCCGGCACCGCCATGACGGCGCCGTGGCCGTAGTCGGCGAGCACGTAGTCGGCAGCCCAGATCGGCAGCTTCTCGCCGTTGACCGGGTTGACTGCGAAGCGCTCCAGGAATACGCCGGTCTTCGGGCGATCAGTCGACTGCCGGTCGATGTCGGTGGTCTTCTGGACGTCGGCGAGGTAGCTCCGGAAACGCTCCTGCACCTCATCGGACGCGTCGGCCACGAGTTCTGAAGCCAGGTCTGCATCGGGGGCGACGACGAAGAACGTCGCGCCGTGCAGCGTGTCGGGCCTCGTCGTGAAAACGGTCACCGGCTCGTCGCGGCCTTCGATGCGGAAGTCCACGTCGGCGCCGATCGAACGGCCGATCCAGTTGCGCTGCATCTGCAGCACCTTGTGCGGCCAGCGACCCTCGAGCTGATTGAGGTCATCGAGCAGACGGTCGGCGTACTCCGTGATCTTGAAGTACCACTGGGTCAGCTTCTTCTTGATGACCTCGGCGCCGCAGCGCTCGCAGCGCCCGTCGACGACCTGCTCGTTCGCGAGCACCGTCTGGTCGTTGGGGCACCAGTTGACCGGACTCTTCTTGCGGTAGGCGAGCCCTCGATCGTGCAGCTGCAGGAAGAGCCACTGGTTCCACCGGTAGTACTCGGGGTCGGACGTGTGCAGCTCACGCGTCCAGTCGAACGAGACGCCGTACGCTTTGAAGCCCGTCTTCTGCTGATCGATGTTCTGGTAGGTCCACTCGCGCGGGTCGGCGCCACGGCGGATGGCCGCGTTCTCGGCCGGCAGACCGAACGAGTCCCACCCGATCGGGTTCAGGACGTTGTGGCCGCGGTGACGCCAGAAGCGCGCCACGATGTCGGAGTACAGGTAGTTCTCGGCGTGGCCCATGTGCAGGTCGCCGGACGGGTACGGGAACATCGCCAGCACGAACTTGCGCGGTCGACGGTCGTCCGCTCCCCCCGCGAGGAAGGTGTCATTGTCGGCCCAGTACTTCTGCCACTTGGCTTGGATGGCGTGCGGCGTCGACGACTCGTCGACGGGCTCGGCGGAGGCAGCGGAGAATTCAGACAACGAATGGCCAATCTCAGGGAAAGTCAGGAACTTCCAGGATATCGGATCGCCTGCGGCGCCAGGCCTCCGGAAGCTCCGCACCCAGCGCCGCGAGGGGCGCCCTGGCCTTGGTCGCGACCTCGTCGATCTCATCGGCCGCGATCGATCCCCAGGTGATGCCGCCGCCGGCGCCGACGACAGCATGGGCGTCGTCGACAACGATGCTGCGGATCACCATCGCCAGATCCACGGCGCCGTCGGCGCCGACGTAGCCGAAGCAACCGCTGTAGATCCCCCTCGGCCCGCCGGCCTCGAAGGCGTGCAGCAGCGTCATGGCCGACAGCTTCGGCGCTCCTGTCATGCTGCCTGCGGGGAAGGCGGCATCCCACAGCGCCTCCGTCGTGAGACCCTCGACGGCCACCCCTCTCACCGTGCTCACGAGCTGGTGGACCGCGGGATAGGACTCGACCGCCCAGAGCGCGTCGACATGGATGGATCCCGGCCGGCACACCTGCGACAGGTCGTTGCGCATGAGGTCGACGATCATGACGTTCTCTGCGCGCTCCTTGGGGCTCGCGAGGAGTTCGGCCGCGAGCGCGGCGTCCGATGCCGCATCTGCGCCCCGAGGACGAGTGCCCTTGATGGGACGAGTGCGGATCACTCCGCCCGAGGCGTGGAGGAACGTCTCCGGGCTCGCGCTCAGCAGCGCCCGTCCTCCGATCCGCACGAAGCCGCCATGGTGTGCAGGTGTCGTTTCGCGCAGGCGGATGTACGCGTCGACGGGGTCGTGGGCGCCCGGTACATCGAATCGCGTCGTCAGACACAGTTGGTATGCGTCGCCGGCGCGGATGGCGTGCCGGCAGCGTTCGATCAGGTCCGCGTACTCGTCCGGCGTGTGACGGGCGGATGCCGTTGCGGTCGGCGTGAACGTTTCGACTCGCTCCGCTCGCTCAACGCGTTTCGTCTCGCTTCGCTCGCTCACCGACCCGGGGAGTCGAAGCCACTCGGACTCCGCATCCTGCAACTGCCACACGGCACCGCTGGAGTGATCCACGGCGACGGCCGAGGTGACGCGGAGCCATGCCGGCCCGCCCTCTGACGCAGCAGCGGGTGCCCCGGCCCGCTGCGCCCCCGACTCATAGTCGAGCCAGCCGATCCAGCCGTTGCGGAACGGTGGTCCGTCATCAGAGGCAACCGTGACATCGAGCCGCACATGCCCCGGTCCCCCGGCATCCGGAAGCCCCGTACCGAGAAAGCTCCACCCCTCCGCGGCTCCGGCACCGGCATCCAACCAGAAAACGTTCGCATGCTCGGCCGCGAGCGCGCGGAAGCGCTGCTGCAGGTCGAACCGTTCACGGAGCACGATCTCAGCGTAGGGTGCGTATTCTCGTCTGCGTGGACGACTTCCTGCTGTGGATCCTGGACGCCGTGCAGGCGGTGGATCCGATCGCCCGCACTCTCATCGCCGGGCTCGCCGTCATGCTCGAGACCAGCATCCTCATCGGCCTCATCGTCCCCGGCGACACGATCGTCATCATCGCGTCCATGGGCGTCGACGGTCCGGTCGAAGCCATCGCTATGGTCGTCGCCGTGGTCGTCGGCGCACTGATCGGCGAGAGCATCGGATTCTGGCTCGGCCGTTGGCTCGGCCCTCGTATCCGCCGGTCCTGGGCCGGCCGGAGGATCGGCGAGGCGAACTGGACGCGTGCCGAACTGTACCTGGAGCGCCGCGGCGGGCTCGCGATCTTCCTCTCCCGCTTCCTGCCGGTGCTCCACTCGCTCGTCCCCCTCACCGTGGGCATGAGCAGCTACTCCTACCGCCGCTTCCTCGCCTGGACGGCGCCGGCGTGCCTCCTGTGGGCCGCCGCCTACGTGAGCGTCACGTCTCTCGCTGCCGGCGGTTTCCGCGAACTCGTCGACCGCGTGCACTTCGCGGGCTACGTGTTCGTCGGCGTGATCGTGGTGTTCGCCCTGCTGGTGCTCCTCGGAAAGAAGCTGCTCGAGAAGTGGGAAGCGCGCCACATGCGCGCGGCCGAGACCGACGAGACTCCCACCTCCGACATGAAAGACTGAAGGCGATGTCTGAAGACACCGCCAAGAAGCCCCGGATCCACTGGTTCGCGCGCCTCGAGCACCGCCTGCACGTGTGGCGGGAGAGCCGCGCGCGCCGCCGAGGACGCACCGCCACGGTCCTGCCGTTCGCCGGCTACGGGGGCACGGGCTGGGTCCGCGTGCTCGGCCGGGTGCTGATCGTGCCGCCGCGGCGCCGCGGAGCGGATGGCGAGTACGAGTCGGTGCGCGGATGGCGAAGCTTCGTCGGCATCCCTGTGGGCTTCGCCAAGGTCACCATCGTGATCGCCGGGCGCACCCACGAGGTGATCGCGGATCGAGGCGGCGTGGTGGACACCGTCATCGACGCCGAGCTCGCAGCCGGGTGGCAGCGCTTCACGATGTCCGTCGAAGGGCAGGAGCCCGTCGAGGCGACGGCGTTCATCGTCGCAGACGACGTCGAGTTCGGCGTGCTGTCGGACGTCGACGACACCGTGATGGTCACCGCGCTCCCCCGCCCGTTCATCGCCGCCTGGAACTCCTTCGTGGTCGACGAGCACGCCCGCATCCCCGTGCCCGGCATGGCGGTGCTGCTCGAGCAGCTGATGAGACAGCATCCGGGCGCTCCGATGATCTACCTGTCCACCGGGGCCTGGAACGTCGCTCCGACGCTCAGCCGGTTCATGGGCAGGCACCTGTTCCCACTGGGATCGATGCTGCTCACCGATTGGGGTCCGACGCACGAGCGCTGGTTCCGGAGCGGACGCGAGCACAAGCTCACCAACCTGCGCCGCCTCGCCGAGGAGTTCCCCCGGGTGAAGTGGCTGCTCATCGGCGACGACGGCCAGCACGACGAGGCGATCTACACCGAGTTCATGATCGACCACCCTGCCTCCGTCGCCGGCGTCGCGATCAGGCAGCTCTCCACCACCGAGGCGATGCTCGCCGGTGGACGCGCGACCTCGGATGACCACTCGGAGGACACAGCACCGTGGGTCGCGGCCTCCGACGGCGCAGGTCTCCGCGAGCGGCTCACCGACGTCGGCATCCTGCATCGACAGACGTGAAGTGACGAGCTGGAATGACGAGCCTTGATCGATCGACCTGGTCAGAGCGCGAGCGCGCCCACCAGGAGCGCGCCGACGCGCTCACCGCTGCCCACCGCGCTCGGGCCGCGCGTGGCGAGAAGCACCCGGTCTGGGATTTCCTGTTCACTTATTACTCGTATTCGCCGTCGCAGCTGCGGCGCTGGCATCCGGGCGCGGGCGTCGAGCTTCTGGATGCTCCGGAGCGAGGGGGCTGGCGCTGGTACGCGATAGGGGCCGACCGTGATTCCGTCGCCCCGGACGCCGAGGCGTTCGCGCGCGAGAAGGCGCCGCTCGCCGATCTGATCGAGCGGATGCTGCGCCGCACCGCCGCACGCCCCGGCCAGTTCGGGTGCTTCGGCCTGCACGAATGGGCGATGGTCTACCGCGAGGATGAGCACCGGCATCCCGCTCCGCTCCGCCTCGGCCAGTCCGGCACCGATGCCGTCGTCGAGTCGCACGATCTGCGCTGCACGCATTTCGATGCGTTCCGATTCTTCACACCGGACGCCGTGCCGCGCAACCGCACGCCGCTGACCCGCGCGGATCAGCCGGCGCTCGAGCAGCCCGGCTGTCTGCACGCCGGCATGGACCTGTACAAGTGGGCGATGAAGCTCGGCCCGCTCATCCCCGGTGACCTGCTGCTGGACGCGTTCGAGCTCGCCGGCGACATCCGGCTGCTCGACATGGAAGCAGCGCCGTACGACCTGTCTGACTGGGACGTCGTGCCCGTCCCCATCGAGACGCCAGAAGGAAAGAGCGAGTACGTGCGCCGCCAGCGCGAGTTCGCAGAGCGCGGGACGGCGCTCCGCGAGCGGATGCTCGACGCGTGGCTGGGTGGGGATCGGGGTCAGGACACCGGTTCGCAGTCGCCGCAGGGCGCCCACACGGCAGCGGATGCCGCAAGCTCGAGCCTGAGCGTCATGACGCGCTCCGCGGCATCCTGAAGCCGATCATCCGGGAGTGAGCCCTGCTCGACCGCTTCCGCGATCCCGCCAGTGATCTGTGCCGCGGTCTGAGGCGTGGAGTGAGCCACCATGAGCACGAGGTCGCTTCCCGCTGCGACGGCTGCGACGGCATTGGCGACGGGGTCCGCGTATTCCGGGATGCCGGTGGAGATCAGCATCCCGAGGTCGTCGGTGACGATCACCCCGTTGAAGCCGAGATCGTCGCGGGCTATCTCGTGCCAGCGCTGCGAGAGCGAAGCCGGCTTCTGATCGACCGCTGTGTAGGAGAGGTGCCCGAACATGAGGAGCCGCGCGCCGGCGTCGATGCCGGCTTCGAACGGCACGGCATCCGTGCGACGCCACTCGTCCAGCGACTTCCCGGTGCTCGGGATCAGCTGGTGCGAATCGCCCGGAGCCGCACCGTGCCCCGGGAAGTGCTTGAGCGTAGAGGCTACCATCGGCTCCTCGGCAGCGACGGCGGCGGAGACTCGATCGGCCGCCGACGCGGGATCGGCGCCGAGTGAGCGTCGGTAGATGAACGAGGACGCGTCGCCGGTGGTGTCGGCGATGACGCCGAAGTTCACGCTCGCTCCGGCGCGGGCGACCAGCGCGGCGCGCGCTGCGAACGCCGCCGAGGTCTCGGCGGTCGGACGCGACTTGAGGGTGCTGGACGATGCGCCATCGTCCCAGGGAAGGCGCGAGACGTCACCGCCCTCCTGATCGATGGCGATCAGCGGGGGAACGTCCGCCTCGGAGGCGAGGGCTGCTGTCACGGCACGCAGACCGGCCTCGGTGGCCGGCACGTTCGCTCCCATGAGGATGAACCCGCCGATGCTCGTCGCGCTCATGTAGTCGGCCAGGGCCGCAGGATCGACGGTAGGGATGTGCCCCATCACGATGCTCGCGGCCTGTTCGGCCGTGGTCATCTCCCCGACCAGACGCGCCGCTTCGGCGGCCGGGCCGCTGACGACCGGCTGCGCCGCGGCGAGGGCGGCGTTCACGGGTCGAACGGACGGTGCGTGCGTCGAAGACGCGCTGCCGCCCACGGCGCCGCCGCCCAGCGCACCGCAGATCAGCGTCGCGACGGCCAGCAGCATCCACCGGCGCATGGCGGTCAGCGCGCGAGGGCGACGGAGATCGGTTCGGCGCTGTCGGCCGTGCCGTTTCCGAAGCGGACGGTGCGCCCGATGGTGAGGGGTTCGACCAGAGCAGCGGCGATGACCGCTGCGACGTCGGCGCGCGACACGCGGCCGCGGTCGGGTGCCTCGAGGTCGATGAGTCCGGTGGGCTCGTCAAAGGTGAGCGTGCCGGGGCCGAGGATCGTGCCGTCCAGGTCGGTGCCGCGCAGGTGCTCGTCTGCTGCCCACTTCGCGTCGGCGTACGCGAAGAAGGAATCGCTCTCCGGCACACCGTGATCCGCGGTCGAGCCGAGCCACGACACCATGATGTAGCGCTTCACATCGGCGGATGCCGCGGCATCCATCGACCGGATCGCGGCATCGCGATCGACGGCGTACGTGCGCTCCGGCAACCCTCCGCCCGCTCCGGCCGACCACACCGCGGCGTCGTGACCGCGGATGAGCTCGGCGATCGCGGCGGTGCCCAGCTGTTCGACGTCGGCGACCAGCGCGGTCGCTCCGGTCTGCTCGACTTCGGCCACGTGTTCGGGGTTGCGGATCACCGAGGTGACCTCATCGCCTCTGGCGACGAGGATCGGTGCGAGCAGGAGGGCGATGCGGCCGTGGCCGCCGAAGACGATGACACGGGACATGCCTCCAGGCTAACCCGCCGAGACGGTCACGGCACGGCCATCGGAGACGGCCTGCAGGGCGCGCTGAACACCGATGGCGGCCGTTCGCCCTGCCCTGTTGGCACCGATCGTGCTCGCCGATGGGCCGTACCCGACGAGTTGGATGCGCGGATCCTTCACGGCGGTCGTGCCGCGCCCGGCACGGTCGAGCTGGATGCCGCCGGCGTCACTGCGCAGATGCAAGGGACCGAGATGGGCGATCGCCGGTCGGAACCCTGTGGCCCACAGGATGACGTCGACGCGCTCGAACGATCCGTCGGCCCACCGGACACCGTCTGGTTCGATGCGCTGGAACATCGGCCGCCGGTCGGCGTACGCCCCGAGCCGCTGCGCTTCACGCTCCTGCGGTCGCAGCATGAGCCCGGTGACTCCGACCACGCTCTGCGGCGGAAGGCCCTGTGCGACGCGCTGCTCGACGAGCGCGACGGCTGCGGCGCCGGCTTCGGGGGTGAAGTCGTCGTCGCGCCAGATCGGCTCACGACGGGTGGCCCACAGCGTGTCGGTGATCGGTGCGAGCGCGCCGAGGAACTGGACCGCGGAGGCGCCGCCGCCCACCACCAGGACTCGCTTGCCGCGGAAGTGCTCAGGGCCCGGATAGTCGACGGTGTGCAGCTGCTCCCCGAGGAACGTCTCCATCCCCGGGTAGTGCGGCAGGAACGGCTGCGTCCAGGTGCCCGTCGCGTTCACGATCGTCCGCGCGCGCCACTCCCGCTCCCCCGCCTGGACGACGAGGATGCCGTCGTCGTCGCGCACGCGGTCGACGTGCACCGGGCGGATGACGGGCAGGTCGTGCTCTCGTTCGTAGTCGGCGAAGGATGCCGGCACCACCACGTTCGCGCGCTTCTGATCCCGAGCGGGCGCGTGGGCGTCCGGCAGCTCCGCCACGCCGTGGACATCGTCCATGGTCAGCGCGTCCCACCGGTGCTGCCACGCGCCGCCCGGCCTGTCGTTCGCGTCCAGGACTAGATGGTCGATTCCGAGTCGCCTGAGGTGGAAGGAGGTCGAGAGCCCTGCCTGGCCTGCGCCGATGACGATGCTCTCCCTGATCTCCATGTCCATCACAACGCATGCATCTGCGGAAGTGTTCCCACTAACTCGCCCGGCGGCGCACCGATTCGCGCGCACCGCTGACGGTGTTGTATTCTTTTCAAGTTGCCCCACTCACCCGGGGAAGCGAGATGGGCCTGTGGCGCAGCTGGTAGCGCACCTGCATGGCATGCAGGGGGTCAGGGGTTCGAGTCCCCTCAGGTCCACCAAGCGAAGCCCTCGGCACACGCCGAGGGCTTCTTCTCATCTCAGCCGGTCCCACTCGAGCGTCACCACAGCGATGACCAGACACACGGCGGTGCCTGCGACCGTGAGCACCGGCAGAACGCCGCAGGCGAGAACCAGCGCAGCCGCGATCAGGAATATCGCCGACGCGGGCTCTGAGATCCGGCCGCGCAGCATGACGAGCCAGATCGCGACCAGGAACACCGCTACCGGCAGGGTGAACGCCAGCGCCGAAGATGCGGTAGACACGCCATGAGCGTCTTCGAGCAGGTCGAGTTCGACTTCGATGCCGGCAGACACCGCACCGGCTGAGGCGAAGACGAAGTAGTGCGCGTAACCGAAGGCGAAGGCTCGCGGCGACGCGCCGAGCCGTTCGCCCTGCTCGCGACTGAAGTAGACCCACCACATCCCTGCCGCGATCACGATGCCGGCGACGGCGAGGCCGACCAGCGCCGCGGTGTGCTCGCCGGCACCCAGCGCGGGGATCACGGCATTGCTCGAGGCGAGCAGACTCTCGCCGAGGACGATCAGCGTGAAGCATCCGTAGCGCTCCGCGATGTGATGCGGATGCCACGGCGTGTTCCGCGCCCGCTCCGCCCACACCGGGATCAGCATCTCGAGGATGGCGGCCGGCCAGAAGCTCCAGAACTGCACGTCGGCCGAGAACAGGAGTCGCGCGAGCCAGAGCAGCTGCACGGCGACGATGCCCAGCGCGTAGCGGATCGCGACCGAACGCTGCTCAGGGTCGGAGATCGCGAGGCGCGCCCATTGCGCGACCATCGCGAGCCGCATGATCACGTATCCCCAGGTGACGACGGCCCATTCTCCTTCTGCCATCGCCGATTGCACTCCGGTGGCGAGCACCAGCACGCCGCCCATCTGCACGATCGTCGTCAGCCGGTACAGCCAGTCGTCGACGTCGAACGCCGAAGCGAACCAGGTGAAGTTCATCCACGCCCACCAGATGGCGAAGAAGATCATGCCGTACCCGAGCACAGCTGCGCCCGCTTCGCCCTCCGCGATGCCGTGGTGCAGACCCTGCGAAGCCTGCGAGACGGCGACGACGAAGACCAGGTCGAAGAAGAGCTCCAGCGGACTCGCCGCGCGATGAGCCTCTCGCGAGTCCCGGCCCGACATCCGGACGAGCCCCAGTGGTCCGAATGCGCGAGATGCGATGGTTCCCATGAATGGTCAGTCTAGGACTGCCGATCAGCCCCCTCGGCTAGAATCGATCACACCGCGGGGGACGACCCTCACCGGACTTCGCACCAGGGGACGGCCCCGCAAGGAGTCCCGGTCATGACAACCACGCGAAGCCCGAGAGCATTCGTCGCCGCATCCGACATCGTCAGGATCGCGCTCGGCTGGGGAGCGTTCGGCATCCTGCTGCTCGCTCATCCACTGCTCGCAGCCCCCGTTCCCGCGCCGGTGCTGGTCGTGGCCCTCGTCGTCATCGTCGCCGTGATCCTCGTGTGCGCATTCGGCGTCGTGAAGCAGGCCGAGGCGCTCGCGCACCGCCTCGGCGACCCGTATGGCTCCCTGGTGCTGACGCTGTCGATCGTGCTCATCGAGGTGGTGCTCATCTCCGCCGTCATGCTCGGCCCCGGCGAGCATCCCACGATCGCGCGCGACTCGGTCATGGCGGTGTCGATGATCATCCTGAACCTCGTGATCGGGCTCGCCCTGCTCATGGGCGGAATCCGGCACCGCGGCATGGCGCACAACCGAACCGGCACCTCGGCATACCTGGCGATGCTCGTCGTCCTCGTCGCCGTCGCGTTCGGCTTCCCCGTCCTGATCGGCCAGGACGGCGCGTACACCGCTGCGCAGGCGATCCCCGTCGTGATCCTCACGCTCGTGCTCTACGGCTTCTTCCTGTTCCGTCAGATGGGCGCGCAGGCATCCGACTTCACCGAGGTCGACGAGCGGGTGCGCATCGAGCGCGCGACCGACCCGCATGCCTCGGCGCACAGCATCCGCGACACACTCCGCACGCACCGCACCGAAGTGGTCGTCCGTCTCGCCCTGCTCGTCGTCACCGTCATCCCGATCGTGCTGCTCTCGCACGACATGGCAGCTCTCCTCGATGACGGGCTGGGTCGGCTCGGCGCTCCCCCGGCTCTGGCCGGTGTGCTCATCGCCGCGATCGTGTTCCTGCCCGAGTCGATCACGGCGATCCGGGCTGCGCTCGGCGGCGAGGTCCAGCGTGTCGTCAATCTCTGCCACGGCGCCCTGGTCTCGACCGTCGGCCTCACGATCCCCGCTGTGCTCGTCATCGGGGCCGCGACCGGCAAGGGCGTGATCCTCGCCGAGACGCCGGCCGATCTGCTGCTGCTCGGAGGGACGCTGCTGCTGTCCGTCGCCACGTTCGCTGCCCGGCGCGTGACCGCGATGCATGGCGGGGCGCACCTGGCGTTGTTCGCCGTCTACCTCATCGTGCTGTTCTCCTGACCGGCACTCCCCGGGGAGTTCGCTGGGAGTTTGCTATGGTGGAGAACATGCTCGTGCATGAATGAGCATCGAGCGCATTGTGCGCTCTCGCGAGCCGCGCGCCCGACTGCGCGCGATCGCAATCCCTCGAATCCCGCTGAGGATGCGCCGACGTCAGGCGTGCCGAACGCGACCGAACCGAAAGGAGCCGCACCCCGGATCTCTCGTCTGTGCGCTGTCATGCGCCTCAGTGATCCAGGTTCGTTCGCCATGCTGACAGCTTCAGATCGCCCGATGTCCATCTACTTCCCCCGCGTTCCCTCCCCCACTTAGCGAGCACTTTCTCCTTCGACCGGCGGCTCCAGCCGCATCACGACGAGAAAGTGAGAACCATCCGGTGGGCGACCTCCAAACACTCTCAGGGCCAGTGACGGTCCTGCTCATGCTGATCTTCTTCGGCGGCAGCCTGTACATGTCTATTCGCATCTCCCGCAAGAAGGAGAATGCCGACGGCTACATGACCGGCGGCGGCAAGATCGGCTTCGGCATCTCAGCCGCATCCATGACGGCGACCTGGATCTGGGCATCCTCGATGTACGCATCGGCGACATCCGGCTACACGTACGGCATCTCCGGCCCGATCCACTACGGGCTGTGGGGCGCACTGATGATCCTGTTGATCTACCCCTTCGGCCGGCGCATCCGCAAGGTCGCACCCAAGGCGCACACGATCGCCGAGGTGATGTTCGCCAGGCACGGCCGCTCGAGCCAGCTCATGCTCGCCGGCTCCAACGTGCTCGGCAGCCTCATCAGCCTGACCTCCAACCTCATCGCCGGCGGGGCGCTGATCTCGATGCTGTCGCCGTTCACGTTCACGCAGGGCATCGTCGCAATCGCGATCGGTGTGCTCGCGTACACCCTCTGGTCGGGCTTCCGCGCCTCGGTGCTGACCGACTTCGCGCAGGTTCTGGCCATGCTGGGCGCGGTGGCGATCATCATCCCGGTGATCTTCTTCGCCGCTGGCGGCCCCGACCTGTTCGTCGAAGGTGCGAAGAACCTCACCCCGCAGCAGGGCGACTTCTTCTCCTCCGACGCGTTCTTCAACCAGGGAGCGCCGTACATCGCGGCCGTGCTCGCCTACGCGATCGGCAACCAGACCATCGCGCAGCGCCTGTTCGCCGTCCGCGAGGACCTGATCAAGAAGACCTTCGTCACGGCGACGATCGGGTACGGCGCGACGATCATCGGTGTCGGGATGCTGGGCGTCATCGCCCTGTACGCCGGCATCGAGCCCATGGGCGGCGATGTCAACAACCTCATCCCGCAGATGGCCGCGACCTACCTCAGCCCGATCCTGATCTGCGTCTTCTTCGTCATGATCATCGGTTCGCTGTCATCGACGGCGGATGCTGACATGACCGCACTGTCGTCGATCATGATGGCCGACATCTACGGCCAGAACATCGCCGGCAAGAAGAACGCCAACCCGAAGACGATGCTGCTCGTCGGACGCCTGACGATGGTCGGGGCGACCGCCGCAGCTCTCGGTTTCGCGTCGATGCAGTTCAACATCCTCGACCTGCTGGTGTTCGTCGGTGCTCTGTGGGGCGCCCTGGTCTTCCCGGTGATCGCGAGCTTCTACTGGAACCGGGTGACGAATGCGGCGTTCAGCGTCGCGGTCGTCGCAGCCCTTGCGGCATTCCTGCCGGTGCGCTTCGAATGGGTCGACCTGTCGGGCGGACTGGGCATCGTCAGCGATGTCTTCTCGGTGATCGGCATCGGTGTGGTGCTCGGGCTCATGTCGTTCGGCTTCTTCGGGCTGCGGGTCGCCGTCGTCGTCGGCGCCGTGGCATCTGTTACATCGGCGCCGTTCGCGATCGGATTCCTGCACACCTATCCGGTGCTGTCGGGCTCGCTGGTCGCCTACGCGGTGAGCACGATCGTGTGCGTCGCGATCACCATGTTCAATAAGGACAAGCGGTTCGACTTCTCGGTGATCCGGCACCGCACCGGCGACTTCGACACCGCCGAGACCGAGGTCATCAGCGCGGCCGAAGGCGTCGTGCGCACCGCCGATGCCGCCTTCACCGGAAAGGAGAAGTGATGGAGATCATCCTCATGACCGCATACGTGCTGGTGTGGCCAGTGGTCGTCATCGGCGTGCTCGCCGTGATCATCCGCGCGTTCACCAAGGACGCCCGTGAGGCCAAGAAGGAGGGGCGTCAAATCATCTGACGCCCGACAACAGGGCGGCATCCGGGTGGCCGGGTGCCGCCCTGTTGCGTTCTGGGCCGGGGATGCGAGGATGGCGGGAGCATCCAGCGATAGGAGCAGGTCATGACCGGGTCCGCGCCCACGCGAACGAATCTCGAAGAACTCCAGACGAAGCTGCTCGCCGAAGCACGCGAGTCCTCGTCTCGACGAGCGGCCGAAACCGTCTACGGCGGCCGGGATGCGGTGCTGCGGCAGACCGCGATGGCCCTGCTCGAGGAGGCCGAACTTCCGGAGCACGACAGCCCGCCGGAGGCGACGCTGCAGGTGCTCGGCGGACACCTGCGTCTGACCGGTCAGGGCCGCTCATGGGAGCTCGCCGTCGGCGACCTCATCCCGATCCCTCCGGAGCGGCACAGCGTCCTCGCGCGAGAAGACAGTGTCTTCCTTCTGACGGTGCGCCGCTCCGTCTGAGCGGAGCCGGCTGTCGCGACCTCAGCGATCGCGCAACTGCTCGGCGATCTCCTCGTCCACGGTCCGGAGGGTCGCGGTGTCGATCTCGGCCAGGTCCGCCTCGAACCGCGCCTGGCGGTGCTTGAGCCAGACACCGAGCACGATGATGACGATCATGGCCGAATAGATCACGATCGAGACCGGGCTGTGCACGAGGTACAGCGGGTTGCCCTGGCTGATCGCCATGGCCTTACGCAGTTGCTCCTCCGCCATCGGCCCGAGGATCGCGCCGACGACCATCGGCGAGACCGGATATCCGTGCCGGCGCATGAAGAACCCGATCACCCCGAGCAGCAGCAGTACGCCGATGTCGAAGACCGTGAAGTTCGCCGCGTACGCGCCGAGCCCCGCGAACACGAGGATCCCGGCGTACAGATACGGCCGTGGGATCTGCAGCACCTTCGCCCACATGCCCACCAGCGGCAGGTTGAGGATGATCAGCACGACGTTGCCGATGTACAGGCTCGCGATGAGCGCCCACACCAGTGCCGGCTGGCTGTCGAACAGCAGCGGTCCAGGGCGGATGCCGTAGGTCTGGAACGCCGAGATGATGATCGCCGCGGTCGCCGTGGTCGGCAGTCCGAGCGTCAGCAGAGGAACCAGCACGCCGGCCGCTGCGGCGTTGTTCGCCGCCTCCGGTCCCGCCACGCCCTCGATCGCGCCCTTGCCGAACTGCTTGCGGTACGGGTCCTTCGCGAGGCGCTTCTCGGCCGCATACGACAGGAATGTCGCGACATCCGCGCCGCCAGCCGGGATCGATCCGATCGGGAATCCGATCGCCGTGCCGCGCAGCCACGGCTTCCATGAGCGCTTCCAGTCGCTCTTCTTCATCCAGGAGCGCCAGTTTCCCGACACCGGGATGATCGGCAGTGCGCCGGTGCGCAGGCGTGAGCCGACGTAGAGGGCCTCGCCGACGGCGAAGAGTCCGACGGCGACGATGACGACATCGATGCCGTCGCCGAGGTTCGGGATGCTGAACGTGAAGCGGGACTGGCCGGTGAGCGTGTCCGTGCCGACGAGCCCGAGGAACAGGCCGATCGATAGCGAGACGATGCCGCGGATGGGGCTCGCACCGAGCAGGGCGCCGACCGTGAGGAAGGCGACGATCATGAGCGCGAAGTAGTCGCCGGGCCCAAGGGTCACGGCGAAGTCGGCGATGATCGGGGCGAACAGCGTGAGCAGCGCGGTGGCTATGGTGCCCGCGATGAACGAGCCGATGGCCGCGGTGGCGAGGGCGGCCGTTGCACGCCCCATCCGGGCCATCTT
Organism: Microbacterium sp. Bi121; assembly: GCF_918698005.1. Taxonomy (GTDB): domain Bacteria; phylum Actinomycetota; class Actinomycetes; order Actinomycetales; family Microbacteriaceae; genus Microbacterium. Next base: position 183,967 of record NZ_CAKKLJ010000004.1, read on the forward strand.
GTTGCCCTCGAGCGCTGTGACTATCGACGCGGACTCCCCCGGTGTGTTCAACAGGATCGACGTGGTCGATCCGCCGTACATACCGCCGTAGTAGATGCCGGCGAACATGATGATCGCACTGGTCACGTCGAGCGTGTACGTCAGCGGCAGCAGCAGTGCCACGGTCATGGCGGGACCGATGCCGGGCAGCACGCCGACGGCAGTGCCGAGGAGGACTCCGACGAACGCGAACAGTAGATACTGCGGCTGCAGCGCGGTCGCGAATCCCTCCATGAGAAGTTGCAGGCTATCCACCGAACACCCCCGATGCCCCGATCAGACCCGGGAGGACTGTGCCGCAGACCGGCAGCGACAGACCGAGCAGCGTGCCGAACAGCAGCTGCGTGAGCACACCGAGCCCGAGGCCGAGCAGCAGCGCGCGCCACCAGCTCGTCGACCCGAGCGCGAGCGATGCGCCGGTGAACAGGACGACGACCGCGACCGGCCAGCCGGCGAGCGGGATCACGATGATCAGCGACGCGAACGACAGCGCCAGCAGCACGACTGTCTTCCACGAGGTCTTCGCCTCGTCGTCTATGTCCTCGCCCTCATCGGGTGCTCCGACGTCGCCGCGCAGCACGGCGATGAGCGCGCCGAGCGACGACAGCAGCATCAGACCGGTAACGGCGTAGGGCACCACGCGCGCGCCGAGCACGTTCGATGAGCCGAGCGGCTCACGGATGAAACCGGTCATCACCAGCGCGACCACCGAGAAGACGAGGATCACCCCGACGAAGACGAGCTCGCCGATCTTGCGCGACCGGGGGGCTCCGGCTGATGCCTGCGCCCCCGCGATGGACTGATCTGTCATTCGACGAGACCGATCGTCTTCAGCGTCTCCTGCGTGGTGGTGATGTCACCGTCGAGGAAGCTCGAGAACTCGTCGCCGACGAGGAATGCGTCGGTCCAGCCGTTCTTGTCGAGGATGCCTGTCCACGTCTTGCTGTCGTGCACGGAGGTGACCAGTTCCTCCAACGCCTTCTTCTCGGCATCCGAGATGCCGCCCGGTGCGATCAGTCCGCGCCAGTTGGTGACGACGAGATCGATCCCCTCATCGTTGAGCGTGGGCACGTCGGGCAGCAGCAGCGCGGGTTCGCCGGACGAAACCGCCAGCGCCTTCAGGTCGCCGGCTTCCACCTGCTGCGCGAACTCGCCGACGCCGGAGATGCCGGCCTGCACCTGACCGCCGAGGAGCAGGGTGAGCGCCTCGCCACCGCCCGAGTTGGCGATGTAGTTGAGCTTCTTCGGCACGTCAGCCGCGTCGACGCCGGCATCCGTGAGCAGAAGCGCCGCGAGGATGTGGTCGATGCCGCCGGCCGAACCGCCGGTTACGGCGATGTCAGCGCCCCTGTCGACCCAGTCGGCGACGAAGTCGTCGATCGTGTCATACGGACTGTCCTTGGGGACGACGAGGACCAGCGGCTCCTCAGTGAGCTTGGCGATGGGGGTCATGTCGTCGACGCGCACGTCCGACGCGTTCGTCTCGACGGCGCCGACCATCACGCTGCCGGTGATCATGAGCGTGTTCGGGTCGGTCTCGGTCGCGAGCGAGGCGAGTCCGACGGTGCCTCCGGCACCGCCGATGTTCGTCACGGGTGCCGACGAGACGAGGGATTCATCGCTGAGCGCCTGCGCGAACGCGCGTGCGGTCTGGTCCCATCCTCCACCGGGATCGGCCGGGGCGACGACGGCGACGCTCTTGATGCTCGCGGCTGCCTCGCCGTCTCCGCTGTCGCCGGCGGGAGCCGATGCTCCGCTGCAGGCGGCCAAGGTCAGGGCTGCGATGCCGAGCGCGGCTGCGGCGGCCAGGCGGCCTCGGGTACGGATGTGCTGTGTCATGAACTCCTCCTCGAGTTCTCGTTCCGGCGTCGATGCCGGGGTGCGGGTGTCGTGAGCCTATGACGCACCCGAATCCGCAGACCGGTTGAGTTCAGTACCGGAGGTTTTGGTCATTTCGTACCCTGATCGCCCGCTCTGCGCTCGAATATCATGGGGAACGTGGTGAAAGCGATGACGCTCCGCACGCAGCTGGTGCTGCTGCAGGTGTTCATCGTGCTCGCCGTCGTCCTCACCGTCGGCCTCGCCGCGATGCTCATGCAGGAGCGGCAGATCCGCGAGGCATCACAGGAGCGCATGATCGGCGTGGCCCAGTCGGTCGCCCAACTGCCGACGATCATCGAAGCGTATGACGACGCCGATCCGGCGAAGACCATTCAGCCGATCGCCGAGCTGATCCGCGATGCGTCGAACGTCGCCTACGTCGTCGTGACCGACGACAAGGGGATCCGATACTCGCACCCGAATCCTGACCGCATCGGCGAGCCGGTGTCGACGGACCCCAGCGTCGCCCTCTCCGGTGCCATGTACGTCGGCACGCAGACCGGCACCCTCGGCGAGTCGTGGCGCGTCAAGGTGCCCGTCTTCGACAGCTCCGGTGCTGTGATGGGGCAGGTTTCCGTCGGCATTCTCGAGTCGGCGCTGCGCGAGGACTTCCTCGGCGACATCACCGGATTCCTGCTCGCGCTGGGAGCTGCGACGGTTGTCGGCGTGATCGCCGCCACCGGTGTCGCTCGCATCGTGCGCCGCCGCATCTACGGCCTCGAGCCGGATGAGATCCGGAGCCTGTTGGAGACGCGCGAGGCTACTCTGCACGGCATCCGCGAGGGCATGCTCGCCCTCGACGAGCGCGGCGACATCTCACTGTGCAACGACTCGGCCGCACGCCTGCTCGGACTCGACTCCCCCGCCGAGGCGATCGGCAAGCCCGCATCCGAACTGCTCGACGACCTCACCATGCTGATCGCCGATTCTCACGTCGACGAATCCACTCCGCAGCGCCTCGTGCTCTCCGGCGAGCGAGTGCTCGTCGCCAGAGCGGCGGCGGTGCGCGTGCAGAAGCGCAGGGTCGGCACCGTCGTCACGCTGATGGATCGCACCGAGCTCGACCACGCGCTGCGCGATCTCGCCGGCGCGCAGAGCCTCACAGAGGGGCTCCGCGCGCAGCAGCATGAGTTCTCGAACACCCTGCACACGATCGGCGGGCTGATCGAGCTCGAAGAGTTCGATGCCGCCCGTCGCGTGATCGAGCGAGCGGGAGACGGTGGGGCCCTCAGCCGGCTGGATGCTCCGGACGCGGTCCAGGACATCGAGCTTGCCGCGATCCTGCTCGCCAAGCGAGCCCGTGCGCGCGAACTCGGTGTCGGGCTCGACATCTCGGACGCGAGTCTGCCTGCCGGCCCCGCTGACGGCGACCTCAGCACGGTCGTCGGCAACCTGATCGACAATGCTCTGGATGCCGCCGGCCGAGGCGGTCACGTCGTCGTGGCGATCGAGCGGGATGCGCGCAGTGACACCGTGATCTGCGTCGAGGACGACGGCCCTGGTGTCCCGATCGAGAACCGGGGAGATGTGTTCCGCCTGGGCTTCTCGACGAAGAGCCGCGACCGCCAGCGCGGGTACGGACTCACCCTTGTCGCACGCATCGTCGAACGGCGCGGCGGCAGCATCGAACTCTCCCCTGCTGCGATCGGCGGAGCGCGGTTCGCCATCCGCCTGCCGGTCGCCGAACTCGCGGAAGTCACCGCATGAGCCGTCTGCGCACGCTCATCGTCGAAGACGACTTCGCCGTCGCCCATGTGACGCGCGGCTTCGTGGAGCGGCATCCGCACTTCGAGGTCGTCGGCGTCGCCCCGACCGGTGGCGACGCGCTGCGTGCGGTCTCGGAGCTGCGTCCCGAGGTCATGCTGCTGGACGTGTACCTTCCGGACGTGTCCGGAATCGACGTGCTGCGGCGGCTGCGCGCGGCCGGAGCGCACGTCGAGGTCATCGCCGTCACGGCTGCCCGCGACCTGGAGACCGTCCGGCGCGCACGCGCGCACGGAGTTCACCACTACGTCGTCAAGCCGTTCCCGATGCAGACGCTGCACGAACGGCTCGACGACGTGCGCCGGGTCCTTGCCCGGGATGCTGAGGTGGGCGACACCGGCGAACTCGACCAGGTCACCGTCGATGCGCTCATGCGGCGGGATGCCGTCGCCCTGGCGAGTAACCGCAAGGGCGTCTCCCGGGTCACGCTGCAACGGGTCGCCGAGACCATGGAGAGCCACGCGCGCCCGCTGTCGGCGACAGAGCTCGCCGAGGCGCTCGGGATGTCACGGGTCAGCGCCCGCCGGTATCTTGAGCGACTCGTGGAGTCTGGTCTCGCGGCGAGCTCCCCGACCTACGGTGGCGTCGGCAGACCGGAGTTGCGGTACCAGCTGCGCGGGTGAACCTGTTCAGACGCCCGGTCGCACCGACAGGTCGGTGATCTGCGCGTCGCGCGGCAAGTCGATGGCCGTGAGGATCGTCGTCGCGACGGACGCGGGGTCGATGAACCGGTCGGCGACGTACTCCGCGCCCTCCTGGTGATGCACCTTCTGCTGCATCGGCGTCGCCGTGCGCCCAGGGAACACCGAGGTCACGCGCACACCGTTCCCCGCCTCTTCGGCGCGCAGGGCGTCGGCGAGAGCCTTCAGGCCGTGCTTGGATGCCGCGTACGCGCCCCATTCGGCGTTGGCGCGCAGTCCGGCGCCGGAATTGACGAACAGCACCTGGCCTCGGGAGACGCGGATCACCGGCAGCAGCAGACGGGTGAGCTCTGCCGGAGCCACCAGGTTCACGGCGAGCTGCTGCTCCCACACGGTCGGCGAAAGGTCGGCGACCCGCCCGAGGTCGACGATGCCCGCGACGTGCACGAGTGTGTCGATCCGCTCAGGGAGGTGCTGCTTCGAGAACGCCCATGACAGGCGCCCCGGCTGTGCGAGATCGCCGACCAGCGTCGATGCACCCGGGTAATGAGCTGTGAAGTCCCGCGCCCGACTGGCATCGCGTGCCAGCAGTACGAGCTGATCACCGCGGTCGTGGAGGCGCCGGGCGAGCGCTGCACCGATGCCGGAGCCGGCTCCGGTGATCAGATGCACAGGCATCAGGGACGCTCTGCGGCCTCGGTGAGCTCGATCGGGACGACGGGGCAGTCCTTCCAGAGCCGCTCCAGGCCGTAGTACACACGCTCTTCGCCGTGGAAGACGTGCACGATCAGGTCGCCGAAGTCCATCAGGACCCAGCGCGCCTCGGCACGGCCCTCCCGACGCACGCGCTTGTGGCCCGCCTCGATGAGTCGATCCTCGATCTCGTCGGCGATCGCGGCGACATTGCGCTCGCTGTTGCCGGTGACCAGCAGGAAGATGTCGACCAGCGGCAGCGGTTCAGAGACGTTGAGCGCGATGAGGTCTTCACCGCCCTTGGACACGGCGGCTTCGGCTGCGATCTGCAGCATGGTCTGGGCATTCTCAGGTGATTGCATCATCCGAACACATTCAGGGTGAAGGCTGCGATGAGCGCCACAGCCAGGGCGAGCGCGAGCCCGCCCGCCGTGATCGCCAAGGTCAGCATGAGCTTGTTGCCCTTCTCCGGTGCGGGAGGGCGAATGACTTCGCCCGCGGGGCGAATCGTGCTTACGGCAGAGCTCGCCGCGATGGGTGTCGGCGAGGAAGCCGGCGGCAGCTCACCATCGATGAGCACCGCATCGATGTCCTTGCCGTCGGTGGTGCCGCGCGCGTGACCCCGCGAGCCCAGTCCTTCAGGGAGCTCGTAGGTGCCGGTGATGAGCACTTCGCCCGTCGACGCGACAGGGCCGGAGAGGGAGCCTCCGCCCGGATGGGTGAAGATCAGGGTGTTCGGCGCGCGGTGCGACCCGCCGGAGTCCGACGTGATCAGCTCGTCGAACGACGGGGCGAACGATGGGACCTCGGTCTGCTCGCCGAGCACCTGCTCGCCGAACGTCGGGCTGACGATGGGCCGCTCGGCGACCTCTTCATCGACGCCGTCCTCGTGGCCTTCCGCGTCATCGTCGTCGTTGTCGTCGTCGCCGTCGTCGTCGAAGGACCGGGCGCTCTGCGCATCCTCGTCACGGGCGGTGCTGAACACCGGGATGCCCGAGACGACCTCGTCGGTCGCCGCGGCGGAGACGGGCACGGGGACGTCCTCGGAGTCGACCTCGTCGTCCGCGTCGGCGGACGCCGCCTCGTCCTTCTGATCCTCGTCCTTCTGATCCTCGGATTCGGCGTCCGGCTCGATGACGGGCACGGATGCCGTCCGCATGCGCTCGAGCGCACGAACCTGACGACGGGTCAGCGGCGCTCCCGAGTCCTCATCGATGTCGACGTCGGCCGGAGCCGGGGCGACCTCGGCAGGTTCGGCCGGACGGGCAAGAGGGGCGGCAGGGGTCGGGGGCGTCTTCTTCGCAGCGTCTGCGGCGGCTTCGTCTTCTCCGATCACCGGCGTCGCGCCGGTGAGGCGGATCTCCCGCAGCTGCTTGCGGGTCAGCGGCTGGTTGCCCTGCTGATCCGATGTGCTCATGCCTTGCTCCGATACAGATGATGCTTCGCGATATATTGAACGACTCCGTCGGGAACGAGGTACCACACGGGTTGATCGTCATGCACGCGCTCACGGCACGCGGTGGATGAGATCGACAGCGCGGGGACCTCGAGCTGGCTGACGTTGTCGCTCGGGAGGCCGTCGGTGCTCAGAACATGTCCTGGGCGGGAGACCGCGACGAAGTGGGCCAACTCCCACAGTTCATCATGGTCCCTCCAACTGAGAATTTGCGCTACGGCATCCGCACCGGTGATGAAGAACAGCTCAGCTCCAGGGCGCTCCTTCTTCAGGTCTCGAAGGGTGTCGATCGTGTATGTGGGGCCTTCGCGGTCGATGTCGACCCGGCTGACGGTGAACTGCGGGTTCGAAGCCGTGGCCACCACGGTCATCAGGTAGCGGTGCTCGCTCGGGGTGACGTTCGCCTTCTGCCAGGGTCGCCCGGTGGGAACGAAGACGACCTCGTCCAGATCGAAGGAGTGCGCGACTTCGCTTGCCGCGACCAGGTGCCCGTTGTGGACCGGATCGAACGTCCCGCCCATCACTCCGATGCGGGGGGCACGCGTGGTCGTCTTCTCCATGCGCCTTAGTGGCCGTGCCCTGCCCCGTGGGCGTCGGCGCCGTGCTTCTGAGCCCAGGCCTCGGCCTTGGCGGAGTGCCGGTTGGCGACGTGACGGTACGAGAACGTGACGAGACCGAGGACGGCGAACAGCCCAGCGGCGATGAGCCCGAAGATGAGGGTCTCCAGGGCCACGTTTCCGTGGTGCTCCGTTTCAGCGGCTGCCATCGCAATCTGTGCGACGAGGTTCATCCTGTCTCCGTTTCGTGACCGGGTGCGAGAAGAGGCTCACCCATCCTATCGCTCAGGCGCGCGTCTGCCCCGCCCCACGCGCGAGCCACTTCGTGCTGGTCAGCTCGGAAAGCCCCATCGGACCGCGGGCGTGCAGCTTCTGAGTGGAGATGCCCACCTCCGCGCCGAAGCCGAACTCGGCGCCGTCGGTGAATCTCGTCGACGCGTTCGCCATGACGACAGCCGAATCGACCTCGGCGAGGAACCGTTCCGCGTTGCGCGAATCGGTCGTGATGATCGACTCGGTGTGGCCGGTGCTGTACTTCCGGATGTGCGCGAGAGCATCATCGAGGGTGTCGACGACCTTCATCGCCACGTCGAGGCTGAGGTACTCGGTCGCCCAGTCCTCCTCGGTCGCCGGGATGACATTGCTCATGAGCCCTGCGACCATGTCGTCGCCGTGCACAGCCACCCCCTCGCTCTGCAGGGCGCTGGCCACGAGGGGTACGAGCCGGGGAGCAGCCTGACGCAGCACGAGCACCGTCTCGACGGCGTTGCACACGCTCGGACGCTGCACCTTGGCATTGACGACGATCTCGCGCGCCCAGTCGTCCGGTGCGGATTCGTCGAGCACGATGTGCACGTTCCCCGCTCCGGTCTCGATGACCGGCACGGTCGATTCGGTGACGACCGTCTCGATGAGCGCTGCACTGCCCCGAGGGACGAGGACGTCGACGAACCCGCGCCCGTGCATGAGCGCCTTCGCGCCGTCGCGTCCGAACTCGTCGACGGTCTGGATCGCCTCCGGGGTGACGTCGACACTCTCCAGCGCATCGCGCATGACCTGGACGAGCACCGTGTTGGACTCGCGGGCGGCGCTCCCGCCGCGCAGCACGATCGCGTTGCCGGAGCGCAGCGCGAGCGCGGCGATGTCGACTGTGACGTTGGGGCGTGCCTCGTAGATCGCACCCACGACCCCGAACGGCACCCGCACCTGCTGGAGGTTCACACCGTTCGGCATCCGGTGTCCGCCGATGACCTGCCCGACGGGGTCGGGAAGCGCAGCGATCTGCCGCACAGCCGAGGACAGAGCGCTCACGCGCTTCGCATCCAGGCGCAGCCGATCGATCAGCGACTCGCCGATCCCGTTCGCACGTCCTTCGTCGATGTCGCGGGCGTTGGCGGCGATGATCGCCGCCGCGTTCCCCTCGACGGCACTCGCGATGGCTTCGAGCGCTCTGGCCTTCTCGTCGCTCGTGAGACGGGCGGTGGCGCGCGACGCCTCCTTGGCGCGCGCGAGACGGTCCTGAGGCGATGCGGTGGTCATCCGCTCAGCTTACGAGACCGGTGCGGTCAGGCGGGCGAGATGACAGCGGGCTCGAACCAGGTGCCGATCTCGTCACCCTGCAGCGCGCGGTCCACGAGATCGGCGCTGGTGACGAGCACCCCGATTCCGGATGCTGCGGCAAGTCGAGCGGCGGACACCTTGGTCGCCGCTCCCCCGGTGCCGACGCTGTTGACGACAGTCGCACCGAACTCCAGCCCGGCGAGATCCGCATCGGCGGCGATGACGTCGATCGGCTCCGCAGAGGGGTCAGTGGGCGGCTTGGTGTACAGACACTCGATGTCGCTCAACAGCACGAGGGCGTCCGCTCCGATCAGCTGCGCGACGAGCGCCGCGAGCCGGTCGTTGTCGCCGAACCGGATCTCCTGCGTGGCGACTGTGTCGTTCTCGTTGACGATCGGGAGGATGCGCAGTCCGAGCAGTCGCTCCATCGCGCGGCGGGCGTTGCTGCGCGAGGTCGGGTTCTCGAGGTCGCCTGTGGTGAGGAGAACCTGGCCGGCCGTCACGCGGAACGGGCGCAGCGCCTCCTGGTAGCGATAGACGAGCACGTTCTGGCCGACCGCAGCCGCGGCCTGCTGCGTCGCGAGGTCGGTGGGCCTGGCATCCAGATCGAGGAACGGGATGCCGGTGGCGATCGCACCCGAGGACACCAGCACGATCTCGCATCCGCGAGCGTGCGCGCCGGCGAGGGCGTGCACGATCAGCGGGATGCGCCACGAGGACTCGCCGCTGATCGACGAGGAGCCGACCTTGACGACGATGCGCGCGGCTGACGCGAGCTCGGCGCGAGCCGTCGCGGTCACGCGTCTTCCCCGTCGAAGTCCTGCCCCGCCGTCGCACGGCGCTTCTGGTCTTCCTCGGCGCGGAAGGCCGCTCTCGCGTCCATCCGCTCGTAGTACTGCTCGCGACGCTCGCCAGTGGTGCGTCGAGCGTTGGGGGCCAGGCGCGGGTCGGTGCCGCGCGGCGCGGTCGCGAGTTCTGCGGCCGAGCGCATGGAGGGCTCCCAGTCGAAGATGAGCCCCTCGCCCTCGCCGATGACGACGGTGGCGCCGGGGGTCGCCCCGACGCGGAACAGCTCGTCCTCGACTCCGAGACGCTCGAGGCGGTCGGCGAGATATCCGACGGCCTCCTCGTTCTGGAAGTCGGTCTGCTGCACCCACCGAACGGGCTTCTCACCGAGGATGCGGTAGTACGTGCCGTACGAGCCGCCCTCGACACGGATGGTGAACGGCTTCTGCGCACCCCTGGGGCGGATGACGACGCGCTCGGCTGGCACCTCGACAGCGGCCTCCGTACGGTGCTTGTCGACGATCTCGCCCAGGGCGAAGGTCAGCGGACGCAGCCCCTCGTGCGACACGGTCGAGATCTCGAACACGCGGAAGCCGCGTGCCTCGAGCTCCGGGCGGACCAGGTCGGCGAGATCGCGCGCCTCCGGGACATCGATCTTGTTCAGCGCGACGAGCTGAGGACGCTCTAGCAGGGGCGTCTGCCCCTCCGGCACGTCATAGGCTGCGAGCTCGGCGAGGATCACGTCGAGGTCGGAGATCGGATCGCGGCCCGGCTCGAGAGTCGCGCAGTCGAGCACGTGCAGCAGTGCGGAGCAGCGCTCCACGTGGCGCAGGAACTCGAGTCCGAGACCGCGCCCCTCGCTGGCGCCCTCGATGAGGCCGGGAACATCGGCGACCGTGTAGCGGAAGTCGCCCTGCTGAACGACACCGAGGTTCGGGTGCAGCGTCGTGAACGGATAGTCGGCGATCTTCGGACGAGCCGCCGAGATCGCGGCGATGAGACTCGACTTGCCGGCGGACGGATAGCCCACCAGCGCGACGTCCGCGACGGTCTTCAGCTCGAGGACGACGTCGCCCTCGTAGCCGGGAGTGCCGAGCAGGGCGAAACCGGGAGCCTTTCGCTTCGGGCTCGCCAGGGCAGCGTTGCCGAGGCCTCCCCGACCGCCCTCTGCGATGACGAACCTCTCGCCGGGCGTGACCATGTCGATCAGCACGTCGCCGTCGGTGTTCTTGACGACCGTGCCGACAGGAACCGGAAGCTCGAGCGCTTCACCCTCATAGCCGGAGCGGTGGTCGCCCATGCCGAACCCGCCGTTGCCCGACGAGCGATGCGGCGAGTGGTGGTACGAGAGCAGCGTGCCGGTCTGCGTGTCGGCCACGAGCACGATGTCGCCGCCGTCACCGCCGTTGCCACCATCAGGACCGCCGAGCGGCTTGAACTTCTCGCGGTGAACGGAGACACAGCCGTTGCCGCCCTTGCCGGCGCGCAGATGCAGCGTCACCGTGTCGACGAACGTGACCATGTTGTTTCTCCTGGATACGCGGACGGGGCGAGCCGAAGCCCGCCCCGAACCGGATGTCTGCTGTGCTGCTGTTACTGAGCAGCGGCGACGATGTTGACGACCTTGCGGCCGCCCTTCGCGCCGAACTGCACCGCGCCCGCCTCAAGAGCGAACAGCGTGTCGTCGCCGCCACGGCCGACGTTCACGCCGGGGTGGAAGTGCGTGCCGCGCTGGCGGACGATGATCTCGCCGGCGTTGACCTGCTGGCCACCGAAACGCTTGACCCCAAGTCGCTGAGCGTTGGAGTCACGACCGTTACGGGTGGAGCTTGCGCCCTTTTTGTGTGCCATGTCCTGAGCCTTTTCTGCTTACTTGATGCCGGTGATCTTGACGCGCGTGAGCTCCTGGCGGTGGCCCTGACGCTTCTTGTAGCCGGTCTTGTTCTTGTACTTCTGGATGATGATCTTCGGGCCGCGGAGGTTGCCGATGACCTCGGCGGTCACCTTGACCTTGGCCAGCTTGTCGGCGTCGGTGGTCACCGTGGCGCCGTCGACGAGGAGCACTGCGGGCAGCTCGATCTTCTCGCCCTGGGCAGCCTGAACACGATCGAGCTGAACGATCGTGCCGACCTCGACCTTCTCCTGCCGTCCACCGGCGCGCACTACTGCGTAAACCACTTGATACCTGTTTCGTTGGGGAGCGGAAAGCTCCGGAAATCTCACGGGAAGACTGTGCCTGCGTTCGTCGCAGGTCTGACGGGTACGAGCACAAGGCCTCGGCTCGTCGCCCCCTGGGGACGACTCAGCTCACGCACCAAGGGACTACTTTACCGGATCGACCACGCTCTCGCAAAGCGAGCCGCACCCGTGTCGCTCCGCCGTAGGATCGCGGAGTGACCGTACTGATCGACGACCCCATCTGGCCCGCACACGGACGCCTCTGGGCCCACCTGGTCAGCGATCACAGCCTGGACGAACTGCACGACTTCGCGCTCCGGAACGACCTGCCGCCTCGAGGGTTCGACCTCGACCACTACGACGTGCCGGAAGACGCCCTGCCCCGACTCATCGCCGCCGGCGCCGAGCACGTCGGCGGCAAGGAGCTGGTGCGCAGGCTGATCGCCTCAGGACTCCGTGTCCCCGCTCGCGACCGTCGACGATGAGACGTTGACCGAGACCGGGGTGCCCGTGAGCGCGGCCGTCGTCACGCGGCGGCGGTTGCGTCCCTGACCGGGGGCCTTCGGCTCCGGCAGAGCATCCAGCACCGAATCGAGCAACTGCTCGGCCTCGGTCTTGGGCGCGTTCCGGTCGCCGCCGCGCTTGCGGCGAGGCTTCTTCGGACGCTCCTGCGCCGTGGGCTGCTCGGTCTCGACGACGGTCGCCACCTCGATGACGGGCTCGGTCGTCGGTGCGAGCGTGGACGCCGCGATCTGCGCAAGCGCCGTCTTGGCCCCCTCGGGGATGCCGTGCGCCACGGCGCTGTTCTGCTGCGGGCTCTGGTTCTGCTGACCGTTTCCGCCGCGCTGACGACGGTTGTTCGACTGACCGCCGCCCGAGTTCGAGCGGTGCTTGACGACCGGATCGTGGTGCACGATGACGCCGCGCCCGGCGCAGACCTCGCACGCCTCGCTGAAGGTCTCGAGAAGACCGAGGCCGAGCTTCTTGCGGGTCATCTGCACAAGACCGAGCGAGGTGACCTCGGCGACCTGGTGCTTCGTGCGGTCGCGGCTCAGGCACTCCACCAGACGGCGCAGCACGAGGTCGCGGTTGGACTCGAGCACCATGTCGATGAAGTCGACGACGATGATGCCGCCGATGTCGCGCAGCCGCAGCTGGCGGACGATCTCCTCAGCGGCCTCGAGGTTGTTCTTGGTGACGGTCTCTTCGAGGTTTCCACCAGAACCGACGAACTTGCCGGTGTTGACGTCGACGACGGTCATCGCCTCGGTGCGGTCGATGACGAGCGAACCGCCGGAGGGCAGCCAGACCTTGCGATCGAGAGCCTTCTCGATCTGCTCGGTGATGCGGAAGGCATCGAACGGGTCGGTGTCGTCCTCGTAGGACTCGACGCGCTCGAGCAGGTCGGGGGCGACGCTCTCGAGGTACGCACGGATCGTCCGCTGCGACTCCTCGCCCTGGATGAGCATCTTCGTGAAGTCCTCGTTGAAGACGTCGCGGACGATCTTGACCAGCAGGTCGGGCTCTGCGTGCAGAAGGGCCGGCGCCTGCTGGCTCTCGACCTGCTTCTGGATGTGTTCCCACTGGGAGGTGAGCCGCTGGACGTCGCGCGTCAGCTGGTCTTCGGTGGCGCCCTCGGCCGCCGTGCGCACGATGACGCCGCTCGACTCGGGAAGCACCTCCTTGAGGATGCGCTTCAGTCGGGCGCGCTCGTTGTCGGGGAGCTTGCGGCTGATGCCGTTCATCGACCCGCCGGGCACGTACACGAGGTAGCGGCCGGGGAGCGAGATCTGGCTGGTGAGGCGGGCGCCCTTGTGGCCGACCGGATCCTTCGTGACCTGGACGAGCACGCGGTCGCCGGGCTTCAGCGCCAGCTCGATGCGACGGGGCTGGTTGCCGGTCTCGACGCCGTCCCAGTCGACCTCGCCGGAGTACAGAACAGCGTTGCGGCCGCGACCGATGTCGACGAACGCCGCTTCCATGCTCGGCAACACGTTCTGCACACGGCCGAGGTAGACGTTTCCGATCAGGGAGGCGTCCTGGTTGCGAGCGACGTAGTGCTCGACCAGCACGGCATCCTCGAGGACGCCGATCTGCGTGCGGCCGTTCTTGGAGCGAACGATCATCTTGCGGTCGACGGACTCGCGCCGGGCGAGGAACTCCGCCTCGGTCACAACGGGGCGACGACGCCCTGCATCGCGACCGTCGCGGCGGCGCTGCTTCTTGGCCTCGAGACGCGTTGAGCCCTTGATCGCCTTGGGTTCGGTGATGTACTCGACCGCGCGCTGACGCTGACGCGGTTCGTCGCGCTGCTCGTCGGAGTCGGAGCCGCGGCGGCGGCGTCCGCGACGAGCGTTCGGCGCATCGTCCTGGTCGTTGTCGCGTGAGCCGTCGCGATCGCGGTCACGTCCCGGTCGCGCCGGAAGCGGCGTGATCTCGGGGGCGTAGAAGTGCAGCTGGGTCGACACCCGGGAGACGAACACCTCGGGGATCAGACCGAGGCCGGCGGCAGTCAGAGGCTCCGGCTCGGCCGGTTGTGCGGGCTTTGCAGGCTTCTCAGACGCCGCAGGCTTCTCAGACGCCTCAGGCTTCTCAGACGCCTCGGGCTCGGCGGGCGCCTCGGACTCCTCGGACTGCTCGGACTGCTCGGACGCCTCGGATACCTCGGGCTTCTCAGCATCATCCGTGTCGGGGGCGGAATCGGCCGCGCGGTCCACCTCGACCGGAGCATCGGCTCCGGCCGGGGCCTCCGACGGAGCCGTCACGTCCGACGGCGCATCAGCGGATTCCGGTGCGACCGGAACCGCTTCATTCGCGTCGAGGGTAGGGGTGTTGTTGTCATTCGTCTCATCGGCCATCTCTGGCGTACTCCCTGCGCGGGCACTGAGTGCCGCGAAATCTCGTGCGGCACCCGCGGGTGCCGCGAACTCAATCGGTCTGCGACCGGCTCATGGCTCTGATCGCGAGGGGCATTGGGCCCCGAAGTCTGCGTCGATGCGTTCCGCGGTCTGGCCGCGTAGTGCATCACACGCCATTATCGCACCATGTGGGCGAGTTCGTGGCATCCGGCGCACTCGTGGCCTTTTGACGAGCCCGCTCACGCCACATCCATAGCGGACGCTGAGATAATCCGGATATGAGCGAGCAGCGCACCCGCCCCGTCTTCTACGCCGTCTGGCTGATCATCGCCGGCGTCGTCGGCTGGTGGGCGGCGTTCCAGCTCACTCTGGAGAAGTTCGTGCTGCTGGGCGACCCCGATGCGTCGCTCAGCTGCGACCTCAGCGCATTCATCCAGTGCGGGACGAACCTCAACTCGTGGCAGGGCTCGGCGTTCGGATTCCCGAACCCCATCATCGGACTCACCGGCTGGATGGCGCCGATCGTGGTGGGAGTCGCTGTGCTCGCCGGCGCGCGCTTCCCCCGCTGGTTCTGGGCGGCTTTCGGCGCCGGCATCCTCTTCGCGTTCGGCTTCGTGTGCTGGCTGATCGGACAGAGCATCTACGACCTGATCGTGCTGTGCCCGTGGTGCATGGTGACCTGGGCCGTCACGATCCCCACCTTCTTCGCGACCGTGGTGCATCTGTTCCGGAACGGGACGTTCAGCAGCTCCGAGAAAGTCCAGGCACGCGCCGGGAGCCTGATGGCCTGGGTGCCGCTGGCGACGATCATCGCCTACGCGATCATCGTGCTGATGGCCCAGCTCAAGGGCATCGACTTCCTCGGCGAGATGGCTCGGATCCTCTTCTGAAGACGACGAAACCCGCCGGCCTCGACAAGGACCGGCGGGTTTCGCATGTCTGGGTCAGGAGAACCAGATACCCAGTTCCCGTGCGGCGGACTCGGGGCTGTCCGAGCCGTGCACGAGGTTCTGCTGGACGGCGAGGCCCCAGTCGCGACCGAGGTCGCCGCGGATCGTTCCGGGGGCGGCCGTGGTCGGGTCCGTGGTCCCGGCGAGCGAGCGGAAGCCCTCGATGACGCGGTTGCCGGCGAGGCGGATCGCCACGGACGGACCGGACATCATGAACTCGAGCAGCGGCTCGTAGAACGGCTTGCCCTCGTGCTCGGCGTAGTGAGCCGCGAGGCGGTCGCGATCGGGCTCGACGAGGCGGATGTCGACGAGCGCGTATCCCTTCGCCTCGATGCGGGCGAGGATGCTGCCGGTCAGGCCGCGGGCGACGCCGTCGGGCTTGACGAGGACGAGGGTTTCTTCGGTGGCCATGTCAGTCGCTCTCTGTGTGTGGATCGGTGGCTGGGCCGTGCGGATTCGCATCGGATGGACGTCGTGCATCCACCCGGGCCCCCACGATCGTCGCATACGCCCACATGCCTCCGAAAACCAGCACGACGAGCAGAATGGCCGGAACGAAGATCGCGGACAGTGCGACGATCGCCTGCAGCACCCACCCGGCCGGGATCGCCCATGGCTTTGTGATGAGGCCGGCGAGCGCGATCATGGCGACCGCGACGATCAGGCCGCCGATGATCGCCCACCACTGCGGGATGTCCTCCGGAAGGGACTTCAGGCCGAAGATCGTGAGCCCGGCGAGAACGACGACGATCGCCTCGAAGCCGAGGACGATGGGCGCGAGCTTCTGCACGAGCGTCCGAGGGGCACGGGCGTGACGGGCCGCGGATGCTTCGCTCATGCGCGCCACCCCGACTTCCAGTCCTCCTCCTCGGACAGCGCGATCGCCTCACCGGCGAGCACGACGGAGCCCGCTATCACGACCGCGCGCCGATCGGACGATGCCGCCCACTCGCGAGCGGCATCCGCGGCATCCGCGAGCGACGGGTGGACGGTCGCACGGAAGCCGGCGTTCTCGACGAGATCGGCGATGGCGTCGGCGTCGTTCGCACGGTCGGACTCGGGCGCCGTCGCGAACACGTGGGCCGCGGCCGGCGCGAGCTGAGCGATGATGCCGGCGGCATCCTTGTCGGCGAGGATGCCGAGCACGAGACCCCACTCGTCGAAATCGAAGCTGTCGTCGAGCGACTGCGCGAGCGCCCTGGCCCCATGCGGATTGTGGGCGGCGTCGACCACGACGGTCGGTGCGATGCCGAGCAGCTGCAGCCGCCCGGGGGACGTCGCGCCCTGGAGTCCGTCCGTGACGATGTCGTCGGCGATGCGCTGCGAGCCGGCGCCGATGAGCGACTCGACCGCGGCGACCGCCAGTGCGGCGTTGTGACCCTGGTGAGCGCCGTACAGCGGCAGGTACTCCTCGACGTAGTTGCCGGCGAGCCCGCGGATCGTCAGCAGCTGCCCTCCGACGGCGAGCTTCTGCTCGGCGAGGCCGAACTCGTCGCCCTCGAATGCGATCGTCGCGTTCTTCGAGCTCGCGACGCGGCGCAGCACCTCGGCTGCCTCGACCGGCTGCTGAGCGGAGACGACAGCGGCACCCTCCTTGATGATGCCGGCCTTCACCTCGGCGATCTTCTCGATCGTGTCGCCCAGACGATCGGCGTGGTCGATCGCGATCGGGGCGAACACGGCTACGTCACCGTCGGCCGTGTTCGTGGAGTCCCACGCACCGCCCATGCCCACTTCGAGCACGAGGACGTCGACCGGAGCATCCGATGCCGCGACGAACGCGAGCACCGTGAGCAGTTCGAAGAACGTCAGCGGTGCGTCGCCCGTCTTCTCGAGCTCGGCATCCACGATCCCGACGAACGGCTCGATCTCGTCCCACGCGTCGGCGATCGCGGCATCCGCGATGGGCTCGCCGTCGATCATGATCCGCTCGGTGAAGCGCTCGAGATGCGGGCTGGTGAACAGGCCGGTGCGCAGCCCGTGCGCGCGCAGCAGGCTCTCGACGATACGGGCCGTCGAGGTCTTGCCGTTCGTGCCGGTGATGTGGACGACGCGGTACGTCTTCTGCGGGTCGTCGAGCAGCTCGAGGATGCGGGCGGTGCGCTCCTTCCGAGGCTGCACCCACCGCTCCCCTGCCCGCTCGAGCAGGTTCTCGTAGACGGCATCCGCGCGGTCGCGGTCAGACATTGCTCACTCCTTCGAGGTTGGAGTCGATCGTGACGATGATCGGGGCCTTGTCAGAGCCGAGCGCGGTGGCGCCGGTGCGGAACACTCCGTCGTCGGGGCTCGTGACGTCCTTCACGAGGTCGTCCATCTCGTCCGTCGCCTGCACGGCGAACGCCACCGCCAGGGTCTCCCCCGCGATGAGCTCGGCGTGGGCCTGCAGCGCCTCGGCGTTCTCCGTCGAGACGTTCAGTGCGAGCACGATGCGATCGCTCACGTCGAGTCCGGCGTTCTTGCGCGCCTCCTGCACCACGCGGATCGCATCTCGCGCCATGCCCTCGGCCTCGAGCTCCGGCGTCGTCTGCGTGTCCAGCAGCACGAACCCGCCACCGGGCACGACAGCAAGAGCCTCGCCTTCTGGGCGCCCGGCGGTCTCGAGCACGAGGTCGTACTCCTGCGGCTCGAGGGCGATGCCGTCGACGACGACCACGCCGTTCTGTTCCTCCCAGACGCCGGCGCGAGCGCCGGCGATCACGTGCTGCACCTGCTTGCCGAGGCGCGGACCTGCCGCGCGGGCGTTGACGCTGAGACGGTGGCTGATGCCGTACTCCGCCGCCGTCGTGTCTGTGAGCTGCGCGAGCTCGACCGACTTCACGTTGAGCTCGTCGCGCAGGATGTCCTCGAACTGGCCGAGCTGGTCGGCCACGGGCGAGACGACCGTGAAGCGCGCGAGCGGCAGGCGCACGCGCAGCTTCTCCTTCTTGCGCAGCGCGTTGCCGACACTGGAGAGCTCGCGGACGGCATCCATCGCATCGCGGATGTCGTCCGCCGCAGGAAACGCATCGGCATCCGGCCAGTCGGTCAGGTGCACGCTGCGTCCACCTGTCAGGCCCTGCCAGATGCGCTCGCTGACCAGCGGCACGAGGGGCGCTGCCACGCGGGTCAGCGTCTCGAGCACCGTGTAGAGCGTGTCGAAGGCGTCTGTGCCGCCTTCTGCGCCCACCCAGAAGCGGTCACGCGAGCGACGGATGTACCAGTTCGTCAGCACCTCGGCGAAGTCGCGCAGGCGAGCGGCCGCCGTCGTGGAATCGAGGCCCTCGAGGTCGGATGCCACGTCCCGCACGAGCTCGCCGAGGCGGGACAGGATGTACCGGTCGAGCACGTCCGTGGAGTCGGTGCGCCAGGTCGCCTCGTACCCACCTTCGCCGGACGCGTTCGCGTACGTGGCGAAGAAGTACCAGGAGCTCCACAGCGGCAGCAGGAACTCGCGCACGCCCGCTCGGATGCCCTCTTCCGTGACGGCGAGGTTTCCGCCGCGGAGCACCGAGCTCGACATGAGGAACCAGCGCATGGCGTCAGAGCCGTCGCGGTCGAAGACCTCGGAGACATCGGGGTAGTTGCGCAGCGACTTCGACATCTTGTAGCCATCGTTGCCGAGCACGATGCCGTGGCAGCTGACACCCGTGAACGCCGGGCGGTCGAACAGCGCGGTCGAGAGCACGTGCATGACGTAGAACCAGCCGCGGGTCTGGCCGATGTACTCGACGATGAAGTCCGCCGGCGAGTGCGAGTCGAACCACTCCTGGTTCTCGAACGGGTAGTGCACCTGCGCGTACGGCATCGAGCCGGAGTCGAACCACACATCGAAGACGTCCTCGATGCGGCGCATCGTGCTCTGGCCCGTGGGGTCGTCCGGGTTCGGCCGAGTCAGATCGTCGATGTACGGACGGTGCAGGTCGATCTCGCCCTCGGGATTCCGCGGCAGCGTGCCGAAGTCGCGCTCGAGGTCCTCCAGCGAGCCGTAGGCGTCGACGCGCGGGTACTCGGGGTCGTCGCTCTTCCAGATCGGGATCGGTGAGCCCCAGTAGCGATTGCGGCTGATCGACCAGTCGCGGGCGCCCTCGAGCCACCTGCCGAACTGACCCTCCTTGACGTTCTCCGGCACCCAGGTGATCTGCTCGTTGTTCGCGAGCATCTTGTCCTTGATGTCGGTGACGCGGATGAACCAGCTCGACACGGCCTTGTAGATCAGAGGGTTCCGGCAGCGCCAGCAGTGCGGGTACGAGTGCACGTAGCTCTGCTCGCGCAGCATCCGCCCGTTCTCCTTGAGGAGGCGGATGAGCGGACGGTTCGCGTCCATCCACAGCTGGCCGGCGACGTCCGTGACGCTGGAGAGGAACTTGCCGCCGTCGTCGAGCGAGAGGATCGTCGGGATGCCGGCCGCGTTCGTGACGCGCTGGTCGTCCTCACCGTAGGCCGGAGCCTGGTGGACGATCCCGGTGCCGTCGGTGGTCGTGACGTAGTCGTCGACGAGGATGCGCCAGGCGTTCTCGGTGCCCCACGTCTCGGCGTCGGCGTAGTAGTCGAAGAGGCGGTCGTAGGTGACGTCCTCGAGGTCGGCTCCGCGGTGGGATGCCGAGACCGCGGCGAGCGCGTCGTCAGCCGACTCGTAACCGAGGTCCTTGGCGTAGCCGCCGACGAGGTCACGAGCGATCAGGTACCGATGCGCGTCGCTTTCAGCGACATCATCGCCGGGGATGATGTCGGCGGCGCCGTTCGGGCCGGCGGGGATCACGACGTATTGGATGTCGGGGCCTACGACGAGGGCGAGGTTGGTCGGGAGGGTCCACGGCGTGGTCGTCCAGGCCAGAGCCCGCACCGCGGTGAGGCCGAGAGTCTCTGCCTTCACGCCGGTGAGGGGGAAGGTGACGGTGACGGACGGGTCCTGCCGGTCCTGGTAGACGTCGTCGTCCATGCGCAGCTCATGGGCGGAGAGCGGGGTCTCATCGCGCCAGCAGTACGGCAGCACCCGGTATCCCTCATACGCGAGGCCCTTGTCGTAGAGGGTCTTGAATGCCCAGAGGACGCTCTCCATGTAGCCGAGGTCGAGTGTCTTGTAGCCGCGGTCGAAGTCCACCCAGCGCGCCTGGCGGGTGACGTAGTCCTTCCAGTCCTCGGTGTACGCGAGGACGGAGTCACGGGCCTTGCCGTTGAAGACGTCGATGCCCATGTCTTCGATCTCGCTCTTCTCGGTGATGCCGAGCTGCTTCATCGCCTCGAGCTCTGCCGGGAGGCCGTGCGTGTCCCACCCGAAGACGCGATCGACCTTCTTGCCGCGCATGGTCTGGAAGCGCGGGAACAGGTCCTTGGCGTACCCGGTGAGCAGGTGGCCGTAATGCGGCAGACCGTTGGCGAACGGAGGGCCGTCATAGAAGACCCACTCGTCTGCACCGTCGCGCTGCGCGATGGATGCCCGGAAGGTATCGTCGCTCTTCCAGAAGTCGAGGACCTCGCGCTCGATCTCGGGGAAGCGCGGGGAGGCTGCTGGGCCGAAGGCGGAGGTGTTGCGGGGGTAGGTCATCTATAGCTCGCAGTGTCGTGGGCGGATGCTGCTTGCAAGGACGATCCTCTGTTCCACAAGGACCGCGGTACCACCTCGCGTGCTGCCGACCCTTCGACATGCTCAGGGATCGACAACCACTCTCACTGCGGCGATGACGGGCCTGCCCCGCTCGGTTCTACTGGGCCTCACGGCCGTTCTTCCGAGAGCTCCCCGGTGATGGCCGGATCAAAGCTGGTGCGTCCATTGTACGCGGCATCCTCCCGCCGGCAGGAACTTCGCAGAACAGCACCTATCTCGCAGATCTGCGCGGAGACTCTGCGAAGAAAGTGCATTGCTGCGACGTGCTGCGCCCCTGTGAGCGCTTGCGTCACTGCGAGACCTCGCGCCAGTCATGCCTCACGCGCGTCGAACTGCGCGATGCAGACCCTGAGCGACCGCCCTCATGATCAGATCCTGCACCTGCGGCCACTGGAACATCATCTGCGGATAGCTGATGCGAATGACGTGGTAGCCCATGAGGCGAAGCTCGGCGTCGTGCCGGATATCCTCACTGCGCTGCGCACCGACGTGGTGCTTGCCGTCGATCTGGAGCACAAGCCGCGCGCCCAGGAGCGCGTCGACCCGATGACCGGCGATCCATGTCTGGATGGTCAGTTGAATGCGGAGCCACCGCAGCCGAGGACGCAAGTAGGTCTCCAGACCCGCATCCGCGAACGGCTGGGCTTCGGCGAGCAAACGCCTCGCCGCCGGTCGCAGCGGCAGGTTCGCCAGGGTTTCGAGGGTGACCAGCTCCTTGTTGAGCGCGGACTCCCATGTTCCGAGCGCCTGCTCGAACGGCGCGCACTCTGCCACGATCGCCAGCACGTTCTCGATCGGGTCCACAAGAGCATCCGGATGCCGAGGAACGAGCGGCTTCGCCCAATGCACGCGCACGCTCTCCGGCTTCCCTCCCGCGCTGCCCGGTGTCGCGCCGACGTGCGCACCCGGGTTCTGCTCGCGCACCCAGATCCCGAGGCGCCGGGCCGCGGTCACGCACGAAAGCACGACACCGTGCTGCGCGGCTGAGACGAGCTGAGGCGAAGCATCCGGCGTCGCCACCCACCCCTGCCGGATCCGCGTGAGGGCTCCATCACGAAGAGCCCGTTCGATCTCGGCACGGCGATGCCCCCGGTCGTGCAGTGCGGCGACGCGTGCGACGCCGCCGAGCTCGCCGACGCATTCAGCGACTCCCTGTTCTGATCGTGGATGCATCCGCCGAGAGTGCCACCGCGCACATCCTGCCAGGTGCCGAGAACACGCGGATAGTGCGAAGCCCGGTACGAGGTCTTGCTGTGCAGAACAGGTCGGCACAGGACGTGAGTTCGCAGAACGCCACGAATTTCGCAGAGTTCAGCGGTATTCCTGCGAACTTACGGTTGTCCTGCGAGTTGCTGTCGTACGTCGAGCTCAGCCCTCCCGGTGGTAGCCGTGCAGGTCGTCCTGGACGCCGTTGATCCAGATCTCGTCCCCTCCATCGGGATCGGGGATGCGGATGGTGCGCGCGAACGCCTCATCGACGACGGATGCCTCGAATCCGGCATCCTGCAAGCGAGCGGCCAGCGCGTCGAGATCACCGCGCGCCTCGAACGACAGACCGATACGCGGCTCGCCGGTATGCAGCCCGATGGATCCGCCGTCGCCGAGCATCTCGACCCAGCCAGGGCGATCAGATGTGATCCCGGCGCGGAATCCGAGTGCCTCCAGAATCGCCCGCGGCTCCGCGAGGTCCTCCTGGAACCAGATCGGCTGCACGGCGATGGCGCCGACTCCGGCCTGGACAGCACCCTCGGACACCGTGATCGAGATGCCGGATGCTGCGCGCACCATGAGCATCTCGCCCACGCCGTCCATCACGGCGCGCTCGACGTCGAATGACGCGAGGGCGGATGCTGCGGCATCCAGGTCTGCGACGACGAGATGGACGTCGACGCCTCCAGGGCGATGCTCCGGCGTCGCGCCGTGCACCGCGAGAACTCCGTCGGCGTGGAACTCACCCCACTCCGGCGTCGGAGCGAACGGTGCAACGAAACCGAGCGCCTTTGCGAGAGGCCACCACCGCTCAGGCTGCTCGGTGTACAGGATCTGCTGAACGACAGTCATGACCGCTCCTCCAGGTAACCGCGCAGGGCCGCCTCGACCAGCGCCGACAGGCTCGTGCCCTCATCGATCGCCCGGTGCTTCACCGCCCGGATGATGTCGGCGGGCAGATACACGTTGAACTGCGCCTTTCTCGGCTCGGATGCTTGCATGCTAGCAATATAGCATCCCGAACCGTTACGCTCGAAGACATGGCTCGCACCACAGGCTCCCCCACGGCCCCTCGGGTCTCACCTCCCGACCTTCCGGATGAGTTCGCGAGCGCTGATCCCCGACGAGGGGCCGACCTGATCGCCGCCCGCCTCGAGCTCGCAGGAACCGCCGACCTCGCCCACTCGACGCTCGAGCAGTGCGTGATCGCCGCGGACGTCGATCTGCTCGATCTGACCGGAGCCACGCTCCTCGACGTCGACATCCGCGACGTGCGCGCGGCATCCATGCCCATGCGCAAGGCGAGCCTTCGCCGGCTCCGCATCACCGGCGGACGCATCGGCACGCTCGACCTCAGCGGCGCGCGCATCGACGAGCTCGAGCTGCGCGACCTGCGCGTCGACTACCTCAACGTCGGCGGGGCGAAAGCGACGGACGTGCTGATCGCCGGCTGTCAGATCCGCACTCTGGACATGCCGCAGGCCGAGCTCACGCGGGTGGGCTTCGAGGGCTGCCGCAGCGATGAGGTGGATCCTCGCGGGCTGCGAGCGACCGACGTCGACCTGCGCGGCCTGGATGCGATCGCCTTCACCGATGCGAACAGCCTCAGAGGAACGACGCTGACGACGTTCCAGGTGCAGCAGCTCGCGCCGGTGATCGCCACGGGGCTGGGAATCCAGATCCTGGACTGACGCGAGGCCTAGCGGCCGGCGGCGAGCAGCTCCTGGGTGAAGGGATGCTGGGGAGCTGCGAACACAGCGGCGACCGGCCCCTGCTCGACGATCTCGCCGTGCTGCATGACGAGCACGTCATCGGAGACCGCGGCGACCACACCGAGATCGTGCGAGACGAAGATCATCGTCAGCCCCCGCTCGCGCTGCAGACGCCCGAGCAACTGCAGCACCTTCTCGCGCACCGACGGATCCAGGGCTGACACCGGTTCGTCGAGCACCAGGACATCCGGCTCGGCGGCGAGCGCCCGCGCGACCGCCGCACGCTGCCGCTGGCCGCCGGAGAGCTCGGAAGGGCGACGCTTGGCGAGCTCCGGCGCGAGACCCACCTCGATCATCAGTGCAGCCACCCGCGCCGCACGCTGAGCTCGCGGCACCTGTCCGGCCTCGAGGGCCTCGCGCAGCGAGCGGCCGATCGTCCACCGCGGGTCGAACGCCCCGAGCGGATTCTGATGCACGAGCTGCACGCGGTGCTCCCCCGCCCACCGGAGAGCACCGGAATCCGGTCGCTCTACGCCGACGATCATCCGTGCGAGCGTCGTCTTGCCCGAGCCGGACTCGCCGACGATGCCGAGCGTCTGCCCCTGCAGCAGGGTGAATGACGCATCCACGACAGCCGGGACGCCCGCGAACGACTTCGACACCCCGATCCCGGTGAGCACGGCCTCGCCCAGACCGAACCGGTCGCCGCGCGGCTCGTGGTCCGTGGCGGCGATGAGCTCTCGCGTGTAGTCCTCCGACGGCTCTTCGAGCACCTGCGCCACCGTTCCCTGCTCGATCACGCGACCATCGCGCATGACGAGCACACGATCGGCGACACGGCGCACCGCGGCGAAGTCGTGGCTGATGAAGACCACGGCGGTACCGGCATCCGCGATGTCTCGCAGCAGAGCGAGCACGTGCGCCTGCACGGTGGCATCCAAGGCGGTGGTCGGCTCATCCGCGATGAGTACGGCGGGTTCTCCCGCGAGCGCCGAAGCGATCAGAGCGCGCTGCCGGAGCCCCCCGGACAACTCGTGCGGGTACTGCGCCGCACGTTCAGCTGGTGACGGCATCGCCACCGCCTCCAACAGCTCCAGCGCCCGCGCGCGGCGCGCGGCCCGTGACAGTCGCGAGTGAATGGCGAGCGGCTCAGTGACCTCCGCGCCGACCCTCCGCAGCGGGTCGAGCGAGACCAGGGCGTCCTGCGACACGAGGCCGATCCGATCGCCGCGGACTCCACGCCACTGCGACTCCGAGAAGCGACGCACGTCGACGCCGTCCACCGTGAGCGCAGCCGCCCGAACGTGCCCAGGAGCAAGGCCCAGCAACGCCGATGCCGTCAGCGACTTGCCGGCGCCCGACTCGCCGACGATCGCGACGCACTCCCCGGGCGAGACCTCGAACGACACCCCGTCGACGAGCATCCGGCCGCCGATCGAGATGGACAGGTCCTGCACCAAGAGCGCACTCACGACGTCCGCCCCTCTGCCCGCGCCCGCAGGGTGCGCCCGACGATCGTCGCGGCGATGACCGTGAGCGTGATCGCGATCCCCGGGAACACGGCGATCCACCACGCGGTGCCGAGCACGTTGCGCCCACCGGAGAGCATGAGTCCCCACTCCGGAACCGGTTCGGTGGGCCCGAGCCCCAGAAAGCTCAGCCCTGCCACGGCGAGGATGCTCGAACCGATGCCGATCGTCGCGAGGACACTGAGCGATCCCAGCACGCCGGGGATCACGTGCCGGGTGAACGCCTGCGCTCTCGGCACTCCGAGGATGCGCGCGGCTTCGACGTGCTCGGCGAGCGCGAGCGTGCGCGTTTGCACCCGCGCGAACCGCACGTACACGGGGACGGCTGCGATCGTCACCGCCACAGCGACCTTCCCAGGACCGGGGCCGAGGATCGCGACCACCACCAAGGCGACGAGGAATTCCGGGAACGCCATCAGCACGTCGTTGACGCGCATGGCGACAGCGTCGACGGGGCGCGGAGCGATCCCCGACAACGACCCCAGAATCAGGCCGACGATCAGCGCGAGGCCGGTTGCGAGCAGGCCGATCCCGACCGAGCGCGCAGCCCCGTGCACGACACGGGCGAACACGTCGCGACCGCTCTGATCCGTTCCGAACCAGTGCGCGGCGCTCGGAGCCTGCAGCGCCGCCCGCACATCGGTCTGCAGCGGGTCGGCCGGGGCGATGATGCCCGGCACGAGCGCCATCGCGGCGACCACCGCCAGGAGGAGGAACGCTGCCCAGAACAATATGCGACGTGCGATGCTCATCGGCGCAGCTCCGGCGCAGCGGGTGCGGCGCGCCGCTGACGGGGATCGAGCACCGGATGCAGCAGCTCGACGATCACATTGACGATGACGAAGACGAGTGCGCTGAACAGGATGATCCCGGTGATCACGGGCAGGTCTCGGTCGGAGATCGCCGCGAGCGTCACACGCCCGAGCCCAGGCCGCGCGAACACGGTCTCGACGAGCACGGCGCCGCCGAGCAGGGACCCGACCAGGTAGGCGGTCAGCGTCAGAGCACCGGCCGCCCCGTGCCGCAGGGTGTGGTGAGCCGTCAGTCGTACCTGACCGGCTCCGCGCGCCCGCACCGTCGTCGCGAACGGCTGACGCTCCGCAGCCTCGATGCCATCGCGCAGCACCTGCCCGAGGAGGGCGGCGACGGGCAGCGCGAGAGTCGCCGCCGGCAGCACGATCGTCGCGGGGTTGCGCGTGCCGGACACCGGGAACCACCCGAGACCGAACGCGAACACGCTGAGCAGCAGGAGTCCGATCCAGAACACGGGAGACGACAGCACGATGAGCTCGAGTCCGGCCACCACGCCGCGCCCCACCCGTCCACGGACGAACAGCGCGACGGCGAGGGCGAGCACGACGGCGATGCCCAGCGCCAGCGCCGTGAGCTGCAGCGTCGAGCCCAGTTGTCGCCCGATGACCTCGCCCACCGGCATCCGGAGCTGGTAGGACTCGCCGAGGTTTCCCTGCACGAGCTGGCCGAGATACGAGAGATACTGCTCGAACGGCGGACGGTCGAGCCCCAACTCGGCGCGGATGCCGTCTTTGACCGCCTCACTCACCTGAGCCTGCGGCCCGAGCATCACCGACACCGGGTCGCCGGGGATCACCCGGAACGCGAGGAAAGCCAGCGTCGCGGCTCCCCACAGGACGATGACGACGGATGCCGCGAGCCCCGCGATCCGGACGAGAAGCGGTTTCACGACCGGATCAGCCGACCGAGACCTCATAGAACAGCGGGCGACCGTACAGGTCGTACTCGAGCCCTGAGATCGTGTCGTTCGAGGCGGTGATCAGCGACGGGCTGTAGAGCGGCACGATCGCAGTGTATTGCGCATTCCACTCCTGCAGCTGCTGGTAGATCGCGGCCCGCGCGTCGACGTCGCTGGTGGAGATTCCCTCCTCCAGCAGCGCATCGATCTGCGGGTCGGAGACCTGCGAGGCGTTCTGGAAGCCATCGGTGTGCAGGTGACTGCGCAGCAGATCCGCGTCGACGCCGGAGAAGCCCCAGTCCGTGAGATCGAAGGTCTTCGGCTCGTACTGCGCGTTGTACGCGCCGGGCTCGAGCACCTCGCGCTTGACCTCGAAACCGATCTGAGCGAGGTCGGACTGGATGGCGTTGCCGAGGGCCGCCTTGTCGTCGGGCACCGGGGTCCAGGCGATCCAGCGCACCGAGAGGCGCTTGCCGTCCTTCATCCGGATGCCGTCGCTGTCGCGGTCGGTCCAACCGGCCTCATCGAGCAGCGCGTTCGCGGCATCCTGATCGAACGGCCAGGAGTCCTCGAGCGAGGCGTCGTAGCCGGGTGTGGTGGAGCCCAGGATGCTCCATGCCCGTGGGAACTGCCCGAAGTAGATCTCCTCCACCGCCGCGTCG
Organism: Microbacterium sp. Bi121; assembly: GCF_918698005.1. GTDB lineage: Bacteria > Actinomycetota > Actinomycetes > Actinomycetales > Microbacteriaceae > Microbacterium. Next base: position 211,737 of record NZ_CAKKLJ010000004.1, read on the forward strand.
ATGTCGATGCCGCGGGCGAACGCCTGCCGCACCTTCTCGTCGGAGAAGACGCCGTACTTCTCGTTCAGGTACAGCGAGTACGGGAGCCCCGGGTATTCGACGGAGTCGACGGTGAGCGTGTCCGGCATGTCGACGGCGAGGTTCGGCGGGATGTTGCTGGCGAGGTCCGCCTCGCCGCTCTCCACGACGCCGGCGCGCACGGATGCCTCGGGCAGGAGCTCGACGCGCAGCGTCTCGAACTTCGCAGCAGCCGCACCGTCCGGACCCCACGTGTAGTCGGGGTTGCGGGTGTACACGAGCTCCTGATCCGGCGTGTACTCGGTGAGCTCGAAAGGTCCGGTGCCGACGTTGATGTCCGGGCCGCCGGCTGCGAGCTGGTCCGCCGACTCCTCCAGCACCTTCGGCGAGTAGAAGCCGAGATTCGCGGTGCTCGCGGCTTGCAGGAACGGCGAGTACGGCTGGCTGAACTGCACTTCGACGGTGTACTCGTCCTTCACGGTGGTGCCCTCGTAGAAGTCGGCGCCGAGCATGCTGGCGGCCTGCTTGGAGGCGGTCTCGGGGGCGACGATCCGGTCGAAGTTCGCCTTCACAGCCTCGGCATTGAACGGCTCGCCATCGTGGAAGGTCACGTCGTCGCGCAGCTCGAACATGTACGTCGTGCTGTCGGGCGATACCTCCCAGCTCTTCGCGAGCCACGGCGAGAACGAGCCGTCCGCCTCCTGGAACACGAGCGAGTCGAGCACCGCGCGCTGCACCATGCCGGAGACGTCGAGCTGACTGGTCTGCGGGTCCATGTGACCGGCGGCGAGGTTCGCGCCCTCGATCGCCCACACGACCTCGCCCGTGCCATCGCCGTCGGCGGAGTCGCCCGCTGAGCCGGCGCATGCGCTGAGCAGCAGGACGGATGCCGCGACGAAGGCGGTCACGGGCAGAATACGGCGCACGAGCGAAGTGGGCATGCGAGTCCTCAGGAAGGTGAAAGGGGGTCCGTCCAGTCTACCGGTGGTTATTGGACGCGGTCGATTTACGGATCACGCGGTGAAGAAGGCGGATCGGTAGACTGTTGAGCACATCCCACACACTCAGGCACGTACACACCGTGCCGCATACATCGCTCAAGGAGACCTTCATGGCTGCGTCCGCACCGAACCAGATTCCCGACAAGCCGGTCCTCGAAGGTCTCGAAGCGAAGTGGGACGGCGTCTGGGCCGAGCAGGGCACGTACTTGTTCGATCGCCTGCGCGCAGCCGAGCTCGGTCGTGAGGGTGTGTACTCGATCGACACGCCTCCGCCGACGGCATCCGGATCTCTGCACATCGGCCACGTGTTCTCGTACACGCACACCGACGTCAAGGCGCGCTACGAGCGCATGCGCGGCAAGAGCGTCTTCTACCCGATCGGCTGGGACGACAACGGCCTGCCGACGGAGCGCCGCGTGCAGAACTACTACGGTGTGCGCGTCGACCCGACGCTCCCCTACGACGCCGAGTTCACCCCTCCCTTCCAGGGCGACGCGAAGAGCCTGAAAGCCGCAGACCAGCAGCCCATCAGCCGCCGCAACTTCATCGAGCTCTGCGAGCGCCTCACCATCGAGGACGAGAAGCAGTTCGAGGACGTCTTCCGCCAGATGGGTCTGAGCGTCGACTGGACCCAGACCTACCGCACCATCTCGGACGAGACCATCCGGCAGAGCCAGCTCGGCTTCATCCGCAACCACGAGCGCGGCGAGGCGTACCAGGCGCTGGCACCGACCCTGTGGGACGTGGACTTCCGCTCGGCGATCGCCCAGGCAGAGCTCGAGGACCGCGACCAGCAGGCCGCGTACCACCGCATCGCGTTCCACAAGACCGATGGATCCGGTGACATCCACATCGAGACGACCCGCCCCGAGCTGCTCGCAGCCTGCGTCGCGCTCGTGGCACACCCCGACGACGAGCGCTACCAGCCGTACTTCGGTCAGACCGTCCGTACGCCGTTGTTCGACGTCGAGGTGCCCGTGCGCGCCCACCACCTCGCCCAGCAGGACAAGGGCTCCGGCATCGCCATGGTCTGCACGTTCGGCGACGTCACGGATATGGTCTGGTGGCGCGAGCTCGACCTGCCGATCAGGACGATCCTGGGCCTCGACGGTCGCGTCGTGGCCGATGCCCCAGAGGCGATCGAGTCGGAGGCGGGGAGGACCGCCTATGCAGAGCTCGCAGGCAAGACCGTCTTCAGCGCCAAGAAGCGCATTGTGGAGCTGCTCGAGGAGTCCGGCGAGCTGCTCGAGGTCTCGAAGCCGTTCAACCACGCGGTGAAGTTCTTCGAGAAGGGCGATCGCCCGCTCGAGATCGTCTCGACGCGCCAGTGGTACATCCGCAACGGCGCCCGTGACGAGGATCTGCGCGATCAGCTCATCGCTCACGGCCGTGAGCTGCAGTGGCACCCCGACTTCATGCGCGTGCGCTACGAGAACTGGGTCGGCGGCCTCACCGGCGATTGGCTCGTGTCGCGTCAGCGCTTCTTCGGCGTTCCGATCCCGGTCTGGTACGGACTCGACGAGAACGGTGAGCGCGACTTCGACCGCGTTCTGATGGCTTCGCCCGAGCAGCTGCCGATCGATCCGACCATCGACGTGCCGGCCGGGTACACCGAGGACCAACGTGGCGTCGCAGGCGGCTTCGAGGCCGAGGTCGACATTCTCGACACCTGGGCGACGTCGTCGCTCACCCCGCAGCTGGCCGGTGGCTGGCAGCGCGATGAGGAGCTGTGGAACCTCGTCGCCCCCTTCGACGTGCGCCCACAGGGTCAGGACATCATCCGCACCTGGCTCTTCTCGACGATGCTCCGGTCGACCCTCGAGGACGCGCGGTCGCCGTGGAAGCACGCCTCCGTGTCCGGCTTCATCGTCGACCCCGACCGCAAGAAGATGTCGAAGTCCAAGGGCAACGTGGTGACCCCGGCCGACATCCTCGAGAAGCACGGTTCGGATGCGGTGCGCTACTGGGCAGCCTCCAGCCGTCTCGGCGTGGATGCCGCGTTCGATCCGCAGAACCCGACGCAGATGAAGATCGGTCGCCGCCTGGCGATCAAGATCCTCAACGCCGCGAAGTTCGTGCTGTCGTTCCCCGTGCCCGAGGGCGCGCAGGTGACGCATGCTCTGGATGCGTCGATGCTCACCGCCCTGGACGGGGTCGTGGCCGAGGCGACGAAGGCGTTCGACGCGTTCGACCACGCCCGCGCGCTGGAGGTCACCGAGTCCTTCTTCTGGACCTTCTGCGACGACTATCTGGAGCTCGTCAAGGAACGCGCGTACGACCAGACGGACGTCGGACAACCGTCGGCGGCCCTCGCCCTGCGGATCGCTCTGTCGACGCTGCTGCGTCTGCTCGCACCCGTCGTCTCGTTCGCGACCGAAGAGGCCTGGAGCTGGTTCGAGGAGGGCTCGATCCACACGGCCGCCTGGCCAGAGGCCGGCTCGCTCGCCGGCGGAGACCCGGCTGTGCTCTCCACAGCCAGCGCCGCCCTGATCGGCATCCGCCGCGCGAAGACCGAGGCGAAGGCATCGCAGAAGACTCCGGTCTCACGTGCCGTCATCGCGGTCCCTGCTGACTCGCTCGAGACGCTTCGCGCGGCCGCCGGTGACCTCAGCGCGGTCGGCCGCATCGCGGAGCTCGAGATCGTGGAGGGCGACGAGTTCGCCGTCACGGAGATCGTGCTGGCCCCGGTGGAGGAGAACTGATGCAGCTGGGTACGCGCTGGGCGGCGGGAGCGGATGCTCCGGCATCCGTCCCCGCCGCGCTGCTGCCTGCGATCGCGGAGGTCGAGAGTCGCGGCGTCGAGGGCTACTGGACGCTGACCTGGCTCGAGGGCCGCCCCATCGCCGAGCTGGATGCCGGTTGGGAAGTCCTGCAGGACGCCGCGGGCGAGGTCATCGCCCGAGAGTTCCAGGACTGACTCAGCGCCGCGGCGCGCCCATCTGCGCCAGCATCCGGTCCGCCGCACGCGGATCTGCCTTCTGCGTCTGCTCGGCCTGGATGGCGGCGAGCATGGCTTCATGGCGATCCAGCCGACGTTCGGCGCGTGCCGTCGCCCAACGGGTGACGGCTCCCGCGATCCTGATCGACCAGCGCTCGAGTGCTGTCGCGCCGCGCGGTACGGCATACGTGCGCGTGATGGCAACTGCGCTCATGATGCGGTCTCCTTCGTGTTCGTGTGGTTGGCGAGGGGGAAGACATCGGCGCGCACGCTGATGCGGCGGACGCCCTCCCCCTTCTGGCCGCGGTAAGTGTCTGCGGCCTCATCGATCACGGCCTCGAGCTTCTCGATCAGAGCTGTGGTCTGCTCGGCCGTCATGCTGATGCCGCTCGTCATCGATGAACTGGCGTCAGCCCATTCCTCCGGCTCCTTGTCGATGCGCCCGCTGAAGTACTCCATGAGCTCTTCGTGGCGCCGACGGTGGATCTCGGCGACGGCGACCTGCAGAGCAGCCTCGCCGGCTGGTGACCCCTGCACTGCGCGCGAGTCGTAGACGATGCCGCCCTCAGGCCGCTCCCACCAGCGCTCGCGCCCGCTGCGCTCCCCCTCGACCTCTCGAATCAGGTCCTGCCGGGCCAAAGCCCTGAGGTGATAGCTCGTGGCGCCAGAAGACTCCCCGAGGATCTCGGCGAGGGTGCTTGCCGTCTGAGGCCCTTCATTCGCGAGGATGTCGAAGATCCGCACGCGCAGCGGGTGCGACAGGGCACGCAGTGCCCCGGCATCCAGAACGCGACGTTCTCTCGCGGCGGCCTTCTCGTTCTCGGTCATAGTGCAAAGATATCGTTGCAAAGCTTTCTTTGCAAGTGTTTCTTTGTGAACTTCAGAAGCCGGCCCTAGGCTCGGGGGATGACCGAAGCCGCGAACCCGCTCCTCTCGCCCTCCGCTCTCCCCTACGCACTTCCCGACTACGCGGCGATACGCCCCGAGCACTACATTCCGGCGTTCCAGCTCGCGTTCGAGGAGCACCTGGCCGAGATCTCCGCGGTCACCAGGGTGAGGTCGATGCCGACGTTCGAGAACACGGTGGTTCCGCTCGAACAGGCAGGTGCGATGCTCGATCGCGTCGCGCACGCCTTCTACACGGTGAGCTCCGCGGATGCCACGACCGAGATACAGGAGATCGACGAAGAGCTCGCGCCGCTCATGGCCGCGCACGACGATGCGATCCGACTCGACGCCCAGCTGTACTGGCGGGTCAAGACCGTGCATGAGCAGCTCGGCGACCTCTCCCTCGATCCGGAGAGCCGGTACCTCGTCGAGCGCCACTTCCGCGAGATGACCCACGCAGGCGCTGGGCTCGACGACGACGCGAAGTCGCGACTCACGGCCCTGAACCAGAAGCTCTCCACGCTCACCACGGCCTTCGAGAAGAACCTCCTGGCCGACACCAACGACCTGGCCGTGTACTTCGAGACCGCAGAGGACCTCGATGGCCTCGCCGACGGGGAGCTGTCAGCCGCAGCTCGCGCCGCGGCCGATCGCGGTCATCAGACCGGCTTCCTCATCACGCTGCCGCTGTTCACGGGGCATCCGTATCTCGCCTCTCTCACGAACCGCGAGAGCCGTCGACGCATCATGGAGGCGTCCCGCTCGCGCGCGACGCGCGGGAACAGCAACGACAATCGCACCGTGCTGACCGAGATCGTGTCCCTGCGCGCCGAGCGCGCGGCTCTTCTGGGCTACTCGTCGCACGCGGCGTACGTGACCGCCGATGAGACCGCGGGCACTCCGGAAGCCGTCGCGGATCTTCTCCACCGTCTCGCTCCGGCCGCGGCATCCAACGCTCGCGCGGAGCAGGCGGCCCTCCAGGCGATCATCGACGACACCGAGGCGGAGCCGTTCGCACTCGAGGCGCACGATTGGGCGTTCTACACCGAGAAGGTGCGTTCAGCGACGTACGACATCGACACCGCGGCACTGCGCCCGTGGTTCGAGGCTGAGCGCGTACTGCAGGACGGAGTCTTCTACGCCGCCACGCAGCTGTACGGCGTGACGTTCACCGAGCGCGACGACCTCGTGGCCTATCACCCCGGCGCTCGCGTCTTCGAGGTCTTCAACCCTGGCGGCTCGGCACTCGGACTGTACGTGCTCGACCTGTACACCCGCGACTCCAAGCGCGGTGGCGCGTGGATGAACCCGATCGTCAGCCAGTCGGCGCTGCGCGGCACGGCTCCCGTCGTGGTGAATAATCTCAACGTCGCGCGCCCCGGAGACGGCCAGCCGACGCTGCTGACGCTGGACGAGGTCACCACTCTGTTCCATGAGTTCGGTCACGCGCTGCACGGCCTGTTCGCCACGGTGAACTACCCGCACTTCGCCGGGACGAACGTGTTCCGCGACTTCGTCGAGTTCCCCAGCCAGGTCAACGAGATGTGGATCCTGTGGGCCGAAGTCCTCGACAACTACGCCCGCCACTTCGAGACCGGCGAGCCGCTGGACGCCGCGATCGTCGAGCGGCTGCGCGGGACCGAGACCTTCAACCAAGGGCATGACACCAGCGAGTACCTGGCTGCGGCATGGCTGGATCAGGCGTGGCATCGGATCGGAGCATCGGATGCCGTGACCGATGTCGTCGCGTTCGAGACCGAGGCGCTGGCTGAGATCGGGCTGGACAACCCCGCGGTGCCGACGCGCTACTCGTCGACCTACTTCGCCCACGTGTTCTCCGGCGGGTACAGCGCGGGTTACTACTCGTACATCTGGAGCGAGGTGCTCGACGCCGACACCGTCGAGTGGTTCCGTGAGAACGGCGGACTGACGCGTGAGAACGGCGACCGGTTCCGTGCTCGGCTGCTGGGCGTGGGCGGGTCGAAGGACCCCCTGGAGGCTTACCGCGACTTCCGCGGGCGGGATGCCGAGATCACTCCCCTGCTCAAGCGCCGCGGGCTCGGCTGACGCGCCGCTCGAACTTCGCGGGAAAGCGCGAACTTCGCAGAGATCTCACAATTCGCTGCGAGATTCGTGTCATTCTGCGTCGTGCCGGCGCGGGTCAGGCGTGCTCAGAGGCGCGCGAGCGCTTTGTACCAGGTTAGCTGGTGGAAGCTCTGCGACAGGTGCTCGCCGAGCCCCTCGACCGGCATCACATGCACAGCGATCATTTCGCTCGGGTCGAGCGACTGGTCTGCCACACGAACGCAGTCGAGCGCCAGGAAGTGGTGCACGCGATTGGAGTGGTTGCCGAAGTTCGCCCAGGTCGCTCCGAGGTCGAGGATCTCGCTTGCCTGACAACCGGTCTCCTCGCGGAGCTCTCTCGCTGCCGCATCCACCGGAGTCTCCCCGGGTTCGACCGCTCCGCCGATCGTACCGATTGCGACGACGCCGGCACCGTGCCGGTACTCCTCGACGACGATCGCCTCACCCTCAGGAGTCAGCGCGAGGACGGAGATCCAGTCCCCCGGTTCGAGCACGTAGTACGGCGCGATCGTCCGACCCGCGGCATCCGTACACGTGTCGGCGCGCAATCGGATCCAGCGGTCTGCCACGATGATCTCACTGTCGCTGACCGTCCACGGAGCGGGACGCACGTCAGGCGCTCTTGCGCTTGCGCTCCATCACGACCGTTGGCGGGGCGCCTTCGTCGACCGAGGCGCGGGTGACGACGACCTTCTTGACGTCCTCCGCGGAGGGGATCTCGAACATGATCGGCCCGAGGACGTCCTCGAGGATCGCTCGGAGGCCGCGGGCACCGGTCTTGCGCTCGACTGCGAGGTCGGCGATGGACCGCAGCGCGTCCTCTTCGAAGTCGAGCTCCACACCGTCGAGTTCGAACATGCGCTGGTACTGCTTGACCAGCGCGTTGCGGGGACCAGTGAGGATGTCGATCAGCGCGTCCTGGTCGAGCGGCGTGACGGAGGCGACGACGGGCAGGCGACCGATGAACTCGGGGATCAGGCCGAACTTGTGCAGGTCTTCTGGCAGCACCTCGCTGAACAGGTCGAGATCCTTCGTCTTGTCGTGCAGCGGCGCGCCGAAACCGACACCGTGCTTGCCGACACGCGACGAGACGATGTCCTCAAGGCCCGCGAAGGCGCCGGCGACGATGAACAAGACGTTCGACGTGTCGATCTGCAGGAACTCCTGGTGCGGGTGCTTGCGACCGCCCTGTGGAGGCACCGAGGCCACCGTGCCCTCGATGATCTTCAGCAGCGCCTGCTGCACACCCTCGCCAGAGACGTCGCGGGTGATCGATGGGTTCTCCGACTTGCGGGCGATCTTGTCGATCTCGTCGATGTAGATGATGCCCTGCTCGGCACGCTTCACGTCGTAGTCAGCGGCCTGGATGAGCTTGAGGAGGATGTTCTCCACGTCTTCGCCGACGTAGCCGGCTTCGGTCAGCGCCGTGGCATCCGCAACTGCGAACGGGACGTTCAGGCGCTTCGCGAGCGTCTGCGCGAGGTACGTCTTGCCGCAGCCGGTCGGGCCGATCATCAGGATGTTGCTCTTGGCGATCTCGACCTCTTCGGCCTTCTGCTCAGCGAGCTGCAGCGTGCCGTGCGCGCGAACGCGCTTGTAGTGGTTGTACACGGCCACCGACAGCGAGCGCTTGGCCTGTTCCTGCCCGACGACGTATTCCTCGAGGAAGGCATAGATCTCACGCGGCTTGGGCAGTTCGAAATCCGCGACGCCATCGGCGGACGACTCCGCCATGCGCTCTTCGATGATCTCGTTGCACAGCTCTACGCACTCATCGCAGATGTACACGCCGGGGCCGGCGATGAGCTGCTGCACCTGCTTCTGGCTCTTCCCGCAGAACGAGCATTTGAACAGGTCAGCGCTTTCACCGATTCTGGCCATGCGCATCCTCCTTGGAGTGTCCGAGAGACATATTCGAGCCTAACCTCTCCCTCGGACACTCAGCCGCATTGGGCGCGGTCGGATCAGATCCGTTCGATCAGATCATGCTCTTCGGGTGCCAGACCGTCTTCGTCTCGGTGAACGCCGCGATGCGCTCTGGCGACGCGGTGACGTCCCCGGGCGTCAGCACGCGCTTGAGCGTGTCGGCCGCCGCGATCTGCAGGTCGATCCACTCCAGAGATCCGGCACCGGCGAGGTCGATGGCGTTGACGTCGGCGTGCGAAGCCAGCCACGGCGTGATCTCGGCAGGCGATCCGGTGAGCACGTTCACCACTCCCCCTGGCACATCGCTGGTCGCGAGCACCTCGGCGAGACTGATGGCAGACAGCGGGTACCTCTCGCTGGCAACAACTACCACGGTGTTGCCAGCCACCAGCGCTGGGGCGACGACGGAGACGAGCCCGAGCAGCGCCGAGTCCTGCGGCGCGACGATCGCGACGACACCGGTGGGCTCCGGGACGGAGATGTTGAAGTACGGACCGGCGACCGGGTTGGCATTCCCGGCGACCTGCGCGTACTTGTCGCACCAGCCCGCGTACCAGACCCACAGGTCGATCGCCTCGTCGACCTGCGACGCTGCTGCCGCGGCCGAGACGCCCTCCTGAGCGGTGATCTCGTCGATGAACTGCGCACGACGCCCCTCGAGAACCTCGGCGACGCGGTAGAGCACCTGGCCGCGGTTGTACGCGGTGGCGCCGGACCAGCCCTTGACGGCCGCGCGCGCTGCCACGACGGCATCCCGAGCGTCCTTGCGGGAGCCCTTCGCGGCGTTCGCGAGGAACGCCCCCTTGGCGGAGAGCACCTCGTAGGTGCGGCCGGACTCGCTCCGAGGGAAGGCCCCGCCGATCGCGAGCTTGTAGGTCTTCGGAACAGTCAGTCGCTTGCTCATGCTGCGGCTCCCTTGAGGTAGGCGGTCAGGCCGTGGCGGCCGCCCTCGCGGCCGTATCCGGACTCCTTGTAGCCGCCGAACGGGCTGGCGGGGTCGAATCGGTTGAAGGTGTTCGCCCAGACGACGCCGGCGCGAAGCCGGTCGGCGACGGCGAGGATGCGCGAGCCCTTGTCGGTCCAGATGCCGGCGGACAGCCCGTACGGGGTGTTGTTCGCCTTGGCGATCGCCTCGGCCGGAGTGCGGAAGGTGAGCACCGACAGCACGGGCCCGAAGACCTCGTCGCGGGCGATGCGGTGGGATGCCTCGACGCCGGTGAAGATCGTCGGGGCGAACCAGAAGCCCTTGTCGGGGATCGCGCAGTCCGCGGTCCAGCGCTCTGCACCCTCGGCCTCGCCGATGTCGCTGAGTTCGCGGATGCGTGCGAGCTGGGCGGCGGAGTTGATCGCGCCGATGTCGGTGTTCTTGTCGAGCGGGTTGCCCAGGCGCAGCGTCGACAGGCGGGTCTTCAGCCGATCGATGACCTCGTCGTGGATCGACTCCTGCACGAGCAGACGGCTGCCTGCACAGCACACGTGGCCCTGGTTGAAGAAGATGCCGTTGACGATGCCCTCGACGGCCTGGTCGATCGGCGCGTCGTCGAAGACGATGTTCGCCGCCTTGCCGCCGAGCTCGAGCGTGACCTTCTTGTTCGTACCGGCGACCGCCTTGGCGATGTCGCGGCCGACGCCGGTCGAGCCGGTGAAGGCGACCTTGTCGACCTCGGGGTGACGCACGAGCGTCGCGCCGGTGGCACCTGCGCCCGTGACGATGTTCACGACGCCGGCCGGAAGGTCTGCCTGCTGCAGGATCTCGGCGAAGATCAGCGCCGTGAGCGGCGTGGTCTCGGCGGGCTTCAGCACCACCGTGTTGCCCGCCGCGAGGGCGGGAGCGATCTTCCACGCCAGCATCAGAAGCGGGAAGTTCCACGGGATGATCTGCCCGGCGACGCCGTGTGCACGCGGGTTCGCACCGAGGCCGGCGTAGTCGAGCTTGTCGGCCCATCCGGCGTAGTAGAAGAACCAGGATGCGACGAGCGGAACGTCGACGTCGCGGCTCTCCTTGATCGGCTTGCCGTTGTCGAGGCTCTCTGCGACGGCGAGCTCACGAGCGCGCTCCTGCACGAGACGGGCGATGCGGAACAGGTACTTGCCCCGATCGCGGCCGCTCATCTTCGACCACACCTTGTCGTAGGCGCGGCGGGCGGCTGTGACGGCGCGGTCGATGTCGTCGTCAGAGGCGCCGGCGATCTCGGCGATGTGCGACTCGTCGGCAGGCGAGATGGTGGTGAAGCTCTTGCCCGAGCCATCGACGAACTCGCCGTCGATGAACAGACCGTAGCTGTCACGCAGGTTCAGGATCGCCTTGGATTCAGGCGCCGGAGCGTATTCCAGGAATGACATGTTTCTGTTTCCCTCAGTCGATCGTGACGTAGTCGGGGCCGGAGTAGTGGCCGGTCGTGAGCTTCTGACGCTGCAGGAGCACGTCGTTGAGGAGGCTCGACGCCCCGAAGCGGAACAGGTGCGGCTGCAGCCACTCCTCCCCCGCGGTCTCGGCGACCGTGACGACGTATTTGATGGCGTCCTTCGAGGTGCGGATGCCACCGGCCGGCTTCACGCCGATCTTCTCGCCAGTACCGCGGTACCAGTCGCGCACGGTCTCGAGCATGAGCAGCGTCGTCGGCAGCGTTGCCGCGGGCTGCACCTTTCCGGTGGACGTCTTGATGAAGTCGCCCCCTGCCAGGATGCCGAGCCACGATGCCCGCTTGATGTTGTCGTACGTGTTCAGCTCTCCGGTCTCGAGGATCACCTTGAGCGATGCGTACGTGCCGTCCTCGCGGCGGCATGCCTCCTTGACGGCGGCGATCTGGTCGAAAACGAGGCCGTAGCGGCCGGAGAGGAATGCGCCGCGGTCGATCACCATGTCGATCTCATCCGCACCGGCGGCGACGGCCTCTGCGGTGTCGGCAAGCTTGATGGCGAGCGACGAGCGTCCGCTCGGGAAGGCCGTGGCCACGGCCGCGACCGAGATCCTGCCATCGTCGGGGTCGCCATGCAGAGCACCGAGCGCCTCGACGGCGTGGCCGACCATGTCGCCGTAGACGCAGACGGCAGCGACGAGCGGGGTCGACGGGTCGGCGGCATCCGGCGTCTTGGCCTTCGCGACCAGCGAGCGCACCTTGCCGGGGGTGTCGGCGCCCTCGAGCGTCGTGAGGTCGATCAGCGAGATGATCTTGTCGATCGCCCACGCCTTGGATGTGGTCTTGATCGAGCGGGTGCCGAGGCCTGCTGCACGCTGCTCGAGTCCGGTCGCGTCGACGCCGGGAAGGCCGTGCAGGAAGCGCCTGAGCGTGGCGTCGTCTGGCTCACCGCCCAGCACGTCCACCGCGGTGCGGCGGGTCAGTTCTGTGGTCGTCATCGTTCCTCCAACAATGCTCGGGCTGTGGTCTCATCGGTCACCAGAACGCTGCACAGGCCGCTGGTCACGACTGTACGCGCGATGTCGTGTTTGGCGCTCCCCGCGGTGACGAAAATGGCCTGTTCAGCTGTGCGCAGGTGGTCAAGGCTCACTCCGACCGTCCGGGCGTCGAGCTGCGGGTCGACGATGTTGCCGTCCGCATCGATGTAACGGCCGAGCACGTCACCGACGGCACCGCGACGGGCGAGCTCCTCCACGTCGGCGGGCTTCAGGTACCCGTTCTCGACATGGGCCGACGACGCGTCGGCAGGGCCGGCGGAGTACAGGTAGGTCTGCGCGTGGGCTGCCCGATCCAGGATGCCGGCTACGGTGCGATCGGCTTCGATCGCCTGCTTCGTCTCGACGCGCTCGAGGATGGCGGGACTCGGCAGCAGAGTCGCCTGGCCTCCGGCGCGCTGCGCGATGGTCATCGCGAGGCTCGCCGCTCCCCCTGATCGGCGATTCAGGCTGACGCCGCCGTTGAGCTGAACGACGCCGACGCCTGTCGCCCAGCCTTCTGGCAGCGCATCGGCCACGGCGGTGAGGGTGCGACCCCAGCTGACCCCGAGCGTGCGCGGCACGGGGCGGACGGCTGCGAGGTGGTCGGCCGCGGCCTGAGCCACGCGTTCGAGCACCGCTCCGTCGTCGTCGGGAACGGGGACGACCACGGCATCCGAAAGACGGAACCGCTCGACGAGCTCTCGTTCCAGGCCGAGGCGGCGGGCGCGCGGGTGCACGATCTCGATCCGCACGATGCCCTTCTCGCGCGCCTGTGTGAGCAGGCGGCCGACCTTCCAGCGCGAGACCTTGAGGAGGGCGCCGATCTCGTCCTGCGTCTTGGCTTCGTCGTAGTAGAGCTCGGCAACTCGCACGGTGAGCAGATCTTCGTCCACGGCATCCCCCTTTCGTCTCCACCAGCGTACGCACGAGCACGCGCGCGCGCATCTGTGTGCTCACATGAGCAGTCAGACGGCGTCTCCACCCACATGCGCGCACGCGCACGAACGTCGAGACCCCGTCCTCTCACCGAGACCCCGTCGTAGTTCGGTTACTACGACGGGGTGTCGACGCGAAGACGGGGTCTCGGCATGGAGACAGAGGCTCAGGCGCGCTTGCGCGTTGTGAGCACCTGGTCGACGATGCCGTACTCGAGCGCTTCCTGCGCTGAGAGGATGTTGTCGCGGTCGATGTCCTTGTTGACCTGCTCGACCGGCTTGCCGGTGTGCTTGGCCATGGTCTCCTCGAGCCACGTGCGCATGCGCAGGATCTCTTTGGCCTGGATCTCGATGTCGGATGCCTGGCCGTGGCCTGCCTCGCCCATCGCCGGCTGGTGCATGAGCACGCGAGCGTTCGGAAGCGCGAGCCGCTTGCCGGGTGCACCGGCGGCGAGCAGTACGGATGCCGCGGATGCCGCCTGCCCGAGCACGACGGTCTGGATCTGCGGCGCGACGTACTGCATCGTGTCGTAGATCGCCGTCATGGCGGTGAACGAGCCACCTGGCGAGTTGATGTACATCGTGATGTCGCGCTCGGCGTCCTGGCTCTCGAGCACGAGGAGCTGCGCCATGACGTCATCGGCCGACGCGTCGTCGACCTGCACGCCGAGGAAGATCACACGGTCTTCGAACAGCTTGTTGTACGGGTCCTGGCGCTTGAAGCCGTAGGCGGTGCGCTCCTCGAACTGGGGAAGCACGTAGCGGCTCGAGGGCAGGTTGCCTGCGGACTGGAAAGTGGGGGTGTACATGGATGTCCTCTCGAATCCGTTACTCAGCCGAGTCCGCCGTGCCGCCGCCGCCGATGACATCGGTGGCCGACTCGCGGATGTGGTCGACGAAGCCGTACTCGAGGGCCTCTTCGGCGGTGAACCAGCGGTCGCGGTCGCCGTCCTCGTTGATCTGCTCGACCGACTTGCCGGTCTGCGCCGCAGTGATCTCGGCGAGGCGGTTCTTCATCGAGATGATCAGCTGGGCCTGCGTCTGGATGTCGCTCGAGGTGCCGCCGAAGCCGCCGTGCGGCTGGTGCAGCAGCACGCGGGCGTTGGGCGTGATGTAGCGCTTGCCCTTGGTGCCGGCGGTCAGCAGCAGCTGGCCCATGGATGCCGCCATGCCGATGCCGACGGTCACGATGTCGTTCGGCACGAACTGCATCGTGTCGTAGATCGCCATACCCGCGGTGATCGAGCCACCGGGCGAGTTGACGTAAAGGTAGATGTCCTTCTCTGAGTCCTCTGCGGCGAGAAGAAGGATCTTCGCGCAGATCTCGTTGGCGTTATCGTCTCGCACCTCTGAGCCCAGCCAGATGATGCGATCCTTCAGCAGCCTGTCGAAGACACTTGTCGCGACCAGGGGTTCTGCAGCCATTTCACGCTCCTGTTTTCCGTGTTCGGTGATTCGAATCTACCGGCGACGACGCGGCCCTCAGGTCGTGTTCGCCGTCGGCATATCAGGTGTCGCGTTCGGCGATCTCGCGCGCGTACGCCGTCACGGAACGTCGGTACTGGCTCAGGTGCGGAGCGAGCGTCTCCAATGCGATGGATGCCGCGGCGACACTGTCGCCGGCTGACACGAGTGCAAGGGCGTAGAACGCCGAGGCTTCATCGCTGAGCACTCCCCCGCGTTCACGCTCCCGCTTCAGCATCTCCAGGCTCTCGTCGACGCGTCCGAGGTTGCGCAGGGTGCTGGCCAGCTGGATCGTCGCCTGTGCCCGCCGCGATTCGTCGAGACCGGCTGCGAGAGCACGCCGGTAGAAGGATGCCGCTGCCATCTCCGCGCCAGCCGAGTCTCGCGCACCCGCCCGCTCGAACAACGCGACCGCGTCTTCACTCTCGCGTTCGAGCGCCAACGCGTCGATCGCCCTGACGCGTTCGTCATCCGAGATCGTGTCGTCGTCCCAAACCGCGTCTACGCGATCCTGCCAGTCGTTCATGGCTCTCCCTCTACGCGAGAAGGCGGATGCCGAAGCATCCGCCTTCTCGTCAGAATCGCAGTGCGATCACTCGCCCTTGTCGGCGGCCTTCGCGGCAGGCGCCTTCTTGGCTGCCGGCTTCTTGGCCGGAGCCTTCTTGGCGGCCGGCTTCTCGTCGGTCTTCTCCTCAGCCGCGTCGTCAGCCTTCTCGGCGGCCTTCTTCGCAGGTGCCTTCTTCGCAGCCGGCTTCTTCGCGGGAGCCTTCTTGGCGGGCTTCTCCTCGGCAGAGGCCTCGGCGGACTCGTCCTCGTCGTCGACGGCGACCAGGCTCGACAGGTCAACGGGCTTGCCGTTGCTGTCGACGACCTTGACCTTGCCGAGGGCGATCGCGAGCGCCTTGTTGCGGGCGACCTCGCCGACCAGTGCGGGCAGCTGGTTCGAGGACTGCAGAGCCTCGACGAACTCCTGCGGAGCCATGCCGTACTGCGCGGCGGACTGGATCAGGTACTGGCTGAGCTCCTCCTGCGAGACCTGAACGTCGGACTGCTCGGCTATCGTGTCGAGCAGCACCTGCGTGCGGAACTGCTTCTCGCTGGCCTCGGTGACCTCGGCGCGGTGCTCGTCGTCCTCGAGGCGGTTCTCGGACTCGAGGTGGTTGTGCACCTCGTCTTCGATGAGCTGCGGCGGGACCGGGATCTCGATCTTCTCGAGAAGCGTCTCGAGGAGCTGGTCGCGAGCTGCAGAGCCCTGGGCGAAGACGCCCTGCTCGCCGACGCGCTCGGACAGGCTGGTGCGCAGTTCGGCGATCGTGTCGAACTCGCTCGCGATCTGTGCGAAGTCGTCGTCGGCCTCAGGAAGCTCGCGCTCCTTGACGGACTTGATGGAGACCGAGACCTCGGCCTCCTCGCCGGCGTGGTCGCCGCCGACGAGCTTCGAGCGGAACGTGGTGTCCTCACCGGCGGTGAGCGACTCCACGGCGTCGTCGATGCCCTCGAGAAGCTCGCCGGAGCCGAGCTCGTACGAGACGCCCTCAGCGCGGTCGATCTCGGTGCCGTCGATGGCCGCGACGAGGTCGAGCTCGACGAAGTCGCCCTTGCCGGCGGGACGGTCGACGGGAATGAGCGTGCCGAAGCGGGCGCGCAGCTTGTCGAGCTCCTCCTCGATGGCCGCGTCATCGGTCTCGACGGCATCCACTGTCAGCGTGATGTCGGACAGCTCGGGCATCTCGATCTCGGGACGCACGTCGACCTCGACCTCGACGATCAGGTCTCCGGTGAAGTCCTTCTCGTTCGGCCACTGGGTGATGTCGGCCGCGGGGCGACCGACGACGCGCAGGCTGTGCTCGCCCGCGGCCTCGCGGAAGAACTTGTCGAGGCCCTCGTTGACGGCGTGCTCGATGACGGCACCGCGCCCGATGCGCTGGTCGATGATGGGAGCCGGGACCTTGCCCTTGCGGAAGCCGGGGATCTGGACGTCCTGCGCGATGTGCTCGTACGCGTGCGCGATGGAGGGCTTGAGGTCGTCCGGGGTGACCGTGATGGTGAGCTTGGCCCGGGTCGGGGTCAGCTTCTCAACGGTGCTGTTCGCCATGCTTGTCTGTTCTCCTTTGGATTTCCGCGCGAAGCGCGCGGCCTGAGGTCGAGGGGGCCGTGGTCGGGGCGACAGGATTTGAACCTGCGACTTCCCGCTCCCAAAGCGGGCGCTCTACCAAGCTGAGCTACGCCCCGTCTGAACCCGCGCGGGGAAACGGCCTTCACGAGTCTAACGGACAGGAGCACCGTCAACGTCCGCTATGATCGTTGAGTCCGGTTCCGATCGGATACGAGTCCTGAGGCCACCTCAGAATTCGGGGCTGTAGCTTAGTGGTAAAGCCTCTGTCTTCCAAACAGATGATGCGAGTTCGATTCTCGTCAGCCCCTCCACTTCCCCGTCAGGAGGAGAGCTCGTGGTCGAGTCACCCGTTCCCCTTGCGCCTGGTGGACACGCATTCGATCCTGTGATCGGCGGATCGCCTCCGGCCGCTTCTCCCCCGCAACGCCGATCGCACCGCGCACGCACCTGGATGCTCGGCGGTCTTGCTGTGATCATCCTCGGCGCGGCGTGCGCTGGAGTGCAGTGGGGCGCGAACGTCGGCTACGACGACGCACTCGTCGCGTTCCAGGACACGGTCGACGGCGCGCAGGCGGACCAGGCTCGGCTCGATGAAGCCGCCGCTTCGCTGACCGAGACGATGGATGCCGCCACCGTAGTGGCCGGCGCGCGCACCGACCTTCTCATGGACGCCGAGAGCACTGCGGCTCTGGACGCCGCGGCGGAGAGCGCAGCAGTGGCCGCCGACGAGGCGACGTCGCTGGCGGATGATTCGCTGCCGGTCGCGGCAGCCAAGCCGGTGTGGGCCTGGGAGCTGTTCGGTGCCACCGCGCAGTTGGACGAGGAGCGCGACGACGCAGCCCAGCAGCGCGACGACTTCGACGACGCCCGCGACGGGGCGGAGGCGGCATCCGAAGCCCTGAGTGACGCGGGGATGGCGGCCGTCATGGCCGCGGCCGGCGCGGCGGACGAGTTCGAAGCGGCGCATGTGTCGGCACGCAACCTCGACATCCTCGACCTTCGCCGCCAGGCGGAGCAGGTCAGCGGCGCCGTGGTGCTGGATGCAACGACCGCGGAGGCTTACGCGGGACTGGAGACGGCGGCCGCCGCGATGATCGCATCGGAGAAGGCCGAGCTCGCGGAGAAGCAGGGCCCGCTGTTCCAGGCTCGCACCGAGATCGAGGCGTTCGCGCGCGGACTCGCCCCGGGAGTGCTCCTGGACTTCGACTGGTCTGCGCTGGTCAACGGGTACGGCTATGGCGACAGCATGGGCGGATACGCGACCTGGTGGTACGGCGACCCCGGTTATTCGACCATCGAGCTGTCGAACTCTGTCGCCGAGTACTGGCCGGGCGCGCGCAGCAAGGCGCTCGTGGCGCACGAGGTCGGCCACGCCATCAGCGTCAAGTGCGAGGGCATGTACGACGACTCGAACAGCGGCACCGTCGAGGCCTGGGCGACGGCGTGGGCCATCAGCAAGGGATTCACCGACGCCGCCAATGGCACGTCGGCGTATGGGGCTCCGCCGCAGTCCCTCATCGACGCCGCCGCCGGCTGCCGTTGAACGACGGAGCCGTCGTGACCCCGAAGAAAGAAACGGGGTCACGACGGCTCCGAGGAGAGTGAGTCAGGCCTGTCCGCGGCGCTCGCGCAGCTGCGTCAGCGCCTCGTCGAGAAGCTGAGTCGCCTCGTCGTCGGTGCGCCGCTCCTTCACGTAGGCGAGGTGCGTCTTGTAGGGCTCGTTCTTCGCGAGCTCCGGCGGGTTGTTCTTGTCGCGACCGGCGGGAAGACCGGACTGCGGGTGGTCGATCGTGTCGGGGATCTCCTCGTCGGGAAGACCGGCCGCGAAGTAGCGGACCGTCTCGTTGCCGAGCCCGTCCCAGTAGGACACCGCGATGCGGTCTGCGTGGTAGCCGTGGTCCTGCTCGCCCATCGGGCCCGAGCCGACCCGGGTTCCGCGGATGGCGTTGCCTCCAGTGGCCATGTCAGATCACCTCGAGCTTCGTGATGAGTCCGAGCGCGACGATGGAGACGAACCACACGAGCGCGAGGACGATGGTGAATCGGTTGAGGTTGCGCTCCGCGAGGCCGGATGAGCCGACCGCCGAGGTCATGCCACCGCCGAACATGTCGGACAGACCGCCGCCGCGGCCCTTGTGGAGAAGGATGAGGAGTGTCAGCAGTACGCTGGTGATGCCCAGCAGGACCTGCAGAACGAACTCAAGAATTGCCACGAGGGAGAGCCTTTCGATTGGGCCTGGGAGTGCCCGTGAACGTCAAGTATACGGGGTGACGGGGCCGCAGCCCCGTCGCCGCTCAGACGCCGACGTGCTTCTCGAACCGGATGATCGCGGCGAAGTCGTCGACCACGAGGCTCGCCCCGCCGACCAGTGCGCCGTCCACATCGGGCTCACGCATGAAGCTGGCGATGTTCGCCGCCTTCACAGAGCCGCCGTACAGGATTCGGGTGCGCGCAGCCGCATCCTCATCCAGGGCCTTGGCCAGCACGCCGCGAAGCGCTGCGCAGACGTCCTGCGCCTGCTGCGGCGTCGCCGCCTGGCCGGAGCCGATGGCCCAGACGGGCTCGTAGGCGACGACGATGTCGGCGGATGCCGGGACGCCCTTGAGCGCCGCCTCGAGTTGACCAGCCGGAACCGCGCTCGCGCCGAACTCCTTGAGGTCCTCCGCCGTCTCGCCGACGCAGATCACCGGCACGAGACCGTTCTTGAGCGCCGCCTGGACCTTCGCCGCCACGACGTCGTCGGACTCGGCGTGGTACTCACGACGCTCCGAGTGGCCGATGATGACGTACTTCGCGTTGAGTTTCGCGAGGAACGCACCGGACACCTCACCGGTGTAGGCACCGGAATCGTGCGCAGACAGGTCCTGCGCGCCGAGCGCGAACGGGATCTTGTCAGCATCGATCAGTGTCTGCACGCTGCGGATGTCGGTGAACGGTGGGAAGACCGCCACCTCGACAGAGCCGTCCTCGTGCTTGGCGTCCTTGAGCGCCCAGTGCAGCTTCTGCACGAACGCGACCGCCTGCAGGTGATCGAGGTTCATCTTCCAGTTGCCCGCGATCAGCGGGGTACGAGCGCTTATGCCCATCCGAGCACCTCCAGGCCGGGTAGTTTCTTGCCCTCGAGGAACTCGAGGCTCGCGCCCCCGCCCGTCGAGATGTGACCGAACTGGTCATCGGTGAAGCCGAGCTGACGCACGGCAGCAGCCGAGTCGCCGCCGCCGACGACGCCGAGGCCGTCGACCTCGGTGAGCGCCTGTGCGACGGCCTTGGTCCCTGCCGCGAACGCGGGGAACTCGAAAACGCCCATCGGACCGTTCCAGAAGACGGTCTTCGAGCTGCGGATCGCATCGGCGAACGCCGCCGCGGTGTCCGGACCGATGTCGAGTCCGATTCCGGATGCGCCGAACGAGGACTGCTCGATGGCATCCGCTGCGACGATCTCGTGCGCGGCATCCGCTGAGAACGACTCGGCGACGACCACGTCCGTCGGAAGCACGATCTCGACGCCGCGCTCCGCGGCCTCGTTGAGGTATCCGCGAACGGTGTCGAGCTGGTCCTTCTCGAGCAGGCTGGATGCGACCGCGTGGCCCTGCGCTGCGAGGAACGTGAACAGCATCCCCCCGCCGACGAGGATCCGGTCGACCCGGGGCAGCAGGTGCGAGATGACGCCGAGCTTGTCGCTGACCTTCGAGCCGCCGAGGACGACCGTGTAGGGGCGCTCCGGGTTCTCGGTGAGACGGTCGAGCACGTCCAGCTCGGTCGCGATCAGAAGACCGGCGGCCGAGGGCAGGATCTCCGCCAGTTCGTAGACGCTCGCCTGCTTGCGGTGCACGACGCCGAAGCCGTCGGACACGAGAGCGTCGCCGAGCGCGGCGAGCTCGCCGGCGAATGCCCTGCGGGCGTCGTCATCCTTCGCCGTCTCCCCCGCGTTGAAACGCAGGTTCTCGATCACGACGACCTCGCCGTCGCCGAGCTCGGCGACCGCGCCGCGCGCAGACTCGCCGACCGTGTCCGATGCGAGGGCGACCGGCTGGTCGAGCAGCTCGGAAAGCCGCTTCGCGACGGGCTCGAGGCTGTACTGCGGGTCGGGTGCACCGTCGGGGCGTCCGAGGTGCGAGCAGACGACGACGCGCGCGCCGGCTTCGATGAGCGTCTTCAGAGTCGGCAACGAGGCGCGTACACGACCATCGTCCGTTATGACGCCGTCCTTCAGGGGGACGTTCAGATCACAACGGACGATGACGCGCTTGCCCTCGAGCGAACCCAGTGATTCCAGGGTGCGCAGGGTCATGACGAATATCTCAGAGACGCTCTGCGACGTACTCGGTCAGGTCGACGAGACGGTTGGAGTAGCCCCACTCGTTGTCGTACCAGCTGGAGACCTTGACCAGGTTGCCGCTGACATTGGTCAGCGTCGAGTCGAAGATCGACGAGTGCGCGTTGTGCACGATGTCGCTCGAGACGATCTGGTCCTCGTTGTACTGGAGGTAGCCGGCCAGGCGACCGTCGGCCGCTGCCTTCTTGTACGCCTCGTTGACCTCTTCGACGGTGAGGTTCTCCCGGTCGGTGACCAGGGTCAGGTCGACGATCGAGCCGGTGGGAACCGGAACGCGGTACGACGAGCCGCTGAGCTTGCCGTTGAGCTCCGGGAGCACCTCGCCGATGGCCTTGGCTGCACCCGTGGAGGCCGGGACGATGTTGATCGCGGCGGCACGCGCGCGACGCAGGTCGCCGTGCGGGCCGTCCTGCAGATTCTGGTCCGCGGTGTAGGCGTGGGCGGTCATCATGAAGCCGCGGTCGATGCCGAACGCGTCGTTGAAGACCTTGGCCAGCGGCGCGAGGCAGTTGGTGGTGCACGAGGCGTTCGAGATGATGTGGTGCGAGGCCGGGTCGTAGCTGTCCTCGTTCACACCCATCACGAAGGTCGCGTCGACGCCGGTGCCCGGTGCCGAGATGAGGACCTTCTTGGCGCCTGCATCGATGTGCTTCTTGGCGGCCTCGGCCTTGGTGAAGAAGCCGGTGGACTCGATGACGATGTCGACGCCCAGCTCGCCCCACGGGAGGCCGGCGGGGTCGCGCTCGGCGAACGCCTTGATCTGCTTGCCACCTACGGTGATGCTGTCATCGTCGTAGCTGATCTCCGCGTCGAGGACGCCTCCGACCGAGTCGTACTTCAGAAGATGCGCGAGCGTCTTGTTGTCGGTGAGGTCATTCACCGCGACGATCTCGAGGTCAGCTCCCTGCGCGAGAGCCGCGCGGAAGTAGTTGCGTCCGATACGGCCGAAGCCGTTGATGCCGATCTTGACAGACACTAAGGTCTCCCTGTTTGTCGTGCGCGATGCGCAGTTTTCTTGGCTGAGATGGCGTCCCGACGAGCGCGAGGCCCGTCGGGACGCAACCCGATTACGACAGTACCAGCAGGCCGTTCGTCTGCTTGCGGGCGACGTCGAGGCGCTGGGCGACGTTCTCCCAGTTGGCGATGTTCCACGCCGCCTTGACGTAGTCGGCCTTCACGTTGAGGTAGTCGAGGTAGAAGGCGTGCTCCCACATGTCGAGCTGGAACAGCGGAATCGTGCCCTGAGCGGTGTTCGCCTGCTGGTCGAACAGCTGCTGGATGATCAGACGCTCGCCGATCGAGTCCCAACTGAGGACCGCCCAGCCCGATCCCTGGATACCGGTGGCTGCGGCGGTGAAGTGCGCCTGGAACTTGTCGAACGATCCGAAGAACTCGTCGATCGCGGCCTTCAGCTCACCCTCCGGCTCTCCGCCGCCGTTCGGCGAGAGGTTCGTCCAGAAGATCGAGTGGTTGACGTGACCGCCGAGGTTGAACGCGAGGTCCTTCTCGAGCTTGTTGACGTTCGCGAGGTTGCCGCTCTCACGAGCCTCCGCCAGGCCGTCCAGTGCCGCGTTCGCACCGGTCACGTAGGCGGCATGGTGCTTGTCGTGGTGCAGCTCCATGATCTTGCCGCTGATGTGCGGTTCCAGCGCCGCGAAGTCGTAGGGGAGGTCGGGGAGCGTGTAGGTAGCCATGTCGCTTTCATCCAATCCGCGCCGCGCCGCGGCGCTTGTCGGTTCCTCCGCGCCACCCGAATGCGGCGCGGAGCAGACTTCTTCATCCTACTGACGACAACGCAAGTGCGGCCAAGATGCTTCCGCGGATGACGGATCGTGCTGCGAGGAAGACCCGGGATTCAGACGTCGAGGCCGGCGGGCACCGCCGACTCCGTGCCGGGGATGCCGTCCTGCTGCGCACGCTTGTCCGCCATGGCGAGCAGCCGACGGATGCGGCCGGCGACGGCATCCTTCGTCAGCGGCGGGTCCGCATGGTGTCCGAGTTCGTCGAGGCTGGCGTCGCGGTGCGAGAGTCGCAGCTCACCCGCCATGCGCAGGTGATCGGGGACGGTCTCGCCGAGGATCTCCAGGGCCCGCTCGACACGAGCGCACGCGGCGACAGCGGCCTGCGCCGAGCGGCGGAGGTTCGCGTCGTCGAAGTTGACCAGGCGGTTGACGCCGGCGCGAACCTCTCGGCGCTGGCGCATCTCCTCCCACGCGGCAGCCGTCTTCTGGGCGCCCATCTGCGCGAGGATCGAGCGGATCGCCTCTCCGTCGCGAACGACGACGCGCGGCATTCCCCTGACCTCGCGGGCCTTGGCCGCGACGCCGAGGCGGTGGGCTGCGCCGACGAGCGCCATGGCGGCCTCGGAGCTCGGGCAGGACACTTCGAGCATCGCAGAGCGACCGGGCTCGGACAGCGACCCGGCGGCGAGGAACGCACCGCGCCACAGGCCGGCGATCTCCTCCCGTGAACCGGTGGTGAGTCGGTTGGGCAGTCCGCGGACCGGACGTCGGCGCTGATCGAGCAGGCCGGTCTGGCGGGCCAGCGTCTCCCCCGCGCTGATGACGCGGACGGCGTACCGGGCTCCGTCGTGCGAGCTCGCGGACTGGACCTGGGCGATCTCGGGCCGGACACCGTAGATCTCTGCCAGGTCTCGAGCGACCCGGCGAGCCAGCAGATCCGCGTCGACTTCAGCCTCGACCGCCACGCGGCCGGCGATGGAGTGGAGTCCCCCGGCGAACCGGAGGATCGCGGTGACCTCGGCGACACGCACCGTCGGCGGTGCGTTGCGGATGCTGACGAGCTCAGCCTTGACATCGGTGGTAAGTGCCACGGGACTCCTTGGAAGCTTCGCGCGTCGATCGCGACGCAAAGAATCAGTTTACCGGCCGCGATGCCCCGGCCTACTCCCGACCGAGATCCCGGTGCCGCACGCTCACCGCGACCCCGGGGATCTTCGAGAGTCGCTTCGCGAGCTCCTCCGCCATCGCGACAGAACGGTGCTTCCCGCCGGTGCATCCGATCGCCACGGTCGAGTGCCCCTTGTTCTCGCGCTGGTATCCCTCGAGAACCGGCACCAGAGCCGTTGCGTACGCCTCGAGGAACTCGGTCGCCCCCTCCTGAGAGAGCACGTAGTCGCGCACCTGCGCGTCCTGTCCGGTGAAGCCGCGCAGGTCGTCGTTCCAGTACGGGTTGGGAAGGAACCGCATATCGGCGACGAGATCCACGTCGGTCGGGAGCCCGTACTTGAAGCCGAAGCTGAGGATGGTCAGCCGGTGTCGGGCGGCCCCCTCCTCCGAGAAGGTCTCGGAGACCTGCGTCGCCAGCTGATGGATGTTGAGCGACGACGTGTCGATGACGATGTCCGCGGCTTCGCGCACGAGCGTGAGTCGCGAACGCTCGAGTCTGATGCCGTCGAGCAGGGTGCCGTCCTCCTGCAAGGGGTGCGGCCGTCGGACCGACTCGAACCTGCGCACGAGGACATCGTCGGATGCGTCGAGGAACACCACCCGCACGCTGCCACGGGAGCGCAGCGCTCTGGCGACTTCGGGGAAGTCGTTGAACAGGTTGCGACCGCGGACGTCGACGACGGCAGCAACCTTCGGAAGAGCCCCGCCGCCGATGTCGGTGAGGTCGAGCAGCGGACGGAGCATCTGCGGCGGAAGATTGTCGACCACGTACCAGCCGAGGTCCTCGAGCGCGTTGGCGACGGTGGATCGTCCAGCACCGGACATGCCGGTGACGATGAGGAATTCGTTCTTCTCCTCGGTGGTCATCGGTACTCCCTCTTCCTGTGGAGTCCAGCCTATCCATTCACGAGGTGCGTGTGGATGCTGAGCGCCAGGGCCGGCCCGATGCCGGGGACCTCCTGGATCTGCTCTGACGTCGCCCCCTTGAGCGCGGCGACCGAGCCGAAGTGCTTCAAGAGCGCCTTGATGCGTGATGCCCCCAGCCCCGGAACCTCTTCGAGCACAGAGGAGATGTCGCGGCGGCGACGCTTGCGCTGATGTGTGATCGCGAAGCGGTGCGCCTCGTCCCGCAGTCGCTGGAGCAGGTACAGGGCCTCGCTCGTTCGCGGCAGGATGACCGGGAAGTCATCCCCCGGAATCCACACCTCCTCCAGCCGCTTGGCGATGCCGCACAGACCGATCTCGGTATGACCGGAGTCGCGCAGGGCGCGCGCGGCCGCTTCGACCTGCGGCTTGCCGCCGTCGACGAGCAGCAGCTGCGGCGGGTATGAGAACCGGGGCCGCTTTCGGGTCGTCACGACCTCGCCCTCGGCGACCGGATCCGTGACGACGGCGGGTTCCGGGTCGGCCTCCTCCGGCCGGTCGAGGTAGGCCAGTCTGCGCATGAGCACCTGGTACATCGAATCGGTGTCATCGGTGGTCTCGGCGATGTTGAACGAGCGGTACTGGTCTTTTCGCGGCAGCCCGTCTTCGAACACGACCATCGAGGCGACCACGTTCGTGCCGCCGAGGTGCGAGATGTCGAAGCACTCGATGCGCAGTGGCGCCGTCTCGAGATCGAGCGCTTCCTGCAGATCGGTCAGCGCCTGGGTGCGGGCGACGTAATCACTGGTGCGGCGGGTCTTGTGCCGGATCAGGGCCTGCTGCGCGTTGAGCGTGGCTGTGCGCATGAGCTCGGCGCGCTGTCCTCGCTGCGCGACCGCGATCTCGACTCTGCGGCCGCGTCGCTCCTGCAGCCACACCTCGAGCTCCGCCGCGTCGTCGGGGAGCGAAGGCACCAGCACCCGGCGCGGCACATCGACGCCCTCGCCGTAGGCTCGCTGCAGGACCTGGTCGACGAGGTCGGCCCCGGAGATGTCGATCTCCTTCTCGATCGTGGTCGCACGCACTCCACGGACTCGACCGCCGCGGATCGAGAAGTGCTGCACCGCTGCTGAGAGCTCATCCTCGGCGATGCCGAAGAGATCGGCATCCTCATCCGCCGGCAGCACGAGCGCGCTCTTGCCGAGGACGGCGTCGATCGACGCGAGCTGATCACGGTACTTCGCGGCGGCCTCGTAGTCCATCGCGGCCGAGGCCGAGAGCATCCGTGCCGTGAGCTCCTTGGTGAAGCGCTCGTCGCCTCCGGCCATGAACGCCACGAAATCGTCGACGATCGCCCTGTGCTCCTCGATGGTCACGGTCATCGAGCACGGCCCACCGCATTTTCCGATCTGTCCAGGGAAGCACGGGCGCCCGGTAGCCATGGCGCGCTTGTAGCTCGCATCGCTGCAGGTGCGGATCGGGAATGCCTTGATCATCAGGTCGATCGTCTCGTGCACCGCCCACACCTTCGGGTAGGGCCCGAAGTACCGTGCGCCGGGAATCTTCCTGTTGCGCGTGACGATGACCCGCGGCGCCTCGTCACCGAGCGTGATCGCCATGAACGGGTACGACTTGTCGTCCTTGTATCGGACGTTGAAGGGCGGATCGAACTCCTTGATCCACATGTACTCGAGCTGCAGGGAGTCGACGTCAGTGGGAACGACGGTCCATTCGACCGATGCCGCCGTCGTCACCATCCGCCGCGTGCGCTCGTGCAGGGTGCGCAGCGGCGCGAAGTAGTTCGACAGCCGCTGCCGGAGGCTTTTCGCCTTGCCGACGTAGAGCACTCGCCCCTGCGCATCCAGGAACCGGTAGACGCCGGGCGCGGTCGGGATCTCGCCCTGCTTCGGCTTGTACGGGAGGACGTCGGCCATCAGCTGGCCTTGCGCTTCTCTCCCGATTCCTGAGCTCCGCGCCCCTCCCCGAGGATCTCTGCGAGGAACAGCCCGGTGTGACTGTCCTCGACGCGCGCGATCTGCTCCGGGGTGCCCGTGGCGAGGATCTCTCCGCCGCCGGAGCCGCCCTCGGGGCCGAGGTCGATGACCCAGTCCGCCGACTTGATGACGTCGAGGTTGTGCTCGATGACGATCACGGTGTTGCCCTTGTCGACGAGGCCGCCCAGAACCTCGAGGAGCTTGCGGACGTCTTCGAAGTGCAGACCCGTCGTCGGCTCGTCGAGCACGTAGACGCTGCGGCCGTTGCTGCGCCGCTGGAGCTCGGTCGCGAGCTTGACGCGCTGCGCCTCGCCTCCGGAGAGCGTGGTCGCCGACTGTCCGAGACGGACGTAGCCGAGGCCGACGTCGACGAGCGTCTTCATGTAGCGGTGGATCGCCTGGATCGGTTCGAAGAACTCGGCCGCCTCTTCGATCGGCATCTCGAGCACGTCGGCGATGTTCTTGCCCTTGTAGTGCACGGCCAGCGTGTCGCGGTTGTACCGCTTGCCGTGGCAGACCTCGCAGTCGACGTACACGTCGGGCAGGAAGTTCATCTCGATCTTGATCGTGCCGTCGCCGGAGCACGCCTCGCAGCGGCCGCCCTTCACGTTGAAGCTGAAGCGACCGGGCTGATAGCCGCGCACCTTCGCCTCCGGCGTCTCGGCGAACAGCGAGCGGATCCGGTCGAACACGCCGGTGTACGTGGCCGGGTTCGACCGCGGAGTGCGGCCGATCGGCGCCTGGTCGACGTGCACGACCTTGTCGAGGTTGTCGAGCCCGGTGACACGGGTGTGCTTGCCCGCGAGGGTGCGGGCGCCGTTGAGCTTGGATGCCAGGACGCGGTAGAGGATGTCGTTCACGAGCGAAGACTTGCCTGAGCCGCTGACGCCCGTCACAGCCGTGAGCACTCCGAGGGGGAACTCGGCCGTGACGTTCTTCAGGTTGTTCTCGCGAGCGCCGACCACGGTGAGCTGACGCTTCTTGTCGATCTTGCGGCGCTTCTTCGGCGTCGGGATCGCACGACGACCGGAGAGGTAGTCGCCCGTCATGGACTCGGTATCGCCGAGCAGCGCGGAATAGGGCCCGGAGTGCACCACTCCGCCGCCGTTCACACCGGCACCGGGACCGATGTCGACGACCCAGTCGGCCGCTTCGATCGTCTCCTCATCGTGTTCGACGACGATCAGAGTGTTGCCGAGGTCGCGCAGCTTCTGCAGCGTCTCGATGAGGCGACGGTTGTCGCGCTGGTGGAGTCCGATCGAGGGCTCGTCGAGGACGTACAGGACGCCCGTGAGGCCGGACCCGATCTGCGTCGCCAGGCGGATGCGCTGCGCCTCGCCACCGGACAGGGATCCTGCGGACCGGCTGAGGTTCAGGTAGTTGAGCCCGACCTGAAGCAGGAAGTCGAGCCGGAGACGGATCTCGCGCAGCACCTGAGCGGCGATCTTCGCCTCACGGTCGCTGAGCTTGAGCTTCTCCATGAAATCGCGGGCGTCACCGAGGCTCAGATGAGAGACCTCGGCGATCGAGTGGCCGTGCACCTTGACCGCGAGAACCTCGGGCTTCAGGCGGTTGCCGTCGCACACCGGGCACGGCACCTCGCG
Organism: Microbacterium sp. Bi121; assembly: GCF_918698005.1. Taxonomy (GTDB): domain Bacteria; phylum Actinomycetota; class Actinomycetes; order Actinomycetales; family Microbacteriaceae; genus Microbacterium. The sequence goes on from NZ_CAKKLJ010000004.1 coordinate 240,213, forward strand.
CAGGTACTCCGCCCAGCGCGCACGCTGGTTGTCGCTCTCTGCCTGGGCGTACTGCCGCTCGATGTACGGCACGACGCCCTCGAAGCCCGATGCGTAGCGCATCTCGCGGCCGTAGCGGTTCTTCCACTTCACCGTGACCTTGTAGTTGTCACCGCGCAGCACGGCATCCTGCACGTCGACGCGCAGGTCCTTCCATGGCGTGTCGAGCGAGAACTTCAGGTCACGCGCGAGTCCTTCGAGCAGACGCTCGTAGTACTGGAACAGCCCCTTGCCCTGCGTCGTCCACGGGATGATCGCTCCCTCGCGGATCGAGAGCTCCTCGTCGGCGAGCATGAGATCGACGTCGACCGACATCCGCGTGCCCAGACCCGAGCAGGTGGGGCACGCTCCGAAGGGCGCGTTGAACGAGAACGTGCGCGGCTCGATCTCAGTGAGTGTGATCGGATGCCCGTTCGGGCAGGCGAGTTTCTCGGAGAAGGACTGCCAGGCGTCGTCGCCCTCTTCATCGACGAAGTTCACCTGCACCACGCCGCCCGCGAGTCCGAGCGCGGTCTCGACCGAATCGGTGACGCGGCTGAGGATGTCGTCGGACGCCACGAGGCGATCGACGACGACCGCGATGTCGTGCTTGTAGCTCTTCTTCAGCGTCGGCGGCTCGGAGAGCTGGATGAGGTCGCCATCGACGATCGCACGCGAGTAGCCCTTCGCACCCAGCTCGCGGAACAGGTCGACGAACTCGCCCTTCTTCTGCGAGACGATGGGGGCGACGATCTGGTACCTGGTGCGCTCGGGCAGTTCCATGAGCTGGTCAGCGATCTGCTGCACGGTCTGACGCTGGATGCGCTCACCGCACTGCGGACAGTGCGGGATGCCGATGCGCGCCCAGAGCAGGCGCATGTAGTCGTAGATCTCGGTGATCGTGCCGACGGTCGACCGCGGGTTGCGGTTCGTCGACTTCTGGTCGATGGAGACGGCGGGGCTCAGACCCTCGATGAAGTCCACATCCGGCCGATCGACCTGACCGAGGAACTGTCGTGCATACGCGCTCAGCGACTCGACGTACCGGCGCTGACCCTCGGCGAAGATCGTGTCGAAGGCGAGACTCGACTTGCCCGACCCTGACAGGCCGGTGAACACGACCAGCGAGTCGCGTGGGATGTCGATATCGACGTTCTTGAGATTGTGGACGCGGGCACCGCGAACACTGAGTTTTCCTGGGGTGGCGACGGGGACGATGGGCACCGAACAAGTCTACGAGGGGCCACAGACATTCGGGCCGAGAGGACGTTCAGGCTCGGTCGGAGCGCCGCTTCGCACGCAGCAGGAACAGCACGGCGAAGCCGGCGACGCACGCCGCGCCCACCAGGACGGACCACCCGATCGTCGCGCCACCCGACGTCTGCACGAGCATCACCGCGAACGTCAGCGGCTGTGCGATCAGCTGCACCACCAGGAGTCTGCGCAGCGTAGGGAGAAGCGCCGCGAGCACGACCGGCCCTCGCCATGGCACGAGCGGCAGCAGTGATGACAGCACGTGGATGACATGCACGACGAGCACCGCGAGCATCGTCTGCCACACGCCCGGCTCCGTCAGCAGCATCCCGATCGCCAGGCAGGCGATCGAGAGCCATCCGGCCAGCGTCTGCGGGACGAGCATCCCGAGCACCGCGAAACCGACCATCGCCACCTGCCACCAGAGCACTGGCAGGAGTTGCACAGCGGCGATCGCGGCGGTCAGCGGCAGAACGAAGTGGAGCACAGCACCGGGAAGTGCCGGGCCGGTGCGGATCCAGTCGTTCCGCTGGCCGCTCTCGGTCATCATCGTGACCTCCCTGCGGCGCTCAGAGCAATCGCCGGATCGTCGCGCCAGGAGACGACATCGACATCTGCTCCGCGCAGATCGTGCAGGACGTCCTCCCGTTCGGCGAGGACCACTCGCAGAGCGATCTGCTGCTCTCGGGTCAACCGGGCGACATCGAGGGCGGGAAGGATGTCGACTGCGACGACCCGGTGTCCGGAGGCGCGCCACATCAAGGACACATCGGACGCCGCTCCCTCGAAGAACGTGGAGAGCACGAAGATCACCGAACCGTGCGGCACCGGCGGCGTGCGGCGGAACCGCGCGTCCTCCCCTGCCGCACCCGTCGCCGCGATCGCCGCCTCCACGCGTGCCAGGTGACGGGAGCCCGCACCGCTGCGCACGGAACGACCGCCGTGGGTGAGCACGTGCAGCGCGACGCGGTCTCCCGAGCCGACAGCGGCCCTCGCGATCGAGCGCGCCGCCTGTCTCGACAGGTCGAGCGAGGTCGGGCCGCTGCGCTCGAGGTCGCCGCTCCCCCACGTGGCCGCCATCGTGGCGAGGTCGTCTGCGGTGTCCATGGCGATCACCATGGTCGTGTCGCTGAGGGTGTTCGTCCGACGCACCATGAGGTCGCCTGGTCGGCGCGCCATCCGGGCTGTGGCCCGCCAGTCGACGCGGCGCAACTCGTCGCCGGGGACGAACTGGTGGATGTCGCGGAAGTCGCCGCCCTGCCCGAGTCGACGCCCCTCGTGACTGCCGTGCATGCCGGTGAGCCGCGGTGACAGCGGCAGGTGCGGCAGCACGATGGGCGTCGGAGCGACGTTGCGGACCTGTTGGATCACCGGAGTCGGCCGGCCGAGGATCAGGCCGTCGGCTGAGACTCCTCTGGCCGAAGCCTTCACGGCCGCTAGAGGACCGGAGTGCAGCGCACGGCTGCGAGCGACGGTCGCCGAGCCGTCAGTGGGCACGAGCATCCGCCTGGTGCGCCGCTCCGCCTGAACGAGCACGAGCTCCGCGAGCTCTGCATCGCTCGTGACACGCACCTCGGTGAGCAGCATCGCGCCCTCATCTGTCGCCTGCTCTGGAGCGAGCGAGACCGTGAGCGGAACAGCATCCGACCGTCGAAACGCGGCCGCCACGCTGAGCATCGCCAACGGCAGTCCGATCGCGACGATGTCAGCACGCGAGAAGACCAACCCGGCGGCGGCGAGCGCGATCGCTCCGAAGAAGCCGATCACGACCGCGGGTGCCCAGCGTGTACGAGTGGTCGCGGTGGTCATCAGACGGGCGCACCCACGGTGGGCGGCACCGGTACCTGACCGACGACGTTCGCGACGATCTGCTCGGCGCTGACGCCCTGCGCCCAGGCCTGGGGCGTCAGCGTCAGCCGGTGCGCGAGGACGGGCACAGCGATGCGTTTGATGTCGTCGGGGCGGACGTACTCGCGACCGTCCAGCGCAGCGAGCGCACGGCCGAGCAGAAGGAGCCCGAGCGAGCCGCGCGGCGATGCGCCCACTGCGACGTTCTGCGCGTGTCGCGTGGCCGCCGCGACGTCGACGCAGTACCGCGCGATGTCGGGGTGCACGTGGATCGCCTCGACGGCCTGCTGCACCTCGACCAGGCGCGCGGCGTCGATCACGGCGGCGACGTGCGTCGCCTCCTGCTGGCGTGCCATCCGATTGAGCAGGATCTGCGTCTCGCCTGCTGCCTCCGGGTATCCGACGGACAGCCGCACCATGAAGCGGTCGAGCTGCGCCTCCGGGAGGGCGTAGGTTCCCTCGTACTCGATCGGGTTGGACGTCGCGATCACGTGGAACGGCGCGGGCAGCGGGAAGCTGTTTCCTTCGACGGTGACCTGTCGCTCTGCCATCGCCTCGAGCATCGCGGACTGCGTCTTCGGCGTCGTGCGGTTGATCTCGTCCGCCAGCAGCAGTCCGGTGAAGATCGGTCCTGGCCGGAACACGAAGTCACCGGAATCCGGGGCGTAGACGTATGAACCGGTGACGTCGCCAGGGAGCATGTCCGGCGTGCACTGGAGCCGTCGGAAGTCCAGCCCGAGCGCAGACGCCAGGCTTCGAGCCGCGAGAGTCTTCCCGAGCCCTGGGACGTCCTCGAAGAGCACGTGTCCACCCGCCAGGATCGTCGCCAGCGCGATCTCCACGGTGTCGTCCATGCCGACGACGACAGTGCGCACCGCGGCCAGGATCCGCGCTCCTGTGTCGGCGATCGTGGGGTTCTCGGTCATTGCTTCTCCTTGGTCGGCGAGAGTTCATCGATCGCGCCGAGCGCGCGTTCGATGTCCTGACGCTTGGCGCCTGCGGTCGTCAGCCGGGTCCACAGTCCGGCGCCGATCTGCGTCTCGATGAGTTCGCGGTGCGTCGGGTCATCGATGTCGAGGTCGCGACGCAACAGCCGCTGGCGCAGGATGCCGCGCACGCGCCGCTTGATCTGCTCGCCGGCCTCTCCGGTGCGGGTGTTGAGCGACCATGCCATCCGCGAGATCGCGGTGCCACGGCGTTCGGGCTCCGCGGGGATGCGAGGAGAGTCCACTCGCGGGTCCTCGGGGATCACGAGCTGAGCGCACAGCGTGAGCACCCCGGCGAGCACTCCCCACGCGATCGCGAACCCCGGCTCGACACGGATGGCCAACACCAAAACCGCGGTCGCGACGATGGCCACGACGATCGATGAGATTGTGCGGCTGCGAGTCATCTCCAGCTCTCCTCGATCGTCTGCAGCGCCGTGCGGGCCGCTGATCGGTCGTGCACCCCTGCGACGTAGTCGCCGAATCGGACGCGTTCGTAGAGTCCGAGGAGGTCGCCGGCCGCTTCTGTGATGCCGGCGCGTCGAGTGATGATCCGCAGGGCGAACTCGGACGGTGTCTCGCTCATCCCACGGGCGATCCCCGCGTCCGCCGCGCTCTCCTCCAGCCCGACCCATGCGGCGATGATCGCGTCGGTAGCGGTGGACTCGGCGTCGATCGAGCGCAGCGCGCCGTCGATCCCCCGCCTGATCGCCGGCGCGACGGCATCCGCCTCCTGGGCGGCTTCCTGAGCCGTCGACTCGAAATCGACGTCGCCACCCGCCCGGCTGCGAAGCGGTCGTTCGCGCCAGTACCTCATCAGAGCGCGAACGAGGAGGATCGCGATGAGAGCGACTGTCGCGATGACGACGATCAGGAAGATGGTGCCGATGATCGTGGTGGCGAGATCGAAGTCCTGTTCCGGCGGTGGCGATGCTGCCGGCGACCCGCTGGGCTGCGGCTCGTCGAACACGGCGCCGTCTGCGGAGAGGAAGTCGGGCGGTGTGATCACCGGGATGCCCTGAACGGATGCCGCCAGCATGACGACCACGAAGATTCCGATCAACCCGACCGCGGTCGCGACCCGCTTCATCCGAGACCCCTGGAGGAGTTCGGGCGCGCAGACGACATGCCTTCAGCCTAGGCGTCGGCGCCGATCAGACTGCGACGCGACCGGCGAATGGGGATAGCCCGTCGCGGAGTGCCGCGACCTGATCGATGTCCATGTGGACGGCCTCCATGACCTGACGCGGGACATCGATCGCGCGCTCGCGCAGGCTGGCGCCGGCCTCGGTCAGGCGGATGTCGAGTCGGCGCTCGTCTGCGCTGCTGCGCTCACGGGCGATCAGCCCCTCCTTCTCCAGGCGCTTGACGAGTGGGGATGCCGTCGCGGGGTCGAGCGCGAGGTCAGCTGCGAGATCGTTCAGCGATCGAGGTGATCTTTCCCACAGCGCGAGCATCACGAGGTACTGCGGGTGGGTGAGCCCCAGCGGCTCGAGGATCGGACGGTAGATCGCGACGACGTTGCGAGCAGCCGTGACCAGCGCGAAGCACAGTTGGTTCTCGAGCTTGAGCATGTCGTCCGTGGCAGTCACGTCTCGATTATACATAGACCACTAATCCTTAGTACACTAAGGGATATGGAGAACAGTTCAGACCGAGTGCCGCTGCGCACACGCATCCGCGAAGCGGGCGGGCTGTACCGATGGTTCAATACGAACCTCATCAGGCTCGCCGGGCCCGCAGCGGTCGGACCGTATGAAGCGACTCCTCCACCGACCGCCGCTCAGCGCGCGGAACGCGCCTGCCCCCTGTGCGGGCGGCCGATGACGGAGCATGAGATCGACCGGAGCGGGCCGAAGCCGCTCATGCACTGCCCGGCCTGACGCGCCGCTCGACAGCTGACCTACTCGGCCGTCTCTGCGGCACTCTCGCGCGCCGCGTCCACCCAGAACATCAACGACTCGTCGTCTTCGATCGCGGTCGACTCGACGTCCAGCCAGCTCGGCCCCATCGTCTTCGCCCCCATCACGGCGATGGCGACGCCGGGTTCGGTGAGCAGAGCCGTGCCCTTCTCTTCGGTGACCCGCACGAGCAGCACACCCTCGTTGCGCGTGCCGACGAGGATCCGACCGTTCAACAGGAACGCACGGGTGCCGAACATCCGTTTCTCCTCGAGCCCGGGCTCGGACATCAGAAGAGCACGAACACGGTCTGCGAGTTCGGTGGCGGCAGCATCCATGGTCGATTCCCTCTTGCTCAAGCGTGGCCCGCGCGCTCCATCGCGCGAAGCTCTTTCTTCAGGTCCTGAACCTCGTCCCTGAGGCGCCCCGCGAGCTCGAACTTGAGCTCGGATGCGGCTGCGAGCATCTGCGTTGAGAGGTCTTCGATCATCGACTCGAGCTGCTGCGCGCCCTCGGCTGCAAGCCCCTCACGACGCAGCTGCGGTGTCGGACTCTTGCCCCTCCCGGACTTCGTCTTGCCCTTGCCGCGCAGCATCTCCTGCGTATCGGACGCCTCGCGCGCGAGCACGTCGGTGATGTCGGCGATGCGCTTGCGGAGCGGCTGCGGGTCGATGCCGTTCTCCTTGTTGTACGCGACCTGCTTCTCACGACGTCGGTCGGTCTCCTCGATCGCCTTCGCCATCGAGTCGGTCATGTTGTCGGCGTACATGTGCACCTGGCCCGACACGTTTCGCGCCGCGCGCCCGATGGTCTGAATGAGCGACGTGCCTGACCGCAGGAAGCCTTCCTTATCGGCATCCAGGATCGCGACCAGCGACACCTCGGGCAGGTCGAGCCCCTCACGGAGGAGGTTGATGCCGACCAGCACGTCGTACACGCCCTGTCGCAGCTCGCTGAGCAGCTCGACACGGCGCAAGGTGTCGACGTCGGAGTGCAGGTATCGCACCCGGACGCCGTGCTCACCGAGGAAGTCGGTCAGCTCTTCGGCCATCTTCTTCGTCAGCGTCGTCACGAGCACGCGCTCGTCCTTCTCGACGCGGATCCGGATCTCCTCGAGCAGGTCGTCGATCTGGCCCTTCGACGGCTTGACGATGATCTCGGGGTCGACGAGGCCCGTCGGACGGATGATCTGCTCGACCACGCCGTCGGCGATGCCCATCTCGTATTTGCCCGGAGTCGCCGAGAGGTAGACGGTCTGGCCGATGCGGTTCTTGAATTCGTCGAAGCGCAGCGGACGGTTGTCCATCGCGCTCGGCAGGCGGAATCCGTGGTCGACGAGGGTGCGCTTTCGCGACGCGTCGCCTTCGTACATCGCGCCGATCTGCGGCACGGTGACGTGCGATTCGTCGATCACGAGCAGGAAGTCATCGGGGAAGAAGTCCAGCAGCGTGTGGGGAGGCTCACCGGGTGCGCGGCCGTCGAGGTGGCGGGAGTAGTTCTCGATGCCGGAGCAGAACCCGAGCTGCTGCAGCATCTCGAGGTCGAAGGTGGTGCGCATGCGCAGCCGCTGCGCCTCGAGGAGCTTGCCCTGCCGCTCGAACTCGGCCAGCCGTTCAGCGAGCTCCGTCTCGATCGTGCCGATGGCACGCTGCACCACATCCGTACCCGCCACGTAGTGCGATGCGGGGAAGATCGGCACGGCGTCGAGCTTCTCGATGACGTCGCCGGTGAGCGGATGCAGGGAGTAGAGCCCTTCGATCTCGTCACCGAACAGCTCGATGCGGATCGCGTGCTCTTCGTAGACGGGGATGATCTCGATCGTGTCGCCGCGCACGCGGAAGTTGCCGCGCGAGAAGTCGACGTCGTTGCGGTTGTACTGCATCGCGATGAACTGCCGGATCAGGGCGTCGCGGTCGTAGCGCTCCCCCACCTGCAGGGCCACCATCGCCCGAAGGTACTCCTCCGGCGCGCCGAGGCCGTAGATGCACGACACGGTCGAGACCACGACGACGTCGCGGCGGCTGAGCAGCGAGTTGGTCGTGGAGTGCCGCAGCCGCTCGACCTCGGCGTTGATCGACGAGTCCTTCTCGATGAAGGTGTCCGTCTGCGGGACGTAGGCCTCTGGCTGGTAGTAGTCGTAGTACGAGACGAAGTACTCGACGGCGTTGTTCGGCATGAGCTCGCGGAACTCGTTGGCCAGCTGAGCGGCGAGCGTCTTGTTGTGCGCCATGACGAGAGTCGGACGCTGCACCTGCTCGATGAGCCATGCTGTCGTCGCGGACTTGCCGGTACCGGTGGCGCCGAGCAGTACGACGTCGGTCTCGCCGGCGTTGATGCGCGCTGCGAGGTCGGCGATCGCCTGCGGCTGGTCGCCGGCAGGCATGTACTCGCTGATCACCTCGAACGGCCGGACACTGCGAGTGGTTTGCATGATTCCAGCGTAAGCGCCACCACCGACACTGCGGCGGGCTCAGCGCATCGCACTCGGCCGGTGCGCATGGTCGGCGGCGGTTCGCGGATCTAGAGTGGCGGCATGATCGAGTTCCTGATCGGCTCCAGCCTCGCGGCATCCGCCGGCCTCAACGCCTGGATGCCGCTGTTCCTGCTCGGCCTCGCCGACCGATTCCTCCCCGCGGTGAACCTGCCGGCCGGCTGGTCGTGGATCGGGAGCGACATCGCGCTGTGGATCCTCGGTGCGCTCCTCGCGCTGGAGATCGTCGCCGATAAGATCCCCGCCCTCGACTCGATCAACGACGTCGTCCAGAGCGTGCTGCGGCCGGCATCAGGCGGCATCGTCTTCGGCGCAGGTGCGAGTGCCGAGACCGTCGCGGTCGATGACCCCTCGGCGTTCTTCTCGCAGAACACCTGGGTGCCGATCGTGACCGGAATCGTCATCGCACTCGTCGTGCACGTGACGAAGGCGACCGGCCGTCTCGCCGCGAACACCGTCACCGGCGGCCTGGCCGCACCGGTCCTGAGCACTGCTGAGGACGGCGCGTCGTTCCTGCTCGCAGCTCTGGCGATCATCGTGCCCGTGCTGGCGGGTCTCCTGCTGATCGGGCTGATCGTCGCCGTGATCATGCTGTTCCGACGTCGCAGCCGCAAGCGCAGGGACGTGGACGTCAGGGACGTCCGCCGGTACGAGCAGCCGGGCGCAGCACCGTCATCGCGATGACCACCGCCAGCCCGGCCATCGCGAGCACCGTCAGCAGGAACCAGTTCCACCCGACCGTGCCGAAGACGATGCCGAGTGCCCAGCCGAACAGGCTCGACCCCGCGTAGTACGCGAAGTAGTAGAGCGACGGCGCCTGCGCTCGACTGTCCGCATCCGCGAGCACCGGCGCCCAGCTCGAGGAGATCGCGTGCGCACCGAAAAAGCCGCCGGTGAAGATCACCAGGCCCGCCAGGATCACGATCGGCTGCGGGACGAGCATCAGGGCGGCCCCGGCGCCGAAGACGCCGATCGCGGTGAGCAGCACGCGTCGTCGCCCGAATCGGGATGCCAGCGAACCCGCCCAGGGCGATGACACTGTGCCGGCGAGGTAGGCGAGGAACAGCAGCGTCACCAACCACACGGGCAGGAGGAACGGCGGGCCGATCAGGTGGAAACCGAGATAGTTGTACACGGCGACGAAGGCTCCCATGAGCAGGAACCCCTGACCGTAGAGCGCCAGCAGCTGCGGCGCGCGCAGCGCGCGGGCCAGGCGCGTCAGCATCCCCGGGCCGGCATCCGCACGATGCCGGCCCGGGATGAACCGACGCGCGCGCGGCGCCAGCCACAGGAACCCTGCTGCGGCGATCGCACAGAGCACGGTGACGAGCCCCGCGCCGAGCCGCCAGTCGAAGGCCTCGCCGAGCGGGCCGGCTATCAGGCGACCGGAGAGCCCGCCGACCGTGGTTCCGGCCGTGTAGCTGCCCGCGGCCGCAGCGACGTATCGGATGTGCACCTCTTCGCTGAGGTACGCCAACGCGACGGCCGGAACGGCGCCGAGCGCGAGCCCCTCCGCGAGGCGCAGCGCCAGCAGCATCTCGATCCCTCCGCTGAACGGTGCCGCGAGACCGAGGGCCGTCGCGCTGATGATGCCGATCGCCATCGCCGGGATCCGGCCGATCCGATCTGCGACCATCGACCAGGGCACGACTGCTGTCGCGATGCCGAGCGTCGCCGCCGACACGGTCAAGGCCGCGGTCGCCGGCGGAACGCCGAGATCCGTGCTCACCTCGGGCAGCACGGCTTGCAGCGAGTACAGCTGTGCGAACGTCGCCACTCCGGCGAAGAAAAGTCCCGCGATGAGTCGTCGGTACGAGCTCGAACCGGGAACGTGGCCGGCGAAGTCCGGCGCGCTCACTCTGCCGCGAGCTGGTTCCAGACGGCGTCCGTCTGCTCGATCGTGTGCTCGAGAGTGCCGGACGTGTCGATCACGATGTCGGCGATCGCAAGGCGCTTCTCGTCGGGAACCTGGGCGTCGATGCGCGCCTGGGCGGCGTCAGGCGCCATCCCGCGCAGCTCTACGAGCCTGCGCAGCCGCTCCTCGGCGGGGGCGTGCGCGACGACGATCGTGTCCCACGGGTCGTCGACCCGAGCCTCGACGAGCAGAGGCACGTCGTACACGACGACGGCCCCGGCATCCTCCACGAAGGCCGCGTCGAAGCGCCGAGCGGATTCCGCGCGGACGGCCGGGTGGACGATCGCGTTGAGCCGCTTCAGGGCTTCGGCGTCTCCGAACACCCGATCGCCGAGCGAGGCGCGATCGAGGGAACCGTCGGCGGCGACGATCCCGTCACCGAACGCGGAGGCGATCTCCGCCAGCACCGGCGAGCCTGGCTGCTGCACATCGCGCACGATCTGATCCGCGTCCACGACGATCGCGCCGCGCTCCTGAAGTCGACGGGCGATCGTGGACTTCCCGGAGGCGATGCCGCCGGTCAGGGCGATGAGGGGCATGCGTCCCAGTCTGCCACGAGCCCGGTCGGCACCCGTCGTCGAAAACCTGAGGGAAACCTTGCACACCGTTGACGTGGATCTGCGGGCCGGCTGAGGTCGTGTTCCTACTGTCTAAGACATGACAACGAACACCTCCCAGAACGTGCCCACCAAGGAGCGCCGCAAGCGCCACCCTCTCGTCGCCTTCGGCCTTGCGGCTCTCGCAGTCGGCGGAGTCGGTGCAGCGATCACCAGCGCCGCCTGGACGGACAACACCCTGTTCGCCGCTCCCGCCGCCGCAGCGACCTTCGACCTGCAGGGATCGCTGGACGGGAAGACGTGGACGCAGTCGGGCAACGCCGACGCGATCGAGCTGACCATTCCGACCAGCCAGCTCGCCAACCTGCTGCCCGGCCAGACCCGCACGCTCGACCTCTGGGTACGCAACGAGAGCTCTGTGAACGCTGCACTCACGTCGCAGGTGGCCTTCGCATCGAACTCGACCTTCACGACGAAGCCCACGGTTGCGGTCTCGGGTCTGGTCGCCTCCCTCACCCCCACCGGCGGCACTGGTGCACAGGACCAGTTCCAGCTCACCGTGACCACACCATCGGACTGGGCGCCTGTCAATCAGGGCAAGTCCGGCACCGTCGTCGTCACGATCTCGGCGACCGCCACCTCCTGACATTTCACCCCCTTCACGACGAGGAACATCGATCATGCAGATCCTGCGACGCATCTCCCTCATCGCCCTCTGGGCGCTGGCCGCTGCCGGCGTGGCCTGCGGGCTGGTCTGGGGAGCGACGGCTCTCGGAATGATCAAGCCGCTCATCGTGATCTCCGGATCGATGGAGCCCGGGATCATGACCGGCGATCTCATCGTCGATACCCGCGTCGCGGCAGAGGATCTCGTCGCAGGCGATGTCGTCAGCCTGCCGAGCGAGCTGACCGGCGACCTTGTCACCCACCGGATCGAAGCGATCGCTCCGAATGGCGTCGGCGGCTACACGGTGACGATGAAGGGGGACAACAACGAGTACTCCGACGCACTCGATTACACGATTTCTGGGGAAGTGTGGCGGCCGGCCCTGCAGTTGTCAGGGTGGGGCACGGCCGCCATGCGCATGACGACACCGGCAGTCGCACTGCCGCTTCTCGCGGGCCTCCTCGGACTGCTCGGTCTCAGCCTGCTGACGCCCCCGAGCGGCCCCCGTCGGACGCCGGCGCTCGCGTGAAACGACTGCTCTCGGTGCTGGCGCTCGTTACTGCACTGATGTTCGGCGCGGGCACGGTTGCCGCCCCTGGGGGACTCAGCCTCTTCGACGACACCTCGGCGGCCTGGGTCGATCACACGCATGCCTCAGCCGTGATCACGGCGGGAACGTGGACGAGCACGACCACGAACGGGTGCACCGCTTACGGCCAGGATGGCAAGGTACTGCCGGGCTGCGCGGTGAGCGGCATCACCTACCTCGGCTGGGGCGAAGCGGGGAAGCAGACCAGGAACTACTACATCAACTTCCAGACTCCGAGCGGCACACGCTCCGTCGCGTTCGACGTCGACCTCAACACGGCGACAGGGAAAGGAACATCGTGGTCGTGGAAGAACGCCTCCGTTCTTGCGGGAGCGCAGTTCACGCCGCGGGACGGCTGGACATGCGGGCAGCTCCCTCGCGTACGCGGAACCGGAGCGGACTGGCAGGTGACAACGATCTTCTTCCAAGTCGCGGAAGCCGGCACCGCATCCCGGTGCTCGTGATACGGCATCGGGGCTACAGTGCCGGGTGAGGATTTCCGGCGCATCTTCTGCGATATCATCGCCGAAGCTCCGCTTGCACCGACGCGCCACGCACCGGCCACGAAGGCCGAGGGCACTGGGGCGGAGAGTGAGGAGTCGCCGCACATGAGTGTCGCCGTCGTCATCGAGGATGAGCCGGACATCCGCCTCCTCCTGACCGACATCCTCGAACAAGCGGGTTTCACCGTGCATGCGATCGGGACCGGCATCGAAGGCGTCGAACTCGTGCGCGACCATGACCCCGTGATCACGACTCTGGACGTGAGCATGCCGGGCATGGATGGCTTCGAGACAGCGAAGCGCATCCGCGCGTTCAGCTCGACCTATCTCCTCATGCTCACTGCCCGATCCGAGGAGATCGACGCTCTCCTGGGGCTGCAGTCGGGTGCCGACGACTACATCACCAAGCCGTTCCGTCCTCGGGAGGTACGCGCGCGGGTCGAAGCGATGCTCCGTCGTCCTCGTGCCTTGCAGAGCGACGCCGCTGAACCCGCGGCGAGCCGCGTGGATCGCGAGATCGGCATCGAGCACCGCGGTCTGCGGGTGCAGCCCGAGATGCGCATCGTCGAGAAGGACGGCGCGATGTTGGAGCTCACACGCAGCGAGTTCGACATCCTGGTCGAGCTCCTTCAGTCAGCCGGGCGCGTGGTCAGCAAAGCGCAGCTGGCGCTCGTCGTCCGCGGCGAACGCGGAATGGCGAGCGACTTCATCAGCGAGCACGACACACGGGCGATCGAGGTCCACGTGGCCAACCTGCGACGCAAACTGGGTGAGTCTCCCGCCGATCCTCGGTGGATCGAAACGGTGCGCGGGATCGGATACCGCCGCACAGCCTGAGACCGTCAGCGCGCGACGACGATGCTCGTGTCGTCGCTGATCGCAGCCTCCGATGCGGCGGCTCGAGCAGCTTCGATGAGAGAGCTCGCGTCGCTGTGGGCCCGATCGCTCAAGGCGATCCCGACGCCGAGCACCGGGATCACGCTGGCCTCCACGCCATTGAGCTCGTCGTAGATCGCCCGGTGCAGGCCAGCCGCGAGTCTTCTGGCGTCGGCCTCCGACTCGACGACGGCGCTGAGCACGAGCCCCCCGGCCCCGTCGTCGCCGATCCACGTCTGCGTCGGCGCGTGCAGACGCACCGCGTCATGCCAGGCGGTACGCACGCTCTCGGCCTCGCTGGCGCCGAACGCGGTCGACATCATGGGGAGGTCATCGATTCTCGTCGAGATCACGGCCACCAGCTCATCGCGCGAACTGCCCCGTTCGACGGCGTCAGCGAGGAAGCGCTCGAACCAGATCGGCTCGAGGACGCCTGTGAACGTGACGCGCGGGTTGGCCAGCGTGCGCCGGCCACGAAGCCCCGCACGCTCGGCCCGCAGAACGGAGGCTGTGACGACCACGACGATCGTGAGGACGATCGTGAGGATGCTCGTGGGAACCGTGCCCCACCAGACGGTGAAGGTCTCGCTCTCAGGACCGGTGAACAGCAGTACGAACAACCGCGCGAGGTAGTACAGGGACTCGATCCCGAACACGACCGTGAGCGCGGCGGCAGTCTTGATGCCGGCAAGGGAGCCGCGGGCGATCTCCCACGCGGCCGCGCCGGGCAGCAGGAACAGCCCGAAGAACATGACTTCCGCACCGGCCCACCCGCCGCCGTCAGGTCCTCGAACGACGACCGCCGCCCCCGCAGCGAGCGTGATGACGACGACAACGGCCTCTGCCCAGCCGACGCGCCGGTTGCTGAACCGCCGGCAGCCCAGCCACATGAACCCCGCACTGGCGACGAAAGCGGCGTTACCCACCGCCACTGCGCCCCACGTCTGCGGAGCGAACGCCCACACCGCGTATGCGACGGCGGCGAGAATGCCCGAGACGAAGGCGATCGACCAGGTCCGGCCGACGGCATCGTCCTCTCGAAGCACCGTCTCCACGATGAACAGGATTCCGGCCGTGACCACGACGACTGCCGTCATCACGGAGACAGTCGCGATCTCGAGTTCCATCAGCTGCGTCTCCCCTTCTCGAACAATGGCAGGCGGATCAGGAACGTCGATCCGCCGCCCAGTTCGGATTGCACAGTGATCTCGCCACCGTGTGCTCTCACGATGTCGCGGCTGATCGACAATCCGAGGCCGCTTCCATGCGTGGTGGTGTTGCGAACGGCGTCGGCTCGGAAGAAGCGCTCGAACAGCCGCGGAAGTTCCTCGGCCGAAATGCCGGTGCCATAGTCGCGCACCACGATCCAGGCGTGGTCGACATCGGCGGTCACACCGACCTCCACGCGTCCCTGGTCGACGTTGTACTTGACGGCGTTTCCGATGACGTTGTCGACCACCTGACGGATGCGGAGCGGGTCCACGTATGCGGTGACGGCCTCGACTCCCGCGTCCTCGAGGGTGATCTGCCGTTCCATCGCGCGCGGGATGATCGCCTCGATGCTCGCGCGAATGATCTCGTCGAGCTTCACGTACTCGGGCGTGAATGAAAGCTGCACCCCGCCGTGGTGGTCGACGGACACGGCGAGAAGATCCGCGATGATGTCCAGGAGCCTGGATGCATTGCGTTCGGCGACCTCCAGGCCGCGCCGCGAACTCGGCGACAGGTCGCCGGCGTCCAGAACGAGCTCGAGGTAGCCGAGGATCGCGGTCAACGGCGTACGCAGTTCGTGCGACACGGAAGCCACGAGATCCTCGCGCGCACGCAGCGCCATCACCTCGGCCGTCACATCACGCGAGACGAAGATGCCGCCGACGCGTTCTCCTGTCGCGTTCTCGAGCGCTCGGGATGTCGCGCTGAGGGCACGGCGCCCCTTTCCGGGTCTGCCGTACCAGACGAGATCGCCATCGAAGGTCTCACCTCGGCGTGCGCGCGCAAGCGGTGTCTCCTCGACGCTCAACTCAGTCAGCCCGTCTTCAGCGTATGCCGCTTGCTCCCCTCCACCGGTCGCGATCATTCGCTGCATCCGCGCATGTGCCTCGTTGCGAACGGATTCCTCTCCGCTCGCCCCCAGACGGATGACGCCGAAATCGACCGCGTCGAGGACTTCGGTGACCATATCCTCCTGGCGACGTGACCGTTCGACGGCTCGTGCGAGCAGACGGGCCTGAGCATCGAGGAGCGAGCGCTGCGCCGAAGCACGCTTGGCCGCCACATAAGACGTGGTGGAAACGGCGATGATCATCATCGGGATGAGGATGACCACGGGAGTCAACGACTGCGCAGGGTCCAGCGCCACGGTCAGCCAATAGACGCCGTTTGCCAGGATGTTCACGACGACGAGCCCGAGCAGGCCGAAGGCTCCGGCTATCCACATCGCGGGGAAGATCCACAGCAGCGAGAACCCCGCCGAAGGGTTCGATTCCCTCAGGATGGCGATCGCGAAAATGTCCGAGATCGGAAGAAGCGCGCTCCACAGCGCGTGTACGCGGTTCCAAGGAACGGCCAGGGCGACACCAGTGATGACGGCGACCAGGAGCATCCCGCCTATGAGGGCCTCGACGACGGCGATCGCCCCCATCGAGAAGGCGATCAATGCCGAGAACAGCGACACGACGCCCAGGAGGAGCTGGTTGAGGACGACGGTACGTTCTCGCGTGCGATCGGCACGCATGCTGCGCCACCTGGGAATCGTGCCGTTCGACATGGTGACCAGGCTAGCGCCTGACATCCGCCGTCCCCCGGCTTGGCCGCGGCGCCAACCGGGACGCGTCAGCGCGACAGCAGCTGCCGCCTCGAGCTGATCACGCCGGTGTCGAAGCCGGCGAGGTGGAGCCCGCCGTGGAAACGCGCGTGCTCGATCTTGATGCAGCGGTCCATGACGACCGAGAGCCCGGCGCTCTCGGCGATGGCGGCGGCCTCTTCATTCCACGAGCCGAGCTGCAGCCACAGCGCCTTCGCTCCGACGTCGACCGCTTCCTGCGCCACGCCAGGAAGGTCGTCGTGCTTGCGGAACACGTCGACGATGTCCGGGACGACGGGCAGATCGGCGATCGACGCGTACGCGGGCTGGCCGAGGATCTCGTCCGCCATCGGATTCACGAAGTAGACGTCGTACGGCGAGCTCGACTGCAGGTACGTCGACACGAAGTACGACGCGCGCGCCGGGTTGCTCGACGCGCCCACGATCGCCACCGACCGCGATCGGCGCAGCAGGGCGAACCGCTCCTGCTGGCTGGGGCTCGCCCATGTTCGATCCAGGCCCGCGCCCTCGGATCCGGTCTCGACGGCGGCACCCGGCAGCTCGCAGGCGACGCCGTCAGCCGACGCAGAAGGTGCGGGAGCCGGCGGTGTGAACTCGCAGGTGTCGTTCGTGCTCATCGGGTTGCTCCCGTCGCTGCGGTGAGGGCCTGGTCGAGATCCCAGATGATGTCGTCCGGATCCTCCAGCCCGACGGAGATGCGGATGAGATCCGCGGGCGCGCCGGCGGCGACGAGCTGCTCGGCGGTCAGCTGCCGGTGAGTCGTGGATGCCGGGTGGATGACGAGCGTGCGCGCGTCGCCGATGTTCGCCAGATGCGAGGCGAGCTGCAGGTTCTCGATCAGCGTCTCCCCGGCGGCTCGGCCGTCCTCAGCTGCGACGCCGAACGCGAAGACGGATCCGGGCCCCTGGGGCAAGTACTTCGCCGCGCGCTCGTGGTGCGGGTGCGACTCGAGGCCGGCCCAGGTCACATACGAGATGCGGGGGTCCGCATCGAGCCACTCCGCGACGATGCGTGCGTTCGCCAGGTGCGCGTCGATCCGCTGCGGCAGCGT
Source organism: Microbacterium sp. Bi121 (assembly GCF_918698005.1). Taxonomy (GTDB): domain Bacteria; phylum Actinomycetota; class Actinomycetes; order Actinomycetales; family Microbacteriaceae; genus Microbacterium. Next base: position 257,693 of record NZ_CAKKLJ010000004.1, read on the forward strand.
CTCGATGCCCTGCAGCAGGTTGAACGCCGACTGCGGGCTGAGCGCCGGCCCGATGTCGCGCAACTGCTCGGAGCGGAGCTTGGTGAGGAACCCGTACTCGCCGAAATTGTCCCACCACTTGATGCCGCCGTACGACTCGACCGGCTCGGTCATCTGCGGGAACTTCCCGTCTCCCCAGTCGAACGTGCCCTTCTCGATCACGATGCCGCCGAGCGTCGTGCCGTGCCCGCCGAGGAACTTCGTAACGGAGTGGATGACGATGTCGGCGCCGTGCTCGAGCGGCCGAGCCAGGTACGGCGTGGCCAGCGTCGCGTCGACGACGAGCGGCACGCCGGCGGCGTGCGCGACCTCCGCGAGCCCTTCGATGTCGGCGATCTCGCCGGACGGATTGCCGATCATCTCGACGTAGACGACCTTGGTCTCTGGGCGGATCGCCGCCGCGTAGTCGGCCGGGTCCGTCGAGGGGACGAAGGTCGTCTCGACGCCGAAGCGCCGCAGCGTGACATCGAGCTGGGTGACCGTTCCGCCGTAGAGCTGCGCGGATGCCACGACATGATCGCCGGCGCCCACGAGAGCCGCGAACGTGATGAACTCGGCGCTCATGCCGGATGCCGTCGCCACTGCGCCGATGCCGCCCTCGAGCGATGCGAGCCGCTCCTCGAGAGCAGCGACCGTGGGGTTGCCGATGCGGGAGTAGATGTTGCCGTACTTCTGCAGGGCGAACAGGTTGCCGGCATCCTTCGCGTCGTCGAAGACGAACGACGTGGTCTGGTAGATCGGCACGGCACGCGCACCGGTCGCGGCATCCGGTGTTCCGCCGGCGTGGAGCGCGCGGGTGCGGAACCCGAAGCGGTGTTCTTCCGTCATGACTTCCTTAGTTCTGGTCTCGGAATATCTGCGAGCGCCGCGGCGATGCCGGCCACGGCATCCGGGTTCTGCAGGGAGGTGGTGTCGCCCAGCGCCTGCGGCTCTCGGCCCGCGCGACGATCCTGCTCAGCCTCCCACAGCTGCGCGAGGAGCCTGCGCATGATCTTGCCCGAGCGCGTCTTCGGCAGGTCCGGCACCGGCACGATGTGGCGGGGCTTGGCCACGGGGCCGATCTCGCGGGCGACGCGGTCGCGAAGAGCGGATGCCGTCACATCCCCGTTGCCCGAGGGCATCACGAACGCGACGACCGCCTGGCCGGTGATCGGGTCGAAGACGCCGGCGGTGCCGGCCTCCCCCACCGACGGATCAGCGACGAGGGCCGATTCGATCTCGATCGTGGACAGTCGGTGCCCGGAGACGTTCACGACGTCGTCGAGGCGCCCGAGGATCCAGATGTATCCGTCGGCGTCCCGCGTCGCACCATCGCCGGCGACGTAGTAGCCGCCGTAGTCGCCGTGTCCGGCGAAGTCCGACCAGTACGAGTCGCGGTACCGCTGCGGGTTGCCCCAGACGGTGCGCGCCATCCCGGGCCAAGGCCGTCGGATGACGAGCGTTCCTGAACGTCCGGCCGCCACCTCATCGCCGCTCTCGTCGACGACGGCGGCATCGATGCCCGGCAGAGCCACGGATGCCGAACCGGGCTTGAGCGTGGTCGCACCGGGCAGCGGCACGATCATCGCCGCTCCTGTCTCGGACTGCCACCACGTGTCGACGATCGGCAGCTCGTCACGCCCGAAGGTGCGGCGGAACCACACCCATGCCTCGGGGTTGATCGCCTCGCCGACGGTGCCGAGCAGGCGGATGCTGGACAGGTCGTGCCCCGCGGGCAGCTCATCGCCGAACCAGGTCATGAACGTGCGGATCAGCGTCGGCGCCGTGTAGTACACCGTCACGCCGTAGCGCTCGATGATCTCGAGATGCCGCTCCCGGTCCGGGCTGTCCGGCGTGCCCTCGTAGATGACCTGGGTCAGCCCGTTCGAGAGCGGCCCGTAGATCTCGTAGGTATGCGCGGTGACCCACGCGAGGTCGGCGGTGCACCAGTGCACATCGTCGGGCTTGGCGTCGAAATGCGCCCAGTGCGCCCAGCTCGCGTGGGCGAGGTAGCCGCCCGACGTGTGCACGAGGCCCTTCGGCTTCCCGGTGGTGCCGGACGTGTAGATGATGAAGAGCGGATGCTCCGCCGCGAACGGCTGCGCCTCATGCGTCTCGGCCGCGGTGTCGACCACGTCGTGCCACCAGACGTCGCGGCCCTCGCTCCACGCCACGTCCTGACCGGTGCGCCGGACGACGAGCACGTGCTCGAGGGCGGGCAGGTCCGCGGCGGCGATGTCGGCGGCCGACTTCACCTCGACAGCAGTGCCCCGGCGGAACTGCCCATCGCTCGTGACGAGCAGCTTGGCGCCGGTGTCCGCGAGACGGAACCGCACGGCCTCGGCGGAGAAACCGCCGAACACGAGCGAGTGGACGGCGCCGATGCGGGCGCAGGCGAGCGCGATGACGACCGTCTCGATGAGCACGGGCAGGTACACCACGACCCGGTCGCCGGGGACGATCCCGAGCGCTTCGAGCGCATTCGCGGCCTGCGAGACGCGACGCTGCAGATCGGCGTAGCTCACCGCGGTCCGGTCACCCGGTTCACCCTCGAAGTGCAGGGCGACCTTATCGCCGCGGCCGGCCTCGACGTGCCTGTCAACGCAGTTGTAGGCGACGTTCAGTGTTCCGCCGTCGAACCAGCGCGCCGCCGGAATCGCATCACCGGTCGGCTGCTGCCAGTCGAGTGCCGTGTGCCACGGGGTCGCCCAGTCGAGCCGGCGCGCTGCGTCCTCCCAGAAGGCGATGGGGTCGGCATCCGCCTGCCCGTAGATCTCCTCCGTGACGTTCGCCTGCGCGCGGAACGCGGGCGGCGGCGGGTAGGTGCGGTCCTCGATCAGGCGGGCTTCTTCGGTCGGCCCATCTTCTGGAACCAACACCGTGTCGTCGATCAGGTCCATCGCTTGAGCAGACGCCTTTCGATGAAGCCGAGGATCGCGTTGGTGATCGTCCCCAGAACGGCGAGCAGCACGATCGCGAGGAGGATGCGGTCGACGCGACCGTTGTTCTGCGAGTCGTCGAGAAGGAAACCGAGACCCATCGACGAGGCGATGAGTTCGGCGGCGACGAGGAACAGCCACGACTGCGCGAGCGCGAGCCGAAGGCCCGACATCACCGACGGGATGACGGCGGGCAGTTGCACCGTGCGGAACAGGGACCAGCCGCGGAGGCTGAACGAGCGTCCCGCCTCGACGAGATGCGGGTCGACGTGGCGCAGCGCGTCGGCGACCGTCGTGTAAACCGGGAAGAACGCGCCGATCGCGATCAGCGTGACCTTGGACTCCTCACCGATCTGCATCCACAGGATCAGCAGCGGCACCCAGGCGAGCGACGGCACGGCACGGAGGGCTGCGAGCGTCGGGCTCAGCAGCAGGTCGCCGAGCTTGGACAAGCCGACGATCGCCGCGACGGCGAGGCCGATGAGCGACCCGATGGCGAAGCCGAGCAGTACGCGCTGCACCGAGATCGCGATGTGGGTCCACAGCTGTCCGCGTTCGGCGAGTTCGACGCCCGCCGTGAAGACGGATGCCGGGGTCGGCAACCGGTACGTCGGCACCAGCCCCGTCGTCGTGGCGATCTGCCAGACGACGAGGATCACGACCGGGAGCAGGAGCCCGCCGATGAGGCGGACTCCTGAACGATCCCACAGCCCGCGCCCGCCGGCGCGGCTCGCGCCGGGCAGCTCGAGTGCTCGGCGGGAGCCCTCGAGCGCGGCGCCTTCGGCGGTCTGACTCATCAGCCCTCGACGGCCTTCTGAGCGAAGTCCGGGTAGATGATCTCGGAGAGCGCCTTGTCGACGGCATCCTGACCGCCCTGCACGTCACCGGAGTCGACGATAACCGGAGCGATCTTCTCGAGCACCTTGACCTGGGCGTCACCGGGCACGCCGTCGACGTCGAGGTTGGAGCGCTCCTGGATCACGGTGGTGGCCACGTCGAGGTCGATGCCGGCCGCGTCAGCGAGCAGCTGCGCTGTCTCCTCGGGGTTCTCGAGCGCCCACTCGCGGGCCTCTTCGTATGCGTCGACGACGGCCTGCGCGAGGTCGGCGTGGTCGGTGATGAACTCCTCGGTGGCGTTCAGGAAGCCGTACGTGTTGAAGTCGACGTTGCGGTAGATCAGCTTGTCGCCGGACTCGACCTCGGCAGCGGCCATGATCGGGTCGAGGCCCGCCCAGGCTTCGACCGAGCCGCCGTCGAGTGCTGCACGGCCGTCGGCGTGCTGGAGGTTCTGCACCTCGATGTCGTCGACGGTGAGGCCGGCGGTCTCGAGTGCCTGCAGCAAGAAGAAGTACGGGTCGGTGCCCTTGGTCGCCGCCACCGACGTGCCGGCGAGGTCCTCGACCGAGGTGATGTCGCTGTCGGCGCCGACGACGATCGCCGACCACTCCGGCTGCGAGTAGATGTCGATGACCTTGATCGGCGAGCCGTTGGCGCGGGCGAGCAGCGCCGCGGATCCGGCGGTCGAGCCGACGTCGACCGAACCCGAGCGCAGCAGCTCGTTGGCCTTGTTGGACCCTGCGGACTGCACCCACTCGACCGTGACGTCGTCGCCGAGGATGTCCTCGAGGATCCCCCGGTCCTTGATGACGAGGCTCAGCGGGTTGTAGGTGGCCCAGTCGACAGTGACGGTACTCGCGGACCAGTCGGATCCTTCGGCAGGAGCGGCGTCGGCGTTCTCACCGGCGACGCAACCGGTGGCGAGCAGCATCATCGCGCCGGCGATCGCGGTCGCAGGAACGATTCGGCGGGTGATGATGCTCATCGGGTCTCCAGGTCTGTGCTGTGATCGGTGGCGCTGTGATGGGTGTCGACGCCGAGCCCTTCGAGGAGCTCGGCGCGAAGTGCCGCGAGTCCGCGATCTGCGCGGTCTCGGGGGCGGATGCCGGGGACGGCGATCGTACGGGCGATCGACGCGGCATCCGGGTCGGGGTCGACGGTCAGCGAGCGCAGCAGCAGCACGCGGTCCGCCAGGTAGAGGGCCTCCTCGACGTCATGGGTGACGAGGAGGATGGTGGTGGGCTCTGCGGCATGGATGTCGAGCAGCAGGTCCTGCATCCGCAGGCGGGTCAGTGCGTCGAGCGCACCGAACGGCTCGTCGAGCAGCAGGACGCTGGGGTTGCGGGCGAGGGCACGTGCGAGGGATGCCCGCTGCGCCATGCCGCCGGAGACCTCACGGGGGCGCTGGTTCGCCGCGTGCTCGAGACCGACGAGGCGGAGGAGCTCGGAGACGCGCTCGGTGCGGGCGCGTCCGCGCAGTCGCCGCGGCAGTCCGAGTGCGACGTTCTGCGCCAGGGTGCGCCACGGCAGCAGCCGCGGCTCCTGGAAGGCGACCGCCGTGCGCTCGTCGGTGTCGGTGACACCGGTTCCGTCGATGGCGATGATGCCGCCGGTGGGAGTGTCGAGGCCCGCGACCAGGCGCAGCAGCGTCGATTTGCCGCATCCGGACGGTCCGACGACGGCGACGATCTCACCGGCGCCCAGGTCGACGTCGAGACCGCGCAGCACTTGCCGCTGCCCTTCGGCGACGGCGAAGCGCCGCTCCACGCTCTCGAGGCGCACGGCCGTCGCGGCGCCAGCGGGCGGGACGGTCTCAGTGCGCGACGAGAGAAGGGCGGAACTCATCCCCCCATCGTCGCGGAGTGCGGCTGATGTGACGAGGTCGGCCGTAATCTTGCGTCACACGTCGCGTCCGGTGCTCCTGAGCGGATGTCGCGAATACGCGAAACGGGCCGCCACCCCGAAGGGTGACGGCCCGTTTCAGACAGACGTTGCTTACGCGTTGCCGCCCGAGAGCTTCTCGCGGAGAGCCGCGAGTGCCTCGTCGTCAGCAAGCGTGCCGGCGCCGGCGGAGTCGCTCGTGAACGACTGGCCAGCGGCTGCGCCGAAGTCGTCGCCAGCGGCGGCCTCGGCCTCGGCTGCCTTGGCAACCGCAGCCTTGTGAGCCTCCCAGCGGGTCTGGGCCGCAGCGTACTCCTGCTCCCATGCCTCGCGCTGAGCGTCGAAGCCGTCCTTCCAAGCACCGGTCTCGGGGTCGAAGCCCTCGGGGTACTTGTACTCGCCGTTCTCGTCGTACTCGGCGAGCATGCCGTACAGAGCCGGGTCGAACTCGGTGCCGTTGGGGTCGACCGACTCGTTGGCCTGCTTGAGCGACAGCGAGATGCGACGACGCTCGAGGTCGATGTCGATGACCTTGACGAAGACCTCTTCGCCGACGGAGACGACCTGCTCAGCCAGCTCGACGTGCTTGCTGGAGAGCTCGGAGATGTGCACGAGGCCCTCGATGCCGTCTGCGACGCGGACGAACGCACCGAACGGAACGAGCTTGGTGACCTTGCCCGCAGCGATCTGGCCGATCGCGTGGGTGCGGGCGAAGACCTGCCACGGGTCCTCCTGCGTCGCCTTCAGCGACAGCGAGACGCGCTCGCGGTCGAGGTCGACCTCAAGGATCTCGACGGTGACCTCCTGGCCGACCTCGACGACCTCAGAGGCGTGCTCGATGTGCTTCCAGGACAGCTCGGAGACGTGGACGAGACCGTCGACGCCGCCCAGGTCGACGAACGCACCGAAGTTGACGATCGACGAGACCTGGCCCTTGCGGACCTGACCCTTGTGCAGGTTGTTGAGGAAGTTCGAGCGGGACTCGGACTGCGTCTGCTCGAGCAGTGCGCGGCGGCTGAGCACGACGTTGTTGCGGTTCTTGTCCAGCTCGAGGATCTTCGCCTCGATCTCCTGCCCCAGGTACGGGGTCAGGTCGCGGACGCGGCGCAGCTCGATGAGCGAGGCCGGCAGGAAGCCACGGAGGCCGATGTCGACGATGAGGCCACCCTTGACGACCTCGATGACGGTGCCGGTGACGACGCCGTCGTTCTCCTTGATCTTCTCGACGTCTCCCCAGGCGCGCTCGTACTGTGCGCGCTTCTTGGAGAGGATCAGGCGGCCTTCCTTGTCCTCCTTCTGGAGAACGAGAGCCTCGACCTCGTCGCCGACCTTGACGACCTCGTTGGGGTCGACGTCGTGCTTGATGGAAAGTTCGCGGGAGGGGATGACACCCTCGGTCTTGTAGCCGACGTCGAGCAGAACCTCATCGCGGTCGATCTTGACGATCGTTCCTTCGATGATGTCGCCGTCGTTGAAGAACTTCAGAGTCTTCTCGACCGCGGCCAGGAAGTCCTCAGCAGATCCGATGTCGTTGATGGCGACCTGCTTGGTGGCCGGGGCGGTCGTTGCGGTAGTCATGTAGTGGGTTGTCCTTGTTGGGTGGATACTCGGGCTTCTCCGGCTTTCACGCATGCGTGACTCCGCTGGAGAAGCAGTTGGATTTGATTGGATGCACACAGGCGCGCGCGTGCACGCCACGAGTGACACTTCAGAGTATCAGAGATGGCGCCATTCCGGTTCTGTGGATAAGTCGGACGGGATGCCGCGGGTTCGCGTTAGCGTGAACGGGTGATGGTCCCCCGATCGAAGACGAACCGGTTCCGGATGCTGGCGCTGCTGGCCGTGGCCGGAGCGACGCTGAGCGCCTGCACGCCCGCGCCCGCCCCGAGCCCGACGCCGACCGCCGCCTTCGCGAGCGAAGAGGAGGCCTTCGCTGCTGCGGAGGAGACGTACCGGGCCTACAACGATGCGAGCAACGGCGGAGATGATACTGCTGACTTCCTTACGGGCGCTGCCCTGGATAGCGACATCGAAACCAAGCGCTACCTCAAGGAGAACAATCTCACGCTGTCGGGCCAGAGCGAGATCGTCAGTTTTTCTGGAACAAGTGCTGATCTAGACCGCTTATCCAGGATTCAGGCACGCGTGTGCCTGGACGTGAGCGATTCACGCGTTATCGACAAGAACGGCAACGACGTCACGCCGTCGAACCGCGAAGACCGTTGGGTCCTGAATGTGGCGCTGACCGGCACGCCGGACGAGATCCTCATAACGAACTCCACTGTCGCCGAGGGCAAGTCGTGTTAACACTCCACATCGCCGCTCTGGTGCTCGCGCTCGTCCCGGGTCAGTCGCCAGCGGAATGCTCTACTGACCAGATCAAAGCGGGGCTTTGCACCACAAACACAGGCACCGAGATCGTCATCGACGGCTCGAAGTCCACAGACCCCGACCGCGGCACCTCGCCCATCGACAACTCCGACTGGACGCCGCCGCCCGGGTGGACACCGCCGCCGGGGTGGACTCCCCCACCACCCAGCGACGAGTTCGGCGAGTGCCGGATGGACTGGGACTCCTACCGCCTCTGCTTCAACGCGGCGCAAGACCCTGACGATGAGGAGGCGCAGGAGGAGATCGCGGCGATACCCGCGATCACGATCTCGGACCTCGCCCGCTTCGCTCCGGACGGCTCCGTCGTCGCCGCAGAGCCTGACAACGTCGGGGTCGTCGGTCTTCCGACGAACTTCGTGGCCGCAGCATCCACGCACACCGTCGACGCCGATCTGTTCGGGTTCCCCGTCTCGGTGCGGTTCACTCCGTCGGCATTCGACTTCGCGTTCGGCGACGGCCATACCGCGATCACGACCACCGGCGGCGCGACCTGGGCGGCACTCGACCAGGCGCAGTTCACTCCCACAGACACCAGCCATACCTACTCCGAGCGCGGCACATACACGGCCAACGTCGACGTCCGTTACACGGCCGAAGTCGACTTCGGAATCGGATGGCTTCCGATCACCGGCGAGGTCACCTCGCCCGGCGCACCGCAGGAAATCCGCATCTTCGAGGCGCACACCGCGCTCGTCGCCCACACGTGCGAACAGGCTCCGAGCTCCCCCGGCTGCTGACCGCGGCAACGTCACTCCCCTGTGCCATGCTGATCGGATGAGCGAGAAGCTGATGCTGCTGGACACCGCATCTCTGTACTTCCGCGCCTTCTACGGCGTCCCGGACAAGGTGAAGGCACCGGACGGCACCTCGGTGAACGCGACGCGAGGACTGCTCGACATCATCGCGAAGCTCGTCACGCTCTACGAACCAACGCACATCGTCGCCTGCTGGGACGACGACTGGCGTCCGCAGTGGCGAGTCGACCTCATTCCGAGCTACAAGACGCACCGTGTCGTCGAAGTCGTCGCCGCAGGGCCCGACATCGAAGAGGTGCCCGACCCGCTCGAGGCGCAGCTCCCGCTGATCCGCCAGACGCTCGCCGCTCTCGGCATCCCGATCATCGGAGTCGCCGCTCACGAGGCCGACGACGTCATCGGCACACTCGCGACTCGCTCCACGATTCCCGTCGACATCGTCACCGGCGACCGCGACCTGTTCCAGCTGGTCGACGACAGCCGAGGCATCCGCGTCATCTATACGGCGCGGGGCATGAGCAACCTCGAGATCGTCAGCGACGCGACCGTCGTCGCGAAATACGGCGTGCTGCCAGAGCAGTACGCCGACTTCGCAACGATGCGCGGTGATGCGTCCGACGGCCTGCCCGGCGTCGCCGGCGTCGGGGAGAAGACCGCCGCGACGCTCCTGCGGACGCACGGTGATCTCGCCGGCATCCGCGCTGCGGCCGCCGCGGGCGAGGGCATGAGCGCAGGGGTGCAGGCGAAGGTCATGGCCGCGTCCGACTACCTCGACGTCGCTCCCACCGTCGTCGAGGTCGCACGGAACCTCAGCATCGAGGTGCCGGCGGACCCGGTGCGCGCCCTCGACCCGCAACAGGTCGAAGCAGCAGAGACGCTCGCCGAGCAGTGGAATCTCGGCAGTTCGATGCAGCGGGCGATCGCCGCCCTGATCAGATCAACACCCTGAACCGGCAGGTCGACTGATTCAGCGTCGCCGGAAGGCGACGACCATCGCGGACATCAGCGCAACGACGTAGACCAGAACGATCACGCCTGTTCCGACGAGCGGAACCTGCCATCCGCCGCTCGCCTCGTGCAACGCCCCCATGACCGGGGCGCCCAACGCGGCGAACAGGTACCCGCCGCCCTGCACGAGCGCCGACATCGTGGCGGCCTCCGCATCCGATCGCGCGGCCCGAACCAGACCGGTGAAGATCAGCACGAATCCGCCGGAATGCGTGAGCGCGCCGAACGAGGCCCAGACTCCTGCGAGCTCAGGGGCCACCAGCATCCCGGCCACCATCACAGCGAAGCAGACGCCGAGCATCAGAGCCGAGTACACGGGGCCGACGAACCGCATGAGCAGAGGCGCCAGCATGGCGCCGACGATCGCGACGCCCTGGAACAGCGACGCCAGGGCCCCCGCGGTCGCGGCGTCGACGTCGGTCGTGTCGAGCAGCATCGTCGGCAGCCAGGTCGACATCGCGTAGTAGACGGTCGACTGCGATGCGAAGGCGATCACGAGCAGCCAGACGATCGGGCGTCGAAGGACGACCGCGATGCGGTTGTCGGCTACAACCGGCATCGGCCCGGTGATGCTCGCAGTCTCGTGCCGAGTCGCAGACTCGCCCTGCCCGGCCGATGCCACGGTCTCCCCCGACATCCGTTCTGCGGATCGCCATGAACGCGACCGCACGATGTGGGCGAGCCACAGGGCGATGCCCGCCACCGAGAACAGGCCCCACAGCAGGAGCGCAGTGGACCATCCGGTGACCTCTGCGAGCGGGACGGTGCCGAGCGCCGTGAGCAGCGAGCCGACGTTCAACGTCGCCGTGTAGGCGGCCGTCGCGATCGCCGTACGTTCGGGCGGCAGGTCACGTCGGATGATCACCGGGATGACGACGTTCCCCACGGTGATCGTCGCGCCCATGATGATCATGCCGGTGACCATCGAGCCGAAACCGGGGAGAGCGCGAACCAGCGTGCCGACCATCACTCCGCCGAGGGCGATGAGAAGCGCCAGTTCGGCTCCCGCGCGGCGGATCACGAGCGCGGCGAGCGGAGTCATGACAGCGAACATGATGACGGGCGCCGTCGTCAGCAGTCCGGCGGATGCCGAGCTGATGCCGAGGTCGTGGATGATGTCCGGCAGCACAGGGGTCAGCGCGATGATCGGCGCGCGAAGACTGAGAGCCGCGACCAGGATGCCGATGAGCACCAGCCACGGGAAGGAACGCCGCGTCATTCGGCCCAGGCCCTCAGGCGCTCGAGCCCCCAGGTCGTGACGATCCGCTCCGCCGGCACGCCCGCCTTCTCGGCACGCTCAGCACCGTAGTCGAGCAGCGACAGCTGCCCCGGGGCGTGCGCATCCGAGTCGATCGAGAACAGGCATCCGGCGTCCAGGGCGATCGCGATCAATTCGTCAGGCGGATCCTGGCGTTCCGGCCGTGAATTGATCTCGACGGCGACGCCGTTCTCGGCGCAGGCGTCGAATACGGCACGTGCGTCGAACTGCGACTGCGGTCGAGTGCCGCGGTCGCCCTGCACGAGCCGGCCAGTGCAGTGGCCGAGGACGTTGACGTGGGCCTGCGCGACAGCAGCGAGCATGCGCCTGGTCATCTCCCGTGACTCCATGCGCAGCTTCGAATGCACGGATGCCACGACGATGTCGGCCTCGCCGAGCAGTTCCGGCTCCTGATCGAGCCCGCCGTCTTCGAGGATGTCGACCTCGATACCGGTGAGCATCGTGAACGTGTCGGTGGATTCCGCGCGCACCAGCGGCAACTGCTCTCGCAGGCGCTCAGCCGATAGCCCACGCGCGACGCGCAGTCGCGGTGAGTGATCGGTGATGGCCAGGTAGGAGTGCCCGAGCGCGCGGGCGGCGTCCGCCATGACGGCGATCGGGGTCGTACCGTCCGACCAGTCCGTGTGGGCGTGCAGGTCGCCGCGCAGCTTCGGTCGCAGGACGGACGTCCGCTCCGGCTCGACTTCGCCGCGCAGGTCGACGAGGTACGCGGGCACCACGCCCGACTGGGCCTCGCGGATCACGGCGAAGGTCGACTCACCGATCCCCTTCGCCGCGCGCAACCTCGTCGGGTCGTTCAGCACATCCAGCGGCAGTGCCTTCACCGTGGCGGCCGCCTGCCGGAACGCCTTCGCCCGGTACCGCGACGCTCGCTCGCGTTCGAGAACCGTGGCGATCTCGAGCAGTGCGTCGACGGGATCCATCAGAGCTCAGTTCGATGCCAGCTCGCGCGTCGCGTCGACCCAGGCGTCCAACTTCGCAGCTGCGCTGCCGTCGTCGACGGCGGCTTCGGCCCGCTCGTAACCGTCGCGAAGACGCTCGAGGATCGGCCGTGTCGCCTGCGTCGCGTCCTGCGACAGCTCGAACGCGACGATTCCGGCCGCGGCGTTCAGGAGCACGATGTCGCGAACGGCGCCCTTCGTTCCAGCCAGCGTGTCCCGCAGCACTCCCGCGTTGTACTCGGGAGGACCGCCGATGAGATCGGCGAGGTCGGCCGTGGGGATGCCGAGATCGCGCGGATCCAGGTCGTGCTCGTGGATGTCACCGCGCGAGACCTCCCAGATCCTGCTGTGACCGGTCGTGGTGAGCTCGTCCAGGCCGTCGTCTCCGCGGAAGACGAGTGCCGTGGCGCCTCGCGTGCGGAAGACGCCGGTGATGAGAGGAACGCGCTCGAGCTGGGCGACGCCGACAGCGTTCGCCTCAGCGCGGGCAGGGTTGCACAGTGGTCCGAGCATGTTGAACACGGTCGGCACGCCGAGCTCGCCTCGTGCCGCACCGGCGTGCTTGAAACCGGGGTGGAATGCCGCAGCCCACGCGAACGTGATGCCCGTCAGATCGAGCACCTTCGCGACGTCCTCCGGCGACAGCGAGAGCTGAAGGCCCAGCGCGCCGAGGACGTCCGAGGAACCGGACGCGGAGCTGGCGGCACGGTTGCCGTGCTTGACGACGGGGATGCCTGTGGCGCCGATGATGATCGCCGCTGTGGTCGAGACGTTGACCGTGCCGACGCGGTCGCCCCCCGTCCCGACGATGTCGAGAACATTCGGAGAGACAGGAAGCGGAACTGCGGCTTCGAGGATGGCATCGCGGAATCCGACGATCTCGTCGATGGTCTCGCCCTTGGCGCGCAGAGCGACGAGGAAACCCGCGAGCTTGGCATCCGAGATGTTGCCCTGCATCACCTGGCGCATGGCCCAGGTGGATTCCCACACGCTGAGGTCGCGTCGCTCCAGAAGTGCGGTGAGGACATCGGGCCAGGTCAGGGAATCCGCCATGCCAGAGATCTTATCGGCGCGAATGGACACCCTGAGGACACGTTGCGCCTCGGCCATCCGCGCGGTGCCGCGTATTCACCGAGGATTCGCAGTGTTTTCTTAGGGTCCCCTAAGTCTGGCACCAGCGAATCGGTCCCCCCGGATGCAAGAATCATGCTCGCGAATCGGCCATAATGGACAGGTGACCACCTCAGCGACCTATGCCCCGGCGGCAAGAACGATCAAGCGCCCGAATCCGGTAGCTGTCGGCACCATCGTGTGGCTCGGCAGCGAAGTGATGTTCTTCGCGGGACTGTTCGCGATCTACTTCACGCTCCGCAGCACCTCACCCGAGCTGTGGGCAGACCGTACCGAGCTGCTGAACGTTCCGTTCGCCGCAGTCAACACGGCCATCCTGGTGTTCTCCTCCGTGACCTGCCAGATGGGCGTGTTCGCGGCTGAGGATCTCCAGGCGTATCGCATCAAGAAGGGGCACCTCAACGGCGCAGGCCGCCGCCGCCTCTTCGGCTGGGGAATGGTCGAGTGGTTCTGGGTCACCTTCGCGCTCGGCGCGATCTTCGTCTCCGGTCAGGTCTGGGAGTACGCCCAGCTGGTCGCAGAGGGCCTGCCGATCCAGGCTGACTCCTACGCCTCGGCGTTCTACCTGACCACGGGCTTCCACGCCCTCCACGTCACCGGCGGACTCATCGCGTTCCTGCTCGTCATCGGGCGCGCGTTCGCGGTGAAGAACTTCGCACACAAGGAGGCGACCTCCTCGATCGTCGTGTCGTACTACTGGCACTTCGTCGACGTCGTCTGGATCGTGCTGTTCTTCGTCATCTACTTCCTGAAATAAGAGCGGAGCTGACCTGCGAAATGGCACGAGAGAAGAAGCGTCGCTCGAACGGACGCCGTAGCCCCCTGGCCGCTGCGGCGCTCATCGGAGCGGGACTCCTGATCACCGGAGGCATCTACGCCGGTGCGTCGGCCGCGATTGCGGCAACCGACACCCAGACATCGGCGAGCACGCAGCTGACCGTCGATGACGGACAGAAGCTGTTCCAGGCGAACTGCGCCACCTGCCACGGCCTCGACCTGCAGGGAACCGACAACGGCCCGAGCCTCTACGGCGTCGGCGAGCTGGCAGTCGAGTTCCAGGTCGCGACCGGCCGCATGCCCCTGCAGATGCAGGGACCGCAGGCTCCGCAGAAGCCCGTGCAGTTCACGCAGGACCAGATCGAGGCCATGGCGTCGTACGTCCAGTCGGTCGCCCCTGGCCCCACCTACCCCGCAGACGAGATCCTCGACGGCGAAGGCGATGTCGCACACGGCGCGGAGCTGTTCCGCGTCAACTGCGCGATGTGCCACAACGTCGCGGCAGCCGGTGGCGCTCTCACCGAGGGCAAGTACGCCCCTGGGCTGACCAGCACCAGCGCTCTGCACATCTACGCGGCCATGGTCACCGGCCCGCAGAACATGCCCGTGTTCGGCGACATGAACCTGTCAGACGAGGACAAGCGCGACATCATCTCGGCTCTGCTGTTCCAGCAGCAGGAGGTCCAGATCGGCGGCTTCACGCTCGGCTCGCTCGGGCCGGTCTCCGAGGGCCTGTTCGTCTGGATCTTCGGCATCGGCGCCCTCGTCGGCGCGACCGTGTGGATCACGGCGAAGTCCAACTGACGCATATTCAACGAAGAGGAACGTACGAGGAGCACCATGGCACACGACGACGACTCGCAGGCCCTTGACCGGGCCTACCAGCCCTCCCCTGGGCTGGGTGTCGCAGTCAGCGATCCCGTGCAGAACCCCGGCCTGCCGCCGCACCGTGAGCGGATCACAGATCAGGACCCGAAGGCTGAGAAGCGGGCAGCACGCACTGTCTACACGCTGTTCTACCTGTCGCTCGCCGGCAGCATCTGGGCGGTAGCGGCGTACATGCTGTTCCCGATCGAGGACGGCTCGCTGGCATCGATCCGCAACAACAACCTCTTCATCGGTCTCGGCATCGCGCTGGCGCTGCTGTCGATCGGCATCGGCGCGATCCACTGGTCCAAGGCGCTGATGAGCGACAAGGAGCACATCGAGCACCGGCATCCGACCCGAGGCAAGGACGCGACCCGCGAAGCAGCCATCCAGGCCTTCGCCGAGGCGAACGAGGAGTCCGGCTTCGGCCGCCGCACGATGATCCGCAACTCGCTCATCGCAGCGGTCGTGGCATCCATCGTCCCCGGCGTCGCGCTCTTCCGTGGACTCGCTCCGCACAGCACGCCTGACGACCCCACGGCCGGCGACCCGGTCGTGCT
The DNA here is from genome assembly GCF_918698005.1 of Microbacterium sp. Bi121. Classification (GTDB taxonomy): domain Bacteria; phylum Actinomycetota; class Actinomycetes; order Actinomycetales; family Microbacteriaceae; genus Microbacterium. The sequence goes on from NZ_CAKKLJ010000004.1 coordinate 273,077, forward strand.
CCTGAAGCAGACGATGTGGGACAAGGGCCAGCGTCTGGTCCGCGACCCCGACGGCACGCCCATCCGCGCTGCTGACGTCACGCTCGGCTCCGCGTTCCACGTGATCCCCGAGGACCTCGCGACTCTCTCGCACCACGACGGCTACCTCGAGGAGAAGGCCAAGGCCATCGTGCTGATGATGCGCCTGCGCCCCGAGCAGCTCATCGAATCCGAGGAGCGCAAGGACTGGTCGTACGACGGCATCGTCGCGTACTCCAAGGTCTGCACTCACGTCGGCTGCCCCGTTGCTCTCTACGAGCAGCAGACGCATCACCTGCTGTGCCCGTGCCACCAGTCGCAGTTCGACGTCACCGACCATGCCAAGGTGATCTTCGGCCCGGCCGCGCGTCCGCTGCCTCAGCTGCCGATCACGGTCGATGACGAGGGCTACCTCGTCGCACGCAGCGACTTCGAAGAACCCGTCGGCCCGAGCTTCTGGGAGCGCCATTGAGTACCGCAACGCTGTCCAAAGACGACAAGAAGGACGCTCAGGCGCCGCTCGGCGGCCGCTTCATCGGCGCAGCCTCGAACTACATCGATGAGCGCACGAGCCTGTCCGGCTTCGTCAAGGAGCTGGGTCGCAAGATCTTCCCCGACCACTGGTCGTTCATGCTCGGCGAGATCGCACTGTGGAGCTTCGTCGTCGTGTTCCTCTCCGGAACCTTCCTGACGTTCTTCTTCGAGGCGTCGATGGTCGAAACCCACTACACGGGTGCTTACGCCCCGATGCGCGGTATCGAGATGTCCGCAGCGCTCGAATCGACGCTGCACATCTCCTTCGACCTCCGCGGCGGCCTGCTGGTCCGCCAGATCCACCACTGGGCCGCGCTCGTGTTCGTCGCCGGCATCGGCATCCACATGCTGCGCATCTTCTTCACCGGTGCGTTCCGCAAGCCGCGCGAGCTGAACTGGGTGATCGGCTTCGTGCTGTTCATCCTCGCCATGGCCGAGGGCTTCACGGGCTACTCGCTGCCTGACGACCTGCTCTCGGGCAACGGCCTCCGCATCATCGACGGCATGGTCAAGGGTCTCCCCCTGATCGGCACGTGGACCTCGTTCCTCCTCTTCGGCGGCGAGTTCCCCGGCACCGACATCGTCGGCCGTCTGTACACGCTGCACATCCTGCTGCTTCCGCTGCTGGTGATCGGCCTGATCGTCGTGCACCTGATGCTGATGATCGTCAACAAGCACACCCAGTTCGCCGGCCCGGGCCGCACGAACGACAACGTCGTCGGCTACCCGATGATGCCGGTGTACATGTCGAAGATGGGCGGCTTCCTGTTCATCGTCTTCGGTGCGATCGTCCTCATCGCGACGTTCTTCCAGATCAACCCGATCTGGAACTACGGCCCGTACGACCCGTCTCCGGTGTCCGCCGGCACCCAGCCCGACTGGTACATCGGCTTCGCGGACGGCGCGCTGCGCCTCGCCCCGCCGCACCTGGATGTCGTGTTCCTCAACCACACGTGGTCCTTCGGCATCCTGATTCCGGTCGTCGTCCTCGGCCTGTTCATCGTGGCCGTCGCGATCTACCCCTTCATCGAGGCGTGGGTCACGGGCGACAAGCGCGAGCACCACATCGCACAGCGCCCGCGCAACGCCGCGACGCGCACCGCGATCGGTGTCGCCGGCGTCATCTTCTACGCCGTGATGTGGGCGGCCGCCTCGTCCGACCTCATGGCGACGCACTTCCACCTCACGATGGAAGGTGTCATCCACACGCTTCAGGCTCTGCTGTTCCTCGGCCCGATCATCGGCTACTTCGTCACCAAGCGCATCTGCATCGCGCTGCAGAAGAAGGACCGCGAGATCGTCCTGCACGGCTACGAGTCGGGTCGCATCGTCCGCCTCCCCGGCGGCGAGTACATCGAGGTGCACCAGCCGGTCGACCAGTACGACCGCTGGAAGCTCATCGATGTCGACGGCTACGAGCCCCTGGTGGTCCGCCCGAACGCCAAGGGTCGCATCCCGTGGACGCAGAACCTGCGCTCGAGCCTCTCCCGCTGGTTCTACGAAGACCGTCTGTCCCCGCTCACGCAGGCCGAGGTGGATGCCGCCGTCGCGCACCAGCACCACGTGACTGCGCACATGGATGAGGCCGAGGCGGCTGAGATCCAGGGCGCCCACGAGCGTGCCGGTGTTCCGGATGCTCCGCTGCACCCCGAGCGCGAGACGCACGTCGATGAGACGCCGAACACGCCGAGCTCGGTGATCGCCACCGACCCGGTGAAGAAGTCCAAGAAGAAGGACGAGAGCGGCGAGTAACGCCCTCCCCCTCTCGAAGGCCCCGATGCGATTCGCATCGGGGCCTTCGGCGTTACCGGCACACCACCTGCAACGCACCAGATGACCGCATCTCCGGCCGGATCGGGACGCGCAACGGTGTGACCCCCGGGTTCTATGCTGGGGCCATGATCGATCGCGCTGACTACTTCGCCGCCAAGCTCGCCTACGAGACCGACGCGAGCGACCTGTACGCCCGCCAGAAGGCCGGAGAAGCGGTCGTGGTCATCGATGTCCGCTCAGACGAGGCCTGGGCCCAGGGACGAGTCGCAGGCGCCGTGCACATGCACTACAGCGAGATCGCCAGCAGGGCTGCGCAGGAGGTCCCTGAGGGCAGCGACGTCGTCGTCTACTGCTGGAGTCCCGGATGCAACGCCGGTGCGAAGGGTGCTCTCGAGTTCGCGAAGCTCGGGTACGACGTACGCGAGATGATCGGGGGCTTCGAGTACTGGGTACGCGAGGGATATCCCGTCGAAGACCACGATGGCATCCACCGTCGCCCCGTCGACCCACTCACCGGAGTCGCCCGCGTACGCACGCGGGCTTGACCGGCGACCCATACGCAGAACGCCCCTGGAATCTTCCAGGGGCGTTCTGATCAGCAGACTCGAGCTTCTCAGCGGGCGAAGTGTCCGCGGTAGTACTCGTAGACCCAGCCGACGATCGCGACGGCGAAGATCGCCACGCCGATCGGGAGGAGGAACTGCCCGACGGCCATTCCGACCAGGAAGACACCAGCCGAAGCGGCCAGCACCAGCGGCCACCAGGACCAGGGGCTGAACTCGCCGAGCTCGGGGTCACCGTCATCGATGTCCGACGTCAGGACGTCCTCGGGGAGTTCGCCGCCCTGCGCCTTGTGCGTGCGCTGCAGGTAGACCGCGATCATGGCCGACATGAACATGCCGAAGAACAGCGCGACCGTGCCGACCCACTCGACGCTCATCGCGCCGGTCAGCTCCGGGTAGGCCAGGATGTGCCACACCGTGTAGGTGACGCCTACCAGGGCGAAGAAGACCGCGAGGATCCACCAGAGGATGATGTTCGAACGCATGGCTTACTTCGCCTCTCCGTGTGCACCGGCCGCGGCCGGCTCGGCCGCCACCGGGCGCTCTGCGGCCTCCGGGTGGTTCAGGTCGAACGCGGGCCGCTCGCTGCGGATGCGCGGGATCGACGTGAAGTTGTGACGCGGCGGCGGGCAGCTGGTCGCCCACTCGAGCGAACCGCCGTAGCCCCACGGGTCGTTGACCGTGACCTTCGGCGCCTTGCGGGCGGTGATCCAGACGTTCAGGAAGAACGGCAGCATCGACGCACCGAGGATGATCGCACCGATCGTGGAGACCTGGTTGCCCCAGGTCCAGCCATCGGCAGCCGAGTAGTCCGCGTAGCGACGCACCATGCCGTCGACGCCCAGCCAGTGCTGAATGAGGAACGTCATGTGGAAGCCGACGAACAGCATCCAGAAGTGCACGTAACCGAGGCGCTCGTTGAGCATTCGGCCGGTCCATTTCGGCCACCAGAAGTAGAAGCCCGAGAACATCGCGAACACGACGGTTCCGAACACCACGTAGTGGAAGTGGGCGACGACGAAGTACGAGTCGCTGAGGTGGAAGTCGAGCGGCGGCGACGCGAGGATGACACCGGTCAGACCACCGAAGACGAACGACACGAGGAAGCCCAGCGCGAACACCATCGGCGTCTCGAACGTGACGGATCCTCGCCAGAGCGTTCCGATCCAGTTGAAGATCTTCACGCCGGTCGGCACAGCGATGAGCATGGTCATCAGGGCGAAGAACGGCAGCAGCACGGAGCCGGTGACGTACATGTGGTGCGCCCAGACAGCGACGGACAGTGCGGCGATCGCGATCGTCGCGTAGACGAGCGTCTTGTAACCGAAGATCGGCTTGCGGCTGAAGACCGGGAACACCTCGGACACGATGCCGAAGAACGGCAGCGCGATGATGTACACCTCCGGGTGGCCGAAGAACCAGAACAGGTGCTGCCACAGCAGCACACCGCCGTTCGCCGGGTCGTAGACGTGAGCGCCGAGGATGCGGTCCGCTGCGGCGGCGAAGATCGCCGCGGCCAGCACGGGGAAGGCCATCAGGATGAGGAGGCTGGTGATCAGCGTGTTCCACGAGAAGATCGGCATGCGCCACATCGTCATACCCGGTGCACGCATGGTGATGATCGTGGTGATGAAGTTCACCGCACCGAGGATCGTGCCGAAACCGGACATGCCGAGTCCGACCATCCACAGGTTTCCACCGGCACCCGGCGAGAACGAGGCGTTGGCGAGCGGCTGGTAGGCGAACCATCCGAAGGCCGCGGCACCCTGCGGGGTGAGGAAGCCGGCGACGGCGATGATCGAACCGAACCCGAACAGCCAGAATGCGAAGGCGTTCAGTCGCGGGAACGCGACGTCCGGTGCGCCGAGCTGCAGCGGGAGGATCGCGTTCGCGAATCCGGCGAACAACGGCGTCGCGAACATCAGCAGCATGATCGTGCCGTGCATCGTGAACAGCTGGTTGTACTGCTCCTTGGTCGGGACGATCTGCATCCCGGGGGCGAACAGCTCAGCACGGATGACGAGCGCCATCACACCGCCGAGCAGGAAGAACAGCACCGAGGTGATCAGGTACATGTACCCGATGGTCTTGTGGTCAGTGGAGGTCAGCCACTTGACGACGATGTTGCCCTTCTGCTCCGTACGGGACGAGCTGAGCAGCGCGGCCTGACGGGCCGGGATCGCGGTGGGGCGAGCGCCAGCGGTCTGGCCGGGTGCCTCAGTGGTAGTCATGAGGATTACTCTCCCTCTTCCTCGGAGTCCGTCCCAGGCGCACCCGTACCGGGCAGGTTGCCGAGGCGGTCGTAGGCGTTGTTGATGTCGCCGGTGTTGCCCTCGTCGCGGAGCGTCTCGAGGTAGGCGTCGTACTCGTCCTGCTCGACCACCTTGACGTTGAAGAGCATCATCGAGTGGTATTCGCCGCAGAGCTCAGCGCACTTGCCGTCGTACTCGCCGACACGGGTCGGGATGAAGGACCAGGAGTTGTCCTTCCCGATGTACATGTCCTTCTTGTAGAGGAAGTCGATGATCCAGAACGAGTGGATGACATCGCGCGACTGCAGGCTGATGTGCACCTTCTGGTCGACCGGGAGCACCAGCGTGGGCAGCTCTTCCTTGTCGACGTTGCCCTGAGCGTCAGGCTGCGCCTGGATCCCCATGGTCCACACGGCGTCGGACAGGTCGTCGTCTTCGCCGGCGTACATGAAGTCGAACGCCCACTGCTTGCCGATCGCGGTGATCTCGACGTCGGCGTCGTCGCCCCACTGGGTCTCGATCTCCGCCTGGTCGCGAGCGGTGAAGAAGAACATTCCCATCACGAGGATCAGCGGGATCACCGTGTAGAAGATCTCGATGGGCATGTTGTAGCGCATCTGGACCGGAAGACCGGTCTGCCCCTTGCGGCGACGGTAGGCGATCGCAGCCCAGCCCATCAGACCCCAGGTGATCACGCCGACCGCGAGAAGCACGATCCACGAGTTGACCCAGAGCGACGCGACACGGTCGGTCTGGTTCGTGGCGGCGGTGCCGTCTTCCACGAAGCCCGGGAGGAATCCGTGCAGCTCGGTGGGAGAACATCCCGCCAGGGCCACGGCTGCCGCAATTCCCACGGGAACTGCGACCCAACGAAGGCGGCGTTTCGAAGGCACGATACACCTTTCAAGATCGCGGACAGGGCTACCCCAGTCTAGGGCAACCTCACACCTGATTCATGCCAACCACGCAGGCTGGACACGGCTGTCGTTCAGTGGAAGCTGTCGCCGCAGGCGCAGCTGCCGGCCGCGTTCGGGTTGTCGATCGTGAAGCCCTGCTCCGAGATCGTGTCCTTGAAATCGATGGACGCGCCATCCAGGTACGGCACGCTCATGTTGTCGACGATGACCTCGACGCCGTCGAACTCGACGGTCTCGTCACCGTCCAGGTAGCGCTCGTCGAAGTAGAGCTGGTAGATGAGACCAGAGCATCCACCCGGCTGCACGGCGACGCGCAGACGGAGGTCGTCGCGGCCCTCCTGCTCGAGCAGGTTCTTCACCTTGGTCGCGGCCGCGCCGGTGAGGGTGACGCCGTGGGCGGTCTGGGTCTCTGAAGTGATGGTTGTGTCGCTCATGTCGCTCCTTGTGACTCGTCGCGCATGCGCACGACTGGTATTGCGATTCTACCGCCGGGCCCTGGATGGGGGCCGGTCAGCGCGTGACGGTGTTCATTCGCGTCAGCAGCAGCGCCTCGGTGCCGATGGCGTGGCGGAATGTGTCCAGGTGCAGGGATTCGTTCGGGCTGTGCGCGCGCGAGTGCGGGTCCTCGACACCCGTGACGAGGATCTGCGCTTCGGGGAACTCCCTGACGAGGTCTGCGATGAACGGGATCGATCCGCCGACCCCGAGATCGACGGGCTCGACCCCGTATCCGTCCGCCATCGCCTGGCGAGCGAGCCCGACTGCCCATCCGCTCGTGTCGACGAGGAATCCGTTGCCGAGATCCGCGTCCGAGAACGTGAGCTCAGCGCCGAACGGCGCATGGGCGCGGAGGTGCTTCTCCAGGGCTGCGTACGCCTCTTCCCCGGTCTGCCCCGGAGCGACACGTGCACTGATGACGACGGTCACCTCCGGGAGGAGCGTGTTGGATGCCGATGCCACACTGGTCGCGTCGATGCCGATGACCGTGACGGACGGCTTGTTCCAGATCCGGCTGAGGATGCTGTCGCGCCCGATGGGCGAGCTGCCGGGGAGCAGTCCTGCCTCGTCGCGCAGCGTCTCCTCGTTGTACTCCGGCGTCGGCGCGTCGCGCTCGGTCATGCCCTCGACGGCGACGGCGCCTTCGTCGTCCCACAACGTGGACAGCAGCCGAACCGTGGCCATCATGGCGTCGGGGACCGCGCCGCCGAACATTCCGGAGTGCGAGGCGTGGTCGAGCGTCCTGACCTTCATCGTGAAGCGCGCGTTGCCTCGCAGCGAGACGGTGAGACCGGGCGTCGTGGAATCCCAGTTGCCGGAGTCGGCGACGACGATGGCATCGGCCCGCAGAGCGTCGGCGTTGTCGCTGAGGAACTGCGCGAACGAGCGGGAACCGTACTCCTCCTCCCCCTCGATGAAGAGCGAGACGCCCAGGTCGAGGTCATCGCCGAGAGTCTCGCGCACGGCGCGCAGCGATGCGATGTGCGTCATGATGCCGGCTTTGTCGTCCGCTGCGCCACGGCCGTAGAGACGGCCGTCGCGAACGGTGGGCTCGAACGGCGGGGTCTCCCAGAGCGCGTCGTCACCGGGAGGCTGAACGTCATGGTGCGCGTAGAGCAGGATCGTCGGCTTGCCGCCTCGCGCCGCACGAGTGGCGAGCACAGCGGGCTGACCGAGCTCATCGGTACCGGGTATCGCCGCGCGAAGCACGCGCACCTCGTCGAAGACGCCGGTGCCCTCGGCGAGCTGCGCCACATGCTCGGCGCTCCGCTGGAGCTGCGTCTGATCGAACGAGGGCCATGCGATGCCGGGAATCCGGACGAGGTCGCCGAGGTCGGCCAGAGCACTCGGGATGCCGGTCGCCACGGCTTCTGCGACAGCGGATTCGACGGCGGGATCGGCGGTGGGGCGCACAGTGTCGCTCGGCTCGGAGGTCATGCGAGTAATCTTAAGGCTTCACCCGATTTTGAGCCGAGGAGTCCCGTGGCCGCTTCCACCCCATCGCCGAACGACGAGTCCGCCGAGAAGCCGGGCGTCGGCAAGGGACGGCCGACTCCGAGCCGCGCCGAGCAGGTCGCTGCTCGCCGCCGCCCTCTGGTGGCAGACACCAAAGAGGCGAAGGCCGCCGCGCGTGCCCAGTTGCGCGAGCAGCGCGAGCGCGCTCAGGCCGGAATGGCCGCTGGTGACGACAAGTACCTGCCGCCGCGCGACAAGGGTCCGCAGCGCCGCTGGGTGCGGGACTACGTGGACGCCGGCTGGCACCTGTCCGAGTGGGTGATGGCTCTGATGGTCATCGTCATCCTCGTCTCGCTCGTCCCGGACCCCACGTTCTCGTTCTACGCATTCGTCGGCCTGTGGATCTTCATCATCCTCGCCGTGATCGACATGGTCGTGCTCGGCGCCAGGGTGAAGAAGAAGGCCGCTGCGAAGTTCGGCAAGGAACGGCTCGAGAAGGGCCTCGGCTGGTATGCGGCGATGCGTTCGCTGCAGATGCGCTTCATGCGCCTGCCCAAGCCGCAGGTCAAGCGCGGACAGCGCCCCGCTTGAGCCCGCGGTTGATCTGCCGCGCCCAGAACGGACCGCGGTACAGGAACGCCGTGTAGCCCTGGACGAGTGTCGCGCCGGCATCCAGTCGTTCGTCGACGTCGGACGCCGTCTCCACTCCCCCGACCGAGATCACGCAGAAGTCGCGCGGCACCGCCTCACGGACCACGCGCAGCACCTGCATCGAACGCTCGCGCAGTGGTGCGCCCGACAGCCCGCCTGCGCCGGCGGCATCGACGACCGAAGCGTCCGTTTTCAGGCCGTCGCGACCGATCGTGGTGTTGTGCGCGATGATGCCGTCGAGGCCTTCGGCCACGGCGAGACGCCCGATCGCCGCGATCTCCTCGTCCGGAAGGTCGGGAGCGATCTTGACGAGCAGCGGCGTGGAGCCGGCGGCATCCTTCACTGCGCGCAGCAGCGGCGCGAGCGTCTCGACGGCTTGCAGACCGCGCAGGCCTGGCGTGTTCGGAGAGGACACGTTGACGGCGAGGTAGTCCGCAAGCGGTGCGAGCTTCGTGGCGCTCTCGACGTAGTCCGCCGTGGCGTTCTCGACGTCGACCACGCGGCTCTTCCCGATGTTCACGCCGATCACGGTCTTCGGGCGCCGGCGGCGCAGCTTCGCGAGACGCTTCGCGGCAGCGTCCGCACCGGCGTTGTTGAAGCCCATCCGGTTGATCACCGCTCGATCGGGCACGAGGCGGAACAGCCGCGGCTTCGGATTGCCGTCCTGCGGGATCGCGGTGACCGTTCCGATCTCCACATGCCCGAAGCCGAGCGCGGCGAGGCCTCGGACACCGACGGCGTTCTTGTCGAACCCGGCCGCGACGCCGAAGGGCGAGTCGAACGTGAGCCCCAGCGCCGACACCTGATGACCGGAGGCGGGCGCGCACAGCGCGCGGGTCGCCCAGGAGAACGGCGGGACGCCGAGAACCCGGATCACGGCCATGCCGGCGTGGTGAGCGAACTCGGGGTCGAAGCGCGACAGGACGGCGCGGAAGAGGAGGGGATACATCCCTGCCAGATTACCGGTCGGCGCTCTTCGGCTCTGCCCCGGCGTGGTCGGCGCGCAGATCGGTGATCGCGCTCTCGAAATCCTCGAGCGAGTCGAACGCCTGGTAGACGCTCGCGAACCGGAGGTAGGCGACCTCGTCGAGATCGCGGAGCGGACCGAGGATCGCGAGCCCGATCTCGTTGGCATCGAGCTGGGAGACGCCGGTCTGACGCACGGCCTCCTCGACGCGCTGCGCGAGGATCGCGAAGTCGGCTTCGGTGACCGGGCGCCCCTGGCAGGCCTTGCGGACACCGGCGATGACCTTCTCGCGGCTGAACGGCTCCATGACGCCGGAGCGCTTGATCACGTTCAGGCTCGCGGTCTCGGTGGTGGTGAAGCGTCCACCGCATTCCGGACATTGCCTGCGCCTGCGGATCGACAGCCCGTCATCGCTGGTGCGCGAATCGATCACGCGGGAATCGGGGTGGCGGCAGAACGGGCAGTGCATGGTGTTACAGCGTAGTCGTTCGCTCTTCCGGTTCCTGGAAGCGCGCTTCGATGGCCTCGCCGTGGGCGGGCAGGACCTCGGTGTTGGCCAGCGCCACGACGCCCTCGCGCACCGCGGCGAGGGCCGCGTGATCGTACGAGATGATCTGCTGCGGGCGGAGGAACGTGTAGGCGCCGAGGCCGGGCGCGTAGCGCGCCTGTCCGCCGGTCGGCAGGACGTGGTTGCTGCCGGCCATGTAGTCGCCGAGGCTCACCGGGGTCTGGTCGCCGACGAAGATGGCGCCGGCGCTGGTGAAGTCGGATGCCGCCTCGCTCGCATCTTCGAGGTGCAGTTCGAGGTGCTCGGGGGCGTACGCGTTGCTGAACGCGGCGGCCATGGCGCGGTCGTCCACGAGGACGATCGCCGACTGCTCTCCGGCCAGTGAGACGCCGACGCGCTGTGCGTGCTTCGTGGATGCCGCGAACCGGACGACCTCGGCGGCGACGCGCTCGGCGAGAGCTTCGTCGTCGGTGACGAGAACAGCGGACGCCTGCTCGTCGTGCTCGGCCTGGCTCACGAGGTCGGCTGCGATGAGCCGAGCATCCGCTGAGCTGTCTGCGACGATCAGGATCTCGGTCGCACCTGCTTCCGAGTCCGTGCCGACGACGCCGGCGACGGCACGCTTCGCGGAGGCGACGTAGTTGTTGCCAGGGCCGGAGACGACATCGACCGGATCGAGCCCGAGGCCGGCGACCCCGTGAGCGAACGCCCCGATGGCCCCGGCGCCGCCCATGGCGTACACCTCGGTGATGCCGAGCAGACCCGCGGCCGCGAGGATCACGGGGTGAACGCGTCCGTCCTGGTCCTCCTGCGCGGGGGAGGCCAGGGCGATCTGCTGAACGCCGGCGACTTGTGCCGGCACCACGTTCATGATCACGCTGGACGGGTACACGGCCTTGCCGCCGGGAATGTAGACGCCGACGCGGCTCACCGGCTGCCAGCGCTGCGTGATGAGCGCGCCGTCACCGATCCGGGTCACCCGAGTCTCGGGCACCTGAGCGGCGGATGCCTGACGAACCCGACGGATCGCCTCTTCCAGCGCCGCGCGGATCTCGGGCGCGAGAGCGGTGACGGCATCCTGGATGTGGCTCGCCGGCACTCGGATCTCGTGCCCGGACACACGGTCGAACTTGTCGGCCTGGGTTCGAAGAGCGGCCTCTCCCCCGGTGCGGACGTCGTCGACGATCCGCGCCGCGGTCTCGAGCGCTTCGGCGCGCGCCTGAGCGGCGCGCGGGACGGCGGCGAGCATGTCCGCCGGCGAGAGCTCCCGCCCTCGCAGATCAATGGTGCGCACGTCAGCCCTTCGTGATGTCAGCGATGTCGTGCAGGTAGCCGATGCGTCCGTCGTCGTGGCGCACGACGTAGGCTCCGCCGCGGTCCTCGATGACGAGAGCCCACGCATCAGGACCGATGCGGAACAGCGACTCGCCTCGTTCGTCGAAGACGTCGCGCTCGGTGGGCGCCAGCGCCCAGAACGGCTGGAATGGCTCATCCGCAGTGGCGACGTCGGCAGCTTGCGTCTCGCCCCGCGAAGAGCGCAGGTACCCGGGGACGTAGTCGTCATCCAGTTCAGGCACGGCCCCGAGCTCTCCACCTGAGGCGTGATCGCTGAGCGGGATGCTCTCGGCAGCGGGCTGCGTCACGGTCTCGTGCGTCGTGTCATCGATGTGGTCTTCATCGATGATCTCGTCGGCGCGCGAGGTCTCGGCGCTGGATGTCTCAGCGTCGAGCATCTCTGCGTCGAGCGTCTCGTCGGCCGTGTGATCGCTCGTGTCGTCGCTGCCCGCGACGGCTGCGGCTGGCTCCGACACCGGCTGGACGCGCTCGGCACGGGGCTGGGCTGCGACGGGGCGCACGGGGTTGGCGCTGCGGTGGGCGAGCGTGATGAGGCGACCGCGGAAGTCGTCGCGGATCCCGGGGATGAACGGCGCGAACACGGTGAGGACGACGAGCACGAGCATCGCGGCAAGCTGCACCCACAGCAGCCAGGCGCGCGTCGGCACGCCGGTCTGAGTCACGATCGCGATTTCCGCCCAGACGGCCGCCAACCACCACACCGCGCCGACGGAGAACGCGACGGACGCGAACTGGTCGATGCCGAGAGACCCGACACGGCGGATGCCCTCGGGCGAGAAGCGTCGCAGCACGAGAAGGAAGACCGCTGCAGTTGGAATGCCGAGCGGGAGCAGCCAGCTGACGCCTTGCATCCACAGCGTCGAGCCTCCCGCAACCGGGAAGAAGGACGTCACGAACGCGATCAGCCATGCCGTGACGATGAGCAGCTCACGCAATGTGAATCCGAGGATCCCGTGCTGGGGGGTGACCTGTTCGGCGTAAAGCACGCCTTCGTCCTCGGAGAAAAGCTCTTCAGGTGCGTCCGTACTCATGAGTCCCTACCCTACCCGAGGCCGCGGGGTCTCACCCGGGGCAGACCTGCCCTGCTCGACTGACCTGACTCACCCGAGACAGGTGGGTCCGAGCAACGACTTGAGGTCTCCGAACAGGTCTGCAGAGACCTTCACGGGCATCGGGACGTCGAACACCTTGGCGGTCTGCCCGCGGTGCACTCGCAGCACGACCTCCGTGTCGCCGTTGTGCCGCCGCAGCACGTCGGCGAGGTCGTTCATCACGTTCTCGGTGGCGCGCTGCTCGGCGAGCACCAGCGACAGGGGACCTGCCGCATCGAACGATCCGACGTCCGGAGCGAACGCCGACTGCGCATGCAGGTTCAGGCCGTCGTCTCGTCGGGAGACCCGACCGCGCACCGCGAGGATGGCGTCCTGCTGCAGCACGTGCTGGAACTCGGTGTAGGTCTTGCCCATGAACATGACCGTCACCTCGCCGTTGAAATCCTCGACGGTGATCATGCCGTACGGGTTGCCGCTGGCCTTCGCCACGCGGTGCTGCACGCTGGTGACGAGGCCGGCGACGGTGACCTGATCGCCGTCCTGCAGGTCTTCCGATGCGAGCAGGTTGTGGATCGAGATCGACGCGTGCTTGGCGAGTGGCACCTCGAGACCGGCGAGCGGGTGGTCGGAGACGTACAGGCCGAGCATCTCGCGCTCGAAGGCGAGCTTGTCCTTCTTGGTCCACTCCGGGCGCTCGGGCACCTTCGCCGGCGGTGCCTCCTCGTGCGCGTCGTAGAGGCTGTCGAAGTCGAAGCCGATCGCACCCTGGGCCTCGTTGCGCTTCTGGTCGACGGCGGCCTCGGTGGCGTCCTCGTGGATCTCCATGAGCGCACGCCGGGTGTCGCCCATCGAGTCGAACGCACCGGCCTTGATCAGCGACTCGACGGTGCGCTTGTTCGAGACGTGCAGCGGCACCTTCTTGAGGAAGTCGTGGAAGGAGTCGAAGTTCTCCTTCTCGCGCGCACCGACGATGCCGTCGACGACGTTGCTGCCGACGTTCCGCACGGCGCCGAGGCCGAAGCGGATGTCCTCACCGACGGCGGCGAAGAAGTTGATCGATTCGCGAACGTCCGGCGGCAGCACTCTGATGCCCATGCGGCGGCACTCGTTCAGGTAGATCGCCATCTTGTCCTTGGAGTCGCCGACGCTGGTGAGCAGCGCCGCCATGTACTCGGCGGGGTAGTGCGACTTCAGATAGGCGGTCCAGTACGACACGAGTCCGTACGCGGCGGAGTGGGCTTTGTTGAAGGCGTAGTCCGAGAAGGGCAGCAGGATGTCCCACAGGGCCTTGACCGCGGCCTCGCCGTAGCCGCGCTCCTTCATGCCGCCGGAGAAGCCCTCGTACTGCTTGTCGAGCTCTGACTTCTTCTTCTTGCCCATCGCTCGGCGCAGAATATCTGCCTGGCCGAGGGTGAACCCCGCGACCTTCTGCGCGATCGCCATCACCTGCTCCTGGTAGATGATGAGGCCGTACGACTCCTCGAGGATGTCCTTCAGCGGTTCTTCGAGCTCGGGATGGATGGGCGTGATCGGCTGCAGGCCGTTCTTGCGCAACGCGTAGTTGGTGTGCGAGTTGGCGCCCATCGGACCCGGTCGGTACAGGGCGATGAGGGCCGAGATGTCACCGAAGTTGTCTGGCTTCATGAGCCGCATCAGCGAGCGCATGGGCCCGCCGTCGAGCTGGAACACGCCCAGCGAGTCACCGCGCGAGAGCAGGTCGTATGACGGCCGGTCGTCGAGTTCCAGGTGTTCGAGGTCGACCTCCTCGCCGCGGTTCATGCGGATGTTGTCGAGCGCGTCGGAGATGATCGTGAGGTTGCGGAGCCCCAGGAAGTCCATCTTGATGAGGCCCAGCGACTCGCACGACGGGTAGTCGAACTGCGTGACGATCTGGCCGTCCTGCTCGCGCTTCATGATCGGGATGATGTCGAGCAGCGGCTCGGACGACATGATCACGCCGGCCGCGTGCACACCCCACTGGCGCTTCAGGCCCTCGAGGCCCAGCGCGCGGTCGAAGACCGTCTTCGCCTCGGGGTCGGTCTCGATGAGGGCGCGGAACTCGCTCGCCTCCTTGTACCGCGAGTGGGCGGAGTCGAACATTCCGTCCAGAGGCATGTCCTTGCCCATCACGGGCGGCGGCATCGCCTTGGTCAGCCGCTCACCCATGCTGAAGGGAAAGCCCAGCACGCGTCCGGCATCCTTCAGGGCCTGCTTCGACTTGATCGTGCCGTAAGTGACGATCTGAGCCACGCGCTCGGAGCCGTACTTCTCGGTCACGTAGTCGATGACCTCGCCGCGGCGACGGTCGTCGAAATCGACGTCGAAGTCGGGCATCGAGACGCGGTCGGGGTTCAGGAATCGCTCGAAGATCAGGCCGTGCTCGAGCGGGTCGAGGTCGGTGATCTTCATGGCGTACGCGACCATGGATCCTGCACCGGAACCTCGCCCTGGGCCGACGCGGATGCCGTTGTCCTTCGCCCAGTTGATGAAGTCGGCGACGACGAGGAAGTACCCGGGGAATCCCATCTGCAGGATGATGCCGGTCTCGTACTCGGCCTGCTTGCGCACCTTGTCGGGGATGCCGTTCGGGTAGCGGTAGTGCAGGCCGGTCTCGACCTCCTTGATGAGCCAGCTGTCCTCGGTCTCACCGTCCGGCACGGGGAACCGGGGCATGTAGTTCGCCGAGGTGTTGAACTCGACCTCGCACCGCTCGGCGATCAGCAGCGTGTTGTCGCACGCCTCGGGGTGATCGCGGAACATCTGACGCATCTCCTGCGCCGTCTTGATGTAGTAGCCGTCGCCGTCGAACTTGAACCGGTTCGGGTCGTCCATGGTCGACCCCGACTGCACGCACAGCAGCGCTGCGTGGGCATCGGCTTCGTGCTGATGCGTGTAGTGCGAATCGTTCGTCGCCACCAGGGGGATGTTCAGATCCTTGGAGATCTTGAGCAGATCGTTGATCACCCGCCGCTCGATCGAGAGGCCGTGATCCATGATCTCGGCGAAGTAGTTCTCCTTGCCGAAGATGTCCTGGAACTCCGCGGCTGCGGCGCGTGCCGCGTCGTACTGCCCGAGTCGCAGTCGAGTCTGAATCTCGCCGGATGGGCAGCCGGTGGTCGCGATCAATCCCTTGGAGTACTTCTGCAGCAGCTCGCGGTCCATGCGCGGCTTGAAGTAGTAGCCCTCGAGACTCGACAGCGAGCTCAATCGGAACAGGTTGTGCATCCCCTCGGTGCTCTGACTCCACATCGTCGTGTGGGTGTACGCACCGGAACCGGAGACGTCGTCGCTCTTCTGGTCCGGCGAGCCCCACGCGACTCGCGTCTTTTCGCTGCGATGCGTACCGGGGGTCACATAGGCCTCGAGCCCGATGATCGGCTTGACGCCGGCGTTCTTCGCCGCGTTGTAGAACTCGAAGGCTGCAAAGGTGTTGCCGTGATCGGTGACCGCGATGGCCGGCATGCCGTAATCGGCGGCCGCCTGGGTCATCGCATTGATCTTCGCTGCACCGTCCAACATCGAGTATTCGCTGTGAACGTGAAGGTGAACGAAGGAGTCGGATGCCACGTGTTCGAGTCTACGTCGGGGCCCGGACACCGGCGCCCGGCGAGCATGCGCGTCCCTCACCCAACTGGACTACCCGCTCCGTTCGCGCTGCACTTGTTCGCAAACGCTGTAGATATCGATGCCGCGCGTGCCAAGGAGTGCCGCGCGAGCGAATGAGCACGGCGCCGAGTCCGGTTCACGAATTCTTTCGCAGGTCGAGCCGCATGAGCACGCGAGGAAAGCCATCGAGCGTGGACTGCGTCTCGGATGCCTGGGTGAAGCCGGCTTTCTCGAACAGTGACTTCGTGCCGACGTACATCATCGTCATGTCGACTTTCTCACCTCGGTTGTCGACCGGGTACGCCTCGACCGCAGGTGCGCCGCGCTTCGTGGCGTACGCGACAGCGCCGCGCACGAGCTCGTGCATGATGCCCTGCTTCCGGTGCCCCGGTCGCACCCGCAGACACCAGAGCGACCAGACGTCGAGGTCATCGATGTGCGGGATCCGCCTGCTGGTCGCGAAGCTCGTGCTCCGCCGCGGCTGCAGCGCCGCCCAGCCGACCGGTTCCTCGCCGAGGTACGCGACCACCCCAGGCGGCGGATCCAATCGACACAGCTCTCGAACGCGTTCGGCTCGCTCGGGACCGCGGAGTGCGTTGTTCTCCTTCGAGCCCAGTCGGTAGCTCAGGCAGAAGCACACGTTCGATGTCGGCTTCGTCGGCCCGACGATCGCCGCGACGTCGTCGAACTCTGTGGCCGGACGCACCTGGATGCTCATGCCGCCAGTGTGCCGGATGCCGCCGACAGCCGCACCCGCTACTTCGCCGCGACGATGTTCTGATCGGTGTTCGTGTACTGGATCGAGTCCGCGATCGTGCCGACGAGTCCCATCGAGACCTTCAGCAGACCAGGCTCCACGTCGCCGAGGGGCGGCGGGGTATCCAGGCCCAGCGTGAGGCCCTTTCCGCCGATCGTGGTCGCGGTGACCGATCCGAGATACACCGACACGTTGCCCTTGAGGGACATGGTGTCGGCAGTGGTCACCAGCCCTGGGCCGTCCGGTGGGCGGACGGTGAGCGAGAAGCCGGTGATCGTGATGGAATCCGCCTCGATCTTCAACGCGCGCACGGGGTCGCCGTTCACCGTCGGGACGCTGACGATGCTGATACCGCGAAGGCCGGTGAAGGAGAGTCCGCCGGCGCCCATCGACGCAGGGATGCCGGCGAAGACCGGTGCACCGTCGTCCACAGGAGCGGGAACGGGAGTCTTCTCGGCGTCGGGGTCCGCCTCATCCGGCTCAGCGGGGGCATCGGCATCCGGGACGAACTCATCGACCACTCCGGGGACGTCCGGCACACCGGGTGTCGGGGGTGGCGTGGTCTCGCCCGGCGCCGGCTCCTCCTTGGGGCACAGGAACGACAGGAACGAGTCGCAGAATCCCGTGTACCGCGGCGCGGGGGCCGCGTTCACGACGAGGGGTGCGGTGATGAGCAGGGCCGCGATCACGGCGCCGGCGCGCAGTCTGCGGGATGTCACTCGGCGCTCCCCTCTGCTGCCTCCTGTCGCGCCGCGCTGCGCGCTTTGGCCGCAGCCTTCGCTTCGGGCGTCATCCACGCGACGACCAGCACACCGCCCACGCAGGCGAGGATCGTCCCGATCAGGAACCCGCCGAGATTCACCCCGATCAGCGCGTACAGCCCGACCGCGAGAGAGAGGATGCCGTAGAAGACGTGATGCGCCGGCATCGTGACCGCAAGGATGCCGAGGAGGACGAGCGCTACGGGGATCAGAGTCGCCTGCATGCCCTCGATGCCCAGCTGCACGTGCAGGTGGCCGATGTCGAGCTGCCCGGAGAAGAACATCTCGATCCCGGCGACGGCGGTCAGCAGCCCGCCGACGAAGGGCCGCTCGCGACGCCACGCCGAGAACCTGCCCTGGCGGCTGCGAGCCGATCGTCGTGAAGTCGTCACAGCGGTCGTCTCGGTCAGAAGCACGGGGTCGAACCGTCAGTCAGCTCGAGCGTCATACCGGTCAGCGTGAACACCGAGGCCTGAGTGCTCCACGCGGTCTGCTGCAGGTTCGCGATCGACACCGTATCGGCGTCCTGGGCGAAGTCGCCGGCGCTGCCCTTGGCGTCCGTCGTCACGGTCGACGCGTCGACGCCGATGCGGATGTTTCCGAACGAGGCATCGCCCGCGAGACCGGTCATGCCGATCTGGAGGTCGGATGCACTGGCAGGCTTGTCACCGCCGCCGGCCTTGATGAGCACACCGACCTTGCCCAGCGGAGTCTCGGTGACGACGGACTGGCACAGGTCGCTCAGCGTCGCACTCTTGATGTTGGCGATCGCGACCGTGTGCTCGCCGCCCTCCGAGTCGGTGGCGACGCCCGCGTACTGCGAGAAGCCGGTGCCTTCGAGCTGGCTGGCGGAGATCTGGAACTGGCTGCCCGACACGGCGAAGGAGACGGGGACCGCACCCTGAGCGACGCCGCCGAGGAGGAGCGCTGCGACAGCGCCGACCGGCACCGCTGCGAGCGTGATACGACCGGCGTGGGACTTCGTGAGTGACGGGAACTTCATCGATCCTCCTATGTCAGGCCGTCGTCTTCGGCGGCGCGTGTTCGAGCATAACCCTCATTGACTCAGAGTCAATACGAGCGGCGCATGTCGCGCGGATCGATAGGCTGGGTCGATGCCCGACGAACGCCGTAGCCGATTGACACCGGAGGACCGCCGCACGCAGCTCCTCGTCGTCGGCGTGAACTTCCTGGCGGATCATCCGCTCGACGAGCTTTCGATGGACGAGCTGGCACGCCGCGCCGGCGTCTCGCGGGCGCTGCTGTTCCACTACTTCGAGTCGAAGCAGGGCATGCATCGTGCCGTGGTGACCACAGCGCGAGACAGCCTGCTGCAGGCCACCGCGCCGCGCCCTGAGCTGCCACCGCGCGAACGGATCGACGACACGCTGCGGCGCTTCGCGACCTTCGTCCGCGACCACCGAGGCACGTTCCTGTCACTCGTCCGTGGCGCCGCAAGCGGTGATCCGACGGTGCGTGCGCTGGTCGATGAGGCCCGAGCGCTCAATGCGGAGCACCTGCGGGAGGCATTCGGGGACCTCGGCGCACCAGACACCCGAGCCGTGCGGATGGCGTTGCGTGCGTGGGTCTCCTTCGCCGAGGAGGTCTTCGTGAGCGTCGCCGCCGACGATCTCGCCGACGACGCCGCGCTCGTCGCGTTCCTGCTCCGCACTCTTGACGGTGCGATGGCAGCGGCGCGCGACAGCGCCCTGTGATCTGTCGAAGCTGTGAGCGGCTGAGCCGTCAGTCGCCGCGCAGCACGTCGAGCGCGTGCACGAAGTCCGCCGGGTAGGGGGACTCGAACTGCACCCACTCCCCTGTGGCCGGGTGCGTGAACGCGAGCTGGTGCGCGTGCAGCCACTGCCGCGTGAGACCGAGTCTGGCGGACAACGTCGGGTCCGCGCCGTACAGCGGGTCGCCGACGCAGGGATGCCGGTGGGCAGCCATGTGCACGCGGATCTGGTGGGTGCGCCCGGTCTCGAGGTGGATCTCCAGCAGCGATGCGCCGGGGAAGGCCTCGATCGTCTCGTAGTGCGTCACCGACGGCTTGCCGTCAGGGACGACGGCGAACTTCCACGAGTGATTCGGATGCCGCCCGATCGGAGCGTCGATGGTGCCGCTGAGGGGGTCGGGATGCCCCTGGACGACGGCGTGATAGATCTTCTCGACCGTGCGCTCCTTGAAAGCGTGCTTCAGAGCCGTGTATGCGGACTCGCTCTTCGCGACGACCATGAGACCGCTCGTGCCGACATCCAGTCGATGGACGATGCCCGCTCGCTCAGCCGCGCCGCTGGTGGCGATGCGGAATCCTGCCCCGGCGAGGGCGCCGAGCACCGTGGGTCCGTCCCAGCCCAGCGAGGGATGCGCTGCCACACCCGTCGGCTTGTCGATGACGACGATGTCGTCGTCGTCGTACACGATGCCCAGGTCGGGCACCTCGACGGGGATGATGGTCGGCTCCTGCTTGGGCTGCCATTCGACGTTGAGCCAGGCGCCACCGCGGAGTTTGTCGGACTTGTCGAGAACTGCCCCGTCGAGCCGCACGCCACCGGCGGCGATGACGTCTGCGGCGAAGGTTCGTGAGAAGCCGAGCATCTTCGCCAGCGCGGCGTCCACCCGTGCACCGTCGAGCCCGTCAGGAACGGGCAGCGAACGAGACTCCACGATCAGGCGTCCTTCCGGGCGACCTCTGCACCGCCGTCCACGACCTCTGCTTCTGCAGCTGCGACGTGGTCCTTCTCGCGCGTGCCGTCGAAACGGATGCCGAGCACCACGAGCAGGGCGACGGAGATCATGCCGCACACGATGAAGATGTCGGCGACGTTGAAGATCGCCGGCATCATCCAGGGCATCGAGATCATGTCGACGACGTGACCGACGGCGAACGCCGGCTCACGAAGAAGCCGGTCGGTGAGGTTGCCCAGAACGCCGCCGAGCAGGCAGCCGAGCACGATCGCCCAGATGCGCGAGTTCAGGCCGGTGGCCTTCCAGATGATGATCACGGCGACGACGGTGAGCGCGATCGTGAAGATCCACGTCACATCGCTGCCGAGCGAGAACGCCGCACCGGAGTTGCGGATGAAGTACAGCTGCAGGAAGTCACCGAGAACCGGCACGACCTCCTGAAGCGGCAGGTTCTCGACGGTGAGGTACTTCACAAACTGATCGGCGGCCAGCACCAGCGCCGCAAGCACTGCGACGATGATGCCGGCCGCCGACCGACGAATGGGACGACGTCCGGGCAAAGAGGTGACCTACAGCCCGATAGCCGAAACCGGCGTCGAGTCCGTCGACGTCGACTTCTCGTCGAGGTCGCGGAGCTGCCCCTCGATGTAGCCGCGCAACTGCGTGCGGTAGTCGCGCTCGAAGTTGCGGAGTTCGGTGATACGAGCCTCGAGCGTGTTGCGCTCGCGCTCGAGTCGCGCGGACTCCTCGCGCTGCTTGGCCTGAGCCTCGGTGCGGATGCGCTCGACCTCGGACTCTGCCTCGGAGATGAGCTGCTTCTTCTTCGACTCGCCCTCGGCGACGTGCTCGTCGTGCAGACGCTGAGCGAGCTCGATGATGCCTGCGGTGGCGGTGGTCGAGCCTGCACCGACCTCTGCCGGAATGGCGGGTGCGGGGGCTGCGGCCACAGGCGCGGGAACCTCGTCGACGACCGGAGCGGGAGCCTGCTCAGCGGGCTTGGACTCTGCGGCCGGCTTCTCACCGGACTCGTACGCGGCGAGCTTCGCCTTCAGCTCGGCGTTCTCCTCGAGGGCCTTGCGCCACTCGACGACGATCTCGTCCAGGAAGTCATCGACCTCGTCCGGGTCGAAACCGTCCTTGAATCGAACGTGCTGGAACTGCTTGGTGACGACGTCATCCGGGGTCAGTGCCATTTTCTCGGCTCCTCTTTCGATGAGTTCTGTTGCCAGTGTCTGAAGCATGGCTCGGTATTGATATGGCGCGAACCCGGGGCGCGCACCTCCGTGCAAGCATAGTCCCCGATCAGATGAACTGCCTCACGATCGCCATCAGGATCAGCACGGCGAGAATCGTGAAGGTGAACCCGAAATCCAGGGACAGCGAGCCGATGCGCAGCGGAGGAATGAAGCGTCGGAACAGCCGAATAGGAGGATCGGTGACCGTGTAGACGACCTCAGCCGCGACGAGACCGGCACCCTTGGGACGCCATCCGCGGTTGAAGAGCGGGATGTAGTCGAGGATCAGTCTCGCGAACAGCACGAAGATGTAGATCAGCAGGACCAGGTGGACGATCGATGCGATCCAGGAGACTACGGCCACGACTCAGGACTGGTCGAAGCCCGCAGACTCCGGGTCTGCGCTTGCGATGCCACCGTGACCGGAGACGGCGATGTTCTCGGGCGAGAGCAGGAACACCTTGCTGGTGACCCGCTCGATGCGTCCGTACAGGCCGAGGGAGAGTCCGCTGGCGAAATCGATCAGGCGTCGCGCGTCGGCGTCGCTCATCTGCGACAGATTGATGATCACCGGCACGCCCTCGCGGAAGCTCTCGGCGATCAGCTGCGCGTCGCGGTACTGCTTGGGGTGCACGGTGAGGATCTCGTTCACCGCACCGGCAGCGGGCTGCTTGACGGCGACGGGGCGGCGCAACGGAGTCACGGGCGCGGGCGCCACGTCATCCTGGTCACGATCGCGATCACGGTCACGGTGAGCACGGGCGGGCGCTGGAGCGGCCTGCTCTTCGTAGGCCTCTTCCTCATCGGCGAGGCCCAAGTACACCATGGTCTTCTTCAGCGGGTTTCCCATCGTGTCCTCCGTGTTCGACGTGGGCTGATCTGTTTCGAGGTTAACCCCGGTCAGGCCGGGGTCCGGTTATTGCGGAGCCGATCCGCAGGTGTGTCGCACCTGCCGCGACCGCCTCGGTGAAGTCGCCGGTCATCCCGGCGGAGATCCAGGTGGCCTCGGGCGCGATCCTGCGGATGCGCTCGGAGATCTCCCCCAGACGGGCGAAGGCGGGAGCGGGGTCCTCATCGAGCGGTGCGACCCCCATGAGTCCTCGCAGTCGCAGGGACGGAAGGGTGAGGATGTGCTCGGCGAGGTGCTCCGCGGCATCCGGTGCGACTCCCCCTCTGCCCTGGTCATCGGTGAGGTTCACCTGGACCAGCACGTCGAGGATGCCGTGGTCAGCCGGTTGAGCAGCACCCGGCTCAGCAGCACGATGCAACGCGTCGGCGAGCTTCACCCGGTCCACGGAGTGGACGACGTCAGCACTGCGCCGGATGGCGCCGGCCTTGTTCGTCTGCGCCTGCCCGATGAAGTGCCAGCGCAAGCCGTCGAGGTGGAGGTCATCCCGCTTCGCCGTGAGCTCCTGTTGCCGATTCTCCCCGACGTCGCGGACGCCGAGGTCGTGCAGGTCGCGCACGAGGGATGCCGGGTGGAACTTCGTCACGACGATGCGGGTGATGTCTCCGGCATCCCGGCCGGCGGAGCGCGCGGCGTCCGCGATCTGTGCGTCGATCGCGGACAGCCGCTCGGCGAGCTCGGTCAACGCGCTCCTACTTCAGGAACTCGGGGATGTCGATGTCGTCGTCGGCGAACGCCGGCTCGAGGCTCGTGGTCGGGATGCGCGGCGCCGGCTGCGTCGCCGCCGGCTCGCTCGCCTTGGGCGCCTCCACCTCGTCGTCCGACAACGTCACCTCCGGCAGCGTGGCCGGCTCGGGCCGCGAGACGACCATCGGGTCCAGACGCAGCGACGGCTCTCCGCCATCGAAGCCTGCGGCGATGACCGTGACGCGGACCTCGTCGCCGAGCGTGTCGTCGATGACGGTACCGAAGATGATGTTCGCCTCGGGGTGCGCGGCCTCCTTGACGAGGTCGGCGGCGTCGTGGATCTCGAAGATGCCGAGGTTCGAGCCACCCTGGATCGAGAGCAGCACGCCGTGCGCACCCTCGATGGATGCCTCGAGAAGCGGTGACTCGACGGCCAGCTCCGCGGCCTTGATGGCGCGGTCGGCGCCGCGTGCGGAGCCGATGCCCATGAGCGCGGAACCCGCACCCTGCATGACCGACTTGACGTCGGCGAAGTCGAGGTTGATGAGACCGGGCGTCGTGATGAGGTCGGTGATGCCCTGGACACCGGCGAGGAGGACCTGGTCTGCGGTTGCGAAGGCCTCGATCATCGAGATGCCGCGGTCGCTGATCTCCAGCAGACGGTCGTTCGGCACGACGATGAGGGTGTCGACCTCTTCCTTCAGCTTGGAGACGCCGGCCTCGGCCTGGCTCTGGCGACGACGGCCCTCGAACGAGAACGGCTTCGTGACGACACCGATGGTCAGAGCGCCGATGGACTTCGCGATGCGTGCCACGACCGGTGCACCACCGGTGCCGGTTCCGCCGCCCTCGCCGGCGGTGACGAAGACCATGTCGGCGCCGGTCAGGGCCTGCTCGATCTCTTCGGCATGGTCCTCAGCGGCACGGCGTCCGACCTCGGGGTCCGCGCCTGCGCCGAGACCGCGGGTGAGCTCGCGTCCGACGTCGAGCTTGACGTCGGCGTCGCTCATGAGCAGCGCCTGGGCGTCTGTGTTGACAGCGATGAACTCGACGCCGCGAAGGCCGAGTTCGATCATGCGGTTGACGGCGTTGACGCCGCCACCGCCGACGCCGACGACCTTGATCACGGCGAGGTAGTTCTGGTTCTGGCTCATGGCCGGCCTCCGATTGTCGAGCCTGGAAAGAATGTGAACCTTAAACCTCAACTAGAGGTGTAAAGTATTTCCCGGTATTGCGTTCTCTTGATCGAAGGTATGCGTCGATTCGCCGTCCGAGCGCAGCGACACGGGCGTGTCGCCCGTTTCACCGTGCCGGCGCTCGCATTCGTGTACGGTCAGCCGACGACGGGGACCTGAGCGGACGAGACATCCACGTTGCGAGCATCCGGTTTCGCCTTGAGGATGCTGCTGAGCGTCGCGCTCTTCAGCACCGAGTCCTCGGCGCTCCCCCACACGACCGTGAGCCCGGTCGACAGCTTGAGGGTCACGTCATCGAGTGTGCTCGCCGACACCTCGCTCAGGGTGGTGCGCACCTCGGCGGGAAGCGACCTGACCACGAGTCCGACCGACTCGAACGCGTCGGAGCCCGGCCCGCCTTCGACGTTCAGAACGGGCTGACCCTCCGGAGGCTGCTCTGTGGTCGATAGCGCCACCCCTGCCGCATCCACGAGCGTGTATCCCGCATCCGACTTCACGACGCCGATCGGCGTGCGCTCGACGATGCGCACCGTGAGATCGTGCGGCGGCTTGGCCTCGAGCGCGTACGTCTCGATCAGCGGGAAGGCCATGAGGGCGGCTTTGACCTGGCTGTCGTCGACGAGCGCGAGCGGTCGCCCGATCTGATCGGACAACGCGGCCTCGACGGTCGCGGCATCCAATGACGACGTCCCGGCGACCGTGATCCGCTCGACCGCGAACAGGGGGCTGTAGGCGGCGATAGCGCTGCCCGCGATGAGCAGCACGACGGCACCGAGGGCACCCAGCCACACCATGCGGCGACGGCGCGAGCGCTGCGTGAACCGGCGGATCTCCGCCCGCAGCCGCTTGCGGCGCGCACGGGCCGCGCGCCACACGTCACGGGCGGTGAGCCCCTCCAGCGATTCCGGCTCCGCCGTCGCATCCGCGTCGTCGGTCGGAGCGGCCTGTGTCAGCTCGACCGGCTCGCGCGGCTCACCGCCACGGCGGGGGCGCGCCGGTGCGGGCTGCGCCTCCTCCGGCGCAGTGGGAAGCGGGGCCGGGCGACGCACGGGTCAGCCTTCTGCGCTCTGTCGGAGCGAATCGAGCACCTGCGGGATCATCAGGTAGACATTGCCGCATCCGAGAGTGATGACGTAGTCGCCGTCTCGGGCGATGGATGCCGTGTAGTCCGCAGCCTGCTGCCAGTCGGGCACGTAGTGAACGTTGCTCTGATCGGAGAAAGCGCCGCTGACGAGCTCGCCGGTCACGCCGGGCACCGGGTCCTCACGCGCGCCGTACACATCGAGCATCACGGTGTGATCCGCGTATGTCTCGAGGACCTCGGCGAACTCGCGGAACATGTGCTGCGTGCGGGAGTACGTGTGCGGCTGCTGGATCGCGATGATGCGCCCGTCCCCCACGACTCCGCGTGCGGCCTCGAGGGCGGCCTTCACCTCGGTCGGGTGGTGCGCGTAGTCGTCGAAGACGCTCACGCCTCGCTCCACCCCGTGCAGCTCGAATCGGCGAACGGTCCCGGAGAACCCCTCCACCGCGCGGACCGCATCGGATAGGTCGTATCCGAGCGACATCAGGACCGCGACTGCCCCAGCGGCGTTGATGGCGTTGTGGACGCCGGGTACGGCGAGCTGCATGCGCTCGCTGTCGTCGCCGCGTGTGACGGTGGCCGCGACGGGGCCGGAGGTCGCGACCTCGGTCAGCCGGACATCGGCATCGTCTGCCGTGCCGAAGGTGATCACGTTCGGGTGCGACAGCCCGGCTTTGACGCGCAGGGCGCCGGGGTCGTCGCTCGAGATCACGACAGCCTCTCCTGCCGCGTCGGCGAAGCGGATGAAGGCGTCGTGGAAGGCCTCGTCCGATCCGAAGTGATCCAGATGGTCGGGGTCGACGTTGGTGATCAGGGCGATCGCGGTGTCGTAGAGCAGGAAGGTCCCATCGGACTCATCCGCCTCGACGATGAAGAGCTCGTCGGCGCCGGAGGCGCTCGACATGCCGAGCTGCTCGATGACACCGCCGTTGACGAAGTTCGGGTCTGCGCCGAGAGCCTGGAGCGCCGTGACGATCATGCCGGTCGACGTCGTCTTGCCGTGGGCCCCTGCCACCGAGACGAGGCGGCGGCCGCCGATCAGCCAGTGCAGCGCCTGGGAGCGGTGGATCACGTGGAGTCCGCGTTCCTTGGCCGTGACGAACTCGGGGTTCTCGGGCCAGATCGCACCGGTGTGCACGACGGTGTCGGCATCGCCCAGATACGCGGCGTCGTGACCGACATGCACGGTCGCGCCGGCGGCGGCGAGGGCACGGAGGTTGTCGCTGTCGGCGCGGTCGGATCCCGAGACGCGGATGCCGGCGTCGAGGAACATCTTCGCCAGGCCGCTCATGCCTGAGCCGCCGATGCCGATGAAGTGCGCGACGGAGATCGACTCGGGGATCGGGAGCGAGAGGTCAGGTCTGATCATGTCGGATCCATCCTAATTCGCGGTGCTCAAGCACCGGCGCGGAGCGCGCGGTCGATCATCGCGATGACGTTCTCGGTTCCGGTACGGGTGCCGACGTTCTCGGCGGCAGCGGCGATGGCGGAGATGCGGTCGCGGTCGGCGAGCAGCGGGATCACGTCTGCGCGCACGGTGTCACCCGTGAACGTTCGATCGTCGAGCAGGATCGCAGCGCCTGCGGCGACCGCCGATGCCGCGTTGAGTCGCTGTTCGCCGTTGCCCACCGCGTAGGGCACGTACACGGCGGGGATGCCGAGCGCGCTGATCTCGCTCACGGTCGCAGATCCCGCACGGGAGAGGATGAGATCCGCCAGTGAGAACGCCAGATCCATGCGGTCGACGTACCGCCGCATCGTGTACCCGGGGACCTGCGGATCGACGAGCTCGCTCCGCTCGCCGGTGATGTGCAGCAGCTGCCAGCCGGCGGCGAGCACATCGCCCCAGGAGTCCGCGAGAGCCTCGTTGAGTCGCTGCGCGCCGAGCGAGCCTCCGAACGCGAGGAGCACCGGCCGCGTGGCATCCAGCCCGAACGCCTCGGCGGCCTCGGCCCTGTGCGCGGCGCGGTCGAGCGCGACGATCTCGCGGCGCAACGGCATGCCGACCACTTCGCTGTTCTTGAGCGGGGTTCCGGCGAAGGCGACGCCCACGCCTGCGGCAGCGCCGGTTCCCAGCCGGTTCGCGAGCCCCGGTCTCGCGTTCGCCTCGTGGACGACGAACGGCACGTTCTCGCGGCGCGCCGCGATGTAGGCAGGAGCGGACGCGTAGCCGCCGAAGCCGACCACGACGTCGATGTCACGTGCGCGGATGTGCTGGCGCACCTGTCGCACGGCACGTCCGAACCTGGCGGGGAACCCGATGGCCTGACTGTTCGGGCGCCGCGGGAAGGGCACCTTGTCGACGATGAGCAGCTCGTATCCGCGCTGGGGCACCAGTCGCGCCTCCAGCCCCTCCTTCGTGCCGAGGACGAGGACGGCGGCATCGGGCTCGCGCTCGCGCAGCCCGTCGGCCACGGCGAGCAGGGGGTTCACATGACCGGCGGTGCCTCCGCCGGCGAGAAGGTACGAGGTCACTTCGCGACCCTACCCCGTTCAGTTGCGGGAATCGTGCGAGCGAACGCCAGCAGCACACCGCAGGCGAGGAGCACGGCGAGAAGGGCGGTACCGCCCTGCGACATGAACGGCAGCGGCACGCCCATGACAGGGAACACACCGATCACGACGCCGATGTTGATGAGGGCCTGGCCGAGGATCCAGACGGTGATCCCACCGGTCGCGACGCGGATGAACGGGTCGCTCGTCTTGCGCATGATGTGGAAGGCGCCGACCGCGAAGAACGTGAACAGCGCGAGGACGACGACGCAGCCGATGAGTCCGAGCTCCTCGCCGACGATGGCGAACACGAAGTCGTTCGCCGCTGCCGGCAGCCAGCCGTACTTCTCCTGCGAGTTGCCGAGGCCGAGCCCGAAGATGCCGCCGTTCGCCATCCCCCACACCGCGTGGATGGACTGATAGCAGTCGTGCTCGTAGTTGCTCATGTCCGAGCACACGGCGGTGATGCGGCGCATGCGGTCGGGGCTGACGACAGCGAGAGCGATGACGCCGACGATGCCCAGAAGCACGGGGAGGATGAACAGCCGCAGCTTGACCCCGGCGAAGAACAGGCAGCCGAGCAGGATCAGCACGAGGACCATCGCCGTGCCGAGATCGTTTCCTGCGATGACAGTGCCGATCGCGAGCACGGCGACCGGGACGACGGGGATGAACACGTGGTGCCAGATGGCCAGCCGTGTGCGCTTGCGCAGTAGCACGTAGGCGATCCACAGCGCGAGGGCCAGCTTGAGGAACTCGGAGGGCTGCATCGATACGAAGCCGAGGTCGATCCAGTTGCGGTTACCGGCATCCTCGATGCCGAGAGGCGTGAAGACCAGCAACTGCATCAGCGTCGCGAGGATCAGCGCCGGCCACGCCATCTTCTTCAGGAAGCCGATGGGCAGCCTGCTCACCAGGAACATCAGCGGGATGCCGAGGACGGCGAACATGGCCTGCTTCAGCGCCGTGTCCATGACGCCGGACTCCGTCGCGCTGGTCGCCGAGATGACCATGACGATCCCGAAGACCGTCAGAAGCAGCGCAGTGGATGCGATGAGCAGGAACTCGCTGGACGGCGGCGTGAAGATGCGGCCGAGTGAGACGCGTGCGGCGAGTCCCCGTGATTCAGTGCGCTGAGGGCGAGCCACCTGTGTCATCGGCGCTCCCCCTGTCGGTCCCAGTGCTGTCGATCCACGTGCGCACCGCGTCGGCGAAGCGGTGGCCACGATCCGCGTAGCCGGTGAACTGGTCGAAGGATGCTGCGGCCGGGGCCAGCAGCACTGTGGTCCCGTCCGTCGCGATCTCCGCGGCGAGTTCCACCACCCGAGTCATGACGTCTTCAGTCTCACCAGTGGAAACCTCATACACCGGCACGTCGGGCGCGTGTCGCGTGAATGCGGTGAGGATGGCTTCGCGCTCGACGCCGATGACCAGTGCAGCGCTGGCTGTGCGGCCGCCATCTGCAACCAGATCCGACAGATCGACGCCCTTGAGATCGCCGCCGACGATCCACACGGCGCCGGGGTGGGCACGCAGCGACGAGGCCGCGGCGTGCGGATTCGTCGCCTTGGAGTCATCCACCCAGGTGATGCCGGCGTGACGGGCGACGACCTGGATGCGGTGCTCGTCGAGGCGGAACCCGTCGAGCGCCCTGCCGATGGCCTCTGGCGCTGTGCCGAGGGCGCGTGCCAGCGCGCTTGCGGCGAGGATGTTCTGCACGATGTGCGGAGCGGACAGACCGGCCCGCTCGAGGTCGGCCATGGTCGTGAGTTCGAGAGCGCTGTTGCGACGATCGTCGAGGAAGGCGCGGTCGGCGAGGATGCCGTCGACGACCCCGAGGTCGCTGGGACCAGGCACGCCGAGGTCGAAGCCGATGGCGCGGGCGCCATCGATGACGTCGGCGTCCTCGACCATCTCGCGGGTCGCGATGTCGGCCTTGTTGTACACGCAGGCGACACGGGTGTTCCGGTACACGAACGCCTTCGCGGCGCGGTACGCGTCGGCGCTGCCGTGCCAGACGAGGTGGTCGTCGGCGAGGTTCAGGCACACGGCGGAATGCGGCACCAGTTGTCCGGCCGGCGCGCTCTGGCCGATGTACCAGAGCTGATGGCTCGACAGCTCGACCACGAGGACGTCGAACCCGGCTGGATCCCGCACCGCATCCAGCACGGGGATGCCGATGTTGCCGCACGGTGCTGCACGCAGGCCGCCCTCGACGAGGAGCGTCGCGGTGAGTTGTGTGGTCGTGGTCTTGCCGTTGGTGCCGGTGATGAGCACCCAGTCAGCCGGGGTGCCGTCGGAGCGGACGACCTTGTCGCGCACACGCCAGGCGAGTTCGACGTCGCCCCAGAGCGGGATCCCGGCATCCTGCGTCCACCGGATCAGCGGATGCGACGGGGCGAACCCGGGGGACGCGATGACGACCTCCGGCGCGAAGTCGATGAGCTCCTTCGGCGCGGCGTCGAGCGTCTCGAGAACAAGGGTGGCGCCGATGACTGGCACGAGCCGTTCGTACTCCTCGGAGGCCGATTCGGAGAGAACGAGGACCTCGGCGCCGAGCTCGGTGAGCGTGTCGGCGGTCGAGAAGCCGGTCACAGACATCCCGAGGACGGCGACCCGCAGGCCCGTCCAGTCGGAATGCCAGCTGGTGAGGGAATCCAGTCGTTCGGTCACTTCGTGCACCCAGTCATGCCAGCGTGAGCCATTCGACGTAGAACAGTCCGATCGCTGCCACCGAGAGAAGTCCGGCGATGATCCACAGGCGCACGACGATCGTCACCTCGGGCCAGCCGCGCATCTCGAGGTGGTGGTGGAACGGGCTCATCAGGAACAGCCGCTTGCCGCGGGTGAGCTTGAAGTAGGTGCGCTGCAGGATCACCGAGCCGGACGAGAGCACGAAGATGCCGGCGATCACGAAGAGCAGCAGTTCGGTGCGGGTGAGGATCGCCATGGCGGTGATGACACCGCCGATCGCCATCGAGCCGACGTCGCCCATGAACACCTTGGCTTTGGGCGCGTTCCACCACAGGAACCCGACGAGTCCCGCGGCGAACGATGCCGCGACGATCGCGAGGTTGAACGGGTCGCTCACTTCGTAGCAGGCGTCCAAAGCGTCCTGCGCGACTCCGGTTCCTGCGCAGGACTGCTTGAACTGCCAGAACGCGATGAGGCTGTAAGCGCTCACGACGAAGACGCCGGCACCAGCGGCGAGCCCGTCGAGTCCGTCGGTGAGGTTCACACTGTTGGAGGTGGCGATGCCGATGACCGCGATCCAGACCAGATACAGGATCCAACCGATGATCACACCGAACGCGAACAGGTTGAGCCAGGTGATGTCCCGGAACAGCGAGACGTAGCCGCTGGCGAAGGTCTGACCGAACTGGTTCTCTGCGCTCAGAGCGACGACGCCGAACGGGATCATGACGACGAGCTGGCCGATGACCTTGCGCCAGCCGGAGAGCCCCAGGCTGCGTTGCGAGCGCACCTTCATGTAGTCGTCGATGAAGCCGACCGCGCCGAAGCCCACCATCAGCCAGAGCACGAGGATGGCCGACAGCGAAGGCGTGCTGCCCCCGGCGATCGTGCCGGTGAAGTATCCGACGATCGTGCCGACGATGAAGATGACGCCGCCCATGGTCGGGGTGCCGCGTTTTGCGCCGTGACTGGGGTTCGCGATGTCTTCGGGGGTGCGGATGACCTGCCCCCAGCCCCAGCGGCGGAACAGCCGGAGGAAGACGGGAGTCAGGAAGAGTGTGAAGGCGAGCGATATGGCGGCCGCCATGAGGAGTGATCTCACGAGAACAATTCTCCCAGACGATCGCCGAGATGCCGGAGCCCGACGGAATTGGACGATTTCACGAGCACGCGATCGCCGTCGCGCAGCTCGGTCTTCAAGTACTCGAAAGCGGCATCCTGATCCGGCAGATGGATGGCTTCGCTGTCCCACGATCCCTCGCCGACGGCAGAAAGGTACAGGCGACGCGCTTCGGGACCGACGACGACGATGCGTCTGATGTTCAGCCGCACGGCGAGCAGCCCGATCCTGTCGTGCTCCTCCCCCGC
Organism: Microbacterium sp. Bi121; assembly: GCF_918698005.1. Lineage (GTDB taxonomy): Bacteria > Actinomycetota > Actinomycetes > Actinomycetales > Microbacteriaceae > Microbacterium. The sequence continues at coordinate 305,094 of NZ_CAKKLJ010000004.1, forward strand.
GGTCTCACCGAGTTCGCTCATCGCACCGAGGACGGCGACCGTGCGTTCTTCGGGACCGGTGATCTGGGCGAGCGTTCGCAGGGCGGCGGCCATCGAATCAGGGCTGGCGTTGTACGCGTCGTTGATGATCCGGACGCGGTCGTTGCCCATCGGCTGCATCCGCCACCGCTCGGCTACCTCGACGGTCTCGAGTCGCGCGATCGCGTCGGCTGCGGAGACGCCGAGAGCGCCGGCGGCCGTGATCGCGGCCAGCGCGTTGCTGATGTGGTGGGCGCCGAGCACCTTCAGGTGGAGCGGGAGATCCCGGCCGTCTGCGGTGATGGTCGCTCGAGTGCCGTCTGCGGCGACCTGCACGTCGGATGCTCGCACCGTTGCCGTCTCGCTCTGCCCGAATCCGAGCACGGTCATCCCGCGGCTCTCGGCCGCATCGGCCATCGCCGCGACCCGCGGGTCATCGACGTTCAGCACCGCCGTGCCGTCGGCGCGGGATGCCGTGACGAGCTCGGCCTTGGCCTTCGCCGTGGCCTCGATCCCGCCGAATCCACCGGCATGGGCCATTCCGACCATGAGCACGACCGCGACATCCGGTTCGACGAGGCCTGCGAGCTTGGCGATGCTCCCCGGCGCAGCCGCGCCGAACTCGCTCACGAGATACTTCGTGTTCTCGGTCACGCGCAGCATCGTCACCGGAGCGCCGACCTCGTTGTTGTACGAGTTGATAGGCGACACGGTCTCGCCGTCGTCCTGCAGGATGCGGGCGAGGAAGTTCTTGGTCGTCGTCTTGCCGTTCGATCCGGTGATGCCGACGATCTTCAGCATCCCGCCCTCACGAACGCGCGCGACGACGGCGCTGGCCAGCGCTCCCAGCGCTTCGACGACATCCGCCACGACGATCTGCGAGACCGCGTCGTCGACCATGTGCTCGACGATGGCGAGACGTGCTCCGTTCGCGACGGCCGCCCCCACGAAGCGGTGCCCGTCGGTCTCGGCGCCGGGCTTGGCGACGAAGATGCCGCTCTGGCTCATGTTTCGCGAGTCGGTGTCGACGACTCCGTCCACGACGGTCTCGGCGGCGTCGGAGCCCGCGAGGTGGAGATCGCCGCCGGTGATGGATGCGATCTCGGCGAACGACAGGGCGATCATGACATCTCCATGCGCGGCGTGAAGCCGGCTACTTGAACTTGGGCAGCGGGTCGTCCATCGGCTCCGTCGAGGGCGAGACGCGGTAGGTCTTCAAGACCTGCGTCATGGCCTTCTGGAAGGCGGATGCGGTGGCTGCGGACGATGTAATCCTAGTCGGCTGGTCGAGGGTGACGACGACGACGTACTGCGGATCGTCGATCGGAGCGATGCCGACCATGCTCGTGTAGTAGACGCCCTTCTTGAGTCCGCCCTTGCCGTCGGAGATCTCTGCCGTACCGGTCTTGATGCCGATGCGGTAGCCGGGGACCTTGATCTGATCGGCGAGGCCGCCCTGTACGGCGACGTTCTCGAGCATGCGCTGCAGCTGGGATGCCGTGCTCTTCTTGATGATCTGCTCATGGCCGGGGGCGTCAGGGGTGACGACGGTGCCGTCTTCGTACGTGCACGACTCGATGAGCGAGAGGTCGATCTTCTCGCCGCCGTTGCCGATCGCCTGGTAGACGTTGGCCAGCTGGGGCGCGGTGACCGTGTAGTGCTGCCCGAAGGTCGTGGTGTAGAGCGACTGCGCGTCCCACTCGGACACCGGGTGGATCACACCTGTCGCCTCGCGGGGGAAGTCGATGGTCTTCTGCCCGACCCCGAATTTCTTCAGGTAGTCGTAACGCACCTGCGGGTCGACCATCGTGCCGAACTTCGACAGTGCGACGTTCGACGAGTCGATGAGGGCACCGGCGAGTGTGTACTGGTAGGCGCCGTGCACGAAGGCGTCGTTGATGACGGCGCCGTTGGGGAACTTCTCGTGCCCGGCTGCGGTCACCGTCGTGTTCATGTCGACGGCACCCGAGTCGAGCAGGGCGGCTGAGGTGACGGCCTTGAATGTCGAACCGGGCTCGAAGGTGTTGCCGAAGACCTTGGTGCCCCAGTCATCCGGGGACGAGGCGTCCAGATCGTTCGGGTCGAGCGCCGGCCACTCGGCCGCCGCCCGGATCTTGCCCGTCTTGATCTCGACGACGGTGACCGTGCCCGACTGCGCCTTCTGCTTCTGCGCCTCCTCGGCGATCATCTGCTGCAGATACCAGTTCAGGTCGCTGTTGATCGTCAGCTGCACCGTGCCGCCGTCGACGGCATCCACGGTGCGCTCGCTTCCGGGAATCGTCACGCCGTCCTTGCCGCGCAGGTACGTGCGCTCACCGCTCGTCGGCGCGAGGCACTTGCTCTCCATCTGCTCGATGCCCGCCTTGCCCTCGCCGGCCGAGTTCATGTACCCGACGACGTTCCCGGCGACGGCGCCGTTCGGATAGACGCGGGTCTCACGCGGCTTGGCGTAGACGTAGAGAAGGCCGAGGTCACGGAGCTCGAGGTACTTCTCGGTGCTCAATCCGTTCGCCAGCTGGTAGTACTGCGAGCTCGCGTCCTTCTCGAGGTTCGCGGCGACGGCGGAGCGGAGCTCCTCAGGGTCCTGCCCGATGATCGCGGCGATCTTGTCCGACGCCTCTGCCCACGGCACCTTCGGCGGGTTCTTGGCATCGTCCTCGAGCTTCTGCATCAGACTCGGGCTGAGCTGAGCGTCGTAGACCTTCACGCTCGACGCGAGAGTGATGCCGTTCTGATCGACGATCGAGCCCCGGTCGCCGTAGATGGTGTCAGTGCTTCCGAGCTGACCGACGTGCAGGGAGTCCTCGACGTGGTCGTTGGCGCTCACGACCTGGATATCGACCAGACGCACCACGAACGCCGAGAGGACGGCGAGGATCACGGCGAGGGCGACGACGGTCCGGCGGCGCGGGCCGCGCGTTGCTCGAGTGGTCATGCGGCTCTCTCCGTGTCCTTGTCAGCGGTCGTGTCGATATCAGCGGGTGGTGGGGCTGGGAAGGCCGTCGGTGATCGCCGGCGGCAGATCCGGGTCCTTCTTCGTGCTCGCGTCGGCCTTCTCCTCGGCCGCGGCCTCCTTGGCGTCATCCTCGAGGAGGGCGTTGTGCACGGCGCCGGCTCCGGTCGGATTCACCGTTGAGCTCCAGCTCGCCTCGGAGTTCGCGCCGATCACTGCGGAGTCGCTCAGCCGCAGGTACGACGCGGGGCCGGCCACGACGAGACCGAGGTGATCGGCCTTCGTGGCCAGCAGCTGCGGCGACGAGATGCCGGCGAGATCGTCGTGGAGGGCGCTGGCCTGAAGATCCAGTTCGCGCTGCTGCGACGTCAGGTCGGCGAGGACGAACGAGTCGTTGGTGATCGCGAGCGAGAGTCCGATCTGCGCGGCGGCGATCAACGCCGCACCCGACACGGCGACGAGCGCGTAGGCGAGCTTGGGACGCCGTGCGCGGGACGGCGCCGTGACGCTGGTGAGTCTGCGTCCTGGTCGTGCGGGACTCGGCGTCTGCGGCTGGGTCTGCGGCAGCACGGCTGCTGCGGTGGCGCGGCTCATGCGGCCTCCCTCAATCGCTCGGCGGCGCGCAGGCGCACCGGGATGGCACGCGGGTTGCGCTGCTTCTCTTCTTCGCTGGCAAGCTCGGCGCCCTTCGTCAGCGTGCGGAACCGCGGTGCGTGTTCCGGCAGCTCGACGGGGAGTCCGGCCGGGGCGGTGGATGCGGATGCCGCCGCGAACGCCTGCTTGACGAGGCGATCCTCCAGCGACTGATAGCTCATGACGACGATGCGGCCGCCGACGGCCAGGGCGTCCATCGCCGCGGGGATGGCATCGGCGAGCACGCTGAGCTCGGAGTTGACCTCGATGCGCAGCGCCTGGAACACCCGCTTGGCCGGATGGCCCGCGCGCTGAGCTGCGGCCGGTGTCGCCGCCTGGAGCAGGTCGACGAGGTCCTGCGATCGCACGAGGGGCTTGTCGTCGCGAGCCTGCACGATGAACCGCGCATAGCGCGCTGCCAGCTTCTCTTCGCCGTAGCGCTCGAAGATGCGGCGGAGGTTGCCTTCGCTGTAGGTCGCGAGGACCTCAGCGGCGGTGACGCCCTTCGTCTGGTCCATGCGCATGTCGAGCGGAGCGTCCTTGGAGTACGCGAAACCGCGATCCGCCTCGTCGAGCTGGAGGGACGAGACGCCGAGGTCCATGAGGATGGCCGATGCGCCGTGGGCGTGCAGCCCGATCTCGTCGTAGACCGTGTGGACGAGGGTGACGCGGTCGGCGAAACGCTCGAGCCGCTGACCGGCGATGCGGAGGGCGTCGGTGTCACGGTCGAGGCCGATCAGCCGGATGCCGGGGAACCGCTCCAGCAGCGCCTCGGAGTGACCGCCCATGCCGAGCGTCGCGTCGACCACGATGGCGCCGTCGTGCGCGAGCGCGGGCGCCATCAGCTCGATGCAGCGCTCGAGCATGACGGGGGTGTGGATGTCACGGAGGTTCATGATCGTTTCCGGAGACCTGGGCCCTGATCCCCCTCCGCTTCTCGACCCGGCACCGGGGAAGTGTGTCGGGGCGGGAGCGGCGGGGCATCACAGCCGAGGTCAGAAGAGTCCGGGAATCACCTCCTGCTCCAGTTCTGAGTAGTTGTCCTCGCCTGCGGCGAGATAGTCGTTCCATGCAGCGGCATCCCAGATCTCGGCGTGAGCGCCGACGCCCGTGACGATGAGCTCCTTCTCGAGCCCTGCGTACTGCCGGAGGTGACCGGGGATGGTGATGCGGTTCTGGCTGTCCGGCATCTCGGCGCTCGCCCCCGAAAGGAACATGCGCAGAAAGTCACGGGCCTGCTTGTTGCTGAGCGGCGCTTGCCGGATCCGCTCGTGCATGGCCTCGAACTCGGCCGTGCTGAACACGTAGAGGCACCGCTCCTGACCACGGGTGACGACGATGCCGCCGCCGAGGTCCTCGCGGAACTTGGCCGGAAGGATGACCCGGCCTTTGTCGTCGAGCTTCGGTGAATGCGTTCCCAGCAACATCGGCCATCACCCCCTCTACGTCCGGCCAACTCGAGGTGAGCCCCACTTTACTCCACTTTCCTCCACATTCATATGGAGGATCGCGAAAAGAATGCCGTTTCCACGGATCGGTCGCGCGCTCCCCCGCGTGATTCCGGGGCTCACACCCCTGAAGCGCGAGTGGAGGGCAGTGGAGCGCCAGTGGAGGGAATCCACCTGGAAACGCAAAAAGACCCGGATGCGAATGCATCCGGGTCTGTGAAGTGGAGGTCCGTGGAGTGGAGGCCTCTGGAATCGATCGGGTCAGTGACCGTCTTGGCGTCGATCCCAGCGGTCGTTCATGCGATCCATGAAGGATGACGAATTCTGCGGCGTCTTCGGCGAGGACTCGGTCTTGGGCGAACGGCCGGCGTCGTTGCGACGCACCGGGGTGACTGCGAGTATGACGCCGGCGAGCATCGCCGCGAATCCCACGACGCCGACGACGATGCTGACGACGGGGCCGAGCTGGCTGCCCAGGGCGACGCCGGCGACGAGAGCGCCGATGCCGACGAGCAGCAGGACGGCGCCGTAGACGAGATTGCGGTAGCTGAGCGTGCGGTCACCAGACGGCGCGCTGACTATGTCGGCGTCGTTGTGAAGGAGATGACGTTCCATCTCATCGAGCAGACGCTGCTCCTGTTCAGACAGTGGCATGACGCCCCCCTCGGGTAAGTGTCCTCCAGTTTACGCTCAGCGGAACGACTGAGGCTAGGTTTCCGCTGAGAACCTAAGCTGATTATCGTGCCCCTCTCCAGCCAAGTCCAGCAGGCCGTCCTCACCAGTCTGGATCGCTTCGCCGCCGACGTACGCGCAGAGTCGGCGGAGTACGGGCCGGATGCCCCTCTCTTCATCGAGTCGGCGGTCCAGACCCTGCAGGGCGGTAAGCGTCTGCGCGCACGGTTCTGCCACGCCGGGTGGAGCGCGGTGGCCCGCTTCGCGGACCGGGATGCCACGGAGACCGACGCACTCTGGGACCTGTGCGCCGCGCTGGAGATCTTCCAGTCGGCAGCGCTCGTGCACGACGACCTCATCGACAACTCCGACACCAGACGCGGCAGGCCGGCCGCGCATCGCGCGCTCCAGGCGCAGCACGTCGAGCGCGTCTGGAATGGCGATGCCGAGGGCTTCGGCCGGTCGGCGGCCATCCTGCTCGGTGACCTGCTGATCTCGTGGAGCGACGATCTGCTCGAGCGAGCGCTCGCGGGGCATCCGAATTCCGCTGACGTGCGCAGCGCGTACGCCCGTATGCGCCGCGACGTGACGACGGGGCAGTTCCTCGACATCGCCGAGGAGTCCGCCTGGCGGGTGAACCCCGACGACGAGCACGCGGAGCGCGCGTTGCGCGTCGTCTCGCTGAAGTCAGCCAGGTACAGCATCGAGCAACCGCTCGCGCTGGGCGCGGCTCTGGCAGGCGGGGATGCCGCTCAGCAGGACGCGCTCCGCGCGTTCGGGCATCCCATCGGCATGGCGTTCCAGCTGCGAGACGACGTCCTCGGCGTCTTCGGCGATGAATCGGTCACCGGAAAACCGACGGGAGACGACCTGCGCGAGGGGAAGCGGACGGTCCTTATCGCTCTCACCCGTGAGAACCTCGACAGCTCCGCCCGTCGCGTGCTCGACGATCTGCTCGGAGACCCCGAGCTCACAGCCGCACAGGTCGCCGCCCTGCAGGCGAAGATCATCGATTCGGGCGCCCTTGAGCGTGTCGAGACGATGATCCGCGACTACAGTGTGCAGGCCGACCGGGCTCTGACGGCCGCGCGGCTCGACAACGCATCGGTGAGCAACCTCCGCGAACTCGCGCGAGCGGCCACCGTGCGCACCGCCTGAGCCGCGCGGCTGCCCGAATTCAGGCCAGCGCTCGCGCCACCCGGCGCACGGCGCTCTTGTGGCCGTCCAGGAGCGCGGCGATCGGCGTACGCCCGAGTTCCTCGTCTTCGGCGAGCAGCCAGTCGATGATCTCGTCATCCGAGAATCCGGCATCCGCCAGCACGATGATCGTGCCTCGCAACGAGGCCAGCGGTCGACCGTCGACGATGAAGATACCAGGAACCGCGAACGCGCCGTTGCGCGTCGACCCGATCAGGTGCTGCTCCGCGATGAGGCGGCGGACACGACCGAGCGGCTCCCCCAGAACCTCGACGAGGTCGGGTGTGGTCAGCCATTCACCGGAGATTTCAACTGCTTCGTCAGACACGTTTCGACTATCTCACCTCGGCCACGACAACGCACATCGTCACGTCTGTCACACCTTTCACTTGCATCACTTTGGTTGACATCCCTTTACATCCGTGTCAGCGTTTCTTGAGTCTGACTAGGGGGGAAACCTTGAGACTCACAACAATGTCGAACCGCAGGCGATACACCCAGATCGGCGTACCGGCCGCGATGCTGGGCGTGCTGGCAGGGCCGCTCGCTGTCGCTCCCGCCCAGGCCGCGGCCCCTGCGGAGTCAGCGCCTGCGTCACTGCAGGCCCGCGCCGGAGTCGTCCTCCATGTGGAGAAGACCGTGCGCCCCGTCGCCACGGCCGCACGGCCCGCCTCGTATACCGTCCAGTCCGGCGACACGATCGCCGGCATCGCCCAGCGCTTCGGGCTCGCCACTCCCGACGTGCTGAAGTGGAACGGCCTCGGCTGGCGGACGGTCATCTACCCTGGCCAGAAGGTCGTTCTCACCGCCCCCGTCGCCGCGACGGCTGCGGCGCCCGCCGCCAAGCCTGCGGCACCGGCACCGGCCGCGCAGGCCGCTGCCTCGCACGAGGTCGTCGCTGGCGACACGATCTTCGCCATCGCGCAGAAGCACGGCACGTCCGTGGACGCCGTCCTCGCGGCGAACGGGCTGAGCCGCGACTCCATCATCTACCCCGGTCAGACGCTCCGTGTCGCAGCCAAGGCGGCATCCGCCCCGAAGCCGGCCGCAGCCGCAGCTCCCGCGTCCGTGCCCACGCCGTCGGTGGCATCCACGTCCGCCGAGCTCAACGGTCTCCAGGCCGAGAACGTCCGTCTCATCATCCGGATCGGGCGCGAACTCGGCGTTTCCGACCGGGGCATCGCCATCGCGCTGGGCACCTCCATGGTCGAAGCGTGGCTCCGCAATCTCGAGTGGGGCGATCGCGACTCGCTCGGCCTCTTCCAGCAGCGCCCGAGCACCGGCTGGGGTGAGCCCGATCAGATCATGAACCGCGATCACAGCATCCGCGCGTTCTTCCTCGGCACATCCAACGCCGACGGCACGACGACGCGCGGCCTGCTGGACATCCCCGGCTGGGAGAAGATGTCCTTCGCCGACGCTGCGCAGGCCGTCCAGATCTCCGCGTACCCGGATCGGTACGCGAAATGGGAGGACGCGGCGTACACGTGGCTCGCGCTCTACGGGTGATTCCCCGCCCGAAAGGGTGAGGCGCTCCCCGGGCTTTCAGCCAGTTCTCCATAGAATCTGTACGTGACGACCAATCAGCAGGCCGACGCCCTCATCGGGCGGCTTGTCGACGGTCGGTACCGGGTTCGGGCCCGGATCGCACGCGGCGGAATGGCCACGGTGTACGTGGCCACCGATCTGCGACTCGAGCGGCGCATCGCCCTCAAGGTCATGCACGGCCACCTCAGCGACGATGCGGTGTTCCAGAGCCGCTTCATCCAGGAGGCCAGGGCGGCAGCTCGACTGGCCGACCCCCATGTCGTCAACGTGTTCGATCAGGGGCAGGACGGCGAACTCGCCTACCTCGTCATGGAGTACCTGCCGGGGATCACGCTGCGCGAACTCCTCCGCGAGCAGAAGCGCCTGACGATCCCGCAGACGATCTCGATCATGGACGCGATCCTCTCCGGACTGGCTGCGGCTCACAAGGCCGGAATCGTCCACCGCGACGTCAAACCCGAGAACGTGCTGCTCGCAGAGGACGGCCGGATCAAGATCGGCGACTTCGGACTCGCGCGGGCGACCACGGCGAACACCGCGACCGGCCAGCAGCTGCTGGGCACGATCGCCTATCTCGCTCCCGAACTCGTGACCAGAGGCACGGCTGACGCGCGAAGCGACATCTACGCGCTCGGCATCATGCTGTACGAGATGCTCGTCGGTGAGCAGCCGTACAAGGGCGAGCAGCCGATGCAGATCGCCTTCCAGCACGCGACGGAGTCGGTCCCCCGCCCCAGCGTCCGCAACCCGGGCGTGCCGGAGCAGCTCGACGAGCTCGTGCTGTGGTCGACCGAGAAGTCGCCCGATGAGCGACCGGATGACGCGCAGCAGATGCTCGACCGGCTCCGCGAGATCGAGCGCGACCTGGGCATCTCTCCCGCTCCTGCGGCGAACACCACGCCGCTGCGAACGCAACGGGACTCGGGCGACCTCACCAAGGTCATGCCGTCGACCATGGTCATCGACCCGGTCACGAGTCCGGTCGCCGCTCAGCCCGTCGACAATGCGACGCTTCTGCGTCGGCGGACGTCGAAGCGCCGCGCCCGCGGAGCCTTCCTGCTCGCGCTGGTGATGCTGCTCGCGGTGCTCGCCGGCGGTGTCGGATGGTGGTTCGGGTCCGGCCCCGGCTCGCTGATCGCCGTGCCGTCCGTCGCCGGAATGACGTACGAGAAGGCAGCGGGCGCGCTCGAGGCCGAGGGCTTCGTGCCCGTCCAGGCCGATGAGAGCTCTATCGATGTCGATCCGGGGCTCGCGATCCGCACCGATCCGGGCGAAGGAGCGCGCGAGGACAAGGGCACCGAGGTGACCGTATTCGTCTCGACCGGGCCGGCTCCGCGCACCATCGAGACGCTCAACGGCAAGACGGTGAACGAGGCGAAGGCCTACCTCGACGAGCTCGGCCTCACGACCTCCGATGACATGCTGATGCTGTACTCCGACGCCGAGAACGACGTCGTCATCAACGCCAGCATCACCCCGCGCGCGGGTGGCGACAATGTCGCCTGCGGTGACGGGTGCGAGGTGCACGAGGCCGACACAGCCAACCTCACCGTGTCGCTCGGCGGGTTGCCCGATGTGGTCGGCAAGACCGCGAGCGAGGCGGCGAACCTGCTCGGCGAGAAGCAGATCAAGACGACGACCGTCGAGGAGTACAGCAACGACGTCGAAGAGGGGCGCGTGATCCGCACGGGCGAGCGCTCGGAGCCGGGCAACTGGCGCCCCGGGGACACGATGGCCCTGGTGGTCTCGCTCGGGCCGCAGCTGTTCGAGGTGCCCGACGTCAAGGGGATGACTCGCGACGAGGCCGCTCAGACGCTTCGGGATGCCGGATTCGAACCCACATGGAGCGCACTGTGGACTCCGTTCCCGAACGACTTCACCGAGGTCACGGGCATGGATCCGGCGGCCGGCTCGATGCAGCGCGCCGGCACGCAGGTGAACTTCAACATCCGCAGCAGTCTCTGACTCTGAGCCCGCACACGGCCGGCACTCCGATGCCGGAGTCAGCGCTTCTCGAGCTCCTCAGCCACGAGGAAAGCGAGCTCCAGGCTCTGCATGTGGTTCAGGCGCGGGTCGCAGAGGCTCTCGTAGCGGGTCGCGAGGGCGGCCTCGTCGATCCGCTCCGAGCCGCCCAGGCACTCGGTGACGTCGTCGCCGGTGAGTTCGACGTGGATGCCGCCGGGGAATGTCCCCACCGCCCGGTGAGCCTCGAAGAACCCGCGCACCTCGTCGACGACGTCGTCGAATCGACGCGTCTTGTATCCGGTCGGCGTGGTGATGCCGTTGCCGTGCATGGGGTCGGTGACCCACAGCGGCTGCGCGCCGGAGTCGCGGACGGCCTCGAGCAGCGGCGGCAGCGCGTCGCGGATCTTGCCCGCACCCATGCGGGTGATGAAGGTCAGGCGGCCAGGCTCGCGGTTCGGGTCGAGCTTGTCGATCAGCGCGAGCGCGGTCTCGGGCGTCGTGGTCGGGCCGAGCTTGACGCCGATGGGGTTGCGGATCTTCGAGAAGTAGTCGACGTGCGCGCCGTCGAGGTCGCGTGTGCGCTCACCGATCCACAGGAAGTGCGCCGAGGTGTTGTACGGCGTGTTCGTGCGGGAGTCGATGCGGGTCATCGGGTGCTCGTAGTCCATGAGCAGGCCCTCGTGGCCGGTGAAGAACTCGACGCGCTTGAGCTCGTCGAAGTCGGCGCCGGCGGCCTCCATGAACTTGATGGCTCGGTCGATCTCGGCTGCCATGCGCTCGTAGCGCTGGTTGGCCGGGTTCTGCGCGAAGCCCTTGTTCCAGGAGTGCACCTCCCGCAGATCCGCGAAGCCGCCCTGCGTGAACGCGCGGATGAGGTTCAGCGTGGATGCCGCGGTGTGATAGCCCTGCAGCAGTCGGCCGGGGTCTGCCTGCCGAGAGCCCTCGGTGAAGTCGTAGCCGTTGACGATGTCACCGCGGTACGCGGGAAGCGTGACGTCGCCGCGGGTCTCGTTGTCGCTCGAGCGCGGCTTGGCGAACTGCCCGGCCATGCGCCCCATCTTCACGATCGGCATCGAGGCGCCGTACGTGAGGACGACCGCCATCTGCAGCACGGTCTTGATGCGATTGCGGATCTGCTCGGCGGTCGCACCGGCGAACGTCTCGGCGCAGTCCCCGCCCTGGAGCAGGAACGCCCCACCGGATGCTGCGCGCGCCAATCGATCGCGGAGGTTGTCGACCTCACCGGCGAACACCAGGGGCGGGAGTGCGGCTATCTGCTTCGAGATGTCGGCCACGCGCTCGGCATCCGGCCATGACGGCTGCTGCTTGATCGGGAGGTCGCGCCAGGTGTCGAGGTCGTGCTGAGGCATCTCCCCAGCTTAGCGGCGCGAGGTTCGGCGTTCGGCCGTCATGACGGCCGCGGCATCCGGTCCTTGACCGACGAGGCGTACACGTCGTCGTACTCCTGCTCTCCGAGCCGCTGGAGGGCGACCATGATCTCGTCGGTGACGGACCGGAGGATATAACGATCGTTCTCCATACCGGCGTACCGGGAGAAGTCGAGGGGCTCGCCGATGACGATCCCGACGCGCACGACGCGCGGGATGCTGCGGCCGATGGGCATCGCTGTGTCGGTGTCGACCATGACCACGGGGATCACCGGCACCTTGGCCTCGAGCGCCATGCGTGCGAGCCCGGTGCGACCGCGGTACAGCTTGCCGTCGGGGCTGCGGGTGCCCTCGGGGTAGATCCCGAGCAGATCGCCGCCGCCGAGGACCTGCAGTCCGGTGTTCAACGAAGCTTCTGAAGCCTTGCCCCCTGATCGATCGATCGGGATCTGACCGGTCGCCTTCATGAACTGCTTCGTCGCCCAGCCCTTGATGCCGCGCCCGGTGAAGTAATCGCTCTTGGCCAGGAAGGACATCGGGCGATCGATCAGCAACGGCAGGAAGATCGAGTCGGAGACCGAGAGGTGGTTGCTCGCCAGGATCGCGGCACCGGTCCTGGGCACGTTGCTTCGCCCCACGATCCACGGGCGGAACACGCCCTTCACGATGGGGCCGATCACCACGTACTTCATCAGCCAGTAGAACATCGTTTGGAAGTCTATCGCCGGGGGTCATCGCCGACCATCGCCGCGCGCGGCGGACCCACAGCACGCATGCGACTGAGTCTCACTTGATACGCTACTGAATACCAAAATCCGCCGGGTCAGCACGCCCGTGTGCCCTAGACTCAGGGAAAGCCGTGCCCGACCGGTACCGAAGGAGTTGCCGTGGTTCAATTCGAAGTCCCCGCGATCGTCCCAGCCGACCCCGAGGCGAACATCACCGACCTTCTGGTGAAGCGCGTCGAGGCCACACCCGACCTCGCCCTGTTCTCCGTACCAGACGGTGACGCATGGCGCGATATCACCGCCGCCGATTTCCAGACCGCCGTCATCGCCCTGGCCAAGGGCTTCGTCGCAGCAGGCATCCAGCCCGGCGAGAAGGTCGGATTCCTCGCTCGCACGACCTACGAGTGGACGCTCGTCGACTTCGCCCTGTTCTATGCAGGCGCCGTGATGGTGCCGATCTACGAGACCAGCTCCCCCGCCCAGATCCAGTGGATCCTCGAGGACTCGGGTGCCAACGCCCTTCTGGTGGAGTCCGCCGACCACTTCGCGAAGTTCGACGAGGTACGCGGTGACCTGCCGCTCGTGCGCGAGGTCTGGCAGCTGCACCTGGGCGCGATCGACACGCTCACCGCCGCCGGCACCGGTGTCGAGGATGCTGAGATCGAGCGCCGCCGCAACCTCGCGGTCGGCTCCGACATCGCGACGCTCATCTACACCTCCGGCTCGACCGGACGCCCCAAGGGCTGCGTGCTCACGCACAGCAACTTCGTCGAGCTGACCCGCAACTCTGCGAAGTCCCTCGACAAGGTCGTGCAGACCAAGGGTGCGTCGACCGTGCTGTTCATCACGACCGCGCACGTGTTCGCGCGCTTCATCTCGCTGCTCAACGTGCACGCGGGTGTTCGCACCGGCCACCAGCCCGACACCAAGCAGCTGCTGTCGGCACTCGGCACCTTCAAGCCGACCTTCCTCCTCGCGGTTCCCCGCGTTTTCGAGAAGGTCTACAACTCCGCCGAGCAGAAGGCTGAGGCCGGCGGCAAGGGCAAGATCTTCCGCGCTGCCGCCGCCGCGGCGATCGAGCACTCCCGTCTGCTCGAAGAGGGCAAGAAGATCCCGTTCGGGCTGAAGATCAAATTCGCGCTCTTCGACAAACTCGTCTACGGAAAGCTGCGCGACGCGATGGGCGGCAACATCCAGTACGCCGTCTCCGGCTCCGCTCCGCTCGGCCCGCGCCTCGGGCACTTCTTCCACAGCCTCGGCGTGGTCATCCTCGAGGGCTACGGCTTGACCGAGACGACGGCCCCCGCGACGGTCAACCTCGCCGACAAGTCCAAGATCGGCACCGTCGGTCCCGCGCTCCCCGGCGTCGGCGTCCGTCTCGCCGAGGACGGCGAGATCGAGGTCAAGGGCATCAACGTGTTCAAGGAGTACTGGAACAACCCCGAGGCCACGGCCGAGGCGTTCCACGACGGCTGGTTCCGCACGGGCGACATCGGCAGCTTCGACTCCGAGGGCTTCCTCACGGTCACCGGGCGCAAGAAGGAGATCATCGTCACGGCCGGCGGCAAGAACGTCGCCCCAGCCGCGCTCGAGGACCCGATCCGCGCCAATCCGATCGTCGGTCAGGTCGTCGTGGTCGGAGACCAGAAGCCGTTCATCTCGGCGCTGATCACCCTCGACCCCGAGATGCTCCCGACGTGGCTCGGCAACAACGGTCTGTCCGCTGATATGTCCCTGGCGGATGCCTCGACCAACGAGGCCGTTCGCGCCGAGGTGCAGCGGGCGGTCGATATCGCGAACAAGAACGTCTCGCGCGCCGAGTCGATCCGCAAGTTCACGATCCTCGACTCCGAGTGGACAGAGGCGAGCGGTCACCTGACGCCGAAGATGTCGATCAAGCGCAACGTGATCATGTCGGACTTCGCCGACCAGGTCTCCGCGATCTACGACGAGCCGGTGAAGACGACCAACGTGCCGCTCGGCTGAGGCGCTGTCTCCGGCCGGGCTAGAACCAGTCGCTCTCGCGGACCTCGCGCATCGCGCGCTTGCGGTCTTCCGGAGTGAGACGGGAGAGGTACAGCATCCCGTCGAGGTGATCGGTCTCGTGCTGGAGCGCCTGCGCGAGCAGCCCCTCCCCCTCGAGCACGACCGGATTGCCGTCGAGGTCGATCCCCTCGACCCGCGCCCACGGATGCCGCAGGGCGTCGTGCCAGAGCCCCGGCACCGACAGGCACCCCTCGCCGGTGGGCACCGGCTCGCCGCGGACCTCGGTGAGCACCGGGTTGATGACGTAGCCGACGTCGCCGTCGATGTTGTAGCTGAACGCCCGAACGGCGACACCTATCTGTGGGGCGGCGACTCCGGCGCGGCCGGGGAGTTTGACGCTGTCGACGAGGTCTTCGACCAGCGACCGGACGCCCTCATCGATCGTGCTCACCGGAGCGCACGTGGTGCGCAGCACGGGGTCGCCGAAGATTCTGATCTCTCGCGCGGTCATCAGGCGGCCTTCGCGCGCAGACTCTCCACGAGCAATGCGGCGAGCTCGCGAGCGGCCTGTCGCGTCTCCGGCTGCAGGTTCGCGAAGACGATCGCGCCGCCGCCGGCGATCTGCGGGTCGTACGGCATCCGCACGACATGCTTGGCCCTGGTCTTGAAGTGCGCCTCGAGCTCGTTCAGACGCACCAGCGGACTGCCGGGCGTGGACTGGTTCAGCACGATGATGGCGCCTCGCGCCTGCTCCTCGCGACCATTCGTCTCGAGCCAGGTCAGGGTCTCGGATGCGAGACGCGCCTCGTCGACGCTGAGTCCGGAGACGATGACGATCTGATCGGCCTTGTCGAGGGTGGCCCCCATGACCGAGTGCACGATGCCCGTTCCGGTATCCGTGAGCACGAGCGAGTAGTAGTGCGCCGCCACGTCTGCGACGTTGCGGTAGTCCTCGTCGCTGAACGCCTCCGCGATGTGCGGGTCGGGGTCGGATGCCAGCACGTCGAGCCGCGTGGAGTCGCGAGCGACGATCGCCGAGAGGTCGTGGTATCCCCTGACCTCGTCGTGGATCTTGACGAGATCGCGCACCGACTTGCCGCCTGGGCTGCGGACGATGCGGTCTGCGAGCGTGCCGCGATCGGGGTTCGCGTCGACCGCGATGACGCGATCCTCTCGCGCATCGGCCAGGGCCATGCCGAGGAGCGCAGTGACGGTGGTCTTGCCCACGCCGCCCTTGCGCGACAGCACCGGGACGAAGCGCGCACCGCCGTTGAGAGCGTTCGCGATCCGCGCGGTGAGCGCCTTGCGCTCTCGTGCGCGCTTGCCGTCGCCGATGTTGATACGGCGTCCTGAGATCGTGTAGAGCAG
Source organism: Microbacterium sp. Bi121 (assembly GCF_918698005.1). Lineage (GTDB taxonomy): Bacteria > Actinomycetota > Actinomycetes > Actinomycetales > Microbacteriaceae > Microbacterium. The sequence continues at coordinate 320,998 of NZ_CAKKLJ010000004.1, forward strand.
GTGGCTCCACGTGCCCTCCGGCTCGGGCTTCGTCAGCTGGCTCGGGTTGAGCAGACGGTCGGCGGTCAGCAGGTCGGCGGTCTCGCGGGATGACTGCCCGGCCTGCTCGCCGAAGCGCTTGGACACCAGCGCGATATCCGGCGCCGCAACCGGTGCCGGTGCCGGTGCAGGTGCGGCTGCTGCAGCATCTTCGACCGGCTCCGCATCGACGACAGCATCTGCATCCTCGATCGGCACTGCATCCTCGATCGGCTCCGCGTCGACGAGGGGATCAGCGTCCGCCGTCACCGCGGGCTCGTCGACCGCGCCGATCACGGCATCCTGCTCGACGGCATCCTGGTCGACGGCGGCTCGAGGGGTCTCGAGCTCGCCGACGAGGATCTCGCCGGTGAACTCGCCGTCCACCACGTCCTCGACCAGGTCGTCGTCATCATCCGCGCCCGCGGGCAGCGTCACGCTGACTTGCGAGGTCTGCCCGAGAACGCCGAGCGCTGTCGTGTCGAGAGATGCGGCCTCGTCGAGAATGCCGAGATCGTCGCCCTCCGAGGGGGAACTGTTCTTCGATGTCACTGTGTCACTCCAAGCTTGTGCGATCCTGTCGCTCGCCCAAGATTACTTGGCTGGAGTGATCACGACCAAAAGGTCGCCGGCATCCACCTGCTGCGTGGAGCCGATCGCGAGCCGTTCGATGACACCGTCGACGGGTGCGGTGATGGCCGCTTCCATCTTCATCGCCTCGATGGATGCGACGGGTTCACCTGCCCGGACGGTCGCACCCACCTCGACCTTCAGCGACACGACGCCCGAGAAGGGGGCCGCGACCTGACCGGGCTTCGCGGTGTCGGCCTTCTCGGCCTCGTGTGCGTCCACGGCGACGGAGCGGTCACGCACGAACACCGGTCGCAGCTGGCCGTTCAACGTCGTCATGACCGTGCGCATGCCGCGCTCATCGGCCTCACCGATGGCCTCGAGACCGACGTAGAGCTGCACGCCGCGATCGATCTCGACGAGGTGCTCCTGCCCCTGGACGAGTCCGTACAGATAGTCGGCCGTGTCGAGCACCGACAGATCTCCGAACAGTTCGCGCTGCTGAGAGAACTCTCGGGTCGGGGCCGGGAAGAGCAGGGTGTTGAGCCTCTCGCGGCGGTCCGCACTCGAGCCGGCGAGAGCCTTCTCGTCGTCAGCGGAGATCTCCGTGAGACCGCCGCGCACCGTGCGCCCGGCGAGCACCTTGCTGCGGAACGGCTCCGGCCACCCGCCGGGGAGATCACCGAGCTCGCCGGCCATGAAGCCCACGACAGAATCAGGGACGTCGTACTTCTCGGGATTCGCCTCGAAATCGGCGGGGTCGGCCTTCACAGCCGCGAGGTGCAGCGCGAGATCGCCGACGACCTTCGACGACGGCGTGACCTTGGGCACTCGGCCGAGGATGCGGTCGGCCGCGGCGTACATGTCCTCGATGAGCTCGAAGTCGTCCGCGAGGCCGAGCGCCTTGGCCTGCTGACGCAGGTTCGACAACTGCCCGCCGGGGATCTCGTGGTGGTACACGCGACCGGTCGGCCCCGGGAGCCCGGATTCGAACGGCGCGTACTGGTTGCGCACGGCCTCCCAGTACGGTTCGAGGTCCGAGACGCCGCCGAGATCGATGCCGCTGTCGCGATCGGTGTGCGCGAGGGCCGCGACGAGCGACGACAGCGACGGCTGGCTGGTCGTTCCGGAAAGCGGGGCGGATGCCGCGTCCACAGCATCCACGCCGGCCGCACTCGCAGCGAGCAGAGTCGCGAGCTGTCCACCTGGGGTGTCGTGCGTGTGCAGGTGCACCGGCAGGTCGAAGCGTTCGCGCAGCGCCGTCACGAGCTTCGCGGCGGCCGCCGGCCGCAGCAGCCCCGCCATGTCCTTGATGGCGAGGATGTGCGCTCCGGCGTCTGTGATCTGCTCGGCCAGACGCAGGTAGTAGTCGAGCGTGTACAGATCCTCGGCCGGGTTCAGCAGATCGCCGGTGTAGCAGAGCGCGACCTCGGCCACGGAGGTTCCCGTCGCGCGGACCGCGTCGATCGCCGGGCGCATCTGAGAGACGTCGTTGAGGGCATCGAAGATGCGGAAGATGTCGATGCCGCTCGTCGCCGCCTCGGCGACGAAGGCCTCGGTCACCGCGGTCGGGTACGGCGTGTATCCGACCGTGTTGCGGCCACGCAGCAGCATCTGGATGTTGATGTTCGGCAGCGCGGCGCGCAGCTTGTCAAGCCGCTCCCACGGGTCCTCGCCGAGGAAGCGGAGCGCCACGTCGTAGGTCGCGCCACCCCAAGCCTCGACCGAGAGCAGGCCGGGGGTGAGCCGGGCGAGGTAGGGCGCTGCGGCGACGAGGTCACGGGTGCGCACGCGGGTGGCCAGCAGCGACTGGTGCGCGTCGCGGAAGGTGGTGTCCGTGATCGCCAGCGCGGTCTGCTCCCGCAGACTGCGCGCGAACCCTTCGGGCCCGAGCTCCTGCAGCCGCTGGCGGGAACCGGCCTGCGGCTCGGCACTGAGGTCGATGGCCGGGAGCTTGGCCACCGGGTCGATCGCGCCGGGGTGCTCCCCGTTCGGCTTGTTGACGGTGACGTCGACGAGCCAGTTCAGCAGCTTCGTGCCGCGGTCCTTGGACACCCTGCCCTGCAACAGATCGGGGCGCTCGTCGATGAAGGAGGTGCTGATGTCGCCCGAGACGAAGGCGTCGTCGGCGAGCAGCGCCTGCAGGAACGGGATGTTCGTGGAGACGCCGCGGATGCGGAACTCAGCGAGTGCCCGCCGCGCGCGGCCGACGGCCGCTTCGAAGTCGCGACCACGGCAGGTGAGCTTTGAGAGCATCGAATCGAAGTGCGGACTGATCTGCGCGCCCTGGTGCACGGTGCCTCCGTCGAGGCGGATGCCGGCACCGCCGGGCGAGCGGTAGGTCGTGATCTTGCCGGTGTCCGGGCGGAAGCCCTGTGTGGGGTCCTCAGTTGTGATGCGGCACTGCAGCGCCGCGCCGCGCAGGTGGATATCGTCCTGCTGCAGGCCGAGCTCGGCCAGGCTCGCGCCGGCCGCGACGCGCATCTGGGTCTGCACGAGGTCGACGTCGGTGACCTCTTCGGTCACCGTGTGCTCGACCTGGATGCGCGGGTTCATCTCGATGAAGACGACCTCGCCGGTGCGCTCCCCTGCTGTCTCGAGAAGGAACTCGACGGTTCCCGCATTCTCGTATCCGATCGAGCGGGCGAAGGCGATGGCGTAGCCGTGCAGGGCCGTGCGGATGCTGTCGTCGAGGTTCGGCGCCGGAGCGATCTCGACGACCTTCTGGTGCCGGCGTTGCACGGAGCAGTCGCGCTCGAACAGGTGCACGGTCTCGCCGGTCTTGTCCGCGAGGATCTGCACCTCGATGTGGCGCGGGCGGACGACCGCCTGCTCGAGGAACATGCGCGCGTCGCCGAATGCGCTCTCCGCCTCGCGCATCGCCTCGGCGAGGGCCGGTGCGAGTTCGTCCTTCGTCTCGACCCGGCGCATGCCGCGTCCGCCGCCGCCGGCGACGGCCTTGGCGAACACGGGGAATCCGATCTCGTCGGCCTGAGCCACCAGCGCGTCGACGTCGTCCGACGCTTCGGTCGACCGCAGGACCGGTACACCGGCTTCGATCGCATGGCGCTTGGCTTCGACCTTGTTGCCGGCCATCTCGAGCACGTTCGACGGCGGTCCGATGAAGACGATGCCGTTCTCCGCTGCCTTCTCTGCGAGCTCCGGGTTCTCGGACAGGAAGCCGTACCCCGGGTAGATCGCATCGGCACCGGACTCGAGCGCGACCCTGATGATCTCGTCGACGCTGAGGTATGCACGCACGGGGTGGCCGCGCTCCCCGATCTCGTAGGCCTCGTCAGCCTTGAGGCGATGCTGCGAGCCGCGATCCTCGTACGGGAACACAGCCACAGTGCGCGCCCCCACCTCGAACGCCGCTCGGAAGGCGCGGATCGCGATCTCACCACGATTGGCCACAAGGATCTTCTGGAACATGCACACCTCTGATAGCTCATGCGCGGCTTTGTCGACGCGCACAGGGCGGGGCTGAGTGTTTTCCAAGCCTAGGGGAAGGTAACGTGGTGTCCGTGCACGTACTCAGCGTCAGCTCCCTAAAAGGCGGTGTCGGAAAGACGACCGTGACCCTCGGACTGGCCTCAGCGGCCTTCGCCCGAGGTGTTCGCACCCTCGTCGTCGACCTCGATCCGCAGTCCGACGTCTCCACCGGAATGGACATCCAGGTCGCTGGACGCCTCAACATCGCCGATGTTCTCGCGAACCCCAAGGAGAAGGTCGTCCGTCAGGCGATCACCTCCAGCGGCTGGGCGAAGGTGCACCCCGGAACGATCGACGTGCTCATCGGCAGCCCGTCCGCCATCAACTACGACGGTCCGCACCCGAGCGTTCGCGACGTGTGGAAGCTCGAAGAAGCCCTCGCCTCCGTCGAGAGCGACTACGACCTCGTCCTCATCGACTGCGCCCCTTCCCTGAACGCGCTGACGCGCACGGCATGGGCCGCGAGCGACCGCGTGATCGTCGTCACCGAGCCCGGCCTGTTCTCCGTGGCCGCGGCCGACCGTGCCCTGCGCGCGATCGAAGAGATCCGCCGAGGGCTCTCCCCTCGCCTTCAGCCGTTGGGCATCGTCGTCAACCGCGTTCGCCCGCAGTCGATCGAACACCAGTTCCGGATCAAGGAACTGCGAGACATGTTCGGACCGCTCGTGCTCTCGCCTCAGCTGCCGGAGCGCACGTCGCTGCAGCAGGCGCAGGGCGCGGCGAAGCCGCTGCACATCTGGCCGGGCGACTCGGCTCAGGAGCTCGCCGCAGACTTCGACCTGCTGCTGGACCGCATCGTGCGCACGGGCCGCGTCCCCGTACCGGAGACCGGCGCACAGGCCTGAGAGGGCCGGCAAAGCAAACGCGCTCAGCTTCTGCTGAGCGCGTTTTCTGTTGCGCCGGTCCCTGAGCTTGGCTCCGGTTCCTGAGCGTGCCTCCGGTCAGGCCGTGCGCTTGGCGCGACGGGCGCTGAGCTCGTCGACGGGATCCGGCGCTGTGGGGTCGAACTCGACCAGCGTCGACTCGACCTCGCGCAGCACCTTGCCGACGGCGATGCCGAAAACGCCCTGTCCGCGGCTGACGAGGTCGATGACCTCGTCGTTCGACGTGCACAGGTAGACGGAGGCGCCGTCGCTCATCAGCGTGGTGCCGGCCAGATCGCGGATGCCGGCAGCACGGAGCTGATCGACGGCGGTGCGGATCTGCTGCAGCGAGATGCCCGTGTCGAGCAGACGCTTGACGAGCTTGAGCACGAGGATGTCGCGGAAGCCGTAAAGACGCTGCGAACCGGAGCCGCTCGCGCCGCGCACGGTGGGCTCGACGAGCTCGGTGCGGGCCCAGTAGTCGAGCTGACGATAGGTGATACCGGCCGCACGGGCAGCCACTGCACCGCGGTAGCCGACCTCGTCGTCCATGGCGGGGAGGCCGTCGGTGAAGAGGAGCTCGGTCACGAACCGCGGGTCGCCGGCACGCTCATCCGCATTCATATGACTTCCTCTCTGACGGGATACCCCCAACGCTAGAGCAGTGCTCTGCCCCGGGCAACGACATCCGCTTCGCGATGAAGGTGTGTCGCAACCTGTTCGTTACGAAAGCACTCGCGCGAGCGCTTCTTTCACGAAAGCCGCTCGAACCTCGCTGAGTTTGGTCGCCAGTTCCGGCGCCATCTCACGTGCTTTTCCTCTGGACGTGGAATCCGTCCTGCGCAGCAGCGCCGACATCGCCGACTCGATCAGCGAAACCTCGCGCTCCGCGCTCTGGCGGACGGTGCGCAGGTGCCTGGGCTCGATGCCGTGACGATCCAAGGCGACCAGGCCGCGCAGCAGCGTGACGGTCGACTCGGAGTAGGTCTCGGCAGCGGCGATGATGCCGGTGCTGATGGCGTCGTTGAGGATCTGCGGCCCTGCACCTGCCGCCGACAGCAGCTCTTCGCGACGGTAGCGCCGAGGCGCGGGCGCGATCGACGGCGGCGGGGCGAAGGCGAGCCCGGTGTCGCCGTTGGCTTCGGCCTCATCGAGCTGTTCGCGGATCACGCTGAGCGGCAGATAGTGATCGCGCTGGAGCGTGAGCCCGAGCCGCAGTCGCTCGATATCGGACTGCGAGAACTTGCGGTAACCCGATTCCGTTCGCGACGGGGTGACGATGCCCTGCACCTCGAGGAATCGCAGCTTGCTCGAGGTCAGGTCAGGGAACTCGGGCGTCAGGCGCGCGAGGACCTGACCGATGCTCAGTAGACCCGCAGACGCTGAGCGATCGCGGGCGGGGAGTGCTGCCATCAGTCAGACGCCGCCGCAAGGTCGGCGGCGGAGAGGAAGAAGTTCAGACGGAACTTGCCGATCCGCAGTTCGGAGCCATTGACGAGAGCGCTGCGGTCGACGCGCTCTCCGTTGACGTAGGTGCCGTTGAGCGAGCGCTGATCGATGATCTCGAAGGAGCTTCCGGCACGGGTGATCTCGGCGTGACGACGCGAGACGGTCACGTCGTCGAAGAAGATGTCGGCCTCTGGATGACGGCCGATCGTGGTGACATCGGTGTCGAGCAGGTACCGGGCTCCTGCCATCGCGCCCGAGCGCACCAGCAGCAGCGCCGAGCCGGCCGGCAGCGCGGCGATCGCGGACTGCTCGACTTCAGTGAGCTCCGCACCGAACGGGACGAAGGAAAGGTCGGAGTCGTGTCCGAATGTCTGCGTGGCGTCGTGCCGCTGCTCTCCGTCGCGGTGAATCGATGCATCGCGAGCCGATCGGCTTTCGAAATCTGTCACGGTTGCCCTCCTTCCGACCCAGACTAACTGATCGAGTGACCGCCGAGCGAGGGCAAGTACGACACAGCGCATCCACATTCGGATTTCCTAAGGTGGAGTCGTGCGTACTCTCACTGCTCGTCGTTCGTTCGCTCCCCTCGCTCTGGCCGCCACCCTGCTGGCCGCGTTCGTCTTCCTCTTCGCGTGGCCGCAGCCGGCCGCGGCGCACGACGCCCTCGTGGAGTCCAGCCCTGCCGAGGGTTCGACGGTCGATATCCTGCCCGGCGAGATCACCCTGACGTTCAGCGCCGCGCTCATCGGCGGTGACGGCTCCACGGAGATCGTCGTGATGGATGACGCCGGCCAGTCGGTCACGGACGGCGCCGCCGAGCTCGACGGAGCGATGGTCACGCAGCCGCTCGTCGCAGAGGCGGATGCCGGCGAGTATCACGTGCTCTGGAAGGTGGTCTCCAGCGACGGCCACCCGACCTCCGGTGAGTTCGGGTTCTCCGTCACGACGAGCACACTCGGCTCGTCCGAGCCGTCGACTGCCCCGACCGCCGAGGAGACGGCCGCTCCGGCACCGGATCAGACGCAGGCCGCAGAGGATCCCAACATGGAGGCGCAGGCATCGTTCTCCCCTGCCTGGCTGATCGGTGGAGCCGTCGTGCTGCTCATCGTGGTGTTCCTGCTGGTGCTTCTGCTGCGTCCTCGCAAGGCCGCCGATTCCGAATCTGACACCCCCGCAGGGCGATAGGCTTAAGGCATGCCACACTACGACGTCGTCATCCTCGGCGCGGGCCCCGGCGGTTACGTCGCCGCAGTCCGCAGCGCACAGCTGGGCCTCTCCACCGCGATCATCGAAGAGAAGTACTGGGGAGGTGTCTGCCTCAACGTGGGCTGCATCCCCTCCAAGGCACTCCTCAAGAACGCAGAACTCGCCCACACCCTGAACCACAAGGCCGAGTTCTTCGGCATCTCGGGTGACTTCACCATCGACTTCGGCAAGGCGTTCGATCGCTCGCGCGAGGTCGCCGAGGGCCGGGTCAAGGGCATCCACTTCCTGATGAAGAAGAACAAGGTGACCGAGTACAACGGTCGTGGCACCTTCACCGGCCCGAAGGCGATCTCCGTCGCCAAGGCCGACGGATCCACCGAAGAGGTCACGTTCGACAACGTCATCATCGCCACAGGCTCGAAGGTCCGCCTGCTGCCGGGCGTCGAGCTGAGCGACAACGTCGTGACGTTCGAAGAGCAGATCATGACCCGCGAGCTGCCCGAGTCGATCGTCATCGTCGGCGCCGGCGCCATCGGCATGGAGTTCGCGTACGTTCTCACGAACTACGGCGTGAAGGTCACGATCATCGAGTTCCTCGACCGCGCGCTTCCGAATGAGGATGCCGACGTGTCGAAGGAGATCACCAAGCAGTACAAGAACTACGGCGTCGACATCCTCACCTCCACCAAGGTCGAGAAGGTCGTCGACAACGGCTCGTCCGTCACCGTCACCTACACCGGCAAGGACGGCCAGCAGGCCTCCATCGAGGCCGGCAAGGTGCTCATGTCTGTCGGCTTCGCTCCGAACGTCGAGGGCTACGGTCTCGACAAGACGGGTGTGAAGCTCACCGAGCGCGGCGCGATCGACATCGACGACCACATGAAGACCAACGTCGACGGCATCTACGCGATCGGCGACGTCACGATGAAGCTGCAGCTGGCGCACGTCGCCGAGGCGCAGGGTGTCGTGGCGGCCGAGACCATCGGCGGAGCCGAGACGCAGACGCTGGGCGACTACCGGATGATGCCGCGTGCGACGTTCTGCTCGCCTCAGGTCGCCTCCTTCGGTCTCACCGAGCAGCAGGCCAAGGACGAGGGCCACGACGTCAAGGTCGTGACGTTCCCGTTCATGGCCAACGGCAAGGCGCACGGCCTCGGCGAGCCCGTCGGCTTCGTCAAGATGATCGCGGATGCTGAGCACCTCGAACTGCTCGGCGCTCACATGATCGGACCGGACGTCTCGGAGCTGCTCCCCGAGCTCACCCTCGCGCAGAAGTGGGACCTCACCGCTCTCGAGCTGGCACGCAACGTGCACACGCACCCGACGCTGTCGGAGGCACTGCAGGAGGGCTTCCACGGCCTCGCAGGCCACATGATCAACTTCTGATCTGCATCGCGCCGTCTTGCGGCGTCGAAAGAAGGAGAACCCGGGTTCCGAGCACGTCTCGGCCGGGTTTTTCTTCTTTCCAGGCTCAGGTCGAGAGGTCGTCGAGCGTTTCGGCGACCACTTCAGCCACGACGTCGGCGGCGGCGACCCGGTCGTCGGGCACCAGACCGATGCGCGTGCGCCGATCGAGGACATCGTCCGCATCGAGCGCCCCCTCGGCACGCACCGCGAACGCGACCTCGGCGCGGATGACGTCGATCCCCTCGGCGACCCGTTCGGCGCCGCTGTGCCCGAAGCCCGCGAGGACGAATGCCGCTTCCGTGCCGTAGCGCGAGCGAAGCGTCGCGGATGAGCGACGCGCACCGGCATCCGGAACAGGCACGAGGGATCCGGGCGCTCCGACGAGCGGGAGTCGATCGGTACGGCATCCTGGATCGTCGAGGCCGGCATGCCGAAGCGCGAGGTCGACCGCATCTTTCGCCATGGCGCGGTAGGTCGTCAGTTTTCCGCCCAGGATGCCGACGGCGCCGTTCGGCGACACCTCTACGTGGTGGCGGCGGGAGATGTCGGCGGTCGATCCGCCGGCTCCCGACTCGATGAGCGGGCGGAGCCCCGCGAAGGAGCCGCGCACGTCGCTGCGCGTCAGCGGACGGTCGAGAGCCCGTGACAGCGTGGTGAGGAGGAAGTCGATCTCGTCCTCTGCCGGTGTCGGCACGTCGGGGATCTGGCCCGGCGCATCGACGTCGGTGAGGCCGACGATCACGCGTCCGAGCTGCGTCGGCAGGGCGAACACGAAGCGGCTGATCGATCCGGGCTGCGGAACGGTGAGCGCTGCGGTGGGGTTGCCGAGCGTCGCGGCATCCAGGACGATGTGCGTCCCGCGACTGGGGCGCAGGCGGATGTCGGGGTCGAGCTGCCCGGCCCACACGCCCGCCGCGTTCACGACCGCGCGGGCGCGCACGCGCAGCGATCCCCCTCCGAGCTCGTCGTGCAGGGTCGCACCGCTGCCGTCGACATCCGTCGCCCGCGTTCGCGTCAGAATCATCGCGCCGTGCGCGGCTGCCGTTCGCGCGATGGCGACGACGAGCCGCGCGTCGTCGATGAGCTGGCCGTCCGTGCCGACGATGCCGCCGCGGATGCCGTCCCGACTCAGCGCCGGGAAGATGGCGACGGCCTCACCGACGGTCGCTCGATGCGGATGAGGCAGAACCGAGCTCGGCGTGCGGGCGATGCGCCGCAGACCGTCTCCCATCCATAGGCCGATGCCGCCGACGAAGCGCTGCTTCGCCGAGACGCCATCGACGAAGGGCAGCAGCTGCGGCAGCGTGCGGATGAGGTGCGGAGCGATGCGGGTCATGAGCAGGTGGCGCTCGAGGGCGCTCTCTCGCGCGACGGCGAAGTCTCCTGACGCGAGGTAGCGGAGTCCGCCGTGGACGAGCTTCGAACTCCAACGGCTGGTGCCGAACGCGAGGTCGCGGGCTTCTGCGAGGACGACGGAGAGGCCTCGGCTCGCGGCATCCAGGGCGACGCCCACGCCGGTCACGCCGCCGCCGATCACGAGCAGGTCGACCTCGTCGGCGCTCGCGAGCGCGTCCAATTCGCGCGACCGCCGCCCGGCGTTGAGCATCGATGAGGCGCGTACGCCGGATTCGTCTGTCATGGCCGCAGGTATCCGTCCACCGCTCGGGAGAGTTCGGTATGCCATTCCTCGATGCCGATCAGCGACGAGACGGCGTTGTACGAGAGGACAGCTGACTGCACGATGAGCAGCAGCATGACGGACATGTCGCTCCGATCGCCCGCGCGCACCGTTCCGCCGTTCTGCGCGTGGGCGATGGCGTCGGCCAGCCACCGGAGCATCGCGCGCTGGCTGGATCCGACGCGCTCCAGGCTGTACTGCGTGAACGCGTCCGGTTCGCTGGCGAGCAGGCGTCCGAACACGGGATCTTCTCGGAACAGGTCGGCGAACCGGAGCGTCTCGCTGACGAGCCGCTCGCGGGTGCTCACCTCGGGTTCGAGCCGGCGGATGACCGTCATCGTCTGGCGCAGCAGTGCCGCGCGGACCACCTCGTCAGCGCTCGCCCAGCGTCGATAGATCGTCGGGCGGCTGACACGCGCCTCACGGGCGAGCTCGGCGATCGTCAGGCGCGCGGTGCCGCGTGAGGCGATGAGATCGGAGGCTCGTTCGAGGATGTGCGCGTCGGCGTCATCCCAGGACGGCAGCTCCGCCTCGATGGGGAGAATCGGGATCGCTTGACGCTTTTCCATAATGTGTCACACTGTAACCCATGACGACGGAGACCTCACCTGCTGCAACGATGCGCTGGAACGGCTGGGGCGACCCTGCGCTCGCAAAGGATCTGCCTCTTGCGGTGAGAGCACTGCTGCCGACTGTGCTCGGCCGGGTGCAGCGTCCAGAGCCCGCGGTCGCCCTGTCAGACGTTCACGTCGCCGCATCCGCGCTCACGGACGAAGATCGCGCGGACCTCGCCGCGATCGTCGGCGACCCGCAGGTCACCACCGATGACGAATCGCGGATCCGGCATGCCGGGGGGCGGTCCACGATCGACCTCGTCCGCAAGCGGTCTGCGGACCAGGACGCTCCGGATGCCGTGGTCTCCCCCGCCGATCACGGGGAAGTTCTCGCGGTCCTCGGCTGGGCTGCTGAACACAGTGTCGCGGTCGTGCCATTCGGCGGCGGCACGAGCGTCGTCGGAGCGCTGGATCCTGAACGCGACGGTCATCGGGCCGTGATCGCACTCGACCTGCGCCGGCTCACCGGCATGCTCCACCTGGATGAGGTGAGCGGCGAGGCCCAGTTCCTCGCCGGTACGACCGGCCCCGAGGCCGAGCGCCTGCTGGCGGAGCGCGGGTTCGAGCTTGGGCACTACCCGCAGAGCTTTCTGTACGCGACCCTGGGCGGATTCGCGGCGGCGCGATCGTCCGGTCAGAACTCGGCGGGCAACGGCCGCTTCGACGCGATGGTCACAGCACTGCGCGTGGCGACGCCGACAGGCGAGGTCGCTCTGGGCGGGGCCCCAGGCACGGCGGCGGGGCCGGATCTTCTGCGCGTCTTCCTGGGCGCGGAGGGCATCCTCGGCGTCATAACCGAGTTGCGCCTGCGCGTGCACCGACTGCCCGTGACACGCATCTACGAAGGGTGGTCGTTCCCCGACTTCGCGACAGGAGTCGATGCCCTTCGCCGTGTCGCCCAGCTCGGCAGCGGCCCGACCGTGATCCGTCTCTCTGACGAGGCCGAGACCGGGATCGGACTCGCGCAGCACGGCAAGATCGGCAAGGCACTGTCGAAGGGATGCAGCGCCGTCACGGTCTTCGAGGGCGAGCCTGAGGTCGCAGCCGCGCGTCATGCACTCACTGCGAAGGTCCTCACGGCCGCCGGAGGGCGTTCGACCGGCGCGGGGCCCGCCGAGGACTGGGCGAAGGGCCGGTTCGGGGCGCCGTATCTGCGTGACGCGATGCTCGATCACGGAGTCTTCTGCGAGACGCTCGAGACCGCGGCTGTCTGGTCGGACATCGCTCAGTTGAAGGCTGTGATCACCGAAACGCTGCGCGCTGGATTCGCAGAGCAAGACGCCAAGTCGCTCGTGATGTGCCACATCTCGCACGTCTACCCGACGGGCGCCGCGCTCTACTTCACGATCATCGGCAACCTGCGAGGCTCCGGCGAAGAGGTTCTCGAACAGTGGGATGCGATCAAGTCGCGCGTGAACGACGTGATCCTCCGCAGCGGCGGCACGATCAGCCATCACCACGGCGTCGGTCGTGATCATGCTCCCTGGTTGGCGAAGGAGATCGGCGACGGTGGCATGCGGATCCTGCGCGCGCTGAAGAGCGAACTCGATCCCGCCGGAGTCATGAACCCCGGCGCGCTCATCGCGTCTCGGGAGGGCTGACGTGTCGAACGTCCACGTCCTCGTGAATCCGGAGGCCGGGCGCGGACGCGGTTCTTCGCGAGCGGATGCGGCGATCGCCCACCTGCGCCAGCGTGGTGTGGATCCGGTTGTGCTCGCCGGCTCATCCCCTGAGGAATCGCGACGGTTGGTCGCCGAGTCGGTCGCAGCCGGGCCAGATGCTCTCGTGATCGTCGGCGGCGACGGAACGCTGTCGAGCGTCGTCGACGTTCTCGTCGGATCCGGCATCCCGATCGTCCTGGTCCCGGCCGGCACCGGTAACGATCTCGCCCGATCGCTCGGCATCCCATACGGCTCGGATGAGACGGCTGCGCTCGCGGCGGAGGCCGCGGTCGACGGCATCCCGCGGGCACTCGATGTCGGCGAGGCGAGATGCCCGGACGGCTCGACGCACTTCCTCACCATCGCGGCGCTGGGCTTCGATGCGAAGGTCAGCGAGCGCACGAACCGACTGCGCTGGCCGCGCGGCGGCGCGCGCTACTACCTCGCGCTGCTGATCGAGCTGGTTCGGCTGGCGCCGATGCGCTTCGCCGTGCGCGTGGACGGCGTGGATGCCCCGGTCGCGGATGGCACGCTGATCGCCGTCGGCAACACGAGCAGCTATGGCGGGGGGATGCCGGTCTGCCCGAGTGCGGACCCATATGACGGCCTGCTCGATGTCACGCATGTTCCCCCGATCGGGCGGCTCCGACTGTTGCGGCTGTTCCCGCGCCTCCTGAAGGGCACGCATGTGCAGTTGCCGCAGGTCACGACGATGCGCGGCCGAGAGATCGAGGTGTCCGCTCCCGGGCTTGTCGTCTACGCCGACGGCGAGCGCCTCGGCAGTGAAAGCGTGAGCATCCGGGTGGTTCCTGGAGCGCTCGGTATTCTGCTACCGCGGTGAGGGTGCGCCGCTGAGACCGCTCGCGCAGAGTCCACCTGTGTGCCGGTGGGTTGCGCCTGCCCGCATGCGCTCAGAATCGAGCGGAGAAGCCCCCATCAGCGTTGATCAGTTGGCCGCTGATCCAGCGTCCTTCATCCGACAGAAGGAATGAGGTCACAGCTGCGATGTCTTTCGGCGTCCCCGCTCGGCCGAGTGGATGATGGGACGTCAGGGTCGTGCGCGTCTCATCATCCATCCAGCCGGTGTCGATCGGTCCAGGATTGACGACGTTCGCGGATATCGACTGCGGGCCGAGTTCGCGAGCGGATGAAATGACGATCCGGTCGAGTGCACCCTTGGATGCTCCGTACGCGAGGTTCCCAGTCGTATGGTCGCTCGTGAACGCGACGATCGCGCCGCCGGCTGAATCGACCTGGCGTGCAAAAGCGGCGATCAGCAACAGGGATGCGCGAGCGTTCACTGCCATGTGCTGGTCGAACTCCTCGGCAGTCGTGCTCAGAACGCCCGACTCCACGTCGTGTGCGTGGCTGAGCACGAGGGCCGAGATGGTTCCGCGCTCGCGGGAGACGCGGTCGATCAGCGCGGCGGGCGCCGTGGTCGCGGAAAGATCGCATGGGTAGTCGCCGGCCGCTAGATCGCTGGTCACGACGTCCCACCCGTCGGCTTCCAGCCTGGCGACGACGCCGGCGGCGATGCTGTTCGCGCGGGCTGCTCCGGTGATGAGTACGAGGGGCATGAGTCGACGATATGCGACACACGCTGCTTGCCGCCTCCGCTCAACGACCCGCGAAGGGCTCACGTCCCTCGCATCGTGATCATGTCGGCCGTTCGGCCGCGCAGGGGCGCCGTGCCCAGCATCCGGATCACCGCATTGCGACCGTGCAGGACGGGCCCGCGAACCGGGCGCCCCATCGTCATGTAGAAGTACGAGCGGCGCTGAGCACGGGCGGCCGCGCGAAGAGCGCGTCGCTCGTAGTCGGAGAAGTCCGGCAGCTCCACGCGCAAAGCGCGTTCTATCGCTGCGGCCAGGTCGACCGCGGCCGCCCAGCCGAGGTTCATCCCCTGCCCGCCGATCGGGCTCGTCTCATGCGCAGCATCCCCGACGAGAACGACCCGACCGTCGATCAACCGCGAGGCCTGATGCTGCCGAGCTTGAAAGATCGTCGGTCGGGTCTCGGATGCGAGGTCCAGATGGATGCCGGTGCGCGCACGAATCGCACGCATGAAGGACTCCGCATCGCCGAGGGCGTGCTCAGGATCAGCTGCGACCCAGCGTCGCATTCCCTCAGGGAGAGGGAACGATTCGACCAGTCCCCCTGCTTCGCAATACAGCTGGGCGCGCCGGCCGCGGTCGACGTCCTGGATATCTGCCATCGCGTACCACCCCGCACCGCGCCGAGAACTCCATGCGATGCCGAGTTCCTGGCGGATGCCACTTCGCACACCGTCAGCCGCTACGACGACGGACGCCGTGACATCGTTGGACTGCGCGAGCGTCAAGCGAACGACTGTCCCCTCGTTCCGCACCCCGGCCACAGCACGCCCGAGCTGCAGCGCATCAGCAGACAGCTCTGACAGCCGGCCGCGGAGCAGCTCGCCCGTTCGGTGCTGCGGCAGGATCAGCACCCGCTGGCGTTCGCTGAACGAAAGCGATGCCAGCACACGCCCAGCGCAGACGACCTCGCCGCCCTCCAGCACCAGCGCCTCGCCGCGCGCCTCATCACCGATGCCGGCAGCATCCAGCGCCACCTGCCCTGGCGGATGGATGCCGATCGCACGAGACCGCTCGTCCGCACCATCCCGCGCTTCGAACACCGCGACGTCGATGCCACGCTGCGCGAGCAGACACGCCAGCAGCAGCCCGACCGGGCCCGCGCCGACGATCGCGACGTCATGGTCGGGCATCCCACGCCTCCCATCGCAGCTCCAGCCTCGAGGGCAGCTCCTGCCGCACCTGCCAGCCGGCCGGCACGATCTCGGCGATCTCGTGGGCCGTGTACGACCGACGGATGCTCGTGAGCCCGTCCTCTCGGATGAACGACTCGGCGAGCACGTTCCGCGCGAACGGCCGCGTCCCGGCGGCGAAGGCCCGGTACGCGAAGCGGCTTCGCGCGATATCGCGGTGGAGCACGAGACCGTCGTCCTCGACCAGGCGAATCGAATCATCCAGCAGTTCGAGCAGCTCCGAACCGGTCAGATGATGCAGCAGGTGGTTGGAGACGACGGCGTCGAAGCGCTCACCGGCCGCGACCAGGCTTGAGGTGTGCGCGCATCGGTATGAAACCCCGCCACCGCGCTCGCGCGCCCACCGGATCGCCCGATCGTCGGCATCCAGCGCCGTCACCGCGACCTGCAGCCCATCGCGACGCGCCCACGCGGCGAGCGCCCGCGGCACATCACCGCCGCCTGCCCCTACATCGAGCAGGCGCAGAGGCTTCCGTCGCGCACGGGGCCGGATGTCACGCCGGTAGACCGAATGCCACCGCGACACCATGGTGTTCACGAGCGGAAACTGCTCGTACGTCCGCTCCAGCATCCGGAGGTCGCAATCCGGATCGTCCATCAGCTCGCGCGCATCGACGGCGCGGGCAGACAGGTCAGGCGTCACGGTGCGACGACGGTCAGAAGTGCGGTCTCGGCCGTCAGTCCAGGGCCGAAAGCCATCGCCGCGACGCGCTCACCGTCGCGCGCGCCCTCCTCCTCGAGGATGCGCCGCAGCACGAACAGCACCGTAGCGCTGGACATGTTGCCGTACTGACGCAGCACCTCCCGCGCGGGGTGCAGCTGCTGCTCTGACAGCTTCAGGTGCTCTTCGACTTTGTCGAGGATGCTTCGTCCGCCGGGGTGGATCGCCCAGTGCGCCACCTGCTCGCCGATCGATCCGTCATCGAACGCGCCGGCGAGGACCGCGTCGGACGCGTACAGCGGACGCAGCGCACCTGCGATGTTGTCCCCGATCAGCTGCGGAACGGCGGTCGACAGGATCATCTCGAAACCGGTGTCGCCGATCATCCAGGCCATGTCCCTCTTGCCCTCCGGGATGATCCCGGTGTGGAACCGGTCCAACGCGAACCCCGGCACGGCGGAGTCGAACGATCGTGCGGTGACGAGCCCGGCTGCGGCCCCATCGGCGAACAGCGAGGTCGCGACGATCATGTCCGGGTCCTCGGACGACCGCAGATGCAGCGTGCACAGCTCGACGCTGACCACGAGGACGACGGCGTCCGGGTTCGCCGCACAGAACTGGGCGGCGGCCCGCAGTGCGGGCATCGACGCGTAGCAACCCATGAATCCGAAGTGATAGCGTTCGACGCTGTCCGCGAGCCCCAGGGAACGCACGATCTCGTAGTCGGGCCCCGGTGCGTAGAACCCCGTGCACGAGACGGTGATCACGTGGGTGATGTCGGCTGCGGTGATGTCCGGATCGGCCTCGAGGGATCTGCGGGCAGCGTCGACGTACAGCTTCCACGCCTCCCGCACGTAGACCTCGTTGCGCACCTTCGTGCTCGGCGAGAGCAACCGACCGGTCTCGCGATCGAAGAACTGCGGCTCATCCGTGTCGGCCGACAGCGACAGTTCGTCGAGCACCGTGTACCGGGTGTCGATGCCCGAGCCGTTGAAGGATGCCGTCACGATCCGCTGGGCGAGCCGACCGAGATCGGGCTGGGCGGCGAAGACGTCGCGCACCTCCTCCTGCCGCAGGGTCGTTTCGGGGACGATCGTCTGCAGCGAACGCAGGATGGGGGCGTGACTCATGAGGTCACTCAAGCACGCCGACCCCGCCGGCAGAAGGGGGTTGCGCCAGGGAAGTTGCCCAGAGAAGTCGTGTCAGAAGCCCAGCGCGCGGGCGAGTTTCGAATCAGATGCCGCGGCACGCCCACCGGCGGCGAAGACCGCGGCTTCGACTGCGGCGAAGAACGCGTCGCGCCCGGCCTCGTCGGCAGGGGCAGCGGGGCCCAGTTCGACCTCCCACTCGCGCCACACGCGCTGCGTGCCGTGGCGCAGGTCGGTGGCGCGCACGCGGTCGTCGACGAACTCGGCGATCGCTCCAGCGAGCCCGGTGAGCACATAGGCGGTGCGGCTGTTCTCGATGCGTGCGAGCGGCGTGAGCGGAGCCGTCGTCCAGCGGGCGAGGGCATCGGAGACAGCATCCGGAATCGTGCCCTCCTCACCGGCGCCGTCCAGCGGCCAGGCGATCTCGAGCCGCCCGTCCCCCTCACGCGGCCCCTTGATGTGCCAGCCGGCGTCCGGGCCCCCCGTGCGACGGCGCACGGCGACGCCCGCTCGCGCGAGAGCAGCATCTGCGGTGTCGAAGTAACGGGCGTCGAGTTCACGGAGCTCGCCGGAGGTCACGGCATCCACGGATTCGATTTCAACCCAGTGCGGCAGGGGCGTCGAGACGTCGACGTCGTATTTGCGCTCGACCTCGACGGTGCGTGACCCCTCAGTCATCGTTCAGCGTGAGATCCTCGAGCGCCTCGTCGTACCAGTAATCGACCTCGGTCGGTCCGTCGCCGGACCCGGTGTTCTGCTCGTCCCCGCGGCGGTTGTAGACCACCTGAGTCTCGCTGTAGGGAACGATCAGCTTGTCATCGGCTTCCTCGATGGGAATGATCTGCCCGTCCAGCGGGCCGCCGTGAAGTCGTGCGATTGCCATGAGCACACCATAGTCCTCACTCGGCGGCGATGTCCTCAGCCGATCGCGATGCCGAGAACCGCACCGATGATCATCCAGGGGCCGAATGCGATGCGGGTGGACCGGTTCGCGCGCTTCACCGCCATGAGCGCAAGGGCGTAGATCGCGCCGAGGACGAAGGCGGATGCCGCGCCGATCACGAGCACCTGCATGCCGTGCCATCCGAGCACGAGGCCGATGAGGGCGGCGAGCTTCACATCTCCCCCGCCGATCCCTCCCCGGCTCATGGCGCGGAGCACGACGTAGAAGCCGCCGAGGATCAGCATCCCCACCAGCGCCCCGAGCAGCGCGTCGGTGCGCTGGGTCACGAGCGCGTCGACGCCGACGAGAACGAGGGATGCCGCGAGCGCCGGCAGCACGATCCGGTTCGGCAGACGATGGGTGCGGGCGTCGATCGCCAGCAGCCAGATGCCGATTCCCGCGAGGGCCAGGTGCACACCGATGACGGCGACGTCGTACGGCGAGACGTCGAACGGCGAGACCGGAGGCATGCCGGAAGGTTACGAGAAACGCGGATGACGCGGATCCGCCCTGTGGATAACGTCAATGTCCGGTGTACGAATTACCATCGAAGCGTCACTTGATTTATTCGTAGGTATCTTCGAGGATGGATGCATGGGCACCGCACTTCCCGCCCCCGCGGCTCTCCCTCGCGAGAGCGTCGCCTCCCGCGCGCAGGAGGTGCATCGCCTGCGCAGCGAGATCTCCCGCATGCAGCGGCGGCGCAGCGACGTCCCCTTCCTTCCGCTCGATCCGGCACTGGAGGGGCTGCTTCCCGACCCCGGCCTTCGAGTGGGCTCCGCCTACTCCCTCTCTCCCTCTCCGAGTCTGCTCGGCGCCCTCCTCGCCGCTCCGTCGCAGAAGGGTTCATGGTGCGCGATCATCGGCATGCCCACGATCGGCGTCGAGGCGATGAGCGATCTCGGCGTCGAGCTCGAGCGGCTCATCCTCGTGCCCGACCCCGGCCCGCGCTGGCTCACCGTCGCTGTGGCTCTCTCCGAGGTGATCCCGATCATCGCCGTGCACCCGCGCAGCCGTGTCGCAGATGCCGACATCGCCCGGTTGAACGCACGCCTGCGCGACCGCGGCTGCACGCTGCTGGTCACCGCCCCCTGGCCGCAGAGCGAGGCGACGATCCGCGTGGAGGAGACCGAGTGGCACGGTCTGGGCTCCGGGTGGGGGCTGCTGTCGGATCGCACTGTGACGCTGCGGGCGTCGGGGCGCCGGTTCGAGTCCGGCAGGCGGGTGCGCGTGCAGATGCCGACCTCGCTCGGGCGGGTGGATGCCGCTCCTGTTGCGCTGCGGCCTGTCGCACCGTTGCCCGCACCCGATCTTTCGAGGCCCGGCCTTTTGGCGGTCGCGGGATGAACGCGCCTCCCCGTCACCTCGTGCTGTGGCTGCCGGATTGGCCGGTGCGTGCGGCGCTCGGCTCCCCGCCAGGGGACGAGCCGGTCGCCGTCGTGCAGGCGAACTTCGTCGTCGCATGCTCGGCGTCCGCCCGCGCCCAGGGAGTGCGCCGGGGACAGCGTCGCCGACTCGCCCAGACCAGCTCCCCCGGGCTGCGGATCCTTCCCGCAGACCCGCTGCAGGAGCAGCGGATGTTCCTCCCTGTGCTCCGCCTGCTCGAAGAGCTGGTGCCTGGCATCCAACCGCTGCGACCGGGATTGGTCGCACTCCGGGCTCGAGGAGCCGCCCGCTATTACGGCGGAGAGGAACAGGCCGCCCTCCATCTCATCGACACGCTCGCCGAGCACACCCATCCAGGGGCGCGTTCCGGCGTCGCGGACGGCCTGTTCACGGCCGAGCAGGCGGCTCGCCTGGCAGACCCCGTTCGAGTGGTCGGGCAGGGAGGGTCGCGTGATTTCCTCGCGCCGCTCCCCGTCCACGTGCTGGGCGACGAGCAGATCACGGCGCTGCTGACGAAGCTCGGGGTGCGAACGCTGGCCGATTTCGCCGCGCTCGAGGCCGGTCACGTCCGCGACCGGCTCGGCGAGCAGGGGGTGCGGCTGCACGATCTTGCTGCGGGCGCGGACTCGCGACCGCTGACGCCGCAGACTCCTGAGCCGCAGCTCGCGCGCGAGATCGTGTTCGACAGCCCCCTCGCGCAGGCCGAGCAGGTCGCCTTCGCGGTGCGTCAGACAGCGGATGCCGTCACCGCAGCCCTCGCCGAGCTCTCACAAGTGTGCACGGAGGTGCGCATCGACCTCACCGATGACGACGGGGGCGTCTCGTCACGGGTCTGGATGCATCCCACGTCGTTCGAGGCGAGTGATCTGATCGATCGGGTGCGCTGGCAGCTCGAGGGGATGGCGGGAGCGTTCGCCGACACCGAGCGGGTCGGTTCTGAAAACACCGGCGCCGGCATCCTCGAGGTGCGGATCACCCCGACGCGCGTCGATGACAGCGCGCATCATCAGCCGGGATTGTTCGGGCAGGGGCCGGAGCAGCGCCTGCATCATGCGGTGTCTCGCGTGCAGGCGCTGCTCGGGCATCGCGGCGTCGTGACCCCGCAGGTGACCGGAGGGCGACGGCTGGCGGAGAGGCAGCTGTTCCAGCCGTGGGGCGACAAGACCCCGCATGAACGGAATGCCGAGCTGCCCTGGCCGGGGAGCCTTCCGGCTCCCCTCCCCTCTGAGGTGTTCTCCCCGCCGCTGCCCGCCAGGGTGACCGGGGCCGATGGTACGCCCCCGACGGTGGACGAGCGCGGGATGCTGTCGACTCCGCCGGCACGGATCGAAGACATCCCGGTGCTCAGCTGGGCCGGCCCCTGGCCGCTTCGGGAACGCGCCTGGGACGCCGACCGTGCCCGCAACGCGCAGCGGTTCCAGATCGTCGACGAGTCCCAGCGCGCCTGGCTCGCTCTCTGGGAGGACGGCTCCTGGTGGGTCGAGGGGAGGTACCGCTGATGGGCTTCCACAATCCGGCGATGCCGTGGAACGAGCTCGAGAAGACGCTCAGCGGCGAACCCCTTCCCACCCGGCCGGACCCCGGACCGGTCAGCCGCAAGCGCAGGTCCGTCTCTCCGCCGCCGGTCGACCCTCCGGAGAACGCCGTCCCGTACGCCGAGCTGCACGCGCACACCTCGTACTCCTTCCTCGACGGCGCCTCCCCGCCCGAAGACATGCTCGCCGAAGCCGCACGCCTCGGCCTCAGCGCCCTCGCGATCACCGATCACGACGGGTTCTACGGAGCAGCGCGCTTCGCCGAGACGGCCGATCTGCTGAAGACCCGGAACCCCCTGATCGACCTGCAGACCGTCTTCGGCACAGAGCTGTCGCTGGGTCTCCCTGCACCTCAAGGCGGCATCCCCGACCCGGTCGGCGAGCATCTGCTCGTGCTCGCGCGCGGCATGGAGGGGTATCACCGGCTGTCAGGGGCGATAACCCGGGCGCAGCTGCGCGGCGGCGAGAAGGGCCGCCCCGTCTACGACCTCGATGACCTCGCGGCGAGCGCGGACGGTCAGTGGACGATCCTCACCGGATGCCGCAAGGGCGGCGTCCGGCAGGGGCTGGCCCGCGGGGACGCCGAGACGCCGTTGCGGCGACTCGTCGACCTCTTCGGGCACGACAACGTGGCCATCGAGCTGTATGACCACGGCGATCCGCAGGACTCCCGCCGTAACGACGCTCTCGCCGAGCTGGCGGCATCCCGTCATCTCCCCATCGTCGCGACGAACAACGTGCACTACGCGGCGCCTCAGCACGCCGGGCTCGCCGAGGCCGTCGCCGCAGTGCGCGCAGTCCGCAGCATGGACGATCTCGACGGGTGGATGCCGTCGCACGGGTCGGCGCATCTGCGCAGTGGCGCGGAGATGACCGAGCGATTCCGCCGCTACCCCGGCGCGATCTCGCACGGGCTGCGCATCGCCGAGGAGTCGGCGTTCGAACTGCGCCGCGCGCGCCCCGCCCTGCCACGGCAGAAGGTTCCTGACGGGCACACGCCGATGAGCTGGCTGCGGCATCTGGTGTGGGAGGCGGTGCCCAACCGGTACCCCCGACTCGATGCCGCCGGCCGTGCCCGCATCGAACGCGAACTCAACGTGATCGACGAGAAGGACTTCCCCGGCTACTTCCTCATCGTGCACGGCATCGTCGCCGAGGCGAAGCGGCGCGGCATCCTCTGCCAGGGCCGCGGATCGGCAGCTGCGAGCGCGGTCTGCTACCTGCTGGGCATCACCGCCGTCGACCCGATCCTCTACGGTCTGCCGTTCGAACGGTTCCTCGCCAGCACCCGCGAGGAAGAGCCGGATATCGACGTGGACTTCGACTCCGGGCGCCGCGAGGAGATCATCCAGTGGGTCTATGGGGAGTACGGGCGCGAGAACGCGGCGCAGGTCGCGAACGTCATCCAGTACCGCCCGAAGAACGCCGTGCGCGACATGGCGAGGGCACTGGGCTACTCCCCCGGCCAGCAGGACGCCTGGTCGCGCCAGGTCGACGGCTGGGGCGCAGACCTGATGCCCGCCGACGGCCACGACATCCCCGAGACGGTGCTGGAGTACGCCGGTGAGGTTCTGAAGGCACCACGGCATCTCGGCATCCATTCCGGCGGCATGGTGCTCACCGCGCGTCCAGTGGGCGAGGTCGTTCCGGTCGAGCATGCCCGCATGGAGAAGCGCACCGTCATCCAGTGGGACAAGGATGATGCGGCGTGGATGGGGCTGGTCAAGTTCGACCTGCTGGGGCTCGGCATGCTCGCCGCTCTGCAGAACTGCTTCGACCTCGTCGCCGCTTCGACGGGTGAGACGTGGAAGCTGGAGACGATCCCGAAGGAAGAGACAGCGGTCTACGACATGCTCTGCCGCGCCGACTCGATCGGAGTGTTCCAAGTCGAATCGCGTGCGCAGATCGGGCTGCTCCCCCGGCTGCAGCCGCGGAGGTTCTACGATCTCGCCATCCAGATCGCTCTCATCCGCCCCGGCCCCATCCAGGGCGGCGCCGTTCACCCGTTCGTCCGGCGCAAGATGGGCGTCGACCCGGTGACCTACCCGCATCCGGTGCTGGAGCCGGTGCTCGAGCGCACCAAGGGCATCCCCGTGTTCCAGGAGCAGCTCATCCAGATGGCGACGGCCATCGGTGACTGCGACGCCGATGAAGCGGACACGCTACGGCGGGCGATGGGGTCCAAACGCGGGCTGGAGCGGATCGACAGCATCCGCGACAAGCTGTACGCCGGCATGACGCGGCACGGGCTCTCCCCCGAGCAGTCCGATCGCATCTACGCGCAGATCCAGGCATTCGCCCACTTCGGATTCGCCGAATCGCACTCGCTGTCGTTCGCGCTGCTCGTGTACGCCAGCTCCTGGCTGAAGCTGCACTACCCGGCCGCGTTCCTCGCCGGGCTCCTCAACGCACAGCCGATGGGGTTCTACTCCGCTGCGACGCTCACCGCGGACGCCCGCCGGCATGGCGTGCAGGTTCGGCGTCCCGATCTGCACGCCTCGGCAGCGGAAGCAGGACTCGAGCCGATCGATGCCACCGGTCCCACCCGCCCCACAGGTCCCACCGGCAGAGAGTCGTGTGCCGTCTACGAGCAGCCGACCCCAGGCGAATTCGACCGCGACGCACCGGATGAGTCGGAGGCGCATCGCCGTGACGGCGCGTTCGCCGTCCGGCTGGGGATCGGCAGCGTGCGCGGCATCGGCACGCCGATGGCAGAGCGGATCGTCACGGAGCGCGAGGCGAACGGCCCCTACCGGGACCTGCATGATCTGGTGCGCCGAACGGATGCCACGGCGGCGCAGTTGGAGTCCCTGGCATCCGCCGGCGCCTTCGAATGCCTCGGGCTGACTCGCCGCGAGGCGGTCTGGCTCTCCGGCGCAGCCGCCGAGGATCGAGCCCGCTATCTGCCGGGCACCACCCTGTCCGTGCAGCCGCCGCTGTTCACCGATCAGACCAGCTACGAACGCCTGGCCTCTGACCTGTCCACCACAGGCGTCTCCATCGACGACCACCCGATGGTGCACTTCCGCTCGGCACTCGATGAACGCGGCGTGCTCACCGCGACCCAGCTGCGCGAGCATGAGGTCGGGCGGCGCATCGAGGTGGCGGGACTGGTCACGCACCGACAGCGCCCGGCGACGGCATCCGGCATCACGTTCCTCAATCTCGAGGACGAGCACGGCCTGGTCAACGTGGTCTGCTCCGCCGGGGTCTGGAATCGCTACCGCCGCATCGCTCGCGACTCCCCCGCGCTGATCATCCGCGGGATCCTGGAGCGCTCACCCGAGGGTGTGATCAACGTGCTCGCGGATGCATTCCAGGATCTGCGCACCGGCATCGAGCACCGATCGCGCGATTTCCGCTGAACGCGTCAGCTCACCAGAAGCGCGGCGCCTCCGGCTCGGGCTTGCGGTCAGCCCCGCCCCAGCGGAGCGCCTCGTCCGTGACGGCGGATGCCGCGGCATCCGCCCCGCGCAGG
Source organism: Microbacterium sp. Bi121 (assembly GCF_918698005.1). Lineage (GTDB taxonomy): Bacteria > Actinomycetota > Actinomycetes > Actinomycetales > Microbacteriaceae > Microbacterium. The sequence goes on from NZ_CAKKLJ010000004.1 coordinate 345,913, forward strand.
GCCACATCGGCCTCGGCCGCACCGGGCCCGACAGGGTCGACCAGCAGCGTGGTGCTGAAACCCGCACGGCTGGGGTTGACCGCGCACTCCAGAACCCGACCGACCCAGGTCGCCGCTCCCGAGACGGCGGACCGGGAGTGCTCGTACCGGATCCGCGTCTCCAGATCCGTCACGGCGAGGACCGAACGCTCGCCGTTCTCATCCACCCGCTCGACTACCTCGACACGATGCCCGTGCGGGATCGGGGCGGGCATCGCGACAACGATCGTCCTGTCCATGGCTACAGCCTACGAAGACCGGCGGCAGAGGCAAGGGCTTCGCGCTGCAGACCTCTAGACTCGCTGCATGCCGTCTTCGCTGCTGTCGAGACTCGACGCGCGGACCGGCCGCCTGTACTTCACTGCGCAGGCCATCGCGGGCACCATCTGGTGGTTCGGTGTGGCCCTGTCGGAATCCGTCCGCGAACTCACACTGGGGCGCCTGGATCCGGTACTGGTGGCCGCTTTCGACATCCCGCTCTTCGTCATCGCGTCGCTGCTCGTCGCTGTCGGCGTGCGCAGGGCCGTGTGGATCGTCGTACCGTGGACCGCGGTCGTCGCTGCCGGCATGGCGCTGTACGCGACACTCACAGGGCTCGCCGGGTGGGGCGTGCTGCTCATGATCGCCGCCACCGTCGGGAGCATCGCCGCAGGGCTGCTGGTCTGGCTGGGGCGTGCTCCCACCGAGTGGATCCTCTTCGGGCCGTTCTCCTTCCGGCTCGCGACGGCGACGACGACCCGTGCGCATGTCACTCGCTCGGCCGCGCAGATCGTCGTGTTCTGGGGGCTGTTCCTCGGGGTGATCCCGGCGGTCATCGTCTTCTTCGAGCAGCGGTGGAGCCTGCACGTCGATTTCCCCGATGCGGTGCGCGTGGGCGGCGGCATCCTGTTCGTCGCCGCGGGCGCGTTGGGGCTCTGGTCCGCCGCCGTGATGTCGACGCAGGGCGAGGGCACACCACTGCCATCGGCGATGGCACGCCGGCTGGTGGTCACCGGTCCGTACCGGTTCGTCCGCAATCCGATGGCGATCGCCGGGATCGCACAGGGCGTCGCCGTGGGGCTCGCGATGGGGTCGTGGGTGGTGATCGTCTACGCCCTGAGCGGGTCGCTGATCTGGAACTGGATCGTCCGACCGCTCGAGGAGGACGACCTCGAAGCCCGCTTCGGGGCCGAGTACGTGGCGTATGCGCAGGCCGTACGGTGTTGGATCCCGCAGTTGCGTCCGTTCCACGCCGACGTGAACATCGGGTGACTCTGCGGGGATCCACAGACGGTCTTCCCTACGCTGGTGGTCATGGATGCCGGAGCCGAGAACCTCAACGCGATCGCGGCCTGGGCGGTCGCCCTCATGGAGACCCTCGGCGGAGTCGGGGCCGGCGTCGCCATCGCGCTGGAGAACCTGTTCCCGCCGCTGCCGAGCGAGATCATCCTGCCGCTGGCCGGCTTCACGGCTGCGCAGGGAACTCTGGGCCTGGTCGAGGTTCTGATCTGGACGACGGTCGGGTCGATCGTCGGCGCTCTCGCCCTGTACGGCATCGGCGCCTGGCTCGGGCGACGGCGGATGTACGCGATCGCAGAGCGCATTCCGCTGATCAAAGTCGAGGATGTCGAGCGCACGGAGGCCTGGTTCGAGAAGCACGGATCGAAGGCGGTGTTCTTCGGCCGGATGATCCCGATCTTCCGGAGCCTCATCTCGATCCCGGCGGGCATCGAACGGATGCCGTTGCTGCGCTTCACCATGCTGACCACCGCGGGGAGTGCGATCTGGAACACGATCTTCGTGCTCGCCGGCTTCTACCTCGGCGCCAACTGGCACATCGTCGAGGAGTATGCGGGCATCTTCCAGAAGGTCGTCATCGCGGTCGTCGTCATCGCCGTCGTCGCCTGGATCGTGGTGCGCGTCCGACAGCTCCGCCGCAACAGGGCGACAGCTGCCGCCGGCAGCGTCGACTGACGAACCGCTTACAACGGACGCGTCGACGCGAGCACCTCGTTGAGTGCCTCGGTGCTGGACGGATGCGTCCAGATGCTGTCGCGGAGCTCGCTCGCCGTGACGTCGTGGCGCATCGCCAGCGCGAGCAGATTGATCACTTCCTGCGCGTCGATCGAGAACACCGTGGCCCCGAGGATCAGATCGGTGTCGGCATCCACCAGCACCTTGATGAGGCCGTGGGTTTCGCCGATGATCTTCGGCCGCGGCATCGCCGCGATATCGGCGACGGCCTTCGATGCGACCCGTACGCGCCGACCGCTGGCCCGCGCTTCGTCCTCGTCCATTCCGACCCGGGCAAGCGGCGGGGTGAGGAACACCGTGTACGGGACGGCGACGCGGTCGCTCGTCGACCTCGTGCCTGAGCCGTCGAGCTGATCCATGACGATGCGGTTGTCGTCGAGGGAGATGTAGGTGAACTGCGGTCCGCCGTTCACGTCGCCCACGGCGAAGATGTGCTCGGCTGACGTTCGCAGCCTGTCATCGACGGTGATGTAGCCGCGCTCGTCCCGTTCCACACCGGCGGCGTCAAGACCGAGATCCGTCGTGACCGCCTGCCGACCGACGGCGACGAGCACGGCATCCGCGGCAAGCGCACAGCTCTCGCCTGCGACCGTCACGTCGACGCTGACGTCCGCAGAGTCCTCCCGAACGGCACGGACATCGGCGCTGAGCACGAGCTCGACGCCGGACTCCTCTAGCAGCGACCGCGCGGCATCGGCCACATCGCGGTCCTCGCGCTTCATGAACGTGTCACCGTGATCGAGCAGAGTCACTCGCGACCCGAACTTCGCGAACATGTGCGCGAACTCCAGCCCGACGTAGCCGCCGCCGACGACGATGAGCCGCTCGGGCAGCGGATCGATGTGCTGGATGGTCGTCGAGTCGAAGACGCGCGAGCTCTCGGTCGGGAACGCCGGCCGCGCCGGCTCCGTGCCCGTGTTGATGATGATGTTCGCCGCGCGGATGCTGAGGATGTCGGTGCCTGCCGAGACCTCGACGGCGTGCGGTCCCGTGAACTGTGCGCGGCCGTCGATGAGCGTGACGCTGTCGACCTCGCCGAGCATGGCGTGATTGCGCGCACGCAGTTTGTCGGTCAGCGCATCGCGCCCGGCCACAGCATCCATGAAATACGACTGCGGGTCATCGTCCTCCCGACGCTCGGATGCGCTGTGCACGAGGTCCTTCGTCGGGACGCAGGCGATGTTGATGCAGCTGCCGCCGTACATCGACGCGGATTGTTCCACGAGTGCGACGGATCGACCCTTTCTGCCGAGCGCTCCGGCGAGCGTCTTGCCGCCCTTGCCCCAGCCGATGACGAGCACGTCCACATCGATGTCTGCCATGACAGCACTCTACGATCAGGCTCCTGCCGCGCGCCTCACGACCTCGCTCAACTGCTCCCACGCCTTCTCTGTCGGGTCGATGAGCGCGTACGAGGTCGGCCAGAATCCGGTCGGCTCGTCCAGGGCGGCCTGCGCGCTCACGCCGAACGTCGAATAGCGCTCCTTGTCCATCTGGCCGCTGCGGAAGAACACCACGACCTTGCCGTCCCGCGCGTAGCCGGGCTGACCGTAGTACAGCTTCGGCGCCAGGTCCGGCGCGACGGATTCGACGATCTCGTGCAGGCGTTCGGCCATCTCGCGGTCGCCATCCGGCATCTGCGCGATCTTCGCGAGCTGCTCTGCCTTCTCGGCCGCTGCCTTCGCAGCACCCTTGGCGCGCTTGGCGTCGGCCTTGAGCTCCGCCGCACGCTGCTTCATCGCGGCGCGCTCTTCTGCGGAGAATCCTCCGGCGTCGTTCTTCGTCATGGTGCTGTCTCCTCGTCGTTTCGTTGCCGTGACCCCACGCTATCGGCGGCGGGCGCGACAGCACTTCTCGATTCCTGATGCGTTCGCCGCTCGATGTCCCGAGCGCGAGAAGGCCTGACAGGATGGACGCATGGCGGCAGCGAGCGACCGGGCGGACATCACGGTCATGCGCCGCGTGCGCGACCGGATCGACCGTGAGTTCGCGCGTCCGCTGAACGTAGAGGACCTCGCGCGCGGCGTGCACATGTCGGCCGGTCACCTGAGCCGCGAGTTCCGGCGGATCTACGGCGAGCCGCCCTACTCGTACCTGATGACGAGGCGCATCGAGCGGGCGATGACCCTGCTGCGTCGAGGCGATCTGTCCGTCACCGAGATCTGCTTCGCCGTGGGGTTCTCGTCCCTCGGCACGTTCAGCACCCGGTTCTCCGAGCTCGTCGGGGTCTCGCCGAGCGCGTACCGCGAGGACCCGTCGCACTCAGTGGACGGCGTCCCACCGTGCCTGGCCAAGCAGGTGACCAGACCGGTCAGGAATCGAGAAGCGCAGGTGACGGCATCCGCCTAGCGTGAATGCCATGAACATCAACATCCACTACGCGTTCCTGCCTCACACCGACGCCGATGCGGCGCTCGGTTTCTACCGTGATCTGCTCGGCTTCGAAGTCCGCAACGATGTCGGTTACGAGAACATGCGCTGGATCACGGTGGCACCCGAGGGCAGCTCGACATCGATCGTGCTGAGCCCGCCTGCCGTCGATCCTGGCATCAGCGATGAGGAGCGCGAGACGATCATGAACCTCATCGCCAAGGGCGTCTATGGCGCCGTCACGCTCGCCACCGACGACCTCGACGGGCTGTTCGAGAAGCTCGAAGCCGGCGGAGCCGACATCGTGCAGGAGCCGACCGATCAGGACTACGGCGTACGCGACTGCGCCTTCCGCGACCCGTCCGGCAACCTGATCCGCGTGAACCAGCTCTGACTGACTGCTCGGGCCCGGGTTCTACGATGACGGAGTGACCTCCGCGCGCACGATCCAGACTCTCGGCATTCTCGGGGCCGGTCGGCTCGGCGGCGTGCTCGCTCGGCTCGCGGCATCCGCCGGTCTGCGCGTCCTCGTCGCGCACTCGGGTGACCCCGCGGTCATCGCCGGGCGGATTCGAGCACTCGGTGCGATTGCCGCGCCTGTCGAGACCGTGATCGCCGAATCGGATGCCGTCATCCTCGCGCTTCCGCTCGGAAGATACCGGATGCTGCCCGCCGACGCGCTGCGCGGCAGGCTGGTCATCGACGCCACGAACTACTGGTGGGGCTCGGACGGCATCCGAGACGACCTCAGCGATCCGCAGACGTCGACCAGCGAGCTCGTGCAGACGCACCTCGCCGGAGCGCGGGTCGTGAAGGCGCTGAGCCACATGGGGTATCAGGACCTCGAGGATGAGGCGCGTCCGGCCGGGGCATCCGGTCGCAAGGCGATCGCCGTCGCCGGTGATAACCCGGCCGATGTCGACGTCGTGTCATCCCTCGTGGACGCGCTCGGGTTCGATCCCGTGCTCGCAGGCCCTCTTGCGTCGGGGATCATGCTCGAGCCAGGCGCTGAAGCGTTCGGTGCCGACGTCGATGCCGCCCAGCTGCGCGAGATGCTCGACGGCTTCTGGACATCGCAGCGCGGCATTGTCGTGGCGCGGGCGCGAGAAGCCGGCGGCGCGACATGATTCGCACCTGTGCATCGGGCTGACTATCCGAATGGGCGAGTGCCCGGGACCGGCGCGTCGTGCCAGTATCGCGACCATGTCCGGGCGGTTCCCGTTGCGGCGTCGGCGGCGCGAATCCGCTGCCAGTTGCGGCCGCCGCGCGCGAAAGAGGCACGCACGGACGGAGGCGCCTGCTCGTGCGGGATGGGCGTCGGGATCCATTCGCATGCCCGGACGTGCATCAGGTCGACAGCCCACGCCCCCGGATTCGCGTCGTATATCCACGCCCCGCCTATCCGGCCGAGCCACAGAGACGCATTCAGATCGCGGGTCCACACGAACGACCTGAGCGCAGCTGACGCGAATCGCTCGAGTCGTCGCGCTGCGCGCTCACCGTACGTCGCATCGGTCTGCACGATGGCGTCGGACAGCGAAGCAGGTGGATGATCGAGTCGTCCGCCGACACCGCACAGTCCTCCCTCGAGTGCCCGCGTCACGGCGATGCCGGTCGGCACATCAGGATCGCGCGAACGCATGGGTGCTCGGTATATCGTCTGCTCCGACATGGTGTCCACTCTCCTCGCCGGCCTTGATCGGCTGCTTCCGCCGGTCAGAGATCCTCGGGCGCGAGGTCGCCCTGTCCTTCGTCGCCGAGTTCCGCCTCCACAGGGTCATCGCCCTGGGTCTCGGGCTGCTCGGCCGACGATGGCAGATCGGCCTCGGGGATCTCGTCGTCCACGTCGCGGATGTCTTCGCCGGCATCAGAAGCGGCGTCCGGTGTCGATTCCATGGTTCCTCCTCGATCCCGTGGCGGGGTGCTCCAAGAGCTGATACCGCCATCACGAGCAGTCTCCCGGGGCCGAAGGTGTCGCTGTGAGGGGGTTGACAGGTCTCGGAGCGCGTGACACAACGTCCGTTTCGCGGCGCTATGCGGGGATGCTGCGTGTGCGCGCGGCCGGGATCAACCGCGGAACGACCTTCACGGCGATGACCATCACGACGAGTTCGACGAGCGTCTGCGTGACGACGATCAGCGGCGTGAGGGAGAATGCGGCGGGAAGAGCAAGAACCAGCGGCAGGACGACGAGCGAGTTTCGGGTCATGCCACTGAAGACGATCGCTCGCGAGCCCGGTGCATCGAGTCGCGCGATACGTGCTGCGGCCAGTCCGACCGGGACCATGATCGCCGCGAACAGGACGAAGACGATGATCACCAGCGGGAGCGAACCGATCCGCTCCCCCACGCCGGCGATCTGGGATGCCACGACCACAGCGAGCGTGAGCATCATCAGCGGCACCATGCTCTTTTCGACCGTGCTCAGCACCCGGCCGCCCCAGCGGGTGCGTGCTGCGGCGAGCTGCGTGAGACCGGCTGCGGCGAGCGGCAGGATGATGAGCAGCGCGAAGGCTTCAGCGAACGCCGCGAGGTCGATGCCGAGGACGAAGTCCGCACCGACGAAGGCCCAGAGGTAAAGCGGCAGAAGGAGCATCTGCGCGAGCATCAGCAGTGGCGTGGCTGCGAGCAGCCGATCTCGTGAGCCGCCGGCGAGGCCTGTGAAGACGATGACGTAGTCCACGCACGGGGTGAGCAGCACGAACAGGACACCCACGAGCAGCACCTGGTCATGGGCGACGATGCGGGACAGCATCCAGACGACGATCGGGACGACGGCGAAGTTCACGGCGAAGATCGTCGTCAGGAACCGCCAGTCGCGGAATGCCCGGCCGATCTTCGCGAACGGCACGCCGCAGAACGTCGCGTAGAGCAGCAGACCGAGCACGGGTGTGATGGCGATTTCGGCCGGCTGCGCGATGACCGGAAACAGCAGGCCGACGGCAGCGCCGATGGCGAGGGCCGCGAGATAGAGCGGAACCTGAAGACGCTCCATCTGCCCAGTCAAGCAGACAGATGCGGAACGAAGGATTCGGGGATCGTGACGTTGGCGGGGACGCCGACGAACAGCGGCGCGACCTCTTCGGGCGTGTGTCCCGCGATCCCGCAGCCGACCGGCGTGAGGAGGAAGCGGAGTTCAGGATGTGCTGCGGCGTACGCGATGAAGCTTCGGGCCTCGTCGGCGAGCACGTCGAGCCCGTTCATGGTGTCGATGGCGTACGTCTGACCGTGATGGCCATGGCCTTCGCCCCAGACCGCTCCGAAGCGCTGATGAGCCACGCGCGCAGCTCCACCGCCGTGCTGACCGCCGGAGTTGGAGCCGAACACGAAGACCTCGTCGGGGCGCAGGACGTCGACGATGTGCGGAGTGATGTCCGTATCGCAGGCTGTTGTCATCAGGTTGCGCGAACTCTGACCCGGCCGTCATCCACGCTGACCTCCCAGAGCGGTTGCGGAACGCTGGCTGGGCCGCGCTCGACCTCGCCGTCCTCCAGATGGAACCGGCTGCCGTGCCACGGACACGTGACGCAGCCGTCGGCGTCGAGGGTTCCCTCGTCGAGTGGTCCCCCGGCGTGCGTGCACACCGCCGAGATCGCGTGCAGCTCGCCGTTCTGCCGGGCGAGCAGGACGGGAACGTCTCCCACGGTCACCCGGGTGAGCGAGCCGTCTGCGAGGTCGCTCTCGGCGGCGACGTCTGTCCATTTGCGGGTCGGTCGCTGGAACGCCGTGTGGTTCACACCGATGCCACGGACGAAGGACAGGTGACCGCCGAGATAGGCGGAGCCGAGTGTGAGCGACAGGCCGAGGATGCTGAGCACGATGCCCGCTCCCCGATGGCCGCGTCGACGGGCGAGCCAGGAGCTGGCCTGCAGCACGCTCGCAGTGGCGTTGGATGCCGCGTGGATGAAGCCGACGCGCCGGTCGGCGCCGATCGTGTCGGACCAGTCTGAGGCGCCCGAGAGGGCGGCCGGCGCGGATGCCAGGATGCCGAGGCCGACGAGGCGGCGCGCAGCTGCGGCGCTCTCCTCCCCGCCTGTGAGGTCGAGTGCCACCGCAGCGCCCCAGGCGCCGATCGGGAGGTCCGTGAGCATCGGATGCAGTTGATGCCCGAGCCATGATCCGGACAGGGCGTTCTTCACGCCCTTCGACCGGGTCGCCGTCTTGACCCACCCAATCAAGGTCGTGGCTGGCGCATCCAGCTCCTTCGCTCGGCCGATCTTCTGGATCAGCGTCTTCATCGTGCCTGATGCTTCGCTCATGCCGTCTGTCTACTCGCGTGCGGTCACCGGGTCAACGGGTTGACGGTGAGACGAGCAGACCGACGGATCACCGCTCAGTTACACTCACACGCAACAGCGAAGGAGCGTCAGCATGGGCAAAGTCGCCTGGGGGTTCACCGCATCGATCGACGGGTTCATCGCCGGTCCCGGACACGATATGTCGTGGCTCGCCGCTTCCGAACCGCACGCTGAGGGCACCACAGAGCGGATGGCTTCGAAGGTGGCCGTCATCATCTCCGGCCGCGACGGGTATGACGCGGCCCAGGCACAGCGGGACGAGCGTGACGAGAGGACTGCCGAAGCCTACGGCGGAGCGTGGTCGGGGACGGAGTTCATCCTCACGCACCGGCCGGAGGAACTGGCGGACGACCCGACCGTCATCGCCGTGAACTGCTCCATCGTCGAGGCGATCGACCGCGCGCAAGCGATCGCCGGCGATCGAGACATTCAGATCATCAGCGCCGATATCGCTCGGCAGGCGCTGGAGCACGATCTCATCGACGAGCTGCAGGTGTTCGTCGCGCCCGTCTTCCTCGGCGACGGGATCCGTATCTTCGATGTCCCCGGTGGGCGCCGCTTCGACTGGGAGCTGGTCGAGATCGATGAGGCGAACAGGCGCAGTCTCGCCCGGACGTATCGACCCAAGAGCAGGACTTCCTGAAATGCCGAAGGCCCGGAGACTCGTGCGAGTTCCGGGCCTTTCGGTCGGGCTGACAGGATTTGAACCTGCGACCCCTTGACCCCCAGGCAGCCGCATGAGCCGTTTCCGTTGATTTTCCGGTGTTTCTGCGACCCTGCGGGGTCGATTTCACGTCCTGCAATGCATGGGATGCATGGTTCTGGTCCCTGTTTGGTCCCGGCCCTGGATAGCCGTTGGTCACTTCGGCGAGGTTCACGTGAGGTCGGCAGACGCCTGTCGATGGCCAGCTATAGCCCTCGTTCGTCTCGGCGCCTTCTAGCCGCTTTGAGGCTCGTCGGGGCGATCGGCCCCCGCTCACTTCAGGCGGCCGACATCAGCACCCGAGGAGATGAGTAGCGTGGGCTCATGCCGAAGCGTGAACCCTTCATCATCAATGGCGTCACCTACGAGCGTGATTCAGCCCCGGGAGAAGGCGGATCAGCCGTAGTGTGGAAGGTCCGCCGCATGCCCGACGGTCATGTGTTCGCAATCAAACGGATCAAGAAGGACCGCGACGCGGACTCAGCCCGCAACAAGCGTTTCAAGCAGGAGATTGAGTACGGACAGACATCGAATCATCCGAACGTCGTGAGTATCCACGCGTGCTCAGAGGACGAGACCTTCTTCTACTACGTCATGGACTTCTACCCAATGACACTGCGAAACGTGATCAGCGACGAAACCGATGCTGACTTGCTTCTCGAGTACACACGCCAACTCTGCGATGCTCTCGCGTACGCACATCGCGACGGCATAGTGCATCGCGACATCAAACCTGAGAATGTCCTCGTCGACCCTGACATGCGTCGGCTCGTGCTGGCCGACTTCGGCATCGCGCATTTCAAGGACTCCTCGCTCACGGCTCGCGGGGATCTACTAGTGAACCGCAACTACCTCGCTCCCGAACAAATGGTAAGGAACAACGCCCTCGCCATCGGCAAACCGGCGGACGTCTTCGCGCTCGGCCTTGTCATAGCCGAGATGTTCACGAAGCAGAACGCGCGCGGGCGACGTCATGCGCTTATCCGTGACAGGTATCCCTTCCTGGGCGACCTTGATCTAATCGTTGAGCAGATGCTGCTCCAAGACGAGGCGCAGCGGCTGCGCATTGACAGCGTTCACGGCCTGCTTCGGATGACCCTTGAGCGTATCGACGCGACAATCGCGGAGCTCATTGATGACCTGCGCCCTAACGAACCGCCCATCGACAGTTCGTCCGACGAGATCGATCGGATCCTCAGGCGTGCCGCGCGAGACGTGCTGTCGGCGAAGCAGATCTTCGAGCAGGTCGCCGATGAGGAGCTCGGCAGATTCAACCCGAATTACCATTGCGAGGTTGCGTACCGGGTGAGCACCGAGCTATTCAATACGTGTGCTCAGGCCGTTATATATGCCTCATGCAAGGCGAAATTCGACTACGAGGGCGCTGGGCGGTGGGACGAGACCGACGACGCTCTCGTCTTGTCGGCCGCCAAGCCAGAGCTTCAACGCGAACTGGAGACGATTTTGGATGACTTCCCGCTCCCACAGTCTTCACCCTGGAACGGCCTATCGCGGCAATCCGCACACCTGTTCCGCTTCTGCAAGGACTACCACTGCGAAGAGCTGCTGACGAGCATCCGTGAATCCGTCTACGGTGGAGGCAATGGCTCGTTGCGGGCAAATCTGATTAACGCCCCGATCCTTTGGATCACGGGCTGGATGCGTTCGAATCTGAACACCAACTACCTGGAGCTCAACAAAGCCGTTCGTGAAATTATCGGTTTGGAGCGTCACCTCTCGGTGCACTGGGCGGAGACACTTCCACTGGATTCCACTCGAGAAGCGGTGGGAGTCGATCTGTTAACGGAGCCGTTCAACGCCAAAGATGTCGCCGATACGCTTCAGGTACTTGAATCGAAGTGGGATGTCTCTGTGGGGCAGCTTGTAGATGGTGGGTACTCGGTCATGTTTCGCTCACGCAACACGTATCAGCACTTCCGCGGTGACGCGCTCGACCTTGCCGAACCGGGCTCAGTGTTCGAAGCCGATGTCCTCGATCTGCTCCGCCCTGAGATGGAGTTGGACGACCTGGTCGCGCTCAAGTGGGATCGGGATTTTGATGTGGCCGTCACGCTCGGGAAGGTCGTCGGCACGCGCGCACGCTAGCAGTTCGCCCATCGCGGACCGATGCCCAGACCATCCGAGACGCTAGCCGGGTTGAACGTCAACGCTGCATGCGATCGTGCCTCCCCTCCGATTCTGACAAGAATTCCCGCAGGCTCGCCGGTCGTGAGCGAACCCGCGGTAGCGGCGCTGCTCACACGAAGAGTCTGTGGGGATCGGCGTGGTTGCTGACACGGGCGCGTGCGAGATCATTTTCGTGAGAGCCTGCGAGCACTTCAGGGTCACTGGAACCGTGGTCGAGCGGCGCATCGTGGTCCGTTCATGTTTATGAGCGCGAGTCCTCCAACCCGATTGCTTCGAGGTCTCGGCGACGACCAACTCTGATCTGGAAATCGAGCGGGGTTGCTCATCCAGCTCAGATAGCCGCTTCGCTCTCGCATTGAGGACGGAGTGACAGTCTAAACAGGCGGCGGGAGCAGGTGACCGCACCGGCTGGGCACACTTATGCGCTCATCGGCCAGAATCTGCAAGCGTGAGCAGTTGGAGGTACTGTCGGCGGGCGCGGCCAGAATAGTGAGCAGATGTCGAAGGGAACCCGATGCACCTCCACCTACGCGCAGACAGCATCCATCTGAGCAAGAGCCATGCCAAGGCACTCGATGACGAGTTCTTCCTCTCTCACCCCGCCTCGTACTTCGCCTCGCGGATTTCATCGTTGCTTGCCGCGCAGCACAGTGCGGCGGCCCCGACGCCGGCCGACGAACCGGAGTTCTTTGCGGCGCTCGGGTTGACAAAGACCGACTCGTTGCTCGCATTCGCCGAACGGGATCGTCGGCTGCAGATAGCGGTCGAGGCGCTCAGCCTGCGCCACCAGGCGGCTGAAGCGCTGCTCCGCTTCATGTACGCCGTGACAGCCGCGAAGCCGAAAGAAGGCGACGCGCCGAGCACATGGCTCCTCGTTGCGGATAGCCCAAACGCCCTCATTGATGTCGTCCAGACGACCATGGCCGCCGTAAACAGCGATGAGGAGTTGTTCCTGCGATGCCTCTTCGCGCCTGGCACGCGCGTCGACGAGAACGCGGCCGCCGCTGCAGAGACCGCCGTGGCGTGGGTGAACCACGCGAGCTCGCTGCTGACGGGCGACGAGCTGTCGGTCAACGCGGCCCACAACAAGGTCAAGCATGGCCTTGCGGTGAGCGCGCGTGGCGACGTCCGCATCGAGTTCATCACGACGCCGCCCGATGACGTCGGCCGGATCCCGCTCAGCGCGTTCGGCGAAGGGAAGTCGGTGCCGATCTTCGACCGCCCGATGCTGACATACCTTAGCCGGCCCCATGTAAAGCCGAAGCAGGGAGTGGAAGCCATCTCGCTGCGGGTCGATGTGCCGATCGTGCTCGCCGAGGCCTGGATGATCGCGAACGTCTACGCCGCTATGTTCCATGCGCGGGCAAAGCGCCACTTCGGTGAGGATCTACCGGGCGGAGTGGCACCGTACCCCACCATCGTCATAGGGCGACTACCCGAGCACGTGATCGGTGGACGGCCGCTCGGATATCGGGAGGCGGTGACGCTGCCGCCCGATGGGACCACCGCTCCGCGAAGGTCCGGTCTGTTCTTCCACGGCAGCTTCATCCCGATGGACGTGGACTACGAGAGCAAGGTGAGCGGGGTTGTGATTGAGGGCTAGCGCATGGTTTCGGCGCCACATGATTCGCCTCGAACGAAGGACGTACCTGCAATGATCTGGACGAGTTTATGCGCGGTTTCGCTGAACGAAAATGGGGGAACTGATAAGCGCGCCCAGTTGCTTGTCCGGCACAGCGAGGAGACCGAGTGAACATTCCTGATATCGACTTTGCGCGCGTGCGCTCGCTGGGCGCGGGAGGCCAGCGCGACGGATACGAGCAACTCATCTGCGAGCTGGTCGCGCAAGAGCCCCCGCACGCCGACGCGAAGTTCGTGTCCCTTCACGGAGCCGGAGGCGATGGAGGCGTCGAGTGCTACTGGACCCTTCCCGGCGGCGCCGAGCACGGCTGGCAAGCGAAGTATTGGATCGGCCACGCCGACGTCGATAAGTCGCAGCTCGACGCATCCGTCAAAGCAGCCCTCACCAACCACCCGGATCTCACCAAGTACATCATCGCCATCCCCGCCGACCCGACCGGCCCCACGGGCGGCAAGGGGAAATCGCTACTGCAGAAGATAAACGACCCTGGTGGTTGGCTCGAGGGTTGGCAGACGATGGCGGCCGCCCGCGGCATGACCGTCACCTTCGAGTTCGAATGGGCGACGAACATTGCCACACGCCTAACCCGCTTGGACGCCTCCGGCGCCCAGCGGCGGTACTGGTTCGACGCCGACGTTCTCTCCCAACAGTGGTGGATCGACCGGCTGCAGGACGCGACCGAGGCTGCTCGACCTCGGTACACCCCAGAGTTGAACGTGGACGTCCCTGCCGCTCGAAGCATCGCCGCGCTCTGCTCGGACAATGAGTGGTGGCAGGTCGTCCTCGGCCAGGTCGACGAGCTCACGGAAGCGACACGACGCCTGCAGCACGCCGGAAACGATGCAACGGCCGCCGACCTGGGCGCCGCGCGCAGCGCCGCCACGACCGTCATCGACGCCCTCAAGACCTGGGAGCGCACCCGGACCGACGCTGAGTTCCGAGGTCTCGGCAAGACGCTGAAGGCCGCCTTCACAGTGGTCAGGGAACAGGAGGCCGTCGAGGTGGATCGGATGAACGCCACACACGAAAACTGGGACACCCCGGGTTGGAGGCAGTACCAGAGCGAATACATGGTCCAGTTCCCGGCCGAAGCCGTCGATGCTCTCCGTGACGTGGGCGGGAAACTCGCAACTGCGACCGAGCTCCTCATCAGCCCCCTCGGAACGCTCGCCAGCTCGCAAGTTGCGCTGATGACCGGACCCGCTGGCATCGGCAAGACCTACCTCGCCCTCGATGCCGCGACCCGGCGCCTTCAGAAAGGTCGGCCCAGCATCGTGATGCACGGTCGCTGGTTCAATGACCACGACCCACTCACCCACCTCCGCGACGTTCTCCAGATGCCAGCCGACCTGACCAGCGAGGAGACCATCGCTCTCCTGGACCAAAGCGCGCGCGCCGCAGGAGCACCCACCCTGCTCGTCATCGACGCGCTCAACGACACCCGCCCCCGGTCGGTTTGGCGGGACAACCTCGACCGCCTCATCTCCATCGTCAGCAGATACCCGCACGTTCGGTTGCTGCTGACCGCACGCACCCACTACGTCAACCAGGTCCTCCCGCCCGGCATGTCCATTCCCCGATTCGAACACACGGGATTCGAAGGCGTCGAGTTCGAGGCGGTCAGCGAATACGCCGCGTTCTACGGCCTCGAGCCTCCGACGTCACCACCGATCCACGGCGAGTTCGATAACCCGCTCTACCTCCGGTTAGTCTGCGATGCGCTGCGATCCGATGGCCGCCTCTCGCTCGACCAGGCCAACATGGGACTGGGCGAGCTCACCAAAATGGTCCTCGACCACGCGAACGAGGCCGTCAGCAACCGCATCGACGCATCAGTGTCCGACCAGATCGTTCACCGAGCGATGCACGACCTGGCCGGCGCTATCGCAGACCAGGACGGCGCCCCGCTCACCCGCCTCGCCGCGCAGGCGGTGCTGAACCCGATCTGGTCCGATAGCAGTGTGGAGAAGTCCCTGCTCGATGGACTCATCGCGCAAGGTCTTGTCGAAGAAGACGTTATCCCGGACAGCAGGCCTTACGGCACCGACATCATCACCATCACCTTCGAGCGCATCGGCCACCACTTGATCGTCTCCGACGCTCTCGCGCACGTGAACGACGCGGATGGCGTCCGCACTCAGCTGTCCGGTCGCCTCGGAGAGCTCATCGGACTCGATACGACCATCGACGTCGGACTCCTCGAAGCGGTCTCGGTGGTCGTCGCCGAACGCTTCGGGCTCGAGCTAACCGCCTTCACTGTCGAGATCCCCGACACCGCCGCCCGCGACGCTGCCGTTATCGCCGGCACGGCCTGGCGAGCTGTGTCCTCCATCACTCCCGACACGGGCAGCATCATCACCAACGCTTTGCGCCGCCGTGAGACCTTCGACGCGGGCCTCACGATGCTATTCAGGCTCGCAGCTCGCCCTGGCCACCCACTCAACGCCGACTTCCTCCACGAGTTCCTCAGCGGACTCACCATGGCGGCCCGTGATCAATTTCTGGCCGGATGGCTGCACACAAGTCACGGCACCAGCGGAGCGGTCGACCGTCTCATCCGCTGGGGAGGTGAGAAACCGCTCGACCAGGTCGGCGCGGAAACCACACGCTTGTGGGTCACCGCATTGCTGTGGGCAACTAGCGCGACGGATCGTCGCGTTCGCGAGCCAGCCACCATCGCCGCAGCCCGCCTGCTCGCGCGCCATCCTCACCAATCCGCCGCCCTGCTCGAACGATTCTGCATCGTCGACGACGAGTGGGTCGTCGAACGCGCGCTTCAGGTCTCCTACTCGGCGCTGCTGTCCAGCGGCAGCGGCGCGGACTGGACTGCAGCGGCCAGCATCGTCTGGGCCGCATTCTTCGCACCCTCCGCAGACCTGACCCCCAACGCTGCCGTTCGCGACGCCGCACGCTGCATCCTCGAAGCGGCACACGATCGCGGAGCGCTCCCCGCAGACGTCACGCCCAACCGTTTCCGACCCCCTTACAGCAGCACTTGGCCGCTGACGTGGCCAACGGAAGACGACATTGCCCCTTACGACAACAACGACTACCCGAAGCTCGTGCGCTCCACCACGGCCGACGACTTCTTCATCTACCAGCTCAAGCACGAGCTCCTTGATCGGCCAGGTGTTGACGTCGCAGCCGGCGCGCGGTGGGTGGTCGCAGAGGTCATCCGGTTCGGATACCAACCCCGCCTGCATTCAAATTTCGACGGCTACGTCCTGGGGAAGTACGGGCCGGGACGCGGGAAGCCGAAGTGGATCGAACGGATCGGCAAGAAGTACCAGTGGATCGCACTCAACCGGCTTGTCGGGCATCTATCCGACCACGCACCTAAGAAGAGAAACTCCTGGGAAGCCCCTCCGCCGGCAGTTCCTGGACCCGAATCCTCCATCGTCCGGCAGGTCGACCCCACAGTGACCGAGTTTGAACCCGCGAGCGATGCGCCCCGCCCCTGGGTGCCGGTCTACAACTGGGACGCGAAGATTGGGAGAACTGACGCTCAATGGGTGGCTGAAGACTCCGACCTGCCCACTATCGACGTCACCTCCGCCGAACGAGACGGACACCCCTTCATCGTTGTGTCGGGCTCATACAGCTGGGACCTCACCGGCGACACCACGAAGCGCACCCACCAGGTCTGGACCAACCTCTACACCCACGTGGTGAGCACCGACGATCTTCCCGCCGCCCTTGGCGAACTCGAAGGACGGGACTTGATCAACGGCCTTGGGATGTCTCGGCTCCCCACGAGCTACAACGGGTACGTCGGCGAGTACCCGTTCGGGCACCACCACGGCGAGACGCTGAGTGTCGTGAAGCACGACTGGACCGACCCACTCACCGTTCCGACGCGACCCGCAGCGTGGGAGCTGCTCGGCGAGAACGAGTACGCGCCAGGAAACCTCGAAACGATCTCGTTCGATGCCCCCGCTCCTGAGTTCTTTGGACCCGCACCAGGAATCCTCCACTGGAACGGCCGTAACGGGTGGACCGACGCGAGCGGCCAACTCATCGCTGTTCTGCGGCACTCAGTCAACGTCGGCCAGAACGAGCTCCTGATGGACGCCCATTTCCTACAGGACTGGCTCACCGCCGAGCGGAAATCGCTGATCTGGGTTGAGAACACAGGAAAGGACGTGTACCGGGAGATGGGTTGGGGCAAGTCCCATCCGGGAGCGCTCGTTCGTTCCCAAGTCCGAGCGTGGACCCCAGGTCAGAACCTACGAACCGTTCCACCCGGCTGGCAACGCATCCCCGCCCGCGACGATTGATATCGCGATCAGCTCGGCTGACAAGCACCCTTTGCCGGTGGCGACTGCCCTGGCGCGAAAGTCAAGGACGGTGAATGGGCCCTCAGAGCGGCAGATCGATGGCGCCTCCAGCCGGTGCAGTCGGATCGCCCGGCGCATTTCGAACAACGACCGAGAAGAGTGCGACCTGCACCTTGCGCCGGTCCGCGCTCCCGGCGACAAACATGTCCTGCTCCGACGCCACTTCCATCTTGACATCGAAAGCAGCCGTGGTCACGCTCGCCGCGTCCTTGATGCAGGTGTCTCGCCAAGTCTTGTCGGTCGCAGTGACACCCGATTCGCGCGTCCGCCAGAGCATGACGAAGTTCGAGACATCGTGCGGTTCCGCTGCTGACAGATCTATCGCGAGCTTCTTCGCATCACTCCTCAGTTTGCTGAGGGTGTATAACCCGAACTCGACTCGCGCTTCCTCTTTTCGTTTGCCATTGAAAAGACAGACATCAACCGATAAAGGCCGCCCCTTCTTCCCTGTTGGAAAGCTACGCTCCCAAACTGCTTCCGAACCATGTGCCGCAAAGCTGACGGCGCCGAGGCGCATGAAACCGTCAACCACAGAGACCTCGTACGAGTCGCGCTTGCCGGCATTCTTGATTGCGTCCGTCAGGATTGATGAGCCGGTCTTCGCGCGAGCCGCGGCAGACACAGATTCCTGCACCCAGCGCTCGACGTTAGCGAGTGCGACGGCCGCCTCCATCAGCATCACCAGCTCGTTCAAGTTCCCGCGCGCGGTCTGTGTCGGACGACCTGACCCCTGACGGTACGAGACGATGCGCACCAGTCGCCTCCCTTGTTCCTTGCGGTCATCCGATACCTCGGAGCCCGGTCTACTGGGAGCCCACACTATCTGCCCGTCGCCCCACGCGACGCTCAGCGTGATCCGCGCCGCGCGTTGAGATCCGTGACGGAAGCGAGTGAAGCGTCTCGGAGTCCAGCCGTGCTCCGCGACCGCACCACGCCGTCGCCCTGAATCGCAAACGTGACGATGCCAAGCATCAGATCTTGGACGTCCTGAGCGCGAACGTCCAGAATGCGGGCCAGTTCAGAAAATCCCTGCCCACGACTTCGCATGTCGCTCATCACCTGAGTCAGCAGGCGCGATGACTCGGCGCGCAGATCCGACCCCGGTTCACCGCGACGGAAGCCGGCCATCCTCGTAAGAGCGCGCTCGAGAGTTGAGAATGCACCTGACCTCGGGCACAAATCGAAGGCAGATGCAACCAAGATTCTTGGTTTAGGCGTCCTTATCATCAATCGGGTGCCACTTGTCGTTCAAGGTCATGGTCTTACTGTTCGGCTCGAAGTGCGGGGCTAGCGCCGAGACGCCGACGACCACGGGGACTTGGGCTGAAACGCCTGACAGGATGCACGTGCCAGTGGGAAGAATCGGCAGAGATTCGAAGGAGACTTTATCGAGATACGAGACTGCCTTCTCGATGGCGTGTATGTCGAGGTTGTTCACGAGGCGGTGTAGAAAGTAGTTGTGAAGCTGAGAGACGATCGTGTCTGAAATGTCGTGTGGCCGCTGACTCGCGATTGTAAGGAAGACCCCAAATTTTCGCCCCTCCTTCACGATCTCCTCGAACGTCTCGAGACGGTAGTCCTTCCAGCTCTCGCTCTCTCTAGCTGAGGTTGTAGAGAGGATGTTATGTGCTTCATCAATGATGATGTTCAAGAATTTCCCATGACCAGACTTCTTCTTCTTTCGGTCGTAAAGCTGGCGACACAGAAGTAGAGGAATGACCTTCTTCATGTCAAGGTTGACATCACGCAGCGAGATCACCGTCAGGGGCTTACGAATCAGTCCCTTGCCCGACACCTTAAGCAGTTTTCTGATAGCCGGCATTCGTGTCTCAAGTCGCTTGATGACGGGCCCAAGATGTTCGCGATTCGCGAAGCCGCGAAATACATCACTGTAGTACTGGACGATCAACTTGAATCGGATGCGATTCAAGTGCTTCACCAGACCGAATTGGAGATCCAGTTTCTCGATCTTGGCGAAAGTGAGTTCTCGGAAAAAGCCGTCGTTGCGGGGATCGTTCGCGTAGACGTCGCCTTTTTGATCGTCACGGTAGTAAAACGTCTTCCCAACGTTGTGGTAGCCGAGTTTCGCATGTAGTTGATCGGTGTAATCCGTCAGCTCGCGAGGAACCTTCTTGCCGAGTGCGAGCGCTACCTCCTTGAGGAAGTGGTTGATCGACGCCCGATCCTGGGCGGAGTCTCCGTTCTTTATCGCATTGTGGACGATGTACGCGATCTCGTGTTTGAGCGCGTCATCGTCTTCGAGCTTGTCGTCCCAGAAGGTACTCTCGAGGGTTCGCTGGATGAACGGAGCTTGCGTCTTCTCCGAAGCGTCCAAGAGAACCGTCCAGAAGACAGGATCTTCAGCCGTCCCCTTAGATATCGGTAGACGGTCTTTTCCTTTGCCCCGCGTCGAAAGTCTGTACTCGCGCTTCAAGCTACTGTCTGTGATAACAGACGTAGATCGGTTGTCTTCGGTCACCTCCGCACTATTGACATACTCGCCGTTGAAATCAATGAGCACGAACTCGGCATTCCTTTTGAACTCTGCGGAGTCCTTGTAGCGCTCGAAAAGCTGGTGGTAGATCGTCGCGAGAGTGTATGACTTGCCGCTACCGGTGTTCCCAAAGATCCCGATGTGGCTGGCGAAGACGGCGTCGACACCGATGTTAACGTGTTGGCCCTTCTCCATGGCGAGTGTTCCGATGGTGAGTGCGACGTCGTTGCCACTGACAAAGCTGTGTATTTCGTCGAACTCCTCCTGGCTCAGGACGAAGCAGTCGTTGTTGATGAGGGGCAGCTCGCGCACACCTCGTTGGAACTTGCCTTTTGAGTCAAAAAAACCGAGCAGGCTGACTGTCAGCACCCGGTCGACGTGCGAACGTTTGCTGCCGTAGGGCGAACGAGCTTCGTTGTCTTCGGAGACGGCTTCGCCATCGACTTTCGCGATGATGTCGTAGAAGCCCTTTGCAATCTTGACGTATCCGCCTACCGAGACATTTCTGAGGATCTTCCCTTGATAGAGGAGGTGAGAGCCGTTCTTCGACTTGTCAACACGGATTCGAACGGTTCGGCCGCTGACTTCGACGACGCTGCCGATCTTGAATACTGAAAGCTCTTGCGCGTCGATGGCGCTACTCATCGTCGTCAAGATCCAGAGATTGGGCAAGCTTTAGGCGAACATCCACGATGCTGTCGGGCCTGCGAGGAGGCTTGGGCAGAAGGGGTTCGAAGAAGATCTCGGTGATCCGGCGTAGAGAGTACTTGTCCTGTTTAGCTTCGTCGTCCGCTTCCGGAGGGCCGACAACGAGTATGTTGCCGTTCGAGGCGAGATCGGCGTCGAGTCGGTCTTTCAACGCTTGCACCTCGCCGGGCAGGTAGGCGAAGGCGATGATCTGAAGAGTCGGGTTGCTTCGGGCGGCTCTTATGATGAGTTCCCGGATATGTTCGTCCCGACACGAGAATCCGATGATGAACAGGACGCTGTTCTCCTTCTCCAAGCTGTTCGAGAAGAGCCGGAGCAGGTCGTAATAGTTCTGATTCAGCACAGTCACGCTGAACTTGTCCTTGTTCGGGTTGACGATCGCAAGCTCTTCATACGCCGCCATGAAGTAGGCCAGCGTGTCATCTTCGTCATCGGGATCGCTCGTGGCGGTCAGGAGAGCGTCGATGTCGGTGTCGCTGTCGATTTCGTAGAGGGCTTCGATCGCGTTGGAGAGTTCTCCCTCGATGATGTCGAGGCGTTCCGTGTCGGGGTCAAAGGTGATGAGGCTCTTCGACTCACCGCCGGAGCCCAGGGCGCGAGTCGTCCAGCTAGTCGAGCCGTGAAGCTTCAACAGGTTGAAAGCGGGAACCTCAGAGAGGTTGTCATATTGAAGGCTGCGCCGTGACTTTACCGTGCCGAAATTACTGGTGCTGAACAGCGGCAGGTATCGTCCTGAGAATCCATCATTGAGTTCGAGTTGGAGTTCCTCTGCAGCGACTTCTACTGCCACGTCCACGTTAGTTGTGAAGAGGTTGACCTGCTTGTCGAGGATCGAGCTCCGGCGGCGGACAAGCAGCGTATTTACCGTCCGGAGGAACTTTCTGTAGGACTGCAACACGGCGGCTGCATCCGAGTCCTCAGCAACGATGCTCCGGTTGGGAGCAATGACCCCCTCGAAAAAGTATGCATACACCGAGGCTCGCACGCGATCAACTCGGCTTCTTGCGGTCGTTTCGTCTCGCGAGAGCTGTGTGAGCCACTCTTCGACCGCTCCGAGCGGCTTGAGTAAGTCTGCTGAAGCGCCAGCGCCTAGGAGAAAGTTCAGATGAGCGTCTTGAACGATGTCACGAAGTTCCTCGACAGTGAGACGATTCGCTCCGTGCATTGTTCGGTCTCACTTTCCCACGCCGTTGTGCCCAGATTGGGCCGTGACAAGCTGGCACGATCCGAACTTGCTTGTATCTCTCGAAGCGCGCTTCATGTTTGCAACACCTGCGCTTCAAGCGTACCGTCACCCTGCGGCAGGCACAGAGACGCCACGTAGCGTCAACGGTCGCACTCTGCTCATGTCGGCCGATTGTGTTCTACCGTGATGTGGGGAGATTCTCGGTGGGATGACTGTTCATCATTCCGTTTTGCCACCGTTCGGAGTTCCCCTCCACCTCGACACCCTTCGCGGTTCTCGGATCCTCGCCCGGATCCGCTGGACCGATCCGCTATCGCGGGAGCGCCGAAGCCGCTCCGTCACGGTCGATGATGACATCGCTGCCCAGGAGTTCTTCGAGCTCATGCGCACGAACTCGAACCGAACCATCGATCCGTTCATCAGTCTGAGCGACTACGCGCGTTCAATCGGCGACCGATTCCTTCGCGGTGTCGATCCGACCTCGACTGCAGCTGGATACCGAGCCGGACTCCGGCTCAGGGTTCTCCCCACGCTGGGCCACACCCGTCTTCGCGACATCACGACGGGGCTCGTCGACCGAGCGATCGACAGCTGGGAGACGACGCATTCCCTCTCCACGCTCAAGAACACGATCGCCGCACTGACACGGGTGCTCGATGAAGCGGTGCGCGATGATCTCGTCGTTCGCAATCCTGCGCGTGACCGCGCCGACAGGCGCTACCGCACGAACCTGGAGCTTCCACACACGAAGTTGATTCCAGGTCCCGATGATGTCGCACGAATCGCTGAGGCCTGCGAACAGATCCACACAAGCTATGGCGACCATGTCATGCTCAGCGCATTTCTGGCCGCACGTAGCTCTGAAGTAGGCGGGCTCCTCGTCAGCGACGTCGACTGGGCGAGCAAGGTCGTCACGATCGAACGGCAGTGCTTCCCCGGCGCCGGCGGCCTGAGCATCAAGCCTCCGAAGGGTCGTCGCGCCCGCCGCGTGCCGATCATCGAACCGCTCGAACCCATGCTGCGCAGGCTCACGACACGACGGTCGCGCAACCTGCCGCTGTTGCGCGGCCCACGCGGTGGTGTCATCACCACCGCTGCATTGCGTGACGCAACCGATTGGGACGAACTGGTTGCATCTTTGGGATTGCGAGGGTTGCGCCGTCACGATCTCCGACATGCAGGCGCAACATGGTTCGCGAATGCCGGCATTCCTATCCACGTTGTGAGCGACATCCTCGGACATGCATCGGTAGAGACGACGCGTGCGTACCTGCACACTGACAACAGCGCGTTGCAGAGTGCTGCGACACGGATGAACGAGCACTTTCGGGAGGCCGGGATGAGCAGCTAGAAACGCCTGAACCCCTTGACCATGTCGAGTCAAGGGGTTCAACGGGTACAATTTTGGGTACAAGACCGGCACGAACACCGATCTCACGACCTCTCGAAAATATCTTCTGATCAGGTATTTTCCCTTCGGTCGGGCTGACAGGATTTGAACCTGCGACCCCTTGACCCCCAGTCAAGTGCGCTACCAAGCTGCGCCACAGCCCGTTGTCGTGCGCTCTCGCGCAGGCAACTCCCCTATCTTAGCCGCACCGCGATGCGTTCGCGAACCAGAAGCCTTGCCCGTGTCCGCGCCTCGGCGTAACCTGCCGCACATGCCTACGATCACCACCGCGCTTGCAAGCCCTGAGGTCTGGGACGACATCCAGCACGCACTGAGCGGCGGTGGAGATGGTCGCAGCTGCCAGTGCGTCTGGCCAGTTCTCACGAACAAAGAATGGGAGACGACCGACCTCGATCAGCGCACCGCGATGTTCCAGCACGAGGTCGTCTCCGCCCGCCCTCCAGGCATTGTGGCGTACATCGACGGCGAAGCCGCCGGCTGGGTCCGTGTCGGGCCACGGCTCTCGCAACGGCGCCTCGCCCGAACCCGAAACATCGTGGCCACCACCCGCGAGTCCCTCGACGACGACAGCGTCTGGGCGATCAGCTGCTTCGTGGTCCGCAAGGAGCACCGAGGGCAGGGGCTGAACGCCGCGCTCCTCCAAGCGTCGATCGAGTACGCGCGAACCGCCGGCGCGCGGGTGATCGAGGGCTATCCGATCGACACGGCGAAGACCGATGTCCGCGTCAACGATTTGTTCCACGGCGCCTTGTCGACGTTCCTCGCTGCCGGCTTCACGAAGATCGACGGCCCCAAGCCCGACCGTCCGCTCGTGAGTCTCGAGGTCGCCTGAGAGGCGCACCCATACGATGGTGGGATGCCGCGCAGCACCCCGCTGAAAACGCTCCTCCCCTGGGCATTCCTGCCCTACATCGCGATGTCGATCATCCACGTCGCGGCCCTCGCCATGGGCAGCGATATAGCGAATCCGACCAAGCTGTGGCTCATGCCGCTGCTCGCGATCCCCGTGCTCGTCTCGCTGCGTCTGCGCCCCGTCGTCGCAATCGCCCTGCTGCTCGCGGCGATCGCCCTGTCGTGGCTCGGTGACGGAGCCGGTGCGTTCTTCCCCGGCGGCCCGGAGCTGCCCCTCATGCTGCTCTTCTTCGGCCTCGCCCACGTCGCGTACATCGTCCTGTTCGCCCGCGTATTGCGCGTTCGGCGGTTGCCGTGGTGGGCGCTCGTCTACGCCGCCTGGTGGGTCGGAATGATCATCGTGCTCGGACCGCACACCGGCTCTTTGCTCCCCGCCGTCGCCGCGTACGGCCTCGTGCTCGGTGGCACCGCAGCGTTCGCGGCCCGCTGCCACCCGCTCGTCGTGACGGGCGGCGTCTTCTTCCTCATCAGCGACACCGTGCTCGCGTTCCGGCTGTTCATGAGCGACATGATGCCCGACTGGACCAGCCCCCTCGTCATGCTCACCTACACACTCGGCCAGGGCCTCATCGTCGCGGGCGCCTTGGTGGCGCTGCGCACGCGGAGCGCCGCATGACCGGGCAGCTGATGACCTCCCCAGTGCGAGTGGACAGCTGGCTGTGGGCGATCCGCATCTACAAGACGCGCTCGGCGGCGACCACCGCATGCCGCGCAGGGCATGTACGCGTGAACGGCGACAAGATCAAGGCTGCGCAGACCGTCAAGCCCGGCGACGAGGTACGAGTGCGGATCAGCGGATTCGATCGCATCCTCATCGTCCGTCAGACGCTCACGAAGCGCGTCGGTGCACCCGTCGCCGCGCTCGCCTACGAAGACCGCACACCGGTGCGCGAGCCGATCGCGGCGCTCGGCGTCCGTGACCGCGGCGCCGGTCGTCCGACCAAGCGAGAGCGCCGCGACATCGACAGACTGCGCGGGCGGGACTAACCGAGAGAGGGCGTGAGGCGCTCGCGCAGACGCGGCCACGCGTCGGCGAACCCCGGATGCAGCGGACGATCGTCGACCTCCTCGAACGGCACCCACTCCAGGGCGACGCTCTCCGGATCGCTGATCACGGGTTCGAACGGCTCCACCACATCGGCGACGACCGTCGTGTACGACCAGATCTCGATGTCGTAGATGCTCGTGAACCGCACGCGTACGGCACCGTCCGGAATGCCGGCCTCCTCGGTCGCCTCGCGGATCGCACCGTCGACGGCGGACTCGCCTTCGTGCAGCGCCCCTCCTGGGAGACCCCACGTGCCACCGAAATGACTCCAGCTGACGCGGTGCTGCAGCAGGATTCCGCGCTCAGCATCTACGGCGAGAAGACCCGCGGCACCGAAACGCCCCCAGTACCGCTCCCCCGTCTCGGCGACGACCCAGGCGTCACCGGGGTCGCGCGGCCCGAGCGGGCGCCGCGGCTCTCCTGGTTCCGGGGGCACGATCGTCACGGGTCCAGCCTTTCACAGCATCCGGAAATCGGGGTCGTGCGTTGCGGTTCGTTTCGGGAGCCGGGGATCGTTTCGACTCGCTGACGCTCGCTCAACGCGTTTCGTCTCGCTGCGCTCGCTCAACGACCCGCAGGTGGGCTCGCTCAACGACCCGCGGGAGGCGCGGGGCTCTGGGAGAATGGAGCCGTGAAACTCCTCGTCGCCGCCCTCGAATCCGAACTCGTCGCCTTCCCCGAGAACCTCCCCGGGTTCGAACGCCTCGTCACCGGGCCAGGCAAGCTCAAGGCCACCTACGCGCTGACCCGCGCGCTCGACGCCGGCACCTACGACGAGATCCTCGTGGTCGGCACCGCTGGCGCGCTCGACGAGACCATCGACTCCGGCGTGCACGAGGTCCACTGGGCGTTCCAGCACGATGTCATCAACGAAGAGGGCGTCCGCGGCGAGCACGTCTCCATGCCGCAGCGCATGCAGCTCGGTGAGGGCGACGTCTCGATCGCAACCGGCGACAGCTTCATCGACGACGCGGAGGCGGTGCAGCTCATCCTGTCTCTCGGCGGCCGCCTGGTCGACATGGAGTCGTTCGCGTACGCGTGGGTCGCCGCGCAGTTCGATGTTCCGATCCGCATCTGGAAGGCCGTCTCCGATAACGCCCAGGACGGTGCGAACCTGACATGGGAGCAGGCGGTGACCGCCTGCTCCCACCAGCTGCGCGATCGCGTGCGCGACGTCTACGGGGTCTGACCGGACTGGTCTAGACGGCCAAGGCCGGCGCTCCGGCGCGCAGGCGCTCGGCCGCGAGCTCCTCGGCAGCGGCCAGCGGGGTGATCCCCCGCTCCTCCGCGTCGGAGAGGATCCGGCGCACCGTGTCACCGATCTCGGCGACACGACCCATGATCTCCTCGCGCGCGCCCTGCTGCTTCGCCTCGAGGTCGAGGTAGATGACGCCACCCGCGTTGACGACGAAGTCGGGTGCGTACAGGATGCCACGGGCAGCGAGCCGGTCCGCGCCGCTGTGCGACGCGAGGGGGTTGTTCGCGGGGCCGCACACCGCACGGGTGTCGAGAGCATCGATCACATCGTCCGTGAGCAGCCCGCCGATGCCGGCTGGGACGAAGACGTCGGAGGCGACCAGGTGCTCGGATCCGGGCTCCGCCCAGGTCGCACCGAGCTCGCCGGCGAGGTGGCGGCGTGCGGGGTTCACATCAGTGACGGTGAGAATCGCGCCCTCGGTGGACAGGCGGATCGCGAGGCGCCCACCGACCTGGCCGAGGCCCGAGATGGTGATGCGGCGACCGGCGACATCCGCTGTTCCTGTGGTGCGCTCGAGAACGGCGCGCAGCGACTCGTAGACGCCGAGGCTCGTGGGGCCCGCCGGTTCGCCGGAGCCACCAGTGGAATCCGGAAGTCCGACGACATGCGCCGTGCGCTCACCCACGACAGCCATGTCGTTCATGGTCGATCCGACATCCTCGGCCGTGCGGTACGAGCCGCCGAACGATTCGACGACATCGCCGAGGTCGAGGAAGGCATCACGGCGACGCTCGGCGTCGAGCACCGTCCCCTCCTCCAGCCCGATGACCGACTTCCCGCCGCCGGCATCGAGACCGGCAGTCGCGTTCTTCAGGGTCATCGCTGCCGAAAGACGCAGGGCATCGCCGAGCGCGTCGCTCCAGTGCGGGTACGTCCACAGCCGGGCGCCGCCCAGAGCCGAGCCGAGCACGGAGGAGTGCAGGGCGACGGCGATGAACAATCCGCTTCGCCTGCCGGTGGTCACCTCCACCCGCTCGTGGGAGAAATCGGGAAGGGGCAGGGTGTGCGACATTGCATCCTCTTTCGGCAGGCCTTGTGGGCAGCGTTGATGGATGCGACGTGGTTGAGGCATCCACCCTCCATTGCACCACTCGGACCGCACTTCGGCAACCAGCCGCACAGTTGAGGCGGATGCCTCAGGCGAGGCTCGCCCACCGCGCGCACGCTGGACTCATGAACACCACACCCCGCGCGGCCACCGCCGCACAGGAGGCCGAACCACGACTGATCGAGGGCACCGATGAACGATTCACCGGGTACGGCGTCATGGGACTGCCGTACGCCAGCGACCACTACCTCGCGCTCCGGGCTTTCGTCGCGACATCGGTCGGCCCGGCGTACCGGGCGATCTGGCACCGTGCCCCGGACGGCAGGTGGGAGATCTTCACCACGGTCGAGCCTGAATTGAGCTGTCCCCGGTATTTCGGATCCGTGGCGCCGGGTGAGCACGTGCCGGCCATCGACATGGCCTGGCCCGATGACTGGACCTGCGAGGTGAAGATGGGCGACCGGCTGTCGTGGCGGATGAACCTCGCCAGCACGCCGGCGACGCGCATGATGAGCGCGGCCGGCGGGGCCATGCCCGACGGCGCCTGGAACAGCGACGCGGTGCTCGCCTCGATGGGTCCGATGGCGGCGGCATTCCTGGGGATCGGGCGCACGAAGCTGCACGGCAACACGCCGAACGGCCCGCTCTACAAGGCCGCACCTCAGCAGGTGTGGCGCGTGATCGGCGGGCGGGCCTTGCTCGACGGCGAGGATCTGGGTCGCATCGGGCCGCTGCCCGAGCAGACCCACCTGGCCGACTTCTGGCTCCCTCAGCGCGGCATCTTCTTCGTCGGGCGGGCAAGCTTCTCCCCCGTTCTCACGAGCACTGCCGTTCGGAACTGATCGAGAGCACACTGGAGAAATGGACCCGACGGCGCAGCAGAGGCGGGGAGTCCTGCCGCGCCGAATCGAGGTCCTGGCAGGGCTCTCGGTGGCGATCGACCTCGGGCTCGGGCAACCCGCGGAACACATGCTCCGCACGGCGATCATCGCCTGCCGGCTGGCCGATCGGCTCGGTCTGAGCAGCGCCCAGCGCGCCACGACGTACTACACGGCATTGATCATGTGGATCGGCTGCAATGCCGACTCTGAGGAGTACGCACGGTGGTTCGGCGACGACATCGCCGTCCGTCATGACGCGTACTCGGTCGACTGGGTCGGGATGCCGTTCATACGCTTCCTCTTCGGCAACGTCGCTCGCGGGGAGCCGACGACCAGGCGGATGCTGATGATCGGGGAGATGCTCCGCGACGCCCGCGGACAGCTCGGGGCTCTCATGCACTCGCACTGCGCGTCCGCCGCCGAACTCGCCGTCCACCTGGGACTGCCGATCGATGTGGCACGGGCCGTGGAGTTCACCTTCGAGCGTTTCGATGGCGCCGGCCTCCCCCGCGGCTGCCCGGGCGACGAGATCCCCATCGAGATGCGCATCGCACAGGTCGCGGATGTCGCCGAGGTCCATCAGCGGATGTACGGCATCGACGCCGCCGTCACGATGATGGGAGCCCGCAGTGGCGGACACTTCGACCCCGCCGTCGTCGACGCGGTGGTCAGCGACCCGGCGCCGGTGTTCGCCGAGGCTGCGGATGGCGATGTCTGGTCTGCGGCGATCGCCGAGGCACCGGATGCTGAGACGCGGCTGGACCAGGACGGCCTAGACCGGCTGGTGAGCGCGATCGGGGACTTCGCCGACCTGAAGTGTCCCTTCGCGCTCGGGCATTCGCGAGCCGTCGCCGCGCTCGCTGCAGACGTCGGCGCACAGCTCGGGATGGAGGCCGACGAGGTGCGCGCCCTGCGCCGGGCCGGGCATCTGCACGACATCGGCCGGCTCGGCGTCTCGAGCCAGATCTGGTCCAAGCCCGGTGATCTCACTGCGTCGGAGTGGGAACGGGTACGGATGCACCCGTACCTCACCGACCGGGTGCTGTCACGGATCTCCGGCCTCGAGCGGGAGCGGACCTATGCCCGCGCCCACCACGAGCATCTCGACGGCAGCGGCTACCCGCTGGGTATGCCGGGTGCCTCGCTCGGCCCGGGCGAGCGCATCCTGGCGGTCGCTGTCGCCTACCAATCAGCGCTCGAGCCGCGCCCGTACCGCGAAGCGCTGGATGCAGCCTCAGCCGCAGAGCGGATGCGTGGCCGCAGTGCACACGGTCAGCTCGACCCGGAGTACACCGAGGCCCTGCTGAGCGTCGTCGCAGGGCGCCACACCCCTCGAGTTCGCGACGACGACGGCCTCACTCTGCGCGAACGCGAGGTGCTGGCGCACGTGGCCCGTGGGCTCAGCAACCGGCAGATCGCCGACAAGCTCGTGCTGAGCGAGAAGACCGTGCGCAACCACGTCGAGCGCACGTACGCCAAGATCGGCGCGAGCAACAGGGTGGGCGCGAGCCTGTATGCGCTGCAGCACGGGTTGGCGTCGCCGTTCGTGTGACCACCTGATCCAAGGAGACCTGCCATGTCCATCATCACCACCCCGGATGACGCCGATGAGGCCGTCGCCGATCTGTATGCCTCCGAGATCGCCGAGCTCGGCTACGTGCCCAGCCACACCCGCATGATGGCGGTGAACCCTGATGCGTTCCGCGCCTTCCAGCAGTTGGTGCGCACGATCGTCTCGCAGCTCGGAGTCCGCCGGTACGAGCTCGCCACTCTTGCCGCCGCGGACGCGATCGGCTCGCAGTCATGCCGATACGCGCACGCGCGCAAGTCGCTGAAGCTGTTCGACGAGGAGCAGCTGGAACGGATCCTCCGCGACTATCACGACGCGCGGCTCAGCGACGCCGAGATGGCCCTGATGGACTTCGCGGCGAAGCTCAGCCGCGATTCGGCATCCATGACGGACGCCGACAGCCTCCGCCTGCGCGAGGTCGGATTCACCGATCGCGAGATCGTGGACATCGCCCTTGCGGCATCGGTGCGCAACTACTTCAGTCGAGCACTGCACGCGCTTGCGGTCGAGGTCGACGTCCCGCCCGGGCTCAGCCCGAGCATCCAGGACGCGTTGACGACGAGCTGACTCAGCGCTGGCGCTTCTCCCGCACACGCATGTTGATGACGATCGGCGTGCCCTCGAACTCGTACAGCTCGCGCAGACGGCGCTGGATGTACCGGCGGTAGCCGGGGTCGAGGAATCCGGTCGTGAACAGCACGAACGTCGGCGGACGCGTCGACGCCTGCGTGCCGAACAGGATGCGCGGCTGCTTGCCACCGCGCAGCGGGTGCGGGTGCTCGGCGACGAGCTCGGAGATGAACGCGTTGAACTTGCCGGTCGGGATGCGGCGATCCCAGTTCTCCAGAGCCGTCTCCAGCGCGGGGACGAGCTTGTCGAGGTGACGGCCGGTCTTGGCGGAGATGTTCACCCGAGGCGCCCAGCTCACGTGCGCGAGATCCTGCTCGATCTCGCGTTCCAGGTACCGGCGGCGGTCCTGGTTCTCGAGGTCGGTGTCGCTCAGGCGGTCCCACTTGTTGAAGGCGAGGACGAGTGAACGACCGGACTCGAGCACGAGGTCGATGATGCGCACGTCCTGCTCGCTGAGCGGCTGCGACACGTCGAGCACGACGACGGCGACCTCGGCCTTCTCGAGGGCGGCCGAGGTGCGCAGCGACGCGTAGAAGTCCGCGCCCTGCTGCAGGTGCACGCGGCGGCGGATGCCGGCGGTGTCGATCAGACGCCACAGCTTGCCACCGAGCTCGACGACCTCGTCCACCGGGTCGCGAGTCGTGCCGGCGAGGTCGTTGACAACGACGCGCTCTTCACCTGCGGCCTTGTTCAGAAGCGACGACTTGCCGACGTTCGGGCGACCGAGGATCGCGACGCGGCGCGGTCCGCCGATCTCGTACTTCGCGACGGCCGAGATGCTGGGCAGCTTCTCGAGCACGGCGTCGAGCAGGTCGGCGACACCGCGGCCGTGGACGGCCGAGGTCGGGTACGGCTGGCCGAGACCGAGGTTCCACAGGGCCGCGGACTCAGGCTCCTGGCGCGTGTCGTCGATCTTGTTCGCGACGAGGAACACCGGCTTGCCGCTCTTGCGCAGCAACCGCACGACGTGCTCGTCGGTGGACGTGGCGCCCACCATCGCGTCGACGACGAACAGCACGACGTCGCACAGGTCGATGGCGATCTCGGCCTGCGCTGCGACGGAGCGGTCGATGCCCTTGGCATCCGGCTCCCACCCGCCGGTGTCGACGAGCGAGAACCGCCGGTCGTTCCACTCCGCCTTGTAGGTCACGCGGTCGCGGGTGACGCCGGGGGTGTCCTCGACGACGGCCTCGCGGCGGCCGAGGATGCGGTTCACCAGCGCGGACTTGCCGACGTTCGGGCGCCCGACGATCGCGACGACGGGGAGGGCGGGAAGGAACTCGACACCGCCCTCTGCGCGGCTGAGGCCCGCGAGGAGCTGAGCGTCTTCCTCATCGAGGTCGTAGTCGGCGAGACCGGCGCGCAGGGCCTCAGCGCGCTGTTCGGCGAGCTGCTCGTCGAGCTCATCCATCTTCTCGGCGAGGTGGTCGGGGCCACCTTCGTATTCTTCGTCAGCGGCCATGTTCCGCTCCTTGCTTTCGGTCGATCACCGCGAGTACGGCGTCGATGGTCTGTGGGAAATCGAGGTGGGTGGTGTCGACGACCTCGACGCCTTCTGCGGCGTTCAGGAAGTCGACGACGGCGCTGTCGGAGGCATCGCGCTTGTGCAGTGCTGCTGCCACCTCCGCAGCGTTCTCTCCGGCGAGCTCACCGGCTCGCCTGGCCGCGCGCACCTCGGGCGCAGCGGTGAGGAGGATGCGGACCGGTGCATCAGGGGCGACGACGGTGGTGATGTCGCGCCCCTCGACGACGACGGCCGGGTGGGGCGCGTGCGCGACGAGAGACCGGAAGAAGATGTTGACCTGCTCGCGGACGGCGGGCACGCGGGCGACACCGCTGACGGCGCCGGAGACGCGCGGCTCGCGGATCGCCGCCGTGATGTCCGTCTCGCCGATGCCGACGGTGCGGTCGTCGGGGTCGAGACCGAGACGCAGATCGAATTCGGATGCCGCGGCCAGAACGGCCTGCGAGTCATCGGTGTCGTCGCCGCGCTCGAGGACGTGCCACGCGAGCGCACGGTATGCGGCACCGGTGTCGAGGAGGCCGTAGCCGCGCTGCCGGGCGATCGCCGCTGACACGCTCGACTTGCCGGAACCTGCGGGGCCGTCGATGGCGATGAACTTGCCCGCTCCGGGCAAGTTCACCTGTGCTGAGCCTGTCGAAGTGCTACTCATTGGTCGCTCCTGCAATCCGCCATCCGCGCTCCTGCAGTCCCTCCACCGCGCCGAGCAGAGCGGCGGGGGCCACACTGATCTCGGCGAGGCCGAACTGCGCGCCCGGCGAATGCTCCAGGCGCAGATCCTCTACGTTCACACCCAGCTCGCCCAGCTCGCCGAACAGACGTCCGAGCTGGCCGGCGGTGTCGTCCACCATGACGACGAGCTGCTCGAACTTGCGGTTCTGGCCGTGCTTGCCTGGGAGTCGCTCGACGCCGTCGTTGCCCTGTCTGATCGTCTCGGCGACTGCTCGACGCGCGCCGGGCGCGTCGGGGGCGCGAAGCGCGTCCGACACGGTCTTGAGGTCCGCGGCGAGGGCGTCGAGCACTTCGACGACGGGATCGGCGTTGGCCCCGAGGATCTGCACCCACAGTTCGGGGGCGGATGCCGCGATGCGGGTGGTGTCGCGGACGCCTTGTCCGGCGAGCCGCAGCGCGTCCTCGTCGGCCATCGCGAGGCGTGCGGCGAGAAGACTGGCGACGACCTGCGGAACGTGCGAGGTGAGCGCCACCGAGCGGTCGTGCTCCTCCGGCGTCATCTCGAGCGGCATGGCACCGACGTCGAGGGCGAGGTCTTCGACGAGAGCAAGATCCGCTGCGCGGGTCTCCTCGTCGCGGCAGACGACCCAGGGGCGCCCGATGAACAGATCGGCGCGGGCCGAGATCGCTCCCCCGCGCTCACGACCGGCGAGCGGATGCGACCCGATGTAGCGCGTGAGGTCGACGCCGCGATCCTTGAGCGCACGGAACGGCTCGAGCTTCACGCTCGCGACATCCGTGACGACAGCATCCGGGTGCTTCGCGAGCTCCGCCTCGATGACGTCGGCGGTCACGTCCGGCGGAACCGAGACGACGATCAGCGACGGGGCGTCGTCCTCGCGGGCAGCGCGTCCTGCGCCGTAGTCGATCGCCAGACGCAGCTGAGCGGGCGACGTGTCGGCGAGGACGACGTCGATTCCCTTGGCGCGCAGCGCATGCCCGATGCTCGCTCCGAGGAGCCCGGCACCGACGATGCGCACGGTCCCCGAGAGGCGCGGCGCGTTGCCGTTGCCATGGGTTCTGGCGGTGTCGCTCACTCGGTCTCCTGGGCGTCTCCCGGCGTAGCGTCCGCAGGGGCATCGTGGCGCGCGAGAGTCAGAAGCGCACCACGTTCGATTTTAGTCAGTTCTCTGCTCTTCCCCGCCGGGAGGGTTCCCAGGTGGAGAGGACCGAACTGACGGCGCACGAGTTCGGTGACGGGATGCCCCACCTCGGCGAGCATCCGGCGCACGATCCGGTTGCGTCCGGAGTGCAGAGTGAGCTCGACGAGGCTGGCCCCGCGGGAAGCGTCCAGCAGTCGCGCTTTGTCCGCTTGGATGAAGCCGTCATCCAGATCGAAGCCCGTGGTGAGCTTGGCGATCGTCTGAGCCGTGACGATTCCCTCGACCTTGGCGATGTACACCTTGGTGACCCCGAACGACGGGTGGGCGAGCACGTGGGCGAGCTCGCCGTCGTTCGTGAGGATGAGCAGTCCGCTGGTCTCGGCATCCAGTCGCCCGACGTTGTACAGCCGCTCCTCGTACTCCTTCGTGAACCGGCGCAGGTCGGGGCGTCCGTTCTCGTCCTTCATCGTGCTGACGACGCCGGTGGGCTTGTTCAGCATCACGTAGCGCTTCGAGACGTCGAGCTGGATCGCCGTGCCGTCGACGTCGACGAGGTCGTTCTCGGGGTCGATGCGGCGGCCGAGCTCTTGGACGACTTCGCCGTTGACGCGGATGCGTCCTTCGACGATGTACTGCTCGACCACGCGGCGCGATGCCACGCCGGCGGCGGCGAGGACCTTCTGCAGGCGGACGCCTTCTGGTCCTGCGTCGGTCCCTGAGCTTGTCGAATGGGTCATCGGATGGTTCCTTCGTCGAATCCTTCTGCACCGTCGTCGAGCAGCGGCGAGATCGGCGGCAGCTCGTCGAGCGAGTTGATGCCGAGGTTCTGCAGCAGTGCGTCCGTGGTGCCGTAATTGATGGCGCCGGTCTCGGAGTCGGCGAACAGTTCGGTGATGAGTCCGCGCGCGAGCAGCGTGCGCACGACGGAGTCGACGTTCACCGCGCGGATGGATGCCACCTGGCTCCGCGTGACCGGCTGCTTGTAGGCGATGACCGCGAGAGTCTCGAGCGCCGCCTGCGAGAGCCGAGCAGGCGCCTGTCCGCCGACGAACTCCGCGACGAGGTCGTCATGGTCTTCGCGCACGTACAGCCGCCACCCTCCGCCGACCTCGCGCAGCTCGAATCCTCGACGGGGGCCGGGGCCGTTGCCGTCGTAGTCGTCGACGAGCGTCTCGATCGCCTGGCGCACGGCTGGCACCGGTGCACCGACAGCCGCGGCGAGGGCGACGAGGCCGAGCGGCTCGTCGATGATCAGGAGGATGGCTTCGAGCTTCTCGGTGAGTGGAGTCTCGAGCACGGCGGTCGCTGAGCCCGTCGAAGTGTCATCGGTCATAGTCGGCTCCCAGGCTCGCCAGTGTCTCGTCCGACCAGGAGTCGGCGGCCCAGCGCAGCGTGAGCTCGCCGAGCGGTTCCAGTTGTTCGAAGGACAGTGCGGCGTGACGGTACAGCTCGAGCACCGAGATGAACCGTGCGACGACGATGCCGGGCTCTGCGGTGCCGGCGACGAGCTCGCGGAACGTCAGCGACTCGCTGGTGCGGAGCAGAGTGACGACGATCGCGGCCTGCTCGCGGATGCTGACCAGCGGTGCGTGCAGGTGGTCGAAGCCGACGGTCGGGATCTCCTTGGGCGCGAACGCGAGGAGGGCGAGGGCCGCGAAGTCATCGGCGCTGAGCGTCCAGACCAGTTCCGGCGTCTGGCGTCGGTGCTTCTCGTCGAGTCGGACGGCGCGGGTGTGGCGACGGTCTTCGCGTTGCAGGCACCGCGCGAACCACGCCGAGACCTCTTTGAAAGCCCGGTACTGCAGCAACCGCGCGAACAGCAGGTCGCGAGCCTCGAGCAGCGCGACGGCTTCGGCATCGACGAGCTCGCCCTGCGGCAGGAGCCCGGCGACCTTCATGTCGAGCAGAGTCGCCGCGACGACGAGGAATTCGGATGCCTGATCCAGCTCCTCGTCGGCCTCGAGCTCCTTCAGGTACGAGATGAACTCGTTCGTCACGGCGCTGAGCGACACCTCGGTGATGTCCATCTCGTGCTTCGAGATGAGGTTCAGCAGCAGGTCGAACGGCCCGTCGAAGTTCGTCAGCGAGACGCGGAACCCTTCGACGGGTTCAGGGGCCGCATCCGCAGACTCGATCCCTGAGCCTGTCGAGGGATCGGCGACTTCCTCGCTACGCGACGGCGCCACGGGCGACCAGCTCCCGAGCCAGTCGCAGGTACGCCTGAGCGGCGGCATGCTCCGGCGCGAACTCGGTGATGGGCACCCCGGACACCGACGCGTCGGGGAACTTCACAGTGCGTCCGATCACGGTCTCGAGCACATCGTCGCCGAAGGCCTCGACCACGCGCTCCAGCACCTCGCGCGAGTGCAGAGTGCGAGCGTCGTACATCGTGGCGAGCAGGCCGTCGAGCTGGATCGCGGGGTTCAGCCGGTCGCGCACCTTCTCGATGGTCTCGATGAGCAGCGCCACGCCGCGGAGGGCGAAGAACTCGCACTCCAGCGGGATGAGCACGCCGTGGCTCGCGGTGAGGGCGTTGACCGTGAGCAACCCGAGCGAGGGCTGGCAGTCGATGAGGATGACGTCGTACTCCCCCGCCACCTGACGCAGCACGCGGGCGAGGATCGTCTCACGCGCGACCTCGTTGACGAGGTGCACCTCGGCCGCTGACAGGTCGATGTTCGCCGGCATGACGTCGAGTCCCGCCACATTGGACGTCACGATCGCGTCGTGCGCGTCGCGCTTGGTGTCCAGCAGCAGGTCGTAGACCGTGGGGACGTCGTGGGTCTGGATGCCGAGGCCCGCAGACAGGGCTCCCTGCGGATCGAAGTCGACGGCCAGCACCTTGCGGCCGTATTCGGCGAGGGATGCTGCGAGGTTGATCGACGTGGTCGTCTTGCCGACGCCGCCCTTCTGGTTGCACAGCGCGATGATGCGCGCGGGCCCATGGGACTGAAGCGGAGCGGGAGTCGGGAAGCCATGGTAGGGACGCCCGGTGGGACCCATGGGGGTGTCGTCGGTCTTCGACGTCTTGCCCTTGGTCTTCGTCGCGTTCTGAGCCACCGAATCTCCTGCTTCCCTCATGCTTGCTCGATTCTAGCTATTCACCTGCGATTCCGCCGGTTCCGTGCCCGGCGATCCCCCAGGAGCCCGTCAGCGGGCACGCGGATGCGACGTCGCGTAGATGTCGCGCAGCGTGTCGACCGAGACATGCGTGTAGATCTGCGTGGTCGCCACGGACGCGTGTCCGAGCAGCTCCTGCACGACGCGCACATCCGCGCCGCCCTGCAGAAGATGAGTGGCGAACGAGTGCCGCAGCGTGTGAGGCGAGACCTCCGACGTGATCTGGGCGCGCTCTGCGGCCGATCTGATCACCAACCACGCGCTCTGCCGCGACAGCGGGGCCCCGCGGGCGCCGAGGAACAGCCGCGCCGACGCCCTGCCCTTCGCCGCGAGAGCCGGCCTGACCCGCGTGAGGTACGCACCGACGGCATCCCGGGCGAACGATCCGATCGGCACGATCCGCTCCTTCGCCCCCTTGCCGCGAAGGCGCAGCACATCGCCGTGGGCGAGGTCGTCGACGTCCAGCCCGACCGCCTCCGAGACGCGCGCGCCGGTGGCGTACAGCAGTTCGAGCAGTGCGCGATCCCTGATGCCGAGAGGATCCTCGGCGGATGGGGCCGCAAGCAGCCGCTCGACCTGATCGATCGTCAGGGCCTTCGGCAGCCGCTGCGGCATCTTCGGCGGTCGAAGCCGGCCAGTCGGATCCTCGACCTCGATCCCCTCCCGGACCAGGAACCTGTGCAGCCCGCGCACGGACGACTGCAGTCGGGCGAGACTCGTCGCCGCCGGCGCCGGAACGACGGACGAGCGGTCGGCGATGAAGCGGCCGATGATCGCACCCGTCACAGCCGTCGTGTCGTCGATCCCGGCATCCGACAGCCATTGAAGATACACGGCGAGATCGCGCCGATACGCGCCGACCGTGTGCTCCGACAGGCCGCGCTCGATCGTGATGTGCCGCAGGTAGGCGTCCACCGCCCGATCCACGCGCATGGTTACGCCCGCAGTCTCCGCTCGGCAGCGAGCACGCCGACGGACAGGATGCCGTTGCGCAGCCGGCCGGCGAGCACGGCGTCCACGGCATCCGAGAGTGGAACCCACTTGAGCCGGATGTCGGCCTCCTCGTCCTCCCGCGCGTACACGTCAGGAGCCGCCTGGATGCCTGTGGCGAGGTAGATGCGGATCAACTCGCTGTTGCCACCGGGCGTCGTCCACGTCGAGACGAGCAGGTCCCAGTTCCGGGCCGTGAGGTCGGCCTCCTCGGCGAGCTCGCGCTGCGCGGCGACCATGGGGTCCTCACCCTCGATGTCGAGAAGACCTGCGGGCAGCTCCCAGTCCCGATGGCGGATCGGATGCCGGTACTGCTGGATCAGCAGCACCTTGCCGTCGTCGTCCACCGCGAGAACCGCGACGGCCCCGGTGTGATCGACGTACTCCCGAACGATCTCCCCGTCACCGTACGCGACGCGGTCCGAGCGGACATCCCAGACCCAGCCCTTGTAAACGAGGTCGCTCTGGAGGACTTCCGGCTCGAACGGCTCGTCGCGGAGCTCAGTCATCTGCTTCGACGTCGAACAGCTCGCTGGAGCGGTGACGTTCGATCGCCGCGCCGATGAGTCCGCGGAACAGCGGGTGCGGATCCGTCGGACGCGAACGCAGCTCGGGGTGCGCCTGCGTGGCGATGTAGTACGGGTGCACGTCGCGCGGCAGCTCGACGAACTCGACGAGATCCAGCTCGGGGTTGAGGCCCGAGAACACCAGACCGGCGTCCGACAGGCGAGCACGGTAGGCGTTGTTGACCTCGTAGCGGTGGCGGTGGCGCTCAGAGATCTTCGTGCCGCCGTACACCTCCGCCGCCAGCGAGCCATCGGCGAGCGACGCCTCGTAGAGGCCCAGGCGCATCGTGCCGCCGAGGTCTCCGCCGTCGAGGATCTCGATCTGCTCAGCCATCGTGGCGATGACGGGCTCGGTGGTCTCCGGGTCGAACTCGCTCGAGGACGCACCGGCGATACCGGCGATGTTGCGGCCGTACTCGATGACCATGCACTGCAGACCCAGGCACAGGCCGAGCGTCGGGATGCCCTGCTCGCGTGCGAACTTCAG
Source organism: Microbacterium sp. Bi121 (assembly GCF_918698005.1). Lineage (GTDB taxonomy): Bacteria > Actinomycetota > Actinomycetes > Actinomycetales > Microbacteriaceae > Microbacterium. The sequence continues at coordinate 385,129 of NZ_CAKKLJ010000004.1, forward strand.
CGCGCCCAGCTTGCCCTCGATGCCGCGGATGCCGAAGCCACCGGGAACGCAGATGCCGTCGAGGTCGGACAGCGCCTTGGCTGCACCCTCCGGTGTCTCGCACGAGTCGGAGGGGATCCAGCGGATGCTGACGTGCGCCTCGTGGGCGAAGCCGCCAGCGCGCAGCGCCTCGGTCACGGAGAGGTATGCGTCCGGCAGGTCGATGTACTTGCCGACCAGGCCGATGGTCACCTCGTGCTTGGGGTTGTGGACGGCCTGCAGCACCTTCTGCCAGCGCGACCAGTCGACCTCGGTCGCTGCCTTGCCGTCGAGGCCGAGGCGACGAACGATGTACGAGTCGAGACCCTGGTCGTTGAGGGTCGAGGGAATGTCGTAGATGCTCGGCAGGTCGACGGTGTTGATGACACCCTCGACGTCGACGTCGCACATGAGCGCGATCTTGTTGCGGTTCGACTCGCTGACCGGGCGGTCGCTGCGCAAGACGAGCGCGTCGGGCTGGATGCCGACCTGGCGGAGCGCTGCGACCGAGTGCTGGGTCGGCTTGGTCTTCTGCTCGCCGGAGGCGCCCATGAACGGCACGAGAGAGACGTGCACGAAGAACACGTTGTCGCGGCCGAGCTCGTGACGAAGCTGACGCGCTGACTCGAGGAACGGCTGCGACTCGATGTCGCCGACCGTGCCGCCGACCTCGGTGATGATCACGTCGGGACGCGGCTCCTCCGTCGCCTGCAAGCGCATGCGGCGCTTGATCTCGTCGGTGATGTGCGGGATGACCTGCACCGTGTCGCCGAGGTACTCGCCGCGGCGCTCCTTGGCGATGACCTGCGAGTAGATCTGCCCCGTGGTCACGTTGGCGGCCTGCGACAGGTTGATGTCGAGGAAGCGCTCGTAGTGTCCGATGTCGAGATCGGTCTCGGCACCGTCATCCGTGACGAAGACCTCACCGTGCTGGAACGGGTTCATCGTGCCGGGGTCGACGTTCAGATAAGGGTCGAGCTTCTGCATCACGACGCGGAGTCCGCGGGCGGTGAGCAGATTGCCGAGGCTCGCAGCCGTCAGGCCCTTGCCCAAAGAAGAAACGACACCACCTGTCACGAAGATGTGCTTGGTCGTGTCGTTTTCGGGCCCCGCCTCAGAAGAGTTCATCACGGGCTTCAATCCTAACAGTTCGCTCAGACGGAGAGGCTGAGAAGTTCTCGGGCATGGGTGAGGGCGGCATCCGAATCGGTGAGTCCCGAGAGCAGCCTGGCCATCTCGGCCTCGCGCTCGGGACCCTCCAGACGCCTGACGCTCGATGCGGTCACTGCGCCGTCGTTGGACTTCACGACGGAAAGATGATTCGACGCGAACGCCGCGACCTGCGCCAGGTGCGTCACAGCGATGACCTGCGACGACTCTGCAAGCCGGGCGAGTCTGCGGCCCACCTCGATCGCCGCGGCACCGCCGATTCCGGCATCCACCTCGTCGAACACGAAGGTCGGCACGGGGTCGGTGCCGGCGATGACGACCTCGATCGCGAGCATGACGCGCGACAGCTCGCCGCCGGAGGCGCTCTTGGCGACCGAGCGCGGTTCGGCTCCCGGATGCGGGGCGAGCAGGATCGCGACGTCGTCACGGCCATGAGCGCTCTCGACGCCTTCCCGAATCGCGACCTGGAGACGCGCGTCGGGCATGGCGAGGGCATGCAGTTCTTCGGTGACCTCGGCGCCGAGCCGTCCCGCGGCTTCTGTGCGCACACCGGTCAGTGCTGACGCTGCCGCATCGAGGTCGGCACGGGCATCGTCGCGCTCCGCTTGGAGACGCTCGAGCCGGTCGCCGTCGTCATCGAGTTCGGCGAGGCGGGTGGAACCCGTCCGCCAGACCTCCAGTGCCTCATCCAGCGAGCCGTGCGCCCGGATCAGCGTGTTCAGTGCAGCGCGGCGCTCTTCGACCGCGGCGAGCTCGTGCGGCCCGGTCTCGTCGAGGTCGGCGAGGTAGGCCGACAGCTGCAGGGCGAGATCTGCGAGACGATAGCCGACATCGGCGACGCCCTCCGCGATCTTCGCGAGTTCGGGGTCTGTGGCGCGCTCGAGGTTGCGACGGGCCTCCGCGACGAGCGCGGACGCGTCTGCCTCGCCCTCCTCGCTGGAGATCGCGTTGCGGGCGAGGGATGCTGCGAGCCGCAGCTCTTCGGAGTTCGCGAGACGCTCAGCGCGCTCGGTGAGCACGACGTCCTCACCCTCCTCCGGTGCGGTCGCCTCGATCAGCGCCAGCGCCTCGCGGAGGCGGTCTGCCTCTTCGGCTCGGCGGTCGCGGTTCTCGGAGAGGTCTGCGATCTCGGCATCCAGCTCGCGCCAGCGGGCGAATGCCACCGAGTAGGCCTCGAGCGCTTTCGCCACCGGTGCTCCGCCGAAGCGGTCGAGCGCGTCGCGCTGCGCAGCGGCTGATCGCAGCCGCAGCTGCTCGGACTGGCCGTGCACGACGACGAGCTCGTCCGCGAGCGATGACAGCACGCCGGCGGGTGCCGCTCGCCCTCCGACGCTGGCGCGGCTGCGCCCCTCGGCGCTGAGCGTCCGCGAGACATACAGTTCGCCCTGGCTCTCACCGAAAGCTTCGAGCTCTCCCCCGGCATCCGCGACGATATCGGCGATCGTGCCCTCAGCCGGGACGATCCACACGCCGGCGACGGACGCCTGGCTCGCGCCGGCGCGCACGGCGCCGGAGTCTGCCCGCTGGCCGAGCAGCAGACCGAGTCCGGTGACGACCATGGTCTTGCCCGCTCCGGTCTCGCCGGTGATCGCGGTGAATCCTGGGCCGAGCGGCAGCACGGCATCATCGATCACGCCGAGGCCCTGCATCCGCATCTCCTCGATCACGATGCCGCTCCTCGCCAGCCCGCCACCGGCAGCTGGAACTTGCGCACGAGCCGATCGGTGAACGCGGCCGGGTGCAGACGCGCCAGGCGCACTGGCCGCGAGGACCGGCGAGCCACGACGCGAGCACCGGGCGGCAGCTCGTGCGAGCGGCGTCCGTCGCACCAGAGGATTCCGGTTCCTGAGGTGCGCTCGAGCATCTCGATCGCCACCGAGGCGTCAGGACTGACGACGAGAGGGCGTGCGAAGAGGGCGTGCGCCGACAGCGGGATGACAGCGATGGCCTCGACCGTCGGCCAGATGACGGGTCCGCCGGCGGAGAAGTTGTATGCGGTCGAACCCGTTGGCGTCGAGATCACCATGCCGTCGCACCCGTAGCTCGACAACGGTCGGCCGTCGATCTCGACGACGACCTCGATCATCCGCTCGCGGCTGGCCTTCTCGACCGTCGCCTCGTTCAGCGCCCAGGTCTCGTAGACCACGGCGCCGGCGGCGTCCTTCACACGGACCGCGAGAGCCAGACGCTCTTCGACGGTGTAGTCACGGTCGATGACGCGCTGCACGGCGTCATCCATGGCGTCGCGCTCGATCTCGGCGAGGAAGCCGACGTGTCCCATGTTGATGCCGAGCACCGGGGCGCTGCGGGTGCCGCGCACGAGTTCGGCAGCGCGCAGGATCGTGCCGTCGCCCCCGAGAACGATGGCGAGCTCGAGATCGTCGACGTGGACGTCGCCGAGCACATCCACGTCGGAGAAGTCGCCGTCGACCGCGGAGAGCTCGGCTCGATCCTCGTTCGACAGCACGGGATGCGCGCCTGCGGCGCGGAGCAGTTCGATGACTCGACGGGCCGCAGTGACCGTTTCGTCCCGGCCGGCATGGGCGACGACCAGGATGTTGCGCTCGTTCATCGTCCTCCCGCCAGCTCGTCGATGCGTCCTGTCCATTGTGACGGATTGCTGCCGCGTCCGGGCGCCATGTGGACGAGGAACTCGGCGTTTCCGTGCGTGCCGAGGATCGGCGAGGCGATGATCCCGAGCATCCCGAGCCCGACGTCCCATCCGTGCCACACGACACGGGCTACGGCATCGGCGCGGGTGGCAGGGTCGGTGACGAGACCGCCTCGGACGGCGGTCCGGCCGACCTCGAACTGCGGCTTGACGAGGACGATGACGTCCGCATCGGATGCCGCGACACCGGCGGCCGCCGGAAGGATCAGTTCGAGCGAGATGAACGAGAGGTCCCCGACGATGAGACCTGGCGCCTCGGATTCGCCGGTGGCATCAGCGAGAGTCTGCGGCGTCATGTAGCGGACGTTGAATCCTTCGACGTCGACGACGCCGGGATCGGCCGCGATCGATGCCGCGAGCTGGCCGTGGCCGACGTCGACGGCGAGCACCTTACGAGCACCGCGTTCGCGGAGCACTTGCGTGAAACCGCCGGTCGATGCGCCCATGTCGAGCGCGAGCCGCCCGTCTGTCGAAACATCGAAGGCGTCCAGCGCTGCGACAAGCTTGTGGGCTCCCCGGCTGACGTAGTGGTCGGTCTCAGCGACGACGATCTCGGCGGTGTCGGCCACGGCCGTCGACGGTTTGATGATCTGGCGGCCGTTCACGCTCACGAGTCCGCCGGCGATCAGGGTTGCCGCGTGCGTTCGGGAGCGTGCGAGTCCGCGGGAGGCGAGAGCGGCGTCGAGGCGCGTCACCGGTCTCCTGGCGAGGGCTTCTCCTGGCCCTTGTCGTATGAGTCCAGCTTCGTCCCGCTCTCAAGTCTGCGGAACAGGTCGTCGTGGACTGCCGTGTACGCGTCCGCCCTGGCTGCCAGCGGCTGGCCTTCGATCAGACGCAGACGGCTCCACAGACCATCGGTCGGCTGCGGCGTCTCGTCGTTCACGATTCCACTCTATGGCCGGTGGAAGGGATCGTCGTAGAGCCGCTCCGGGACCCTGAGCACGAAGACCGGGGTGCCGGAGTCCCAGATGGCGTGTGCACCCGCTCGGACGAGGTCGATGTGCCGCTTGCCCTCGGCGAGGATCTCGACATCTCCCCCGACGACGCGGACCGTGGCACCGTTGACCGTGACGGCGCCGTCCTGGCGCTCGATCTTCGGGTACGGCTCATGCAGTTCGCGCAGATCGCTGAGGATGTAGGTCGGTCTGGATCCTTCGGGAGCGGCGAGAACGTGCTTCGGTCGGTCGATGCCCGTCAGGACGAGCACGGAGTCGATCCCGACGCGGGCAGCCCCCATGATGTCGGTGTCGAGGCGGTCGCCGATGAACAGGGTCTTGTGCGCCTTGAAGCGGGCGATCGCCTCTTCGAAGATCGGAACCTCTGGCTTGCCTGCGACGGTCGCAAGGCGTCCGATAGCGGTGTGGACGGCCGAGACCAGGGTGCCGTTGCCGGGGGCGACACCGCGCTCGCGCGGAATCGTCCAGTCGCTGTTGGTGGCGATCCAGGGAATGCCGCCTTCTTCCTCGGGGACCTTGAGTGCGAACGCCGCTTCAGCGAGGTCCGTCCAGGCCACCTCCGGGGCGAATCCCTGCACGACGGCATCCGGGGCGTCGTCCGCGCTGCGGGTGACGCGATAACCGGCCTTCTCCGCCTCGACGACGAGCCCCTCTCCCCCGACGATGAGCAACGTCGCCGGAGCGGGAACCATGGTCGAGAGCAGGCGCATGGCCGCCTGAGGGCTGGTGACGACATCCTCGGCAGCGACGGTCAGCCCGAGCTCGGTGAGGTGGCCGGCCACGGATGCGTCGGTGCGTGAGGCGTTGTTCGTGATGTACCCGACGCGCCGCTTCTCCGCGACGCGGTTCAGGCTCTCCACCGCATGCGGGAGCGCACCTGCGCCGGCGTACACGACCCCGTCGAGGTCAGCGAGAACGACGTCGACGCCGTCCAAGGGGGTCGGGCGCGTCTTGGAGAAGAGTCCCACTCAGGATTCCTCCTTCGGAGTCTCCTGAGGTTCAGGCGTGGACGGCTCCGTGGAGGCAGAGGGCTCGTCGTCGATATCGTCGTCGAACTCGCCTTCGATCAGTCCGTCCTCGATGAAGATCTCTTCGTCGTCCTCGTCGTTAAGACCCAGGGCATCCGCTGCGACTTCTGCGCGTGCACTCCAGAAGGCTGCCTCTTCTTCGCGGCCGAGATCCTCGAGGACGGCAGCGTGCGCGCCGAACAGGGCGGGGCTCCACTCGAAAGCGCGGTCCGGATCGAGTTCAGGAATCTGCAGCTCGCCGAGCGCGAGTTCAGCTTCGCCCTGGTCGAGACGCGCGCCGGACATCGCAATGGCCAGTGCGACGCGCACCGGGGTCGGCAGGGTGGCACGGTCGACTGCGCGACCGGCTTCGAGTGCGCGGTCGGGGCGACCGACGCCGCGTTCGCTGTCGACCATGAGGGCTATCTGGTCGTCCTTGCCCGAGATGCGACGGTACGTACGCAGTTCGCGCAGCGCGAGGGCGAAGTCACCGGTGGCGTAAGCGGTGATACCGAGAGTCTCGCGGACGATCGCGATGCGCCCAGCCCGACGGGATGCCGCGAGGGCATGCTTGTGGGCGAGTTCAGGATCCTCATCGATGAGCTGGGACGCCATCGCGAGGTGACGAGCGACCTGCTCGGCGTTCTCCTTGCTCAGCGTCTTCAGCTCGTTGCGAGCAGACTTGTGCAGGTCGTCCGCGGTGACCTCTTCGGGCACGATCGGGTCATCGTGGCGCGGTCGGTCATCAGACTGCCGATCAGTACGCTCGCGTCCTGCGCCTCCACGTTGCGGGAAGCCGCGGCCCTCAGAGTTCCGGGAATCGGTACGGCGGTCGTCGCGACGCTGATGGCCCCCGCCGTCGCGCTGCTGGTAACCGTCCTCGCGGCGGTCACCGTCGCGACGGGGCGCGACACCATCACGACGTTGGTAACCGCCCTCGCGGCGGTCACCGTCACGACGAGGAGCAGCACCATCACGACGCTGGTAACCACCTTCGCGCTGCTGGTAGCCGCCTTCGCGGCGGTCGCCATCACGACGCGGCGCAGCACCATCGCGACGCTGGTATCCGCCTTCACGGCGGTCACCATCACGACGGGGCGCGGCACCATCGCGACGCTGGTAACCACCCTCACGACGGTCACCATCACGACGAGGAGCAGAACCATCACGACGCTGGTAACCACCTTCACGCGGCTGGTAGCCGCCTTCACGACGGTCACCATCACGACGAGGAGCAGCACCGTCACGACGAGGAGCAGCACCATCGCGACGCTGGTGACCACCCTCACGGCGGTCACCGTCACGACGAGGCGCGGCGCCGTCACGACGAGGCGCGGCGCCGTCACGGCGCGGTGCGCCAGTGCGGCCTTCAGAGCCGGAGTTCTCAGTACGTGGCCGGCGGGGGCGGTCGTCCCGGCGGTCGTCATCGCGTCGTGGTCGGCGCTCGTCGTCGTTCGGCATGTACTGATTCTCTCAACTCTTCTGTTAACGCAAAATGGCCACCCTGCTTTGGGTGGCCATTTTGACTAAAAGGAGTCCGGCGGTGTCCTACTCTCCCACAGGGTCCCCCCTGCAGTACCATCGGCGCTGTGAGGCTTAGCTTCCGGGTT
>NZ_CAKKLJ010000005.1 GCF_918698005.1 Microbacterium sp. Bi121
GGTGCGGCGTGAACACCGCCCAGACGGGCGTACCCGCACGGCGGCGGCGCAGGCAGGACCGGCCCGACTGGCGCCCCAGCACTCGCACCGGCGTCCGCTGATCCTCGCCGGGTCGCTCGTGGCCGTCATCCTCGCCGTGGGACTGTTGTGGCCACAGGGCGACGATGCCGATCCTGCGGAGGCCGCCCAGCTGACCGCTCCAGCCTCGGAGACGGATGGCCTCGAGACCAAGGGCGATGCCGACGCAGCGGAAGGTCCGGAGGAGAAGCCTGTCGAGAGTCCAGCGCCGGCCGAGACCACCCCGCCCGCTGAAGACGGCCTGTCGGCTGTACCGGCCCTTCTAGACAGGATCGCCGAATGCACAGAAGCGGCGGCCCCCGACTGCCCCGCGGCTCTCGTGGACGGACTCGTCGCACCCGACAGCGGCCTGGCGACGCGTGGAGCTCAGGCGAGCGTGGCAACGCTCGTCGACGACTACGGAGATGTCGCCGTGATCAAGCTCGTCTCAGCCGATGACGATTCCGGCGAGAGCTCGACCGCGCAGATGCTCGTGCTCGAGCGCAGGGAAGAGAAATGGCTGGTGCGCGACGTCTACGACGTCGCGCACCAGCCGGATTGAGCGGTGTCTGAACTCAGGCGCCCAGGTTGCCGGCGAAGTTCGCCGCTTCGAGGCGGGCCTTGACCGCGCCGAGGAAGCGCGCGGCGTCCGCGCCGTCCACGATGCGGTGGTCGTACGAGATCGCCAGGTAGACGTACGAACGGATGGCGATGGCATCCACACCATCGACGGTCACGACGCCGGGGCGCTTGAAGACCGTACCGGTGCCGAGGATCGCCGACTGCGGCAGGAACACCAGCGGGGTGTCGAACAGGGCACCGCGCGAGCCCGTGTTCGTCACGGTGAACGTGCCACCGGCGAGCTCGTCGGGCTTCAGCTTGTTGTCGCGCGTGCGGGCGGCGAGGTCCGCGATCTCGTGAGCGAGCTGAGCGAGGTTCTTCGTCGCCGCGTCGCGGACGACAGGGGTCAGGAGTCCGCGCTCGGTGTCGACGGCGATCGAGATGTTCTCAGTCGCCGGGTAGACGATGTTCTCGCCGTCGACTGTCGCGTTGATGACCGGGAACGCCTGCAGCGCCTCGGCGGCGGCCAGGGTGAAGAACGGCAGGAAGGAAAGCTTGTCGCCGGTCTTCTTCTGGAAATCGTCCTTGACGCTGTTGCGGTAGTTCGCCAGAGCGGTGACATCGACCTCGACGAACGTGGTCAGCTGCGCCGTCTGCTGCATCGAGGCGACTGCGCGCTCAGCGACGACCTTGCGCAGACGCGACATCTTCTGCGTGGTGCCGCGCAGCGGCGAGATCTCGAGCGGAGCCGGGGCCGGAGCAGCCGCGGCTGCAGCCGGGGCCGCGCCCTTCGACTCGGCGGCCTTGAGCACGTCCTCCTTGCGGATGCGCCCGCCGACACCGGATCCGGTGACCGTCGACAGATCGACACCCTGCTGCGAGGCGAGGCGACGCACGAGCGGGGTCACGTAGAGCGAACCCTTGTCGTCGCCGGCCTTGTCCTCGGCGGTCGGCTCGGCTGCGGGGGCAGTCTGTGCCGGAGCGGCCTGTGCTGGAGCGGCCTGCGGGGCCGGAGCGGCCGGTGCCGGAGCCTCGGCAGCCGGAGCCTCAGCGGCCGGTGCCGGCTCAGCGGCCGGTGCCGGTGCCTCGGCGGCAGGCGCTGCGGGAGCCGCACCGGAGCCGACGCGAGCCAGGACGCCGCCGACCTCGACGGTCTCGTCTTCGCCCGCGACGATCTCCTGAAGGATGCCGGCGACCGGCGAAGGGATCTCGGTGTCGACCTTGTCGGTCGAGATCTCGAGCAGCGGCTCGTCGACGGCGACCTCGTCGCCGACCTGCTTCAGCCAGCGGGTGACGGTGCCCTCTGTGACGCTCTCGCCGAGTTCGGGGAGACGGATGTCGGTGGCGTTGCCGGCGGCAGCGGCGGGTGCCGCCTCAGCAGCGGGTGCTTCTGCGGTCGGTGCGGGCTCGGCCGGTGCCTCCTGCGCGCGGGCGGCCTCCTCAGCGGGGGCGGCCTCAGCAGGGGCCTCGGCGGGGGCGGAGTCCGCGGCCGCTGGGGCATCCGATGCCTGCGCTGCGCCGCTGCCGTCGCCGATGCGCGCGAGCAGCGCACCGACCTCGACGGTCTCGTCCTCGGCGACGAGGATCTCCTCGATGACGCCGCTGACCGGCGAGGGGATCTCGGTGTCGACCTTGTCGGTCGAGATCTCGAGCAGGCCTTCATCCGCCTGAACGGTGTCTCCGACCTGCTTCAGCCAGCGGGTGACCGTACCCTCTGTGACGCTCTCACCGAGAGCGGGGAGGACCACGGATGTGCTCATGACGGAGTCTCCTTCAAGAATGTTTATGACGTATTCAGCTTAGTGACCCTGACACCGGTTGGTGTTCAGAGGGCGTGCAATGGTTTTCCGGCGAGTGCGAGGAATGCCTCGCCGAGAGCCTCGCTCTGCGTCGGATGCGCGTGGATGAGCGGGGCGATGTCCTCAGGGTGAGCTTCCCACGCCACCGCGAGCTGCCCCTCGGTGATGAGCTCGCCGACACGATCTCCGAGCAGGTGCACACCGAGGACGGGACCGTCTTTCAGGCGGACGACCTTGACCAGACCCGTCGTGCCGATGATCTCGCTCTTGCCGTTGCCCGCGAGGTTGTACTCGTACGCGACGACAGCCTCTGCGCCGTGCTCGCTCACGGCCGCCTCCTCCGAGACGCCGACGGACGCGACCTCTGGGTTGCAGTACGTGATCTTCGGGATCTGCGATTCGGGGATCGGCGCGGGGGAGAGTCCGGCGATCCGCTCGGCCACGGCGATGCCCTGCAGGAATCCGCGGTGAGCGAGTTGGAGCCCAGGGACGATGTCGCCCACGGCCCAGAGACCGGGGACGCCGGTGCGCAGCTCGTCGTCGACGGTGACGAAGCCGCGATCGAGCGTGACCCCGGCTTCCTCGAAGCCGAGGTCGGCCGTCGCGGGGCCCCGGCCGACGGCCACCAGCAGGTAGTCGCCGGTGAACGTCTTGCCGTCCTCGAGCGTCACGGTGACGCTCGCGTCATCCTGCGTCGCGGTCTGGAAGCGGGTTCCGAGCGAGTACTGGATGCCGCGACGGCGGAACGCGCGTTCGAGTCCCTTGCTCAGCGCGATGTCCTCGTTGGGCACCAGGTGCGGCAGCGCCTCGATGATCGTGACCTCTGCGCCGAACGAGCGCCACACGCTGGCGAACTCCACGCCGATGACGCCGCCGCCGAGCACGAGAACGCGCTCTGGTACCTCGTCGAGCGCGAGCGCCTGCTCACTGGTGAGAATGCGTCCCCCGACGTCGAGACCGGGCAGTGAGCGGCTGTACGAGCCCGTCGCGAGAACGACATCAGCGCCGGCGTAGACATCGTCGCCGACGGACACCGTGCGGTCGGCGTTCAATCGACCGGTACCGGCGACCGTCGTGATCCCGCGGGCCTTGATCAGACCCTCGAGACCCTTGAACTTCTTCGCGACGATGTTCTCGCGGTACGTCCGGACCCCGGCGGCATCCACGCCGTCGAATGTCGCGCCGATGCCTACGGACGCGGCATCACGTACGTGATCGGCGACCTCGGCTGCATGCAGGAGTGCCTTGGTCGGGATGCACCCTCGGTGCAGGCACGTGCCCCCGACCTTGTCCTTCTCGATCAGGGCGACGCTCTTGCCGAGTTCGGCGGCTCGAAGAGCTGCGGCGTACCCGCCGCTGCCTCCGCCGAGAACGACGATGTCGAAGGTGTGCGTGGTCATCGAGCCTCCTTGGCGCGTGCTTCAGCGAACGCGACGAGTGAGCGGACGGTCGCGCCGGTAGCGCCCTTGTCCGTGAATCCGTACGGGGAACCGCCGTTCTCGGACGAGCCGGCGATGTCCAGGTGCACCCAGGGGATGCGAGGCGCGTCGTCCGCGTCGCCGTCGCGTCCGACGAAACGCTGCAGGAAGAGCCCCGCGAACATCGATCCGCCCGCACGGTCGCCCATGTTGGCGTTGATCATGTCGGCTATCGGGGAGTCGAGCGAGTCCTCCATGTACTCCGGCAGGGGGAGCGCCCAGGCGAGCTCATCCGCAGACTCGGCCGCAGTCAGGTACTCGGCCACCGCGTCGTCGTCGCCCATCACTCCGGTGTGGCGGTGGCCGAGGGCGACGAGGATCGCGCCGGTGAGAGTGGCGACGTCGAAGATCACGTCGGGCTTCTCTCGGCTGGCGGCGACGAGGCCGTCGGCTAGGACGAGTCGTCCCTCGGCATCCGTGTTGAGCACCTCGACGGTCTGGCCGTCCAGCATCCGGAGCACGTCGCCGGGGCGGATCGCGCTGCCCGAGGGCATGTTGTCGGTGATGCACATCCACGCCGTGACGCGGACGGGGAGTCGCAGCTGCGCGATCGCACGGAGGGTCGCGAGGACGGTCGCGGATCCGGCCATGTCGAACTTCATGCCCACCATGGATGCCGCCGGCTTGAGCGACAGGCCGCCGGTGTCGAAGGTGATTCCCTTGCCGACCAGCGCGATGTGGGCCGCGGCGTCTGCGGGGGCGTAGTCGAGGTGGACGACGCGCGGCGGACGGTCGGAGCCCTGCGCGACGCCGAGCACGCCGCCGAAGCCCTGTTCGGCCAGTGCTTCTTCGTCGAGCACCTCGACGGCGACGTCGAGATCGGCGACGGCATCCACGGCGCTCTGCGCCAGGTCTGCCGGGCTCTGCCACTCGGCGGGCACCGAGACGAGGTCCTTGATCAGGGCGAGGGCTTCGCCGAGGACCCTGGCGCGCTCGATATCAGTATCGCTGACGGTCGTGCCGTGGATCGTGACCGCATCGGCACGACTCTTACCGGGCTTGGCGCGGTATCCCTCGAAGCGGTAGCCGCCGTACGCGGCACCCTCTGCGGCAGCGGCGGCGTGCTCCTCCAGCGGACCGGCTGCGGCCAATGCCACGTTCGCGAAGCCCGTCAGGGAGCGGAGGGCGACGCCAGCTGCGTCACGCACTGCAGCGGCGTCAGCTGCCTTGCCAGCACCGACGACGGCGAACGGCAGATCGGTCACGCCGGGGGCGTGCACGCGGGCGAACGACGACGTGCCGCCGGTGAAGCCGACCGCGGTGAGCACGTCCTTGAGGCCGGAGTACGCGTCCAATGCATCGGGGAACGCCTCGAGATCCGGGACGACGAGCACTGCGGCGTCGGCAGCGCTCCCGGGGAATGGATTATCGGTGTGCGAGAGCGCAGGAAGCGTCATGGTTCCATCCTAGGCACCGACCGCCCCGCGAGCCCCAGCCGTGTTCGCTGTGAGCAACACCGAGTCGCGCCCCGGGTCCGCTCCGACTCGTAGCATGGACACATGCCCGTCTCCGGAGAGCTGTACGAACGCGTCGTGAGCGCACCCGCCGTCCCGCCAGGGCTGCCGCTCGTCATTCTGCTGACCGGGTTCACGGATGCGGGCAGCGCGGTCTCAGGACTCATCGATCACCTCCGCGACGTGGCCGACCCGCAGCCCATCGCGGTCTACGACAACGACGTGCTGCTCGATTACCGCGCACGCCGCCCGCTCTTCGTCTTCGAGCAGGACCACCTGACCGAGTTCCGCCCCGCCCGACTCGAGCTGTCGATCGCGCATGACGCGCTGGGACAGCAGTTCCTCCTCCTCTCCGGCTACGAGCCCGACTTCGCCTGGAACGCCTTCGCGCAGTCCGTCCTCGACTTCGCCGACGAGTTCGCCGTCTCCGGGGTGAGCTGGGTGCATTCGATCGCGATGCCGGTTCCGCACACCCGACCGATCAGCACGACCGTCAGCGGCAATCGCAAGGAGATCACCGCGAGCCTGTCGGTGTGGCGCCCTCGGACGCAGGTGCCCGGAACCGCAGGGCACCTGCTCGAGTACCGATTCGCCGAACGAGGCGACCGCATCGTCGGTTTCGTTCTGCTCGTTCCGCACTACCTGGCAGAGACCGAGAACCCCGAGGCGGTGATCGCCGCGGCCGATCGCGTGATGGGTGCGACGGGTCTCGTCCTCGCGCTCGACGATCTTCGCGAGAGCCGCGACGAGTTCCTCGCCAAGGTCGAGGAGCAGGTCGCGGGCAATGATGAGCTGCGTCAGATGGTGCACACGCTCGAGAACCGTTATGACGCGTACATGGCTGGGCGCGATCCGGAGGACACCGACCGGTTCGATGAAGGCGGCTTCGACGAGCGGGACCTCCCCAGCGCGGACGAGCTGGCGGCCGAGCTCGAGCGCTATCTCGCGACTCGTCCTCCGGGTGACGACGACAAGCGCTCGCGCTCCTGACGCGACTTTCGGCCGGATGCATCCGACCGTTCATTCGTGTGCGATACTGGTAATCCGACCCGTTGTCAATGGTTCGCGCTCGCGCTGCGGACTTGACAAGGGTCTTACTAGTGTCCGAAATGTCCCGGGGCTGCGCGCCCGCCCCGTGAAAGGCGAAACGTGACTCCTGCCGCGACCAAGAACACCCGGACGAAGAAGACGACCGAACCTGAAGCAGAGGTCGTCGAGACCGAAGCCGTCACTGCTGCGGCGAAGAAGCCGGCTGCGAAGAAGGCTCCTGCTGCGAAGAAGGCTCCCGCAGCCAAGAAGGCTCCCGCTCGCCGCAAGAAGGCCGACGACATCGTCGATCAGGCTCAGGCCGAGGCGGACGTCGTCCCCGAGGATTCCGAGGAAGACGACAAGAAGCCGGCCTTCACCGAGCCGCTGCCCACCGGCGCGATCGTCCTCACGTCCAAGGACGAGGACGACGTCCCCGTCTACTCGACGCAGATCACCGGTGCGACCGCTGACCCCGTCAAGGACTACCTGAAGCAGATCGGAAAGGTCGCGCTTCTGAACGCGGCCGAAGAGGTCGAGCTCGCGATGCGCATCGAGGCCGGCCTGTTCGCCGAGGAGAAGCTGTCGGCGATGTCGGCTGCCGAGAAGACCGGCCAGCTGGGCCTCGACCTGCAGTGGGTCGCCCGCGACGGTCAGCGCGCCAAGAGCCACCTGCTCGGCGCCAACCTGCGCCTCGTGGTCTCGCTCGCCAAGCGCTACACCGGCCGTGGCATGCAGTTCCTGGACCTGATCCAGGAGGGCAACCTCGGTCTCATCCGCGCTGTCGAGAAGTTCGATTACACCAAGGGCTTCAAGTTCTCGACGTACGCCACGTGGTGGATCCGTCAGGCGATCACCCGTGCCATGGCCGACCAGGCCCGCACGATCCGCATCCCGGTGCACATGGTCGAGGTCATCAACAAGCTCGCACGCGTTCAGCGGCAGATGCTTCAGGACCTGGGGCGCGAACCCACTCCTGAGGAGCTCAGCCGCGAGCTCGACATGACCCCTGAGAAGGTCGTCGAGGTGCAGAAGTACGGTCGCGAGCCCATCTCGCTGCACACCCCGCTCGGCGAGGACGGCGACAGCGAGTTCGGTGACCTCATCGAGGACACCGAGGCGGTCGTTCCGGCCGATGCTGTCGGGTTCACCATGCTGCAGCGTCAGCTCGAGCAGCTGCTCGACTCGTTGTCCGAGCGCGAAGCAGGCGTCATCCGCATGCGCTTCGGCCTCGGCGACGGCCAGCCCAAGACCCTCGACCAGATCGGCGACACGTTCGGCGTCACGCGCGAGCGCATCCGTCAGATCGAGTCGAAGACGATGGCGAAGCTGCGCCACCCGAGCCGCTCGCAGTCGCTGCGGGACTACCTCGAGTGATGCAGGCGAACGACGGCAAGGCGAATGAGGGCAAGGCGCTCGAGACGGACGTCGACGGCACGAACTACGCCCGCATTCCGCTGAAGACCAGGGTCGTCATGCCCGAGGACGATCTGGATGCCGTGATCACCGAGTACGCGACGGATACCGTGCAACCGGGCGACGTGCTGTTCGTGACCGAGAAGATCGTGGCGATCACGCAGGGCCGCTCGTACCGGCTCGACGAGATCAAGCCCCGCAAGCTCGCGCTCCTCCTGTCGAAGTACGTCACGCGCACGCCGTACGGCATCGGCCTCGGCATGCCCGAGACGATGGAGATGGCGCTGCGGGAGTGCGGCACACCGCGCATCCTCTTCGCGGCCGCCGTGGCTGCCGTCACCAAGGCGTTCGGACGCAAGGGCGACTTCTACCGCATCGCCGGTGACAAGGCCAGGGCCATCGACGGCCCGACCTCCGGCACGATCCCGCCGTACAACCAGGCGGTCGTGCTCGGCCCGAAGAACCCGCGCGGCGTGGCCGCGCACGTTCAGACGCTGATCGGCGGGAAGGCCGAGGTCGCCGTCGTCGACATCAACGACCTGGGCGGCAACATCCTCGGCTCGACGCTCGACCGCGCCGGCGAGGATCGCCTCGTCCGCATCCTCAAGGACAACCCGCTCGGGCAGGGGCATCAGTCGACCCCGATGGGCATCATCCGCGCCGTCTGATGGGCTGAGGCCGCAGAGGCCGCGCTCGGACTTCACTGGGAAGGGTCTCGATGGGAATCGGACGCGCCAGCGCGATGATCGCTGCCGGGACGCTCGTGTCTCGGTTGACGGGTCTACTGCGTGCAGTCGTGCTGGTCGCGGCGATCGGCTCTGTCGGCATGGCGTCTGACGCCTTCGCCGTCGCCAACCAACTTCCCAACAGCATCTACCAGGTGATCTCGGCCGGTGTCCTCACGGGCGTCATCGTGCCGCAGGTCGTCCGAGCGACCGCACACAACGACGGCGGGCACGCCTTCCTCGCCAAGCTGTTGACGCTCGGCACCATCATCGTCGGATCGATCACATTGGTGGCGACGCTCGGCGCGCCCGTGCTGATCGACCTGTATTCCGACTTCGGGCCGGCGCAGTCGGCGCTTGCGATCCAGTTCGCATACTGGTGCGTGCCGCAACTCTTCTTCTACGGCATGTTCGCTCTGCTGGGCGAGATCCTCAACGCGCGGCGTGTATTCGGCCCGTATGCCTGGGCGCCGATCGTCAACAATGCCGTATCCATCGCCGGTTTCGTGCTGTTCATGGTTCTGTTCGGCCAGAGTCGCAGCGGGCTCGGCGGCTGGAACACGGAGATGATCGCGTTGCTCGGCGGCACGGCCACCCTCGGCGTGATCGCGCAGATGGTCGTCCTCGTGCTCTTCTGGCGTCGGATCGGCATCCCGCTGCGGCTCGACTTCCAGTGGCGCGGCATGGGGCTGGGTCGCATGGGCAAGCTCGCGTTCTGGACATTCCTCACGACGCTGGCCGGCCAGCTGGTCGGGCTCGTCCAGTCCAGGGTCGTCACGCCGGCATCGGGCGAGAACGCGTCGGTCGCGGCATCCCAGTACACCTGGCTCGTGTTCATGGTCGCCTACTCCACGATCGTTCTCGCGATCGGAACGCCGTACTTCACGAGGATCAGCGAAGAGGTCGCGGCTGAAAAGGGGGATGAGGTCCGGGAGACCGTTCGCCAGGCGATCCGCATCCTCGGCCTGCTCGTCGTCGTCGCGATGGCGGCGATCGCCGTGGCGTCGATCCCCGCCTCCCGCATCTTCAGCAAGTCGGCAGCCGAGGCCGTCCTCATTGCGCCCCTGCTACTGGCATATCTTGTGAGTCTCCTGCCACTGGCGGTGCTGTTCGTCGTGCAACGCACCTTCTACGCCTACGGCGACGCGCGCACCCCTTTCATCTACACGCTGATACAGGCCGCTCTACTCGTCGTTCTGACCTTGGTCGTGGCAGCCACCACGCCCCTCGAGCAGCGGGCCGCGATGGTCGCCCTCGCGCAGTCGGTGGCGAGTACCGTTCAGACCGTGATCGCCGCGATCATGCTGAAGCGCAAGTTCGGATCGTTCGGTCTCGGCGGCACGATGCTGGCGCTGGGTCGCTTCGTACTGCTGGCCGTGCCAGCTGCTGCGGCCGGCTGGGGCGTCTTCCTTCTCGTCGGCGGAGTCGACAGCTGGATGCTCTCCGGCATGTTGCAGGGAGCCCTGGGCGCTGCCCTGATCGCCGTCGTGACGGGCGTCGTCTTCGTGGCGCTGCTCGCACTGTTCCGCGTGCCGGAGCTGACGACGGCTGTACGGATGCTGCGTCGACGCTGAGGACGGCGTCGGCGAGCGCGGGGCTCAGAACCCGATCGCGGCGCGGTAGCGGGGCTTGTTGCCGGTGCGGATGCCCGACACCGATGGCTTGTTCTCGTACACGCCGGCGCCCCAGTTGCCCTCGACCAGCACAGGGCCGTCCGGGCCGATCACGATGTCCCAGCCCACGTACTGGATTTGGGGGACCACGCGCGCGACGGTGTCGACGAACGCGACCATCTCATCGAAGAGGGGGAGCTGGAAGTCGGCGATGCGGAACCCGGAGTCCGGGTGGTCGACGTGCACGTGGCCGTGGGAATCGTACCCGGCCGAGCGCGCACGCCCTGTTTCGGGGTCGAGCATCGTGTAGAAGCCGCCGAAGGACATCTGGTCGCTGACCTCGCCGCGCCCGAACTTCTGCGCGACGGCCAGGATGTGGGTCTTCTGTCCGTCGAAGAATGCGGTCACGCGGGTGGTGTTGACCGTCCCGGGGCAAACGGCCGCAAGGTCGGCGTGCTGCGTGATCACCTGCTCGATGACCACCTCGCCGCGCGTGAACAGGCCGCGGTGGAACTCGGACCAGTCGTCCACGTCTGCGGCGTGATACCGCTTGACGCCGCTGCCGGCCTGGCCCATGCGCGTCTTGGCGATGATCGTGCCGTGCCGGCGGGTGAACTCCTCCAACTCGGCTGCGTTGTCGCTCGTGACCTCGAGCCACTCACGACGCAGGAACTCGTCGAATACGCGATTGAACGCGAGCTTGTCGTGGAACGTCGGGCGGTACGGCTCGGCGTCGTACCGCTGCGAGAGCTGATTCGACACCGGGTGAGTCATATAGGTCGCGCGCTCCGCGCTGTTCAGCGTCGCGAAGTCGTAGTCGACGTAATCCTGGAAACCCACGTTCTTGAATGCCGCACTCCACAGCATGTCGACGACCACCACCGGGACGGCCTTGCCGTGCTGGTCGCGAACCTCGCGGGCGCGCGTGAACACCGATCCGACATCGATGCGGCGTGCGCGGTTGGCGAGGTATCGCAGGCGGGGCATGACGCCCAGGCCGTTGGCAGGCATTCGTTCTCCAGATTCGTCGCGGACACACCATTCTAGGCGGCGACGCCCGAACGCCCGCCTTCAGCGGCGGCGCACGACACGGCCCGTAGACTCGATGAGTGGTCACTCTTCGCAGCACGGCAACCCGCGCCGTGATCTCTCGTTCTGCGCTGACAGCTCATGCGAAGGCGGCCGTCGCGGCCGGTGGCCGCGTCGCGGATCTGCGTCGTGACGCGTACGGACACGGCCTGCATCAGGTGGCCGACGCTGTGCTGCTGGCGGGGGCCGACGGTGTGCGCGTCGACGATGCGGAGACGGCGCGGATGCTGCGCGCCGATGGCCTGGATGCGAGCGCGACAACTGAACCGGACATCGACCCTGCGGCGCTCTACGGGTTCCCCACCGGCGCAGGCGCTGACTCCGTGGATCGACCGGTGATGCGGCTGTCAGGACGTGTCATGTCGATCAAGCCCCTGCGACGAGGGGAGGCCGTCTCGTACGGCTACACGCACCGCGCGGAGCGCGACACCACGGTGGCCCTCGTCACGGGCGGCTACGCTCAGGCCGTCGTGCGGGCACTCGGCAACCGCGCGCATGTCGAACTCCGAGGACGCGTGCATCCGATCGTCGGACGCGTGGCGATGGATGTGTGCGTCGTCGACCTCGGTGCGACGGACGCGGCGGCCGATGAAGGCGAAGAGGTCACCTACTTCGGGGGAGGCGGCCCAGCCGCCGGCTTCCTCGCCGAGTGGTCCGCGGTGACAGGTCTCACCGCAGCGGAACTCGCCTGCGCCGTCGGCCTCCGTGCCGCGAGAGCAGAGGAGGACTGATGTCCGCCCGCCTCGAGGTCCGCACCCAGACCTTCCTCGACAACATCCAGGCGGTAGCCGAGCGCATCGCCCCCGGCGAGATGATGCTCGTCACCAAGGACGACGCGTACGCGCACGGGCTGGACTGGGCGGTGCCGGCGGCGCTGTCCGCCGGAGTCCGATGGTTCGGTTCGTACGACGTGCCGTCGGCTCTGCGGATCCGTGCGGCGGCTCCCGAGTCCCGGATCTTCGCCTGGGCGACGTCTGCGGCTGACGAGGTCGCCGAGGCGATCCGTGCGGACGTGGACCTGGGCGTCGGCACTGCCGCCTATCTGCGACGGGTGATTGCCGAGGCCGATCGCGCTGGGCGTCGGGCGCGGGTTCACCTCAAGATCGACACCGGACTGCACCGCAACGGCATCAGGCCGGAGGACTGGGGAGATACGGTCGCTGTAGCACGTAGCGCAGAAGACGCCGGTCTGCTCCACGTCGCGGGTGTCTGGAGTCATCTCGCCGAGGCCAGCGACGATGAGGACGACGCGGCCCAGCTGGAGTTCCTGACCGCCGTCGACGCTCTCCAGAAGGCCGGAGGCACACCCGAGCAGCTGCATCTGACCGCGTCAGCTGCATCCTGGGCGCGACCGGAGCTTCGAGGATCGCTGAGCCGGATCGGCGCGTTCTGCTACGGCATTCGCTCTGCCGATGGACCGGAGCTCGACGGCATCCGTCCTGTCGCGTCACTCCGAGCCGAGGTCATCGACGTCAGCGACGATCGCGTTCGGATCGACATCGGAGCCCTGGACGGACTCCCGTCGACCCTTGCTGGAGCGCACCTCGGCGATCCGGCGACGCGGCGCATCCTCCACATCGACGGAACCTGGACCGACCTCGCCCGCTGGGACGCGGCTGCCGTCGGGGACACTGTGACGGTGTTCGGCGATGGCGGTCCGAGCGCGACCGATCTCGCCGAGAGGATCGACACCGTCGGCGAGGAGATCCTCACCCGCGTGTCACCGCTGATCGCCCGCAGATACAGCTGACGCGCGGAGCGTCTGCTCCGCGCGTCGGTGAAGACTCGGGTCGGATCAGACCGTGTCCACGAGGCGTGCGGTCTCGTCGTGCCACGAGGTCGCGATGCTGCGCAGCTTCTCTTCGTACTTGCGTCCGTGGTGTGCGCAGAACAGCAGCTCGGAACCGTTCACCTCTGCGGCGATGTAGGCCTGCGCTCCGCAGGAGTCGCAACGATCCATGGCCGTCAGGCGGTACTCGACGGTGGAGGTCTCACGTTCGGTTGTAGCGTTCATCTCGGTGCCTCCTCGGGTATCGGCGTCCGTTTCGGGATGTGCTCAATACAACCACGCCGGGCTGGGAGTCATGCCCGGATGGCGGCGTGTTTCGCTCACCGCGTACGCGGGCGCGCTGAGTACGGCTGCACAGGGGAGTGTCTGCGAGGCCGAAGACGGCTCCGCGAATAGAATCGATCCTTGTGACCGCCGAGTACTCCGCCCATCATCTTCAAGTCCTCGAAGGGCTCGAAGCGGTCCGCAAGCGCCCGGGCATGTACATCGGGTCGAACGGTTCTCCCGGACTCATGCACTGCTTGTGGGAGATCATCGACAACGCCGTCGACGAGGCCGTCGCCGGGAACGGCAAGCGCATCGAGACGATCCTGCACGCCGACGGCAGCGTCGAGGTGCAGGACAGCGGCCGAGGCATCCCCGTCGACATCGAACCGCGCACCGGGCTCACCGGAGTCGAGGTGGTCTACACGAAGCTCCACGCCGGCGGAAAGTTCGGCGGCGGATCTTACGCGGCGTCGGGTGGTCTGCACGGCGTCGGCGCCTCCGTCGTGAACGCGCTGTCCGAGCGTCTCGACGTCGAGGTCGATCGCGGCGGCAAGACGTACGCGATGTCGTTCCACCGCGGTGAGCCCGGCCTGTTCACGGACTCCGGTGAGAAGCGGCCCGACGCCCCGTTCGCCCCGTTCGAGAAGAGCAGCGAGCTGCGGGTCATCGGCAAGACCGCGCGCGGTGTCACCGGCACGCGGGTGCGGTACTGGGCCGACCGTCAGATCTTCACGAAGGATGCCGCGTTCCAGCTCGGCGAACTCGAGACGCGTGCACGTCAGACTGCGTTCCTCGTCCCTGGGCTGGAACTGACGATCCGCGATGAGCGCGAGGAATCGCGCGGCGAGGACGGTGCGGCCAAGGAGACGTCCTTCCACTACGAGGGCGGAATCTCGGAGTTCGTCGAGTACCTCGCGATGGATGCTCCCGTGACCGACACCTGGCGCATCCAGGGGTCGGGCACGTTCAAGGAGACCGTCCCTGTGCTGCAGGCAGACGGTCACATGGTCTCCACCGAGGTCGAGCGCGAGTGCCGCGTCGATCTCGCCATGCGCTGGGGGACCGGCTACGACACGGTCACCCGCTCCTTCGTCAACATCATCGCGACGCCCAAGGGCGGTACGCATCAGCAGGGTTTCGAGCAGGAGCTGCTCAAGGTTCTGCGGGCGCAGGTCGATCAGAACTCCCGGCGCCTGAAGGTCGGCAACGACAAGCTCGAGAAGGACGACGTGCTGGCCGGTCTCACCGCCGTGCTCACCGTCGAGGTGCCGGAGCCGCAGTTCGAGGGGCAGACCAAGGAGGTCCTCGGGACCCCTGCTGTCCGTCAGATCGTCGCGCAGGTGCTCCGGAAGGAGCTCGGTGCGCGCTTCACCTCCACCAAGCGCGACGACAAGAACCAGGCGAGCCAGCTGCTCGACAAGGTCGTCGCCGAGATGAAGGCTCGAGTCTCTGCCCGCGCCCACAAGGAGACGCAGCGTCGTAAGACCGCCCTGGAGTCCTCGTCGCTCCCGGTCAAGCTGGTCGACTGCCGCTCCAACGACGTGTCCCGCAGCGAACTGTTCATCGTCGAGGGCGACTCCGCGCTCGGTACGGCACGTCGCGCCCGCGACAGCGAGGTTCAGGCGCTCCTGCCGATCCGCGGCAAGATCCTCAATGTGCAGCGCGCATCGATCGGGGACATGCTCTCCAACGCGGAGTGCGCAGCGATCATCCAGACGATCGGCGCCGGATCCGGCAGGACCTTCGACCTCGATCAGGCGCGGTACGGCAAGATCATCCTGATGAGCGACGCCGACGTCGACGGCGCGCACATCCGCACTCTCCTGCTCACGCTGTTCTTCCGCTACATGCGGCCGCTGATCGAAGAGGGTCGTGTTTTCGCCGCCGTTCCGCCGCTGCACCGGGTGATCGTCATGAACCCCGGTTCCAAGCCGAATGAGACGATCTACACCTACAGCGAGCAGGAGCTGCACACGCTGCTGGCCAAGCTCCGCAAGGCGAACAAGCGCTGGCACGAGCCGATCCAGCGCTACAAGGGGCTGGGCGAGATGGATGCGGACCAGCTCGCGAACACGACGATGGACAAGGCAGGTCGTCTGCTGCGCCGAGTGCGCATGGAGGATGCCGAGGCGGCCGGCCGCGTCTTCGAGCTGCTGATGGGCAACGAGGTCGCCCCGCGCCGCGAGTTCATCGTCGACTCGTCGGATCAGCTGTCCCGCGAGTCGATCGACGCCTGAGCGTCGGCAGGGTTCGAGCCCGGCTCAGGCGCCGAGTTGTGTGCCGACCGAACCGATGACCGCGTCCAACGGCTGACCGGACGCGTCGCGCTTCGCGCCCGTCTCGGGGAGCGCACGAGCAGCACCGTCGGTTCCGACTGCCAGCGCAGTCCGAGGGCCGGCCCACGCGAGTCGCAGCCGATCCTCACCCTTGAGGAACGAATGCGTGCGAACGCCTCCTGTCGCACGGCCCTTGGCGGGGAACTCGCCGAACAGCGAGACCTTCGCGCGCCCGGCATCCGTCCCGGCGATCGTGCCGTCGGCACCCGAGATGGTGACGACGATCGCGTCCTCCTGGTTCGTGATCACCGAGAACGTGATGATCTCGGCGCCAGACGCCACCTTGACACCGGCCATGCCGCCGGCCGGGCCGCCCTGGGGCCTCACCGCCGAGGCGGAGTAGTGCAGCAGTTGGGCATCCGAGGTGACGAAGACGAGCTCAGCGGTGTCGGGCGCGGCTCCCGCTCCCACGAGGCTGTCCCCGGCCTTCAGACCGATGACTTCGGTGTCGGGGCGCACGGGGAGCGCTGAGGGGATGATGCGCTTGACGACGCCGGTGCGTGTCCCCATCGCGAACGGGGTGTCGTCGTCGAAGCGGAGCAGGGCGATGACGCGTTCGCTCTTGTCGAGCAGTCCGACGTAGTCGCGCAGCGCGACTCCAGCGGACAGGTGCACGGACGACGAAGGCACCGATGGCAGATCGACGGGGGAGAAGCGCAGCACGCGACCCGCTGTGGTCACCGCGCCGATCTCGCTTCGGGTGGTCGTGGTGAGGGTCGCCAGGACGGCGTCGTGCTTGCTTCGACGTGCAGCGGGAGCCAGCGTCTGCCCGTCGGCGAGGTCGACGCGCACGGCCTTCCCCGTGGTGGAGAGCACGACGACGGTGGGGCTGTCGGCGATCTGCAGGTCGACCGGCGCCTTCGAGCTGCGCGGCTTCGGGGGAGCGGCGTTCAGCAGCAGCGTCCGCCGCGGGGTGCCGTATGCCTCTGCGGCGGCATCCAGTTCGCGTGCCACCTGAGCACGCAGCAGCACCTCGCTGCCGAGCAGCTCCCGCAGCTCGGCGATCTCGGCCTGCAGCTTGTCGCGCTCGGCCTCGAGCTCGATGCGCGAGAACTTGGTCAGTCGACGCAGCCGCAGCTCGAGGATGTACTCCGCCTGCAGATCCGACAGGTCGAAGACCTGACGCAGGCGACCGCGCGCCTGATCGGAGTCGTCGGACGAGCGGATGACCTGGATGACCTCGTCGATGTCGAGGATCGCGATGAGGAGGCCCTCGACGAGGTGGAGCCGCTCTTCGCGGCGAGCGAGGCGGTACCGGCTTCGGCGGGTGATGACCTCGAGACGGTGGCCGACGTAGACGCTCAGCATCTCCTTCAGGCCGAGCGTGCGCGGTTGCCCCTCCACCAGAGCGACGTTGTTGATGCTGAAGGAATCCTCCAGCGGGGTCAGCCGGTACAGCTGCTCGAGAACCGCGTTCGGGTCGAAACCGGTCTTGATGCCGATCTGCACCCGCAGGCCGTGCTGACGGTCGGTGAGGTCGTTGACGTCGCTGATGCCCTGCAGCTTCTTCGCCTGCACGGCATCCCTGATCTTCTCGATCAGTCGTTCAGGACCGACCATGTAGGGCAGCTCGGTGACGATGATCCCGGTGCGGCGCGGTCCGATCTGCTCGACCGAGACCTTGCCGCGCACGCGCAACGCGCCGCGCCCGTTCGCGTAGGCGTCCTTGACGCCGTCGAGACCCATGAGGATGCCGCCGGACGGGAAGTCCGGGCCCGGCACGTACTCCATGAGCTCTTCCGTCGTGGCATCCGGGTTCTCGAGCAGATGGATGGCTGCGGCGACGACCTCGATGAGGTTGTGCGGCGCCATGTTCGTGGCCATGCCGACCGCGATGCCGCTGGCGCCGTTGACGAGGAGGTTCGGGAAGGCGGCCGGCAGCACCGATGGCTGCTGGAACTGCCCGTCGTAGTTCGGGATGAAGTCGACGACGTCCTCGTCGAGGCTCTCGGTCAGAGCCAGCGCGGGGGGAGCGAGACGCGCCTCTGTGTAGCGGGAGGCCGCGGGTCCGTCGTCCAGCGAGCCGAAGTTCCCGTGGCCGTCGACGAGGGGCACGCGCAGGGCGAAGTCCTGGGACAGACGGACGAGAGCGTCGTAGATCGCCGAATCGCCGTGCGGGTGCAGCTTTCCCATCACCTCGCCGACGACGCGCGCACTCTTGACGTGCCCGCGGTCGGGCCGCAGGCCCATCTCGGCCATCTGGTACAGGATGCGTCGCTGGACTGGCTTGAGGCCGTCGCGTGCATCGGGCAGCGCGCGGGAGTAGATCACCGAGTAGGCGTACTCGAGGAATGAACCCTGCATCTCGTTGGACAGGTCGATGTCCTGGATGCGCTCCTCGGCGGGCTCGGCTGATTCGGTGCGGGGCATGGACTTCCTGGGACGTCGCTGAGCCTGTGGAAGACTGGCTCGGATGTCTTCGATTCTACCGACCGTGCCGACGACAGCCCGGATCATCAGCGGGGTGGCGGACGACCTGCTTGCCGCGCTGGAGGGTGGATCCGGCGCTCTCGCACCCGCGCGATCCGTCGTGGTCGTCATCGTGGACGGTCTGGGGGCGATCCAGCTCCGCGCGCACGCCGGCCATGCTCGGCACCTCGTGGCGGGGGTGGGCAAGAAGGACGTGGCCCACTCGGTGTTCCCGACGACGACCGCCGCGGCGCTCACCTCGATCCTCACCGGCGTCGAGCCCGGGTCCCATGGTTTGGTCGGCTACCGCGTCCTGGATCGTGACCGCGATCGGCTCGTCAATCTGCTGTCTGGCTGGGAGTCGGACGGAATCGATCCGCTCGTCTGGCAGCCGCAGCCGACGATCTTCGAGCGCGCGACAGCCGCTGGACACCCCGCGTACGCCCTGGGGATCGCGAAGTACGCGCGCAGCGGCTTCACGAAGGCCACGCTGCGCGGCGCGGAGTTCGTCGCAGCCAGGACCGCAGCCGAGCGGGTCGCCGTGGCCTATCAGCTCGCCGCAGACGATCCGGGTTCGCTCGTCTACTGCTATCTGCCCGAGGTCGACAAGGCCGGCCACCAGCACGGTGTCGATTCGGCGGAGTGGATCGCGGCTCTCGAGGAAGTCGATCACGCCCTCGCAGTCGACCCGCCACGACAGGTCGGCGTGCTGGTGACGGCCGACCACGGCATGGTCGACGTCCCCGCGCACCGGCACGTCGTGCTCGACGAAGGGGATGCGCGTCTGGACGGCATCCGTCATGTCGGCGGAGAGCCGAGGATGCTGCACGTCTATCTCGAAGCAGACGCCGATCGTTCCGCGGTGCTGGACACCTGGCGCCGGCTGAGCGAAGGGGACGCCGATGTTCTCAGCCGGGCGGAGGCGGTGTCATCGGGCATCTACGGGTCAACGGTCGCGCCCGATGCGGATCGCCGCATCGGCGACCTCGTCGTCATCGCGCGCGGGAACAAGGCGTTCTACGACGGCACGGCCGAGGATCAGCGTTCGCGCGGGATGATCGGCCAGCACGGCGCTCTCACGCCGGAGGAGCGGCAGGTGCCCTACATCCGCCGAGGGGTGTTCGCGATCTGACCGTCAGTCGTCCGTGCGGGCGCCGAAGACGATCTCGTCCCACGACGGCATCGCATTGCGGCGACGCTTGCGACCGCCGGCGTCCTGAGGCGTCTCGTGGGCGACGGGGCGCTCCTCGGGCTCATCGTCGGACTCGAGCGAGTCGAACAGCGCGATCGGATCGGATGCGCGCGCCGGCTCGGCGTCCTCGTCGATGTCCGAGACGACCGGGGCGCTCTCGCGCTGGCCACGACGACGCCGGAGCGCCTCCAGAAGGTCGGCTGTCTCGGCGCTGGTCGTCGTCTGATCGGGAGCGCGATTGACGGCGGCCGCCTGTGCGGCGGGCCCGGAGCGCTCCGGCATGAGGGGCTCGTCGACGTCGCCCTCTGGAGCAGGCAGAAGCCGGGGACCGAAGGCGCCGGAGTCGAAGCGGCTGTCGTCCTTGTAGGGAGATTCCGTCCGAGCGCCCTCCACGGCGCGCAGACGGGGGATGAGCCCATCGGGGAGCGAGCCCTGGCGGGAGAGCTGCGTGGCATCCGCGTTCAGCGGAGACAGGGCGCTGCGGCGCGGGTCGAAGCTCCATCGTGCGTCGTGGGCGACTTCGTTGGCGGTGAACTCCAGCTTGACGATCCAGCCGGAATCCTCCTTCCAGCTCGCCCAGCGCTCCGCGCTCGCGTCGAGATCGGAGAGCTTGGTGCGGATGGCCGTGCCGAAGGTGGGCTGAGCGTCGGGCTCGACTTCGCTGCCTATGAGAACGGGAACAGCAAGGGCCTGGCCGACGACGTGCTCGCGCTCCGCGAGCACCGGGCTCTCGAATCGCGTGACCACGTCGATGCCGACGCCGAGCAGTTCAGCGGTCTCTGCCGCAGACAGGCCGGACCTGATGTGCGCCTGGATCTCGCGAGGGCTGACGGTGACGCGCGGCTTCTCATCGTCGTCGCGCCGGCGCGCACGGCGGATCTCTCGTTGCAGCACGTCATCGATGGCGAGCGCGAACCTCTCGCCTGAACCGGTGGCGAGGATCAGGAGGTCGTCTTCCGTGCCGACGATCGTGACGTTTTCCATGCGAATGCCCCTCTGATGGCTGTCCGATCATGGTGCCACGGGCGCACTCAGGACGCCGGGAATACACCGGGCGCGCCGTCAGTTTGATCTGTCGCACGGACCGGCATTTGCTTATCGCGCCGCCATCGTGCAAACTATGGCCGCCGCTTACCCGACGGCGCCCCGCCCACTAGCACCATGAAAGTGGAGATCTACCGCATGGCAACCGATTACGACGCCCCCCGAAAGAGCGAAGACGACTCCGAGTCGATCGAAGCCCTGAAGGAGCGTGTGCCGGACAAGTTGTCCGGCACGACCGGGGATGAGGACTCGGACAACCCGTCGAGCTTCGACCTCCCTGGTGCAGACCTCTCTGACCTCGAGCTCGACGTCGTCGTTCTCCCGGCACAGCAGGATGAGTTCACCTGCATGAGCTGTTTCCTCGTGAAGCACCGCTCGCAGTTGGACCACGAAGGTGCAGATGGTCCCATCTGCAAGGAGTGCGCCGCCTGACAGCAGACGCACTCACGCTCATGCGCCCCGGCCTCTCGGTCAGGGGCGCATTGTCGTTTTCAGGGTCGCATTGTCGTTTCTCGTGCCTCGCGGATCGCGGCGGCCAGTCGGTCCGGCGTGCGCGTGGAGATCGTCCAGCTGGTCACCGGATCAGCCGGATCGATGTTCTCGACGACCACCACGCCGTCGATTCCGCCGCGGATCAGATGCCATCCCCTGGCGGAGAGCCCGGCTCCGCGCGCGATGCGCGCGTCTTCGCCGGAGAGCTCGGTGACCTCGCCGAGCCACCGTGCGTCGATGTGCGCGCGTCCGGCACGCAGGACGGTCCCGTCGATGCGGATGCCGGGAGAGCCGGCGATCATCAGGACGATCAGTGCCAGCGCGACCGCCACGCCGATCAGCAGCGCGGGCAGCGACCCGAGCGGCGTGAACGTCAGTGTCAGCATCGGTGCGGCGACGGCCGCGGTCACCAGCATCCACAGGCTCGGTGAGAGGCGCTCGCGGTAGCGAACGCGCGTATCGGTGGTGGGGTTCTGCATTAGCCTCGTGGGGTGAGCGATTCCGTTGATCTCCCCATTATCGCGTCGATGATGCCTTCCTACGCCCATCCCGGTGATGCCGGCGCCGATCTCGTCGCCGCAGAGGCCGTTCATCTCGAGCCAGGAGAACGTGCGCTGGTGCCCACCGGCGTCCGCATCGCACTGCCGGACGGATACGCCGCATTCGTCGTGCCTCGCAGCGGGTTGGCCGCCAAGCATGGGATCACCATCGTGAACTCTCCCGGGACGGTGGATGCCGGGTACCGGGGCGAGATCAAGGTGAGTCTGCTCAACACCGACAGGTCGAGCGCGTACGATGTGGCGGTCGGGGACCGGATCGCACAGCTGATCATCATGCCGGTCACCAGGGCGAACTTCATCCCGGTCGACGAGCTCGAAGACAGTGCGCGCGGTGCCGGCGGGTTCGGCTCGACGGGATACCAGGCGCCCAGCGCCGAGCAGGCAGGAACAACGAAATGACTGAAGAAGAAACCACCCAGCCGTCGTCCAAGTCGGCGCCGGCGAACCGTGCCAGTGAGGGCCCGTTCGATGAATCCGAGGCGAACCCGGTTCGCCCGTACATCGACCTCGGCGGCATCAAGATCCTCCCTCGGGAGGGGCTGAACCTCCGCCTCGAGGTCGAGGAGCAGTCCAAGCGGATCGTCGCCGTCGGGCTCGATTACGCCGATTCGTCGCTTCAGGTGCAGCCGTTCGCCGCGCCCCGGACGCTCGGACTCTGGCACGAGACGCGCATGCAGCTGGTCGACCAGGTCCGTCAGCAGGGCGGTCGTGTCGAGGAGCGCGATGGTCCACTGGGCAAGGAGCTGCTCGCCGAGGTCCCCGGCCCCGCTTCCGAAGGATCCGAGCTGCGGCTCGCGCGTTTCGTCGGTGTCGACGGACCCCGCTGGTTCCTGCGCGGCGTGATCGGGGGAGCGGCGGCGTCCGACCCCGAAGCCGGGGCGAAGGTTGAAGACCTGTTCCGTTCGATCGTCGTCGTCCGTGGCGGTTCTCCCATGCCTCCGCGCGACCTCATTCCGCTGAAGATGCCGGCCACGCCGGGCTCCGCGTGAGCACGCCCGACGAGCAGCGTCCGGAGCAGGCACCGTCCTCGGCGTCCGAGGTCATCGGGGCCGCCCTCGGCGGTGCTGCGCGCAAGGCCGGGCTCGACCCCACCGAGGAGTCCAGCACGCAGAAGGTCGTCTGGTCGGCGATGGGCGGGTGGCGCGGCATCCTGGAATCGGTGCTGCCGAGCCTCGCGTTCGTCATCCTCTTCACCCTCGCCCCCGATCCGCTGATCCTGTCCCTCGGCGTCTCGGTCGGGCTCGCCGCGGTCTTCACGATCGTGCGGCTCGTGCAGAAGTCGCCGCCCTCGGCTGCTCTGGGCGGACTGATCGCGGCCGCTGGGGCCGCCGCGCTCGCGCTGTGGACCGGGCGCGGTGCCGACAACTTCGTCCCCGGGCTCATCACCAACGCCGTCTACGGCACGGTGTTCCTCGTCTCCGCGCTCATCGGCTGGTCGCTGATCGGCATCGCCGCCGGGTTCCTCATGGGGGATGCCACCGGTTGGCGCTCCGACCGCCGGAAGCGCCGGGCGTTCCGATGGCTCGGCATCGCCTGGGCTGTGCTGTTCTTCGCACGCCTGGCGGTTCAGCTGCCGCTGTATCTGACCGACCAGGTGACAGCGCTCGGAACCCTGAAGCTCATCATGGGCCTCCCGCTGTTCGCGCCCCTCATCGCCGTCACCTGGCTGGTGGTGCGAGCGCTCTATCCGCGCGCGTCGCCGCAGGACCCGGCACCCAGCGCGTGATAGATTTATCTTGACATCAAGATAAATTGCGGACTTTCGCCGAGGCTCAAACGGGCGCACACTGTTAGGTGCGCCTTGCTAGCCTCCGGCAGCCCAGGCGAGCAAGATGGAAGCGCCTGTCGCTCGCATCAGACTAGAAGGAGACGGATTCGTGTCCACGGTGAACAGCTTCGGTGCCAAAAGCACCCTGACGGTCGGCAGCACCGACTACGAGATCTTCAGGATCGACACGGTTCCCGGCTTTGACAAGCTGCCGTTCAGCCTGAAGGTGCTCCTCGAGAACCTGCTCCGCACCGAGGACGGCGCGAACGTCACCAAGGCGCAGATCGAGGCTCTCGGCTCGTGGGATGCCGCGGCCGAGCCCAACACCGAGATCCAGTTCTCGCCTGCCCGCGTGGTCATGCAGGACTTCACCGGTGTCCCCTGCATCGTCGACCTCGCCACCATGCGCGAGGCCGTCACCGCTCTCGGCGGAGACCCGAACAAGATCAACCCGCTCTCGCCCGCCGAGATGGTCATCGACCACTCGGTCATCGCCGACCTGTTCGGCAGCGAGAACGCCCTCGAACGCAACGTCGAGATCGAGTACGAGCGCAACGGCGAGCGCTACCAGTTCCTGCGCTGGGGCCAGACCGCGTTCAACGACTTCAAGGTCGTGCCCCCCGGCACCGGCATCGTCCACCAGGTCAACATCGAGCACCTGGCCAAGGTCATCTACGACCGCACCAACGGCGGCGTTCTGCAGGCTTACCCCGACACCTGCGTCGGCACCGACTCTCACACGACGATGGTCAACGGCCTCGGCGTTCTCGGCTGGGGCGTCGGCGGCATCGAGGCGGAGGCGGCCATGCTCGGCCAGCCCGTCTCCATGCTGATCCCGCGCGTCGTCGGCTTCAAGCTGACCGGCGAGATCCCTGCCGGCGTCACCGCGACCGACGTCGTGCTGACGATCACCGACATGCTGCGCAAGCACGGCGTGGTCGGCAAGTTCGTCGAGTTCTACGGTGCCGGTGTGGCGTCGGTGCCGCTGGCCAACCGCGCCACGATCGGCAACATGTCGCCGGAGTTCGGTTCGACGGCCGCGATCTTCCCGATCGACGACGTCACGACCGAGTACCTGCGCCTGACCGGCCGAGACGAGCAGGCTGTCGCCCTCGTCGAGCAGTACGCCAAGCTGCAGGGTTTGTGGCACGACGCGGACAACGAGCCCGTCTTCAGCGAGTACATGGAGCTCGACCTCGGCACCGTTGTGCCGTCGATCGCCGGCCCCAAGCGCCCGCAGGACCGCATCCTCCTGTCCGAGGCGAAGACGCAGTTCGAGCAGGACATCGTCAATTATGCCGACCCGTCCACCTCCGACTCGCTCGTCGACCTCGAGTCGAAGCACTCGTTCCCGGCATCCGACCCCGGCGCCGGTCCCGGCGACGAGGACCACGACACCCGTCCTGTGCACATCTCCAGCGGGGTCAACGGCACCTCCAAGCCGGTTCCGGTGACCACTCCTGATGGCGAGAGCTACATCCTCGACCACGGTGCGGTCACGCTCGCGGCGATCACCTCGTGCACCAACACGTCCAACCCCTCGGTGATGATGGCCGCGGGCCTTCTCGCCCGCAAGGCGCGCGAGAAGGGCTTGAAGCAGAAGCCGTGGGTCAAGACGACGCTCGGACCCGGCTCCAAGGTCGTCACCGATTACTACGAGAAATCCGGTCTCGACAAGGACCTCGAGGGCCTCGGCTTCTACACCGTCGGCTACGGCTGCACGATCTGCATTGGCAACTCCGGTCCACTCATCGATGAGGTCTCCGCCGCGGTCAACGACCACGACCTCGCCGTGACGGCCGTCCTCTCCGGCAACCGCAACTTCGAGGGTCGCATCAGCCCCGACGTGAAGATGAACTACCTCGCCTCGCCGCCGCTCGTGGTGGCGTACGCGCTAGCCGGCTCCATGCACTTCGACTTCGAGACCGATGCGCTCGGCAAGGACACCGATGGCAACGATGTCTTCCTGAAGGACATCTGGCCCACGCCCGCCGAGATCCAGGAAGTCATCGACTCGTCGATCTCGCGCGAGCAGTTCATCAAGCAGTACGCCACGGTCTTCGACGGCGACGAGCGCTGGACGAGCCTGCCGACCCCGACCGGGCCGGTCTTCGAATGGGACGAGAAGTCGACCTACGTGCGCCGTCCTCCGTACTTCGAGGGCATGAAGATGGAGCTGACCCCCGTCGCGGACATCACCGGTGCCCGCGTCATGGCGACGCTCGGCGACTCGGTCACCACCGACCACATCAGCCCGGCCGGAAACATCAAGATCGGTACACCGGCCGCGAAGTACCTCGAGGAGCACGGAGTGCGCCAGAAGGACTTCAACTCGTTCGGATCGCGCCGTGGAAACCACGAGGTGATGATCCGCGGCACGTTCGCGAACATCCGCCTGAAGAACCAGCTCGTCCGCGCCGTCAACGACGGCGCGGAGGTCGAGGGCGGCTTCACCCGTGACTTCACGAAGCCGGATGCTCCGCAGTCGTACATCTTCGACGCCTGCCAGAACTACGAGGCTGCCGGTACGCCGCTCGTCGTGTTCGGCGGCAAGGAGTACGGCTCCGGATCATCACGTGACTGGGCGGCCAAGGGCACCAGCCTGCTGGGCGTCAAGGCCGTCATCACCGAGAGCTTCGAGCGCATCCACCGCTCGAACCTGATCGGCATGGGCGTCGTTCCGCTGCAGTTCCCCGCCGGCGAGAGCTGGGAGTCGCTGGGTCTCGACGGCACCGAGGTCGTCTCGATCACGGGCCTCGAGGAGCTCAACAACGGGACCACGCCGAAGACGGTCCGCGTCACGGCCGAGCCGAGCGAGCACTCGCCCGAGGGCAAGCAGACGATCGAGTTCGACGCCGTCGTCCGCATCGACACCCCCGGCGAGGCAGACTACTACCGCAACGGCGGCATCCTGCAGTACGTGCTGCGGTCGCTGGTCTGACACCGATCGAGGGGTCCGGGTGCTTCGGCATCCGGGCCCCTTAGCGGTTCGTCCTCGGGGTATTCCCTGGCGTCGGCGGTACCATCGGAAGGTCGTCGTCCATCACGAGGAGACGACCAGTGAAGACGTTCAGGAGGTGCTGATGCCCATTCTTCCCGGCATCAACGGACCGCGCGATCTCGACACCCTCAGCTCCGCGCAGCTGAGCGATCTGGCATCCGAGATCCGATCGTTCCTCGTCGAGAACGTCTCCCGCACCGGTGGTCATCTCGGGCCGAATCTGGGCGTCGTCGAACTCACGATCGCCCTGCACCGCGTGTTCGAATCCCCGGACGACCCGTTCATCTTCGACACGGGGCACCAGTCGTACGTCCACAAACTGCTCACCGGACGACAGGACTTCTCCGCGCTGCGCGTGCGAGGGGGACTGGCCGGTTACCCGCAGCGCAGTGAGAGCCCTCACGACGTCGTCGAGTCATCGCACGCCTCGAGTTCGCTCAGCTGGGCGGACGGGATCTCCCGTGCCCTCTCGGCCACCGGCCGCGACGACCGGCACGTGGTCGCCGTCGTCGGAGACGGCGCTCTCACCGGTGGCATGACCTGGGAAGCCCTCAACAACATCTCCGACGACAACGACCGCAACCTCGTCATCGTCGTTAACGACAACGGCCGGTCCTACGCGCCGACCATCGGCGGGATGTCCCGCTATCTCAACCGGGTGCGCACCGCAGCGGCGTACAAGGACCTGCACCACCGCTCCGACCGTTTCTTCCGCCTGTTCGGCCCGGCGGGCCGTGCGCTGTTCCGCGGCGTGCGAGGCGGCACGCACGGCTTCCTCTCGCGCTTCACGAACAACGAGGCGCTGTACTCGAATCTCGACATCAAGTACCTCGGCCCCGTCGATGGCCACGACATCCCGGCGCTGATCGAGACGCTCGAGCTGGCGAAGTCCTACGGTGCGCCGGTCATCGTCCACGCGATCACCGAGAAGGGCCGCGGGTATCAGCCGGCCCGAGACGACGAGGCGGACCAGTTCCATGCGGTCAACCGCATCGACCCCGCAACGGGTGAGCCGCTGGGGTCGAGCAGCACTGGGTGGACCGATGTGTTCTCCGATGCGCTCGTGCGCGTGGGGGAGCGCGACCCGCGTGTCATCGCCATCACCGCGGCGATGCTGCGACCCACGGGTCTCGCCCCGTTCGCCGAGCGGTTCCCCGAGCGGGTCTACGACGTGGGAATCGCCGAACAGCACGCGGTCGCCTCGGCTGCCGGCCTCGCTTACGGCGGGCTGCATCCGGTCGTGGCGCTGTACGCGACTTTCATGGGGCGCGCGTTCGACCAGGTGCTGATGGATGTCGCGCTGCACAAAGCCGGTGTGACCTTCGTCCTCGACCGCGCGGGTGTCACCGGCCCCGATGGTCCGAGTCACCATGGCATGTGGGATCTCGCGATGCTGCAGATCGTCCCGCACATCCGCATCGCGGCCCCGCGTGACGGTGCGCGCCTCGCCGAGGCGCTGGATGAGGCTGTTGCCGTGGACGACGCGCCCACCGTCATCCGGTTCCCGAAGGGCGGCGTCGCGGCAGACATCGAGGCGATCGAGCGTCTGGATGACGGCGTCGACGTGCTCTCGCGCGGCGAGAGCGAAGATGTTCTCATCGTCGGGATCGGCCCGTTCGCCGCACTCGCGATGGATGTCGCCACTCGGCTGCGCGCGCAGGGAATCGGCGCGACCGTCGTCGATCCGCGCTGGGTGATCCCTGTGCAGCCGTCGATCGTCGCGCTGGCGCGGCATCACCGTCTCGTGATCACTCTCGAGGACGGCATCCGCGTCGGCGGCATCGGCACCCGCGTGCGGCAGGTGCTGCGCGAAGCAGGCATCGACACCGCCGTCGACGAGCTCGGTCTTCCCGATGAGTTCATCGATCATGCGTCGCGCGACCAGATCCTCGCGGATGCCGGGCTGACCGCCTCCAAGATCGCGCAGGACGTCGTCGCTCAGGTGCTCGGCACACGCATCCCCGTCGCACGCAACGCGGGCGAGACCGGTGCGATCGATCTACCGCTGCACGAGCGGCGCTGAGACCTCGCGCACCGCTCAGTTCAGGGCGTGCAGCGCCGCGACGGCCTCGTGGTTGCGGTCTGTTGCGCGCATGGCCTGCGAGAGCAGATGACCGTCGGTGAGCGCGTCACCGGTGATCATCACCGAGAGGACTTCGACACCGCAGGCGTGCAGGGTCTTCTCGGCGCATTCCTGAAGCACTCGGATGCCGAGCTCGGAGTTGTGGGGGAGTTCATTGCCGTCCAGCGTGCGGATGACGTCGCGCAGGGCCGCCCCGACGATGTTCGCGGCGCGCTCCTTCACGTTCACGACGTCGAGTTCGAAGACGCGCAGATCACGACCCGTCGCGATGGGACGCCACTCGAACGACGCGTGCACGAGATGCTGGTGCCCTGTGGCGCCGGTGAGCTGCCGCGCCGGGAGGTCTGTTGAGCGAACGCGCACGTCGATGAGCTTGTACCAGTAGAACATCGGGAACGCGCCATGGGTGCCTGGTTGCAGCACCACGACCTCTCCGGCGGTGCCGCGGCCGGTGCGCACCATCCGAGAGCCGGCCTTGCGGATGATGGGTTTCCCGTTCCGCGTCCGGATCGCCGCCCACCCCTCGTCGACCGTGACGATGAAGAGCTTGAGCAGCATCGGAACCACCAGCAGCGTGGTCAGCACCGCGGTTCCGCTCTTCACGAGCGTGGACATCCCTGAACTGCTGAAGATCGAGAAGAACGCGTCCATGGCTCCACTGTCGCGCATCCGGCAATCCCCAGCAGACCACAAGCGCCCTCGAGCCGAGGAGTTCACCATCATTTTCCCCGGCGTTACGCAAGAAGGGTGGGGCCGGGCTCAGCGCCCGACCCCACCCTTCGCCAGCATGCGTCAGTCGCCGATGCCGCGGATCTGCGGAGTGTGGAAGCTCGCGCCGAACACGCGCTCCGATGCACCCTCGCGGTCGAGGTACGGTGAGGCTCCACCGTCGATGAACGGCCAGCCCGCACCGAGGATCAGGCAGAGGTCGATGTCCTCGACCTCCGGCACGACCTTCTCGTCGAGCATGAGCTTGATCTCCTGCGCGAGGCCGTCCTGCACGCGCCGGAGGATCGTCTCCGCTGACGCCGGCGTCGATCCGACGGCACCCTTGAGAGCCTTCTCCGCCGCCTTGGTCCAGCCGGTAACGCGACCGCCCTTGTCCTTCTCGACGACCTGGGCGAGTTCCGCGAGCGCGTGGAAGTTCTCGTTCGCGTAGAACCGGTCGGGGAAGTGCCGCACCATCGTGTCCTGCACGTGCGCGGCGACCTTCCAACCGACGAGGTCGATGAGCTGGAACGGTCCCATCGGCAGTCCGAGCGGTCCGAACGCCTTCTCGACGTCGGCGACCGAAGTGCCTTCATAGACTGCTCGGGCCGCCTCGCCCATGACCTTCGCGAGCAGGCGATTCACGACGAAACCGGGAGCGTCTGCAGTGAGGACGGCGTTCTTTCCGAGCCCCTTCGCCACGACGAACGCGGTCGACAGCGTCTGCTCGTCGGTCACGGGCGTCTTGACGACCTCGATCAGCGGCATGACCGCGACAGGGTTGAAGAAGTGGAAACCGACCAGACGCTCGGGGTGAGCGAGCCCCGCGCCGATCTCCTCGACGGACAGCGACGAGGTGTTGGTCGCGAGGATCGCGTCCTCGGCGATGATCTTCTCGATCTCGCCGAACACCTGCTGCTTGACGCCGACCTCCTCGAACACTGCCTCGATGACGAAGTCGCAGTCCGCGTACAGGCTCTTGTCGGTCGTCCCGGTCACGAGCGCGCGGAGCTTGTTCGCCGAGTCGCCGTCGAGACGACCCTTCTGCTCGAGCTTGCCGATCTCCTCATGGATGTACTCCACGCCCTTGTCGACCCGAGCCTGGTCGAGGTCGGTGATCAGGACCGGCACCTGCAGCTTGCGCACGAACAGCAGAGCGAACTGGCTGGCCATGAGACCGGCACCGATGATGCCGACCTTCGTGACCTTCTTCGCCAGCGCCTTGTCGGGGGCGCCGACCGGGCGCTTGGCGCGTTTCTGCACGAGATCGAACGCGTACATGGATGCCGCGAACTGATCTCCGGCCACGAGCTCGGCCAGCGCCTCGTCCTCACGGGCGAAGCCTTCGGACTTCGTGCCGCTCTTGGCCTTGTCGAGCAGCTCGAGCGCCGCATAGGGCGAGCGCGGCATGGTGCCGATCTTCGACTCGAGCATGCCGCGCGCCATCTTGATGGCGATCGGCCACTTGGTGAGACGCTCGATCTTGCCCGGCTCGTTCTTGCGGTCGACCTTGGTCTTGCCGCTGAGCACGCCGTCGGCCCAGGCAAGCGAGTTCTCGAGGTAGCTCGCCGCGGGGAAGATCGCATCCATGATCCCCAGGTCGAACGCCTGCTGCGGCTTCAGCATGCGGTTCTGCTTCAGCGGGTTCGATATGACCACCTCGAGGGCGTTCTCGATGCCGATCAGATTCGGCAGCAGGTATGCGCCGCCCCATCCGGGGATGAGACCGAGGAACACCTCGGGCAGAGCGACGGCGGCGGCCGAGGCATCCACGGTCCGGTATGTCGAGTTCAGCGCGATCTCCAGGCCTCCGCCGAGGGCCAGCCCGTTCACGAACGCGAAGCTGGGGACACCCAGATCGCTGAGCGATCCGATGACCTTGTGTCCGAGTTGGGCGATCAGCCGTGCGTTGTCCTTCGACCCGACACGGCTGATGTCGGACAGGTCGGCGCCGGCAGCCAGGATGTATTGCTTGCCGGTGATGCCGACAGCCTGGATCTCGCCGGACGAGGCGCGGGCCTTCAGCGTCGCCAGCGTCTCGCCGAGCTCTGTCAAGGTGCCGGGACCGAGCGTGTTGGGGCGCGTGTGGTCACGACCGTTGTCGAGCGTGATGAGGGCCAGTGTCTTGCCGGACGCGAGGCGGATGTCGCGCACCGTGGAGTGCGTGACGACCTCGTCGTCGGCGAGCGCCTGGATGGGGGAGAAGTCGATCGTTTCGTAATCAGTCATTCCTGCATCCCTCACTTGCGCTTCTTGCCGTCGTAGAACGGGTTCTCCCAGATGACCGATCCGCCCTGGCCGAGGCCGACGC
The DNA here is from genome assembly GCF_918698005.1 of Microbacterium sp. Bi121. Taxonomy (GTDB): domain Bacteria; phylum Actinomycetota; class Actinomycetes; order Actinomycetales; family Microbacteriaceae; genus Microbacterium. The sequence continues at coordinate 31,179 of NZ_CAKKLJ010000005.1, forward strand.
ACATGGCGGTCAGACCGTAACGGACATCGGGCCGCTCGGCGAACTGCGCGGCGAGCTGGATCATCAGGCGCACACCGGATGCCGCCAGCGGGTGCCCGAGCGCGATCGCGCCGCCCCACTGGTTGACACGGGGATCGTCGTCGGCGATGCCGAAGTGGTCGAGCAGCGAGATGACCTGGATCGCGAAGGCCTCGTTCAGCTCGAACAGGCCGATGTCGGAGATGTCGAGACCAGCCTTCTTCAGCGCTTTCTCGGTCGACGGGATCGGGCCGATGCCCATGATCTCGGGCTGCACGCCCGCGAACGCGAACGAGACGAGCTTCATCTTCGGCTGCAGACCGAACTCCTTGACGGCGCCGCCGCCGGCGAGCAACGACATGGTCGCACCATCGGTGAGCGGCGATGAGGTACCCGCTGTGACACGGCCGTGCGGGCGGAACGGCGTCTTCAGCGCAGCCAGATCCTCCATGGTCGTCTGCGGGCGTCGGCCCTCATCCTCCGTTGCCAGACCCCACGCGCCTGCGGCGTCCTTCACAGCGACCGACACGAGATCGGGCTGGATCTTGCCGGCGTCGTACGCGGCCTGCACCTTGTGCTGGCTGAGCATGCCGAAGCGGTCGGAGCGCTCCTTGGTCAGGTGCGGGAAGCGGTCGAAGATACGCTCCGCGGTGACGCCCATGTTCAGGGCACCGGGGTCGACCATCTTCTCGGCGACGAAACGCGGATTCGGGTCGGCGTTGCCGCCGATCGGGTGGTGACCCATGTGCTCGACACCGCCGGCGAGGGCGAAGTCGTACATGCCGATGCCGATCGACGCGGCCATGGTCGTCACGCTGGTCATGGCGCCGGCGCACATGCGCTCGACGGCGAGGCCGGGGACGGTGTTGGGGAGACCGGCGAGGATCGCGACGGATCGTCCGAGAGTCAGCCCCTGATCACCGGTCTGCGACGTCGCTGCGATGGCGACGTCGTCGATGCGGTCCGCGGGAACCGCGGAGTTGCGCTCCATGAGACCGATCGTCGCCTTCACGGCGAGGTCGTCCGCACGGGTGTTCCAGTACATGCCTTTTTCGCCGGCGCGCCCGAACGGGGTGCGCATGCCATCGACGAAGAAGACGTCCGAGATCTCGGCCACTCTGCCTCCAAGGGTTGGGATTGAGTTCAGCCTAGGAGCGCGGTCATGGCGAACGGAATCGGTTGGATCGAACCTACGATTCCGAAGCGAGGGCCGGGTCGGGCGATTGAGCAGCTTCTACAAAGGCATCCACGATCTTCTGTGCAGTGTGCTCAATCTGCCACGGGCGAGCACCGAATGCTTCCAGCGCCCCGGCGACAGCATCCGTCGTAAGAGCCGGGGGCGTCCAGGCGAGTCTGCGCAGCGTCTCGGGCTTGAGCAGGTTCTCGGTGGGCATGTGCAGCGCCTCCGCGACCTCCTCGACAGCAGGACGTGCAGCCTTCAGACGTGCGTCGGCCTCAGGATTGCGCTCAGACCATGCCCGCGGCGGAGGCAGTGCGTCGCTGGGGACGCGCGTCTTGGGCAGGTCTTCCGTCTCACGCCCTCGGACGATCGCCTTCCACCAGCGGTCGAGCTCCGACCGGCTTGCGCGGCCGTTGAACGCCTGCACGCCTGCCAGAGCCTGCTTCGACTGAGGGCTCGCCAGCACGGCGGCCACCAGAGAGCGGTCAGGCACCAGGCGCCCGGGGGAGGTGTCCTGCTGCTGCGCGTACTCCTCGCGCGCTTCCCACAGCGACCTGGCGACGGCTAGGTTTCGTGCACCCTTCACCTGGTGCAGACCGCTCAGGCGGCGCCAGGGGTCCTCCCGAGGCGGTCGAGGCGGCTGGGCGAGCGTCGCGGCGAACTCCTGCGCGGCGTACTCCGTCTTGTCCTGTTCTTCCAGCTCGGCGGCGATCTTGTCGCGGACGTCGATCAGGTGCAGCACGTCGAGGGCGGCGTACTCCAGCCAGGATTCGGGCAGGGGCCTGGTCGACCAGTCGGCCGCCGAGTGCTCCTTCTTCAACGTGACGCCGATCGTGTCCTCGACGACGGCGGCGAGACCGACGCGCTCATGGCCGAGCAAGCGCGCTGCAAGCTCGGTGTCGAAGATCACCGCCGGCTCGAGTCCTAGCTCGCGCAACGACGGCAGATCCTGGCTGGCGGCGTGGAAGACCCACTCGAGGTCCGCGATGGCCTCCTGCAGCGGTGCGAAGTCGCCGACGGCCGGAGGGTCGAACAGGAAGACGCCCGCATCCCTGCGGAAGACCTGCACGAGATACGCGCGCTGCGAGTACCGGAACCCCGATGCGCGCTCGACGTCGACCGCGACGGGGCCGGTACCGGCGGCCAGGGTGCGGCATGCCTCTTCGAAACGGGAGAAATCGTCGATGACGGAGTACTCAGTCACGACCTGCCTTTCGCGCGCCGAACACGGCGATGTTCTCGGAGCCGGGCGGGAGACCGGCGAGCATACCGACGAGTTCGGCCCATGCTTCAACGTGCGGCCGGAACGGCTCTTCCGGCGTCCAAGAAGAGCGTAGTTCGATCTGGGCGCCATCGCCTTCTGATGCCAGAGATCCGAAACCCTTGGAGATCGTCTTCGTCGACGTTCCTGATGCCGAGTGATACTGCGCATCGCGGGAATCGAGGGCGTCCACGAGCCACGACCACGTGACGTCGGAAAGCAGCGGATCCGTGCCGATCTCCGGCTCGAGCGGTGCCTGGGCGAACGCGACGATGCGCCAGGGGCCGGCCCAGGCCGACGGCTCATCCGGATCATGGAGCAGTACGAAGCGGCCGGTGCCGTAGATCGACGTGCCGTGCTCGTCCGGTCGGACGTCTGCGGCGAGCGCGATCGAGAACGGCGCGAGGCCCTGCGGTGCGGTGATCTCGCGCACCACGATGTCCGTGCGGAACGTCGTCGCGCGAAGTTCGTCGGCAACGCGCGCGAACTGCGCTCCGGCGTCGGGGTGTGCGCTCACGGTGTCAGGCTAGAGTCAGGAAGCGATGAAGAGTCTCAGGCACGCCGTTGCTCTGCTGGTACCCGCGCTGCTCGCGTTCGCCGCGGGAGCGGCCGTCCTGGTGTTCTCCATCGGGCGTCGGGTCGTCACCCCGAAGTCGCGGGTGGCGGACACCGAGATCCTCGCCGTCGACACGGGAGCGCAGACGATCGAACTGCGCAGGACCCCCGATACCGAACTCCCGGGTCGCTACGGCCTGTTCACGACGGGGACGTACGGCTACGTGAAGCTCGGGGCCGTGCTCAGCGCCGATGCGAAGAGCGTGCGCCGCAAGCTCCTGACGAAGATCGAGCCCGGCGCGCAGATCGACCGCGCAGCCGGTTTCAGCGGCTGGTACTACTCGTCTCCGACCGAGCTGCATCTACCGTGGGAACCGGTGCTGATCGGTTCGCCTGCCGGGCCGTGCCCGGCGTGGTTCTTCCCCGCTGAGTCGTCGACCTGGGTGATACAGGTGCACGGCCGCGGTGTCACGCGGGCCGAGTGCCTGCGGGCGGTTCCGGTGTTCCACGCCATGGGGCTGCCGAACCTCGTCGTGTCCTACCGCAACGACGGCGAAGCGCCCCGCAGCCGCGGTGGCTCCTATGGGCTCGGCGCGTCGGAATGGCGCGATGTCGATGCCGCGATCGGATACGCCATGCGTCACGGCGCTGTGCGGGTGGTGCTCATGGGCTGGTCGATGGGCGGCGCCATCGCGCTGCAGACGGCGCTTTCGTCCGGCAACCGTCAGGCGATAGCAGGGCTCGTTCTCGACTCGCCGGTCGTCGACTGGCGCACGGTGCTGAAGTTCCAGGCGCACGCCACCGGGATCGTCGACCCGCTGCCGGCGCTGGCGATGAACGCGCTGTCCTCGCCGCTCACCGCTCGTCTGAGCGGTGCAGAGGACGCGATCCCGTTCGACAAGCTCGACATGGTCGCGCGGGCTCAGGAGCTGACGATCCCGACTCTCATCCTGCACAGCGATGACGACGGGTTCGTGCCGGCGGACGCATCGCACGCGTTGGCGGCTGCGCGTCCGGATCTCGTCACGATGCCGTCGTTCTCCGTCGCCAGGCACACGAAGATCTGGAACTACGATCAGATCGGCTGGACGGCTGCGATCACCGAGTGGATGAGCGCCAACGGGCTCAGCGCGTCGGACTGACCGCGATCAGCGCTTGTGCGAGACCTGACGCTTGACACGCATCAGCATCCCCGTCATCCCGCCGATCCGAAGCGGTGAGACCGCGCGGGTCAGGCCGATCGACTGCGGGTAGTCGTCGGGGATCGAGAGGACCTGATCGGCGGTGAGACCGGTGATGCCCTGGACGAGGATGCTGGCGAAGCCGCGGGTCGTCGGAGCCTCAGGCGGCGCCGTCGCGTGCATCGTGACGATGTCGTCGTCCACCTCGACGTAGATGTACACCGGGGACTGGCACTCAGCGACCCGTTCGGCCATCTCCGGGTGCGCGGCGACCTCGTCGGAGACAACGGGCAGCTCCTGCGAGAACTCCAGCAGAAGCTGAAGGCGCTCGGCCTCGGGGAGCTCGAGGAAGTCGTCTCGGATCTCCGCGAGGGCGTCTGGAACCTGAGGGCTGCTCATTCCAGCAATCATTCCACGGTCAGAGCGCGCCGGGCTCGCTTCCCGTGACGATCGGAACGCGCACGGCGCTGCCCCACTCGGTCCAGGATCCGTCGTAGTTGCGGACGCTGTCGAAGCCCAGGAGGTGCTTGAGGACGAACCAGGTGTGACTGGAGCGTTCGCCGATCCGGCAGTAGGCGACGATGTCGTCCCCCTCGGCGATGCCTGCGCCGTCGCGGTAGATCGCGTCGAGCTCGGCACGGCTCCTGAATCCGCCGTCCTCGGCGACCGCCTTCGCCCATGGCACGCTCTGCGCGGTGGGGATGTGCCCTGCGCGCAGCGTGCCCTCCTCCGGGTATGCGGGCGCTGTCGTGCGCTCACCGCTGTACTCCTCCGGCGAGCGGACATCGATCAGCGGCCCCTGTCCGATGAACCCCAGCACGTCGTCCTTGTACGCGCGCAGCACCGAGTCGTCCCGCTCGACGACCGGATAGTCGGTCGGTGCGGGAGTGGAGACCTCGGTCGTCATCTCGCGGCCCTCGGAGATCCAGCGGTCGCGACCGCCGTCGAGGAGACGCACGTCCTCATGTCCGAACAGAGAGAACACCCACAGCGCGTACGCGGCCCACCAATTGTTCTTGTCGCCGTAGATGACGACGGTGTCGTCGCGCGAGATGCCCTTGCGGCTCAGCAGCGCAGCGAATCCCTCGCCGTCGACATAGTCGCGGACGACGGGGTCGTTGAGTTCGGTGTGCCAGTCGACCTTCACCGCGCCGGGGATGTGGCCGGTCTCATAGAGCAGTACGTCCTCGTCGGACTCCACGACGACCAGCCCCGGCTCCCCGAGGTGAGCTGCCAACCACTCGGTGCTGACGAGCCTGCCGGGCTCGGAGTACTCTGCGAACTTCGGGACGCTCGTGTCGAACGCGATGGTCATCGGACACTCCTCGGGTGGATGGGCCTCAGGGGTGACGGCGTAGTGTTGAGCCGTCCCCTTCGACATTAGAGCCGTTCGGTGCGCCCGGCGCCGGATCCGTAAGACTTCGACACAGGAATCGCATGACCGAACCGATCCACCTCACCTCGCGTGAACCCGTCGTCACCGGACCCGAGATGCTCGCCAGCCTCGTGCCGCCGCCGCAGTTCGACGGCGCCACGTTCGAGAGCTACCGATCGGATGACGCGTACCCGTCGCAGGCCGAATCGAAGCAGCTGCTGCAGCGGTTCGCCGGGCGAGGAGGCCCGGCCAAGAAGGGCGGCTTCTTCAGCCGTGCCAAGAAGGAGCCGGACCTCAAGCCCGGCGTCTATCTGGATGGCGGCTTCGGCGTCGGCAAGACCCACCTGCTGGCGTCGATCTATCACGCGATGCCGGCCCGTCGTAAGTACTTCGGCTCGTTCATCGAGTACACAGCGCTCGTCGGCGCGCTCGGCTACAAGAACACCGTCGATCTGCTGCGCGGTTCCGACCTGCTGTGCATCGACGAGTTCGAGCTCGACGACCCGGGCGACACGATGGTCATGACCCGCCTGCTGGGCGAGCTCGTGGCATCCGGCACCCGACTCGCCGCCACCTCGAACACGCCGCCCAACGCGCTCGGAGAGGGACGGTTCGCCGCGCAGGACTTCCTGCGCGAGATCCACGCCATGTCGGACAGCTTCGAGACGATCCGCATCGACGGCACCGACTTCCGGCAGCGGGCGCTCGACGGCAAGGCCGTCGTCCTCTCGGACGCCGAGTACCAGAGCGCGATCGCATCGGCACAGAGCGTGGCATCCGATGATGTCTTCGGCGATGTGGTCCGACACCTCGCCAAGGTGCACCCGTCGCGATACATCCGGCTGATCGACGGTGTCTCGCTGGTGGGGCTGCGCGACGTTCACGTGCTCACCGACCAGTCCGAGGCGCTGCGATTCGTCGCGTTCGTGGATCGCGTCTATGACGCGCAGGTGCCGATCGTCGCCACCGGCGTGAGCCTCGACCAGGTGTTCGCCGAGGAGATGCTCGGCGGCGGTTACCGCAAGAAGTATCTGCGCGCCATATCCCGGCTCAACGCTCTGACGCATTCTGCGCAGGTGCAGAGCACCCCGTAACGCGATGTTCACACGGGGGGCCGTGGTGTAACAGCGCCGAAACAGGAGACGTGCATTCCGGAAACGGAGCCTCGACACACTGAAGCTCTCAACTACTTCGGATGTGAGGTTTTCCTATGGATGCTCCCGGCAACATCTCGTGGGGTATTACCGCCACGGCGCTCGTGCTCCTCATGACGCCAGGCGTCGCGTTCTTCTACGGCGGACTCGTCAAGGCCAAGAGTGTCGTCAGCATGATGATGATGAGCTTCGGCTCGATCGGTCTCGTCGCCGTGCTGTGGATCCTGTTCGGCTTCTCGATGAGTGCGGTCGACAGCCCGACGGCTTTCGCCGGCAACCCGTTCGCGGACTTCGGCCTCAGCGGCCTGGCTGCGGGAGACGGCTCCAACGTCGCCCTCCTCGGCGTCGCCTACGGTGCGACCTTCGCGATCATCACCATCGCCCTGATCTCCGGTGCGATCGCCGATCGGGCGAAGTTCGGCAGCTGGCTGATCTTCGCCGGTGTGTTCGCGACGGTCGGATACTTCCCGATCGCGGCATGGGTGTGGGGCGGCGGATGGATCATGAACCTCGGCACCTTCCTGTTCGGGGAGGACAGCGGTATCGGAGTGATCGACTACGCCGGCGGTACAGCAGTGCACATCAACGCCGGTGCGGCGGCTCTGGCTCTGGCGCTCGTCCTCGGCAAGCGCATCGGATTCCAGAAGGGCATCCTCAAGCCGCACAACGTGCCGCTCACGCTGCTCGGCGCGGCTCTCCTGTGGTTCGGCTGGTTCGGCTTCAACGCCGGTGCGGAATGGCTCGCGGATGACATGGGCGGTGTCGGCCTGATCGGCCTGAACACCCTCGGTGCCACCGCGGCCGCCATCCTCGGCTGGATCCTCGTCGAACGCATCAAGGACGGGAAGGCCACGTCGGTCGGCGCGGCGTCCGGTGCTGTCGCCGGTCTCGTCGCGATCACCCCGGCGTGCGCGAATCTGACGCCTGGCTGGTCGCTGCTGCTCGGTGCTCTCGCTGGTGTCGTCTGCGCCCTCGCCGTGGAGCTGAAGTTCCGGCTCGGCTTCGACGACTCGCTCGATGTCGTCGGCATCCACCTCGTCGGCGGTCTGCTCGGAACCGTGTACCTCGGCTTCTTCGCCACCGGCACCGGACTGTTCGTCGGCGGTGACGCCCGTCAGCTCGTGGTCCAGGTCATCGCCGCCTTCGGAGTGCTGATCTACGCGTTCGTGGTGGCCTACATCATCGGTTTCGCGATCCAGAAGACGATCGGATTCCGGATCACGAATGAGGACGAGATCGCCGGAGTCGACTCTGTCGTCCACGGCGAAGAGGGGTACGCACTCGTCGACGCATGATCAGGCAGGATGCCGGTCGGTAGGGTGACGGGGTGAGTTCTTCCCCGAGCATCCTCCGTCAGCTGGCGGACCTCGTCATCAGGGCATTGTCGAGCAGAACGTCCCGGACTCCCGCAACGGAGCCGGGACGTTCTGGCGCGTCGGGGCAGGCGGAGCCAGGAGCGGGGCGCTCGCAGGGGAGCGGGACCGTGCAGGTCGACCCCGACCGCGTACCCGGGCTCCAGGTCGACTACTCGCCGTCGAAGGACGGAATGCCCGACTCGGGCGAGGTCATCTGGACCTGGGTGCCCTACCAGGAGAACGATGGGCGCGGCAAGGACCGTCCGGTCCTGGTGATCGGCAGACAGTCCGCCGATCGCGTGTACGTCGTGCGGATGACGAGCAAGCCTCATGAGCACGATCGCGACTATCTCTCGATCGGCCGCGGCGACTGGGACTCGCAGGGACGCGAGTCATGGGTCGACATCGAGCAGCTGTACAGCGTGCACGCGCGCGGGATGCGGCGCGAAGCAGCCGTCCTCGACCGTGGGCGTTACGACCGAGTGTCCGAAGCGCTCGTCCATCGGTACGGGTGGGCGGTGCGCTGAGTTCCTGACGCTCGCTACCAACACGGACGTGCCGGCGCAATCCCCTCAACAGCCGGACGAGCGGCGCGTAGGTTCGGAGACATGTCCGGCGAAGATATGACTTTCGAAGAGAAGCGCCACGATCAGCTCACGGCGGCCCCTGACGCGACCGAGGCCGACGCCGCGCCCCGCGTCGAGGTTACGGAGCACGATGGGGTGAAGCGGGTCGACGTGGCAGAGGACGCGGCCGTGCGTCCTGGCCCGGGGCCTGGCATGCCGGAAGCGGACGGCGAGGCCGACTGAGCGTTCTGCCGGTGTGCGGATCCGGGAATATCCGATCCGAAACCCGGAGCGCACCGAACCTTCTGTGACACCGCGCAACGCGGTGGTACTCAAGGAGGAAATCATGCGCTTCATCCCCACCAAGGTCCACGGCGTCCTCGACTACATCGTCGGCATCGCCTTGATCGCCGCACCCTGGCTCTTCGGATTCGCGAGCGTCGGCGGTGCTGCTGTCGTCATCCCGATCGTGCTGGGCATCGGGCTCATCGTGTACAGCCTCTTCACGAAGTACGAGTGGGGTCCGTTCGGGTTCATCCCGATGCCGGTGCACCTCGTCTTCGACATCGTCGCGAGCCTGTTCCTCGCGCTGTCGCCGTGGATCTTCGGATTCGCCGGTGAGGCATTGAACGTGTGGCTCCCGCACGTGGTGGTCGGTGCCGCCGTGATCGTCGTGGTGATCTTCTCGAAGCCACAGCCGGCGAGCACTGCGACGCGTACCGCCGCGCGCGCCTGAGATCGGGGGCCCGACGCGCATCTCCCCGTCAATCGGACAGGGGAGATGCGCGTTGTGGTGCGCGATTCCGCGTGGTCAGACGCGCTCGGACGCCGCTTTCGCAGTCAGCATCGGGAAAGCCGCGAGCACCATGTCGACCAGCGCACTCAGCGGGCGGGTCAGCGGATCTGTCGCAGGTACGCCGATCTCCAGTTCGATGGCGTCGATGGCCGCGGCGATCTGCGTGACCGACAGGTTCTCGTGATTGACCGTCACGCCGATCACGCGGGTCTCGGCGAATGCTTCGATGAGCGCGACCTCACTGGCGATAGTGGGCATCGGTACCATGGGGAAATCCCCGAGAACCTCTCTGCCCGGGGCGTGCTGCACGATCACACCGGCGGGTCTGCTGCCTCGAAGGATGTGCGCGGACGTCAGATATGCAGGATGGCTCAGCGCTCCCTGTCCCTCCACGATGATGATGTCGGGGTCTTCACCTTCAAACGCGGCGACGACCTGATTCTCGACCTCGCCCGAGCAGAACTGCGGGACGAGCGCGTCCAGAGCGACCCCGTAACGACCGCCCTGGATGATCGTCGTCTGCCCGGTGCCCACCATGACGGCGCGGATACCCCGCTCGTTGAGCGCCTGGACGAGGAGCGTCGCGGTGGTCCGCTTGCCGATTGCGCCGTCGGTCCCGAGGACGGCGATGCGCGGGCAGGTCACATCGAAGATGCGCCCCGAGAACAGGTGGAGGTCCTTCGTGTCTTTCGGACGTCGCACGTCGGTGATGGTCACGCCCGCGAGAAGCGCTGCGGCGACGAACTCCGCATCATCGTTCAAGAACTCGTGCAGGCCGTTGATGATGTGCATTCCGTCGACGATGCCGTCAAGCAGGACGATTCGCTGGGCGGGGGAGAGGAGTCCGTTGGCCGGTGCGACGCCGCAGATGAGGTAGTCGGGAACCGTGCCCGCATGTGCGAGTGCTTCGGCCAGACTCGCGAATATCGGGATGCCGCTGGGCTTGCCGTCGAGCTGCGCACCGGCGTCCGCACCGGCGAGGCGGCTGTCGATGACGCTGAGGATCTTGTACTTCTCCGAGTGTCGGACAAGGCCGTTCGCCGTCTTGCCATCCTGTTCGCCGAATTGGCCTTCGCAATACACGATCGCGGTCGAGCCGATCGGAAGCGCAGGGCCTGTGGGCACGTTGTTGGGCAGGGTATGCGAGTGCACTGAAATCGGGTCTCCTCATGATCATCCAGAGGAGGCGACGGAGAACGAAATGGCCGGATACGGCCCGTTGGTCGACAAGAAGTCTTCCCTGACGTCGACGACGTGCCGACGCAGCCACCGTATCAGCGTCGGCTGCGCGTGGGCCGAGTGCCCGTGCTCCAGAGCGCCCAGGCGATGAGGACCGGCTGGAGGAACAGGCGGACGAACCGCTTGGTGTCGGTGTCGAGGCCCGGAGCGGAGCGGTGGGTGCGCCACTGCTCGACGTTGCCGGGGAACACGGCCACGAAGAACGTCGCGGTCGCCCAGCCGATGCGATGGCGTTCCTTGGGAAGCGCGATGAGCGCTGCTGCGAGCGCGAGCTCAGCGGCGCCGGACGCGATGACGACGCCGTCCTTGTCGAGTCCCGTCGCGCGGGTCGCCCAATCGGGGATGAGTCCGCGGAAGCCTCTGGTCTGAACGAAATGCAGTACACCCATGAAGGCGAGGCCGAGAGCGAGCGCCCAACGCGCGATGTGTCGGATCATCCGTTCACGGTACCCGCTCGCAGGGCGCCGCTGAGCCAGCGGGCGTAAAGGAGCCAGGGCTCCCCGGCTCGTCGGAGCTCGGTCGTGTGCGCCTCGAGCTCTGTCGAGAACGTGAACCACTCGCCGCCCTCACGGATGGCGGCGAAATCGCGGTGGCGCTGCTGCTCGAGGTTGCGGTCGCCGCGTTCGAACGCGAGGAGCTCGTCGTGCCGGATGCTGGCGAGCCGCTGTTTCGGACGTCTGCTGGTGCCGATCTTCACACGGCGGTCGAAGCGCAGGTAGTAGACGACGTCGATGCGGGGGAGTGGCAGGTCGGCGTCCGGGACATCGCCGTAGCGCCACTCGCAGGAGGCGCATGTCCATCCGCCGTGGGTACGGACTCCCCGGAGACCGCCGCAGAGCGAGCAGGGACCGGGCAGTGATTCTACTTTCGGCACGCGCAGAACGATACGCGCGGATGCCGACATCGACGTGCGAGACGGAGATGAGATGGTGGGCGATGCCGGACTCGAACCGACGACCTCTTCCGTGTGAAGGAAGCGCGCTACCAACTGCGCCAATCGCCCAAGACCCATGGGGTCAGGAATCGATACTACCGGACGGTTTCAGCGCCCCAGGACCATTCCTATGGACACGCGCGAGATCCGTGTCGAGTTTTGCGCCTCGGGAATCTTCGGCTAATGTTTTACAAGTGCCCGGGACGCCGGAACACGAAATGCGGATGTAGCGCAGTGGTAGCGCATCACCTTGCCAAGGTGAGGGTCGCGAGTTCGAATCTCGTCATCCGCTCGAGTGCAGAGAGTCTCTTCCAGAGGCTCACGGCACGTGGGGTCAATCCACACGGTGGCGTGGCCGAGCGGCTAGGCACCGGCCTGCAAAGCCGTTTACACGGGTTCGAATCCCGTCGCCACCTCACCGTACAACTGAACAGCCCCAACGGGCGCGATTGGCGCAGCGGTAGCGCGCTTCCCTGACACGGAAGAGGTCACTGGTTCGATCCCAGTATCGCGCACAGACAAAACCCTCGGTCTCACCGGGGGTTTTCGTGTTTCATCGATCGTTCTCCGCGAGCTTGGACCATACGGGCTCTCTGCGCAACCCCTGTGGACCATAGCTGTTCGGGTCCTATCGTGAACGCATGATCGATGACGCCAGAGTCGCGCAACTGGAGGCGTGGTGGCGCGCCGCGAACTATCTCAGCGTGGGGCAGATCTACCTGCAGTCGAATCCGCTGTTGACCGAACCGCTCGTGAAAGAGCATGTGAAGCCCCGGTTGCTGGGACATTTCGGCACGGTGCCGGGACTGAACCTCGTCTACGCGCACGCCAACCGGCTCATCCAGGATCGCGGGCTGGATGCGCTCTACATCACCGGACCGGGTCATGGGGGGCCGGGCATGGTCGCCAACGCGTGGCTGGACGGCACCTATTCGGAGATCTACCCCAGCATCACAAGAGATGAAGAGGGCATGGCCCGCCTCTTCCGGCAGTTCTCCTTCCCCGGGGGTATCCCCAGTCATGCCGCTCCGGAGACGCCGGGCTCGATTCATGAGGGCGGTGAGCTGGGATACTCCCTGAGCCACGCCTACGGCGCGGCGTTCGACAACCCGGCACTCACGGTGTTCTGCGTGATCGGCGACGGTGAAGCCGAGACCGGGCCGCTGGCCACTGCCTGGCACGCGAACAAATTCCTCGACCCCGTCACCGACGGCACGGTGCTGCCGATCCTGCACCTGAACGGCTGGAAGATCGCCAATCCGACGGTGTTGGATCGCGTCCCTGACGACGAGCTGCTGGACCTCATGCGCGGGTACGGGCACGATCCGCTGCTGGTCGAGTTCTCTGCAGACGATGAGCACGGCGACGTGCACCGACGGTTCGCGAAGACGCTGGACCTGGCGGCGGATCGCATCGCCGAGATCCGCACCGCCGCTCGCGAAGGGGACTCGGTGCGCCCTCGCTGGCCGATGATCATCCTCCGTTCGCCCAAGGGCTGGACCGGACCCGAGTTGGTGGACGGACTTCCCGTCGAAGGCACGTGGCGGGCGCATCAGGTCCCCCTACCAGGGGCCCGCGAGAACGTCGGGCACCTCCACCAGTTGGAGGAGTGGCTCAGGTCATACGATCCCGTCGAGCTGTTCGGCGCCGAGGGAACCCCGAACAGGGAGATCGACGGTCTCGTCCCGGACGCCGACCGGCGGATGTCCGCGTCCCCGCACGCCAATGGCGGCGTGCTCCGGGAGGACCTGGATCTTCCGGAGTTCCGAGACTTCGCCGTGGATGTCGACCGCCCCGGCGCCTCGGATGCCAAGGCCACCGAGGTCCTCGGCGGCTATCTGGCGGACGTGATCCGCCGCAATCCGCACACCTTCAGGATCTTCGGTCCGGACGAGACCGCGTCCAACAAACTCGCACCCGCCGTGTACGAGGCGACGGACAAGCAATGGAATGCTCAGACCAGCCCGCTCGACGAGCATCTCGCCCGCGCCGGGCGGGTGATGGAGGTGCTCAGCGAACACCAGTGCCAGGGATGGCTCGAAGGGTACCTCCTGACGGGGCGCCACGGAATCTTCAACTCGTACGAGGCATTCGTGCACATCGTCGACTCGATGTTCAACCAGCACGCCAAGTGGCTGGAGACCTCCCGGTCGATCGAGTGGCGCCGTCCCGTCGCGAGTCTGAACTATCTGCTCTCGAGCCACGTCTGGCGTCAGGATCACAACGGGTTCACCCATCAGGATCCCGGTTTCATCGACCTCGCGATGAACAAGAGCGCCGACGTCGTTCGCGTCTATCTGCCGTTCGACGCCAACACGCTTCTCAGCACATACGATCACTGTCTCCGAACGGTCGACTACGTCAACGTCGTCGTCGCTGGAAAACAGGACGCTCCCCAGTGGCTCACCATGGACGAGGCCGTGAGGCACTGCACGCGAGGTGTCGGCATCCTGGAATGGGCAGGTTCGGAGACGGACGAGCACAGCGCGGACGTCGTCCTCGCCGCGGCAGGCGACGTCCCCACGCTCGAGGTGCTCGCCGCGGCGGCCATCCTCCGTGAGGAAGCGCCCGAGATCGCGCTGCGAGTCGTGAACGTCGTCGACCTGATGAAGCTGCAGGCCGAGGATCAGCACCCGCATGGCATGTCGGACGATGACTTCGATGCGACCTTCACCGCAGACAGGCCGATCGTATTCGCCTACCACGGTTATCCCTGGCTCATCCATCGACTGGCATATCGCCGCCGGGGCCACGCGAACCTTCACGTGCGCGGCTATGTGGAGAAGGGCACGACCACGACGCCGTTCGACATGGTCATGCTGAACGACCTCGATCGTTTTCGGCTCGCCGCCGACGCTCTTCGCCGGCTCCCCGACGGCGAATCGACTTACTCGACGCTGATCGCGGATCTGCTCGCCCGCCGTGAGCGTGCGCGCGACTACACGAGGCAGCACGGTGAAGACAGCCCTGCGGTCAGCGAATGGCGGTGGCCTTTCGCCGAAAGTCAACGGGCGCGGCGAATCTGAAGCAGAACGCAAGACTGATGTCCCGCACAGGATGAACGGAGCACGACATGTCGAACCCCATGGACGAGCAGAAGGACGAACGACCGACGGTGGTCGGGACCGACCCGGACTTCAACGTCGGCGATGAGGATCCAGCTGCGTCGGAACGGGCAGACGGCGAGGAAAGCGACGAGGATGAGGTCGACGTCGAAGACCTACCGTAACCGCGTCACCTCCTCCTTCACCGGATGGGGCCGCGAGGCCACCAGCGGTGACCGTCTGCTGCTCGCAGCCAAGACGGCGATCGCCGCCGCGATCGCGTGGTACCTCGCGCCGTTCGTGCCCCTGGCCGACAGCGAGTACTCGTACTACGCGCCACTGGGCGTGCTCATCAGCATGTATCCGACCGTGGTCGGATCCGCGCGTGCTGGCGTCCAAGCCCTCATCGGTCTCGCGATAGGCATCGTCCTGGGGCTCGGCGGGCTCCTGCTCGTGTCGACCGGTGCTCCAGGCGTGGTCGCGGTCGCGATGGTCATCGCCGTCGGAATCGCCCTCGGTGGGATCGCAGCGCTCGGCGATGGGCGGGATTGGGTCGCGATCGCCGGACTGTTCGTGCTGCTGGTCGGTGGACCGGCGGGTGACGACTTCACGCTGTCGTATCTGTTCACGACCGCATTCGGCGTCCTCGTCGGAGTGGCGATGAACCTCATCGTCGTCCCGCCGCTGTTCCTGAGAAGAGCCGGCGAGCAGCTCACCGGCCTGCGCGAGAAGTTGCGGGGCGCACTCGAGGAGATCGCGGATGCCGTGGCCGAGGACCCTGTTGACGCAGAACGGCTCGCCCGCGCGACGGACGATCTGCCTGCGATGCTCTCCACCGTCGAGGACGAGGTCCGTCAAGCGGACGAGAGCAGCCGGGCGAATCCACGCGGGAGACGGCGCGCAGCGGACAAAGAGCTCAACACACTGCGGATGTCGGCGCTGGCTCGAACGAGCGACGCCGCTCGGGACCTCGCGGTCGTCCTGATCCAGGCAACCGATGAGGGCGAGTCTCCTGATGCCGCAACAGCGCAGGCCCTGGCCGATGCGGTTCGCGCGTGCGCGGACATCGTCGGTGCGGTCACGGATGACCCGGAGGCCGGTGCGAAGCTCGCTCGAGCGGCCGATGCGGCTGATGCGGTACTCCGCCGACTCGAATCCGCACCGATCGCGCAATCGGGTTACGGACCTGCATACGCGTACACGGCGGCAGTCTGTCTGCGACGCATCGTGCTCGCGTGCAACCACTTCGTGACGCACACGTGAGCGCACGGGCCACCCCCGCGAGGCGAGTAGCCTAGAGGGCGACCCAGATGGAGTGACCTGTGCCTGAAATCGACGAGTCGAACGCCGCCCCCCGTGACGGCTTCGCCCTGTTCTCTGACCGATCCGTCGTCGCCATGCGTGTGAACGGCGAACTCAAGGATCTCGCGACCACCGTGACCGAGACCGACGAGGTCGAGCCGGTCACGATCGACAGCGAGGACGGCCTCGCGATCCTCAGGCACTCGACCGCTCACGTCCTCGCCCAGGCGGTGCAGCGCATCAACCCGCAGGCGAACCTCGGCATCGGCCCGCCCGTCACCGACGGCTTCTACTACGACTTCGGCGTCGAGACTCCGTTCACCCCCGAGGACATCAAGGCGATCTCCAAGGAGATGCAGCGCATCGTCCGCGAGGGCCAGCGCTTCGTCCGCCGCGTCGTCACCGACGACGAGGCGCGCGCCGAGCTCGCGAACGAGCCGTTCAAGCTCGAGCTCATCGGGCTCAAGGGCGGCGGCAAGGAAGCCGCCGAAGGAGCTTCCGTCGAGGTCGGCGCCGGCGAGCTCACCATCTACGACAACACCACGCGCGACGGCGAGGTCGTCTGGAAGGACCTCTGCCGCGGTCCGCACCTGCCCAGCACACGCATGATCGGCAACGGGTGGGATCTCACCCGCATCGCCGCGGCCTACTGGCGCGGCAGCGAGAAGAACCCGCAGCTGCAGCGCATCTACGGCACGGCGTGGCCCACCAAGGATGAACTGCGCGCGTACCAGCACCGTCTTGAAGAGGCAGCCAAGCGCGACCATCGACGCCTCGGCAAGGAGCTCGACCTGTTCTCCTTCCCGGAGGAGATCGGCTCCGGGCTCAGCGTCTGGCACCCGCGCGGCGGGATGATCCGCGGCGAGATGGAGCAGCACGCGCGCAAGCGCCACATCGAGGGCGGCTACACCTACGTGTACACGCCGCACATCTCGAAGGAGGATCTGTTCCTCACCTCGAACCACCTCGTCACCTACAAGGACGGGATGTTCCCGCCCATCGTCATGGACGAGGAGCGCGACGACGAGGGCAACATCACCAAGCAGGGCCAGGACTATTACCTGAAGCCCATGAACTGCCCGATGCACATCCTCATCTACAAGGAGCGCGCGCGCAGTTACCGCGACCTGCCGCTCCGATTGGCTGAGAACGGCACGGTCTACCGCAACGAGCTCTCCGGCGCGCTGCACGGCCTCACCCGGGTGCGCGGCTTCACTCAGGACGACTCGCACCTGTTCGTCACCCCCGACCAGCTCGAAGAAGAAGTCGGCAAGGTCCTGGAGTTCATCCTCTCGATGCTCCGCGACTTCGGTCTGTCGGACTTCGAACTCGAGCTGTCGATGAAGGACGATGAGAAGTCCAAGTGGATCGGCTCCGACGAGTTCTGGGAGAGCTCGACCGATGCGCTGCGACGCGTCGCACTGGCATCCGGCCTCAAGCTCACCGAGGTACCAGGCGAGGCGGCCTTCTACGGCCCCAAGATCGACCTGAAGACCCGCGACGCGATCGGACGCACCTGGCAGCTCTCCACGGTCCAGGTCGACCCGAACCTCCCGGAGCGCTTCGACCTCGAGTTCATGGACAAGGACGGGCAGAAGAAGCGTCCGATCATGATCCACCGGGCGCTCTTCGGTTCGATCGAGCGTTTCTTCGCGATCCTGCTCGAGCACTACGCCGGCGACTTCCCGGTGTGGCTCTCGCCCCTGCAGGTCGTCGGCATCCCCGTAGCGGATGACTTCGCCGACTATCTCGGCGAGGTCATCACGACGCTGCGGGACAGCGGTGTCCGTGCTGAGCTCGACACCTCGGATGACCGGATGCAGAAGAAGATCCGCAACCACACCACCGGCAAGGTGCCGCTGATCCTCATCGCGGGGGAGAAGGACCGGGATGCCGGAACCGTCTCGTTCCGATTCCGTGACGGCACGCAGGAGAACGGCGTGCCGGTCGCGGATGCCGTCGCCCGCATCCGCGCGGCGATCGAGTCGCACGCACTCGTGCACACCGTGGGTGACCTGCCGTGACCGAGGGGGATGCCGCAGAGGATGCCGGGCACCTCGCCGGCGTCCCTGACGAGTTCCAGCGGCTGTGGACCCCGCACCGGATGGCGTACATCCAGGCGGGCCCGGAGCCGCTGCGCGAGGAATGCCCGTTCTGCGAGGCTCCGAAGCATCCTGATGCCGAGCGCCTGATCGTCGCACGTGGCGAGACGGCGTACGTGCTGCTGAACCTGTTCCCGTACAACTCCGGGCATCTGCTCGTGTGCCCGTACCGCCACATCGCCACCTACGACCAGGCGACGCCCGAGGAGGTCGCCGAGATCGGCGCGCTCACCCAGGTGGGCATGCGGGTGCTGCGGGAGGTGTCGAACTGCGACGGCTTCAACCTGGGCATGAACCAGGGGGCCGTCGCCGGGGCTGGTGTCGACGCGCACCTGCACCAGCACATCGTTCCGCGGTGGAAGTCCGATTCGAACTTCTTCCCGATCATCGCGAAGACGAAGGCGCTCCCGCAGCTCCTCGGCGAAGTGCGTGAGGCCGTCGCCAACGCCTGGCCGGCGAGCTGACTCTTCGACAGGCTCGGGAACCGGTCAGCGCACCTGACGTGCTGTGAACTGGAGCTTCGGGTGGGCGTAGGACTCCTGCGCCTCGATGAGCTGCAGCTCCCGCTCTCCTGAATCCAGGGTCAGCTGCAGCAGATCGAACACGCTCGACGCCGTGCGCTCGAGCGCGACCTGCGCGCTGCCGGTCTCGACGTAATGCGCGGTGAACAGCGCCGCCGTGACGTCGCCGGAGCCGTTCGCCTTCATCGGCAGGAACGGCGTCTGCACGATCCACGCTCCGGCGTCGTCGACGGCGAGCATCTCGATGGTGCCCTCCTCGCGATCGGGTCGTTCGACGCTGGTGACGAGCACGGTCCGCGGGCCCATCGCGCGAGCGAGGTCCACGGACTCCAGCGTCGACTCGAGCGTGTCTGGCTCGGTGCGGGTGAGGAAGCCGAGCTCGAACTGGTTCGGCGTGATGATGTCGGCGACGGGCACGACCCTCTCGCGCAGGAGCTCAGGGATCGCCGGTGCGACGAAGCATCCGGATTTCGCGTTGCCCATCACCGGGTCGCACGCGTACAGCGCTCGGGGGTTCGCGGCCTTCACGCGAGCCACGGCGTCGATGATCACATCGCCGATGCCTTCGCCGCCCTGATACCCGGACAGGATCGCGTCGACCTGCTCGAAGACGCCGCGCTCTTCGATGCCGGTGATCACATCACGGACGTCGTCCGGGTCGATGAGCGGACCGCGCCAGGCCCCGTAGCCGGTGTGGTTGGAGAAGTTCACCGTGTACACCGGCAGGACGTCGACGCCGATGCGCTGCAGCGGGAAGACAGCGGCCGAGTTGCCGACGTGTCCGTAGGCGACGGCGGACTGGATCGAGAGGATCTTCATCCCTCGATCTTCTCACCTGCGCCGCACGATCACCGCACGGCTGTGCTGATGTCAGCGGCCAGCTGCTCGGCGTCCACATCGCTCAGAGCGTGCACGGTCAGGCGCATGTGATGGGAGGGGCCGGCGGCCTCGTCGAGGAGGAACTCGTCACCGGTGCGGGCCAGCCACCCCCGTCGCATCAGCCGTTCCGAGACGGAGCGGGCCGGACGGGGAAGCCGCACCCACAGATTCATGCCGTCGACGTATTCGGCGTCGATTCCGTGGTCTCGGAGGCGAGCGGCGAACGCGCGGTTGCGTTCCGCGTAGTGGGCGCCGGCCGCGCGGATCGTCGTCGCAGCCGTGTCATCGGTGAGCATGCCGATCGTCAACCGCTGCAGCAGATGACTCACCCACGTGGTGCCGGGGCTCAGGCGCATCGCGAGGCGCTCGGCCGTCTCGGGATCCGTCGCTGCGATCGCCAGGCACATGTCAGGACCGAGGAACTTCGACACCGATCGCAGCAGCGCGAACCGTCGGTGCCCGGGCCCGATCAGGCTCTCGTACGGCCGCTCCGACAGCATCGAGAAGTGGTCGTCCTCGATGATGAGGACGTACGGATGCTCCGCGAGCAGTGCGCGCAGGGCAGCCGCCCGCTCGGGGGAGAGGCTCACGCCCGTCGGGTTCTGCGCCCGCGGCGTGGAGATGACCGCCCGTACTCCGGCATCCAACGCCGCGCGGAGTCCCTCGACAGTCATGCCCTCGTCGTCGACGGGTACGGGGACGGCGCGATAACCGCCGAGACGCACCGTGTGGATGCTGGCGAGGAAGCACGGATCCTCGAGCGCGACCGCGTCGTCGCGCATCAGTGCCTGTGCGAGCAGCCGTTCCACGGCATCCACAGCGCCGCTCGTGATCGTGACACGGAAATCGGATGCCGGCAGATCGGGGGCGATCCAGTCACGCGCCCAGGCCTCGAGCGACGGATCGATGACGGGCTCGCCGTAGAGAACAGGGCGACCGAGCACGCCGCTGAGCACCGAGAACGGATCCGGGATCAGAGTGGGGTCCGGGTTGCCGGTTCCGATGTCGCGCAGCACGGTGTCCTGCGCGTACCCCTCCTGAGCCACGGCGTCGTGTTCGACGAGCATCGTCCCTGCGCGGCCCCGGGTGACGACGATTCCGGCCTGCGACAGCTGGCGGTAGGCGGCGACCGTGGTGTTGCGGTTGACGCCGAGCCGAGCCGCGAGCTCGCGGACCGGCGGCAGCAGAGTGCCGGGGGAGAGCACACCGCGTTCACGCAGCGCGCGCACGCTGGTGGCGATCTCGCTGGCCGTCCGCCCGGTGATCTGCTCGTTCACGACACCTCCCGTCATCCGAGTCTAGGGTGCGCCCGCACGGTGATATCTTTTGGCATAGATCAAAAGCACGATTGGATGCACGGAAGGATCCACCATGGCCACGGCTGAGAAGAGCGACGAGAACACCACCACAGGATCGGCACGCGTCAAGCGCGGTCTCGCCGAGATGCTCAAGGGCGGCGTCATCATGGATGTCGTCACCGCAGAGCAGGCGAAGATCGCCGAGGACGCCGGTGCCGTCGCCGTCATGGCGCTCGAGCGCGTCCCGGCGGACATCCGCGCCCAGGGCGGCGTATCGCGCATGAGCGACCCCGACATGATCGACAGCATCATCGACGCCGTCTCGATCCCGGTGATGGCGAAGGCGCGCATCGGGCATTTCGTCGAGGCGCAGGTGCTGCAGGAGCTCGGTGTCGACTACATCGACGAGTCCGAGGTGCTCTCACCGGCCGACTACGTCAACCACATCGACAAGTACGACTTCACGATCCCGTTCGTGTGCGGCGCGACGAACCTCGGCGAGGCTCTGCGGCGCATCAACGAGGGCGCTGCCATGATCCGCTCCAAGGGCGAGGCCGGCACTGGCGACGTGTCGGAGGCGATGAAGCACATCCGCAAGATCCGCGGAGAGATCGCGACTCTCGCAGCGCTCCCCAAGGACGAGCTCTACGTCGCGGCCAAGGAGCTGCAGGCGCCGTACGAGCTCGTCGCCGAGATCGCCTCCACAGGGAAGCTCCCCGTCGTGCTGTTCGTCGCCGGCGGCGTCGCCACCCCGGCGGATGCTGCCATGATGATGCAGCTCGGCGCCGACGGCGTCTTCGTCGGATCGGGCATCTTCAAGTCCGGCGACCCGGCGGCTCGGGCGAAGGCGATCGTGAAGGCCACGACGTTCTACGACGACGCCAAGGTCATCGCCGAAGTGTCCCGCGGCCTCGGTGAGGCCATGGTCGGCATCAACGTGTCCGACCTGCCGGCGCCGCACCGGCTCGCCGAGCGTGGCTGGTAGTCCACGCGTCGGCATCCTGGCCCTGCAGGGCGACGTGCGCGAGCACGAGCACGTCCTGCAGGGACTCGGCGTCGACACGCTGCGCGTCCGACGCGCCGACGAGCTCGCGCAGGTGGACGCTCTGGTGATCCCCGGCGGGGAATCCACCGTGATCGACAAGCTCTCACGAGCGTTCGAGGTCCGTGAGCCGATCCGCGACGCGATCCGGGACGGGATGCCGATGCTCGGCACCTGTGCGGGTCTCATCATGCTCGCTGACACGGTCGTCGACGCCATCGACGGGCAGCAGTCGTTCGGCGGGCTCGACGCCGTAGTCCGGCGCAACGCCTTCGGTCGGCAGGTCGATTCCTTCGAGGCGGAGCTGCGCGCTCCGGCGATCTCGGGTGCACCCGTTCGCGCCGCGTTCATCCGCGGCCCGCTCATCGAATCGGTCGGACCGCGTGCCGACGTGCTGGCGCAGCTCGAGGACGGACGCATCGTCGGCGTCGAGCAGGGGTCGCTCATCGGGCTGAGCTTCCACCCGGAGATCAGCGGCGAGGATCGGTTCCATCGCCGACTGCTGGCCGCCGTCGGCTGATCCGCACGCGCCACGGTAGCGTGGCGGGATGCGCCTGCCGATCGGATCCACGAGTGTCAGTGCGAGCGGCGGCAACGCCACGCTCATTGGGCGGCGAGGAGAAGGCTGGGAGCGCATCTGCGACGACGACATGTCGATCGACGAGGCGATCGCGCTCCTCGAGGACGCAGGACACGGCTCAGCGCACGAAGACCCCGCATTCGATCACGCTGTGCGGTCCGAGCGGGCCGGTGCACCCCGGTTCGCTCCGGACGACAGCATTCTGTGGCGCTACGGACGACACATCGAAGCGGTGCGCGTCGTGCGCGACGATCCGCGCGGGCTCGTCATCTGGATCCCGTCCGGTTCGGCCAGGCTGGAGCCGGTGCCGGCCGACGGGCGCCGACACAGAGATGTGCCGTTGGACGAGCGCTTCACGACGCCGTGGGTGATGGCCGAGAAGGCATGGACAGGACCAGGGGTGGTGAGGGTCGCGCCGGCGGGGCGCCCGTGGTCGGTGTGGTTCTTCCGCCGCCCTGACGGCACGCCCGACGGCGCGTACGTCAACCTCGAGCTTCCGCACCGGCGGGTCGCCGGAGACAGTCCGGCGGTGTACTCCCGCGACCTCGTGCTCGACATCTGGATCGACGCCGAGCACGCCGGCTCGGAGGACATCTGGTTGAAGGATGCCGATGAGCTCGACGCCGTCGTCGCGCAGGGACGCTTCAGCGGAGCACAGGCCGCGGCTGTGCGGTGCCTGGGCGAGTACGCGGTCCGCGAGTTCATCGCCGACGGCGGCTGGCCGCTGGACGAGGGGTGGGCGCAGTGGCAGCCGGACAGGGCAGCGGATGTGCCCGTGCTGCTCCCGTCGACGCCGGCCGTCGATGCCGCGCGGCGACGATCCGGGAGCACCAGCCTCGAGGGCTGATCCGAGGCTGCTAGGTCAGTACAGCTAGGTGAGGACGAGTCGGGTGATCGCCGCGATCGTGCGATCGACGTCGTCCGTTGTCGTCGCCCAGGAGGACATCGAGCAGCGCAGCGTCGCCCTGCCGCGCCACTCGGCACCGGTGACGGCCGCGGTCCCCTCAGCGAGGATGGCTTGTCCCAGCGCTGCTGTCGCGTCGTCCTCATGCAGCCGGAACATCACCTGGGTGTAGTCGACGTCGTTGACGACCTCGACGCCGTCGATCGCGGCGAGTCCCCTCGCCATCGCTGTGGCGTTCGCATGCAGACGGTCGAGGAGGGTCTCGATCCCGGAGCGGCCGAGACTCCGCATGACAGCCCACGCCGGCACGCCCCTGGCACGACGGGACAGCTCGGGCGTGACGTCCCACGGGTCGAGCCCCGAGTAGATGAGGTAGTCGCCACCTGTCCGGAATGCGGCGATGGAATCTGCCGGATCCCGCACGATCGCCATGCCGCAGTCGTAAGGGACGTTCAACGTCTTGTGCGCATCGGTCGCCCAGGAATCGGCATCCGCCATACCGGCCGTCAGCGGACGGAGCGACTCTGAAGCCGCGGCCCAGAGCCCGAATGCTCCGTCCACGTGCACCCAGGCGCCGTGTGCGTGCGCGATCGGGAGGAGCGCGGCGAAGTCGTCGAATGTGCCGGTGTGGACTTCGCCTGCCTGCAGGCACACGATCAGCGGGCCGCGCCCCTGGTCCAGTGTGCGCTGGAGGGCATCGGGGCGCATCCGGCCCTGATCGTCGGATTCGACGACGGTCAGCTCGGCGCGGCCGAACCCGAGGAAGCGCGCTGCGCGGTCGATCGAACCGTGACGGTCTGCTCCGACGACCAGACGGATCCGCGGCGCGGTTCGGAGCCCGCGCTCGGCGAGGTCCCAGCCCACCCGGGCGAGGACGGCGCCTCGGGCCGCGGCCAGACAGGTGAAGTTCGCTAGCTGCCCTCCCGTGACGAATCCGACGCTCGCCGACGAAGGAAGACCGAACAGCTCGAGCATCCACCTTCCTGCGATCCGCTCCATGGCCACGGTCGTCGGTGTCAGTCGTGATGATCCGGAGTTCTGATCCCAGGCAGACACCAGCCAGTCCGCGGCGAGGGCAGCAGGGTGCGTGCCGCCGATGACGAAGCCGAAGAACCGGCCGCCGGGGATCGCGACCAGCCCGGGATCTGCGAGCCGGGCGATCTCGTCGACCACTGCGGCCGGATCCGACTCGGCTTCCGGCAGCGGCCCGCCGAATGCCGTCAGCATCTCTTCGAGGCTCGCACGCGGCCACACCGGACGGTCGTCGAGCGTGTCCAGGAACTCGGCGGCGCGTCGGTGCGCGGTGTCGAGAGCTCGCTCCCGATCGTCCATGGGCGTCAGTCTCCCACTGCGGTCGGGCAGCGACAAGGCGTCCTTCGCGCAGTTCGTTAGAATGGACGACGCCCTTGGTGAGGCCTCGGGCGGATTCGACGAGCGGAGACATATGTCCGGGCACTCCAAGTGGGCGACAACCAAGCACAAGAAGGCAGTCATCGACTCCAGGCGCGCGAAGTCCTGGGCCAAGCTCATCAAGAACATCGAGGTCGCCGCGAAGCTCGGCGGTGCTGACCTCGCAGGCAACCCGACCCTGTACGACGCCGTGTTCAAGGCGAAGAAGATGTCTGTCCCGAAGGACAACATCGACCGAGCCGTCAAGCGCGGCGCCGGCATCGGCGGCGAAGCCGTCGAGTACACCTCGATCATGTACGAGGGCTACGGACCCAGCGGTGTCGCGCTCATGATCGAGTGTCTGACCGACAACAAGAACCGGGCGGCCGCAGAGGTGCGCACCGCGCTCAGCCGCAACGGCGGCAACCTCGCTGATCCTGGCAGCGTCGCCTACAACTTCAGCCGCAAGGGCGTCATCGTCGTCGGCGCGGAGGGCACGACCGAGGACGACGTCATGGAAGCCGTGCTCGAGGCCGGGGCCGAAGAGGTCGAGCCGCATGGCGATGGCTTCGGCGTGATCACCGAGGCGACCGACCTCGTCACCGTGCGCACGGCCCTCCAGGAAGCGGGGATCGACTACGAGTCCGCTGACGTCGAGTTCGTGCCGAACCTCAAGGTCGAGGTCGACGCAGCCACGGCACGCAAGGTCTTCCGTCTCATCGACGCTCTGGAGGACAGCGAGGACGTGCAGAACGTCTACAGCAACGTCGACCTGACCCCTGAGGTGCAGGCCGAGCTCGAGAACGACGAGTAAGTCGACCAGAGCCTCTGCGAGTCTGCGAAGCCGCCGCTCCCCGCGCGCATAGCCTGGGGGAGTGGCGGCTTCTTCTCTGCGTGTGCTCGGGATCGACCCCGGCCTGACCCGCTGCGGTGTCGGTGTCGTCGACGTCGATCGTTCCCGGCGCGCCACCCTGGTTCACGTCGGGGTCATCCGCACGCCGCCGGAGGCTCCGATCGGCGAGCGACTGGCCGCGGTCGCCGAGGGCATCCGCTCGGTCCTCGCGCAGCACAGTCCCGATGCCGTCGCCGTAGAGCGCGTGTTCGCGCAGCACAACAGTCACACCGTGATGGGAACCGCTCAGGCGAGCGGCGTCGCGCTGCTGCTGGCCGCCGAGGCCGGCCTGCCTGCGGCCACCCACACCCCGAGCGAGGTCAAGGCAGCCGTCACGGGGTACGGTTCCGCCGACAAGAAGCAGGTGCAGGCGATGATCGCCCGCATCCTGCGCCTGGATGCGCCGCCGCAGCCGGCCGACGCCGCCGATGCGCTCGCGATCGCCCTCTGTCATGCCTGGCGCGGTGGAGCCGCTGCAGCGACGGAAACGACAGGCCTCACGCCGGCGCAGCGAGCGTGGGCCGATGCCGAGCGTGTCGCTCGAACATACATACGATCCGGATCGTAGGCTGGGAGCATGATCTCCTCGCTGCACGGCTCCGTGCTGTCCACTGGAACCGACCACGTGGTCGTCGAGGTCGGAGGCGTCGGGTTCTTCGTGTTCGTGCCCGCTGACGTCGCGCACACGGCACGGGTCGGAGAGAACCTGCGTCTGCACACGAGCCTCATCGTCCGCGAGGATGCGCTGACCCTGTTCGGCTTCGCCGATCGTGTCGAGCTCGACGTGTTCGGGCAGCTGCTCAGCGTCACGGGCGTCGGGCCCAAGTCCGCTCTGGGCGTGCTCGGGCACCTCACGGTCGATCAGATTGCCGCCGCTGTCGCCGACGACGATGATGCGCCGTTCCGACGCGTGTCGGGCATCGGTCCGAAGACGGCGAAGCTCATCGTCGTCCAGCTGGCAGGAAAGCTCCAGCCGCCCAGTTCGACGCCGAGCAGCAGGACCGGTTCGGCAGCGGATGCCGTTGTCGCGCAGGTGACCGCCGCTCTCGTCGGTCTCGGATGGTCGGAGAAGGTCGCCGGCGAGGCTGCAGCAGAGACCGCGGATGCCGCGAGCGACGCCGACCGCTCCTCCGTCCCCGCGCTGTTGAGGCAGGCGCTCGCGGCCCTCGGACCTGCGAAAGCGGGAGGCGCACGTGGCTGACGACGCGATCGCGGACGGTCGCAACCCGGCCGAAGCCATCGACGAGACCGAGCTCGCGATCGAGGGAGCACTGCGTCCGGCGAGTCTGGGCGAGTTCGTCGGGCAGCCGAAGGTGCGCGGTCAGCTGCAGCTGCTGCTCGATGCCGCACGCATCCAGAGCCGTCCGCCGGACCACATCCTGCTCGCCGGCCCTCCAGGACTAGGCAAGACGACGCTGGCCATGATCGTGGCGCACGAGAGCGAGCGACCTCTGCGGCTGTCGAGCGGCCCGGCCATCCAGCACGCCGGCGATCTGGCCGCGCTGCTGTCCAGCCTCGTTCCCGGCGAAGTGCTCTTCATCGATGAGATCCACCGGATGGCGCGCTCCGCGGAGGAGATGCTGTACCTCGCCATGGAGGACTTCCGCATCGACATCATGGTCGGCAAGGGCGCAGGGGCCACCAGCATCCCGCTGGATCTTGCGCCGTTCACGCTCGTCGGGGCGACGACGCGCTCCGGGCTCCTGCCCAACCCTCTGCGCGACCGCTTCGGCTTCACCGGCCACCTCGAGTTCTACGATGACTCCGACCTCGAGAAGGTGATCGAGCGATCCTCCGCCGTCCTCGGCGTGGCCATGCCGGACGACGCGAGGCACGAGATCGCCCGCCGGTCGCGCGGGACGCCCCGAATCGCCAACCGGCTGCTGCGCCGCGTGCGCGACTACGCCCTGGTCCACGGCGCGCAGGGCACGGCGACTGTGGCGGACGTGAACGCCGCGCTCGAACTGTACGACGTCGACCCCATCGGCCTCGACCGGCTGGATCGCGCGGTCCTCGATACTCTGGTTCGCCGATTCCGCGGCGGTCCTGTTGGTCTCAGCACGCTCGCCGTCGCGGTGGGCGAAGAGGCGGAGACCGTGGAGAGCGTCGTCGAGCCGTACCTCGTGCGGATCGGCTTTCTGGGGCGAACGCCGCGCGGGCGTGTCGCGATGCCGGAGGCCTATCGCCACCTCGGTCTGCCGCACCCGGAGGGGGCGGCATTGTTCGATGACCTATAATCGCTGAAGACTTCACCCCGAACCCCCTCTCTGCGCGTCCATCGTCGGCGTGCGCTTTTGAAAGGCTCCGCCTGATGGAAATCATCCTCTTCGGCCTCCTCGCCGTGCTGCTCGTCTTCATGTTCTTCAACACCCGCAAGCGGCAGCGCCAGATGAAGGCCGAGCAGGAGGAGAAGGCGACGAAGACAGTCCCGGGCGCCAAGGTGCTCCTTCAGGGCGGCTTGTACGGCAAGATCGTCGCGTACGACCCCGAGGACCTCGACTCGCCGGCCCTCGTCGAGATCGCGCCGGGCACGGTCATCGAGGTGCACAGCCAGGCGATCCTCCGCGTCGTGGAGCCGCTGGATGCCGTCGCCGACGCCGACGCCGACCTGACCGCCGACACTCACGAGTCCGTGATCGAGGAGAGCACTCCCGATGCCACGCTCGAGACTCCGGAGCAGACCCGCGCACGCCTCGAGCGCGACGCCGACGACAAGTGACCTCCCGCTGATCCTGACCGGTCCGATCGGATTCGCAGAAAGCTGAACGTACGTGGCCTCATCCTCTCCTGTCCGCCATGCGTGGAAGGTGCTCCTCGGTCTTCTCCTCGTGACCGCGGCTCTGTTCGGCATCAACGCTCTGGGCGTCTACGGGTTCCAGAAGAGCTCCTGGGCTCCTGAGCTCGCTCTCGACCTGCAGGGCGGCACGCAGATCGTTCTCAGCGCTGCCACCGCCGACGGGTCGGATCCGACGCAGGAGCAGCTCGACCAGGCCGCGTCGATCATCCGCCAGCGCGTCGACGCCTCCGGCGTCGCCGAGGCCGACATCACCACCGAGGGCGGCCGCAACATCGTCGTCCAGATCCCCGGCGTCGCCGACGAGGAGACCCGCAACCGGATCCAGGCGAGCGCACAGCTCGAGTTCCGCACAGTCCTCTACGCCGGTGACCCTGCGACCGAGTTCGTCGGCGAGGACGGCAACGCCACGCCGTACCCGACCCCCGACCCCACGCTGCAGGCGACGCCGACGGCCACGCCGACGAACGGCAGCGACATGTCGTGGATCACTCCGAAGCTGCAGGCCGAGTTCCTCGCCTATGACTGCGCGAACCCGGAGAACAACGCCGGCACCGCGGACCCCACGCAGCCGCTGATCACCTGCGATGACACGCGGTCCGTGAAGTACATCCTCGGCCCGACAGAGCTCACCGGCGATGCGATCGACGACGCGACGAGCGGCCGCGATCAGCAGTCCGGCGCCTGGACCGTCAATCTGACGCTCGACGGCAACGGCACGGAGGTGTTCGGCAAGATCAGCCAGCGCCTCTACCAGAACAAGCTCGCGCAGCTCAGCCCGCGCGACCAGTTCGCGTTCGTGCTCGACGGCGCCGTCATCTCCGCTCCGCAGATGAACGCGCAGATCCTCGACGGCCGCCCCAGCATCTCCGGCAACTTCAACCAGGAGTCCGCTGAGGCGCTGGCCGATCAGCTCAAGTACGGCGCGCTGCCGCTCAGCTTCAACACCGAGAGCTCCGACACGATCTCGGCGACGCTCGGCACGCAGCAGTTGCAGGTCGGTCTCATCGCCGGTCTCATCGGTCTCGCCCTGGTCGCGCTGTACTCGTTGTTCAGCTACCGGGCCCTCGGCACCGTGATCATCGCGTCCATCGCGGTGATGGGTGTGCTGACCTACATCATCATCTGCATCCTCGCCTGGCGCATGGGATTCCGTCTGTCGCTTGCGGGCGTCGCCGGTCTGATCGTGTCGATCGGCTTCACGGCCGACTCGTTCATCGTGTACTTCGAGCGAATACGAGACGAGCTGCGCGACGGGAAGTCCATCACCAGCGCCGTCGAGGACGGCTGGGGGCGCGCGAAGCGCACGATCTACATCTCGAAGTCGATCAACATCCTGGCCGCTGTGGTGCTGTACAT
The DNA here is from genome assembly GCF_918698005.1 of Microbacterium sp. Bi121. Lineage (GTDB taxonomy): Bacteria > Actinomycetota > Actinomycetes > Actinomycetales > Microbacteriaceae > Microbacterium. The sequence continues at coordinate 60,899 of NZ_CAKKLJ010000005.1, forward strand.
CCTCGCCGACGCGACGGTTAAGGGCTTCGCCTTCACTCTGGGTCTGACCACGATCATCGACGTGTTCATCTTCGTGATCTTCACGCACCCGGTGATGCAGATCCTGGCACGCACGAAGTTCTTCGGCGGCGGACACAAGCTGTCGGGACTCGACCCGGACGCGCTCGGTGCGGTCTACCACACCCGCTCGCAGTTCCGGCAGGTGACGCCCGCCACGGGCGGCAGAGCCGCGAAGAGCAGCCGCTCGCGCGGTGAGGCGGAGCGTCGCCAGACGATCGCGGAGCGCAAGCGCGCCGAGGCGCTGGCGGGCGACAGGACCTCGAGCGACAGAACCACGGACGCCGGAAGCGAGGGAGAGCGCTGATGGCCTCCATGAATGAGTTCGGCAACAACCTGTATACGGGGAAGACCTCCTTCCCGTTCGTCGCGAAGCGCCGCCTGTGGTTCATCATCGCGATCATCCTGGTCATCGGTTCGGTTCTCGTGCCGCTGATCCGCCCTGTGCAGTTCTCCATCGAGTTCACCGGCGGATCGCAGTTCACGGTCCTCGCGCCGGAGTCGACCGATCAGACCAGAGCGACGGATGCCGTTCAGTCGGTCGTCCCTGACTCCACCGCGAAAGTCGTCATCGTCGGCGGCACCGATGTGCGCGTCCAGACCTCCCAGATGTCGCAGAGCGAGACGCTCGCCGTCGCGAACGCTCTCGCCGACACCTACTCGGTGGACCCGGAAGAGGTCACCAGCTCGTTCATCGGGCCGGCCTGGGGCGAGAACGTCACCCGGCAGTCCCTGTGGGGCCTGGCGATCTTCCTCGCACTGACCTTCCTGATCCTGGCGATCTACTTCCGCACGTGGAAGATGTCTGCGGCGGCGATCCTCGGTCTGCTCGACGTGCTCGTGATCACCGTCGGCGTGTACGCGCTGGCAGGATTCGAGATCTCGCCGGCGGCCGTGATCGGATTCCTGACGATCCTCGCGTACTCGCTGTACGACACCACTGTCGTGTTCGACAAGATCAGAGAGAACACCACCGAGGACGGGGAGAACTCTGCCCGCACGTTCGGTGAATCGGTCAACCTCGCCGTGAACCAGACGCTGGTGCGCTCGATCAACACGTCGATCGTCGCCGCCCTTCCGGTGGGCGCGATCCTGTTCATCGGCGCGTTCTGGCTCGGCGCCGAGACGCTCACCGACATCTCGCTCTCGATCTTCGTCGGCATCCTGGTCGCGACCTACTCGACGCTCTTCGTCGCCGCGCCGCTGTACTCGCTGTTCCGCGAGCGGGAACCGCAGATCGTCGAGCGCGACCGTCGTGTTCTGGAGCTGCGCGAGCGCGCAGCGGTCCAGTCCTGAGGCGTTCAGGGGCGGGTCTGCGATCCCGCCGTACGCGTAGGATGATCTGACCCGGAGGTGAAGTGATGGCGGAGGCGACAACGTCGACGCAGGGATCGAGCCTGAGACGACTCGTGCCCCGCATCTTCTCGCGCGCGCCCCGCATCAACGACCTCGACAACCTCATCCGCTCCGTTCGGGTCAACCATCCCAAGGGCGATCTTGCGATCATCGAACGCGCCTACCGCGTCGCCAAAGAGAAGCACGAGGGGCAGAAGCGGCGCAGCGGCGAGCCGTACATCACGCATCCGCTCGCCGTGGCGCAGATCCTCGCCGAGATGGGTCTCGGTCCCCGGGCGATCGCGGCTGCCCTTCTGCATGACACGGTCGAGGACACGGGCTACGCGCTCTCCGAGCTGACCGACGCGTTCGGCGACGAGGTCGCGATGCTCGTCGACGGGGTGACGAAGCTCGACAAGGTCAAGTACGGCGAGAGCGCGCAAGCCGAGACCGTCCGCAAGATGATCGTCGCGATGTCCAAGGACATCCGCGTGCTGCTCATCAAGCTCGCCGATCGCCTGCACAACGCCCGCACCTGGGGCTTCGTCCCCCCGGAGAAGGCGGAGCCGAAGGCACGGGAGACTCTGGAGATCTACGCGCCGCTGGCCAATCGCCTGGGCATCCAGACGATCAAGTCGGAGCTCGAGGATCTCTCGTTCGCCGTCCTTCATCCCAAGATCTACGCCGAGATCAACAGTCTGATCGCGCAGCGCACCCCGCAGCGCGAGAAATACCTCAAGCAGGTCATCGAGTCGATCAACGAGGATCTGCACGACCTGCGCATCCGGGGCAAGGTCGTCGGCCGCCCGAAGCAGCTCTACTCCGTCTACCAGAAGATGGTCATCCGCGGACGCGAGTTCGACGACATCTACGACCTCATCGGCATCCGCGTCCTCGTGAACTCCGTACGCGACTGCTACGCGGTGCTCGGCGCCATCCATGCGCGGTGGACTCCGCTGCCCGGACGGTTCAAGGACTACATCGCCACACCGAAGTTCAACCTGTATCAGTCGCTGCACACCACGGTGATCGGGCCGAGCGGACGAACGGTCGAGATCCAGATCCGCACGCACGAGATGCACCAGCAGGCGGAGTTCGGCGTCGCCGCGCACTGGATGTACAAGGAGCGGATGAACGGCGGCAAGGCCGTCGATGGTCCGTCCGACACCGACATGACGTGGCTCGCCCACATCTCGGACTGGCAGGCCGAGACCGCTGACCCGAGCGAGTTCCTGGACTCGCTGCGCTTCGAGATCGGTGCGAAGGAGGTGTACGTCTTCACGCCGAAGGGCCGAGTGATCGGTCTGCCGGCCGGTGCGACGACCGTCGATTTCGCGTACGCCGTGCACACCGAGATCGGTCACCGCACGATGGGGGCCAAGGTCAACGGGCGTCTGGTTCCCCTGGAGACCGAGGTCCGAACCGGCGACGTCGTCGAGGTGTTCACCTCGAAGAACCCCGATGCCGGTCCCAGCCAGGACTGGCTCACCTTCGTCAAGAGCACGAGGGCGCGGAACAAGATCAAGGGCTGGTTCACGAAGGAGCGCCGCGAGGAGGCGATCGAGCAGGGCAAGGAGGCGATCGCTCGCGCGCTGCGGCGGCAGAACCTGCCTCTGCAGCGGATGATGAGCCAGGACTCGTTCTCCGAGGTCGCCCATCAGCTGCACTACGAGGACGTCTCCGCACTGTACGCCGCTGTCGGCGAAGGCCACGTCTCGACGCAGTCGGTGATCGAGAAGGTCACCTCCCTCGTCGCGGCGAACGACACGAGCACCGGCGCCATCGCGCTGCCCGCCCCCGGGCGACCGCATGAGCCGAAGGCGGGGGATTCCGGCATCCTCGTCCGCGGGGCAGCCGACATCCTCGTCAAGCTCGCCAAATGCTGTACGCCCGTACCCGGCGATCCGATCGTCGGCTTCGTGACCCGCGGCAGCGGCGTCTCGGTGCACCGCTCGGACTGCGTCAACGTGAAGGCGCTCAGCGATCAGGAGCAGCGTTTCATCGAGGTGGAGTGGGCGCCGACGACGAAGAGCGTCTTCCGCGTCCAGATCCAAGTGGAGGCGCTGGACCGTTCCGGCCTCCTGTCCGACGTCACACGCGTGCTCAGCGAGCATCATGTGAACATCCTGTCCGCCACCGTCAACACCAATACTGAGCGGCTGGCGATCAGCCGGTTCGTGTTCGAGATGGGCGACTCGGTGCACCTCGATCGGGTGCTCAACGCCGTGCGGCGGATCGACGCCGTCTACGACGTGTACCGGGTGACCTCCTCCTGAGGTTCCAGTTCGCGCTCCAGTTCGTCGATCCTCGCGAGCGCTGCGCGCTTGCCCGGCATCCTGTGGCGTGATGCGAGGATACCGCGCACCTGAGGCACCAGCTCGGGTGCCGTGGCGGCGAGCCGGTGCATCCACTCGGCCGTGCTCTCGTCAGCGTCGGCGCCGAGAACCAGGTCGACGAGGGTCCGCACCCTGGTGGTCACAGGGACGTCGTCGATCAGCTCTATGTCGCCCGCTGCAGTCGTCCGCTCGTGCAGCACGACGTTCAGGGCGCGCTCGACGCGGGGGCGGTGGGCGCCGATGCGCTGGAGATGATGGCGGATCGGCGGTGCGTCGCCGGCGCCGTGAACCCACGCTGCACTCGGCCCGCTCAGGGCGTAGCCGGAGACGAGGACAGGGGAGAGGGAGCGTGCGCGAGCGGCGTCGTCCTCTGGCAGGTCGGGCGGCATGTAGCCTTCACCGACCTCGATCAGCACCCCGTCGATGCGTGCAGCACCCAGCTCGGGCTGCGACAGCAGCGCCCCAGGGCGGAAGAACAGCGATGGATGCACACCTTCAGTGTGGCCCGTCGTCCTTCGCCCTGGGGCGTCTGTGGATAAGAGGTCAGCTGCCGAGGGCGCTGAGCCACGTGCGCCGCGCCTCGAGAGCGTCGGCGGCTTCCTTGGCGGCCTTCTTGTTCCCCGATTTCTCCGCTGCGGCCAGCTCGGTCTCGAGCTTCTCGATCGCGTCCTGAAGCTGCTGGCTCATGTCGTTCGCGCGAGCCTTGGTCTCGGGGTTGTTGCGCTTCCAGTCGACGTCTTCACGCGACTTGAGCCCCTGCTCGATCACGCGCAGCTTGTCGTCGAGCGCCCGCTCCTGCTCGCGCGGGAAGATACGGCCGACCTCGTCCCACTGACGCTGGATCTTCGTCAGCAGTGCACGGGCCTGCTTGATGTTCGACTCATCCGCGACGGCCTTCGCTTCTTCGAGCAGCGCCTTGCGGGCCTCGATCTTGGGAGCGGACTCGGCCTCTTCGGCGGCGGACTGCTCTGCGCGCGCGGCGTAGAGCGCGTCACCAGCGGCCTTGAAACGAGCCCAGAGTGCATCGTCAGCCTTGCGGCCGGCACGGCCGGCGGTCTTCCAATCGTCGAGCAGGCCGCGGTACGCCGGGATGCCGTCGACACCCTTGGGCGCAAGCGCCTCGGCGCGCTCGATCAGCGCGTTCTTGCGGTCGCGGGCGGACTTGTGCGTCTCGTCGAGCTCGGCGTAGAACGCGCGGCGGCCCTTGTCGACGACGGCGCGGGCATCGCGGAATCGCTTCCAGAGCTGCTGCGAGATGCCCTTGGGCAGACGCGGACCGTTCTGCTGGTGGGACTGCCACGTGTCGAACAGCGAGGACACCTCTTCGGTGACCTGCTTCCACTGAACCTTCGTCAGGTCCCGCGCGGCGATGGCCTCGATCGATTCGACGATCACCGTGCGTTCGGCGATCGCCTTGTCGACGACCTCCTTCGCCTCCTTCGCCTCGGCTTCGCGCGCCTCGGAGAGGGTCTCGGTGAGCGTCGACAGACGCCCCTGCAGTGAACCGAGATCTCCGACCGCCGCGGCGCCGGTGACCTCGGTGACGAGCTTCTGGGCCTGGTTGGTCAGGTCGCTTGCGGATGCGCCACCGGCCTGGTGCCGCTGCTCGAGCGTGTGCACCTTGAACGCCAGGTCGTCGAACTTGCGGACGAAGTAGGCGAGCGCCTCTTCGTGCGTGCCGTCCGGGTACTGGCCGACGACACGCCAGTCGTCGCCCTCGCGGACCTCGACCGTTCCGTCTTCTGTCACACGTCCCCAGTCGGCCGAATCGACGGCGGCGACGGGCGATGCCGGTGCCGCGGGAGCCGCGGCCACAGCCGGGGTGCGCGGTGGCATAGGCACGCGCGGCGGCGCGGGGACGGGCGGGGTCGGCTTCGGGGTCTCGTCTGCAGACACGATGTGCTCCTTGCGCGGTCAACCCGCGTGAGGGTGGAAAGGACTTCGTTCAGCCTAGTACGAGGGGACGACCCCGATGGTGCCGAGATCTCACCGCGCCGTTATCCGTTTGTGAGCAGAACGTTCGTTGCGCGTAACAGGTGCCGCACGGTCCGCGAAACATGACCTTCATAGTGTCTGGTCATCCCCGAACGACAGGAGACCCCGTGAACGTGAGCACCGAGATCGTCGTCGTGGGAGCGGGCATGGTCGCGCATCGGTTCGTGGAGAGCATGCTCAGCGTGTCTCATCCGGACGTCCGGATCACCATGATCGGCGATGAGAGCCGGCTGCCGTACGACCGTGTGGGGCTCACCGGCTACTTCTCGGGAGCCACCCCGACAGAGCTGACGCTCGATGAGGGCGCGCTCGACGACGAGCGCGTGACCGTCATCACCGGGGACCGCGTAGTGAGGATCGATCGAGAAGCCAGGACGGTCACGTCCCGATCCCGGCGAGTGTTCCGATACGACGGACTCGTGCTCGCGACGGGCTCATACGCGGCACGGGTCGCCGTGGACGGTGCCGATCTGCCCGGATGCTTCGTCTACCGCACCCTCGACGACGTGCAGGGGCTTCGCCGGTTCGTCGAGAACCGCTCGGCTGACCTCGGTCGTCCGTTGCGCGGGGCTGTCATCGGCGGGGGCCTGCTCGGACTGGAGGCCGCAGGCGCCCTGCAGAGCCTCGACGTCGACTGCACGGTGGTGCAGTCATCCGACCGTCTCATGTCGGCGCAGCTCGATGCAGCCGGTGGCGGGATGCTCCGCCGCCTGATCGAGGACCGGGGCATCGCGGTGCGGACGGAGTCGCGCACGACCCGCCTCGACCCCGACGCGTCTGGCAGCGTCGCGGCGCTGGAGTTCCAGGACGGCAGCATCCACCGCGCCGACGTCGTCGTCTTCACGGTGGGAGTACGCCCGCGCGACGAACTGGCCCGCGCGTCGCAGCTCGCCGTCGACCCGCGCGGCGGTGTGGTGATCGACGAACGGTGCCGCACCAGCGATCCGGCGATCCTCGCGATCGGAGAGGTCGCCAGCTTCGCCGGTCGCAGCGTCGGGCTCGTCGCACCCGGATATGCGATGGCGGAGGTCGCGGCGGCTCGTCTCGGCGGCGGCGACGCGACGTTCGGCGGGTATGACGAGTCGGCCAAACTGAAGCTGTCCGGTGTCGATGTCGCGAGCTTCGGCGACGCGTTCGCCCGGACCCCCGGCGCCCTCGATGTCGTCTACGCGGACCCAGTGGCCGGGGTGTACAAGAAGCTCGTGCTGTCGGATGACGCGCAGACGCTGCTCGGCGGCATCCTCGTCGGCGACGCGTCTGCATACGGAGCGCTGCGCCCACTGGTCGGGGCGCGCCTCGGATCCGACCCCGCCGCCTACCTCCTGCCGGCAGGAGGGGTCGAAGCGCCGGGCGGTGATCTCCCCGACGAGGCCGTCGTCTGCTCCTGCTCGAACGTCACTGCCGGCCGCATCAGGCAGGCGGTCCACGATGAAGGGTGCGCGGACGCCGGCGCGGTGAAGGCCTGTACGCGAGCGGGCGCGACCTGCGGCTCGTGCGTTCTCATGGTCAAGAAGGTCGTCGGGAAGGAACTCGCCTCCCTCGGCCGGACCGTGTCGAACGCGCTCTGCGAGCACTTCGATATGACCCGCAGGCAGCTGTTCGACGCGGTTCGCGTGTCGGAGCTCGGCACCTTCAGCGCGATCATCGAGCGCTTCGGGCGCGGGCGCGGCTGCGACGTCTGCAAACCGGCCCTGGCCAGCATCCTGTCGGTCCTGGTGGGAGCGCACGTCCTCGATGGCGAGAACGCGACGCTGCAGGACACCAACGATCACGTCATGGCGAACCTCCAGAAGGACGGCACCTACTCGGTCGTGCCGAGGATGCCCGGCGGAGAGGTCACCCCTGGGGGACTCATGGTCATCGGGCAGGTCGCTGAGGATTTCGGCCTGTACACGAAGCTCACCGGAGGGCAGCGCATCGACATGTTCGGTGCACGCCTCGAACAGCTGCCGCTGATCTGGCAGCGGCTCGTCGATGCCGGATTCGAGTCAGGCCACGCGTACGGCAAGTCCCTGCGCACCGTGAAGTCCTGTGTCGGATCCACCTGGTGCCGGTTCGGCGTCCTGGACTCGGTCGGCATGGCCGTGCGGCTCGAACTGCGTTACCGCGGCCTGCGGGCCCCGCACAAGTTGAAGATCGGTGTCTCAGGGTGCGCTCGTGAATGCGCTGAAGCCCGCTCCAAGGACGTCGGCGTGATCGCCACCGAGACCGGCTGGAACATGTACGTCGGGGGCAACGGCGGGTTCGCACCGCGTCATGCCGAGCTGCTGGCATCCGGCCTATCGGACGACGAGCTCATCTCGGCCATCGATCGCTTCTTCATGTACTACATACGCACGGCCGACCGGCTGCAGCGCACAGCGCCGTGGTGCGAGGATCTCGAGGGCGGGCTGGAGGGGCTGCGCGCGGTCATCTTCGACGACAGTCTCGGCATCTGCGACGACCTCGACGCGGCGATGAACCGCCACGTCGACGATTACGAGGACGAATGGGCCGCAACCTTGCGTGATCCGGACAAGCTGGCCCGCTTCCATTCGTTCATCAACGCCGCCGACACACCCGACCCGTCGCTGTCGTACGTAGCCACCCGCGGGCAGGTGCGGCCGGCGACGGCTGAGGACCGGCAGGACGGCAGCGTACTCATCGCAGGAACCACGTTGGCGGTGCTGCGATGACCGGGATCGCCCTGGCCGTGACGTCGATCCGCGTGTGCAGCATCCGCGATCTCGAGGTCGAACGAGGCAGAGCGGCCCTCATCGGATCCGAGCAGGTCGCGCTGTTCCTGCTGCGCGACGGCACCGTGCATGCCGTGTCGAACCACGACCCGTACAGCGGCGCCCATGTGATCTCCCGCGGCATCGTAGGTACGAAGGGCGATGCGCCGACCGTCGCGTCGCCGATGCACAAGCAGGTGTTCGACCTCCGCACCGGCGTCTGCCTGGACACGCAGGGCGAACCGGACGCTCGTCTGGTCGTGTGGTCGGTGCGGATCGACGGCGACGACGTGCACCTGCAGCGGCCCGCATCCACCGGAGAGGTCGTGTGAGATGACGACGATCCTCGGAGTCTCGCTCACCGGGCGGCAGGTCGTGTTCGTCGGCGGGGGAGCGGTCGCCGCACGTCGGCTCGGGCGCTTCGTCGCTGACGGCGCCCGCATCCGCATCGTCGCACCGCTTCTCGCGCCGCAGACCAGCGCGCTCGTGCTCGAGCACGAGATCGAATGGGTGGAGCGGGAGTTCGCACCCGATGACGTCGTCGACGCCTGGGTCGTGCACACGGCCACGGGCGACGCCGTCACAGACAGGGCAGTGACAGCCGCCTGCGAGCTTCACCGGGTGCTCTGCATCAATGCGTCGGACGGCGCTCATGGCAGTGCGCGGATGACGGCGCAGTCCGGCTCGGGTGACGTGGTCGTCGGGGTCGCCAGCGACGTGGGCGTGGATCCCAGACGAGCGGTCGCCGTGCGCGACGCGATCGACGCCATGCTCGTCGGAGGCCGCATCCCCGTCCGACGACGACGTGCGGCGACCATGGGACGCGTCGACTTGATCGGCGGCGGCCCCGGACCGATCGATCTGATGACGGTGCGCGCACGTCGGCTGCTCGCGGAGGCGGACGTCGTGATCGCCGACCGACTCGGCCCGACCGCCGAGGTCCTCGCAGAGCTCGATCCCGACGTGCTCGTCATCGACGTCGGCAAGCGTCCCGATCATCACCCGGTGCCGCAGCAGCAGATCAACGCGCTCCTCGTCGAGCACGCGATGGCTGGGCGACGGGTGGCGCGGCTCAAGGGAGGCGACCCGTTCGTGTACGGCCGCGGCGGCGAAGAGGTCATCGCGTGCCAGGCGGCAGGGATCCCCGTCGACGTGACCCCCGGTGCATCCAGCGCGATCTCGGTTCCGCAGGCCGCAGGCATCCCCGTCACTCACCGGGGAACGGCATCCGCGCTCCACGTCGTGAACGGACAGGGAGTCGACGGACAGGGCGATGTGTCGGAGACGACGCTGCGAGCCCTGGCGGACCCCGAGGTGACGACCGTGATGCTGATGGGCGTCGCCGCGCTGCCGAAGGTGGTGCGTGCCGCGCGCGACCACGGCGTCGGCGACGATCTGCCGGTCGCCATCGTCGAGAACGGGCACACGCGGCGGCAGCGCACCACGAGAAGCACCCTGGGCTCCGTAGTCGAGGCGGCTGCGGATGTCGGCGTGCGCAACCCGGCCGTGATCGTCTTCGGCGCTGTGGCCCGCGCCGGGCTGCTCATGCCGAGCAGCATCCGGTCGGGGGAGACCGCTCGGTGACCCAGCGCAGACTCCTCGACGCTGCGCTCACCGGCTGCACCATCGTGATCGCGGCGGATCGGCGCGCCGGAGATCTGGCGAACGCGCTCGAGCGGCGAGGAGCCAGTGTGTACCGGGCGCCGGCGCTGAGCATCATGCCGAACGCCGACGACGAGGAATTGATGCAGCGCACGCGAGAGTTGATCGCGAAGCCGCCGGACATCGTCGTCGTCACGACCGGCGTCGGCTTTCGCGGGTGGATGGATGCCGCGCACGAGAACGGCCTCGCCGAGGAGCTGTCAGAAGCCCTCAGCAGGACGTTGTTCGTGGCGAGAGGGCCGAAGGCGCACGGGGCGATCCAGCAGGCTGGGTTCGTCGCCGACTGGGTGGCAGAGTCCGAGACCGCCGCAGAAGTCGGGGAGTACCTGCTCACGACCCTTCTCGATGGCAGGCGCGTCGCCGTGCAGCATCACGGGTCGGGCGCCGATGGACTGGATGCCCTGCTCTCGACCGCCGGAGCCGACGTTGTTCCGCTGACGGTATACCGCTGGGGGCCGCCACCTGACCCGCGGCTCGTGGAGCGATCCGTCGAGCAGGCGGCTACCGGCGAGGTGGATGCGGTGCTGTTCACGTCCGCGCCAGGAGCGTCGGAGTGGGTGCGCACGGCCGCCGGCATCGGCGCCCTCGACGCGATCCGCAAGCGCGCAGCCCGAGGGCGACTGCTGCTCGCCTCCGTCGGGCCTATCACCGCCTCGCCCCTCGAGAACGCCGGGGTCAAGACCATTCAAGCCGAACGAGGCAGGCTCGGTTCGCTTGCGCGCTGCGTCATCGCCTTCTTCGCCGAGGGCGGCGATGCACCCGTCCTCCGCACCACGGCAGGGGTCGTATCGATGCGCAGCGGCGGCGCCGTGATCGCCGGCGAGTTCGTCCCGCTCTCGAGGACGGCTGCCGGCGCGCTCGGTGCGCTCTTCGACGGGGGAGGGCGCGTTCTCTCCCGCGACGAGATCGCGGCATCCGTGCCCCGCGCCGGGCAGAACGCCCACGCGGTGGAGATGGCCGTCGCGCGGCTGCGCGAGGCACTGCGCGGATTCGAGCTCGTGCAGACCGTCGTGAAACGGGGCTATCGCCTCGCTGTGGAGGAGCACGCTTGACGATTCTCATCGCCTGTTCGCACGGCACAGCAGATCCTGCCGGGCGTTCCGCAGTGCAGTCTCTGATCGATGACGTCCGGCGGCTGCTGCCCGACGTTCGGGTGGTGCACGCCGTGGTCGACGTCGAGCATCCGCAGATCGACGACGTGCTGGCCGCCGAAGCGCCGCGCGACGACGTCATCGTCGTGCCCTTGCTGCTGTCGGTCGGATACCACACCGCCGTCGACATCTCGCTGGCCGTGGCCGCGCACGCCAACGTCGGCCAGACACCGCCGCTCGGCATCCACCCGCTCGTCACGGACGTGCTCGTCGACCGGCTCGCCGCCGCTGTTCCGCAAGGATGGCGACCGGGCGACCACGTCGTCCTGGCCGCTGCCGGCTCCAGCAACCCGGACGCGATGAGCGACGTCGAGACCGCCGCAGCACGCCTCCGGACCCGCATCCCGGTACCCGTCAGCGTCGGCTACGCCTCGGCGTCGACGCCCCGCATCGGCGACGCCGTCGGCGCGGCCCGCGCAGCCGGGGCGGTGCGGGTCATCGCGGCGAGCCATGTGCTCGCGCCCGGCTTCTTCGCCGGACTGGTCGGTCGAGCCGGCGCCGATGTCGTCACGGCGCCTCTCGCACCCGATGCGCGGATCGCTGCGGTCGTGGCCGAGCGCTTCCGCGCCGCGGCCATCCGTTCCTGAACGCCGTCTCGGCGCGTGGAAAGGCCCGGTGAGCTTCGGTCTCACCGGGCCTTCGCGATGTCCGATCAGCCGACGGTGATCGGTTCGCGCTCCACACCGCTGCCCGCGGCGGTCTCGACCTCAGCGGTGGCCACTGGTGCCACCGGGGCCGAAGCGCTCGTCTTCGTGCTCTTGCGACGTGTGCGCCGTGCGGCAGGACGGCCGTAGGTGAAGTACAGAGGCAGGCCCACGAAGAGCAGGCCGCCGACCAGGTTGCCGATGACGGTCGGGATCTCGTTCCAGATCAGGTAGTCCATCAGGGTGAAGTCGGCGCCAAGGAGTAGGCCGGAGGGGAACAGGAACATGTTCACGATCGAGTGCTCGAAGCCCATGTAGAAGAACAGCATGATGGGCAGCCACATCGCGAGGATCTTGCCGACGACGTTGTCCGAGACCATCGACAGCACGACACCGGTCGAGACGAGCCAGTTGCAGAGCACGCCGCGGATGAACAGCGTCAGCATGCCGGCCGCTCCGTGGTCGGCGTATCCGACGGTGCGTCCGTGGCCGATCTCTCCGATCGCGTGGCCGACGGCACTGGGCTCGGTCGAGAACCCGTACGTGAAGTAGATCGCCATCAGGATCGCGATGAAGAAGGCACCGCCGAAGTTGCCGACGAACACGAGACCCCAATTGCGGAACATCGCGCCGACGGTCGCACCCGGACGCTTGTCGAGCACGGCCAGGGGACCGAGCGTGAAGACGCCGGTGAGCAGGTCGTAGCCGAACAGGTACAGGATCACGAAACCGACCGGGAACAGGACTGCACCGAGCAGCGGCTGCCCGGTGTTCGTCGAGATCGTCACGGCGAAGGCCGCGCCGAGGGTCAGGAATGCGGCTCCCATGAAGGATCGGATCAGAGTGTCGCGGGCGGACAGCTGGAGTTTGTAGGCGCCGGCGTCGACCATGCGGGTGACGAGTTCGGCTGGTTTGACGTAGGACACGGGCAACCTCCACGGACGTATCGGATGAGCACAGCTGCTGGGTTGGTTCCAGCGTTGCTCACGGGAGTTTCCGGGAGAGGCGCCCTGCGTTACGACTGCGGTGCGATTCGCTCACACCGGCCGACGGGTGATGTGAGATCGCTACGGCGTCGCGGAGCCGGTCGAGAACAGGTCGGCGAACGGGTTCTCCACCGGACCGGGGGTCGAGGTCTCAGTCGGCTCCGGCGCCGGGCCGGCGACCACGGCGTGAACGGATTGGCTCACGATCGCACCGACGACGATGAGCGCGCCGATGATCACGGCGGCGGTGTTGTCGCGCACGCGGCGGCTGATCTGGCCTTCGTGCCACGAGGTCCGTGCCGCGTACAGCCGCGCGCGCTCGCTCGACGCCTTCGTGCGCTGTGCGCTCTTCGATCCGCGAGCGGCCATGATGATCCTTCCCTCGGCGCTTCCTGCATGCGCCACAGGCGAGCCTACCGGCGAGCAGTGTCGGCGAAGCGCATTAGCCTGGACGGATGACATCCGCGCCGTTGCTCTCGGGACAGACGCCCCTGGCTGTGCGCATGCGTCCCGTCTCACTCGATGAGGTCGCCGGTCAGCAGCACCTGCTTCGTGCGGGGTCCCCGATCGTGGCGCTGGCAGATCCGGATGCCGCATCCCCTGGTGCCGTATCCATCATCCTGTGGGGGCCACCCGGCACAGGCAAGACCACGCTCGCGCAGGCCATCGCCCGATCATCAGGACGCCGTTTCGTCGAGCTGTCGGCCATCACCGCAGGTGTGAAGGACGTCCGCGAGGTGATGCAGGAGGCGATCAATCAGCGCGACCTGTACGGGCAGACGACCATCCTGTTCCTCGACGAGATCCACAGGTTCACGAAAGCTCAGCAGGACGCTCTGCTCCCCGGCGTCGAGAACGGCTGGGTCATTCTGATCGCCGCGACGACCGAGAACCCCTCGTTCTCGGTGATCTCCCCGCTGCTGTCACGGTCGCTGCTGCTGACGCTTCAGCCGTTGACCGACGAGGACATCGCCCTGCTCGTCGACCGCGCAGTCACCGACGCCCGCGGCCTGAACGGCGGGGTCGAGATCGAAGGAGCCGCGCGCGGAGCTCTGGTGCGTCTGGCATCCGGCGACGCGAGGCGTGCGCTCACCGGTCTCGAGGCGGCGGCCGCCGTCGCGGCCTCCAAGGCGGCCGACGACGACGCGGTTCCGTCGATCACCGACGACGACGTCGCGCAGGCCGTCGACCGCGCTCTGCTGCGATACGACCGCCAGGGCGACGAGCACTACGACGTGATCAGCGCGTTCATCAAGTCGATCCGCGGTTCTGATCCCGATGCAGCCCTGCACTACCTCGCCCGCATGATCGAGGCGGGGGAGGACCCGCGGTTCATCGCCCGCCGTCTCGTGATCTCCGCGTCCGAGGACATCGGGCTCGCCGACCCCCAGGGGCTCGTGATCGCCACGGCGGCGGCCGACGCCGTCGCCTTCATCGGTATGCCGGAGGGGAGGATCCCGCTCGCCGAGGCGACGGTGTATCTGGCGACCACGGCGAAGTCGAACGCCGCCTACGCCGGCATCAACGCAGCGATCGCCGACGTGCGCGCCGGCAGCTTCGGCCGGGTGCCGCCGCATCTGCGCGACGCGCACTACGCCGGCGCGAAGCGACTCGGGCATGGCAAGGGCTACGTGTTCCCTCATGACAACGAGCACGGCATCGTGCCGCAGCAGTACCTCCCCGATGAGCTCGAAGGTCGGCGGTACTACCAGCCGAAGAACCTCGGAGCCGAGCGCGACGTGTCTGCACGACTCGAGCGCATCCGCCGTATCCTCGACGGTCGCTGACCCTTCGACCCGCTCGACCGAGCTCAGGAATCGGTGCGATGACCGGTCTGTTAGACTTGAGCGGCTCGAAACACAGTTTTCGGGCATCTCTTCGTTCACACCCCACCTTCTGCGCGCCCCGGCGTGCGCGCATCAGGCAGAGCGAGGGAGATACGTCCGTGAGACGTGAAAGACACGTCCACGTCATCGGAAGGAATACTTCGTGGTCACGAAGTCCCAGGACCGCCGCAAGGTCCGTCTGTCCCGCGCCCTCGGCGTGGCACTCACCCCGAAGGCCGCCCGCTACCTCGAGAAGCGTCCCTACGCTCCGGGTGAGCACGGCCGCACCAAGCGCAAGGCTGACAGCGACTACGCCGTCCGCCTCCGCGAGAAGCAGCGTCTGCGCGAGCAGTACGGCATCCGCGAGAAGCAGCTGCGCATCGCGTTCAACGAGGCACGCCGCGTCGACGGCCTGACCGGTGAGAACCTGGTCGAGCTGCTCGAGATGCGTCTGGACGCCCTCGTGCTCCGTTCGGGCTTCGCCCGCACCACCGCACAGGCCCGCCAGATGGTCGTGCACCGTCACATCATGGTCGACGGCCAGCTCGTCGACCGCCCGTCCTTCCGCGTGAAGCCGGGTCAGCTCATCCACGTCAAGCCCCGCAGCGAGGGCACCGAGCCCTTCCAGGTGGCAGCAGCCGGCGGTCACGCCGAGGTCCTGCCTCCCGTTCCGGGCTACCTCGAGGTCGAGCTCGACAAGCTGCAGGCACGCCTGGTCCGTCGTCCGAAGCGCGCCGAGGTCCCCGTGACCTGTGAAGTGCAGCTCGTCGTCGAGTACTACGCGGCTCGCTGATACAGCGTCCAGGACAAGAGGCGTCGGGTTCATCCCGGCGCCTCTCGTCGTACCCCTGGCCGTTTCCGCCTACGATGGAAAGACCGCGCTCTGCGGGCCCAATCGCAAGGATGACGACATGAAGAATGTGCTGTGGTTCCTGATCGGCGTGATCGGCGGATTCGTCGCCGCCCACTTCATGAACAAGGACCCTCGCGGCCACGATCTCCTGGCTGACGTGGATGCGCGCATCAACGAGTTCACCGCGATCCTGGGCGATGCGTACCGCGACCAGGAAGCCCGGCTCTTCTCAGACAAGGACACGCAGTAACCCCATGAAAACCGCGGAGATCGCGCAGCGTTACCTCAACTACTTCGAGAAGAACGACCACCTCATCGTTCCCTCGGCATCCCTGGTCAGCGACGATCCGTCGCTGCTGTTCACGGTCGCCGGCATGGTGCCGATGATCCCGTACCTGACCGGAGTCGTTCCTGCGCCGCATCCGCGGATCGCCGATGTCCAGAAGTGCATCCGCACCAACGACATCGAGGAAGTGGGCCGCACCGCCCGTCATGGCACCTTCTTCCAGATGCTGGGCAACTGGTCCTTCGGCGACTACTTCAAGGAAGGCGCGATCCGCTACGCGTGGGAGCTGCTGACCTCGTCCGAGTCCGACGGCGGTCTCGGCTTCGACGAGAAGGATCTCTGGGTCACCGTCTATGAGACCGACGACGAGGCCGAAGCGATCTGGCGCGACATCATCGGGTTGAAGCCTGAGCGGATCCAGCGGCTCGGCCGGGCCGACAACTACTGGAACACCGGACAGCCGGGTCCCGGCGGCCCTGATTCGGAGATCTTCTTCGACCGCGGGCCCGCGCACGGCAAGGACGGCGGACCCGCGGTCGACGACACGAGGTTCCTGGAGATCTGGAACCTCGTGTTCATGCAGGACTTCATCGAGAACATCCGCGGAAAGACCGAGTTCGACATCGTCGGCGAACTGCCGATGAAGAACATCGACACCGGCATGGGGCTCGAGCGCGTCGCATTCCTCAAGCAGGGCGTCGAGAACATGTACGAGACCGACCAGGTGCGTCCGGTTCTCGACCGCGCGATCGAGCTCTCCGGTCGTCGTTACGGTGCCGCCCACGAGGACGATGTCCGTTTCCGGGTCATCGCCGACCACGTGCGCTCCTCGCTCATGCTGCTCTCCGATGGCGTCCGGCCGTCGAACGAGGGGCGCGGGTACATCCTTCGCCGCCTCATGCGGCGCACCGTCCGGGCGATGCGCCTGCTCGGCGTCGATGAGCCGTCCTTCCCCGAGCTGTTCTCCGCATCGCGCGATGCGATGAAAACGACCTACCCGGAGCTGGAGACGGAGTGGTCGGTGCTGTCTTCGGCTGCATTCGCCGAGGAGGAGACTTTCCGTCGCACGCTCGCACAGGGCTCGACGATCCTCGACCTCGCGCTGGACCAGACCAAGAGCGCCGGGGGGAGCACGCTCAGCGGCCCCGAGGCGTTCCTGCTCCACGACACGTACGGGTTCCCGATCGATCTGACCCTCGAAGTGGCTGAGGAAGCGGGTCTGTCCGTGGATCGCTCGGCCTTCGACGCGCTCATGCAGGAGCAGCGCCAGCGCGCCAAGGAGGACGCCCGCAACCGCAAGCGCCAGCTCGCCGATGTCTCGGTGTATCGGGACTTCCGCGCCCTCGGCGAGACCGCCTTCGCCGGGTACAGCGATCTCGAGACGGAGTCGCGTGTTCTGGGCATCCTCGTGGACGGTCATCCGGCCACGTCTGCGACCGAGGGCCAGGTGGCCGAGGTCATCCTTGCCGAGACGACCCTGTACGCCGAGTCCGGCGGTCAGGTCGCCGACAAGGGCACCATCGTCGGCCCCGGCTACGAGCTCGAGGTACTCGACGTCCAGAAGCCCGTGCCCGGCCTCATCAGCCACACCGTGCAGGTCAGCACGGGAACGGTGGCCGTCGACGACCGTGCGACGACCGTCGTGGATGCCGCGAATCGCCGCGCAGCCCGTCAGGCGCACTCGGCGACCCACCTGGTGCACGCCGCCCTCCGGGACACCCTCGGAGCGGGCGCGACCCAGGCCGGTTCGCTGAACCGCGCCGGTTACATGCGATTCGACTTCTCCTGGTCGCAGCCGCTGTCGACCGACACGCGCACGGAGATCGAGGACATCACGAACCGCGCCGTGCAGGACGCCCTCGAGGTGACCACGCGCATCGTCTCGCTCGACGAGGCCAAGGAAGCGGGCGCCATGGCGCTCTTCGGCGAGAAGTACGGCGATGTCGTGCGCATGGTCGACATCGGCGGTCCCTGGTCGCGTGAACTCTGTGCGGGCACCCATGTCGCCTCCAGCGCCGAGATCGGCCTGGTTAGCGTCGTCGGAGAATCATCGGTCGGCGCATCCAACCGGCGCATCGAGGCTCTCGTCGGTCAGGACGCATTCCGCGAGCTCGCTGCAGAGCGGGCGATCGTGTCGCAGCTCACGTCGGCTCTGAAGACGCCGCGCGAGCAGCTTCCCGACCGCATCGCGGAGATCGCCGCGAACCTGAAGAGCGCCGAGAAACGCATCGCTCAATTCGAGGCGAAGGAGCGCGAGGGTCGGGTTCCGGCGATCGCCGAGGCTGCCGAACGCATCGGCGCCTTCCGCGTCGCGGCGGTCTCCGTCGGCGAGGTCGCGTCCGGCGATGACGTGCGCGGTCTGGCGCTCAGCGTTCGCGAGCGCCTCGGCTCGGACCCGGCAGTCGTCGCCCTCGGCGGGATCGTCGGCGGCAGGCCCGTCGTCGTCGTCGCCACCAACGACGCAGCCCGTGCGGCCGGCGCGAAAGCCGGCGCGCTCGCGAAGCGCGCCGCCGGTGTGCTCGGCGGCGGCGGTGGTGGACGCGATGACGTCGCCCAGGGCGGTGGAACGGATGCTGCGGCGCTGCCCGCTGCGTTCGACGCGATCACAACCGACCTGCGGACCGCGTGACCGGGTTCCGTCGCGGCGTGCGACTCGGCGTCGACGTCGGCAAGGCCCGCGTCGGAGTCGCTCGTTGCGACCCGGACGGGATGCTCGCCGTGCCCGTGGAGACCGTGCCGCGTTCGGATGCCTCGCTCACGCGGCTTGCGGAGATCGCCGCCGAGTACGAGCCGCTCGAATTCGTCGTCGGTCTGCCGGTGAACATGCAGGGGGAGGACACGCCGTCGACCTCGGACGCGAGGGAGTTCGCTGCGGCGCTGCAGCGCGTCACCTCGGTGCCGGTGCGTCTGGTCGATGAACGGCTGAGCACGGTCTCTGCGCACGCGGCGCTGAGATCATCGGGGAGAACTCAGCGGAATTCTCGTAGCATTGTCGATCAGGTCGCCGCTGTGGTTCTGCTGCAGCACGCGATCGACACGGAGAAGAGCACCGGCAACCCGGCCGGATCCGTGGTGCCCCCGACCGAGGAGCCCTTCTGAGCATGCCCGAACGCGAGAACCCAGAGCCGAGTTCGCACAGTCTGTCCGACGACCTGTTCTCGAAGCTCCCAGAGCCGTCGCACCGTGCGCCGGCGTCAGACTCCACGCCGCCCGTCCCCGGTTCACGCCGTGCCCGGCGAGAGGCGGCGCAGACCGGCCAGCAGGCCGGCTCGTTCACACCGAAGACGGGCGGCGACCCGGAATCCACTCCAGAGCAGACGACGGCTCAGCAGCCCACAGGTGAATCGACGGCGACCACGGCCGGCCCTGAGACTTCTGCCGCTGAGACCCCTGCTCCTGAGACCGCTGCCGTTGAGCCCTCGGCCTCCGCAGCCGTGCCGGGCGCCGCGACGCTGGACGATCTGTTCGAGGCGGACCACACCGAAGTCGGACACACCAAGAAGGCGAAGAAGAAGCGTCGCACCGGATGCCTGGTGGCGCTGGCGATCGTGCTGGCGATCCTGGGCGGCCTCACTGCGGGCGGGTTCTGGGCATGGAACACTTACGGCGACAAGATCAGCGACGTGATGGGCTGGGGCCCGCCGGCGGACTGGGAGCCCGGCATCGCCACCGGCGAGGTCTTCGTGACGATCCGCGACGGCGACACCGGCGGCCCGGTGTCCACCGCGCTCTACGAAGCGGGCGTGACCCGAACCGAGGACGTGTTCTACGACTATCTGGTCGACGAGAACATCGCGGTCACCTTCTACCCCGGCGTGTACAAGCTGCAGGAGAAGATGACGGCCGAGGCCGCGCTCACGGCGATCCAGGATCCGGCGAGCAAGGCTGAGAACACGGCGTCCGTGCCGGAGGGATCGACGCTGGAATACTTCCTGCCGACCATGGCGGAGAGCCTCGGCATCCCGATCGAGGACTTCCAGGCCGCCGTCAAGGACCCGAGCGCATACGGCGTGGAAGCCGACAGCCTCGAGGGCTGGCTGTTCCCCGCTGTCTACACGTTCGACCCCGAGGTCACGGCGAAGGACGTGATCCAGCGCATGGTCGATCGCACGCGTGAGTCCCTCGCAGCGGCCGGCGTGCCGGAGGGCGACGAGCAGCGTGTCCTGACGATCGCATCCATCATCCAGCGCGAGGGTCACACCGAAGACTTCCCCAAGGTCTCCCGCGTCATCGTGAACCGGCTCCAGCCGGGCAACGACGAGACGCACGGTCTGCTGCAGATGGACTCCACCGCGCAGTACGGGGTCGGGGAGCTCCACGCCGGCTCCGCCGGTTCCTCGGAGAAGGCTCTCACCGATCCGAACCCGTGGAACACCTACATCCACCCCGGACTGCCGAAGGGTCCGATCGCCACCGCGAGCGACGCCGCGATCGATGCGGCCATGCACCCGGCTGACGGACCGTGGTTCTACTTCGTCACGGTGAATCTGAACACGGGTGAGACGGTGTTCTCGGCGACGTACGCGGAGCAGACCCAGGCCGAGAAAAAACTCCACGAGTGGTGCCAGGCCAATCCTGACTCCGGCTGCTATGCCGGCTGATCGGACGCGTCCGCCGGCGACGGCGATGCGTTTCGCGGTGTGGGGCGACCCGATCGAGCACTCGAAGTCCCCGCAGCTGCACGAGGCCGCGTATCGCGCCCTGGGACTCGACTGGCAGTACGACCGGCGTCAGGTGGCGGCGGCAGGTTTCGGGGACGCGCTGGCGGGCCTCGACGACACGTGGCGCGGGCTCTCGCTCACCATGCCGCTCAAGGAGCAGGGGTACCTGGCCGCTGTTACGCGCGACCGGCATGCCGAACTGACCGGGGCGGTGAACACCCTGCTGCTGGGCGACGCTCCCACCGGCTTCAACACCGATGTCGGCGGCATCATCGACGCCCTCGCCGAGCAGGAGATCACGCGGCCTCGCTCCGTGCGGATCCTCGGCGCGGGCGCGACAGCGGCGTCCGCGCTGGTCGCTGCGAGCGAGATCGGCGGAGCGGACATCGACATCCGTGCGCGGCGCCCTGAGCGTTCGGCGCCGCTCGTCGAGCTGGGGAGCCGCCTGGGCATCCGGGTCACCGCGAACACGTTCGACGCTCCCGCGACGCCTGTCGACCTCACGATCGCCACGCTCCCGAGCGGGACGGTTCTCGATGAATCAGTCTCCGAGGAGCTCGCGACCCACGGGGGCGCGCTCTTCGACGTGGCCTACGCGCCGTGGCCCTCGGCACTCGGCGCGGTGTGGACCGCCGCCCCCGTGATCTCCGGCCTCGGGATGCTGCTGCACCAGGCGCTCCGGCAGGTGCGCGTGTTCCTGCACGGGGACCCCGCCGTGGAGCTGCCGGAGGAACAGCGCGTCCTCGCGGCCATGCGCGACGCTCTCTGACGCGCCGACCGCACGCCCGACACACGGGCGAAGCAGTGCGCCGAGACATGGGAGACTGGAGCAATGCTCCGCGTGCTCACCGCCGGCGAATCGCACGGCCCCGAACTCATCGCCGTCATGGAGGGTCTGCCCTCCGGCGTCCCGATCTCCTCCGAGGCGATCCAGGCCGACCTCGCGCGTCGCAAGCTCGGCTATGGCCGAGGCTCGCGCATGAAGTTCGAGCAGGATGAGCTCACGATCTCCGGCGGAGTCCGCCACGGCAGGACCCTCGGCAGCCCGATCGCCCTGCGCATCGGCAACACCGAGTGGCCGAAGTGGATCGAGGTCATGAACCCCGAGCCGACCGAGATCACCGACAAGTCGCGCGGACGCTCGGCGCCGCTGACGCGCCCCCGCCCCGGTCACGCCGATCTCGTCGGCATGCAGAAGTACGACTTCGACGAGGCCCGTCCGATCCTCGAGCGAGCCAGTGCCCGCGAGACGGCAGCACGAGTCGCTCTCGGCGCTGTCGCGCGCGCGTTCCTCAGCGAGCTCGGCATCCGCCTCGTCAGCCACACGCTCTCGATCGGCCCCGTGCAGGTGCCGGAGGGCCGCCCAGTCCCGAACCCGGACGACGTGGATGCGCTGGACGCCGATCCGCTGCGCTGCTTCGACGCCGAGACCTCAGCCCGCATGGTCGACGAGGTCGACGCCGCGCGCAAGGACGGCGACACGCTCGGCGGCATCGTCGAGGTACTGGCCTACGGGCTCCCACCAGGACTCGGTTCGCACGTGCACTGGGATCGCCGGCTCGACGGTCGCCTGGCGCAGGCGCTCATGAGCATCCAGGCGATCAAGGGCGTCGAGGTCGGCGACGGCTTCGAGACGACCCGTCGACGCGGCTCCGCAGCCCACGACGAACTCTTCGTCGCCGACGACGGCATCACCCGCGCATCGGACCGCGCCGGAGGTACGGAGGGCGGCATGTCCACCGGCACCGTCCTGCGCGTGCGCGCCGGCATGAAGCCCATCGCGACCGTGCCGCACTCGCTGCGGACGATCGACGTCGCGACAGGCGACGCTGCGACCGCACACCACCAGCGTTCCGACATCAGCGCCGTTCCCGCCGCCGGCGTCGTCGCCGAGGCAATGGTCGCCATCGAGCTGGCGAACGCCGTGCTCGAGAAGTTCGGCGGCGACAGCGTTCGCGAGACCAGGCGCAACCTCGAAGGATACCTGGCGGCGATCCCCGCCGAGCTCCGCACGGCTCCCGCCTCCGAGGCGGCTCTGATCGCCCACGATGAGCAGTCCTGAGCTGCTGACACTCGTGCTCGTCGGTCCGATGGGCGCGGGCAAGACCAGCGTCGGACGCCGAGTCGCGAAGAAGCTCAGCGTCGGGTTCATCGACACCGATCGGCGCATAGTCGCCGCACACGGACCGATCCCCGAGATCTTCGCCGCGCGCGGTGAGGACGGCTTCCGGGCGCTCGAGACAGAAGCCGCGGCGACCGCGTTGTCCGAAGGCGGCGTGATCTCACTCGGCGGGGGCGCGGTGACGTCGTATTCCACGCGACAGCTGCTGCGACAGCATCCTGTCGTGTTCCTGACAGTCAGCCCCGAGGCGGTCGCGCACAGGATCGGCGGCGGCGGAAGACCCATGCTCGCCGGCGATGAGGATCCGGTGACCCGGTGGAAAGAGATCTACGAACAGCGCCGCGGCTGGTACGAAGAAATCGCAGACGCGACTTTCGACACTTCTCGACGGCCGATGCAGCGCATCGCCGAGGAGATCGCGGCATGGAGGAGAGAGCAGGCATGAGCACCACCACGATCAGCGTGAGCGGCCAGGCGTCGTACGACATCACGGTCGGCCGGGGCATCCTCGACCAGGCCTCAGCGGTCCTCGACCCCGGGGTGCGCAAGGTCCTCGTCGTGCATCCGCCTACGCTCGCCGCTCGGGCAGCTGAGTTCCGCGACAGGCTGCTCGCCGATGACGCGAACGGACAGCGCGAAGTGCTGCTGGCCGAGGTGCCGGACGCCGAGCAGGGCAAGCGCATCGAGGTCGCCGCTTTCTGCTGGCAGATCATGGGGCAGTCCGACTTCACCCGCACGGACGCCGTGATCGGCTACGGCGGGGGAGCGGTCACCGATCTCGCCGGATTCGTCGCGGCGACGTGGTTGCGCGGAGTCCAGGTCGTCCAGGTGCCGACGACTGTTCTCGGTCTGGTCGATGCATCAGTGGGCGGCAAGACCGGCGTCAACACCGCCGAGGGAAAGAACCTCGTCGGTGCGTTCTGGGCGCCGCGTGCCGTGATCGGCGATCTCGACGAGCTCGGCAGTCTCAGCGCCCATGAGGCCACCGCCGGCTACGCCGAGGTCGTCAAGGCCGGCTTCATCTGGGCTCCCGAGATCCTCGACATCATCGAAGCGGACCCGGCGCGCGCGGTCGACACGTCGACGGACGAGTTCCGTCGCACCGTCGAGCTCGCGATCGACATGAAGGCGAACGTCGTCTCGGAGGACTTCCGCGAGGCGGGGCAGCGCGAGATCCTCAACTACGGCCACACCCTCGGTCACGCGATCGAGCACGCCGAGCGCTACCGCTGGCGACACGGTGCCGCGATCTCGATCGGCATGATGTACGCGGCCGAGCTGTCGCGACTGGCCGGCCGTTTGTCCGACGCGGCAGTCGATCGCCACCGTTCGATCCTCGAGTCCCTTGGCCTGCCCACGACGTATCGGGCCGGCGCCTGGTCGACGCTGCTCGCCTCGATGCAGCGTGACAAGAAGACACGCGGCGGGATGCTGCGGTTCATCGTCCTCGACGACATCGCCAAGCCCACCGTCCTGCAGGCGCCGGATGAGTCCTTGTTGTTCGCCGCGTATCAGGAGGTCGGCGCATGACTCGTCGTCTGCTGCTCGTCAACGGCCCGAACCTGAATCTGCTCGGCGTCCGCGACCCCGCCGTCTACGGCACATCGACCCTGGCCGATGTGGAGCGGATCGCCACGGATGCCGCGGCCGAGGCCGGCTTCGAGGTGCGCAGCATCCAGTCGAACCACGAGGGCGTGCTGATCGATGCGATCCACGCGGCGCGTGAGGACTGCGTCGGCGTGATCATCAACCCCGGTGGGCTCACGCACACCTCGGTCGCCCTGCGCGACGCGCTCACCGGAATCAGCCTGCCGTTCGCCGAGGTGCACATCTCAGACGTGAACAACCGCGAGGAGTTCCGCCGGTTCTCCTACCTGCACGACGTCGCCGCCGTGCGGATCATCGGGGAGGGCGTCGACGGCTACGCGACGGCTGTCGCACGGCTTGCCGCCCTGATCCCGTAGAATCGACTGTCGGCCGACCTGAGCCTGCTCGAAGGGTCGATCGCCCGCATACTCAACGGAAACGGAACTTTCGCGCATGGCATCCACCGCAGACATCAAGAACGGCGTCGTCCTCAGCATTGACGGACAGCTCTGGAACGTCATCGAATTCCAGCACGTCAAGCCCGGCAAGGGCGGTGCGTTCGTGCGCACCAAGCTGAAGAACGTGGTCTCGGGCAAGACCGTCGATCGCACGTACAACGCCGGTGCCAAGATCGAGATCGAGAACGTCGACCGTCGCGATTTCACCTACCTCTACGCGGACGGCGACGGGTTCGTGTTCATGGACGCCACGGACTACGACCAGATCACCGTCGGCGCCGCCACCGTCGGCGACGCCAAGAACTTCCTGCTCGAGAACCAGCAGGTCACGATCGCGCTGAACAACGGCAACCCGCTGTACATCGATCTGCCGGCATCCGTCATCCTCGAGGTGACGTACACCGAGCCCGGTCTGCAGGGCGACCGCTCGTCCGCAGGCACGAAGCCGGCGACCGTCGAGACCGGCTACGAGATGCAGGTGCCGCTCTTCGTCGAGACCGGCACGAAGATCAAGGTCGACACCCGCACCGGCGACTACCTCGGTCGCGAGAAGTAAGGCGTGGGCGCCCGTACCAAGGCGCGCAAGCGCGCGCTCGACATCCTCTTCTCCGCTGACGTCCGCGGAGACGACATCGCGGTGACCCTCGCAGCGGAGGCCAAGCGCGCCGCCAGCGAACCGGCACGCGAAGCCTCTTGGCTCTACGCACGCGAGATCGTGGACGGCATCCTGGACCACAGCGATGACATCGACGAGAGCATCGTGACGCACAGCCGTGATTGGAAGCTCGAGCGGATGCCGACGGTCGACCGGGCGCTGCTGCGCATCGGGGTATGGGAGATCCTGTACAACGAGGCGGTTCCCACGGCTGTGGCGATCGATGAGGCTGTCGAGCTCGCCAAGGAGTTCTCCACGGACGACTCCGGCGCGTTCGTGCACGGCGTGCTCGCCCGGGTGGCCCGCGCCAGCTGACTCTCCACATGCCCGCCCCGAGCATCGACCTGTCCATCCTGCGACGGGTGACGGACGCGGGCAGCCTCGAGCGCGGACGGGCGTATGCACGCGCCGGCATGGTGAGACGCACCGCCTGGAACGCGGACTTCACCATGCTCACGGCCGAGGTCCGCGGGTCGGGCGAGAGCGACTACCGATGCGTCGTCCGCGTCACCATGGGGCGCGAATCGGCCGAGATCTCGTCGACGACGTGCACGTGCCCTGTCCGATTCGGATGCAAGCACATCGTCGCGACCGTTCTCACGAGCAACGCCGACATCGAGGCGTCTCCGGTCCCGGCCTCCCCGCTGCCGCCCGAATCGGCGGCGCCGACCTGGCGTGTACTGCTCGAATCGCCGCCGGCGGCGGCCCGTGCCGTACCGCTCGCGCTCGGCGTCGAGGTCCGGCATCGCGCTGCACGCGGAGTCCACCAGTGGGCGCCGCGCCCTGTGCGCACAGCCACCGTTCGCGATGTCGTCAAGGGCGGGGGCGAGCTGCTCCTCGGCATCCGCCCGCTCATGCGCAGCGGCGCCACAGGGTCATGGATTCAGGGGACGGCGTCCTGGGACGCCATGCGTCGTCCTGGCACGCAGTTCGCTCCGGAGCAGTTGCGATGGTTCGCCGAGCTGCTGAGCATCGCGCGCGACTCGCTGCTCTCCGGTACTGCGGGGGACTGGCTGATCCTCGACCACGTGGAATCGGGTCTGCTGTGGCCGCACCTGCGTGCGGGCGCAGCGCACGGCGTTCCGCTGGTCACAGCGCAGAAGAGTTTCACGGTCGCGTTCGCGGAATCCGGTGAGGTCACTGCGGCGATCGAGCGAACCGATGACGGCCTCTCCGTGTCCGCCGACGTCGTCCTCGACGGGCACGCGGTCGATCCCCAGACGGCTTGGACGATCGGTCACTCCGGTGTCTACGCGGTCACGCCTCTCGGCGCCAGAGCGCAGGTGACGCTCGCCGAGGTGCCGCTGAGCTCCACGGTGCACGCACTGATCACGGCGCGGACGCCGCTGGTCGTTCCGGCGGCCGAAGAAGGCGCGTTCCTGCGCGACGCCTATCCGGCGCTCGCGCGCCGCGTTCCGATACGAACCGTCGGGGCGGTCGAGCTGCCCGCTGTGCCGACGCCCGTCGCGACGCTCGTACTCGTCCACCGACCCGGAGACCGCATCGACTACGCCGTCGAATGGGCGTATCGCGGTCACGGTCGCTTCCCGCTGACGCCGACCGCCGATGCCGTCCGCGACGAGGACGCCGAGCAGGAGGCTCTTCGAGAGGCCTCTGCGCTGTGGGAGTCGGTGACCGGGGAGGATTTCGCGCCGTCCGGCACGTTCCTCGATGTCGACGCCGCCGAGTTCGCGACACACATCGTGCCGGCGCTCAAGGCCCAGGGTCTGTCCGTCGTCATGACGGGCAGACCCAAGACGTATCACGAGCTCAGCGGTGCGCCCGAGATCACGGTGTCCACGGTGGAGAGCACCGACCCTGACTGGTTCGACCTCGGGGTGATCGTGAAGATCGACGGCCGCAGCATTCCGTTCGCCCCGCTGTTCACGGCTCTGAGCATGCGCCGCACGAAGCTGCTGCTCGTCGACGGCAGCTGGTTCTCGCTCGCACATCCGGCGCTCGACTCGCTCCGCGAGCTCATCGACGAGGCCACCGAGCTCGCCGAATGGGAGACCGGCCCCCGCATCAGCCGGTACCAGACCGACCTCTGGGAGGAGTTCGAGGATCTGGCCGATCAGGCGGTGCCCGCGACGAGCTGGCGCGCCACGGCTGAGGGCCTGAGAGAGGCGACCGGGGTTCCCTCGGCGCCGCTGCCCACGGGGCTGCAGGCAGAGCTGCGTCCGTATCAGAAGACCGGATTCGACTGGCTCGCCTTCCTGTGGCGGCACCGGCTGGGCGGCATCCTCGCCGACGACATGGGACTCGGCAAGACGATCCAGTTGCTGACCCTGATGCTCCACGCCCGCGCCTCAGGCGAACGACGGCCGTTCCTCGTGATCGCGCCGACGTCTGTGCTGTCGACTTGGAGCGAGGAGGCCGCGCGCTTCGCGCCGTCGCTGAGCGTGCGCGTCATCGAGGGGACGCGAACCCACCGCGAAGGATCGATCGCAGATGCCGCGCGAGACGCCGACCTCGTGGTGACGTCGTACACGCTGGCGCGATTGGATGCCGAGGAGTACGCCGCTGCGGACTGGGCAGTGCTCGTGCTCGACGAGGCGCAGTTCGTGAAGAACCCTGCGACCAAGCAGCACCGCGCTGTGGCATCCATTCCGGCCGGCGTCACGTTCGCGGTCACCGGAACCCCGATGGAGAACAGCCTCGGGGATCTGTGGGCGCTGCTCAAGCTCACCGCGCCCGGGCTGTTCGCGTCGGCCAGGAAGTTCCGGCAGGACTACGTCCAGCCGATCGAACAGGGGAAGGTGCCGGAGAACGAAGAGGGCGGGGAGTACCGGCAGCGCCGGCTGGAGCGGCTGCGGCGTCGCATCCGGCCGCTCATGCTGCGGCGTACGAAAGAACTCGTCGCCACCGATCTTCCCGAGAAGCAGGAGCAGCTGCTGCACGTGGAGCTCAGCGCGTCGCATCGGGCGGTGTACGACACCGTGCTGCAGCGCGAGCGGCAGAAGGTGCTCGGGCTGCTGAAGGATCTCGACCGCAACCGATTCATCGTGTTCCGATCGCTGACGATGCTGCGGATGCTGAGTCTCGCACCTGGGCTCGTCGACGAGGCCGATGCGAAGATCGGCTCGCGCAAGCTCGACGCGCTCATCGAACGCGTGATGGAACTCCACGCCGAAGGGCACCGAGCGCTCGTGTTCAGTCAGTTCACGTCGTTCCTGCAGCTCGCCGCCGCGCGGCTCGAACAGGCGGGCATCCCGTACGCGTACCTCGACGGCTCGACGCGCAAGCGCAAGGAGGTCATCGACGGGTTCCGCACGGGGGAGCAGCCGGTCTTCCTCATCAGCCTGAAATCCGGCGGGTTCGGGCTGACGCTCACCGAGGCCGACTACGTGTTCATGCTGGATCCGTGGTGGAACCCCGCCGCCGAGGCCCAGGCCATCGACCGCACGCATCGCATCGGCCAGCGCAACCCCGTGATGGTGTACCGCATGATCTCGTCCGGCACGATCGAAGAGAAGGTTCTCGCGCTGCAGCAGCGCAAGGCGCGCCTGTTCACCGCGGTGATGGATGACGAGGCGCTGTTCGCACAGTCGCTCACAGCGGACGACATACGCGGGCTGTTCGACAGCTGAGGGTTTCCACGGCCGTGCTCGGCTGACGCGAAGGGCGCCGCCGGTAGAATCGAGCGGTCCACCTCAGGAGGAGTGCAATGCGGATCACCGGACTCGGCCACGCCGGGATGTTCATCGAGACCGTCGGCGGAAACATCATCTGCGACCCGGTCCTCGGACCCTCGTTCTTCGGCTCCTGGTTCCCGTTCCCCGACAACCGCGGCCTCGACTGGGAGAAGTTCGGACGGGATGCCGACTTCCTCTACATCTCGCACCGCCACCGCGACCACTTCGACCCGAAGCTGCTCGAGCGCTACATCCGGAAGGACATCGAAGTGCTCCTCCCGGAGTACCCCATCGACGACCTCGAGCGGGACATCCGGGCGCTCGGCTACACGAACATCACGTACGCGCCGGCCGGTCAGGTCATCGAGCGCGGCGACCTGAAGATCATGATCACGCCGCTCCGCGCGCCCAGTGACGGTCCGATCGGCGATTCCTCGCTGAGCGTCGACGACGGCACGGCATCCGTGCTCAACCAGAACGATTCGCATCCGCTGGACCTCGAGAAGCTGCTGAGCTTCGGCACACCTGATGCGTATTTCACGCAGGTCTCCGGAGCGATCTGGTGGCCGATGGTCTACGACCTCCCGATGGACGCCAAGCAGAACTTCGCGAAGCTCAAGCGCGACGCCCAGAACAAGCGCGCGATGTACTACATCGAGAAGGTCGACGCACCGCACGTGTTCCCGATGGCAGGGCCTCCCATGTTCCTGCGCGACGACCTGTTCGACTTCAACGGACTCGGGCGAAACGGCGAGTCGATCTTCACGGATCAGAAGCAGTTCCTCGCGCACATGAAGGAGCTCGCACCGCAGTACGACGGCCGGCTCTTCGTTCCTGGCACGGTCGTCACGCTCGAGAACCGCGAACTCGTCGCTGTCGAGCAGACGCTGTACACGCCGTCGGAGCTCGAGCACATCTTCGACGAGAAGTGGGACTACCTCGAGGAGCAGCGCGCGAGCCGTCAGCAGGAGATCCGGGACGAAGAGGCGGAGCGGGCACCCGTGCTGTCGTCGGAGGAGATCCTCGCCGAGCTCAAGGCGTGGTGGGAACCGCTGATGAAGAAGTCCCGCACCATCCGGCTCGGCGTCGGCGGCTGCGTCCGATTCCACATCGGCGACCTCGACATGGTCGTCGACTTCCCGCGTGCCAAGGTCCGCGAGTACGCAGGGGAGGACTGCATCTACTGGTACACGATCCCCGCCGATCTCGTCTCGACGAACATCCGTGATCGCGAGATCGACTGGTCGAACTCCATCTTCCTGTCGATGCAGTTCTCGGTCGGTCGCAGCGGCAAGTTCAACGAGTTCCTGACGACGTTCCTCAAGTGCCTGTCCGTCGACCGGATCGAGTACGTCGAGAACTGGTACTCCGAGCAGACCGATCAGACCGAAGACGCCGAGGTCGGCGACTGGGTCGTCCAGCGCCGCTGCCCGCACCTGCGGGCCGACCTGACCAAGACGGGCAAGGTCGACGAAGATGGCATCCTCACGTGCAGCATGCACGACTGGAAGTGGGATCTGAAGACCGGCAAGTGCCTCACCACCACCGGCCACGAGATCCGCGCGGAGCGCTGCGCCGTCACGGAGGACGCACTGAAGCTCGGCTAGACTCGAACCGCAAGCAACCTTTAACCCCGTCCAGAGAGGCGGAGAAGGGAGCGGCTGATGAGCGCACGCACCGTGCTGCAACAGGCCGATATCTCGCGGGCACTGACCCGCATCGCCCATGAGATCCTCGAATCCAACAAGGGTGCGGCAGGTCTCGTGCTGCTGGGTATCCCCACCCGCGGCGTCGCCCTCGCCGAGCGACTGGGCGCACTGATCGCCTCGATCGCCGACACCGAGGTTCCGATCGGCTCGCTCGATGTCACGCTCTTCCGCGACGATCTCGCCAAGCATCCGACTCGTTCGCCGCAGCCCACCGAGATCCCCGCCGGCGGCATCGACGGCAAGACGGTCGTGCTCGTCGACGATGTGCTGTTCTCCGGTCGAAGCATCCGCGCTGCCCTCGACGCGATCCAGTCGATCGGGCGTCCCTCGATCGTGCGCCTCGCGATCCTCGTCGACCGCGGACACCGCGAGCTGCCGATCCGCCCCGACTTCGTCGGCAAGAACATCCCGTCAGCGCGCACCGAGCGCGTCAACGTGCGCCTGAGCGAGAACGACGGCGTGGATGAGGTGACGATCGGCGCATGAGGCACCTTCTCGACACCCACACGCTCGACCGCGAGACCGCGCTGCGGATCCTCGACGTCGCAGAGGACATGTCCGACACGCAGTCCCGCGAGGTCAAGAAGCTTCCGACCCTGCGCGGCAAGACCGTCGTCAACCTCTTCTTCGAGGACTCCACCCGCACCCGCATATCTTTCGAGGCTGCGGCCAAGCGTCTGTCCGCCGATGTCATCAACTTCGCGGCCAAGGGCTCCAGCGTCTCGAAGGGCGAGGGCCTGAAGGACACCGCGCAGACCCTCCAGGCCATGGGCGCCGATGCCGTCGTCATCCGGCACTCGGCATCGGGCGCTCCCCGCACTCTCGCCACCAGCGGCTGGATCTCTGCCGGGGTCGTCAACGCCGGCGACGGCACGCACGAGCACCCGACGCAGGCGCTGCTGGATGCGTTCACGATCCGCAAGCGCCGCTTCGGCGCCGACAGTCGAAGCCGCGACCTCGCCGGTATGCGCGTCGTCATCGTCGGCGACGTGCTGCACTCGCGCGTTGCCCGATCGAACGTCTGGCTGCTCACCGCGCTCGGGGCCGAGGTCACCCTGGTGGCACCCCCGACGCTCGTCCCGCAGAACGTCTCGCAGTGGCCGGTGCGAGTCGCCTACGACCTCGATGAGGCTCTGGCCGAAGGACCGGACGCCGTCATGATGCTGCGCATCCAGCTCGAGCGCATGGGGGCCGCGTATTTCCCGAGTGAGCGGGAGTATTCCCGTACCTGGGGGCTCGACGCCGTGCGCGCGGCGTCCCTGCCGAGCGATAGCATTGTGATGCACCCCGGACCGATGAATCGCGGCTTGGAGATCTCCTCCGCTGCCGCGGATTCGCCGCGCTCGACAGTGCTCGAGCAGGTGACGAACGGAGTGTCGGTACGGATGGCCGTACTGTATCTGCTGCTCGCAGGCGAACGACACGACGAACGAGGGAGAGACCTGTGACCGAGACCCTCGTGATCGTCGGAGCGCGGATGCTGGGAGCAGACGGCGCCGACATCCTCGTCAAGGACGGTGTGATCGCCGAGATCGGTTCCGGTGTGCGCAGCGCGGGAGCCCGCGTCATCGACGCGGACGGCCTCGTCGCGCTCCCCGGTCTCGTCGATCTGCACACGCACCTGCGGGAGCCGGGCTACGAAGCATCCGAGACGATCCTCACCGGGACCAGAGCGGCGGCTGCTGGCGGCTTCACCGCCGTCTTCGCGATGCCCAACACCTCGCCGGTCGCCGACTCAGCCGGCGTCGTCGAACAGGAGCTCGCCCTCGGTGAGGCCGCTGGCTACGCCACGGTGCAGCCGATCGGCGCCGTCACCGTCGGTCAGAAGGGCGAGCGCCTCGCCGAACTCGGCGCGATGGCGAACTCGCGAGCGAAGGTGCGCGTCTTCAGCGACGACGGCTTCTGCGTGTTCGACCCGCTGATCATGCGTCGCGCCCTGGAATACGTGAAGGCGTTCGGCGGCGTCATCGCACAGCACGCGCAGGACCCTCGTCTGACGGAGGGCGCCCAGATGAACGAGGGCGTCGTCTCCGCCGAACTCGGACTCGCCGGCTGGCCCGCGGTCGCCGAGGAGTCGATCATCGCCAGGGATGTGCTCCTCGCCGAGCATGTCGGATCACGGCTGCACGTGTGTCACCTCTCCACTGCCGGTTCGGTCGACATCATCCGC
This sequence comes from Microbacterium sp. Bi121, assembly GCF_918698005.1. GTDB lineage: Bacteria > Actinomycetota > Actinomycetes > Actinomycetales > Microbacteriaceae > Microbacterium. The sequence continues at coordinate 93,741 of NZ_CAKKLJ010000005.1, forward strand.
TGGGCCAAGAAGCGCGGGGTCGACGTGACCGCCGAGGTCACCCCGCACCACCTGCTGCTGACGGACGAACTCGTCCGCGGTTACGACGCGCGCTACAAGGTCAATCCGCCGCTTCGCCGTGAGGAGGACGTCCTCGCGGTGCGCGAGGGGCTCGCCGACGGCACGATCGACATCGTCGCGACCGACCACGCCCCGCACCCGAGCGAGAGCAAGGCCTGCGAGTGGCAGGCTGCGGCCAACGGCATGGTGGGGCTGGAGAGCGCGCTGCGCGTCGTGCACCAGTCGATGGTGCAGACGGGGCTCCTCGAGTGGGCGGATGTCGCGCGCGTCATGAGCACAGCCCCTGCTCGCATCGGCATGCTCGACGGCCACGGCACACCTCTCGAGGTCGGACAGCCGGCGCAGATCACGTTGTACGACCCGAACATCACCGGCACGTTCACGACGAACGACCTGCGCGGCCGCAGCGAGAACTCGCCGTACCTGGGCCGCGAGCTCCCCGGTCGCGTGGAGTGGACCATCCACGGCGGCACGGTCACCGTGGCATCCGGAACCGTCGTAGAGGAGTTGAACTCGTGAGCATGCGGGATCTCGCCGTGGCCATCACGATCGGCGTCGCCGTCCTCGTGCTGCTCGCGATGGCGTTCGCCTGGCGACGACGACTCCGACGCGACTCCGTATACAGCGCCCCGCTGGGCGTTCCGGAGCACGCCGAGGTCCTCAGCCGCCACGCGGTGCTCTACGTGTCGACCACTCGACACGATGAGCCATTGGAGCGTCTGGCGATCACGCCGCTCGCGTACCGGGCGCGCGGTGAGCTCGCCGTGACCGATCGGGGCGCGGCGCTGTGCCTCGACGGGGCGCCGACGGTGTTCCTGTCGAAGGACAAGCTGGCCGGCGTCGACAGAGCCACCGTCACGATCGACCGGGTCGTCGAACCCGGTGGTCTGGTCCGGCTCGCCTGGAACGTCGACTCGGACACGGTGGTCGACTCCTACCTGCGCCCAACGGGCGGAACACCCGAAACCCTCATCTCTGAACTTCAGCGGCTCATCCCCGCAGGCGACAAAGGAGCAGCGTCTTGACAAGCTCAACCACTTCCGCGGGCCAGATGCCGGCACCAGCCGTCCTCGTGCTGGAAGACGGCACGCGCCACCGCGGCCGCGCATACGGTGCCGTGGGCACCACGCTCGGCGAGGTCGTCTTCGCCACCGGCATGTCCGGATACCAGGAGACCCTGACCGACCCGTCCTACGCAGGGCAGATCGTCCTGCAGACCGCGCCGCACATCGGCAACACCGGAATGAACGACGAGGACACCGAGTCCCGCCGGATCTGGGTCTCCGGCTACATCGTGCGCGACCCCTCGCGCGTCGTGTCGAACTGGCGCGCGAACGCCTCACTCGATGAGATCCTCGTGCGCGACGGCATCGTGGGCATCAGCGGCATCGACACCCGTTCCATCACCCGCCACATCCGCTCCGCCGGTTCCATGCGCGGCGGGATCTTCTCGGGCGCAGACGCTGCGATCGACGCCGAGGAGCAGCTGCGTCTCGTGCAGCAGGCGCCGGAGATGAGCGGTCAGAACCTCTCCGCCCAGGTGTCGGTCGAGGTGACCACGGTGACGACGGCCCTCGGCGAGCGCATCGGCAACCTCGCCGTGCTCGACCTCGGAGTCAAGCAGGCCACGATCGACAACCTCGCCGCTCGCGGGTTCGAGGTCCACGTGCTGCCGCAGAAGGCCACGATCGACGAGATCCGCGCCATCGACCCGGTGGCGGTCTTCTACTCCAACGGACCAGGCGACCCCGCAGCATCCGGCGATCACGTCGAACTGCTCCGCTCCGTGCTCGACGAGGGTCTGCCTTTCTTCGGCATCTGCTTCGGCAACCAGCTCCTCGGCCGCGCGCTGGGGCTCGGAACCTACAAGCTGCCGTTCGGCCATCGCGGCATCAACCAGCCCGTGCTCGACAAGTCCACCGGCAAGGTCGAGATCACCGCCCACAACCACGGCTTCGCCGTCGACGCACCCCTGGAGGGCACGTTCGACAGCCCGAACGGCTACGGCAAGGTCGAGGTCAGCCACGTGGGCCTCAACGACAACGTGGTCGAGGGACTGCGCGCCCTCGACATCCCGGCGTTCTCGGTGCAGTACCACCCCGAGGCCGCCGCGGGCCCGCACGACGCCAACTACCTCTTCGACCGGTTCGCAGAACTGGTCATCTCCACGCAGAAGGACGCCAAGTAATGCCGAAGCGCGACGACATCAACTCCGTCCTCGTCATCGGGTCCGGCCCGATCGTCATCGGTCAGGCCTGCGAGTTCGACTACTCGGGAACCCAGGCGTGCCGTGTGCTGCGCGAGGAGGGCGTCCGGGTCATCCTCGTCAACTCCAACCCGGCCACCATCATGACCGACCCCGACTTCGCCGACGCGACGTACATCGAGCCGATCACCTGGCAGGTCATCGAGACGATCATCGCCAAGGAGCGCCCGGATGCGATCCTCCCGACGCTCGGCGGTCAGACGGCGCTGAACGCCGCGATCGAGCTCCACAACCACGGGATCCTCGAGAAGTACGACATCGAGCTGATCGGCGCGAACTTCGAGGCGATCAACAAGGGGGAGGACCGTCAGGTTTTCAAGGAGCTGGTCCTCGAGGCGGGCGCGGATGTCGCAGCATCCGTCATCTGCCACACCATGGACGAGCTCATCGCCGGCGCCGAGAAGCTCGGTTACCCGCTCGTCGTGCGCCCCAGCTTCACGATGGGCGGGCTCGGCTCCGGGTTCGCTTACGATGAAGCGGATCTCCGCCGCATCGGCGGTGCCGGGCTGCACGATTCGCCCACCACCGAGGTGCTGCTCGAGGAGTCGATCCTCGGGTGGAAGGAGTACGAGCTCGAGCTCATGCGCGACACGGCCGACAACACCGTCGTCGTCTGCTCGATCGAGAACGTCGACCCCGTCGGCGTGCACACCGGCGACTCGATCACGGTGGCCCCGGCTCTGACGCTCACCGACCGCGAGTACCAGAGGCTCCGCGACATCGGCATCGACATCATCCGAGCGGTGGGCGTCGACACCGGAGGCTGCAACATCCAGTTCGCGGTGAACCCCGAGAACGGGCGCATCATCGTCATCGAGATGAACCCGCGTGTCTCGCGTTCGTCCGCGCTGGCCTCCAAGGCGACCGGCTTCCCGATTGCGAAGCTCGCAGCCAAGCTCGCGCTGGGCTACCGGCTCGACGAGATCCCGAACGACATCACCGGCGTGACGCCCGCGAGCTTCGAGCCCACGCTCGACTACGTGGTCGTGAAGGTGCCCCGCTTCGCGTTCGAGAAGTTCCCTGCGGCCGACGCCACCCTGACGACGACCATGAAGTCGGTCGGCGAGGCCATGGCGATCGGACGCAACTACGCCACGGCGCTGCAGAAGGCGCTCCGCTCGCTCGAGAAGCGCGGCTCGAGCTTCCACTGGGGCGAGGAGACCCGCTCGGTGGAGGAGCTGCTCGAGATCTCGAAGACTCCGACCGACGGGCGGATCGTCGTCCTGCAGCAGGCGCTGCGCAAGGGCGCGACGATCGAGCAGGCGTTCGACGCCACGGCCATCGATCCCTGGTTCCTCGACCAGATCGTGCTGATCAACGAGGTCGCCGAGACCGTCCGCACCGCGGGGGAGTTCGACGCCGACGTGATCCGTTACGCGAAGGAGCACGGCTTCTCCGACGTTCAGCTGGCTGAGATCCGAGGCATCAGCGAGGCCGAGGTCCGGGGTGTGCGCCATGGGCTCGGCATCCGTCCCGTGTACAAGACGGTCGACACCTGCGCGGGGGAGTTCCCGGCTCTGACCCCCTACCACTACTCGAGCTACGACTTCGAGACCGAGGTGGCACCGTCCGAGCGCACCAAGGTGGTCATCATCGGGTCCGGCCCCAACCGCATCGGCCAGGGCGTCGAGTTCGACTACTCGTGCGTGCATGCGTCGTTCGCCCTGTCGGATGCCGGGTACGAGACTGTCATGGTCAACTGCAACCCCGAGACGGTGTCCACCGACTACGACACCTCCGACCGGCTGTACTTCGAGCCGCTCACGCTCGAGGACGTGCTCGAGGTGCTCGATGCCGAAGCCGCCAGCGGCACCATCCTCGGCGTCGTCTGCCAGCTCGGCGGCCAGACGCCGCTCGGGCTGGCCAAGGGCATCGAGGCTGCGGGCTACACGGTGCTCGGCACTAGCCCCGCCGCCATCGACATCGCCGAGGAGCGCGAGCTGTTCTCGCAGCTGCTCGCCCAGGCCGATCTCGTCGCACCGCGCCACGGCACGGCCACAGGCGTCGACGGCGCGGTCGCGATCGCGGAGGACATCGGCTACCCGGTGCTCGTCCGCCCCAGCTTCGTGCTCGGCGGCCGCGGCATGGAGATCGTCTACGACACCCCGAGCCTGCGCGACTACTTCGTGCGCACAGCCGGAGAGGTCATCGTCGGACCCGGCACGCCGCTGCTCGTCGACCGCTTCCTCGACGACGCCATCGAGCTCGACGTCGACGCGCTGTACGACGGCCACGAGCTGTACATCGGCGGCGTCATGGAGCACCTCGAGGAGGCCGGGATCCACTCCGGCGACTCGAGCTGCACCCTGCCGCCCATCTCACTCGGCCGCAGTGACGTCGATCGCGTCCGCGACGCGACCCTCGCGATCGCCGAGGGCGTGGGCGTGCGCGGTCTGCTGAACGTGCAGTTCGCGATCAGCGCCGGTGTGCTCTACGTCATCGAGGCGAACCCGCGTGCGAGCCGCACCGTCCCGTTCGTGTCGAAGGCGCTCGGCATTCCGATGGCCAAGGCCGCCAGCCGCATCATGGCCGGTGCCACGATCGCCGAGCTGAAGGCCGAAGGGCTGCTGCCGGCTGCCGACGGATCCCGCGTACCGATGGACGCCCCGGTGTCTGTGAAGGAGGCGGTCCTGCCCTTCAAGCGGTTCCGCACCAAGGACGGGAAGATCGTCGACTCCGTGCTCGGCCCGGAGATGCGGTCGACCGGCGAGGTCATGGGCATCGACAAGGACTTCCCGACCGCGTTCGCGAAGAGCCAGGCCGCGGCCTACGGCGGGATGCCGACCTCCGGCACCGTGTTCATCTCCGTGGCCGACGCCGACAAGCGCGCCGTGATCCTGCCGGCGCACCGTCTGCAGCAGCTCGGCTTCACACTGGTCGCGACAGAGGGCACTGCCGAGATCCTCTCGCGCAACGGCATCACTGTTCAGGTCGTGGCCAAGTACAGCGAGACACAGGACAGCGGCGCGCAGAACATCGTCGACCTCATCAACGACGGCGCGATCGACATCGTCGTGAACACGCCGTCCGGTGGTGCGGCGCGTGCCGACGGATACGAGATCCGTGCGGCCGCCGTCGCTGCCGACAAGGCGCTGTTCACCACGATCGCCGTGCTCGGCGCCGCCGTGAGCGGTATGGACGCCGCCGACGAGGGCTTCGACGTCAAGAGCCTCCAGGAGTACGCACTCGACCGTCAGGCGGCACTGTGAGCGCAGACGGCTTCGGAGAGAGGGTCCGTGCAGCTCTGGCCGCACGAGGCCCGCTCTGCGTCGGCATCGATCCGCACGCCGAGCTCCTGACGGCGTGGGGGCTGGGGACCTCGGCGGGCGGGGCGCGCGAGTTCGGTCTGCGGACGGTGGATGCCGCGGCCGGCCGCGTCGGGGCCGTCAAGCCGCAGGTGTCGTTCTTCGAACGGTTCGGATCCGCCGGGTTCGCGGCTCTCGAGGACGTCCTCTCGGCGGCCAGGGATGCCGGGCTCATCGTGATCGCCGACGCCAAGCGCGGCGACATCGGCACCACGATGGACGCGTACGCGACGGCGTGGCTGACTCCGGGGGCGCCGCTCGAGGCGGACGCCATCACTGTGAACCCCTACCTCGGCGTCGGAACGCTCGAGAGCACGTTCGAATTGGCGCATGAGCACGGCAAGGGCGTCTTCGTCCTCGCCGCGACGAGCAATCCGGAAGCCGCAGACGTGCAGCGCGCCGAGACCGCGGCGTCGCAGACGGTGTCGGCGGAGATCATCGCCCAGGTGAGCACGCGCAACGCCCAGCACACGGACGCCGGCAGGTGGGGGAGTCTCGGCTTCGTCATCGGAGCGACCGTCGACTGGACGGATGCCGGGCTCGCGCCGTTCGCGCCATCCGCCCCGATCCTCGCACCCGGATTCGGGGTTCAGGGTGCAGGTCCTGCGGACCTGCACGCGCGCTTCGGCGTCTCCTCCCCGATGGTGATCGCCTCGGAGAGCCGGAGCATCCTCTCGGCCGGCCCCGACGGCCTCGTCTCGGCGATCGACGCTCGCATCGCCGACTACCGGAAGGCTCTCGATGGCTGAGCGAACCGTTCCCGAAGTCGATCGTGCGGCGGCGGCCCGCCGCGCGGTGGAACGCCGTCAGGCGCGTGCGTCGCTCAAGCGCGACCTGAGCATGCGCGTCGTGACCCCGCAGACCGTCGCGGCTCAGGCCTTCGCGGACGCCGACTCCGTGGCCGGATCGATGCGGATCACCGACTTCCTGCTCGCGCTCCCGGCGATCGGCGTCGGCAAGCGGGACCGTATCCTCCTCGACCTCGACATCTCACCCGTGAAGCGGCTTGGCGGCCTCGGCGTGCGCCAGCGTGCGAGCCTCACGCACTGGCTCGACGAGCGGTTCCCGGTTTCGGAGCCCCGCGCCGGGCGCAGCCGCCTGCTCGTGCTTGCCGGCCCGACCGCGGTCGGCAAGGGGACTGTCGCCGCGCACATCCGTGAGAATCATCCGGAGATCCATCTGTCGGTCTCGGCAACCACCCGCGCGCCGCGCCCCGGTGAGATCGACGGCGTGCACTACTTCTTCGTCGACGACGCCGAGTTCGATCGTCTCATCGCGGACGGCGAACTCCTCGAGCACGCGGTCGTGCACAACAGATCCCGATACGGCACTCCGCGCGCGCCCATCGATGCCGCTCTCAGCGAGGGCAAGACGGTTCTCCTCGAGATCGACCTGCAGGGCGCCCGTCAGGTCAGGGCGGCGGAGCCGTCGGCCACGCTCATCTTCCTGCTGCCTCCATCGTGGGACGAACTCGTCCAGCGGCTGGTCGGCCGAGGCACCGAGAACGAGGAGGAACGCACCCGTCGGCTGCGCACCGCGAAGGTGGAACTTGCCGCTCAGGGAGAGTTCGATTACCGCATTGTGAACGAGGACGTCGCCGCAGCAGCGCGCGAGGTCGTAGAATTGTCTAAGGCTCCAGCGCGCTGAACGCTTTCGCGCGCCCGCCGATTCGACTTCGCGACGAACCCGTCGCCTGATCTGGAGGTCCCACCATGGCCGGACACCACACCAAGGGCATCATCGACCCGCCCATCGACAACCTGCTCGACCGCGTCGAGTCCAAGTACGAATTGGTCATCTACGCGTCCAAGCGCGCGCGCCAGATCAACGACTACTACGCCGACCTCCACGAGGGCAACCTGTTCGACAACGTCGGACCGCTGGTCGACTCGTCCGTCGAGGACAAGCCGCTGACCATCGCGCTGCACGAGATCAACGAGGACAAGCTCCGCCTTCGCCACGCTGAGTGACGGCGGCCTCCTCGATGAGCGCGCTGCGCCTTTTCACGTCTGAATCCGTCACCGAGGGCCATCCGGACAAGATCTGCGACCAGATCTCGGACAGCATCCTCGACGGCCTGATCGCCAAGGATCCGGCATCCCGTGTCGCGGTGGAGACCCTGGTCACCACCGGTCTGGTGCACGTCGCCGGCGAGATCCGCACCGAGGCGTACGTCGACATCCCCACCATCGTCCGCGAGGTCGTCAACGGGATCGGCTACACCTCCAGCGACACCGGATTCGACGGCGACTCGTGCGGCGTGAGCGTCTCAGTGGGGGAGCAGTCCAGCGACATCGCCCACGGCGTCGACCTCGCCCAGGAGCACCGCGACGGCACCTCCAGTGATGCGCTCGACGGCCTCGGCGCCGGCGACCAGGGCATCATGTTCGGGTTCGCGACCGTCGAGACTCCCGAGCTCATGCCGATGGCAGGGCACACGGCTCATCGCATCGCGGAGCGCCTCACCGAGGTGCGCCGCTCCGGAGAGCTCGACTTCCTGCGTCCGGACGGCAAGACGCAGGTCACGCTCGGCTACGAGGGCTTCACGCCGAAGACGATCGATGCGGTCGTGCTCTCGACGCAGCATCACCCCGACGTCTCGCAGGATGAGCTCAAGGATCAGGTGCGCCGTCTGGTCATCGATCCGGTTCTCGAGGGTACCGGGCTCGAGATGCCGTCGAGCGACCGCTACTTCATCAACCCCGCCGGGCCGTTCGTCACCGGCGGCCCGAAGGGGGATGCCGGACTCACCGGCCGCAAGATCATCATCGACACCTACGGCGGCGCTGCCCGTCACGGCGGCGGCGCGTTCAGCGGCAAGGATCCGTCCAAGGTCGACCGCTCGGGCGCGTACGCCATGCGCTGGGTCGCGAAGAACGCCGTCGCCGCCGGTCTCGCAGATCGGCTCGAGGTGCAGGTCGCGTACGCGATCGGCGTCGCCCGCCCCGTCGGCCTCTACGTCGAGACGTTCGGCACCGGCAAGGTGTCCGACGAGGTGATCACGAACGCTATCCGCGAGGTCTTCGACCTGCGGCCGCAGGCGATCATCGAGCAGCTCGATCTGCTGCGTCCGATCTACCGCCGAACGGCGGCATACGGCCACTTCGGGCGCGAGCTGCCGGAGTTCACGTGGGAGCGGACCGACCGAGCCGACGAGCTGCGCCGCGCCGCAGGGCTGTGATGCGCAGGCGCGGAGCCCGGCGTTGAGCCGGCGCATCGCGCGCGTGCTGCTGGACTCGCCACTGCCGCAGCTCGACCGCCTGTTCGACTACGTCCTCCTCGAGGAGTTCGGCGACGTTCCGGTCGGCGCCCGCGTGCGGGTGCCGCTGCGCACGGCCGGGCGGCTGGTCGACGCCTTTGTCGTAGAGGTGGCGGAGGAGGACGATTCCGAGCGCGCCCTGTCGACCGTCGACAGCGTGACCTCCCTCGTGCCCGTTCTGCCGGAGCGGCTCTACCGCCTCGCGCGCCGCGTGGCCGATCGTGCGGCGGGGTCGGCGTCCGACATCCTTCGACTCGCGATTCCGAAACGTCAGGTCCGCGTCGAGAAGGCATGGAAAGCGGACGCCGCGGCCGTCGCGCCGTCCGACGAGGCGATCGCGAGGGCGGAGGCCGTCCTCGGCGAGTACTCCGGACTCGCCGGTCTGCTCGACGAACGCGGGCGAGGCGCTGTCGAGGCCGTCCCAGGGGTCCGTGATGGGATGCTGCCGTGGACGCAGCTGCTGGCGGCCTCGGCGACGCGGATGCTCGCATCCGGCTCCTCCGTCATCATCGCGCTGCCCGATCACCGCGACCTCGATCGGCTGCTCACGACGCTCGAGACGTTCGTGCCGGCCGAGGCGATCGTGCGCCACGACGCCCGGCAGACCAATCCAGAGCGCTACCGGGGGTTCCTGCGGACCATCGAAGACGCGCCGTGCGTGGTCGTCGGCAACCGCTCGTCCGTGTACGCCCCGGTGGAGGCCGGTCTCATCGCCATCTGGGACGACGGAGACCCGCTGTACAGCGAACCGCTGGCGCCGTACGTGCACACCAGAGACGCGATGCTCGTCCGTCAGGAGCAGGAGGGGTCTGCGCTGCTGTTCGCCGGTCACACGCGCACGAGTGATGTCGAGCGTCTCGTGCAGCGCGGGTGGCTGACCGAAGTTCGTGCGGAGCGCCGCGTCACACCCCGTGTCGTGCTGAGCAGTCCGCAGGAGATGGAGCAGCCGGCGCAGCGCGTGCATTCCACCGCCTACGCCGCCGCACGGAAGGCCAGCGAGGAAGGCCCCGTACTCGTGCAGGTCGCGCGCCCCGGGTTCTCGCCGACGCTGGTGTGCGCCGACTGCCGTGCCCCCGCTCGTTGCGCCCACTGCGGCGGTCCGCTCGGAGCTTCGCACCGCGGTGCTGTGCCGGTCTGCGGCTGGTGCGGCCGTTCGGCCCGCGCCTGGCACTGCCCGTCCTGCTCCTCGACCCAGCTCCGCCTTGCGTCCTCCGGGAGCGAGCGAACGGCCGACGAACTCGGTCGCGCCTTCCCCGGCGTGCGCGTGATCGTCGCAGACAGCGCGCACCCCGTCGAGTCGGTGCCTGCGAGACCGGCTCTGGTGGTCGCCACCAGGGGAGCCGAGCCGCTCGCCGATGGCGGGTACCGCGCCGTGCTGCTTCTCGACGGTCCACGGATGCTGCAGGCTCCTGACCTCCGCATCGCGGAGTCGTGCCTGCGCTGGTGGTCGAATGCCGCAGCCCTCGCAGCTCCTGGGGCGCCGATCCACCTGGTCGGGGTCGACGGTCCGGTCGGCCGAGCACTCGCGACGTGGACGCAGGCCGCGTACGCACGAAGCGAGCTCGAGAGCCGGGAACCACTGCATCTGCCGCCCGCGACGCGTGTCGCGCTCGTCGAGGGGCTGCCGCCGTCGGTGTCCCGAGCACTCGCTGCGCTTCGCGAGCTGCCCCTGCCGGCGGACGCCGTCCTCGGACCGGTGCCGATCGAGACCGACGACGGCCGGGTGCGCGCTCTCGTCCGCTTCGAGTACGCCGCCGGCCCCGCCGTCACCACCAGGCTCAGAGCATCCGTCGTCGCCGAAGCGACAGGGCGTCGTCGTGGACGGGGCCAGAGCAATCGGATCCCGCTCTCGGTGCGTCTGGATATGCTCGATCCTGAGCTTTGACAGTTTCCGAGCTTCCATCCATCCGGAGCACCTTCATGCGTCTTGTCTTCGCCGGCACCCCGGCAGCCGCGATTCCCACCCTTCGCACCCTTGCGATGATCCACGAGATCGCAGCCGTCGTCACCCGGCCCGATGCGCCGCTCGGCAGAAAGCGCGTGCTCACCCCGTCGCCGGTCGCGCAGGTCGCAGAGGAACTCGGAATCCCGGTCATCAAAGCGGCCAAGCTCGATGACGATGCCACCGGCCGCATCGCAGCCCTCCGCGCTGAGCTCGGAGTGATCGTCGCGTACGGCGGACTCGTGCGCGAGCCGCTGCTGTCGACCCCGCAGCACGGATGGATCAATCTGCACTTCTCGCTGCTGCCGCAGTGGCGCGGGGCTGCGCCTGTCCAGCGAGCGCTCATCGCCGGGGATGCCGTGCTCGGCGCGAGCGTCTTCCAGCTCGTCCCCGCGCTGGACGCCGGAGACGTCTTCGCAGCGCGAAGCGTCGCGGTGCCGCCGGACGCCACGGCAGACATCGCCCTCGAGATCCTCACGGAGGACGGGGCGCAGCTCACCGCAGACGTCGTCGCCGGCATCGCCGACGGCACCGCCGCGTCGCGGCCGCAGGAGGGCGAGCCGACCACCGCCCCGAAGCTGACCGTCGAGGACGGCGCACTGGATTGGACGCAGCCGCTCGACGCCGTCTTCGCACGATTCCGCGGTGTGACACCGGAGCCGGGTGCGCACACGGTCGTCGGAGACCTGAGGGTGAAGATCCTGGCAGCCGCACCGTCTCAGGATGCGGAGCCGCTCGATCCGGGCGCCGTCGCGGTGACCAAGGACGCACTGCTGATCGGCACGGCCACGCAGCCCCTGGCGGTGACGCGCGTGCAACCGGCTGGCAGGCCGGCGATGGACGCGACCGCCTGGTGGCGCGGCTTCCGCGGAGACGAGACCGTGCGAGCGGGCGCATGAGCGGGCCGTCGCAGCGCCGCCCAGCACGCCGCCCCACCGGCAGTGCGCCGCAGACCCGGCGCGTGCAGCCGGCCCGTCGAGTGGCCTATGACGTGCTGAGAGCAGTGAGCGAGTCGGATGCCTACGCGAACCTGCTGCTGCCGTCCGCGATCAGCGACGCCCGGCTGACGCCGCAGGACGCGGCTCTCGCAACCGAGCTGACCTATGGCACGCTGCGCCGACGAGGCACCTACGACGCGGTCATCGAGGCGGCGGCCGGCCGTTCGACAGCGGACATCGACCCCGCAGTGCTCGATGCCCTGCGGCTCGCGGCGCATCAGCTGCTCGCCACACGCGTGGCCTCGCACGCCGCGGTCAACGAGTCCGTGAACCTCGTCACCGCCGAGGTCGGCAGAGGTCCGGCCGGCTTCGCTAACGCGGTGCTGCGGCGGATCTCGCGCGATACGCCCGGTCAGTGGCAGGAGCGCATCGAGCAGGGCGCGCGGTCCGACGATGAGCGACTGGGTCTGCGCACGGCGCACCCGGTCTGGATCATCCGCGCGCTCCGCAGAGCTCTGGCGGCCGACGGCCGGGTCTCGGAGCTCGAAGAGCTGCTCGACGCCGACAACGTCTCACCGGAGGTCACGCTGGTGGCGCTGCCCGGGCTCGCCGAACCAGGAGAACCGCGCCGGCCATACGCACCGACGGCCTTCGGATCCCCCGGAGGCGATCCGCTCGCGCTGATCAGTGCCTCCGGCGGGACAATCCGGGTCCAGGACGAGGGGTCGCAGCTCGTCGCACTGGCGCTGGCCGGCGCGAAGCCGATCACGGCGGGGGAGAAGTGGCTCGACCTGTGCGCCGGCCCAGGGGGCAAGACCGCGCTGCTCGCGTCGATCGCACGCGAGAACGAGGTCGTCCTCGAGGCGAACGAGGTCGTCCCGACACGCGCCAGGCTCGTCCGCAATGCGCTGAAGGCTGTGCCCGGCGAGGTGATCGTCCACGAGCAGGACGGCAGGCACCTCACCCAGGAGAACCGGGGCGTGTTCGACAGGATCCTCGTCGACGCCCCGTGCACCGGCCTCGGCGCGCTGCGCCGCCGCCCTGAGGCGCGCTGGCGCAAGTCGCCTTCCGACGTCGCCGAGCTCGCCGAGCTCCAGACCGAACTGCTCGCCGGTGCTCTGGACGCGCTGGCACCGGGCGGCGTCGTCGCCTACGTGACCTGCTCGCCGCACCTCGCTGAGACCTCGGGTATCGTCGCAGAGGTCCTGAGGACCCGTGACGACGTGACCCGGCTGGATGCCGCGGCCGTCATCAGCGACGTCGCCATGAGTCCGATCGACCTCGCCGGCGACGGCAGCGGTCACGTTCAACTGTGGCCGCATCGTCACGGCACAGACGCCATGTTCCTCGCGCTGCTCCAGCGCGATTCGAAGGGAGAAGACCGGTGAGCCTTCCGTCCTCGTTGCGTTCTGAAGCACCGCGCATCAACCCCAGCATCCTCTCGGCCGACTTCGTGAACATGCAGCGCGATCTCGCCCGCATCGAGACGGCCGACTTCGTGCACGTCGACGTGATGGACAACCACTTCGTCCCGAATCTGACGTTCGGACTGCAGATGGTCGAGCGCGTCCAGGCGACCAGCCCCATCCCGCTCGATGTGCACCTGATGATCACGGACCCCGATCGCTGGGCTCCTGGCTACGCCGAGCTGGGAGCGGCCAGCGTCACGTTCCACCTCGAGGCGGCATCCGACCCCGTCGCCCTCGCCAGGCGGCTCCGCGACATGGGCGCACGTGCCGGGGTCGCGATCAAGCCGGGTACCGCCGGCGACGCGCTCTACGACATCCTCGACGAGTTCGATCAGATCCTCGTCATGACGGTCGAGCCGGGATTCGGCGGACAGAGCTTCATGCCCGAGACGATGCCGAAGCTGCGTGCGCTCGTGGATGAGGCCAGGCGCCGCGGCTCGAACACCTGGTTCCAGGTCGACGGCGGCATTTCGGATTCGACGATCGAACAGGCTGCGGCGGCCGGCGCCGACACCTTCGTCGCAGGATCCGCGGTCTACGGCGCCGACAGCATCGAGGCGGCCGTCACGGGACTTCGGGACCGCGCGCGAGCCGCTAGCCTGGAAACGTGAAGACTTTCGACGAGCTGTTCGCCGAGCTCAGCGCCAAAGCCGAGAACCGTCCAGAGGGTTCTCGCACCGTCGCAGAGCTCGACGCCGGCGTGCACACCATCGGCAAGAAGATCGTCGAGGAGGCCGCCGAGGTGTGGATGGCCGCCGAGTACGAGTCGGATGCCGAGGCCGCCGAGGAGATCTCCCAGCTGCTCTATCACCTGCAGGTCATGATGATCGCGAAGGGGCTGACCCCCGAGGACGTGTACCGACATCTCTGATGCGCTCCGTCTCGTACCTCTGATCTGAAAGTTCCCCATGCTGCGCATCGCTGTTCCCAACAAGGGCTCGCTCGCCGAGACCGCCGCCGAGATGCTCGCCGAAGCCGGATACACCGGCCGTCGCGACTCCAAGACCCTGCACGTCGTGGATGCCGCGAACGACGTCGAATTCTTCTTCCTCCGTCCGCGCGACATCGCCACCTACGTGGCATCCGGAGCACTCGACGTCGGCATCACCGGCCGCGACCTGCTGCGCGACGTGCCGCAGCAGGCCCGCGAGATCGAAGCGCTCGGCTTCGCGCACTCGACGTTCCGCTTCGCCGCCCCACCAGGACGGTTCCAGACCCTCGAAGACCTGGCGGGGGTCCGGATCGCCTCGGCCTACCCTGGACTCGTCGACGCGTTCCTCCGCGACCACGGTGTCGAGGCGACCCTCGTGCCGCTCGACGGCGCGGTGGAGTCCGCCGTTCAGCTCGGCGTCGCCGACGCGATCGCCGACGTCGTCGAGACCGGAACCACGCTCCGCCAGGCGGGACTCGAGATCTTCGGACCCGTGATCATCGAATCCGAGGCCGTCCTCATCAGCCGAACCGGCGACGTCGACGGGACCGAGCGGCTGCTGCGTCGCCTCCGCGGAGTGATCGTCGCCCGGCGCTTCGTGCTGCTCGACTTCGATCTCCCCGCCAGCCTCGTGGAGAAGGCCGCCGCGATCGCCCCCGGCCGCGAATCGCCGACCATCTCACCGCTGCAGGATCCGGATTGGGTCGCCGTGCGCGTGATGCTGCCGCGCAAGGGCATCAACCAGGTGATGGACGATCTGTACTCGATCGGCGCACGCGCATTGCTGGTCACCGCCATCCACGCTGCGAGATTGTGATCACGGAGACCCAGATGACTCTGACCAGCCGTGTCATCCCGTGCCTCGACGTCGCCGCAGGACGCGTCGTCAAGGGCGTCAACTTCGAGAACCTGCGCGACATGGGCGACCCGGTCGAACTGGCTGCGCACTACGCGGCGCAGGGAGCCGATGAGATCACGTTCCTCGACGTCACGGCGACCGTCGACGACCGGTCCACGACGTACGACGTCGTGCAGCGCACGGCCGAGAACGTGTTCGTGCCGCTCACCGTCGGCGGGGGAGTCCGCTCCGTCGAGGACGTCGCCCGGTTGCAGGGAGTCGGAGCGGACAAGGTCGGCGTGAACTCCGCCGCGATCGCACGCCCTGACCTCATCGGCGAGATCGCCGACCGATTCGGTGCTCAGGTGCTCGTGCTCTCCCTCGATGTGAAGCGCGCTGGGGCCACGGCGTCCGGGTTCGTCGTCACGACCCACGGCGGGCGCACCGAGACGACGCTCGACGCCCTCGAGTGGGCGCGCGAGGCGATCGAGCGCGGTGCGGGGGAGCTGCTCGTGAACTCCATCGACGCCGACGGCACGCGCGACGGCTTCGACCTCGAGCTCGTCGGCCTCATGCGCGAGGTGTCCTCGGTCCCCGTCATCGCCTCCGGCGGCGCCGGTGCCGTGACCGACTTCGCACCGGCTGTCAATGCGGGGGCGGACGCCGTGCTCGCCGCGAGCGTCTTCCACTCCGGTGCCCTGACTGTCGGCGACGTCAAGGAAGCCATGCGCGCAGAAGGGATCGTCGTGCGATGAGCGAGACTTCGAAGAGTGATCTCGAGGCACGGATCGCCCAGGTCGCGTGGAACGCCGACGGCCTGGCGCCCGCGATCGTGCAGCAGTGGGACTCGCGCGAAGTGCTCATGCTCGCCTGGCTCGATGCCGAGGCGCTGCGACGCACTCTCACCACAGGTCGCGTGACGTACTGGTCGCGCTCGCGTCAGGAGTACTGGCGCAAGGGCGACACGTCGGGCAACATCCAGCGCATCCGCGAGGCCAGGCTGGACTGCGACGGCGACGCGATCCTGCTGCTCGTCGATCAGACGGGTCCCGCCTGCCACACCGGCACCCGGACGTGCTTCGACGCGGCCGACCTCGAGGCCGTCGACGGCGTGACCGGATGAGTCGGCCCAGAATGAGCATCGCCCAGCGCGGCCGCAGCATCGCCGTCATCGGTTTCCTCCTGGCCGGAGCCATCGGCATCATCTCCTCGACCCAGACGTGGCTCACGGTGACGCGCGCCGACTCCGGCGAGCCGATCCTCGTGGCGGGCGCCGATGCCCTTGCGCTCCTCGCCCCGCTCAGTCTCGCCGTCCTCGCCGTCGGGGCGGCTCTCGCGATCGTCGGCGTGGTGCTTCGATACGCCCTGGCCGCGCTCGCTCTGCTCGCCGGCGGACTGCTCACGTGGTGGACAGCCGACATCCTCTTCTCGACACCGCTGCCAGCCGTCGCACCGACGGTCACGCAGGCCACCGGGCTCGCAGGCAGCAGCACGCTGATGGACATGATCGCATCGATCGAGCCGTCCGCCTGGCCGGTGCTCGCCCTCATCGGCTGGGTCGTGCTGATCATGTCGGCGCTCTTCGCGCTCATCACAGCGCACCGCTGGAAGCGCGGTGGACGCCGCTATCGCACGGATGCCGCGGCGCACGGTGATCACGACGGGCCTGTCGACGCGATCGATTCCTGGGACGACCTGTCGCGTGGCACGGACCCCACACGGTGACCCCGATAGACTGGCTGAGAAACCCACGACCGCCTCGGAGGAGAACATGACCAACCCGATCGCCGACCCCGGCCACGGACACTCGCCTGCGGCCTGGACTGCCGTGATCGTCATGCTGTTCGGCTTCTTCGCCGGCACGATCGCCTTCTGCTTCGAGCAGCCCGTCTTCGTGTGGGTCTCGGTCGGAATCATCGTGATCGGGCTGCTGCTGGGTTGGATCCTCGCCAAGGCCGGTTACGGCGTCAACGGACCCAAGTACGCGCCGAAGGGCCACTGATGGTGCTCGCCGACCTCACGGCCGGCGCAGTCGAGGACGCGGAACGTCGTGCACTCGCCCGGCCCCTGTCCGAGGTCGAGAAGGCGGCTGCGGCACGCCCGGCAGCACTCGACGTCTCCGCCGCTCTCGCGCCGGCATCCCGTGTCAAGATCATCGCCGAGGTGAAGCGCGCGAGCCCGTCCCGCGGAGAGCTCGCCGAGATCCCCGATCCTGCGCGCCAGGCTGCGCTCTACGAGACGGGCGGAGCATCGGCGATCAGCGTCCTCACCGAGGAGCGCCGGTTCGGCGGATCGCTCGCAGACCTCGAGGCCGTGACGGAGCGCGTCGCGCTTCCCGTGCTCCGCAAGGACTTCATCGCCACCCCGTATCAGGTGCTCGAAGCCCGCGCCGCCGGCGCCGATCTGGCGCTGCTCATCGTCGCAGGGCTCGAGCCGAAGGTGCTCAGCGAACTGCACGGGCTGATCCTCGAGCTCGGCATGACGCCGCTCGTCGAGACCCACACCGCCGCCGAGCTCGACGTCGCGATCGACCTCGGCGCGACGCTGATCGGTGTGAACGCCAGGAACCTCTCGACCTTCGACCTCGACCGCGATCTGTTCGGCCGTCTCGTCGATCGCATCCCCTCAGGCGTCATCAAGGTCGCCGAGTCGGCCGTGCTCGTCCCCGAGGACGTCGCGCACTACCGCGAGGCCGGGGCCGACGTCGTACTGATCGGCGAGGCTCTCGTCACCGGCGACCCCGTCGCCACTCTGCAGAGCTTCCTCGCCGCGGGAGACTTCGAAGGGAGTCGTGCGCTGTGAGCCTGCGCGACCAACCAGGTCCGTTCTTCGGAGAGTTCGGCGGGCGGTACATGCCGGAATCCCTGATCGCGGCGATCGACGAACTCACCGTCGCCTACGAGCAGGCGATCGCCGACCCCGATTTCCGCGCAGAGCTGGCAGGACTCCTCGGCTCGTACGCCGGCCGGCCGTCCGCCCTCACCGAGGTGCACAGGTTCGCCGAGCACGCCGGGGGAGCGCGCGTGTTCCTCAAGCGCGAGGACCTCAATCACACCGGCAGCCACAAGATCAACAACGTCCTCGGGCAGGCTCTTCTGACCAAGCGGCTCGGTAAGAGCAGAGTGATCGCGGAGACCGGCGCGGGACAGCACGGCGTCGCCACCGCGACCGCAGCGGCGCTGTTCGGCCTCGAGTGCACGATCTACATGGGTGAGGTCGACACCGAGCGGCAAGCGCTCAACGTCGCCCGCATGCGTCTGCTCGGCGCGGAGGTCGTGCCGGTGACCACGGGTTCCCGCACGCTGAAGGACGCCATCAACGACGCGTACCGCGACTGGGTCGCGACCGTGGAGTCGACCAACTACATCTTCGGCACCGCTGCCGGTCCTCATCCGTTCCCTGCCATGGTGCGCGACTTCCAGAAGATCATCGGCGAAGAAGCGCGCCAGCAGCTTCTCGACGAGATCGGCCGACTGCCTGACGCCGTCGTGGCGTGCGTCGGCGGCGGCTCGAATGCGATCGGCATGTTCGATGCGTTCCTCGACGACGATGCCGTGAAGCTGTACGGCGTGGAGGCGGCCGGCGACGGCGTCGACACCGAGAAGCACGCGGCATCCATCGAGCGAGGACGTCCAGGCGTGCTGCACGGCTCGAAGACCTACGTCCTGCAGGACGAGGACGGCCAGACGATCGAGTCGCACTCGATCTCCGCCGGACTCGACTACCCCGGCGTCGGACCCGAGCACTCCTGGCTCGCCGACATCGGTCGCGCCGAATACATCCCGGCCACCGATGACGAGGCGATGCAGGCTCTGCGGCTGCTGAGCCGCACCGAGGGCATCATCCCGGCCATCGAGTCGGCGCACGCGCTGGCCGGCGCGTTGCGCCTGGGTCGGGAGATGGGTCCGGATGCCGTGATCGCCGTCTGCCTGTCCGGCCGCGGAGACAAGGACATGGACACCGCTGCGAAGTACTTCGACCTGTACGACGAGGGCGTGGAGGAGGCACGATGAGTCGCGTCGCCGCCGCGATCCAGAACGCGAAGGATGCCGGACGCGGAGCATTCATCGGATACCTGCCCGTCGGGTTCCCCGATCTGGAGACGAGTATCCAGGCCGCGATCACCCTTGCCGAGAACGGTGTGGACGTCATCGAACTCGGGCCGCCCTACAGCGACCCGGTGATGGACGGGGTCGTCATCCAGCAGGCCACGCAGGCCGCGCTCGCGGGTGGATTCAAGATGCGCGACCTCTTCACTGCGGTGAAGGCGATCACCGCGGCCACGGACGTTCCTGTCGTCGTCATGACGTACTGGAACCCCGTCATGCAGTACGGGGTCGATCGCTACGCGGATGACCTGCTCGCAGCGGGCGGCGCCGGCCTCATCACGCCCGACATCACCCCTGAGGCGGCCGAGGACTGGATCGCCGCCAGCGAGAGGACCGGCCTCGACCGCATTTTCCTCGCTGCTCCGACTTCCACGGACCAGCGACTCGATCTCGTGGTCAAGTCCTCGACCGGCTTCGTCTACACCGTCTCCACGATGGGCATCACCGGCGAGCGTGCCTCCCTCGACCAGGCTGCGCGCAGCCTCGTCGCGCGGCTTCGCGAGCACGGGGCCGAGAACGCCTGCGTCGGCATCGGCATCTCCACCGCCGATCAGATCGCAGGCGTGGTGGACTACGCCGACGGCGCGATCGTCGGCACCGCCCTGGTCAGAGCTCTCGGCGACGGGGGCCTCGACGCCCTGGCCGAGGTCACAAGGAACCTCGCTGCAGGCACGCCGTCCGCAGTCCGCTCACACGAGAACTAGAATCGCACTCATGTCCCTCGCGCTCCACACTGCACTCAGCGGCGTGCTCACCAGCATCCCGAGCCCAGACGTCAGCTACATCGACCTCGGCCCGCTGCGGATCCACTTCTACGCCCTGTGCATTATCGCCGGCATCATCGTCGCCACGCTCATGACCAATCACCGCCTCACCAAGCGCGGTGCGGAGCCGTGGGTCGTCATCGACATCGCGATCCTCGCGGTGCCGCTCGCGATCATCGGTGCGCGCATCTTCCACGTACTCACCCACCCGAACTTCTACTTCGGCGAGGGCAAGAACACCTGGAACCCGTTCGAGCCTGGCTCGGTCTGGGCGATCTGGGAGGGCGGCATCGCGATCTTCGGCGCGCTTCTCGGCGGCGCGGTCGGCGCGTACCTGGGCTGCAGGTGGACAGGCATCCGGTTCTGGACGTTCGCGGATGCCCTCGCCCCCGGCATTCTGCTCGCACAGGCCATGGGCCGCTTCGGCAACTGGTTCAACCACGAACTGTTCGGTCTGCCTACGGACCTGCCCTGGGGCCTGGAGATCGAGTCGGACAACGCCGCGTTCCCCCCGGGTCTCGCCGAGGGCACCCTGTTCCACCCGACGTTCCTGTACGAGGTCATCTGGAACGTCCTCGGCGTGCTGTTCATCCTGTGGATCGGCGCCCGCCTGAAGCTGCAGTGGGGCAAGCTCTTCGCCGTGTATCTCATCTGGTACAGCGCGGGGCGCATCGTGTGGGAGTCCATCCGCATCGACCCGAGCGAGATCATCCTGGGGCTGCGCAGCAACGTCTGGGCCGCCATCCTCGGCGTCGTGGTCGGGATCGTGATCATCATCGTCCAGACGCGTCGTCACCCCGGTGTCGAGCCCAGCCCGTACATGCCGGGCCGCGGCCGGAAGGATGCCCACGCTGATGTACAATCGCAGAACGATCTCGATGACTTCGTCGACGTGAGCGAGCCTCCCGCTGAAGTCACCGTCGGAGCCACCGCCACAAGCACTGCTCCCTAGAGCGAGGGCAGCTCCCGACAAGCACCTCCTCTTCGAGTGAGGAATCCACTGCACTGAACGAGCGGGCCGACGGCGTCCCCGGTGTCACCTGATTACCTGAGGGCGGTAATAGATGTACTTCCAGCCTCCTTACGGTGCCTCCGGCGCCTACCCCCCGAAGCAGGGTCTGTACAACCCGGCATTCGAGAAGGATGCCTGCGGCCTGGCCATGGTCGCCACCCTGCGTGGAACCGCAGGACACGACATCATCGCGCTGGCGCTCGAGGCGCTGCGCAACCTGGAGCACCGCGGTGCGATCGGCTCCGATGCCGGCACCGGAGACGGTGCGGGCATTCTCACCCAGATGCCGGACGCATTCCTTCGTGAGGTCACCGCCTTCGAACTGCCCGATGCCGGCGAGTACGCCGCCGGGCTCGCCTTCCTTCCGCTGCAGGCCTCTGAGCGCCGCAGCCAGAAGGCCGGCGTCGAGAGGATCGCGCGCGAAGAGGGCCTGGAGGTCCTCGGATGGCGCGTCGTCCCCACCGCGAACGAGAATCTCGGCAAGCTCGCCGATGAGGCCCGCCCCGCATTCGAGCAGCTCTTCGTCGCATCCCGCGCTGGGGAGCGCCTCTCCGGCATCGCGCTCGACCGCGTCGCCTACCGTCTGCGCAAGCGCGCCGGCCACGAGGTCGGCGCCTACTTCGTCTCGCTGTCCAGCCGCACGCTCGGCTACAAGGGCATGGTCACCACGCTCCAGCTCGAGCCGTTCTACCCCGACCTGCAGGACGAGCGATTCGCCTCCGAGCTCGCCGTCGTGCACTCGCGGTACTCGACCAACACGTTCCCGTCGTGGCCGCTCGCGCAGCCGCTGCGGATGCTCGCGCACAACGGCGAGATCAACACCGTCGGCGGCAACCGCAACTGGATGCGGGCACGTCAGTCGCAGCTCGAATCGGAGCTGCTCGGCGACATCCGTCCGCTTCTCCCGATCTGCACCCCCGGTGCGAGCGATTCGGCCTCGTTCGACGAGGTGCTCGAACTGCTTACCCTGACCGGACGCAGCCTGCCGCACGCGATCATGATGATGGTCCCCGAGGCATACGAGAAGCAGACCGACATCGACCCGGAGCTGCGCGCGTTCTACGAGTACCACTCCAATCAGATGGAGCCGTGGGACGGCCCTGCGGCGCTCATCTTCACAGACGGCACGCTCGTCGGTGCGACCCTCGACCGCAACGGGCTTCGCCCTGGACGGTGGACGGAGACCACGGACGGCCTCGTCGTCATCGGCTCGGAGACGGGTGTGCTGGAGTTCGAGCCGGAGCGCATCAAGCGCCGCGGTCGCCTTCAGCCGGGCAAGATGTTCCTCGTCGACACGGCGGCTGGTCGCATCGTGGAGGACGAGGAGATCAAGCAGGATCTCGCGCGCCTGCACCCCTGGCAGGAGTGGCTCGACGACGGCGCCGTGCGCCTGGCGGATCTGCCGGAGCGCGAGCACATCGTGCACCCGCCGGCATCCATCACCCGCCGTCAGCGGACCTTCGGGTACACCGAGGAGGAAGTCCGTCTGCTGCTGACCCCGATGGGGCAGACCGGCGTCGAACCGCTCGGCGCCATGGGCTCCGACACGCCGATCGCGGTGCTCAGCGAGCGCCCGCGGCTGCTGTTCGACTACTTCACGCAGCAGTTCGCCCAGGTGACGAACCCGCCCCTGGACTCCATCCGCGAAGAGGTCGTCACGAGCCTGCGTTCATCGCTGGGCCCTGAGCGGAATCTGCTGGCCTGGGGCCCGGACCACACCCGAACCGTCGCCGTCGATTTCCCCGTGATCGACAACGACGAGCTCGCCAAGATCCGCCACATCGACAAGGCGCTGGCCGGCCGTTCGGCTGTGACGATCAGCGGCCTCTACCACTTCGACGCCGGCGCCCACTCGATGCAGGAGCGCCTCGAAGAGATGTGCGCAGAGGTGGATGCCGCGATCGACGGCGGCGCGGAGTTCATCATCCTGTCCGACCGCGACTCGAACAAGGACCTCGTCCCGATCCCGTCGCTGCTCATGGTCTCGGCCATCCACCACCACCTGATCCGCCGCGAGAACCGCATGAAGGTCGGTCTGCTCGTCGAGGCCGGCGACGTCCGCGAGGTGCACCATGTCGCGACGCTCATCGGCTACGGGGCCTCGGCCGTCAACCCGTACCTCGCGATGGAGACCGTGGAGCACCTCGTTCGCACCGGCTTCATCACGGGCGTCACGCCGGAGAAGGCCGTCCGCAATCTGATCTACGCGCTCGGCAAGGGCGTGCTGAAGATCATGTCGAAGATGGGCATCTCGACGGTGTCCTCCTACGCCGGCGCGCAGGTGTTCGAGGCGATCGGCCTCAGCCAGGAGTTCGTCGACGCGTACTTCACCGGTACGGAGACCAAGCTCGGCGGCATAGGCATCGAGGACGTGTTCGCCGAGAACCAGGCACGGCACGACTTCGCCTACCCGGAGGACGCGGCTGCTCGCGCACATGAGCGGCTATGGACCGGCGGCGAGTACCAGTGGCGCCGCGACGGCTCCCCGCACCTGTTCAACCCGGAGACCGTGTTCCGGCTGCAGCACTCCACGCGCAACCGCCGGTACGACATCTTCCGCGAATACACGAAGCTCGTCGACGATCAGGCTGCTGAGCTGAAGACACTGCGCGGGCTGTTCACGCTGCGCACCGGGGCGCGTCCTGCCGTACCGCTCGACGAGGTCGAGCCGGTCAGCTCGATCGTCAAGCGCTTCTCGACCGGCGCGATGAGCTACGGCTCGATCTCGCGCGAGGCCCACGAGACGCTCGCGATCGCGATGAACCGCATCGGCGGCAAGTCGAACACGGGGGAGGGCGGCGAGGACGTCGACCGTCTCCTCGACCCCGAGCGCCGCAGCGCGATCAAGCAGGTGGCCTCAGGCCGGTTCGGCGTCACGAGCCTGTACCTGACCGAATCCGACGACATCCAGATCAAGCTCGCGCAGGGCGCGAAGCCCGGAGAGGGCGGCCAGCTGCCGCCGACCAAGGTGTATCCCTGGGTCGCGCGGACCCGTCATGCGACGGCTGGCGTCGGTCTCATCTCGCCGCCGCCGCATCACGACATCTATTCGATCGAGGATCTCAAGCAGCTCATCTTCGACCTGAAGCGCGCGAACCCGAACGCCCGTATCCACACGAAGCTGGTCAGCCAGTCCGGCATCGGCGCGGTGTCGGCCGGTGTCGCGAAGGCGCTCAGCGACGTCATCCTCGTCTCGGGACACGACGGCGGCACCGGCGCGAGCCCGATGAACTCGCTCAAGCACGCCGGCACCCCGTGGGAACTCGGCCTGGCCGAGACGCAGCAGACGCTCATGCTCAACGGCATGCGCGACCGCGTCGTCGTCCAGGTCGACGGTCAGCTGAAGACCGGTCGCGACGTGATCATCGGTGCGCTGCTTGGAGCGGAGGAGTTCGGTTTCGCTACCGCTCCGCTGGTGGTCAGCGGCTGCATCATGATGCGCGTCTGCCACCTCGACACCTGCCCCGTCGGCGTCGCGACGCAGAACCCGGCCCTGCGGGAACGGTTCACCGGCAAGCCGGAGTTCGTCGTGAACTTCATGGAGTTCATCGCCGAGGAGGTGCGTGAGATCCTTGCCGAGCTCGGATTCCGATCGCTCGACGAGATCATCGGCCGCGCCGACCTCATCGAGGCGAACGCGGCGATCGAGCACTGGAAGGCCGACGGGCTCGACCTGGCGCCGATCCTCGAGGGTCCGGATTTCCCGGCATCCGAGCCTCGCCGCCACGGCCGCGAACAGGATCACGAGCTCGATGAGCACTTCGACGTGCAGCTCATCTCGATGGCGCAGGACGCGCTGAGGGAGCGGGCTCCCGTCATGATCGAGCTTCCGATCCGCAACACCGAGAGAGCCGTCGGTACAATGCTCGGCCACGAGGTCACCTCGCGCTTCGGCGCCGAGGGGCTCGCGCGAGAGACGATCGATGTCATCCTGCACGGCACGGCCGGGCAGTCCCTCGGGGCCTTCCTGCCCGCGGGCATCATGCTCCGCCTGGAGGGCGACGCGAACGACTACGTCGGCAAGGGGCTCTCCGGCGGTGATATCGTCGTGCGCCCGCACCGCGACTCGCACATGGCCCCGCATGAGAACGTCATCGCCGGCAATGTGATCGGCTACGGCGCCACGTCGGGCTCGATGTTCATCTCCGGTGTCGTCGGCGAGCGGTTCCTCGTGCGCAACTCCGGGGCGACGGCCGTCGTGGAGGGAGTGGGCGATCACGCGCTCGAGTACATGACCGGCGGCCTCGCCGTCATCCTCGGATCGACGGGACGCAACTTCGGAGCCGGCATGTCCGGGGGCATCGCCTACGTCCACGCGCTGTCGGCCGACAAGGTCAACCAGCAGTCCCGCGACAGCGGTGAGCTGCGACTGGAGACGCTGGACCGCGCGGATCTCGAGGTGCTGCGGAGCCTGCTGGCCGAGCACGTCGAGCGAACCGACTCGCCGCTCGCCACGGGCATGCTGGCGGACTTCGACACCGTCGCGGCCGAGTTCGTGAAGGTGCTGCCGCGAGACTTCGCGGCCGTTCAGACCATGCGCCAGGAGGCCGAGGCCTCCGGCATCGACCCGGACGGCGACGCCGTCTGGACCCGCATCCTGGAGGTGACCGGTGGCTGATCCCAAGGGCTTTCTGAAGGTGACCGAGCGCGAGCTGCCGGCTCGCCGCCCCGTCCCCGTCCGCATCATGGACTGGAAAGAGGTCTACGAGCCGGGCGACAAGAACGTGCTGCGCCGACAGGCCGGCCGCTGCATGGACTGCGGCGTGCCGTTCTGTCATCAGGGCTGCCCGCTCGGCAACCTGATCCCGGAGTGGAACGACCTGACCTGGCGCGGCGAAGACCGCTCGGCGATCGAGCGCCTCCATGCCACGAACAACTTCCCCGAGTTCACCGGGCGGCTCTGCCCTGCACCGTGCGAGAGCTCGTGCGTGCTGGGGATCAATCAGCCGGCCGTCACGATCAAGCAGGTCGAGGTGTCGATCATCGACGAGGCCTTCTCCCAGGGATGGGTGGAGGCGCAGCCTCCTGAGCGGCTCACCGGCAAGACCGTCGCCGTCGTCGGATCGGGCCCGGCCGGGCTCGCCGCCGCGCAGCAGCTCACTCGGGCGGGGCACACGGTCGCCGTGTTCGAGCGCGACGACCGGATCGGCGGTCTGCTGCGCTACGGAATCCCTGACTTCAAGATGGAGAAGAGCCACCTCGAGGCGCGCCTGCGTCAGATGCAGGAGGAGGGCACCCGCTTCCGCGCCGGCGTCGAGATCGGCAAGGACATCAGCTGGGCAGATCTGCGCGCACGCTACGACGCGGTCGTCCTCGCCACCGGTTCGACAGTCCCGCGCGACCTGCCGATCCCCGGCCGCCACCTGGACGGCGTGCACTTCGCGATGGAGTACCTCGTCGAATCCAACAAGGCCGTCGCGGGGGACTCCGTCCCGAACCAGATCACCGCACAGGGCAAGCACGTCATCGTGATCGGCGGTGGCGACACCGGAGCGGACTGCATCGGCACCGCGCACCGTCACGGCGCACTGAGCGTCACAAACCTCGCGATCGGCAAGCAGCCTGGCCTCGACCGCCCGGAGCACCAGCCGTGGCCCATGATGCCGACCGTCTTCGAGGTGCAGTCCGCGCACGAAGAGGGCGGGGAGCGCCACTACCTGGCATCCACCGTCGAGTTCCTCGCGAACGAGGCCGGTGAAGTGCGTGCGTTGCGCGTCGCCGAGACCGAGTACGTCGACGGCCGCCGCGTCCCCAAGAGCGGCACGGAGCGTGAGATCCCCGCCGACCTGGTCCTCATCGCCATGGGCTTCACGGGTCCGGAGACCGACAGCTTCGCAGCGGATGTCCGTCCCGAGACCGCTGATCGCGGTGCGTTCCTGCGCGATGACTCGTACGAGTCCACCGTCCCCGGCGTGTTCGTCGCCGGGGATGCCGGACGCGGGCAGTCGCTCATCGTGTGGGCGATCGCGGAGGGCAGGGCGGCCGCAGCGGGCGTCGATCGCTATCTGATGGGGACGACGGTGCTGCCGGCGCCGGTCGCCCCGTCCGATGTCGCAATCGGTCTGCAGCCCGCGTAGGCTGGCGACGGCACTGTCGCCATAAAATTCCCCCACCTCTTACCCTGGAGATTCTGTTGAGACGCGCGAAAATCGTCGCCACCCTGGGCCCGGCAACCTCGAGTTACGAGAACGTCCGAGCCATCATCGAAGCGGGGGTCGACGTCGCTCGACTGAACCTCAGCCACGGTGACTACTCCGTCCACGATGCCAACTACGCGAACGTCCGCCGCGCTGCGGACGACGCGGGGCGTGCGGTCGCCGTGCTCGTCGACCTGCAAGGGCCGAAGATCCGGCTGGGCAAGTTCGAGGCCGGCCCGTACGAACTCGCCGAGGGCGACATCTTCAAGATCACCACCGAGGACATCATCGGCAACCGCGAGATCTGCGGCACGACCTTCAAGGGCCTTCCTCAGGACGTGAAGCCCGGTGACTTCCTGCTGATCGACGACGGCAAGGTCCGCGTCGAGGTCGTCGAGACCGATGGCACCGTCGTGACGACCAAGGTGATCGTCGCCGGCGCCGTGTCCAACAACAAGGGCATCAACCTGCCGGGCGTCGCCGTGAACGTGCCCGCACTGAGCGAGAAGGACGAGTCGGATCTGCGCTGGGGCCTTCGCACCGGTGCCGACATCATCGCGCTGTCGTTCGTGCGCAACGCAGCCGACGTCGATCGCGTCCACGAGATCATGGCCGAAGAAGGTGTCAAGGTCCCCGTCATCGCCAAGATCGAGAAGCCGCAGGCCGTCGACGCGCTCGAGGAGATCGTCGACGCCTTCGATGGCATCATGGTCGCTCGCGGCGACCTCGGCGTCGAACTGCCGCTCGAGGCCGTGCCGATCGTGCAGAAGCGCGCCGTCGAGCTGGCCCGTCGAAACGCCAAGCCGGTCATCGTCGCCACGCAGATGCTCGAATCGATGATCTCCAGCCCGGTCCCGACGCGGGCTGAGACCTCGGACGTCGCCAACGCCGTCCTCGACGGTGCAGACGCCGTGATGCTCTCGGGCGAGACGAGCGTGGGCGACTACCCGATCGTCGTCGTCGAGACGATGGCCAGGATCGTCGAGTCAACGGAGGAGCACGGGCTGGAGCGCATCGCGCCCCTCACCAGCAAGCCGCGCACTCAGGGTGGTGCGATCACGCTCGCCGCTCTCGAGGTCGCGGAGTTCGTCGACGCGAAGTTCCTCTGCGTGTTCACGCAGTCCGGCGACTCCGCTCGCCGCCTGTCGCGCCTGCGCTCGCGCATCCCGATGATCGCGTTCACGCCGGAGCCCAGCATCCGCCGGCGCATGGCGCTGACGTGGGGCATCCGCTCGACCCTCGTCGAGATGGTTCAGCACACCGACCTCATGTACCACCAGGTCGACGAGTACCTGCTCGGCAACGGTCTCGCCGCCGAAGGGGACAAGGTCGTCGTGATCTCCGGTTCCCCTCCCGGAATCGTCGGATCCACGAACGACATCCGCGTCCACAAGGTCGGGGATGCCGTGAACGGAGCGGCGCCGATCTACAAGGCCGGCGCGTAAGAGCTGCCCCCTTACCGAAGAAGGACCGTCCCACCGGGGCGGTCCTTCTTCGTCACATCCACTTCTGGCATTTGAAGATCACATAGAGCACGAGCGCGAACACGATCATCGCGCCGACGGCCAGCGGATAGCCGAAGGCCCAGTGGAGCTCGGGCATGTTGTCGAAGTTCATGCCGTAGATCGCGCCGATCAGCGTCGGGGCGAAGAGGATCGCGGCCCAGCCGGAGATCTTCTTCATGTCCTCGTTCTGACGCTGAGCGACCAGCGTGCCGTTGACGGTGAGGATCTGCGAGAGCGAGTCACGGAGTTCTCCGACCCGCGTGTCCGCTCTGCTGAGATGGTCGGCGACGTCCTGCAGGTACGACTGGAGCGCGTCGGGGATGTCGTAGCGGTGGAAGCCCGCACGGAGCGCCGCCAGCACCTCTGTGAGCCCGGACGTCGCCTGCTGGAGGTCGATGACCTCCTGACTGAGTCGGTAGATGCGCTCGGTCACCGACGCGTCGCCGCTGAACACTTGACGCTCGATCTGCTCCCGGTCGATCTCGAGACCGCGGAGGACGGGGGAGTAGCCGTCGACGATCGCGTCGAGGAGTCGATAGACGATCGCCTCGGGCCCGTGCTGCAGCAGTCGCTCATCGTCGAGGAGCGTCCGATCCCCCGCGGTCCGCGGCGCCGGAGGCGTCATCGGCGTCGACGCCGTCGATCCATCGGCCGTCCTGACAGAAGACCGCGACCGCTCGCGGTCGCACGAGGATGTGGAACTCGGCGAAATCGACGTCCTCAGCGGCATCGACGTACCACGCGGAGCGGACGACGAGGAAGAGAGCGTCGTCGTAGCGTTCGAGTTTCGGGCGCTGACCTGCGTGCAGGAGGTCCTCGACGACGAGCGGATGGAGGTTCCAGGTGCTTGCGAGCTCGGCGATGTCCTCCGGCGACGGCTTGGGATAGAGCAGCAGCGCCGTCCGCCCCTCGCCCGCGTCCGTGAAAGTCATGGTGTCCGCGACGCTCGTGTCGCGCGGCGCCAGCACCAGATGTCCGTCGTCGACGTATCGCGTGCGGCGCGTGGCGCCGAACGCAGTGTCGGACTCCGTCGCCCAGCGGCGGCGGAAGACCCCGCCGCGTCTGGCGTGCACCTCGTCGCGTCCAAGCGGCTGCACCATGGCGGTTCCCTTCCCTATGCGGAAGGGCCGCCCGTTTGCCGGACGGCCCTTCCGCGATGTGCCGGCGGTGGGACTCGAACCCACACGTCCTTTCGGACAAAGCATTTTGAGTGCTCCGCGTCTACCATTCCGCCACGCCGGCGCGGTGGTCGCGCCTTCGACTTTAGCGCAGCGCACCGTGCCCTCCCGTCCACACCTGGGGCGGATGCGGCGGGCTGCGAGCCGCCGTCCCCTAGAATGGAACCTGTGACCGAGCAAGAACTGTCTGAGCAGCCCACGGCATCCGCCCCGCGACGCGTCGTCGTCGCCGAAGACGAATCGCTGATCCGACTCGACATCGTCGAGATCCTGCGCGACAACGGCTTCGACGTGGTCGGCGAAGCAGGTGACGGTGAGACGGCGGTCGCCCTCGCAACCGAACTGCGACCCGACCTCGTCATCATGGACGTCAAGATGCCGCAGCTCGACGGCATCAGCGCCGCTGAGCGCCTGCACAAGGCGAACATCGCACCCGTCGTCCTCCTCACCGCCTTCAGCCAGAAGGAGCTCGTCGAGCGTGCCAGCGAGGCCGGCGCTCTGGCGTACGTCGTGAAGCCCTTCACGCCGAACGACCTGCTGCCCGCCATCGAGATCGCCCTCGCCCGCCACGAGCAGATCATCACGCTCGAGGCCGAGGTCGCCGACATGGTCGAGCGCTTCGAGACGCGCAAGCTCGTCGATCGGGCCAAGGGTCTGCTCAACGAGAAGATGGGACTGTCGGAGCCCGAGGCGTTCCGCTGGATCCAGAAGGCGTCGATGGACCGCCGACTGACGATGCAGGACGTCGCCAAGGCCATCATCGAGCAGCTCGCACCGAAGAAGTCCTGATCGAGTTCGGAACGGACGTCCGGCTCCGTCCGCTCGAAGCGCACGACGGGGAGGCTCTCGCCGCGGCGTTCGCCCGCAACCGCGCGCATCTCGCGCCGTGGGATCCAGAGCGGGACGAGTCGTTCTTCAGCGAGCGCGAGCAGCGGCGACTGATCGTCGCGCTGCTGGCGGATCGGGATGCCGGACGCAGCGACCCGTTCGTCCTCATCCGCGCGGACGACGACGCGATCGTCGGCCGCGTGAACCTCAGCAACATCGTTCGCGGCGCGTTCCACAGCGCCGACCTCGGCTACTGGATCGACTCAGCCCTGGCCGGTCACGGTCTGATGACCAGAGCGGTCGCGGCGGTCGTCGAGCACGCGGCGTCCGCGTTGGAGCTGCACCGCCTGCAGGCCTCGACGCTGCTTCACAACGCCGCATCGCAGCGGGTGCTCGCGGCGAACGGCTTCGAACGCATCGGCATGGCACCTGCGTATCTGCGGATCGCGGGGGAGTGGCAGGACCACTACCTCTTCCAGCGGATCCTCACTCGAGACGGACTCGTCAGGCCGGCAGCGGTCTGATCATGTTCGTGATCCGGATCGTCGAGCAACGCCTGCCCTGATCGTCGCTCACGACGATCTCATGCACCATCATGCTGCGTCCGAGGTGGATCGGTGTGCACACGCCCGTGACGATGCCCGATGTCGCCGAACGGGTGTGCGTGGCGTTGATGTCGACGCCGACGGCGAGCTTCCCCGGGCCGGCGGCGAGGTTCGCCGACATCGAGCCGAGGGACTCGCCCAGCACGACGTACGCGCCGCCGTGCAGCAGCCCGACCGGCTGCGTGTTGCCTTCGACGGGCATCGTGGCGACGCTGCGCTCGATCGAGAACTCCGTGAACTCGATGCCCATCTTCTCGGCAAGGGCCCCCATGCCGCGCTGCGTGGCCCACTCCAGTCCGGTCATCCGGGTCTCGGTCACGGATCCTCCTCAGCGGGTGTCTGCCGTCCTCGTTAGGCTGTCAGAGTGACGGACTCCGCAAAGCCTACCCTCATGGTCGTCGACGGCCATTCGCTCGCATACCGGGCGTTCTTCGCTCTTCCGGTCGAGAATTTCACGACCAAGGACAACCAGCACACGAACGCCATCTACGGGTTCCTGTCGATGCTCGTGAACCTCATCAAGGCAGAGCAGCCGACGCACATGGCGATCGCCTTCGATACGTCACGGCACTCCTTCCGTACCGACGAGTACCCCGAGTACAAGGCGACCCGCTCCGAGACCCCGCAGGAGTTCCGCGGGCAGATCCCGCTGCTGCAGGACTGCCTCGCCGCGATGTCGATCCCGGTGCTGACGAAGGAGGGCATCGAGGCTGACGACATCCTCGCAACGCTCGCCAAGCAGGGGTCGGAGCAGGGTTTCGACGTGCTCGTCGTCTCGGGCGACCGAGACACCATCCAGCTCGTCAACGACGAGGTGACGCTGCTCTACCCGTCCGTGCAGGGCGTCTCGCAGCTGAAGCGCTACGACCCGACGACCGTGCAGGAGCGCTACGGCGTCCGCCCGGAGCAGTATCCGGACATCGCAGCACTGGTCGGCGAGACCAGCGACAACCTTCCCGGCGTTCCGAAGGTGGGTGAGAAGACCGCGGTCAAGTGGCTCACGCAGTTCGGGTCGCTCGATGAGCTGCTCGATCGCGCGGAGGAGATCAAGGGCGTCGTCGGCGGCAACCTCCGCGATCACATGGACGACGTGCGCCGCAACCGCAAGCTCAACCGCCTCCTCACGGACGTCGAGCTGCCCGTCGCCCCGGCTGACCTCGTCGTGGTTCCGGCCGATGTGCAGGCGATCCGCGACATCTTCGCCCGTCTCGAGTTCCGCACCCTCCTCCCACGCGTGTTCGACGCCGTCGGCACCGGCGAGGATCCCGCCGAGTCAGAGCCCGCTGTCGCTCTGCCCAGTCCCGTCGAAGCCGACGTGACCGCCCTCGTCGCCTGGCTGCAGGCACAGCAGGGCGAACTGGCGGTGACCGTCGTCACGAACGGCGGCCTCGCCACTCGGATCGGTGTCGCGAGCCTCTCCGAACTGCGCGAGACGAACTGGTCCGACGACGCAGCCGACGCGCTCCGGCCCTGGCTCGAATCGGATGCCGCGAAGGTGTTCAACGACGCCAAACCGCAGGTGAAGGCACTGCTGCGCGCGGGGATCCGCCTCGGCGGGCTCGCCTACGACACGCTGCTGGCCGGCTGGCTGCTGCGCCCGAGCCTCCCCGACAAGACGCTCTCGCACCTGGTCGAGCGCTATCTCGGCGAGAAGCTCCCGGTCGCAGATCCGACACAGCTCGTCCCCGAGACCGACGGCGCGACGCCGTCGCAGGAGGCGTGGTTCACGCTTCGCACCGCCGCCGCACTCCGCGAGGACGTGCCAGAGTCGGTGGCATCCGTCCTCCTCGACATCGAACTGCCGACACTGCTGACCCTCGCCGACATGGAGATGGCCGGCGTCGCTGTCTCCCACGACGTCCTCTCGACCTTCTCCGGCGAACTCGCGACGCGCACAGATGGCCTCGCGACCGAAGCGTTCGCGCTGGTGGGCCGCGAGTTCAACCTCGGGTCGCCGAAGCAGCTGCAGGAGGTGCTGTTCGAGGATCTGCAACTGCCCAAGACACGCAAGACCAAGACCGGCTACTCGACGGATGCCGCTGTCCTCGCCGACCTGCAGGAGAGCCACCCGCATCCCTTCCTCGACCTGCTTTTGCAGCACCGCGAGGCGACGAAGCTCCGGCAGATCATCGAGACCCTGGACACCGCGATCAAGGATGACAGCCGCATCCACACGACGTACGTGCAGACCGGCAGCCAGACAGGACGCCTGTCCAGCACAGATCCGAACCTGCAGAACATCCCGGTGCGCACCGAGGAGTCGCGTCGCATCCGCAGCGCCTTCGAGGTCGGCGAGGGGTACGAGACTCTGCTGACGGCCGACTACTCGCAGATCGAGATGCGCATCATGGCGCATCTCTCAGGAGATGAGGGGTTGATCGAGGCGTTCAACAGCGGTGAAGACCTGCACCGCTTCGTCGGCGCCCGTGTCTTCGGCGTCGAGCCGGCCGACGTCACATCGGCGATGCGCACCAAGGTCAAGGCCATGTCGTACGGCCTGGTCTACGGGCTGAGCGCATTCGGCCTGTCCAAGCAGCTGCGAATCGAGCAGTCCGAGGCGAAGCAGCTCATGGTCGAGTACTTCGCGCGGTTCGGAGCCGTGCGCGACTATCTGCGCGCTTCGGTGATGAAGGCGAAGGAAGACGGGTACACCGAGACGATCTTCGGTCGTCGTCGGCCGTTCCCCGACCTGTCCAGCCCGAACAGGGTGCTGCGCGAGAACGCCGAGCGCGCCGCGCTCAACGCACCCATCCAGGGCAGCGCGGCCGACGTCATGAAGATCGCCCTGTTCCGCATCCACGCCGACCTGCGCGCCGCGGACATGCGCTCGCGCGCCCTGCTGCAGATCCACGACGAACTCGTCGTGGAGGTCGCACCGGGCGAGTGGGATGCCGCCGAGCAGATCGTCCGGTCTCAGATGGCGGGCGCCGCGGACCTGACCGTCCCGCTCGATGTTCAGGTGGGCCGTGGCCGCGATTGGAACGAGGCGGCCCACTAGACGTTGCGAGCCGGCGCGGCGCTACGCTGAACTTCATGACGCAAACCCCGCGCACACCCACAGCCATCGACAAGGTCGCTGACAAGTGGGTCGACACCCTCGCAGACCTCGACCCGACTCTCGGCACCTATATCGGCCGCGACGAGGGGAACGACCGCTACGGCGACCTCAGCCCCGAAGGGCACGAGCGCTACATCGCCGCCGTGCGGCAGACCCGCGATGAGCTTGCCGCGCTCAACCCGTCCGACCCCATCGACGAGGTCACGAAGACCGATCTGCTGAGCGAGCTCGACCTCGAGCTGGAGTTCGACGACGCGCAATGGCACCTGCGCGATCTGAACGTGATCGCCTCCGCAGCCCAGGACGTCCGTCAGGTCTACGATCTGATGCCCACGGCGACAGCCGATGACTGGGAGACGATCGCCAAGCGCCTCGCGGCGGTCCCTGCTGCTCTGCGCGGCTACGCGGCAACGCTCCGTCAGGGCATCGACAGCGGCGTGGTCCCTGCCCGGCGGCAGGTCGTCGAAGTCGCGGGTCAGATCGTCCGCTACACCGCGGATGACGGATTCTTCGCCTCCTTCGTCGCCGATGCCGCACCGGCCGAGGGCGGGCTTCCCGCATCCCTCGCCCGTGATCTCGCCGACAGCGCGTCGGCCGCCCGCGTCGCCTACGACGAGCTGCGCGACTTCCTCGTCGGAACACTGGCACCAGCGGCATCCGACGTCGACGCGGTAGGTCGCGACGTCTACGCACTGCATTCCCGGCGGTTCCTCGGAGCGAAGATCGACCTCGACGAGACGTACGAGTGGGGTCGAGAAGAGCT
Organism: Microbacterium sp. Bi121; assembly: GCF_918698005.1. Lineage (GTDB taxonomy): Bacteria > Actinomycetota > Actinomycetes > Actinomycetales > Microbacteriaceae > Microbacterium. Next base: position 128,708 of record NZ_CAKKLJ010000005.1, read on the forward strand.
CGCACGCATGGTCGCAGAGCAGACCGCGATCGCGAACGAGATTCTGCCCGGATCCACCGTCGAGGAGGCCGTCGCTCATCTGGAGGCCGACCCGTCGCGCAAGCTGCACGGCACCGAGGCGCTCCAGAAGTGGATGCAGGAGACCAGCGACCGGGCCGTCGCCGAGCTCGCAGCGACGCACTTCGACATCCCCGAGAAGATCCGCACGATCGAGTGCATGATCGCTCCCACGCAGGAGGGCGGCATCTACTACACCGGCCCGACAGACGACTTCTCGCGTCCAGGGCGCATGTGGTGGTCCGTGCCGGAGGGCGTGACCGAGTTCGACACCTGGCGCGAGCTGACGACGGTCTATCACGAGGGCGTCCCGGGCCATCACCTGCAGATCGCGCAGGCGGTGTACAACCGTGCGGAGCTCAACTCCTGGCGGCGTCTGCTCGCCGGAACCTCGGGTCACGCAGAGGGCTGGGCCCTGTACGCCGAGCGGCTGATGCAGCAGCTCGGATACCTCGACGACCCGGCGGATCGCCTCGGCATGCTCGACGGCCAGCGCATGCGAGCCGCTCGCGTCGTGCTCGACATCGGCGTTCACCTCGGCAAGGCCCGGCCTGACGGGGACGGCATCTGGGAGGCCGACTACGCTCTCGACTTCATGCGCCAGAACGTGAACATGTCGGATGAGTTCGTGCAGTTCGAGGTCAATCGATACCTCGGCTGGCCCGGACAGGCGCCGTCGTACAAGGTCGGCCAGCGGATCTGGGAGCAGGTCCGCGATGCGTACCAGGCCGAGCAGGGCGACGGATTCGACATCAAGAGCTTCCACAAGCGCGCGCTCGACATGGGCGGTGTCGGGCTGGACACTCTGCGCACGGCTCTGCTGAAGAAGTAGGCATGGACATCGAGTTCGGTCTCGACACGTTCGGCGACATCACCCGTGACGCTGACGGGCAGCTGCTGACGGCCGCGCAGACGATCCGGAACATCGTCGCACAAGCGGAACTGGCGGACAGCGTTGGCGTGGACTTCTTCGGAGTGGGGGAGCACCACCGCACCGAGTTCGCCGTGTCGGCGCCCGAGATGGTCCTCGCCGCGATCGCATCGAAAACGCAGCGCATCCGTCTCGGAACAGCGGTGACGGTGCTCTCCTCGGATGATCCGGTCCGCGTGTTCGAGCGTTTCGCGACGCTGGATGCCGTGTCATCCGGTCGTGCGGAGGTCGTGCTCGGTCGCGGTTCGTTCATCGAGTCCTTCCCGCTGTTCGGATTCGACCTGCGCGACTACGAGGCGTTGTTCGAGGAGAAGCTCGAGCTGTTCGTCGAGCTTCTGAAGGAGCAGCCGGTAATCTGGTCGGGCACGATGCGGCCGAGCTTGGAGGGGGCGGACGTGTTCCCGAAGACCGAGAACGGTCTTCGCACATGGGTGGGTGTGGGCGGCAGTCCGGAGTCGGTCGTCCGCGTGGCCCGGCACGGACTGGGGCTCATGCTCGCGATCATCGGCGGCCCAGCGGCGCGCTTCAAGCCGTTCGTGGATCTCTACCATCGCTCGGTCACGACATTCGGGACGACGGAGCATCCGATCGCCGTCCATTCGCCCGGCCATATCGCTGCAACCGACGAAGAGGCGTGGGAGGCCGCGTACCCGGGGTTCGAGTCGATGAACAGCACCATCGGCAAGGAGCGCGGGTGGCCGCCGTACAGTCGCGCCCGGTTCCAGAACGACGTCGGCGAGGCGGGGGCGATCTACTCCGGTTCGCCCGAGCGCGTCGCGGAGAAGATCGCGGGCACGATCCGCACGCTCGGGATCGGCCGCTTCGACCTCAAGTACGCGACCGGCACACTCGGCCATGATCAGATGATGCGCAGCATCGAGCTGTACGGCACCGAGGTCATCCCGCGCGTGCGAGAGCTGCTCGCATGACCGAGGCCGTGCCGAGCCGGGCGACGCTCGCACACCGGCTCGATGACCTGCCGTTCACCCGCCGCCACCTGCGCCTGCTCACCGGCTCCGGCCTCGGTTGGGCCCTGGACGCCATGGACGTCGGGCTCATCTCGTTCATCCTCGCAGCGCTCGCCCAGCACTGGGACATCACGAAGACCGAAAGCGGCTGGATCGCATCGGTCGGCTTCATCGGCATGGCGCTCGGGGCGAGTCTCGGCGGACTGTTGGCAGACCGGTTCGGGCGTCGTCAGGTGTTCGCGATCACCCTGCTCGTCTATGGCCTCGCGACCGGCGCGAGCGCCCTGGCCGGCGGCGTGGCGATTCTGCTGGTGCTGCGCTTCTTCGTCGGACTGGGCCTCGGCGCCGAGCTGCCCGTCGCATCGACGTACGTAAGCGAGTTCGCACCGGCCAGGATCCGCGGCCGCTTGATCGTGATCCTCGAGGCGTTCTGGGCGGTGGGCTGGACGGCTGCCGCACTGATCGGCTATTTCGTCATCCCGGCATCCGCCGACGGCTGGCGCTGGGCTTTCGCGCTCGGCGCGGTCCCGGCGCTCTACGCTCTGATCGTGCGCTGGGGCCTGCCGGAATCGCCGCGCTGGCTCGCCTCGCGCGGCAAGTTCGCAGAGGCGGAGCGGATCGTCGCGAAGTTCGAGGCCGACGCCGGCGTCGTGGCGAGCCCGGCACCGCGTTCCGGACCGACCAGGGTGATCGCCGCGTCGGCGGCGGCACGGCTCAGCACGCTGTGGTCCACCGAGTTCCGCGTGCGCACGCTGTGCATCTGGCTGGTCTGGTTCTGCGTGAACTTCGCCTACTACGGCGCCTTCATCTGGATCCCGAGCATCCTCGTCGATGCCGGGTACGACCTCGTCCGCTCCTTCGGGTTCACGCTCATCATCACGCTGGCGCAGCTTCCCGGCTACGCGGTCGCGGCCTGGCTCATCGAGGTGTGGGGGAGGCGGGCGACCTTGTCCGTCTTCCTCGTCGGGTCGGCCGTGTCCGCCATCCTCTTCGGAACGGCGAGCGGCGAAGCCGCAATCATCGCCTCCGGCATGGCGCTGTCGTTCTTCAATCTCGGAGCCTGGGGTGCGCTGTACGCTGTGACGCCGGAGATCTATCCGACGTCGCTGCGCGGCACCGGGTCAGGCTGGGCGGCAGGCGTCGGCCGGATCGCGTCGATCGTGGCGCCACTGCTCGTTCCCTCGTTGCTCGTCGCCGGGGGAGCGCCGCTGCTCTTCGTCGTGTTCGCCGCGTTCTTCGTGGTCGCAGCGCTTGCAGCATGGGGACTCGTCGATCGCCGTGGACAGGCGCTCGACGACCGGTGACGCGCGGCCCCCCGAACGGGAATAGGCTGGCTGAGTGAGTGGTGTGAGGTTCGTGGCGATCGGTGATTCGTTCACCGAGGGCGTCGGTGATGAGCTGCCGGATGGTCGCGTACGCGGTTGGGCCGATATCGCAGCCCAGGGCTGGGCGGATGCTGTCGGCCACCCGATCCAGTACGCGAACTTCGCCATCAGAGGCAAGCTCGCCTGGCCCATCGTAGAGGAGCAGCTCGAGCCGGCGCTCGCACTGCGGCCGACGCACCTGTCGTTCAACGGCGGGGGCAATGACATGCTGCGGCCCCGCACGCGTATAGAGCACATCGCCGATACCTTCTCGCGCGTGCTCCGGCGCTGCGACGAGGAGGGCGTCACCCTGATCCTGCTGTCGGGCGCCAACCCGGCGGGCCAGCTTCCGATGGGATCCCTGATCCAGCGTCGTGGCGACGAGCTGTCTGCCGCGGTGCTGCGCAGGGTCGCCGACCGTGACGACGTGATCCGCGCCCTGAACTGGCCCGATCGCGAGCTCTCGACCGGCGCCTACTGGTCGGAGGACCGGCTGCACATGAACGCCAACGGGCACCACCGCGTCGCCGCGCGCGTGCTCCAAGGGCTCGGCTACGAACCGCCGGCGGCGTGGTGGTCCCCGGCGTCGCAGATCGGCGGCGCCTCTGGACTGGCGTACTACCGTCAGCACGTCGGACCCTGGGTCAAGCGCCGGCTCACGCGCACCTCGTCCGGCGACGGACGAACACCCAAGTATCCGACCTGGGTGGAAAGAGCTCCGCAGTGAGCCGCGTGCGCGGCCGTCGGCTCCCTCGTCGGATCGCGCAGCTGCTCATCGGCCTCTTCCTGTACGGCATCGGCATCGCCTTCATGGTTCGCGGCGAGATCGGTGCCGCCCCGTGGGACGTCCTTTCGCAGGGGATCGCGCGCCACGTGCCGTTGACGTTCGGGGTGATCACGATCCTGACGAGCGTCGTCGTGCTGCTGCTGTGGCTGCCGCTGCGGCAGCGGTACGGCATCGGCACGCTGCTGAACGCGCTGCTCGTCGGGCCATCCGCTGACGTGGGCTTGTTCCTCATCCCCACGGGGCAGCCGCTCTGGCTGCGCGTCTGCTTCTTCGTGATCGGCCTGCTCGTCCTCGCCGCTGCGACCGGTCTCTACATCGGGGCTCACTTCGGGCCAGGACCGCGCGACGGCCTCATGACCGGCCTGCACAGGCGCACCGGGTGGCCGATCTGGATCGTGCGCACGAGCCTCGAGATCGTCGTGGTCGCGGTCGGGTGGTCGCTCGGCGGCAATGTGGGGATCGGAACCCTGGCGTTCGCCCTGCTCGTAGGGCCGCTCTGCCAGTACTTCATGCGCGTCTTCGCCGTGCGCGTCCCTGCTCGTACCGAGAGCGGCGCAGCGTGAGCGACTTCGAGATGGCACGCATCCCTGCGGGCACGGTGACATTGCACGATGCGCGCACGAGGACCCGGCGGACCGTCGATCTCGAATCCTTCGAGATCGGGGCGTACGCGGTGACCGAGGAGCAGTTCGCCGAAGTGCTCGGCATTACGGCCCAGCATCCGCGGCGCCCGGCATCCGATCTCAGCTGGCTGCGCGCGATCCGCTTCTGCAACGCGGCATCCGAGTGGGAGGGCCTCGACCGCGCCTACTCGTTCGACGGCGAGCAGGTCACGTGGCACGTCGACAGCGACGGGTACCGACTGCCCACGGAGGCCGAGTGGGAGTACGCCTGCCGGGCGGGCTCGACAGCACCGCACTACGGACCGTTGACCGATATCGCATGGACCTCGGCCGATGGCGTCAGCAGCCCGCAGAATGTCGGTGCGCGGCTACCGAATCTGTTCGGTCTGTTCGACACGCTCGGCAACGTGTGGGAGTGGTGCTGGGACCTGCTGGATCCGGCCCGCTACGACGAGTACCGCGTGTTTCGCGGTGGCGGGTACAGCGACGACGCGTGGAGCGTGCGAGCCTCGGTCCGCCGTGGCGGAGCGCCGCGCATGCACCACGAGGATGTCGGGATGCGTCTCGCGCGTGGCGGCTTCGACACGGTCGATGCCGCACAGGGCTGGTCCGCATCGGTGGATGCTGAGCGCGGAGACACGGACGGTGCGCTGCCCTCGGGGTGGACGCCACGCGGACGATGACGGGTTCGCAGAAGGAGAGAGCATGACGCAGGTGAATGATTCGACACGGAACTTCGGGCTCATCGTCTCGCAGGGTCGCGTCGCCGACCGCACGGACGGTGCGCTGCTCGGAGCGCGAGCTGCGGCGGACGCGTTGGAGGAGTATCTGGGCACGACCGCAGTCGTCACCGGATCGCCGGAGGCGGGCCGCATCGACGACTGGACGGCCGCGCTTCCGGCCGCTCAGGACACGCTGCACGGCCTTCGCGATGCCGTCGCGGATTCATTGGATGCCGGCGACACCCCCGTGCTGCTCACGAACACCTGCGCCGCGAGCCTGGGGACGCTGCCGACCGTGGCTCAGCGTTTTCCGGATGCCGTCGTGCTGTGGATCGACGCGCACGGAGACTTCAACACGCCCGAGACCACGGAGTCCGGATATCTCGGGGGCATGGTGCTGGCTGCGGCGTGCGGCCTGTGGGACAGCGGTCACGGCGCCGGGCTGGATCCTGAGCAGGTCATCGTCGTCGGCGGACGCGATATCGATGAGGCCGAAGGCGAGCTGCTGTCGTCCGCCGGTGTGCGCGTGCTCGCCCCCGCAGAGGTGACGGCGGCGCGCGTCGCCGAACTCGTTGCTGGTCGGGACGTCTGGATCCACGTGGACTGGGACGTTCTCGAGCCGGGGTACATCCCCGCCGCCTACCGCGTGCCGGGCGGCCTCCGCCCTCACCAGATCGCGGATGTCTTCACGGCGCTGCGTGATCAGGTCAGGGGAGTGGAACTCGCGGAGTTCGAGTACGGCGACACGGATGTGCCCTCACCCGTGAGCGTCGAGCTGATCCTCGAGACCTTCCAATCCCTCGTGCGCTGACTGACCTATGCCGTACGTCGCGATACCCTGTCAACCCGTTGCCGCGTGAGCGGTCTTCCTGCCAGTATCGAGGTCTCACAGGGGCGTGGCCCCTGGACGTGTGCCGAAACGCGGCACCGGAAGGGAAGACCATGAGCATCGGTACAGGAATCGTGTTGTTCGTGATCGGCGCCATTCTGGCGTTCGCGATCAACGTCGAGGTGGAATGGGCGAACCTCGACATGATCGGCTACATCCTCATGGGTGCAGGAGCCGTGATCTTCATCATCGGGCTGATCCTGGTCGCCCGGCGTCGGCAGAGCAATTCCATCAGCCAGACGACCGTGGACCCCGCTTCCGGGTCGCAGACGACCCGTCGCACCACCAGCGCGCCCGACGATGCAGCAGGGCTCTGAAGCGGCCTGACCCCTCTACTGGACCCGTGAGCGCCGAGTCCGCTCCGGGTCCAGTCCCATGCGGATCCTGGTGTGCTTGCGTTCGATGAGGATGAACGTCATTCCGAGCAGCCACAGCGGCACCTGCATGAGGAACGCCAGGCGGAACGCGTCAAGCGAGTAGGTGTCGGGGGTTCCGGCCCCCTGCAGGTCGAGCGCTATGCCGATGAGGAAGACCGCGAGCAGCGCCGCGATGAATCCGCCCGCGTTCGTCAGCCCGGTCGCGGTGCTGAGCCGATGCGCAGGGTTGTGCGTGCGGGCATGATCGAAGGCGATCATCGACGCGGGGCCGCCCGACGCGAGCGCGACCGCGAGCACGTAGAGAAGCCACAGCGGCGCCGGCCCTGGGTAGCCGATGACTGCCACCCAGGCGAGCAGCTGAACCGTGACCGTGGGGATCACCAGCGCAAGCGATCGCCGATTCGGAATGCGCCGCGAGAGCTCGCCCAGGATAGGGCCCAAAAGCATGCCGACAGCGACATATACCGAGATCAGGGTCGCTGCTTCAGTGGGGGAGAGCCCTTCGCCGGCGGTGAGGAAAGGCATGCCCCACAACAGGACGAACGCTGTGCCGGCGAACGGTGTCGCGAAGTGCGACCAGAACGCCAAGCGGGTGCCAGGGTGCGCCCAGGCCGCGCGGATTCCGATGCCGGTGTCCACGGCTGATGTGACGACGCGCACGACACCGGTGTCGGTGTTGACGGTGACGTCGGCGGCGGCCTCGGGAGGGCGGTTGCGGATCACGGCGAACACGAGGATCGCGAAGAGGATGCCGAGACCGGCGATGCTGCCGAAGGTGATCGTCCACGTCGTGGCGTGGAGGAGGGCCGCGACCGGGATCAGCGCGACGAGCTGCCCGCTCTGCCCGAGCACGCCGGTGAGCTGCACCATGAGCGGACCGCGCTGCGCCGGGAACCATGTCGCGACCAGACGCAGGACAGCGGGGAACACCATGGCGTCGCCCGCGCCGAGAAGGACCCGAGCGAGGATCGCGATGCCGATGCTGGGGGAGAGCGCCATCGTCAGCTGACCTGCGGCCATGAGGACCATGCCCAGGGTGATGATCGGCCGTGCTCCGTAGCGGTCGAGGGCGACGCCGATCGGGATCTGCATGCCGCCGTAGACGGCGAGCTGCACGACAGCGAATAGCGAGAGCGTCGCAGCATCCGCCTGGAAGCGCTCGGCGGCGTCGACGCCGACCGCCCCGAGCGAGGTCCGGTTCGCGATGGCGAGCACATACGCTGCGACGCCGACCGACCAGATCAGCCAGCTGCGCCACCCGGGTGTGGAGACAGGGGAGCGGGTGACATCGGGCACCCTTCCACGCTACTCGTGCTGGGCGCTGCCCAATCGCAGGCCATACAGACAGAGTTCGGGTGATTCGCCCAGATGCAGCGCTGTCGCGACCTCCGCCCAGCCTTGCCGGACGTAGAACTCTCGCGCTCGGCTGGCTTCGGAGTAGGCGGTCAGAACCGCGGTGGAGTAGGGGAGGCCATGGGTGAGTGCGCGCAGGAGCGATCGTGCGACGCCCGCCCGACGATGCTGCGGCGCGGTCGCGAGCTCGACCACGGCGAACGCCGATTCCCCGAACCAGGTCGCGGCGGTGGCAGGCGGCAACTGCGGGGTGATGCGGTCGCGCCACCAGTCGCCGGCGCTGATCCCGCTGCCGAGCGCGAGTCCGGCGATCTCGTCGTCACGCGTGGCGAGAACCAACCGGAAGTCCGGCTTGGTACGCCCGTACGTGTCGACGCGAGCCAAGAACGACGCACGGCTGGCAGCGGGGTCCTCATCGTACGGCGCCTCGGAGAACACAACGGCGTAAAGCTCGGCGGCCTGTGCGAGCTCGTCGGCATCGCCGGCCCACGTGCGCACGGTGACCTGGTCTGGCTCAAGTGTCATCGGGGGTCCTCCCATACCGCGGTGTACCGCCAGAACAGACGCCGTCGCATCCGGATGCTGGGGAGCAGGCGATGCGCGACCGCTTGGATCTGGTCGAAAGTCTGCCGCGCGTCGACGGTGGGTGCCTGCATGTGCAGGGGAGTGGCCGGCGCGCGTCGCGGGTGTCGGATGAATCCGACCAGCGGATTGAGGACGAGGGATGCTGCGCTTCGGAGCCTGTCGGATCGGGTTTCGCTCGCGACACCGACGATCACGATACGACCTCCTGTGCGCAAGGATGCTCGTGCATCGAGGAGTGCGTCCTCCAGCCGCATGTGGTGCAGGGACGCGACGAACACGATCAGATCGTATGCGCCTTCCGCTTCGCCGCCGAACGGGCGCTGCTGGATGGTGACGGCATCCGTCATCTCGAATCGATGGGCCGCGGCCGCAGCGACGTCGACGTCGAGTTCGATGCCGATCACGTGCGGAAAGATCGCCGAGAGCCGCTCGACGAGATTGCCGGTACCGCATCCGACGTCCAGCGCGCTCACACCGCCGCGCCGTCGAACGGCCTTGGCGTTTCTGAGCACAAAGGCTGCGTACGCATCGTTGTGGGACCAGGGGTGGGCGGCGTTGAAGCGCGCGAGCGAGGTCAGGATCCGCACCAACTCATCCTACGGATGCACGAGGTCGCGCTACCGTCGACTCATGGACGCGATCCCGGATCGTCGGCTAGGGCCGGCTGCGAACGCGCGCAAAGCAGCGGAACTGTTCGGGCGGGACGTCCTCATCGACTGGTGTGAGGCGCTGTTGCGGGGTGACGCACTGGATGACGATCCGCGCTATCCCGACATCGCGTGGCTGTGCGGCACAATCGGCTGGCCGAGTCACTGGGCGCGTGTGTGGGGTGCTCGAGGACTTCTGCATCTCGGTCCGCCCGCGAACTCAGTGTTCTGCACGCGCTGAACGACGAGGCGTGGCGAGTTCGGGAGATGGCGCTCAAAGTGATCATCCGGCATGAACTCGACGATCCGCACGGCGCTGTCGCTGCGCTCGTCGCTGACACGAACGAACGGGTGCGCTTTCAGGCTCTTCGCGCGCTGGGGGTGCCCCCGTCGGACCGCTGTGGCCTGTGATGACGCGCACCAGGGGAGCGGCGCGATGAGACTGGATGGCTCTTCCGAGCCCACGCCGTGAACGCGTCCTGCACCTCATCGAAGAACACCGTCTTCGCGCGGGTGTAGTCGTCGTAGTCGGGCTTTCCCGCGTTCGCCTCTGAGAGTCGGACCTTGAGGTCTTCGTAGCGTTCGCGCTCCTGCGGATGGGCACGCACCCAGTCGCGGAACCAGACGGTGTACCGGCCCCAGGGAGAGTCGGCGCGACGGATGTGCACGATCGCCTGCACATCGTCGTTGGTGAAGATGCTCTTGTCCCAGACCTCGTCCGGTACCGCCTCGTCGCCGCGCGGGACGTCGCGGTAGACACCAGGGGAGTCGGGCCGCGATCCGTGGGCCTGCGCGTAGCCGAGTGGACCCAGCCGGTCAGAGAGCTCCCGAACGTCCGGCATCGCAGCAATCGAACCTGCAGATCGATGAATGGCTTCGCCCGTAGACCGGTACGGATGTCGATCCGATGTGGTCGTAGATCGCGACATCCACGCCGGGGATTGGGCAATCGCTTCCAGCTGCCCGGATGCGCGTGTCAGCCACGCAGAATCGTGCGGGTGCAGCTCTGCGGCATTCTTCGGCATGCGAGGAAGACTACGGGACGGAAGGGAGGGGTGGTCGTTCTCGTGTACTGACATAATGTGCATTATCGGCGTTACCGCGATCAAGCGGGCACTCGTTACGGAACGCGACCGATCGCCAACAGGTGGGCGCTCATGTCTCTCACACCGGCGTGCTCGGACGCAGCATCCGCCAGACGCGCCGCGGCACTCTGCAGCTCCGGATCGACGTCCACTGGCAACTGCTCCATGAACACGCCGGCCGGTCCTTCGACGCCATGGACATGCACGTCGACGACGCCCGCCTCCAGCAGCTCCCGCTCCAGCGACTCCGCCGTGTGGAAATGTCCGGCCGGAAATCGCAGTCGCCTCGACGGAGCACCATCTCGCAGCAGAGCGACCCATTCCTCGACGTCCGCTTCAGCGGGATCCCGCGTCAGAAAGATCTGACCAAACGCGACATATCGTGAAATCGCCCCCGCGAAGATCCACCCACCGGAGTCGGTCACACGGCGCGCTTCCTCGATCGCGCGACGCCGGTCGGATGCGGCGCGCAGGTGGTACAAGGGCCCCAGCATCAGAGTCGCGGCGAACGAAGCATCCTCGAAGGGAAGATCACGCGCGTCGCCCACCTGAGCGTCGAGACCCGCTTCCCCGGCGACGGACACGTGCTGCGCAACAGGATCGATGAGCGACACGGCGTACCCACGACCCTGAAGGGTGATCGCATGCGCGCCGGTGCCGCCGCCGATGTCGAGGATGCGCGCACCGGCTGCGACGCGGTCGCAGACGAGCTCCTGCACCCGCCGATGCTCCAGTCGTCCTTGCGCCGAGCGGGAACGAAGCCTGGCGTGCTCATCGAACGCGCCGCCGTAGTACGCCTGGATCCGATCGTCGAGATCCTGTTGATCTGCCACTGTGTCCTCCGCCTCTGCTCGCTCAGGCGCCGACATATTCCGCGAGGTGCTCCCCCGTCAGCGTCTGCTTCGTAGCGACGAGCTCGGCCGGCGTGCCCTCGAACACCACACGACCGCCGGCGTGGCCCGCGCCGGGGCCGACGTCGATGATCCAGTCCCCGTGGGCCATGACCGCCTGGTGATGCTCGATCACGATGACCGTCTTGCCCGCATCCACCAGTCTGTCGAGCAGCCCGAGGATCTTGTCGACGTCCGCGAGATGCAGGCCGGAGGTCGGCTCGTCGAGAACGTAGACATCGCCCTGACCGCCCATCTGGATGGCCAGTTTGACGCGCTGACGCTCGCCGCCGGACAGCGTCGACAGCGGCTGCCCGAGCGACAGATACCCGAGCCCGACATCGTCGAGGCGTTCCAGAATCGCCACGGCAGCCGGGATCTTCGAGTCCGGCTGCGAGAAGAACTCGCGCGCCTCGGCGACAGACAGGTCCAGCACCTCGGTGATGTCCTTGCCGCCGAGCTTGTATTCGAGGACCGCCGCTTGGAACCGCTTGCCGCCGCAGTCCTCGCACGGCGTCTCGATCGTGTCCATGAAGCCGAGCTCGGTGATGATGACGCCGGAGCCCTTGCACGACGGGCACGCACCCTCGGAGTTCGCGCTGAACAGCGCCGGCTTGACCGAGTTCGCCTTGGCGAACGCCTTGCGGATCGGCTCCAGCATCCCGGTGTAGGTCGCCGGATTGCTGCGACGCGAGCCCTTGATGGCGCTCTGGTCGATCGACACGACGCCATCGCGCTTGGACACCGACCCATGGATCAGCGAGCTCTTACCGGAACCGGCGACCCCGGTGACGACCGTGAGCACACCGGTCGGGATGTCGACGTCGACGTCCTGCAGGTTGTTCGTGGACGCGCCGCGCACCTCGATGGCACCTCTCCCCTGCCGGACCGTCGTCTTCACCGTCGCCCGATCGTCCAGATGGCGTCCCGTGATCGTCTCGCTCGCACGCAGACCGTCGACGGTCCCCTCGAAGCAGATCTCCCCTCCCCTGCTTCCCGCGGCGGGACCGAGGTCGACGACGTGGTCGCCGACCGCGATGGTCTCCGGCTTGTGCTCGACCACGAGCACGGTGTTGCCCTTGTCGCGCAGCTTCAGCAGCAGCGAGTTCATCCGCTGGATGTCGTGCGGATGCAACCCGATGGTCGGCTCGTCGAAGACGTAGGTGACATCGGTCAGAGACGAACCGAGGTGGCGCAGCATCTTGATCCGCTGCGCCTCTCCCCCGCTGAGCGTGCCGGACGGTCGCTCGAGGCTGAGGTATCCGAGTCCCAGCGTCACGAACGCGTCCAGGTTGGCCTTCAAGGCGTCCAGGAGCGGACCGGCTCCCGGCAGATCGAGTCCGTTGACCCAGGCAGCGAGATCGGTCACCTGCATCCGGCAAGCCTCGGCGATGCTGATCCCATCGATCTTGGACGACCGCGCGCCTTCCGTCAGGCGCGTCCCGTCGCACTCGGGGCAGGTGGTGAAGGATGCCACGCGCTCCACGAACGCGCGGATGTGCGGCTGGAGGGCGTCGAGGTCCTTCGACAGCATCGCCTTGGTTATCTTCGGGATCAGACCTTCATAGGTCATGTTGATGCCGCTGATCTTGACCTTGGTGACCTCGCCGTAGAGGAAGAGATGGCGCTGCTTGTCGCTGAACTCGCTGATCGGCTTGTCTGCCGGGTAGAAGCCGGATGCCGAGAAGCCCTTCACCATCCAGCCGTCCGCGGTGTAACCCGGCACCATGATGGCGCCCTCGTCGAGGGACTTCGACTCGTCCACGATCTGGGCGAGGTCGAGATCCGATACCGCTCCCCTGCCTTCGCACCGCGGGCACATACCGCCGAGGTAGATCGCATCCTTCACGATCTTCTTCTCGCCGCCCGGGCCCGTCATCACCCCGCTCGCCCGCTGCGTCGGGATGTTGAACGAGAAGGCGGTCGGGCCGCCGATGTACGGCTGACCGAGTTTCGAGAACAGGATGCGAAGCATCGCATTGGCATCCGTCACAGTGCCGACCGTCGAGCGAGGGTTCGCACCCAGCCGCTCCTGGTCGACGATGATCGCGGTGGTGAGCCCTTCGAGCACATCCACGTCGGGCCGCGGCACCGAGGGCATGAACCCCTGCACGAAGGCGCTGTAGGTCTCATCGATCATGCGACGCGACTCAGCTGCGATCGTGTCGAAGACGAGCGAGCTCTTGCCGGAGCCCGAGACGCCGGTGAAGACCGTGAGCCTTCTCTTGGGGATGTCGACACTGACGTCCTTGAGATTGTTCTCCCTCGCTCCCCTGACGCGGATCAGATCGTGCGAGTCGGCGGGGCGTGGCGCGTCGGTCATGAGGAAGATCCTGCCACGCACCTCCCCCATCCAGAACCTTCAGCGCGCTACGCTGAGCACATCCTCCGCAGGATCGTCAGAGAGAGGCGTTTCTCATGTCTGAATCGCTCACGGAAGCGAAGTCGCTGTTCAAGTCCATTCGGGTCACGCTGGCGGTCTCGGGCGCGATCGCTCTCATCGCCGGAATCGTGGTGCTCGCCTGGCCGCTGAAGACCGCATTCATCGTCACCGGGATCATCGCGTCATACCTGGTCATCGCCGGCCTCGTCTACATCGGCCTGGGGATCTTCTCGGGCAAGAAGGGCGGGTGGGCCCGCATCGGCCACATCGTCCTCGGTCTGCTCTACATCGTCGCCGGCGTGGTCGCGTTCACCAATCTCGCTGCAGCCACGGTCACACTCGCCGTCGTCACCGCCGTCTTCCTCGGCGTCAGCTGGATCTTCGACGGAATCGTCGCCCTGACGCTGCTGAACAAGGACGGATCGAAGGCGTGGACGATCCTGTACGCGATCCTGAGCATCGCAGCCGGCGTCATCGTACTGTTCGCTCCGCTGCTGGCCGCCGCAGCGCTCTGGTGGGTCCTCGGCATCGCGATGGTCGTGCTCGGCATCATGCAGATCGTTCGAGCCATCACGCTGGGCCGTGACGAGGCCGCGGTGGCTGCTGCGGCCCCGGCAGCCTGACGGACCGACTACTCCGCGACGAAGCCGCTGGTGTCGCCGACAAGACGGGTGTTGTCGGCGGGAACCGCGTCGAGTGCGGCCTTGGCGACCTCGGCCGCGAACTCCGACACGTTGTAGAGGCGCCCGGCGTCCTCACGCCGAGCGGAGATGGCGCCGGGGTTGGCGCGCTCGAGCAGCGTCGCCGTGATCGTGCCTTCGATCATGTCTCCCGAGACGACCGTGAAGCCGATCCCCTCCTCCTCGAGCGACGGGATCAGCTCCCGCAGGGCATCCTCGCCAGCGCGCTTGGACAGCGCGACCGGCTCGTACTCGGGCATGGTGGGCGTGGTGCGGATGAAGTGCGCCTGGTGGCTCGTGACGAACACGACCCGCGATCCGTCGGCGAGAAGCGGGCGGGCCGCATTCAGCACGTTCAGCTGCGCGTCGCGGTTCAGCGTCAGCGCGTAGTCCTCGGCCATGCCGGACTCCATGCCGCCCGATGCGTTCAGCACGAGGATGTCGAGACGGCCGAACTCGGCACTGACCTGCTCGAACATCGATCCGACCGAGGCCGGGTCGGTGAGGTCGGCGCCGACGACGAGCGCACGCACTCCGTGCTCGCGCAGCTGCGACGCGAGCTTCTCGGCACGCGGAGCCTTGTTGCGGAAGTTGATGACGACGTCTGCACCGGCCTCGGCGAAATAGCGGACGGTGTCCGCGCCGATGCCACGGGACGAGCCGGTTACGAGCGCGACCTTTCCGGCCAGGGAACCTGCGGGCAGAACGTCGGTCACGGTGACTCCTCATGCGGTGGTGAACGCCGCGGAAAGCACGGCCCGTTCACTTTACCAACCGCCCGACACGGGCCGTCTGCGCGTCACTGCTGCGTGATAGGTTGACCGCAAAGGAGGGCGCCATGAACGACGCATCCGTCTTCATCGAGCTGGTCACGGAGTGGGCGTGGATCGGCTGGCTGGTTCTCATCGCGGTATTCCTCGTGATCGAGATGCTCACTCTCGACTTCACCTTCCTCATGCTCGCCCTCGGCAGCGCGGTCGGCCTCATCATGGGCCTCATCGGCCTGCCCCTCTGGGCGCAGCTGATCATCGCCGCAGCCGCCGCCGCGCTGTTCATCCTGATCATCCGGCCGCCGCTGCTGCGGCGTCTGCATCGCGGCGAAGACCCGACCAAATCCAACGTCGACGCTCTCATCGGCCTCCGTGGCACCGCCCTCGCAGACGTGACCAACGTCTCAGGGCAGGTGAAGGTGAGCAACGGCGACACGTGGACGGCACGTGCTGACGGGAGCGTGACCATCCCGGTCGGCGCACCCGTTCTCATCACCGCGATCAACGGGGCGACGGCGATCGTCCGCCCCGCCAACGACTAGCACCATCGACGACTAGGAGAAGCAGTGGACGACTCATCGTTCATCCCGACAGCGATCGGATGGATCCTCGCGATCGCCGTCATCATCTTCGTGGTGGTGACGGTCGCGCGATCGATCCGCATCATCCCTCAGGCCACGGCGGGCGTCGTCGAGCGCCTCGGGCGCTATCACAAGACCCTCACGCCCGGTCTGAACATCCTGGTGCCCTTCATCGATCGTCTGCGGCCCCTGATCGACATGCGCGAGCAGGTCGTCTCGTTTCCGCCGCAGCCGGTGATCACCGAGGACAACCTCGTCGTCTCGATCGACACGGTCGTCTACTTCCAGGTCACAGACGCCCGCGCCGCCACGTATGAGATCGCAAACTACCTCGGCGCCGTCGAGCAGCTGACGACCACCACGCTCCGCAACGTCGTCGGTGGCCTCAACCTCGAAGAGGCGCTCACGAGCCGCGACAACATCAACGGCCAGCTGCGCGTCGTGCTCGATGAGGCGACCGGCAAGTGGGGCATCCGCGTCGGACGCGTCGAGCTGAAGGCGATCGACCCGCCCCTGTCCATCCAGGACTCGATGGAGAAGCAGATGCGTGCCGAGCGCGACCGTCGCGCAGCGATCCTGACCGCCGAGGGGACCAAGCAGTCCGCGATCCTGGAGGCAGAGGGTGCGCGTCAGGCTGAAATCCTTCGCGCAGAGGGTGACAAGCAGGCAGCCGTCCTCCGCGCTCAGGGTGAGGCGGAGGCGATCCAGAACGTGTTCGCCTCGATCCACCAGGGCGCGCCGGACGACAAGCTCCTCGCGTACCAGTACCTGCAGATGCTCCCCAAGATCGCCGACAGCGAGTCGAGCAAGCTGTGGATCATCCCCAGCGAGCTCACCGAGGCGCTCAAGGGCATCGGCGGGGCGTTCACTCCGCGCCCGGGCGGCCAGCCGCCGGCTGGTACGACGGGCGCGTGACGCACCCGTACTTCGCGAAGGCACGGCATCCGCGGGTTCTCGCACACCGCGGACTGGTATCGCTCGAGGGCACAGGGCCCGTCGTCTGGGAGAACACCGCCGGTGCGTTCGCTACTGCACACGCGGCCGGTGCGGAGTACGTCGAGACGGATTGTCAGGTCACCGCCGACGGCGACATCATCCTCTTCCACGATGACGATCTCGAGCGCCTGGTCGGCGACGCCCGCCGGATCGATCAGGTGCGCACCGCCGAACTCGTGGAGATCTTCGCACCGCACGGTGGCCTGCTGACCGTGGCCGAACTCCTCGAGACGTTCCCGGAGACGCGATTCAACATCGATGTGAAGACGGATGCCGCTGCCGCTCCCCTGGGCCGCATCGTCGCTCCGCACGCGCACCGCGTGCTGCTGACCAGTTTCTCGGACGCGAGGCGCAGGCGGGCGGTCGACGCCGTGATGGATGCCGGTGCGAGCGTGCGACCGGCGACGTCGGCCGGCCGGTCGAGCATGATGCGGGTCAGGCTGCTGACGGCGCTGCGCCTCTCCCCCGCTCGTGTGCTGCGCGAGATCGATGCGCTGCAGATCCCCGAGCGGTACGGGCCCGTACGAGTCCTCACGCCGTCTCTGCTGCGCGCGGCGCATCGGCACGACGTCGAGGTCCACGTGTGGACGGTCAACGATCCGCAGGACATGCGCCGGCTCGTCGACACGGGGATCGACGGCATCGTCACCGACCGCGCCGACGTGGCCATCGAGACCGTCAACTGACGCCCTACCCTCTAGGGCTGGGATTCGACTGTGAATACCCGCGCGATCATTGGTGCGTTGAGCGCGCGCACAGGCGAGAGCGGTATACCTGAGGTCGACGAGAGGACCACAAAATGGCAGATCGCAGCCTGCGCGGCATCCGACTCGGCGCCCAGAGCCTACAGAGCGAAGAGGGCGTCGTTTTCATGGAACGCCGCGAGACCACCTACAAGTGCGACACGTGCGGAAGCACCAGTACCCTGATGTTCGCCGCTGACGCAGAGCCGCCGCAGAAGTGGGAGTGCCGCACGTGCGGTGCCGAAGCCGTGCTCAGCGTCGACGGCAAGACCATCACGCCGGACGCGACGGACGAGAAGATCGCCCGCACCCACTGGGACATGCTGATGGAGCGCCGCACGCGCGCCGAGCTCGAAGAGCTGCTCGAGGAGCGCCTCGCGTTCATCCGCGCACGCCGCGGAGCGGGTGAAGACCCCACTCGGGAGAAGATCGGCGCCTAACGGCCCTGGTCACTTCCCACCACGGGCGCGCCACCACCCGAACAGGAGCGCGCCCAATCCGCCCCACATCAGCACCTGCTGAATCCAGGGGCCGAGGATCACACCAGCGGTGAGGCCGGAGCGAAGCTCGACATCGTCGAGCAGGGCTCCGGCCTCATCTGCGTCCAACGAGGCGATCGTCCGGCCCTCAGGGGTGATCATCTGGCTCGTGCCGACCGTGGAGATGTTGACGACGCTGCGTCCGGTCTCGATGGCGCGCATGCGGGCGAAGGCGAGCTGCTGCAGATTCTCGTCGGTGCCGCGGAAGTCGGCGTTGTTCGTCTGGAACACCAGCACCTGAGCTCCGCCGGTGACGCCCTCGGCGATGACCTGGTCGTAGATCACGTCGAAGCAGATGGCGAGGCCGATCTTCACACCGTCGACATCCATCACGGGTGCGTTGGTTCCGTGAGAGTACTCGCGCCCGATCAACCCGATGAGGTCGGGGACGATCGCGTAGTAGAAATCACGATCGGGCACGTACTCCCCGAAGGGAACGGGGAAGCGCTTGTCGTGCGTCTGCTCCGCGATGCCGGAGGGCTCCCAGAGCATCGACGTGTTGAAGAACTCGTCGCCGCGCGCCGTGGCGGCGTTCGCGAGCAGCGGCGCATCCACCCGGTTGGCGACCAGGGTCATCCGGCGAGCCAGCGCACTGTCCTGGAACGGGTCGCCGCCGAGCCCGCCCTCCGGCCACACGAGCAGATCCATATCCTCGCCGTACAGGGGCTCCGTGGCGTCCGTCTGCGCCTGGACGACCGCGTAGGGCTCCCGATGATCGAAGTACCCCGTGGGGCCGTTGCCCTGCACGGCGCCGATGCGCATGGTGCCGGCATCCGTCGTGGGGAACGCCGGGGTCACGAACAGCAGAGCGATGATCACCACGGGTGCGACGAGTCGCAGCGGACGGCGCCAGAGGCGAAGCCTCACGCTCTCGATCAGCATCGCGACCGCGAACACCATCAGGAAGCTCAGGCCGCTCACGCCGACCCAGGAGGACAGCGTCGCGAGAGGACTCTCGGACTGCGTCATCCCCAGGCGCGCCCAGGGGAACCCGGTGTACGGCCACGAACCGAGGAGCAGCTCTCTGAGCACCCAGAGCGCTCCGACGACGGCAGGGAGCAGCACCAGGCGGCCGGCCGTGCCGGGGAACGCGCGCGGCAGCCAGCGATAGGCCAGCGCGATGAGCGTGACCGCGACAGCCGTGAGCGCGGCCTCGAGTGAGGCGAGCGCCGCCCAGGGGATCACGCCCAGATAGCGCGACGTCCACGACACCAGCAGGAAGAAGAACACGCCTCCGTAGACGAGTCCGACCAGCGCTGCGGCCCAGAACTGTCGCCCGGTCAGAGCCAGAAGCAGGAGCGCGACGGCGGGGAACGCCAGGATCCACGCGTTCGCCGACGGGTATGCGAGATCCATCAGCCACCCGGACAGCGCCGCAGACGCAACGGCGAGCCACAGCGGCAGCAGCGGACGGGGCCGACGCGAGGGCTCGGCAGAGGGCGATGGCATCCGTCTCATTCTCACATCGTCGAATACGCGACGATGCCGCGGCGCACGCCGTCGAGCGCCTGCCTCGCCGTACGAGCCACGGTGAGATCCTCGGCCACGATCGACAGTTGATCGAGCAGGTCGATCGTCTGCTTCGCCCACCGAACGAAGTCGCCGGCCGCCATGTCAGCGTCGACGAGCACACGATCGAGCAGGGCGCCACGAGCCCAGGCGTGCATGGCGCCGGCGAGACCGGCCGCGAGCGGCTCGGACCCTGGCAGGCTGTGCGCCTGCTCCAGGTCATCCAGCTCGGCCCACAGGGCGGTGGTCTTCTCGAACGCCGCACGGAAAGCGCCGCGCGGGAGCCCCCGCTCCCCCGAGTTCGCCTCGTCGCGGCGCGGTTCGTACACGAGGCAGCATGCCATCGCGGCGAGAGAAGGGGCGTCCAACCCCGTCCACAGGCCCTGGCGCAGCGACTCCGCCACGAGCAGGTCGCGCTCGCCGTAGATGCGCCGCATCGTGCGGCCGTCCTCCGTGAGGGCGGTGTCGTCGCCGGTTCCCGTGACGTAGTCGAGCGTGGCGAGCACGTCGACGATCCGGTCGAACACACGAGCCACCGTGCCCGTTCGGTTCTCGATCTGCCGACGGGTGCGATCGGTCTCGCGCTTGAGCTTCCAGTACCGCTCGGCCCAGCGGGCGTGCGCCTCGCGGTCGGGGCACCGATGGCATCCGTGGCGCTGCATCCGGGTGCGCAGGGACTGGATCTTCTTGAGGCGCTTGTCACTGGCGGCCCGCGGCCCGTGGGAGTCCTGCTTGTTCTTCTTCTCGAGATCGCTCAGCTCACGTCGGATGCCGGCGTAATCGAGGAAGTCCCCGTGATCGCAGGTCATCGCCTTGACGTATCCGTTCAGCGACTCCTCCGCCTCGCGGACCTGTCTGGCCAGGCCGACGACCGCGCGGTCGGCTTGGAACTGGGCGAACGACGATTCCAGGACCTGCCTGGCCCTCGGCCGACCGAACATGTCGATGAGGTTCACGGCCATGTTGTACGTCGGACGGAAGCTGGAGTTCAGCGGATACGTGCGCCGGGAGGCGAGAGCGGCGACGGCCTGAGGGTCCATGCCCTCCGTCCACTGCACGACCGCGTGGCCCTCGACGTCGATCCCCCGACGCCCTGCGCGACCCGTCAGCTGGGTGTACTCCCCCGAGGTGATGGCCACGCGCGCTTCGCCGTTGAACTTCTCCATCTTCTCCAGGACCACGGTGCGCGCTGGCATGTTGATGCCGAGCGCCAGAGTCTCGGTGGCGAAGACCACTTTGACGAGCTTGCGACGGTACAGCTCCTCGACGACCTCCTTGAAGGCGGGCAGAAGGCCGGCGTGATGGGATGCCACGCCCCGCTCGAGGTTGTCCACCCATTCGAAGTAGCCGAGGACGCCGAGATCCTCATCCTGCAGGGTGCGCGTGCGCTCCTCGACGAACTCTCGGATCTCGCGCCGTTCCTCCTGCGAAGTCAGGCGGATGCCGGAGCGTCGCACTTGCTGCACAGCTGCGTCGCACCCGACGCGGCTGAAGATGAAGAAGATCGCCGGCAGCAGGTTCGTGCGCTCGAGCAGCTGGATGACGTCCGGGCGGTCCATCCGCTCGATGCGCTGAGCGTTCGATGCACGCACGGGGCGGCGTCCGCCGCGCTGCGGGCGGGGGCTCTGCCTGCCGGCGTGCCGTGAGCTGACGTACGACTGCGCGCGCTTGTTGTTGTCGTACCGTGACCCGGTGAACGACCGGATGCGCATGAGCTCCTGGTTGACGGTCGCCGTGGCGATACCCGCCCGGTCGTCGAACAGCGGCAGCAGATCGTCGCGCACCAGGACGTGCTGCTCGAGCGGCACCGGCCGGATCTCGGAGACGATGACCTCGGTGTCGCCCCGGACGGTGTCGAGCCAGTCGCCGAACTCCTCGGCGTTCGAGACGGTCGCGCTGAGCGAGACGAGCCGCACCGCGGAGGGCAGGTGGATGATGACCTCTTCCCACACGGCGCCGCGGAACCGATCGGCGAGGTAGTGGACCTCGTCCATGATGACGAAGCGGAGGTCGGTGAGAGCCGAGGAGCCGGCGTAGATCATGTTCCGCAGCACCTCGGTCGTCATCACGACGATCCGGGCGTTGCCGTTGATGTTCGTGTCCCCGGTGAGCAGTCCGACGTTCTCCGCGCCGTAGACCTCGACGAGCTCGCGGAACTTCTGGTTCGACAGCGCCTTCATCGGCGTCGTGTAGAACGCCTTGTCACCCGGCGTCTGCATCGCGAGGTGGATCGCGAACTCGCCGACGATGGTCTTGCCTGCGCCGGTGGGTGCGGCGACGAGGACGCTGCGCCCGCGCTCGAGTGCGTGACATCCCTCCACCTGGAAGGGGTCGAGATCGAACTTCTGACGTGCGGCGAACGCGGCGGTGTGCGGGTGCGCAGCGCTGTCTCGAGCGGCGGCGTAGCGCTCGGCCGGTGAGCTCATGCGTCCGCGTCCGGGAGCAGCCCTTCGGCCGCCATCTGCTTCTTCTTGCGACGGTCGAACAGCATCGACAGCCCGGCGGCCGCGAAGAACAGGACCACCAGGATGCCGGCCAGCAGCAGCATGCTGACCACGTCCGCCGCGGGCGTCGCGAGGGCTGCGAACACCGAGGCGATGAGTACGGCGACGCGCCACCCCTTCAGGATCGCGCGACCGGTCATGACGCCGGACAGGTTGAGGGCGACGAGGAAGACCGGCAGGACGAACGAGACGCCCACCACGAGCATGAGCTTGAGGATGAAGTCGAAGTAGAGCTTTCCCTCGTAGAGGTTGTTGGCGCCCTCGGGCGTGAACTCCGCCATGAGCTCGATCACGTGCGGCACGACGAGCGAGCCGACGTAGCAGCCGGCGAAGAAGAGCGGGATGGCTGCGGCCACGAAGCCGATCGTGTACTTGATCTCTTTGCGCGTCAGCCCTGGCATGATGTAGGCCCAGATCTGCCACAGCCAGATGGGAGCCGCGAGGAAGATGCCGATCGAGAACGCCATTCGCATGCGCAGATCGAACGGTGCCGTCACGGAGGAGAACGTGAGGCCGACGATCACCTCAGGATGACGGTCGGCTATCGCCTCCACCGGGGCTGTGATGAAGTCGATGATCGGGTCGGTGACGAAGAACGCCACGATCATCGTGACGACGAGCGCCGCGGCGCAGATCATCAGCCGTCGACGCAGCTCCACGAGGTGGGCGCCGAGCGACATACGGCGTTCATTGCGTGGTCTGTCACTCGCGGCCGACTTCTTGTCGATCGCGGTCACCGTCGTCAGCTGGTCGGGCTGCTGGGGGCGCTGCCGTCTGCCCGCTGCGAAGTGGTGCTGGGCTCAGCAACCGTGGATGCGGCGGTGGTGTCGCCGGCATTCTGCTGCGGTGTGCCGTCCTCTTCCTTCATCGCCTTCATCTCGCCCTTGAAGACACGGGCGGACTGGCCCATGCTCTTCGCGAGTGCCGGCAGCTTCGCCGCACCGAACAGGAGCAGGATGATGAGGACGAGGACGAGCAGGTGCCAACCGGTCAATCCAGCCATGATTCCCTCCCGGGGTTGAAGTCTTCGTGCAGTCTACCCGGGCATCCTTTGTCAGGGGTTCGCGTAGAGCGCGAGTCCGGCTGCAGCCCATTCCCGGGTCGCGGTGCGCGCGATGTCCGGGTCGACGACCTGGAGCTGACCTCCGAACCGAGCCGCGACGCGCTTGATCGCTCGGGAGTCGGACAGCCGGATTCGAACGACGACATCATCGCCGTCCTCCCGTGCGTTGTCTGCTCGGACGTAGTCGCCGAGAAGAGGCACGAGGCGGTGCGGCAGCCGCACGGTGACCTCCGGGTCGTCGCCCTCTCCCCCGAAACCCTCTGGTACGGGCGCATCGGCATGCGTGATCGGAATGTCGGTCAGAACCGGCTCGCTGACCCTGTCGAGGTGGAAGGTGCGCATCGCCTTCCGCAGATGGCACCAGCCCTGCAGATACCACTGACCGTTCGTGATCAGCACCTGAACAGGGTCGACGGTGCGGGTCGTGGGCGCGGCATCCGGCGCCTGATAGCGGAACGACACGGCCACACCGTCGCGGAGCGCGTCCGCGACGGCGTCGCGCACCTCGTCGACCGCGCTCGGAGCGATGACGACATCAGCCGGGGCATTCGCCGCAGCGCGCGCGAGCTTCGCGAGCAGGCCGGCCACCAGCCCCGAGTCGGAGACTGCGGGAACGGATGCCACGAGCTGCAGGCCTGCGAGCAGTGCGGCCGCCTCGCGCGCGGTGAAGCGCGGCACGCGGCGGAGTCCGACGTCGTTCGTGATCTCGATGACGTCCTCTTCATCGAGGAGATCCCAGTTGATGTCGAAGAGCTCGTGCGGCTGCTGCCAGTACCCGCTGTCACCGGGCAGCCCGATGACCGTGAGCTTCTCGACCATGCCCCGCATCTCGGCGGTCGACACGTCGAACTCCCTGGCGGCCTCCTCCAGCGAGACCTGCCCACGCTCAAGCAGGTACGGCACCAGCGTCAGGTAGGCGCGCACCCGATCGGCCGCGAGCGGTGTCTTGGGCTTGTCCGCCATCACTCCCCCGCTCCGTGTGCCGCGACGATGGCAGCGAGTCGCTCGATCACGGCATCCCGCAGCACCGCGGGCTCGACGACACGAACCTCCGGCCCGTACGAGGCCAGCTCGTCGGCGAAGATGTGCAGATCCACGAAGGGCACGCTGAACCCCTGCTTCTCGGCCCGCGCGCGGCGGCCCAGACGCAGGGCCGCCTCCGTGCCCGGCGTGATCTCGACCAGCGCGGAGTTTCGCGCGGCGACCGCGTTGAGACCGGCGAGAGCACGCTCGCCCGCTCCGTCACGGAGCCCGGGGGCGAAGGACGTGCGCGTCACGGTGACATCGCCGACGATGCGGCTGAGCAGGAACGTGCGCTCGTCGTCGGCATCCTGGTCGATTCCATAGACGTGCCAACGGGCTTCGAAGTCCAGCAGGGCCAGGGGTTCGAAGGTCCGCCGGCGCGGCATCGCCTCCCCCGGCTTCAGATAGTCGAACGCGACCACGCGGCAATCCTCGATCGCGGACTGGAGCGGCGCGAAGCTGTTCTCGCGCGGCGTGATCCGCGGGGCGAATCCGATGATCGGCTCGTCGCCGTCGATGCCGAGCGCGCGGATCTTGCGTACGCCGGCCTGTGCGTCGGCTGAGGCGGATTCCGCGCTCCACACGCTGCCGGCGAGCTGCAGGACGGCGAGCTCCGCCGGGCTGAACGAGATGTCCTCCGGGAGGTCGTACTCGGCCTTCGGGATGCGATACCGAGCCTCACGAAGATCGTTCGGGTCGCTGGAGTCACCGATCGTCTCGATCGGGACGCCCAGCGCGCGCAGCTCGTCCTTGTCGCGCTCGAACATCTTCTCGAGCGCGTCCATCCTGACGCCGGTCTCCGCGCGCTGGCGGTAGCCGGACACACTGTCGAGGATCTGCTGCTTGGTGAGCCCGATCTCCGTGGCCATCAGCGCCACGACGAGATTCGTCTGACGCTCCTCCGGGGGGATTCGGGCTGCCATCACTGCTGCGCTGAGGCCGGAGGATCGATGCCGAGGATGTCGACCACGAACACGAGGTCCGCGTTCGGCGGGACGGCTCCGCTGCCCTGTTCGCCGTAGGCGAGCTCGGAGGGAATGACCATGAGCACCTGAGAGCCGACGGTCTGGCCAGCCAGCCCCTGCGTGAAGCCGGGGATGACCGCGGTCATGTCGAACGTCGCAGCGGTTCCGCGGTCCCACGACGAGTCGAAGACGGTGCGGTCGTCCCACGTGACTCCGGTGTAGTTGACGAGGATGCTGTCGTCGTCGGCGACCTTCGCCCCGTCGCCCTTGATGAGGGTCTGCACGGTCAGATCCTTCGGCGCAGCGCTGTCGGGGACGATGATGCCCGGGCGCCCGTCCGGCGCACGGACCACCGTCGGCATGCCGGCGGCGTCGTTGTACTGCAGCGCGCCCTCTGCTCGACTCGGGTAGACCTTGACGACATCGAAGACGGCGACCACCGACTCATCCTCGGCCAGGCCGAAGCCGGTGAGGTTCTGAGGGCCGAAGTCCTCCGGCGTGACGGCGGCTACGACTCGTGAGCCCTCGGTCGCGCACTCGAGCGCCGTGCCGAACGCGGGAACGGTCTGCGCCCAGTAGCCGACGCTCGCGAGCTGCGCCTTCTCGGCGTCGTAGGCCGTGCTGGCGATCGGGTCGCCGGTCTCGCCCGAGAAGAGCGAGAACTCGATGACGGCGCTCTGCCCCGGCGACGTGAGTGCGCGTCCATCGCCGACCACGGCGTCGCCGAACGCGCTGGTGTCCCCGCCGACGGGCGTGAACAGCTCGACGTCGGGCTTCGTGCCGACCTTGCCGGAGAGGTTGGCGAGGTCCTCGATGCCGCTGCCGGCCCCTGCTCGATCGCAGGCGACGCCGTCGTACGCGGGCCCTGCCGTGCAGCCCGTCAGGGCGAGGGCGGCGAGGGCGAGAGTGGCCAGAGCGGCTGAGGTTTTACGCACGCGCTCCAGTCTATTCCGATCGGTGATCGACGTCGCGCGACGCGGCGGCGCGACGTGCACCCTCGGCGGCCTTGGCGGCCTCTCTGGCGCGCTTGCGCAGGTTCTTGTCCGTGATGTCCCGGTCGCCGACGGCGCCGGGGGTCCACAGCTCGACATCCTCGTCGCCGTAGCTCGACTTCGACGCACGACGCTTCACCTCGGGGGCGATCGTCCCCGGAGCGAGCCGCCGCGCCGTGAGCAGGAAGCCGGTGTGCGCGACCATGCGGTGATCGGGGCGCACGGCCAGCCCCTCGACGTGCCAGCCTCTGACCATGGTCTCCGACGCGTCAGGGGCGGTGAAGAGTCCGGTGCCGCGGATGTACTCCGCGACCCGCGAGAGCTGCGTCGCGGTGGCGACGTAGCAGAGCACCACTCCCCCCGGCGTCAGCGCCTCAGCGACGGCATCCATGACCTCCCACGGGGCGAGCATGTCGAGCACGACGCGGTCGACGCTGCCGGCCGGCATGGTCTCCGGAAGAGCGTGCAGCAGGTCGCCGACGACGACTTCCCAGGTGTCGGGCGCCCCGCCGAAGAAGGTCTCGATGTTCGAACGCGCGACCTCGGCGAAGTCATCACGTCGCTCGAATGAGACCAGACGCCCCGCCGGGCCGATGGCGCGCAGCAGCGACAGCGACAGCGCACCGGACCCGACGCCGGCTTCGACGACGGTGGCACCGGGGAATATGTCGGCCTGCATGACGATCTGCGCGGCATCCTTCGGGTAGACGATCGCCGCGCCGCGCGGCATCGACATCGCGAAATCGCGAAGCAGCGGGCGCAGCGCCAGGTACTCGTGCCCTGAGCTGTTCGTCACGACGGACCCGTCGGCCAGGCCGATGAGGTCGCGGTGGAACAGGACGCCGTGATGCGTGTGCATCTCGCCGTCTGCAGCGAGCGTGATCGTGTGCAGCCTGTTCTTGGGCCCGGTCAGCTGCACGCG
The DNA here is from genome assembly GCF_918698005.1 of Microbacterium sp. Bi121. GTDB lineage: Bacteria > Actinomycetota > Actinomycetes > Actinomycetales > Microbacteriaceae > Microbacterium. The sequence goes on from NZ_CAKKLJ010000005.1 coordinate 155,656, forward strand.
ATCGCCCTCGCGGAAGGGGCCGCTCGGCCGTGCCGTGGTGCTCATCGTCCGACCTCCACGCTCGTGACGGCCGCGTACAGATCGACGATGTCGCCGGCCGTGCGGCCCTCGAGCGTCGGCCAGAGGGCGTGCGCGCCCAGACCGTCCAGCGGGACGATGTGCGGCACGCCGAGGGTCACGGCCCCCGAGGCGATGCCGGCTCGCAGACCGGTGGGCGAGTCCTCGATGACGAGAGCGTCGGCGATGTCGATGTCGAGAAGCCTCGAAGCCTTCAGATACGGCTCGGGGTGCGGCTTGGGATAGTCGACCTCATCACCGGGGACGACGACGTCGAACGCGGGGAAATCGATGAGATCGATGACGCTGCGGGCCATGCGGCCGAGCGACATCGTCACCAGTGCGCTGGGAATCCCCGCGACCTGCAGATCGCGCAGCAGTTCGCGCGCACCAGGGCGGAACGGCACGCCCTGCGTCTCGAGAAGCTCGCGCACGGCGTCCGTGAGGTGCGAGACGATCGCGTCGGCATCCATGTCGACCCCGGCGGCCCGCAGGATCTCGGCGCTCTCGTGAAGCCCGCTTCCGACCAGCTGCAGAGCCTGCTCGTGGCTCCAGGTGCCGCCGAAGGATTCGACCAGCGCCGTCTCCGCTGCCATCCAGTACGGCTCGGTGTCGACCAGTGTTCCATCCATGTCCCAGAGGACTGCCTGCGGCTTGTGAGTCACCTGACCATCGTATCCGGGGCGGTACGCCGCGTCGGCCGAGCGCGGACTAGCCTGGAGGGATAGCCGAAGTCCGTCGTCGAAGGGAGAACCGCATGGATGCACTCGGAGACCGCATCGTCGTGGTGGCCTTCGACGGGTGGAACGACGCCGGCGAGGCCGCCAGTGGCGCGATCGAAGCGCTGCGCGAGAGCGGAGACTACGAGGTCGTCCATTCCGTCGATCCTGAGCTGTACTTCGACTACCAGTACACGCGCCCCTCATCCAAGATGGATGCCTCCGGCAAGCGCGACCTGCGCTGGCCCGAGGCGTCCCTGTGGCGCCCGCGCGGTGACGCAGAGGACGGCGCACCGGAGTTCTGGCTCCTCACCGGCGTCGAACCGGCCAGAACCTGGCAGGCGTTCGCGAACGAGTTCATCGATGTCGCGCTTCGCGATGACATCACCGGGTTCATCTTCCTCGGCGCGATGCTCTCGGATGTGCCGCATACCCGCCCGATCTCGATCTTCGCCGCGAGCTCGAACGAGCAGGTGCGAGAGGCTCTCGGGCTGGAGCGCTCGCTCTACGAGGGGCCGGTCGGCATCCTGAGCGTCATCGAGCACTTCGCGGAGGGAGCGGGCATCCCGACGGCCACACTGTGGGCGAGCGTCCCGCACTACGTCGCCTCGGCGGCTCCGTCTCCGAAGGCCACGCTCGCACTCCTCGACCGGCTCGAAGAGCTCACCGGCGTCGACATGCCCCGCGAGGGGCTCCGAACGGATGCCGCCACGTGGGAGGCCTCTATCGACGCCGCCGCGGCGGACGACGAGGAGATGACCGAGTACATCCACCAGCTGGAGCGCACGCGCGACACCTGGGACTCCCCCGAGGCATCCGGCGACGCCATCGCGCAGGCGTTCGAACGCTACCTGCGTCGCCGCGACGACGGGCCGGGCGACCGCAAACGCTAGCCCGACCTACCCCGCGATCACTCCGGTGCCGAGCAGGATCAGCAGCGTGACGCCGAGCAGGATCCGGTAGATCACGAACGGCAGGAAGCTGTGCTTCGAGATCCAGTTCATGAAGAACGCGATCACGCCGAGAGCGACGACGAATGCGATGCCGGTCGCTGCGACCGTCTCGCCCATCGTGAAGTACTGGTCGGGAGCGTCCCAGCTCTTGAACACCTGGAAGAAACCGCTGCCGAACACGGCCGGGATGGCCAGGAGGAACGCGTAGCGGGCCGCCGCGGCGCGCTCGTAGCCGAGGAAGAGCCCCATGGTGATCGTGCCGCCGGAGCGCGAGACGCCGGGGATCAGGGCCAGCGCCTGCGCGAACCCGTACAGGATGCCGTGCGGGTAGGTGATCTGGTCGAGTCTGCGGCGCTTGGCACCCACGTAGTCGGCGACGCCGAGCAGGATGCCGAACGCGATGAGCATGATCGCGACGATCCACATCGAGCGCAGCACGGTCTCGATCTGATCCTGGAACAGCAGCCCCAGGACGACGATCGGGATGCTGCCGATGATGATCAGCCAGCCCATGCGCGCATCCGGGTCGTTGCGCGGCAGCTTGCCGACGAGCGAGCGGAACCAGTGCCCGATGATCCGGGCGATGTCGCGCCAGAAGAAGACTACGACGGCGGCCTCGGTGCCGATCTGCGTGATCGCGGTGAAGGCCGCCCCCGGGTCCTCTCCGGAGCCGGTGAACGTTCCGACGATCCGCAGATGTGCGCTGGACGAGATGGGGAGGAACTCGGTCAGTCCCTGGATGATGCCGAGGAACAGCGCTTCGAGCAGGTGCATGGAGGGGCCTTCTGAGTAGAGCGAGATGCGTCAGTACGTGCGCAGCAGATCGGTCAGAACGTGCTGACCGAAGACAAGCGATTCTACGGGGACGCGCTCGTCGACCCCGTGGAACATCCCCGTGAAGTCCAGATCCGACGGCAGACGGAGTGGCGCGAAGCCGTAGCCGGTGATGCCGAGCGTCGTGAGAGCCTTGTTGTCGGTGCCCGCTCCGAGCAGGTACGGGATCACGGGCACGCCGGGGTCGTGGCGGCCGAGAGACGCGACCATGGCTTCGACGAGCTCACCCTCGAAGGGCGTCTCCATGCCGATGTCGCGCACGACGGTCTCGATGGCGATGTCGTCGCCGACGATGCGCTGCAGCTCGTCCAGCACGTCGTCCTCCGTCCCGGGGATCACGCGGACGTCGATGAGCGCCTCCGCGCGTTCGGGGATGACGTTGTGCTTGTATCCGGCTGTGAGGACGGTCGGGTTGGTCGTGGTGCGGAACGTCGAGCGCAGGAAGGCCTCAGCAGGGCCGGATGCTGCCGCCAGGGCATCCGGATCGTCGAGCGGGCGTCCGGTGAGGTCGCTCAGCCCCTGCAGCAGTGCGGTCGTCGTGGGGGTGAGCCGGATCGGCCACCGCGTGCGCCCGATGGCGGCGACGGCTTCGGCGAGCTTGATGATCGCGTTGTCCTCGTGCAGGCGGCTGCCGTGGCCGGCGCGCCCCTTGGCGACGAGGCGGATCCAGATGAGCGCCTTCTCCCCCACCTGCAGCAGGTAGGCGCGACGATCGTCGACGGTGATCGAGTAGCCGCCGACCTCGCTGATCGCCTCCGTGGCACCGGCGAACCACTCAGGGCGTTCCTTCACGACCAGAGAGGAGCCCTCCACACCCCCGTTCTCCTCATCGGCGAAGAACGCCAGGACGAGGTCGCGCTCCGGCTGCTCACCCGCGCGCAGGATCTCCGCGACGGACGTGAGGATCATGGCATCCATGTTCTTCATGTCGACGGCGCCGCGGCCCCACAGCATCCCGTCGCGCACGATGCCGGCGAAGGGATCGACACTCCAGTCCTCGGCCATCGCGGGGACGACGTCGAGGTGGCCGTGCACGACCAGTGCCGGCTTGCGGGAATCGCGACCGGGCACTCGGGCCATCACATTCGTGCGCCGAGGGATCGGCTCGTAGTACTCGGTCTGCAGCCCGAGGCTCTCGAGGTGGGCCCCGACGTACTCCGCGGCCTCCCGCTCCCCCTTCGCGTTCCCACCGCCGAAGTTCGACGTGTCGATGCGGATCAGGTCCTGCGCGAGGCGCACGACCTCCGGAAGCTGAGGCTCGGACATGACTCCAGGCTATCGAAGCGCGTGCGGCACGCCCGAGCGGTGCCCTGGTTCGTCCGCTGTCGCGAAACCTGGTAACGTTTCTCTTCGGTCGGCAACGACCTTCACCACCTGCGCGGGTGGCGGAATGGTAGACGCGCTACGTTGAGGTCGTAGTGCCCGTAAGGGCGTGGGGGTTCAAGTCCCCCTCCGCGCACAAACAGAAAAGCCCCCTGATGGGGGCTTTTCTTGTATCCGCTTCGGCTCGTGTCACACGGCGCCCACGCCGAACACCAGGCCGAGGACGTAGGTGACCGCCGCGGCCCCGAAGCCGATCGCCAGCTGACGGATGGCCCGTCGCAGCGGCGGCCCGCCCGAGAGGATGCCGACGGTCGCACCAGTGGCCAGCAGCGCGACGCCGACCAGCAGCAGCGCGACGAGGATCGCCGTGAGCCCCTGCAGCCCGAAGATCCACGGCAGCACCGGAATGATCGCACCGGACGAGAACAGGAAGAAGCTGGACAGGGCAGCTGTCCAGTCGCTTCCCACGATGTCGTGGTCGTTGCCGGCGCCGTGCGCGTGGACGGGCCCAGTAGCGGTGCGTCGCACTCCCTCGTGGGCTGCCGCGATGACCCGACGCGAGCGGGTGAGCGCCTCGGCCTGATCCATGCCTCGCGCCCGATAGACGAGGGCGAGCTCGTTCTCGTCGATATCGAGGTCTCCGGCTGACTGCGCGGCATCCTCGTTGGCCTCGGTCGACGCCAGCAGCTCCCGCTGCGAGCGGACGGAGACGAACTCCCCCGCCCCCATCGAGAGCGCTCCTGCGAGGAGCCCGGCGATGCCGCTGAACAGTACGAAACTCGACGAGACGCCGGTCGCGCCGATGCCGAGGACGAGCGCCAGGTTGCTGACGAGACCGTCGTTGGCACCGAAGACCGCTGCGCGGAATGACCCGGACAGGCGCCGGCGGCCGCGTGCCGCGAGACCGCGGACGACCTCGTAGTGGATCTTCTCGTCTGCGCGCATCGCGGGTGTCGCATACAGCTCGGTGTCGTAGGGCGATCGTGCCTCGGCGCTCTGCGCGAGCACCAGCACGAAGATGGATCCGAATCGGCCGGCCATCCAGCCCAGCAGGCGGGATCGCATACCGGCGCGGGGCAGGCGCTGCGGCTCCTCACCGAGCAGATCGAGCCAGTGCTGCTCGTGACGCCGCTCGGCATCGGCGAGGCTCTGCAGGATCTCCTTCTCCTCGCCTTCCTTGCTGTCGGCGAGCTTCTGGTAGACGAGGCCCTCGGCGCGTTCCTCGACCAGGTAGCGTGCCCAGCGTCTGCGGTCCGCTGCGGTCGGCTCTGCGTGAGCAGGCGCACTCATGAGTCCTCCAAGTCGGGGTGGCGTAGGTGCCGTCGGGCGACATCCACGCTATCTGCGGCGGCACGGCGACCTGCTCGAAAAGCCCGGATTGCCAGCATTTCGGGGCTCCTAAGGGGCTCGAGATTCGCCGGTGCCGGCTGCGCTACGAGCGGACGCGCTTGCGGAGCAGATCGATCCGCTGCTGCAACTGGGCGACTGTCGCCTGTGCGACCGCTGGACCGCCGCACAGGCGGCGGAGTTCGGCATGGACGGCACCGTGCGGCTCGCCCGCCTGCCGTGCGTAAAGGCCGACGAGGCTGTTGAGGAGCTGGCGCTGCTCGCGCAGAGTGCGGTGCAGGGGCTGCGGCAGCGTCGTGACCGCCTCCGGCCCGGTCTGCGCCTCTCTGGCCTCGCGGAGTCTGGACTGGCGCGACTGCCGCTGCATGAGAAGCTCGTGCACGTGCTCGGGCTCGAGAAGCCCGGGAATGCCGATGAACTCCTCCTCCTCCGGCGTCCCCGGTTCTGCGAGCTGCCCGAACTCCTGCCCTTCGAACACGACCCTGTCGAAGTGCGCGAGCGAGGAGATCGCCTGATAGGTGAACTCCTGCGTGAGCGCGTCGGACGCCTCCTCCTCGCGATTCGCGCTCTCCAACAGCGAGTCCTCGAGTCCGTCGTCGTCCTTGCTCTGCCGGTCGAGCGCGTGATCGCGCTGCTTCTCCAGCTCGTTCGCGAGGCCCATCAGCACGGGGACGTTCGGCAGGAACACGCTCGCCGCCTCACCTCGGCGTCTGGCACGCACGAAACGGCCGATCGCCTGAGCGAAGAACAGCGGCGTGGACGACGACGTCGCGTACACGCCGACCGCGAGACGCGGGACGTCGACGCCCTCCGACACCATGCGCACCGCGACCATCCAGCGCGAATCGTTCGCGCTGAACTTCTCGATGCGCTCGGATGCCGTGGCGTCGTCGGAGAGGACGATCGTAGGTTGCTGACCGGTGATGCTGTGCAGGATCTTCGCGTACGCGCGTGCGACCGTCTGATCGGTGGCGAGCACCAGTCCCCCGGCATCCGGGACGTGGTTGCGGATCTCGGTGAGACGGCGGTCCGCAGCCGACAGCACCGCCGGCATCCACTCGCCCTCCGGATCCAGAGCCGTGCGCCAGGCCTGCGAGGTGACGTCCTTCGTGTTGTCCTGCCCGAGGTGCGCCTCGAGCTCGTCGCCGGCGCTCGTGCGCCACCGCATCTTCCCGGAGTACATGTGGAACAGGACGGGCCGCACCACGCCGTCCGCAAGGGCACGGCCGTATCCGTACGCGTAGTCGGTCGTCGAGATGCGCGCGCCCGACTCGTCGGGCGCGTAGGTCACGAACGGGATCGGAGCGGTATCGCTGCGGAACGGCGTTCCGGACAGCGACAGCCGTCGTTTCGCCGGCCCGTAGGCGTCGCGGATGCCGTCGCCCCAGCTGAGCGCGTCGCCGCCGTGGTGCACCTCGTCGAGGATCACGAGCGTCTGCGCGTCCTCCGTCAGGTGCCGGTGCACCGAGGGCTTCGCCGCCACCTGCGCGTACGTGACGACGACGCCGTGGTACTGACGCGATGGCGCCCAGTGGCTGTTGCGGAATCGGGGATCCAGCCGGATGTGCACGCGGGCGGCTGCATCGGCCCACTGGGTCTTCAGGTGCTCTGTCGGTGCGACCACGATGACGCGGTTGATCTCGCCCATGCGCAGCAGCTCGACGGCGAGCGTGAGGGCGAACGTCGTCTTTCCTGCGCCAGGGGTCGCGGCGACGAGGAAGTCCCGCTGATCACGCGCGAAATAGAGGTCGAGAGCCTCCCGCTGCCAGGCGCGGAGCTTGTCCGCCGTCCCCCATGGGGCGCGCTGGGGGAAGGACGGAGAGAGCATCGACTCAAGGGTAATCCCAGTCGCAGACATCGCTCGCCGCCCACCGGTGGCGTCTGCGGCGCGGAGTAGGCTCGATCTCTGCGCGACCACGACTCCTGGCCGCGCAGACGTCGAAGGAGAGCCTGATGACCGATCCAGAAACCTCCAGGACCCCGTACATCGCCAACGAGGGATCGCACCCGTGGCGCCGGTTCGTGGCTGTCGGCGACTCCTTCACCGAAGGGATCGGCGACCCGGATCCGAATGCTCCTGGTGGCAACCGTGGATGGGCTGACCGCGTCGCAGAGGTGCTCGCCGCCCAGGTCGATGACTTCGCCTACGCCAACCTCGCCGTCCGCGGCAAGCTCATCGCTCAGATCGTCGCCGATCAGGTCGAACCGGCGGTCGCTCTGCGCCCTGATCTCATCTCGATCTGCGCCGGCGGCAACGATGTGATCCGTCCAGGAACCGACCCGGACGACATCGCATCCCAGCTCGACGACGCGGTCTCGCGTCTGGCGTCCACCGGCGCCGCGATCATCCTCTTCACCGGCATCGACACGGGCTTCACTCCGGTGTTCCGCCGGGTCCGCGGCAAGGTGGCCATCTACAACGAGAACGTGCGTGCGATCGCCGACCGACACGACTGCATCGTCGCCGACCAGTGGGCGTTGAAGACCGTCCAGGACACGCGCTTCTTCGACGACGACCGCCTGCACTACAACGCGCTCGGCCACCACGAGGTCGCCCGGATGGTGCTGCGCGCCCTGAACGTGCCCAACAGCCTGCAGGCGATGCAGCCGGACCCGCTGCCGATGCGCACGTGGCGCGCAGCGCGCGCCGAGGATCTCGGATGGGCTCGCGAGCACCTCGTCCCCTGGGTGCTGCGGCGGCTGCGGCACCAGTCGTCGGGTGACCTCATCACCGCGAAGCGGCCGGAGCCGTCGCCGGTGCTCCTCGTCGCGGACGACAAGTGATCAGCGCGTGCTGCTCGTGAGCGCCCACAGGGCCACGGCCGCAGCCGAGGCGACATTGAGCGAGTCCACTCCCCCGCGCATCGGGATCGTCACGATCGCATCCGCTGCCTCCAGTGCCGCGTGCGAGAGCCCGTCGCCCTCGGTGCCCAACAGAAGCGCGACCTTCTCGGGTCGGTCCGCCGCATAGGCGTCCAACGGCACCGCGTCGTCGCTGAGAGCCAGCGCCGCGATCGCGAAACCTGCCGAACGCAGCTCCGCGAGACCAGCGCTCGTCTCGTCGATGCGCGTCCACGGCACCTGGAACACCGTGCCCATGCTCACCTTGACGCTGCGGCGGTACAACGGGTCGGCGCAGCGCGACGTCACGATCACGGCATCCGCACCGAGTCCGGCCGCCGCCCGAAAAGCGGCGCCGACGTTCTGGTGCTCGATGAGGTCTTCGAGCACCAGGACGACCCGTGCATCGCGCAGCACCTCGCTCAGCCGCGGGAGGGCAGGGCGATGCATCGACGCGAGTGCGCCGCGGTGCACGGCGAATCCGGTGACCTGCTCGGCGACGTCATCCGGGACGAGGTAGACCGGGACGTCGACGTCTGCGAGCAACGCCTTGAGGCCCGTCACCCATCGCTCCTGCGTGAGCACCGAGCGCGGCATGTGATTGGCCTCGATCGCGCGCTCGATGACCTTCGCGGACTCAGCGATGTACAGGCCGCCCTCCGGTTCCTGCACGCGTCGCAGGACGGTGTCGGTGAGGTTCCGGTAGTCGGCGAGCCGCGGGTCGGCGGCGTCCTCGACGGGCTCGATGCGCATGCCTCAACTCTGCCAGCACGCCCCGGCCTGCGACGCCGCACCGTAGACTCGTCGGGGAGGTCCTGTGAGCGCGACGATCACTGCCGAGCTGTCAGCCGGCATCGAGAGGTCCGCCGAACTCCTCCGCGGCCGCCGCATCGCCGTTCTCACCGGTGCCGGCATCTCCACCGATTCCGGCATCCCCGCCTACCGCGGCGAGGGCGCACGCACCCGCGCCGACCCGATGACGGGCCAGCGCTACCTCGCCGATGAGGCGGCCAGACGCCGCTACTGGATCGGCGGGCACCTGGGCTGGCGCGCGTTCGCGTCCGCCCAGCCGAACTCCGGGCACATCGCGCTCGCAGAGATGGAGCGCGACGGCGTCGTCTCCGGCATCGTCACGCAGAACGTCGACGGTCTGCACCTGCGCGCGGGGAGCACCAGAGTGGTCGAGGTGCACGGCACGATGCGTCGAGTCCTGTGCCTGCACTGCGGTCAGGTCTTCGACCGCCGGGACATCGCGGAACAGATCGAAGACCTCAACCCCTGGATCACTGTTCCCGAGAACATCGCGCTCAACCCCGACGGCGATGTCGCGCCGGAGAGCAGCGACGGCTTCATCGTGCCCGTCTGCACGGTCTGCGGCGGGATGCTGAAGCCCGACGTGGTCTTCTTCGGCGAGTTCGTACCGGCCGATCGCTTCCGCTCGGCGGAGTCGCTGCTGCGCGGGAGCGATGCCCTGATCGTCGCCGGTTCCTCCCTGGTCGTGAACTCAGGGGTGCGGCTGGTCGAACGAGCCCGGAGACGCGGCATCCCCCTCATCATCGTCAACCGCGAGCCGACCCGCGCCGATCCGTGGGCGCACGCCGTGCTGGCCGGCGGAACAGGCGACGTGCTTCCGGCCCTCAAGGAGCTGCTCACGTGACTCTCATCACACTCGTCCGGCACGGTCAGACCGATTGGAACCTCGCGCGACGCATCCAGGGGTCGACCGACATCCCGCTGAACGAGACCGGCCGCGCCGATGCGCTCGCCGCCGCCGAACTGCTCGGCGAGGTGACGCATCACGCCATCTATGCGAGCCCTCTGGTGCGCGCTCACGAGACGGCGCGGATCATCGCGGGACACCTCGGCCTCGACGCTCCGGGGCTGGCCGACGACCTGCGTGAGCGCGAGTTCGGCGAGGGCGAGGGGATGCTCGTCGAGGAGTACCTCGAGCGGTTCGAGAACTGGCACTCCGCGCCCTCAGGCGCCGAGAGCCTCGACGTCGTCCGCGACCGTGCACTGGGAGCACTCGACGTGATCGCCCGGGGGTCCAGGCGTCGTTCGGCGCCGACTGCGGAGTCGATCATCGTCGTCACGCACGGCGGTGTGATCCGCTCGTTGCTCGGCCACGCATCGGGCGGCACGCTGCCGCGCGAGGGGGACGTGCTGCGCAACGGCTCCCTGCACCGGTTCGAGGCGGGGCCGGGGCTGTTGCGGCTGCTGGACCCTGTCGCGATCTAGCCGCCGGAGGGACTAGACCCCGCGCGCCGCGACGGAACGTGCGTGTCGCAGCAACGGCTCGTCGATCATCCGTCCGCGGAAGCGGAACACGCCGCGCTCCCCCTCGGCCGCTGCCAGCACGTCGCGCGCCCAGGCCAGGGTTTCGGCATCCGGCGCGTAGGCCTCCCGAATGGTCGCGACCTGACCCGGGTGGATGCACGCCGTCGCGCGGAAACCGGAGGCCGCGGCATCCACCGCCTCTGCCGCGAGTCCTGCGGCGTCGTCGATGTCGATGTGCACGGCGTCGATCGCCGCCTTGCCGTGAGCGCCTGCTTCCATCAGGACGCGAGCTCTGGCGTACCGGGCGACGTCGCGGTAGCGCCCGTCGCTGTACCGGCTCGAGGTGCCTCCGAGCGAGGCGACGAGGTCCTCGGCGCCCCACATCAGAGCGATCACTCGATCGTGGGCGGCAATGCGGTCGGCCGCACTGACACCGCGCGCTGTCTCGCACAGCGCGATGACCGAGTACGTCGCGTCGAAGACATCGAGCGCGGCCGGGTCCTCCGTCTTCGCGACCATCACCGTACGGAACGGAGAGCCGGCGAGCATCGCGAGGTCTGCGACGAAGTCCGCCGTGTCCGGCGCATTGACGCGCACGATGACGCGTGCCGGGTCGAGATCGGATGCCGCGACGAACGCCCGGGCGTCGGCCTTCGCATCCGCTGACACGGCGTCCTCCAGATCGAGGATCACGGCGTCCGCGCGTTCAGCGGCCTTCGCGAAGCGTTCCGGTCGGTCGCCGGGGCAGAACAGCAGGGCGGGCCCGGCGTCGAAAGTCATCCGTCCTCCTGCGGTGTGCAGTGGATGAGCGTCGTACGCGTGGCCGTGGCGACGACGACGCCGTCCTGGTTGCGCCCGGTGTGGGCGATCGTGACGATGCCCTGCCCCTGACGCGACTTCGACAGCCGCTTCTCCGTGATGACGCTCTCGGTGTACAGCGTGTCACCGGCGAAAAGGGGGTGCGGGAAGGCGATCTCCCCGAGCCCGAGCTGGGCGACGAGCGTACCCTGGGTGAGCTGGGCGACGGATGATCCGACCATGGTCGACAGCGTCCACATCGAGTTCATCAGACGCTGACCGAACTCCTGCGACGCCGAGAACGCGGCGTCCAGGTGCAGCGCCTGTGTGTTCATCGTGAGCGTGGTGAACAGAACGTTGTCGGCCTCGGTGGCCGTGCGACCAGGACGATGCAGGTATCGCGCACCGAGTTCGAACTCCTCGAAGTACAGGCCGCGCTGGAGGATCTCTTTTGAACCCGTGTCGGTCACATGAGCCCCAATCCGCGTGCGATCACCAGCAGCTGCACCTCTGTCGTCCCCTCGCCGATCTCGAGGATCTTCGAGTCACGATAGTGCCGACCGACGGAGAATTCGTTCATGAAGCCGTTGCCGCCGAAGATCTGGGTGGCGTCGCGTGCGTTGTCCATCGCGGCGTCGCCGGCGACGAGTTTGGCGATCGCAGCGGCTTCGGCGAACGACTTGCCCGCGTCGCGCAGTCGTGCGGCGTGGTGCCAGGCGAGCCGGGCCGTGTGCACCCGTGCGCGCATCCGGGCGAGCGTGAACTGCGCGTTCTGCCGCGTGCTGAGTGCGGCGCCGAAGACCGTGCGGCTCTTGGCGTACTCGACGGCGGCCTCCAGGCATCCCTCGGCGGCGCCCGTCGAGAGCGCGGCGATGGCGATGCGCCCCTCGTCGAGGATGCTGAGGAAGTTCTTGAACCCGGAACCGCGCTCTCCGACGAGGTTGCCCGCCGGCACCCGGACGCCGTCGAACGTGAGCGGGTGCGTGTCGGAGGCGTGCCATCCGACCTTGTCGTACGCCGGCTCAACCGTGAAGCCGGGCGTGCCGTTCGGGATGATGATCGTGGAGATCTCCTTGCGGCCGTCGTGCACACCGGTGACGGCGGTGACCGTGACGAAGCGCGTGATCGGGGTTCCGGAGTTCGTGATGAACTGCTTGGAGCCGTCGACGACCCACTCGTCGCCGTCCAAGCGCGCGGTGGTCCGGGTGGCACCGGCATCGCTGCCGGCCTCGGGCTCGGTGAGGCCGAAACCGGCCATCGCCCGGCCGGCGAGCAGGTCGGGCAGGTGCTCCTCGCGCTGGGCGTCGTTTCCGAAGCGGAAGATCGGCATCGCGCCGAGGCTGACACCCGCCTCGAGCGTGATCGCGATGGACTGGTCCACCCGGCCGAGACCCTCGATCGCAAGACACAGTGCCATGTAGTCGCCGCCCTGACCGCCGACCTCCTCGGGGAACGGGAGCCCGAAGAGTCCCAGCTCGCCCATCTGGCCGACGACATCCATCGACAGCGTGTGCGTGCGGTCGGCCTCGTACGCCTGCGGGGCGACGACGGTGTCGGCGAACTCGCGCACCATCGCGCTGAGCTCGAGCTCCTCCTCCGTGAGATCGATGGTCATGATGCTCCTTCGCTGTCTGCGGGTCCTGAGTGTTCTGTCACGGTCGCGACGACCTGGTCGCGCCGTGCCTGATCGCCGACGGCGACCATGAGGTGCACTGTGCCGTCGTGCGGCGCGAGCACCGGATGCTCCATCTTCATCGCCTCGATCGAGACGAGGGGTTCGCCCTTCGCCACGGCCGCCCCCTCGTCCACATGCACGGCGACGACGTTGCCCGGCATCGGAGCCCGAGCCTCTGGACTCGTCTCGGCGTCGGTCGGCCCGGCGGCCGCGAGTCGATGCTTCATGCGTGCCCGACGATCCAGCGGGCGCAGCCGGACGGATCGCCCGCCTTCGCTGACCCACACCGCCCCGTCCGCGTCGATCGCCGCCGGGACGCGGGCCGCAGCGATGCCGGCGGCATCCGCTTCGGCAGAGGTCCCGGTCTCAGCATCCGCCCGTCCGTCCAACAGTTCACCCGCGTCCGTCAAGAACGCGACCTCCCGCGCCCCCGCATCCGTCAGCGCCGCCCACACGTCGCCCGCCCGTGAACTGCCTTGCGCGACGAGACTTGCGCTGGCAACAGCATCCTCACCCCGCAAAGCAAGTCTCGCAGCGTCGACCATGCGGGGCGAGACAACCGCGGGGGCGACAGGCAGCAGCGTCTCGATCAGCCCGGTGTCGAGGTCTCCTGCCACCACGCGCTCGTTCGTCACGAGCATGCGCAAGAACTCGACGCTCGTCTCGACGCCGAGGATGACGACATCGGCCAGCGCCGCGTCGAGCTGCTCCAGCGCCGAGCGCCGGTCCGTCCCGTGGGCGACGACCTTCGCGATCATCGGGTCGTAGAAGGCGCTGACCTCGCTGCCCGTCTCGATCGCGGCATCCACGCGCACCCCGGAGGGCGCGTCGAAGCGCAGAACTCGACCTGTCGAGGGGAGGAACCCGGTCGAGGGCGACTCCGCGTAGACGCGCGCCTCGACAGCGTGCCCGGTGACCGGCGGCACAGCCGGCAGGGCGTCTCCTGCCGCGACCGCGAGCTGCAGCGCGACGAGGTCGAGTCCCGTGACGGCTTCGGTGACCGGATGCTCCACCTGGAGCCGCGTGTTCATCTCGATGAAGAAGAACTCCTGGGGGGCATCCGCGTCGACGAGGAACTCGACTGTCCCCGCACCCACGTAGGACACGCTCTCCGCCGCACGTACTGCCGTGTCGAACAGCCGCTCGCGCACTCCGTCCGGCAGACCGGCCGACGGCGCCTCCTCGATGACCTTCTGATGTCTGCGCTGTAGAGTGCACTCGCGCTCGCCGAGAGCGACGACTGTGCCGTAGGAGTCGCCGAACACCTGCACCTCGATGTGCCGAGGACGGGAGATCAGGCGCTCCAGCAGCAGCGCGTCGTCCGAGAACGCCGCCTTCGCGACGCGACGAGCGGAGGCGAGGGCGGCAGCCAGATGCGCCTCATCCGCGACGACCTCCATGCCCTTGCCGCCGCCGCCTGCGCTGGGCTTGACGAGCAGCGGGTAGCCCACCTCGGCAGCGCGGACCGCGATCTGCCCGTCCGTCAGGCCGGTCGCGTCGAAGCCGGGGACGACGGGGACATCGCGCGCTGCGACCTGCTCTCGCGCCGTGGCCTTGTCGCCCATGATCTGCAGCGCCTGCGTGGACGGGCCGATGAAGACCACGCCGGCATCGGCGCAGGCCCGAGCGAGGGCCACGCTCTCGGACAGGAAGCCGTAGCCGGGGTGGATTGCCTGGGCGCCGGTCTCGCGGGCTGCGCGCATGACCGCGTCCACGTCCAGGTAGGACTCGGCTGCCGGCGCGGGGCCGATCCGTACGGCGACATCGGCCTCGCGGACGTGCGGGGCGTCGGCGTCGGCGTCGCTGTATACCGCGACGCTGCGCAGGCCCTGCTGCCGAAGGGTGCGGATGATCCGTCTGGCGATCTCGCCGCGGTTGGCGACGAGGACGGTGTCGAAGGTCGTCATGGGTCTCACATCCGGAAGACGCCGAAGCGCGGTTCGGGCAGCGGGCTGCGGGCGATGACGTCGAGTGCGAGCCCGAGGCGGTCGCGGGTCTCGTCCGGATCGATGATGCCATCGTCCCAGAGCCTCGCCGTGGCGTAGTAGGGCTCACCCTGGTTCTCGTACTGGGCGCGGATCGGCTCTTCGAAGGCGGTACGCTCGTCGGCGCTCCACGAGTCGCCACGGGCGGTCAGCTGGTCCTCCTTGACGGTGGCCAGTACGGACGCCGCCTGGTTCCCGCCCATCACCGAGATGCGACTCGCCGGCCACGTCCAGAGGAAGCGCGGCGAGTACGCACGGCCGCACATCGAGTAGTTGCCCGCACCGAACGAGCCCCCGATGATCACCGTGAGCTTGGGGACGCGTGTTGTGGCGACGGCGGTGACCATCTTGGCGCCGTCCTTCGCGATGCCGCCGGCCTCGGCATCGGATCCGACCATGAAGCCGGTGATGTTCTGCAGGAACAGCAGGGGGATGCCGCGCTGGTCGCACAGCTCGATGAAATGCGCGCCCTTGAGTGCGGACTCGCTGAAGAGCACGCCGTTGTTGGCGATGATGCCGACCGGATGCCCGTGCAGGCGCGCGAATCCCGTGACGAGCGTCGTGCCGTACTCGGCCTTGAACTCGCGGAACGAGTCGCCGTCGACGAGCCGGCTGATGACCTCGTGCACGTCATAGGCGGCGTTCACGTCGACGGGGACCACGTCGTACAGACTGGATTCGTCGTCAGGTGCCCTGGATGCCGTCACCTCCCAGGCCGGTTGAGCAGGGGCCGGCAGCGTCTGCACGATATCGCGGAGGATCTCGAGGGCGTGCTCGTCATCCTCGGCGAGATGGTCGACGACGCCGGAGCGTCGAGCGTGCAGCTCTCCCCCGCCCAGTTCCTCGGCCGTGACGACCTCGCCGATCGCGGCCTTCACGAGCGGCGGGCCGCCGAGGAAGATCGTTCCCTGATTGCGGACGATCACCGTCTCGTCGCTCATCGCCGGCACGTAGGCGCCACCAGCGGTGCACGATCCGAGGACGGCCGCGAGCTGCGGGATCCCCTCGGCGCTCATGCGCGCCTGGTTGAAGAAGATGCGTCCGAAGTGGTCCCGATCCGGGAACACCTCGTCCTGCTTGGGGAGGAAGGCTCCCCCGGAGTCGACGAGGTACAGGCACGGGAGACGGTTCTCGATCGCGATCTCCTGTGCGCGCAGATGCTTCTTCACGGTCATCGGCAGGTAGCTGCCGCCCTTGACCGTCGCATCGTTGCACAGCACCATGACGTGCCGCCCGTGGACGAGCCCGATGCCGGCGATCACGCCGGCTGCCGGCACCTCGCCACCGTACAGGCCGTCAGCGGCGAGCGGAGCGACCTCGAGGAACGGACTCCCCTCGTCGAGGACTCTTGTGATGCGCTCGCGTGGCAGGAGCTTGCCCCTGGCCACGTGGCGCTGGCGCGACGACTCCGGCCCCCCGGCGGCCGCTACGGCCAAGCGCGCATGCAGCTCGGCCGCGAGCGACTGCTGTGTCACTGACATCGTGTCGTCCTCCTCGACTCACGTGGTGGCATCCATCGCACGTTTTCGGTTAGTGTTCACTAACCCGATAATTTAGGTTAGCGAGCGTTAACTGAAATGACAAGCCCTCTCACCGCCAGGGATCGTGCGAAGGCCGAGCGCGCCGATGCGCTCCTGACCGAAGCGGCACGCCTGTTCGCGGAGCGCGGATACTCCGGCGTGAGCCTGGAGGACATCGGCGCGGCCGTCGGCGTCTCCGGCCCAGCCGTGTACCGCCATTTCAGCGGAAAGCAGGCGCTGCTCGGCGCCGTCCTCATCAAGGTCAGCGAGGACCTCGTCAGCGGGGGCTTGCGCGTCGCCGAGGAGGAGCAGAGCGCCGAGGATCGGATGCGGGCGCTCGTGGGCTTCCACGTCGACTTCGCCCTCGGGAACGCCGACGTGATCCGCGTGCAGGACCGGGACCTCGCGCATCTCTCCGATGAGGACCGTGCCGACGTGCGCCGGCTGCAGCGCGAGTACATCGACATGTGGATCTCGGCACTCTCGCCGCTGCACAATGCGCCGGCGGACGAACTGCGGCTGCGCGTTCAGGCGTGCTTCGGCCTGATCAACTCCACGCCGCACAGTACCCGAAGCGCCACACGCTCGAAGAAGTCGACCGCGGCGATCCTCAGCGCGATGGCGCACGCTGCGCTCATCGCCTGAGGATCGCCTGCGCTCACCCCAGCAGCATGGCGCGGCCGGGCTCCTCGAGGATGTCGGCCACGTCCTTGACGAAGCGCGCGCCCTCGGCGCCGTCCACGATGCGGTGATCGAACGAGAGGCTCAGCGTCATGACCTGGCGCAGGGCGATCTCTCCGCGGTACTCCCAGGGCATCCGCCGGACAGCGCCGACAGCCAGGATGCCGGACTGCCCTGGCGGCAGGATCGGCGTGCCTGCGTCGATTCCGAACACGCCGATGTTTGTGATCGAGAACGTGCCGCCGGCGAGGTCGGCCGGCGACGTCTTGCCCGACCGCGCGGTCTGCGTCAGCGCACCGAGCGCATCGGCCAGCTGCGGCAGCGTCATGCGATCAGCATCGCGGATGTTCGGCACGATCAGGCCGCGTTCGGTCGCTGCCGCGATGCCGAGATCGACGTAGTGCGGCTGAACGATCTCACCCGCTTCCTCGTCCCAGCGGGAGTTCAGACCCGGGGTGCGACTGAGCCCCAGGCACGCGGCCTTCGCGACGACGACCAGGGGTCCGATTCTGTGCTCGGAGAGCGAGCGGTCGGCCTTGAGGCTCGCGATGAGATCCATCGTGGCCGTGACATCGACCGTGTGGAACGTCGTCACGTGCGGTGCCGTGAACGCGCTCTGCACCATCGCTGCGGCCGTGTGCTTGCGGACGCCGCGGATCGGGATCCGCGTCTCGCGCTCCGTCGAGCCGGTGAACAGAGTCGGCTGCGCAGCAGGAGCCGCCTGCACCTCGACGTGTCCGCCCACGCGCTCGGCGTACGCGTCGATGTCGTCGCGCGTGATGACCCGATCGCCGACCTCAGCCGCGACGAGCGCGATGTCGACGCCACGTCGCTTGGCATGGGCGCGGACCGGCGGTGTCGAGCGGGGCCGCTCGCCGACCGCGGCGGCAGCGGCGGTCTCCGGCAGCGCATCGTGCGGTGCTGCTTCCAGGACGGCGGTGTCGGCGGCGACGGACGCTGCGGCGCCACGACGGGCGCGACGTGCAGGGCGGGCCTTGCTGGAGGGCGCGGCGCCGTAGCCGACGAGGTTCGGGGGCGTCTTCTCCTCCGCCGCGTCCTCGACCGGTTCCTTGGCAGCGGCATCCTCGCCCGGACCCGTCGCCGGCTCGTCACCCGCGACGTCGAACTCGATCAGTGGAGCGCCGACGTCGACGGTCTCACCGGCTTCTGCATGCAGCGTCGTCACTGTTCCGTCATAAGGCGATGGCAGCTCGACGACGGCTTTGGCCGTCTCGACCTCTGCAAGCGTCTGGTTCAGCGTGACGGTGTCGCCGGGGGCGACGAGCCACTGGACGATCTCGGCGTCGGCGAGACCTTCACCGAGGTCAGGGAGGCGGAACTCCTGGATCATGACTCGGCTCCCGTCAGGCTGTTGGGACGGTCGAGGACGCGGTCGACGGCATCCAGGATCCGGTCCAGGTCCGGCAGATGGAACTTCTCGAGCTTCGCCGGCGGGTACGGCACATCGTGCCCTGTGACGCGCACCGGAGCGGACTCCAGGTATTCGAAGCAGCGTTCGGTGATGCTCGCGATGACCTCAGCCGCGACACCGGCCTCGCGAGAGGCCTCGTGTGCGACGACGACACGGCCGGTTCGACGGACGGATGCCGCCACCGTGCCGTAGTCGACCGGCGAGATCGAGCGCAGATCGATGACCTCGAGCGACAGGCCTTCGTCCTCGGCTGCGGCCGCCGCATCGAGCGCCGTCGTGACCATGGCACCGTAAGTGATTACGGTGGCGTCGGTGCCCTCCCGGACGACGTGCGCGAGCCCCATCGGAGGCGCGTCGGCGAGCGGGGCGTCCAGATCGACCTCGCCCTTGTGGTGGTACAGGCGCTTGGGCTCGAAGAAGACCACTGGATCGTCCGAGGCGATGGCCTGCTGAAGGCAGCGGTAGGCATCCTGCGGATTGGACACGGTGATGACGCGGAGTCCAGCCGTGTGCACGAAGTAGGCCTCAGGGGACTCGGAGTGGTGCTCGGCCGCCCCGATGCCGCCGGCCCACGGAATGCGGATCGTGATCGGCATCTTTACGCGGCCCTGCGTGCGGTAGTGCAGCTTCGCGACCTGCGACACGATCTGATCGAACGCGGGATACACGAAGCCGTCGAACTGGATCTCGACCACGGGGCGGTAGCCGCGGTAGGCCAGACCGACCGCCGTGCCGACGATGCCCGACTCGGCGAGCGGCGTATCGATGACTCGCGCGGCGCCGAACTCGTCGAGGAGCCCGTCGGTGATCCGGAAGACGCCACCGAGCTTGCCGATGTCCTCCCCCATGATGACGACCTTGTCGTCATCATGCATGGCCTGGTGAAGGCCGGCGTTCAGTGCTTTGCCGAGGGTGAGTTGCGTCATCTCAGGCCTCCTCGAAAGTCGCAAGGTACGCGGCGTACTCGTCGCGCTGGCGGTCGATGCCGCAGTGCGGCTCTGCGTACACGCCGTCGAAGACGGCGAGCGGCTCGCGGGTGACCATGCCCAGGCATTCGGCGCGCATCTCGCGGGCCATCTTGTCGGCGTCGGCGTGCGCTGCGGCGATCTGCTCGTCGTCGATCTCGCCGAGGCTGCGCAGGTACGACTCGACACGGGCGATCGGGTCCCTCGTCTTCCACGACTCGAGCTCTGCCGGGTCGCGGTACCGGGTGGGATCGTCGGACGTCGTGTGCGGGCCCATCCGGTAGGTCACGGCCTCGATGAACGCGGGACCCTTTCCGGAGCGCGCGTGGTTCAGCGCCCAGCGCATGGCGGCCATGCAGGCGAGGATGTCGTTGCCGTCGACACGCATGCTCGGGATGCCGAAACCGGGCGCTCGGCCGGAGATCGGGTACTGCGACTGCAGTGCGACCGGCTCGGAGATCGCCCAGTGGTTGTTCTGACAGACGAAAACGACCGGCGCCTGGTACGACGCGGCGAACACCATCGCCTCGTTGACGTCGCCCTGGCTGGTGGCGCCGTCGCCGAAGTATGTGACGGCGACCTCGGGGGCCTGCTCGTGCTTGATGCCCATCGCGTAGCCGACGGCGTGCAACGACTGCGCTCCGATGATGATCTGCAGCGGAGCGACCCGCATCTGCATCGGGTCGTACGGAGCACCCTCCTCGCCGCGCCAGACGCGGACGAAATCGCCGGGCTGGGCGCCGCGAGCGTAGATCACACCGGTTTCGCGGTAGCTCGGGAAGACGAAGTCGATCGGGTCGAGCGCACGGGCGGTGCCGATCTGCGAGGCCTCCTGCCCGTTGCACGGAGCCCACAGTCCGAGTTGTCCCTGCCGCTGCAGAGCGACGCCCTCGGCGTCGATGCGGCGCAGGATCACCATGTCGCGGTGGAGCGAGCGCAGTTGTGCTGGATCGACATCGGCGACGAACGGGTCGAGCTCGGGGTTGCTGAGTCGGGTTCCGTCCGGGGCGAGAAGCCGCTCGGCGAGTTCAAGATCCTGCGCTGTGTCTGCGATCGGAGTGGTCTGCGATGACATCTTCGTCCTCCTGTCGTGTGTGTCCCTTGTGGGGACGTTCACGCCGTGCACCGACGTCTTCATCGGTTAGTTCGAGGGTACGTCCGTTTGTCAGCACGCTCAAGCATCTACGCCACGCTTGAGCATGTTGCGCAATTCGGAGCGTGCGCACCTGCTATGGTTTGGCACTATGTCCGCCCTCGATCGTGTAGACCTCGAACTGCTGAGTGTCCTGTCCGAAGACCCGCGCACAACGGTCGTCTCGCTCGCCGAACGCCTCGGCCTGTCGCGCAACACCATCCAGGCCCGGATGGCTCGACTCGAACAGACCGGCGTCTTCCTGTCGTACGAGCGATCGTTCTCGCCTGAGGTACTCGGCTTCCCGCTCCAGGCGTTCATCAGCATCGGACTGCGTCAGACAGAACTGCCGCGGATCACCGCCGAGCTGGCGAGAATCCCTGAGGTGCTGCAGGTGCACGGACTCAGCGGATCGATCGATCTTCTCGCCCGCGTCGCGTGTCGCGACGCCAGGCATCTCTTCGACACGGATGCCCGGATCCTGTCGATCGAGGGCGTCGAGCGAACAGAGACCTCCCTCGCCATGGGCGAGGTCATCCCCTACCGTGTCGCCGGACTCATCGGCCTCGCGCGACGGGAACCCTGAGGAAGCGGCGGATCGCTCCGGCAGCCTCCTCCGGAGTCTCGTAGTGGATGAGGTGGCCGACGTCGGCGATCTCGACGAGTTCGGCGTCGGAGAAGAGCGTCGCCAGACGCCGCTCCGCCTCGATCGGGGTGATGTCGTCGTCCTGCGCGGCGATCAGCAGCGTCGGTACGTCGATATCAGGAGCGAACTCGCGCACGTCGTGCGACACGCTCGCGACGAAGGCGTCACGGAGCACGTCACGATCGGCGAAGTCGGAGAAGTACGTGTCGTGCTGGCCGTGGATGAACCGGCGCAGGTCGGAGTCCTTCGTCTTGGCCATGGCGATGCTCATGCCGCGGACGATCAGCCCGTTGCGCAGCAGCGCGGTGCCCAACGCGGCCGGGAGCTTCGCTCCGAGGCCGTAGTACAGCACGGCGAGCTTCGTCAGCACACCCTTCGGACCCTCGAGTGCCGGCGCACCGATCGGGTTGATCAGGATGAGCCGTGGGGTCTCGAGGCCGCCGGCGACGGCGGCCGACGCGACGATGGATCCGAAGGAATGCCCCAGGATGACCGCGTCGGGGGCGACCGCCGCCGCGAACTCCGTGAGCCATTGGGCGTACGCGTCGAGATCGTGCGTGCGACCGGGCAGCGGCGCGGTCTCCCCGAAGCCCGGAAGATCCGGCGCGATGACCCGCAGCTCCGGCAGGTAGGCCAGGACCGGCTCGAGGCCGTGGTGCTCACCGCGGAAGCCGTGCACCGCGATCACGGTCAGCGGCGCGCGCTCATCACCGCCCTCGCTCGGCGTCTGTGCTTCCGTCGATGGTCCGTACGTCCAGTAAGCGGTCCGCCCACCGGTCACATCGACCTCGTGCCGTTCGATCTGGATACGGCTGAGCCGTTCGGCGTAGGGCGACGGGATGGGCATGCATTCAGTCTACGGGCGAGCCTTCGCCGCCATGTCGGTGGCCATCCCTACCGTTGGGCGAGACAGAGGAGAATTTCATGGCAATCGATCAGGAGCTCCCGAACTGGCTCGGGCGCATCGGCGTCTTCGATCTCGAAACCACCGGCGTCGACGTCACGGCAGACCGCATCGTCACAGCGCACGTCGGAGTGCTCGACGCGAAGGGACGCGAGATCGCCGCTCGCTCATGGATAGCGGACCCGGGCGTTCCCATTCCGGACGGCGCCGCCGCCGTGCACGGGATCTCGACGGAGCACGCACGTGCGCATGGCCGTCCGGCCCGTGAGGTCGTGACGGAGATCGCCGGATCACTGCGCGCCCTGTTCGACCAGGGCCTCCCCGTGGTCGCGTACAACGCCTCATACGACTTCTCACTGCTGACCAACGAGTGCCTCCGGCACGGCATCCCGCCGCTCGAGGCGCCGGGCCCGATCATCGACCCGCTCGTCATCGACAAGGCTTTCGACCGCTACCGAAAGGGCAAACGCACGCTCGAAGTCGTGGCGGAGCATTACGGCGTCTCATTGGACGGCGCGCACGAGGCCTCGGCCGACGCGATCGCCGCAGGGCGTGTCGCACAGGCCATCGCGCGCAGCTTTCCGCTCGCCGAGACCGCGCAGGAACTGCACACCCGTCAGATCGGCTGGGCGCGAACGCAGGCCGAGAGCCTGACCGAGTACTTCGTCCGCATCGGCCGCATCGAGCCGGAGGAGGCGCTCGACGGGACCTGGCCCGTGAGAGGGCGCGCCCCGCAGCACGAGGCCTGAACACGAAGAAGGCCCCGCCGGAGCGGGGCCTTCTTCGTGCGATCAGCTTACTTGCTGCCGCCGAAGCCCTTGAAGCGCTGGTTGAACTTCTCGACGCGACCGGCCGAGTCCATGATGCGCTGCTTGCCCGTGTAGAACGGGTGCGAAGCCGAGGAGATCTCGACATCGATGACCGGGTACTCCACGCCGTCGAGTTCGACGGTCTTGTCGCTGGTGACGGTGGAGCGGGTCAGGAAGGTCTCGCCCGAGCCCAGGTCGCGGAACACGACGTTCTTGTAGTCGGGGTGAATGTCAGTCTTCATGGGGTTCCTTAGATGGTGCCCTGGATTGTGCCAGGAGCGAGGGAAGTCTGCGGCGCGAAAGCACCAAGGATCGATTCTAGCAGATCCTCGGCTCAGGACGTGGCGCGGGCCGCGTAGCGGCCGTCCTCGGCGGACAACGTGATCGGCATGCCGAACGCCTCGGTGAGAGCATCCGCCGTCAAGGTCTGCTCGATCGGGCCGGCCGCGACGACGCCGCCGTCGCGGAGAAGCAGCACGTGCGTGAAACCGACGGGTATCTCCTCGACGTGATGCGTCACCATCACCATCGCCGGTGTGGTCGGCGACGAGGCGTAACCGCTGAGGAGCCCGAGCAGCTCTTCGCGGGCTCCGAGGTCGAGGGATGCCGTGGGCTCATCGAGCACCAGGAGCTCGGGATCCGTCATCACCGCGCGGGCGATCTGGACGCGCTTCTGCTCGCCGTCGCTGAGCGTGCCGAAAGTGCGATCGGCGAGGTGGTCGAGCTTCCACTCCCCCAGCACGCGCAGCGCGCGGCGCTCGTCGATGTTCTCGTACTGCTCGTTCCATCGGCCGGTGACCGAGTAGGCGGCGGTGAGCACGACGTTCAGGACGCTCTCCTCGCGCGGGATGCGCTTGGCCATCGCCGTGGACGCGAAGCCGATCCGCGGACGGATCTCGAAGACGTCGGTGCGCCCGAGGGTCTCGCCGAGGATCTCGACGCTTCCCGACGTCGGGTGCATGAGCGTGTCGGCCAACTGCAGCAGGGTGGTCTTGCCGGCGCCGTTCGGCCCGAGCACCACCCATCGCTGGTCGTCTGCGACCTGCCAGGTCACATGATCGACGATGTTGCGCCCGTCACGGCGCACGACGACATCGGTGAAATCAAGAGCGCTCGGCATGCACCCAGCCTATCGGCTCAGTCGATCAGCTCCGCGTAGAGGGCGCGCGTGGTGTCGGCGATCGCCGCCCAGCTGAACTCGCGTGCGGCTCGCTCCCGCCCGGCGCGGCCGTACTCGGCGGCACGGTCGACATCGGAGACGACCTCGGTGAGAACGGCTGCGAGATCGGCGACGAACCGGTCGGGGTCGAGCGGTGTTCCCGTCCCGTCCTGCGCCTGATCGATCGGGACGAGGCGGCCTGTGACGCCGTCGTCCACGACCTCGGGGATGCCGCCGGTGGCCGTGCCGACGACGGCTGCTCCGCACGCCATCGCCTCGAGGTTCACGATGCCGAGGGGTTCATAGACCGATGGGCATACGAATGTCGTGGCCGCCGCGAGGATCGCGCTGAGCTGTTCGCGGGGCAGCATCCGTTCGATCCAGATCACGCCCTCACGGGACTGCTGGAGGCGGCGCACCCCCTCCTGCACCTCGGCCATGATCTCCGGCGTATCAGGGGCCCCTGCGCAGAGCACGAGTTGCACGTCCGGCGGCAGCAGCTCCGCCGCGCGGAGCAGGTACGGCAGGCCCTTCTGCCTCGTGATGCGTCCGACGAACACCACGGACGGGCGTGTCGGATCCATCCCGACAGACGCCAGGAACTCCGGGTCGTCGACGGGCTTCCACCGGTCGACGTCGATGCCGTTGTGGATCACGCGCACTCGCGCGGGGTCGACGTTCGGATAGCTGCGCAGGATGTCCGCCCGCATACCGGCGGACACGGCGACGATAGCTGTGGCGTTCTCGTAGGCGAGCTTCTCGACTCCGCTGGAGACCGCGTAGCCGCCGCCGAGCTGTTCGGCCTTCCACGGCCGCAACGGCTCGAGGCTGTGCGCGGTGAGCACGTGCGGGATGCCGTGCAGCTGCGATGCGAGGTGCCCGGCGAAGTTCGCGTACCAGGTGTGGCTGTGGACCAAGTCGGCTCCAGCGACGTCGGAGACCATCGTGAGGTCGGTGCCGAGCGTCTGCACGGCGGGATTCGCATCCGCAAGCTCGCGAGGCGTCCGGTACGACTGCGTCCCCGGCTCGGAGCGCTCGGCACCGAACGCGCGCACCCGCACGTCGATGGATTCGCGCAACGCGGCGACGAGCTCGGCGACGTGCACTCCAGCGCCCCCGTAGATCTCCGGTGGGTACTCTTTGCTGATCATGTCCACGCGCATGTCTGAACGCTAGTACAGCGACCCGTTCGGGTTCTATGGTGGAGCCATGGCAGCCCCAAAGAAGGTCTTCGGCATCATCCTCGCCGGCGGTGAGGGCAAGCGGCTCATGCCGCTGACAGCGGATCGCGCCAAGCCGGCCGTTCCGTTCGGCGGCCAGTATCGGCTGATCGATTTCGCGATCTCGAACCTCATCAATTCGGGCCTGCGCCAGATCGTGGTGCTCACCCAGTACAAGTCGCACAGCCTCGACCGTCACATCACGCAGACCTGGCGGATGTCGGCACTGCTGGACTCGTACATCACCTCGGTCCCGGCGCAGCAGCGTCTGGGCAAGCGCTGGTTCTCGGGTTCTGCGGACGCGATCCTGCAGAGCCTGAACCTCATCAACGACGAGAAGCCGGACATCGTCGTCGTCATCGGCGCCGACCATGTGTACCGGATGGATTTCCAGCAGATGGTGGATGCGCACATCGCCTCTGGTGCCGCGGCGACCGTCGCCGGCATCCGTCAGCCGCTCGCCCTCGCGAACCAGTTCGGCGTGATCGATGCCGACCCCGACGGATCGGGACGGATCCGCGCATTCCTCGAGAAGCCGACGGATGCCACGGGTCTCGCCGATTCGCCGCACGAGGTGCTCGCGTCCATGGGCAACTACATCTTCGACGCCGACGCCCTGATCGCGGCGGTGGAGGCCGACGGAGAGGTCGCCACCTCGAACCACGACATGGGCGGCGACATCATCCCCTACTTCGTCGAGCGAGGCGAGGCGGCGTACTACGACATGAAGCAGAACGACGTGCCGGGTTCCTCGCCGCGTGATCGCGCCTACTGGAGAGACGTCGGCACCATCGACTCCTTCTTCGACGCGCACATGGATCTCATCGCGACGCTGCCGGTGTTCAACCTGTACAACACGCTGTGGCCGATCCGCACGCAGAGCGTGAACGCGCCCCCTGCGAAGTTCGTCCGCGACGCCGTCGGCCGCATCGGCAACGCGATCGACTCGATCGTGTCACCGGGTTCTGTGCTCTCGGGCACGCACCTGGAACGCAGTGTCATCGGGCCAGGCACCCTCGCCGCAGGCGGCTCGACGATCACCGACTCGGTGGTCTTCGACGGGGTCGTCGTCGGCCAGGGAGCGCGGGTTCACCGAGCGGTGCTCGACAAGAACGTCGTGATGCTCGACGGGGCGACGGTGGGCGTCGACCGCGACCGCGATCTGGACCGCGGATTCACCGTGACCGAGTCCGGGATCACCGTGGTCGGCAAGGGCGAGCTCATCGAACGCTGATCAGCGGGCCATCGATTCGGCGCTACGCTCGATCGCGTGACTGCTGCGCGTTTCCTCGTCGTCCTCGATGCCGATTCCACGCTGATCCAGGATGAGGTGATCGAACTCCTCGCCGATGAGGCGGGTCGACGCGACGAGGTGCAGGCCGCCACAGAAGCCGCGATGCGCGGCGAGATCGACTTCGCCACGAGCCTGCGCTCACGCGTCCACGCGCTGACCGGTGTCGGAACTCGTTCCTTCGAGCGCGTGCGCGCCAGGGTCAGGCCGACGATCGGCGTCCGCGAGCTCACGTCCGCGATTCACGAGCGCGGAGGTGTCGTCGGCGTCGTCTCCGGCGGGTTCCACGAGATCCTCGATCACGTCGCCCCGGAGCTGGGCGTGGATCGATGGCGCGCGAATCGCCTGGCCGTCACGGATGACGCTCTGACCGGTGCTGTCGACGGCGAGATCGTGGATGCCACGGTCAAGGCGGGTTCGCTGATCGACTGGGCACGCGAGCTCGGTGTTCCTCGGCGCGCGACGATCGCGATCGGCGACGGCGCGAACGATCTCGAGATGATGGCGGTTGCCGGGCTCGGGCTCGCGTTCAACGCCAAGCCCATGGTGCGCGCGTCCGCGGATCTCGTGATCGGCCAACAGGATCTGCGCGCGGTCATCCCACTGCTGCCGTGATGTTCCCCGGGCTCGATCGCCCATGTCTGGTCGATGTCCGAGGGTTCGCGTAACGTTCGCGACATGGACATCATTCTCGTGCCTGGTCTCTGGCTGGATGCCTCCTCGTGGGACGATGTCGTCCCTGCCCTCGAGGCCGCTGGGCTCCGCCCGGTCCCGGTGACGCTTCCCGGCCTCGGCGAACCCGCCGAGACATCGGCCGGCATCGGCATCTCCGACTGGGTCGACGCCGTGGTGCAGCAGATCGATGCGGCGTCCGAACCCGTCGTGCTCGTCGGGCACAGCGGCGGCGGCAACGTCGTGTGGGGTGCGGCCGACGCCAGGACAGACAGGGTGGCGCGGGTGATCTTGGTCGACACCGTGCCGCCTCCGCCCGAATCGGTCATCTCCGAGTTCGCGCTCGTCGACGGTGTCATCCCGTTCCCCGGGTGGGACTTCTTCCCCGATCAGGACGTCTACGACCTCGATGAGCAGACTCGGGCTCGCACCCTTCCGCTGACGCGTTCCGTGCCGGCGCGCGTACCGACCGACCCCATCCAGCTCAGCGGTGCACGGCACACCGTGCCCGTGACCATGCTCATGGGCGGGATGAGTGCGGAAGAGTTGGAGAGCGAGCTCGACCAGTGGGGCTCATACGGCGACGAGTACCGCGCGCTCCGCGACGTCACCGTCACAAAGGTCGGCAGCGGGCACTGGCCGCAGTTCTCGCAGCCCGCACGGCTGGGCGAGCTGATCGCCGCCGCCGCCCGCTAGGTTTCGTTGGTCAGTGGCCCATTCCCAGGCCGCCGTCGACGGGGATGACCGCGCCGGAGATGTAGGCAGCGTCGTCGCCGGCGAGCCAGGTGACGACACCCGCGACCTCTTCCGGCGTCGCGAAGCGGGCAGCAGGGATGTTCGCCTTGTACTGCTTCTGGGTCTCTTCAGGCAGTTCGGCCGTCATGTCGGTCTCGATGAAGCCGGGGGCGACGACGTTGGCCGTGATGCCTCGGGCGCCGAGTTCACGAGTGAGCGAGCGCGCGAACCCGACCAGCGCGCTCTTCGACGCGGAGTAGTTGACCTGTCCTGCGGAGCCGTACAGGCCCACCACGCTCGAGATCAGGATCACGCGGCCGAACCGTGCTCGCAGCATGCCCTTCGAAGCCCGCTTGACCACGCGGAACGTGCCGCCGAGGTTCGTCGCGACCACACTGTCGAAGTCGTCCTCGCTCATCCGCATGAGCAGCGTGTCCTTGGTGATGCCTGCGTTGGCCACGACGACTTCGACGGGGCCGAGCTTGTCCTCGACCTCGGTGTACGCCGCGTCGATGGAGGCGGCATCCGTCACGTCGGCGCGCACCGTGAGCGTGCCCTCCGGACCCTCACCGCTTCGGGCCGTGACGGCGACGCGGTATCCGTCGCGGACGAACCGCTCCGCGATCGCGCGGCCGATGCCGCGATTGCCGCCGGTGACGAGGACGACGCGTTCTGAACTCATGAGTGCACTCCCGGAGGGCTGTTCGAAGGGACCCGAGCCATCCTATCCGGGCACATCTCCCCGCCCCGGGACACGAGATTCACGACAAGATGGATACGACCACCGAACGGCATCCGATGAAAGGTACCGCGATGAGCGACAGCACGAACCAGGGCGATCACCCGGCGCTTCCGCCGCAGGCCCCGCCCTACTCGCCACCGCCCGCAGCCGCGCAGTATCCGGCGCAGCCCGCTCAGCCGCCGTACCCCGCTCAGCCGCCGTACCCCGCGGCACAGCAGTACCCGCCGCAACAGCAGTACCCGGCTCAGCAGCAGTACCCGGCCGCGCAGCCGTATCCCGGAACTCAGCAGTACCCCGGCGTCCAGCCGTACGCACCGTCCCGGCCGACCAGCGGTCTCGCTGTGACGTCTCTCA
Source organism: Microbacterium sp. Bi121 (assembly GCF_918698005.1). Lineage (GTDB taxonomy): Bacteria > Actinomycetota > Actinomycetes > Actinomycetales > Microbacteriaceae > Microbacterium. The sequence continues at coordinate 184,727 of NZ_CAKKLJ010000005.1, forward strand.
TCACCGGCATCGCAGGAATCGTCCTGAGCTGGGCCTTCCTGCCGCTGCTCGCCTCGATCGCCGCCGTGATCACCGGTCACATGGCGCTCAAGCAGACACGCACCAACCCGGCACTCGGCGGACGAGGCATGGCGATCGCCGGCCTCATCCTCGGGTACGTCGGGGTCGCGATCCTCGCCTTGACCCTCATCTTCGGGATCCTCTCGCTCTTCGTCATCGGCAGCGCGGGCTTCGTGCCCTTCCTGCTGTCCTGACACGCGTGCCCCGACGCGGCGATCCTGCCGCGATTGCGACTCCGGCATCGCCCGCGCGGCGTAGGCTGGAGAGATCGTGAAACAGTCGCATGCCGCACCTGTGACCTCGCTCCCGCAATCCCCGCAGGACGAGGCATCCGGTCGTGTGCGCCGGTACTGGATCACCATGGGGATCCGAATGGTGTGCTTCGCGCTGACCGTGCTCGTGACGCCGTACGGCTGGTACACCTGGGTGTTCGCGGCAGCGGCTGCGATCCTGCCGTACATCGCCGTCGTGTTCGCGAATGCGGTGAGTCCGACGGCCACGCCCCCGGCCGAGTCGCCGACGCAGGAGCTCAGCGCCCCGGCTCCTGCGGCGCCTCCCGCTGCCGCCGATCCGACCATCATCACGATCCAGGAGCGTCCAGCTGTGACCGAACGCCGCGAGGACGACGAGAAGTGACGCACGAATGCTCCCGCGCCGGCTGCCGGCGCGATGCGACGCAGCACATCGTGTGGCGCAACCCGCGGATCCACAGTGCCGATCGCGAGAAGATCTGGCTCGCCTGCGATGAGCATGCGGTGTTCCTGCGCGATTATCTGGCGGCGCGGGACTTCCCCGTCGCCGTCCGTGAGGGGCTTCCTGCGTGAACAACCGGTTCGTCCGCTGGGGCGTCTACCTCCTCATCGCAATCGCCTTCGCGATCGCCTGCGTCTTCCTTTCGCAGTGGCAGTTCGACCGCAACGAGACCCGCGCCGCGGACATCGCGCTGGTCGACCAGAACTACGACGCCGACCCGGTGCCGCTGGACGACCTGATCGGAACCGACGGCGGGCTCGGCACCGACGACGAATGGCACCCTGTTCTGCTTCAGGGCGAGTACCTCGCCGACGAACAGGTCCTCGTTCGCAACCGTCCGCACGGCGGGACGAGCGCGTTCGAGGTTCTGGTGCCCTTCCAGAACGAGGACGGCAGGATCCTCATCGTCGACCGCGGCTGGGTTCCGCCAGGCGAAGGCGATACCCCGGATGCCGTCCCCGCGCCGCCGTCCGGCACCGTGGAGGTCACTGTCCGCCTGCGGCCGGGCGAACAGCTTCCGTCTTCGGGACGCAGCGCCCCCGAGGGACAGGTGCCGACGATCCACCTGCCGACCGTCGCAGCCGGCCTCGACGGCGACGTCGTGACCAGCGCCTACGGCCGGCTCGTCGACGAGACCCCGTCACCGGAGACAGCACTCGGAGGGTTCGAGTCGCCGACCGACGATCCGGGCCCGCACCTGTCCTACGCGATCCAGTGGATCCTGTTCGGCGTGATGGGTTTCATCTTCATCTTCTACATGATCCGCACCGAGGTGCAGAAGCATCGCGAAGAGGCGGAAGGCCGTCCCGCTGCGGCTCCGAAGGTGCGCCGGCGCGACCGGGACGCCGACGTCGAGGACGAGCTCCTCGACGAGGTCGGCAGCGGGCGCTGAGCCGCGGCGGTCAGTCGGAGAGCAGATCGGGTCGACGTGTCCGCGTGCGTTCGAGCTGCTGCTCACGCCGCCAGGACGCGATGGCAGCATGGTTGCCGCTCAGGAGGACATCCGGCACCGCGCGCTCGCGCCACGCCGACGGCTTCGTGTACGACGGGTACTCGAGGAGTCCGTCCTCGTGAGACTCCTCGACGAGACTCTCCGGGTTGCCGACGACACCGGGGATGAGTCGCCCGATGGCTTCGATCATCGCCATGGCGGCGACCTCTCCCCCGTTGAGCACGTAGTCACCGAGGCTGACGAGGCGGACCTCGCCCAGGGTCGCGGCGTACTCGAACACGCGCTCGTCGATGCCCTCGTACCGACCGCAGCCGATGATGATGTGCTCGCGTTCCGCGAGATCGCGGGCCGTCGCCTGTCGGAACACCTCGCCGGCGGGTGACGGGAAGATGATCGTCGGTCGCGCGGCGCCGGACTCGCGCGTCAGCTCATCCAGGGCTTGAGCCCACGGCTCCGGCTTCATGACCATTCCGGCGCCGCCGCCGTACGGCGTGTCGTCGACGGTGCGGTGACGGTCGCTCGTCCAGTCGCGCAGGTCGTGCACGCGAAGGTCGAGGATGCCGGATTCGCGTGCCTTGCCGAGCAGAGAGAGCGCGAGACCGTCGAAGTACGACGGGAAGATCGAGATGACGTCTACGCGCATGGGTCGATCGTACTCAGCGCCGTCAGTCGGCGTCTTCGGCCGCAGCGGCCGTGCCGTCGGCATCCGGGAGCTCTTCGAACAGCCCTGGAGGCGGCGTGACCGTGACGCGGCCGGCGGCGATGTCGACGGAGGGGACGATCGCCTCCACGAACGGGACCATGACCTCGCGCTCGCTCGCCTTGATGATCAGCAGGTCCTGCGCCGGCATGTGCTCGACGCGGACGACCTTGCCGATGACCGTGTCCTCACGGACGACGTCGAGGCCCACCAGCTGGTGGTCGTACCACGCGTTGTCCTCGGGCTCATCGGCATCCTGGTCGATCCACAGGATGGCGCGCACGAGTCCTTCTGCACCCTCACGGTCGTCGACGCCGTCGATGAACACCACCGGGTTGCCGTTCATCACACGGTACTCGCGGACGGTGATCGACTTGCCGTGCCACGGAGATGCCTCCGGCACCTGCAACGTGAACTCGGCCCCCGGGACGAAGCGTCGCTCCGGGTTGTCGGTGTACAGCTCCAGCTTGAGCGCGCCCTTGAGGCCGTGGGCCTTCACGAGGCGGCCGACGCGCAGCTGGTTCTTGCCCTGGCTTCGGTCGTTGGCGACCACGTCAGTCGTCCGCGACGTCGACGCGGACACGCTGCCCATCTGCCAGGGAGGAGATGAGCGTGCGCAGTGCCTTCGCGGTGCGGCCGCCGCGCCCGATCACGCGTCCTCGGTCCTCGGGGTGCACGCGCACCTCGAGGAGATCGCCTCGCGGCGAGGTGGAGGAGCTGATGCGGACATCGTCCGGGTGATCGACGATTCCCTTGACGATGTGTTCGAGCGCGGCGGCGAGCACGGCGATTACTCTGCGTCGGCGGCGGGAGCCTCAGCGGCCTCCGCGTCGGCGGCGGGAGCCTCCTCAGCAGGAGCCTCCTGCTTCTTCTCAGCCTTCGGCTTCACGACGGACTTCTTCGCCGAGTCGACCTCGAACGGAGCCTTGGGCTCAGCGACCTGAACGGTGGACTTCGCGTCCTTGTCGCCCTTGAACTTGCCCCAGTCACCCGTGAGCTTGAGGATGGCGGCGACCTGCTCGGTCGGCTGAGCGCCGACGGACAGCCAGTACTGCGCGCGCTCCGAGTCGACCTCGATGAACGAGGGCTGCTCGGTCGGGTGGTACTTGCCGATCTCTTCGATGACGCGGCCGTCGCGCTTGGTCTTCGAGTCGGCGACGACGATGCGGTAGTAAGGCGCGCGGATCTTGCCCAGGCGCTTGAGACGAATCTTTACAGCCACGATTCTCCTGAATGGTGTGGAAGGAACGAACTGATCGCCTGGAGAGTGGGGTGCACACCCGGCGGAAGCTCAAATGAGTGGACGCGGTCTGGATAGAGGGTCGAGAACGTCGTCCGACCTTCTATTCTGCCAGATCCCACGCCGCACGCGAAACCGTGCGACACGCATGTCGGGAGTTACGGGGCGGCGTGTCAGACTGTGCTCGTGAAGCAGGAGTTCGCAGATTCGCCGCGCTCGACAGTCGGTCTCGAGTGGGAGATCATGCTCGCCGATCCCGACTCGGGTGATCTGGTCGGGCGCGCACCGGAGCTTCTCACCGCGCTCGAGGACGAGAGCGCACCCGAACGCCACACCGTCACCGGCGAGCTCCTCACCAACACGATCGAGGTGACCAGCGGCATCGGCGACTCCGTCGAGCACGCCATCGGCGACATCGCGGCCGCCATCGCGGCTGTCAGGGCACGCACCGACCCGGCCGGCGTCGAGCTGCTCTCTGCGGGGAGCCATCCCTTCGCGCAGTGGTTCGACCAGCGCGTCACCGACAAGAGCCGCTATCACAAGCTCATCGAGCGCACCCAGTGGTGGGGACGCAACATGATGATCTGGGGCATCCACGTCCACATCGGCGTCGAGGATCGCGACAAGGTGATGCCGATCATCGGCGCGCTTTCGGCGTACCTGCCGCATCTGCAGGCCCTCACATCGTCGAGTCCCTTCTGGGCGGGCGAGCGAACCGGCTACGCCTCCAACCGCGCACTCGTGTTCCAGCAGCTGCCGACCGCCGGACTCCCCTGGCCGATGCGCGATTGGTCCGACTTCGAGCGATATCTCGACGACATGGTGCGAACCGGTGTGATGGCGGACGCCACCGAGGTGCGCTGGGACATTCGGCCGGCCCCGCGCTGGGGCACGATCGAGGTCCGGGCGTGTGACGGCCTCTCCACCCTCACCGAGATGGCGGCGATCGCCGCGCTCGTCCAGGTTCTCGTCGAGCATCTCTCCCGCCGCCTGGATGCCGGTGAGACGCTGCCGACCATGCCGCCGTGGTTCCACCGGGAGAACAAGTGGCGCGCTGCGCGATACGGCTTGGAGGCGCGGGTCATCGTCCACGCGGACGGCACCCAGCGCCTGATCCGCGAGCACGTGTCCGAACTTCTGAGCGAGCTCTCGCCGGTGGCCGAGGAGCTGCACTGCGGTGCGGAGTTCGCCGGTGTGCGAGACATCCTCGATTCCGGCGCCAGCTACGAGCGTCAGCTTCGCGTGGCGGATGCCGCCGACGGCGACCTGCACGAGGTCGTCCACCATCTGATCCGCGAGTTCCGCTCCGGACCAGGCGTCCCTGTGGTCTGAGCTCAGTCCTCGTCGACCCAGTCGAATGTGCGCTTGACCGCCTTGCGCCACCGCGCAAGCAGCCGCTCGCGCTTCTCGTCGTCGATGCCGGCCTCCCAGCGCTCGTCCTCCCGCCACATGGCTCTGAGCTCATCACGGTCAGCCCAGACGCCGACCGCGAGCCCGGCGGCGTAGGCGGCACCGAGCGCCGTCGTCTCGATGACGGCGGGCCGGACGACCGGCACGCCGAGCACATCGGCCTGGAACTGCATGAGAGTGTCGTTGCCGACCATGCCCCCGTCGACACGGAGCTCTTCGAGCTTCACCTGGGTGTCGGCGGTCACGGCATCCAGCACCTCCCTGGTCTGGAAGGCGACCGCCTCGAGCGCCGCACGGGCGATATGCCCCTTGTTCGCGAACCGGGTGAGCCCGAGGATCGCGCCGCGCGCATCCGGCCGCCAGTAGGGGGCGAACAGGCCGGAGAAGGCGGGAACGATGTAGACGCCCCCGTTGTCCTCGACGCTCAGCGCCAGGGACTCGACGTCGGGCGCCTGATCGAACAGGCCCAGGTTGTCACGCAGCCACTGCACCAGGGATCCGGTCACAGCGATCGATCCCTCCAGCGCGTAGCGGGGTGCTTCATCGCCGAGCTGATAGGCGACCGTGGTGATGAGGCCGTTCTCGCTCTCGACGATCTCCTCTCCCGTGTTCACGATGAGGAAGTTCCCCGTCCCGTAGGTGTTCTTCGACTCTCCGCGCTCGAACGCGGCTTGGCCGAAGGTCGCGGCCTGCTGGTCTCCGAGGATCGCCGCGATCGGAGTGCCGTCGAGAGCGGTACCCTTGGCCTCCCCGTAGAGCTCCGACGATGAGCGGATGCTGGGCAGCATGGCCCTCGGCACGCCGAACGCGCTGAGCAGACCGTCGTCCCAGTCCAACGTGCGCAGGTCCATCAGGAGGGTTCGGCTGGCGTTGGTGACGTCGGTGACGTGGACGCCGCCGTCCGGACCGCCGGTCAGATTCCACAGCACCCAGGTGTCAGGCGTGCCGAACAGCAGGTCGCCGGTCTCCGCGCGCTCTCTGGCGCCGTCGACGTTCTCGAGAATCCACGCGATCTTGGACGCGGAGAAGTATGTCGCGAGCGGCAGTCCGGTGATGTCCGCGAAACGACGGATGCCGCCGTCCGCCGCGAGCTCGTCGATGAGCGGCTGCGTGCGGGTGTCCTGCCAGACGATCGCGTTGCAGATCGGCTCCCCTGTGCTGCGGTCCCAGACGATCGCCGTCTCACGCTGATTCGTGATCCCGATTCCGGCGACCTCCGACGCGTCGATGCCTGCGGCCTCGAGCGCCTCGCCGATCACGGCACTGGTGTTGGTCCAGATCTCGGCGGCGTCATGTTCGACCCATCCGGCGCGCGGGAAGATCTGCTCGTGCTCGCGCTGACCTGTTGCGACGATGGTGCCGTTGTCGTCGAAGACGATGGCCCGACTGCTGGTGGTGCCCTGATCGATGGCGACGATGTGCATAGGTTGTTCTCTCCAGCCGGTGACGGCGTTGTCTGGTCTGATCCACAGCCTAGGGCGGCCGGCGTCTCACGCCCCGCGTGCGTGCACGAACGTGCAGCTCGAGCTCACGTTCCGACGAGCTGGTCCGCGAGATGCTCGTCGAGGATCAGGTCGGTGATGAGCCGCGCTGCGATCGCGCCACGAAGGCTCGCGAGCTTCTGGGTTCCCGAGACGACGCAGATCCGCCGGGCGGCACGAGCGAGCACCGAGAAGCCGGGCCCCGTGGCCCGGCGGTTCAGTTCGATGTCCTTCCAGCTCCCGTCCTCACGGTAGAAGACCGTCGCGACGTCCCCGACGATCCTCCCGTCGCGGATGCTCCGATAGTCGGAGCGGTCGAGATAACCGCCGATGTAGACGCGACTCGGCACCTCAGCGAACGGTGAGCCGAGACCGAATATCACGACGTCGGCGCGTGATTGCAGGTCCAGGACGCGCCGGGTGCTGCGCTCGCGCCACATGGCCTCCTTCGTCATCGGATCGTCGAAGAACGCGGGCACGGGGAACTGCTGGACTGCGGCCCCGAACGCCTGGCCGAAGCGGTGCAGGATCTCGCTGGCATAGTCGACACCGCTCGTGAACGTGTTGCCTGCCCCGTTGAGCTGCACCACGGTCGAGTTGTGCGTCTCCTTCTTCGGCAGGTGCCTGCTGATGGCATCCAGGGTCGATCCCCAGGCGATGCCTACCGTCATGTTCGAGTCGATGTGCAGTGGAAGCTGTCGTGCGGCGCTGAGCGCCACCCGCTCGAATCTCTCCACGTCCGAGAGCGTCCGCGGCGCGGGGACGACATGAGCGGCGATCCCGAAACGGGCTCGGATCGCCTCCTCGAGCCGGAGCTCCTGGCCCTGCGGCGGATGGATGCGCACCTCGACGAGACCGGTCTCCCGCGCATGGCTGAGAAGACGAGACACCGACGACCTCGAGGTTCCGAGTTCGGTCGCGATGGCATCCATCGTCATGTCCTGGAGGTAGTAGAGCTGGGCCGCCCGAAGGGCGGATGCCACCTTCGGGTCATCCGGTGATCGATCGGGCATCGCGTTCTCCTTGCACGTTCGTGCAGCCCGCTTGCGCAGGTGTGCTGACCGGCTCAGGATATACGGTGAGGCACCAACGAGGAGAGATATGAGCGCGGTCAGCATCCCGAACGAGCGAGCGAGCGTCACGGCAGTGCGCGAGAGCGGACGCACGAGCGTCATCGTGATCGGTGCGGGCATCAACGGCATCTCGACCTTCCGCGACCTCGCGATGCAGGGCGTCGATGTTCTGCTCGTCGAGCGCGCAGATTTCGCCTCCGGTGCGACGGCGGCTTCGAGCCACATGATCCACGGCGGCATCCGATACCTCGAGAACGGCGAGTTCCGCCTCGTCAAGGAGTCCGTTCAGGAACGCAACGGCCTGCTCAAGATCGCACCGCATTACGTCAAGCCCCTGCAGACGACGATTCCGATCTACTCGACGTTCTCCGGCATCTTCACCGCCCCCCTGCGTTTCCTGACGCACAAGCAGGGCAAGCCGCAGGAGCGCGGGGCATTCCTGATCAAGATCGGCCTGACGCTCTACGACACGTTCTCCCGCGACGGCGGCAACGTGCCGCGGCACCGTTTCGTGGGTCGCAAGAAGTCACTCGAGCAGCTGCCGCAGCTCGACCCGGCCATCAAGTACACCGCCACGTACTACGACGCATCGATCCACGACCCGGAACGCCTCGCGCTCGACGTTCTTCGCGACGGCCAGGCCGCGCACGCGGGCGCCAGGGCGCTGAACTACGTCGAAGCCGCGGGGCTCGTTCCCGAAGGACTCCTCCTGCGCGATCTCGAGACCGGCAGCGAGTTCCCCGTGCAGGCCGACGTCATCGTCAACGCCTCCGGACCATGGACCGATCTGACCAACGAGACGCTCGGCACCGATACGGCTTTCATGGGCGGCACCAAGGGCTCGCACATCGTTCTCGACCACCCCGAGCTGCTGGACGCCACGGGCGGCCGCGAGATCTTCTTCGAGCACTCCGACGGCCGCATCGTGCTGATCTATCCGCTCAAGGGCCGCGTGCTCGTCGGCACCACGGACCTGGAAGCCGATCCTCGTGAGCCCGCGCTGTGCACGGAGGAGGAGGTCGACTACTTCTTCGACCTCATCGGGCACGTGTTCCCGACGATCGCTGTCGACCGTTCGCAGATCGTCTACCGCTACTCCGGCATCCGTCCGCTCCCTCACCACGACGACACCGCGCCCGGATTCGTGTCACGCGACTATCGGATCGAGCGCCGCAAGGACGCTGGGCTCCCGACCGTGTTCAGCCTCGTCGGAGGCAAGTGGACCACATTCCGCGCGCTCGGTGAGAATCTCGCCGACCACGTGCTCGAGGAGCTGGGCCGCCGGCGAAGCGTCGGCACCGCCGGCGTCCGGATCGGCGGCGGCAACGGCTACCCCAAGACGCCGCGACGCAAGCTCGAGTGGCTGCGCGAGAACGTCGGCGATGACGAGCGCGGTCGCGTGCTGTTCACCCGGTACGGGACCAGGGCAGCGGAGGTCGCGTCGTACATCGCGGATGGCGAGGACGCACCGCTCGTGGGCGTCGCACTGTCGACACGCGAGCTCGCGTGGATGGTCGAGCACGAGATGGTGCGGCATGTCGCGGACGTGATCTTCCGGCGCACGAGTCTCGCGTTCACGGGTGATGCCGACGCCGGTGTGGTGCGTACGATCGCGGCCGTGCTCGCGCCTCTCATGGACTGGGACTCGGTGCGAGTGGATGCCGAGATCGACGACGCCCTCACCCAGCTGCGCGAGGCGCACGGCGTCGGCATCGCCGCGGAGGCCGCAGCAGACGTGAGCTCCTGACTCAGCCCTTGCCGAAGAGCTTCTGGATCTCGGCGAGATCGGCCTCGCTGGGGGCCTTCTGACCGCCGAGGCCGAAGCCGGAGCCCGTCGAAGGGCCGGTCGGGACTCCAGCGTTCTCCGCTGCGCGCTTCGCCGGGTTGCCCGAGCGCGAGCCGCCGGACGACTTCCCCTTCTTGCCGCGCTTTGTTGAGGCGCCAGGGCGTCCCATGCCGGGTACCGGGCCCATGCCCGGGATGTTCGGGGTTCCACCGCGCGCGACGGTCTTCATCATCTTGGCTGCCTGGTCGAAGCGCTGCACAAGCTGGTTGACGTCGGTGACCGTCATGCCGGAGCCCTTGGCGATGCGCAGGCGACGCGAGCCGTTGAGCACCTTGGGGTTGCGCCGCTCCCCCGGCGTCATCGAGCGGATGATCGCCTCTGTGCGGTCGATCTCGCGCTCGTCGAAGTCATCGAGCTGCTGCTTCATCTGGCCCATGCCCGGCAGCATCCCGAGCATCTTCTTCATCGATCCCATCTTCTTCATCTGCTGAAGCTGGTCGAGGAAGTCCTCGAGGGTGAAGGCCTCGTTCGCGAGCTTTTCGGCGACCTTCTGCGCTTCCTCCTCGTCGAACGCCTGCTGGGCCTGCTCGATGAGCGTGAGGATGTCGCCGAGGTCGAGGATGCGGCTCGCCATGCGGTCGGGGTGGAACGGCTCGAGGTCGTCCAGCCCCTCGCCGGTCGAGGCGAAGATGATCGGACGCCCGGTGACGGACGCCACGGAAAGCGCCGCACCACCACGGGCGTCGCCGTCGAGCTTGGACAGCACGACGCCGGTGAAGTCGACGCCCTCCTGGAAGGCCTTGGCCGTGTTCACGGCATCCTGACCGATCATCGCGTCGATGACGAACAGGACCTCGTCGGGGTCGACGGCCTTGCGGATGTCGGATGCCTGCTTCATCAGCTCGGCGTCGACGCCCAGGCGTCCTGCGGTGTCGATGATGACGACGTCGTGCTGCTGACGACGAGCGTGCTCGACGCCGTCGCGTGACACCTTGACGGGGTCGCCGACGCCGTTGCCGGGTTCGGGTGCGTAGACCGTGGCGCCGGCCTGCTGCGCGACGACCTGCAGCTGGTTCACCGCGTTGGGACGCTGGAGGTCGGCCGCGACGAGGAGCGGCGTGTGACCGTCCTTCTCGAGCTGCTTTGCGAGCTTGCCTGCGAACGTCGTCTTTCCCGACCCCTGCAGGCCCGCGAGCATGATCACCGTCGGCGGGGTCTTGGCGAACTCCAGCCGACGCTGCTCGCCGCCGAGAATGCCGACGAGCTCCTCGTTGACGATCTGCACGACCTGCTGCGCCGGGTTCAGCGCCTTGCTGACCTCGTCACCGAGCGCGCGCTCGCGCACCTTCGCGGTGAAGTCCTTCACGACGGCGAGGGCGACGTCGGCGTCGAGCAGCGCGCGACGGATCTCGCGGACGGTGCCGTCGACGTCGGCGGCGGTGAGCTTTCCCTTCGTGCGCAGGTTGCGGAAGGTTTCGGTCAGCCGATCGGAGAGCGTGCCAAATGTAGCCATGGTGCTCCGATTCTACGCGAGCGGAGCCTCCATGCTCAGCGCGGCGCGAAGCTGTTCCCTGGCCTTCTGATAACGCCCGCGGGCGGTGGATGCCGGGATGCCGAGCAGCTCGGCCGCATCGGCCAGGCTGAGCCGGTCCCAGTGCACGAGCCGGACGAGTTCTGCGAGCTCGGGGTCGAGCCGGGCGATGGCGTCACGCACGTCGGCGCCTTCGTCGGCTGCCGGCGCCGTGGCGCCCTCGCGAACGCGTCCGCGGATGCGATCGGCCAGGGCCCAGCGGCGGCGCTCCCCTCTGGTGTGATTCTGCAGCGTGCCGCGGGCGATGCCGAACAGCCACATGCGAGCGCGCTCCGGGTCGGCGGGCAGGTCCTTCACCCTGCGCCAGGCGACGACCATGGTCTCGCCGAGAAGGTCGGGCGCATCGTCGGCGTTCGTTCGGCGAGAGAGGTAGGCCAGGAGATCGGCGGCATTGCTCTCGAACGCTCCGACCAGTGCCCGGCTCTCAGGCTCACGCCTCATTCGGCGGCACCCGTTCCGTCCCAGTCCTCGCCCTCGCAGTGGAGCTGGCTGTGGGAATCGGTCCCGGCAAGCGCTCCGCTGTCGTAGCCGTGCATCTTCAACTCCATGTGCAGCGCCTCCGAGAGCGCCTGCTCGTGGGCAGTCCATGCCTCAAGGTCCGGCAGCCGCGGGTCCGCGCTGTTCTCGGCGTCCCGGCTGTCCGCCATCACCGCCAGGTACTTCGCGACGAAGGGCTCGGCCGCGGCCTCGACGTCGGTGTTCGCGAACCACTCGTCCACGACGCGGTTCACGTCACCCTGGATCAATGGCTTGTGGGTGTCGAATCCGCTGAAACGGATCTCGCACTCACCCCACGTCGGCGAGGTGTAGGCATAGCTCCGGTCGGGATTCTCCAAGCCGTCGCCCCAGAGCCAGTCCGAAGACGCCGTCGCGACCCCCGCTCCTCCGGCCATGAGAATCGCCAGCACACCCGTGATGACTGCGGCCCGCTTGGCCCGCGGGGCGACGCGAACCTCCTTACGAGCGTCCGCGACCATCGCGAGCACGTCGCGATCGTCGACCGTCGCCGCCGGCGGTGCGGCAGCATCCAGCAGATCATCCAGAGCATCCCTGGTCATGAGTTCCTCCTCGTCGGGGGTGGGTTCACTCATGACGTGTCCGGCAGCGGCGATTTCGTCCGCGGCGCGTCAGATCTTCCACGGCAGGTCGTGGATGCCGCCCAGCGCCTCCTGCGCGAGTGACTCCGGCGTGCCGTGCCCTGCCCCGCGCTCCGCCCAGACACGCAGCGCCGACAGAACAGCGGTCGCGTGGGCCGCACCGAGGATGTCGGCGGGGATCGCAGCGATTCCGCTGCGGCGCGCGGCCTGCGAGATTCCGTCGGCGAGTCGCGCGCTGCGCAGCCCGGTGTCGCGGACCAGCTCCTCCTCCAGCCCCATCGCGCTCGCATTGCGCAGCGCGAGTGCGAGCGGGTCTGGGGCGAAGTCGTCCACGACGTGCAGCAGGATCCCGCGCACCGGATCGGCGCCGGCTGCCGCACCCAGCGCGGTGAGCGCCTCGAGCGCCTGATCGATCCGTGCGTCGAGCCCCGACCACAGCACATCGCTCTTCGAGGAGAAGTAGTTGAAGAAGCTCGATCGGCTCACCCCGGCTCGCCGAGTGATGTCGGCGACGGAGGTCGCCTCGTACCCCTGCTCGAGGAACAGCTCGCACGCTGCCTCGGCGAGCGTCTCGCGCGACGACGCGCGAGGGCGTCCTGGGCGCGGCTCGTTTCTCACGCATTCACCGTATCGCGCCGGCGTCCGCAGGAAGCGACGGCGATGGAAGAACAGTTTTCCGGCTTCGCACGCGTCGGAAGGCACGATTTCCTTCTCGCATCGCTGGCACTCCGCGTCGCATGGGCGTCGACGAGTCACCTCGTCGAGGGGTATTGTTAGACAGCATCCAATAACCCGGGAAGGCGATCATGCTCGACATTCTCACCGCGGGACTCGCACCGCGGTTCGTCCCGTATGTGGACGGCTGGGAGCTGCAGCGCAACGTCCACCACGACGTGGCCTTCGGCAGCCGCCCAGACACGCTCATCCTTCTCGAGCACGAGGCCGTTTACACCGCAGGCAAGCGCACCGAGCCGCAGGAGCGGCCGCGAGACGGCACTCCCGTCGTCGACGTGGATCGCGGCGGCAAGATCACCTGGCACGGTCCGGGACAGCTTGTCGGGTACCCGATCGTGCGTCTGCCGGAGCCGATGGACGTCGTCGCGCATGTTCGCCGGCTCGAGCGCGTGCTCATCGAGATCCTCCGCCCGCTGGGCGTCGCCGGCTATCAGGTCGAGGGGCGCAGCGGCGTGTGGGTGCGCCGGCCGCTCAGCGAGGACAAGATCGCCGCGATCGGCGTACGAGTGCAGAACGGCGTGACCATGCACGGCTTCGCCATCAACTGCGACAACACGCTTTCCGGGTTCCGCGGGATCATCCCCTGCGGCATCACGGATGCCGGCGTCACGACCATCAGCGAGGTCGTGGGCCGTGACGTCTCCCCCGCTGACATCGTGGATGCCGTCGCCGAAGCCTTCGTCGACGAACACGCGGATGCCGAGTCCGTGCCGACTGCCCAGTACGAAGGAGTTTCCGCGTGAGCGCCGCTGCCCCCGAGGGTCGCAAGCTCCTGCGCCTCGAAGTCCGAAACGCCGAGACGCCGATCGAGCGCAAGCCGGAGTGGATCAAGACGAAGGCGAAGATGGGTCCGGAGTACCAGGCCCTGCACTCGCTGGTGAAGGACGAGGGCCTGCACACCGTCTGCCAGGAGGCCGGCTGCCCGAACATCTTCGAGTGCTGGGAGGACCGCGAGGCGACCTTCCTCATCGGCGGCTCGCAGTGCACGCGTCGCTGCGACTTCTGCCAGATCGACACCGGCAAGCCCGATGCGTACGACACCGACGAGCCGCGCCGCGTCGCCGAGAGCGTCACCCGGATGGGTCTGAGGTACGCGACCGTCACGAGCGTCGCCCGCGACGACCTCCCCGACACCGGCGCATGGCTGAACGCCGAGACAGTGCGCCGCATCCACGCCGAGAACCCGAACACCGGCGTCGAGCTGCTCGCGAACGAGCACAACGGCGACCCGGAGTTCCTGGGTCAGATCTTCGACGCTCGGCCCGAGGTTTTCGCGCACAACGTCGAGACCGTGCCGCGCATCTTCAAGCGCATCCGCCCGGCGTTCAAGTACGAGCGGTCGCTGGATGTCATCACGCAGGGGCACGCAGCCGGACTCATCACCAAGTCCAATCTCATCCTCGGCATGGGCGAAGAGCCCGAAGAGGTCGTGCAGGCACTCAATGACCTGCACGAGGCCGGCTGCGACATCATCACGATCACGCAGTACCTTCGCCCGACGCCGCGGCACCTGCCGGTGGCCCGCTGGGTGAAGCCCGCCGAGTTCGTCGAGTTCAAGGAGGAGGCCGAGCGCATCGGGTTCCTCGGCGTTCTCGCCGGCCCGCTCGTGCGCTCGTCGTACCGTGCCGGGCGCCTGTGGGCGCAGTCGATGATCTCGAAGGGGCGCGAGATCCCGCCGCACCTGGCACACATCGCCGCGGGCGCGGACCTGGGTTTCGCGCAGGCCGTCTGAAATTCCTCGCTTGCTCTCGCCGCGACCCCTACACTGGTCGGCATCGAGAGGAGCCTCGTGGACCGCGACGACCCGACGTCGCCGGCATCCGTCTTCGCATCCGTCGACGTCGACGCGGATGCTGCCCGGCAGTGGATCGCTGACGGCCTCACGCGGCAGGCCGAGCTCGGCGAACGCCACGCGTTGAGCGCGAGTCAGCGCGCCGATCTGACTCAGCTGCTCAGCGGCACGTGGTGGGAGTCGATCTTCGAGAACGAGGGCGACGCCGACGAAGAGCCGCGCGCGCTGCTCGAACGCGCGCTGCCGCCGGTCGTCCGCGCCGCCGACCGGCTTCCGGCCGGTGGACTGGTCCTCTCCCTGTACCTGCGCAACCTCGTCAACAGCGCGTGGGCGCTCACGTGGGACCACGAGACGCTCGCACTCGCCATTCGCGTCGCGTGCGCGGCCGCCGCCGCCGCGCGGAAGCGCCGCGCCGATCCGCTGTGCACGCTCGGCTGGCACCTGCTGGAGTTCCTGCTGCTGGAGTTCCGCGTCGAATCCGCTCTGCTGGCGGGCCGGCTCGACATCGTGGACCGAGCGGCGGACGATGCAGTGGACGCTGCGGCCGTCATCGTCGAAGCCGTCCGAGCTCTGACGATCGACGACGCGGAGGAGCACGCCAGGCGAGGGCACGGTGTTCTCGAGGCCGAGGCGTCCAACGAGCTGGCCTATTACCGCACGGTCCGCGACGGCGCCCGCCTCGCACAGAGGATGCTGGAGGGCTTCGTCGGCGACGCTGACGAAGAGCTCGAACGCTTGCGCGTCCGCGTCGCGACCACTCCGTTCAACCCCGTCGACGCCAGCGAACTGCGCGGTCATCTGACGGCCATCGGGACGGTCTGCGTCTCTCAAGATCGCGACCGCCTCCACATCGACGAGGGGCGCGTGCGCTTCATATACCCGTTCGGGGTGCGCAGTCGTCACCATCAGACACACATCGAGATCACGGAATCGCTCGTCCTCGCTGCGCAGCGAAGACGAGCCGACGGCGGGACGATCGGCGGCGTGCCGATCAAGGGGGTGCGCCGACGTCTCGATCTGAGCGACGTGTGGCAGGGAACGGACAGCTTCGGGCGCGGCTATCGCGGTGCGACGATCGAGCTCGGCGACATCCGGGTCGAGCATCCGGGTAACGATCGAACGCCGCAGATCATCAGAACGCGTGTCCAGCTGTCTCATCTGGGAAACAATGCGATCATCTTCGAGATCGATCTGGCCGACCATGCGGCGCACCACGTGGCCGAGACCGTCCATCTCGCGACGCCTTCCTTCGGCGATCTCAGGGAGATTCCAGAACTGCTGCGCATGCGCAGCGACGCCGGCGACCTGGCCGGGCTGCCCCAGCTCGTCGACGATCTCCTCGACGACATCGGCGCACTCGATCCGGAGGCGACGGTCGCCGCACGCGAAGGATCGTTCGGCGTGATCACCAGTGTGCTCGCAGCGTCGAGGGTCCGTGGGCGCACACGGACGGCGCTCACGAGCGCTGGCGAGCTCCTCGATGTGTGGGGAAACCAGCCGCTCATCCACCCGTTGCCGAGCGGCGCAGCCAGCATCGCCGACTGGACGATGTACGACCTCGACGGCATCCACACCTGGTCTCTCCTGCATCTAAACAGCGAGATCCTCGCCTCCAACAGCAACGTCTCGCTGCTCGCGAGTCTCGGATCTCCGGATTTCGCCGTTCAGGACATCGAGAGCTTTCTGGAGTTCGCACACAGCATGCACGGCATGTACCAGGGCTGGCAGGACACGATCCGCTACTTCGCCGAGCAGATCGCTCAGTTGCTGCGCGATGCGGAACTGCTTCTGTCCCGTGCCGAGTCGACGCCGGACTCGGCCGACGCGCGCGCAGGCGCCATCGGCGAGCTGAACGAACTCGTGAACCGCGTCGAGCGCACCGAGTTGGCGCTGCAATCGTTCGTGCAGTCGAACGAGGCGATCATGCTGTTCATCGAATCGCCGACGATCGTGACCTCTCCCCCGCTGCGAGTCGACCTCGACACCGTCCTGAGATCGAACGGCTACACCCGACTTCGGGACGGCTTCACCCGGGCGGTGCGCGATGTGCTCGGTACCAGGCTGCAGCCGCTTCTGGAGGTCGTGCACCGGCGCATGGAGCAGGCCTTCGCCGCGGAGCAAGCGCTGCAGGTGCGCGAGCAGCGCGAGCACCAGGCAGCGATGGAGGAGATGCGCGAGGCGCGCGAGCGGCGCAACTCCCGGCTGCTCGAGCTGCTCGGCGCCGTATTCGCCGCGGTGGGGTTCGCCGGTCTCGCCTCGGTGCTCCAGGCCGGGCATCCGGAATGGGGCGCCGCTGAGGCGTGGGTGCTGTTCGCCGCAGTGCTCGGCCTGGCCGCGCTAACGGGTGCGGTGCTCGCCGCTGTCACGCGTGCCGGCCGCCGCAGCCGCCGCGGAAGCGGACCCCGAGATGAGCCCGGATGAGCATGCGCATCGAACCGACAGCGGATGCGCGCCTGCTCGAGACTGTCTATCTCGAGATCCTCGAGCCGAGCTTTCCCGCGAAGGAGCTCACCCCGCGCACCGCGTTCCTCGAGCAGGTGCGGGATGGTGATCTCGATGCGCTTGTCGCCCGTACGGACGGCGCAGTGTGCGGGGCGATCGTCGGCGAACGCGTCGGATCGACCGTCCTCATCGCCTGGCTCGCTGTGACAACGAACCGGCGCGACCGCGGCGTCGGTTCAGCGCTCCTGGCTGCCGGGATCGAGCGCTGGTCGGCATCACCGGACGTAGACCTCGTACTGGCGGAGATCGAGCGGCCCGACATGCATCTCGCGGACACCGCGTTCGGCGACCCGTATCGACGCATCGAGTTCTACGCGCGACACGGAGCGGCCGCACTCGTCATGCCCTACTACCAGCCGCCCATCTCCGAGGGGATGCCCCGGGTTCGCGGCCTCATCCTCGCACTCGTCGCCTCGGCCACCCGCGCACCCGTCCCACGGATGCTCGACGCCGCCGAAGCGGAAGCCCTTCGGGGCTACCTGCTGGAGACGTTCGGCCCCGCGCATCGCGCGCATCGCGGCGATGACGAGACGGTGCGCATACACGCCGCAGCCGGCGCCGCTGATGGCATCCGCGTCATCGCCCTGAACGACTACGAAGAGATTCCGGTCTGAGCACGCCTCAGCGTCAGTCGGCGCTCATCACCGACTGGACGGTGCCGTCCGAGGCGAGATTCACCAGCAGCACTTCGTCTGTGTCATCCGCATCGAGGGCGTACTCGAGGACGGCGAAGGGTTCGCTGCCGCCGTGCTCGTCGGCCAGGATCGTCATGCTCATCAGGCGGAGCGAGCGGATGATGTCGACGGCTGCGTCTCCGCTGACATCGATCAGCAGGTCAGGCAGATCCTCGCCGTAGGCCTCCTGCTGCTGCAGGATGAACTCGGTCACCTCACTCGTGCGATCGTCGACCTCGGCGAGCATGCCGCGGCGTGCCGTCGCATCCACGTTCTCGATCCCAGAGATCAGCGCGGCGGCGATGTCGAGGGCGTCGGGCGAGATGTCGTCCTGGTCCGGCGCGGTGAGGTCGACAGTCACCGTCTGGTCGCCGAGATCCACCGTCTCGCTCCAGAAGATCGATCCGTCCGGCCCCGAGGACAGGAGCCCGAAGTAGTCGTGTTCGATCGCCATAACGCTATGAAACCAGTCCGATCACTGCCCGACAAGGGATGCCACGAAGACATGCGGTGTGAATCCGGTGAGGTCGTCGATCCCCTCTCCCTGACCGAGGAGCTTCACCGGGATGCCGGTGCGCTCCTGCACCGCGAGAACGAAGCCGCCCTTGGCGGAACCATCGAGTTTTGTGATCACCAGACCGGTGACGCCGGCATGCTCGAGGAACGCCTCCGCCTGCATGACACCGTTCTGACCTGTGGTGGCATCGAGAACCAGCAGCACCTCGCTGATCGGTGCCTGCTTCTCGATCACACGGCGGATCTTGGACAGCTCGTCCATCAGCCCGCCCTTGGTGTGCAAGCGGCCGGCGGTGTCGATGATCGCGATCTCGATGCCTTCGCGCTGGGCGAATTCGATGGTCTGGTAAGCGACGGATGCCGGATCCTGGCCCTCCTGCTGCGGCCGGACGATGGCGGCTCCCCCGCGCTGCGCCCACGTGGCGAGCTGATCGACCGCCGCTGCACGGAACGTGTCCGCTGCACCGACGACGACGCTGCGCTGGTAACCGCGCAGGAACTTCGTGAACTTGCCGATCGTCGTGGTCTTGCCGACTCCGTTCACGCCCACGACGAGCACCACGGCCGGACGCTCGGTGAGTTTGAGCGTGGTGTCGAACTTCGCGAAATGCTCTTCGAGGGTCTCCCGCAGCATCCGCTGCAGATCCTTCGGATCGGTCGTGCGGTAGCGCTCGACCTTGTCTCGCAGCTCATCGACGATGCGCTCAGTGATATCGGGCCCGAAATCAGCGGTGATCAGAGCTGTCTCGAGGTCCTCCCACGTCGTCTCATCGATCGTGGGTTTGACGAACATGCCGCGCAGCGCGCGGCCGAGGGACCAGGACTTCTCCGCCATGCCTCCAGCCTATGCGGTGCCGGCCCCGTGCAGTTGCGGCGGACGCCGGATGCTCAGCTCGCGGCGGCGGCGCGATCGCCCACGCGCTGTCCGACCACAGCGGAGACGCCGTCCTGGCGCATCGAGACGCCGTACAGGGCGTCAGCGATCTCCATCGTGCGCTTCTGGTGGGTGATCACCAGCAGCTGCGAGCTCTCACGAAGCTGCTCGAACACGCTGAGAAGACGACCGAGGTTGGCGTCGTCCAGGGCCGCCTCGACCTCGTCGAGGATGTAGAACGGGCTCGGCCGCGCTTTGAAGATCGCTACCAGCAGCGCGACAGCCGCCAGCGACCTCTCGCCGCCGGAGAGCAGCGAGAGCCGCTCGATCTTCTTGCCGACGGGCCGGACCGACACCTCGATGCCTGTGGTGAGCATGTTGTCCGGATCGGTGAGCGAGATGCTGCCGGACCCGCCGGGGAACAGCAGCGGGAAGACCTCGCCGAACGCCTGCTTGGTGTCCTCGAACGCGCTCGCGAAGATCGTCTGCATGCGCTCGTCGAGGTCGGCGATGATCGTCAGCAGATCCTGCCTCGTCTGCGTGAGGTCGGCGAGCTGCTCGGTGAGGAACGCATGCCGCTGCTCGAGCGCGGCGAACTCCTCCAGAGCGAGCGGGTTCACGCGCCCCAGTTGCGAGAGCTTTCGCTCCGCCTCGGCGAGCCGACGCTCCTGCATGCGCCGGTCGTACGGGATCGCGGTGGGGTTGACGCCATCGATCGCGTCTGTGACCGGCTCGGCGAGCGGGTCGCGGGGAACGAGCTCATCCGGCCCATATTCCGCAATGAGAATATCTTCGTCGAGGGCCAGTTCGGATGCCACGCGCTCGAGCAGGCTCGTCAGGTGGAGCTTCTTCTCGTGGATCTGCAGCTCGAGGCCGTGCACGCTCTCAGTGAGGCCTGCGAGCCGTTCGCGCAGGGATGACTCCTGGGCACGGAGCGCCGTGAGCTCCTCGTTCTGCGCCGACCGCGCGCTCTCGGCACCGCTGAGTGCGACGCGCGCCTCGGTGACTGAACGATCCAGAGAATCCAGGATGCGGGGCAACTCAGCCGCGACCCCTGATGCCGCCTCCCGCTGCGCACGCCGGATCACAGCGCGACGTGCGGCCTCGGCAGCGGCATCCCGTTCCTGCTCGCGCTGACGCTCCAGGCCGGCGACCCGCGCCTGCGCCGCGCGCACCCGCTCGCGCAGTGTCTCGATCTCGAGGCGGGCGCGGACCTCGCCCTCGCGTGCACTCTCGAGCGCCTCGAGCAGACCATCGCGCGCCGAGGCATCGAGCACGGGGCGCGGTGTGGCCTCTGCCTGTTCGAGCTCGGCCGTCGCCGCTGCCGCAGCCGTCTCGGCATCCGAGACAGCAGCCTGGGCCTGGACGAGTCCGGTCTCGAGACGCTCGCACTCCGCGACTGCGGACTCATGCCGAACCGTCACACGGTTGACCTGCTCGGCGTGCGTCGCGAGCGCCGCGTCGTGCTCGCGCAGGGACCGAAGGGCGTCCTTCGCGTGTCGACGGGTGGTGTCGACACGCTCCGAGGCCTCTTCGCGCGCCTCCCGCAGCGAATCCACGATCACCCTCACCTCGGAGAGGCGCTCCTGCGCAGCATCGCGCTCGGCCGTCAGCTCGAGGCGTGAACGCTCTCCCCCGGCGCCCGTGCGCAGCGTCTGTGCCGTTATGACGTCTCCACCCGTCGTGACGATCGTGACGGCGGTGTCACCGAGCGCGTCCAGCGCGGTGCGTGCACGCCTGGCCGCATCGAGGTCGTCGGCGATGAGCACGTGCGAGAGCACGCCGAGCACGCCGTCCGGCGCGGTGACGACCGAGGCGGCAGGTGTGACACCTGCGACCTCTGGCAGATCCACCGAGCCGCGAAGCGCATCGGCGATCACGAAGTCCACGACGCCGCGCTTGTGCTCGACCGCCGAGGCGGCCAGTGCGTACGCGGCATCCGCATCATCGACGAGCACGCCCTCGGTGAGCGGCCCCAGCACGGCCGCGATCGCCGCTTCGAAGCCGGCGGTGACCTGCACCGCGTCGCCGACGAGACCCCGTACGCCGGCGGCTGCCGACTTCACGACCTCGGCGGCACCGCCGGAGAGCGACAGTGCGCTCGAAAGGGCCGATGCCTTAGCCGTGAGCGACTCGGCCTCGCGTTCGGCGGAGTGCAACCGCTCACGCAGCGCCTCCAGCTCGCCCTCCGCAGCCGTCGCGTTGCGCTGCGCGGTCTCATACGCCGCCGCGTGCTCGGCCGCGCTGCCCTCCGGCGCTTCGGCGTCCTCGAACTGCTCGAGCGCCTCTGCGGCCTCACGACGACGCTCGTTCGCGGCTTCGAGCGCGTTCTCCTGGCGCACGACAGCGCCGCGTACGGCGGCCAGTGCGGATGCCGCGGCCTCGGCTGTCCCTCGCAACGCGCTCAAGCGCATGTCGTGCTGAGAGACGAGCGCGCTCTGCTCGGCGATGTCGACATCCAGGGTGTCGAGCTCGGCTCGTGCGCCGATGACCTCGCGGCTCGCCGCCGAGGCTGCGTCCTGCGCGTCGCCGAGTCCGGCGGATATCTCCGTGATCTGATCCTTGGCCTCGTCGATGGTCGCCTGCGTCACGGTCACTGATGCGACTGCAGCATCGTCCTCCTCGGAGCCGAGGAGCGCGAGCCGCTGATTGGCCAGCGTGTACAGGGACCGCATCCGCTCCTGGACCTGCTCGAGTCCGAACGCCACTCGCCGGGCCTCGTCGACGGCGGCCGAGTTCTGATCGGCCTCGAGCTTCGCGATCCCTGACCGGACGGTGTCGGACTGCTCCGTGAGCACGAGTCGCTCGGTGTGGCGCTCCTGCTCCGTACGCGCATGATCGGCGAGGGATGTCCGAAGCGCGACGACGTCATCCGCGAAGATCCTCGCCTTGGCATCGCGCACGACCGCGGCGATCGTCTGCGCCTCTCTGGCGATCTCGGCCTGCCGCCCCAGCGGCTTCAACTGGCGTCGGATCTCGCCCGCGAGGTCGCTGAGCCGGGTGAGGTTGGCCTCCATGGCGTCGAGCTTGCGGAGAGTCTTCTCCTTGCGCCGCCGGTGCTTCAGGATGCCGGCTGCTTCTTCGATGAACCCTCGACGGTCCTCCGGCGAGGCCTGCAGGACCGTGTCGAGCCGGCCCTGACCGACGATGACGTGCATCTCACGGCCGAGGCCCGAGTCGCTCAGCAGCTCCTGCACATCGAGCAGGCGGCAGTTGGATCCGTTGATCGCGTACTCGCTCGAACCGTTGCGGAACAGCGTGCGGCTGATGGTGACCTCTGCGAACTCGATCGGCAGCGCTCCATCGCTGTTGTCGATCGTCAACTGCACCTCGGCGCGACCGAGCGGGCCGCGAGTGGAGGTGCCGGCGAAGATGACGTCCTCCATCTTGCCGCCGCGAAGCGTCTTGGCGCCCTGCTCTCCCATGACCCAGGCGAGCGCATCGACGACGTTCGACTTTCCGGAGCCGTTCGGCCCGACGATGCAGGTGACTCCGGGCTCGAAGACGAACGTCGTGGGTTGCGCGAAAGACTTGAAGCCCTTGAGGGTCAGGCTCTTCAGATGCATGGGCGCACCGCCCGGGGAGCGAGAGGACGTCCAGCGAGAATCACGCGGCAACGCTATCGGAATTCCGCGGTTTCCCCGGCATCCCGCGCTGCGGGGAGCCGGATCCCTGAAGCGCACGACACGCCGATGGAGGAACAAATGCTTGACGTCCTGGCGGATCAGGCACTAACTTTGCAACCCGGATCGCTCACGAAAGGAGGACGCTCATGATTTCCACAATCAACACCGCAGCAGCTGCAGGCTTCGATACCGCGCACACTGTCGGCAAGGCGTCCTCGGCATTCGGCGTCCGTCGCAGCGCGCTCGCGTAGAACCGCAGCCAGAGGTCTCCGCCGATTCCGGCTGACCTCCACCGGTTCCGCAGCCCCGTGCATCCGTCGGTCTCTTCGACCGTCTGCATGCCCCAGGTGACCTCTCCATCCTTCGAGATCGCACCTGCGCCCCCGCCACCCGCGGGTCAGACGCATCACTCCTTCCGCACCGTTCGACAAGAAACGAGCACTCTCGTGAGTACCCAAACGCTGCTTCGCAGCACCGCCCACCCACCATGTCCGCAGGAACAGGAGATCCTCGAGATCGCCGTCCCCGCAGACCGAACCGAACTGGCCCTCACCGACCGGCTGTCGCTGCGTCTCGGTCTCTGGCTGATGCTGCGAACGCAGCGCCAGCGCCGCAACCGGAACACCACGATGAGCCGCGATGAGGCTCTGCGCCTGCTCAGCGCCCGCCGCAACGCGGGCATCGAACACTTCACCGACCGTGAGAGCCTCGCCATGCTCACGTACGACATGCAGCGCCACATGCTGTGACCCTGGAGTCCCGATGAGCATTCGACTGAACGAAACCGCGACGCTGCATCCGCTCGAGCTTCCCGCTCGGGCGGATGCAGCGCCCACCGATCTCGTCCGCACTTACGCCGACGTGCGCAACCGGTCCATCCGCGAAGTCAGCGGACGTTCCGACGAAGACATGAGTGCCGAGTCGCTGCTGCCCCTGCTCCGCTCGACTCCGGAGTTCACGCGGCGCCAGTGGTGCGTGCGGGACGGCGGAGACATGGTCGGCGTCGCGACTCTGAACATCATGGCCGACGCGGACGGGCGCACCGCGATCACCGTCATCAGCCTGCTGCGCAGCGCCTGGGGCCGCGGCATCGGCTCCGCCGTGCTGCCGCATATCGAGCGCGTGGCCAGGGATGCCGGTGTCGTCCGTCTTCTCGTCTGGGTCGAGCATCCGGCATCCGACGAACCGGCGCTCGCCGCGCCGACCGGATTCGGTGAGATCCCCCGCGACCACCACGCCCGCTTCCTGCTCCGGCACGGATTCTCGCTCGAGCAGGTCGAGCGGGTCAGTATGCTCACCTGGTCGGATGCCGTGGTCGACCGCATCCGCGCCGCACGAGCGGTCGCCGAGCAGAAGTCCGCCGGTTACCGCGTGGTGCAGTGGATGCTGCCGACGCCTGCCGAGCACGTCTCCGGGTACGCCTGGATGAAGGAGCACATGTCCACCGACGTCCCGGACGCCGACCTGGGCATGCCGCCGGAGAAGTGGGACGCCGAGCGGGTCGCCAGGCACGACGAGCGATATGCACAGCGCGGCACCACCGTGCTGGTCACAGCGGCCGAGCACATCGCCACCGGCGAACTGTGCGCATACAACGAACTGGCGATCGACACCGACCCCGGCGACACCTCGCATCAGGAAGACACGCTCGTGCTGGCATCCCATCGCGGTCACCGTCTGGGCATGCTCGTCAAGACCGCTGGGCTCCTCGCATGGCACGATCAGCATCCGGATTCACCCGGCGTTATCACCTACAACGCCGAGGAGAACCGTCCGATGCTCGACATCAACGAGGCCATCGGATTCGCGCCCATCTCGTACGAGGGCGCCTGGAAGAAGGAACTGCAATGACCGACACGACACTGGTCGATCTCGTCATCACCGACATGATCGTCCCCACCCGCGCCGACGCGTCGGATGGTGCGGAGTTCCGCGCCATGGTCGAACTCGGCAATCGCTCGGCGGAACTCGACGCCGGCATCGACGACCTCAGCGACACCCCGGAGCAGGTGCTCCCTGGGTGGCTCGATCAGACCGATCGCCTGCGCCGCGGCTTCATCGCACGACGCGGAGGCGAGATCGTGGGAGCGGCCGTGCTCACCACCGCGTCTGCTGCAGGGACGACCGCGGCCGAGCTCGAGCTCATGGTCGTCCCGCCGCACTGGCAGACCGGGGTCGGGAGGGCTCTTCTCGAGCGCACCGAGCAGGAGGCGAACGCACTGGGGCGCACCGTGCTGCACCTGTGGACCCTGCATCCGACGACGAGGACCGACGGGATGCTGTCACCGGCCACCGGGTGGGGCGAGGTGGCTCCGACGTCGCTGAGCGAACTCCTGGCAGCGAGCGGATACGCACTCGAGCAGGTGGAGCGCAACAGCGTGCTGCTGCTCGACGGCCCCCTCGAGATGGCAGAGCAGCGGCTCGCCGAGGCAACGGCGTTCGCCGGGCCGGAGTACCGCGTGGTCGCGTGGACCCTGCCCACGCCGCCGGAGTTCCGGAGCGGCTACGGCGGGGTCATCGCGCGGATGGCAACGGACGTGCCGAGCGGCGATCTCGAAATCGATGAGGAGGTCTGGGACGACGGGCGCGTGGCGCGTCGCGATGCGACGCTTCTCGCGGGCGGGCAGACGATGTCGGTCGCGGCCGTCATCCACGAGCCGACAGGAGACATGGTCGCATTCAACGAGCTTCTGATCGGCGCGGACAGAACCGGGGTCACGCACCAGTGGGGAACGCTCGTCACGAAGGAGCACCGAGGAAAGCGGCTCGGCACGATCGTGAAGTGCGCGAACCTGCTGCGCTGGCGCGATGTCGCCCCCGAGTCTCCCAAGATCTCGACGTTCAACGCAGAGGAGAACCGTCCGATGCTCGACATCAACGAGGCGATCGGCTTCGTGCCGGCGTCGTACGCCGGTGCGTGGCAGAAGCGTCTGCGCTGAGGCATGACCTGACCCTCGTGACCGGCCGTAGATCATCCTCTCGGTGTATCTTCGGCCGGTCATGTCGGTCGGCAGGCTGACGACGTCGACCCGGCGACTGACGATGCTGGAAGCATGAACTCTCCCGTCATCGAAGCGCAGTCCCTCGTCAAGGCCTTCGGGCCGACCACGGCCCTCGCCGGCGTAGACCTCACCGTCCGAGGCGGTGAGTCCGTCGCGATCATGGGGGCATCCGGATCGGGCAAGACCACGCTCCTGCATGTGCTCGCCGGCATCACCGCCCCCGGCACCGGACAGGTCCGGTTCACGCCGGCAGATGGCTCCCCGGTCGACGTGACCGCGATGAATGAACGCGATCGTTCGCGCCTGCGCAGGGAGTCCTTCGGGTTCGTCTTCCAGCAGGGGCTGCTCATTCCTGAGCTCACCGCGATCGAGAACGTCGCGCTTGCGCTGATGATCAACGGGACTCCGCGCCGCCGGGCCCTCGAGCACGCAGCGGGGTGGATGGCATCGCTCGGTCTCGCCGGATTCGAGGAGCGCCGCATCGGTGAGTTGTCGGGCGGGCAGGCTCAGCGCGTCGCGATCGCGCGATCGCAGGTCACCGGCGCAGAGCTCGTCTTCGCCGATGAGCCGACCGGAGCGCTCGATTCACAGACCTCCGCGGACGTCATGGATGCGCTGCTGTGGTCGACGACAGGGCAGGGCCGCACGCTGATCGTGGTGACGCACGACGCTGAGGTCGCTGCGCGCTGCTCTCGCACGGTGCACATGCGTGACGGCGGCATCGTCGCAGGTGAAGTGTCCGCCGCGGTGAACGAGGCGCGGTCGTGAACGCCCGCGTGCTCGCCCTGCTGCTGCGTCCTGCCCCCGGCCGCAGCGGTGTCGTCGCGCTGCCGGCGACTGCCTTCGCGCTGGTGACGTCGCTCGTGCTCGTCGTGGTGGGCGGGGCCCAGGCGTTCTGGACGTGGACCGATCCGGATGCCGGTCTCTACCAGGCGCTCGCCGCGATCGCGCTGGTCCTCCTGATCGTTCCGCTCGCCGGTCTCGGCGGCGCGGCGGCCAGGCTGTCAGCGCGCCGCAGGGATGAGCGCCTGTCGACGCTGCGTCTTCTGGGGGTCTCCCCCGCCGGCGTCGTGGGCGCGACGGTTCTCGAATCTACGCTGGTGGCGGCATCCGGCGCCGTGCTCGGAGCTGTCGCGTATCTCGCCGCGGCACCGCTGGTCGGCATGATCCCGTTCCGCGGATCGCCGCTCGGGCTGGATGCCGTGACGCTCCCTCCCCTGGCGATCACCGGGGTCGCAGCCGGCGTCACCGCGCTGGCGGGAGCGAGCGCGGCGATCGGTCTGCGCCTGGTCGTGATCTCACCGCTCGGAGTGCGAACGCGGACTGCGGTACCGCGTGTGCACTGGATCCGCTGGGTCATCGCGGTCGGAGTCGTCGTCCTCGCCTTCGCCACCATGCAGTTCTTCCCCGGTACCGCCGGCCTGATGATCACGATCGTCGTCGTGGCCGGCATGTTCGCCGCTGCGCTCGCCGTGCTGAACCTGATCGGGCCGTGGGCGCTGAAGGTGCACGCCAACCGCACGCTGCACCGAGCGGAGGTGCCCACGAAGCTGCTGGCAGCGCGGCTCGTCCTCGACTCGCCGAAAGCGGCGTGGCGTCAGGTGAGCGGTGTTGCGATGGCGAGCTTCATGGCCGTGTTCGCCGGTACTGGCGTCGCGATGGTCGACGCCATGAGCGCGCCGGGCGCCGGTGCCGAGGCGTACCTGGGCGCAGACATCCGCACCGGCCTGATCATCACCCTGATCGCGTCGTTCCTCATGGTCGCCGTCTCGGTCGGGGTGAACCAGGCCTCGAGCATCCTCGACCAGCGCGAACTGCACCGAAGCCTGCACTTCCTCGGCCTGCCTGTGGAGACGGTCGACCGCGCGCGAACCCGTGCCGTGATGGCACCGCTGCTGCTCACTGCGATCGGGTCCGCCCTGTGCGCCGGCGTGCTCGTCCTGCCGCTGATCGGAATCGCTCTGATCGTCCAACCCGTCTCGATCCTCACGATCGTCGCCGTGCTCGCCGCCGGCGTCGGGATCGTCTGGCTCAGCACCCGGCTCACCCGTCCGCTGCTGGGTCGAGCGTTCGTGGACGCCTGACCAGTCGCTCCGCTACCAGCGTCGTCTCTGGCACCGCGGACAGTAGTGCGAGCTGCGATTCATGAATGCGTCGCGGCGGATCTCGCCACCGCACCGAGGACACGGCTGACCGCCGCGACCATAGGCGTTGAGCGAATGGGCGAAGTACCCGGCCTGGCCGTTGACGTTCACGTACTGCGCATCGAAGCTCGTCCCGCCTTCAGCGAGGGCCTTCTCGAGAACGAAACGCGCTTCACCGAGCAGCCGGCGTACGGCCTGCGAAGACAGGGCACTGCCCTGGGTCTCCGGGTGGATGCGGGCCGCCCACAGAGCCTCGTCAGCGTAGATGTTGCCGACGCCGCTGATGACGGTCTGATCGAGGAGGATGCGCTTGATCGCACTCGAGCGCCGACGCACCGAGGCGATGAAGCCCGCATCGTCGAACGCAGGATCCAGGGGGTCGCGCGCGATGTGGCTGACCTGTGTCGGGACGAGATCCGCGCCGTCGGCGACGAGGATGTCGACGGCGAGAGAGCCGAACGTCCGCTGGTCGGCGAACACGACCGCGAGATCGCCGTGGCGCGGGTGCAGGATGCCGATGCGGATGCGCTCATGACGCTCGAGTGGAGCGTTCGGAGAACGCAGCAGGAGCTGGCCGCTCATGCCCAGATGTGCCGTGAGCGCAGCGGTGCCGCCCGCGAGCGGGAGCCAGAGGAACTTGCCGCGTCGCTCGGCGGCGATGATCGAAGCGCCTTCGAGACGTCCGACGAAGTCGGCCGCCCCTGCGGGGTGCCGCGTGAGCGCCCGCTCGTCGACGACGGAGACGCTGGTGATCCCGGCGCCGATGACAGCTGGGGCGAGGCCGGAGCGGACGACCTCGACTTCGGGAAGTTCAGGCACGGCGCTTTTCAGGCACGCTCGCTGAGCGCGCGCCAGACCGCCAGTGCGCCCGCCATCTCAGCGGTCTTCTTGCTGGTGCCGTCGCCGCGCATGCTGACGCCTGCCGCTGTGACCGTCGCGGTGAACCGTCGATCGTGGTCGGGACCGGATGCCGACACCGTGTACGCGGGCGGGGCTGCGCCCAATCGTGCGGCCAGCTCCTGCAGACTCGTCTTGGGATCCATGGCGGCACCGTAGCGCTCGGGGTCGGCGAGCAGAGGCGCGGTCAGCCGAAGCACGAGTTCGGTTGCGGCCTCCGGGCCCGCCGACAGATACGTGGCGCCGAAGACCGCCTCCATCGTGTCGGCGAGGATCGAATCCTTGTCGCGCCCACCCGTCTGCTCCTCGCCGCGTCCGAGCAGGAGGTGGTCCCCTAGGCCGATGCTGCGGGCGACCTCAGCGAGAGCGACCGTCGATACGACACTGGCACGTCGCTTGGCGAGCTGGCCCTCGTCGAGGTCAGGGTGCGTCGTGAACAGCATCACCGTCACGGCTTGACCCAGCACGGAGTCGCCGAGGAACTCGAGTCGCTCGTTGTGCGGGATGCCGCCGTGCTCATAGGCGTACGAGCGGTGGGTCAGCGCCAACGCAAGCAGCTCAGGGTCGATATCGACCCTGAGCTCAGCTGCGAGAGGCGCCGTCCCCCTGGGGACGTCTGTCACGATCGTGAGACCGTGATCAGATGTCGGCGACCTTGCGGCCCTTGTACTCGAGGAACAGCTCGGTGCCCTGCGAGTCGGTGACGACCTTCGCCTGGTGCGGGCGGCTGTAGACGACCTTGCCGTTCTCGACGGTCTTGACGAGCGGGGTGGGCTCGGCCTTCCACTGCGCGCGACGCGAGCGGGTGTTCGAACGGGAAACCTTGCGCTTCGGGGGGTTACCGGCCATGGCTAACTCTCTTCTGTGTTCTCGGGATCGCGGCCATCTGCCGCGCTCCCCTGGTCTGCGATCTGTCGGAGCGCACTCCATCGAGGATCGATGGGGGCGTCTTCCTCTGCCCTGGTGTCATCTGTCCGCCGCTCACCCGTATTCGGGTCGAGCCCGGGGCAATCCGGCTGACACACCGGCTGAAATGGAAGCGCCAGTACTGCCGCCTCCCTGACCAGAGTTTCAAGATCCACGTGGTCGTCTTGAACCTCGAAGTCAGTTTCTTCCTGTCCAGGATACGCGAAAAGCTCCTGGAACTCGACTTCGACAGGCTCAGAGATGTCCGTGAGGCATCTGCCGCACACACCGGTGTACTCGGCATCCGCTGTTCCGGAGACGAGAATGCCCTCGTGCACGGACTCCAGGCGGACCTCGAGATCGATGTCGGCGCCGGCGGGGTACGAGACGATGCCCTCACCCCACTGCTCGGCGATGGCGACGGAGAACTGGTGCTCGCGCATCTCGCCGGGGTGATGGACGATGTCGCGTACGGGCACCACGAAGGGTCCGTTGAGTCGAGTCTTCACACGACAATGCTACGCGTATCAGAGGTTGCGGGCGCCCGTGTCGAGGAAAGCGGCGACCGCGGGCGGGACGAACGGGGCGATGTCGCCACCGAGCCCGGCGACCTGCCGGACGAGCGAACTCGACACCATCGCATGCGAGGGATCCGGCAGCAGGAACACGGTCTCGATGTCGGCGAGGTGGCGGTTGACGATCGCCATCGGCGACTCGTAGGCGACGTCGATCTGAGAGCGGATGCCCTTGACCAGGACGCCGGCGTTGACGTCGCGGGCGTAGTCGACCAGGAGTCCCATGCTCCAGGACCCGACGACGACGTTGCCGTCGATGCAGTCCTCCTGAATGGACTGCTCGAGCAGCGACAGACGCTGCGCGATCGGCAGCATCGCCTCCTTGCCGGGGTTGTGCACGACCAGCACGTGCAGCTCGTCGTACAGCTTCGCCGCGCGACGGATCACGTCGAGGTGACCGAGAGTGGGCGGGTCGAAAGAACCAGGGACGACGGCGATCCGGCTGCTCATGCCTTTCACCCTATTGCACGCATTCGGCTAATTCTTCGCGAGCGCTGCGCGGTCCTCCTCCGTCACCCGGCGCGCGATGACCTCTCGCAGACCGGAGTGGTCGGCGAGCGTGGGATCGGCTTCCAGTATCCCCTCGGCGAGCTCACGGGCGCGGGCGATGAGCTTCGAGTCCTTGACGACGCGCAGGAGGCGGAGCGAGGATCGAACGCCGGACTGCGTCGAGCCGAGCACGTCGCCCTCCCCGCGCAGTTCGAGGTCGACCTCGGCCAGAGCGAAGCCGTCGAGGGTGGCCGCGACGGCTTCGACCCGTTCGCGCGCAATGGTCCCTTCCTCCGCCTCGGTCACCAGCAGACACAGTCCGGGGACGGAGCCTCGGCCGACGCGGCCGCGCAGCTGGTGCAGCTGTGAGACGCCGAAGCGATCGGCATCCAGCACGATCATGGTGGACGCATTCGGCACGTCGACGCCGACCTCGATCACCGTCGTGGCGATGAGAACGTCGATCTCGCCGCGTGCGAAGGCCTGCATCACGGCATCCTTCTCGTCCGAAGGCATCTTGCCGTGCAGAACGGCGCGGCGCAGTCCGCCGACCGTCGGGTGCGTCGCCAGCGCCTCGTCGAGTTGCACGACGCCCCAGCGCGGGCCCGTCGCCCCCTCTTCCGTCGGCAGCAGGGCTTGGTCCTCCTCGGCTGCGCCGGTCTTCTTCGTCGTGTCGATGGCGGCGCAGACGGCGAACACCTGACGGCCCTGCGCGACCTCTTCCGCCGCACGGTCCCACACGCGCTGGAACCAACCGGGGTGCTCGGCGAGCGGTGCGACGAACGACTGGATCCCGGCGCGCCCTGCCGGCATCGTGCGGATCACCGAGGTGTCGAGGTCACCGAATACCGTCATCGCCACGGTTCGAGGGATCGGCGTCGCCGTTAGCACGAGTGCGTGCGGGCTCGAGCCCTTGGCACGCAGCGCCTCGCGCTGCTCGACGCCGAACCGATGCTGCTCGTCGACCACGACCAGTCCGAGTTCGGCGAATGTCGTCTTCTCCCCCAGCAGGGCGTGCGTGCCCACGACGATGAGGGCCTGGCCCGCCGCGACCCGCAGTGCGGCCTTGCGACGCTCGGGAGCAGACATCTGCCCTGTGAGCAGTGTCGGCATCAGTTCGGGCGCGAGCTGGGGTCCGAGCATCCTGGTGATCGATCGCAGGTGCTGCCCTGCAAGAACCTCGGTGGGTGCGATCAGCGCCGATTGTCCGCCTGACTCGGCGACCTGCAGCATCGCCCTGAGTGCCACGAGGGTCTTGCCGGAGCCGACCTCACCCTGCACGAGTCTGTTCATCGGCCACTCGCCGGTGAGGTCGGCCGCGACCCGGGCGCCGACGGACTGCTGATCGGGCGTGAGCGTGTACGGCAGCGTCGCATCGAACCGTTCGAGGAGTCCGCCGGGCTTCGCCGCCCGTGGGGTCGCCGTCAGCGCGCGCACGGCTGCGCGCTGCTGCAGCAGCGCCGTCTGGAGCACGAGCGCCTCGTGCATCCGCATCGTACGAACGGCGGGCGCGACGTCGCTCTTCGTCTCGGGCCGATGCACCTGAATGAGTGCGGTACGCGCGTCGAGAAGACCCTCTGCGGCCCGCATCGAATCGGTGAGCGGATCCGGTACATCGCCGAGCGCCGGCAGCACCTTCTCGACGAGCTCGCGGAACTGCCCGCTCTCCACCGCCGACGTCGCCGGATAGATCGGGATCGGCCGGTGCGCGCGCTCCTCGACTTGCGTTCTGCGGTCCTCGTCGTCGTCGAACAGCTCGTACTGAGGATGGGAGAACTGCGTGACCTCGTTGAACAGCCCGACTTTGCCGGAGAACACCCCGCGCCGCCCCGGGCGGAGCTGATCCCTGCGCCACTCAGCCTGTTTGATGCCCTTGGCGAAGAAGGTCAGCGACACCCGACCGTGGCCGTCGCCGATGATCACATCGGTCATCGCGCCGTTGCGGTTGCGCATCGGACGCGCAGACGATGAGAGCACTTCGGCGACGATCGTGACCGTCTCGCCGACGGGAAGATCGAGGATCGGCGTGAGCTCGGCGGGGTCGGCATAGCGACGGGGATAATGCGCGAGCATGTCGCCGACGGTGCGCATCTCGAATGCCCTCTCGAGTTTCTTCGCAGCCGTGCCGCCGACGGCCTCCGCCAGCGGCGTGTCGAACGAGAAGACCATGTCAGAAGTCTAGAGAACGCCACGGACTACGCTGATGAGGTGACGAGGATCATCGCCGGCGACGCGAGAGGACTGCGCCTGGAAGTGCCTGGCAGCGGGACCCGGCCCACCAGTGACCGCGTGCGCGAGTCGCTGTTCGGTGCGCTGGAATCCGCGGACGCCGTCTCCGGAGCCCGGGTGCTCGACCTCTACGCCGGCTCAGGAGCCCTCGGTCTCGAGGCGCTCAGCCGCGGCGCCGCGAGTGCGGATCTGGTCGAGCGGTCCCGCCCCGCGGCTGCGGTGGTGAGGCGCAATGCGGCAGCGGTCGCCAAGGCGCTGTCCGGCGCTGCGGCCCGTGTGCACGAGAGCGCCGTCCTGCCGTTCCTGAAGCGCGCCGGCGGACAGTGGGACCTCGTCTTCACCGACCCCCCGTACGACCTCGACGATGTCGCGATGACCGCTGACCTCGTGGCCCTCGGTCCGCTGCTGTCCGAGGATGCCGTGGTCGTCATCGAGCGCGCACGGCGTTCGACGCCACCCGATGTGTCCGCAGCCGGCCTGGAGGTCTTCCGCGAGAAGGCCTACGGCGACACGGCCGTGTGGTGGGCTCAGCCCGTCGCGGCATCCCAGTCGCGGTAAGGGTCCCATCCCGCAGCATCCACCGGCTGCCCGTCGCACAGCACGCCGTCCTCGGCACGCTCGCGCACGTCGCCGATGACGCGGAAGCCGGGAGGCAGCACGTCGGGCGGGAACGTCGCGAGCAGCGCATGGTCCTCGCCCCCTGTCAGCGCGCGCTGCGGATCGCTGCCCAGCGTCACGCGCGAGAGATCGATCGTGACGGCGGATGCCGATGCCATCCGGCCCGCATCGAGCGCCAGCCCGTCGGAGATGTCCATCATCGCGGTCGCGCCGGCCATCGCGGCGACGCCGCCGAGACCGATGGGCGGTGCGGGGCGCAGCTGCGCATCGACGGCTGCGCGCTCTCCATCCGCGAGTCGGGCCGCATCCACCGGGATCGGCGTGTCACCATCGCGGAATCGGCCGAACAGCACCGCGAGGCCGCGGGCTGCGAGCCCGAGCTCGCCAGCCACCGCGACGACGTCTCCGGGGCGTGCTCCTGCGCGCGTGACCGCACTCCTGCCCTCCAGATCGCCGAGCGCGGTCACGGCGATCGTCAGCACATCCGAGACGGTCAGGTCGCCGCCGATCACGGAGCATCCGGGGGCCAGCGCCTCGCACGCGGCGCGGAAGCCGTCCGCGAGCTGCTCGACGAACGACAGGCGCATGTCACGCGGAACGGCGAGGGCGACCAGCAGGCCGGTCGGCCGAGCGCCCATCGCCGCGATGTCCGCGAGGTTCACGGCAGCGGACTTCCACCCCAGGTCGTACCCGCTCGACCAGGCGAGACGGAAGTCGGGACCGTGCACGAGGGTGTCGGTGGTCGCCACCACGGAGCCGGACGGTGTCGCGAGCACTGCGGCGTCATCACCAGGGCCGAGGATCGCGTGAGAGGCGGGCGCTGTACGGGCGAGGATGGCACGCAGGACGGTGCCTTCCGAGACGTCGCCGAGGCGCGGATCGTCGTCGGCTGAGCGGGAGGGCATGCAGTCAAAGGTAGCCTGGAATCATGTCCCGTCGTCTTGCCGTCGCCGCCGTCCTGCTACTGGGAGCGACGCTTCTCGGCGGCTGCTCGAGCACGGTGCACCTGGAGCCTGCGGCCGACGCGAACAACCCGAAGTGCGCGGATGTCACGGTCGGGCTGAAGAACGCGAACAGCATCGCAGACCTCGATCGCCGCTGGACCGACGCCCAGGCGACAGCTGCGTGGGGCGCGCCGTCCGGCGACTCGGCGATCATCCTGCGATGCGGGGTCACTGTGCCGGGACCCACCGCCGATCTGCAGTGCGTGACCCTCGAAGGGGTCGATTGGCTCGTGGATGCGTCGGAGACGCCGTACCTGCGTCTGACGACATACGGGCGCGACCCCGCCGTGCAGATGTTCATCGACACCGGCGCCGTGAGCTCCAACGATGTCATCAGCAGTCGGGCGCTCGTCGGGGCGATCACCTCGATCCGCGCCGATGGCAAGTGCACGAAGCCGGACGAGCTCGATCAGGACGTGCAGGACCTGCTCGACAGCACGCCATCGAGCTAGGACCGGCTCAGCGCCGCAGCCCCGCCTCGATCAGCTCGCTGATCAGGTCGCCGTAGCCGAGTCCTGACGCGACCCAGCACTTCGGGAACATCGAGATCGGCGTGAACCCCGGCATCGTGTTCAGCTCGTTGACGATCAACTCGCCCTCGTCGGTCAAGAACATGTCCACGCGGGCGAGCCCGCGGCCGTCGACAGCCGCGAACGATCGAACGCCGACTTCCTGGATCGCGGCGATCTGGGCATCGCTGAGTTCGGCAGGGCACACGACGTCGACCCCGTCTCCGCCGAGATACTTGCCCTCGAAGTCGTAGAACCCGCGCGAGGTGAGCACGATCTCCCCCGGCAGCGAGGCCCTGACACCGTCGGCTGTCTCGAGGATGGCCACCTCGATCTCACGCCCGGTCACCCCGGTCTCGACGAGTACCTTCTCGTCTTCGGCGAAGGCGATCTCGAGCGCCGCGTCGAGTTCGGCGAGATCGGAGACCTTCGAGACGCCGACGCTGGAACCGGCGCGGGCGGGCTTGACGAACAGGGGCAGGCCGAGCTTCTCGATCCGCGTGCGCGACTGCGCAGCATCTTTCGCCCAGTCCGCACGGCGAACCGTCTCCCACGGAGCGACTGCGATCCCGGCGGACGCGAGCACGACCTTCATGAAGTGCTTGTCCATGCACAGCGCGGAGTCCAGCACGCCACCACCGGCGTACGGCACCTCCAGGGTGTCGAAGAAGCCCTGGATCGTGCCGTCCTCTCCGTGCGTTCCATGCAGGATCGGCAGCACGACGTCGATCGCACCATGATCGCGGATCGTCCCATCCGCGTCGACGACGCGCAGGGTCCGTGTTCCGCCCGGCTCCGGCCAGAGCACCCGTGATCCGTTGTCGACGACCTCGGGCAGGTGCGCGGCATCCAGCGCGAACTTCTTCGGGTCGTCAGACTCCAGGACGAACGCCCCGTCGCGCGTGATCCCGACCGGGATCACGTCGTAGCGCTCTCGATCAATCGCGTCCAGTACTCCGCCCGCCGTCGCGGAACTGATGGAATGCTCGCTGGAACGCCCGCCGAAGAGCACCACCACCGTCTGCTTGTCCATGATTGCTTCTCTCCTCCTGGGGAGTGTCGTCGTCCGTGGTGAGGTGGGGTGCGATGTCGCGGGGATTCATCCTGCCGTCGAGCACCATCTTCACCTGTTCCACGATGGGCATGTGCACGTCTGATTCGCGCGCCAGCTGCAGGATCGGCGCAACGGATGCCAGGCCCTCAGCGGTCTGGTTCATCTGCTTGACGACGTCCTGATAGCCGTATCCCTGTCCGAGGAGCCGCCCGGCGGTGTTGTTCCGGCTGAGCGGTGACTGGCAGGTCGCGATGAGGTCGCCGAGGCCGGCGAGACCCTGCAGCGTCTCGGGCTTGGCGCCGTTGGCGACGGCGAAGTCGGTCATCTCGACCAGGCCGCGCGTGATGATCGAGGCCTTGGTGTTCTCGCCGTATCCGACGCCGTCGACGATGCCGATGGCGACCGCGATGAGGTTCTTCAGGACGCCGCCGAACTCCGTGCCGATCACGTCGGTGTTCACGAAGGTGCGGAAGTACGAGTTGCGCGCGGCGCGTGCGATCGTCTCGGCCGTCTCTTGGCTGAGGGACGCGATCACGGCAGCCGTGGGCTGCTCTCGGGCGATCTCGAGGGCGAGGTTCGGACCGGATGCCACGGCGATCCGTGCAGGGTCGCAGGCGAGCTCCTGCTCGATGACCTGGCTCATGCGCAGCCCGCTGGCGCGTTCGACGCCCTTCATGAGGCTGACGACGGGGATCTCGGAGTTTTCGAGCAGCGGACGCACGGCCTTGAGGTTCTCGCGCAGCGACTGGCTCGGCACTGACAGGTAGACCTGATCCGCTCCGTCGATCGCCGTGGACAGGTCGTGCGTGGCGGTCATCGTCCGCGGCAGGTTGATGCCGGGGAGGTACTTCGAGTTGCGCTTGCCCTCGGCGATCTCGAGCGCCTGCTCTGGGCGGCGCGCCCACATGGTGACCTCTGCCCCGCCATCGGCGAGGATCTTGCCGAAGGTGGTGCCCCAGCTCCCGGCGCCGATGACCGTCACGCGGGGACCGTGGACGCTGGCGTTCTTACGAGTCGGCTTCCTAGACGTCAAGGCGACCGGTCTCCTTCTGCCCGTGGTCCGCAGGATTCCAGCGCTTGGCGGGTGCCTTCTCGTGTCTTACCTGTTCGAGCAGGGCGGTGATCGCGTTCATGAGACGGTCGGTGGCCTCGTTGATCGCCGCCGGCTCGTTCTGCCGATCCTTCAGATCGCTGAGGTCGACCGGGTCGCCGAAGATGATGTCCACGGGCTTGCGCGGCGGCCACAGCTTGAGGCCCTTCTGATAGCGCCCCATGATGTTCTGCGTGCCCCACTGCGCCATCGGGATCAGCGGGATGCCGCCGGCCATCGCGAGACGGACGGCGCCGGACTTGCCGCGCATGGGCCACAGCTCAGGGTCGCGGGTGAGCGTCCCCTCGGGGTAGACGATGACGCCGCGCCCGTTCTCGACGATCTCGCGCGACTGTGCGATCGTCTGAGCGGATGCCGTGCGC
The DNA here is from genome assembly GCF_918698005.1 of Microbacterium sp. Bi121. Classification (GTDB taxonomy): domain Bacteria; phylum Actinomycetota; class Actinomycetes; order Actinomycetales; family Microbacteriaceae; genus Microbacterium. The sequence continues at coordinate 222,489 of NZ_CAKKLJ010000005.1, forward strand.
GATGACGACCGCGCGACGGGAACCATGCCCGTCCCGCGCAGAGCCGCGCCGACCACGGGGACACGGAACAGGCTCTCCTTCGCCATGAAGCGCGGGGCGCGGCCCAGCTTCCACACGGCGGCGGCGACGATCAGCGGATCGAACTCCGAGTAGTGGTTGGGTGCGAGAACGAACGAGCCGCTCATCGGCAGCTTCTCACGATCGGTGAAGCGCATCTTCGACAGATAGGAGACGAAGGGCACCACGATGACGGCGAGAAGCCAGAACAGGCTCGGCCGAGACTTCTCCGGCGACGCGGGGGCCATGCGGGTCAGCCGATGACGTCGAAGTCGGCGCCGAGGGCGTCGAGCTTGGCCAGGAACTTCTCGTAGCCGCGGCTGAGGATGTCGACACCGGACACCTTCGACTCGCCGGTCGCCGTGAGCGCCGCGATGACGTGGCTGTACCCACCGCGCAGGTCCGGCACGACGATGTCGGCGCCGTGCAGCGGCGTCGGGCCTGTGATGACCGCTGCCTGCTCGAGCTCGCGACGCGGCACGCGACGGGGCCCGTCCTGCAGCCCGTGCGGGTGAACGACGATGTCGGCGCCCATCTTCACGAGAGCCTGGGTGAAGCCCATCCGGTTCTCGTACACCGTCTCGTGGACGACGGAGCGGCCCTTCGCCTGGGTCAGAGCGACCACGAGCGGCTGCTGCCAGTCGGTCATGAACCCGGGGTGCACGTCGGTCTCGACGACGACGGGGCGCACGTCGCCGTCACGACGGAACAGGATGCCGTCCTCGCGGATGTCGAACCATCCGCCCGCCTTGCGGAAGACGTTGAGGAACGTCAGCATCTCCTGCTGCTTCGCCCCGCCGACGAAGATCTCGCCGTCTGTGGCGAGGGCCGCGGATGCCCACGACGCAGCCTCGTTGCGGTCGAAGATCGACCGGTGGTCGTAGCCGCGGAGCTTCTCGACACCCTCGATGAGGATGACGCGGTTCGGCTCGTACGAGATGATCGCGCCCATCTTCTGGAGCACGGCGATCAGGTCCATGATCTCGGGCTCGATGGCCGCGTTGCGCAGCTCGGTCGTGCCCTCGGCGCGGACGGCGGTCAGGAGCACCTGCTCCGTGGCTCCGACGCTCGGGTACGGCAGGTGGATGTTCGCACCGTGCAGGCGGCCGTCTCTCGTCGAGAGACGGATGCCGCTGGGCAGCTTTTCGACGACGGCGCCGAACTTGCGGAGGGCGTCGAGGTGAAAGTCGATCGGGCGGTCGCCGATGCGGCAGCCGCCGAGATCGGGGATGAAGGCCTGGCCGAGACGGTGGAGCAGCGGTCCGCAGAACAGGATCGGAATGCGGGATGCACCGGCGTGCGCGTCGATCTCCTCCATGTGGGCGGACTCGACGTCGCTCGGGTCGAGGTGCAACGTGCCCGGCTCGTCCCCCTCGGTGACGCGCACACCGTGCACCTCGAGGAGTGAGCGGACCACGGCGACGTCGCTGAGATCGGGGACGTCGCGGAGGATGCTGGGTTCTTCGCCGAGGAGCGCGGCGACCATCGCCTTGGTAGCGAGGTTCTTCGCGCCCTTCACGTCAACTCGTCCACGCAGCGGTCGTCCGCCGCGGATCGCCAGCACATCTCCGGTCAAAGCAGACACCCCATCCTGGAGGTCAGCGCGCACAGTAGCGGTCATTCGATGAGCCTCACTTCGTCTTCACGGTCGCGGCGGCAGCCGCCGGGGCGAGGATGCCCCAGGCTCACGATGCTCGGTGTCGGCGGACTGGTGTCAGCGAACAGGGAGCGTACGTGGCCGCCACGACTCGCGGCGGGCCTCGAACTGAGCGATCTTGTCTTCGTTGCGCAGCGTGAGCCCGATGTCATCGAGCCCTTCGAGGAGCCGCCATCTAGTGTAATCGTCGACGTCGATGGGAGCCTGGAAATCCGCGATCGCGGCGGTGCGCGCCTCGAGATCGACGGTGATGGACGTGCCCGGATTCGCATCGATGGCGGCCCAGATGCGCTCGAGGTCGTCTTCGGAGATGGTGGCCGCCAGCAGCCCCTGCTTGCCGGAGTTTCCGCGGAAGATATCGGCGAAACGAGGGCTCAGCACGACCTTGAAGCCGAAGTCGCGCAGCGCCCACACGGCGTGCTCACGGCTGGATCCCGTGCCGAAGTCGGAGCCGGCGACGAGTACGGACGCCCCCTGGAACGGCTCCTGGTTGAGCACGAAGTCCGGGTCCTGGCGCCAGGCGTGGAACAGCGCGTCGTCGAAGCCGGTCTTGGTGACCCGCTTGAGGAACACGGCGGGGATGATCTGGTCGGTGTCGACGTTCGAGCGCTTCAGGGGCGCGGCGACACCGGTGTGCGTCGTGAACTTCTCCATGCTCAGGCTCCCACCAGCTCGCGTGCGGTCTCGAGGTCGCTCGGGCTCGACAGCGTCCCCCGCACAGCGGTGGCTGCGGCCACCAGCGGCGACACGAGATGCGTTCGGCCGCCCTTGCCCTGTCGTCCCTCGAAGTTGCGGTTCGATGTGGAGGCGCAACGCTCGCCAGGGGCCAGCTGATCCGGATTCATCCCCAGGCACATCGAGCATCCGGCGAAGCGCCACTCGGCTCCGAAGTCCTTGACGATCTGGTCGATGCCCTCGGCCTCGGCCTCCAGCCGAACCCGCGCGGAGCCGGGCACGACCATGACGCGCACGCCCTCTGCCTTCGTGCGTCCCTTGATGATGGAGGCGAACGCCCTGAGGTCCTCGATGCGGCTGTTCGTGCACGAGCCCATGAAGACGGCATCCACCGGCACCTCCTTCAGAGGGGTGCCCGGTACGAGATCCATGTACTCCAGCGCACGCTCTGCAGCTGCCCGCTCGTTCGCGTCGGCGATCTCGGCGGGGTTCGGAACCGTCGAGGACAGCGAGCTGCCCTGTCCGGGGTTGGTACCCCACGTGACGAACGGCTCGAGCTCGTCCGCGTCGATGTCGACCTCGGCATCGAAGGTCGCGCCGTCGTCCGTCGGGAGCGTGCGCCAGTAGGCGACCGCGTCCTCCCAATCCTGGCCCTGCGGCGCGTGCGGCTTGTCCTGCACGTAGGCGAACGTCGTCTCGTCGGGGGCGACCATGCCGGCGCGCGCGCCGGCCTCGATCGACATGTTGCAGATCGTCATGCGCCCTTCCATCGACAGCGCGCGAATGGCGCTGCCGCGGAACTCCAGCACGTATCCCTGACCGCCACCGGTACCGATCTTCGCGATGACGGCGAGGATGATGTCCTTCGCCGAGACGCCGGGCTTCAGCTCGCCCTCGACGTTGATCGCCATGGTCTTGAACGGCTTCAGCGGCAGCGTCTGCGTCGCCATGACGTGCTCGACCTCGCTGGTGCCGATACCGAAGGCCATGGCGCCGAACGCACCGTGCGTCGAGGTGTGCGAATCGCCGCACACCACCGTGATGCCGGGCATCGTGAGCCCCAGCTGGGGGCCGACGACATGGACGATGCCCTGCTCGGCGTCGCCGAGCGAGTGCAGCCTGACACCGAACTCCTCGGCGTTGCGACGCAGCGTCTCGATCTGCGTGCGGCTGGTGAGATCCGCGATGGGCTTGTCGATCTCGAGGGTCGGCGTGTTGTGGTCCTCGGTCGCGATCGTCAGGTCGAGGCGTCGGAGCGGACGCCCCTCTGAGCGGAGCCCGTCGAACGCCTGCGGGCTGGTGACCTCGTGGACGAGGTGCAGATCGATGTAGATCAGGTCGGGCTCGCCGTTCTCGCCCTTTACGACGAGGTGGTCGTCCCAGACCTTTTCCGCCAGCGTGCGCTTGGCGGCCTTCTCGGCGAGGGTCCGCGGACGATTCGATGAAGCTTCGGTCATGTCGGTATCTCCAGTATTCGGCGGTTCGGCCACGCTGGACGCCGCGACGAGGAAGGCCTAGATCGAGGTCTCGTCGCGGCCGCTAAGGAGAAGAACCACCCGCCGCATGTCGGTCAGTTTACATGCTGGAGGCGGGTGGTCGGCACGGTCACTCGGTCAGTGCGGCCGCGCGCTTCTCGCGTGACGAAGCGATGAGGCTGGCGACGGTGGCTACCGCCATCGACGCGAAGATGACACCCAGCGAGACCCAGTTGTTGATGTCCGGAGCCCACTCGATCGGCTGGCCCCCGTTGATGAACGGCAACTCGTTCTCGTGCATCGCGTGCAGCACGAGCTTCACGCCGATGAAGCCCAGGATGAACGCGACTCCGTAGTGCAGGTACTTCAGCTTCTCGAGCAGACCGCCGAGCAGGAAGTAGAGCTGGCGCAGACCCATGAGCGCGAACAGGTTCGCGGTGAAGACGATGAACGGATCCTGTGTCACACCGAAGATCGCCGGGATCGAGTCGACCGCGAACATCAGGTCGGTGACGCCGAGAGACACGAACACGATGAGCATCGGCGTCCACATCTTCTTGCCGTTCACGACGGTGCGGATCTTCGGGCCGTCGTACTCGTCGCTGATGTCGATGCCGCGACGCAGCAGACGGATGATGAATCCCTCTGTCTTCTCGTCGTCCTCATGCTTCTCAGGCATCGCCTGTCGAATGGCGGTGTAAACGAGGAAGGCGCCGAACACGTAGAAGATCGGGCTGAGGTGCTCGACGGCGGCGCCCACGATCACGATGAAGATCGCGCGCAGCACCAGGGCGATGATGATGCCAACCATCAGTGCTTCCTGCTGGTAGCGCCGCGGCACCGAGAACTGGGTCATGATCAGCACGAACACGAACAGGTTGTCGATCGAGAGGCTGTACTCCATCGCCCAGCCGGTGAGGAAGTCGAGCGAGGTCTTCGAGTCGCCGATGAAGAACAGCACGGCCGCGAAGATCAGCGCCAGCGTCACGTAGAACGCGACCCAGAGCGCGGACTCCTTGGTCGACGGAATGTGTGGACGCTTCAGGATGAGGAGCAGGTCAGCGAGGAGGATGACGCTCAGGACCACGAGGGCTGTGATCTCGAACCACACGGGGATGTTCAAGGGCGTACTGCACCTTTCGAGAGGGTCGGCAATGGTTCGAAAGTCTCTCCCCCGCACGATACGCGGCCCGCGCCCGGAGCAACACCGTCGATGCTCGTGATGACGAACGCAGAGAATCGGGATACTCCCTCTCGCTCAGTAGATGCTAGCCGAGGAATCGCGGCGGGCTCACGTGCAGCCGACTCCTGGAGAGTTCGTGTAACCTTTCGGGTGCAAGGGGAGTACTCCGACACGGTCGGCTCGTCATTACGGATGCATGTCGCATCCCGGGTCACCGGTTCCCGATCGGGAATGGAGAAGACCTTGGCAGTGATTCCGTCACGCCAGGTATTGGAGCTCCTCTTGAACATCACCCCGCTCGTCTGGGGCGTCACGATCCTCATCACGGTCGCCTTCTTCGTCTACGAGTTCTTCGCTCACGTCCGCAAGCCGCATGAGCCGACCATCGCGGAATCCGCCCGCTGGTCGGTTTTCTACATCAGTCTCGCCCTGCTCTTCGGCGTCGGCATCGGCGTCGTGTCGGGGTGGACGTACGGCGGAGAGTACTTCGCCGGGTACCTCACCGAGAAGGCGCTGTCGATCGACAACCTCTTCGTCTTCCTGATCGTGATGACCGGGTTCGCTGTACCGAAGATCTATCAGCAGAAGGTGCTGATGATCGGCATCGTGATCGCGCTCATCATGCGCGGCGTGTTCATCGCCCTCGGCGCGGCGCTCATCGAGAGCGGTGCGTGGGTGTTCTATCTATTCGGCGCCCTGCTGCTGGCCCTGGCCTATCGTCAGGCCTTCAGTCACGGGGAGAGCGACCCGACGGACAGCTGGTTCGTCCGATCGGTCAGGCGCGTCCTGCCGGTGACCGACGAGTACCACGGCGACAAGCTCACGGTGAAGAAGAACGGCAAGCGCTGGGTCACGCCGATGCTGCTGACCATCGTCGCGATCGGGTTCATCGACCTCGTCTTCGCATTCGACTCGATCCCCGCGATCTACGGTCTCACCTCGGAGGCGTACATCGTCTTCACCGCGAACGCGTTCGCCCTGATGGGCCTGCGTCAGCTCTACTTCCTCGTCGGAGGCCTGCTCGAGCGTCTGGTGTATCTCGCGCAGGGCCTCGCCGTCATTCTCGCCTTCATCGGCGTGAAGCTGGTGCTGCACGCGATGCACGTCAACGAGGTGCCGTTCATCAACGGCGGAGAGCCGATTCTCTGGGCTCCGGAGATCCCCATCTGGTTCTCCCTGATGTTCATCGGCCTGACGATCGCCGTCGCGACCGCCGCCAGCCTGCTGAAGACCCGGGCGAACGGCCGTCGAAGCGGCGCCCCGATCGCATCATCCGCCGACGGCGCTCACGAGGAAGTTTCCATGCGCGACTGATCTTCTGAGACGATGAGGCATCGCGCGACACTCTCCAGTGAGAGACACCGAAAGGAACCGGATGTCGGAACGGTCCGAAGACCAGAACCTCACGTCGCGCGCTGCGGCAGGCGACGAGAGCGCCTTCCGCGAGCTGTACCGCGCACACGTGCGTCCGGTCTACTGGATCGCCCACGGCATCCTCCGCTCCTCCACTGATGCGGAGGATGTGACGCAGGAGACTTTCGTCACCGCGTGGCGGAAGCTCCCCGGCCTCCAGATCGCCGGCGACTCCCTGCTGCCGTGGCTGGCTACGATCTGCCGATTCCAGGCGGCCAATCGGCTGCGCAGGCGTCGCACCGATCAGGCGCACACGACGGATGCGGCCGATGAGAGCCTCCCGGACACCGTGAACGTCGAGGAGCAGGTGATCACAGCGGCGCTGGCCGAGCGCATCGCCGACGAGATCGGCACACTCGGAGAGCTCGACCGCGAGATCTTCCGGCTGTGCGCGGCTGAGGGGTACGCCTATCAGGCGGCAGCGGACGAGCTCGGCGTGTCGACCGGTGTGGTTCGGAACCGTCTCTCCCGTGTGCGCACGCAACTGCGGAGCGCCGTCGATGAAGTGAGAGACGCATGAACGATCAGATTCCAGCGGATGCCGCAGCACAGCTGCCCGAGCTGCCACAGGCGAGCATCGACAGGATCGAGAAGGCGGTGCTCGCCGATATCGCCGCCGACCGCGCACCGGCTCTGGCATCCGCCGCCGTGCCCGCGAAGCGTCGCACACGTCGTCGTGGGTGGCTGACCGCGGTCGGCATCGCCGCGGCCTTCGTCGTCGGCGTCATGATCACCCCTCCGCTGTTGAACGTCACGAACACCACGGCAGGGAGCTCCGGCGATGTCGCGTTCGTCTCGGACGGCTCGGCCGGCGGAGCGGCCGACACTTCCGCGGGCGACAGCGCCGGCATGGCAGTACCGGAGGGCGCATCCATGGATGCCGCGGCCGAGGCGGACCAGAGCGGGCGGGAGATCATCGCCAGTGCCGGGGCGACCGTCCGGGTGCGGGATATCGCGGCTGCCGCGGACGAGATCGCGGGCCTCGCGGACGAGCACGGCGGCTACGTCGAAGCCACGAACCTCTCGGCATCCGGCTTGTCGACCGACGGGAGCACGTCGACCGATGTGAGCATGCCGGCGCCCGAGGGCGTGTACGGGTGGGTCAGCGTCCGCGTGCCTGCGGACGATCTCACCGACGTGATCGCCGCTCTGGCCGACACCGGCACTGTGCTGTCGTCGTCCACCGCGAAGCAGGACGTCACGTCTTCGGCCATCGATCTCCGTGCTCGCGTCAAGGCGACTCAGGCTTCGGTCGATCGCCTGACGGAGCTGATGTCGCAGTCCGGCTCGGTCTCCGAGCTCATCGATGCCGAGGTGGCGCTCACCGACCGTCAGGCGGAGCTCGAGTCGTACACCCAGCAGCTCGTCGCCCTCGAGGATCAGGTGGCGCTGTCGTCGCTGCAGGTGCAGCTGACCGAGGCGACGACAGTGGCACCGGCCGAGCCTGCCGGCTTCGCGGACGGACTGCTGGCGGGGTGGAACGGACTGATCGCCTCGCTCAACGCCCTGGTCATCGCTCTCGGGTTCCTGCTGCCGTGGCTCGCCGTCGCCGGAGTGATCGCGCTGATCGTGTGGTGGATCATCCGCAGGCGCCGTCGCACCGTCGCAGCATCCGATATTCCCTGATTTCTCGGGGTATACAAGAAGTCTTGTGAGAACTGTCTCCCGCGCTTAGCGTGGGTGCCATGGAACCCATCGAGGCGATAACGGCCGTGCATCACCCGATGCGCAGGCGCATCGTCGACTACCTCGGTCTGTACGGCGCGAGTCAGGTGACGACGCTGGCGCGCGCGCTCGAGCAGCAGGTCGGCAGCATCAGCCATCACCTGCGGATGCTGGAACGCGCGGGCATCATCGAGCGCGCGGACGATCCGACGGGCGACAAACGCACCAGCTGGTGGCAGCCGTCCAGGACGAGCTTCAGCTGGTCGGTCGACGACTTCGCCGACTCCCCCGCCGACGCGATGCTCGCTCGCGGGGCTGAGCGCGCCAACATCAACACGCAGATCGGAAGGCTGTCGGCCTGGCATCGCAGCGGGAACGCCGACCCGGCGTGGAGCCGAGCGGCCTTCAGCTCCGACACGCTGACCTGGGCGTCTTCCGACGAACTCGCGGCGCTGTCGGCAGCCGTGTCCGCGACGATCGAGACGTGGCGTCGCTCCATCGACAGTACGGATGGCGTCGAACGGCGCCCGGTGTTCGTCTTCGCACACGGATTCCCGACCGCACCGTGACCACCAAACCATGACCGCCACAGAACCGACCCTGCTGCGCGAGCCTCCTCGCTTCTCCCGCGACCTCACGGTCCACGCGTGGATCGTCGTGAAGGCGCTGTCCGACGCCGGCGATGCGATCTGGAGCATCGCGCTCGCGTGGACCGCGGTGCAGATCACCTCACCGGCGATCGCCGGCCTCATCGTCGCGGCAGGCACCGTGCCGCGCGCCGTCATCCTGCTCTTCGGCGGCGTCCTCGCCGATCGAGCCAATGCCCGCCACGTGATGATCGCGTTCAACGTGCTGCGGGTCGCGGTGCTGGTCGGCGTCGCCCTGTGGGTGCTCGGGCATCCGCCGACCGTGCTGGTGCTGCTGCTCGCCGCGATCGCCTTCGGCGCGTGCGACGCGTTCTACGAGCCGTCGGCGGCGACGATCGGTCGGCAGCTCGTCCGGGTGGAGGATCTGCCGTCATACAGCGCGGTGATGCAGACGGCCACCAGACTCGGGACAATGGGCGGCGCGGCGCTCGGCGGATTCCTCGTCGCGTACGCCGGCCTCGTCGGCAGCGCATCGATCAATGCCGTAACCTTCGCGCTCGTCATCGCCTTCATCGCGATCTGGCTTCGGCCCAGGTTCGCGCTGGCCAGGGCAGATCGGGAGTCGGCGCTGCGCGGCATAGCGCGCGGGTTCACACACCTGAAGGATGCTCCGACGACACGCACCCTCGTGATCGCACTGTCCGGTCTCAATCTCGCGGTCGGGCCGGCGACGGGCATCGGGATCGCACTGCGAGCGCACGACGAGGGCTGGGGAGCACAGGCGGTGGGCATCTTCGAGGCGCTGATCGGACTCGGCGCGGCTCTCGGTGCGATCACGGTCGCGAAGTGGCGGCCGCGTCACGAAGCCCTCGGCGGATTCTCGGCGCTCGTCGTGCAGGGCGTCGGGATCATCCTGATCGGAGTCGGGCCGCTGTGGCTGACCGGTGTCGGCAGTCTCGTCATCGGCCTCACTGCTGGTTTCGCATCCGTGCTGCTGAGCGCCACGTTCGCGGCGACGATCGACACCGCGTACCTGGGCCGGATGAGTGCGATCACCCGGCTCGGCGACGACGTGTTCATGCCACTGGCCATGGCAGCTTTCGGAGCGCTGGCTGCGGCGACCGCGACCTGGATCGCGTTCGTGGTGTTCGGCATCGCGCTGGTGGGCATGATGGTCTTCCCGCTGCGCAATCGGCAGTTCCGCGAGTTGACGCTGCGAGCGACCTGATCGCGGCCTCCGGATACGCGAAAACCCCCGGCAGAACCGGGGGTTTTCCGTGTTGTGACCCCAGCGGGATTCGAACCCGCGTTACCGCCGTGAGAGGGCGGCGTACTAGGCCGCTATACGATGGGGCCAGGCCTTGCGGAGCGTTTCCGTCCCGCGACAACCGTTCAAGTATGCCATGAGGTTTTCGAGTCCGCAAAATCGAGGCGAGAGGCTCGCGATTCCCGGGCGCGTCTCTCCCGAACCATGTTTGCCGCGGCCGCCGGAACGGAGTTGACTCTTGGTATGCGCGTAACGAAGCACGAACATGCCGCCCTCCGTCTCGATGAGAGCGGCGAAAGCCTGATCATCGACCCCGGCTCGTTCACCACACCGCTCGATGAGCTGTCCAGCGTGATCGGCGTGGTGCTCACGCACGAGCACCCGGACCACTGGACGCCTGAGCACCTCGACCGCATCCTGCGGGCGGCCCCCGGCACGCCGATCTTCGCTCCCGCAGGCGTGGCTGCGGCTGCGACCGACTACGAGATCACCGTCGTCGCCCCCGGCGACACTGTCACCGCAGGACGCTTCACGCTGCGCTTCTTCGGCGGCGAGCACGCTCTGATCCACTCTTCGATCCCGCTCGTGCAGAACGTCGGCGTGCTGGTGAACGACCAGCTGTATTACCCCGGCGACTCGTACGCCGTTCCTGAGGGAGTCGATGTCGACACTCTTGCAGCGCCGGCAGGGGCGCCGTGGCTCAAGATCGGCGAAGCCATGGACTTCGTCCTGGCGGTTCGGCCCCGTCGGGCCTTCGCCGTGCACGACATGACCCTGTCGGTCATCGGCCGCAACATGCACCGTCAGCGGCTGCAGTGGGCGACCGAGCAGAACGGCGGCGAGTTCTTCGAGCTCGACCCCGGCGATGCACTCGACCTGTGAACAGGCTGCTCCCCGCTCCCACCGCGCGGTTGCGGTTCCGCGAGATGACTCCTGCCGATCTCGACGACATGGCCGCGCTCCTCGGAGACCCGGAGGTCATGACGTTCTACCCGGCGCCGAAGACGCGCGATGAGAGCGTAGAGTGGATCGAACGCATGCAGGAGCGCTACGCGATCGACGGTCATGGCCTGTGGCTCGTCGAGACCCACGGCGGCGAGTTCGTCGGCGACTGCGGCATCACGTGGCAGTCGTACAACGAGACCCCGGTCCGCGAGATCGGGTACCACGTCCGCCGCGGCCTCCAGGGACGGGGCCTGGCGACCGAAGCCGCCCTTGCCTGCCTAGAGCTCGTCAGGGACGAGTTCGCGCCGACGCTTCTCACCGCGATCATCCACCCCGACAACACCGCGTCGCGACGCGTCGCAGAGCACCTCGGGATGACGCACATCGCCGATGACCATGCGCACCCGTGGATCGTGCGCACGGTCATGGGGGTGACCGTCGAGCCTCAGCCGTCGAACTGACCCTGCGCGGCACGCACTCGCAGGTCGCGGGCGAGGTTGTCCCGCTGTTCGATCACGAGGCGACGGAGCGCCGCGGGGGCCGATTCATTGGCCGCGAGCCAGCCGTCGACGAGGACGAGATCTTCGGATGCCGGGAACAGCCCGAGCACGAGCCTGCGGGCGAGTTCGATGCTCCGGTTCTGCCACGCGCCCGCGATCCGCTCGAAGTAGCCCGCGTCCAGTGATGCGATGAGATCTCGGCGGCCGCCGGCGCGCACGCCGCCGATCGTCGCGCTGAGATGATCGTTGCTGAGCGACTCGTCCTCCCAGGCCGCATGCCAGGCGACCAGGCGAGACTCGGCGAGCGGCTGCGACCACAGCGCGCGCACGGAGGCGGTACGGCCGCTGGCGGTGCCGTCGCGTTCGAGCTCGGCTGCGACGTCGTCGGCATCGGCGTGACCTGTCGTGCACAGGGCGATCATCAGTTCCCAGCGGAGATCGGGATCGATGCGCAGACCGGCAGGGGCGTCGCCGTCGAGGATGCCTCGTACGTCTGCGGCTCTGCCGGCATCCATCGCCGCCGCGGCGGCGAACGCGCGCGCCCACGACAGCTGGGCATCGCTCCCCTGCTCGGCGTTCTGAAGCGACGCCCAGGTCGTCTCCAGCCAGGCGCGCCCGGCATCCTGGCGCGCAGCATCCGGCAGGTAGTGTCCGATGGCATGCGCAGCGTTGGCGAGAACGCCCGCGAGGAGGCCGATGTTGTCCTCTGCCGGCGCGTGGGCGCCGACGATCGCCAGGTAGCGAGCGGTCGAGAGCTCGCCGTCGCGGGTGGCGTTCCACAGCGACGACCACACGAGGGCGCGCGGCAATGGTTCGAGTGTCGACAGCGCCTGTTCGACGGCGTCGAGGGAACGCGCATCGAGACGTGCCTTGGCATAGGTGAGGTCGTCGTCGTTGATGAGGACGAGGTCGGCGCCTCCGACGTCGATCGCTGCCCGCTCGTCGGACAGATCGACTTCGATCGCCTCCCGCCGTGTCAGGGTCCCCTCTGCGAGCTGGTAGCGGCCGACACGCAGCCGGTGCGGCCGAGGGTCGCTCTGCACGAGGACCTGCCCGTCGCCGGCGTCCTCCAGCCGGATCGTCGACATGCCGGTGGTCTCCAACCAGGCCCGAGACCAGGCGCGCACATCGCGACCCGATGCCGCTTCGAGCTCGACCAGCAGGTCCTCGAGCGTCGTGTTGCCGTAGGCGTGAGCGGCGAAGTACCGACGAGCGCCCTCGAAGAAGTTCTCCTCGCCGACGAAGGCGACGAGCTGCTTGAGAACGGCGGCGCCCTTGGCGTAGGTGATGCCGTCGAAATTCAGTTTGGCCGCTTCGAGGTCGGTGATGTCAGCCACGATCGGATGCGTCGTCGGCAGCTGATCCTGCTGATACGCCCACGACTTGCGGTTCGCTGCGAAGCGGACCCAGGCGTCGGTGAAGCGCGTCGCGGCGGCCGAGGCGTGCGCGCCCATGTAGTCGGCGAACGACTCCTTGAGCCAGAGGTCGTCCCACCACCGCATCGTGACGAGGTCGCCGAACCACATGTGCGCCATCTCATGGAGGATCGTGTTGGCTCTGCCGCCGCGCTGCGCGTCGGTCGCGGCTCCGCGTGACAGGTACGCCTCGGTGAAGGTCACGAGCCCTGGGTTCTCCATCGCGCCGAGGTTGTACTCGGGCACGAAGATCTGGTCGTACTTGCCCCAGGGGTACGGGAACGCGAACGCGTCGGTGAAGAAGTCGAGGCCCTGCTTCGTCACCTCGATGATCTCGTCCGCTTCGAGGAACTCCGCGAGCGATGGCCGGCACAGCACTCCGAGGGCGACGACCTGGTCGCCGCGCGTCCATTCCGCGTCGACACGGTGATACGGCCCGGCTGCGACGGAGGTTATGTAGCTGGACAGCGGCAGCGTCGGCGCGAACTCGACGGTCTGCACCTCGCCCTGCTCGGAGACGCTGACGGCGCTCTGGTTCGACAGCACGTGCCAGCCGATCGGCGCGTGGACGACGAACGTGTATGCGGCCTTCATGTCCGGCTGCTCGAAGCAGGCCATGACGCGTCGCGCGTCGGCAGGCTCGTACTGCGTGTAGAGATACGTCTCGCCGTCGACGGGATCCACGAACCGGTGCAGACCCTCGCCGGATCGCGAGTAGCTGCCTGTGGCTTCGATCGTCACCGTGTTGGATGCCGCGAGGCCCCTGATCGTGACGCGAGCACCGTCGTACTCGACCGGCTGGTCCGTGCCGTTGACCGTGACCCGCTGGATGTCTTCGCCGATGAAGTCGATCCAGGTGTCCGGGGTCGTGGCGTCGAAGCTCAGCGTGGTGGTGGATCCGAAGCCCGTCCGCGCCAGGTCGCGTGCCTGACGGAGGTCGAGCTCGACGCGGATCTCGTGGACGGTGACGTGCGCAGATCGTGCAGCCGTCTCTTCCCTGGTCAGGTTCGCTGAGGTCATGGCACCATCGTTTCATGCCGGCCGAGAGAACCAGGGGCTGACGTTCAGCGGCGCATCCGTTAGGCTGGACGTGTTCGTCCGCCTTCATCTACCTCACCCTCTCGGGCATGCCACGCCGCTTCTACGCCGCTTCCCGGGAGTTTCTGACACCGCCGCACCAGTTCAACGCGCGGCTGACGGGTCGATGATCGGCCCACCGAACACCAAAGGAAACACAGCATGGCCACTGGCACTGTCAAATGGTTCAACTCCGACAAGGGCTACGGCTTCATCGCTCCCGATGACGGCTCTGCCGACGTCTTCGCGCACTTCAGCGCGATCCAGTCGTCCGGCTACCGCAACCTCGAGGAAGCGCAGAAGGTCGAGTTCGACACGGAGCAGGGCCCCAAGGGCCCCCAGGCGACGAACATTCGTCCGCTCTGATCCGAGCTTTTGAAGGCCCGGTGCCGCAGTTTCGCGGAACCGGGCCTTTGCCATGTCACGGCTCGACTTGACGATCGTCGACGGTAACGCGTACATTACAGAACGGTAACGGTCCCACCCGAAGGGATCGACGACGAGCAATCCTGCTCTGCCGGAAGGATCCCTCACGACTTCAGCACTACCCGAGCGCGCGCCCGAACTCGCCTCGGCCACCAGCCCCGTCACGCCTCGACCGCAGCTGCGGCGAGACCTGCGCCGCTCGTCGACCCCCGACGCGCAGCGGCCGGCAGCACCCACTGCCGCTTCTGAGCAGGACGCCTCCGCGGCAGCACCCACCGCACCGCGCGCAGCCGCTCGCACGGCGCCGTCGGCTCCTGCCTCGCGACACAAGCCGCGCCGCACGGGCCATACGCATCGCCCGTGGGCCAAGACGAAGGCGCTGGGAGCAACGCTCGCCGTCGGCGCGATGATCACGGGTGCAGCGCTCCCCGCGCTCAACCCCGATGCCGATCCCGTGGCGGCGACCACCGGTCTCAACGTCACGACCGAAGCGGCCGCGAACCCCCAGTCGTACAGCTCGACGGACGAGATCCGCGCTGAGATCGCCCCTCGGGGCAACTTCTCGGCCACGACGCCGGCCGAGATCGAGGAGACGCGCTCGCAGGCGGTCGCCGCAGCGTTGTCGGCGGGCATGCCTCTGGCCAGTGCCGTGGACATTCCGATCGCCGATGAGGTTCTCATGCCGATGGCAGCGGGCACCTACTCGTTCACCGATGGCTTCGGCGCCTCGCGCCCCGGCCGGTCCCACCTCGGCCAGGACTTCGCAGCCCCGGTCGGCACTCCGATCCGTGCGGCGATGGACGGCTGTGTCTCGCGCTCCACCGAGAGCTACCAGGGCTACGGCGTGACGATCCAGATCGAGAGCATCCTCGACGGGCGTTCGGTCAGCACCGTTTACTCGCACATGACCAACGGCAGCCGCGCCGTCCAGGTCGGCGACTGCGTGCAGGCCGGCGACTACCTCGCCGACGTCGGCTCGACGGGATACGTCTTCGGCTCGTGCCTGCACTTCGAGGTGCATGTCGACAGCACGCCGGTCGACCCGATGCCCTGGCTCTCCGCCAACGTGCGCTGACGCTCAGCGCTTCTGCAGCACCTTCAGCACGCACTGCTCTTCGACGGTGAGGTGTTTGCGCGGCCGCATCCGCGACATCGCTCGGCGCACGGCTGGAATCGTGACGCCGTCCTCGAACGCGCCGAACACACGCGGATCGATGTAGGAGTCCCTCGTCACGGCCGGCGTGTTACCCAGACGCTCAGCGACGTCAGCGATCACATCACGCACCACCGCGGCGCCCGCCGTGTCGTCGTCGCTCTCCAGCGCGAGCAGCGCCGACGTCGCGAGCAGCGTGCCGCCCCACGTGCGGAAGTCCTTCGCGGTGAATTCCTCCCCCATATGCCGCTTGACGTATGCGTTCACGCGCTTGCTGTCGACGTCGTGCAGGATGCCGTCCTCGTCGAAGAACCGGAAGATCTCGTGCCCGGGCATCTGCTCCAGCTGTGCGAGCACCCGGACGAGCTGCGGATCACGCACGGTCTTGACATGCCGCTTCCCGCTCTTACCTACGTAGTCGAACGTCACCTTCGTCGAGGAGACGTCCGTGTGCTTCCGCCGGAGCGTCGTGACACCGTAGTGGCCGTACGCACGCGCGTACTCGGCATTGCCGACGCGGAAGAACTCCTGGTCGATCAGCTTGACCACGCAGGCCACGACCTTGTCCTCGTCGAGCCGTCGACGCCGCAGATCCTTCTCGACCTGCTTGCGCAGCCGTGGCAGGCGCTCGGCGAAGAGCAGGACGCGTGCGAACTTCTTCTTCTCCTGCCGCCGGCGGTATGACGGTCCGTAGAGCGTCTGCGTGCGTCCTGCCGCGTCGATGCCCCTGGCGAGCACTTTGGACGACGATGAGCGCGATATCTCGACGTCCGTCCAGGCCGGCGGTATCGCGAGCTTCTCGATCCGCGCGATCTCGCGCGCGGCGGTGATCCGCCGGCGACCATCGCGATAGACGGTCTGTCCGGCGACGTCCTGCCGCGTGATCGGCAGCCGGGGTATGCGGCTCATGGTTCCTGAATCATACTCGCGGCACTCGTGCTCCGAACAGCAGAAAACCCCCGCCTGAGCGGGGGTTCTTTCACTGCTGGGGTACCTGGACTCGAACCAAGAATGGCGGTACCAGAAACCGCTGTGTTGCCAATTACACCATACCCCAAGGGCGAAACCGGAGCCTCGCACCGAGGTACTACTCTACCCGACTTCGGCGGTGCCGCCAAAACGCGGCCGGGCTCTCGGGCGAGTCGTGCGGCTCAGCCGCGCAGGTGCTCGGCCAGCGCGACCAGGCGCCGGAGCGACTCGTCCTTCCCGAGCAGTTCCATCGACTCGAACAGGGGCGGTGAGACTCGACGACCGGTGATCGCGACACGCGGCGGACCATAGGCGACACGTGGCTTGAGCTCGAGGTTCTCGACCAGAGCCGTGGCGAGAGCATCCTGGATCTTCTCCGGGGTGAACTCCGAGACGGGCTGCAGAGCCGCCACGCACGCCTCCACGACCTCGGCGGCGTTCGCCGGCAGACCCTTGAGCGCGTCCGCGTCGTACGAGACCTCGTCGACGAACAGGAATCCGACCATGCCGGGCACATCCCCGAGCAGCTGCACGCGCTCCTGCACGAGCGGTGCGACGCGGAACGCGAGCACCAGCTGCTCGTGCGTCGGCTCGTCGAAGAGGCCGGCTGCAGCGAGGTACGGGATGGTCCGCTCGGCGAAGTCCTTCTCTCCCAGCATCCGGATGTGATCGCCGTTGATCGACTCGGCCTTCTTCTGGTCGAATCGTGCCGGGTTCGGGTTCACGTTCTCGATGTCGAAGGCCGCGATGAACTCGTCGAGCGAGAAGACGTCGCGGTCGGGGCCGATCGACCAGCCCAGAAGCGCGAGGTAGTTCAGCAGGCCCTCGTGGATGAATCCGCGGTCGCGGTGCAGGAACAGATCGGCCTGCGGATCGCGCTTGGAGAGCTTCTTGTTGCCGGTCTCGCCCAGCACGAGAGGCATGTGCGCGAAGCGCGGGACGAAGGTCGTGACGCCGGCGTCGACGAGCGCCGCGTACAGCGCGAGCTGGCGCGCCGTCGAGGGCATGAGGTCCTCGCCGCGCAGCACGTGGGTGATACCCATGAGCGCGTCGTCCACCGGGTTGACGAAGGTGTAGAGCGGGATGCCGTTGGGCCGCACGACGACGAAGTCGGGGAAGGATCCGGCGGGGAATGTGACCTCGCCGCGGATCAGGTCGACGTAGGTGAGATCCTCGTCCGGCACGCGCAGGCGCAGCGCCGGCTGGCGTCCTTCGGCGCGGAATGCCGCCTTCTGCTCGTCGGTGAGATCGCGGTCGTGGTTGTCGTAGCCGAGCTGCTTGGCGCGACCGTTCGCCTCGTTGCGGGCGTCGATCTCGTCCGCGTTGGAGAAGCTCTCGTAGATGGCCCCTGCGGCGAGCAGCTTGTCGATGACCTCACGATAGATGTCGTGGCGCTGCGACTGGCGGTACGGCGCGTGCGGGCCACCCACCTCGACGCCCTCGTCCCAGTCGATCTCCATCCAGCGCAGCGCGTCCAGCAGCTGCTGGTAGCTCTCCTCGCTGTCACGCGCGGCGTCGGTGTCTTCGATGCGGAACACGAGCTTGCCGCCGTTGTGGCGCGCGTACGCCCAGTTGAAGAGCGCCGTGCGGATCAGGCCGACGTGCGGCAGACCCGTCGGCGACGGGCAGAAGCGGACGCGGACGTCCGAACCGGATGCGGTGGTGGTGAGGGGATGCGGGGTAGCCATAGCCCCTCAATCCTACGCGTGCGCGTGCACCCTCAACGGGCCCGTCCGATGGCCAGGGCGGCCGTGTGGTCCAGGGCGATGACACCGCCCGGGGCCCGCTCGTCGCAGAGCTCGTCGAACGCGCGTCTGAAGAGCGGTCGATCGCTCGGGTCGAGCGCCAGGTAGAACGCGCCGGCCGAGGCGACGCCGCCCTCGGCAGAGGCCCAGAGCGCGTCAGGATGGGCCTGCCAGGTCCACGTGATCTCGGAGATATCGACGGCATGCCACCCGCCGTCGATGAGCATCTGTCCGAACCCGGGCGGAGTGCGCTCGAAGTCCTTGTCGGGTAGAAGCCGTTCACCCGCGGCCGGCGTCAGGCCGGCGCGTTCGCAGACCCCGGCCCAGAACCATGACGGGGATACCGTCCAGATCGTTGCGACGAGCGGCGCGCCGGCCACCGCAACTCTGGCCATCTCGCGGGCGGCCGCACGCGGATCGGGCACGTGATTGAGCACGAAGTTCGCGGTGACCGCGTCGAATGCGGCATCCGGATACGGAAGCTCGGGCAGAGCGCCGGGAACGAATTCGAGGGTCGGATGCTGCGTAACGGCGATCTCGCGCATCGTCGGCTCCGGCTCGCAGCCGGTCACCATCCACCCGGCACGGGCGAGGGCAGCGGCCAGAGTGCCAGTGCCGGAGCCGACGTCGATCAGACGGCGCGAATCCGACGGGCCCAGAGCGGACGCGATCCGGTCGACTGTGCCGGCGCAGAGCGCCGCGTAGGACGCCGCATAGGCCGCGCCGATGCCGCGCCAGGCCTTCATGACGCGAACTCCCCTGGCACGGGAGGTTCGACCCCGGATGCGGGGGCGGAGAGAGGATGCGGCGTCGCCATAGACCCTCGATCCTATCGAGGCGAGTTCGCCGCCAACGGCGTCATAGCCGGTAACACGCCCACACCTGGGGTAACACGCACACACCTGCGGTAACAACCGTCGCGTCAGCGAATCCGGCCCATAGTCTTGCCGCACTCGATCGCACTCCATCGGACTTCGGGCGATCAGTCCACCGATATCCACCAACCGAAAGGGCACGACCATGACAACCACCACCCCCGCTGCCACGGCGCTCGTCGATCGCTGGCGAGATGCACCACGGCCCGCGAAGAGCGACGAATGGCTGAGTCGCGCCCAGGAGGTGGCGGACATTCTCGCCGCCGATGCCGTAGAACGTGATCGCGTCGGCGCCACGCCGCGTGCTGAGGTCCAGCTGCTCAAGGACTCGGGCCTCGTGACGCTGCTGGGTCCAGCAGCCCACGGCGGAGCCGGCGAGAGCTGGGACGTCGCGTACAAGGTCATCCGCACCATCGCGCGCGGTGACGGCTCCATCGGTCAGCTGCTCGGCTATCACTACCTCTGGGCATGGGCTGCACGGCTGGTCGCAACCGATGAGCAGATCGCAGTGGTCGAAGAGCTGTACACGACGAACAACTACCTGTTCGGCGGCGCCGTCAACCCGCGCGATTCCGACCTGGTGATCCGCGAGGACGGCGACGACCTCGTCTTCTCGGGGCACAAGTCGTTCTCAACCGGCGGACAGATCTCTGACCTCACCGTCCTGGAGGGCGTGCTCGAGGGCACCGGGACGCACATCTTCGCGATCGTTCCGACAGCTCAGGAGGGCATCGTCTTCGCCGATGACTGGAACAGTCTCGGACAGCGGCTGACAGAATCCGGTTCGGTGGACATCCGCGACGTGCGGGTTCCCTGGGCATCGGCGGCAGGCTTCGTCGACAAGGTGTTTCAGCCGCTGACCTACAACACCCTCAATGTGCCGGCCATCCAGTTGGTCTTCGCGAACTTCTACCTCGGCATCGCGCAGGGCGCGCTGGAGACGGCATCCGCATACACCCGCACCACCACCCGCGCGTGGCCCTACGGCGGCGACGACAAGAAGCACGCCAGCGAGGAGTGGTATCTGCTCGAGGGATACGGCACTCTGCAGTCGAAGCTGTGGGCGGATGAGGCTCTCCTCGATGCGGCCGGAGCGGAGATCAGCGCGGTGCTGCACGCACCCCGTGGCGAACTCACCGAGCGGCGACGGGGCGAGCTCGCCGTGCGGATCGCGGCCGGGAAACTGCGCATCGTCGACGACGGGCTCGAGGTCGCCACGAAGGTGTACGAGCTCACGGGCGCCCGCGCCTCTGCGAACTCCGTGGGCCTGGACATCTTCTGGCGCAATCTGCGCACGCACAGCCTGCACGACCCGATCGCCTACAAGAAGCGCGAGGTCGGCGAGTACGTGCTGCTGAACCAGGTGCCGGCACCCACCTGGTACACCTGAGCACTCAGCGAGGTGCGCGTGAGGCCGTCACTGCGAGGATCGGCGCGGAGACGGCCTCACGCCGCGCGCATCCGCCCCAGCGGGGATGCGACGACGATCGCGAGGACGAGGACGGATGCCGCGACAGCCAGCCCGCCGTACTGGAAGTTCGACAGGATGACGCCGGCAAGCACCGCTCCACCCGCAGCGGAGAAGCTCATCAACGAGTCGCTGCGGCCTTGTCGACGGGTTCGGAGGGCGGGCATCGTGGCCTCGGTCAGGAGGGCAGCGCCCGATACCGTGGCCGCGCTCCAGCCGAGCCCGAGCAGGACCAGCGCAACCATCACGCCCCACGCCTGATCGTTCGCGAACATCGCGAACAGCAGCGACGCCGCGAGCAGGGCCTGACCGAGCAGCACGACCCTGAGCCGGCCCCACCGGTCGGCGAGGATGCCGAAGACCGGAGAGAGCGCGTACATCCCCGCGACGTGCATCGCGATCGTCACACCGACGAGCGACGAGATGTCGGCCGGCGTCGCATGCCCTCCGTGCGCTCCGTGGGCCATGTGTGCGAGATGGATCGGCGTCATCGCCATGACCGATGCCATCGTCACGTGCGATGCGGCGATGGCGAACATGGCGTAACGAGCGACGAGCGGATGGTCGCGCCGCTCCTCCACCGTGTTCTGGTCGGCGCCTGCGGCCATGATGCGCTGCGCGAGCAGCAGCGGATCGGGCCGCAGCGCCACGATGTACAGCACGAACGCCGCGACCTGAGCGACCAGCGAGAACAGGTACGAGCCGGTCTGCGGCGGCATCCCGATCGCTTGGCCTAGCACCTCACCCGGGCCGAGCAGTAGAGGGCCGGCGACTCCCCCCACGGTCGTCGCCCACACGACGATCGACAGATCCCGGCCGCGATGGTGAGAACTCGCGAGGTCTGTGGCAGCGAAACGGGACTGAAGGTTGCCGGCGTTGCCTGCGCCGATCAGCACGATGCCGACGAGCAGAAGCGGGAACACGCGCAGCGCCGCGGCGAGGATCACGATCCCGATCCCGATCAGGGCGAACAGGTTGCCGAGGGTCAGCGCCCGCCTGCGGCCGAGCTTCGTGGCCAGACGCGCGAGCGGTATCGCGCACAGCGCGGCGCCGAGCGTGACGGATGCTGTTGCCAGGCCCGAGAGCGCGTCGTCACCGGAGATGTCGGCGGCCAGCAGCGCACCGAGCGAAACGGTTGCGCCGAACGCGATGCCGCCGAGCACCTGTCCGGCCGAGAGGATGGCGACCGTGCGTCGCTGAACCGCCTGCTGCTGCGCGACGGTCGGCAGAGTCATGCGACCGGCAGCGCGTCGCGTACCGTGTTGCGCAGGATGCCGATGCCGGACACCTCGACCTCGATGGTGTCACCGGCGACGAACGGGCCGACACCGGCCGGTGTTCCGGTGAGGATGACGTCGCCCGGCAGCAGCGTGAACACGGCGGATGCGTACTCGATGATGTCGGCGACGGAGTGGATCATGTCGCTCAGCGGCGCGTGCTGGCGGACCTCGCCGTTCACGCGGGTCTCGATGGTGGCATCCTCATCGTCGAACTCGGTCTCGATGACGGGCCCGAGGGGGCAGAAGGTGTCGAAGCCCTTCCCGCGCGTCCACTGGCCATCCTTCTTCTGAAGGTCGCGTGCGGTGACATCGTTCGCGACGGTGAAGCCGAGGACGTAATCGAGCGCGTCCTCCGCCTTGACGTTCTTCGCGATGCGGCCGATGACGACGGCGAGCTCGCCCTCGTGCTCTGTCCGCTCGGACAGCGTGGGACGCACGATGGTGTCACCCGGCCCGATGACCGACGTGTTCGGCTTCAGGAACAACAGCGGCTCCTCTGGTGCCACGCCGCCCATCTCGGCTGCGTGGTCGTGGTAGTTCTTTCCGACGCAGACGACCTTCGACCGAGGGATCACCGGGGCGAGCAGCGCGGCATCCGCCAGCGGAACCCGCTCCCCCGTCGTCTCGAAACCTGCGAACATCGGGTCGCCGGCGAGCACGACCAGCTCCTGCTCGTCCTCGTCGAGGATCCCGTACTGGATGGCGTCGTTGTGGCTGAACCGGGCGATCTTCACCCGCCCAGCCTAGCGCCGGCCGTCCCGCGCGCCGAGACCCCGTCTTCGTACCGAGCCCCCGTCGTAGGACGGTATCTACGACGGGGGCTCGCGAGAAAGACGGGGGCTCGGCGCGGAAGGTCAGCCGGGTGGAAGGACACCGAACGCGGCCAGGCGCCGTCCGAGGTTCTCGGGGGTGCGGATATCCTCATTGCCCCACCGCGCGAAGCCCCAGCCCGTGACGCCGCGAATGTCATCCTCGCGACGTTTCTCAGCGAGTACGACGTCGGCGGGAGTCTCCGCTCGACGCAGATCCGGTTCGAGGTACTTCCCATCACCGTCGAACTCCCCGAAGACGCGAGAACGCGTGAAGCCGAAGTCGAGGAAGTACTCATCGTCGGCTGCCCCGACCACCCGAACCTGAAGCGGCGGCGGCGCGAACCCGAGCCGATGCAGCTGGATGCGGCTGACGCTCTCACCGGGGAGTTGCGCACGACCGTCGATGAAATCCGTCACCCATCGCGCCTGGCGGATGCCGCGCAGACCCGGATCGCACATGCGCTCAAGATCGGTGCGCCACTCGTCAGCGATATTCGTGTCGTAGAGCTGGCCGTCGACAGCGACGAGACGCAGCGCCGCATCGCCTGCGCTGACCGCCGTTTCCAGACGCGTTGTCCGCGCGAGATCGAGGACCGTTCTGTGAAGCGTCGTGCACAGGATGCCGTGACGGACGGTGACGTCGTCATCGTCCACCACCATCTGATGACGAGCCACGCCTGCCGCGACACGGCTGTGCCGGGCACCGTTTATCAGCGCGTCGACCAGAACATCCCGATCGCCCCGTAGCGGCAGACCCCAGAGCACCGCAGCGGACTGATGCGTAAAGACCGTCACCGTCCCCGCACGCGCAACAGCGATGACGCGAAGCAGATGCTGCCCCTCAGGCCACAGCTTCGTCCAAGCCTGAGCGTCGACGAACCAGCCTCGATGCACTCGGACGAGCGCGCCGGAACGTTCATCCTCCTGCAGCCTCCGCGGGGTGCGACCGGCATCCAGCAGAGCAGTCCGCGATTTCAGCATCCTGTCGGCTTGATCGAAGGTGATCCTTGTGCGCATTGCGCCATCGTGCCGCGCGGCACCCGTCTCTCACAGCGCTCCACACGCCAAGCCGCACTTTCTCACCTGTGCAGAACAAGTGCCGGCGATGTGCCGGCGCGCTGCCAGCGCGCCGAGACCCCGTCTTCGTACCGAGCCCCCGTCGTAGAACGGCTTCTACGACGGGGGCTCGCGAGCAAGACGGGGGCTCGACGAAAGACGACTCAGGCGTCGAGGCGGTGCAGCCAGCCGTGCTTGTCCTCGCGGCGGCCGTACTGGATGTCGGTGAGCTCCTCGCGCAGCGACAGAGCGAGGTCACCCTCGGGCTGGGGCTCCTCGCCCGCAGCGGTCACGAGAGCGCCGATCGGGGTGACGACAGCAGCCGTGCCGCACGCGAACACCTCGACGATCTCGCCCGATGCCACGCCGTCGCGCCATTCCTGCAGCGAGAGGGGCCGACGCTCGACGGTGTGACCGCGGTCTTCGGCGAGCTGCAGCAGTGAATCGCGCGTGATGCCCTCGAGGATGCTGTCGGACTGCGGCGTGACGATCCGGCCGTCCTTGAACACGAACACGACGTTCATGCCGCCGAGCTCTTCGACGTTGCCGTCCTGGTCGAGGAAGACGACCTGGTCGCAGCCCTTCTCGTACGCCTCGGCCTGCGGCAGCAGACTCGAGGCGTAGTTGCCGCCGGTCTTCGCGGCGCCGGTGCCGCCCTTGCCGGCGCGAGCGTAGGTCTCGGAGAGCCAGATGCGCACAGGCTTCATGCCACCCTTGAAGTACGAGCCGGCCGGGCTCGCGATCAGGTAGTAGGCGACCTTCTCGGCGGGGCGAACGCCGAGGAACGCCTCCTTGGCGAACATGAACGGCCGAAGGTACAGGCTCTGATCGTCACCGGAGGGCACCCACGCCCCGTCGACGGCGACCAGTTCGCGCAGCGACTGCAGGAAGTACTCGACCGGCAGTTCGGGCAGCGCCATGCGACGCGCGCTGCGCTGCATCCGCTCGGCGTTCTTCTGCGGTCGGAACGTGTGGATGGAACCGTCGGCGTGACGGTAGGCCTTGATGCCCTCGAAGATCTCCTGACCGTAGTGCAGCACGGCGGCAGCCGGGTCGAGCGCGATCGGGCCGTAGGGCTGAACGCGAGGGCGGTGCCAGCCTCCGCGTGCCGACCAGCACACGTCGACCATGTGATCGGTGAAGACCGTGCCGAAGCCCGGGTTCTTCAGGATCTCCTCGCGCTCGGCAGCCGATTTCGCGGCGAGGTTCTTGGTCACGGCGAAGTCGAGCGGAGCGAGTTCGGTATCGATCGTTGTCATGTCACATCCTGCGTTCGTTGCGAAGGGCGGGCGCTGGGTCCAGGTTACGCCTGGAGCCCGGCGATGATGGCGTCGCCCACGTCGGTGGTGGTGCGAGAGCCCGACCTGGCGGCGATGTCCGCCTCGACCGCGCTGGTGACGCGAGCGGCTTCCTCGCTGAGCCCGAGGTGATCGAGCAGGAGGGCGACGGACAAGATCGCCGCGGTGGGGTCGGCTTTCTGCTGGCCTGCGATGTCGGGCGCCGAACCATGAACGGGCTCGAACATCGAGGGGAACGTGCCGTCGGGGTTGATGTTGCCCGAAGCGGCGAGGCCGATGCCACCGGTGACGGCGCCTGCCAGATCCGTGAGGATGTCACCGAAGAGGTTGTCGGTGACGATCACATCGAAACGGCTGGGGTTGCTGACCATGAAGATCGTCGCCGCATCGACGTGCAAGTAGTCTACGACCACGCCGGGGTACTCCTGCGCCACCTCGTTCACGATCCGCTGCCAGATGGAGCCCGCGTGGACGAGCACGTTCGTCTTGTGCACCAGAGTGAGCTTCTGACGGCGACGCTCGGCGAGCTGGAACGCGTAGCGGACGACCCGCTCGACGCCGTAGGCGGTGTTGACGCTCGTCTCGTTGGCGATCTCGTGAGGCGTGCCGACGCGGATGGCCCCGCCGTTGCCGACGTACGGGCCCTCGGTGCCCTCACGCACGACGACGAAGTCGATCTCTCCCGGGTCGCTGAGCGGACCGGGAGCGCCGGTGTACAGCTTCGATGGGCGCAGATTCACGTAGTGGTCGAGTGTGAAGCGGAGTTTGAGCAGCAGGCCGCGTTCGATGTTCGCGTCCTTCAGCCGCGGATCGCCCGGCGTGCCGCCGACCGCGCCCAGGAGGATCGCGTCGTTCGCTTTGATGGCGTCGAGGTCACCTTCAGTGAGCGTGTCCCCAGTCTCGAGGAAGCGTGCGGCTCCGAGGGAGAACCGCGTCTTGTCGAATGTGATGTCGGTGCCTGCCGTGACGGCGTCGAGCACCTTCTCCGCTTCGGCGACGACCTCAGGACCGATGCCGTCACCGGGGATGACGGCCAGTTTCACGACACGCGACATTCGCACTCCTAGCATCGGGATGCCCACGGCTCGGCGCAGGCGCGGGTCTCCCCCAGCGTACTGGTCAGTCCGAACGGGGCGTGCGCAGTGTGACGGCGGCGACGACACCGGCTGTGACAACGAGACCGGCGCCGATCAGCGAGGTCACGGCGACACCCGATTCGAATGCAGAGGTCGCAGCTTCCCACAGCTGGCCCGCCAACGGGCCGGTGAGTTCGTGGGCGGCCGCGTAAGCACCGGCCAGCGTCTCGCGCGCAGTCGCCGCCAGTTCTACCGGCACACCGTCGGGGGTGACGAGCGCGCCCCGGTACAGAGCCGTGATGATCCCGCCCAGCACGGACGTCCCGAGGACGGCGCCGAGTTCGTACGCCGTCTCGGACACGGCACTCGCCGCGCCGGCCTTCGCCGGCGGAGCACTGGAGAGGATCAGTTCATTCGAGATCGTCTCGGCCGCGCCGATCCCGATGCCGAGAACCACGAACGCGATGACCAGCGTCAGGATGCTCCGGTCCTGGGAGGCGAAAGCGACGAGCAGGTAGCCGAGAACAGAGAAGACCAGCGCGGCCGGCACGACGATGTGCGGGCGGACTCGGCGCGAGATCGGCACGACGACGAGTCCGGCGATGATCATGACGACCATCCCGGGAACGAGCGCGAATCCGGCGACCATCGGCGACAGGCCGATCACCAGCTGCAGATGCTGCGACACGAAGTACAGGAATCCGACGAGCGCCACGACGCTGAGCAGGTTGACGAGGATCGCTCCGGAGAATGTGCCGAGACGGAACAGCGCCATGTCGAGCATCGGCGACTGCGACCGCAGCTGCCGACGGACGAAGAGCGCACCCAGCACGACACCGAGCATCGCCCACAGCAGGGCGCCGATCGTCGGGCCATCGACCGCGAACGACTTGATCGCGTACACGACCGGGATCATCGCCCCCATCGACAGGACGATGCTGATCGGATCGACCCGGCCCGGTGCGGGGTCGCGGCTCTCGGGAACCAGCAACGGTGCCGCGATGAGAAGCGGGATGAGCACCGGGACTGCGATGAGGAACACCGAGCCCCACCCGAAGTGCTCGAGCAGGAACCCGCCGACGATCGGGCCGAGGGCGGCGCCGGCCGAGAAGGCCGACGCCCACACCGCGATCGCCATCCGGCGCTGGTCGCGATTCTGGAAGATCGAACGCAGCAGCGAGAGCGTGGACGGCATCAGCATGGCTCCGAAGAATCCGAGCATGACGCGAGCGGCGATGAGCAGTCCGGCGGTGGGGGCGAACGCGGCCAGTGCCGAGACGACCGCGAACCCGGTCGCGCCGATGAGGAGCATCCGGCGGCGTCCGAATCTGTCGCCGAGGGTTCCCATCGTCACCAGGAGGCCCGCGAGCACGAGCGGGTAGGCGTCGATGATCCACAGTTGCTCCGCCCCCGACGGGTGGAGCGCGAGAGCGATCTCCGGCAGCGCGAAGCTCAGCACGGTGTTGTCCACCGAAACCAGAAGCACGGGGAGCATGAGGACGATCAGCGCCCACCAGGCGCGCGCCCCCGCGCGCGGGCCGTCGTTCGTGGCCACCGGAGCCGGTGCCGTCTGCGTCATCGTCTCTGCCTGTCGTCGAAGAAGTTATCTATACCGTCCGGCTGGTATAGTAACAGACATGGCGAGACCACCACTAGCCCGCGAACGAGTCCTCGATGCCTTCGAGGCGATACTCATCGACGACGGCGAGCGTGCCGCTACGCTCGAGGCCACCGCCGCCGCGGCCGGCGTCTCGAAGGGCGGCCTGCTGTATCACTTCGGCTCCAAGGACGACCTCGCCATGGGTATGACGGATCGACTGCTACGGCTCGTCGACGAGGATCTCGTCGAGATGGGCAAGGCGTCAGACGGCCCGATCGCGTACTACGTGCGCACCTCGGTCATGGAGAACGATCCGCTCGATCGTGCGATTATCGCCGTGTCGTGCCTGGCGCAGGGAGGGTCGACGACGGCCAAGGAAGCGCTGCGCGGCATCCACATGCGTTGGGGCGAGTCGATCCGTCCCCACGTGCGCGACCAGGCCGCATTCGACCTCGTCATGCTCGTCAGCGACGGGCTCTACTTCAACAACTCCCTGGGGCTGAACGGTCCCGAGCGGCCCGTCCCCCGTGACGCCGCGCTGCGCGCACTGGTGGATCTCGTCGTGCGCGCAGCGACCTGAGCCCGGTCAGACCTCTTCGATCTCGATCTGCTTCATGACGCTGGCCTCGATTGCGACGCCGACCTCGTCGAGCAGCTCCTCCGGCACGCGGGAGTCCACGGTGAGCACCGTGAGCGCCTCTCCTCCGGCTGCGCGACGAGCGACCTGCATGCCAGCGATGTTGATGCCGGCGTCGCCGAACTTCTGTCCGTAGACGGCGACGATGCCCGGCCGGTCGATGTACTGCATGACGATGTGGTTCGTCTCGATCGGGACCTCGATGTCGTGGCCGTTGATCCCCACGATCTTCTGCACCATCCGGGTGCCGGCCAGCGTGCCGGCGACCGTGAGCACCGTGCCGTCGGCGAGTGCGCCGCGCAGGGTGGTGAGGTTGCGGTACTCGGGGCTCTCCTTCTCGACGATCAGGCGGGCCTCGATCCCGCGCTGCTCGGCGAACAGCGGGGCGTTCACGTAGGAGACGTTCTCACTGATGACGTTCGAGAGGATGCCCTTGAGCGCTGCGAGCTTGTAGACGCTCACGTCGTAGTCGGCGAGCTCGCCGCGCACCTCGATGTCGAGCGCGGTGACCGCAGAGCCGGCCAGGCCGCTGAAGACCTGTCCGAGCTTCTCGACCAGGGCGATACCAGGGCGCACGAACGGGTCGATGATGCCACCGGCGACGTTCACGGCATCCGGGACGAGGTCGCCCTCGAGGGCGAGCTTGACCGAGCGCGCGACGGAGATGCCGGCCTTCTCCTGGGCCTCATCGGTCGACGCGCCGAGGTGCGGGGTCACGACGACGTTCGGCAGCTCGAGCAGGTCGCGAGCGGATCCGCCCTCCGCCGGCGGCTCTGAGGTGAAGACGTCGAGGCCTGCACCGGCGATCTCTCCGGCGACCAGAGCCTCGCGCAGGGCGACCTCGTCGATCAGGCCGCCGCGGGCGACGTTGACGACGTAGGCGGACTTCTTCATCGCCGCGAACTGCGCCGCACCGATCATCCCTGTCGTCTCGGGGGTCTTCGGCATGTGGATCGTGAGGAAGTCGACCTCGGCGACCAACTCGTCGAGGGACCGGAGCTCGACACCCAGCTGCTGGGCGCGGGCGCTGGTGACGTACGGATCGTAGGCGACGACTTTCATCCCGAAGCTCTGCATGCGCGCCGCGACAAGAGCGCCGATCCGGCCGAGGCCGACGATGCCGAGCGTCTTCTCGAACAGCTCGGTGCCCGTGTAGGCGCTGCGCTTCCACTGCCCTGCCGCGAGCGACGCGTGCGCAGCGGGCACGTGGCGGGCGAGGCTGATGATGTGCGCGCAGGTGAGTTCGGCCGCCGAGATGATGTTCGACGTCGGGGCGTTGACAACCATGACGCCGGCCTTGGTCGCTGCCGGGATGTCGACGTTGTCGAGACCGACGCCTGCGCGTGCGATGACTTTGAGCTTCGGAGCGTGGCCGAGCGCCTCGGCATCCACCTTCGTCGCCGAGCGCACCAGCACCGCGTCCGCGTCCGTCAGAGCCGAGAACAGCGCCTCGCGATCCGTTCCGTCCACCTGACGGACGTCGAAGTCGGGGCCGAGGGCCTCGATCGTGGCGGGCGAGAGAACTTCGGCAATGAGCACGACGGGCTTCGGCACAGGCGGATCCTTCGGGTTAGCGGCACAGCGCGGATTGGGGACCGATGCGCCGCACACCGTCGGGGGCGCGATCGAGACCAACCTTACCGGAGCAGGAACAGTGCCCCGCGCCGTGTGACGGGCACCGTCAGGTCGTCAGCGACGAGAAGTTCAAGCTGCTCAGGGCCACCACGTTCATCCAGAACACTGCGACCAGCGCTAGCCCCGCGAGCAGCACGACCGCGAACTCGAATGCGCTGCGTCGGCGCCCGAGAGCATACCCCGCCACGAATACGAGCACCGGGAAGAGCACCGAGAAGATCAGCACGAACCAGCCGTACGCGTTCAGTCCATACTGCGCGACCGTCACCAGATAGGCGATGGCGTTCCATACGGCGTAGGCGTAGAACAGGCCCGCCAGCCCCAGGATGATCGTCTTCACCACGCCGAGCGCCGGCCGAGCCAGAACCGACTGCTCGCTCATGCGCCCACCGCCCCTGTCATCACGAACGGCCACGGGACGAGGAGAGCCGCACCGGCCAGGAACCCGAGTACGCGCACCCACCCGGCAGAGCGACGCGTGAGCAGCCAGACGGCGGCGAACCACAGCGCAGGAGCGATGACCGCGGACCAGACCGCGACCTGGTACATCACGGACGGAACGAGGAACAGCGCACTCGCCTGCAGGTTCAGTCCGCCGATGATCCAGCCCACCGTGTAGAGCAGGTAGATGCCGCCGATGATGCCGACCAGCAGCAGCATCGGGGTGCTCAGATGACCGGGCTGCTCGGGATCGCTGATACGGCCGTCGGCTTCGATCCGGCCGACCGATTCGCTGTCCCTGCCGACCGCCTTCCACCCCTGGGGCAGTGCAGCGGCAGGTGCGGCAGCCGGCTCGTCGCGCTTGCCCGGTCGTTGCGGCGACGGGTCAGCGTCGCCCTCCCAGGACAGCGCGTCGTCTGCATCCGATGTCATGTGTCCAGCGTAGCGATGCCCACGAGCGCCGGATATGCTCAGGGAATTCACAGAACCACGAGGGGGACATCTTGTCGAAGTCGGAGAAGGACGTCGCAGAGAAGAACTGGACGCCCACAGCGGAGTCGAAGCGCAAGGCGACGATGTTCCGCTGGATCGCAGCCGTCCTCTGGGCAGTCGCGATCGCCGCAGAGGCAGTCGCCATCTTCTGGCTGCTGCGCCAGCGCGAGTTCGTAGGTGAGGACGGCGGTCTGGTAAGGAACTCGGAGACGGGCCTGCTCGAAGACCAGCAGGCCACAGCCCAGTTCCCGCAGTGGGCCTTCATCACGCTCATCGTGCTGCTCGTCGTGATCGCGGCGCTGTCGATCACCGGTTCCTTCCTCTGGAAGAAGGCGAACCGCCTGGATCCGGCGAAGAAGTCGGACACGCTGCGGTTCTTCGTCCAGAACCAGCTCGGCGCGATCATCGCGATCATCGCGTTCCTGCCGCTGATCATCCTGATCTTCCTGAACAAGGACATGGACAAGGGTCAGAAGACGACGGCCGGCATCATCGGCGTGGTCCTCGCGGTCGCCGCTGTGGCCCTCGGCATCGATTACAACCCGTCGTCCGTCGAGCAGTACACGGCAGATCAGTCAACCGTCATCCAACTGCTCGGCCAGGACGAGGTCGTCTGGGTCGACGGCGGCTCGGTCTATCACGTGTGCGAAGAGGTCTCCGACATCCAGACCGGCAGCGAGAAGCGCACCGGCACGACGGCCGAGGCGGTAGCGGCCGGCAAGACGCGCCTCACGCTCGAGTTCGCTTCGGAGATGCGCACCTGCGGGCTCGCGGTGCCCGAGAACTCTGACGAGATCGTCGAGGCGCTGCGGGCGATCCGCGACGGTCAGACCGACACACTGCTCCCGGCACCGGTCTGGACGGACGCTTCCGACGCACCGATCCAGATCCCGGATGCTGCGCCCGCCGAGTGATCGACACACGCCGAGACCCCGTCTCATTGCCGAGACCCCGTCGCAATCACGCGGATGCGACGGGGTCTCGGTGCGAAGACGGGGTCTCGGTGAGGGGTTGGGATCAGCGAGCGGCCGACCCGTCCACGTAGTCCTCGTCCTGCTGCTTCCAGGCGAACAGCGAGCGCAGCTCCTTGCCGGTCGTCTCGATGGGGTGCTGCTCCTCCTTGGCGCGAAGCTCCTGGAACTCCTTGGCACCGTTGTCCTGGTCATCGATGAAGCGCTTGGCGAAGGCACCGGACTGGATGTCGGCGAGCACGCCCTTCATGCTCTCCTTGACGGCGGAGTCGATGACGCGGGGGCCGGAGACGTAGTCGCCGTACTCTGCGGTGTCGGAGATCGACCAGCGCTGCTTGGCGATGCCGCCCTCCCACATGAGGTCGACGATGAGCTTGAGCTCGTGCAGGACCTCGAAGTATGCGATCTGCGGCTGGTATCCGGCCTCGGTCAGCGTCTCGAATCCGGCCTGGACGAGGTGGCTGACGCCACCGCAGAGAACGGCCTGCTCGCCGAACAGGTCGGTCTCGGTCTCTTCGGTGAAGGTCGTCTTGATGACGCCGGCACGGGTGCCGCCGATGGCCTTGGCGTACGAGAGGGCGAGCGCCCAGGCGCTGCCCGATGCGTCCTTCTCGACGGCGATGATGTCCGGGATGCCGCGGCCGGCGACGAACTCGCGACGCACAGTGTGGCCGGGAGCCTTCGGTGCGACGAGGATGACGTCGACGCCCTCGGGCGCGTCGATGTAGCCGAAGCGGATGTTGAAGCCGTGCGCGAACGCGAGGGTCTTGCCGGCGGCGAGGTTCGGGGCGATCGACTCGGAGTAGATCGTCCGCTGGTGCTGGTCCGGTGCGAGGATCATGATGACGTCGGCCCAGGCGGTGGCATCCGCCACGTTCTTGACCGGGAAGCCGGCCTCCTCGGCCTTCGCGGCCGACTTCGAGCCGTCCTTGAGGGCGATCGTGACCTCGACGCCCGAGTCGCGCAGGTTCTGCGCGTGGGCGTGGCCCTGCGAGCCGTAGCCCACAATGGCGACCTTCTTGCCCTGGATCAGGGAGAGGTCGGCGTCGTCGTCGTAGAAGATCTCAGTGCTCACGTTGTGTTTCTCTTTCCTATCGAGGTATATGGATGTCAGTCAGCCGCGCAGGACGCGTTCGGTGATGCTCTTGCCGCCGCGCCCGATGGCGAGAAGACCGGACTGCGCGATCTCCTTGATGCCGAAGGGCTCGAGGGCGCGCAGCAGTGCATCGATCTTGCCGCGGTCGCCGGTGACTTCGATCACCAGCGCGTCGGAGGCGTAGTCGACCACGGCGGCGCGGAAGAGGTTCACGACCTCGATCACGTTCGACCTGGTCGAGTTGTCGGTGCGCACCTTCACCAGCACGTGCTGGCGCTGCACTGATGAGGCGAAGTCGAGCTCGACGATCTTGATGACGTTCACGAGCTTGTTCAGCTGCTTGGTCACCTGCTCGAGCGGCAGTTCCTCGACGTCGACGACGACCGTGATGCGCGAGATGCCGGGCACCTCGGTGACGCCCACCGCGAGCGACTCGATGTTGAAGCCGCGTCGAGCGAAGAGACCGGCGACGCGGGTCAGCAGACCTGGCGTGTCCTCGACGAGGAGGCTCAGCACGTGCTTGGACATGGGTCAGACCTCCTCATCGAACGCGGGGGCGTGATCGCGCGCGTATTGGACGTAGTTGTTGCTGACGCCCTGCGGCACCATCGGCCACACCATCGCATCCGCCGAGACGACGAAATCGATGACGACGGGGCGATCGTTGGTCTCGAGCGCGAGTTGGATCGCCGCATCCACCTCTTCCTGCTTCTCGACGCGGATGGCCAGGCACCCGTACGCCTCGGCGAGCTTCACGAAGTCCGGGATGCGGACGGTGTCGTGCCCGGTGTTCAGGTCGGTGTTCGAGTAGCGGCCGTCGTAGAACAGCGTCTGCCACTGCCGCACCATGCCGAGCGACGAGTTGTTGATGATCGCGACCTTGATCGGGATGTTGTTGATCGCGCAGGTGGCGAGCTCCTGGTTGGTCATCTGGAAGCACCCGTCGCCGTCGATCGACCATACGACCCGGTCGGGTTCGGCGACCTTGGCGCCCATGGCGGCCGGGACGGAGTAGCCCATCGTCCCCGCTCCCCCGGAGTTCAGCCAGGCGTTGGGGCGCTCGTACTTGATGAACTGCGCTGCCCACATCTGGTGCTGACCGACGCCGGCGGCGTAGATGCCCTCGGGTCCGGTCAGCTCGCCGATCCGCGAGATCACGTACTGCGGGGCGAGCAGACCGTCGCTGGGCTCTGTGTACCCGAGGGGGAACTCATCCCGCAGACCGTCGAGGTACGACCACCAGTCCGAGATGTCAGGCCGGTCTCCCCCGATGACACCGCGGTACGCGGCATCCAGGTCGATGAGCACGTCGCGCACATCACCGACGATCGGAACGTCCGCCGTGCGGATCTTTGAGATCTCGGCCGGATCGATGTCGACGTGCACGACCTTCGCGAACGGAGCGAAGAGCGCGGCCTTGCCGGTGACGCGGTCATCGAACCGGGCGCCGAGCGAGACGATGAGGTCCGCCTCCTGCAGTGCCAGCACAGCGGGAACCGTTCCGTGCATGCCCGGCATGCCGAGGTGCTGCTCGTGCGAGTCGGGGAACGCCCCGCGCGCCATCAGCGTGGTGACGACCGGCGCATTCGTCGATTCTGCGAGGTCCTTCAGCTCGGCGGACGCACGACCGCGCACGACGCCGCCGCCGACGTACAGCACGGGCTTCTTCGCCTCTGCCAGCAGCGCCGCGGCCGCCTGGATCTGCTTGCCGTGCGCCTTCGTGACGGGCCGGTAGCCCGGCAGGTCGATCTTGGGCGGCCAGATGAAGGGCACCGTGTCCTGTTGGGCGTCCTTCGTGATGTCCACGAGCACGGGCCCTGGACGACCGGTCGAGGCGATCTCGAACGCCGCCGCGATCGCGCCGGGGATGTCGCGAGCGTCCTTCACGAGGAAGGAGTGCTTGGTCACCGGCATCGTGATTCCGACGATGTCGGCCTCCTGGAAGGCATCCGTGCCCATCAGCGTCGAGAACACCTGGCCGGTGATCGCGACCATGGGCACCGAGTCCATGTACGCGTCGGCGATCGCCGTGACGAGGTTCGTCGCGCCGGGCCCGGAGGTGGCGATGCATACGCCGACCCTCCCGGACGCCGAGGCGTAGCCCTCGGCGGCGTGGCCTGCTCCCTGCTCATGACGGACGAGGATGTGGCGGAGCTCTGATGCGTCCATCAGCGGGTCGTAGACAGGGAGGATCGCGCCGCCGGGGAGACCGAACACGTCGGTCACTCCGAGCAGCTCGAGTGAGCGGACAACGGCCTCCGCGCCGGTGATCTCCGGCGCGGAGTTCTTCGGGGACGGCGGCCGTGGCACGGCCGATAAAGCGTCAGCAGTCATGTCATTCCTTGGTGATCCGCAGGGTCAGCCCGTGGTCGCGCCTTCGGCGGCGGAGCGCACGAGCTTGGAGTACTTGGCAAGAACGCCACGGGTATAGCGCGGGGGAAGCGGCTCCCAGCCGGAACGGCGGGAGGCGAGCTCTGCGTCATCGACGAGTAAGTCGAGCGAGCGAGCTGCGATATCGACCCGTATCAGATCACCATCGCGCACGAAGGCGATAGGACCTTCGTCCACCGCTTCGGGTGCTATGTGGCCGATGCACAGGCCGGTTGTGCCGCCTGAGAATCGTCCGTCCGTCAAGAGTAGTACATCTTTTCCGAGCCCAGCGCCCTTGATGGCGGCGGTGATCGCGAGCATCTCCCGCATCCCGGGGCCGCCCTTCGGACCCTCGTAGCGGATCACGATGACTTCGCCGGCGTTGATCTCGCCGTTCGCGACAGCATCCATCGCGGCGCGCTCGCGCTCGAACACGCGAGCAGGGCCCTCGAACACCGTGGCGTCGAAGCCGGCGGTCTTGACGACCGCGCCCTCCGGGGCGAGCGAACCGTGCAGGATCGTCAGACCGCCGGTGGCGTGGATCGGGTTGTCGAACGTGTGGATGACCTCGCCGTCGATCGGGTCCGGGTCCAGGTCCGCCAGGTTCTCAGCGAGCGTCTTGCCGGTCACGGTGAGCGCGTCGCCGTGCAGCAGGCCCTCGTCGAGCATCGCCTTCATGATCACCGGGATGCCGCCGTGACGGTCGACGTCGTTCATGACGTACTTGCCGAACGGCTTCATGTCGGCCACGTGCGGGACCTTGTCGCCGATGCGGTTGAAGTCGTGCAGATTCAGTTCGACCTCGGCCTCGCGGGCGATGGCGAGCAGGTGCAGTACGACGTTGGTCGATCCGCCGAGCGCCATCGCGAGGGCGATCGCGTTCTCGAACGCCTCGGGGGTGAGGATGTCACGCGTGGTGATGCCCTGACGCAGCAGGTTCACCACGGCCTCACCTGAGCGGTGCGCGAAGTAGTCGCGGCGGCGGTCCGCGGCGGGCGGGGCTGCTGATCCGGGGAGGCTCAGTCCGAGCGCCTCGGCCACGGATGCCATCGTGTTGGCGGTGTACATGCCGCCACAGGCGCCTTCACCCGGAGCGATCGCGCACTCGATGCGCTTGAGGTCCTCTTCGCTCATGAGGCCCGCTCGGCACGCGCCGACGGCCTCGAACGAGTCGATGATCGTGACGTCCTTCTCGGTGCCGTCCGACAGCTTCACCCAGCCGGGGGCGATCGATCCGGCGTACAGGAACACGCTCGAAAGGTCGAGGCGCGCGCTGGCCATGAGCATGCCCGGAATCGACTTGTCGCAGCCGGCGAGCAGGACGCTGCCGTCCAGACGCTCGGCCATCATGACCGTCTCGACCGAGTCGGCGATGACCTCACGGGAGACTAGGGAGAAGTGCATTCCCTCGTGGCCCATCGAGATGCCGTCCGAGACGGAGATCGTGCCGAACTGCAGCGGGTATCCCCCGCCGGAGTGCACGCCCTCCTTCGCCCCCTGTGCAAGCCGGTCCAGGCTGAGGTTGCACGGCGTGATCTCGTTCCAACTGGAGGCGATGCCGATCTGCGGCTTGTCCCAGTCCGCATCGCCCATTCCGACGGCGCGGAGCATGCCTCGGGAGGTCGTGGCCTCGATGCCGTCGGTGACGACGCGGCTGCGGGGTTTGATGTCGATGGACGCGTTCGAAGAAGGATCTTGCGGGGACATGACGGCAGTCTATTCCCGTCCGGCGGAGCGCTCTGACGCCACCGCCTCCAGAAGCACGGCCATGTCTTGTGGGGTGTCCACACGCAGCGTCGCGGCGGAATCGCCCGGTCCGACGCGAACGCCCAGATCACCGGGGAGCAGCACCTGCATGGCGTCCTCGTCGGTCACGTCGTCGCCGGCGAACAGGATGCCGGTGGCGTCGAAGTGCTCGCGCAGCACGCGCATCGCCGTGTCCTTGCCCTCCACGCGGGAGGAGAACTCCAGGACGCGATGGCCGAGGCGGCGGCGCCAGTGCGGGAAGCGTTCGGCGACCAGGGCGTCGACGGCGGCGAACGCGGCGAGCTCGGTCTCGCGCGTGGCGCGGCGGCTGTGGATGCCCATGCCGAAGGTCTTCGGCTCGAGCCCGACGCCTTCGTAGCGGTCGACGATCGGCTGTGCCGCGGCCCACAGCTCCTCGCGCGCGCCGTCCTCGGTGGCCGCGCCAGGCGCATCCTCGTCACCGGTGCCGGGGAACCAGTACTGCGCCCCGTGCGATCCGGCCAGGGCGACGACCGAGTCGTCGGTGTGCTCGGTGATGATTCTGAGATCGTGCATGCTGCGCCCGGAGACGTAGGCGACGAGCGTGTCCGGGAGCGCGGCGAGGCGACTGACCTGCTCGGCGACGGCGGGGAGAGCCCGTGCGGCCATGGGGTCGGGCACGAGCGGGGATGCCGTCCCGTCGAAGTCGAGGGCGACGATCAGGCGCGGTGTCGCCGCGATGGCGGTCAGCGCGTCGTCTGCGGTTCCGGGGGTCCAGGTGCGGGTCACTGCGTGTCTCCTCGTCGGGGTCCGATTCCCGACCAGCCTCTCACGCGGGCGCGACGGCGAACCGCCACATGACGGGCGCTCAGGCGTGCCGTGAGCGGACCGCCGCCAGCGCGTCGAGGAACGAGGCCGACCAGGCCCTGACGTCGTGCTCGAGCACGCGCTTGCGCAACGATCGCATCCGCCTGCTCTGTTCGGCCGGGTCCATCTCGACCGCCGTCATGATCGCGTCCTTCAGGCCCTCGATGTCGTGCGGGTTGACCCGGATCGCCTGTCGCAGCTCGTCCGCGGCGCCGGTGAACTCGCTCAGCACCAGCGCACCCCTGTTGTCGGCCCTGCTGGCGATGTACTCCTTGGCGACGAGGTTCATGCCGTCGCGCAGGGCCGTGACGAGCATGACGTCCGCGGCCAGATAGAGGGCGACCATCTCCTCGCGCGGGAATCCCTGATGCAGGTACCGGATGGCCGTATGCCCCATGGTGTCGGTGTCGCCGTTGATGCGGCTGACGGACAGCTCGATCTCGTCCCGCAGGTGCACGTAGGCATCGACGCGCTCACGGCTCGGACTCGCGACCTGGATGAGCGTGACGTCCTCCACCTGCAGCCTGCCCTCGGCGAGCAGCTCGCCGTATGCCTTGATGCGGTGCCTGATCCCCTTGGTGTAGTCGAGTCGGTCGACGCCGAGCAGGATCCGCTTCGGGTTTCCGAGGCTCTGGCGGATCTCCGCCGCGCGCGCGCGCACTTCCGGCTTGGCGACCAGCTCGAGGTAGGGCGATGTGTCGATCGAGATCGGGAACGCCTTGGCGAGCACTGGCCTCGACCCGGTCTCGGCCGGCACATCGACCATCGAGCCCTTGACCCCGTACTGCAGACGTCGCCGGACGGCAGCGAGGAAGTAGGTGGCATCCTGCGCTCGCTGGAAGCCGATCACGTCGGCCCCGAGGAGTCCGCGGAGGACCTGATCGCGCCACGGCAGCTGGGCATAGAGGCCGTGCGCCGGGAACGGGATGTGATGGAAGTACCCGATCGTGACATCGGGCCGCAGCGCCCGCACCATCTCGGGGACGAGCTGCAGCTGGTAATCGTGCACCCACACCGTGCCCTTCGGCGCGACCGCATCGGCGGCGGCCTCGGCGAACCGTCGATTGACGGTGACGTACGAGTCCCACCACTCCCGGTGGTACTGGGGCGGCGCGATCACGTCGTGGTAGAGCGGCCAGATCGTGTCGTTCGCGAACCCCTCGTAGTACTCCGCGACCTCCTGCTCGCTGAGCGCGATGGGAATCAGCTTCAGATCGTTCGCCACGAACGGTTCGAGTTCCAGGTCGGCCTGCCCTGCCCAGCCGACCCAGGCGCCGTCGACCGATCTCATCACCGGTTCGAGGGCGGCGACGAGCCCGCCGGGCGACGTGCGCCAGATCTCCTCACCGTCGTGGCTGACGACCCTGTCCACCGGAAGGCGGTTCGCGACGACGACGAATTCTGCGGCGGTCATGGGAGCTCCTCGCACCAGGGGTGAGCCTCCAGGTTATCGAGTGCGCGACCGCGTGCGGCTGGCGAACCAGTTCAGGATGCCGGTGACGAAGACGATCGCGGCTGCGCACGCCGGCAGCAGCAGCGCGGTCGTGGTGCCCAGGTTCTGCGCCACCTCGCCGGTGACGGCGGCTCCGATGGACTGGCCGACGATGACGGCCGATCCGAGCATCGTCATGACGGTCGCCGAGCGGCCGAGCGGGCTGCGCGCTGCGCCGAAGCTGTACTGGGTGACCAGCGTCGGGCCGATCCCGATCCCCATGATGGCGAGCACCGCGGTGATGCCGCCCGGCGAATCGACGAAGGCCAGCAGCAGCGCGCCGAGCAGCAGGATGCCGGCGAACACGAGCCATCGCGCGCGCAGCGAGAAGCGCGGGGGGAACCATGCGACGCCGAGTGCGAGTGCAGCAGAACCGATCCCCATGACGCCGTACAGCAGACCGGCCTGCTCCGGCGACCCTCGGTCCGCCATGAAGGCGGTGAGCGAGGTGAGGGTCGCACCGAAGAACAGCCCGACCCCCAGGATGCCGATGACCACGACGAGCAGCTGCGGACGGACGAGCTCGGACACGGAGGACGGCGCACGACCATCACTCCCCCGTTCAGCCGACACATGCCTGGCGCTGGGGTGCAGCGCGAAGGCGCCGACGAACGCGAGCGTGAGCACTGCGGCGCCGACCAGAGGCGCCCAGGGGGCGATGACGGATGCCGCGATGCCGACCAGGAACGGGCCGAAGACGAAGACAGTCTCGTCCGCTGCCGACTCGTACGCCATCGTGCCGGAGGTCGTCCGCACACGCTGGTCTTCCGGCATCCGCTCGTTGATGATCGTCACCAGACGGGAGCGGGACATCGGCGCCACCTGAGGAGCCGTCGCACCGATTCCGACGGCGGCGAGCAGCACGAGCGTGTCAGCGGCCGCACTGTAGACGACGAGCGTGAACACGATCAGCACCGCGCTGTTGGCGATCGTCAGAAGGATCAACACCGGGCGCTGCCCGAACCGGTCGGCGGCCGCACCGAGCAGCGGGCCGAAACAGGCCGTGCCGAGGCCGACCGCTGCCGAGGTGAGTCCGCCGAGCGACAGCGACTCGCGTGCGGAGACGACGATCGTGAGGACGCCGACCACCATCATGGCGAACGGCAGCCGTGCCACGAAGGCGATCACGAAATAGGGAATCCCAGCCTGTCTGAGAAGGCTCGCAGGAGCAGATGCGTGTGTCTGTGTCATGACTCTCGCGCGCCCGAGGACGCGGGGATCAGGTGCCGCCGCTGTCCGTCGGGGCGCCGACGGCCGGTAGATACACAGCTTCAAGCGCTCACGCGCCGCACTGATCCTAGCGTCCGAGCCTGATGGTTTCCAGGGCCAGCTACCTCGCGGCTGGAAGGGGTAGCGTGGCTGCATGCGCTACCTCTTCAGCACCGGACTCGTCGCAGCGATCTCGGCGGGAGTATCGCTCCTGCGCGGAACGCGCGATGAACCGATCACGTGGCGCGCTGCCCTCTCGTGGGTCAGCTGGGGCATCACCCTCGCGCTCGCGGTCGGCGCTGTCGTCGACCTCAGGCGCGAGCGTCGCGGCGACCTCGTCGATGCCGACTCGCCCCAGTCAGTGAAGAAGGCGAAGAAGGCGCAGCGGCTCCAGTTCCGGTCTCAGAAGGCGCTGGCCGACGCGCAGGGACACGCCAAAGCCCGCCGTTGAACGGCTTGCTCAGCGCGTGAGGATCAGCGCCTCGCCCTGACCGCCGCCTCCGCAGAGACCGACGGCGACCGTACCTGTCCCCCGTCTGGCGAGCTCATGCGCCATGTGCACGACCAGACGGTTGCCCGATGCGCCGATCGGGTGGCCGATCGCGATCCCGCCGCCATGGATGTTCACGATGTCGCTCGAGATCCCGAGCTCGGTCTGCGACCGGGCGACGACGGCGCCGAAGGCCTCGTTGATCTCGACGAGGTCGAGGTCGGCCGCCGTGATCCCCTGCTTCTCGAGCGCGCGGGTGATCGCCTGCGCCGGCTGCGCCTGGAGCGAGTTGTCCGGGCCGGCGGTCTGACCGCTCGCGCCGATGACGGCGAGCACGGGCCAGCCCTGCGCTTCGGCGTTCTCACGAGTCGTGACGATGACAGCCGAGGCGCCGTCGGAGATCTGCGAGGAGTTGCCCGCCGTGATCGACCCGCCCTCGGCGAATGCGGCACGCAGTCTGCCGAGCGTTTCCACTGTGGTCTCCGGGCGCACGCCCTCGTCGCGGCTGACCACGACCGGCTCCCCGCGGCGCTGCGGAACCTCGACGGTGACGATCTCGTCGTCGAAGGCACCGGCGTCTGCGGCAGCGGCCGCTCGCTGATGGGACAGCGCAGCCACCTCGTCCTGCGCCTCACGGGTGAGCTCGAAGCGCGCATTGTGACGCTCGGTCGACGCCCCCATGCTCTCCCTGTCGTACGCGTCGGTGAGGCCGTCGTACGCCATGTGGTCGAGCACCTCGACGGTGCCGTAGGTCCAGCCGTCGCGCGAGCCCATGAGCAGGTGCGGGGCTCGTGTCATCGACTCCATGCCGGCAGCGACCACGGTCGTGGCATCCCCGGTTCGGATCATACGAGCGGCATCGATGATCGCCGTGAGGCCCGACAGACACACCTTGTTGACCGAGTGCGCTGGCACGTCCCACCCGATGCCGGCGCCGATCGACGCCTGGCGCGCGGCGTTCTGCCCTGAGCCGGCGGCGAGCACCTGCCCGACGATGACCGCGTCGATCGCCCCGGGGTCGACGGCCGCCTGCTCCAGCGCGCCCTTGATGGCGAGCGATCCCAGCTGGGGCGCCGTGAAAGATGCCAGCTGCCCCTTCAGACGGCCCTGCGGGGTACGGGCGGCGGCGACGATGACGACGTCGGTCATGACAGCTCCTTCAGTTCAGGCGACAGGATGAGTGCCGGCTCGGTCGCGTCGATCACGTCCTGCACGCTCACCCCCGGTGCGGTCTCGACCAGCACGAGTCCATCATCGGTCACGTCGATCACGGCGAGGTCGGTGATGATGCGATGCGCCACACCCTTGCCGGTGAGCGGCAGCGAGCACGCGTTCACGATCTTGGCGGAGCCGTCCTTCGCGACGTGCTCCATGAGGATGATGACGCGACCCGCCCCGTGGACGAGGTCCATCGCACCTCCGGGGCCCTTGACCATCTTCCCCGGGATCATCCAGTTCGCCAGGTCGCCTGAGGCCGAGACCTGCATGGCTCCGAGGATGGCGGCATCGATCTTGCCGCCGCGGATCATGCCGAAGCTCGTCGCCGAGTCGAAGAACGCGGTGCCGGGCAGAGTCGTGACCGTCTCCTTGCCGGCGTTGATGAGGTCGGGATCCACCGCATCCTCCGTCGGGTAGGGGCCGACGCCGAGGATGCCGTTCTCGGACTGCAGCACGAGGGTGACGCCCTCGGGGACGTAGTTCGGGACGAGCGTCGGCAGACCGATGCCGAGGTTGACGTAGGAGCCGTCTGTGAGCTCGGCGGCGGCGCGGGCGGCCATCTGCTCTCGGGTGCGTGCCATGGTCAGGCTCCTTCCGTGGCGGTGCTCGGCTGGGACACGGTGCGACGCTCGATGCGCTTCTCGATCTCGGTGCCGACCTCGATGATGCGGTGCACGAAGACCCCGGGCAGGTGGACGGAGTCCGGGTCGATCTCGCCCGGCTCGACGAGCCGTTCGACCTGTGCGATGCAGACGCGACCGGCCATCGCGGCGAGCGGGTTGAAGTTGCGGGCGGCCTTGTTGAAGACGAGGTTGCCGTGCCGGTCGCCGACCGCGGCGTGCACCAGCGAGAAATCGGTGGAGATCGCCTCCTCGAGAACGAAGTCCTTCGGCGTGCCGTTCAGATCGAAGGAACGAACTTCCTTCTTCGGCGATGCCACAGCGACCCCGCCGTCGGCGTCGTAGCGACGAGGCAGGCCGCCATCCGCGACCTGCGTTCCGACGCCGGTCTGCGTGAAGAACGCCGCGATGCCGGATCCTCCTGCACGCAGCTTCTCGGCGAGCGTCCCCTGCGGTGTGAGTTCGAGCTCGAGCTCACCGGAGAGGAACTGTCGCTCGAACTCCTTGTTCTCGCCGACGTACGACGACGTCATCTTGCGGATGCGCCGCGCGCCCAGCAGGATGCCGAGCCCCCAGTCGTCGACGCCGCAGTTGTTGCTGACGACGCTGAGGTCGGTCGTTCCCTGCGCGAGCAGGGCCTCGATGAGGGCGATCGGGTTGCCGGAGAGTCCGAAGCCTCCGACCGCCAGGGACGCCCCGTCAGGGATGTCGGCGACGGCGTCAGCAGCCGATGCCCATTGCTTGTCGATCACGCAGCACTCCTTCGTGTGAGGTCTTCCTCCAGCATCCGCCATCTGCGGCGCCGGGTGAAGCCGGGTCTTGCGATATGGGCGAATGGGAAGGTAGCGTCCACATTATGGACACCCCGGCTCGCTCCGTGCCCGGCGCTCAGGCCGTGGCGCGCGCTGCCAGGCTTCTGCGTCTGGTGACCGCCGGAGGCGACGACGGAGCCGCCCTGCAGGACCTCGCGAAGGCGGCCGACCTGACACGCTCGACTGCGCACCGTCTGCTCAGCGCGCTGCGCGCCGAAGGTCTCGTCGATCGCGACGAGGAGAGCGGCCGATGGATGCCTGGACCGGAGCTGTTCCTCATGGGATCAGTGGCCGCGGCGCGCTACGACGTCACGGCTCTGGCGCGTGA
Source organism: Microbacterium sp. Bi121 (assembly GCF_918698005.1). Taxonomy (GTDB): domain Bacteria; phylum Actinomycetota; class Actinomycetes; order Actinomycetales; family Microbacteriaceae; genus Microbacterium. The sequence goes on from NZ_CAKKLJ010000005.1 coordinate 266,566, forward strand.
CATCGTGCGGTCGCTGGCGGTGAAGACCGAGGAGAGTGCCTTCCTCTCGGTGCGCCGAGCCGACGAGACGGTGTGCCTGCTCCGCGAGGAGGGTGCCTTCCCGATTCGCTCGTTCGTACTCAGCGAAGGTGTGCGGTTCCCCCTGGGCGTCGCGAGCGCCGGGCTGGCGATTCTCTCGTTCCTCCCTGCCCACGATGTGGATGCCTATCTGGACAGGCATCCTGAGCTCAGCAGCCGATGGGGGCGCACGCACTCCGCGGCTCCCCTGCGCCGCCGCTTGGCCGAGACGAAGGAGCGCGGCTACGCCGTGAACCCCGGCCTCATCGTCGAGGGCAGCTGGGGCATGGGCGCCGCCGTGTTCGACCGCAGCGGGCGTCCGGAGTGGGCTCTGAGCCTCACCGGAGTCGAGTTCCGCTTCGGCCCCGATCGGATCGCCGAGCTCGGCCGGACACTGATGGCGCACGCCCACCAGCTGTCGTCCCGAATCGCCAACCGGACCGGTCACTGAGCCTGTCGAAGTGCGTCCGGTTGCGCTCCCACGACGCCGACCTCGGCCTGCACGAGAGGAGCGAGCGCCAGGGCGCCGCGGTCGCTCATGACGACGGTGTAGTGGTTGAGTCCGTCCAGGTGGCGATGGCGGATGTCCGGGTGCTCGGCCAGCAGCTTCTCGCGGTGCCCGGCCGGGTAGAGGCCGGGCGTCTCGTTCTGCAGGCCGCGGGGCACGGTGATGAACAGCGTCGGAACGGTCAGCGCGGCCAGCGCCTCGGGCAGCGCCGATCCCAGATTCAGATCGATCGTGTCCTCGACGGTGGTCTGGTAGCTCGTGGCGGGACGGAGCCCATCACCATCGGGCACGAGGTCGTAGGCGATGTAGCGCTCGAGGTCGTCGCTCCAGTCCGCCTCGAAGGCGGGGTGGTGCCGCCAGAACACCTCGATGTACTCCTCGACGCTCGTCCAGCGCTTGGACAGGCGGTCGGCGGTCGGTCCGAGGATGATCGACACGAGCTGGTCCGGCTCGACCCCGGCCGGGACGTCCAGCGGTAGCCCGCCGTCGACCAGAACCAGCTGCTGCACCCGCGTCGGATGCAGGTGCGCGAGCACGACGGCGACGAATCCTCCCATCGAGTGTCCGATCACCGGTGCAGTGCTCACGCCGAACGCGTCGAGAACCGCGACCATGTCGGTCGCGTGGGCGACCATGCCGGCCGCGCCGGCGAGCTCGTTGCTCGCGCCGCGGCCGCGCAGATCCGGGGCGATGACGCGGACACCAGGCAGCTGCTCCACGAGGAACGGCCACGCCAGATGGGAGGAGGTGACACCGTGGATCGCGAGAACCGTGAGGATGTCGCCTACGGCATCCACCGGGTCCCACACGCCGACGCGCAGGTCGCCACCGCTGACCGGGACATCGACGGTGCGATACGTGTGCGTGCTCATCGTGCCGTCCACCCGCCGTCCATCGTGTACGACGAGCCGGTCACCATCGCGGCGTGCGGCGACGCGAGCCATCCCGCCAGCGACGCCACCTCTGATGCATCGACGAGACGCTTGATCGCGCTCTCGGTCAGCATGATCTTCTCGACGACCTCGTTCTCGGGAATGCCGTGCACCTTGGCCTGATCGGCGATCTGCTTCTCGACCAGCGGCGTGCGGACGTAGCCGGGATTGATGCAGTTGCTGGTCACTCCGTGCGGCCCGCCCTCGAGAGCCGTGACCTTCGACAGGCCCTCGAGGCCGTGCTTCGCGGTGACGTACGCGGATTTGAAGGGGCTAGCGCGCAATCCATGGACGCTGGAGATGTTGATCACACGCCCCCACCCCCGCTCGTACATGCCGGGAAGTGCCGCGCGGATGAGCAGGAACGGCGCCTCGAGCATGATGCGCTGGATGGTGCGGAAGGCGTCAGGATCGAACTCGGCGATCGGGCTCACGCGCTGAATCCCGGCGTTGTTGACGAGGATGTCCGCCTCGAGCTCGAGGTCGTCGAGCGCCGACGTGTTCGAGAGGTCGACCGCCCAGGCCTCACCGCCGAGGGCCGCCGCGTGCTCCTCGGCCGCGTCGCGGTTCAGGTCGGCTATGACGACGTGCGCGCCGCGCGAGGCGAACTCCCGAGCGCACGCGAGGCCGATGCCGCTCGCTCCCCCGGTGATGACGGCTCGGCGTCCGGCCAGATCCTGATCAGCCATTGTCGTTCTCCTTCTCCCCCGCACCCGCGGCGGCGTGCGGCCGCAGTGCATTGCCGATGAACCGCGTCATGCCGTCGATGACGGCGGCGTCGATCTGCGCGGGCGGTCGCCCGTCGGCGTCCCGCTCCCAGAGCAGGTATCGCATGCCGATCAGCTCGCCGGCGCCCATGAGCGCCCAGGCGGCCACCTCTGGGTCGAGCGTCGGATCGATGTCTCCGTCCTGCTGCGCGGCGCGCAGACCTGCGCGGTAGCCCTCGACGATCCGCTCGTAGTGCAGTCGCATGGTCGAAGGCGAGACGAACTCCGCCTCGCGGACGACACGATAGAGCGCCGGGTGCGCGGCGGTGAATCGGAAGAATCCCTCGAATCCGAGTCGCTCCGCCTCGATGCGGTTCTTCGCTTCAGCCATCGCTTCGGACATGGAGTGCCGGACGCGACGGTTGAGATCGATGACGAGCGCTTCGAAGATCGTCTGCTTGCTGTCGAAGTACAGGTAGAAGGTGCCGAGAGCCACGCCTGCTCGCTCGGTGATCTTCACGATCGACGCCTCGTGGTACCCGAGGTCGGCGAACACGCCCTCGGCGGCCTCGAGCAGCCGGCGTCTGGTGGCCTCTCCGCGCTTGGTCAGCGGACGGCCAGTGGCGGGCGAGACCAGCTCGTCGGCCATGGTCTCAACGGACGTGGTCTCAACGGATTCGGTCATCTGCGTCCTCTTCTCGTCGCGCCGTCAGCTGTGCGGCCATCGCCCGCAGACGGGCACGGGCGACCTTCTCGATGGTGGAACGGGGCAGCTCGTCCAGGAAGACGATCCGCGCCGGGAGCTTGAACGCCGCCAGTCGATCACGCGCGAACGCGAGCAGTTCGTCCGCCGACAGCGCCTCACGGGCGACGACGAACGCGACACCGCGCTCACCCCAGACGGCGTCCGGCGCTCCGACGACGGCGACAGCCTTCACGAGCGGATGCTCCGACAGAGCCCGCTCGATCTCGGCCGGTGCGACGTTCTCGCCCCCCGAGACGTAGATCTCCTTGAGTCGGTCCACGATCCGGTAGATGCCGTCGGCGTCGCGGTGCGCGAGATCCCCCGAGCGCAGCCAGCCGTCCGAGCGCGCCCTGTCTGTGGCAACCGGATCGTCGAGGTACCCGCTGAACGTGCTGGGGCCGCGCACCCACAGCTCGCCGGTGGCGACGCCCTCGAGCGGCAGCGATGTCGCGACATCCACGAGGCGGACGTCGACGGAGGGGTACGGGCGTCCGACTGCTCCTGGGTGCGATGCGAGCTCGGATGCCGGCAGCGCGAGCACGTTGGGTCCTGCCTCGGTGAGGCCGTATCCCTGAGTGAGGGCCACGCCGCGCGCAGACCACACCTCGGCGAGGTCGACGGGCATCGTGGCTCCGCCGACGAGGACGTGCCGCAGCGACGACAGGTCTGCGTCGGCCCAACCGGCCGTCTCCTGCAGCATCCGGTACTGGGTGGGTACGCCCATCATGGTCGTGACGCGCCGATCGCAGATCAGCTGCAGCACCCGACTCGGCTGGAACGACCGCTCGAGGACGACGGTCGCGCCGGTCCACCAGGCGAGCAGCGGCTGCACGTTCCAGGCCGCGACGTGGTAGTGCGGCAACATCGCCAGAACCACGTCCGTCGGCACCATCGGCATGGCCTGCGAGAGCGCCATGTTCGTCCAGAAGCAGTTCGCGTGGGTCAGCACGACGCCCTTGGGCGCCGCTTCGCTGCCGGAGGTGAAGATCACCAGCAACGGGTCGTCGTCGCGGACCGCGCGTTGCGCCGCGGACTCCGTGGCCACTGGGACATCGGTCTCGACGCCGGTGCTCCCCAGGAACACGTACGCCGGAGCATCGTCACCCAGCATCCGCAGAGCCGCCCCGGCCAGGGCGACGTACTCGTCCTCCACCAGGACCAGGACCGGGTCGCTCCGGCGCACCAGCTCGGCGAGCTCTGTCGGCGTGAGCCGCCACGACAGCGGGATGAACGCGATGCCGAGGAACGCGCACGCGAAGAAGGCGACCACGTGATCCGCCGAGTTGCCGGACACCGTCGCGATCCGCTGACCAGGGCCGTACCCCGCGTCCGTCAGTCGCTGCGCGAGCAGTTCGGCTCGACGCGCGAGCGTGGCGTAGTCGAGGGCCACACCGCGATCGTCGATCGCGATCTTCGCCGGATTGGATGCCGCGCGATCGCGCAGCCATCTCCCGACCGTGTGGGGGCCGTCGACGTCGGGATTCATCGCACGCTCACCTCGGCCTCGAGCGTCTCGCTGTCTTCGAGCGCGGCCAGCGAGCCGGCCGCCGGTGCGGCGCCACGGCGACGGCGACGCAGGCTGTCGACGGTTCCGGCGATGCCGCCGGGCAGGAACATGACCACGAGGATGAAGAGTACGCCCAACAGGAACAGCGGCTCCGAAAGCGGGATGCGCAGGAAGTCCGGCAGCGCCTGGATGCCCTCTGCGCGAGCGAGCACCGTGAGGCGCTGATCGAGGATCGTGTACAGAACGCCGCCCACGATGGCACCCCATCGGAATCCGACGCCGCCGAGCACCACCATCACCAGAACGGTGATCGTGAGGTCGGCGCCAACGGCGCTCGGCTGCGTGCCGGACTGCAGCAGGAGGTACGCGACGCCGGCGAGGCTGGCGCACAGGGCAGCGATCACGAAGACGATGAGCTTCGCACGAGCGGGGCGCAGGCCCAGCACCTGCACGCGCAGTTCGTTCTCGCGCGCCGCTGCGGCGAGGTGACCGAGGCGGGACGTGTCGACCCAGAGCACGATCAGGTAGACGACGACGAGCACGATCAGCGCGAACCAGTAGAGGTTGCGGGTGTTGATCACGCCGACCAGCCAGTCGGGGACGCTCTCGGTGTGCAGTCCGAGGCCCTCCTCACCTCCGGTGATCGCCTGGTTGCGCCGGACGAGCACCGAACCCGCCTGCGCGAACGCCAGGGTCACCATGGCGAACGGGATGCCGTTGACCCGCATCGCCACCGCCCCTGTGACCAGAGCGATGACCATCCCGCCGATCAGGGCGACGAACACGCCCTGCCAGAGCGGCAGGCGGAAGGCGTCGAGCAGGATGCCGAGCCCGTAGGCTCCGGCGCCGAAGTACAGCGCGTGGCCGAACGACAGCATTCCGGCCGAGCCCAGCAGCAGGTTGTACGACAGCGCCAGAGCCGCGAACACCATGCACAGCGAGAGCAGCGCGAGCGATCCAGGCGTGTAGGTGGGCCCTGGCAGGATGCCGGGCAGCGACAGGTTGAGCAGCGGCAGGATCGCCATCACGACGACGAGGACGCCGCCGACGATCGCGGGCGCGAAGCGCATCGGTCCCTGAGCTTGTCGAAGGGCCATCATGCTTTCCTCCCCATGAGGCCCGCGGGTCGCACGAGCAGGACGACGGCGAGCAGGATGACGACGATGAAGTCTCCCGTGCCGCCGAGATACGTGTTGGCGACCTGCTGGAGCACTGCGACGAGCACCGACGCGATCGCGGCCCCCGTGAGGGACCCGAGACCGCCGACGACGGTGACGATGAAGGCGAAGATCAGCAGCGTCGAGCCGAGGTGGGCCGAGACGTAGGTCATGGCGTGCATGGCGAGCACGCCGCCGATGCCTGCGGCCGCCCCGCCGATCGCGAAGACGAGCGTGAACGAGCGGCGCACGTCGATGCCGAGCGCCGTCACCATCGACCGGTTCTCCACGCCGGCGCGGATGATCATGCCGTAGCGGGTGTTCTTCAGGAACAGCACGAGCCCCGTGAGCACGAGACCTGCGGCGATGATCAGCACCCAGTACTTGTTCGGGATGCTGGCGCCAAGAACATCCGTCGTCTGTCCGAGCCACGACGGGCCGGTCACGTTGATCGCGTCCGTGCCCCAGATGCCCTCGAACAGGGCGATCGCGGCGAACGAGAGGCCGACGGTGACGAGCACCTGCTCGATATGCCGTTCATACAGCGGTCTGATCAGCACCAGTTCGGTCAGGGTGGCGAACACCGCGCCGACCACAGCGCCGACGAGGATCGAAAGCAGGAAACCCGCCCAGGTGTTCGCGCCGATCGCCTGTGCGACGCCCCACCCGACGAAGGCGCTGAGGGTGAGGAACGCGCCGTGCGCGAAGTTCAGCACGTGCATGAGACCGTAGATGAGGCTCAGTCCGCTGGCGACGAGGAAGTACAGGGCGCCGAGCCCGACGCCGATCACGAGGGTGAGGATGAGCGCGCTCATGCGTGGGCCTCCGCACTGACTCCGAGGAGCCTTCGGGTGAGATCGGGGTCGTCGAGGATCGTGCTGGCGTCGCCGGTGTGGACGACACGGCCGCCCGCGATCACGACGGCGCCGCCGGCGAGCTGACGGACGACTTCGAGGTTCTGCTCGACGAGCAGGATCGGTACGGTCTTGGCCGCCTCGGCGAGGGCCTCGGCCACTTCTTGCACGATCTTGGGTGCGAGGCCTTTCGTCGGTTCATCGACGAGGATGATGCGGTTGTCGTTGAGGAGGGCCCTGGCGACCGAGACCATCTGCTGCTGGCCGCCCGAGAGGGTGCCCGCGCGTTGATCCTTGCGCTGCACGAGGTCGGGGAAGAGCTCGGCGACGAACTCGCGGCGCGGTGTGCGCTGGCGCTCCGCGAGGGCGAGGTTCTCGGCGACCGTGAGCCCGGCGAAGACCTCGCGGTCCTCCGGAACGTAGCCGACGCCGCGCTGGACGATCTTGTGGGTGGGGAGGCTGTCGATCCGCGCTCCCTCGAGGAGCACTTCGCCGCGACGGGAGATGAGGCCGAGGATGCCGCGCAGCGTCGAGGTCTTCCCCACGCCGTTGCGGCCGAGCACGGCGGTGATGCCGGTAGCCGGGACATCGAAGGTGACGTCCTCGACGACCTGCTGGCCGGCGATGGATGCTCGCAACGAGCGGACTTGGAGGATCGGGTCGGTCATGCTGCCGTCCCCGTTCCGAGGTACGCGCTCTGCACCGTGGGGTTCTCCATGATGTTCTGCGGGGTGTCGAACGCGATGATCGTGCCGAAGTACATCACCGCGACGAGGTCGACGAGCCCCATCAGGACGTCGATGTGGTGCTCGACCATCAGCACGGTGCATCCGCTCGCCCGCTGCATCTCGCGGATGTTCTCCACGAGCCCCGCGACATCGCCGGATGCGACGCCCGCCATCGGCTCGTCGAGCAGCACGAGCCGGGAGTCCGTGGCCATCAGCGACGCGATCTCGAGCTTGCGCTTGTCGCCGTGGCTGATGTCACCGGCCGGGGTGTCGAGCCGGTGAGCGAGTCCGACCTTCTCGAGGACCTCGATGGCCTGCCTGGTAGCGCTGTCGTCGCGACGCGGAAACTTCAGCAGCGAGTAACTGCCGCCGTGCGCGGCCTGGACGGCCACCCGGACGTTCTCGAGGATGCTGAGCTTGGGGAACAGGCTCGAAGTCTGGAACGTGCGCCCCAGTCCTGCCCGCGCCCGCTTCGGGACGGACAGGCCAGCGATGTCTTCGCCGTCGAGGAGGATCCGGCCGGCGGTGGGTCGGATCACCCCAGAGATCGCATTGAACAGCGTGGTCTTGCCCGCGCCGTTCGGTCCGATCACTCCCACGAGGGAGCCGGAAGCGACATCGAGGTCGACGTCCTTGAGGATCGTCGCTCCGCCGATCTGGAGGCCGAGGCCCTCGACGCGGAGTGCCGCGCCTTCGGGCTTGCCATCGGACAGGACTGGGGTGTCGTTCATGAACGCGGATCGCCCTTCGGGTTACGGAGCGACGTCGGCGGCGTCGACCGTGGCGACCAGCTCGGGAACGAACCCGGAGCCATCCGCGACGAGCCTCGCCTGGTACATGTCCTGCAGGAGTGCGTGGTCCTCGGCGCGCACAGTGTTGGTGCCCTTCGGACCCTCGAACTCGAAGCCCTCGAGGGCTGCGATCATGGCATCCACGTCGCCCTTGCCCTCCTTCACGGCCTGCACGAGCATGATGGCGGCGTTGAAGCCGTCGGGGCTGAACAGGTCGGGTGTACCCCCCGCTCCCTCGATCGCCTCGACCATCGCGGTGTTCACCTCGTTGTCAGGGGCTGCGGGGAAGTAGTGGTTGAGGAAGTTGATCTTCTCGCTCGCCTCACCGTATGCGCCGAACGTCGCGGCGTCGCCGAGACCGGTGACGACGGGGATGCTCTCGAGCACACCCTGCTGGCTCATCGCCTGCCACATGGCACCAGAGGTGGCGCCGGCCCAGGCGACGAACACGAGGTCGGGCTCGGCGCTCAGCACCTGCTGCGCGAACGGGGTGAACTCGGTGACGTCCTCGGCGACGAGGACGGGCGTGACGGTCGCGCCCTGGCCGCCGAGGATGGCCTCGACCGCTGCGACGTTGCCCTGGCCGAACGCGTTGTTCTGCGCGAACACCGCGACGGTCTTGCCGTCGATGTCGTCGAGGAAGGTACCTGCGGTCGCGACGTCCTGAGCGGACTGACGGCCGGAGCGGAACGTGTAGTCGTTGATGCCGGTGACGGCATCGGCTGCCGCAGGGCCGGAGATGAAGAGCACCTTGTTCTGCTCTGCCTGTTCGGCCATCGCGAGTGCCACCCCGGACGATGCGCTGCCGAGGAGGATGTTCACGCCGTCTCCGATGAGCTCCTTCGCCGCGGTCACGGCGGTGTCGGGATCACCGGCGTCGTCGCGGTACTCGACTGTGATCTTCGTGCCGTCGACCTCGTTCGTTCCATCGGTCGCGTAGTCGAGCCCCGCTTTGAACGCGTCGAGGTACTGCTTGCCGTAGCCGGCGAGCGGCCCGGTCTCGCTTGTGATGACGCCGGCGACGATCTCGGCGGGGCCGTCCCCGCCGCCTTCGCCGCCACCGCCGGTGGCCGCCTGCGGCGCACAGGCCGCCAGAACCAGGGCGGCCGTGGCGACCACGGAGCCCAGGAGCAACTTCTTCGTAACTCGCATGTGAATGCCTTTCGCCCTTGGAAGGTCTTGATGCTGAACCTGAAAGCTGATTCAGGTTACTTGAACTCTAAAGCGCGGCATTGTCGATCGTCAAGTCCGCGATACATACCAATGGGTATATACTTGCTGGTATGAACCGTGCGGACATCGTCTCTTCGATCGTGGTCTCGGCACATGCGCTGGCTCGGATTGCGGCGCAGGATGCCGAGAACGACGCCCCTGCAGCGCAGTGGCGCGCGCTGACCCTGCTCGAAAGAGAGCCCGATCAGCGCGTCGGCGCTCTGGCTCGCGCGTCGCGGACCACACAGCCCGGGATGACGCGCCTGCTGGGAGAGCTCGAGCGTGCCGGACTCGTCAGCCGCTCCCCCGACGCGTCGGACTCTCGGGCGACGGTCGTCGACATCACCGATGCCGGCCGTACCGCTCTCAAGGAATGGCGTGAAGCCTTCCGGCGCACGCTCGCACCTCGCTTCGCGGATCTGGATGCCGCGGACTGGGATGCACTGCATCGCTCGGCCGAGATCCTCGCCGCGCACAGCATCGAACAGCATCCAGAGTCAGGAGTCGGCGAGTGAACAGCGCCAGTACCAGCGGATCCATCTGGAAGCAGCCGGCCCAAGTGTGGGCGGTGGCCTTCGCCAGCGTCGTCGCCTTCATGGGCATCGGACTCGTCGATCCGATCCTTCCCGCGATCGCCGAGTCGCTGGAGGCGACGCCGACCGAGACGGAACTGCTGTTCACCAGCTACCTGCTGGTCACCGGCCTCGCGATGCTGGTCACCAGCTGGATCTCCAGCAGAATCGGCGCCAAGGCGACGTTGATGATCGGTCTGGGTCTGATCATCCTCTTCTCGCTCGCATCCGCGATGAGCGGGAGCGTCGACGCGATCATCGGCTTCCGCGCCGGCTGGGGCCTCGGCAATGCGTTGTTCATCTCCACCGCCCTCGCCACCATCGTCGGCTCGGCGTCTGGCGGCAGTGGTGCGGCGATCGTTCTGTACGAGGCCGCCCTCGGGCTCGGCATCGCCATCGGACCGCTGCTGGGCGGTCTGCTCGGCGAAGTGAGCTGGCGCGGCCCGTTCTTCGGCGTCGTCGCTCTCATGGCGATCGCGTTCATAGCCGTTTCCGCGCTGCTGCGGGGCCCGCTCGACAAGCGTCAGCCCGTGCCGTTCTCGGCTCCGTTCAAGGCGCTCGGCCGCCCGGCCCTGGCGATCCTCGCCGTCGCCGCTCTCTTCTACAACATCGGCTTCTTCGTGCTGCTCGCGTTCTCCCCGTTCCCGCTGGGTTTCGGAGCGATGGGCATCGGGTTCACGTTCTTCGGATGGGGTGTGGCTCTGGCCATCACCAGCATCTGGGTGGCCCCGTGGATGATGCGGCGGATGTCGCGCACGGCGATCATCCTCACGGTCCTGCCGCTGCTCGCCGTCGACCTGATCGCCGCCGGTCTGGTCGCGGAGACGCCGTCCGCACTTGTCGTCTGCATCGTCATCGGCGGCCTGCTCCTCGGTGTCATGAACACCGTCCTCACCGAGGCGGTCATGGAGGCGACGGATCTCCCCCGCTCCGTCGCCTCATCCGCGTACTCCGCCGTCCGCTTCATCGGCGGCGCGATGGCTCCGCCGATCGCAGCGCTGCTGTGGCACGCGTTCAACGCAACGGTGCCGTACCTGTTCGCCGCAGCATCCGTGCTCGTCGCGACGCTCACCGTCTTCCTGGGTCGCAAGGTGCTCGCGCGCATCGACGACGAGCCGGTGGATGCCGTCGCCGAAGACGCCGAGGCGATCACGGTCGGCGACGCCGCCTGATCCACCCGGTACGTTGGGGCGCATGAGCGAACCACTTCCCGAGCGCAGTCGCCTGGTCAGGCAGCATCTGGCCGACGCCGGTCTCGAACCCGCGATCCGGGTGCTGCCTGATTCTGCCCGTACCGCGGTCGAGGCCGCTGCCGCGATCGGCTGCGACGTCGCGGCGATCGCGAACAGCCTGGTGGTCCTCGCCGATGGCGAACCAGTGCTGGTCATGACCAGTGGAGGGCACCGCGCGGACTTCGCCGTCGTCTCAGCATCCATCGGTGCCGAGCATGTCGCGATGGCGCCGGCATCCATCGTCCGGGAGGCGACGGGACAGGCGATCGGCGGCGTGGCCCCGGTCGGTCATCCTGCGCGACTGCCCACATACATCGACGAGGCGCTGCGCGACTTCGACGAGATCTGGGCTGCGGCGGGTCATCCGCACACGGTCATGCCGCTGACCTTCGAGACCCTGCAGCGCCTCACGAACGGTCGGGTCATCACGGTCGTGTGAGCCGGGGTCGGAAAGCAGAAAAGCCTCGGAGCACTGGCGAGAGTGTTCCGAGGCTGATCCGTGCACCCCCAGGGACTTGAACCCTGAACCCATTGATTAAGAGTCAATTGCTCTGCCGATTGAGCTAGAGGTGCGTGGCCCGGGTTACCCCCGGCCGAGGAATTACATTACCAGTTTCATGAGCTCATGCGAAATCGAGGCGGCATTCGGCGTGGCAACTCGCCGACTATCCTGAGAACGTGACCGCAACCCCCGCCGCCGATGATCTGGCCGCCGATCTCGACCTCGCTCTCCGGCTCGCGGACGCCGCAGACAGCGAGTCCCTTCCCCGCTTCGACGCGAGCGATCTGAGGATCTCGACCAAGTCCGATCGGTCGCATGTCACGGACGCCGATCTCGCCACCGAACGCGCACTCCGCGCGATCCTGGCGGACGAGCGGCCGTCCGATGGCATCTTCGGCGAGGAGTTCGGCGTCTCCGGCGACGCGCGTCGGCAGTGGATCATCGACCCGATCGACGGCACCGCGAATTTCATGCGCGGCATCCCTCTGTGGGGCACGATGATCGCCCTCGCCATCGACGGGGTCCCGCAGGTCGGCGTCGTGAGCATGCCTGCTCTGGGCAGACGGTGGTGGGCATCGACCGGCAACGGGGCATGGACCGCCACGCACGCCCAGCCGCGACGCATCGAGACGTCGGCTGTCGCCTCCGTCGACGACGCAGCGGTCAGTTTTCAGAGCATCACGCAGTGGGCGGATGCCGGGCACCTGCCCGCGCTGCTCCGCATCGCCGACCGGGTGTGGCGCGATCGCGCATATGGCGACGTGTACTCGTACATGATGCTCGCCGAGGGCCGCCTCGAGATGGTCGCGGAGTTCGATGTCAAGGAGTACGACATCGCCGCAGCCGTCCCGATCGTGCGCGAGGCCGGTGGCGCATTCACCTCGTTCGACGGCGCGGACAGCATCTCCGAGCGCTCGGTGCTCGCGACCAACGGCATCCTCCACGACGCCTTCCTCGACCTGACGCACACGAAGGACTGAAGCCCGTGATGAACCGACGACTGCCCGCTGTCTCGCTCGCGTCCGCCGCCCTGCTCTCGCTACTGGCAGGCTGCGCACCGCAGCCGGAGATCGCCCCGACGTCAACGCCGACGCCGACCGCCGCGGCCGACCCCAGCCCGTCACCGGAGCCCGTCGCGACGGAGCCGACCGAGGAACCGGCGCCGGAGGATCCGACCTGCGAGACGCTCCTCGCCCCGAGCACGCTCGCGATGTTCGACGAGCACGGCTGGACGTACCGCGAGCAGGAGTTCCGGTTCGGTGAAGACGTCGTCGACGGCGGCTTCCAGTGCGTGTGGGGCGACTACTCCGTGGCGTCCGATCATGTCCAGGTGTTCGGGTGGGCACCGCTCGATGCGTCAGCATCCGTCGCAGCTCAGCAGAAGCTCCTCTCGCAGGGATGGCTGCGGGCCGATCAGGACGGCCACACGTACATCACCGAGGATCCGTCGTTCGCTTTCGCGGTCGACGAGGACGGCTACGGCATGACGTACGAATTCGGCGACGGCTGGGCGACCCTGGCCGACACCCGCCAGGGACTGGTGCTGATCCAGTTGCCCTGACGACACAAGTCGCGTCACGAACGAAGGCCCACCACCGGGAGTTCACCGGGTGGCGGGCCTTCTTTCGTCGTGACAGCGGGTGGTGGAGCTGGGGGGAATCGAACCCCCGTCCAACGCTGATAATCCACGCCTTCTCCGGGCGCAGTCTGTGCAGACGTTCTACTCGGCTCCGACCTTTGTCACAGACACCTAAGTCGACGAGCCCAGCCTGGGAAGAGTCCCGCGTGACGTCCAGACGCCGTCACGCAGCAAGATTCCTAGATGACGCCAGGGTCCGTATCGGAATCACATACGGTCTGACGGACTATCGGGCTCGCTTATGCAGCGAGGGCGAAGTCGTTGCGCTTTGTTTCGGCAACTATTGTTTTGCAGGGAGCGTTCACGAGATAACCCTGCATCCTCGGCCCGCTTCTCGTGGATACACAGGCGCTGTCGAAACCGATCAGCCCCGTGGACCTTCTTGCGAAGGAGCCGCTGTCACTCTGTTGATTTACCACCTCGGACAACACATCATCCGAGCATCACAGGTTACAACGTATCCGGGCCCCACGCCATTCCTGGCGTAGAGTCGCTGCCATGAGCGACGTCACCATCACCGTCCGCGGCGAGAACGAGACGCGCATCGCGCCCGAACGCGCCACGATCCACGTCACCGTGCGCGCTGAAGGCCCAGAACGCTCCGCCGTGGTCGAGCGGGCGATGACCTATGCGGAGCCCGTTCGACAGGGCGTCTCCGAGCGCGAGGCGGCCGGGAGCATCGTCGAGTGGAACAGCAAGCGGCTGTCCGTCCGCGCGGAGCGTCCGTGGAACAGCGAGGGCAAGCAGCTGGCACCCGTGTACTACGCGAGCATCGACCTCAATGCGACGTTCATCGAAGCATCCGAGCTCTCGATCTGGGTCTCGGAGATCTCGGCGTGGGACGGCGTCGAGGTGGGCTGGGTGAATTGGCACCTGACTCCGCAGACACGGGCGGACGCGGAGCGCGAGGTCGCCTCTTCGGCCGTCGGCGTCGCCGTGCAGCGTGCTCAGGCATACGCGGCGGCGCTCGGGCTCGCTTCGGTTACCCCGGTCGAGATCGCCGACACCGGGCTCATCTCCCGCGAGCAGTCCCCCGCGCCTCAGATGATGAAGACGCGTGGCGCTGCGTTCGCGATGTCAGCGGACTCTGCCCCGGCGATGGAGTACGAGCCGGAGGACATCGTCATCTCCGCGACCGTCGAGGCGCGGTTCATCGCGCGCTGACGCTGCGCGCGCTCACGACCGCGCACAGCACGGGGTATCCGCAGTCGATGCCGTATCACTTCAGTCGGTTCTCAGCGATCACAACCGACTGAAGTGATACAGCATGCAGGTTGCGACTCGTGCTCGCGTCAAGCGTGCGCGAACGGCGCCAGGTCGGCCGCGAGGCGCTCTGAGACATGCGCGTGGATCTGCGTGCCGTGCTCAGTGTGCTCCGCAGAGATCAGGATGCCGGTCTCGTGCACGGCTGCGATCAGATCTCCCCTGTCGTAGGGAACGAGCGCATGGACCTCGGCTGCCGGCAGCGGCAGCGCCTCATCGATCGCGGCGCGCAGCTCCTCGATGCCCTCGCCGGAGCGCGACGACACGAAGTGCGCCTTCGGCTCGAGCCCTTGCAGCACCAGACGATCGTCGGCCGGGATGAGGTCGGCCTTGTTGAACACGACGAGCTCCGGGAGGTCCCTCGCGCCGACGTCGCCCATCACATCACGGACGGTCTGCAATTGTCCTGCGGGATCGGGGTGCGAGCCGTCGACGACGTGCAGCACGATGTCGGCGTCCGCCACCTCTTCGAGCGTCGATCGGAACGCCTCGACGAGCTGGTGAGGGAGGTTTCGCACGAAACCGACCGTGTCGGTGAACGTGTACACGCGGCCGTCATCGGTCGCGGTGCGTCGTACCGTGGCATCCAGGGTCGCGAACAGGGCGTTCTCGACCAGCACGCCTGCGCTCGTGAGCGCGTTGAGCAGGCTCGACTTGCCGGCGTTCGTGTATCCGGCGATCGCCACCGAGGGAATCGTGTTGCGCTTGCGCTCAGCGCGCTTCGCGTCGCGGGCTGGAGCGAAGTCGCGGATTTGCCGGCGAAGCATGGCCATGCGGGTGCGGATGCGACGACGATCGAGCTCGATCTTCGTCTCACCCGGTCCACGAGATCCCATGCCGGCACCGCCGGCGCCGACCTGCCCACCGGCCTGGCGGCTCATCGAGTCGCCCCAGCCGCGCAGCCGCGGCAGAAGGTATTCGAGCTGGGCGAGTTCGACCTGGGCCTTGCCCTCCCGGCTCTTCGCGTGCTGGCTGAAGATGTCGAGGATGACGGTCGTACGATCGATGACCTTCACCTTCACGACGTCCTCGAGCGCACGGCGCTGGCTGGGTGCGAGCTCGGTGTCGGCGATCACGGTGTCTGCGCCGGTGGCTGCGACGAGGTCCTTGAGCTCCTGCGCCTTGCCCCGGCCCAGGTACGTCGCGGGGTCCGGGTGCGGGCGCCGCTGCAGGACGCCGTCGAGGACGACGGCGCCCGCGGTCTCGGCCAGGGCCGCCAGCTCGCGCAACGAGTTCTCGGCATCCGTCTGCGCACCCTGCGGGTAGACGCCGACGAGCACGACGTTCTCGAGCCGCAGCTGGCGGTACTCGACCTCGGTGACGTCTTCGAGCTCGGTCGACAGACCGGCCACGCGCCGCAGCGCATGCCGGTCATCGAGGTCCCACTGCTCGCCGTCGCGATCGCCGTAGGAGGCCGTCGCCTTGTCCTGCAGCGCTTGCGCCGCGCCGAAGACTCGAGCCTCTGTGCGCTTCTCTGCGCTGGCGAGCACGCGGTCGAGAGTCTCGTCGCCGTGGGTGTCTTCTGTGGTCTTCGTCATCCTCTGCCTTCTATGTTCGGCGTCTTAACCTTAACCCGCCCGTCCGGTACGCTCACCGTATGGGGTCCGATCACTACTTCTCTGCGACCCCGGCAAGTGCGGAGAACCTTCGGACCATTCGTGTGGTTCTCGCGGGTCGAGACCTCGAGGTCACCACCGCCGGAGGCGTGTTCAGTCCCGACCGCCTTGATGCCGGAACCGCAGTGCTTCTCGCCAACATGCCGCCACTGCCACCGAGCGGGCACTTCCTTGACCTCGGCTGCGGCTGGGGCCCGATCAGCCTGGCCATGGCGATCGCGTCTCCGCACGCCACCATCTGGGCGGTCGACGTGAACGAGCGTGCTCTCGATCTGGTACGGCGGAACGCCGAGGCGCTGGGCCTCACCAATGTCAACGCCGTGCTGCCGGACGATGTTCCCGACGACATCGTGTTCCGCACGATCCGGTCGAACCCGCCGATCCGCGTCGGCAAGAACGTGCTGCACGACATGCTCGAACGGTGGATCCCCCGTCTCGACGAGCGCAGCGACGCCTGGATGGTCGTGCAGCGCAACCTCGGGGCCGATTCGCTGCAGCGATGGATCGCTGCCACGTTCAGCCCCGGGTACAGCGTCTACCGCTCGGCCACGGGCAAGGGGTACCGGGTGCTCAAGGTCCGTCGGCACGGGACCCCTGCGACCGAGCCGATCACGACGCTCTGATCAGGCGTTCACCGCACTGCTGACCTTGAAGCCCGCCCCGCGGTGCTCGCGCGGCAGGTGGTCCCCGCGTCCGTGCAGCTTGTGACGGAGCGTTCCGGGCGTGTAATCGGTCTGGTAGACACCGCGTCGCTGCAGCTCGGGAACGATGAACGTCACGATGTCCTCGAACGTCCCCGGCGTGATCGCATAGGCGAGGTTGAACCCGTCGACGTCGGTCTCATCGACCCACTCCTGCAGGAAGTCGGCGACTTCCTCGGGCGATCCGACCACTCGCGGGCCGAGGCCGCCGATGTTGCCGAGGCGGGCGATGTCGCGGACCTTCCATTCCTTGCCGTCATCATTCGCCTGCTGGAAGTTCGCAACGGTGGACTGGATCGCGTTGCTCTTGACGTTGCCGATCGGCTCGTCGAGGTCGAACTGCGACAGGTCGATGCCCATCCAGCCCGACATGAACACGAGCGCGCCCTCGTCGCTGGCGTACTGCAGGTACTCCTCGTGCTTGGCGTGCGCCTTCTCGCTCGTCTCGTCCGTGATGATCGTGAGCAGCGTGTAGATCTTCGCCGAGTAGCGGTCGCGACCGGCGGCTTCGAGAGCGTCGCGGATGCGCTTCACCGTCCCGGCGAGCACGGTCTTGGTGGGAGCCGCGACGAAGATCGCCTCAGCGTTGCCCGCTGCGAACGCGATGCCGCGCGGCGAGGCGCCGGCCTGGAAGATCACCGGCGTGCGCTGAGGCGACGGCTCCGAGATGTGGATGCCCGGAACGGTGAAGTGCTCGCCGTGGTGCCCGATCTCGTGCACCTTCGCCGGATCGGTGAACACACCGGACTCGCGGTCGCGGACGACCGCGTCGTCCTCCCAGGAGCCCTCCCACAGCTTGTAGGTGACCTCGAGGTACTCGTCGGCGACGTCGTAGCGCTGATCGTGCTCGAGCTGGTCGTCGTGTCCCATGTTGCGGGCGGCGGAGGGCAGGTAGCCGGTGACGACGTTCCAGCCCACGCGGCCGTTCGTCAGGTGGTCGAGCGTGGTCATGCGCCG
The DNA here is from genome assembly GCF_918698005.1 of Microbacterium sp. Bi121. Taxonomy (GTDB): domain Bacteria; phylum Actinomycetota; class Actinomycetes; order Actinomycetales; family Microbacteriaceae; genus Microbacterium. The sequence goes on from NZ_CAKKLJ010000005.1 coordinate 284,246, forward strand.
CGCGAACGGATACGGGTGCTCGTACGCCGTACCGGCGGTCACTCCGAAGCCGAGGTGCTCGGTGACGGCCGCCATGGCACTGACCAGCAGGATGGGGTCGTTGACGGGGACCTGCGCTCCGTGCCGGATCGCCGCCTCGTTCGACGCGCCGTAGACGTCGTAGGTGCCGAGCACGTCCGCGATGAACAGACCATCGAAGTGGCCGCGCTCGAGCAGCTGCGCGAGTTCGGTCCAGTACCCGATCTCCTTGTATCGCGCTGACTGATCGAGAGGATGCCGCCACATGCCCGAGGACTGGTGGGCGACGCAGTTCATGTCGAAGGCGTTGAAGCGGATCTGCTTGCTCATGCGATCCATCGTGAACGATGTCTCCTGCCTACGCCGCATCCGGTGTCACAGAGAGACTCACAGCTGTGGGACACCTCCGAAACGGCTGTCTTCGACAACGACGCAGCGATCCGGAGACACACCGAGACGTGCGGCCGCGTGGAGGAAAAGGTCCGGTGCCGGTTTGCCGGCCGCTACTTCTGTGGCGCTGAAGATTCGACCTTCGAACCGAGAATACAGAGCCGTGATCCCGAGAGTACGCCGAAGCTTCGCGTGTGATCCGCTCGAAGCCCCACACGTCGTCCAGGGGATCCGATCGAGCGCGTCCTCGATGCCCGGCACGGGGACGAGCGAGCATTTCTCAGACGAGATCGACGTTACCGCTGTAGACCAGTTGGGCCGGCCCCGACAGAGCGACGTGCTCGCCGTCTTCTGCTGGGAACATCCGCACACCCAGAGTGCCGCCCGGGACATCGACGCGCCAGTTGTCGGGCGCGCGGTCTCCGGCCCAGTACCGGACGGCGAGGGCCGTCGCTGCGACACCGGTACCGCAGCTGAGGGTCTCGCCGACACCGCGTTCGAAGACGCGCATCGTCACGTGCCCGATGCCGTCGCGGACGAGCGGCTCCCCCGGCACGACGAACTCGACGTTCGCACCACCGGGCAGGGCCGGCTCGAGCTCGGGGATGTACTCGAGTTCGAGCCCGGCGAGCTCTTCGTCTGAAGCCAGTGCGACCACGACGTGGGGATTGCCGACGTTGATGCCGAGACCGGGGCGGGGCACGTCGAGACCACGGGCGTTGGCGAGCGAATCGTCGCCGGACAGCCGCCACCGACCGAGGTCCACCTGATACCCGTTCGCGCTCGCTGTGACGTCGCGCACGCCCGCACGGGTGCCGATCGGCAGCGTCGTGCCGGGCTCGATCGTCGGGAGCCCCGCTCTGACGAGATAATGCGCGAAGACGCGGACTCCGTTGCCGCACATCTCGGCGATCGAGCCATCGGCGTTGCGGTAATCCATGAACCACTCCGCGGCGGGTTCTTCTTCCAGCGCTGCCGCACCCTCGGCGATCGCCGTCGAACGCACGACGCGCAGCACGCCGTCTGCGCCGATGCCGAAGTGCCGGTCGCACAGCGCCGCCACCTGTTCGACGGTGAGATCGAGTTCACCATCGGCATCGGGGATGATCACGAAGTCGTTGCCGGTGCCGTGCCCCTTGGTGAATGCGACCATGCTTCCAGTCTAGGGATGCCCGCTGCCGGCGCCGTTCACTTCAGCACCCGGTAGCGACCGCACATGAATGCACGGTTGCGCGCGATGTCGATGACTTCGAGATCGAGGGCTCGAGGCAGGACCGGCGCTCCGCTGCCCAGGGTCACCGGGGCGTACTGCACCCAGACCTCGTCCAGGAGTCCGGCGTCGGCGAATTGACCGGCGAGATCGCCCCCGCCCACGATCCACAGGTCGTCGCCGTCGGCCGCAGTGACCATGGCGGCGTGGACGTCGCGCACGTCGGCCTGCGTCAGATGTACGGAACCGTCATCGGGGACCGCCAGCTCACGATGCGTGAAAACCCACGTGGGGAGCGTGTACGGCCAGGCGCCTTCGTGATCGAGCACCCATTGGTACGTGGTGGCCCCCAATGCCATCGCACCGAGCATCGCGCGGAAGCCGTCGTACGCCATCGGCCCGTTGTCGTCGATGTCCTGCTTGAGCAGCCAGTCGAGCGAGTTCTCGCTGGTGGCGATGAATCCGTCCAGGCTGCTGGCCGTGTAGTAGTGGGTCGTCATCCCGTCAGAATGTCACGGGGGTCGGACATCGGAGAGATCCACTCGATCTCGGGGTAGCGCTTGAACCACGACACCTGACGCCGGGCATATCGGCGCGTGAGCGCCTGCGTCTCAGCGATCGCTTCTGCCTCGCTCTTCTCACCCGCGAGCTGCGCCAGCGCCTGCGCGTAGCCGATCGCCCGCGGCGCCGTCGTGCCCTTCTCGATGCCGGCGGCGCGCAGTCGCTCAGCCTCGTCGATCATCCCGCTTTCCCACATCTGTCCCACACGGCGGTCGAGCCGCTCGACCAGTTCAGCACGCTCCACATGCAGACCCAGGATGCGGGTGTTCGGATGCCACAGCTGCGGTTCGTCTGGAAGAGCCGCCCCATGCGTCTGGGAGCCCTGCTCGAGAACCTCGAGCGCGCGGACGATGCGGCGACCGTTCTTCGGGTCGACGCGGGCCGCTGTCGCGGCATCCGCCTCGCGCAGCCGCGCGAACAGCACCGCAGCACCCTGCTCATCGAGCTCGCGCTCCAGACGCTCACGGACGGCCTGATCACGCGGTGGGAACCGGAAATCGAAGATCACGCTGGACACGTAGAGGCCGGACCCGCCGACGAGGATCGCATCGCCGCCTCTGGCATGGATATCTGTGATGGCGGCGCGCGCAAGGGGCTGGTACCAGGCGACGGCGGCGTCCTCCGTGACGTCACGGACGTCCAGCATGTGATGCGGGATGCCGCGACGGTCGGGGACGGACAGCTTCGCCGTGCCGATGTCCATGCCGCGGTACAGCTGCATCGCATCAGCATTCACGATCTCCGCCGGATTGCCTTCGTCGCGCAGCCTTTCAGCGAGCGACAGTGCAAGGTCGCTCTTGCCGGTGCCGGTCGCGCCGACGATGGCCCAGACGCGGCTGTCAGCCCCGCTGGAGCTAGACACCGACGCGGAGCGCGGGAAGACCCAGGGATACCGAGCGCGGCGCTCCAGACTCGCCCGCCGGCGCAGGAACACCGCAGGATTCGGTCTGCGCGCGATCCCACGCGTCGCCACCACGGGTGCGACGGATGCGCAGCGGAGCGCCGGATGGGTCATCGGCGAGCAGATGGAACGGTGCACCGTGGGTGATCGTGACCGTGACGACGTCGCCGGGGCGCGGCAGGTCCGAACCCGGTGTGACCTCGAAGTGCACCAGCCGGTTGTCCTCAGCGCGACCCGTGAGGCGGTGCGTCTCGGCATCCTTCTTGCCCTCGCCGACGGAGACCAGCACCTCGACCTCGCGGCCGACCTGCTTCTCGTTCTCCTCGAGGGAGATGCGCTCCTGCAGGGCGATCAGACGGTTGTAGCGCTCCTGGACGACCTCCTTGGGAACCTGGTCCTCCATGGTCGCTGCGGGTGTTCCCTCGCGGATCGAGTACTGGAAGGTGAAGGCGTTCGCGAACCGCGCCTGCTCCACGACGCGCAGGGTGTCTTCGAAGTCCTCATCCGTCTCACCGGGGAAACCGACGATGATGTCCGTGGAGATCGCCGCGTCCGGCATGCGCTCACGCACGCGGTCGAGGATCCCGAGGAACTTCTCGCTGCGATACGAGCGTCGCATCGCTTTGAGAATGCGGTCGCTGCCGGACTGCAGCGGCATGTGCAACTGGGGCATCACGGACGGCGTCTCGGCCATGGCCTCGATGACGTCGTCGGTGAACGCCGCGGGGTGAGGGCTCGTGAACCGGATGCGCTCGAGCCCATCGATCTGTCCAGCGGCTCGCAGCAGTTTGCTGAAGGCCTGACGATCGCCGAACTCGACGCCATAGGAGTTGACGTTCTGCCCGAGCAGGGTGACCTCGATGGCTCCGTCATCGACGAGGAGGCGGATCTCGTTCAGGATGTCGCCCGGCCGGCGGTCCTTCTCTTTGCCTCGCAGGCTCGGAACGATGCAGAACGTGCAGGTGTTGTTGCAGCCGACGGAGATCGAGACCCAGCCGCTGTGGGCGGAGTCGCGCTTGGTCGGAAGCGTCGAGGGGAAGACCTCGAGAGACTCGAGGATCTCGAGCTCGGCGTCGCCGTTGTGCTTGGCCCGCTCGAGGAGAGCCGGCAGCGAGCCCATGTTGTGCGTTCCGAAGACCACGTCGACCCAGGGCGCCTTGTCGAGCACGGCGTCCTTGTCCATCTGGGCCAGGCACCCGCCGACCGCGATCTGCATGCCGTCCTTGCGACGCTTGACCGACGCGAGGTGGCCGAGCGTCCCATAGAGCTTGCCGGCTGCATTGTCACGTACAGCGCAGGTGTTGATGATGACGACGTCGGCCTCTGTGCCGGCATCCGCGCGCAGATACCCGGCGCTCTCGAGAGACCCGGAAAGACGCTCCGAGTCGTGCACGTTCATCTGGCATCCGAAGGTGCGCACCTCGTACGTTCGCCGGCGGCCGTCGGCGTCGACGGCTGCAGAGGATGCCGAGATGATCGTCGGTTCGCTGCGGGGAATAGTCATGGTGCTCTCATTCTACGAGCGGATGCTGACGATCAATCCGAGTCGACGAATCGCACTCCGGAGGGGCGAGCGCCCAGTGATGCTTCGGTCAACGCCGTGCGCGCGGCTGACATCGCCACCGAGCCTCCGTAGCCGCGACGGGCGAGCTGCCCCATGAGTCGACGCAGTGCCGTGTCGAAGTCGAGGCGGGAGAGGGACCGCGCTTTCGTCCGCGCGAACTCGAGGGCCCGGTCGGCGTCATCATCCGGGAGGTCGCCGAGCGCAGTATCGATGACATCGCGTGCGATACCGCGCTGCGCCAGGGCTCGGGATAGCGCCACTCGCCCCTGTCCCTTGCGCTCGACACCGGAGATCACCAGATGCTCCGCCAGGAGCGCATCGTCGAGGTACCCGCGTTCGCAGAACCGGTCGATGATGTCGTCGACGGCCGCGGCGCTGAGGTCGTGGCCCCGGAGCACGCCTCTGGCCTCGGAGATCGACAGCGAGCGCGCGCGAAGCTTGCGAACCAGTGCCTCTTCTGCCTTCTGCGCTGTCTGGTCGGGAACGCGCTCCCCCGACCAGACAGCCGGTGCATGCTGCTCATGAATGACAGAGCGCTTCGCCGGGGTCTGGGTCGGCTCCTCGATCGCATCGGTGGCAGGCAATGCGGAAGCCCGAACGACACGGTCGCCGAAGAGGGGAATGACGGGGGCGAGGCGGTCCACGCCCCCGTCATCGTGATCCTGAGTCATCAGGCCGGGCGACGCTGAGCCAGCTCGTCAGCAGCCGGTGCGGCCTCGGCCGCCGCGGCACCGCCGATGCCGAGCTTCTGCTTGATCTGCGTCTCGATCGTCAGCGCGATGTCGGGGTTCGCGATCAGGAAGTTGCGGGCGTTCTCCTTGCCCTGTCCGAGCTGATCGCCGTCGTAGGTGTACCAGGAGCCGGACTTCTTCACGATGCTGTGCTCGACGCCGAAATCGATCAGGCTGCCCTCGCGTGAGATGCCGACACCGTAGAGGATGTCGAACTCGGCCTGCTTGAAGGGCGGGGCCATCTTGTTCTTGACGACCTTGACGCGCGTGCGGTTTCCGACCGCGTCGGTGCCGTCCTTGAGGGTCTCGATACGACGGATGTCCATACGGACCGACGCGTAGAACTTCAGCGCCTTTCCACCGGCGGTGGTCTCGGGGGAGCCGAAGAACACGCCGATCTTCTCGCGCAACTGGTTGATGAAGATCATGGTCGTGTTGGTCTGGTTCAGGCCACCGGTGAGCTTGCGCAGCGCCTGCGACATGAGGCGCGCCTGCAGACCCACGTGCGAGTCGCCCATCTCGCCCTCGATCTCGGCGCGCGGCACGAGGGCCGCGACGGAGTCGATGACGATGAGGTCGATGGCGCCGGATCGAACCAGCATGTCGGCGATCTCGAGCGCCTGCTCACCCGTGTCCGGCTGAGACACCAGCAGCGCGTCGATGTCGACACCGAGCTTCTTGGCGTACTCGGGGTCGAGCGCGTGCTCGGCGTCGATGAAGGCCGCGATACCGCCGGCGCGCTGTGCGTTGGCGATCGCGTGCAGGGTCAGCGTCGTCTTACCCGACGACTCAGGGCCGTAGATCTCCACGATTCGTCCACGCGGAAGACCGCCGACGCCGAGGGCGACGTCGAGGGCGATGGAGCCTGTCGGGATGACGGCGACAGGCGCGCGCTCATCACTGCCCAGTCGCATGACCGAGCCCTTTCCGAACTGCCGATCGATCTGGGCGAGAGCTGATTCCAGAGACTTCTCGCGGTCTGCGGTGGTTGGCATGACGTGCTCCTCATGTGTTCGCGTGGTGCCGCCTGTAGGCTGTCGCGGCCGCCCCGGCTGGGGCGCACTCTCCGACAAGGCGTATGGCTTTTCGGCCTGTGATCACCGTAAGAGGCACCTCCGACATCGCGTCGGAAACTCCACGAACAGTGGATGACAGCACGTCCAAACCACTTGTGCAGAACGATACGCGCACTTCGAACACATCTTCGACGACACGCCGATCCGGCCGCGCGTCGGCTCAGCGGCGGCGCGGCTCCAGCCGTCCGACACCGTAGCGGCGCTCGGCGGGGACGTCGGTCTCCGCACAGAGCGCCAACCAGATGTCGCGCGGGGGAACACCGGCATCGAGGGCCTCAGCGGCGGTCCGGTTCCCCACCGCGCCGAGCACCAGGTCGTTCATGATCGCGACGGCACGCGCACCGAACTCATCTTCGACCGCACGAAGAAACTCGCTTCGTCGCATCCGCTCTCAGAATCCGTCGTCGCGTCAGTGCAGCGACAGCTCGGGCTCAACCGACGCCACGAGGTCGTCGGGAACCACATCGGGGAAGACCTGGATGCCCTCGAGCACCGAGATGCGGTCGCCCACTTCACGCATGATCATGGAGATGGGAACGTCGAGCGCTTCTGCGACGGAGGCGAGGATCTCGCTGGATGCTTCCTTCTGGCCGCGTTCGACTTCGCTGAGGTATCCGAGCGCGACCGAGGCCTTGCTCGCGACCTGCCGAAGCGTGCGACCCTTCTGCAGGCGGAAGTCCCTCAGCACATCGCCGATTTCCTGCCGTACAAGAATCATCGGAACCTCCTCTCCATTCGCGTCACCGGAGTCTCCTCCGAGCGGATCGCCAGTCTAACGCGACTCCCTGCTGAAAACGCTACCGTTTCACGCTGTGGTTTCGTTGAGAACGACACATGTGTGAGAACGCGAACCTCCGGTCGGCTATTCCCCGAGCGTCGCCAGTGCCATTGCGATCGCTGCGCCAACCGACTCGGCACGGATGGCTGCCCGATCGCCGGCGAAACGGAACTCCTCGGTGCGCACGCCGTCAGACGTCGCAACGGCGATGTGGACGGTACCGACCGGCTGTCCGTCCGGCGAGTCCGGTCCGGCGATACCGGTGGTCGAGATGCCCATGTCCGCCGGGCGACCATCCACCTGAACGGCTGTCCGCACGCCGATCGCCATCTGCGCGGCGACTTCGGCGCGCACAGGTCCGTACTCGTCCAGGAAGGCAGCATCCACGCCCAGCAGAGACGCCTTCACCGGCGTCGCGTAGGCGACCACTCCGCCCAGCAGCGTAGCGGAGGCGCCCGGTACGGAGACGATCTCAGCCGTGAGCGCTCCGCCGCTGAGGGACTCGGCCACTCCGAGCGTCCAACCACGCGCGGTCAGCGCCGCGATCAGCCGTGCGGCCTCGCTCATGCTCGGTCTGCGCGAGATCCGCGCACCTGCGAGATGACGTAATCGACGCCGCTTGCGACGGTGAGCACGAGGGTGGCGTACATCAGCACGATGCCGATGCCGGTCCACCAGTCCATGCCGATCCACTGATGCAGCGGCAGGAGCCACCAACCGAGCGCGACACCCTGGAATGCGGTCTTGAGCTTGCCCATCCACGCCGCAGCCACGATGTGATTGCCGGCGACGATGAAGCGGTGCACCGTGATGCCCCACTCGCGGATGAGGATGACGATGACGACCCACCAGGGCCACTCCGCGAGGATGGCGAGTCCGACGAATCCGGCACCGGTGAGCAGCTTGTCAGCGATCGGGTCCCAGAGCTTGCCGAAGTCGCTGACGATGTCGTACCTGCGCGCAAGGTATCCGTCGACCCAGTCGGTCGAGATCGCCAGCACGAACAGGGCGCCGGCGACCCAGCGGATGACCACGTCCTCGGCCCCGTACGTGCCGCCGAGCAGGAGAAGCACGAAGAAGACGACGGCGAGCGGGATGCGGGCGATCGTGATCGCGTTCGGCAACTGCCGTGGGATGGCCATCAATCGCGACCCGTCAGACCCCAGGCGTCCTCATCGCCCTGGTCCTCGTCGACTACGGGCTTCCCGTCGAACTGCGCCTCGATCGGATCGCGCCCGTAGTCGACGGACTCGGCAGCCGGGGCCGCAGCAGCGGCAGCAGGGGCAGCGGGCGCGGCAGAAGCCGGGGCATCCTGCCCGCGGAGCTTCGCCATCACCGCAGGCAGCTGCTCGGCGGTCACGAGCACGTCGCGCGCCTTCGACCCCTCGGACGGCCCGACGATCTCGCGGGATTCGAGCAGGTCCATCAGGCGGCCCGCCTTCGCGAAGCCGACGCGGAGCTTGCGCTGCAGCATCGACGTCGAGCCGAACTGCGACGACACGACGAGCTCGGCCGCGGCGAGCAGCACCTCGAGGTCGTCGCCGATGTCTTCGTCGACCTCCTTCTTCTTCGCCGGATCCATCGCCTCTTGAACGTCAGCGCGGTACTCGGGTCGCGCCTGGGCCGTCACGTGCTTGACGACGGCGTCGATCTCGCTCTCCTCGACCCAGGCGCCCTGCAGCCGGAACGGCTTTGACGATCCCATCGGCGAGAACAGGGCATCGCCCTGGCCGATGAGCTTGTCGGCACCTGGCGCGTCGAGGATGACCCGGCTGTCCGTGACGCTCGTCACGGCGAATGCCAGGCGGGAGGGCACGTTGGCCTTGATGAGACCGGTGACGACGTCGACGCTCGGACGCTGCGTCGCGAGGACCAGGTGGATACCGGACGCGCGGGCGAGCTGCGTGATGCGCACGATCGAGTCCTCGACGTCGCGCGGGGCGACCATCATGAGGTCGGCGAGCTCGTCGACCACGACGAGCAGATACGGGTACGGCTTGAGCACGCGTTCACTGCCGACCGGCACCTCGACCTCACCGGCGCGGACGGCCTTGTTGAAGTCATCGATGTGACGGAATCCGAACGACGCGAGGTCGTCGTACCGCATGTCCATCTCCTTCACCACCCACTGCAGAGCCTCTGCGGCCTTCTTCGGATTGGTGATGATGGGCGTGATCAGGTGGGGCACACCCGCGTAGCTGGTGAGCTCCACGCGCTTGGGGTCGATCAGGACCATGCGCACGTCAGCCGGGCGCGCGCGCATCAGCAGGCTCGTGATCATCGAGTTCACGAAGCTCGACTTACCCGATCCCGTGGACCCTGCCACCAGCAGGTGCGGCATCTTGGCGAGGTTCGCGACGACGAAGTTGCCGCCGACGTCCTTGCCGACGCCGACTGTGAGCGGATGAGCGCTCTTCTGCGCGGCTGCGGAGCGGATCACGTCGCCGAGGGCGACGGTCTCGCGGTCGGTGTTCGGGATCTCGATGCCGATCGCGCTCTTGCCGGGGATCGGCGAGAGGATGCGCACGTCGTTGGATGCCACGGCATAGGCGATGTTGTTGCTGAGCTGAGTGATCTTCTCGACCTTGACGCCGTGGCCGACCTCGACCTCGTACTGCGTCACCGTCGGGCCGCGCGAGAAGCCCGTCACCTTGGCGTCGACCTTGAACTGGGTCAGCACGCTCGTGATCTGCTCGACGATCCTGTCGTTCGCCTCGGAGCGTGCGACGGACGGGGGGCCCTCGCTCAGCACGCCGGGCGACGGGAGGACGTACGGAGTGCTGGGCGCCTGCAGACCCCGGTCGCCGGGGCCCTCTGTGCCGAAACCGGAGAGGCCTGGGAGCTCCGGCTGTTCGCCGGTGTCACCGGAGTCGTCGAGCAGCGCGGTGCTGCCGTGCTTGCCGAGGCCAGCCATGACGCCCTCGACGTCGGTGAGCACTTCGGTAGCGGCATCCGAAGCGTCGGCCAGGATCACGGCCTGGTCGTAGGCGTTGTTGTCGTACGGCTCGTCCGTCGGCGTGAGCAGCTCGGTCAGATCCTGCGAGCCGATCCCCTCGTCCGGGTCCTCTTCGCGACCGCTCTTGTTACGACGCCACCACGGCAGGGAGTCGTCCTCGGCGATCTCGACGAGGTCACCCGAATCGCCATCGGCGCTGCCGCTCTCCGCTCTCTCCGGGCGCTCGGCGCCGAACATCCAGGCGTACAGATCGCCGAGACGCGCGCCGATCTTGTTCGGCGGAGTCTTGGTGATGATCAGGATGCTGAGCAGCGCCAGCAGCCCCAGAACGATATAGGCGACGATGTCGGTCAGATACGACAGCGGCTCGCCCAGCATCCAGCCGAACAGTCCTCCTGCGGCGCTGAGCGCCGGCATGCCCTGCTTGGGCTCCGGCTGTCCGCCGGCCACGTGGCAGATGCCGGCGATCGAGATGACGAACAGGCCGAAGCCGATGCCGATGCGACCGTTGTCGTGGACGGAAGACGGATGCCGGAACAGCCACCCTGCGAGGATCAGCAGCATCACCGGCATGAGGAACGCGGTGCGGCCGATCAGCCCGCCGACGGTGTACGCGCTGATGTTCTGCGCGATCTCGTTGCCGATGAAGAACCACTCGTCGACCGCGCCGAGGCAGGCCAGGATCACCAGCAGGAACGGGAACCCGTCACGACGCTGGTCCTTCTCGAGAGCCTCGGGGCCGAACGCCCGGAACAGCCCGCCGACGCCGTGCGCGAGTCCGATCCATGCGCGCACGATGAGCGCGGGCTTGTCGTCCTCGTCGATGTACTTCTTCGGAGCAGCCGGGATCTTCTTCGTCGGAGCCGTCTGCCCCTTGGCGCGCGCCTGAGTCTTCTCCGACGCGCGCGAGGTCTTCGTGGTGCTCCTGGCCATACCCACAGACTACGTTCGGGTGCCGACACAGCCGCGTAATGACGCGGCTTTCCAGACGATCCGGCAGCCCGAACGAACCGTGACGATCAGGCTTCGATGACGAGAGGGACGATCATCGGACGACGGCGCAGCTTCTGGTTGACCCAGCGTCCGATCGTGCGACGGACGACCTGCGAGAGCGCGTGCGTGTCGCGGACGCCGTTGCCGGACGCCTCCTTGAGCGCTGCGACGATCTTCGGCACGACGTCCTCGAACACCGCATCGTCCTCGGCGATCCCTCGGGCGTGGATCTCAGGGCCCGTGATGATGCGCCCGGTGGCGGCATCCACCACGACGATGATCGAGACGAAGCCCTCCTCGCCCAGGATCCGGCGGTCCTTGAGGTCGGCGTCCGTGATCTCGCCGACCGTGGAGCCGTCCACGTACACGAAGCCGATGTCGTACTGACCTGCGACGCGCGCGTCACCGTCCTTGAGGTCGATGATCGTGCCGTTCGACGCGAGGAACGTGTTCTCGACCGGGATGCCTGTTTCCTGGGCGAGCTTGGCGTTCGCCATCAGGTGCCGGTACTCGCCGTGCACGGGGAGCACGTTCTTGGGCCTGAGGATGTTATAGCAGTAGATCAGCTCGCCGGCGGCGGCGTGACCGGAGACGTGCACACGGGCGTTGGCCTTGTGCACGACGTTCGCACCGAGCTTGGTGAGGCCGTCGATCACGCGGTACACCGCGTTCTCGTTGCCGGGGATGAGGCTCGAGGCGAGGATGACGGTGTCCCCCTCCCCCGGCTCGATCGCGTGATCCAGGTTCGCCATGCGACTGAGCACGGCCATCGGCTCGCCCTGGGATCCCGTCGACATGTAGACGATCTTGTCGTCTGGCAGGTCCTTGGCCTTCTTGTAGTCGATGAGCACGTTCTCCGGCACCTTCAGGTAGCCGAGGTCTGCGGCGATGCCCATGTTGCGGACCATGCTGCGGCCGAGCAGTGCGACGCGGCGGCCGTTCGCGTGAGCGGCGTCGAGCACCTGCTGCACGCGATGAACGTGGCTCGAGAAGCTCGCGACGATCACTCGCCGCTGCGCCTTGGCGATCACCTGATCGAGCACCGGCCCGATCGAGCGCTCCGTCGGCGTGAAGCCAGGGACATCGGCGTTGGTGGAGTCGACGAGGAACAGGTCGACGCCCTCTTCACCGAGACGCGAGAAGGCGCGCAGGTCGGTGATGCGACCGTCCAGCGGCAGCTGGTCCATCTTGAAGTCGCCTGTTGCGAGGACGAGGCCGGCCGGAGTGCGGATCGCGACGGCGAGGGCGTCCGGAATCGAGTGGTTCACCGCGACGAACTCGAGGTCGAACGGTCCGACCTTCTCGTGCTGCCCCTCCTTCACCGTGAGGGTGAAGGGCTTGATCCGATGCTCCTTGAGCTTCGCCTCGACGAGAGCCAGCGTCAGACCCGAGCCGATCAGCGGGATGTCGCTCTTCAGGCGGAGCAGGTACGGGACCGCGCCGATGTGGTCCTCGTGACCGTGCGTGAGCACGACGCCGACGATGTCGTCGAGGCGGTCCTTGATCGGCTCGAAGTCCGGCAGGATCAGGTCGACACCTGGCTGGTGATCCTCGGGGAACAGCACTCCGCAGTCCACGATGAGGATCTTGCCGTCGAACTCGAAGGTCGTCATGTTGCGGCCGACCTCGCCGAGCCCGCCGAGCGGGATGATGCGGAGCGTTCCCTCCGCGAGCTGTTCAGGGGCGGCGATGGGAATGGACATTCATGTCTCCTCAGTCGAGCACCTGCGGTGCTCGTGTTGCTGTGGGCGCCTTCTGCGCCCGTCGCCTTCACGTATGTGTCAGCGGGTGGTGCCGTGCACCTTCGGAAGCGCGCCGCCGGCGGCCGCATTGCGGTCGGGGCGGAAGTTCGAGAAATCAGCGCCGGTCACATCCTTGACGAGAGCCAGCTCGTCCTCGATGAGAGCGGCCTCCCACTCCTCCGGCCCCACCAGGGGCAGGCGGACGCGGGGGCTGGAGATGCGGCCGAGGCCGTGCAGGATGTACTTCGCCGAAACAGTGCCGGGCACGTGGGTCATCGTGGCCCGCACCAGCGGCTCCAGGCGCTTGTGCTCGGCCGTCGCGGTTGCGAGGTCGCCGCGGTTCACGGCATCCATGATCGTGCGATACGGCGCCGCGGTGATGTTCGCGGTCACGCCGATGAGACCGGACGCGCCGATCGCCAGGTGCGGGAGCACATTGGCGTCGTCGCCGGAGAAGTACATCAGGTCGGTCTGGTTCAGCACTCGGCTGACCTCGCTGAAGTCGCCCTTGGCGTCCTTCACGGCGAGGATGTTGGGATGCTTGGCCAGGCGCAGGATCGTCTCGTACTTGATCGGGACGCCCGTTCGGCCTGGGATGTCGTAGAGGATGACCGGCAGATCGGTGGCATCGGCGACGAGTCGGAAGTGCGTGAGGATGCCGGCCTGCGTGGGCTTGTTGTAGTAAGGCGTGACGATCATGATGCCGTCGGCGCCGGCCTTCTCGCTGGCTTTGTACAGCTCGATGGCGTGCGCCGTCTCGTTCGATCCACCGCCCGTGATGATCTTCGCGCGTCCGGCGGACACCGATCGGCCCACCTCGACGAGCTTGAGCTTCTCCGGGTCGGTGAGGGTCGATGTCTCCCCCGTCGTGCCGGTGACGACGATGCCGTCCGCACCGGCGCCGATCACGTCATCCATGTGCTTCTCGGTGGCGGCCCAATCGACTTCGCCGTCTGCCGTCATCGGAGTGACGAGCGCGACGAGGACCTGACCGAAGGGGTTGTCCGAGTGCGTCATGCTCCCAGCGTATCGGTTTCGGCCCTGCCTGACCGCGCCGGATAGGCTCGCGTTCATGACCTGGCAGACCGAGGATTCCCGCGTCGTGTACGAGAATCCGTGGATCTCCGTTCGAGAGGACGCCGTGACCGGGCCTGCCGGCGACGGCATCTACGGCGTCGTGACCCTGCGCAACCCCGCCGTGTTCATCGTGGCTCTGGATGAGACCGACCGGGTCTGCCTCGTCACCCTCGACCGCTACACGGTGGGGCGATCCATCGAGGTCCCTGCCGGCGGCAGCGACGGCGAGGATCCGCTGACCGCCGCGCAGCGAGAGTTGCGCGAAGAGACCGGCCTGCAGGCTGAGCAGTGGACGCCGATCGGCACCATGAACGCCTTGAACGGAGTCACGGTCGCGCCGGAGCACGTGTTCCTCGCGCGCGGCCTGAGCGGCGCCGCCGCCGACGTGGAGGATGCCGAGGACGAAGGCATCGAAGAGGTGTCATGGGTGCCGTTCTCAGACGCGCTGGCCATGGTGGCCGACGGCCGCATCACCGACGGTGAGACCGTGGCTGCGCTGGCATACGCCGGCATCCATCTCGGACGATTCGTGTAACGGGGCAGCCCGCGGTTCAGACGCGCCCGCGGCGAGCGGCGCCTGCCGTGAGCGCCGACGGCAGCACGCGCGTCAGCGCCACGACCGCCTTGTAGCGGAGCGAAGGGACGGACACGGCCTTGCCGCGTGCGGCATCTCTGAGCCCTTCACGGACGACATCAGGCGCGTTCAGCCACCCGATTGCGGGGATCCCCTCGTGACCCGGTGCGAGGCCCATCCGCTCATGGAAGGTCGTGTGCGTGAATCCTGGACACACCGCGGTCACCGTCACGCCGTCACGGGAGTACTCCGCGTTCGCCCATCGGCTGAAGCCGATCAGCCACTGCTTGCACGCCGAATAGGTCGACCTGGAGATGAATCCGGCGACGGATGCCACGTTGATGATCCGCCCGCCGCGACCGCGCATCGCGCCGAGCGCGGCGTGCATGAGCCGCATCGGCGCTTCGACGTGGATGCGAAGGTGCCGCACCTCGTCTTCGATGTCGTTGTCTGCGAAGTGCAGCGGGAGTCCGAATCCGGCGTTGTTCACGAGGACGTCGATCGGATGCTCCGTGTCGCTGACGCGGGTCACGACGCTCTGCATCCCTTCCGCGGTCACCAGGTCTGCGGCGAGGACCTCGACGGCGATGCCGTTCGCTTCGCGGAGTTCCGCTGCCAACGCCTCGAGCGAGCCGGCCGAGCGTGCGACGACGACGAGATCGGCACCGCGTGCGGCGAGCTGGCGTGCGAACTCAGCGCCGAGGCCGGCGCTCGCACCCGTGATCAGCGCGACGGGCATCAGCGCTCGTACCCCAGGAACCGGTAGCGGATGCCGCTGCGGGACGTTCGCCACTCCCCCTCGTCGACGAGCCGCCAACCCTCCTTCGAAGGTGCATAGGCGTCTCCGGCCACCTCGAGATCGAGCTCGGTGACCTCCAGTCGGTCGGCGTCGCCGATCACCTGGGCGAAGATCTCGGCCCCGCCGATGATCCACACCTTGTCGAGACCGCGGACGGCGGCGGGCAGATCCGCCGCGCGGCTGGCGCCTTTCGCCTCCCAGTCCTGCTGGCGCGTGATCACGATGTTCTCGCGGCCGGGCAGCGGGCGGAAGCGCTCGGGCAACGAGTCCCACGTTTTGCGCCCCATCACGACCGGGGCGGTGATCGTGACGTCCTTGAAGTGCGCCAGATCCTCCGGGACGTGCCACGGCATCCCGCCCTCTGCACCGATGACGCCGCCGGCGGCCTCGGCCCAGATCAGACCGACCCAGGTCATACGGCCACCGCCGCACGGATCGCGGGGTGGTGCTGGTAGTCCTCGATGACGAGATCGTCGTACGCGTAGTCGAAGATGGACTCCGGCTTCCGCGCGAACCGCAGCGTCGGGTACGGATATGCCTCACGCGAGAGCTGCTCCCGCACCTGGTCGACGTGGTTGTCGTACACGTGGCAGTCGCCGCCGGTCCAGACGAGGTCGCCGGGCTCGAGACCTGCCTGTTGGGCGATCATCATCGTCAGCAGCGCGTAGCTGGCGATGTTGAACGGCACGCCGAGGAACATGTCCGCGCTCCGCTGGTACAGCTGGCACGAGAGTCTGCCGTCCGCGACGTAGAACTGGAAGAGCGCGTGGCAGGGCGCGAGGGCCATGTCGGGGATGTCGGCGGGATTCCACGCCGAGACGATGAGGCGCCGGGAATCCGGTGTCGCGCCGATCTGCTCGACGACCTGGGACAGCTGGTCGATGTGACCGCCGTCCGGTGTCGGCCACGAACGCCACTGCACGCCGTACACCGGCCCGAGCTCGCCGTCGGCATCGGCCCACTCGTCCCAGATCGTGACGCCGTTCTCCTGCAGCCAGGACACGTTCGAGTCTCCGCGCAGGAACCAGAGCAGCTCGTAGGCGATCGACTTGAAATGCACGCGCTTGGTGGTGATGAGCGGGAAGCCCTGCGACAGGTCGAACCGGATCTGACGACCGAAGACACTGGTGGTGCCGGTTCCGGTGCGATCGTCCTTGTGCGTGCCGGTCTCGAGCACGTCTCGGAGCAGATCTTCGTACGGCGTGGGGACGGCTTCGCTCATGCCTCACACGATACCCGGCGTCCGTCATGAGCGGTCATATCCGCGCCCTGGTCCGCGTGGTCGCCCTATCCTCGGAGCATGTCCGTCACGACCGCGCTTCTGATCGCCGGCGCTCTCGTGGTGCTCACCGCCGTGGCCGGGATCGCGCTCCGCGCGCAGGACGGACGCACGCGCACCGGCGGCGGCGTCCTGGTCCGTGCCGACGACCTGCCCGGCGGGCTTCCTGCATCGGCCGCGCTCGTGCAGTTCAGCACCGAGCTGTGCGCGCGGTGCCCGCAGGTACGGCGCCTGCTCGGCGAGATCGCCGGAAATCGGAGCATCCCCCACCTCGAGGTGGACCTCACCACGCGCAGCGACCTCGCGACGAGATACCACGTCCTGCAGACACCGACGACGATCCTCATCGATGCATCCGGCAGAGTCGTGTCCCGCTGGGGAGGCGTTCCGGATCGACGGTCGATCGATGAGGCCGTCAGCGCTCTTGTCGGCGCTCCGTCGGCCCCCCTTCAGAATCAGGAGCAGTCATGACCGGTCCCGCTGGAATCGATCCGAGAGGCCCCCGCTTCGCCGCGACGATCACGTCCGTGCTGCTGCTCGCAGCCCTGGTGCTGAACCTCGTCGGCCTGTCGGAGGCGCCCAGGGCCCTCGGCCCCGGTTTCGTGCTGCTCCTCATCATCGCCCTGCTGTTCCTCTGGGGCGCGGCGTGGCCGCGCACGGCGCCCTGGGGGGCGATCTTCCGCCGGTTCGTCCGGCCACGGCTGTCGGCTCCCGCAGAGTTGGAAGACCCCCGGCCGCCGCGCTTCGCACAGGGCGTCGGACTCGCGGTTGTCGGCATCGGACTCGTCCTGCATCTGATCGGGGTTCCGTTGGCGCTCCCGATCGCAACCGGCGCCGCCTTCATCGCTGCCTTCCTCAACGCCGCCTTCTCGTTCTGCCTCGGATGCCAGATCTACCTGCTGCTGCAGCGTGCCGGGGTGGTCGGTCGCCGGGCTCCCGCGGTCTGAGCGCCGGTTCCCCGCAGGTCGCGTGGTCGATAGGCTGGCCGAACACCAGCCACGACCCCTGGAGGAATCATGCCCGTCACCAGCGAAGCAGCCACGACCTGGACCGGTTCTCTCACGGAGGGATCGGGAACCGTTCGATTCTCGTCGTCGAACCTCGGCACCTTCCCCATCGATTGGAAGTCGCGCAGCGAGGGCTCCGAGACGACCACCACGCCGGAAGAGCTCATCGCCGCAGCGCACGCATCGTGCTTCTGCATGGCGCTCTCGCACGCGCTGTCCGAGAACGGCACTCCGCCGGAGCGCGTCGACACCACGGCGTCGGTGACGTTCAAGCCGGGAACCGGAATCACCGGCAGCCACCTGAACGTGAATGCGAAGGTGCCAGGGCTCACGGCGGAGCAGTTCCAGGAGATCGCCGAGGGCGCGAAGACAGGGTGCCCGGTGTCTCAGGCGCTCTCAGGCATCGAGATCACCCTCGAGGCGACACTCGCCTGACCCTTCGACAGGCTCAGGGACCGATTCAGCGGACCTTCGCGAGCCTGATCGCCTCGCGGATGCTCGCGCGGGCGTCCTTGCGGCGCCCCGCGGCATCCTGCACCACACCGAGGCGGTAACGGGCTCGCCAGTCGGCCGCAGAAGCCTCAGCCTCGGCCGTGTAGCGCTGGACGAGCGGCTCGGCGTCCGACTTCGCCAGGCGCCCGCTCGGGCTCAGCTCCGTCTCCGCTGCCGGCATCCCGCCTTCGGCATCCAGCCGCGTGCCGAGCCGATCCGCGCTGATGCCGAACTGGATCTCGCGGACGAGGGCCCATGCTCCGATCAACGGCAGCACGATGAGCGCGACGCCCATGGCGATGCCGATGGGTTCGCCGCTGGTCAGGTACAGATACGACCACTGGCCGGTGAGGACGAAATAAAGGATCAGGCACAGCCCGACGACGATGACACCGGCTCTAGCCATCACGAGCGCGCCTGGATTCCGATGTCGATCATGTTCTCGAGGCCGACCACGACGCCGCGGGCCTCTGCGGCGTACGGCACAGCGAGGCGGATGCCGGGGGCATACGCCTGAGCGGACTCGACAGTGTCGTGCGTGATGATCAGAGACTCGCCGGGGCCGGAGAGGATCACATCCTGCCTGGCGATCACTCCTGGGCGTCGAAGGGAGTGCACCGGCACGCTCGCGACCTGCTGGCCACGGGCACGCTGGTCGGCGTGCGGCGCGCTGACGGGGCCCTGCTCTCCTCGAGCTGCGGCGATCAGCTCGGCCGTGCGCACGGCCGTGCCGCTCGGGGAGTCCACCTTCGTGTCCCGGTGCGCTTCGATGATCTCGGCGGAGGCGAAGAAGGGCGCAACGGCGGCGGCCAGGGCTGAACCGAGCACGGAGCCGAGCGAGAAGTTCGGGATGAAGACGGCTCCGGTGCCGGCCGACTCGACAAGAGGACGCATCAACGCGATGCGCTCGGCCGACCATCCGGATGTTCCGACCAGAACGTTGATGCCGCGCTCGATGGCCGCACGGACGACGTCGACGCTCACCTGCGGAGTCGAGGCGTCGACGACGAGGTCGGCACCGTCGAGCTCACGGAGGTCGCTCGACGAGTTCAGCACCCGGGCAACGTCGAAGCCGTCGAGCTCGCCGATCACCTGATGGATGATCGTGCCGAGCTTGCCTGAGCCGCCGACGAGTGCAACCTGCTTGGTCATGCGACCAGTCTATTTGCGCTCAGACCGGCATGGCGTCCGGCAGGCCGGTGCGCAGCTCCATCGGGAGGTGGCTCAACTCGTTGTGGTTGACCAGGGTCCAGGGGCGCCCGTGTTTCTGCCCGATCACGGTGAGCCCGCAATGCGCCTGGCTGAGAGTCATCCAGCGCCAGTCCGGCGCGCCGAGGACCTCTCGGACGAACCACGCGATGACGAAGTTGTGCGTGATGAGGACTTCGTGGACGTCGCCCTGCTTGCGCACGAGGAACTCGTTGACGGCATCCGCCATCTGAGCGCTGCCCGCCTCGATCTCGGCGTCGGTGACCGAGCCGAAGAATGACTCGTACACCGCTGGGGTGTCCTCCGTCATGCCGGTCGGCACGCAGTCGAACAGGAGCGCTGAGGGCTCGGGCGTCACGGACGGGAGTCGCTCTGCGATCGCGCGAGCGGTCTCGGTTGCCCGCAGCAGCGGCGAATGCCAGACGGCGTCCAGCGGGAGCCCAGAGAGCCGATCGGCGATCAGCTCGGCTTGACGCTGCCCCCGCGGGGAGAGGGGTCCGTCGTCGACACCGTGCTCGGCATCCTGATGTTCACCATGTCTGACCAGATATATGTAGTGCGTCACAACCCGCTCGCTTCGTCGCCAGCCTTTACAGAGGCGATTCCACCTTAGCCGGAGTTCGGAGAGCCTCGGCTCGTGTCGATCAGTTGCCGGCGCGAGTGAGCTCGGCGACCTGGGTACGCGACAATGCGATCCCCGCGCCCTGCATGAGCTCGTCGACATGGTCGGTGGCGAACGTGTTCACGATCGGTGCCACGACACTGCGCTGCGCGAGAAGCCACGCGATGGACACCGCGGCGACGGGCGCCTCCACCTCGGCCGCGACCTGGTCGAGCGCGCGGAGGATCCGGATGCCTCGACGATTCAGGTGGCCACGCAGCTGCTCGCCCCGCACACCCCGGGACATGTGCGCCTTGCTGCGATGCCGTCCGGAGAGGAACCCGTGCTCGAGCGCATGCGACGGCGTCACGGCGAGGCTCTGAGCCCCGGCGACGAGCCGCAGGTCGCCCTCGAACGCCTCACGACGGACGAGGTTGTACGGCTCATCGAGCGCCTCGATGCGCGGGTACCCGGCCGATGCCAGGATCCGGGCCTCGACCAGCCGTTCCGGGGCGAGCCCGAAGGCCCCGACCGTGCCGACCTTGCCGGCATCGCGGAGCCACTCGACTGTGGCGAGAGTGTCTTCGAGGTTCGTGTCGCGGTCGAGCGTGGCATCCAGATAGATCACGTCGATGCGTTCGATACCGAGCCGCGTGAGGGATGCTTCCACGGCGCGCACGAGGTTGGTGGACCCCAGCCCCGGGTTGTCGGCGTGGGAGCCGATCCGCACGCTGAGCACGGTGCGGTCGCGCAGGCCGCGTGAGCGCAGCCACTGCCCGATGATGTGCTCGCTGCGACCGCCCGAGAACCCGTCAGCGGTGTGGATCGCGTTGCCGCCGAACTCCACGTAGCGGTCGAGGATCGCGTGGCTCGTCTCGAGATCGACGTTCCAGCCGAACTCCGCCGCCCCGAGCATGAGAGGGAAGATCTGAATGCCGCTCTCACCGAGCGAGATCCGGATGCTCTCCCCCACCCCCGGCCCGACCACCGGGATGGGTGCTGAGGGGTGCTGTGCCCCGGTCTGGGCACGTGCGGACTGAGCATCAGCGGTTCCTGCGCCGAACAATCCCATCCTCACCACCCCCGAGGTGCACACCCTGCGGGTGCGTACTCAAAGGGTAAGCGAGAACGGCGAAGGCGCCGTCCATTGGCGCTAACGAGAGAGGAACTTCCGATAACGTTTCGGTCACGTCAGGCAGAGAAACGGCCCGGATTCCGCACCTGACGGGTGGAATCCGGGCCGTTCTCGGATGACTTAAGCGTCTGCGGACTCGGTCTCAGCAGCGTCGCCCGCCGCCTCGGCCGGAGCGTCGTCGAGCACGGGCTCGAGCGACAGCTTGCCGCGGTCGTCGATCTTGGTGATCTTGACGAGCAGCTTCTGGCCGACCGAGAGGACGTCGTCGACGTTCTCGACGCGCTTGCCACCGGCGAGCTTGCGCACCTCGGTGACGTGCAGCAGGCCGTCCTTGCCGGGCAGCAGCGAGATGAAGGCGCCGAACGAGGCGATCTTCACGACGGTGCCGAGGAACTGTTCGCCGACCTCCGGGTTGGTGGGGTTGGCGATCGCGTTCACCTGAGCACGAGCAGCCTCGGCCGAGGGGCCGTCGGTCGCGCCGATGTAGACGGTGCCGTCCTCCTCGATGGAGATCTGCGCGCCGGTCTCGTCCTGGATCGCGTTGATCGTCTTGCCCTTCGGGCCGATCAGCTCGCCGATCTTGTCGACCGGGATCTGAACGCTGATGACGCGAGGCGCGGTCGGCGCCATCTCGTCAGGAGCGTCGATGGCGGCGTTCAGGACGCTCAGGATCGTCAGACGTGCGTCCTTGGCCTGCGTCAGAGCGCCGGCGAGGACATCGGACGGGATGCCGTCGAGCTTCGTGTCGAGCTGGATGGCGGTGATGAACTCGCTCGTGCCTGCGACCTTGAAGTCCATGTCACCGAGGGCGTCCTCGGCTCCGAGGATGTCGGTCAGCGCGGCGTAACGGGTCTCGCCGTCGACCTCGTCGGAGACGAGGCCCATCGCGATGCCCGCGACGGCCGCACGCAGCGGCACACCGGCGTTCAGCAGCGACAGAGTAGACGCGCACACGGAGCCCATCGACGTCGAGCCGTTGGAGCTGAGAGCCTCAGACACCTGGCGGATCGCGTACGGGAACTCCTCACGGCTGGGCAGCACCGGCACGAGGGCGCGCTCGGCGAGGAAGCCGTGCCCGATCTCGCGACGCTTCGGCGACCCGACACGGCCGGTCTCACCGGTCGAGTAGGGCGGGAAGTTGTAGTGGTGCATGTAGCGCTTGCTCGTCGTCGGCGAAAGCGAGTCGATCTGCTGCTCCATCTTGAGCATGTTCAGCGTGGTGACGCCCATGATCTGGGTCTCACCGCGCTGGAAGATCGCCGAACCGTGAACGCGCGGGATGACCTGCACCTCTGCGTCGAGCGGACGGATGTCGGCGAGGCCACGGCCGTCCATGCGAACGCCCTCGGAGAGGATGCGTCCGCGGACGATGCCCTTGGTGACGGACTTGTACGCGCCGGAGACCTCGCCTGCGGCGGACTCGGGCAGCGTGCCTGCCTCGACGGCTGCGGCGACCTCGGCCTTGACACGGTCCTTGACCTCGTCATCGGCATTCTGACGCTCGACCTTGTCTGCGATCTGGTAGACCTTCTCGAGGTCTGCCGTCGCTGATGCGGCGATGAAGTCGTACGTGGCCTGCTCGTACGCCGGGAAGACCGGGTAGACACCAGGCTCCTTCGACGAGTGCGACGCCATCTCGGCCTGCGCCTCGACGAGCTGCTTCAGGAACGGCTTGGCGGCCTCGAGACCACCGGCGACGATGTCCTCGCTCGGCTTGACGGCGCCGCCCTTGATGAGGTTCCAGCTGTTCTCGGTGGCCTCGGCCTCGACCATCATGATCGCGACATCTTCGGTGCCGTCAGCCTTCTTGACCACGCGGCCGGCGACCATGAGGTCGAACACGGCCTCTTCGACCTGGGCCTGGTTCGGGAACGCGACCCACTGGTCGGCGTTCTCGCCGTGGCCGGGGATCAGCGCGAGGCGGACACCGGCGATCGGGCCGGAGAACGGCAGACCCGAAATCTGGGTCGACGCGGATGCCGCGTTGATGGCCAGTGCGTCGTAGTACTCGCCAGGGGCGATCGACAGGACGGTGATGACGATCTGGACCTCGTTGCGCAGGCCGTCGACGAACGACGGACGCAGCGGACGGTCGATCAGACGGCAGACGAGGATCGCCTCAGTCGAGGGACGACCCTCACGACGGAAGAACGAACCGGGGATCTTGCCCGCTGCGTACGAACGCTCTTCGACGTCGACGGTGAGCGGGAAGAAGTCGAAGCCTTCGCGCGGGTGCTTGCCGGCGCTGGTTGCGGAGAGAATCATCGTCTCTCCGTCGAGGTAAGCCGCAACCGAACCCTGTGCCTGCTGAGCGAGGCGACCGGTTTCGAAGCGGACAGTGCGAGTGCCGAAGCGGCCGTTGTCGAGAACGGCCTCGGCGGCAGTGATTTCAGGACCTTCCAAGAGGTCTCTCCTTCTTTGTTTAGACTCGTTCGTCCGTGTGACGACCGAGGTCATACGTACCCGTGCGCACAGCGCACGCGGATTGCGCACAGCAATCCAATGTCAGCCTATCAGCGCGAGGCCCGACTTCCCTGGCCTCGTCGAAGGTCCAGCCTCAACGGACCTCGACGTTGCGCATGCTGGACGAGCGTCCGATGTACACGTAGTCGTCGTGCTTGGCGACCCGCCCGTCGCCGGCGACCCGTCCGCGCATGCGGCGCCAGACCCACGGCAGGGCATGCTCACGCCACCAGGTCGCCTTCGTCGTGGCGTCGACCTCGTGCAGCACCGCATCGAGCGCTCCGAGGGTCTCGGCGTGCGGCACCCCGAGCAGATCACCGGCGCAGTACGCGAGGAAGCGATGTCCTCTGCTCCCGAGGTGCACCAGATCCTCGCCCCAGTTCGGACGCGCCGCAAGCGACGGATGCAGATCGGTGTCGAGCAGGATGGCGCCATGGCGCGCCGCAGTCTCGGCGAGCCGGACGGCGAACGCGGCGAACCGGGCGGAGAAGAGACCAGCGGCGCGGCGATCGGGAAGGAACGGCGTGACGAGCAGCACGTCGGCACCATCCTCGCGCAGCACCCGAACCGTCTCGTCGACACGTGCTGCCAGAGCAGGCACGTCCGCGTGGGACTTCACGAGGTCATTCGCCCCGATCAGGATCGACACCAGGTCGGGTCGGAGCTCACGTGCCCTGGCCAGCTGCTCGCCGTGCACGTCGCGCACGCGCCTGGAGCGCACGGCGAGGTTCGCGTAGTGGATGCCGCCGCGGGCGGAGAGCAGCAGAGCAAGACGATCCGCCCACCCGCGCAGCGCTCCGTCTGTTCCCGGATCGCACAGCCCCTCGGTGAGCGAATCGCCGAGAGCGACGTACCGCCGCCACTGACGCGTCTGCGCCGGCGTCGACGGCTCGGGCCGGCGCAGTCGCGGGGCGCGCAGGGAGCGATCGACGCGTTGGAGCTCCTGCGCCTGGTCGAAGTGCTCGAGCAGCTGATCGCACACGACGGTCCAGCTGCGCCCTTCGACTGCGGCGCGTCCAGCGGCACCGAAGGCGCGCCGCTTGCGCGCGTCACCGGCGAGATCGGTCACGCGCATGCGCAGATCCTCGAGGTCCCCCGGGCGGTACAGCCAGCCGTCGATGCCCATCCGAACGAGGTCGAGAGGTCCGCCACGACCGGTGGCGACGATGGGAACGCCGCTGGCGTGCGCCTCCTGCAGCGTCTGTCCGAACGTCTCGCTCTCGCCTGGATGCACGAAGATGTCGAACGACGCCAACGCAGTGGCGAGGCGGTCACCGTCGAGGTGGCCGAGGAACACGGCATCCGGCATGGCCGCCTGCAGGCGGGCGCGTGACGGACCGTCCCCGACGATGACGAGCCGGGTACCCGGCACGCCGTGCAGCACCCGGAGGTCCTCCACCTGCTTCTCGGCTGCGAGGCGGCCGACGTACCCGACGATCGCCTCGTCTCCGAGGCGCTGCCACCGCTCATCCCTGGCTCCGGGGTGGAATCGCTCGGCATCCACTCCTCGGCCCCACCGGCGGACGCGGTCGACGCCGAGAGCAGTGAGCTGCTGCTCCGACTCAGACGACGGAGCCAGTGTGAGCGTGGCACGGCGATGCAGTCGGGTGATGTGGTTCTGCGCGAAGTTCGTGGTGGCGGCGAGCCGGTAGCGCTCGGTGTAGGCGGCGACGTCGGTCTGGTACGCGGCGACGGCGGGGAGGTTCAGTCGGCCGGCGGCCAGAACGCCGCGCCAGCCGAGCGCGAACGGCGACGCCAGATGCACGACATCGGGCCGGAAGCGCGCCAGCGAGGATGCCACGCGCTGAGCGGTCACAGCTCCGACGCGGACATTGCGATACCCGGGCAGAGCCAGGCTGGTGACGGCTTCGATGGTCGCGCCGTGCATCGCGGTCGGGATGCCCGTGGCATCCGGGGCGATGACGTGAGCCTGATGGCCCGTGCGTTCGAGGTGTCGCAGGATCTGCAGCACAGATCCGGTCACCCCGTTCATGTGCGGCAGAAATGATTCGGTCACGATTGCGACTCTCACGATGTCAGGATGCCCCGCGACACGCGCCCGGCTGGGCCACGACAGCCCCTGACGCCGAGAGTTCACCGGTTGCACGACTTTCCTTCACCGGCTGTCCCCGCTTCCGTTTCCGTTCACCTCCGAAGCGCATCGTGAAGGCGTGATCCCCGACCTCCTCCTCGACGCCGTCCACGGCCCGTGGGCGCTGATCGCGATGACACTGCTCGTCCTCGGCGACGCGTTCTTCGTCGTCGTCCCCGGCGAGGTCGCCGTCACGGCTTTGGGGGCGCTGTCGATCGAGTCCGGTGCTCCCCCGCTGTGGGCGGTGGTGCTCTGCGCCACCGCTGCCGCAGCCTGCGGCGACATGCTCTGCTATGCGATCGGCCGGTGGGTCGGCCTCGAACGCTGGCGCTGGATGCGAGCCGCACGCGTGCAGCAGGCTCGCCGGTGGGCGCACGAGCGACTCCAGTCCGGCACTGCGGTGGTGCTCTTCACCGCACGATTCATTCCGTTCGCGCGTCTGGCCGTGAACCTGGTCGCCGGTGCGACACGTATCCCGATCCCCCGCTACTGCGCACTGGTCGTGCTCGCAGCGGCGGGCTGGGCGAGCTATCAGGCCGCTGTCGGAGCCCTGTTCGCCGCGATCCTGCCCGGCGGACCGATGGTCGCCATCTTCGTCTCCGTCGTCGTCGCGATCGTCATCGGCGCGGTGGTCGATCTGCTCATCCGGCGTCGCGATCGCGCACGAGCACGCTTTCGGTCATCGGTCCGGCCCGACTAGGCTGACCGCATGAGCACCGAAGAAGGCGCAGCGTCCCCCTCGGAGGACATGAAGCGCAAGTTCAAGGAAGCGCTCGAGAAGAAGAACGCTCACCACCGCGACGGCGAGTCGCATCTGGACGGCGACTCAGCCGTCCATTCGGTGAATGCTCCGCAGACGCGGCGCGAGTTCCGACGTAAGAGCGGTTGACCACCGAGAAGGCGCCGGCCCATTGGGGCCCGGCGCCTTCATTTCTCGGTCGGTGCGTCTGCGCGGATCACTCCCCTGCCAGCCCGCCGAGCAGATGGCCGAAGGACCGCCCGTCACCCAGGTAGTTGGCCGGATCGAACGGGTCGCTCGAGGTCGCCGCCTCCTTGCGCGAGATGGCCTCAGCGAGCTCCCGCGCACCCTTCTCGACGCGCCGGCTGAGCGGTGCCACGTCGTCGCCCGCGCCGCCCCAATCGCTGGATGCGGCGAAAACGCCGGTCGAGACGGTCTCGGCGTGGAGGTACGCGAACAGCGGACGGATCGCGTAGTCGATCGCCAGCGAGTGCCGCGGCGTGCCGGCGTTCGCGCCGATCAATACTGGTTTGCCGGTGAGAGCGTCGGGGTCCAGCACGTCGATGAACGACTTGAACAGCCCCGAATAGCTCGTCGAGAAGATCGGCGTCACCGCGATCAGGGCATCGGCGGAGTACACCGAATTGATCGCGGATTCCAGTGCGGCGGGCGCGAATCCGGTGAGCAGGTTGTTCGTGATGTCGTGCGCGAGGTCACGCAGCTCGATCACGTCGACGGTCGCCTGGATGTCGAGCTCCGCCAGCTGCTTCACGGTCTCACCGGCCAGTCGATCGGCCAGCATCCTGGTCGATGACGGGTTGGAGAGTCCTGCCGAGATGACGGCGATGCGACGCTCTGTCATGATCATGCCTCCGTCCGGCCGAGGCCGAATGCCGCACCGGCAGGTGCAGCCGAGTCCTGGTAGGGCGATCCGCCGGTGAGGTTGTCACCGCGGTTCGCGCGCGGCCGCGCCTCACGCGCAGGACCGTCCCCGTACGCGGCCTTGACACGTGCGGTGTGGGTCGGCGCATCCGGAACGCTCGCCGGACGATTCTTCGCCAGCTCCTTGCGCAGAGCAGGGACGACCTCGCCACCGAGGATGTCGAGCTGCTCGAGCACGACCTTCAGCGGGAGTCCGGCGTGGTCGATGAGGAACAGCTGGCGCTGGTAGTCGCCGAACGTGTCGCGCATCGCCGCGTAGCGGTCGATGACCTGCTGCGGCGAGCCGACGGTCAGCGGAGTCATCTCGGTGAAGTCCTCCATGCTCGGGCCGTGGCCGTAGACCGGCGCGTTGTCGAAGTACGGACGGAACTCGTTCACCGCGTCCTGCGAGTTGGCGCGCATGAACACCTGACCGCCGATGCCGACGATGGCCTGCTCCGGCGTTCCGTGGCCGTAGTGCGCGAAGCGCTGACGGTAGAGCTCGATGAGACGCTGGTAGTGCTCCTTGGGCCAGAAGATGTTGTTCGCGAAGAAGCCGTCGCCGTAGTAGGCGGCCTGCTCGGCGATCTCGGGCGTGCGGATCGAGCCGTGCCACACGAACGGCGCCACGCCGTCCAGTGGCCGCGGCGTCGAGGTGAAGCCCTGCAACGGCGTACGGAACTTTCCCTCCCAGTCGACGACGTCCTCGTCCCAGAGCTTGCGCAGCAGCGCGTAGTTCTCGATGGCGAGCGGCAGTCCCTGCCGGATGTCCTTGCCGAACCACGGGTAGACGGGACCGGTGTTGCCGCGGCCCAGCATGAGGTCGGTGCGGCCGTCCGATACGTGCTGCAGCATCGCGAAGTCCTCGGCGATCTTCACCGGGTCGTTCGTGGTGATGAGCGTGGTCGACGTCGAGACGATGATGCGCTCTGTCTGCGCGGCGATCGCGGCAAGAGTGGTGGTCGGAGATGAGGACCAGAACGGCGGGTTGTGGTGCTCACCGAGTGCGAAGACGTCGAGCCCCACCTCTTCGGCGTGCTTCGCGATCGTGATCGCGTCCTTGATCTTCTGACGCTCGCTGGGTGTCTCACCCGTGACCGGGTTCTGGGTGACGTCGCTGACGCTGAAGAGTCCGAACTGGATGCCTGAGGTTTCGGCCTGGTCGCTCATCGTGGGTGCTCCGGGTTTCTCGAGGCGGATGCGGGTGGCATCCGTTTCTATGCAATTGAATGTATCTGGTAGAACGCCGCCCAGGCAACTTTATTCCCGGCCGGTAGCCTTCATTCATGAGCAGCACCCCGCTGACCGGTCCGATAACCGGATCCGTCGCCCGCCCGCGCCGCCGAGTGCCGTTCTGGGACAACGCCAGGTACGCCTGCATCGTCCTCGTCGTCCTCGGTCACGCGATTCAGCGCCTGACGTACGACTCCGACATCGCGATGGCTCTGTACCTGTCGTTCTACGCGTTCCACATGCCTGCGTTCGCGATCATCGCCGGGTACTTCTCGAAGTCCGCGCCGCCGACGAAGAAGCAGATGGCCCGCGTCATCACCGACATCCTCGTGCCCTACGTGATCTTCGAGGTGCTGTGGACCCTGACGAAGTGGGCATTCGAGGGGCAGGCCAACCCGAACCTGACGCAGCCGTCGTGGACGCTGTGGTTCCTGCTCGCACTCGGCATCTTCCGACTGATCCTCCCCTACCTCGCCCTGTTGCGATGGCCGCTCGTCTGGGCCCTGCTCATATCCGTCGGCGCCGGCTATCTTCCGAACGTCGACAGCACGTTCTCGCTGTCGCGGACACTCGGGTTCCTGCCGTTCTTCGTCCTGGGCTGGTGGGTGCGCGAGAAGGACCTGGTGAATCGGCTGCGGCTGATCGACTTCCGCCCCTGGTGGCTGCGCGCGATTGCGATCGTCATCTTCGCCGTGGACATCTACGTCGCCTGGAACTGGGTGAACCTCTGGAAGCGCGTCGACCTCGACACCTGGTTCTTCTACAACGACTCGTACGCCGACCTCGGCGCGCACGTGTGGTGGTCCGGCGGCATCCGTCTCCTGCTGATCGTCATCGGCCTCGTCCTCAGCGTCGCCTTCTTCGCGCTGATCCCCCGCAGCGAGCACTGGTGGACGAAGTTCGGGCAGTACACGATGTACGTCTATCTGCTGCACTCGTTCGTGCTGTATCCGTTCCGCGAAACCGGCATCCTGCGCAACGCGGAGCCGACCTGGCTCTGGCTGCCCGCCGTGATCGTGCTCTCCGTGGTGATCGCCCTGGCGCTGGCCACCAAGCCAGTCCGCTGGGTGTTCCGCCCATTCATCGAACCGCGCGCACGATGGTTGTTCTCGGACGCGCGCCTTGCCGAGACGTCGCGCAGGGACGACCCGACGGGTTCGCGTCGACCGCGCAGCTGAGCTGCACTCGAGGCGATGAAGGCTGTCCGTAACACTCGCCCTTCCCTCTCGAAATCCGGCTTACTCTCGGGTCATGGCTGATCTGAACCTCCCCATCCTCGACCTGTCCCAGCTGGACCAGGGCCCTGCGGCCGCCGAGAAGTTCCGTGAGGACCTGGCCGTGGCCGCCCACGACGTCGGGTTCTTCTATCTCGTCGGCACCGGCATCGAGCACGAGCTGTTCCGCCGCCTGCAGCAGACCGCACGGGACTTCTTCGCCCTTTCCGATGACGCCAAGCTCGCCATCGAGAATGTTCACAGCCCGCATTTCCGTGGGTACACCCGCGTCGGCGGAGAGCTCACCCAGGGCAAGATCGACTGGCGCGAGCAGATCGACATCGGACCGGAGCGGACGCCGGTCGAAGGCGGCCCCGCGTTCAACCGCCTGATCGGCCCGAACCTCTGGCCCGAAGCCCAGCCGGAGCTTCGCGAGGTCGCAGAGACCTGGCAGGGGCACCTCACCGCCATCTCACGCAAGCTTCTGAGCAGCTGGGCCGAGGCCCTGGGCGCAGACCCCACTCATTTCGACGCCGCCTTCGAAAACGCCGAGAGCCTGCTCAAGATCGTGCGGTATCCCGGCACGGACGCCGCCGAGCCCCAGCAGGGCGTCGGGATCCACAAGGATGGCGGGGTTCTCACTCTGCTGTGGGTCGAACCGGGCAAGGGCGGCCTGCAGGTCGAGCGCGAGGGTGAATGGGTGGACGCCCCGCCTGTTGACGATGCGTTCATCGTGAACATCGGCGAGATGCTCGAGTACGCGACCGGGGGCTATCTCAAGGCGACCAAGCATCGCGTGATCTCGCCGAAGGCTCCGGAGGACCGGGTCTCGGTGCCGTTCTTCTTCAACCCCGCGCTGGACTCGCAGGTGCCGGTCATCGACCTCCCAGAGGACCTGCGTGCACAATCGCGCGGCGTCTCCGGGGAGGGCGAGAATCCGATCGACGGCGTGTACGGCGAGAACGCCCTGCGCTACCGGCTGCGCGCGCACCCGAACGTCGTGGAGATCCACCACGCGGATCTGCTCAGCCCCACGTCCTGAGTCCCGCCTCGGCCCGAATCCCAGACGAACCGCGTCGGTCCCGGCGTGGAGCCCCCGCGACACGCCGCGAGCGGAGCGCAACGTCTGGGATTCGGTACGCGGTGGCGCGACCGGGATACGACGAAGGCCGCCCCACACCCGGGGCGGCCTTCCAAGAAGTTTTGCGCGATTGAACGCTGGTCGTTATCGGCGCAGTCCGAGCTTCTCGATCAGCGAGCGGTAACGCTCGATGTCGACATCCTGGAGGTAGCCGAGCAGACGACGGCGCTGACCGACGAGCAGGAACAGGCCACGACGCGAGTGGTGGTCGTGCTTGTGCTCCTTGAGGTGCTCGGTGAGGTCCTTGATGCGCTGCGTCAGCATTGCGACCTGCACCTCGGGGGATCCGGTGTCACCGGGGTGCGTCGCGTACTCTTCAATGATCGCCTTCTTGACGTCTGCTTCCAGTGCCATAGATTCGATCCCCTTTCAGTCATTGCGCGGCGCCCGACGCCTGATGCGTGGGCTCTCTTTATCCGCGGCCGATCAAACGGCAACCTGTAGAGTCTACCAGCCCTTCGACAGGCTCAGGGAACGATGGAGACCGGCTAGCCTCGACTGGTGAGCAGCGCCCTGATCGATCTTCGCCCCTTCCGCGCGAGCCCGGCGTTCACTCGCCTGTGGATCGGATCGACCCTCGCCGGCATGGGCGGCCAGCTGACACTCGTCACAATCATGCTGCACGTATTCGAGCTGACGCAGAGCACGTTCGCCGTTTCGATGGTCGCCGTCGCCGGGCTCGTGCCCATGATCCTCGCCGGCCTGTACGGCGGGATGCTGGCGGATGCGTTCGATCGCCGCATCGTCGGTCTCATCGCCGCCGTGATCACCTTCGTCTCCACTCTGATGCTGGCGATCCTCACCTGGACGCACCTCGAGACGATCTGGTGGCTGTATGCGCTGAGCATCATCAACGCGGCAGCCAACTCGGTCGGAATGGCGACGCGGACAGCCATCATCCCCCGCCTGATCCCTCGCGAACTGTTGGCGCCGGCATCCGCCCTGAACGGCATCACGATCGGCATCATGGTCATGGTCGGCCCAGCTCTCGCCGGCGTTCTCGTCGCAACGACGGGCTACGGATGGACCTACACGATCGACGTCGTCCTCATGCTGGCGATGTTCCTGGGGCTCTGGACCCTCCCTCCGCTGCGGCCGGAAGGCACCATAGTCCGCCCCGGACTCGAATCGCTCGTCGACGGCTGGCGCTTCCTCAAGCGGGCGAAGAACATCCGGATGCAGTACATCCTCGACATCGTCGCGATGACCTTCGGGCAACCAGTGGCCCTCTATCCCGCTCTCGGCACCCTGCTGCTCGGCGGTGGCGCCGTCACAACCGGCGCACTGACGGCAGCGGTCGCCGCCGGCACCTTCCTGTCGAGCCTGTTCTCCGGTCGCGTCGTGCGCTATCGGTGGCACGGTCGCGGCATCCAGCGGTCCATCCAGGCCTACGGAGCGTCGATTCTCGCGTTCGGCGTCATCCTGCTGATCGGGGTGTGGATGCCGCCGGCCAGTGAGACCGCGGTCAACCTCGGCCTGATCGTCGCAGCCTGCATCGTTCTCGCGGCATCGGGCGCCGCCGACAACGTCAGCTCGATCTACCGCAACACGATGATGCAGGCCGCCGTGCCCGACAGCATCCGGAGTCGGCTGCAGGGCGTTTTCGTCGTCGTCGTCACAGGCGGACCGCGGCTTGGAGCCCTGTACGCCGGCACGCTCGCGACGTTCACGGCGCTCTGGTTCCCGCCCCTGCTTGGCGGCCTCGCCGTCATCGCGCTCGTCGCTCTGCTGGTGCGCCTCACGCCGCATTTCCGTGAGTACGACGCAGAGAACCCCGCGCCCTGAGCGGACGCGGGGTTCGCGAACCGGCGATCAGTCCTGCTGGAGCGAACCCTGCAGATCGAGGTTGATCGTGATGTCCTTGCCGACGAGCACACCGCCGGTCTCGAGGGCTGCGTTCCAGGTCAGGCCGAAGTCCTCGCGGTTGATGACGGTCGTCGCGGAGGCACCGGCCTTGTAATTGCCCCACGGGTCGGCGCCGAAGCCGCCGAACTCGAACTCGAAGCTCACGGGCTTCGTGATTCCACGGATCGTCAGATCTCCGTCGACGAAGAAGTCGCCGTTCTCGACGCGTGCGCCGGTGGAGACGAACTCCATGGTCGGGAAGTTCTCGGTGTCGAAGAAGTCAGCGGAGCGCAGGTGCGTGTCGCGGCCCTCGTCCTTGGTGTCGACGGAGGTGACGTCGACGGATGCCTCGACCTTGGCATCGAGGGGGTTCTCGGGGGCGACGAGCGTCGCGCTCTTCATTCCGAATGTGCCGCGCACCTTCGAGATCATCATGTGGCGGACGCTGAAGGTGACCTCGCTGTGAGCGGGGTCGAGGGTCCAGGTGCCGGAACGGTAACCGGGGACGTCGATCGTGGTCATGCGGGGTTTCTCCTCGAGATCAGGTCTGTGCCGCTTCGCGGCGTTCACACAGACACAACTCGCATGCGTTTGCATGTATTCCGAAATTCTCGAAATTACAGAAGACCCCCGCCCGGGCGATGGACGAGGGTCTTCTCAGCGGGCGCCGGCTCAGCCGACGGCCACCAGGTCGATGATGAAGATGAGGGTCTTCCCCGAGAGGAAGTGGCCGGCGCCAGCAGGACCGTACGCCAGCTGCGGCGGGATCGTGAGCTCACGGCGTCCGCCGACCTTCATGCCGGGAATCCCCTCCTGCCAGCCCTGGATCAGGCCGCGCAGCGGGAACTGGATGGTCTCGCCACGACCCCACGAGGAGTCGAACTCCTCGCCGGTGTCGAATTCGACACCCGCGTAGTGCACGGTCACGGTGTCGCCGGGCTGCGCCTCGGCTCCGTCGCCTTCGATGATGTCTCGGATGACGAGCTCTGCGGGAGCAGGGCCGGTAGGGGCGTCGAACTCGGGCTTTGTGCGATCAGTCATGCCTCCATACAACCCTGCGCCGTCACTCTCGGTCAACGCGATGACGACAGCCGACAGCGAACACGGACCGGGTGGGAGCTGCTCCACAGCAAGACTCAGCGCCCGGTGCTGCGGCGATGCCTGCGAGACTCCCGGGCGCTGAGTTGATCTGAAACCAGGGTGCACCCACTCGTGGCGTGTGTCAAGGGTGCGCGCGTCAATAAGCCAGCAGGGCCGCCCGCGTCGCCGTGCTCCGGGTCAGCAGAGCGCGCTCATCGTCGGCAGCGAGAGCATCCCGACCGGTGATGGCGCGCTGCCGGACGGCGGCCAGAGCCGTGGCGTCCTTGATGAACTGCTTCATCAAGGCTCGGCGGTCGCCGCTGAGCGTCGACGCCCATTTCATGCCCACCTTGCGTCCCGCAGGGGTCGCGAGCATCGTCACCTCCTCCGGTGTGAACCACCCTGCGGCGGCGTACTCCCCCAGCCTCTCCCGCGTCAGTCGCGCTTCCTCGCGTCGCAGCGCGACGATCGCCAGGATGAATCCGATGAACAGCGGCACCTGCAGCGTGATGTATACCGCGAAGAAGTCGCTGAAGACGGCGGAACCGTTCCAGAATCCGTGCAGCAGCATCGCGCCCACGAGCCCGATCAGCCCGGTGCCGAACACGGCGCTCCTGGAAGCGTGGCGGCGCGCCGCGAGCCCCATCGCGAACCCGGTGAGGCTCGTGAACATGGCGTGAGCGAACGGTGAGAGCAGGCCGCGCATGACGAAGGTCGCCGTCAGCTGAGTCCCGCCGCCCTCGATGAGGCTGATCGCGAAGTACTGGATGTTCTCGGTGAATGCGAACCCGCCGCCGATCAGCGCTCCGTAGACGATGCCGTCGATGGGCCCGTCGAACGCGCGCCTGCCGATGAGGAAGATGATGAAGATTCCGATGCCCTTCGCGATCTCCTCGATGATCGGTGCTTGGATGACCGTACTCAGAACTTCGGCGCGCAGACCGATCGCCAGGGTGATCGCGAGGTCGACGAGCAGCGTGATGCCGATCGCAGCGATCGCACCCCACGCGATGGCGAAGGCGATCATCAGCTTCGGCTCCGGCTCCCAGCGGTCGATGATGTACACACCGAGGAACACGATCGCCAGCGGCACGAGAGCGATGACCAGTCCGATGCCGGACGCCACGGCACCCAGGGCCCACACGAAGTACCCGATCAGCGCGACGAGCACGAAGCCGAGGATGCCGAAGAGCCAGATCGACACGGTGCGGCCCCGCCTGGCCGGCACCGGAAGCGCCGGCAGCGCAGGGCCCGGCGCGGTCACCACGGGCGCGGGCGGTGCGTACGCGGTCGGCTGGGCGAGTGCGGAGGCATAGGCCTGCTGCTGCCCGTAGGCCGGCGGTGAGTACTGCGGTCGCCTGTTGCTCGGTTCGGCGGATCCTCCGAAAGTCATAGCCAAAGCCTAGAGGTCGACGGTACGCCGTCACGGATGCGCGACCGGTAGCGTAGAAGCATGCGTTTCGCCCATCTGCGCGGCTCTGACTCCTCCGACTTCCAGCTCGCCGTCATCGAAGAGTCCACCGCGATCCTCGTCTCCGATCTCGTCTCCCCCGCTCCTGCCACGCTGCAGCAGCTCATCGAGGGTGGCGATGATCTGCTCGGGGCCCTGCGCACGGCGGTCGCCGAGGGCACGGCGCCGCGGCATCCGCTCACCGGTTTCGGGTTCGCGTCGGCCGTGGTGGCCCCGCCCGTGGTCCTGGCGGTCGGGCTGAACTACGCGGCCCACTCCAGCGAGCTGGGCCTGAAGACCGACACCGCGCCGACCGTCTTCACACTGTGGCCGAACTCTCTCACCGGCCACGATGCGACCACCGGCTGGCCGCGCTCCCTCAGCGAGTCCGTCGACTACGAGGCGGAGCTGGGCGTGCTCATCGGCAGCCCGGCGAAGGATGTCTCAGTCGACGACGCGCTCGACAGCGTCTGGGGCTACACGGTCGTCAACGACATCACTGCACGCGACATCCAGTTCGCCGAAGCGCAGTGGTCGCGCTGCAAGTCGTTCGACGGCTTCACCCCGACTGGTCCGTTCGTGGTGACAGCCGACGAGATCCCCGACCCGCAGGATCTGCACATCTGGACGGTCGTCGACGGTCAGACCGTTCAGGATGCCAGCACCGGGCAGATGGTCCGATCGGTGGCGACGCTCATCGCCCACCTGTCGCAGTCGATCACGCTGCAGCCAGGGACCCTCATCTCGACCGGCAGTCCTGGCGGCGCCGGCTACTCGCGGGACCCTCAGATCTTCCTGCGGGACCGCTCGACCGTGACGGTCGGCATCGACGGCATCGGCGAGCTCACCACGCACTGCCGAATCTACGACTAAATCTGGATCATGTCCTCCGGCGGGATCACGCTGATCGCCGCCGTCACGGCCTCCAGGCCGGACAGGCGCGCAGGCGAGAGCTGCTTGGTGACCTCCTCGCGCGTCATGAGCTCGGCCTCGACCACGAGGTCCGCGACGTTGCGGTTGGTCAGCAGTGCCGTCTTCGCGAGAGCAGCAGCCGCGGCGTAGCCGATGAACGGCGTCAGCGCCGTGATGACGCCCACGGATGCACCGACCATGGCGCCCAGGCGATCCTCGTTCGCGGTGATTCCGTCGACGCAGTTGACGCGCAGGGTCCACATCGCCTGCCGCATCCACGTGATCGACTGGAAGATCGAGTGCGCGATGACCGGTTCGAAGGCGTTCAGC
This sequence comes from Microbacterium sp. Bi121, assembly GCF_918698005.1. Taxonomy (GTDB): domain Bacteria; phylum Actinomycetota; class Actinomycetes; order Actinomycetales; family Microbacteriaceae; genus Microbacterium. The sequence goes on from NZ_CAKKLJ010000005.1 coordinate 320,759, forward strand.
TGAAGCTGCCCTGCTTCCACCGCCATCGTCACGGTCGTATCGGCGCCGACGACGGAGAAGGCCACCTGGTTGACGACCTCGGGGATGACCGGATTGACCTTGCCGGGCATGATGCTGGAACCTGCCTGCTTCGCGGGGAGGTTGATCTCGCCGAGACCCGCCTGCGGGCCGGACGACAGCAGACGCAGATCATTGCAGATCTTCGACAGCTTGACCGCATTGCGCTTCAGCGACGACGAGAAGGACATGAACGCACCGGTGTCGCTCGTGGACTCGACGAGGTCGCTCGCGGTCTCGAGATCGAGACCGGAGATCCGGCGCAGATGCTTGAGCACTGCCGGCGCGTAGTCGCCGTGCGTGGTGATGCCGGTGCCGATCGCGGTGGCGCCCATGTTGATCTCGAACATGAGCGAGGCGTTCTCGGTGAGGCGCGAGTGGTCCTCGCCGAGGGTGGTCGCGAATCCGTGGAACTCCTGACCCAGCGTCATCGGCACGGCATCCTGCAGCTGGGTGCGGCCCACCTTGAGCACGTCGTGGAACTCGACGGCCTTGCCGAGGAACGAACGACGAAGCAGGTCGAGCTCGTCGAGGAGCGACTGCAGGTTGAGGGACAGACCGATCTTGATGGCCGTCGGGTACACGTCGTTCGTGGACTGGCTGCGGTTGGTGTGGTCGATCGGCGAGAGGAAGTCGTAGTCGCCCTTCTCGCGCCCTGCCATCTCGAGCGCGATGTTGGTGATGACCTCGTTCGCGTTCATGTTCGTCGACGTTCCGGCGCCGCCCTGGATGACGCCGACGGTGAACTGGTCGTGGAACTCTCCGTCGATGACGCGCTGCGCTGCGTCGTCGATCAGATCGGCGCGTTTCGGATCGAGTACCCCGATCTCCTTGTTCGCACGCGCGCTGGCCTGCTTGACCATCGCGAGACCGCGGATCAGGTCCGGGTACACCGAGATCGGGCGCTTCGAGATCGGGAAGTTCGCGTCGGCGCGAGCGGTGTGGATTCCCCAGTATGCGTCTGCGGGAATCTCCATGCTCCCGAGCGAGTCGGTCTCTGTGCGGGTCGATGCGGGCGCGGCAAATGCCATGTCACTTCCTTGTGGGTGGTGGCGGAACAGTGAAACGGGGGATGCCACCATCCTATTGCCGCCGTCAGTGGTTGAAGACGATCAGCAGGACGCCCGACAGCACAGCAGCGCCGCACAAGACGAAGCAGATGTAGGCGCCGATGAGCGCGAGCGTCTTCTGACCTTCGGAGAGCGGGCTCTTCTGCGCAGCCTTGGCCGCGTGCTTCGCGGCCCGCTTCGCCTCCTTGTCGGAGATGATCGTGATCGCGTCGGTGAACTCCGCCGGCGTGACCACGGGAACGCGACCCGCTCGAACGAGAAGCCGAACGCCTGTCGCGTAGAAGCCGACGATCAGCAGGGCGCCGACCAGCGCAGCGACGAAGACGCTGACGAAGGCCATCCAATCGATCTCGACGCTCATCGCTGTGCCTCCCTGCGCGCGGCCTCTTCCTCAGAGACGTCCCATTCTGCGAGTTCGGCGCGAGCGCGCCGACTGGCGCTGAGAGTCTCCCAGTCCTGCGCGGCCTTCTGCGCCTCGGCGAGCTTGCGGTTGGCGCGATCAGCGGCCTTCCGAGCCGCCTTGACCTCGGCGGCGGAGCCGCCCTTCTTCTTCAGCTTGCGTGCGCGACGACCCGCCTTCTCGGCTTCCTCTGCCTTGCGCTCCGCGCGATCGAGCGCGCGGACGAGTTCCATGCGCGACTGGCGCCGCGTGGGCGGCGGCACGTCGGGATGCTCGACGGCGTGTCCCGAGTCGGCGACGTCGCTCATCGCGTTGGCGTGCGTGACCTCGTTGCGGCGCGAGCGCAGGAACAGCCCGACGATGATGGCGACGGCCAGGACGGCGTCGATGAGGACGCCGACTGTGCCGAGCCACACCACGAGCAGCGCGGCCAGCCCTCCAACGGCGCCGGCAGCCGGCAGCGTGAGCAGCCACCCGAGTGCGATGCGTCCCGCTGTGCGCCAGCGCACCTGCGAGCCGCGACGTCCGAGCCCCGAGCCGATGACCGATCCCGATGCGACCTGCGTGGTCGACAGGGCGAAGCCGAGCGCGCTGGACGCCAGGATCGTGGCCGCCGTCGAACTCTCCGCTGCGAAGCCCTGAGCCGGCTTCACCTCGGTGAGTCCCTTGCCGAGCGTGCGGATGATCCGCCATCCACCGAGGTAGGTGCCGAGCGCGATCGTGACGGCGCACGCGACGATGACCCAGAGCTGCGGCTCGTGGCGCTCGCCGGACTGCCACCCGACCGTGATGAGCGCGAGAGTGATCACGCCCATGGTCTTCTGCGCGTCGTTGGTGCCGTGGGCGAGGGCGACCATCGACGAGGTGAAGATCTGGCCGAGGCGGAAGCCGGATCGTCCGTCGGGCTTTCCGTCGTAGCGCCGGGTTATGCCGTACGCGATCTTGGTCGCTGCGAAGGCGATGAGGCCGGCGGTGAGGGGCGCGATCAGCGCCGGCAGAACGACCTTCGACATCACGACGCCGAAGTTGATCCCTGCCACGCCGACGCCGACCAGCGTCGCACCGATCAGTCCGCCGAACAGGGCGTGCGACGAGCTCGACGGGAGGCCGAGCAGCCAGGTCAGCATGTTCCACGTGATCGCGCCGATGAGTCCGGCAAAGATCAGCGACGGGAGCAACGCGTGCGAGATGTCACCCTCGTTGACGATTCCGCCGGAGACGGTCTTGGCGACTTCCGTGGAGAGGAACGCGCCGACGAGGTTCAATACCGCCGCGAGCAGGACCGCCGTCTTGGGCTTGAGAGCGCCCGTTGCGATGGGAGTGGCCATCGCATTCGCGGTGTCGTGGAATCCGTTGGTGAAGTCGAAGAAGAGTGCCAGTGCGATCACCAGCACGACAATGAGGGCTGCGGTTTCCACCGTTCGCTTTCAGGTCGACGAAGCAGGATTGTGCCGACGTGATCGGCGTGACGAACGAAGAGTTCATCGTGGGTTTCACATCCGTTTACCGGGCCCGCACAATCCTCGCACCGACCTCTCTACCGGTCAACTCGACACGGGATAGCGTTGAACCGTGACCAACGCTCCGCACGCCCCACGCCGTTCACATATCCGCACACACCACGGAGACTCGTTCGACGACCCGTACGAATGGCTGCGTGAGAAGAACTCCCCCGAGGTCGTCGCCCATCTCGAGGCGGAGAACGCCTACACCGACACCGCCACCGCCCACCTCGAGGAGCTCCGCGAGAAGCTGTTCCAGGAGATCAAGGGCCGCGTGCAGGAGACAGATCTCTCCGTGCCGTCGCGACGCGGCGACTGGTGGTACTACAGCCGCAGCGAGGAAGGATCGCAGTACGGCATCCACTGCCGAGCTGCGGCCGAACCCGGAGACTGGACTCCCCCGACCCTGGAGCCGGGCGTGCCCGTCCCCGGCGAGGAGATCCTGCTCGACGGCAACGTCGAAGCCGAGGGCCATGAGTTCTTCTCGCTGGGTTCGTTCGACGTGTCGGACGATGCGACCAGGCTCCTCTGGGCCCCGGATTACGACGGCGACGAGCTGTACACGATCCGGGTTCGGGATCTCGCGACCGGCGAGACGCTCGCCGACGAGATCCCGCGAACGGGCGGAGGGTTCTTCACTCCGGACGGCAGTGCGATCGTCTACACCACCAGAGACGACGCGTGGCGCCCCGACACCCTGTGGCTGCACCGTCTCGGCACCCCAGTCGAGGACGACGTGAAACTGTTCCATGAGGCGGACGAGCGCTTCTGGCTGGGAGCCGGCATCACACGCAGCCGCCGCTACCTCGTGATCGGCGTCGGCTCCAGCATCACCAGCGAGGAGTACCTCGTCGACCTCCAGGGCGACATCACGGCCGAGCCCCGACTCATCTGGCCGCGCATCGAGGGAGTCGAGTACGAGGTCGAGCACGCCGTGGTCGACGGTGAGGACCGGCTGCTGATCCTGCACAACCAGGACGCTCTGGACTTCGAGCTCGTCTCGGTGGCGGCATCCGACCCGCAGGGCGGGCGTCGGGTGGTCATGGCGCACGAGCCGGGCCGACGCATCCTCGGTGTGGACTGCTTCCGCGACTTCGGCGTCGTCGGGTACCGCAGCGAGGGACTCGAGCGGGTCGCCCTGCTCGACTACTCATCCGCCACCACTGAGGAGCTGCGCTTCGATGAGCCGCTCTTCTCGGCAGGCCCTACGGGCAACCCGGAGTGGCACTCGCCGTTCCTGCGCCTGTCGTACACGTCGTTCGTGACGCCGGCGACCGTGTACGACCTCGACCTCGCCACACGCGAACTGGTGCTGCGCAAGCAGCAACCGGTGCTGGGCGGGTACGAACCGGCGGAGTACGGGCAGGAGCGGCGCTGGGCCGAGGCGGCCGACGGCACGAAGGTGCCGATCTCGCTGGTGTGGAAGAAGTCGTTCGGCGACCCGGGCGCTGAGGTCCGCCCTCTGCACCTGTACGGCTACGGCTCGTACGAGCACTCGATCGATCCCGGATTCTCTGTCGCCCGGCTCTCGGAGCTCGACCGAGGCGTGATCTTCGCGGTGGCCCACGTGCGAGGAGGCGGCGAGATGGGCCGCAACTGGTACGAGGAAGGCAAGCTGCAGCACAAGCGCAACACCTTCACCGACTTCGTCGCGTGCGCCGAGCATCTGATCTCCAGCGGCGTGACGTCGCCCGAACGGATGGTCGCAGAGGGCGGCAGCGCCGGAGGCCTGCTGATGGGCGCGGTGGCGAACCTCGCTCCTTCGTCGTTCGCCGGCATCCTGGCATCCGTGCCGTTCGTCGATGCGCTCACGTCGATCCTCGATCCGTCGCTGCCGCTCACGGTCATCGAGTGGGATGAGTGGGGCGATCCGCTGCACGACCCCGAGGTGTACGCGTACATGAAGACGTACACGCCGTACGAGAACGTGCGGACGGATGCCGCCTACCCGCCCATCCTCGCGATGACGTCGATCAACGACACGCGGGTGCTGTACGTCGAGCCTGCGAAGTGGGTGGCTGCGCTCCGGCACGTCGGTGCGCAGGACGTGCTGCTCAAGTGCGAGATGGCCGCCGGACACGGCGGGGTCAGCGGTCGCTACAACGCGTGGCGAGAGCGTTCGTTCGAGCTCGCCTGGATGCTGGACCGCCTCGGCCTTGCCTGAGTCGTCGCGGCTCCGTCGCCGCCCGGCTTCGAGCCCCCGTCTTATCGCCGAGACCCCGTCGTGGGCACCATCGTACGACGGGGTCTCGATGCGAAGACGGGGGCTCGGCGCCGCGAGAGCGCTCTACAAATCAGCCGAAGAGCGCTGCGGCCTCGTCGTAGCGGTAGCGCGGGACGGTGTTGAGCTCGCCGAGGGCCTCCTCGAACGGCACGCGTACGATGTCGGTGCCCTTCATCGCGACCATCTGCCCCCACGCTCCCTCGACGATCGCGTCTGCCGCGTGCAGGCCGAGTCGCGTGGCGAGTACGCGGTCGAAGGCGGAGGGCGATCCACCGCGCTGGATATGCCCGAGGATCGTCGCCCGGGTCTCGACTCCTGTGATCTGCTCGATCAGGGGGGCGAGCTGATCACCGATGCCGCCCAGGCGCGGGCGGTTGAACGCGTCGAGCCCCTTGTCGCTGTACGCCTCGTCCATGCCCTTGAGCTTGAAGCCCTCCGACACGACGACCAGCGGCGCACGTCCGCGGTCATGAGCGCTGGTAACGAGCGCGGCGATCTCGTCGATCGACATCGGCACCTCGGGAATGCAGATGACGTGCGCACCGGCGGCCATGCCTGCGTGGAGTGCGATCCATCCGACGTGGCGGCCCATGACCTCGGCGACCATGCAACGCTGGTGCGAGTCGCCGGTCGTGCGGAGGCGATCCATCGCGTCGGTCGCGATGTTCACCGCCGTGTCGAAGCCGAACGAGTAGTCGGTGGCCCTCAGGTCGTTGTCGATCGTCTTCGGCACACCGAGGACCTTGATGCCGTCCTTGGACAGTCGGTCAGCAGCAGCGAGCGTTCCCTCGCCGCCGATCGCGATGATGCCGTCGATCTTGTGACCGTAGAGAGTCTTGGCGATGTTGTCGGCTCCGCCGCGCTCCCCCTCGTACGGGTTCGTCCGGCTGGTGCCGAGGATGGTGCCGCCGACCTTCGACAGACCCTTCACCTCGTGTCGCGTGAGAGGCATGAAGTCGCCTTCGACGACGCCTCGCCAGCCGTCGCGGATGCCGACGAACTCCAGATCGTACGACGTGGTGCCCTTGAGCACGACGCCGCGGATCACTGCGTTGAGGCCGGGGCAGTCGCCGCCGCTGGTGAGGATGCCGATCTTCATGCTGATGCCTTCGGACGTTTCGGGTGGGGGAATCGGCGACGCTGCCTGCTCTCGACCCTAGTGGGCATCAGTGCCGGATGCCATTCACGAGGCGCGAGAATGCCCGATCTTGCACCCGCTTTCGACGGGATGGGCGCGTTCCACGGTCAACCGTCCGATAGGCACCGGATTCGCCCGCAAGAATGACGATTCTTGCGGGCGAATCCGTGTGGTTCAGATGCTGAGCGCCTCGCGCAGCAGATGCATCAGAGCAGCCAGTTGCACGGGCTCACTCGCCGTCTCATCGACTGCCTCGCCGTCGAGAGCGCGGGCAGCGAGGCCCTGCTTCTGATCGATCAGCTCCGCGATCTTGGTGTCGATCGTGTGCGCGGCGATGATCCGCCACGCCGTGACCGGCTCGTCCTGGCCGATGCGGTGCACACGGTCGATCGCCTGCGTCTGCTCGGCCGCGGTCCAGCTGAGCTCGGAGAGCACGACGTTGGACGCCGCCTGCAGGTTGAGCCCGACACCGGCTGCGGTGAGCGAGCACACCGCGATGCCGACGCTCTCGTCGCCGTTGAAATCGTCGATCGCCTGTTGACGAGCGGGCGTCGTCTGGTCGCCTCGGATCGAGACGTACCGGATGCCGGATGACGCGAAGTGCGCCTCGGCCTGATCCATGACATCGATGTGCTTGGCGAAGAACACGACCTTGCCGACCGAGCGCTGCAGTTGCGCCGCGTAGTCGGCGGCGAGGACGGACTTGGCCTGACCGATCTTGCGCACCATCGTGAAGACGTTGTCTCCACCGGTGCCAGCGGCCCTCGACTCCTCGAGCTCGTTGTGCGCGACGAGACGGACGATGTCCTCGTCGATCTCGCCCTCGGCTAGCCCGCGGTCGCCACGTGCCTCGATGATGCGACGGTACTTGGCTGCCAGGCGCTCGCCCAGCTCGCGCTCCGCCTGACGGATGCCGCGGCCGAACTCGTCGTCCAGCTGCACTGGCAGGTCGGCGATCAGCTTGTCCGGCAGATCGGCGGCGACGTCCTTCTTCTTGCGCCGGACGATGCCCATCGAGATGACGGCGTCTCGCGCCTCACCGTAGAACGCCTTGTCCGCCGGCGTGAGGCCGGTGGCATCCAGCTTGCCCATCAGCTCGGAGCCCGGCTTGTCTCCCGTCGTCCACCCAAGGAACCGCCAGATCGCGTCGAAGTCCTCGACGTCGTTGATCAACGGAGTCCCGGTGAGGGCCATCATGAGCGGGTTGCGCGTGTGCTCCCGGATCCGGGAGGCCAGCGCCAGCACGTTCTGCGAACGCTGCGACGAGAGGTTCTTGATGAAGTGCGCCTCGTCGACGACCATGCCCTTCAAGCCGATCGAACCGAGCCACGACAGATGCCGATCGAGGATCTCGTAGTTGACGATGAACACGTCGGCGAACGCGTCGATGTCGGTGCCGTCGCCCTGGATGACTGTCGCACGGCGCTGCGGTGTCCACCGCTCGACCTCGCGCGCCCAGTTCATCTTGACGACGTTCGGGACGACGACCAGCAACGGGTATGCGTCCGCGAGGGATGCTGCGAGCACGGACTGCGCCGTCTTGCCGAGGCCGGGCTCGTCCGCCAGCAAGAAGCTGCGGTGACCGGCGCGCACCGCTTCGAGGAAGCGGGACTGGTGCACCATCACCTCGAGCCCCTTGGGCGAGATGTGGTCGTACTCGGGCAGCGGCGGCAGTTCCATCGTCGCCGACGAACCTCCGGCCCCCGTCTCGAAAGCCTTGTACAGCGGGCCCATGAGCTCCCACCCGTCCAAGCGACGACGCGGAGTGGTCGCGGGTCGCGGGGTGAGATCGGGGGCGAGGAAGGGATTCGCGAGCTGGCGGGACTCGACCGATGGGGGCGTCACCTGCTTCTCGGCGAGAGCGGCCGGCACGACGGGGGTCTGCACGGGAGCGATGTCCGTGATGATGAGCTCCTCGGGCGCCAGCTCGGCACCCGACTCGAGCAGCCAATCGCGGCGCATGCGCTTCGCGACTGGACTCGTGGCCTGATCGGCCTCGAGCAGCTGGATCAGCGAGGTGTCGCGTGCTGCGGTTTTCGCGAGGATCGTCGCCACGCCGTCGAGCCGCTTGAGCAGCTCGGCGCGCGCGGAGTCGCTGAACGCGTCATCCGTCTTCACCCTGGCGCGCTCCTCGCGCACCAGGAATGCGATCACCTGGAACTTGACCCTGTTCGTCGGGCCGAGTTTGCCGCGCTGTGCCTTCGCCTCGATCTCGCGGACCTTGCGGGCCAGGATCGGGATCAGCGGGGCCTCGTCATCACGACGAGATGTCTTCCTGCGCCGCGTCGCGGCAGTTGCCGAAGTCGGCATGCTCCTCCTGAGCGTGAATACCGGATCGCCGTCGGAGGCGGTCCGTGCCGTACGAGTCGCCCGCGTGTGGCGTGAGCCAGGACCGTGCGGACGTCGTTCTCGCGCTCAGCGATGCGCGAAATCCGCAGCAGCAACGTCGAGAACCACACTCATCCTAGAGCATCTGAGCCCAGAATCGCGCGCGCGGCGTCGACATCCGCTGTCATCTGGACCATCAGAGCGTCAATTCCCTCGAAGGCGACCATGCCGCGGAGGCGCTGCGTGAACTCCACCGTCACGTCGTGACCGTACAGGTCGAGCGCGTCTTCGTCGATCACGTGCGCCTCGACCTGACGCACGAGCACGTCGTCGAAGGTCGGGTTCGTTCCCACCGAGACAGCAGCGGGATACCGGATGCCCGTGTCGTGATCTTCGAGCCAGCCGGCGTAGACGCCGTCGGCCGGGACGAAAGCGTCGACGGTCTCCGACAGGTTCGCCGTGGGGAATCCGAGCTCGCGCCCGCGCTTGAGGCCGTGCACCACTTCTCCACGGACGTCGACGGCGCGACCGAGCGCACGCTCCGCCGTCGCGACATCACCTTCAGCGAGAAGCTCGCGGATCCAGCTCGACGAGACGCGCCGGTCCGAACCCTCCAGGTACACGTCATCGACCACGTCGACGGTGAATCCGTACAGCGGCCCCAGCTCTCGAAGCAGCTCGGGCGTCCCGGCACCCCGATGGCCGAACCGGAAATCCTCTCCGACGAGAACAGTCGACACATGCAGAGCGCCGACCAGGATCTGCTCGACGAACGCCTCGGGCGACTGCGAAGCGAGTTCGCTGTCGAATGTCAGCAAGAGCGTGGCGTCCAAGCCGAGACCTCCGAGGAGCTCGAGCTTGCGATCGGTGGAGACGACGTTGTCAGGGCACAGTTCGGGGCGCAGAAGCGCGAGCGGGTTGCGATCGAACGTCACGGCCACGGAGCGTGCACCGGATGCCGCGGCATCCGCCTTCAAGCGCTCGATGACAGCCCGGTGTCCAGCGTGCACGCCGTCGAACTTGCCGATCGCGACGGCCGAACTCCCGAAGTCCGCCGGTACCTCGCTCGGGCCACGGAAGACGATCACGCGATGACCTCTGCAGGAGCCGTCGTGCGTGCGACGGGGCGATGCGTACGCAGCCACCAGATGCCGAACATCGGCAGGACGAGCGGGATGAACAGGTACCCGCGGCCGAAGACCGACCACACGGAGTCGTGCTGGAAGAGTTCCGGGGCCGTCAGGCTGAGAGCGCCGACGATGAGGACGCCGGCGAGCTCGAAGACGATCGCCACCCACGCGACGCTGTACCAGCCGCGCCGGCCGGCCAGAACGAGACCCAGCGTCGCGATGATGTAGACGACGGCGGCGAGAGCCGAGAGCGAGTACGCGAGCGGCGCCTCGTCGAACCGGCGGATGATCTGCACGAAGCTCCGGCCGGTGGCGGCGAGCGCCATGACCGCGTAGACGATGACGAGAACGCGGCCGATGCCGGTCATCCGCTGTCGGGTTTCGGTGGTGGTCATAGCGTCTTCCATCCTAAGCGCGCGCGATGCCGCCGGATGCCGGGCGCTAGGCGACCTGGACCGTCCAGATAACTTCCATGCGCCACAGCATGATCGCGATGGCGAAGGCGATGACGCCGAGGATGACGGTGCTCCACCTGCTGCGCTCGAGCAGCGCCCAGATCACACCGCCGATGGGCAGCAGCACCGCAGAGACCAGGTACACCCAGAACTCGAGCAGGTCGCCACTGGGCAGATTGCCCGCGAAGGGGGCGATGATCGCCATGACGACCTGCACGATCAGGAGAACCTCGACCAGCGCGAGCGCACCGACCGTGTAGTCGCTCGGGCGTCGGCCCATGAGCCCGGCGATGACGGCGAACAGCCCCGCTGCGACCGCCACGACGATCTGGACGTTCGTGAACCACAGGATCACCGAGTCTCCTCCGGCATGTTCATCGCGCTCTTGAGGTCGCGGCCACGACGTTCGACGACGCCGACCAGGACGCCGTCCTCGTCGATCGCCGCGGCCTGCCGGCCTCGCAGCCGTTCCGCGTGATCGACGAGTCGCTTGCCGTGGCGCAGATCGCGAGCCTCCTGTGCGGACACGTCCAGTCGGTCGAGCACTCTCGCCGCGGCTTCAGCAGCCGTGAGCGTGCTCGCGCCCTCGAGGGATTCGATATCAGCAGCATCCGCGACGTCGAACGGTCCGACCCTGGTGCGCCGCAACGCCGTCAGGTGCCCGCCGACGCCCAGGGCCTCCCCCAGGTCGCGTGCGAGCGCGCGGATGTACGTGCCGGACGAACAGTCCACGACCACATCGAGATCCAGGAGGCCGTCTCCGCGACGTTCGGCGAGGACCTCGAACCGCGAGACGGTGACCGCCCGCGCCTTGAGCTCGACCTCTTCGCCGGCGCGTACACGGTCGTACGCGCGCCTCCCGTCGACCTTGATCGCGGACACGGAGCTCGGCACCTGCGAGATGGGGCCGGTGAGGGCGGCGATCCCGTCCGCCAGCCGGACGGGCGTCACGGCATCCACGTCCTCGGCCGAGGCACGCACGGTGATCTCGCCCTCGGCGTCGTCCGTGGTCGAGGCCTGACCGAGGCGAATGGTGGCGAGGTAGGTCTTGTCCGCGCCGACGATGTACGTCAGAAGCCGCGTCGCTCCTTCGATGCCGAGCACGAGCAGGCCGGTGGCCATCGGGTCGAGCGTGCCGGCGTGGCCGACCTTGCGCGTGCCCAACGCACGGCGCGTCCGCGCGACGACATCGTGGCTGGTGAGCCCACCGGGCTTGTCCACGAGAAGGATGCCGGGTGAGACCATGCCCCCAGCCTACCGAGGCAGAGCGCGACCTCGTGTCAGCCGCAGGTCTCGTACGGAGGCGCCTCGAGCGTGGTCACGGTCACCGCGTTCGCCTGGTCTCCGGTGTAGTACTCGAAGAACATGGTCGCGCCGTCCGTGGGGACGCTGAGCCAGGTGCCGTCGCCGATCGGCGCATCTCCCTCACTCGCATCCGGATACTGCGCGAGCACCTCGTCCTTCGTCGACCCGATGCCGAGGCCCTCCTCGGTGCGCGGCCCGACCCCTGCCGTCACAGGATCCGCGGCGGATGCCGACGCCAGCACGATCGGCGCGTCATCCGACTCCGTTCCGCGGACGAAACTCATCGAGTAACTGTTGTCATCAGCGTTCCACCATGCGGCCCAGGAGCAGTTCTCGTCGTTGTTCCACGAGTCGGGAAGCTCGGCGAGAGTCTCCTGAAAGTCTCCACCGGTCTCGATCGGGCCGATGCCCGCGGCCGTGACGGGCCAGGTCGCCGGATCGTCGGGATCCAGGGACGGTTCGGGAATCGGAGATGGTTCGGACGATGGTTCGCCGACCGTCGAAGTCGGCGTCGGGTTCGACGTCGCACCCGGATCGGTCGTCGCGCTTGCGCATCCCGCGAGCAGCAGCGCGCTCAGCGCTGCGAGGATGACTGGGCCTGCTGTTCTGCGTGACACGCGGAACTCCTCTGCTTCCCCCCGGAGCGCCCATCCCCTCGGCGTCCTGTGCCGAGCGCTCCACATAGGCTAACGAGGTGACTCTCCGTTCGACACCCCCTGTGCATCTGGCCGCAGAGCTGTCGGACTGGTATCGCGAGAACGCCAGAGACCTGCCGTGGCGCAGGCCCGAGTTCCACTACCGCTACGGCGCATGGGGCACGCTGGTGAGCGAGTTCATGCTGCAGCAGACGCCGGTCACCCGCGTGATCCCGCGGTTGGAGGCGTGGCTCGACCGCTGGCCGACGCCGGCGAGGATGGCGCAGGCGACGCCGGCTGAGGTCGTGCACGAGTGGGCTAACCTCGGCTATCCGCGCCGGGCGCTCTGGTTGCACCGTGCCGCGATCGAGATCACCGAGCGGCACGGCGGCGAGGTGCCCCGGGACGTCCCTGCGCTGCTCGCTCTGTCAGGCATCGGCGACTACACGGCGCGGGCTGTGGCCGCCTTCTCGTTCGGAGACCGGCATCCGGTCGTCGACACCAACACGCGCCGGGTGATCGCGCGTGCCGTGGACGGCCGATCGCAGCCCGGTCCTGCCGCGCGCCGCGACCTGCTCGCGATGTCCGCGCTCCTACCGGACTCGGACGCCGAGTCCGCCGTGTTCAACGCCGCCATCATGGAGCTCGGTGCGATCGTCTGCGTGTCCAGGACGCCCCGATGCGAACGGTGCCCGATAGCCGACTCCTGCGCGTGGGTCGCCGCGGGGCGCCCTGACACCGGCGACGCCCGCCCGCGACAGGCTCGATACGAGGGTTCGGACCGTCAGGCGAGAGGAGCGGTTCTCAAGGAGCTGCGCAGTGCTGTCGCCGATGGTGTTCCCCTTGCGAGCGTGATCCACGATTGGGCCGATGCCGCCCAGCGCGATCGCGCCATCGACTCGCTGATCGCTGACGGCCTCGCCGAGGCGATCGACGGGATGCTGCGCCTGCCGCGCTGACCGCTTCAGAAGACCCGGCCTGCGCGATGCGCCATCACAGCGAGCTCGACACGATTGCGGACGCCGAGCTTGTCGAAGAGACGGCCGACATGAACCTCGACCGTGCGGACGGAGACGTCGAGCGCCTTCGCGATCTCACGGTTCTCACCGCCGGCGGCCACCCGCATCGCGACTTCCAGTTCGCGCTGGGTGAGGAGCGTCTCCCACGCCGCGCGCCCTGCCGCGAGCGGGTCATCGTCGCGTATCACTGTGATCGGATCGGTCATCGGGTCGCTCGCTGCCGCCTGCGCCACGTGGAGTCGCGACATCCGCGCGTCCATCGCATCGCGCCATGCGTGCGCGCCCGAATCGTCGAACAGGCGCCGCGCGGCCCGCAGATGGCGGCGACCTGCCGCCAGATCGCCATGGAGCAGGCAGGTGGAGCCCAGCAGAGCCTCGACCCTGCCCCGGTCGAAGGAGGAACCGAGGCGACGGCACGCCTCGGAGATCTCCGAGTGGGCGTGGCGCCACGACGTCTCAGGGAGACTGCGGATGCGGTGGATGAGCTCACGGGCCTCGCTCGACTCCGGCGGCTCGACGCGCACCCGGTCGACGAACGGCCCGACCTCTTCGAGCCCGGCGACCGACAGGGCAGGCTCAGGAGCTCCGCGGTCCCGCCACAGCGCGAGATCGGTGGCAGCCTGCTCGGACTCGCCGTCGAGGTAGGCGCTCAAGCCGGCGTCAACGAGGCCGTCGATCCGGATGCCGTCCGGCAGCGTCACCGTGAGCGCCTGCGACAGCGGACCGGGTGCTCCGAGCGTCGCGGTGTCCAGGCGCTGGGCCAGAGTCGCACCGAGTCCGGCGAACGGGATGCCGACAGGCAGCGACAGGGACGCCGTCGATAGACGCTCCCGCGCCACCTCGATGTCGCCGCGCCAGAACAGCAGGAGCGACTCCGTCACGGCCAGATACGCCTCGACGAGCGGGCTGTGCTCGAAGCCCGGTACCAGCGGGTCATGCTCATCGATCAGGCTCGTGTGAGTGCCAGCCATCAGTTGGAGCCCCTCGTCGACATCGCCCGTGACAGCAGCTCGCAGCGCTGCGCTCATCGTCCCGGAGAACGGCCCATCGGCGTACGGCTTCGCGTCGTCGGCGTCCCCCGTCAGCATCCAGCACAGTGCGGCCGTCGGGTCGCGCACTTCGCCCCCGGCGCCGGCGCGAGCGTCCGCCTCGCGGACCTCGGCCAGCCAGGTGCGCATGGCCGGCGTCGCGCCGCGCTCGGCGCACATCAGCGCGGCCAGCCCTGCCGTCCGCGCCCAAGCGCACCAGTGGTGAGCATCCGAGACCTGCGGGCGCAGTTCGGCCGGTTCCAGCGCGGGTACCCATCCGCGCGCGCAGGTCTGCGCCAGGAGCACGCCGGGGAGTGCGCCGATGCGCGTGGCCGCGTCTTCGCTCTGGAGGAGCCCCGCCAGCAGCTCGTTCGCGTCGTCGAAGCATCCCGCCGCTGCCGCAGACGTCCCGGCGATCAGACGTGCCGTCTCGCGCTGCGGGTCATCCGCGTGCTCGGCCGCGGCAGTCGCGAACGCGAACGCCGATTCCATCGAACCGAGCAGGCTCAGTTCCCTGGCCGCGGTGGTCAACGCGCGCGACACCTCAGGGCGACGCGTGACAGCGCCGCGGGCCGCATGCCAGTCCGCGGCCGCCTGGTTGCCGTGCTCTCGATGCGCACGCTCCAACCGCGCGTGCGCATTCACCGACTCGAGCGGTGCGGCCGTGTGATCGAGCCATATGCCCATTCGCGGATCGTGAAGAGCGAACCGGCCGTTGGATGCTGTCAGGTGCTCGGCGAGACCGCCCTGCAGGAGCTCATCGGCGGTGCAGCCGCACGCGTCGAGCAGCGGCTCGACGCGGTCATCGATGCTCAGCGCCGCCGTCAGCAGGACCGCGCGCGTATCCGCGTCCAAAGCGACGCGGGAGAAAGCACCCTCGATCGACGGCACCAGCGGCAACGGGGATGGGAGCATCCGCTGACCGGAGCGATGAGCGCCCGAGAGTGCCGCTGCTGCTTCGCGCACGGCGAGGACGTCGCCGTTCAGTCCGCGCAGCAGACGGGTGATGACGTGCGGAGCCGTAGGCAGCTCGTCCGACAGCAGTCCGGCCGCGATGTCGGCCGTGAGCTCGCGCTCATCGGTCGAATGCTGTCCGAGCCGCAGGTCGTCCTGCCACACCGTCGTCACCGGATCGATTCCCCCCGAAATCCTGATCGCACACCGCCGGCATGCCGACAGTGCCGTTCAGGGTATCAAGGGAGGGGTGATACGGCTAGCGCTCTTCGTCGTCGGTCGGCTCGACGCGGTACGGGTCGGCATCGCCGGCGTGCTGCGCCGATGATGCGAGCTTGGCGACCTCGGCATCCCGCTCCTGCGCCTGACGCAGCAGTGCGCTGATGTTGTCTGCGTTCTCCGGGAGCGCATCGGGGATGAACTCCAACGTCGGCACCAGACGCGTGCTCAGCTGACGGCCGACTTCGCTGCGGAGCATCCCCGTCGCGGACGCCAGTGCGGCTCCGCTGGCGACGCGCTCCTCTTCCGTGCCGAGCACGGTGTAGAAGACGGACGCGTGCTGGAGGTCACCGGAGACGCGCACGTCGGTGAGCGTGACGAAGCCCAGGCGCGGGTCGCGCAGTCCCTTCTCGAGACGCTCTGCCAGGATGACGCGGATGCGGTCCGCCAGACGGGCCTGTCGTTCTCCAGCCATTTCCTTCTCCTCTTGTGACGAATGAGGGGCGCCCGTAGGCGCCCCTCACGATCGATCGGATCAGCCGCGAGGCTTCTCCACCATCTCGGTCGTCTCGATCTCGTCGCCGATCTGGATGTCGTTGTACTTGCCGAGGCCGATGCCGGCCTCGAAGTCCGTACGCACCTCGGTGACGTCATCCTTGAAGCGGCGCAGCGACTCGATGGCCAGGCCATCGGCGAGCACGACGCCATCGCGGATGACACGGGCCTTGGCGTTTCGGGTGATCGTGCCCGAGCGGACGATGACACCCGCGATGTTGCCGAACTTCGAGGAGCGGAACACCTCGCGGATCTCGGCGACACCCGACTTGACCTCTTCGAACTCCGGCTTGAGCATGCCCTTGAGGGAGCTCTCGATCTCGTCGATCGCCGCGTAGATGACCGAGTAGAAGCGCACGTCCACGCCTTCGCGGGCCGCGGCCTCACGGGCCTTCGGGTCGGGGCGGACGTTGAAGCCCACGATGATCGCGTTGTCGATCGTCGCCAGGTTCACGTCGGACTCGGTCACTGCACCGACACCGCGGTGGATGATGCGCAGCTGCACCGAGTCGTCGACCTCGATCTTGAGCAGCGACTCCTCCAGCGCCTCGACGGCACCGGACACGTCGCCCTTGATGATGAGGTTGAGCGTCTCGACCTTGCCCTCTTCGAGAGCGCGGGTGAAGTCCTCGAGCGAGATGCGCTTGCGGGCCTTGGCCAGCAGGGCGTTGCGCTGGACGGCTTCACGCTTCTCGGCGATCTGACGGGCCATGCGGTCTTCCTCGGTGACGATGAAGACGTCGCCGGCACGGGGCACGGAGTTCAGACCCTGCACCTGGACCGGACGGGAAGGCGCCGCCTCTTCGACGGCCTCGCCATTCTCGTCAGCCATCGCCCGGACGCGACCGTAGGCCGTTCCCGCGACGATCGAGTCGCCGACGCGCAGCGTTCCGGACTGGATGAGGACGGTTGCGACCGAACCGCGACCCTTGTCGAGCTTGGCCTCGATGGCGACACCACGCGCAGCCTTGTTCGGGTTGGCGGTGAGGTCGAGGCCCGCGTCTGCGACGAGCAGCACGGCGTCCAGGAGCTCCTGGATTCCGGTGCCCTGGCGAGCCGAGACGTCGATGAACATGACGTCTCCGCCGTATTCCTCGGCGACCAGACCGTACTCGGTGAGCTGCTGACGCACCTTGGCGGGATTCGCCTCCGGCTTGTCGACCTTGTTCACCGCGACCACGATCGGCACGTTCGCCGCCTGGGCGTGGTTCAGCGCCTCGACCGTCTGCGGCATGATGCCGTCGTCGGCTGCGACCACGAGGATCGCGAGGTCGGTGACCTGCGCACCACGAGCACGCATGGCCGTGAAGGCCTCGTGACCCGGGGTGTCGATGAACGTGACAGCGCGCTCGTGGCCGTCGTGCTCGGTCCAGACCTGGTACGCACCGATGTGCTGGGTGATGCCTCCGGCTTCGCCCTCGATGACGTTGGTCTTGCGGATCGCGTCGAGCAGTCGGGTCTTACCGTGGTCGACGTGACCCATGACGGTGACCACAGGAGGACGGATCTCGAGGTCGCCCTCGTCTTCCTCGTCGAGCTCCTTCTCGAGGTCGAGACCGAAGCCCTCGAGGAGCTCCTTGTCCTCGTCCTCGGGCGAGACCATCTGGATCTTGTAGCCGAGCTCTTCACCGAGGACCTCGAAGGTCGCCTCGTCCAGCGACTCGGTGGCCGTGGCCATCTCGCCGAGGTTGAAGAGGATCGTGACGAGGGTTCCGGGCTGAACCGTGTATCCGGTCAGCGTCTCGATCTTGTCCGCGAAGTCCGAGATCGATGCGCCGCGGCGCATGCGGATGGTCTCCCCGTTGCCGCGGGTGACGTTGACGCCACCGACGACGGGGGCATCCCGCATCTCGAATTCCTGCCGCTTCGCCCTACGCGACTTGCGCTGCTTGGACTTGCCGCCTCCCTTGCCGAAGGCGCCTGCGGTTCCACCACCGGGTCCGCGGCCGCGGCCACCGCCGCCACCCGGGCGACCTGCGAAGCCGCCACCAGGACGTGCACCGGGGCCGCCTGCACCCGGACCGCCGCCCGGGCGGCCTGGGCCACCCGAACGCTGCTGGAACGGAGCACCTGGGCGACCGCCCTGACCGCCGCGGGGGGCGCCGGGACGAGGCGAGCCCGGACGCGGAGCACCCGGACGGGGCGCACCGGGGCGGGGAGCCTGCGGACGCGGGATGTTGCCCGGCGTCGGACGCTGGCCCATCCCCTGCGCAGAGGCGAAGGGGTTGTTGCCAGGACGGGGACCGGCGGGACGCTGGCCCATGCCCTGCGAGGACGAGAACGGGTTGTTGCCGGGGCGAGGCGCACCGGGCTTCGGTGCGTCCTTGTCGGCGGACGGAGCCGGGGTGCCGGCTGCGGGGGCGGCGGGAGCCGCGGCCTCCGGGGCAG
>NZ_CAKKLJ010000006.1 GCF_918698005.1 Microbacterium sp. Bi121
CACCCACGCCCCGTCCCCCGCCGAACCGACGGACGACACCGCACCCAGCACCTCATGGCCCATCACCACTGGGCGCTCATGCGCGTACTCGTCGTGCGCGATGTGCACGTCCGTGCCGCATATCCCGGTCGCGAGCACGTCCACGACCGCCTGCCCTGCCCCGGCAATGGGAACCGGCACCCGACCGACCTCGATCCCCTCGACGCCGTCAGCGTTCTTGATGACGGCGGGCATGGTCGTAGCGTCGGCCATCTCAGCCCCTCACGGCTTTCCGGAACGCCGCCGCCCGCCGGGCCAGCGCCACGAGGTCGCCACCGGGCCTCGCCGCGTCCCCGACCAGAGGGCCGCCGACGCCGAACCCGAAAGCGCCGGCCTCGAGGAAGGCCGGGATCGATTCGATCCACACGCCGCCGACGGGAATGATCCGCGCCTCCGGGAACGGATCCCGAACGGCCTGGATGAAGCCGGCTCCGAGAGCCGAGGCCGGGAACAGCTTGACCGCGGCCGCACCGAGGTCGAGCCCGCGCTGGATCTCGGTCGGCGTGTAGACGCCCGGAAGCACCCCGATCCCCTGGGCGATCGCGAGCTCGACGGATGCCGTCAGCGTGGGAGTCACGATGAACTGCGCTCCGGCGGCGACGGCGCGGTCGACGTCGGCCGCGGTGAGCACGGTGCCGGCGCCGATGAGAGCGTGACCCGGGGCATCCGCCACGATCTGGGCGATGGCCTCCTCAGCATCGGCGAGCGTCAGCGTGACCTCGAGCGTCGTGACTCCTTCGCGGATGAGCGTCTGAGCGGCGGCGACGGTCGCGTCGACGTCGGTGCCGCGCAGGATGGCGATCAGGCGGTCGGAGCCGATGCGGTCGCGCAGGGTGTCGTTGTCCACCGTCGTCATGTCGATCAGCTCACCATTCCGCCACGGATCCGTCGGCGTGCCGCCAGACCGGGTTCTGCCACCGTTCCCAGCGAGAGGCCGCCTCGCGCACCGCCGTCTCGTCGATCTCGATGCCGAGCCCTGGCCCGGTGAGCAGCGGGAAGCATCCGTCCTGGAACGCCAGCGGGGCCTTGTCCACGACGTAGTCGAGCACCTCGGCCCCGGTGTTGTAGTGGATCCCGATCGACTGCTCCTGGATGAGGTGGTTCGGCGTCGAGAAGGCCACCTGCAGGCACGCGGCGAGCGCCAGTGGCCCCAGGGGACAGTGCGGAGCCAGCAGGGCGTCGAAGGTCTCGGCCAGCGCCGCGATCCTGCGCGTCTCGGAGATTCCGCCTGCATGCGACAGATCGGGCTGGACGATCGCGACGCCCGCCTGGAGCACGGGGAGGAACTCCTGCCGGTTGTAGAGACGCTCCCCCGTCGCGATCGGGATGCTGGTGGCGTCGGTCACACGGCCGATCATGTGCGAGCTCTCGGGGACGACGGGCTCCTCGATGAAGAACGGATGCAGCGGCTCGAGCATCGGCGCAAGACGCCGTGCTGTCGCCACGGTGAACCGCCCGTGCAGGTCGACGGCGACGTCGCGGTCCGGTCCGAGCACCTCGCGGGCGCTCGCGACCCTGGCGACCACGCCGTCGAGTTCCGCCATCGATCCGTTGCGGCTCATCCGGCCCGATGCGTTCATCTTGACCGCCGTCAGCCCTGTCTCGATCTGCTCCGAGATGTGGTCGGCGACCTCCGCCGGGTCGTCACCGCCGACCCAGCCGTATGCCCGGATGCGGTCGCGCACAGCTCCGCCGAGCAGATCGTGCACCGGCACGCCGAGTCGCTTGCCCTTGAGGTCCCACAAGGCCTGATCGACACCCGAGACGGCGCTGGCCAGCACTGCACCGCCCCGGTAGAACTGACTCTTCGTCAGCACCTGCCAGTGGTCCTCGATCAACCCGGGGTCGCGTCCGACGAGGTACGCGGCGAACTGGTCGACGGCTGCCCGGACGACGTCGGCGTAACCCTCGAGCGACGCCTCTCCCCACCCGACGAGGCCGTCGCCGGTCTCGATGCGGACGAAGAGCCACCGCGGTGCGACGGGGAACGATTCGACACGTGTGATCACGGATCGTTCGGTCACGGCTCAGCCCTTCGTCGCACCGGCGGTGAGGCCGGAGACGATGTACCGCTGCGTGAACAGCGCGATCAGCATGATGGGTGTCGTGACGACGACGGATGCCGCCATCAGCGCACCCCAGTCGATCGAGGCGTAGCCGATGAAGTCGAAGATCGCGACCGGCAGTGTCTTGGTCGAGTTGCCGGAGAGCACGAGGGCGAACATGAAGTTGTTCCACGAGAAGATGAACGACAGGATCGTCGCCGTCGCGATGCCGGGGATCGACAGCGGCAGCGTGATCCGGAAGAATGCGCCGATCGCCGTGAGACCGTCCACCTGTCCCGATTCCTCGAGCTCCTCCGGCAGCTGATCGAAGAACGACATCATGATGTACAGGATCAGCGGCAGCGAGACGAACATGTGCGAGAGGATCAGCGGCAGGTAGCCGCCCGTCATCTTCAGCTGGGCGAAGATGAAGTACCACGGCACCAGCAGGCTGACGCCGGGGATGATGCGCGCCAGCAGCACCACCATCGCGGACTTGTTCATCAGGAAGCGACTCATCGCGTAGGCGGCCGGCACGGCCAGGACCAGCGACAGCGCTGTGGCCATGAACGCCACGAAGAACGAGTTCCAGATGTAGACGAGGTAGTTGCCACGCCGCGGGTCGAACACCGTGCCGTAGTTCTCGAGCGTCGGCTCGAAGATGAACGCCTGGCTGGAGTCGTAGATCTGCACGTTGAGCTTCAAGCTCGCGAGCACCATCCAGACGATGGGTCCGAGGAAGGCGAGCACGATCACGGCGAGCCCGACGAATCGGCCGATGCCGGTCCAGCGGATCCGACGCCGACGGCGCAGAGGCGGTCGTCCCCCGCCGGTGACGAGGGTGCGGGTGTCGAGCGCGGTCATGATTCCCGCCCCTTCCTCTGCATCTGGAGCACCCAGATCACGGCCAGGATGAGCAGGAAGAACAGGATCAGCACCGCTGAAGCCACCCCGTACTCGTTGTAGTCGAAGCTCAGACCGTAGGCGTAGACGTTCAGCGTCTCCACGTCGTGGAAGGCGCCACCGCCCTTGCCCTTGGTCGCGTACAGGATGTCGAACGTCTTCAGCGCATCGATTCCGCGCAGCAGGACGGCGGCGACGATGACCGGTCGCATGAGCGGAACCGTGACGTACCAGAATCTCTGCCAGCCGTTGGCGCCGTCGACCTTAGCCGCCTCCTGCGGCTCTTCGGAGAGGCTCGTGAGTCCTGCGAGCAGGATGAGGGCGACCATCGGGGTCCACTGCCAGATGTCGACGAACGTGAGCGTCGCCAGCGATGTCGACGGGTCGGCGAGCCACGGCTGGGGCGGGATGCCGACCCAGCCGAGCATCTCGTTGATGAAACCGATGTTCGGCTCGAACAGCAGCCGCCACATCATGCCGACCGCGACCGGCGTCGCGACCAGCGGCAGCAGGATGATGGTGCGCACGGCGCCCTGACCGCGGAAGGGCTTCCACAGCAGCAGGGCGATGATCATCCCGAGGATCAGCTCGAACAGCAGCGCGCCACCGGTGAATGCGAAGGTGCGCCAGACCGCCGGCCAGAAGCGCTCGGTGTCCGTGAGTACCCCGAGGTAGTTCTCGAGGCCGTTGAAGTCGAATTTCCTGCGCACCGACCGCTTGGCGTCGGTGAAGCTGAGGAACAGGGTCCATCCGAGCGGGATGGCCAGCAGCAGGACGGTGAAGGCGATGGAGGGCCCTGCGAACAGCCATTTGCGGTGCCGGTTGGCCCAGCGGCTGAAGCGCTCCCCCACCCCGACCTGCTCGGGGGTCTGAAGTGCAGTCATGGGTGCTTCCGTGGTGGTGGGCGTCGCCGCCCCGGCTGGGCCGGGGCGACGACGGGAGCGGTCCGGTTTATTCGGAGTCCTCGACGAGGAACTCGTCGAACGCCGAGTTCGCGCTCTTGGCGGCAGCATCCACATCTCCGCCCGAGATGGCTGCGACGATGGGGTCGCCGACGATTTCACGGGCCTGAGCGACCTGGATCACCAGCGGCCGGTCCTCGCCGACGCCGTTCTCGCCGTTGGTCTTGATCGCCTCGACCAGCTCGGCCGGATAGTCGGCTGTCGCGTCCGGGTCCTCCCAGATCGACGTGCGAGCGCCCATGACGCCGAGCTTCGACATCTCGAGCGTGACCTCCTGGGAGGTCGCCCAGCGGATGAACTGCCATGCGGCGGACTGGTTCTCCGACGACTCGTTGATCGCCAGCGCCCAGGCTGCGACGTTGTACGGCTTGGAGCCGGCCGAGCCCTCCGGGAACGAGGCGAATCCGACCTGGTCGGACACCGTCGACTGCGACGGATCGGTCATGTTCTTGTAGAGGCTGTCTGCGTCGGCGATGAACGCGGCCTGCCCCTGCTGGAAGACCGCGAACGCTTCTGCCCAGCTCATCTCGGGGTTGATGGTCGCGTCGGTGTGGTTGCGGATCAGGTCGCCGTAGAACTTGTACGCGCCCACGGCCTCCGGGCTGTCGATCGCCGAGGTGCCGTCGTCGTTAATCCACTTTCCGCCGGAGCTGAAAAGGAATGCGCTGAACTGGGTGACCGCTGCCGACTTCCCCGTCCGGCCGATGTAGCCGGCCACGTCGGGATGCATCTCGTGGATCTTGGCCGCCGCGGCATCCAGCTCCTCGAGTGTGGTCGGCACCTCGAGTCCTGCCTCTTCGAGGAGGTCCTTGCGGTAGTACAGCACGGTGCGCTCGGTGATGATCGGAACGCCGACGACGGCGTCCTCGTACGACGTCAGCGATGCGGGGCCGGACTGGAAGTCGGACCAGTCCCACTCGGAGTCGCCCTCGACCTGCTCGGTGATGTCCGAGAGGTAGCCGTTGCTCGCGAACAGCTTGTTCTCCTGCAAGGGGCGGTACATGAGGACGTCGATCTCATCGGTTCCGGCGTTGAGCTTGACGTTGTACTGGTCGGAGAGCTGATCCTCGGCCAGCTGGGATAGCTCGACCTTGGCTCCGGTCTCCTCCTCGAACTGGGGAATGAGGTCCTTGATCGTCTCCGTCCAGACGTGGTTCGCGAGGGTGACGCGAATGGTCGTTCCCTCGATCCCCTCTTCCGGATCGATGTCCGAGCCTCCGCTGCAGCTGACGAGTGCACCGGCGATCACTGCTGTCGTTGCCGCCGCGAGGAAGCGGGCGGTCTTGGATCCGTACTTCACTGTGACTCCGTCCTGCCGTGCGTCATCGCGCGGCATCCTGGGGGCAAGCCGATGTTCCGTCACATCTGCCCGTCGTTATATCTGCCCAGTGGTCAAGATAGCGATGACAAGTAATACTTTTCAACCCTGTATATCGAAAAGATAAGATCAAGCCATGGCCACACCCTCGGGCATCGACGTCGATCCCGCTCTCACACCGGCGCGCGATCTGCGCAACCTCGTCCTCGACGCGCTCGGGCGGGAGATCTGCTCAGGCGTGATCGCCGTCGGGGCGATCTTCACCACGGAGTCGATCGAAGGCCGATTCCGCGTGTCACGCCCCGTCGTGCGCGAGGCCCTGCGGGCATTGGAAGCGCTGGGGCTCGTCGAGACGAAGCGCCGCGTCGGCGTGCGCGTGATGCCGGCGACCCGCTGGAACGCCTACGACCTGCAGGTGATCCGTTGGCGCCTCGCCGGCCCCAGCCGGGTCGCACAGCTGCGTTCCCTGACAGAGCTGCGGGGGGCGATCGAACCGGCCGCCGCCCGACTGGCCGCGATCAGGGTGCCGCTGAACGAGGCCGGCGAACTCGTCGGGCTCGCCGGCCGCCTCTGGGCGGCGGGCAGACAGGGAGACGCCGAGGAGTTCCTGCGCCTGGATCTGCAGTTCCACCAGATGATCCTGCGCCTGAGCGGCAATGAGATGTTCGAGCAACTGCATCATCTCGTCGAAGAGGTGCTGCTCAGCCGGGCGCAGTACAACCTGATGCCGCAGTATCCGGCCACCGAGGCACTGCAGTGGCACGTCGACATCGCCACGGCGATCCAGACCGGCAACGCCGACAAAGCCGCCCAGTCGATGATCGCGATCACGGAGCGGGCTCTCGTCGAGATGAGCACGATCTGGGACAGAGACGGCGACACCCCGACCAGCGAGGCGCTGACCGGGGCATCCTGACTGGCGCCTGCCGTCACCGGGTGATGTCAGTCACCACTCCCTTGGCGAGCCGGAGTCTCCGCGTGGCACGACCGGCGACCGCCGAGTCATGCGTCACGACGATGAGCGTCAGCCCTTCCGCGCAGAGCGTTTCCAGCAGAACGAGGATCTCATCGCGCATGCCCTCGTCGAGATTGCCGGTGGGTTCGTCCGCGAGGAGTACTCTCGGGCGCTTCACGATAGCGCGGGCGATCGCCACGCGCTGCTGCTGACCGCCGGAGAGCTCACTCGGCCGATGATCTCCGCGATCGGCGAGGTTGACGTGCTCCAGTGCCTGCGCGACGCGACGGCGACGCTCTTCGCGGTCGAGCCTGGCCATCTCGAGTGCCATGTCCACGTTCTCGGCTGCTGTCAGCGTCGGGATCAGGTTGAATCCCTGGAACACGAATCCGATCTCCTCCGATCGCAGCCGGTTCAACTGCGCGGAGGATGCCGTCGCCAGTTCGACGTCGCCGAGGTGGACCGACCCGCTGCTGGGACGATCCAACGCACCCAGGAGCTGGAGCAGCGTCGACTTGCCGCCGCCGGTCGGGCCCTGGATGCTGACGAACTCACCCTCCTGGATCTCGAGGTCGACCCCGGTCAGCGCTTTGACGATGCGGTCCTTCTGCGAATACGTGCGCGTGGCGCCCTCGAGTCGGTACACCGACGGGCGCTCCGCCCGAGGAGCCGCGGCCATCGTGGTTGCGGTGTCTGTCATGGTTGTCTGTCCATTCTGTTCGGGGGTGGTCATGACACGGATCGCAGTGCTTCTGCCGGGCTGAGACGTGCCGCTCGCCAGCCGCCGAATGCGCCGGCGATGACGCCGCCGAGCACGGCGATGCCGACGGCGGCGAGGATGACTGTCGGGGTGAACGGTGCCGTCAGGACGATGTCAGCGGCGGCGGCTTGCTGGAACATCCCCCCTGTCGGACGCCCCATGCCGCCGCTCGTGCCGTTCTCCATCGCTGAGGAGGATGCCGAGATCGTCGGCTGGATCACGTTCACGAGGACGATGCCGCAGATGCCGAGTACGAGTCCTGCGACCCCGCCGATCAGCCCCTGGACCATGGACTCGCCCGCTACCTGGCGCACGACCCGGCCGTCGGACCAACCGATGGCCTTCAGCGTTCCGAACTCCCTCGTACGGCGAGAGACGCCCGACATCGTGAGCAGCACCGCCAGCAGCAGCGCCACCACGAGGACGATGACCGACAGCCAGGTGCCGAGGTTCGTGATCATCGCGGTCGCGCTCGTGAGCGAGCCCGAGACGGTGGCCGCGAGCTCGGACTGCGAACTGACCGTGACGTCGTCGAGCGAGTCCGTGAGCGCCGTCTGGACCCCGTCGATCTCCGAGGCGGAGTCCGCCTGCACGTAGACCGTGGAGACGACGCCCTCCAGATCGGCGAGGCTCTGCGCCGTCGTCAGCGGGAGGTACACGTCTGCTGCGGTGTCCGCGGCATCCGACGTCGACGACACGATGCCGATCACCTCGACGTCGGAGCCGGCGACGTCGATCGTGTCTCCGACGGCGATCTCGTTCGTGGTCGCGTACGAACTGTCGACCAGGGCCACGAGGGAATCAGAGTCGTCAGCGCCGAGGCCGCGGCCGTCGCTCACCTCGACCGAGGCGAGCGGGCCGATCGCCGACGCCGTCGGGTCGATTCCGAGGACGGAGAACGAGTCGACGCCGAACGAGCTGCCGCCGTTCCCATCCGGACCGCCCTGCGACGGCTGACCCTCGCCGGGCGCGCCCTGCGCGGTCTGATCGGCGGCCCCGCCGGCCGGCATCTCACCGGTGAACGTCGTATTGGTCAGGCTCAGTGCCGCGGATGCCGCGGCGACGCCTTCCGTGCCGAGGACGTCCTCGAGCACCGAGGCGTCCAGCGTGCCGCGCATCATGTCGGCCATCAGACGCGACTGGCTGATCGTCGTGGTGTCATCGGCGCTCTCGCCGGCATCCGCTTCGAAATCGAAGCGCGCACCGCCGCCCTCGCCCGGCTCGGTCGCCTCACCGGTGACCGTGAGGTCGGTGCCGACACCGTACACCGACTCCAGCGCCTGCGCCTGCGCATCGCGCACCCCGGCGGTCAGCGCATTCACGACGATCACGAGGGCGATCGCGATAGCGAGACCGACCGCGACGATCACCGTCTGCTTCTTGCGTCCGGCGATCTCTCGCCGCAGATATCTTGCGTACATCTCACTCCTTCGGCCGGGATCGTCCCGGGCTCGATCTGAAGTTAAGGAGGGCGCGTATGGGCAGCAGATGATCGGACGATGAGATTCCTATCAGTGCGAGGACTCACAGACCACGCATAGCGTTCTCCATAGAAATCGCATAGGTGATTCCTCAGAATGAAGTCATGACCTCTGAGCTGCCCGAACTCCACCGCCCCGACGGATCCCCGCTGCGCATCCTCGCCGTCGACGATGAGCAGATGCTCACCGATCTGTTGGCGATGGCCCTGCGGATGGAGGGCTGGGAGGTGCGGACGGCATCGTCCGGCCTCGAGGCGCTGCAGGTCGCCCGCGAGTTCGAGCCGGACGCCCTCGTGCTCGACATCATGATGCCCGATCTCGACGGCATGAGCGTGCTGCGGCGGCTGCGCGAGTCGGGCAACCTCGTGCCCGTTCTGTTCCTGACGGCGAAGGATGCCGTCGGCGACCGCATCGCGGGTCTCACCGCGGGCGGAGACGACTACGTCACCAAGCCCTTCAGCCTGGAGGAGGTCATCGCGCGCCTGCGCGCCATCATCCGTCGCACCGGCGTCGCCACGGTCGACGACGGCCAGTCGATCCTGCGCGTCGGCGACCTCACGCTCAATGAGGACAGCCATGAGGTCGAGCGCGACGGCACCGAGATCGAGCTCACCGCGACGGAGTTCGAGCTGCTGCGCTATCTCATGCGCAACGAGCGGCGCGTCCTGTCGAAGGCGCAGATCCTCGACCGCGTCTGGAGCTACGACTTCGGCGGCAAGTCCTCGGTCGTCGAACTGTACATCTCGTACCTGCGCAAGAAGATCGACGCGGGGCGCACGCCGCTCCTGCACACCGTCCGCGGCGTCGGGTACATGATCAAGGCCCCGCAGTGAAAAAGCCTTTCGCGATGACGAGGATGCACCGTCCGCTGACCCTGCAGACGCGGCTGATGACCGCCGTCATCGGGTTCGTGTCACTCATCCTCATCATCGTCGCCGTCATCACCAGCGCGACGCTGGGGACGGCGCTGGAGGGGCGTCTGCTCGACCAGGTGAAGGCCACCTCCAACCAGACCACCTATCTCGTCGCGCAGCAGACGCTTTACTCCGCGGCGTCGGGCGAGCCGGTGACGGCGCAGAAGGCGCTGTCCGGCCAGCATTTCCAGGGCCCCGGGCTGCTGCTGGCCATCGCCTCGCCGGACGGCGCGACCGGCGTCGTCGTGACGTCGGACAAGACGATCGATCTCACCAGGGATCAACTCCTGAAGCTGAACGAAGCCGTGCAATCGTCACCGGAAGCCTCCGTGAACCTGGAGGGCGTCGGCTCGTTCCTCATCACTGTCACCCAGCGCAACGGCGTCGGCATCGTCACCGGCCTCCCCCGCACCGAGATCCAGAGCACGATGGCCCAGTTGCTCACCGTGATCACGCTCGCGACGCTCGGCGGGCTCATCCTGCTCGCGCTGACGACGGCCGTGACGATCCGCTACAGCCTGCGCCCTCTCCGCGCGGTGGCGCAGACCGCGACGCGGGTGGCGAATCAGCCCCTCGACCGCGGCGAGGTCGAGATCACCGAGCGCGTCCCTGCGGCAGAGGCAGATCCACGCACCGAGACGGGGATCGTCGGCGCGTCGTTGAACAAGCTGCTCGATCACGTCAACGATTCGCTCGCGGCTCGGCAGCGGAACGAGGCGCTCATGCGCAAGTTCGTCGCCGACGCCAGCCATGAGCTGCGCACTCCCCTGGCATCCATCCGCGGGTACTCCGAGCTCTCACTGCGCTCGATCAGGCAGGCGCAGGCGACGGATGCCGCGGCCGATGCCGCCGGCACCGAGACGGCGCTCGAGCGAATCCAGGCGCAGTCGCTGCGCATGACCCGCCTGGTCGAGGATCTGCTTCTGCTGGCACGCCTCGACGAGGGTCAGGAGCTCGTGCACGGCACTGTGGATCTCACTCAGTTGGCGCTGGAGGGGTTGTCGGACGCCCGGCCGACCGGCCCTGAGCACGTGTGGAACATCGATGTGCCGGCCGAACCCATCCTCATGCTCGGCGACGCCGGCCGCCTGCACCAGGTCGTCGCGAACCTGCTCGCCAACGCCAGGACGCACACCCCCGCCGGCACGGCGATCACACTGCGCGTCGCGCGCGAGGGCGATCAGGCGGTGATCCGCGTGCACGACGACGGACCGGGGATCGAGCCGGCGGTACGCGATCAGTTGTTCGGACGGTTCGCCCGCGGCGACAGTTCTCGAGCACGGCAGACCGGGGGCACCGGACTCGGGCTCGCGATCGCGAAGGCCATCGTCGAGGGACACCACGGCACGATCGCCGTCGAGTCGGAGCCCGGAGACACGACGTTCACCGTGCGGTTCCCGCTGAACCCTCGGGCCACCGCCTAGCAGCGAACGGGACTCAGTACCCGGCGAAGGCGTCGGTGGTCACCGAGTGGGCCTTCTGCAGCGCGGGTGCGAGGTCGGCGATCAGTCGCGGCGGACCGGAGATGAAGGTGTGCCGCGATGAGATGTCCGGCACGACGCGTTCGAGGCCTTCGGCATCCAGACGGATGCCCTCCGCCCACGTCCAGTGCGCTGGCAGATCCGCCGGCCGGTCGCGAGTGAACACGACCGTCGGCACGCCCGTCGCCTCCAGTTCGGCGCGGAATGCGAGTTCTGAAGCCTCGGATGCCACGTACACGAGCACCACGTCGCGGCTGATTCCCTCGGCCTGCAGCTGACGAAGCTGCGACACGAACGGGGTCACGCCGATGCCGGCGGCGACCATAAGCACCGGCGCCTCATTCTTCGGCAGCAGGAAGTCGCCCCATGTGCCGGTGACCGCGAGCACAGTGCCTGCTTCGGCGTCCGCGAGTGCGCGCTTGTACGACGATGGATGCTTCTGATCGCCGTTCTTGTAGGCGATCCGCAGTGCAGGCAGATCCGCCGGCGCCGAGACGATGCTGAACTCGCGGCGCGTGCCCCTCGCATCGGGGCGGTGATGCGGCACGTCGAGTTCGAGGTACTGGCCGGGCAGGAACCGCAGCTTCCCCTTCGCGCGGAACGTGAGCTCCTGCGCAGTCGGCGTGATGAACTCGCGCTTCTCGAGCGTGAGGCGCACCGACCCGCGCAATGCGAAGGTCAGCGCGAGCAGGTTGCCGATGAGCAGCGCCCGCTCCTGGCCGAGGGTGAACAGATCGCCGACGGCGATCGGCCAGCCGGCCAGGACGCCGACGAGGCCTGCCACCCAGAACTGCTGCCAGCGCCGCGGCGGGCTCGTCAGCGGCTCCGAAACCATGAACGCGCCCAGGAACAGGTACGGCGACTGCAGCACGGCGAACGACAGCGCCGTTGACACCTCGAACTCGATGCCGAACTGCTGCGCCTGGACGGCCTGACGAACCACCGATGCGCCGACGGCGATGAGCAGGAACACGAGAATGACGCGCACCTTCTCGATGCGCCACAGCAGGGTGAGCCCGAGAAGGGCGACAGGTATCGTCATGGCCGGGCTGCCCACCCACCAGGAGGCGGATGTTCCCAGCCATTCGAACGCGCCGAATGATCCGGCGATCGAGACGACGGCCGCGCCGAACGCCGCGGGGTTGAAGATGTGGCGTCCGCGCCAGGCGATGAGGTACTTCGAGACGCTGGCGAGCGCGCCGGCGAGCGCCAGCCCCACCAGCGCTGCCGCATCCGCGCCGGGGCGCATCACGAACAGCAGGATCAGCGCCGTCACCAGTGAGGACTCCACACGCCACGGCAGGCGCAGCAGACGCTGTGCCGCGGCATCCACTGCCGAGATCACGATCGCGAGCACCACGAACGAGACGACGAGTTCGAGCGGCTGGGGGCCGACCAGTCCGAACAGCGACAGGACGAACGCGATGCCGGCGAGGGTGGCCAGGCCGGTCAGAGCAAGCCGGTACATGGAAACGGCACCGAGGACGGCGAGCACCCGCTGACGTATCGAGGTGAATGAAGTCACGAGCTCAATCCTTCCGCATGAACAGCTCCACCGGCGCGTTCGGGGATCGTTCGGCGATGCCTGCGGTACTCATCCGCACCCACTCGACGCCCCACTGCTCCGCGAGGGCCGGCCCGCCGTCGAAGAACAGCGCGGTCGCGATGGCATCCGCCCGCATGGCGTCGGAGGCGAACGCCCACGTGGCGGCCCAGGTCCGCACAGGGACCCCGGTGCGCGCGTCGAGCACGTGGTGCAGTCCGTCTCCCCATGCGCGACGGTTCGTCGCCGACGCGCACAGCGCCTGGTCGCGGATCGTCGCGATGCCGATGGCCTTCGACGGGTCGAACGGATGCTCCAGCCCCACCCTGGACTCCCCTCGGACGGTCAGGTCGCCGGAGGCATCCACGACGAGACCGCCATCGTGGTCGTCGAGCGCCGCCGTCACGAGATCGACGAGCCGACCCTTGCCGAGCGCGCCCACGTCGATCAGAGCGGCGGATGCCAGGACGAGTCGCTCCTCGTCCCAGTTGAGGAGACTCTGCCAATCACCCGGTGCCGGCGCGGGCTCGTGCGCCGAGAACGAGTACGCAGCGTCGTAGCCGAGGGCGTTCAGACTCTCGCCGATGAGCGGGTTGACCGCCCCCGCTGTCGCATCGGACAGCTCCAGGTACGCGTCGAGCATGGCCGTGGCATCCGCCGGCGTCTCGACGGAACCGCCGGAGACCGACAGACGTGACACGAGAGAGTCCGCGCGGAAGCGCGACCATGTCGCATCGAATCCCGAGATGACCGCGGCGACGCGTGCTCGCTGCTCAGTCGAGAGCGGTTCGACGGTGTCGATCTCCCAGCGCGTGCCGATCGCGTCGAATCGCCACGTGGACATGTCAGGCTGCGGCCTGGTCCTTGATGTCCTCGACCGCGGCATTGAAGCCGCCGCTGGTGAGCGACGAGCCGGCCACGCGGCTGACGTTCAGTTCGTCCAGCGGCACACCGACCACTTCTTCGGCGATGCCGGCGACGAACTCCCCCTGGTACTGCTCCGTCTCACGCGCCTGCGGGTCACCGGTGACCTCGACGTCGGTGACGACGCCGTCGGCGAGGGTGAGGGTGACGGAGATCTGCTCGACCGTCTCCGGGGTCTGGTACGACCCTTCTGCCGTGTAGGTGCCGTCCGCGTACTCGCCGGATGCGGATGCCGTCGAGTCAACCGTCGAACCAGAGTCGGCGGGGACGTCCTCGGCGTCGGCTGCGCCGGAGCATCCGGCCAGCACGAGCATCCCGGCGATGCCGGCGACGGCGGCGCCCGTGCGAACGGTCGGGGATACGGCCTGGCTGATCATGGGATCGAGCGTAGGTCGGGCCGCTATGCGCGGGCTGTGTCCTGGTCTCGCTTCGCTGTGCGGACCCGACGCCTACGCGTCGCCGCCGAACATGCTCGTCACGGAGCCGTCTTCGAAGACCTCGTGGATGGCCCGAGCGAGCAGCGGAGCGATCGGGAGGATCGTCAAGTTGTCCCACTTGCGGGAATCGGTGAGCGGGATCGTGTCGGTGACGACGACCTCGTCGATCGAGGCGTCCTGCAGGCGCTCGCTGGCCGGGTCGCTGAAGATGGCGTGGGTGGCGGCGACGATCACGCGTCGGGCACCGTTGGCCTTCAACGCCTGCGCTGCCTTCACGATCGTCCCACCGGTGTCGATCATGTCGTCGACGAGGAGGCAGGTGCGGCC
The DNA here is from genome assembly GCF_918698005.1 of Microbacterium sp. Bi121. Lineage (GTDB taxonomy): Bacteria > Actinomycetota > Actinomycetes > Actinomycetales > Microbacteriaceae > Microbacterium. The sequence continues at coordinate 14,090 of NZ_CAKKLJ010000006.1, forward strand.
GTCGACCGCGCCGACGATCTCGTGCACGGAGACCTGGTTGGCGACCTTGGGGTCGCGCCGCTTGTGGATGATCGCGAGCGGTGCGTCCAGGCTGTCGGACCACGTGTCGGCGACGCGCACGCGCCCCATGTCGGGCGAGACGATCGTGAGCGTCTCACGGTCCTCGGCCGTCAGGTTCGCCCTGAAGTGCTCGAGCAGCACCGGCTTGGCGAACAGGTGGTCGACGGGGCCGTCGAAGAATCCCTGGATCTGAGCCGCGTGCAGGTCGACGCTCATGACGCGGTCCGCACCGGCGGTCTTGAGCAGGTCGGCGACCAGACGGGCGCTGATCGGCTCGCGGCCGCGGCCCTTCTTGTCCTGCCGGGAGTACGGGTAGTACGGCGCGACGACCGTGATGCGCTTCGCCGAGGCGCGCTTGGCCGCGTCGATCATGATGAGCGTCTCCATGAGCCACTCGTTGACCGGCTCGCCGAAGGTCTGGATCAGGAACAGATCGCAGCCGCGGATCGAGACCTCGAAGCGCGAATAGATCTCACCGGAGGCGAACGTGCGGTGCTCGACGGGTGCGACCTGGGTGCCCAGGCCCGCGGCGACCGCGTGGGTCAGCTCGGGGTGCGAACGGCCACCGGCGACGACGAGGCGCTTCTTGGTCTTGGCGATGAGGCCGGGGGCCACACCGTTGTCTCGATCAAGCGCAACGGTCTTCTTCTTCTGGCCCATGACCTGCCTTACTCTGCAGCTTCGCTGTTTGCGGCTTTGCTGGCACGAACCGCTGCTTCAGCGGCTCCCGTACCGGCCCGATTCTTCTCGACCCACCCCTCGACATTGCGCTGAGGGGCGACGCTGAGGGCCAGAGCTCCGGCGGGAACGTCCTTGCGGACGACCGCTCCTGCTCCGGTCTTCGCACCGTCACCAATCCTAACGGGCGCGACGAACACGTTGTGCGAGCCGGTGTGCACCTCATCGCCGATCTCGGTGCGGTGCTTGACGATGTCGTCGTAGTTCGCGGTGATGGCGCCGGCGCCGAGGTTCACCCGCTCGCCGATGGTCGTGTCGCCGATGTACGACAGGTGCGGGACCTTGCTTCCAGCACCGATCTGAGAGTTCTTCGTCTCGACGAACGTACCGATCTTCCCCTTCGCACCGAGCACGGTGCCGGGGCGGACGTAGGCGAACGGGCCGACCGTGACGCCGGCGCCGAACACGGCGAGCGTCGCGTCGGAGCGGCGGATGACCGCATCCTCACCCACCTCGCAGTCCAGCAGCGACGTGTCGGGGCCGATCATTGCGCCGGACTCGACCACGGTGGCGCCGGCGATGTAGGTGTTCGGAAGCAGGGTGACGTCGGGGGCGAGCTTGGCGTCGTCGTCGATCCAGGTGGTCGACGGGTCGACGATCGTGACGCCCTCGCGCTGCCAGCGGCGGACGATGCGATCGTTGAGCACGCGCCCGGCCTCGGCGAGCTGCACGCGGTCGTTCACCCCGAACGTGGCCGCGGTGTCGGCCGCGATCTCGGCGGCGACGGTCTCCTGCGCCCCCCGCAGCAGTCCGATCACATCGGTGAGATAGAGCTCGCCCTGTGCGTTGTTCTGGTCGAGCTTCGTCAGGAAGGTGCGCAGCGAGGCCGCGCGGAAGACGTACACACCGGAGTTGATCTCGGTGACAGCCGCCTCGTCGGCGGTGGCATCCTTCTGCTCGACGATGCGGGCGACTGTGCCGCTGTCGTCGCGGATGACACGGCCGTACCCGGTCGGGTCATCCAGCAGCGCGCTGAGAACAGTGGCGGATGCCGCGGCCGCGCGGTGCGCGTCGACGAGCGCCTGCAGCGTGCCTGCCTCGAGCAGAGGCACGTCGCCGGAGAGGACGAGCACGTCCCCTGTGAAGTCGTCAGGCAGGGCGTCGATGGCGACCTGCACGGCACGCCCCGTGCCGGGGATGTCGTCCTGGTCGACGATCACGGCATCCGGATACTGCTCCGAGAGCACCTCGACCACGCGGTCGCGCTCGTGACGGACGACCACCTCGACGTGCTCTGCTCCCAGATGGGATGCCGTGGTGAGCACATGCCCGACGAGCGGGCGCCCGGCGATCGGGTGCAGCACCTTGGGCAGCCTGGACTTCATCCGGGTGCCCTGTCCTGCAGCAAGGACGACGATGGCGAGTCTGTTCTCGGTCATGCTCCGCCGCCAGGACTCGAACCTAGACCTAACAGCTCCAAAGGCTGTCGTGCTGCCATTACACCACGGCGGACCGCAGCCCATCGGGCTGCCAGACAAGTCTGCCACGGGTGAGCCGGGGCATTTTGACCGAGGTCAATGCGATCCACTGGATCGAAGCATGGGCTCGGTCTCGCTGACGTCACGAATTCCGCGGAATTCCGCGGAATGTCTCTTGCATTTATCGAAGTTTTGTTCGATAATAGACGTATGATCCTCACCGCGGAGCAATCAGCGCACGGCGTCGACGCCGACGAGCGCCGTGCGGCTCTGCTGGATGAATGGGTCGACCTCGGTGCGCAGATCGCCGCCCTCGAAGCACGCCGCGTCGAGGTGCTCGCCGAACGGGCCGAGTTGCTCGAGTATGAAGCCGGCCCGAAGATCGTGCACAGTTCGATGGCGGAGCGATCGATGGTCGCTGAGTTCGCTGCGGCAGGTCAGGTCTCTCCGGGCACCATGTCCGTGCAGTTCTCCAACGCCGCGGCGCTGGTGAGCGGATTCCCCGAAACGATGCGCGCGCTGCACGAGGGGCGGATCAGTCGACGCCACGCCGAAGTGATCCTCGAAGCCGCGCCCCGTGAAGTCGACTCCGCGGATGACGGCGCGACGCTGCGGGCTGCGTACGAGCACGATGTGCTCCCCTACGCCAGCGAGACGACGGCTCCGCGCACTCGGACGCACGCCCGGGCGGTGACCGCGCGACTGCAGCCCGTCACGCAGGAGGAAGCGCACCGAGAGGCGCGCGAAGAGCGCGAAGTGAGCGTCAGGCCGACGGCAGACGCCATCGCACAGTTCATCGCGGCAATTCCTGAGGTCCTCGCGTACGCGATCTTCGACCGGCTAACGGCGATGGCCGCCTTGATGGACGACGACCGGACGATGGATCAGCGCCGAGCCGACCTGTTCTGCGACCTGCTGCTCACCGCCGTGCCGTCCACGACCATCGGCACCGACAAGGACGCCTTCCGCCCCACCGTCCAGGTGACGATCGCAGCGAGCACCCTCACCGGACGCGACGACATGATGGCCGAACTCGATGGCATCGGCCCGGTCCACCCCGACATCGCCCGCAGCCTCGCCGGCCGGGCGCCCAGCTTCTCCCGCTTGTTCCTCGATCCGAGTGGGATGGTCACCAACGTCGACAGTTACGTCCCGTCGAGCCGAATGAAGAAGTACCTTCGGGCCCGAGACCAGCACTGCCGGTTCCCCGGATGCCGCGCCAAGACCTCGCGGTGTCAGCTCGACCACAACTGCGACTGGGCACTCGGCGGAAAGACCGAACTCTGCAACCTCGCCTGCTTCTGCAACAGCCACCACCCGCTCAAGCACCCCGACGTCGACGAACGACATCGGTGGACGGTCCAACAGGATCCGGACGGCGTCCTGCACTGGCGCAGCCCCCTCGGGCGCGAATACATCGACAACCCCGAACCCCGTGTGATGTTCGTCTGAGCCCTGCTCGATCCCTGAGCCGTCGTCGAGCCCTGAGCCCGTCGAGTGGTCGAACCCGGGCATCGGATAATGGAGGGATGAGCGAAGCAGACGAGGTCGACCGGATCGTCGGCGCGTGGAACACCCAGCGCCCCGACCTCGACTTCTCGCCGCTCGAGGTTCTCTCGCGCATGGACCGGCTCTCGAAGCATCTCGACCGCGCGCGGCGCGATGTGTTCCGCCGCAGCGACATCGAGCACTGGGAGTGGGATGTGCTGTCTGCCCTGCGCCGTGCAGGCGCACCGTTCCAGCTGTCCCCCAAGCAGCTCCTGCAGCAGACCCTCGTGTCCAGCGGAACCATGACCAACCGCATCGATCGGCTCGTCGGGCGCCGTTTCGTGCGCCGCGAGGCCGACCCCGGCGACGGGCGCAGCGTGCTGGTCACCCTCACCGATGACGGGCGCATCCGCGTGGATGCCGCGATCACCCGCCTCGTCGACGTGGAAGCCGAGCTCCTCAAAGCGCTCTCCCGCGCCGACCGCGAGCGAATGGCTGCTTTGCTGCGCAAGCTCAGCCTGAGCTTCGACTCGTGATGGCACGTTTAGTGATGGTTGCACTCTGATGGCGATGCGATCGCCGCTGCCAGTACGCGATGGCGTCGGCGCCACCCGGTTGCACGTGCCGCTCACAGGCCCGTGGCCGACGGTGAGTGCCTACATGGTCGAGCGGTTCTTCCACCTCGACTCCGAGCGCCTGCGCGAGCGCTTCGACCGCGGCGAGATCGTCGCCTTCGACGGCTCGGCGCTGACGCGCGACACCGCCCTCGGCGCCGAGGAGTTCGTCTGGTACTACCGTGAGCCACCGGTCGAGCTCGAGATCCCGTTCGAACACGAGATCCTGCATCAGGACGATGACCTGCTCGTCGTCGACAAGCCGCACTTCCTTCCCACGACCCCCGCGGGCAAGTACGTGCAGAACTCGGCGCTGATCCGGTTGCGCCGCGAACTCGACAACCCCGACCTCGCCCCGATCCACCGGCTCGACCGTCACACCGCCGGCCTGCTGATGTTCTCGACGCGACCGCAGACGCGCGGCGCCTACCAGATGCTGTTCCAGCGCCGTTCGATCGAGAAGGTGTACGAAGCGGTCTCGGCCAAGCCCGCCGGGTGGGTGAACCCGTTCCCCACGACGGTGCGGCTGCACATCGAGAAGCTCCGCGCGCAGGTATGCGTCGAGGTGGATGCCGCGCGTGAGCCGAACTCCGAGACGCTGATCGAGCTCATCGACGCCGACGATGACGTCATCCACACACTGCTGCGTCCGCACACCGGCAAGATGCACCAGCTGCGCGTGCACCTGGCGAGCATCGGTGCCGGCATCCTGCACGACAACCTCTACCCCATCCTCACGGACGAACGCCCGGACGACCACGATCGCCCTCTGCAGCTTCTCGCCCGCGAACTGCGTTTCGTCGACCCGCTCAGCGGTCAGCCGCGCGAGTTCGTCACGCGTCGCACTCTGCAGTACGCGCCGCGCTGACGCTCAGCGGCGCATCACCCGGCGCGCCAGCCACGTGCCGAGCATCTGCACGAGGTGCACGAACACGACGATCAGGACGATCGCGGCCCACATGACCACAGGCTCGAACTGGCGGAAGCCGTAGATCAGGGCGAACGCACCCAGTCCTCCGCCGCCGATCGCTCCGGCCATCGCCGTCATGTCGATGACCGCGACGACGATGAACGTGTAGCCGAGGATCAGGGGCCCGAGCGCCTCGGGGATGACGACGGTCAAGAGGATCCGCCACGGCCCTGCCCCCATCGCCCGGGCCGCCTCGACGACACCGGGTGGCACGGAGACGAGATGCTGCTCGACGATTCGACCGATGGCGAACGATGCGGCGATGCCGATCGCGAACGCTCCTGCCGTCACGCCGATACCCGTCCCGACGACGACCCGTGTGAACGGCTGCAGCACGGCGAGGAAGATCACGAACGGGATCGGCCGGAAGAAGTTGATGAGGAGGTTGACCACCAGGTACACCGGGCGGTTCGGCAGCACGCCGCCTGTTCGCGTGGCGTAGGTGGCGACGCCGATGACGAGGCCCAGGATGCCGCCGAGCACGAGTGCGAACGACGTCATGTACAGCGTCTCGACAGCGGCCTGCCAGAACTCGCTCTGCAGTTCGATGAGGCGATCCATCAGCGCACCTCCCCGTCGAATCCGGCCCCGTCGAATCCGGACTCTTCCGTGATCTCGGTCACCGTCACGTGCGAGCCGATCTGGGCGAGGGCGCTGTCGATCGCGGCATCCGCCCCTCGGATGGCGAGCGTGAGGTGACCGAACGCGCGACCTCTGATGTCGTTGATGCCGCCGTAGATCAGCTCGAACTCCAGCCCTGCGGCGGCGAGGTCGAGGAAGACCTGGGCCTGGGATGAGTCGCCGTCACGGAACGAGAAGGTGACGATGCGGCCGCGGTGCCGCTCGCGCAGCACGGCGCTCTCCGCCGGCGAAGGAATGCCCTTGATGACGGTTCCGACGAACCGCTGAGACGCCGGATGCTGCGGGTTCGAGAACACTTCGAAGACCTCGCCCTGCTCGATCACGCGACCGGAATCCATCACGGCGACCTTCGTGGCGATGGTCTGGATGACGTCCATCTCGTGCGTGATGATCACGATCGTGACGCCCTGCTCCTGGTTCACCCGCTTGAGCAGGTCGAGCACCTCGTGGGTCGTCTGCGGATCGAGGGCGCTGGTCGCCTCATCGGCCAGCAGGATGGCCGGCCGGGTGGCCAGAGCCCTGGCGATGCCGACCCGCTGCTTCTGACCGCCGGAGAGCTGCTCCGGATACGCACGGGCCTTGTCGCTGAGCCCCACGAACGACAGCAGCTCTGTGACGCGCGCGTCGATGTCGGGCTTCGACCACCCGGCGAGCTTGAGCGGATAGGCGACGTTCGCACGAACCGACTTCGCGGCGAACAAGTTGAACTGCTGGAAGATCATGCCGATGCCGCTGCGGACTCCGCGCAGGTTGCGTTCGCTCAGGGCTGTGATGTCGGTGCCGTCGACGGTGATCGTCCCGTCGGTGGCAGGCTCGAGCGCGTTGATCAGGCGGACGAGAGTCGACTTGCCGGCGCCCGAGTAGCCGATGATGCCGAAGACGTCGCCCTTCTCGACCTGCAGGGACACATCGTCGACCGCGACGGTGGGCTGCGCGTCGCGGCTCGACGGCGGATACGCCTTGGAGACGTTCTCGAGTGTCACGATCGGCATGGGTTCTCCGGTGGTTCTCTGAGCTGGACGTAAGAATCGGGCGGCACGAAGGCGCCGCCCGATTCTTTCACGGTGTGCTGATCAGCCGTTGGCCGCAACGTCCTTCTGGACCGTCTTCAGCGACTCGACGAGGTCGGCGACAGGCGTCTGCAGCGCAACCGCAGTGTCGCCGGAGGACTTCAGCAGACCCGCCTGCACGTCCTCATCGGTCTGGAAGATCTCCACGAGCTTCAGGTATGTCTCGTTCTCGGCATCGTCGGCGCGCGCCGCGAAGATGTTCACGTACGGCAGCGCGTTCGGGTCGGACGGGTCGTCCTGCGCGATCGCGTCCTCGAAGGAGAGACCAGCCTGTGTGACGAAGTCGTTGTTGATGATCGCGGCGGCGACGTCGGGAAGCGAGGTCGGGATGAGCGCGGCCTCGAGGGCCTGGACCTTGACCTTGGATGCCGACTCGTCGACGTCCGCGAGGTCGGAGAAGATCGTGCCGCCGCTCTTCAGCTCGATGAGGCCCGCGGACTGCAGCACGAGCAGTGCGCGTGCCTGGTTGGAGGCGTCATCGGGAACGGCGACGGTCTCGCCCTTCGGGATGTCCTTCACGTCGTCGTACTTCTGCGAGTACAGGCCCAGCGGGTAGATCGCGGTCGATCCGATCGGGGTGAGATCCTCACCCGAGGCCTCGTTGTACTGCGCGAGGTACACGATGTGCTGGAACTGGTTGAGGTCGAGCTCGCCCTCGGTCAGCGCGGGGTTCGGCTGCTCGTACGAGCCGAAGTCGACGAGCTCGACGGTGATGCCCTCTTCGGCCGCGGCATCCACGAATGCGGGCCACTGCTCATCGGACTTGCCGACGACGCCGATCTTGACGACCTCGTTCTCGCCACCGCCCGGGTTCTCGGAGGCTGTGGCGCAGCCGGCCAGGCCGATCACGAGAGGGAGCGCGGCGAGCGCGGCGACAGCGGAGACGATACGACGAGACATGGACAGAACCTTCCTGGTGGGATGCCTCAACGGTAAGCAGGCGACCGTGTCGATGCGGAATCCATCTGTCACAGAGCGTCACGGTGTCACGAACGCGTCACACACTCAATCGAGCTGCTCACTGAGCTCGAGCCAGCGCATCTCGTTCTCCTCGACCTCGGCCTCCAGCGCCGCGATGCTCTTCATCTTCTCGGCGAGGCCCGCATAGTCGGACTGATCGTGGTCGACGAGGCCGTGCTTGGCCTTGTCGATCTGCTGCGTGAGCTTCTGGATCTTCCGCTCCAGGGCCGCGATCTCCTTCTGGGCGGCGCGCAGGTCTGCGCCGGAGAGCGTCGGGGTCTTGGAAGCGGCCGGCGTCTTCGCGGCCTCACCCGGGGCGGATGCCGCGCGAAGGCGCAGATACTCGTCCACGCCGCCGGGCAGGTGCCGCAGGTGGCCTCCCATCACGGCGTACTGCTGGTCGGTGACGCGCTCGAGGAAGTACCGGTCGTGGCTGACGACGAGCAGCGTGCCGGGCCACGAGTCGAGGAGGTCCTCGATCGCGGCGAGCATGTCGGTGTCCATGTCGTTGGTCGGCTCGTCGAGGATCAGCACGTTCGGCTGGTCGAGCAGCACGAGCAACAGCTGCAGGCGCCGCTGCTGACCGCCCGAGAGGTCCTTGACCTGCGTCGACAGCTGAGCGGATGAGAATCCCAGCCGCTCGAGGAGCTGCCCCGGCGTGAGGTCCTGCGACTTGGATCCGGTGCCGAAGGTGTACTCCGTCCGGAGCCCGGCGATGACGGTGCGGACAGGGTCGTTCCAGTGCTGCTCGAGTTCGTCGATGCGCTGGGTGAGAGTGCGCACCTGCACCGTCTTACCGCGCTTGACTCGACCGCTGGTGGGTTCGATGGTGCCGGCGACGAGGCCGAGCAGAGTGGACTTGCCCGCACCGTTCACGCCGAGGATGCCGGTGCGCTCCCCCGGCGCGATGCGCCACTCGACGTCGCGGAGGATCTCGACGTCACCGTACGCGACGCCGGCATCCAGCAGATCGACGACGTCCTTGCCGAGCCGCGACGTGGCCAGCGACTGCAGCGAGACCTTGTCGCGGATCTCGGGCACATCGGCGATGAGCTCGTTCGCCGCATCGATGCGGAACTTCGGCTTGCTCGTTCGGGCCGGCGCGCCACGACGCAGCCACGCGAGCTCCTTGCGCGCGAGGTTCTGACGCTTCGCCTCGGTCGCTGCGGCCATCCGGTCGCGCTCGACGCGCTGCAGGATGTACGCGGCGTACCCGCCCTCGAACGGCTCGACGATGCGGTCGTGCACCTCCCAGGTCTCGGTGCACACCTCGTCGAGGAACCACCGGTCGTGGGTGACGACGAGGAACGCGCCGGTGTTCGCCGACCATCGCTTCTTCAGATGACCGGCGAGCCAGGTGATCGCCTCGACGTCGAGGTGGTTCGTCGGCTCATCGAGCGCGATGATGTCCCAGTCCTGCACCAGCAGAGCTGCGAGCGCCACACGGCGGCGCTGCCCCCCGCTGAGGCCCTTCACCGGAGCATCCCAGGCCAGGTCCGCCAGCAGGCCCTGGATGACGTCGCGAACTCGGGAGTCACCCGCCCACTCGTACTCCGGCACGTCGCCGACGACGGACTGCGCGATGGTGAGAGAGTCATCCAGCGTGTCCGCCTGGTCGAGCACGCCGATCGTGGTTCCGGCACGGACGGTCACTCGCCCGCCATCCGGCTCCTTGCGCCCGGCGAGCATAGCGAGCAGCGAGCTCTTGCCGTCGCCGTTGCGACCGACGATGCCGATCCTGTCGCCCTCCTCGATCCCCAGGGTGATCGAGTCGAAGACGACCTTGGTCGGGTATTCCAGGTGGAGGCCTTCGGCCCCGAGAAGATGTGCCATGTCCTCTCAAGGGTAGCCGCCGCAGAAACGAGCGAGCCGCCCGGCCCCGAAGGACCGGACGGCTCATGTGCACGATGTCGACTTACTTGTAGGACTCGACGATCTCCAGCAGGCTCGGCACGTTGGCGTAGGCCTCAGCGGCGTTCGCCTTCGTGACGATGATCGGGTCGAGCAGGTACGCCGGAACGACCTTCGCGCCGTTGTCGTACTGCTCGGTGTCGTTGACGTCGACCTCCTCGCCCTTCTGGAGCTGTCCGACCATCTTGATGGTCTGCTCGACGAGCAGGGTGGTGTCCTTGTTGATCGTGGAGTACTGGATGCCCTCCATGATCGACTTCACGGACTCGACCTCGGAGTCCTGACCGGTGACGACCGGGACCGGCTTTCCGGCCTGCTGCACCGACGTGATGATGGCGCGGGCGAGGGTGTCGTTCGGGGAGAGGACGCCGTCGATCACCGTGTCGCCGCTGTACGAGCCGGTGAGCAGGGTGTCCATGCGGTTCTGGGCGTTCTCGGCCAGCCAGCCCTCGGTCGCGGTCTGGGCGATCTTGGTCTGACCCGAGACCACGTTCAGCGTGCCGTCGTCGATCTTGGGCTGCAGCACCTCCATCGCGCCGTCGAAGAACACGGCCGAGTTCGCGTCGTCCGGCGAGCCGGAGAACAGCTCGATGTTGTACGGCGCGTCGTGACCCGCACGCTCGGCGAGACCGTCGAGCAGAGCCTGACCCTGGAGCTGGCCCACCTTGAAGTTGTCGAACGCGACGTAGTAGTCGACGGCCTCGGTGTTCTCGATGAGACGGTCGTAGGCGATCACCTTGGCGCCAGCATCCTGCGCCGCCTGCACCTGCGTGGCCAGCTGCTTGCCGTCCTTCGCGCCGATGACGATGACCTTGGCGCCGTTCTGCACCATGGTCTGGATCTGGTTCTGCTGCTCGGCGACGGTGTTGGATGCCGGGGCGTACTGCACGTCGGCCTTGAAACCGGCGTCTGCGAGGCCCTCCTCGAACAGCTTGCCCGCGAGGACCCAGTTCTCACTGGTCTTGTCCGGAAGGGCGATGCCGATCGTGGATCCTGCCTCGAAACCGGTGGTCTCCTCTGAGCCGGTGTCGGTGCCGGTGTCGCCGCCACCGCGCTGCCCGGAGCAGCCGGTGAGTGCGAGTGCTGCCGCGGCGACGAGCGCTGTCCCCGCGAGTGCGATCTTCTTCATGCGATCTCTTTCTCTGTGTTGATGGTGCGGTTATTTTGAGCTGGGATAGTCGGTGAGGTTCGGAGCATCGGCCTTGTTCCGCCTGCGCATCATGAAGCCGATGAGCGACGGCCGGCCCTGCTGCTTGTTCCAGACGTCGATGCCGACCGCGACGAGCAGGACGAGTCCCTTGATCATCGAGACGACGTCGGCGCCCTGACCGAGCAGCTGCAGTCCGTTGTTGAGGAAGCCCATGACCAGGCCACCGATGATCGAGCCGATGACGGTTCCGATACCACCGGCGACTGCGGCTCCGCCGATGAAGACCGAGGCGATGGCGTCGAGCTCCCAGCCGTTCCCGTCACCGGGTCCGGATGCCTGGGACCGGGCGACGAAGATCATGCCGGCGAGTGCGGCCAGGGTCGACATGTTCATCATCACGAAGAAGTCGATCCAGCGGTCCTTCACACCCGACAGGCGAGCGGCCTGGCGGTTGCCGCCGACGGCGTAGATGTGGCGACCGAAGACGGTGCTGTTGGTGACGAAGGAGTAGATGATGACCAGCGCCAGCAGGATGAGGCCCGAGACCGGGAAGCTGGTGCCAGGCCGACCGGTCGCGAACATCCATCCGGCGGCGAGGACGACGATCGAGATGAGGATGACCTTGACCGTGCTGACCCACGCAGGGGCCATGTCGGAGCCCATCTTTCGCTGGATGCGTCGGGTGCGCATCTCCCAGAAGACCACCCAGGCGACGCCGAGGAGTGCGAGCACCATGGTCAGCACGTTGAAGTCCAGCGGAATCGCGAGCTCAGGCAGGTAGCCGGCTCCGATGTAGACGAACTCCTTCGGGACCGGGATGGACTGCGAGTCGCCGATCCACTGGTTCGCTCCGCGGAAGAAGAGCATGCCGGCGAGGGTCACGATGAACGCCGGCACCCCGACGTACGCGACCCAGAATCCTTGCCACGCGCCGACCAGAGCGCCGACGACGAGGCCCAGCACGATAGCCAGCGGCCAGGGGAGGTTCCATTCGGCCATGGACTTCGCGACGATGATGCCGACGAAGGCCGCCACGGAGCCGACCGACAGGTCGATGTGCCCCATGATGATGACCATGACCATGCCGATGGCGAGGATCAGGATGAACGAGTACTGGTTGACGACGTTGATGAGGTTCCCCGGCGTCAGCGTCGCGCCGTTCGCGCCGTTGCGCATCAGCGTGAAGATCTCGAAGAACAGCACGATGACGATGAGGCTGCCGAGGATGCCGAACTGACGCAGCGACGACATCCCGCCGCCGCCGAACATCTTCCTGATGTCGGAGAACTGGAACCCGTGCTTCTGAGCCGGGGTCGTGCTGGTGCTCATGCGCTCGCCTTCTGATTCGTGGAGGTCATGCTGCGCATGAGCGCCTCCGGGGTGGCCTGGTCAGCGGGGATGCAGTCGGTGACGCGTCCCTCGAAGATGGTGTAGATGCGGTCGGAGATGCCCATCAGTTCCGGCAGCTCGCTGGAGATGACGATGACGCCCTTTCCGGATGCCGCGAGCTCGTTGATGATCGAGTAGATCTCGTACTTCGCTCCGACGTCGATGCCGCGGGTGGGCTCGTCGAGGATCAGCAGGTCGGGGTCGGTGAACATCCACTTCGCGAGGACGACCTTCTGCTGGTTGCCGCCGGAGAGCGTCGAGACGCCCTGCTCGACGGTGGGGGTCTTGATCCGGAGCGCCTTGCGGTACCGCTCTGCGACCTGGAACTCCTCGCGATCGTTGACGACGCCGTTGTTCGCGATCTTCGACAGCTTGGCGGAGACGATCGCGCGCTTGATCGTGTCGAGGAGGTTCAGGCCCAGGCTCTTGCGATCCTCGCTCACATAGGCGAGTCCGTGGTGGATCGCGCTTGCGACATCGCGGAGTTCGATCTCCGTGCCGTCCTTGAACAGCTGGCCGCCGAGGAACGTGCCGTACGAACGGCCGAAGATGCTGCGGGCGAACTCGGTTCGACCTGCTCCCATGAGCCCGGCGATGCCGACGACCTCGCCGCGACGGACGTTTAGCGAGGAGCCCTTCACGACCATGCGCTCGCTGACGGTCGGGTGCTGCACCCACCAGTCCTTGACCTCGAAGAACACATCGCCGATGTCGGGCGTGCGGTCGGGGTACCGGCTCTCGAGGGAGCGGCCGACCATGCCGTGGATGATGCGGTCCTCGTTGATCTCGCCCCTGGTGACGTCGAGCGTCTCGACAGTGCGGCCGTCGCGGATGATCGTGATCTCGTCGGCGATCTGTTCGATCTCGTTGAGCTTGTGGCTGATCATGATCGAGGCGATGCCCTTGGCCTTGAGACCGAGGATCAGATCGAGCAGGTGCTGGGAATCGTTCTCGTTGAGGGCCGCCGTCGGCTCGTCGAGGATGAGGAGCTTCACGTCCTTGTTCAGAGCCTTGGCGATCTCGACGAGCTGCTGCTTGCCGACGCCGAGGTGCTTGATCGCGATGTCGGGGTCCTCGGAGAGGCCGACGCGGGCGAGCAGTTCGGTCGCCCGGGTCTTGGAGGCTCGCCAGTCGATGACGCCGCCGCGACGGATCTCATTGCCGAGGAAGATGTTCTCGGTGATCGAGAGCTCGGGGATCAGCGCGAGCTCCTGGTGGATGATCGCGATGCCGGCCTGCTCGCTCGAGGCGATGTCCTTGAAGCGCTGCTCCTCGCCGTACAGCAGGATGTCGCCGTCGTAGCTGCCGTACGGGTACACACCCGAGAGGACCTTCATCAGGGTGGACTTGCCGGCGCCGTTCTCACCGCAGATGGCGTGGATCTCTCCAGCGCGTACGGCGATCGAGACGTCGGAGAGGGCCTTCACGCCAGGGAACTCCTTGGTGATGCTGCGCATCTCCAGGATCGGACCTGACACGGTCGGCAACGTCGCTGTGCTGCTCACGGATCTTCCTCGATAACTGACGGCCACCCTCAATGTGACCGTTCACATGAGACACCATCTTGCGCTCATGCGGGCACCGTGTCAAGTGGACCGCCGTCGTCGATGCCGATTCGAGACGGAAGGCCCCGGAATCAGCGCGCAGCGCTGGATGAACGCAGCCGCAGCTGGGGCACGACGGCGCCGTACTGCGGAGCCCGCTCGCCGCGGATCTCGGCGAGCAGCATGCCGACGGCCCGTCGTCCGAGCTCGGGAAAGTCCTGATGCACCGTGGTCAGTGGGGGCCAGACATGTGCCGCGACCGGAATATCATCGAACCCGACCACGCTGACCTCGCGCGGCACGTCGATCCCGGCATCCCGGAAGCCGTGCATGAGCCCGATCGCCATGAGGTCGTTCGCCGCGAAGACCGCCGTGAAGTCGCGTCGCCGCGCGAGTTCGCCGCCCGCGAAATGGCCGAAGTCGGCGGTCCAATCGCCGCGAATCGGCGGGAACGTCGGCAGATCGGCCTCTCTCAGCGCGTCGAGGTATCCGCGCATGCGCGATTCGGCCTCGATCCAGTCCTGGGGGCCGGCGAGATGCAGGATGTCGGTGTGCCCGAGGTCGATCAGGTGCTCGGTGACGGCTCTGGCACCCGCGACCTGATCGGCCGAGAGCGTGAAACCGTCCGACCCGGACGCGGTCTGCAGACTGACCAGCGGCACGCCGACGGCCATGCCCCGGAGGACGTTGAAGACCCGCACCTGAGGCGCGAGCGCGACGATCCCACTGACCTGCTCACGGCTCAGCTGCCGGATGGCGTCGCCGATGGCCTCCGGCGTCGTCGCCGGCAGGTTCACCGTCGTCACCGAGTAGCCCTCGGCCCGCGCGGCATCCTCGATGCTCGCGATCGACGACGTCGGGCCGAACTCCCCGATGGTGGCCGAGAGCACGCCGATCGTGTGGGTGCGACTCGTGACGAGGGCGCGAGCGGCGAGATTCGGCTTGTAGTCGAGGACGGAGATCGCGTCCTCGACCCGCTTGCGCGTCTCCGGGCGGATGCTCGGATGCTCGTTCAGCACGCGGGAGACGGTCTGATGGGAGACGCCCGCAAGCCGGGCGACGTCGCGGATGCTGGGCACACGTGCCCGGTCACCGGAGGCTGCCATCGCAACGCCTCCTTCGCGTGTGCACGGTCACATCGATCTCTCCATTATGTCCCCAGGGCACAATCAGCGCACGCGCCAGGCCGCGAACCGTTGTCCGATCCGCACGAGCCGGGTCGCTGCCGCCCCTCAGGAGATGATGCGCGCGCCCGGCACAGGACCGTGAACGTGCAGCGCCGTGCGGCCGTTCTTCTGCAGCTCGCCCTGGACGTACTGGGCGCTATCCGGCGTCTCGCAGAGGAAGGCGATCGTGGGGCCCGAGCCCGACACGATTCCGCTCAGCGCGCCCGCGTGCAGGCCCTCGTTGATGATGTCGTCCAGGGCAGGACGCTCGAGCAGCGCCGACACCTCGAGGTCGTTGAACATGGATGCTGCGAGCGAGTGAGGATCGCCGGCGCGCAGAGCCTGCAGCACCGGGATCGGCACATCCAGAGACATCGGCGGGTCGTCCGCGAGCGCGCCGATCTCGGTGCGGTGCGCGTCCAGCCGCGCGTAGATCTCGGGCGTCGACAGCCCGGCTTCGCTGGTGACGAGCACCCAGTCGAATCGACCGCGGGCGAGGGCGGGGTTGAGCTGGTCGCCGCGCCCCGTGCCCACTGCTGTTCCGCCATGCAGCGCGAACGGGACGTCAGCTCCGAGTCGTGCGGCGAGCTCGTGCAGTCGCTGCGGCGAGAGCCCGGTGCCCCAGAGCGCATCGCAGGCGACGAGAGCGGCCGCGGCATCCGCCGAACCTCCACCCATCCCCCCGGCGACAGGGACGCTCTTGCGGAGCTCCAGATGCACGCCGCCCTCGTAGCCGGTGGCCGAGGCGAGCATCTTGGCCGCGCGCATCGCGAGGTTTCGATCATCCACAGGCACCGTGCTCGGATCATCGACGCCAGTCACGCTCAGCGTGAAGTCGGGCGCGTCCGTCGCGATGACGTCCTCGTACAGGGAGACGGCCTGGAACACCGTCGCCAGCGCGTGGTACCCGTCGTCGTGACGGCCTCCGACGCCGAGGTAGACGTTGATCTTCCCCGGCGCGCGCACGTGCACGGATTCGGCGAAGGCCTCGCGGGTCACGATGCGCTCACAGGGAGGAGGAGACGGACCAGAGGTTGACGTCGATGCTGCCGGCGAGCGCATCGATGCGCGAGAGCTGCTCCGCGCTGAAGTCGGGACCGCTCACCGCGGCGATGTTCTCGTCGATCTGCTCCGGACGGGATGCTCCGATGAGCGCCGACGCGACCACCGGATCACGCAGCGTCCACTGCAGCGCCATCTGTGCGAGGGTCTGGTCGCGTTCGCCGGCGATCTCGTTCAACGATCGCAGTATGCCGAGGGCTTCCGCGGAGAGGGGCTTGTCCGGCAGCGACCCGCGCTTCTGCGCACGCTGGGCGGTGCCGTCGCCGAGGTACTTGTCGGTGAGCAGCCCCTGCGCCAACGGCGTGAACGCGATGGCGCCGAGGCCCTCCGAGCGCAGGGTCTCGGTGAGCTCCGGCTCGATCCAGCGGTTGAGGATCGAGTACGAGGGCTGGTGGATCACGAGCGGCGTACCGAGAGACCGCGCGACGGCCAGAGCTTCAGACGTCCGCTCGGCGCTGTACGACGAGATGCCCACGTACAGGGCCTTGCCCTGTCGCACCAGCGTGTCCAGCGCCCCCACGGTCTCCTCGACGGGAGTGACCGGATCGACGCGGTGCGAGTAGAAGATGTCGACGTAGTCGAGATTCATCGCGGCCAGCGATCGCTCGGCACTGGCAAGAAGGTACTTGCGGCTGCCGAAGTCGCCGTACGGACCCGGCCACATGTCCCAGCCGGCCTTGGACGAGATGATCAGTTCGTCGCGATAGGGGCGGAGATCCTCACGGAAGATGCGCCCGAAGTTCTTCTCCGCCGAGCCGTGCGGCGGGCCGTAGTTGTTCGCCAGATCGAAGTGCGTGATGCCGCGGTCGAAGGCGTGGCGCAGAAGCGCACGCTGATTGTCGAGCGGGATGTTGTCGCCGAAGTTCCACCACAGCCCCAGCGAGATCGGCGGTAGGAAGAGCCCGGACGACCCGACCTGCCGATACGCGAACTGTTCGTATCGTGAGCCATCGGCCGCGTAGGGTCGATGGATCTCTGGAACGTCGGAGCGGAAACGAGGCGAGTCGGTCACGCCTCCAGGTTAGCGGCCAGCGCGCGCGCGATTCGGACGAAGTCGTCGATCGACAGTTCCTCGCCGCGCGCGGTCGGCGCGACGCCGGCGCGTTCGAGCAGAGCGGATGCCTCGGCGGCCGTCCCCCCGAGCACGGCTGCGAGTGCCTGCCTGAGCATCTTGCGGCGCTGCTGGAAGGCGGCATCCACGATGCGGAACGTGGCCAGCCGCAGCTCCTCGTCGCCGCGCTCCTGCTCGTCGCGTTCGAAGGCGACCAGCACGCTGTCGACGTTCGGGACGGGCCAGAACACCTGGCGGGAGACCGTTCCGGCGAGCCGCCACGAGCCGTACCAGGCAGCCTTCGCGCTCGGCGCGCCGTAGACCTTGCCGCCGGGAGGGGCCGCGAGTCGTTCGCCGACTTCGGACTGCACCATGACGACCCCGCGCTGCAGGTTCGGGAAGGTCTCCATGAAGTGCAGCAGCACGGGCACGGAGACGTTGTAGGGCAGGTTGGCGACGAGTACGGTCGGGTCGCCAGGCAGTTCGGTCACACGCAGTGCATCCGCATCGACGACACTGAGCGCATCGCCGGGGACGCCGTGGTCTGCGGCGGTCTGCGGCAGACGAGCAGCCAGTCGATGGTCGATCTCGACGGCGGTGACGGATGCCCCGGTTTCGAGGATCGCGAGGGTCAATGAACCGAGGCCGGGGCCGACCTCGACCACGCGCTCCCCCGCCTGCACGCGTCCGACGTGCACGATCTTGCGGACGGTGTTCGCGTCGACGACGAAGTTCTGACCCAGCTTCTTGGTGGGGGTGACGTCGAGCTCGGCGGCAAGGCGGCGGATCTCGGTCGCGCCGAGCAGGGTGACGGTCATCCTGCCATTGTCCCCCATGCCGACTACTGTTTACGGGTGCGCACACTCGGCGAGCTCATCGCACCCCGCAGACTGGGACGTGATTTCCGCTGGCTCATGGCGTCGTCGTGGACGAGCAACATCGGCGACGGCATCGCGCTGGCCGCCGCTCCGCTGCTGATCGCGTCGCTGACGTCCTCCCCCGTGCTCGTCGCCGCTGGGGCCGTCATGCAGTTCCTGCCCTGGCTGGTTTTCGGCCTGCACGCGGGAGCCGTCGCCGACCGTTTCGATCGGCGCAAGCTGGTCATGTTCGCGAACGCCGCTCGCATGATCGTGCTCGCGACCCTGTGCGTCTTCATCGTCACCGGCGCCGCCACCATCTGGGCCGTGCTGGCCGTCGCATTCCTCTACGGCACGGCTGAGGTCTTCGTCGACACGGCTGCGAGCACGCTGCTGCCCATGCTCGTCAAGCCAGCCGATCTCGGCATCGGCAATGCGCGACTGCAGGCCGGATATCTGGTGGCCAATCAGTTCGCCGGTCCGCCGATCGGCGCGTTCCTGTTCGCGGCAGGCGCTGCCTGGCCGTTCCTCGTCGAGGTCGTGTGCGTCGGGCTCGCGGTCGTGCTGATCTCGCGGATGGCATCGACCCCTGTGCCTCCGCGCGATGCCGAGGCCCGCACGCCTGTGCACACCGATATCGCCGAGGGCGTTCGATGGATGTGGCGCAACCCGCCTGTTCGGATGCTCGTGCTGATCATCCTCACGTTCAACATCACGTGGGCGGCTCCATGGGGCGTGCTCGTCCTCTACGCGACAGAGCATCTCAACATGGGAGCGGTCGGCTATGGAGCGCTCACCACGGCATCGGCGGCCGGCGGCATCCTCGCCACGCTGACGTTCGGGTGGCTCGAGCGTCATGTGTCTTTCGCGACCCTGATGCGAGTGGCGCTGTCGCTCGAGGTGCTCATGCACCTCGCGTTCGCACTCACGACGGCGGGCTGGGTGGCGCTGATCATCATGTTCGTCTTCGGCACCTACGCGTTCGTGTGGGGCACGATCTCGACGACCGTACGGCAGCGGCTCGTGCCCCATGCGCTTCAGGGGCGGGTCGCCTCGGTCAACATGGTCGGCGTCTTCGGCGGGATGGTGATCGGTCAGGCGCTGGGCGGCGTGATCGCGCAGGTGTGGGGCCTGACCGCGCCATGGTGGTTCGCTTTCGTCGGCGCGGCGATCACACTTCTGCTCGTGTGGAAGCCGATCTCGCACATCGTGAACGCGCCGGTCGTCGTCGAGGAGTCCGACGGCGGTCTGCCTCAGCCCTCGAAGGAGCCGTAGACGCGCAGGGTGTTCTCTGCGATCTGCGCGGCGAGTTCGTCCACGTGCACGCCGAGCTCGTCAGAGATGAACCGCACGGTGATCGGCACGAGGTAGGGCGCGTTCGGGCGGCCCCTGAGCGGCACGGGGGTCAGGAACGGAGCATCCGTCTCGACGAGGATGCGGTCGAGCGGAGTCGCTGCCAGCGCATCGCGCAGGTTCTGGGCGTTCTTGAACGTGACGTTTCCGGCGAACGACAGGTAGTAGCCGGCGTCCGCGCAGATACGCGCCATCGCGTCGTCGCCGGAGAAGCAGTGGAACACGGTCCGCTCCGGCGCGCCGATGCGGGCGAGGGTCTCGAGGACCGCGTCGTGCGCATCGCGGTCGTGGATCTGCATCGCGATGCTGTGCTTCTTCGCAAGCGCAATGTGCGCCTCGAACGCCTCGAACTGGGCTTTGTGTCCCTCGGGCCCCGTGCGGAAGAAGTCCAGTCCCGTCTCGCCGATCGCGCGCACGCGCGGGTGCGCGGCGAGTTCGTCGATCACGTCGATCGCGTGACCGAGCTGCCCGGCTTCGGCGTAGTCAGGAGCGTCGTTCGGGTGGATCGCGACGGCCGCGAGGACGCGAGGATCGGATGCCGCGGCATCCACGGCCCACCGTGACGACTCGATGTCTCCCGATGCCTGTACGACGCCGAGGATGCCGACGGCCTGCGCCCGATCGAGCTGCTCGGTCAGTGTGAGCGGGTCGTCGCCGTCGGTGATCTCGAGGTGCGCGTGGTTGTCGTACACGGGCACCGTCAGCGGTTCGGGCGCGGGCGGGTAACGGAGGTCCTTGCGGCCGTCTGCCGCCCGCTCCCGAACGTACTGGCTCGGGCTCTCGGTCACGGGTCGACGCTCTCGGGTCAAGCCGGCTGCTCCACGCGGGGGAACAACGGTGCGAGGGCCTGCACAGAAGTGCCAGGGGCGAGCTTGCCCCAACCGCCCGCTTCGCGGATCGGCTGGTCCTGCAGACCGCCGAGGGTTTCAGCGGCGCCGAGAGCCGACCAGAGCTTGCCGGTCGATTGCGGCATCACCGGGGACAGCAGCACGCTCAGTGCACGCAGGCCTTCGGCGCACGTGTACAGCACGGTGCCGAGGCGACCCCGCTGGGCCTCGTCGCGTGCCAGGGCCCAGGGCTCGTTCTCGGTGATGTAGCCGTTCAGGGCATCCACGATCTTCCAGATCGCCGAGATCGCCTCATCGATGCGGAACTGCTCGATCGAGGCATCAGCTGCGCTGGCGGCATCCGCGACGATCTTCTGGATGGCGAGGTCCTGCTCGGTGTGCTCCGCGGCTTCGGGGACGACGCCCTCGAAGTACTTCTCGATCATCGCGATCGTGCGCGAGGCGAGGTTGCCGAATCCGTTGGCGAGCTCGGCCTGGTACCGGGCGGACAGGTCCTCCCATGAGAACGAGCCGTCCTGTCCGAACGCGATGGCGGAGAGGAAGTAGAAGCGGTACGCGTCGGAGCCGAACACATCGGTGATCTCGGTCGGCGCGATGCCGGTGAGCTTCGACTTCGACATCTTCTCGCCCCCGACGAGCAGCCACCCGTGTGCGAAGACGCCCTTGGGCACGTCGACGCCGGCCGCCATGAGCAGTGCAGGCCAGATGACGGCGTGGAACCGGAGGATGTCCTTGCCGACGACGTGATAAGCGGGCCAGCGGCGGGCGAACGTCTCTTCATCCGAGCCGTACCCGACGGCTGTGGCGTAGTTCAGAAGCGCGTCGACCCACACGTAGATGACGTGCGACTCGTCCCATGGCAGCGGGATGCCCCAGTCGAAGGTCGAACGCGAGATGGAGAGGTCCTTCAGACCCTGCGACACGAATGAGACGACCTCGTTGCGGGCCGAATGAGGGCGGACGAAGTCCGGTTCGTTCTTGTACAGCTCGAGCAGGCGGTCCTGGAACTCGCTGAGCTTGAAGAAATAGTTCTTCTCCTGCAGCAGCTCGAGCGGCTTGGAGTGGATCGCGCAGACCTTCAGACCCTCGAAGGGTCCGGTTCCGTCGACGATCTCGGACTCGGGCTTGAACTCCTCACAGCCCACACAGTAGAGCGCCTCGTACTCGCCGGCATAGATGTAGCCCGCGTCGTACAGCCGCTGGAAGAACACCTGCACGTTCTTCTCGTGGCGCTCCTGCGTGGTGCGGATGAAGTCGTCGTTGGCGACGTCGAGCGTCTCCAGCAACGGGAACCAGCTCTCGGAGACGAGCTTGTCGACCCACTGCTGCGGGGTGACGCCGTTGGCCGCGGCGGCACGGAGCATCTTCTGGCCGTGCTCGTCGGTTCCGGTCAGCATCCAGGTGTCATCGCCCGCCTGGCGGTGCCAGCGGGCGAGCGTGTCGACCGCCACCGACGTGTACCCGTGGCCGATGTGCGGCACATCGGAGGGGTAGTAGATGGGCGTGGTGATGTAGAAGGAATCGCCTGCGGGCATGCGCCCAATTCTAGGCGGGATGCCGGGGCGGCGAGCTCGTGTGTCGCTCCGGCCTCAACTGTCGCGTTTGATCGCAGTCAGAGCGGCGTGCGGGCGTGTACTGGCTTCAGCTGCGGTTCGCTGGCGGTGTTCCTGGTGCGTGACGGTGAAGCCGACTTCGGCGAGAAGAGCATCCAGCGCCTCCGCTGACCAGAAGTAGGCGCGGGTGACCGCGTGGGCGAACGGCTCGCGGGGAGGTCCGTCGAAGAAGCCGAGGAGGAGGGAGCCGCCGGGGGCCAGGACTCGGTAGAACTCGTCGAGCGCGTCGGGGACCTCGGCTGGGGCAGTGTGGATCAGCGAGTACCAGGCGAGGATGCCGCCGAGCGAAGCGTCGGCGACGGGAAGCGTGCGGAAGCTGCCGGCCTCGAACCTCAGATGCGGGTAGGTGCGGCGCGCACTCGCCAGGAACTTCTCAGAGAGGTCGACGCCGATGACGTCCCGGCTGCCGTCGTGGAGGAAGTCTGTCCACGGGCCGGGGCCGCATCCGGCATCCAGCAGCGGCCCAGCGGTGGAATCGCGCCACCCGGCGATGAGGCGGCGGTCCGAGGCATCCATCTGATCGATGCTGCCGGCGAGCTCGATGTACTCGGCCGCGCGCGAGTCGTAGGCCGCAGCGATCGCGACGTCGTCGGAATCTCGCGGTTGTGCGAGCATCTCGCAGGGTTCCGCGGAATGTCTGCGAGATTCGTGCGCTTCTGCGAAGTCCGCGCTCATCGGGTGCGGGAGGCGAGGGTCTGCTGGTACAGGTCGCGTGAGCTGAGGCCCGTCGCCGCGGCGACCTCGGCGCAGGCGTCCTTCAGGCGCATGCCGCTGGCGACGAGGGCCTGCACCTGTGCACCCGCATCCTCGACGGATGCCGCGACGGGCGCCGCCCCCTCGACGACGATGACGATCTCGCCCTTGAGGCCGGCCTCTGCCCACTCGATGAGCTCAGGTGCGGTGCCCCGCCGGACCTCCTCGAACATCTTGGTGAGTTCGCGGCAGACGGCGATGCGGCGGTCGTCGCCGAAGGCCGCCCCCATGTCGGCGAGGGAGGACGCGAGTCGGGACGGCGATTCGAAGAAGATCATGGTGCGCGGCTCCGCGGCGACGGCACGCAGTGTCTGCCGCCGCTCCCCCGGTTTACGCGGCAGGAAGCCTTCGAATGTGAAGCGATCGGTGGGCATCCCTGAGATCGCGAGCGCCATGATCACCGCGCTCGGTCCGGGGATCGCGGTGACAGTCACGCCCTGTGCGACGGCTTCGGCGACCAACCCGTATCCGGGGTCGCTGACCGCGGGCATCCCGGCGTCGCTGACGACGACGACGTCCTCGTCAGCGGCGAGCGCCGCGAGCTCTGCGGCTTTGTGCTTCTCGTTGTGGTCGTGCAGGGCGATCAGCCGAGGACGGTTCTCGATGTTCAGCGCCCTGAGCAGTCGCTGCGTGGTGCGGGTGTCCTCCGCTGCGACGACGGTCGCGTTCTCGAGCACCTCGATGAGACGACGGGACGCATCGCCGAGATTGCCGATCGGAGTCGCCGCGAGGATGATCACCCGTTCAGCTTAGGTGCGGCAAAACACGCACGCCTTAGGCTTATGCCGTGTCCGCGCCCGTGCCCCTGCTCCCGCCTCCGGCCGAGCGTCTGACGGTGTGGGGCCGCCTGCGCGATCGGATGCTCCTCGATCCGGACTGGAGCCGTGTCGTCCGTTGGCTCGCCCCGCTCGTGATCACCGCGCTCGCGGCTGTGCTGCGGCTCGCGAACCTCGCTCACCCCCACACGCTCGCGTTCGACGAGACGTACTACGTCAAGGACGCCTGGTCGCTGTGGGTGCTCGGCTACGAGGGCAGCTGGGGCGACGGCGCGAACGAGGCGTTCCTGACCGGTGACACGAGCGCCCTGGGCGAGACGGGCAGCTTCGTCGTGCATCCGCCGCTCGGCAAGTGGATCATCGCGCTCGGCATGGGGCTCTTCGGAGCGGGCAACAGCGCGGCGTGGCGCCTGATGGTCGCGCTCGTCGGGACGGCGACGGTCCTGCTCGTGTACTTCGTCGCGAAGGAGCTGACACGATCGATCGTGGCCGCCTCCGTGGCCGGACTGCTGCTCGCCATCGATGGGCTGAGCATCGTCATGAGTCGGATCGGCCTGCTCGACGGCATCCTGACGTTCTTCCTCCTGCTCGGATTCTGGTTCGTGCTGCTCGATCGGCGGCGCTCCATTCCGCTTGTGGAATATGCCGACGGCGGCAAGCTGTGGGGTCGAGTCATCTGGCGCCGCCCATGGGTCCTCGCGGCGGGAGTCGCCCTCGGCGCCGCCACCGCCGTCAAGTGGTCCGGTCTGTACGCCGTGGCCGGATTCGGCATCTACCTCGTCGTCACCGATGCGCTCGCCCGGCGCCGCGCCGGGGTCGCGTTCTGGCCGATGGATGCCGTCGCCAGACAGGGTGCCGCGTCGTTCCTGTTGCTGGTGCCGGCGGCAGCGCTCACCTACCTCGCCTCCTGGACCGGGTGGCTCCTCACCGCCGGCGGCTACGACCGGCAATCGGACGCTGATCCGCTCGTGGCGCTGTGGAAGTACCACGAGGCGATCTACGCGTTCCATGTCGGCCTCGACTCGGGTCACCCCTACGCCAGCCCGGCATGGCAGTGGCCGTTCCTGATCCGGCCGACCGCGGTGTGGGTGGGCGACGACAAGTCCTGCGGCTCCGATCACTGCATGTCGGTGATCTCAACGGTCCCGAATCCGCTCATCTGGTACGCCGGGGTCGCCGCCGCGATCTATCTGCTCTACCGGTTCGTGCGCGGACTCATCGACCGCACGCCGATGCCGTGGACGTACGGATTGCCGCTGGTCGGCCTAGGCATCACGTATGTGCCATGGCTGCTGTACCCCGAGCGGACGATCTTCCAGTTCTACACGGTCGTGATGGTGCCGTTCCTCGTGCTGGCGCTGGTGCTCGCGCTGGGCGACATCGCCGGTCGACGCGACGATCCCCTCTATCGGCGACAGGCGGGCGAGCGCACCGTGCTGGTGTTCCTGATCGTCGTCGTGCTCGTCTCGGCGTTCTTCTACCCGGTGTGGACGGGCATGAACGTGCCGTACGACTTCTGGCTCATCCACAACTGGATGCCGACCTGGGTGTAGCCCCGGCGGCGCGGGCGCCGCGCTCAGTTGATGATCGTGCCGCGCTCGTCCGCCCGCAGGGCCGTGAGACGCTCGTGCCAGGCGGCGAGCGCCTCCGGTGTCTGCCTGGCCCAGTCATCGGTCTCGCCGACGACGCGGAGCGGATCGCTGCTGCGGTACGACCGCGTCGGGTTGCCGGGGAACTTCTTGTCGGTCACGTTCGGGTCGTCCTCGAATTCCCCGGTCGGCTCCACGACATACACCCGCGGCGCGCCCTCCCCTGGTGCGAGCTCGGCAGCGAGACCCGCACCGTCGGCGACCGCCGTGAAGTAGATGTGGTTCATGACGACCTCGGGTCGGTAGTTCGACCGGAAGCCGGCCGTCAGCAGGTCGCCGACCTGGAGCTCCGCTTTCGTGCCGTGGAAGAACGGGCCGCGCTTGTCCACGAGTGATCTCCTCTCAACGCTCTCGGACCAGTTCGCCGCCATCCGACACCGGCAGGCGGCAGACGAAATCGCGGCAGTCGTAAACCAGGTCGGCTGCGGCGGACTTGCCCGCGAACAGGTCGAACCCTGCGTCCTCGAAGTCCCCCGCCTGCGCCGGAGTGACGACGGCGATGACGTCGGCGTCGAGCCGTCGGGATGCCGTCGCCAGTGCGCCGTCGCGGGAATCCGTGACCGCGACGACCTGACGCGGCGTCTGTGCGAGACCGGCCGCGACGGCGAGGAGAGACCCGTGTCCGAACGGATGCTGCAGAGCGGATGCCGCGTGCGCCCGCACCTGCTCCTCGGCGGCCGCGCGGTACTGAGACCCCGCACCCAGACGCCAGGCGGTGAGCGACGCCGCAGCCGCGGCCGCGACTCCTGACGGCAGATCGCCGTCGGTCTGATCCGCGGCTGCGGGCACACCCTGTGCCGCGAGCACCGGATCCGTCACGGCACCGAGATTGAGCGCATCATCGAGGATCTCCCTGGCCTGCACCGCCCACCCAGCGCTGCCTGTCGCGACAGCCAGGGCGAACAGTCCATCGGCGAGCAGAGCCAGATCCGCTGACGTCGCCACAGCCGTCGCGGCCTCGCCATCGAGGGATGAACGCACGATCCGGCCGTCAGCCGCGCGGTTCACCCGCAGCACGAATCGCGCCGCATCCTCGGCCGCGTCCACCCACGCCGACTCCCCCAGCGCCGATCCCGCCCGCGAGAGCGCGGCGATCGCCAGGCCGTTCCAACCGGTGATGACCTTGCCATCAACCGCGGGCGGCTGCAGCGCTGCGCGCTCGACGATGGGACGCAGGTAGTACCCGCCCTCACAGCGCTCGCCGTCGATGACCGACTCCGAGTCCTGCGCCGCGCCGAATCCGCCGCCCTCGCGGCGGAGCACGGACAGGAGGAAGGCCGCGACGCCGCGCGCCGTCTGCTCATCGCCGGCGCGCAGCGCGACCTCCAGCAGCTGCGCATTGTCGGTCAGCATCCGCTCGTAGTGCGGCACAGTCCAATCGCGCTGGGTCGCGTAGCGGAAGAAGCCGCCGTCCTCATCGTGCAGATCGGAGGCGGCCATGGCTGCCAGCGCCCGGTCGGCAGCGGCTGCGGCATCCGGCGACGCGCGGCGCACGAGGGGCTGCTGCAGAAGGCTCAGCGTCGTCGCGACAGGGAATTTCGGCGCACCGCCGAATCCGCCGAACATCCGGTCCTCGCGCGCGGCGATCGCCTCGGCCGCCGCGACGACAGCAGACGACGACGGCACATCGGACGGCGACACGACAGCCGCCTCCGCGAGAGCCGCGGCGACAGCATCCGCCGACTCGACGGCCTGCTCGCGGCGCAGCATCCATGCCTCCTGCACCGCGGCGAGCACGTCGCGGAACGCCGGCATCTGCCCCTGCGCCTCCGGGGGCCAGTATGTTCCGGCGTAGAAGGTGCGTCCCTGCGGTGTCGCGAAGACCGTCAGCGGCCAACCGAGATTCTGCGTGAACGCCGACGCCGCTGCCATGTAGGCGCCGTCGACTTCCGGATGCTCCTCACGATCGACCTTGACGGCCACGAAGTTCGCGTTGATCACCTGGGCGATGGCGTCGGAGGAGAACGACTCCCGCGCCATGACGTGGCACCAGTGGCATGTGGAGTATCCGATCGAGATGAGCAGGGGCACTCCGCGTCGCTCCGCCTCGGCGAAGGCGTCGGGCCCCCACGCCCACCATTCGACGGGATTCTCGGCATGCGCGCGCAGATACGGGCTGAGCGTCTCGGCGAGGCGGTTGGTCATGCCTCACACGCTACGCCCCACCCGACGTGGGGCGGCGGGTCAGACGAGCGCCTCCACCGTGCGCGTCGCCGCGTATCCGACCAGCGGCAGCGCGCGGTCGGCTGCGAGCGCGATGCGCGCCTCGAGCACGTCCGACGCAACGCGGTACCCGTCGAAGTCGGTGTTGCTGGCATAGACGCCGAGCGGCAGCGTCAGCGCCTGGAAGAACGCGAACAGCGGACGCAGCTGATGCTCGATCATCAGCGCATGACGCTCTCCCCCGCCGGTGGCCGCGAGCAGTACGGGCTTTCCGACCAGGGCGTACTGCTCGACGAAGTCGAACAGGTGCTTGAACAGTCCGGTGAACGAGGCGCGGTAGACGGGGCTGCCGACGATCAGCAGGTCGGCCTGCTCGATCGCGACGAGCTGCTCCTCGATGTGCGCGGGCAGCTGCTCGCGCCGCAGGGCCCCGGCGAGCGACGGGCCGATCACGGTGAGCTCGATCAGCTGCACTTCCGCGTCGGCGCGCGCGGCGACGGCATCCGCGATCGCACGGAGCAGGGCGGTCGTCTTGCTGGGCTCGTGGAGCGAACCGGAGACGGCGACGACGCGATAGGGAGCTGTCATGCCGATGACGCTACTCACGATGACGCCCTGTGGCACGCGAAGCGACACAGGGCGTCATCGAACGAAATGCGACGTCTCAGTTGAATTCGTTCGGGTGCGTTCCGACGCGGCCGGAGCCGTCCAGCGGGTCGAGCGCGTCGATCGCCGCGATCTCGCTGTCGGACAGCGTGAAGTCGAACACGTCAAGGTTCTCGCGCAGACGCTCGATCCGCACCGACTTCGGGAACACGATGTTCCCCTTCTGCAGGTGCCAGCCCAGCACGACCTGCGCAGGGGTCTTGTCATGTGATGCTGCGGCATCGGCGACGGCGGGCGTGCCGAACAGGTCGTACTTGCCCTGGCCGAGCGGACCCCACGCCTCGATGCGGACGCCGTGACCGGCGGCCCACTCGGTGACCTCGCGCTGCTGGTACGCCGGGTGGAGCTCGATCTGGTCCACGGCCGGGGTGACGCCGGTCTCGGCGACGACGCGCTCGAGGTGCTCCACGAGGAAGTTCGAGACGCCGATGCTGCGGGTCAGTCCCTGCTCACGCAGTTCGATGAGCTTGGCGAACGCGTGGACGTAGTTGTCCTTGGCGGGTGTCGGCCAGTGCACGAGGTACAGGTCGACGTGCTCGAGGCCGAGCTTCTCGAGGCTCTCCGCGATCGCGGCGTTCGGCTCGTCGCCGTCGTGGCGGTCGTTCCAGAGCTTGGTCGTGATGAAGAGGTCGTCGCGCGCGATGCCGCTCTTCGCGATCGCAGCACCAACGCCCTCTTCGTTGCCGTAGATCGCTGCCGTGTCGATGTGGCGGTAGCCGACCTCGAGGGCCTCACTCACCGTGCGCTCCGTGTCGGCCGGATCGACCTTGAAGACGCCGTAGCCGAGCTGCGGGATCGTGTGACCGTCATTGAGAGTGATCAGGGGAATCGTCATGCAGACCAGCCTACGACCTGTGATGACAGGCTCGGGCGTCATACGATGGAGGGCTATGTCTTCCCCCGTGATCGTCTATCCCCCCGAGCTGCCCGTCAGCGCCGCGCGGCAGGAGATCGCCGATGCCATCCGCGACAACCAGGTGGTCGTCGTCGCCGGCGCCACCGGCTCGGGGAAGACCACGCAGCTGCCGAAGATCTGCCTCGAGCTCGGGCGGACGAGCATCGCGCACACGCAGCCTCGGCGCCTGGCAGCGCGGACGATCGCCGAGCGCGTCGCCGAAGAGCTGCAGGTCGAGCTCGGCGGCGTCGTGGGCTACAAGGTGCGTTTCACCGATCAGGTGTCGGCCGAGACGAAGATCGCGCTGATGACCGACGGCATCCTGCTGAACGAGATCCACCGCGACCGTCTGCTGCGACGCTACGACACGATCATCATCGATGAGGCGCACGAGCGTTCACTCAACGTCGACTTCCTCCTCGGCTACCTGACCCGCATCCTCCCCGAGCGCCCGGATCTCAAGGTCATCATCACCTCCGCGACGATCGACCCGGAGAGCTTCGCGAAGCACTTCGCCGGCGCGGACGAGACCCCGGCGCCCGTCATCGAGGTCTCCGGCCGCACGTATCCCGTCGAGATCCGCTACCGCGGGATCGCCGATGAGGAGGAGGCAGAGGCGGACGAGGTCTCCGCGATCGTCACCGCCCTGCGCGAACTCGATCGGGAGGCTCCTGGCGACGTGCTCGTCTTCCTCCCGGGTGAAGCCGAGATCCGGGATGCCGCTGACGCTGTCCGCGCGGCGTACACATCGGCGACGGCTCCCGTCGAGGTCCTCCCGCTTTACGGCAGGCTCTCGGCCGCCGAACAGCACCGCGTGTTCGAGCCGAGCCGCGTCGCCGGCGTGCGTCGCCGCGTCGTCCTCGCCACGAACGTCGCCGAGACGAGCCTCACCGTCCCCGGCATCAAGTACGTCATCGACACCGGAACCGCGCGCATCTCGCGCTACAGCAACCGCTCGAAGGTGCAACGGCTGCCGATCGAGGCGGTCTCCCAGGCATCCGCGAACCAGCGCTCTGGCCGCGCGGGCCGAACCAGCGACGGCATCGCGATCCGGCTGTACTCCGAAGAGGACTTCGAGAAACGGCCCGAGTTCACCGAGCCCGAGATCCTGCGCACGTCGCTCGCCTCGGTCGTGCTGCAGATGCTGTCGCTCGGGTTCGGCGACATCACCGCATTCCCGTTCCTCACCCCTCCCGACTCCCGCGGCATCAAGGCGGCCTTCGACCTGCTCACCGAGCTCGGAGCCGTCGACACCACCCGCGACACCCCGCGCCTCACGAAGATCGGTCGCGACGTCTCCCGCATGCCGATCGACCCGCGGTTCGCACGGATGCTGCTCGAATCGCAGCGCAACGGCGTCGTCGACGAGGTGCTCGCGATCGTCGCGGGGATGACGATCCAGGATGTTCGCGAGCGACCGTCGCAGGACGCTCCGCAGGCGGTGCGGGATGCCGCGGATCGGATGCACGCCCGTTTCACCGACCCGACGAGCGACTTCTTGGGCGTCCTGAACCTGTGGAACCACCTGCGCGAGCAGCAGCGCGAGCTCGGTTCGAGTGCCTTCCGCCGGCTGTGCCGCTCGGAGCATCTGAACTACGTGCGCGTGCGCGAGTGGTTCGACGTGCACAGACAGCTCCGCTCCTTGGTGAAGGTCTCCTCCCGCGGGGCGTTGAGCGAGCGCGGCGACGCCATCCACCGGTCGCTCCTCGCCGGCCTGCTCTCTCAGATCGGCATCCTCGACGAGCGGAACGCGAAGACACCGCCGAAGGGCCAGGCGAAGAGCCAGAAGGATCCCAAGCGCCGCATCGCCGAATATCGCGGTGCTCGCGGCATCCGATTCTCCATCTTCCCGGGGTCGGGGCTCCGCAAGCAGAGCCCGCGCGCGGTGATGGCCGCCGAGATCGTCGAGACCTCGCGCACGTTCGCCCGCACCGTCGCCGCGATCGACCCGGCGTGGGCGGAGTCGCTCGCCGGCGACCTGGCCAAGCGTCAGGTCGCGGAGCCGCACTGGTCGAAGGATGCCGGCGCCGCCGTCGCCTACGAGAAGGTGACGCTGTTCGGGGTGGAGATCGTGCCCCGCCGGCGCATCCAGTTCGCCCGCATCGATCGCGCGGCGTCCAGGGAGCTGTTCGTGCGGCATGCGCTCGTCGAGGGCGAATGGGATCCGGGCCGGATCGACAAGCGCGTCAGCGCGTTCTGGCGCAGCAACCTCGAGCTGCGCCGACGACTCGAGAAGCTCGAGGAGCGCGAGCGCCGACGTGACATCCTCGCGGGCGACGAGGCGGTGTTCCGCTTCTACGACGAGCGCGTCCCGGCCGAGGTGTTCGACGTCCGATCGTTCGAGGCTTGGTGGCGCGAGGCCCTTCAGCAGACTCCGAAGCTGCTCGTCATGCGCGAGAGCGACCTCATCGAGGACGAGGATCGCGCAGGCAAGGACGAGTTCCCGACCCGCTGGACACAGGGCGACCAGGTTCTGGGGCTCGCCTACCGGTTCGAGCCGGGTGCGCCGGATGACGGCGTCAGTGTTGTCGTGCCGCTCGCACTGCTGGCGCAGATCGAGGACCGCGGGTTCGACTGGCAGGTGCCTGGTCTTCGCGCCGAGCTCGTCACGGCGCTGCTGCGTGCGCTCCCGAAGGCCATCCGCCGCCACGTCGTCCCAGCCGCGGACTGGGCGGACAAGTTCGGCGCCGAACTGGCCGAGCAGGGTCCCGAGTCGCATGAGGGCCGACCGGAGCGGTCGCTCAAGGAAGCGCTCGCCCGTCTCATCCAGCCGCTCGCGAATCAGCCGGTCTCGGCTGCGGACTTCGAGGACGACCGAGTCCCTGGGCACCTGCGCATGAACTTCCGCGCTGTCGACGAGCGCGGGCGCGTCGCCGGATCCGCACGCGATCTCGGCGAACTGCAACGGTCGCTGTCCGACCGCGCCAGGGCGAGTGTGGCGCGGACGATCTCGCACCAGGAGCCGCGTCGGCACGCTCCTTCCCCTCGCATGGTGGCGGCATCTCCGTCTGCGACCATCGAGCAGGACGGTCTGACCTCGTGGACCTTCGGCGATCTGCCGGAGGTGCTCGATACCCGAGTCGCCGGCGGCGTCGTGCGCGGCTATCCGGCGATCGTCGATCAGGGCAGGACGGTCTCGGTGCGTGTCGAGGCGACGGCGGATGCTGCCGAGAAGGCGACCAGCGCCGGCGTCCTGCGACTCGTGCTCCTGAATGTGCCGTCCCCCGCCTCGTACGTGCAGGATCACCTCACCTCGCAGGAGAAACTGGCGCTCGCGGCGTCGCCGTACCAAACCGTCGCTGCACTGATCGAGGACGCACGGACCGCTGTGGTGCGCGATGCCATCCGCAGAGCGCGCGGCTCGGAGCGCGCCATCCGAACAGAAGCCGAGTTCACCCGCGCGCGGGACGCCGTGAACGCGACGCTCGTCGACGACCTCTTCCAGACCGTGTCACTGGTCGCCCGCATCCTCACGAAGTCGCGCGAAGTCGAACGCGGGATCAAGTCGCAGAACTCACTCGCTCTGCTCGGGCCGCTGAACGATGTCCGGTCGCAGCTCAGCGGCCTTCTGCATCCGGGCTTCATCTCCGCCTCAGGCGCTGAACGACTCGCCCATCTCCCGCGGTATCTGGACGGAATGCTCGACCGTCTGAAGACTCTGGCGAGCGAGCCGGGCAAGGACCGGGCCCGGATGACGGAGTACGAGCGCGTCGCCCAGGCGTTCACGGAGGCCGGGGGCGCGATACCCCTCCCGGCGGACGCCCCGCCGGAGCTCGTGGAGGTGCGCTGGCTGCTCGAGGAGTTCCGGGTCAGCGTGTTCGCGCAGCGTCTCGGCACCGCCCAGCCGGTGTCCGCCCAGCGAATCGCGAAGGCCCTGCGCGGCGGGTAGCCTGGCGGCATGGCTCGCGCGATCGTCTACACAGAACTCGGCTCCCCTGACGTCCTCCAGCTCGTGGAGATCCCCGATCCTGTCGCGGGCCCCGGCGAAGTCGTCGTCCGCATCGAGGTCGCCGGCGTCAACCCGCTCGATGCGAAGCGGCGAAGCGGCAAGCGTCCCATGCCCCCGATCACCGAGCCGCGCCGCGTCGGCTTCGACGGCGCAGGCGTCATCGACTCGGTCGGCGAGGGGGTCACCGGTTTCGCCGTCGGCGACCGCGTCGCCGTCCGTGACGCCGTCGGCACGTACGCCACCCACATCACGATCGGAGCCGACCGCCTCTACCCGCTCCCGGATGCCGTCACCGCAGCGGAGGCCGCCGGTCTCGGCATCCCGATCGGCACCGCATACCAGTGCGTGCGCTCTCTCGAGGTCGGCGACGGCGACGTACTCCTCGTCCATGCCGGGTCCGGCGCCGTCGGTCAGGCCGTGATCCAGTTCGCGGTCGCGCGCGGAGCGACCGTGGTCGCCACGGCGAGTCCGGCACGGCATGAGCAGCTCCGTGAGCTCGGCGCCACCCCGGTGGCCTACGGCGACGGTCTCGTCGATCGCGTACGAGAGGCCGTCGACGGCGAGGTCACGGTGGCGCTCGACTGCGCCGGCACTGACGAGGCGATCGAGGCGTCGCTCGAGCTCGTCGCGGACCGGAACCGCATCGCGACGATCGTTCGCGGCGCGGATGCCGCGAGCTTCGGCATCCGCGCTTTCAGCGGTGGCTCTCCCGAACCGCTGACCGCACAGGAACTCGCCTGGCGGGCCGAGGGCATCGGCGTCGCAATCGATCTGATCGCGAAGGGCGACTTCCAGGTCGAGCTCGGCGCAGAGCTGCCGCTGAGCGATGCCGCCGAGGCGCACCGGCTGATCGAAGAGCATCAGGCACGCGGCAAGATCTCCCTCGTGCCGTGATGCGCCCTGATTCGCCGGGGCGCGACACGACTGCTCTACGCTGAACAGATGACTGGTCTTCGCTGGGGAATCCTCGCAACAGGTGGGATCGCCCACGCCTTCGCCTCCGACCTTCGCACTGCGAAGCTCGACCTCGTCGCCGTGGGATCGCGGACTCAGGCGTCGGCCGACGCGTTCGCGGCGGAGTTCGGCATACCGCACGCCCACGCGACGTATGAGGCGCTGGCGACGAACCCTGATGTCGACATCGTCTACGTCTCGACGCCGCATCCGATGCATTACGAGGCGGCGAAGCTGGCGCTCGAGCACGGCAAGCACGTGCTCGTCGAGAAGGCGTTCACGGTCAACCGCGCCGAGGCCGAGGACCTGCAGCGAATCGCGGCAGAACGCGGCCTGCTCGTGATGGAAGCGATGTGGACGCGGTACCTGCCGCACATGGTCAGGATCCGTGAGATCGTCGACGCCGGTGCCCTCGGCGAGATCCGTGCGGTCACCGCCGACCACACGCAGCTGATCAGTTCCGACCCTGCGCACCGGCTGAACAGCCTCGAGCTCGGGGGCGGAGCGCTCCTCGACCTCGGCATCTACCCGATCTCGTTCATCTGGGACGTCCTCGGAGCTCCGGAGACGATCACCGCCACGGCGCGGCTGGCCGAAACAGGCGCCGATGCCGAGGTCGCGACGATCATGACCCATGCGGGTGGCGCGATCTCCACGAGCCTCTCGTCCTCGCGTGCCGCAGGCCCGAACGCCGCGGTCATCATCGGCACCGAAGCCCGGATCGAGATCGACCGCGTCTGGTACGCGCCGACGACGTTCCGGGTCGTCGCGCCGGACGGAACCGTTCGCGAGACCTACGAGTCGCGCATCGACGGGCGGGGGATGCAGTATCAGGCTCTGGCCGCCGAGCGCCTGGTGAACAGCGGCGTTCTCGAGGGCGATGTCTTGCCCATCGCGGAGACTGTCGCGATCATGGGAACGCTGGACGAGATCCGGGCGCAGATCGGCGTCCGCTACCCGAGCGAGGAGCGCGCAGATGGCTGAGACCCAGGAAGCCAGAGTCGCCGTCTACCTGGACTTCGACAACATCGTCATCTCCTGGTACGACCGGGTCCACGGGCGCAACGCCTACAGCAAAGACCGGCAGCGCATCTCAGACAACCCGAACGACCCGGAGGTCGCTGAGCGCCTGAAGGACGCGATGATCGAGGTCGGGGCGATCATCGACTACGCCGCATCGTTCGGCACGCTCGTCCTCACCCGCGCTTACGCCGATTGGTCCTCCCCGGTGAATGCCGAGTACCGCACGCAGCTGGTCGCCCGCGCCGTCGACCTCGTACAGCTCTTCCCCGCGGCCGCCTACGCCAAGAACGGCGCCGACATCCGGCTCGCCGTGGATGCCGTGGAGGACATGTTCCGCCTGTCCGACCTCACGCATGTCGTGCTCGTCGCCGGAGACAGCGATTACGTGCCGCTCGCCCAGCGCTGCAAGCGCCTGGGCCGCTACGTGATCGGCGTTGGCGTCGCTGGGTCGACAGCGAAGTCCCTCGCCGCCGCGTGCGACGAGTTCGAATCCTACGACTCCCTCCCCGGCGTCACGCGTCCAGTGCAGAAGAAGCCTGCACCGGTCGCGGCGGCAGAGGCCGAGGAGGACACCCCGGCGAAGACCAGGGCAGCCACGCGGAGCCGCGCGAAGAAGAAGCCGGCCGAGCCGGAGCCGGATGCGGAGGCCTCGCAGCTCAGCGACCAGGACGAAGCGACAGCACTCCTCCAGCGGGCGCTGCGTCTGGGCCACGACAAGGCAGATGCCGACGAGTGGCTGCACAGTTCGGCCGTGAAGACGCACATGCGCCGCATGGACCCCTCGTTCAGCGAGAAGGGCCTCGGCTACCGGTCGTTCTCGGACTTCCTGAAGTCGCGGGAGCAGATCACCGAGCTCGAGGAGACGGGGCACGAGCGTCTGGTCAGGCTCCGCGACCGCTGATGCTCCCGCGATGGAGGTCGCGCAGCGCCGGCTCCAGCTCGTCGTAGCGGAAGCGGTAACCGGCATCCATCAGCACCTGCGGGGCCACCCACCGGCTCTTGAGCACGAGCTCAGGCTCGGTGCGCAGCACCCACATCGCAGGCTCCAGCATGAAGCGCCATGCCGGCACGCCGAAGGGCATCCGCACGATGCGGCGCAGCGTCGCCATGAGGGTGCGGTTGTCGGTCTGCGTCGGGGCTGACAGATTCACCGGACCGCGGAGCGCCGGGGTGTCGCGGATGAACCGGATGCCGCCCACGAGGTCGTCGATGTGGATCCAGCTGAACTTCTGCCGCCCCTTCGAGCGCACGCCGAGCGGGCTGCGCGGCTCGGTCGGATGCGGGCCGATGCCCCGGTAGCGTCGATGCGGGAACCACCATCCGTCGATCTGCGGTCCGCCGAGCCCGAATCGTGCGAGCCGGAAGAGCATGGTCGTCGCCGGGCCGTCACCCAGCACGATCGTGATGCGCAGTGCCACTCGACGCGTGCCGGGAAGCTCGGCACGGAAGAACTCCTCCTCCCACGCCAGGGCGACGTCAGGAGAGAAACCGGTGTCGTACTCGGTGTCAGCCTCTGTCTGCGGGCGATCGAGCGCATACCGGTACACGGTGGCGCTGCTGGAGTTCATCCACAGAGCCGGCGGGTTCTCGGACTGTGCGATTGCGTCGCTGAGCAGCCTGGTCGTGTCGATCCGTGAACGCAGGATCTCGTCGCGGTTCGCGGAGGTGAAGCGACTGTTGACGATCTTCCCCGCGAGCCCGATGATGAGATCGGCACCGTCGACGACGCGCAGAACGGACACCGGGTCGTCCCACCGTGCGTCGGGTCCGGACCGGCCGATGATGCTGACCTCGTACCCATCGGCTTCGAGTGCTGACCTGAGCGCCGTGCCGAGGAAACCTGATCCGCCGCCAAGCACGGCCCGTTTCGGCATCGTCAGGAGGTCTCACCGTCCGTGAGCTTGCGCTTGGCGATCTCCTCGCGCAGCCGCCACTCCTCGATCTCGCGATCGAGGTCGGCGATCTGCTGTTCCGTCGTTCGGACATCAGCCGAAGCCGTGTACTGCGGAGCGGCCGCTGCCGGGGCGCTCGGACGGGCCTCACGGCGCGGCATCCGCGGTAGGGAGACGCCGCCGTCGCCGTACTCGCGACCGAGCAGGAACCACAGGATGCTTCCGACCAGCGGGAGCACCACGACGAGGATGATCCACACCATCCTCGGCAGGTGCTTCACCTGGGACTCGTCGCGCGTGATGACATCGATCAGCGCGCCGATCATCAGCGCGATGATGAGGATGGAGACGAACGGCATGCCTTCAGAGTAGACGACGACTGATTGAATGGGCAGGTGGCATTTCTGACCCCTCCCGCACCTGTCGTCCTCACCGGTTCCCTCGTCGAGTTGCGCCCGCTGGATCGCTCGCATGTCGACGGTCTCGTGGATGCCGTGCGCGAGGGCGACCTGTGGCAGACGGCCTGGTACACGTCCGTACCGGCGCCCGACGGCGTCGCGGACGAGATCGAGCGACGCCTCGGCCTCAGGGATGCGGGCGAGATGGTGCCGTTCACGGCGTTCGATGCGGCCGGTCGCGCGATCGGAATGACGACGTTCTACGACCTCGACGCCTCCGTTCCTCGGCTGCACATCGGGTACACGTGGAATCGTCCCTCAGCGCACGGCACCGGCACGAACGCGGAATCGAAGCTGCTGCTCATGCAGCACGCGTTCGAGACACTCGGCGTCTACCGGGTGGGGCTCACGACGCAGTGGGTGAACTTCCAGTCGCGCGCGGCGATCGAACGACTCGGCGCCAAACAGGACGGTGTCATGCGGGCGATCTCGCGCTACCGGAACGGAGCGCTCCGCGACAGCGTCGAGTACTCCGTGATCGAGCCGGAGTGGCCGGCGGTGAAGGCGAACCTGGAGGCTCGGCTCGCCAAGCGCCGCTGATCGCCGGCCGCTCGCTCGCCCAGGCCAGGCGGGTCAGGGCAGCAAGTGCCCGGCCGCCCGGAAGAGTTCGTACCACTCCGGGCGGGTGAGGGTGATGTCGGCGCCGGCGGCCGCATCGCTCACGCGCTGCGGCGTGGTGGTGCCGAGCACGACCTGCATGTTCGCCGGGTGCCGCGTGATCCAGGCGGTCGCGATGCCGATCGGTGTCACGTCGTACTCGGCCGCGAGCCGATCGATGACGGCGTTGAGTTCGGGGTAGTCGGGATTGCCGAGGAACACCCCGCTGAAGAATCCGGCCTGGAACGGCGACCAGGCCTGGATCGTGATGCCGTTCATCCGGCAGTACTCCACGATCCCTCCGCCGTCGCGGACGACGCTCTGCTCTTCGCCCAGCATGTTCATGGCGATGGGCTGGGTGATGATCGGCGCGTGGGTGATCGACAGCTGGACCTGGTTGGCGACGAGCGGCTGCTGCACAGCGGTGCGCAGCAGGTCGATCTGCCGCGGCGTGTGGTTGGAGACGCCGAACGCGCGAACCTTGCCTGATTCGGCGAGCTCGTCGAACGCGCGTGCGACCTCATCGGGCTCGACCAGAGCGTCGGGTCGGTGGAGCAGAAGCACGTCGATGTAGTCGGTGCCGAGCGCCCGCAACGACCCGTCGACCTGCCTGACGATGTGCTCGTACGAGAAGTCGAACATCCCCGCGTCCGGTACGATCCCGCATTTGGTCTGCAGCGTGATCTCGGCGCGCTCGGCGGCGCTCAGGCGCAGCGCGTCTCCGAAGCGCTGCTCGCAGAAGTGCATGCTGCCGCCGTAGATATCGGCGTGATCGAAGAAGTCGATCCCGGCATCACGAGCAGTGCGGTAGAGATCGCGGATCTGCGTATCGTCCTTGTCGTTGATGCGCATCATCCCCGCGATGATCGCGGGCGCGGCGGCTGAGCCGAACGGTACGGACTTCATCAGTTGGCCGCGGGGCCGCCGTCCCAGTTGTTCGAGCGGCGGGTGGCGCCGCTGCGACCCTCGCGCATCATCCAGGCCAGCGACAGGCATACGAGCGCGAGACCGACGCAGAACGTGATCGCCTGGAAGTCCATGGGCAGACCGTGCGCGATGCCCATCACCCAGATCCCGCCGATGAACATGACCAAGAAAACGATGAAGCTGAGAATCACGGCTGCCTCCTGTTGTGAATGCTCATTCCAGGATAGTCGGCGCTCCGCTCCCCCGTTCACCGGCGCCGTCGACGACGAGGTTCGGACGACTGCTCAGCCGCCGGACGGATTCTCCAGCGGCTTGCCCTCGTCGTCGGTGGTCTCGTCCTCGAGGATCTGATCCGTATCGTCGGGCGCACCACCGGACGCTGTGTCTGCCTGCTCGTCGGGACCGGGGGTACCGTGCGTGTTCTGCGGATCGCTCATCACATCTCCTCTTGTCGTTCTGTCGAACGTACGTGAAGCTCAGAGGCGATATGAGGGGGTTGACCTGCGCCCGGCCGACGTGGACACTGCCGCCGATGTCGTCTTCGTGACTCAGAAGTCCCAGTCGTCGTCCTCGGTGGCCTCCGCCTTGCCGATGACGTACGAGGACCCGGAGCCCGAGAAGAAGTCATGGTTCTCGTCGGCGTTCGGTGAGAGCGCCGAGAGGATCGCGGGGTTCACGTTCGTCACATCAGAGGGGAACATGGCCTCGTAGCCGAGGTTCATCAGCGCCTTGTTCGCGTTGTAGTGCAGGAACTTCTTGACATCCTCGGTGAGACCGACGCCGTCATAGAGGTCCTGCGTGTACTGCACCTCGTTCTCGTACAGCTCGAACATGAGATTGAAGGTGTAGTCCTTCAGCTCGTCTCGGCGCTCCTGAGTCTCCTTCTCTAGACCCTTCTGGAACTTGTAGCCGATGTAGTAGCCGTGCACGGCCTCGTCGCGG
The DNA here is from genome assembly GCF_918698005.1 of Microbacterium sp. Bi121. Classification (GTDB taxonomy): domain Bacteria; phylum Actinomycetota; class Actinomycetes; order Actinomycetales; family Microbacteriaceae; genus Microbacterium. Next base: position 53,638 of record NZ_CAKKLJ010000006.1, read on the forward strand.
ATGATGAGGCGGATGAGGTCGGCCGTGTTCGTCAGCTTCGCCTTGGACGACCAGTAGATCGGCAGGTAGAAACCCGAGTAGAACAGGAACGACTCCAGCAGCGTCGAGGCGACCTTGCGCTTGAGCGGGTCATCACCCTGGTAGTAGTCCATGATGATCTGCGCCTTCTTCTGAAGGTTCGCGTTCTCCGTGGACCAGCGGAACGCCTCGTCGATCTCCCTCGTCGACGCCAGGGTCGAGAAGATCGACGAGTAGCTCTTGGCGTGCACCGACTCCATGAAGGCGATGTTCGTGTACACCGCCTCCTCGTGCGGGGTGATCGCGTCCGGGATCAGCGAGACCGCGCCGACCGTGCCCTGGATCGTGTCGAGCAGGGTCAGGCCGGTGAAGACGCGCATGGTGAGCAGCTGCTCTTCGGGTGTCAGCGTGTTCCACGACTGCACGTCGTTCGACAGCGGCACCTTCTCGGGCAGCCAGAAGTTGTTCACCAGACGGTTCCAGACCTCGAGGTCCTTCTCGTCTTCGATGCGATTCCAGTTGATCGCCTGCACGTGGTCGACCAGCTTGAGCGAGTGCGGGGTCATTTCGTTCCTGTTCTCAAAGAGTTCTGTTCAGCGCATCAGAGCATGCAGCTGACGCACTCATCCATCGACGTGCCCTCAAGGGCGAGCTGGCGCAGACGGATGTAGTAGATCGTCTTGATTCCCTTGCGCCATGCGTAGATCTGCGCCTTGTTGATGTCGCGCGTGGTGGCGGTGTCCTTGAAGAACAGCGTCAGCGACAGGCCCTGGTCGACGTGCTGCGTCGCCGCGGCGTACGTGTCGATGACCTTCTCGTAGCCGATCTCGTACGCGTCCTGGTAGTACTCCAGGTTGTCGTTCGTCATGAACGGCGCCGGGTAGTACACGCGGCCGAGCTTGCCTTCCTTGCGGATCTCGACCTTCGATGCGATCGGGTGGATCGACGACGTCGAGTTGTTGATGTACGAGATCGATCCGGTCGGCGGGACGGCCTGCAGGTTCTGGTTGTAGATGCCGTGCTTCTGGATGCTGTCCTTCAGCTCGGCCCAGTCGTCCTGCGTGGGGATGTGGTGACCGGCGAAGAGTCCCTTGACCTTCTCGGTCTCGGGCACCCAGGCACGGTCGATGTACTTGTCGAAGAACTCTCCGGACGCGTACGTCGACTCCTCGAACCCGTCGAAGGCGACGCCGCGCTCGATCGACAGCTTGTTCGACGCGCGCAGCGCGTGGAACAGAACCGTGTAGAAGTAGATGTTCGTGAAGTCGATGCCCTCTTCAGAGCCGTAGTGCACGTGCTCGCGCGCCAGGTAGCCGTGCAGGTTCATCTGGCCGAGGCCGATCGCGTGGGATCGGTCGTTGCCGTCCTCGATCGAGCGCACCGATGAGATGTGGCTCTGGTTGCTGACGGCGGTCAGGCCGCGGATCGCGGTCTCGACCGTGGCACCGAGGTCTCCGCCGTCCATCGCGAGTGCGATGTTCATGGAGCCGAGGTTGCAGGAGATGTCCTTGCCGATCGTGTCGTACGAGAGGTCCTCGTTGTACGTGGTCGGCGTGTTCACCTGCAGGATCTCGCTGCAGAGGTTGGACATGTTGATCCGGCCCTTGATCGGGTTGGCCTTGTTCACCGTGTCCTCGAACATGATGTACGGGTAGCCGGACTCGAACTGGATCTCGGCGATCGTCTGGAAGAACTCGCGCGCGTTGATCTTGGTCTTCTTGATCCGCGGGTCGTCGACCATCTCGCGGTACTTCTCGGTGACGGAGATGTCACCGAACGGCACGCCGTAGACCTTCTCGACGTCGTAGGGCGAGAAGAGGTACATGTCCTCGCCGTTCTTGGCGAGCTCGAAGGTGATGTCGGGCACGACGACGCCGAGCGACAGGGTCTTGATGCGGATCTTCTCGTCGGCGTTCTCGCGCTTCGTGTCGAGGAAGCGCATGATGTCGGGGTGGTGTGCGTTGAGGTAGACCGCGCCGGCGCCCTGACGCGCACCCAGCTGGTTCGCGTAGCTGAAGCTGTCTTCGAGCAGCTTCATGACGGGGATGATTCCGCTGGACTGGTTCTCGATCTGCTTGATCGGCGCACCCGACTCACGGATGTTCGACAGCAGCAGTGCCACGCCGCCGCCGCGCTTCGACAGCTGCAGCGACGAGTTGATGCCGCGCGAGATCGACTCCATGTTGTCTTCGATGCGCAGCAGGAAGCAGCTGACGAGCTCACCGCGCTGCGCCTTGCCGGCGTTGAGGAACGTCGGCGTCGCCGGCTGGAAGCGGCCCGAGATGATCTCTTCCACGAGGTCGATGGCGACCTGCTCGTCACCGTCGGCGAGGCCGAGAGCGGTCATGACGACGCGGTCTTCGAAGCGCTCGAGGTAGCGCTTGCCGTCGAAGGTCTTCAGCGTGTAGCTGGTGTAGTACTTGAACGCGCCGAGGAACGTCTCGAAGCGGAACTTCTTCGAGTAGGCGAGGTCGTTGAGCTTCTGGATGAACTCGAGCGAGTACTTCTCGATGAGCTCGCCCTCGTAGTACTCCTTCTCGACCAGGTAGTCGAGGCGCTCCTTGAGGGAGTGGAAGAACACGGTGTTCTGGTTGACGTGCTGCAGGAAGTACTCGCGTGCGGCGCGCTTGTCGGCGTCGAACTGGATCTTGCCGTTCGCGTCGTACAGGTTGAGCATCGCGTTGAGCGCGTGATAGTCGAGCCCCTCGTACGCGGGGTTGACCTTGAACGCCACCTGCTCGGTCACTGCCTGCTCTTCAACTGCAATGTCCACCATCGTTCCAATCCGTCGCTCACGCGATCAACATCGTCTTGCGTGCCGAATACTTCGAGCCGGTACAAGTGCGGCACATGACACTTGCGGCTGATGATGTCGCCGGCGACGCAGAACGCGTCGCCGAAGTTGGTGTTTCCTGCGGAGATCACTCCCCTGATGTGACGCCGGTTGCGCTCGTCGTTGAGGAACCGGATCACCTGCTTGGGAACGGCCCCCTTCTCCTCTCCCCTGCCCTGGCCACCGCCATAGGTAGGGGTGACGAGGACGAAGGGCTCATCGATGACCAGCGGCTCCTCCCCGCGATAGAGCGGGATGCGGCGAGCCGGCAGGCCGAGCTTCTCGATGAATCTGGCTGTGTTGCCCGAGGTGCTGGAGAAGTAGACCAGGAGCGGCGCAGCAGTCGCGACGGCGCTCATCGTGACGTCTCAGGCCAGACGGGCTGCGAGCTCGTCGATCTTGTCGGGACGGAAGCCCGACCAGTGGCCCTCGTCGGTGACGACGACGGGCGCCTGCATGTAGCCGAGCGCCTTGACCTGCTCGAGCGCCGCGGCGTCCTCAGAGAGGTCGTGGATCTCGTATTCGATGCCCTTCGCATCGAGCGCGCGATAGGTCGCATTGCACTGCACGCACGAAGGCTTGGTGTAGACCGTGATCGACATATTCATTCCCCTCAGATCCAAGTTTCCGACAGACCCCCCGTCGGGATCTCAATACTACATATGGGTACGGACATTAGGAGTGACCACAAGGGATAGTAGTTACATCCGTGTAGTTTTCCACCGTTCTCCACTGGATACAACACAGGTTGTCCACCATTTCATCCACAGTCCCGAGGTCGGTTTCGAGCCTCGAGAAGCGCGTGATCTCGCGGTTCTCAGGAGCCGTTCAGAAATCCATCCACAGATTGGACGCTACGCCGGGGCTCGGACATCCGAATTCCTGTGGAAACTGCTGCTCGGCGTGTCGCGGGCGTGTCGCGCGGGAGACGCGCGACGGACGCGCGTGCGCACGACGATCGACGCCCACTAGCGTTGTCTCGTGGCGGGATATCGGGACCTTCTTCGCACCCCAGGCGTCGGGCGCATGATCGCCGCTCAGTTGACGGCGCGCTTCCCCAGCGGCATGACTTCACTGGCGGTGCTGCTGCACGTCGAGCAGCAGACCGGTTCGTACGGAGCCGCCGGTCTCGTGCTCGCCGCGACCTCGATCGGGCAGGCCGTCGCCGGGCCGGTGACGAGCCGCTGGATGGGCGTGTGGGGAATGCGCCGCGTCATCTCCCTCACCACGATCGTCTGCATTCTCGCCGTACTCGCACTGGCCCTGCTTCCCCTGAACGTTCCCGGCTACATGGCGTTCGGCCTGCTCGCAGGCCTCTCGACGCCGCCGATCCAATCGGCCGTGCGCACGATCTACCCGAAGCTGGTCAACTCCTCTCAGCTGACCCCGCTGTTCTCCCTCGACGCATCACTGCAGGAGATCATCTGGATCCTGGCGCCCGTCGTCATCACGCTGGTCTCCACCCAGGTCGGCACCACAGAGGGTCTGCTGCTCGTGGCGATCATCCTGGTCCTCGGCTGCGGCTGGTTCATCGCCTCCCCGGAACTCGGCCGCGTCCGCATCCCGCGCAGTCGCCGCAGCCTCGGCAAGGTTCTGCTGAAGCCGCCGGTGCTGCTGGCGACCGTGATCGGCTTCCTCCTCATCGGCGCGTGCGCCGCGGTCGAGGTGGGCGTCGTCGCCACGTTCGAGCACGGGAGCCTGGATGCCGGTCTCGTCCTGGCCGTGTTCTCGGTCGGCAGTCTCGTCGGCGGGCTGTCGTTCGGTCACATCCCGATCGGACCGTGGGCGATGGCGCGCAGACTGATCCTGCTGACCGTCGGACTGGCGCTCACCATGGTCATGCTCAACATCTTCTGGCTCGGCGGAGCGCTGTTCATCGCCGGACTCGGCATCGCCCCTGCCCTCGCCGTGCTGTTCGCGATCACCACGGCGAGCGTGAAGTTCAGCGAGACCGCCGAGGCCTTCGGCTGGGCGGGCACCGGGCAGCTCATGGGCGCAGCTGCCGGCTCCGCCATCGCCGGGTTCCTCGTGGACGGCACAGGAGGAGCCCAGGGCGCTTATCTCGCCGCCGTCCTGTTCGCCGTCGTCGGCGTCATCGTCTCCGCCGCCTTCGTCCGCTACCTGCCGGACCTGCGCGATCGGGATCCCAGCCCCTACCCCGACACCGAACCCGTCACGACGATCACATCCACATGAAAACTTCCGTCTCACCCGAATCCACCTCACCCGAATTCCCCGTGCCCGAGGTCGTCTGCATCGGAGAGACCATGGCTCTCGTCACTCCGACGGACGCAGCGCTCTCCCAGTCCCGCGAAGCGAGCATCGGCCTCGCCGGCGCCGAGTCGAACGTGGCCGCCGGCATCGTCGCCGCCGGCCATCGTGCAGCGTGGGCGTCCCGTCTCGGAGCGGACGCGCTCGGCGCTCGCGTCTCCTCGGAGCTCGCGCGACGAGGCATCCAGCTGTGGACCGAGAACGACGAGGATGCTCCGACCGGTGTCATGTTCAAGGACCCGGGCGCAGATGGCTCTTCCGTCTACTACTACCGCCGCGGGTCCGCGGCATCCCGAATGACATCCGGCTTCCTCGGAGCAGACCGGCTCGAAGGCATCCGGATCGTGCACACCACCGGCATCACGCCCGCTCTCTCTCCGAGCTGCCGCGCGATGGTCGACCAGCTCTTCACCGACGCCCGCGCGGCGGGCGCGCTGGTGTCCTTCGACGTGAACGACCGGCGGCCGCTGTGGTCGCTGGAGGATGCCGCAGACACCCTTGCACGTCTCGCGAACGCGGCCGACATCGCGTTCGTCGGCCGCGATGAGGCCGAACGCGTCTGGGGCACGGCGACGGCATCCGAGATCCGCGCGTTCCTGCCCGGCTGCGCTCTTCTCATCGTCAAGGACGGCGATGTCGGGGCGACGGCCTTCAGTGGCGATTCCGACTCGGTGTTCGTCCCCGCGCCGACGGTCGAGGTCGTCGAGCCAGTGGGCGCAGGCGACGCCTTCGCTGCCGGGTTCCTCGCCGCCACCCTCGAGGATCGGCCACTCGCCGATCGCCTTCAGGCCGGCCACGACGCGGCTGCCAGAGTCCTGCGCATCGCGGCCGACATGCCGCCCATCGGGTGATCGCGCCGCTGCCCGCTCCGACGTCGAAACGGAGAGCGACACGACGCGCGTCGGCGTGTCATCGCCTGGCGCGCCGTCGACACGCCAGATCGTCCGGGTTTTCCGAGCACGGCACCGCGCACCCTCCTAGGCTGATCCCGTGAGCGTTGTGACACTGCCCCGATTGTCGTGGGGCGATCCCGCGTCCGAGAAGACCGCACTGCTCGTGCATGGGCTCGGCTCGTCCGGAGCGCTGATGTGGCGTCTGGGCGACGCGCTGGGGAACGCCGGATGGCACGCGGTCGCGATCGACCTGCGCGGCCATGGCGACGCGCCGCGCGCGCTCGACTACACGGTCGCCGCCTACGCCGCCGATCTGACTGCGACCCGCCCGGCGGGCGCCGATCAATGGGATGCCGTCATCGGACACTCGCTCGGCGGAGCATCCAGCACCGTCGCCGCGGCATCCGACCCGTCCTGGACGAGGCGCCTCGTCCTGATCGACCCGGCCATCCTCGTCGACGGGCGCGATGCGTCGATCGTCCGTCGCAGCCAGGAGCGGGCGTTCTCCGACAACCGGATCGAGGTCGTGCAGTCGGAGCACCCGCACTGGCACCCTCAGGACCACGAGCTCAAGATCGACGCGGTCACCCGGGGCAGCCGCTGGGCCGTCGAGCAGACGAGCGCGCAGAACAAGCCCTGGGACGTCAGGGCGGATGCTGCGCGGCTGACGATCCGAACACACATCATCGGAGCGGACCCCGAGGTGTACAGCCTGTTCACCGGCGGGGTCGCAGCCGAACTGCTCGCCGCGAACGCGAACATCTCGATGTCCGTCGTCACCGGCGCCGGACACTCGCCGCATCGCGACAAGCCGGAAGACACCATCCGCCACCTCCTGGAGGCACTGTCATGAGTTTCGACCCCACTGTCCACCTCCCCGACGACCTGCTCGAGCGCATCCGCGAGCGCGCGCCGATCCACGACCGCGAGAACACGTTCCCCCAGCAGGATCTGGACGACCTCCGGGATGCCGGGTACCTCAAGATCCTCGTTCCGACCGAACGCGGCGGCGCGGGGCTCGGGCTCGAGCAGGCGGCGATCCTGCAGCAGCGGCTGGCGACGGCATCCCCTGCCACGGCGCTGTGCATCAACATGCACCTGGTCTGGACCGGCGTCGCGAAGGTGTTCGGCGACCGCGGCGTGCCGGGGCTCGAGTTCGTGCAGGATGGCGCCGCCCGTGGCGACGTGTTCGCCTTCGGGATCAGCGAGGGCGGCAACGACCTCGTGCTGTTCGGAAGCGACACGGATGCCGCACCGCAGCCGGACGGCTCGTACGTCTTCACCGGAACGAAGATATTCACCTCGCTCGCCCCGGTGTGGACGAAGCTCGGCCTGCACGGGCTCGACACGACGAGCGAGGATGCCCCGAAACTCGTGTTCGCGTTCGTCGATCGAACGGATGCCGTCGTCACCAGCGACGACTGGGACACGCTCGGCATGCGAGCGACCCAGAGCCGCACCACCCGCCTCGACGGAGCCGTCGCGCCGGCATCGCAGATCGTGCGCCGCATCGACCCGGGGCCTTCACCCGATCCGATCGTCTTCGGGATCTTCAGCGTCTTCGAACTGTTGCTCGCCTCGGTCTACACCGGCATCGCCCGCCGCGCTCTGGAGCTGGCGGTGCAGACCGTGCAGAAGCGCACATCGAAGAAGACCGGTCTGGCATACAGCCAGGATCCCGACATCCGCTTGCGGATCGCCGACATGAGCCTCGCGTACGAGGCGCTGCCTCCGCAGATCGCAGCGCTCGCGCGCGACGTCGATCAGCAGGCGGACAACGGCGCCCGCTGGTTCACTCTGCTGTCGGGCACGAAGCACCGCGCGGTCGTGATGGCCAAGCACGTCGTCGATCAGGCGATCCTCACCGCGGGCGGCGGATCCTACTTCTCGTCGAACGAGCTCTCCCGGCTCTACCGCGACGTGCTGGCGGGCATGTTCCATCCGTCGGACCCGGAGTCGGCGCACTCGACCGCGGCGAGCGCGCTGCTCGGTCCGCTCGACTGACTACTACTTCCGCTCGAAGTCGAACGCCTTCAGCAGTTCGTCGACGGCTTGCTCGCGCTCGTCGCCGCCGGATTCGAACATGTGCGTGACGTGCGTGCGCAGGTGGTTCTCCAGCAGCAGGCGGTTCAGTGACTCCAGGGACTTCTGGATGGCGCGGGACTGCGTGATGATGTCCATGCAGTACTCCTCGCCCTCGATCATGCGGGCGACGCCGCGCAGCTGACCCTCCAGGATGCTGGTGCGGTGCAGCGCGCGCTTCTTGATGTCTTCGATCACGAGACGAGGCTACCCCGCGTGCGAGGATGACAGCATGCCGCGCACTCCGATGGCTCTGCTGTCCCCTGCCGATCAGGAACGCCTGCGCGCCCTGCGGGTGATGAAGGCGATCGCACTGGGCGCACTCATCTTCATGGCGATCGTATTCGTCATCGCGTTCTGGCTGCAGGAGCGGCATCCATGGCTCTCGTACGTCCGGGCCGCCGCCGAGGGCGGCATGGTCGGCGCACTCGCGGACTGGTTCGCCGTCACGGCCCTGTTCCGGCGCCCACTCGGGCTGCCGATCCCGCACACGGCGATCATCCCGAACCGCAAGGACGAGATCGGCCGGACGCTCGGCGAGTTCGTCGAGACGAACTTCCTGGCCGCCGACGTGGTGCGCACGAAACTCGCTTCGACGGCGATCGCACTGCGCGCCGGCGAGTGGCTGCAGCAGCCCGCGCACGCCGAACGGGTGGCCGCCGAAGGTTCTGCGATCGCCACGGGTGTTCTGAACGCCCTGAGCGACGACGACGTCCGCGACCTCATCACCGACCTCGCCCGCGAGCACCTCGTCCAGCCGGAGTGGGGGCCGCCGGCCGGCGCCTGGCTCGAGAAGATCGTCGAATCCGACGCGCACCGCGGCGCCATCGATCTCGCCGCCGACAGCATCAGCACGTGGCTCATCGCGAACGAGGACGCGTTCCACGGACTCGTCTCCCGACGCCTCCCCGGCTGGGTGCCGAAGCTCGCGCACCGGTTCGTGGATGACACGGTGTACCACGAGGCGGTCAAGTTCGTGGATGCCGTGCGCGCCGACCCGCAGCATCCGGCGCGGCTGGCGATCGACGGGTATCTCGCCCGGCTGGCCGAGAACCTGCAGAACGATCCGGTCACCCGCCGAAAGCTCGAGAACGCGAAGGCGTCGCTGTTCGACAGTCCACGCGTCGGGGCCCTGGCGGCCGAGGCCTGGAACACCGCCAAGAACGGGCTGATCCGATCGCTCGCCGATCCGCAGAGCAGCCTCCGCCTGCGGGCGGTGCAGGCGCTCGAAGAGGTCGGCGAACGCCTGACGAAGGATGCCGCGCTGCAGCGCCGCGTGGATTCCTGGGTGTCGGAGGCCGCCGTCTTCCTCGTCGACCGCTACCGGCACGACATCGCGTCGATCATCACCGACACCGTCGAGCGCTGGGATCCGGCCGAGACGACCGAGAAGATCGAGCTCATGGTCGGTCGCGACCTGCAGTACATCCGCCTCAACGGCACCGTCGTCGGGGCGCTGGCAGGGCTTGCCATCTTCTCCATCGCGCACGCCGTGATCCCCGGCGTCTGAAGAACACGGAGTGTGAACATGGCTCTCTCGCAAGACCCGCTGTGGCCTCGTGCCGGTTCCTGGCCGGCCTTCGACGGCGAGGCGAATGCCGTGCTGCTCGGCGTGCCGACGTGGCAGACCTCGCTGTCGCCCACCGGGGCGCACGCGACGCCAGGAGCGATCCGCGAGGCGCTGCAGCGGTACGGCACGACGCTCATGGGTCCGCCGATCCTCGATCTCGCCGATGCCCTGACGATCCAGGATGCCGGCGACGTCGACGAGCCGGATGGCGACGAGGGTGAGGCCGCGACCATCGCACGGGTGCGCGAACTCGCGCCGGCGTTCGTGATCGCCCTTGGCGGGGACAACTCGCTGACCTATCCCGTCGCGCTGGGCTCTGCGGCATCCGGTCTCATCACCTTCGACGCCCACTTCGACCTGCGCGACGGCGTCTCGAACGGCACCCCGGTGCGGCGGCTCGTCGAGGACGCGCCGGCGGCCGCCACCGTGCCGACCGAGCGCATCGATCCGCGTCGGATCGTGCAGATCGGGATCGCCGACTTCGCGAACTCGGCCGCATACGCTCGACGCGCGGCCGACTGGGGCATCCGCGTGATCACGCTCGACGAGCTGCGTCGGCGCGGCATCGACGATGTGGTCGCCGAAGCCGTCGAGGTCGCCGGTGCGGGCGACGGCCCCGTCCATCTCGACATCGATGTGGACGTGTGCGATCGCTCTGTCGCGCCGGGGTGCCCTGCGAGCGTGCCAGGCGGGCTCGCAGCCTGGGAGCTGCGCGCGCTCACCAGGGCGGTTGCCTCCGACGCTCGGGTGGTCAGCGCGGACATCGCCGAAGTGGATGCCACCGCCGACACCGAGGACGGCCGCACCGTGCGCCTGGCCGCCCTGTGCGTGCTGGAGCTGCTCGCCGGGGTCGCCGGGCGGATCTGACCGCTGCGCTCAGCGAACGACGCGCTCAGCGAACGACGAGCTCCGGCTCGATCAGCACGTGCGCGGTCCCGGCCTGCGGCCGGCGCGGCACGACCACATCGCCGGTGCGGCCCATGAGCAAGGTGAGCACTCCGTCTGCCACGTCCTCCGGCCGCTGCTCCACGCTGGAGAAACCGAGGGCGTCAGCGGTCGGTGTGTTGTCGAAGCCGATGACCGGCATCCGTCGTCCTGCCGCGTTCAGGGCGAGCAGCGCGCCGACGGCGAGCGTGTCGCTGACGCAGACGATCGCGTCCGCATCGAACCCGTCATCCAGACTCTGCGCGACCGCACCGCGCGCCGCGGCGACGTCCTCGGTGGCGGTGAGACGCGTGCCCCCGACTCCACCCGCGCGCATCGCCTCGAGCCAGCCGCGCTCGCGATCATCCCCGGTTCCTGAGCCCGACGGCCATCCGAGGAACGCCACACGGCTGCCGTAGGCCAGGGCATGCTTCGTCGCCGCTCGCGTGCCGCCGGCCCCGTCGACGTCGACCCACAGGTGGCGGGGGTCAGCGATGTCGTCCTTCCCCCACGGCCGGCCGAACGACACGAACGGCAGCGCGCGTTCGTCCAGAAGAGGAACCCGTGGGTCATCGCGCACGGTGCCGGTCAGGATCGCCGCATCGATCTCCGAGCTGTCCCACAGCTCCGACAGGCGCGTGTACTCCTCCTCCGCCGACCGTGCCGAGTAAACGAGCATGCGCATGCCGCGCGCGCTCGCGCGCTCGGTGACGGCGTGCACGAATCGGTCCAGCACGACGCCGGAGATGCCGCCGACATACGGGTCGAGCCGGATGCCGATGGTCGAGCTGCGGCGCAGCCTCAGCCTGCGCGCGGGGCCGTGCCGTCGATAGCCCAGCTCGTCGATCGCGGACAGGACGCGGTCCCTGGTGCCCGGGCGCACGACGTCCGGCGTGTTCAGGACGTTGGAGACCGTCTGCCGCGACACACCGGCACGCTCCGCGACGTCCTGTACCGTCGGCGCCTTCGCCATCGGGGCCTCCCGTCCCGCAGGTGCCCTTGACAGCCCCCTGCACCGGATCTAGCGTATTGCATACCGAATTTGATCGTTCAAATTCACCGGACTTTCTTCAAGGGAGAATGCAATGTCACGGCACACCACCCGTTCGGTGCTCGGCACCCTCGCCCTGCTCAGCACCGCAGCTCTCGCGCTCACCGCCTGCGGCTCCGGATTCTCGGACGACACCGGCAGCTCAGCCGAACCCGACTCGCTCACGTCGTCTGACAAGCCGCTCAGCATCCTCATCGGGTCATCCGGTGACGCCGAGACCGACGCGGTCGACGCGGCCGTCGCAGCGTGGTCGAAGGACTCAGGGGTCAAGGCGACCGTCACCGCCGCCAGCGACCTCAACCAGCAGCTGTCGCAGGGATTCGCCGCCGGCTCCCCCGCCGACGTGTTCTACCTGTCGACCGACGCTCTCGCCGGATACGCGTCGAACGGGTCGCTGCTCGCCTACGGCGATCAGCTGAAGAACAAGGACGACTTCTACCCGAGCCTGCAGACCTCCTTCACCTACGACGACGAGCTCTACTGCGCTCCGAAGGACTTTTCGACGCTGCAGCTCATCATCAACACCGACATGTGGGATGCTGCTGGCCTCACCGACTCCGACATCCCCACCGATTGGGATCAGCTGACCTCCGTGGCGAAGAAGCTCACCGCAGACGGGCACGTCGGCCTCAGCATGGGCGGCGAGTACGCCCGCGTCGGCGCCTTCATGGTCGCCGCTGGAGGCGGCCTGATGAACGCCGACTCCACGGAGGCCACCGCGACCGCCGACGGCAACGTCGCGGCGCTCGATTACCTCAAGGGCATGCTGAACGACGGTGAGATGAAGTTCGCCGCGGACCTCGGCACCGGATGGGGCGGCGAGGCGTTCGGCACGCAGAAGGCCGCCATGGTCGTCGAGGGCAACTGGATCACCGGCGCCATGACGAACGACTACCCCGACGTGAAGTACAAGGTCGCAGAGCTGCCGGCCGGCCCTGATGGCGACATGGGAACTCTCCAGTTCACGAACTGCTGGGGCATCGCAGCCGACAGCCCGAATCAGGAGGCGGCGCTCGACCTCGTCGAGTACCTGACGTCGACCGATCAGCAGCTCGCATTCTCGAAGGCGTTCGGCGTGATGCCGTCGATCCAGTCCGCAGCCGATCAGTGGAAGAGCGACAACCCGACTCTGGCGCCCTTCCTCGCCGGCGCCGACTACGCGATGAGCATGCCCACCATCAAGGGCGCGGCTGACGTCGTCACCGACTTCAACAGCAAGATCGGCGCACTCGCGACGGCCGACCCGCAGGCGATCCTCGACTCGGCGCAGAAGAACCTCGAAGCACTTCTGAAGTGATCATGGCCGCCTCCGATGTGCGGTCCCACCGCGGCCTCCGCCGCGGCGAGACCGCATCGGGGTGGCTGTTCACCGCCCCGATGCTCATCCTGCTGGGAGTCTTCCTCGTCGTTCCCGTTCTCATGGCGCTGTGGGTGAGCGTCAGCGACTGGGGAGGGCGCGGTTCACCGTTCGCCGGTTCGGTGTCGTTCGTCGGGCTCCGCAACTACGGCACACTGCTGGTCGGCGGAGGACTGGACGAGCAGGACTTCGGCATGAGCCTGAAGAACAACGCCTGGTACGCGCTGCTCGTCGTGCCGTGCCAGACCGCGCTCAGTCTCTTCCTCGCCGTCCTGGTGAACCGGCAGATCCTCAAGGGCCGAGGCTTCTTCCGCACCGCCTTCTACTTCCCGTCCGTCACCAGCTCGGTCGCCATCACCGTCCTGTTCCTGTTCCTGTTCTCGACGACGGGTGCGATCAACGCGGCGCTCGGCTGGCTCGGCATCAACGGCCCGAACTGGCTCAACGACCCCTCCGGGATCTTCCACTTCGGAGCGACCTCGGGCCCTGCCGCCCTGACAGGCAACGACGTGCTGGGCGTCTCGCTCTGGGACTGGATCGGCGGCCCGAGCGTGGCGATGTGCGTGTACATCATCATGGCCGTGTTCACCACGAGCGGCACGTTCATGCTGCTGTTCCTCGCGGCCCTTCAGAACATCTCGGGCGAGGTGCAGGAGGCTGCCATGACCGACGGCGCGAACGGGTGGCAGCGCTTCTGGCAGGTGACGCTGCCGCAGCTGCGTCCGACGCTGTTCACGGTTCTGACGCTCGGACTGATCGGCACCTGGCAGGTGTTCGACCAGATCTACACCGGCAGCCGCGGACAACCGGGCAAGACCACGCTGACGCCCGCGTACCAGTCCTACCAGGCCTCGTTCATCAATCAGGACTGGGGGCAGGGTGCCGCGATCGCGTTCATCCTGTTCGTCATCATCATCCTGCTCACGCTGCTGCAGCGCTGGGTTCTCCGTGAGCGTCCGGTCTCGCGCCGGCGTGCACGTCCGTATCAGGCCGCTGTCGCAGCGGCGACCGCCCGCGAGTCGGCGGCCGCGGCATCCGCCGCTGAGGAGGCCAGATCATGACCGCGATCGATCCCGCCACCGATACCGCTGCTGCTCCGTCGGCGGCCCCGGCGCGCCGCGCCGGCATGAGCAGCGGAACGAAACGGATTCTCACGACGTCGATCCTCTACGCCGTCCTGGTCGTGCTCGCTCTTGTGTACATCTACCCGTTCCTCATCCAGGTCGCCACGAGCTTCAAGACCGATCCGGATGCGGCGGCCAACCCGCTCTCCCTCGTGCCGCAGACCTTCACGACAGAGGCGTACGCGCAGCTGTTCCTGCGCAGCGACTACCCGACGTGGTTCCGCAACTCGGTCGTCGTCACGGTCGTCGTGACCCTCGGACGCGTGTTCTTCGTCTCGCTCGCCGGCTATGCCCTCGCCAGGCTGCAATTCCGCGGCCGCGGGGTCGTGTTCGCCGGACTCGTCGCTGTCATGAGCGTTCCGGCGGTCGTTCTGCTGATTCCGAAGTTCCTCGTGATCAAGCAGCTCGGCATCTACGACTCGTACGCCGGCATGATCCTGCCGCTCCTCGTGGACGCGGCAGGCGTGTTCATCATGAAGAACTTCTTCGAGTCCATTCCCGCCTCCGTCGAGGAGCAGGCCCGCATAGACGGGGCCGGAACGTTCCGGGTGTTCTGGTCTGTGGTGCTGCCGATGGCGCGTCCGGCGCTCATCACGATCATCATCCTGTCGTTCCAGGGGTCGTGGAACGAGCTGGCGCACTTCATCATCTCGACGCAGTCGCCGGATCTCACAACACTGACCAGAGGCGTCGCGCAGCTCGCGAACGGACAGCTGAGTCAGGGCAAGCAGTATCCGCTCAAGCTCGCGGCGGCGCTCATCATGACCATCCCGGTTGCGGTGATGTTCTTCATCTTCCAGAAGCGCATCATGAACACCAGCGAAGGAGCGGTGAAGGGATGACGATCACGCCTCTCCAGCCGCTCCTGAACGACGCGACCATCATCCTCCGGGCCCCGACCCAGGTCTGGTCGGATGCCGCAGGGAGGATGGGTGCGTCGCCCATCCACGGCATCTATCACGGCGATGTCCGCCACGTCCGGTCGGTGGCGACCGGTGTGGACGGCACGGAGCTGGAATCGATCGCGTGCGCGACCCCCACGGCGCAGACCGCGGTGTTCACCGATGTGCTGCGCGGCATCGATGACGATCAGGCCGACCCCAAGGTGCGCATGGATCGCGAGCGCCTCGTCGCCGCTGGGTCGTTCCACGAGCGGATCGTGGTGTCATCCGCCCGCGACGTCTCGCTCTCGGTGAGACTGACCGTGACCATCGCGCCGGACTTCGCGCCGCTCCAGCAGGTGAAGGCCGGGATTGCCGGCGCAGACGAATGGACCTGGGACGGGACACGAGTCCGGTCAGCCACGGCGTCGTTCACCGTCGAGGCCGCGGATGCTGCGATCTCGATCGAGGATGCGGAGTCGGCGCCGGGTGCCGGCATCCGGCTTCGCTGGCAGGTCGATGTGCCGCCACGTGGACGCGTCGAACTCGACTGGGCTCTCGCGTTCGAGGACGCGACGCTCGTGGTGGGTGCGCCGACGTCGGTTGCCGACGCAGTCCACGTCGCGACGAGCGACTCCCGCGTGCGACGCTGGCTCGACCGAGCCGCCGGTGACCTCGCGGCGCTGCGGCTGTCTGCTCCGGAGCATCCGGACGACGCCTTCTACGCGGCCGGAGCGCCCTGGTTCTTCACCCTGTTCGGTCGCGATTCGATCTGGGCGGCGCGACTCGCGCTCGCACTCGACCCCGAGATCGCAGCCTCCACCCTGCGCGTGCTCGGCCGCCTTCAGGGCACGAAGACGGATGCCGCAACCGCTGAGGCGCCGGGCAAGATCCCCCACGAGCTGCGCAGCGCCGCGCTGTCGCTGCCGAACGAGGGCGTGCATCTGCCGCCGCTGTACTACGGCACCGTGGATGCGACGCCGCTCTGGGTGTGCCTGCTGGCCGATGCTCGGGATGCCGGACTCTCGGACGCGGATCTGCGCGATCTGCTGCCCAACCTGCGCGCAGCACTGGACTGGATGATCGTGCACGGCGACGCCTCGGGCAGCGGGTTCATCGACTACGTCGACCAGACGGGGCACGGCCTCGCGAACCAGGGCTGGAAGGACTCAGGAGACTCGATCCAGTGGCAGGACGGGCACCTGGCCGAGGGCCCGATCGCGCTGAGCGAGGTGCAGGGCTACGCCTACGAGGCCGCGATGCGCGGGGCGGAGCTGCTCGATGCACTGGACGAGCAGGGCGGCGACGATCTGAGACAGTGGGCGGCCGACCTGCGCCGGAGGTTCCGTGCAGCGTTCTGGGTGGAGACCTCGGAGGGCCGGTACCCGGCGATCGCCCTCGATGCGCATGGAGCCGCGGTCGATTCGCTCTCGAGCAACATCGGCCATCTGATCGGCACCGGCATCCTGGATCCCGACGAAGAGCGCGCGTGCGCGGAGGTGCTCATCTCGCCGACGATGTCGAGTGGATATGGCATCCGCACGCTGTCCACCGGGGCCGCCGGGTACTGGCCGCTCAGTTATCACGGCGGCAGCGTCTGGGCGCACGACACGGCCATCGCCGTGCACGGGATGCTGCGCGCCGGGCTCACCGCCGAGGCCGCCGTTATCGCTCGCGAATTGGTCGACTCCGCCGAAGGCTTCGACTACCGCGTCCCGGAGCTGCAGTCCGGTGATTCCAGGATTCCCGGTGGCATCCCGGTGCCGTACCCCGCCGCGTGCCGGCCTCAGGCGTGGTCAGCGGCAGCCGCCGTGGTGTGCGCCCAGGCACTGGGTTGATCTCGCGCTGCTGTTTCCTGCTTCGCGACCGGCTACGCGACGGGGACGCCGTCCTTCCATACCTGCCTGACCAGCGGAACCCCTGGCCGGTACGACAGGTGCACGTGGCTGGGCGCGTCCAGCAGCACAAGATCGGCGCGGAAACCGGGCGCGATCATGCCGATGTCGTCCCGCCGCAGCGCCGCCGCTCCCCCGGCGGTCGCCGCCCACAGCGCTTCGGCCGGAGTCATGCCCATGTCGCGGACGGCGACGGCGATGCAGAACGGCATGGACGAGGTGAAACTCGACCCGGGATTCGTGTCGCATGCGAGCGCGACGGTGACGCCGGCGTCGATGAGTCGGCGCGCGTCGGGGTACGGCTGTCGCGTGGAGAACTCGACGCCGGGCAGCAGCGTGAGAACGGTGTCGGATGCTGCGAGCGCCTCGATGTCGGAGTCGGTCAGGTACGTGCCGTGGTCGACGGATGCCGCGCCGAGCTCGATCGCCATCCGCACGCCGTCGCTGGGCCCGAGCTGGCCGGCGTGCACGCGCGGCGCGAGTCCACGGGCGATGCCGGCTTCGAGCACACGGCGCGACTGCTCCACCGTGAACGCCCCGGTCTCGCAGAACACGTCGATCCAGCGGGCGTGCGGGGCGCAAGCCTCCAGCATCGGGCCGGTGACGAGGTCGACATAGCCGTCCGCGTCTTCGACGTACTCCGCAGGCACCACATGCGCGCCGAGGAACGTGACCTCGGGTGTGACCTCGGCAGCGAGCCGGACGAGGCGCAGCTCTGTCTCGACGTCCAGGCCGTACCCGCTCTTGATCTCGACGGTCGTGGTGCCCTGCGCATGCATCTCGGCGATGAAGCCGCGCAGCCGTGCACGCAGATCGTCGTCGCTCGCACCCCTGGTCGCGGCGACGGTCGAACGGATGCCGCCGGCGGCATACCTCTCTCCCGCCATCCGCGCTTCGAATTCCGCGGCACGATCACCGCCGAACACGATGTGACTGTGACTGTCCACGAACCCGGGAACGACGGCACGGCTCTCGGCATCCACCTCGACGTACCCGCCTGGTTCCGTGGGAGCATCGTCCACCGGGCCGACCCACGCGATCCGGTCGTGCTCGACGAGGATCGCGGCGTCGCGGATGATCCCGGCACTGCCGTCAAGCTGCACCGTGCAGGTGCTCAACTCACCGATGTTCGTGATCAGCGTGCGCATGGTGACATCCTCACAGCATCGGCACGTTCAGGCCGCGCTCGCGCGCGACCTCACGGGCACGCTCGTACCCGGCATCCACATGGCGCATGACGCCGGTACCAGGATCATTCGTGAGCACCCGCTCGAGCTTCTCTGCGGCGAGCGCGGTGCCGTCGGCGACAGTCACCTGGCCGGCGTGGATGCTCCGACCGATCCCGACCCCTCCGCCGTGGTGCAGCGACACCCACGAGGCCCCGGATGCCGTGTTCAGCAGCGCGTTCAGCAGCGGCCAGTCCGCGATCGCATCCGAGCCGTCGGCCATGGCCTCGGTCTCGCGGTACGGAGAGGCCACGGATCCGGCATCCAGATGATCACGGCCGATCACGATCGGCGCCGTCAGCTCGCCCGAGGCGACCATCTCGTTGAACCTAAGGCCGGCGAGGTGGCGCTCCTTGTATCCGAGCCAGCAGATGCGCGCCGGCAGTCCCTCGAAGTGCACCTTCTCGGCTGCCTGGTCGAGCCAGCGGTGCAGGGCGGCGTCCTCAGGGAACAGCTCCTTGACGGCGCGGTCGGTCGCGGCGATGTCTGCCGGATCCCCGGAGAGCGCGACCCAGCGGAACGGCCCCTTGCCCTCGGCGAACAGCGGCCGGATGTATGCCGGCACGAACCCGGGGAACGCGAACGCCCGCTCGAAGCCGCCGAGCTCGGCCTCACGACGTATGGAGTTGCCGTAGTCGAAGACGGCGGCACCGGCATCCTGGAATCCGACCATCGCGGCGACGTGCTCCGCCATCGACGCGCGTGCACGATCGGTGAATCCGGAAGGGTCGCGCTCGGCCTCGGCCTTCCAATCCGCGACAGCGACTCCCTGCGGCA
The DNA here is from genome assembly GCF_918698005.1 of Microbacterium sp. Bi121. GTDB lineage: Bacteria > Actinomycetota > Actinomycetes > Actinomycetales > Microbacteriaceae > Microbacterium. The sequence continues at coordinate 72,540 of NZ_CAKKLJ010000006.1, forward strand.
GATACGCGAGCGGATCGTGCGCGCTGGTCTGATCGGTGACGATGTCGATCGGGATGCCGCGGCGCAGCAACTCGGGGAAGACATCGGCGGCGTTGCCGACGACCCCGACGGACAGCGCCGTGCCGGCATCCTTGGCGGCGAGGACGTCGGCGACGGCCTGATCGAGATCGGCCGTATAGCGGTCGAGGTACCCGTGCTCGACGCGACGTGCGAGGCGGGTCTCGTCGACGTCGACGATCAGCACCGCTCCCCCGTTCATCGTCACGGCAAGCGGCTGCGCGCCGCCCATTCCGCCAGCGCCTCCGGTGAGGGTGAGTGTCCCCGCGAGTGAGTCGCGGCCGGAGCTTGTTGAAGAGCCGAGCGAGCGCGCGACGGCCGCGAACGTCTCGTATGTGCCCTGCAGGATGCCCTGGGTGCCGATGTAGATCCAGGAACCTGCCGTCATCTGCCCGTACATGGTCAGGCCCAGTGATTCGAGGCGGCGGAACTCCGGCCACGTCGCCCAGTCGCCGACGAGGTTCGAGTTCGCAATCAGCACGCGCGGCGCCCACTCGTGCGTGCGGAAGACGCCGACCGGCTTGCCGGACTGCACGAGCAGGGTCTCGTCGGGCTCCAGCTCGTCGAGGGTGCGCACGATCGCGTCGTACGCCTCCCAGCTGCGCGCGGCGCGTCCGGTGCCGCCGTAGACGACGAGGTCCTCCGGGTGCTCGGCGACCTCGGGGTCGAGGTTGTTCATCAGCATGCGCTTGGCGGCCTCGGCGCCCCAGCTCTTGGCGGTGCGCTCCGGTCCGCGTGCGGCGTGGATGTCTTTCATGAGTTCTCCTTGGCGGCGATGGATGACAGCGCGGTGATGGATGACAGCGCGCTGCGGGCGACGGCGCCCGAACGGACGAGTTCGGTGACGGCTTCCATCTCGGGTGAGAGGAATCGGTCGGGGCCGGGGCCGGCGGCCACGGTGCGGACGAGGTCGCGAACGGCCCCGGTGGCTGGTCCTGCCTCGAGCGGTGCTCTGAGGTCGAGCGCGCGAGCCGCCGTGATGACCTCGATCGCGAGAACGCGGGCGAGCCCGTCGATCGCTCGACGCAGCTTGCGCGCTGCGGCCCACCCCATCGACACGTGGTCCTCCTGCATGGCGGAGGACGGGATCGAGTCGACGGATGCCGGAACGGCGAGCCGCTTGAGCTCGGAGACGATCCCCGCGGCGGCGTACTGCGCGATCATGAGCCCTGAGTCCACGCCGACCTCGTGCGCGAGGAACGGCGGCAGACCGTGGCTGCGTGCGGGGTCGAGCGCACGATCGGTGCGGCGCTCCGACACCGACGCGACGTCGGCGACCGAGATCGCCAGGAAGTCGAGGACGGCCGCGACCGGCGCCCCGTGGAAGTTGCCGTTCGACTCGATGCGGCCGTCAACTGTGACGACGGGGTTGTCGATGACGCTCGCGAGCTCGCGCGAGGCGATCATCGCGGCGTGCGTCATGGTGTCGCGTGCTGCCCCGTGCACCTGCGGAGCGCAGCGCAGCGAGTAGGCGTCCTGCACGCGGCCGTCCTCGGGTCCGCGGTGGCTCGCGACCATCGGCGAACCGGCGAGGAACGCGCGGATGTGCGAGGCGGACACCGTCTGCCCGTCCTGCGGGCGCAGAGCCATGAGGTCGGCGGCGAACACGGCATCGGTTCCGAGCTGGCTCTCGACCGACATGGCCGCCGCCACGTCGGCAGTCGTGATGAGCGTCTCGAGGTCGTGCAGGGCGAGAAGCAGCATCCCGAGCATCCCGTCGGTGCCGTTGATGAGCGCGAGCCCCTCCTTCTCCTCGAGGACCAGCGGCTCGATGCCTGCGTCGGCGAGGGCGTCGGATGCCGGGATAAGCGCGTCACCCACCCGGACATCGCCCTCTCCCATCGCCGCGAGCGCGATGTGCGCCAGAGGTGCGAGGTCGCCGGAGCATCCGAGCGACCCGTACTCGCGGACGATCGGGGTGATGCCGGCGTTGAGCATCGCGGCGTAGGTCTCCGCGACCACGGGCCGTACGCCGGTGCGTCCGGAGGCGAGGGTCTGCAGTCGCAGAAGCTGCAGTGCACGCACGACCTCGGTCTCCACCTCTGCCCCGGTGCCTGCGGCGTGCGAGCGGATGAGGCTGGCCTGCAGCTGACGGCGGCGCTCAGGGGCGATGAACGTGGTGGCGAGCGCGCCGAATCCTGTCGAGACGCCGTAGTGCGGGTTCGGGTCGGCGGCGAGTCCGTCGATGACGCTCCGCGTCTCGGCGATGCGTCCGCGCGCCTCGTCCGCGATCTCGATCAGGGCGCCGTCTCGAGCGACGGCGACGACCTGTGCGGGGGTGAGCACGCCTGCGCCGATGCGAATGGGTTGTGACATGACTCGATTCCACACCTCACCGATGGCGGCGGACACTGCGGCATGGCATCCTGTGTCTGTGATCCCAGACAATACGCGAACGGCCCCGCAGGTCCCGGCAGCCGACCAGACGCTGCGGATCCTGCGTCACCTGGCGACGCGTCCTGCCCCGGTCGCGGCATCCGCCATCGCTCGCGATCTCGACCTCCCGCGTTCGAGCGTCCACCACCTGCTCAACACGCTCTGCGACCACGGATTCGTGCTGCACCTTCGTGAAGCGCGGCGGTGGGCGCTGGGCACGTCGGCATCCGAGCTCGCCGGCGGTTTCGCCCGCCAGCAGCCACTGGCCAGGCTCGGCCGCCCGCTCGTCGCGGCCCTTGCCGACCGACTCGGAGAGAGCACGCACCTCGGTGTGCTGAGCGGCTCCGATGTCGTCTACATCGTCGAGGAGCGAGCACCGCGTCGGCCTGCGCTCGTCACCGACGTCGGCGTGCGCCTGCCTGCGCATCTGACGGCGACGGGGCGTGCCATGCTCGCCGCGCTCCCCCGCGAACAGGTACGGGCGCTGTATCCCCACGCGTCGGCGTTCTCCACGCGGACGGGGCTCGGCCCCGGTCGGGCCGGCGAACTGCGCGAACTGCTGCGCAGCATCCGCGCCGCCGGATACGCCTCAGAGGACGGTGAGGTCACGAGCGGCACGCGGTCGGTCGGCGCAGCGGTGCTCGACGCTTCCGGGTGGCCGGTGGCGGCCGTCGCCGTCACCTGGTCGAGCGGCTCGGGGCCGGCCGAGGCCGACGCGGCGAAGACCGTCATCGAGACGGCTGCGGAGCTTCAACGCCGCCTGAGGTGACCGACCGGTGGACGTGGTGAGGGGAGCCGCAGCTCACCAGTCCGCGACTCCCCCAGGGGCCAGGCCTTCGTCGGGTCAGCCTGCCGCGCCCTTGCGGGGCTTGATGAAGGATTCCGGCGCCTGCTTGGCGCGCTTGGCTGCTCGCTTCTCCTTGAGCGTCAGCTGCGCTGTCTTCTTGCCCGTCTTCACTGTCGGCGTCTTTCCTGCCATTGGGACTCGCTTCCCCTCTCGTATCGGCTGGCGTGTGTGCCACCGACCATAGCCGGTTCCCAAGGGAAGTCAAATTACCCGGTGAGAAGGAAAAAACGGAATCTCGCGGCGAGACGCCGGAACGGCCGAGCACTAGGCTCGAGAAGTGCTCGAGACTCTGACCGGATTCGCCGTCGTCGGACTCGCGATCGCCGTCGGGTACATCCTCGGTCGCATCGACCTCCTCGGCCCTGGCGCACGGCATGTGCTCGGCCGGCTGACCTTCTTCGTCCTGTCGCCCTTCCTGCTGTTCACGGTTCTCGCGCAGGCGGATGCACGTGTGCTGTTCTCGTCGCTCCTGCCGGTATCGGCGATCGCTGCGATCGCGGTCATCGGCGCGTACGCACTGGTCGCTCGCCTGGCCTGGAAGCGACCGATCGGTGAGACGGTCATCGGCGCGCTGTCCGCTGGGCAGGTGAACTCGAACAACATCGGCATCCCGCTGTCGCTGTACCTGCTCGGCAGCGCCGCCTACCCGGCGCCGGTGATCCTCATGCAGCTGCTGGTCTTCACGCCGATCTCACTGACGATCCTCGACACGGTGACGAGCGGACGCACCTCTGCGTGGCGCACGTTCGTCCGCACGGCGACGAATCCGATCATCGTCGGCTCGGCGCTCGGCACACTCGTCTCGGTGCTCGGCATTCAGCTGCCGCCGATCGTGATGGAGCCGGCGACCCTGATCGCGAACGCTTGCGTACCCGTGCTTCTGATCAGCTATGGCATCTCTCTTTTCGGGCAGAGGGTGCTCGGCACCTCGGGGCATCGGCGAGACGTTCTTCTCGCGAGCACGTTGAAGCTGCTGGTCATGCCGGTGATCGCCTGGGTCGTCGCGGAGTTCCTGTTCGGCCTGTCGGCGCATGAGGTGCTGATCGTGGTGGTGCTGGCGGCGCTTCCCACGGCGCAGAACGTGTTCAACTACTCGCAGCGGTACGACATCGGCGAGTCCATCTCCCGGGACACGGTGTTCATCACGACGGTCGGGTGCATCCCGGTGCTGCTGGCTGCGACCCTGATCCTCGGGTGAGATGTCGCGGGTGAGATGTCACTGCTTTCTGGCAGAGTGAGTGCATGAGCGGTCTGCGAATCCTGCATCTCAGCGACACGCATTTCTCCGGAGACGGCGGGCGCCATTACGGAGTCGTCGACACGGCGGAGCACCTTCGCCGTGCACTCGCGCAGGTCGGGCATCTGCTGTTCGACCTCGTGGTCGTCTCGGGCGATGTGAGCGAGGACGGCACCGAGGAGTCGTACCGGCACGTCCGCGAGCAGCTCACGCCGTGGGCGCAGGCGCGCGGAGCGCGCCTCGTCTTCGCGATGGGCAATCACGACAGGCGCGAGGCCTTCCGTGCGGTTCTGGGCGGCGGACAGCCGGATGCCGGTGAGCAGGAGCTCGCGGGCATCGATCTGGAGCGCCCGGTGGCATCTGTCGCCACGCACGAGGGGTGGCGCGTCATCGTCCTCGACAGTTCGGTGCAGGGCGTCGGGTTCGGCGGTCTCGAGGATGAGCAGAAGCAGTTCCTGCGCGAGACGCTTGTCACCCCGGCAGAGAACGGCACCGTCGTCGTCGTGCACCACCCTCCCGTGGGCGCCCAGACCGATCTGCTGCAGGCGCTCGCCCTGGATGAGCAGGACGGACGCGACCTCATCGACATCGTCGCGGGCACGGACGTTCGCGTCATCCTCTCTGGTCATTACCACTTGCCGATCACGGAGTTCGTGGCGGGGGTGCCCGTCACCGTCGCCCCAGGCGTGACCAACGTCTCATGCGGGTTCGGCGACCCGGCGGAGGAAGCGGCGATCAACGGCTTCGGCGGATCGGTCGTGACGATCGACGGCGATCGCGTGCGCGTCGTGCCGTTCGTCGAGCGACTGACTCCGGACGAGCTCGTCTTCCATTTCGACGCGGACGTCGTCGCCGACATCATCAGGGATGCCGGGCGGCCTGCTGACCCTGCGGAGTCGCTGGCTCCCTGAGCGACTCCGATCTTCTCAGAGGGCGGGATCGAACCGCACGATGCGATCGTCGTCGAGCCCTGGACTCCCGCGACCGTCGGTGTTGTTGGTCAGCACCCAGAGCGCGTCATCGGGCGCGACGACGACGTCACGCAGCCGGCCGTACTCGCCGGTCCAGAGCTCGGTGGAGGCCGTGAGGTCGTCGAGCGGCACCTGTCGCAGCCGCTCGCCTCGGAGGTTCGCGATGAAGATGCAGCCGCCCGCGACCGCGATGCCGCTCGGGCTCGCTTCGGCGGGCTGCCATTGCTGCACGGGGTCGATGTAGCGTTCGTCCTCTGCGATCCCCTCGACCTCGGGCCAGCCGTAGTCGCCGCCGGCCTCGATGACGTTGAGCTCGTCCCAGGTGTCCTGCCCGAACTCGGACGCGTACATCGTGCCGTCGGCATCCCAGGCGATGCCCTGCGGGTTGCGGTGCCCGTAGCTGTACACGTAGGAGCCGGGGAACGGGTTGTCTGCGGGGGTATCGCCGTCCGGGGTCATGCGCAGGATCTTTCCGCCCAGGCTGTCCAGGTCCTGGGCGGATGGGCGGTCTCCTGCGTCGCCCGCTGTCGCGTACAGCATCCCGTCCGGTCCGAACGCGATGCGGCCGCCGTTGTGATTGCCGGCCGACGGGATGCCGTCGAGCACGGTCTCCGGATCCCCGACGCTCACGCTGCCGGACCCTCCCTCGATCGGGAAGCGCACGATGCGGTTGTCGTCGACGGATGTGAAGTACGCGTAGAGGTGGTCGTCGCGCACGGCGATGCCGAGGAGGCCGCCCTCGCCGGACGGCTGGACCCCCGGCACCACGACGACCTCGCGCGCTGCGCCGGTGTCGTCGAGCTCGACGATGCGTGCCGTGTCGCGTTCGCTGACGAGCGGGATGTCGTCGAAGAACGCCACGGACCACGGCACGTCGAGCCCGTCGGCGACGGCGGTTGGGGCGCCTGCAGAGGCCACCCCTGGTGTTGCAGCATCCGTGTCCGGTGAGACGTCCGACTGCGGAGCACACGACGCGAGGACGAGCACGGCCACAGCAGCCGCGGCACCCAGTACAGCCCTCGCATTCATGCTCGGAGCCTACGACTTCTCGGGGGAATGAGTGAAGCCCCCGGCAGCTGCCTGGGGGCTTCACGTTCGGTGGACCTAAGGGGATTCGAACCCCTGACCTCCTCGATGCGAACGAGGCGCGCTACCAACTGCGCCATAGGCCCATGAACCTCAGCTAGATTATCACGCTCGAAAGGGGCGTTGCGCCGAGGCGATGCTCAACCGGCCGCGCGCCGCTGCAGCAGTTGACGGACGTGCCGCTCGATCTCGTCGTCGTCCACGAAGCCCATGCGTGCGTACGGCGAGGCAGGCTGTTCCGCGGGTGGAGCGGGAGCAGCAGGCAGCGAGATCGGCTCCGCCGGAGCCATCTGCGCTGCGCGCTTGCGCAGCTCGGCCATGCGCTCAGCCCGAACCAACTCGCGCTTCGCTTCGATCTCGGCCTGGGCGGTCTGCGCCAGCGATCCGCTGACGGATGCCATCGGCGCCGGCAGTGGACGCGGCGTCCACGACGCGCGCCCCTGATCGTGCAGAGGCGGCGAGACGCGCGGCGCATTGTCCGCCAGGACGGTCGCTGCGGGCCGGTTCAGCGCGCGGCGCGCAACGGACGCCATCTTCTGCAGCGTGATGGCTGCCGCGACGGCCACAGCGCCACCGATCCAGATCAGCACCGCAGATGCGACGGCGATCTGCTGCCAGACCCCGAGTCCGGCGAGTGCGAGCCCCACCACAAGCACGGATGCTGCGACAATACGGACCCGCCGACGTGCGCGCGCCTGGCGGAGCACAGGATCGGCGCTGGCAGCGGCGAGTTCGGCTCGAAGCTGCACGAGTTCTGCGGCTTCCTTCTCCGACTGCAGCCGCTTGGCGAGCTTCTGCTGCGCGAGCGCGGTGCGGGCGTTGAGCTCCAGGCGCACCTCTTGGGGCGTCTCGCTCGTCTCGGCGAGAACGCGAAGAGCCTGATTCAGGCGAACGGCGTTCCGTTCGGCGGCGTTGTACTGATACCGGCCGCGCCATGACGGCAGCAGATAAAGCATCCAGAGCAGCACTGCGACAAGGACGATCACGCCCCCACTCAGCACCGGCCCATTCATAGCCTCAACGGTATTCGACCGCGCCCCGCGCGCCCCTCAGCGCCGGCGCGTGTCGCCCGGCGACATCGGACGGGTTTCAGATCGCGAGTCGATCGGCGGGTGGGATGCTGGCGGCGTCCTGTGGCGCACGGCCGCTGAGCCAGCGCGCCAGCACTCCATCCGGCACATCCTCACGGGTCAGCGCGAACGCGTAGTGATCCCGCCAATCGCCGTCGATGTGGATGTATCGACGCCGGAAGCCCTCGTATCGGAAACCGAGCTTCTGCACGACGCGCAGGCTCGCGGCGTTCTCCGGTCGGATGCAGATCTCCATCCGATGCAGGCCGTACTCGGTGAAGCACGCATCAGTGGCGAGCGCGACCGCGGTCGGAGTGATTCCCCGCCCGGCGAATCGCTCGCTGACCCAGTACCCGATCGTCGCCGAGTTCAACGAGCCGCGGGCCACGCCCCAGACGTTGAGCTGCCCGGCGATCTCACCGTCGTGCAGCATCACGAACGGATAGCCGCCGCCGTCGCGGTACTGCTGGAGGAGCCGCCGGATGCTCAGCCGCATGTCGAACGACGCCGTCCCGCCGGGGATCGTCGCCTCCCACCGCTGCAGCCACGAGCGATTGGCGAGCAGTTCGTTCTGAAGGGTGCGCGCGTCGCGGGTCCTGATGAGCCGCAGCTCCACGGGACCGTGACGATGACCCTGCAGGTATTCCATCGATCTACCCCGCCGGAAGGCCTAGAGGCTCTCGGCGAACTCCTTGAGCCACGGCCGCAGGTCGTCGCCGAGGTCGTCGCGGTCGGAGGCGAGCTGGACGATCGCCTTGATGTAGTCGACGCGGTCGCCGGTGTCGTAGCGGCGACCGCGGAAGATCACACCGACGACGCCGGGTCCGTTCGGATCGGCGGCCAGCTCCTGCAGGGCGTCGGTCAGCTGGATCTCGCCGCCCTTGCCCGGCTCGGTGCGCTCGAGGATCGGGAAGACCGACGCCGGCAGCACGTAGCGGCCGATGACGGCGAGGTTCGAGGGCGCATCCTCCTTGGCCGGCTTCTCGACGAGCCCGGTGACCCGCACGATGTCGTCCCTGTCGGTGGACTCGACGGCCGCGGCGCCGTACATGTGGATCTGCTCGGGGTCGACCTCCATGAGGGCGACGACCGTGGCACCGGTGCGCTCGTGCTCGGCCATCATCGTCGTGATGAGCTCATCGCGCTCGTCGATGAGGTCGTCGCCGAGCATGACGACGAACGAGCTGTCGCCCACGTGCGTCTTGGCGCGCAGAACCGCGTGCCCGAGCCCCTTGGGCTCGCCCTGGCGGACGAAGTGGATGTCTGCGAGGTCGCTCGACTTCATGACCCGCTCGAGGCGACCGGTGTCGCCCTTCTCGGTGAGTCGCACCTCGAGCTCCGGCACGGAGTCGAAGTGGTCGGAGATCGCGTTCTTGTTGCGCCCGATGATGACGAGGATGTCGTCGATGCCCGCAGCTGCGGCCTCTTCGACGACGTACTGGATGGCCGGCTTGTCGACGACCGGCAGCATCTCCTTCGGCATCGCCTTGGTCGCCGGAAGGAAGCGCGTGCCGAGGCCCGCTGCCGGAATGACTGCCTTGATCGACTGCTTTCCCATCTGGCCAGCTTACTGGGGGCGGGCATCAGCACCGCCACGTAGAATCTCAGCATGTCGCCCGACGTCGAACAAGAAAAGCGCGCACTGCGCGCCGACCTGCGCGAGCGCCGCCAACTGCTCTCGGATCAGCAGCGCGAGGCAGCGGCATCCGGCATCACCGAGCAGCTCGATGCGCTGGTCTCCGCGCACGAGGCGCACTCGATCTCATGCTTCCTGTCGACGACGACCGAGCCCGACACTCGCGAGTTCATCACCGGCGCCGTGCGTCGCGGCATACGAGTGCTCCTGCCGATCACCCGCGCCGACGGCCTGCTCGACTGGGCCGTCGCCGACGACTCCGATGAGATCGCCGAGGGCATGTTCGGGTTGCCCGAACCGACCGGGGAGGTCCTCGGTCCGATCGCCGTGAACGACGTCGACCTCATGATCATCCCCGCCGCCGCCGTGGATGCCGAGGGCACGCGACTCGGCTGGGGCCGGGGATACTTCGACAAGACCATCGGATCCATGGAGAACTGCCCGCCCGTGTATGCGGTGACTTATGATTCCGAAGTACTCGACTCCCTTCCGCGGGAGCTGCACGACCAGCCGGTATCGGGCGTCGTGACTCCCACGCGAACCCTCCATCTGTCGCCGCAGCGACACTGAGCCATACAGAGACGCACATGCCCACCTACGCCTATGCCTGCACGTCGTGCGACCACGCCTTCGATGCTGTGCAGTCCTTCTCAGACGACGCGCTGACGCTCTGCCCCGAGTGCGGCGGAGCGCTGCGCAAGCAGTACGGATCGATCGGGGTGACCTTCAACGGATCCGGCTTCTATCGCACGGATTCTCGGAGTGGCGGTGGCGAAAAGCCCCGTTCATCGGCATCATCGAAGACGGAATCGTCGACGAGCGCCAAACCGGCGCCCGCGGCGGCGCCGGCCTCGACCTGAGGTCAGAACACACCTACGGGGGTTCCCATGTTCCAGGGATTCAAGGAATTCATCACCAAGGGCAACGTCATCGACCTCGCGGTCGCGGTCGTCATCGGCACGGCGTTCACCGCCATCGTCACCGCGGTCGTCGACAGCATCATCACCCCGCTCGTCGCACTGTTCTACCAGCCGGACGACTCGGGCAATTTCGGCCCGACCCTGACCGGCCTCTACGGCCAGCAGGTCACCTTCCCGCTCGGCAGCCTCATCACCGCCATCATCAGCTTCCTCGCTGTCGCACTCGTCGTGTACTTCGTCTTCGTCGTTCCGATGAACAAGTACAAGGAGCGCCAGGCTGCCAGGAACCCCGCCGTCGAAGAGGAGACCCTGCCCACCGAGCAGGAGCTGCTAATCGAGATCCGCGACGCTCTGCGCAGCGGTGCTGCCGGCACCGCAGGCACCGCTCCACGCCTCTGAGTACGAACCTGCAACGCCGAAAGGGCTCCCGCGCAGCGGGGGCCCTTTCTTTCTTGTATCTCAGTAGTGCGGGGGAACGTCGCGAAACAGCTGATCGTCGTTCGCGCCCTTCGCACCCCGCCGCTCCGGCCGCTCGGACTTCGGCGGCACGTCAGGGGCAGGGTCGGTGCCGGCGACGGGTGTCAGGCGGGCGCGGCGACTGCCGGCGACGCGGACGATCCGCTGACGCTGCGGCTCAGCGGCATCCACAGGGGAATCCTGGTCAGACATCGCCCGGCAGGTCGATCGGCTGCGTGTCCGTCTCGGCCCGCACGGCATCGGGAGCGATGCCGAGGACGGCGGCGATCCGGGATGCGGCGGTCACGGGGTCGCTGTACAGGTCGAAGGCGTGCACGCGCACATAGTGCCACCCGAGGCGTCTGAGTACGTGCGGTCGCAGACGAATGGTCTCGCGCAGCGATTCACCGAGCGTCTCCGGATCCGACTCGATCACGACGGCCTTGCCGTTGTGCTGAGCGACCAGCGGCAGGAGTCCGCGATAGTCCACGTCGACGGAGGCTCCCAGTCGACGCAGCTCGCGGGCGAGGGCCAGCGTGAGCGGATCCGCGAGGTCCTCCAAGCGGGAGTCCCTGCCCCGTGCGGCGAGGCCGCCGAGGATCGACATGAGGGTGGATGCTCCGTGCTCGAGGCGCCCGTCGTCGAACGAGGACGGGCGGATCGACGACACGATGACCATCGATCGCCGCGCACGCGTCATGCCGACCGTCAGCAGCCGCTCGCCGTCTGGTGTCGACAGATCGCCGAAGTCGCTGAGGACCCGGCCGTGCTTGGTGAGGCCGTAGCCGAGCGAGAAGATCACGCGATCGCGGCTCTCCGCGACCGACTCCTCGAGGGTGAGCACGGCGAACGGCTCTGCGGTGTCGCGGCCGACGAAATCAGCGACGTCCGAGCGCCCGGCGAACGCCGTCGTCACAGCAGCACGCACGCGCTCGGCGTGTCGGGCGCTGGCGGTGATCACCATGAGCGACTCGGACGGACGGTGCACGGCGTGCTCGACGACGAGGGTGACGACGCGCGCGACCTCGGCATCCGGGCTCTCCACGGCACCGGATATCGGGTCCGGTGCGCCGACTCCGCCTTCGACGTAGTCGACGGTCAGACTGCCACGGCCGAGGTACGAGCCCGCCCACGGGAGCGACACGATCTCTCCCCCGTAGAACGCATCGTTGATGAGCTCGGCCAGGTCTTCGCCACCCGCGCGGTAGCTCCGCGTCAGGGTCATGACGGGCAGCAGCTCGGCAAGGCGCTCGAACACCGAGGTCTCGTCGAACGGCACCTCGGCCTCCCACTCCTCGCCGGCATCCACTGCCGACTCGAACGGGGTGGGCCGCTGGGTGACCGGATCGCCGAACGCGACGACCTGACGAGCGCGACGGATCGCCGGCGCCGCCTCAGCGAGGTTGATGGCAGCGGCATCCACGAGCAGCACCGTGTCGAACTCGACGGAGTCGGGGATCTCGGGGACGAGGTAGGGCGACGCGATCCACGCCGGGGCCAGGACGTTCATGAGCGTCGGTGCGGCCGACACGATCTCGGCCGTCGTCGGCGTGCCCTGGGTGAGTGCCCGGCGCAGGTTCTGCGACTCGGTCGGCTCGTCGACGATCGCGATCCGCCACTGGTTCGCGAGCTGCCAGGCCAGCAGCGGACCCGCCATCGCGGCATGAGCCTCGTCGACCAGACGGAAGTCGCGCTCGAGTCGATCGACGACTGCCGTGTTCGCGCCGAGCAGCGCCCGGTTCTCCTGCAGAGCGCGCTCGAGCAGCGACTGCCACCAGGCGAACTCGAGCTCGTCGGCGACGCGGTCGTCCGCGACGTGACGCACCGAGAGGTCGGCGAGCAGGGGCTCGAGGCCCAGCGTCGCCAGTTCGTCGCGGATCGTCGCGCGTTCGACGATGTTGTCGAACACATCCGATTTCGCGGCGAGACCCGCCAGCGTGCGCACCAGGCGCTCCACGGGGAGCGTCGCGAGGGGTTCGCGGCGACCGAGTGCGGCATCCAATTCGGACAGCCCGGCTGCCACCCGCTGCCACGACGAGTAGACCTCGCCGAGGCCCAGCGGGATCTCCGGCGCCACACCCGCATCGACGAACCGCTGCCACTGCGTGCGCTGCTGCTGGATGCGCAGCAGTGCCTCGTGCATCTCGGCGATGTGCACGCCCGGCCGGACGTACTCCTTGGCGAGGCGGCGCAGGCGCCGACGGTTGGCTCCGGACATCGCGGGTGCATCGCGGCGGGAGCCGTGCGCCTGGATGAGCTCCCCCAGGGGGCGCTCGAAGACGGTGGGGCTGAAGCGGTCGAGCGAGTCGCGGATTCCCTCGAGCAGGCGCACGTACTCGCCCAGCTCATCGATGGTCGCGAAGGGGCGCATGCGCGTCTGCGAGATCAGCGCGTAGCCGCGCTCGAGCAGGTCGGGAACGCTGGTGGAGTGAAGACGACCGGCGAGCTCGTGCGCGGCCCGCGCGTCCTGCGTGCTGCGGAAGTTGACCCCGTACCACGGCGAGTCGTTCGGGCCGAAGCGGAACTCGCCGAGCCTGGCGGCCTGGACGAGTGCGGCAGCGGCAGCACTCCGATCGCCCGCGAGGCGCCGCAGCGTGTCGGCGTTCAGTCGCGCGGTGGTCGCCGGAGGCGTCGGCAGCGAGGCGAGCCTGGTCAGTTGACGCGTCGCATCCAGGACGGTCGCGCCGAGGCCGTCGATCGGCGCGCTCAGCGACTTGCGATAGTCGATCAGGACGTTGCGCAGTCGAACGAGCGCGTCGTCGACCTCGCTGACCTTCGGGGTCGTCGCCTTCTCGTTGCGGCCGATCGCGCGCACGAGATCGCGGCGGATGCTGGCGGGCGAGACTGTGAGGCTGTCCAGGCCGATGCCGCTGAGGCGGTGACGGACGCCGTCCAACGTGGATCGGCGGGCAGAGACGACCAGCACGCGCTTGCCGGCGCGGACCAGCTCGCCGAGCGCGTTGATGACCGTCTGGGTGCCGCCGGTTCCCGGAAGGGTCGATACGACCAGGGAGTGACCGGCTGAGATGCGGGCGAGCACGGACTCCTGTTCGGCGTCGGCGTCCAGCAGGAGGGTGTCGGACGCTGGAGCGCGTTCGTCCGGGCCGGTGATGTGCGGGAGCGGGCGGGCTGCGGTTACCTGTTCACGGTCGGCATCGTGGCCGGCGAGCGCGTTCAGCAGCCTGTGGTCGAGAAAGCGGCTGTCGCGCGCCAGCGATGCGCCGACGTCGGCGAACGTCGAGACGACCAGACGCGGCAGCACGGCGAACGTGTCGATCGACTGGGTGGCCGCGCGCAGCCGGTCGATCACGGGCTGCGGCTTGAAGATGCCGCCGTCGTACGCGAGGGACGCCAGTGCCTCGGCGTCGATGGTGATGCCGAAGTGCTCGCGTGCGATGCGCACGAGCTCGGGGTTGACCACGAAAGCGCCCTGCAGCTTGAGCTCGTAGTCGGTGTGGTGGCGGCGGATGGCCAGCGGGCGCAGCAGCACCGGAGCCGCGAACTCCGCGCCGCCGATGCGCCAGCTCGCGATGCCGACGGCGAGATGGACCGCGTCGATCCCCCTGACCATTCGCAGCTCGGTGTGCTTCGCGGTGATGCGCTCGGCGGCCAGACGCGCTGTGCGCAGTCCGACCTCGTCGCGGAAGAGATTCGACAGCAACGTCGACTTGCCGGTGATGAACTGCGGCAGGCTCCCCGGGTGCGCCTTCGAGATGTCGATGCCGCCCTCGACCGTGTCCCGGTAGGTGATCAGCGGCGAGGGTCCGCCGAGGTCGGCGGCTTCGGCGCGCAGCCGAGTGCGTTCGGCGTCGGCGATGTGCGCGACCACGACGGCGGTCGGGTCACTCTGCTGATCGCCGATCATCATCGCGGCATCCGCTGCCGCGGCATCCGCGGCCTTGTCTTCACGTCGCCACACATAGACAGACTAGGCTCCGGTGTCCCACGCACCCTGTATCCTGAGCGGGTTTCACCGGATTGGCCCACATCTCCTCCACATCGGAGGGTGTTCAGCGGCTTCTCCCCCACTCGTGAGATCTCGGCCGCTGCGAGGTCGACACACGGTTCAGGATGAGCGCATGACATTCCGCTACGACTTCGCACCCACTCCGTTCGGCGACGCGCTCGTCGTGTTCTCCGACGAAGGCATCGTCCGGTTCGATCTGTCCGAAGCGGTCGATCCGTCGGTGCCCTGGCTGCTCGAGGCAGTCTCTGCCCGGCTGCACGACACACCTGTTCCCGACCCGGGCGCCGCCGACGAGCTCGCGCACCTTCTCGACGACTACTTCGCCGGATCGCCGGTCGCATTCGACGAGCATGTGCGGTTCGACTGGCGACTCGTCGACGGGTTCCACAGGACAGCGCTCCAGACGATCGCCGCGATCCCCTGGGGCGAGACGATGAGCTACGGCGAAGTGGCGGTGGTCGCGGGCAGCCCTGGTGCGGCACGGGCTGTGGGCACCGCGTGTCGGATCACCCCGTTCTCGATCATCGTCCCCGTCCACCGCGTGGTGCGCTCGGACGGCAGCCCTGGTCAGTACGGCGCGCACCCCGAGCACAAGCGCTACCTGCTCGACCTCGAGCGGGCGTAGACAAGGCGGGAACCCCTGGCGCGTGGGCCGCCAGAGGTTCCCGCCTCGAGCTCATCGCGGTGAGCAGGGCTCAGCGAGACGAGGTCAGTGATCGACCGCCTTCTCGGCCCCGAAGCCGGTCAGCGAACGCACCTCCATCTCGGCGGCCAGCTCCCGCGACTCGGTGGCACGACTGGTGATGGTGCCCAGCCAGCCGAGGGCGAACCCGAGCGGGATCGAGACGATACCTGGGTTGTTGAGCGGCCAGATCGCGATGTCGATCGACGGGATCATCGCCGTCTCCGATCCGGAGAACACCGGCGAGAGCACGATGAGGATGATCGCCGAGCCGAGTCCGCCGTACATGCTCCAGACGGCGCCGCGGGTGTTGAACCGGCGCCAGAACAGCGAGTACAGGATCGTCGGCAGGTTCGCGGATGCCGCGACCGCGAAGGCGAGCGCGACCAGGAACGCGATGTTCTGCCCCTGCGCTCCGATGCCGCCGACGATCGCGAGGATGCCGATGACGATCACCGTGCGTCGGGCGACCTTCACCTCGGCGTTCGGATCTGCGTCGACGGGCGTGCCGTCGGCATTCTTGCGTCCCTTCTGGATGACGTTCGCGTAGATGTCGTGCGCGAACGACGCCGCAGCCGTGATCGTGAGGCCGGCGACGACCGCGAGGATCGTGGCGAACGCGACTGCCGAGATGAATCCGAGAAGCAGCGGTCCTCCGAGGTATTGCGCCAGCAGCGGCGCCGCCGAGTTCACACCTCCGGGAGCCGCCTGGATCACCTCTGGACCGACGAGCGCCCCCGCGCCGTAGCCGAGCACCAGCGTCAGCAGGTAGAAACCGCCGATCAGCCAGATCGCCCACACCACGGAGCGACGGGCCTCCTTGGCCGTCGGCACCGTGTAGAAGCGCATCAGCACGTGCGGCAGGCCCGCCGTACCGAGCACCAGTGCGAGGCCGAGCGACACGAAGTCCAGCGGGTTCGCGCCGTACTGGAGACCCGGTGCGAGCACGGCGTCGCCCTGCGGCGAGGCTGCGACAGCAGACTCGAGCAGCGTGTTCAGGTTGAAGCCGTTGATGGCCAGCACCCAGATCGTCATCACGATCGCCCCGCCGATCAGCAGGAACGCCTTGACGATCTGCACCCAGGTCGTGCCCTTCATCCCGCCGATCAGGACGTAGATGATCATGAGAACGCCCACGACGGCGATGACGACGGACTGGCCGATCCGCCCCTCGATGCCCATGAGCAGCGAGACGAGCCCGCCGGCTCCGGCCATCTGCGCCAGCAGGTAGAAGAAGCAGACCGCGAGCGTGGTGATCGCGGCGGCCATCCGAACGGGGCGCTGCTTGAGCCGGAACGACAGCACGTCGGCCATCGTGAACTTTCCCGTGTTGCGCATCAGCTCGGCCACGAGCAGCAGCGCGACGAGCCACGCGACGAGGAATCCGATCGAGTAGAGGAATCCGTCGTATCCGTTCACGGCGATCGCTCCGCAGATACCGAGGAAGGATGCTGCCGACAGGTAGTCTCCGGCGATCGCGAAGCCGTTCTGCGGGCCGGTGAAGGATCGACCGGCCGCGTAGTAGTCGGCTGCGGTCTTGTTGTTGCGGCTCGCACGGATGACGATGAAGAGCGTCACCGCGACGAATGCCGCGAAGATCGAGATGTTCAGGATCGGATTGTTCTCACCGCTCGGGGCGGCGGCCAGGTGAACGATATTCATGACTGCGCCTGCGCATTCTCGAGGTCTTCGCGGATCGCCGCAGCCTTGGGGTCGAGCTTTCGGTTCGCGAACGACACATATGCCATCGTGATGGCGAATGTCGTGACGAATTGCCCGAGTCCGAGCAGCAGGCCGACGGTGATATCGCCCCATACTCGCTGGCCCATTAATTCGGTCGCGTATGCGCCGAGCAAGACATAGACGAAATACCAGATAAGGAACAGTGCAGCGAGAGGGAAGATGAATGAACGCTGCGTGCGTTTCAGTGCTTGGAATCGGGGTGATTCCTCGACGGCGACGTAGTCGATTCCACCGCCGGACTCATCAGGGATTCGGTCAGTCATGGGGCCTCCTTGCCTCATGTCGGATCCTCGCGCGGTGAGACCCGCGCGAGTGGTAGGGTCGACGCTACGAAACGGGGGCCAACGCCGTCACCCCCGAAAGTCGGTACCGAGGAGCACAACGATCGCACTTGATCCGGACGCTGATCTCGTGACACATGCCGTGCGCGAGCTCGCTCGACGCACCCGCTTTCCCGTCGCTTTCGGGGGCTTGTTCGAAGACGGCGTGGTGTCGGTGACGAGCATCGTCGGTACGCGCACCCGGAGCATCGAGGGGCTGGGAGTGCGGCCCGACCGTGGCCTCGGCGGGCGGGCGATGTCAGAGCTGCGACCGCGGATGACCAGCGACTACGGCGCATCGCGGCACATCACCCACGATTACGACGAATTCATCCTCGGGGAGGGATTGCGCACTCTTCTCGCCGTCCCGATCGTCGTCGGCGGCCGCTCACGTGGTGTCCTCTACGCCGGCGCGTGGAAGGAAGCACCGGTCGGCGGCGTGACGACTGCTCCGGCGATGAACGTCGCCGACGACGTCGCATCCGAGTTGCGCATCCGTGATGAGGTCGACCGCCGCGTACGCGCACTCGCTCCGCAAGGGCAGATCCTCTCGTCATCGGATCGAGAGGAACTGCGGGAGAGCTTCGCCGAGCTGCGCAGCATCTCCGCCGAGGTCACCGACTCCGCTCTGCGTACGCGGCTGAGTCGACTCGAGAAGACGCTGCTCACCTTCGCCGGTGACGCCACCCCGGCGACCGGTCCGATCACACGCCCGATTCCGACCGTGCAGCTCTCGCCACGCGAGACCGATGTGCTCGCCTGCGTGGCGCTCGGCGGCACGAATGCCGAGATCGCCTCACAACTCGGGCTTCGTGAAGGAACGGTCAAGGCGTATCTGGGAACGGCGATGTCGAAATTGGACGCATCGACAAGACATGCCGCAGTCGCACGTGCTCGACGAGCCGGAATTCTTCCCTGATATCAGACGGCTGAATTCCCGAAGAATGCGTTCGGGAACATTGTCTCCGCGCATTCCTCCTGCGTAAGCTGAGTGAATGGCTCGACGAATTGTGCACCAGCTGGTTGATGACATCGACGGAACCGTTCTCGGGGTCGGAGAAGGTGAGACCGTTCACTTCTCCCTGAACAGCACCGCATACGAGATCGACCTGACGACCGAGAACGCGGACGAATTCCGAAAGGCTCTCGAGCCGTACATCGCGGGTGCCCGTCGCGCCTCGGCGGCCGGCGCGCGATCAGGATCAGCTCGCAAGCGATCGGCAGCATCTCCCGAGACCGCCGCGATCCGCGAGTGGGCCAACGAGAACGGCCACCAGGTCTCGGAGCGCGGACGCATCCCTGCGACTGTCATCGAGGCGTACCGCGCCGCGCACTGACCGGCATCATTCTTCTGCGGAGATCGCCCACGGCTCATCGCCGAGGGCGATCTCCGTCGTCATATCCGCGAGGAACCGGGTGATGATCTCGCGCTCGGCCGGAGCGAGTCGGGCCGCGGCTGCGAACCGACGGGCGTGCTGACGCCCGACCGTCTCGATCGCCGAGCGCCTCGTCGCCGCTGTGATCGCGATCGCGAGCGCCCGCCGGTCGGACGGGTGCGGGGATCTCGTGACGTGGCCTCCCCGCTCCAAGCGGTCGAGCAGCTTGGTCGTCGAAGCCGTGGAGATGCCGAGGTGAGCCGCCATCGCACCCGGCGTCGCGACAGACCCGCTGTTTTCGCAGGCGATGAGGAAATGCAGCGCCCGCATGTCGGTGCTGTTGAGTTTCATGTACCGCAAGGACGCCTCCGAGATCTTCTGCTCGGCCTCCCGCAACTCCCCCAGCGCGCGCATGAGCGCGCTGATCTGGCGGACGTCGGCCGCCGACACGGCGCTCCGATCGATCAGCTCGCCGTGAGGATCGCTGACATCCACGTCGTAGACGCCGGATCCCGATTCGAAGGGAGGAACCTCGGACATGGTGACGATGCTACCTCCAACTTGTTTCCTGCTAGGCTTACCTCTTGCCTGGCTAGCTAAATGAGGTCCCATGCCGAAGAACACCGCATCCACGACTCCGCGTACCCGCGTGCGTCGCCGATCATGGGCGCGCGCACTCGTCCCAGCTCTTCTCATCATCGCGTGGCTCGTCGCGGCCGGCATGGGCGGCCCGCTCTTCGGCAAGGTGAGCGAGGTCTCCTCGAACGACCAGACCAGCTATCTGCCGACATCGGCTGAGGCCACCGAGGTGCAGAACCTGCTGGGCGAGTTCAACGACTCCGATGCCATCCCAGCCGTCGTCGTCTTCGTCGGCGACGGCGCGCTCGACGACGACCAGCTCTCCGCCATCGACAGCGCCATCGAGAACGCCCCGGATGTCGACGGGGTCTCCGCCGAGGTCTCCCCCGGCCTCCAGTCCGAGGACCGCCGTGCCGTGCAGGCCTTCATCCCCATCTCCAGCGATGCGGACCTCGGCGACACCGTGGAGGCCCTCGGTCAGCACCTGCGCGACGCTGCGCCGACGGGCGTGAGCGTGTATGTCACCGGACCGGCCGGCTTCTCCGCGGATCTGGTCGCCGGCTTCTCCGGCATCGACGGCCTGCTGCTCGCCGTCGCCCTCCTGGCTGTTCTCGTCATCCTGATCCTGGTCTACCGGTCGCTGCTCCTGCCGGTCGTCGTCCTCTCGACCAGCCTGTTCGCGCTATGCGTCGCACTGCTGGTCGTCTGGTGGCTGGCCAAATGGGAGATCCTGCTGCTGAGCGGTCAGACCCAAGGCATTCTCTTCATCCTCGTGATCGGCGCGGCGACGGACTACTCGCTGTTGTTCGTATCCCGGTTCCGGGAGGAGCTGCGCAGCACGAAGGACAAGGGCGCGGCGATCATATCCGCCTGGAAGGGCTCGCTCGAGCCGATCGCAGCGTCCGGCGGAACGGTGATCGCCGGGCTCCTCTGCCTGCTGCTCAGCGATCTGAAGTCGAACAGCACACTCGGCCCTGTGGCCTCCATCGGCATCGTCTTCGCGATGCTCTCAGCGCTCACCCTGCTTCCTGCCCTGCTGTTCGTGTTCGGGCGCGCGGCCTTCTGGCCCCGGCGGCCGAAGTTCGAACCCGACATCGTCACCGCGGAGCGCGGGATGGCCGGCACCGGGCTCTGGGCGCGCCTCGCCGGCGCCATCGGGCGTCGTCCACGTCTGATCTGGATCGTCACGTCGCTCGTGCTCATCGCCGGCGCGGCCGGGATCACGCAGCTGAACGCCTCGGGGGTTCCGCAGTCCGACCTCGTGCTCGGCGCCTCACAGGCCCGCGACGGCCAGGTGGCGCTCGGCGAGCACTTCCCCGGCGGTTCCGGAAGCCCCGTCTACGTGGTCGTGGCCGAGGAGTCGCTTCAGGATGCCGCTGATGTGCTGCTCGCCAATGACGGCATAGACGCCGTCGCAGTCACCGCATCGGACTCGCCGAGCGGGTCGGCGAGTGTGACCGAAGACGGCATCGCCGCGTTCGGCCCTCCGGGAACGCCGACCCCGGAGCCGACCATCGTCGACGGCGACGTGCTGCTGCAGGGCACTCTGAGCGCTGCAGCCGACTCCGACGCGGCTGCCTCGACAGTCAGAGAATTGCGCACCGACCTGACCGATTCGCATGCGCTGGTAGGCGGGGTGACCGCCACTCAGGTGGATACGAACGACGCCTCGATCCACGACCGCAATCTGATCATCCCGTTGATCCTCGTCGTGATCCTGGTCATCCTCATGCTGCTGCTGCGGTCTGTGCTCGCCCCTGTGCTGCTGGTGCTGACCACGGTGCTGTCGTTCGGCACGGCCATGGGCGTGTCGGCCCTTGTCTTCAACGGGATCTTCGCCTTCCCCGGCGCCGACCCCGCAGTGCCGCTCTACGGCTTCGTGTTCCTCGTCGCGCTGGGGATCGATTACAACATCTTCCTCATGACCCGCGTGCGCGAGGAGGCACTCAAGCACGGAACCCGCGAGGGCGTGCTCCGTGGCCTGTCCGTGACCGGCGGCGTCATCACATCAGCCGGGCTGGTCCTGGCCGCGACGTTCGCAGCCCTCTCCGTCATCCCGATCCTGTTCCTCCTGCAACTGGCGTTCATCGTCGCCTTCGGAGTTCTGCTGGACACGCTCGTCGTCCGTTCGCTGCTCGTCCCGGCGCTGGCATACGACATCGGTCGCGCGATCTGGTGGCCGTCCGCACTGCGACGCGGAGAGCGCTGACGCCGATCGGCCTCAGATGAACGCGGGGATCATCGACAGGATGAATCCGACAGCCCCGAGCGCCGTGAACACGATCCCCAGCGTGGTGAAGAGCTTCCGCAGCACGGGCGGATCGAGGCGCGCATGGCTCGGATCGCGCACGCTGACGAACCCCCGGTGCCAGCCGTCGCCGACGTGCTCACCGGCGGAGAGGGCCCGTTCGTGGAAGTCGCCGCCGGCGAACCACCGCAGGATGGTCCCGTCCGCGCGCTCGACCACGGCGATGTCGGCGCCTTCCCAGCGCCCTTCGGCCAAGGCGATCATCCCGGCGATCACGAGGAGCGGGATGCCGATCCCCAGCCCGATCCACGACACGACCTCGCCGACGATGGCGAGGGTGTCGATCGGACTCATTCGCTCATTCTAGAAGGCGGGCGTGGCGCGGAACGCACTTATAGTCCGCCGATCGACTCCGGTCAACCGGGTCTGCGTCGGACAGGCGCCTGCGTAGCATCCGGAGCATCGACGAAAGGTGAAGTCATGTCCAATCCCCCCATTCCTCCGTTGCCATTCCCCGACGACGACCGCGTGGCGGCCGAGGGCGTCCCGGAACCAGGCGTCGATCCGGCCACCGTCGATGACGACGGCGAGCGCACGATCGACCCCGACATCGACGACGATCAGGTCGACAGCGCGGAGGCAGATCGCCTGGCCGCCGGCGCAGAACCCGAAGAAGGTGCACTATGAGCGGCATCGGAGATCAGGGGATGCGCCCACCGGACGTCGAGAAGGCCCCCGCCGAAGGCGCCGACGACGAGACGAAGAAAGACCGGCCGGACGACGAGACCGAGCAGGTTCCCGCCGGCCGTGCAGGCGCCGACTCCGGTTCCGCCGACAGGGTGCGGATCGATCCGGATGACGAGTCGCAGATCCCGGACACATCCGAGATGAACGACACCCCCGGTGTGGGACCCGGCGACCCTAGCTCTCAGTGACCACGCTCTCCACGTGCTCGTCGATCAGGGTGATGCCGCCGCTGGAGCTGGCCGAGTTCGCGAGATCCTCGACCCATTGACGGCTGATCGCGGGCGCCTCCGGCGCGTCGAAGACGAACCGCAGAGGAATCGACGGGTGAAGCCAGATCGTGCTGCGGCCATTCGCTTCGGTCTCCGGGTGCGGCCATGAGAGCGTGAAGCTCTCGTTGCGCCGCAGCTTCGTCGCGATCACGATCTTGAGATGCGCCAGCGCACGATCCTCGATGTTGATGGGCTCGGCCGAATCGCCGTAGTAAAGGCTCCCCATGACGTCTCTGCTCTCCTGATGCCTCACGGCGCTGCAGAACTGCTGACCCGAAGGCCATGCGCCTGCTCTGAATCTAACCGTCCGACGCCGCGCGCCCCGGCTCGGACTCGAGGCAGGTGCATTCCGCGCACATTCAGTGCGCCGTCAGTCACCGCGCCCACGGCGCAGGGCCTGCGAAGGTGCGACACCGTAGACGTCTCGGTATGCGGTCGCGAATCGGGAGGGATGCGCGAACCCCCAGCGTCGCGCGATCTGACCGACGGTCGATGCGCGGCCGCGCAGCAGCTCTCGGTGCGCGCCGTCCAGGCGCGCTCTGCGAAGCTGCTCGGCCGGGGTCGTGTCGAGGGCGCGACGAAACGCGTACTGGAGTCCTCGCGTGGACATGTGGACGGCGACGGCGATGTCATCGACCGTGATGTCCCGGTGGGCGTTCTGGTCGATGAAATCGAGTGCACGACGCACCGTCGTGGGCGCTGGGCGCAGTTGCGCCGCCCCTTCGAGCGCCTCCCCGAAGCCGGTATCGAAGGCGGTGAGCGTCGCCCACAGCGCGTGTCGGCGAAGCCCCGCGAGGATCAGGTCGTCATCGGGTGATGCCTGCCCGAGCGATGCGGTCAGATAGGCGTACGAGCGCTCCCATTGGGCGGCTGCATCACGTCCGACCGGTCCGAGTTCCCTCACGCGCAGACGATACGCGTCGTTCCCGCTCATTCGACGAGCAAGATCCTGCGCGGCAGTTCGGTCGAAGATGAGTGCACTGACCTTCGCTGCTGCATCCCATCGGGCCCAGACCTGACGGCCGTCCGTCATCCAGGGCAGGTGCGCGTCGACGTCGGCGTGCCCCGAGCCGAGTTCGACGCGAGGCGAGTCGACACGGCAGACGAGGATTTGATCGTCCGGCTCGACAACCGAGCGCACCTCGGCGGCGAGCTCGTACTGCACCAGCGTCATATCCGGAGTCTCTGCCGAGAACCAGTCGAAGGCGAAACGCGTGGGGTCCACGTTCTGAAGAGCCGCGGACGGGACGAACTGCTTCCAGGTCTCCTCAACGCGCGAAACGTCCTTCGATGCGAAGCGCAGTGTGGACAGCATCCCGTTCCTTCTCCGTTCTGATTCAGGCCTCACTCGGACAGTATCCGAGGTTTCATGCCTCGGCCGCCATACCGGCGTCGTCCGTCACGGTCAAGCGTCTTGCCGCGCCCTGTGCCCAAGACGAGACTGCCCTCATGACCGTCATCACACCGCGACGAGGCAGCCTCTTGCGCCGTCGTGTCAGACGCGCGTCTGCCGCCGCCGCTCTCTCCCTCATCACCCTGTCCGTCGCGGCGTGCGGGGTGACCGTTCCGACTGACCCGGACGGCACGCTGGAATCCGTGACGGGTGCGACCATGCACGTGGGCGTCACTCCCGACCCCGGCCTGGTGGTCGTCACCGGCGACGAGCCCAGCGGGCCGCTCGTCGATCTGGTGGAGGGCTTCGCCGCGTCGATAGACACGCGCATCGAATGGAGTGCGGGCGCCGAGGAGACTCTCGTCGGCGATCTCGAGTCCGGGAGGATCGACCTCGCGATCGGCGGGTTCACCGATCAGACCCCGTGGGCCGATCGAGCCGGAATCACCCGTGGGTACAAGAACATCGAAGGGTCGGACGGCCGCACTCTGGTCTTCCTCGTGCCGCTCGGTGAGAACGCGTTCCTCTCGAAGCTCGAAGCCTTCCTCGATCAGGAGGTCGGATCATGAACCCGAGTCACCAGTTCGGCCGCACCGATCTGCCACCCGAGCAGCAGGTCGCGCTGAAGAAGGCGGTGTTCTGGGAATGGTTCACGATCGCGTACACCACCTGCACGATCACGCTGGTGGCCTTCGTCGTGGGCAACTCACAGGCCATGCGCACGGCCTGGATCGAGGACATGCTCTCGCTGATCCCGCAGGTCGCCTTCCTCGTCGCTCTCATATTCGTCCGCCGCAGGCCCGACAAGAAGCACCCCTACGGCATGCACCGTTCGATGGGGATCGGCCACCTCGTCGCCGGCGTCGCGCTTCTCACGGTCGGTCTCAACCTCGCTTTCGAAGCCGTGACGGGACTGATCGCCGCGGAGCACGCGACGATCGGCACCGTGCAGCTGTTCGGCCAGACGATCTGGCTCGGCTGGCTGATGGTCGGCGTCATGGTGCTCGTCGTCGTGGGGCCGGTGTTCATCTACGGTCCGGCGAAGGCGAAGCTGGCCCCCGTGCTGCACAACAAGCTGCTGTTCACCGATGCCGACATGGCCAAGGCCGACTGGCAGACGAACGCGGCATCCGTCGTCGGTGTGCTCGGGATCGGTGTCGGCGTGTGGTGGCTCGACGGCGTGGCGGCCGTGTTCATCTCGCTCGGGATCATCCACGACGGGTTCCGAAACACCAAGTCCGCCGTCGTCGGCCTCATGGATCAGCGCGCCACGACCTACGACGACAAGGAGCCGCATCCGCTCGCCGCGCACATCGTCGACACCCTGCGATCATTGCCGTGGATAGCCGACGCGGCGGTGCGCATGCGCGACCAGGGTCAGGTGTTCCACGTCGAGGCGTTCGTCGTGCCTCGGAAGCGCCGGGTGTCGCTGCGTCACATCGATGAAGCATCCGAACGGATCGCCGCTCTTGACTGGAAGGTGCAGGACGTCGTCATCGTCCCGTCCGATCGTCTGCCTGACGAAGCGGATGCTGCGCGGTGACGCCCTTCTCCCGGCCCCGGCCCCACTGCGCCAGCAGGTAGAGCACGACGCCGACGGCGAGCAGGATCGCACCGAACAGCCACACCTGCGGGCGCTGCTGGGTCAACAGCAGGATGCAGGAGGCGATGCCCAGCACCGGCACGAACGTCCAGACGCGGAAGTGCTCGTGCTCCACCCGGTCCCGACGCAGGACGAGCACGGAGACGTTCGCGCTGATGAAGACGAACAGCAGGAGGAGCACGACGGTCTCTGCGAGCGTGGCGAGATCCCCGACGAGTGTCAGCAGGATCGCAACCAGGGTCGTGGCGAGGATGGCGACCCACGGCGTCTTGCGTTTCGGCAGCACTCGCGCGAGGGCACCAGGGAGCAGCCCCTGTTCCGCCATGCCGTAGGCGAGGCGGCTGGCCATGATCATGGTGAGCAGCGCACCGTTCGCGACGGCTATGAGCGCGATCAGACTGAACAGCCAGGAGGGGATGCCGACTCCGGTCGCCTCGACGACGGCGAGCAGCGGCCCGCTGGAGCCCTCGAGCTGCTCCGGCGGAAGAGCCGCCGAACTCGCCAGTCCGACGAGCACGTAGACGACTCCTGCCGTGATGAGAGCTCCGAACAACGCACGCGGGTAGGTCTTCGACGGGCTCTTCACCTCCTCGATGACATTCGCGGACGTCTCGAATCCCACGAAGGAGTAGTACGCGATGATCGCTCCCCCGAGCACCGCGAAGCCGACCGGCGTGGCTTCGGGCGCCTGGGTCACCCTCGTGACATCTCCGCCGCCGCCGGCAACGAAGACGCCGACGACGACGATCACGATCACGAGACCGCTCACCTCGATCGCCGTCATGACGAGGTTCGCCCCCATCGACTCGCGGATGCCGCGGGCATTGAGCGCGGCGACGATGGCGAGGAAGACCATCGCGACGGGGATCACCGGCAAGGCGAAGAAGGTCTGCAGGTACTCCCCCGCGAATGCGATGGCGAGCCCCGCGGCGCTGACGACACCGGCGGCCATCATGCTGAAACCGACCAGGAACGACAGGATGCGACTGCGGAACGCGCGTTCGGCGAACACCGCGGCCCCGCCGGCGCGCGGGTACTTGGTCACCAGCTCCGCATAGGAGCCCGCTGTCAGGAGCGCCAGCAGCAGTGCAAGCAGGAGCGGCGCCCACAGCATCCCGCCGACCTCGGCGGAGAGCACACCCATCAACGCGTAGATCCCCGCACCGAGCACGTCGCCGAGGATGAAGGCGAACAGCAGCGGCCCGGTGATCGCGCGCCGCAAGCGAGAGGGAACCTTCGAATCGTTCGTCATCCCGCGACCCTATTGCGGACGTTCTCTCCCCGCATCGGGCTTGACAATCATGCCGCGGATGAGCCGAACGTCAGCCGCGGATCCGGCGGGCCCGTGCCTCCTCACGGCGATCACCGCGCACGCTCTTCGCGATCCGCCGGGCATCCCGCAGCGGCACCTGCACCTGAGCCTCGGCCGGAATGCCCGCCCGCAGCTGGCGGACTCTCTCCACCTCCGCATCGAACTCCGCGCCGACGAGGATCGCCATGTTCGCGATCCACAGCCAGAGCGCGAAGATGATCACCCCCGCGAAAGCCCCGTAGAGCCGGTCGTAGTCGGCGAGCGTGGAGACGTACAACCAGAACCCGAACGAGGCGAGCAGCAGCACGATGAGTGCTGCTGCAGCGCCGAGACTCATCCAGCGGAACCTCGCCGGCTCGACGTTCGGAGCGAAGTAGTACAGGAACGCCAGTACGAAGACGGCTATCGCGGCCAGGAGCGGCCAGCGCAGGACTTGCCAGACGAGCAACGTCACATCGCCGAGCCCGAATGCCTGCCCCAGCGTCTCTGCGACGCCGTCGGTGATGGACAGTATGACCGCCATCAGCGCGGTGCAGATGATGACGACGAGGGCGATCAGGAGCTGCCCTCCTTTCAGCCGCCACACCGGGCGGCCCTCTGCGACGCCGTAGATGCGGTTCATGCCTCGCCCGAGAGCGGCGACGTACCGGGCGACGGCCCAGAGCGTCAACGCGAGGGCGAAGAGGAGCAGGAGGCCGGAAAGACGCGCCTCGGCGATCTGGCCGATCGCGTCGCGCACCGCTGCAGCCGAGGCATCCGGCGCCAGGGCACGGACGACGTCGACAACGATGCTGGCGGTCTCCTCACCGCGTCCGAGCAGGCTGACGATCGAGAACGAGACCATCACAGCCGGCACCAGGGCGAGCACGGAGTAGAACGTGAGGCTCGCGGCGACGTCGGGGCAGTCGTCGGCGCCGAACGCTCGAAGAGCGCGCCGCACCGCCAGCCGCCATGATCGTCCGTCGATCTTCGCCGGGGATTCGGGTTCGGCAGCGTGCTCTGACGTCATGACGGGCTCCTGACTCTGTTGCCTCGACTCTGCGCCTCTGCTCGGCACAGAGCACTCCCCTTGACATCCCGCGCTGTGGTGGCGAACCCTGATTGTCAACCCTGTTCGGTGCACGCGTGGTCTCGGCGAAGGTGTAAGCATGAAGGCACTCAGCTGGCAGGGTAAACGCGACGTCCAGGTCACCGAAGTCGACGATCCACAGATTCAAGAGCCGACCGACGCGATCATCCGCGTCACTTCATCGGCGATCTGCGGGTCCGACTTGCACCTGTACGAATTGCTCGGTCCTTTCCTCGATCGCGGTGACGTGCTCGGGCATGAGCCGATGGGAGAGGTCATCGAGGTCGGCGCCGATGTGACGCAGCTCAAGATCGGCGATCGCGTCGTGATTCCGTTCAACATCGCCTGTGGACACTGCTTCATGTGCCGCCGAGGCCTGCAATCCCAGTGCGAGACGACTCAGGTGCGCGAGTACGGCAGCGGCGCCGCTCTCTTCGGGTACACGAAGCTCTACGGTCAGATCCCGGGCGGACAGGCAGAGTACCTTCGGGTGCCGTTGGCCGACTACAACCACGTCCTCGTGGGGAGCGAACTCCCCGACGACCGGTATCTGTATCTCAGCGACATCCTGCCGACGGCGTGGCAGGGGGTCGAGTATGCGCACGTTCCCGAGGGCGGGACGCTCGCGGTGCTCGGTCTCGGCCCGGTTGGTCAGCTCGTGTCGCGCATCGGCACGCATCGCGGCTTCCGCGTACTCGCGGTGGATCCGGTCCCGGAGCGACGCGCGATGGCTGAGCGTCACGGCATCCTCACCTATGACCTGACGGACACGGTCGTCGAAGAATTGCGTGATCTGACCGATGGCCGCGGCGCGGACTCCGTCGTCGACGCCGTCGGGCTCGAAGCGCACGGCGCTCCCGGCGTGAAGTTCGCCCAGCAGGCGATCGGGTTGCTCCCGGATGCCGTGGCGCGAGCGGCGCTCGACAAGGCAGGAGTCGACAGACTCACCGCACTGTATGCCGCGATCGACCTCGTTCGTCGCGGGGGAACGGTCTCGCTCAGCGGCGTGTACGCCGGCGACGCCGACATCCTTCCGATGAAGACGATGTTCGACAAGCAGCTGAGCCTGCGCATGGGCCAGTGCAATGTGAAGCATTGGATCGATGATCTGCTTCCGTTGGTCGAAGACCCGGCGGACCCGATCGGCGTGATGGATCTCGCGACGCATCACGCGCCGCTCGAGGATGCTCCCGGCCTCTATTCGACTTTCCAGCGCAAGGAGGACGGCTGCATCAAGGTCGTCCTCAACCCCTGACCCACGACGAAAGGAAGCGCATCATGAGCGATTCGACGACCGATCCCGAAAGCAATACCCCGGCTGAGCCGAAGCGCCCCGATCCGGAGCAGATGCCGGACGCCGAGGAGATGCAGGAGCCGAGCGCGGAGAAGGACCCCGGTGAGGAGCCCAAGGCCCCTGCTCGCGAGGAGCCCGAACCCAGCCATGAGGCGGTCGGCATCGGCATCATCGGACGGCCGCAGGTCGAACCCGAGCTGGGTGACGAGGGCGAAGGGACGGATGACGCCGAGTAGCGTCGGGCGCGCGCCGTTACAGATCCCAATCGCTCATCGCGCCGCTCGGGTGCAGATGCTCGGGCGTGGACGACTCCGGCCGGACGGTGATCACGACCCTCGACTGAGGCGAGACGAGGACGGAGACGAGGTGCGCGCTGTCGGCGAGGTCGACGAACGTCGGCCTCGACTGCGCGGCTGCTTGGATCTTTGACATGACGTCGACCAGGTCGAGATCTCGCCCGAGCGTGTACTCTCTGCCATCGATCTCGACGTAAGTCGTTGTGCGCCTGCTTTCCCCGTCCATACGAAGAGGGTAGAAGGGCGCATTGGCGGACACTGAGGGCCTTGCGGGATGCTGCAGGAGAAGGTACATGCGCCGGGAAGGCATCGAGTCGCCCCCAGGATCGACTCGGCGGAAGCTATGGCTGCCGACGGCGTCTGATGATCTGGATGAAGCTCGAGACGGCGAGCAACACCATCGCCACAACGGTGAACCAGAGGGTGCCGCCCACCACGCCAGTCAGGATCAGCACAGTACAGAGGATGGCGTAGGAGCCCCCGAAAGTCAGGCCAATCCAAGTCATTGTCGGGTTCACCTCGCGTTGTCGCATACCTCCACCCTCGCAGTCCGGGATAAGGCTGTCGAGCCGTCATGGAAACATCCGGAGGATGAGCCGGCGGACGTTCGACAATCTGGCTGTGCCCGTCGATCCCGTTGCAATGCGACAGATAGCGCATCCCGCGTCGGACAGGCAAGCCCCTGACCGCGGCGCGCGCACTCGTTCTATGTTCGACCGAACAGCAGAGAGCGGAGCCATCATGCCCAAGGGAGACGTCGAAACCTTCCACGAGAACGGTACGTGGCACAACCACGTGACGGGCGAGGCCGGGAACACCGGTGAGACCTACCGGACACAGGCCGGAGCAGCCGAAGAGGGCCGGCAGATTGCGGCCAGCCGTGAGGTGGAGCACATCATCAAAGACAAGGACGGCCAGGTCTCTGAGCGGAACAGCTACGGAAAAGACCCGCGCGACGTCAAGGGCTGACGACCATAGTCACCCGTGGATGTTCAATCCGCTCCCATGTGTTCGGCTGCGGCGTTGACATGTTGAAGCGTGGTCGGCGGCTTCCTATAATGACCTCGACGCCTGATGGGTGAGTTCTCCCTGTCGCCGAGATGAGTGCTCGTCACGCTCGACGCTCTACTCAGCGAAGTGGGGTCTCCGTTCCTTTCAAGCGCACCTGGTTCCGTCTGATTGGAGTGTTGAGATGTCGCTGATGCCTGATCCTCGGTTCGAGTTGAAGAAGGTCACGGACTCGGAGTGGTTGATCCTTGACCACCGTTACGGGCCGAACGATGCGCGTAGGACAGTTGCCTGTGTTCACCAGATGGAAGAGTGTCTGGTCGGTGTGGTCTGGGTGCGCGATCTCCCGTTGCGGGTTTCTTACACGGATGCGGCCGAGGTTCTCGAGGACGTGAACCGCTTCCACTCCAGAAGCCGTTCGCGCCGCCCGATCCAGATTCCGCACTTCCCGCCCCTGGCAGCGACAGCATAGGCATCAGGCCGCCTCCAGCCATCCGCCATGGATCCTGGACCGTTGAACTCGGACGGCATCTCAACGTCCTGCGCCTGCTGCACGTGGCCGCATTCCGGGCACTCCCAACCGCCGCGCACGCCCTGAGATCTGATTCGCCCTGAGTTTCGTTCCTATCGGGCGGCTTGGGAGACGGGTGTTCCCAAGGGTGTGTCGAGGCCAGCGTAGGAGTCGGCTTCGACCTCGGCGGGGGTGCGCATGTCGAGCTCGCCGTGGAGGCGCTGGTTGTTCCACCACCACACGTACTCGAGTGTCGCGAGTTCGACCTGCTCGACCGTGCGCCACGGGCCGCGGCGGCGGATCAACTCGGTCTTGTAGAGCCCGTTGACGGCCTCGGCCATCGCGTTGATGCTCCTATAGTTGTCAACTCATGATTTCGCCGGTTCTCGGGTCGGTCTTCACGAGGTGGTAGACCTCGCGGATCACGTAGCGTTTCAGGCAGCGGATGATGTCTCGTTTGCTCTTGCCCTCGGCGGTTCGTCGGGCGACGTAGGCGATGGTGGGTTCATGGAACCTCATCCTGACGATGACGGTCCGGTAGATCGCCGCGTTGAGCTGCCGATGGCCGCCGTGGTTGATGCGGTGCTTCCCGCTGGTCATCCCTGACCCGGTGGGGTCGGGGCTGATCCCGGCGAGTTTCGCGAACGCGGCCTCGCTCTTGATGCGTTCGGGGTTGTCTCCCGCGACGATGAGGATCTCTGCGGCGGTGTCGACACCGATCCCGAACTCGTCCAGCAGGTGCGGTGCGCGATGGAGCACGAGCTGCTCGATCTGTGCTTCGAGGTCTTTGATCTCCTCGTTGAGAGCGATCCAGCGTCTCGCGATCGAGCGGAGCGCATGACGGTTCGCGTCCTCCGGTGTGGCCAGCCCGCGGGGGCGGAGCGCGGCGCAGTGCCTCGCAACCATCTTCTGCGTCTTCTTCGCGGTTTCCTTGCGCAGGTCCTCGGTGGCGTGGACGAGCATCGCTTTGAGAGTGACCATCGCGCCGGTGCGGTCCTTCACCGCGGTATCGTGCGCGACTTTCAGTTGACGGATCATCTCGACGACGCCGTCCGCGGTCTTCGGAATCGCGGTCGCGAACCCTGCGAGCACGGCTCGGGCGGCGTTCTCCGCGTCCAGGGTGTCGGACTTGCCGTTGAGCCTGCGCAGCCGCCGATCGGGTCGTGAGACCTCGATCACCTTATGCCCGTGGCGACGAACAAACGAGGTCAGTCCGGCCCCGTAGGAGCCGGTGCCCTCGATCCCGAACGCGATGATCTTCCCGAAACCCGCCGCCCACTCCAGCAGCTGCCTGAACCCGGCGGTGTGGGTCGAGATCGTCAGCGTCGCGAGGATCCCGCCGATCGAGTCCATCACCGCGGCGACATGGATGTGCTTGTGGGTGTCGACGCCGATGACGACGTGCCCCGAACGGGCGGTCTCAATCTCGGTCATGTTCTTCTGTTACTCCTGCCGTTAGCGTGGTGTCACGCTGTCGCCGGCGGGTGGACAGGACTGTCATGGGGACGCGTTGTCGAGACTGCTCCAGGCTCCTATCAGGTCACGCCCGATCCGGCGGCAGCGGTTACTGCGCGCCCGGCCGGAGGCTCGACAGATCAACGCCAAGGCACCCTGCGGGCCAATCGTAAGCAAGGGTCAGAACACTCCGGCCAGGACTTCCTCATCCTCGCGGGATGCGGCAGAAACAGACTGACAGTCGAAACTGTCGCCAACGGTTCCCGTCGACGGAGTCGCGCCGAGCTCGTCGATGCGGTCTGTGTAGACCACGGCGAGGTAGTTCGATCCGTGGTCGGCGTGATGGACGAGTCCGTCGAGGTTCCCGTCCGCGGCCCACGCGGCCATGTTGAGAGCTTGGAGCGGCAGGATGTCGGCTTTGAGCGTCGAGGCGACGTTCCACCCGACGATGCGGCGGGAGAACACGTCGGTGACGAACGCGACGTACGCGAACCCGGACCACGTCGCGACATACGCCATGTCCGCGACCCAGAGCTTTCGTGGCGCGTCGGCGGTGAACCTGCGTTGCACGAGATCCCTCGGCTTCTCGTTCGCCGGGTCGGGCTTCGTGGTGAAGACCTTCTTCGACCGCTTCACCCCGTGAACACCCGCGATGCGCATCAGCCGGCCGGTCTGATCGCGACCGATCACCCAGCCCTGCCGCCGCAGCAGGGCGTGCATCTTGCGGACTCCGTACACGCCGTAGTTCTCCGCATGCAGCCGGGTGATCTCCGGGATCAGCAGCTCGTCCCGCAGCTGCCGCGCCGATGCGGGACGCGCTTTCGCAGCCCGGTATCCGCGGGCAGTGAGGAACCCCACCTCGCCTGCCGCATCACACGGCAGACGAGCTCGACCCCGAAACGATCACGCATCTTGTCGACGAACGCGATCATCTCGACGAGGGGCGGCCGAGCTCGGTCGCGAAAAACACGCTCGCAGACCGCAAGATCTCGTTCGCCTTCTCCAACTCGACGATCTGCTTCTTCAAACGCTTGATCTCCGCCTGCGCCTCACTCGAGGTTCCCGGCCGCCGGCCCTCGTCGACGTCGAGACGCTTCTTCCACAATCGCAGCGTCTCGGGGTTGACGCCGAGCTTGGTGGCGACGTGCTTGATCGCGGCGTGATCGGTCTTGTGATCGGGGCGAGCCTCGCTCAACATCCGCAATGCACGCTGACGGAACTCGTCCGGATACGGTCCTGGCATGAATCCATCCTCCAAAAGGAAAGGACGGAACGAAACTCAGAGCGAATCACCTTACCCGGCCAACGACGCACCCTCGACGTCTACACCCTCATCTGCGAAGAGCCGGTTATGCCCCTGACGTCAGCGTCGCGGCCTCGGCGAGGGCGGCGGCGAGATACGGTGCTGAAGCGCTGTTTCTCGACGCGGCGACCTCTGCTGGCGTTCCGGACGCGACCACTGTGCCGCCGTTGTCACCGGCTCCCGGCCCGAGATCGATGACGTAG
Source organism: Microbacterium sp. Bi121 (assembly GCF_918698005.1). Lineage (GTDB taxonomy): Bacteria > Actinomycetota > Actinomycetes > Actinomycetales > Microbacteriaceae > Microbacterium. Next base: position 106,574 of record NZ_CAKKLJ010000006.1, read on the forward strand.
TCGGCTGCGCCGACCACTCGCATGTCGAGTTCCACCATCACGACCGTGTTGCCCGCATCGACGAGAGTCTGAAGGTGGGTAACTAGACGGTCTGCGTCGGCACAGTGCAATCCGGAGGTCGGCTCATCGAGCACGTACAGAGTGTCGCCGCGCTGCGCTCGTTGCAGTTCGGTGGCCAGCTTCACACGCTGCGCCTCCCCACCGGAGAGCTCTGTGGCCGGCTGTCCCAAGCGCAGATAACCGAGCCCGACATCGACCAGCGAGGTGAGTGAGCGCATCACGTCGTACTCGCCGGCGAAGAAATCGTGAGCCTCTTCGACGCTCATCGCGAGGATTTCCGCGATGTTGCGCCCTCGCCAGGTGATCTCCAGGGTGCTCGATTGATAGCGGGTGCCATGGCAGTCGGGACACACGGTGTAGACCGAGGGCAGGAAGAGCAGCTCGACCATCACGGAGCCTTCACCCTCACAGGTCGGGCAACGGCCGCCTGCGACATTGAAGGAGAACCGACCGGGCTTGTATCCGCGTGTCCGAGCTTCCGGCGTCTCGGCGAACCGGCGCCGCACATGATCGAAGAGTCCTGTGTAGGTCGCGACGTTGGAGCGGGGCGTGCGGCCGATGGGTTTCTGGTCGATGCTCACCACACGCCGGACGGTCGTGAGATCGCCCTCGACCGACCCTCCAAGTTCATCGGACTCGTCAGTGAGGAGCAGGGCGTCGGCCTCAGCGCTTTCCTCCTCGACGCGAGGGGCGTCTCCTTGCCTGGCGCCGATGAGGGCAGGCAGGACTTGACTGACAAGGCTGGACTTCCCCGACCCTGACACGCCAGTGACAGCCGTGAGCGTTCCGAGCGGTAGCGCCACAGATACGTCCCGCAGGTTGTTGCGGGTGACGTGCTCCAGCTGCAACCAGCCGTGGGCGGCACGGGGCTGGTGCGGTGGAAGGCCGCTGCCCCCGAAGATGTATCCGCGCGTCACCGACTCGTCGACCTCCGCGAGCCCGTCCGTGGGTCCGCTGTAGATCACGCGCCCGCCGCGTTCCCCGGCTCCGGGGCCGATGTCAACCAGCCAGTCCGCGTGCCGCATGACGTCGACGGAATGCTCCACGACGAAGAGGCTGTTGCCGCGCTGCTTCAGCCCGTCGAGGATACCCAGCAGCGCGGTGACGTCGTGCGGATGGAGACCGGCTGACGGTTCGTCGAGGACGTAGACAACACCGAACAGTTCCGACGTGAGCTGCGTGGCGAGTCGAAGTCGTTGTAGCTCCCCTCCGGATAGTGTCGGCGTAGTGCGACCTAGCGAGAGGTAACCGAGTCCGAGATCGATGATGGGGCGCAGGCGGTCCAGCAATTCTGCGCCCAGGCGGGCTGCCGCGGCGCGCTTCTCGACAGACTGATTCGGTGTGCGACGGACATCCGGCGCAGCGGAGTGAGCGGAGCCGCCAGCAGCAACGCGCTGCTCGACGGCTTCACGTCTAGTCGCGACGTCTACCACGGCGCCGGAGGTCTCGCCCTCGCGGTCAGACTCGGCGACGACGGACTCGAGGAGCTCAGCCAATTCACGCAGTGGCAAGGCTGAGAAGTCCGCGATATCGAGTCCTTCGAACGTCACCGTCAGTGCTTCGGGTTTGAGCCGCTTCCCATGGCACACCGGGCAGACCGCCGCGCTCATGAACTGGGCTACGCGGCGCTTCATCGACGCGCTCTTCGTGTTCGCGAAAGTGTCGAGCACGTACCGCCGCGCGCCGACGAAGGTGCCCGAGTAGCTCGGTTCGATTCCTGCTCGGATTGCCCGGCGCGCCTCGGCGAGTGTGAGTCGAGAGTGGACGGGAACGAAGGGGGTCTCGTCGGTATAGAGGATCCAGTCCCGATCCTTCTTCGGCAGATCCTTCCACGGTACGTCGACGTCGTAGCCGAGCGCGACGAGCACGTCCCGCAACTGGTGGCCGTGCCAGGCGGTCGGCCACGATGCGATGGCGCGCTCCCGGATGGTGAGTGAGGGATCGGGCACCATCCGCTCCTCGGTCACCGCGTACACTCTGCCAATGCCGTGGCACTCGGGGCACGCGCCCTGCACGGTGTTCGCGGAGAAGTCCTCGGCGTAGAGCATCGGCTGACCATCTGGGTATTCACCTGCTCGCGAATAGAGCATCCGAACCACACTCGACAGCGTGGTGATGCTGCCTACAGAGGAGCGCGCGCTGCGCCCTCCGCGCTGCTGCTGCAAGGCGACTGCGGGCGGCATCCCGGTGATGGAGTCGACGTCGGGGACACCCGCCTGGTCGATCAGTCGCCGCGCGTACGGGGCAACTGACTCCAAGTAGCGCCGCTGCGACTCCGCGTACAACGTGCCGAAAGCCAAGGAGGACTTCCCGGATCCGGACACGCCCGTGAACACAACCATCGCGTCACGCGGAACCGTGAGATCGACGTCCTTGAGGTTGTGTTCGCGGGCACCACGCACCCGGACATCGGGCTGGACGTGGGTGGACACTGAGGAAAGGTGATCCATTTCAGAACTGTACCAAGCGGGTCTCGTGGTAAGCAGGTTCATCGACCGCGGTCGAGGACGTTCTTCTGAAGCAGCGCAAAGAACGATTCCATGGCCGCGTTGTCTCCGCTCGAGCCCACTCTTCCCATGCTTCCGACCATGCGGTGGCGGGTCAGCGCACGTAGGAATTTCCGGCTTCGAAACTGAGATCCTCTGTCGCTGTGGACCACGCAGCCGGCGACGTCGCCGCGCATCGCGACAGCGTTCTCGAGGGCCTGAACCGCCAGCCGGGACTTCATCCTCGAGTCGATCGAGTACCCGACGATCCGACCGGAGAAGACGTCCTTGATCGCGCAGAGATAGAGCTTGCCCTCACTCGTTTTGTGCTCCGTGATGTCCGTGAGCCAGAGCTCGTTCGGTGCCTCGGCGGCGAACACATGCCGAGTCCTGCCGTCCTCGTCGACCACCGCGCAGAGGTCGTCGTGGACCGGCGGGCCGGGCCGGCGGCCCTTACCCCGCTTGTGCTTCCCGAACGCGCTGAACCAGCCGTTGCTCGACGCGATCCGCCACGCGGTCCGGTCCGACATCGCCTCACCTGCGTCTGCGGCTTCATCGGCGAGGAGCCGGTGCTCGAACTCCGGGTCGTCCTTGTGAGCATCGAACAGTGCGTTTGCGCGATACGCCTCCACCACCTCGCTCTCGGTGATGGGGTTCGCCAGCCACCGGTAGTAGGGCTGGCGAGAGAGCTTGAGCACCCGACACGTCACCGTCACAGGAATCCCTGCGGTGGCGAGCTCCGTCACGAGCGGGTAGAACCTTTTCCCGGCAGGTTCGCCTGCGACAGATACGCCGCCGCCCGTCGCAGCACCTCGTTCTCCTGCTCCAGCAGCCGGTTCCGCTTCCGCAAGCTCACGGATCTCCGCCGCTTCGGACCGGGACTGACCCGGCGCCGTGCCCTCCTCGACCTTGGCGCGGTGGAGCCACTTCTGCAGCGTCATCGGATGAACACCGAAGTCTTTCGCGATCTGCTCGATCGTGACTCCGGGCTCGCGGTTCCTCGCGACGCGCACGACGTCGTCACGGAATTCACTCGGGTAGGGCTTGGGCACAGCAACATCCTTCCAGGCCCACCCCCACGGGCAAGCCAGATCAGATGTCACCTACTCGTGCAGCAGTCCCCGGCCTTCATCGGTCGCGTTGACGGGGCCTCGCGGGTGTCCGACACTAGGCGGACACTGGACCATGAGGCCGGCATCGATCGGAGGTCGAGATGGGCAGCATCACGCCGTATGAGACGGTGAAGGGTCGCCGGTACCGTGCGCGGTATCGGAGGCCAGACCACTCCGAGACGGAGAAGCGCGGCTTCACGACGATGCGTGAGGCGCAGCTGTACCTGTCCATGGTCACGACGTCGAAGTCGAAGGGCGAGTACATCGACCCGTCGTCGTCGCGGGTTCCCGTTCGGATGTTCGCGGACAGTTGGTTGAAGTCCAAGCAGCCGCCGATGACGAAGCCCTCGTATTACATGACGCTCGAGCGGGCGTGGAAGAACCATGTGGAGCCGGTATGGGCTGACCGGGAGATCTCGTCGATCCGACGCTCGGAGGTCCAGGACTGGGTGTCCGATCTCGCGTCACGGAAGTCGCGGACTGTCGTCATCCGCTCCCTGGGAATCCTCGCCGGCATCCTCGACGTCGCCATCGACGATCGACGCCTGGCGAGCAATCCGGCACGCCACGTCCGCAGCCTGCCGCGGCGGGGGCCGGGCAAGCGCCGCGTGTACCTCACGCATGACCAGGTGGCGACGTTGGCGGCGTGCTCGGCGTATCCGACGCTCGTCTTCACCCTGGCCTACACCGGACTCCGATGGGGCGAGGCCACGGGACTGCGAGTGCGCAGCGTGAATCGGCTGCGTCGGCGCCTCGTGATCGAGGAGAACGCGGTGATGATCGGCTACGAGATCCACATCGGCACGCCGAAGACGCACGAGAAGCGCTCGGTCCCCTACCCGGAACGTCTCACCGCGATGATCGAGGAGGCGTGCGCGGGCAAGGGGCCGGAGGGGCTGCTGTTCGGCGACGGGGTGAACCACATGCGCAATTCGGGCGAGAAGGGGTGGTTCGCGAACGCGGTTCGCCGCGCGCAGGAGTTCGATCCATCGATCCCGCGGATCACTCCGCACGACCTCCGTCACACCGCCGCGTCGCTCGCGATCAGTTCGGGGGCGAACGCGAAGGCCGTGCAGCGGATGCTCGGACACGCCTCGGCGGCGATGACGCTGGACACCTACGCCGATCTCTTCGAGGACGATCTGGACGAAGTCGCGTCGCGCCTGAACGCTGCGATGCCGCTCGTGGCGCTGCCCTCAGCCCAGCGGACCCGCTACGTGCGCCCGTCGTGACCCCGGAGAGCAGAATGCTCAGTTTCTCGACGAGGCAGATCGCGCTCGAAACGCGTGATTTTGGGTCTTTCCGACGTCATTCGCCGACCGTTGCAGACGGCGTTTTCGGCGTGCCGAATTTTCAGAATGCGGGCAAAAAACGGGCAAAAACGCGTTTTGTGCGCTCTGACCTCAGAGGAAACTCCTGGTCAGAGGGAAAAAGAGATGGTGCCCCTGGAGGGACTCGAACCCCCAACCGTTTGCTTAGGACGCAACTGCTCTTCCATTGAGCTACAGAGGCTGGCCCGACAAGTCTAGCCAGTCGACGGGGCGGCCCGAGAATCGTGACTCACGCGGCGAGCGCGAGGTACGGCTCCCAGCAGGGGTCGCTGCGCTCGGTGCCGCGAACGGTCCAGCTGTTGCCGTTCGGTTGACGCGGCACGAACCGCAGTTCCCAGCGCATCTCCTGAGGCGTGCGGTCGCTCTTGACGTTGTTGCACCGCAGACAGCACGCGACGAGGTTCTCCCACGAGTCCGCTCCCCCGCGTGACCGCGGCATGACGTGATCGATCGTGGATGCCGCTTTGCCGCAGTATCCGCATCGATGATTGTCACGACGCAGTACACCGCGTCGGGTGACCGGCACCCGACGGCTCATCGGCACGCGGACGTATCTCGACAGGATGATGACGGCAGGTCTGTCGTACGGGCCCCCAGAGGCCCAGACGGGATCATCCTCGACCCGCTCGATAACGGTCGCCTTCTGATTCATCACGAGCACGAGTGCTCGCTTGAAGGACACCACGGCCAGCGGTTCATAGCCCGCGTTCAGAACTAGTGTGCGCATCGTCATCCTCTCGATCCGCCGGGACGGCTTCCCGGCACTCTCGACTCACACGACGCCACCCGGGCGACAGACGATACGCAGAAACGAAAAAAGACGCCGTCCTACGGACGACGTCTTTCGCACACGACAAGCTCAGTGCATCCCTGCGGGCAATGCCGAAGGACGTAACGACCGAGTGCATCCATGGTGCGGATGCCCGGTATTCGTTCCATCGGCTTCTCCCGTCCGTGCGACGACGGGAACAGGTTAGCCCATCAGGCTGACCGATGACGAAACGACGGGTGAACGCTCAGGCGCGTGTCGCCTGAGCCGGTGGAATCAGCCGGCGTTGGCAGCGAGCCAGCCATACGGCTCGTACAGGCCGCCGTTGACCCACACCTCGAAGTGCAGGTGGTTCGCCGTCGAGCGACCGGTGCTTCCGACGAAACCGATCAGCTGCCCTGCGCTCACCGTCTGCCCTGCCTGAACCTGACGAGAGCCGTACGTCATGTGCCCGTACGTCGTGCCAACGCTCTGCCCGCCGATCACGGAATCGATCATGACGGCGACGCCGTATCCGCCGATGCTCTCGGCCGAAGCGCGAACAACACCCGCGGCAGCGGCGTAGATCGGCGTGCCCTGAGGTGCGAGCATGTCGGCGCCGTTGTGGCCGCCGCCGATGGTGCGGCCCTGGGTGTACGAGCCGCGAGGAAGCGGGTAGCGCACCTCTCCGGATCCCGGCGAGACGAGCGCATAGTTGCCGACGTCGAAGCTTCTGGACGACGCACCGCTGGATGCAGCGGCCGCGGCGGCGGTTGCGGCGGCGCGGGCCTTCGCGGCTTCCTCCGCCTTCTTCGTGGCGATCTCTTCGGGGGTGGTCGCACCGTAGGTCGAACGGTCGAGCGGCGAGGCGGTCGCAGCGGATGCCACGACCAAAGACTGGGCGTCATCCACGGCGACCTGCTGCAGCGTGGTTGCGGCATCGACGGGGCCGGACGAAGCGGCATACGCAGGCAGAGCGACAGCGGCGACCAGGGCGCCGACGGCACCGAAGATCACGATCGAACGCATCGGCTTCACCATGGTTCGCGCGACCTGACGCGGCGCGACAGGGCGTCGGCGCTTCGGGGTCTGTTCAGATGTCGTGGTCGGTTCGATGTCTGCGGCCAAAAGGAAATCCTCCTGCGCCTCAGCGCTCGGGTGCGCTGGCTCGTCGGCACTCTGCTTCTCGGGGCACAAGCTCGGGGTACTTCGTGCGATCTGACCGTGGAGACGACGAGCCGGGGAGGCGATCTTCACGGGGTTGTCCCCGGCGGGCTTCTTCGCCGACGACCTGTCCGAGGTTACCGGAAGATAACGATCATGTCACCCTGTCGGCCTGGCAATCTTCCGAGAGGGGTCAGGCGGGCTCTCCGACGAGGAAGATGTGCGACGCGAGTTCGACGGGAAGTTCGAGGCCCTCGTCGTTGCCGTCCATCTCGATCAGGACGTATCCCTCGCTGTAGCGGTAGTTGCCGCGGGCACCGGGAACGACGCCGGCTTCGCGCAGTTGCTGGAGCAGTTCAGGGTCGACCTGGGCGGGCTCTGCGAGACGTCGTACCGTTCCCTCGATGGGCTCGCCGGCGGCGTTGAGCTTCTGAACGAGGCCGATGACGCCCTCGTCGAACGTGCGAGCCGGAGCATCGCCGAGCTGGTCGAGACCGGGGATCGGGTTGCCGTACGGCGACTCCGTCGGGTGACCGAGCAGTTCGACGAGGCGACGCTCGACCTGCTCGCTCATCACGTGCTCCCACCGGCAGGCCTCGTCGTGGACGAACGCCCAGTCCAACCCGATGACATCGGAGAGCAGACGCTCAGCCAGACGATGCTTGCGCATGACGTCGACCGCCTTGCGGCGACCGGCATCCGTCAACTCGAGCGTGCGGTCCTCCGACACGACGACGAGTCCGTCGCGCTCCATGCGACCGACGGTCTGCGAAACGGTCGGCCCTGAGTGGCCGAGCCGCTCGGAGATGCGCGCGCGCAGGGGAACGATGTTCTCCTCCTCGAGTTCGAGGATGGTGCGGAGATACATCTCCGTGGTGTCGATCAAGTCCGTCATCTGGCCCTCCGGGTCTTCTTAGGCAAGCCTACATTCCCGCGAAGACGTCAGGCGGAGTCACAGTGCAATCGGCGCTCCGGACGCGCGCCTAGAATCGACGCATGGCGATCGAGATTCCCCGTGACCTCCTGCCCGTCGACGGCCGTTTCGGCTGCGGCCCCTCGAAGGTGCGCCCCGCGCAGCTCGAGGCGCTGGTCACTGCGGGAGCGAGCATCCTCGGCACCTCGCACCGCCAGGCACCGGTGAAGAACCTCGTCGGCAGCGTCCGCGAGCAGCTCGCGAGCCTGTTCCGCCTGCCGGACGGCTACGAGATCGTGACCGGCAACGGCGGTTCGACCGCGTTCTGGGATGCCGCGGCCTTCGGCCTCATCGAGCGTCGCAGCCAGAACCTCACCTTCGGCGAGTTCGGCGGCAAGTTCGCAAAGGCCGCTGCCGCCCCGTGGCTCGAGGCTCCCGACGTGCGCAGCGCTGAGCCCGGATCGCGCGCAGCCGCGGAGGTCGTCGACGGGGTCGACGTCTACGCGTGGCCGCACAATGAGACCTCGACCGGCGTCGCCGCGACGATCGAGCGCGTCGCTGCGGACGACGCTCTGACGGTGATCGATGCGACAAGCGCCGCAGGCGGCATCGACTTCGATGTCACGCAGACGGACGTGTACTACTTCGCCCCGCAGAAGAACCTGGGATCCGACGGCGGTCTGTGGTTCGCGGCCATGTCACCGGCTGCGATCGAGCGGATCGAGCGGATCGCGGCATCCGACCGCTACATCCCGGAGTTCCTCAGCCTCAAGAACGCCGTCGACAACTCCCGCCTGAACCAGACGCTGAACACGCCGGCGCTCACCACACTGCACCTGCTCGATTCGCAGCTGCAGTGGATCAACGACAACGGCGGTCTGGCCTGGGCCGGCGCCCGCACCGCGGAGTCGTCACAGGCGCTGTACGACTGGGCCGAGGCATCCGCCGTCGCGACGCCCTTCGTTTCGGATCCGGAGCACCGCTCCCCCGTCGTCGTCACGATCGACTTCGACGAGTCGATCGACGCCGCGGGCATCGCCAAGACGCTGCGTGCGAACGGGATCGTGGACACCGAGCCGTACCGCAAGCTGGGCCGCAACCAGCTGCGCATCGCGACGTTCGTCTCGATCGAGCCGGACGACGTCCGTCAGCTGATCCGCTCGATCGACTACGTGCTGGAGAACAGCGGCGCCTGAGCGCAGGACGGCCCGGCCCGCGCGAACCGAGGATCAGCAGCGCGAACTACTCCTCTTCGTCGGAGTGGTCCGAGTCGGACTCGTCGTCGTCAGAGTCGTCCTCATCGGACTCGTCGTCGTCGGACTCGTCGGCGACAGAGTCGTCGAGCTCGTCGATGTCGACGCCGTCCAGGTCACCGGCGTGCAGGATGTCGGGCTCGTCGTCCTCGTCGAGATCGTCGTCGACGTCATCATCGTCCGAGCTGCTCGACCCGCCGTCCTCGCCGGACTCGGCCGCGTCGGGCGCTGCCGCGGCCGCCTGCTCCGCGAGCTCCGCCTGGTGTGCGCGGTACTCGGCGAGACGCTCCGCCCACGGCACCCACTCCGGCGCGAGCAGCGCGCCCTCGTTGGGCAGCAGCTCGACCTCGAGCACAGTGGGCTCGGCGTCGTCGACGCGCGCGACGGTGACCGTCCAGTACCACCCGGGGTAACCGGGGAGCCGGTTCTCGAACCGCAACGAGACGGAGCCGTCCTCCTCGACGATGTACCCGGCTGCCGGGCCGATCGTCGAGGCGGGCGTGATCTCTTGCAGAGCGGCGAGCGCGAGGTCGTGCGCGCCGATCAGGCGGTCATCCGCTTCGGCAGAGGGCTCAGGCGTCGAGGTCATCGGCGACCTTGCGGAGCATGGCCGCGATCTTGCGACCGTGACTGCTGGAGGGGTATCGACCGCGACGCAGGTCGCCGCCGATGCTGTCGAGGAGCTTCACGAGGTCCTCGATGATGATCGCCATGTCGTCAGCGGGCTTGCGCTTGGCCTTCGACAGGCTGACCGGGGCCTCCAGCACGCGCACGGAGAGCGCCTGGAGTCCGCGCTTGCCGTCGGCCACGCCGAACTCCACGCGGGCGCCGGACTTGACCGTGGCGCCGGCGGGCAGGGCAGAGGCGTGCAGGAAGACGTCCTGGCCGTCATCTGTGGCGATGAAGCCGAAGCCCTTCTCGTCGTCGTAGAACCTGACCTTGCCGGTGGGCATGGGGAAACCTCGCTGTGTGATGGTGCCGATATGAAGGCACGCGCGTACGCGGCCACCCCCAGCCTACCGGTGTTCCAGGGACTAGGCTGAGACGGATGAGCACGCAGAATTCCGGGCCAGAGGTCCCCGTCAGTCGACTCGATCGCATCCTCGCGTTCACGGCCCTGACGCTGGCGGCGCTCTCGGTGATCTGCTTCTTCGCCATCATCATCGGCAGCTGGGTCGGAATGGATCAGCATGCGTTCGGCGAAGGCATCTGGCCGATCGTCGGCGCGATTCCGCTGTGGGGTCTTCCCCTCGCGTTCGTGATGATCATCGCGCTTCTGATCATCACCTTCGTGCGGAAGGGACGCGCCGCCAAGCGCTCCTGAGATGAGCACGCATGCCCGCCCGCTCGCTGTGTGGCTGGCCGCTGCGCCCGACGCGCAGCTGGCGGCGCTGTTCGCGGCGCGCGGCGTGCGCGCGGATGCCGCATGGGCCGACTTCTTCGACGCGGCCGAAGCGCTGCTCGACCAATCGTCGATCGACCGGATGCTGCCGCGTCTGACCGTCGACGAGGCGAGGGCGCTCCGCCACGCGACCGATGGCGACGCCCCAGGCGCTGACGTCGATGGCCTGATCGCACTGGCGCTGCTGCGGCCCGATGGCACACCGTATCCGCCGGTCGCGGAAGCCGTCGCAGCACGAGAGCTGCCGCCTCACATCGACATCGCCGACCCTGAGCCCGCGGATTCCGTCGCCGCGGCACGGGCGGCCGAACGGGCCTTCACGACCGTCGCAGCGGTCGCCGATCTGGTGCTGCTCGCAGCCGAGACGCCGCTCGCCCTGCTCACCGGAGGCGGCCTGGCCGCGGGTGAGAAGCGCCGTATAGCCGAGAACGGCACGCCCGCAGAAACGCTCGACGACCTCGTCGCCATCGCTCTCGACGCCGGCATCCTCATCGCCGCGGATCGCCGACTGCATGCCACAGCCACCGGCGAGTCGTGGTTGCGGCTGCCGGCATCCGATCGATGGATCGAGCTGGCCGAATCGCTCCGCTCCGCCCTTCCCCGCGGCCTGCGGACCACGGACGGAGGCTGGCTGCCCACCGACGCGTGGGACCGCCAGTATCCGTGGGACGCGACGTGGAGCGACCGCGTTGCGGGGATCGCGGCTCGCGCCGAGCTGCTCGGGTTGACCACGGCGGATGGCTCGGAACCGGAATGGGCCCGCCCCCTGAGACTCGGCGAAAGGGCGGACCCGACGGCGTTGCAGCAGATGCTGCCCTCTGAAGTCGACCGCATCTTCCTGCAGAACGACCTGACCGCGATCGCGCCCGGCCCCCTCGAGCCCGCGCTGGACGTGCGACTGCGGCACATCGCGGAACGCGAGTCCGCAGCGCAGGCATCCTCGTATCGATTCACGGCGGATTCGATCGCGCACGCCCTCACCTCTGGTGAGACCGCAGCGTCGATCCTCGACTTCCTGACCGTCATCTCGCTCACCGGCATCCCCCAACCGCTCGAGTACCTCGTGATGCAGACGGCGCAGCGCCACGGGCTCGTGCGCGTCTTCACCGACTGGTCGGGGCGGACACGCGTGTCGAGCGTGGATTCCACGCTGCTCGACGCGATCGGCGTCGACCAGGCGCTGCGGCCGCTCGCGCTGGCGCGGGATGCCGAGGGGCTGACCTCTCGCGTCGGCCGGGACACGGTGTACTGGACCCTGACGGATGCGCGCTACCCCGCGATGATCGTGGGCGCCGACGGAGAGCCGATGATCGTCGAACGCAACCCGGCCCCGGAGCCGCCGAAGACGTCGGCGCCGGACCATCAGCCGCTGATCGCCCGGCTGCGCGCTCAGCAGGGCCCGGATGCCGACGCCGCCTGGCTCGACCGTGAACTCGACGCGGCCGTTCGGGCTCGGGCCGTCCTCCTGGTGGAGATCGTGATGCCGGACGGCACAGCGCGTGAGCTGCAACTGGAGGCGAGCGGCCTCGGCGGCGGACGACTGCGCGGACGCGATCGCGCCGCTGACGTGGAGCGCACCCTCCCTGTCAAGAGCATCCGCTCAGCGCGCGTCATCGACCCTTCGACAGGTGGTTCCTGAGCTCGTCGAAGGGCTCAGGGGCCGACGCCGCCGACGGACGGTAGACTGGACAGCTATGTCTGATGGCCCCCTGATCGTCCAGAGCGACCGCACGGTGCTCCTCGAAGTCGCGCATGCGGATGCTGAGGCAGCCCGGCACGAATTGGCGATCTTCGCCGAGCTCGAACGCGCGCCAGAGCACATCCACACGTACCGCATCACGCGGCTCGGGTTGTGGAACGCACGCGCAGCCGGGCACACCGCCGAGGACATGCTCGAGGTGCTCGACCGCTGGTCGCGCTTCCCCGTTCCGCCGTCGGTCTCTGTCGATCTGCGGGAGACGGTCAACCGCTACGGCCGCCTGGTCATCGAGCGTGACGACGAAGGCACGCTGATCCTGCGCTCCACCGACCCGGCGGTGCTCACCCAGGTCGCGAACAACAAGCGCATCCAGCCGCTGCTGATCGGGCATCCCTCCGCCGAGACGTTCGTCATCGACGCGTGGGCCCGCGGACAGATCAAGCAGGAGCTGCTGAAGATCGGCTGGCCAGCGGAAGACCTCGCCGGCTACACACCGGGGACCCCGCACGAGATCGAACTCGCCGAGGACGGCTGGAACATCCGGCCGTATCAGCAGGATGCCGTCGACGCGTTCTCCAAGGACGGCTCCGGCGTCGTCGTCCTCCCCTGCGGTGCGGGGAAGACGATCGTGGGTGCCGGCGCCATGGCCGCGACCAAGACGACCACGCTCATCCTCGTGACCAACACGGTCTCCGCCCGTCAGTGGCGGGACGAGCTGCTCAAGCGCACATCGCTGACGCCCGAGGAGATCGGCGAGTACTCCGGCCAGGCCAAGGAGGTCAAGCCGGTCACGATCGCGACGTACCAGATCCTGACGGCCAAGCGGAAGGGTGAGTACGCGCATCTGTCCCTTCTGGACGAGATGGACTGGGGTCTGATCGTCTACGACGAGGTGCATCTGCTGCCCGCGCCGGTGTTCAAGCTCACCGCCGACCTGCAGGCACGTCGGCGCATCGGCCTCACCGCCACCCTCGTACGAGAGGACGGCCGCGAGGGCGACGTGTTCAGCCTCATCGGTCCCAAACGCTTCGATGCACCGTGGAAGCAGATCGAGGCGCAGGGCTTCATCTCCCCCGCCGCCTGCTACGAGGTGCGCGTCGACCTGCCGGCGGACGATCGACTGGAGTACGCAGCGGCGACCGACGACGAACGGTATCGCCTCGCGGCATCCGCTCCGGCGAAGGTCGACGCCGTGCGCGACCTGATCGCCAAGCATCCCGGCGAGCGCATTCTCGTGATCGGACAGTATCTCGACCAGCTCGAGACGCTCTCCGAGGCGCTGAACGCGCCGCAGATCACCGGCGCGACGCCGATCGACGAGCGCGAAGAGCTGTACCGCCAGTTCCGCGAGGGCGAGGTCGAGCTGCTCGTCGTGTCGAAGGTCGCCAACTTCTCCATCGACCTTCCCGAGGCGTCAGTGGCGATCCAGGTGTCGGGCTCGTTCGGATCGCGCCAGGAGGAGGCACAGCGCCTCGGACGCCTCCTGCGACCCAAGGAGTCCGGCCACACCGCCAGCTTCTACACGCTGATCGCGCGCGACACGGTCGATCAGGACTACGCGCAGAACCGCCAGCGCTTCCTGGCCGAGCAGGGCTACAGCTACACGATCTTGGACGCCGACGCTCTCGCTGCGGCCTGACCCCCTTCTCGCGCGAACCAGTCCAGAGCGAGCGCGGCCACGGCATCCGGCGCGTCGTCGACGATGAAGTGCGCGGCGTCATCGACGAAGGCGAGCTCGAAGCGATCCGCACGACGGGCGTGCTCTCGGCAGATGCGCCGGGCCGTCGACTCGGCGAACGGTCCGTCCTGGCGTCCGAACACGACGAGCGTGGCCGGGTGCAGCCGCATCCGTTTGTACACCCCGCGCATGAGACGCATCGAGAAGGGGATGACCATCCCGCGGTACATCGCGGCGACCGCCCTGGTGACCTCGGGTCGCTCCTGCACGCGCAGGTAGCCGTCCCGAGTCTCGACGCTCAGTGGCCGCGCCGCGTAGCGGGGCCCGAACAGATAGTCCAGTGGGCCCCCGGCCCGGTGCATGAGCAGCTTGGGCATGTGCGCGAACGCCGGCATCACCCGCGGCGTGAACTCCATGAACCCGGGCGGCACCGACAGCTGCACGATGGTGCGCACCCGCTCGGGATGCCGGTACGCGAGCTGCATGCCGGAGATGGCGCCCATGTCGTGACACAGCAGATGCGCCCGCTCTATGCCGAGCGCATCGAGCAGCGCGACGACGTCGTTCAACTGCGATTCGGGTCCGAAGCGCGGGTCGATGGCCTCGGTCCACCCCGAACCGCGCAGGTCAGGGCAGATGACGCGATAGCCCGCCGCCGCGACGATCGGAGCGACGTGCCGCCACTCCCACCAGTGCTGCGGAAAGCCATGGAGCATCACGACCGGATCGCCTTGGCCGATGGTCGCGATGTGGGTGCGCAGGCCGGGGGTCTCGATGACCGAGTGCTCGAACCCGGGCGCCTCCGGCAGTGGGGGGTTCCCGTTCATGCACCGAGAATACTACGTTCATAGTGTTATGTCACTAGGAACATAGTGATCGCGTTTAGAATCGTTGGATGAGCACCCGCCTGCGCGCCCTGGATGCAGCCGTCGATGTCGTCGGCGCGGACGGAGTCCGCGCGCTGACGCACGCTCGAGTGGATGCCGCGGCCGGCCTCCCCCGCGGCTCGACGTCCAACCATTTCCGCACACGCGCGGCTCTTGTGGCCGGAGTCATCGCGCATATCGCGGAGCTCGAGCGCGCCGACGCACGGATCCCCGAGATCCGCAGTGCGAACGATCTCATCACGGCCCTCACCGGAATGATGGAGGCGCAGTCAGGGCCATTCGCGTCCCGCACCCGGGCGCGGTACGCCCTGTTCCTCGAGGCCGACTCCGACGCAGTCGCCCCCTTGACGATTCAGCGCGAGGTATTCGAACGGTGGACGAACGGCATCCTGTTCGCGCTCGGCGGCGAAGCGGCGGCGGCCCGCACCACGTTTCTCATGGCCGCCTGCGACGGGCTTCTCCTGCACCGACTGACGGTCGACCGCGACGCGGAGCTGGTGGCGTCCGTCGGCCTGGCCGTCGATGCGGCGCTGGGCGGCAAACAGGGCGCTCCGCAAGACAATCAGCCGTCGCATGGTTGAAGTCACCATAATGGGGTCATGACTGATGCGCGCATCCTGGTCGTCGACGACGAGCCGAACATCCGTGATCTGCTGTCCACCGGCCTGAGCTTCGCCGGCTATCAGGTCAAGACGGTGGCCAATGGCGCCGCCACGATCTCGGCGGTGCTCGAGGAGGAACCAGACCTCATCATCCTCGACGTCATGCTGCCCGACATGAACGGATTCAGCGTCACCAAGCGCCTGCGCGGCGCCGGGTTCACCGCCCCCATCCTCTTCCTCACGGCGAAGGACGACACCCAGGACAAGATCGAAGGCCTCAACGCCGGGGGCGACGACTACGTCACCAAGCCGTTCGCGCTCGATGAGATCGTCGCGCGCGTGCAGGCGATCCTGCGGCGGACCATGCAGGCCGACGAAGAGTCGATCATCCGCGCCGGCGAGCTGTCGATGGACCAGGACACCCATGATGTCTTCGTCGGCAAGGAGCCGATCGAGCTCAGCCCCACGGAGTTCAAGCTGCTGCGATACCTCATGCTCAACCCGAACAGGGTGCTGTCCAAGGCGCAGATCCTCGACCACGTCTGGGAGTACGACTTCAACGGCGATGCCGGCATCGTGGAGAGCTACATCTCGTACCTGCGTCGCAAGATCGATCCGCACACCGAGGAGTCCGTCATCCAGACCAAGCGCGGCTTCGGCTACATGCTCAAGGTGGGCAAGTAGTCCGCGAAGGGAGCGCGCATGGCGCACAAGCCTGACGCGGTCACCGGCTGGTGGCGACGCATCAGTCTGCGTGCCAAGGTCACCGGTGTCACCGTGGCCGTCCTCGCCCTCGGCCTCGTCGTCGCCGGTATCGGCACCGTGCCGCTGCTGCGCAACTCCCTCATCACCAACATCGAGGCTCAGCTGCCGTCGCTGGCGGCCAGCGACCTCGTCAGCCGCTGGTTCGACGTCGAGACGGTCGACGGCGAGCAGAAGCTCGTCCCCTCGGAGAACGCGCCGCGCGCCGCCGATTACACCTTCACGGTCTACGCCGCCGACGGCTCTTTCCTCGCCAGGGCGGGCGGAGCGACGGACGAGTCGGCGCCGGCGTTCTACTCGTCACTCGCGCTCGAGCAGGCTCACGCCCTCGACGGCGAGATGATTCCGCTGCGCAGCGCCGACGGACAGGAGTTCCGCGGTGCTGTCGCGGTCGTGCCGGGCAACGACGGCACCCTGTACGTGCAGTTCGTCGCACTCCCGCTCGCCGAGGTCGACAGCATCATCGGCCAGTACTTCGGCATCTACACCACGGTGGCACTGGTGACGATCCTCATCGCCGCCCTCCTCATCCGCGGCCTGGTGACCCTGACGTTCCGTCGCCTCGGCCAGGTCGAATCCACCGCGATGCTGATCGCCTCAGGAGACTTCAGTCAGCGCCTCACCGACCTCGAGCCCAGCACAGAGGTGGGGCGGCTCAACTTCGCCATCAACACGATGCTCGACCGGATCGACCGCTCCCTGGCTCAGCGCGACCGCACCGTGCAGCACATGCGACGGTTCATCGGCGACGCGAGCCACGAACTGCGCACCCCGCTGGTCAGCGTGCGCGGATACGCGGAGCTGTACCGGATGGGGGCCATCCGCGGCGAGGAGGACACGGCGCGCGCGATGGAGCGCATCGAGAAGGAGGCGATCAGGATGGGCGTGCTCGTCGAGGATCTTCTCGACCTCGCCCGTCTGGATGAGGAACCGGAGCTCCAGATCGGGCCGCTCGATCTGCGGCCGCTCGCCCGCGATGCCGCCCTGGATGTGCGTGCGGCGGCTCCCGGGCGGACGATCACGGTGATCGACAGGACGGCGGATGCCAAGACCTCTGCACCGGCGCCCAGCCACCCGACGCTCCCGAAGCTCACTCCCCCGGTGACGAAACCGCGTGCCGGAGCGCTGGCGCGTCTGCGTCGCCGCCCTCGGGGCGCCGGCGAGCCCATGCCGCAGATCGACTTCACCGAAGCGGAGGACGTGCCGGTGCGCACCCCTCCGATCGTCCTCGGCGAGGAGAACAAGGTGCGCCAGGTCGTCGCCAACCTGCTCGGCAACGCACGCCGGTTCTCGCCGGACGATGCCCCGATCGAGCTCGTCGTCGATTCGGACCGCACCGCGGGAACGGCGAGCATCGCGATCGTGGACCACGGCGAGGGCATCCCCCCTCAGATCCGCGAGCAGATCTTCGAGCGCTTCTGGCGCGCGGACACCTCCCGTGCGCGGGAGACCGGCGGCTCGGGCCTGGGCCTGGCGATCGTCGCGTCGATCGTCTCCGCGCTGGGCGGGAGCGTCCGGGTCGACGAGACATCCGGCGGCGGCGCCACCTTCACGGTGACCCTGCCGCTCGCCCCGTCGCAGGCGACGCCCGAACACCTGCTCGAGGACACGCAGCCCCTGGAGCGGGTCGATCTGGACGGCGCCTGACCCGCTCTGCACTTCGTCTCCTCCGCTGGGTTCCTCCACGGATGCCGCTTCCCCGGCTCTCGCGCGTTCACGCGCTCTTCTAGCGTGTGAAGCCCGACGAGAGGAGTTCCCATGTCCGTCTACACCGTCGACACCGAGGCGGTCTTCGCCGCGAACGGTGCGACCAGGGCCACGATCGAACGTCTGCGAAGTGAATCCCAGGCTCTCAAAGGCCAGCTGACGCAGTTGCAGTCATCGTGGACCGGTGCCGCGTCCGCCGCGTTCCAGGGGTGCAGTGATCAGTGGGCTGCCGCCCAGCTGCACGTCGAGCAGGTGCTCGATTCGATCGGCACGGCCCTCGGGTCTGCGGCGACGCAGTACTCGGACGCCGATCAGTACTCGGCGAGCCTGTTCCGGCAGTGACCCCGCCCCGGAACGCAGGAACGCCCCGGCTGTGAGGCCGGGGCGTTCCTGAGTAGGGCTGCGACTCAGAAGTCCATGCCACCCGTCGGGTCGCCGGCCGGAGCCGCGACCTTCTCGGGCTTGTCGGCGACGACGGCCTCGGTCGTGAGGAAGAGACCGGCGATCGATGCCGCGTTCTGCAGGGCGGAGCGGGTCACCTTGGCCGGGTCGATGATGCCCGCACCGAACATGTCGACGTACTCGCCGGTGGCGGCGTTGAGGCCCTCACCGATCGGAAGCTCGGCGACCTTGTTGGCGACGACACCCGGCTCGAGGCCGGCGTTCATCGCGATCTGCTTCAGCGGAGCCGAGATGGCGACGCGAACGATGTTCGCACCGGTCGCCTCGTCACCGGTCAGCTCGAGAGCGTCGAGCGCCTTGGTGCCGGACTGGATGAGTGCGACGCCACCACCGGCGACGATGCCCTCCTCGACGGCCGCCTTCGCGTTGCGGACGGCGTCCTCGATGCGGTGCTTGCGCTCCTTGAGCTCGACCTCGGTGGCTGCACCCGCCTTGATGACGGCGACGCCGCCGGCGAGCTTGGCCAGACGCTCCTGCAGCTTCTCGCGGTCGTAGTCGCTGTCGGTGTTCTCGATCTCGCGACGGATCTGGGTCACGCGACCCTCGATCTGGTCGGACTCGCCAGCACCCTCGACGATGGTCGTCTCATCCTTGGTGATGATGACCTTGCGCGCACGGCCGAGCAGGTCGAGCGTGGTGTTCTCGAGCTTGAGGCCGACCTCTTCGGTGATGACCTGACCACCGGTGAGGATCGCGATGTCCTGCAGCTGAGCCTTGCGACGGTCGCCGAAGCCGGGAGCCTTGACCGCAGCCGACTTGAAGATGCCGCGGATCTTGTTGAGGACGAGAGTGGCGAGAGCTTCGCCCTCGACGTCCTCAGCGATGATGACGAGCTCCTTGCCGTCCTGGATCACCTTGTCGACGACGGGGAGAAGATCCTTGATGTTCGAGATCTTCGAGTTCGCGATGAGGATGTAGGGCTCCTCGAACACGGCCTCCTGGCGGTCGGGGTCCGTGACGAAGTAGGGGTTCAGGTAGCCCTTGTCGAAGCGCATGCCCTCGGTGAGCTCGAGCTCGGTGCCGAAGGTCTGCGACTCCTCGACGGTGACGACGCCCTCCTTGCCGACCTTGTCGATGGCCTCGGCGATCAGCTCGCCGATCTCAGCGTCGGCCGCGGAGATCGATGCGGTAGCGGCGATCTGCTCCTTCGACTCGATCTCCTTGGCGCTGGAGAGCAGCTCGTCGGTGATGGCGGCGACAGCCTTCTCGATACCGCGCTTGAGCGAGATCGGGTCGGCACCGGCTGCGACGTTGCGCAGGCCCTCGCGCACGAGCGCCTGGGCGAGAACGGTCGCGGTGGTGGTTCCGTCGCCGGCGACGTCGTCGGTCTTCTTGGCGACCTCCTTGACGAGCTCCGCGCCGATCTTCTCGTACGGGTCGTCCAGCTCGATCTCCTTGGCGATCGACACACCGTCGTTCGTGATCGTGGGGGCGCCCCACTTCTTCTCGAGCACGACGTTGCGACCGCGCGGGCCGAGGGTCACCTTGACAGCGTCGGCGAGGATGTTCAGGCCACGCTCGAGGCCGCGGCGGGCCTCCTCATCGAAAGCGATGATCTTTGCCATGAGTTTTGTCGTCCCTCCTGGACGTAGACGTTGGGTTTAGCACTCAGAGTGAGAGAGTGCTAACGCCATTCTGGCACTCGACCCCATCGAGTGCAAGCCGCCGAGGCGGTGTCTACTCCGCGGGCGTCTCCGTGGACTCCGGCTGCGCGCTCGAGCGGTCCAGCCCCACCACGACGACGAGCTGCTTCTGCTCGGGGTCGTTCGGGTCTGCGTAGATATCGCTTTGATCGACCAGCGCCCCGCCGATCAGATCGGCGAGTCCGAGGGCGGCTTCGCGCTCGGCATCCGATACGTAGTACACGGTCGTCTCGGCGAAGTCCTGCGTGCCGGCGTCGCCGTAGCTGATGAGCTCGTCCGGCCACTGCGCGTTGATCAGGGTCTCGCGCACCTGCGCATCGAGCCCGTCCTCCGGCGTCGCGTTCAGGACGAGCACCGAGTAGGTCATGTCGACCACGCCTGTCTCCTCCGGTGCGGGAGCGACCGATTCCTCGGCGACCGGGAACAGGGTGATGCGCTGCTGCGCGACGAGCGTGGCGAAGATGCCGACGACGATCAGGATGAGAGCGGCTACGAACGACCACAGCAGCACGGCCCAGCCGTTCATGCCGGGAGCTTCGGCCCGATGCGCGCCTACCCGACCTGAGGTACGGGGGACGTCGTCGAAGCGGTCTCTCACGGGCTGGGGCACGCGTCGATGTTACCCGGCGAAGCCGCGCATTCGCGCAACGCGCTGGTCGACCCGATGCTCCCGCAGGCGCCGCAGGCGCCGGACGAGAAGCGGGTCGTGCTCGAGCGCCTGCTCGGTGTCGATCAGACGCCCCAGCAGCTGGTAGTAGCGCGCAGGGCTCATCCCGAGCGTGCTGCGGATGACCTCCTCCTTGGTCCCGCCGTGGCGCGGCCATGCGGCCTCCAGGGCGAGGATCGCGCGATCGCGATCGGTGAGATCTCCGAGCATGGCTCCAGGCTAGGTCCGAGATGCCGCCTCGTCCGCGCGCCACTCCCACCATCGTCCGAGTGGGTCCGCTGACGCGCGCACATCCCCGTCGAGGGCGACCACGAAGCCCGGCCACGCCGCAGCATCCACCGGCGGCTCCCACGCCGCGTGCAGGGTCGGAGCATCGATCGTGATCCATCGCGCCGGCAGAGCGCGAACACGGTCGATCAGCGCGAGCCTGGCCGCGCGCGGAATGTGCGCGAGGACACCCGGTGTGGTGATCACGAGGGTCGCGTGCCGCGGCGCGGATGCCGCCACCTCGGCGACGACGTCGAGGGCGTCGCCCTGAGTCATCCTAGGAGGATCGGCCGCGACGACGTCCAGCGCTGCTGCGATCCGCTCCTCCCGACCGCGCTCCCCGGGCCACACGAGCCCCTGCAGCCACGCGCGATCGCGCGGACTCCGCGCATCGAGCGGCGCGAGATCGATTCCCGCTCTCCAGACGATCTCCGGCATGCTGACCTCGGGCATCGCCCCGCGGACCTCGCTGGTCAGCACGACAGCCGAAGTGCCGTCCGGAGGGTCGAGACTCGAGCGCAGTGCGCCGTCCCTGCCGACGAAACGGTACGAATACCTGTCGGGGTACAGGCAGAGCCCACCGGACGCGCCGATCTCGAGCAGCGCGATGGGCCCGTCGATCTCGGACAGCACCGGGAGCAGCGGCGCGAGCCGCAGCGGCTCATTGGTCTGCACACTGCGGGCGGCGCACTCCGCGACGACCGCGTCCTCGTGCTCGAGCAGGAAGGCGCGCCAGGTGGAGAATCCGTCGAGCGGCGCACCCAGCATCCGCGTCACCGCGAAGACGAGCGGGGGCTGCCTGCGCGTCTCAGGGATGCGAGCGAGGACGCGGCGGACATCCGGATCGGATGCCGCACCCTGCGCCCACTCCTCGTACAGCTCTGAACGCCCTGGTGCCTCCTCGCGGGCGAATCGCTCGTAGCGCTCGCGCACAGCATCCGTCATGCGTCCATTGTCACCTCTCGTCATGATGGCCCGCGTGCCCTGTGCACGGTGGACAATGGAGAGGACTCAGGAGGACTGATGGACTACAGCGTGAAGAAGACCGACGACGAGTGGCGCGAGGAGCTCGGCGACGAGCAGTTCGCAGTGCTGCGCGAGGCTGCGACCGAGCGCGCCTGGACGGGCGAGCTGCTGGACGAATCGCGTGCAGGGCTGTACACCTGCGGCGCGTGCGGCACCGAGCTGTTCAAGAGCGGGACGAAGTTCGACTCCGGCTGCGGCTGGCCGAGCTTCTACGAGTCGATCCGTCCTGACGCCGTGCAGCTGCTCGAGGACAACACCCTCGGCATGCAGCGCACCGAGGTCCGCTGCGCGAACTGCGGCTCGCACCTCGGCCACGTCTTCCCCGACGGCTTCGGAACCCCGACCGGTGACCGCTACTGCATGAACTCGCTGGCCCTGAACTTCACCCCCGAGGCCCCCGAGGCGTGAGCGCCTATGAGGCCGCGCTCGCGCGGCAGTCGTGGTCGAAGGTCACCGGCGACGGGCCGACGCACGAAGAACTGGTTCGCCTCGTCGCCGCGGCAGGACGCGTCGCCGACCATTCCTCGCTGCGGCCGTGGCGGCTGATCGAGCTGCGCGGCGATGACCGTGTGCGGCTCGGCAAGGCGATCGCGAAGGCCGACAAAGACCGGCATCCGTCGTCGAAGCCGATGCGCGCGCCGGTTCTGATCGCGGTGGTGGCCAGCTTCCAGAAGAGCTCCAAGGTGCCGCACTGGGAGCAGGAGGCGGTGGCGGCCGGGGTCGCGCACACACTCAGCCTGCTGCTGGACGAGGCTGGCTGGGGCGTCTTCTGGCGCACGGGCGGGTATACGCGCTCGAAGCCCGTCGCGAAAGCTCACGGGCTGAAGAAGAACGAAGAGCTGCTGGGCTGGCTCTACGTCGGCGAGAAACCCGCCGACCGGAAGCCAGGCAGGCGCAAGTCCGTCGACGCCGAGGCGTTCATCTCGCGGATGCCGTCGAAGAAGCAGTAGTCACCGACGTCGGCGCCACGGCACCGCCACGACGACGGATGCCACCGCCACGGCCACCATGGCCAGCAGCTGCCAGAGCGCAGGCACGGCTGCTGCGGGCCAGAGCAGATCGATGATGACGGATGTGACCAGCTGTCCGAGCACTGAGCCGAGCCCGAGCAGCAGCACCCCGGTGTGAGCGACGATCGTCGCACCGAGCAGGATGTACGCGAATCCGAGCAGCCCGCCCGTGTACAGCCAGGGCTCGTTCGGCAGGGCGGCCGGCATCCCGTTCACGGCGACGCTGATGGATGCCGCGACGGCGAGCACGAGCGTCCCGCCGACGAAGCTCATCAGGGTGGCCGTCATCGGCGACTGCACCCGTTGAGCCAGACGCCCGTTCGCCGCGGACTGCCAGGCGATGCCGACCCCGGCGGCGAACGGCAGCACCAGCAGCCACCAGGGCGCCCGCGTGAGCGCGTCGCCGCTGAGCGAGATCCCGACGGCGGCGAGCGCGAAGACGCCGCCGAGCACCCGACCGGGTGTCACCGCGACCACACCGGCCGGTCCGACGCCGATGCGGTCCAGGAGCAGCCCGTTCACCGTCTGCCCCGCGACGACGCCGACGGTGAACAGCGATACGCCGAGGACGCCGGCTGCGAGGCCCTGCGTGGAGACCGTCAGCGCGCCGCACACGCCGCCGAGCAGCATCCAGATCGGCACGTGTCGAGAGCGGACTCCTCGCCACAGCCGTGCGGCTCCGGCACGTGAGGTCGGCAGCGCGATCGTCACGATGATGAGAACGACGAGCCCGACGCTGAAGGAGACGAGACCCGCGACGATGCCATCGTCCAGGCGGACTCCGAGAACGCCGTTGATGCGCGCCTGGATCGCGGTCATCGCACCGATCGACACCGCACCGCCGAGCGCGACAGAGGCGGGCATGCGGCGGGACGTCTGGGGCACCAGAGCACCCTACCCGAGCATGCGCGCGAGTTCCGTGTCGGTGGCCGGCGGTACGCTGACGGCATGTGCGCGAGCTATGGACTCGATCCCCGCTTCACCGACGCCGAGCTGCTGGCCGAAGCCGACGCCGACATCCTCGAGGGTCTGCGCGAGTGGGCGCAGCAGAACGACGGCGAGACCCTGCGGCCCACCGGCAAGAACCTGCGCAACCTGAACCCGGTCGTGGTTCCCGGCAGCGGCCGAGCCGCGCTCGAGCCGGCGTGGTGGGGGTACTTGATCGACGGCCAGCCCTCACGGTTCCCCTCGATCAACACCCGCTCGGAGCGCCTCCAGGATCGGCCGGGCAATCTGCGCACCCGCGCGATCGTCCCGACGACCGGGTGGTTCGAGATGCGCAAGCCGGAGCGGGTGTGGAACGAGTTCACCCTCGACGACGGCGTGCTGTTCGGCATGGCGGCCGTCACGCAGCGCGGACGCACTCCCGGCGGGGACTGGGTCACCTGCTATTCGATCGTGATGGCCCCGGCTCCTGATCACCTGGCAGAGGTCCACGACCGGATGCCCGTGCTCATCCCCGCAGAGATGAGCGCTGACTGGCTCACCGCAGAGCCGGGACGAGAACTCATCGACGAGGCGCTGGCGGCATCGGCCGAGATGGCGGAGCGGATCAGCGTGGCGCCACGAGCGTCCGACCGCTAGGCGGGCGGCAGCAGCTTCGCCCGCAGCGCCGCCCTGGTGGAAGAATCCACCCCCGCGCCGTCCAGGTACGCGCTCATGCCGCCGTACTCGCTGTCGATCCAGTCGAGCGTCTCATCGAGAACCTCGGCCGGCGAGCCGGTGAGCACAGCGACGATCTCGTCGGTCACAGGCACCCGGAAGCGTCGCACCTTGCGCAGCATCCGCTCGGTCCACTCCCCCGCCAGGTTGGCCGCGGTCGCCGCGTAATCCGCGAGGATGACGCGGCGGTCGATGTCGAGCGCCGCGAGCGTGAGTGCGACGATCAGGCCGGTGCGATCCTTGCCCGCCGTGCAGTGCACGAGAACCGGGCCGTCGGATGCCGCGATCTCGCGGATGATCCGGCCGAGGATCGGCTGGTGGCGGGTGAGGATGGCCCGGTAGACGTCGGCGAGCGTGATGGTGGCGAGGTCCACAGCGCGCGGCGTCCCGTCGATCGGAACGCTCACGCGGATCGCACCCGTGCCGCGCAGCCTGTCGCGGCCGCCGAGACGCCGATCGATCGCCGACCGCAGGTCGAGCACCGTGCGGATGCCGAGTTCGCCGATGCGCCGCCGGCCGGCCTTGTCGAGACGGTGAAGCGCGTCGGAGCGGTACAGCCGACCGGACGCCAGCACCCCTGGAGCCACCTCGCGGAAGTTGTAGGTCCCCGGCACGTCGAGTCGGCCTGCGGCATCGCCAGGGGGTTCTAGGACCATGGCGCCATGCTAGTCGTCGACTATCGTGGGCTCATGGGTTCCGAGGACGACAAACCGCGCCCGCGCGCACTGCGCGACGGCACGGCAGAGCCCCGTTTCGCGGCGCGCTACGCGACGATCGACGAGGTCGCCGAGTTGCTCGGCGTGACGCCGGTGTCACTGCGCCAGACGATGCGACGGCGGGATGCCGGTGAGGCGTCGTCCGCGAGCGACGCGTTCATCGATCCGATCGGCAACGTGTCCGGGTATCTGTGGGATCGCGACGATCTCACGCCGGAGGCCATCGACGCGTGGCACAACCGCCCCCGCAGGGGCCGCAGGCCGAACAGCGCGCAGTGACGCGTCGAACTCTCGGTGATTCTGTGGAGCCGACTACGGGATTCGAACCCGTGACATCCTGTTTACAAGACAGGTGCTCTACCAGCTGAGCTAAGTCGGCGAACGCCGTCCAGCTTAGCGAGCAGGACGCGCGAGTCTGAAACCAGGACGCTCTGAGACTAGGGGGCCGGCGTCTCGGTTGCGGTCGGAGTCGGAGTCGGCGTCGCGGTCGAATCGGTCTCGGCCGCGACCGTGAGAACGAACTGCGAGAACTCCGCCGGGTCCTTGAGCGATCCGACATAGGCTTCGCCGTTCACGACGATCATCGGCGCGCTGGTGAGGACGAGGTCGTCCGAACCGTCCAGCGGGCCCTCGAGTGCGCGGGATGTCGCTTCCTTGGCCCACGTGAGGAAGTCCTGGTCCTCGATGCAGGAGCGCACCGCCTTGGGCGTCTGAGCGCCGACGGCGACGGCGAGGTCCGCGAGCTCGACGTCGGTGCGCCCGCTGCTGTCGACCTCCGGCTGGTCGACGAGCAGCTCGTGGTTGAAGGCGTAGAACTGGTCGGGCGAGTGCGTTGCGACGCACGCGGCGGCCGCTGCGGCGCGCAGCGAGTACTTCGTGCCGTTCGAGCTGGCCGTGAGCATCGCGACCGGGTGGTAGGTCACGGTGACCGCGTCCTCGTTGATCCAGCCGGCGAGCTGGCGCGTGTTCGCGCGCTCGAATTCTCCTGCGCCCGGTGAGAGGTAGTCGACGTAGATGTGCACGTCGACAGGAGCGGTCGTCGGCACGGGCGTCGGCGTCGGCGCTGCGCTCTCCTCGCCGGCACCGGACTCCTCCGGAGCAGGAGTGCTCGGCACGCTCTCGGCGACTGTGTCCGAAACGCTGCCGACGACGATGCCGTCGCCTTCGAGGCCCTGCGGGTTCATGACCGGCTTGGACACGCTCGAGGTCACTGCCATGGTGACGGCGGTGCCGATGGCGCCGACTGCCACGATCGCGACAGCGCCGATGATGATGCGTCGCATGATGCGCGCGCGCGACTGCTTCGCGTGCATCTGCTGGGCCTTCTCCCTGACCGCCTCACGGGAATTGCGAGGGGTGGGGACGTTCGGCGTTTCGTCGCTCGACATCGTTCCTCTTGAAGATCTGATCGGGGACGGGTTCCCCGGCATCCGCCGAACACGCGATCTGCATGCCTGACCGGACCGTCTTCGATGGTATCGAGCCAGGCTGGGAAATACCCAGGTGGGGCCGCCCCGTGCCATACTGAAACCGGCCCGATGGCGGGCCACGGCGGGTCACCTCGCCGCTTCCATCACAACGGATCGTCCGGCACGTACCTGCCGGTGAAGGAGAAAACAATGGCATCGGTAACTTTCGACAGCGCCACGCGGCTGTACCCAGGCGGAACCCGCCCGGCTGTCGACAAGCTCAACCTCGAAGTCGCTGACGGCGAGTTCCTCGTCCTGGTCGGCCCCTCCGGTTGCGGTAAGTCCACCTCGCTGCGCATGCTCGCCGGCCTCGAAGAGGTCAACGAGGGACGCATCCTCATCGGTGACCGCGACGTCACCGATGTGCCCCCGAAGGATCGCGACATCGCGATGGTCTTCCAGAACTACGCGCTGTACCCGCACATGACCGTCGCCGAGAACATGGGCTTCGCGCTCAAGATCGCCGGTGTCGGCAAGGAGGAGCGCGCCGCTCGCGTTCTCGAGGCAGCCAAGCTCCTCGACCTCGAGGAGTACCTGACCCGCAAGCCGAAGGCGCTCTCGGGTGGTCAGCGTCAGCGCGTCGCGATGGGCCGCGCGATCGTCCGCCAGCCGCAGGTGTTCCTCATGGACGAGCCGCTGTCGAACCTCGACGCAAAGCTCCGCGTCCAGACCCGTACGCAGATCGCCTCGCTGCAGCGTCGCCTCGGCGTCACCACGGTCTACGTCACCCACGACCAGACCGAGGCACTGACGATGGGTGACCGCATCGCGGTTCTCAAGGACGGTCTCCTGCAGCAGGTCGGCACCCCGCGCGACCTGTACGAGAAGCCCGAGAACGTGTTCGTCGCCGGCTTCATCGGCTCGCCCGCCATGAACCTGTTCGCCGCAGACCTCGCTGAGGGAGGCGTGCAGTTCGGCACCGAGGTCGTGCCGCTGGACCGCGACACCGTCGGCCGCGCGAACGGCTCGCAGGTCACCGTGGGTGTTCGCCCCGAGGACATCACCGTCGGCCCGGCCGACGGCAAGGGCCTCTCGGTCACCGTCGACCTCGTCGAGGAGCTCGGTGCCGACGGCTACCTCTACGGCCACACCGACATCAACGGCAAGCGCACCGACATCGTCGCTCGCGTCGACGGCCGCAGCCACCCGAACGCCGGCGAGACCGTCACGCTGGCCGCCAACGCCGGCCACGTGCACGCGTTCGACATCGAGTCGGGCGAGCGCCTCAACGACAAGCCGGTCGTCTCGGCCTCGTAGGTTCGCCACACACGCGGCGCGGGCTGACCTCACGGTCACCCGCGCCGCGTCGTTTCCCGGCCGCGTCATCCAGGGAGGTCAACATGCAGAACGCCCTGCGCATCACCGCCAGCAAGGTCGACCCTGAACTCCTCGCCCTGCCCTGGTCGACTCCGCTCGCCAAGTGGCCATCGGAGCGGATCGTCTCACTGCCCAAGGGACTCTCCCGCCACCTGGTGCGTTTCGCCGATCTGTCCGGCCGTGTCGTCGCGGTCAAGGAGACCACGGCCGAGATGGCCCAGCGCGAGTACGACATGCTCGGCAACCTCGCCAGGCTCGCTGTGCCGTGCGTCGAGCGCGTCGCGGTCATCGCCGGGCGAACGGATGCCGGGGGCGCGCATCTTCCAGCGGTCCTGGTCACCTCGCACCTGAGGTTCTCGATGCCGTACCGCGCACTGTTCACGCGCGTGCTTCGGCCCGACACCGCCACCCGCCTCGTCGACGCCCTCGCTCTCCTGCTCGTGCGGCTGCACAACGTCGGCTTCTACTGGGGCGATGTGTCGCTGTCGAACACGCTCTTCCGTCGCGACGCCGGTGCGTTCGCCGCCTACCTGGTGGACGCCGAGACCGGAGAGCTGCACGAGGAGGGTCTCACCGAGGGGCAGCGCCTCTACGACCTGGACCTCGCGCGGACGAACATCGCCGGGGAGATCATGGACCTCGCTGCGGGCGGACGCCTGGAGCACGGTGTCGACGCCGTCGCGATCGCCGACGGCATCGTGTCCTCTTACCACTCGCTGTGGGCTGCACTGACGGCCGAGGAGTCCTTCTCGGCCAACGAGACGTGGCGCATCACCGAGCGCGTCGAGCGGCTCAACGCCCTGGGCTTCGACATCGACGAGATGTCGATGGCCACGACCGCCGACGGCACGGTCGTCGAGATCCAGCCGAAGGTGGTCGACGCCGGGCACCACCAGCGCCGTCTCATCCGCCTCACCGGCCTCGATGTCGAGGAGAACCAGGCACGACGCCTGCTCAACGACCTCGACGAGTTCCGCGCCCGCTCGACGAAGGAGTGGGCCGACGAGGAGATGTACGCGCATGAGTGGCTCACCCGCGTGTTCGAGCCGGTCGTGCGCGCCATCCCCTACGAGCTCCGCGCGAAGCTCGAGCCCGCCGAGGTGTTCCACCAGGTGCTGGAGCACCGCTGGTATCTCTCGCAGGCGAACGGCCGATCAGTGCCGCTGGCCGAGGTTCTGACCTCGTACATCAACGACGTGCTGCGTCACCGTCGCGACGAGGCCACCATCATGGGCCCGCCGACGGAGACGGTGTCCCTCCCCGTGGTCACCGGCGCCGTGCCGGTGACCGACGAGGAGGAAGCGGTCGACTGGCGCGACCTGGTCTGACTCTCGAGCCCGAGGGGCCAGGGATCAGTAGCCGACGGCGAAGTTCTCGCGGTGGTGCTGGGGGTTCTCGATCTCGTCGACGAACGCGACGCCGAGGTCCGGGCCCGAGATGAACGATTCGCCCTTCTCGTCGGAGACCAGAACGGGTCCGCCGTCCCGGTACGTGCCGGTGCGCTCCCCCGGCGCCCAGTTGCCGAAGCCGCCGGCCGGGTGGACGAAGAACCAGTCGCGCCCGCTCGTGTCGGCCTGCAGGTCCTCGAGTACGCCGATGGCCTCGAGCGCCTCGGCCTTGAACTCGTCGGGGAAGCCTGCATCCACCAGGCGGGGCCCGTCAGGGGAGACCAGGCTGCCTCCGGCGCCGCCGACCACCCCGAGACGCACGTTCTCGGGGAGCGCTGCGAACAGCTCCGCCGTCGCGGGGCGTACCTTGCCGACCATGTCGCCGCGCGGCGAGAGTGCCTGGATGACGACATCGGCCTCGCCGATCTGCGTGAGGAGGCCGGGGACGTCGAGGATGTTGCCCTCGAGGTACACCGCGCCCTCGACGCGCTCGGCGGGAACGGTTCGAGCGATCGACACCACCGAGTGACCGCGCGACACCGCCTCTGCGACGATGTTCGAGCCGGCGTAGCCGGTGCCTCCGATGACGGCGATGCGTGCCATGTGCGTTCCCTTCGTGGACGTCGGTCGCTGAATGCGGCCCGCTCAGGGAAACAACCTGCCTCGGCAAGTATTCCGCGACCGGTGGATCAGTTCCCGCCTGCGGCGCGGAACGTGGAGATCTGGTACAGCGCGACGGATGCCGCGATGCCGGCATTCAGCGACTCGGTTGCTGCGGAGATCGGGATCGAGACGATCTGATCGCAGTTCTCGGTGACCAGACGCGACAGTCCCTTGCCCTCGGAACCGACGACGACCACCACGGGACGATCGGCGAGTTCGAGCGCGGGCAGCGCGACGTCGCCGCCGCCGTCCAGGCCGAGGACGAAGACGCCCTGCTTCTTGAACTCCTTCAACTGGGTCGTCAGGTTCGTCGCCATCGCCACAGGGATGCGTGCGGCAGCGCCGGCGCTCGTCTTCCAGGCTGCGGAGTTCACACCCGCCGAGCGGCGCTGAGGCAGGATGATGCCGTGCCCGCCGAATGCGGCGGTCGACCGGATGATGGCGCCGAGGTTGCGCGGATCGGTGATGCCGTCGAGGGCGACGAACAGCGGCATCTGACCGCGATCGATCACCTGCTCGAGCAGATCCTGCGGGTGCGCGTACTCGTACGGCGGCACCTTCAGGGCGACGCCCTGGTGTACCCCGTCGAAGCCGGCCATGCGGTCGAGCTCCTGTCGGGTGACCTCGAGCACGGGGATGTCTCGGTGCGTCGCGATCGACAGCATCTCCTTGACGCGGTCGTCCATCTCGACGCGTTGCGCGATGTAGAAGGCCGTGGCGGGGATCTTGGCGCGCAGCGCCTCGAGCACCGAGTTGCGGCCGGTCACGTTCTCGGTGTCGTCGCCGGCCTTCGCCTTGGGCGCGCGGTTCGGGTTGCTGCCGCCGCTGCGCCCACCGCCCGAGCCCGCCCCAGGGCGACCCTTGCCGCCGGCTGCTGCATAGCGCTCGTTCGCGGCCTTGCGCTTGCCCGCGACGTGCCACGCACGGTCCTCGGCCTTGGGCGTCGGACCGCGGCCCTCGAGCGACTTGCGTCCGAGTCCGCCGGTGCCCTTGAGAGCGCCCTTCTTCTTGCTGTTGCCCGCTCCGGGGCGTCCTGGCTTAGCCATCAATACTCCAATGAGTTCCGGCCGGAGTGTCCTCCAGCGTGATTCCTGCTGCGGCGATCGCGTCGCGGATGCGATCCGCTGCCGCCCAGTCCTTGTCAGCGCGGGCCTGTGCGCGCTGGGTGATCATCTCCTGCACGAGGGCGTCGAGCGCCGAGCCCTCGGCGCCTGCGCCGTTCGCACGCCACTGCGCCGCCAGGGGGTTGATGCCGAGCACGAGCGTCATGTCCGTCACGTCGGACACGTCCTGACGTGCCGCGTCGATGCGTCCGGCATCCAGGTGGGCATTGCCGGACCGAATGCTCTCGTGGATGACAGCGAGCGCGCGCGGCACCCCGAGATCATCGTCCATCGCCTCGGTGAACGCCGCGGGGAGGCCCTCCTTGTGCTGGCCCCACCCGGCAGCCGCCATGCGCTGCCCGCGCTCGAGGAAGGTGCGGATGCGTCCCACAGCGGCCTCGGCCTCGGCCCAGGACGACTCCACGAGATCCAGGCTCGAACGGTAGTGCGCCGCCGCGAGCGCGTAGCGGACGACGAGCGGGTCGTGCTCGGCGAGCACGTCGGCCGCCAGCGTGAAGTTGCCGATCGACTTGGACATCTTCTGCCCGCCGACGGTGACGAGGCCGTTGTGCACCCAGTAGTTCGCGAACCCGTCGCCGGCTGCCGTCGACTGGGCGAGCTCGTTCTCGTGATGTGGGAAGCGCAGGTCGAGTCCGCCGCCGTGGATGTCGAACTCGGCGCCGAGATAGCGCTTCGCCATGGCCGAGCATTCGATGTGCCAGCCGGGGCGCCCCGCCCCCCAGGGTGAGGACCAGGTGGCATCGGCCGGCTCGCCGGCCTTGGCGCCCTTCCAGAGGGCGAAGTCCTGCGGATTCCGCTTGCCGCGAGGATCGGCATCCTCAGCGGCCTCCATCGCGTCGAGCGACTGGTGCGTCAGAGCCCCGTAGTCGGTCCAGGAGCGCACGTCGAAGTAGACGTCCCCCGATCCGTCGGGCGCGGGGTACGCATGACCTCGTTCGATGAGGCTCGCGATGAGCTCCTGCATCTGCGGGATGGATGCCGTCGCGCGCGGCTCGTACGTGGGCGGCAGCACGCCGATGCCGGCGTACGCGGCGGTGAACTCCTGCTCCATTCGATACGCGAGCGCCCACCACGGCTCGGAGTCCGTGGCGTTCGCGATCACCTTGTCATCGATGTCGGTGACGTTGCGCACGAAGGTCACGCGCCCGTACCGGTGGGTCAGCCAGCGGCGCAGGATGTCGAAGCTGAGGGCGCCGCGGACGTGCCCGATGTGCGGGCCGGACTGAACGGTGGGTCCGCACACGTACATCGTGATGTTCTCGGGGTCGAGAGGCACGAAATCGCGCAGTTGCTGTGCGCGGGTGTCATACAGGCGGAGAGTCACTGCTCCAGCGTACTCGGAGCACCTGCAGAACCAGGCAGAACGAGCGCGACGGCGGTCACAGCGACACCTTCGCCACGGCCCGTGAATCCGAGGCCGTCGGTCGTGGTCGCGGTGACCGACACCGGGGCGCCGAGCGCAGCCGACAGGGCCGTCTGAGCCTCGGCGCGACGGGTGCTGAAGCGCGGCCGATTCGCCTGCAGCTGCACCGAAACGCTGCCGATCGCGAAGCCCGCCTCCGCGAGGATCTCGCGAGTGCGGGCCAGGAAGACCGCCCCGTGCGCTCCGGCGTACTCGGGGTGGGAAGTGCCGAAGTGCTCGCCGATGTCGCCGAGGCCGGCGGCGCCCAGGAGCGCGTCCACGATGGCGTGGGAGACGGCGTCCCCGTCGGAGTGCCCGGAGAGCGCCGGCTCCCCCGGCCATTCCAGTCCGGCGAGCCAGAGGTCGCCCTCACCGCCGTAGGCGTGCACGTCTGTCCCGACGCCGACGCGCGGGATGGATGCCGCGACCCGGTCGCTGCGCGAGAGCAGCTGGCGGGCGCGCTCGAGGTCGGCGGGAACCGTGATCTTGAAGGCCAGCGGAGATCCGGTCACGTGAGACACCTGACGACCCGCAGCCGCGAACAGCGCGGCGTCGTCGGTGTACTCGGCGCCAGAGGCGCCGGCAGCTGCGTACGCCGCCTCGAGGAGATCGCGCGGGAAGCCCTGCGGGGTCTGCGCGGCGACGAGTTCGCTGCGATCCACGGCCTCGACGACGTCCGCGCCGGCGACGCGCTTGAGTGTGTTGACGACAGGGAGTGCCGGGATCACCCCGGACGTCGGAGTGACCGCCGCGGCGACAGCGTCGATCTGAGCGGGCGGCGTCAGGGCGCGCGCGGCGTCGTGCACGAGAACCGTCGTGATGTCGCCCCACAGCGCGTGCAGTCCAGCGGCGACCGACGCCTGTCTTGTCTCGCCGCCGACCACGACGCGTCCGAGATCGGCACGGTCTCCGGCGGCCGCACGCAGCTCGGTCTCGGCATCCCCTTGATGCCCGTCTGGTACGACGACGATCACCTGAGCGGGCGACGCGGCGAACACGCCGTTCAGGGCGTGACGCAGCACCGACAGCTCATCGATGCCGACGAACGCCTTGGGAGCCGAGGCGCCCAATCGCGTTCCAGAGCCGGCAGCGACGACGATGATCGCCGTCGTCGGCACGGGAAGGAGAGTCACACTCTCAGATTACGATGCGAGGACCTCGTCGAGCAGCGCGCCGGCCTTCTCCTCGTCGCACTTCTCAGCGAGCGCGAGCTCGGAGATGAGGATCTGACGAGCCTTCGCCAGCATCCGCTTCTCACCAGCGGACAGACCGCGGTCCTGATCCCGGCGCCACAGGTCGCGCACGACCTCGCTGACCTTGATCACATCACCGGAGGCGAGCTTCTCGAGGTTCGCCTTGTAGCGACGCGACCAGTTCGTGGGCTCCTCCGTGAACGGGGC
Organism: Microbacterium sp. Bi121; assembly: GCF_918698005.1. GTDB lineage: Bacteria > Actinomycetota > Actinomycetes > Actinomycetales > Microbacteriaceae > Microbacterium. The sequence continues at coordinate 140,594 of NZ_CAKKLJ010000006.1, forward strand.
GCGCAGCACCTCGAACACGTGATCGAGGCCCTCCTGGCCGATCACATCGCGAACGCCGACGAGGTCGACATTCTCTGCGGGAACCTCGATGATCAGGTCGCCCTGAGTGACATTGAGCTTCAGATACTTCTTCGTCTCGCCCTTGATGACGCGATCCTTGACCTCGATGATCGTCGCGGCCCCATGGTGCGGATAGACGACCGTCTCGCCAACCTCAAAAAGCATAAAATCGTGTCCTTTCGGCAACCTCCAGAATACCACAGGCGACATGCGCTAAGGTTTGCCTCCGCATCGTCCGTGCCGGCGCGATCGATACCCATAGAATGGACTGGACATCCCACAGCTCCAGGAGGATCCGTGAAATCGCGCCTTGTAGCGTCTGCCGCCCTCAGCGCCCTCGTTCTGCTCGGCGCGACCGGATGCACGTTCATCACGCCGCAGTCGACAGAGATCGATTATCCGGCCTCGGACGGCATCAACATCCCGGACTCCGACGGCCCCCTCCAGATCCGCAACGTGATGGTCATCGCCACCGAAGACGGCTCGACGGGCAACCTGATCGCCGCGATCGTGAACGACACCGATCAGGCAGAGGTGCTCACCGTCGAGATCGAGGGCCTGTCCCCTCTCACGGTCCGCGTCGGAGCGCGCGACACGCTGAGCCTCGGCGCGAACGCCGAGCCGCTGCGCATCGACGATCTCAACACCATGCCCGGGGCGACCGTCGAGATGTACTTCCAGTCCGGCGGAGCCACCGGGAAGACGGCCGAGGTTCAGGTCCTCGACGGCACTCTGCCGTACTACGCCGATCTCGTCCCCGCAGCGTGACGATCTGACATCACGAGAGGCCGGTCACCCCGTCGGGTGCCGGCCTCTCGTCGTACGCGGCGCGCTCAGCCCTCGAATCGGTACCCCAGGCCGCGCACGGTGACGAGCATGACCGGCTCTCCCGGGTTCTCCTCGATACGTGAGCGGATGCGCTTGATGTGGACGTCCAGCGTCTTCGTGTCTCCGAAGTAGTCGCTGCCCCACACCCGGTCGATGAGCTGGCCGCGGGTGAGCACGCGGCCGGAGTTGCGCATGAGCACCTCGAGCAGCTCGAACTCCTTGAGCGGCATGTTGATCTCCGAGCCGGCGACCGTCACGGTGTGGCGGTCGATGTCGAGGGAGACCCTGCCGCCCTCCAGCACGCGTTCGTCGAGGTCGCCTTCTGCCTGGACGACACGGCGCAGCACGGCACGCATGCGCGCGAGCAGCTCGCGCGACGAGTACGGCTTGGTGATGTAGTCGTCGGCGCCCAGCTCGAGTCCGACGACGATGTCCACCTCGGAGTCCTTGGCGGTGAGCATGATGATCGGCACCGCGGATGTCGATCGGATCTGACGGCACACCTCGGTGCCGGGCATCCCCGGCAGCATCAGATCGAGCAGCACGATGTCTGCACCCCGCTCCCGGAATGCGCTGAGCGCGCCCGGGCCGTCCTCGGCGATCTCGACCTCATAGCCTTCACGGCGAAGAAGGTAGGCGAGCGGGTCGGCGAGGTCTGGCTCGTCCTCGACGAGAAGGATGCGGGTCATGCGTTCTCTCCGTTTCGAACACGCGCCGCTTCGGCGGCTCGGAGAGCCTGCTGCGCGCGCTTCTTCTTTTTCTTCTTCTTGGCCTTCTTCTCGGCCTCCGTCATCGGAGCGTCGATGCGCGGGAGGACCATCGTGAAGGTGGATCCGCGGCCGGGGCGCGACCAGAGCCGCACCTCTCCCCCGTGCCGCTGCGTCGCGTGCTTCACGATCGAAAGTCCGAGACCTGTGCCGCCTGTACGACGAGAGCGCGCCTCGTCTGCACGGTAGAAGCGCTCGAAGATGCGCTCACGGTCGGACTCGGTGATACCGATCCCCTGGTCCGAGACTGCGATCTCGATCGTCTCGCCCTCGACCTTGACCCCCACCCCCACGCGAGAGCTCCGCGGGGAGTACAGGATCGCGTTCGCGATCAGGTTGCCGACGGCCTCGATGAGGATCTGCGCGTCGCCGCGCACGAACGTCCCTCGGTCGCCGCCGCGCACGAGCTCGACGCCGGCTGAATCCGCCTGGACCGTGTGCGCCTCGATCGATGCCGCGATCACCTCGTCGACGGCCACCGCTGCGAAGTCGGCGACGCCGTCCGAGGCCTGCAGCCGCGACAGGCTCATGATCCGGCCGGTGAGCTGGCCGAGCCGATTGGCCTCGGCGGAGATCCGAGAGGCGAAGATCCGCACCTGAGCAGGATCATCCGCGGCGGACTCGATCGCCTCGGCGAGCAGGCTGACGGCGCCAACAGGCGTCTTCAGCTCGTGACTGGTGTTGGCGACGAAGTCGCGTCGCATCTGATCGAGACGCTCCTGCTCGGTGACGTCCCGGATGATGAGCAGGGTGAGCTGCGCACCGAGGGCGCTGGCACGGGCCGAGACCAGACGAGGATCGAGGCTGACCCCGGAGCGCGTCAGGCGCAGCGTCTCGGTCTTCGACGTCTGGGTCGAGCGCACCGTCCGCACCAGCTGCCTGAGCTCCTGATTGTCGAGCGTCGAGCCGACGTCGATGCCGAACTTCGCTGCGGCGTGCGAGATGGCGAGCACGAGCCCGGAGGAGTCGACGACGCAGGCCGCGTCGTCCATGCTGTTGAGGACGTCGACGGTTCCCTGCGGAACGACCGTCGATGTGGCCTCGGCGAACTGGGCACGAGTGTAATAGGCCCATGCGACGACCGCGGCGAGGCCGAGGCCGATGACGACGCCGGCGGCCAACGCGATCATGGCGATTGTCCCCGGGCTCATGCCTCCAGCGTAGAGCCCGTTCACCTCCTCTTCCGCAGGTTTCCGCGCCACTCCTGGGTGCCGCGAAGTAGTATTCACACGATGGGCACCGTTCGTTAACCTTCGGCGCACAGAATCACTGAGGGCCTGCGAATGCGGCCTCGCCCTCCATCGGCCGGCCGGAACCGCCCGAACCGAACGAAAGGTTGCGCCGTCATGCGCGAAGTCTTCCATCAGTCACTCGAGGAGATTCAGTCCCGCCTCGTGGAGATCACCGACCTCGTCACCGTCGCCATCGACAAGGCCACCCGCGCCTTCGCGAACAGCGACGTGGCGATGGCCGAAGAGGTCATCGCCAACGACGTGCAGATCGACGAACTGGCCGTCAGCCTGGACGAGCTGGCCATCGAGGTCCTCGCCCGTCAGCAGCCGGTGGCCCGAGACCTGCGCATCGTCGTCTTCGCCCTCCGCGTGAGCGCCTCGCTCGAGCGCATGGGCGACATGGCGGAGCACATCGCTCAGCTCGCGCGTCTGCGCTTCCCCGAGCGCGCCATCCCGAAGGGCCTGAAGGGCACCTTCACGAAGATGGGCGAGCGTGACGTGGAGATCTCGCGCACGCTCTCCGAACTGCTCCGCACACAGGACCTCCGCCTGGCCGACGTCATCCGCAACGCCGACGACGAGGTCGACGAGCTCCACGCGCGCGTGTTCGAGAAGGTCCTCAGCGACAATTGGAAGGGCGAGCCGACGGCGACAGTCGACGCGACCCTGGCCAGCCGCTACCACGAGCGCTTCGCCGACCATGCTGTGGCCGTCGCCAAGAAGGTCGTGTACCTGGCCACCGGCGACTGGGCAGTCGGCGACGACGACATCGCCGCTGCCGCCGAGGCGCACGGAGAGATCCGCAAGACCGAAGAGGTCTGAACCCGCTGTTACCGCCGAGACCCCTGGCTGCTGACGTCAGCAGCCAGGGGTCTCGGCGTGAAAGCGGGGTCTCGGCGAGGTTACTTCTTGCCCTGCGCGGCGACCGCTGCCGCTCCTGCGGCGGCGGCCTCGGGGTCGAGGTAGCGGCCGGGGCCGGTGGGGACGTTGTCGTCGTCGAGCTCGTACACCAGCGGGATGCCGGTGGGGATGTTCAGCTCGGCGATGTCGTCGTCGCTGATCCCGTCGAGATGCTTGACGAGGCCGCGCAGCGAGTTGCCGTGGGCTGCGACCAGCACGGTCTTGCCCGCCTCGAGGTCGGGGACGATCTCGTTCTCCCAGTAGGGCAGCATCCGGTCGATGACGATCTTCAGCGACTCGGTGCGGGGCACCTCGCCGTCGATCCCGACGTAGCGCGGGTCGTTCACCTGGCTGAACTCGCTGTCGTCATCGAGCAGGGGCGGCGGCACGTCGAACGAGCGACGCCACAGCTGGAACTGCTCGGGGCCGAACTCCTCGAGCGTCTGCGCCTTGTCCTTGCCCTGCAGCGCGCCGTAGTGGCGCTCGTTGAGACGCCAGGTGCGCTTCACGGGGATCCACAGGCGATCGGCCGAATCCAGAGCGATGTTCGCGGTCTGGATCGCGCGGCTGAGCACCGAGGTGTGCAGCACGTCGGGCAGCAGGCCGGACTCGGCGAGCAGCTCGCCACCGCGGCGCGCTTCTTCCTTGCCCTTCTCGGTGAGACGGACGTCCACCCAACCGGTGAACAGATTCAATTCGTTCCACTCGCTCTGGCCGTGGCGGAGCAGGATGAGAGTGCGGGTCATGGCCCCAGTCTATGGCTCTCGCCGCCAGCCGCCCGATGGAAGAATGGGCCCATGCCCCCTTCGCCGATCGGTCGCCCCACCCGGGGCACGACGGGGACGAACCGGCTGCGGCGCAACGACCGCTGGATCGCGTCGAGCGCTGCCTTCCGCACAGCATCCGACCCGCTCGTGGTCGACCTCGGATACGGCGCCAGCGGTGTCACGGCCTTCGAACTCGCCACCCGGCTGACGAAGGTGCGCCCTGACGCCGAGGTGATCGGCTTCGAGCTCGACCCCGAGCGCGTCGCGACAGCCCGCGGCCAGCTCGACGAGGTCCGGCTCGGACGGACCTCGTTCTCGCCCGCTCTGCCCGTCGCGTTCGCCCGTGGCGGCTTCGAGGTCCCGATCGCCGGCGGACGCCGTCCTGCCGTGATCCGCGCCATGAACGTGCTCCGCCAGTACGACGAGGAGGACGTGCGGGACGCGTGGCGCACGATGAGCGCACGACTCTCCCCCGGTGGGATGCTGTGCGAGGGCACCTGTGACGAGATCGGTCGTATCGCCAGCTGGGTCGACGTCATGCCGGACGGCGACCCGGTCCGCCTCACCGTCTCCCTGCGCCTGGCCGGGCTGGAGCATCCCGGAATCGTCGCAGAGCGACTGCCCAAGGCGCTGATCCATCGCAACGTCCCCGGCGAGCGCATCCACGATCTGCTCGTCACGCTCGACCGCGAGTGGGACAGGGCAGCGCCTCTGTCGACGTTCGGTGCGACGCAGCGGTTCCTCGCCGCGGTGAAGGCGCTGAAGGAACAGGGCTGGCCCGTGCTCGGAGATCGCAGCCGGTGGCGGCTCGGCGAGCTCACCGTCCCCTGGGACGCCGTGGCGCCCGCCCAGGTGCTTTAGACCCTGCGCGGATCCTGGCCGGCCGGTCGTCGGGAGAGGCGCGTCAGGCGCGGCACGTCGGCGGTGGCACCGGCATCCGCCGGAACGATCACCTGCTGAGCCGCCGCGATGTCGGTGCCGTCGGTGCGCACGACGAGATCTCCGGCTGGCGCTCGGCGCGACAGCATCGCCAATGCGATCGGCCCGTCTTCGTAGTGGCGGGCGACCGAGGTGATCTGCCCGACTTCGTTCTCGCCTGCGAACACGGTGTCTCCCGTCGAGGGGAGCACATCGTCGCTGCCGTCCAGGTGGAGCGCGGCGAGCCGGCGCGGCGGGTGCCCGAGGTTGTGCACCTTGGCGACGGTCTCCTGGCCCCGGTAGCAGCCCTTGTTCAGGTGCACGGCGCTGCGGATCCAGTCGGCCTCATGTGGGAGCAGTCGCTCATCCACCTCGCCGGACCAGCGGGGGCGCCAGGCCGCGATGCGGAGCGCTTCGGTCGCGAGAAGGCCGGCCGCGTCGATCTCCGACAGAGCGGATGCCACGGCATCCTCCTCGACGATCGCCACTCGCCAGCGGTACTCGGCGCCCGGGTGCTGCTCCACGGCCGAGTACTGATATCCGCCGGCCTGCACGGAATGCCACGGGTCGGACCACACCAGCGTCGCGTCATGCGGAGCCGAGGCCGCGGCGCTGACGGCGGCCTCGGCGTCGCCGCCTGCGAAGAAGCCCAGCAGCGCGAGTTCGGGACGCAGCGTCACCGCGGCCCGCGACCGGAACACCATGCGCTGCAACCAGGTGGCCAGACCTTCAGCATCGGCGGCGTCCGCGATGAGCCACGTCGACGCGCCGTCCTCGAGAACCGCAGCGGCGTGTTCGACCCGCCCTTGCGGGTCGAGGATGAGCAACTCGGTGCTGTCGCCCGGCGCCAGCCGGGTCAATGCCTGCGAGGTGATCGAGTCGAGCCAGGTCAGTCGGTCTTCGCCGGCCACTTCGATGACCGTCCGGTCACCGAGCAGGGCGATCGCCGACCCGTCGGCGAGGCGGCGCTGCTCGCGCATCGGGTCGCCGTAGTGCGCGATGAGTCCGTCGTCGACGACCGCGCCCTGCCGCGCGGCCAGCGCGTCGTGGAGAGCGGACACGATCAGACCCGAGCCAGTCGCGCCGAGGCGTGCGATGCCATCCCCGAGCCGAGCGCGGCGATGTCCCACGCCCAGAGCAGATGGCCATCGACCAGTCCGTACATCCGGCTGGCCGCGCCGTACTCCTTGCCGCCTGCCGGCCGGACGATGGCGTCTGTCGCGATGTCGATGCGCGGCCCGTTGATCTCGCCCAGGTACAGCTCGAGGACGCCGTCCGAGTGCGTCAGCGACACCTCGATCGGGAACCCGCCGGATGGCGCACGCAGCAACTCGACGTCGTCGACGGTGCGGACGGGCGGCTCTTCGATCGGCGGCAGCAGAGCAGGGCCGGCATCCGCCGGCGTCGCCGGTCGCGAGAGACGCCAGAAGCCGGTCTCGGCGACCAGGGGGATCCGCGTCTCGCCGTCAGCGGGATCCATCCAGCCGGCAGCCGAATAGTTCAGGTGGCCGGTGCCGTCGTGGCTGAAGCTCACGCGATGCGTGAACTCGCCTTGGAAGCGGCGGTCGCCGGCCGTGTACTCGATGACGCCGGTGCCCTCCCACACGCCGATGAGCCAGCTCAGCGGGGCGAGGTCGGCAGGGAGATCCGTGGGCAGCTCGAGCATGACGGCTCGGTTCGACCAGGGGTCAGCGCTGGCCGCGGAACAGGTTCCGCAGCACGACGCCTGCGACGAAGACGATCGCGAGGCTTGCGAGACCGAGCAGGCCGATGAAGAAGAATTCGAGGGCGACGAGATCCATGGGCCCCACTCTACCGTGCGGCCGTCACGCGGGGATCAGCGCGGCGAGCCCGAATCCGGCCGATACGACGCCCAGCAGGACGAGAGCACCGATCGTGCTGGCTGCGACTCGGAAGATGAAGCCCGTCGTCTGCCCGTACCAGAGCTGCATGGCGAACGAGAGGAGGATGGAGCCCCCGAAGCCGATGAGCAACCATGTCACGCGCCACTCCTCCGGCACGGCGAGGCCGATCACGACCGCCGCGACGAGTGCGACGGCCCACACGATCATCACGCCACCGAGGGCGTTGCGCGGTGCGAGAGCGGGTTCCGACATGCCTCCATTCTCACCCATCGGTATCATTGGCGCACGGCGCCGTGCTGGCAGCCGACCTGGGCGGCCGCCTCGCCGCTCGAAAGGAATGCGCGTGGCTTCGATCCTGATTCTGTCTTCGGTCCCCTCCGAGCAGGTGCTGCCCGCGCTGGATCTGCTCAGCCACCACGTCCGCCGCATCCCTGCTGAACCAGCCCAGCTCGTCGACGCGCCGGAGAGCGACGTCGTGATCGTCGACGCACGAACCGACCTCGCCGGGGCGAAGTCCCTGTGCCGTCTGCTGCGGGCCACCGGCCAGGACTCCCCGCTGCTGCTCGTGGTCACCGAGGGCGGCATGACGGCCGTGTCCGGCGAGTGGGGCATCGACGACGTGCTGCTCGCGGATGCGGGCCCGGCCGAGACCGATGCCCGCATCCGGCTCGCGATCGCCAGGGCGGAATCGACCGCCGCGCCGACGAGGGTGCAGGCATCCGGAGTCACGATCGACGAGCAGTCCTACTCGGCGAAGCTGCACGGACGCCCGCTGGACCTGACGTACAAGGAGTTCCAGCTCCTGCACTTCCTCGCCACCCACCCTGCCCGAGTGTTCACCCGCGAGCAGCTGCTGAGCGAGGTGTGGGGGTACGACTACTTCGGCGGCACCCGCACCGTCGACGTGCACGTGCGGCGACTGCGCGCCAAACTCGGCGACCAGGAGCAGATCATCGGGACGGTCCGCAACGTCGGCTACCGCTTCAACGTGCACGACGACGAGCAGGTCAGCGCTCCGGCCTCCTGACCGCGGTTCGGGTCCGTTCACACGCCCGTCACTTCGCGGTGCAAAGATGTAACCCATGATCGATGCCGCAATCACCGATGCCGGGCTCGGAGACTCCGAGGACGACGACTTCGACGCCATCGAGGCCCCGGACTCCCTGCTGCCCGACCATCGGTATCACGACCGCGAGATCAGCTGGCTGGCGTTCAATCAGCGCGTTCTCGAACTCGCCGAGGACCCGAGCCTGCCGGAGCTCGAGCGCTCCAACTTCCTGGCCATCTTCGCCAGCAACCTCGACGAGTTCTTCATGGTCCGCGTCGCCGGACTCAAGCGCCGCATCGTGACCGGCCTCGCGATCCCCACGAACGTGGGCCGATCACCGGCGGACGTCCTCGCCGACATCTCTCAAGAGGCGCACGCGCTGCAGCTCCGCCATGCGCGGGCGTGGACCGAACTGGTACGGCCCGCACTCGCAGATGCCGGCATCGAGATCACCGAATGGGATCAGCTCACCGAGTCGGAGCAGTCGGGTCTGACCGAGTACTTCCAGCTGCACGTGTTCCCTGTGCTCATGCCACTCGCCGTGGACCCGGCGCATCCGTTCCCGTACATCTCGGGGCTCTCGCTGAACCTCGCCATCCGCATCCGCAACGCGCGCACCGGGCGGCAGGAGTTCGCCCGCCTCAAGGTGCCGCCGATGCTCCCCCGCCTCGTCGAGGTGCCAGGCACGAGCGAGATCGCCCGCTACCTCCCCCTCGAAGACCTGATCTCGAACCACCTCGGCGACCTGTTCCCGGGCATGGAGGTCCTCGACCACCATGCGTTCCGGCTCACTCGCAACGAGGACGTGGTGATCGAAGAGGACGAGAGCGAGAACCTGATCCAGGCGCTCGAGGCCGAGCTGCTGCGGCGCCGGTTCGGTCCGCCGATCCGGCTCGAGATCGCCGACGACATGGACGACCTCACCCTCGATCTTCTGATCAAGGAGCTCGACATCACCGATCAGGAGGTCTACCGCCTCCCGAGCCCTCTCGACCTGCGCGGACTCTTCTCGCTCTCGCGCGTGAATCGTCCCGATCTGCGCTACCCCCCGCATCTGCCGACGACTCCTGTCGCGTTCCAGCCGACGGGTTCCAACAGCCGCGCCGACATCTTCGCCGCGATCCGCAAGAGCGACGTGCTCGTGCACCACCCGTACGAGTCGTTCGCGACGAGTGTGCAGGCCTTCCTCGAGCAGGCGGCCAGAGACCCGCACGTGCTCGCCATCAAGCAGACGCTGTACCGCACGTCGGGCGACAGCCCCGTGGTGCAGGCGCTGATCGACGCGGCGGAGGCGGGTAAGCAGGTTCTCGCCCTGGTCGAGGTGAAGGCCCGATTCGACGAGGCGAACAACATCGTCTGGGCCCGCAAGCTCGAGAAGGCGGGCGTGCACGTCGTCTACGGTCTCGTGGGCCTGAAGACCCACTGCAAGCTCGCCCTGGTGATCCGCGAGGAGGAAGGGCAGCTGCGCCACTACTCCCACGTCGGCACGGGAAACTACAACCCGAAGACCAGCCGGATCTACGAGGACTTCGGACTGTTCACCGCCGACGCTCAGGTCGGCAAGGACCTGACCCGGCTGTTCAACGAACTGTCCGGGTACGCGATCGAGAAGAAGTTCAAGCGGCTGCTGGTCGCGCCCCTCCACCTGCGCAAGGGCCTGCTCCGCCTGATCGACGGCGAGCGCAAGAACGTCGTGGACGGCAAGCCGGCGCACATCCGCATCAAGGTGAACTCGATGGTGGACGAGGAGATCATCGACGCGCTCTACCGCGCGAGCCAGGCCGGCGTGAAGGTCGACATCTGGGTGCGCGGCATCTGCAGCATCCGCACCGATCTGCCGGGCATCAGCGACAACATCACCGTCCGCAGCATCCTGGGCCGCTACCTCGAGCACTCCCGGATCTTCGCTTTCGAGAACGACGGCGATCCGCAGGTGTACATCGGCAGCGCCGACATGATGCACCGCAACCTCGACCGCCGCGTCGAGGCCCTGGTGCGGGTGAACGATCCGGCGCACGTGACAGAGCTGCTCGCGTTCTTCGACCGGTCCCAGGACGACGGCACGAGCTCCTGGCATCTCGGGGCGGAGGGCATCTGGGAGCGACACTCCGAGGATGCCGACGGCACGCCGCTGGTCGATCTGCAGGATAAGACCATGAACCAGATCCGTCGCCGCCGCCGTTCCCGCTCGGTGCGATGACTCAGGAGGTCCAGGTCGTCCGCGACGACAAGGCTGTGTACGCCGCCGGCGCGGTGGTGTGGCGGCTCACGGAGGACAAGCTCCGCATCCTGCTCATCCACCGCACGAAGTACCAGGACGTCACGCTGCCCAAGGGCAAGGTCGACCCCGGCGAGATGCTCGCCGAGACGGCTGTGCGCGAGGTGTTCGAAGAGACCGGGATCCGGGTGCATCTCGGCGTTCCGGTCGGCGTCAGCCGCTACTTCATGCGACCCAAACGCCAGAAGGTCGTGCACTACTGGGCGGCCGAGGCCACCGACGATGCGATCCGCCGGTCGACGTTCGTGCCGAACAGCGAAGTCGCGGCGCTCGAGTGGGTGAGCCTGAAGAAAGCCCGCAAGCATCTCAGCTATCCCGTCGATCTCGAGATCCTCGACGAGTTCGAGCGTCTCGTCTCGGACGGCGTGCTGCGCACGTTCCCCATCGTGGCCCTCCGGCACGCGAAAGCCGTCTCGCGTTCGGAGTGGGACAGGTCGGATGCCGCAAGACCGCTCACCGAGCGAGGGCTCCGTCAGGCCCAGGCGATCGTCGCGCCGCTGCGCGCCTTCGGCATCCGCAAGATCGTCACCAGCGACGCGGTCCGCTGCGTGCAGACGGTCGCCCCGCTCGCATTAGCACTCGGACGAACCCCGACGGGGACGGCGCGGATCAGTCAGGATGCGTGGGAGGAGGGCGTCTCCGACGTCCGCAGCGTCGTCGGCAAGCGAGTGCGCTCGGGGAAGCCCGCGGTCATCTGCAGCCATGGCCCCGTTCTCCCCGGCATCCTCTCCGAACTCGCTCTGGCGACCGGCACCATGCACGGGTCCTATCTCGGCAGCGCATCGGCGCTCGAGGTCGGCGCATTCTCCGTCGCGCATCTGTCGGCGACCAATCCCGGCTCCGGAATCATCTCGATCGAGACGCACGTTCCGAAGGTCTGACGCTTCGACGGACCCCGCAGCGAACGAGTCGGCGTCGGGCGGCTCCCCCAAGGGGACGGCTCCCGTTCACCTCCCGTTTACCCGTGCGCGCGAATCTCGTTAACCGCCGCACTTAGCGTCACTGTGTGCCCTGCACCGGGCCTCAACCATCCACGATCGAACGGATCCCACAGTGAAGATCTCCCGAATCGCTCGCATCGGCGCCATCGGCGCCGTCGCCGCTCTTGCCCTCGCCGGCTGTGCTGCGAACGAAGCCGCTCCTCAGGACAACGCCTCCGACGCTCCCGAGTCGACCGTCTCCGGCACGATCGAGGCCACCGGCGCCTCGTCGCAGGAGGCCGCTCAGCAGGCCTGGGTCGCCGCCTTCCAGACCGCCAACCCCGACGCCACGGTGAACTACACCTCCACCGGCTCGGGCACCGGCCGCGAGAACTTCATCGCCGGTTCTTCCAACTTCATCGGCTCGGACCGCGCCTACAACGCTGACGAGATCGCAGCCGGCGGCTTCGGCGCCTGCACCGACGACGAGATCGTCGAGGTCCCCGTCTACATCTCGCCCGTCGCCGTCGCCTTCAACCTCGACGGAATCGACACGCTGAACCTCGACGGCGCAACCATCGCGGGCATCTTCGCCGGCGACATCACCAACTGGAACGACGAGGCCATCGCGTCGCAGAACGAGGGCGTCGAACTCCCCGACCAGGCGATCGTCCCCGTTCACCGCGCCGACGCCTCCGGCACGCAGGAGACCTTCACCTCCTACCTCGAGGCCGTCGCGCCCGATGTGTGGACGAACGAGGCCAGCGACGAGTGGCCGCTCTCGACCGGTGAGGCAGCCGATGGCACCTCCGGTGTCGTGAACGCCATCACCAACGGCGTGGGCTACATCGGCTTCGCCGACGCTTCGCAGGCTTCCGGCCTCGGCCAGGTCGCCATCGAGGTCGAGGGCGAGTACGTCGCATACTCCGCCGAGGCCGCTTCGGCTCTCGTCGCCGCGTCGCCGCTCGAGGAGGGCCGTTCGGACCACGACCTCGCGTTCGCCGTCGACCCGGCCGCCGCACCCGCCGGCTCCTACCCGATCGCCCTGGTCTCGTACCTGATCGGCTGCGTCAACTACGAGGACGCTGAGGTCGCCTCGCTCGTCAAGGCGTACTTCCAGTACGTCGCATCGGCAGAGGGCCAGGACGTTTCGGCCGAGGCTGCCGGCAGCGCCCCGATCTCGGACGACCTCCGCGAGAAGGTCAACGCCGCGATCGACGCCATCGTCACCGAGTAATCTGACCCTCAGCCGAGGCTGAGAAAGTCACACGCCCCCGTGGCGCTGATCGACTGGATCGACAAGCGCCACGGGGGCACCCGCATGAATGACCCGAACACCCTCCGAGCCCAGGCATTTCTCTGAACCCGAGATCTTCCCTCTGAACACCGTGGAGCCGCTCAGATGACAACCACCACGACGGGACCCGAAACCACCCGCCCGTCTGCGGAGCCCAGAGCCGTGAGACGAGTGGGAGACCGCGTCTTCTCCGGCACGGCACTCGCTGCCGGCATCATCATCCTCGTGACGCTGGCGGCGGTGGCGGTCTTCCTGATCGTCCAGTCGATCCCCGCGTTCAAGGCCGACACGAGCAACAACCACATCCTCGAGGGCCAGTCCTTCATCTCCTGGGTTTGGCCGTTCGTCTTCGGCACGCTGTACGCGAGCGCGATCGCCCTCATCGTGGCAGCGCCCCTCGCGATCGGCATCGCGCTGTTCATCTCGCACTACGCCCCGCGCAAGATCGCCGGTGTGCTCGGTTACATCATCGACCTGCTGGCTGCTGTCCCCTCCGTGGTCTTCGGCCTCTGGGGGGCGCTCACGTTCGCGCCCATGCTCGTGCCGTTCTACAAGTGGCTGAACACGAACCTCGGCTGGATCCCTATCTTCGGCGGCACGCCCTCCGGCACGGGCAAGACGATCCTCACGGCATCCCTCGTTCTCGCGGTGATGATCCTCCCGATCATGACCGCCATCTGCCGCGAGGTCTTCCTCCAGACCCCGAAGCTCCACGAAGAGGCGGCTCTCGCGCTCGGCGCGACGCGCTGGGAGATGATCCGCATGGCGGTTCTCCCCTTCGCCCGCAGCGGCATGGTCTCGGGTGCGATGCTCGGCCTCGGCCGCGCGCTCGGCGAGACGATGGCCGTCACCCTGGTGCTCTCGCCGCTCGGCATCGTCACCTTCAACCTGCTGAACCCGGAGAACCCGACGACGATCCCCGCGATCATCGCCCTGCGATTCCCCGAGGCTCACGATGAGGGCGTCAACACCCTGATCGCCGCCGGTCTCATCCTGTTCATCGTGACCTTCGCGGTCAACTTCGTCGCACGCTGGATCGTCTCGCGACGCGCCGAGTTCTCGGGAGCCAACTGACATGACCGCCACCGCTGTCGCTCCGTCCACTCGCACGTACACCGCCGGCCACCTGCCCAAGTGGGCGCCGTGGATGCTCCTGCTGGTCTGCTTCGCCATCGGCGCCGTGATCTTCGCGTTCGCCAACACCGGCGGCGACCCTGCAGACTTCAACATCGCCATGGCCCTCGTCGTGGGAATGATCCTCTACATGGCGCTGATCTTCATCGTCTCGACGGTCGCCGAGAGCCGCCGTCACGCGATGGACCGGCTCATGACCGCCCTGGTGTCGACGGCGTTCGTGATCGCACTGCTGCCGCTGGTCTCGCTGCTCTACACCGTCGTCCTCAACGGACTGGTGCGCTTCGACGCCGAGTTCTTCAGCTCATCGATGCGCAACGTGGTCGGCGAGGGCGGCGGCGCTGTCCACGCGCTCTGGGGCACGCTGCTCATCACGCTCGCAGCCACGATCATCTCGGTGCCGATCGGCCTGATGACCTCGATCTACCTGGTCGAGTACGGCGAGGGCAAGAAGCTCGCCCGCGGGATCACCTTCCTCGTCGACGTCATGACCGGCATCCCGTCGATCGTCGCGGGTCTGTTCATCTACTCGGTGTTCGCGCTGCTCATCGGGCCGGGGACGCGTATGGGCATCATGGGCTCGCTCGCGCTGTCGGTGCTGATGATCCCCGTCGTCGTGCGCGGCTCGGAGGAGCTGCTGCGCATCGTGCCCAACGAGCTCCGCGAGGCGGCGTACGCACTCGGTGTGCCGAAGTGGCTGACGATCCTCAAGGTGGTGCTGCCCACCGCCATCGCCGGCATCACCACGAGCATCATGCTCGCGATCGCCCGCGTCATCGGAGAGACCGCCCCGCTGCTGCTCACCGTCGGCATGGTGCAGAGCCTGAACGTGAACCTGTTCAGCGGACAGATGGCGACACTGCCGGTGTTCACCTACATGCAGGCCAAGTACCCGGGCATCCCCGCCGAGGCGTTCATCGATCGCGCATGGGCGTCCGCACTCGCGCTCATCCTCGTCGTCATGGTCCTCAACCTCGTCGCCCGCCTCATCGCGAAGGTGTTCGCCCCCAAGACCGGCCGCTGAGCGGCCCAACCGACCCGACTGAACAAGAAGGATTCCAGTGTCAAAGAGCATTGAAGTCAACGACCTCAACGTCTACTACGGCGACTTCCTCGCCGTCGAGGGCGTCAGCATCGACATCAAGCCGAACACGGTGACGGCGTTCATCGGCCCGTCCGGCTGCGGCAAGTCGACGTTCCTGCGCACCCTCAACCGCATGCACGAGGTCATTCCGCGTGCCCGTGTCGAGGGCGAGGTGCTCATCGACGGCAAGAACCTCTACGGGCCGGGTGTCGACCCCGTGCTCGTGCGCCGCCAGGTCGGCATGGTGTTCCAGCGCCCCAACCCGTTCCCGACGATGTCGATCAAGGAGAACGTGCTCGCCGGGGTCAAGCTGAACAACTCGCGCATGGCGAAGTCCGACCAGGACGCCCTCGTGGAGAAGTCGCTGCGCGGCGCGAACCTGTGGAACGAGGTCAAGGACCGTCTCGACAAGCCGGGTTCCGGCCTCTCGGGTGGTCAGCAGCAGCGTCTGTGCATCGCTCGCGCGATCGCCGTCTCCCCCGACGTCATCCTCATGGACGAGCCGTGCTCGGCCCTGGACCCGATCTCGACCTTCGCGATCGAGGAGCTCATCGCCGAGATCAAGAGCCAGTACACGGTCGTCATCGTGACGCACAACATGCAGCAGGCCTCGCGGGTGTCGGACCGCACGGCGTTCTTCAACATCGCCGGCACCGGCAAGCCCGGCAAGCTCATCGAGTACGACGACACCGCCACGATCTTCACGACTCCGTCAGTGCAGGCCACAGAGGACTACGTCTCCGGCCGCTTCGGGTAGGCCCGGCCCCGCCGCCGGGCCGCCATCCGCGCTCCCGGGCACAACTTCGGATGCCGCACACGACACGCCGCACGATCGCTCTGATCGGCGGCGTGTCGCCGTTTGGATCCGAAGTCGTGCTCGGGGCGAGTTGCTCTGCACAATGAGGCGAATGAGCCGATGCTCCACGGAATGTGCGAAGCAGACCGCAGAGAGACTGACGGATGC
This sequence comes from Microbacterium sp. Bi121, assembly GCF_918698005.1. Classification (GTDB taxonomy): domain Bacteria; phylum Actinomycetota; class Actinomycetes; order Actinomycetales; family Microbacteriaceae; genus Microbacterium. The sequence continues at coordinate 156,656 of NZ_CAKKLJ010000006.1, forward strand.
TGCAGGCTCAGCGGCATGTGCGAGACCTGGGCCCCGGCGATCTGGACCTATGCCGAGCTGCGCGGTGACCTCAGCCGACGCGAGATCGAGTCGCAGCACTCCGTCGGACTCCTCCGCCGGGTGCGCCGAGGCGTCTATGCCGGCGTCGACGCGTGCACGGATGCTGTGGATGCCGCTGCGCACGGCGGTTCGCTCGCGTGCGAGAGCGCGGCCCGTCATCTCGGCCTCTGGGTGCTCGACGACGTCGACGGCGTGCACGTGTGGATGCGCGGGGACCGCCATCAGTACGAGCACGGCGAGAAGGCCGAGTGCGACTGCACACCGCACTGGGATCACGCCGACGCCCCATCCGCCTTCGGCTTGCCCGCAGTCGAACGCGTGCTCCTCCAGGTCTACGGATGCCGCGGCGGAGAGGGCTTCTTCGTCGCGCTGGAGTCCGCCCGCAGGAAAGGCCTCATCTCCGCGCCGGCTCTGCGGCGGTTGCACCGCCTGATCGATCGTCGCGGCCAGGATCTGATCGAGTTCTCCCGCGACGACGCGGACAGCGGTCTGGAGTCGCTCATCCGGTTGCGAACGAGGCATCACGGCTGGGATCTGCAGTGCCAGGTATGGATCTTCGGCACCGGCAAGGTCGACTTCCTCATCGACGGATGGCTGATCGTCGAGGCCGACGGCAAGGAGAACCACGACGGCGAGAGCCATCGGCACAAGGATCTCGTCAGAGACGCGAACTCCGCTGCGTGGGGCTACGTGACGCTGCGCTTCGACTACGCCATGATCGTCCACGACTGGGATGCCGTCGAACGCGCGATCCTCGCTGCCATGGCCGCTCACCCCACCACCTGACCCCACACCTCCCCGTGCACAACTTCGGGCCGGGTCGTTCGACACGCCGCGGCTGCAGCCCGAGTCGCGGCGTGTCGTCCCCGGCATCCGAAGTTATGCACGCCAGGGGCCAGGGCCGGGGCGGGGGGACGCCGACCGCCGGGTCAGTCGCGGGGAGAGAGGAGGTACTGGTTCAGGGACTCGGTCAGCGCATGGTCGACGGGCAGCGGGCGATCGTCGACGGCCGTGATGGGCGCGGCCAGGCGGACGCTCGAGACGAGCCATGCGGCATCCGCCTCGGCGATCCGCGACGCAGGCACCTGCTCGTAGCCCGCCTCGAACCCGCGCCCCTCCAGGTACTCGTAAACGCTGAGCTGCGTCGTGCCCTGCAGGATGCCGCCGCTCGGCACCGGTGTGACGAATCGGTCGCCGAAGCGCAGAATGAGGGATGCCGTCGGCGCCTCGAGCACGAAGCCGTCGCTGGAGAGGAACACGGCGTCATCGGCGCCCCGGCGGTGCGCCTCGCGGAGCGCCGCCATGTTCACGGCGTACGACAGTGTCTTGGCTCCGAGGAGCAGCCACGGCGCGCGCTCTGCAACGTCGAGCGGGTAGCCGCGGTCCAGCGTTACGACGGAGACTCCCGATGTTCGCACCGCGGTGAAGACCGCCGCTGGGGCGGCCGTCACCCAGGCGGTCGGCGTCGGGCCGTGCTCCACTCCCCTGCTGAGGATCAGTTTGATGACCCACTCGCCGGCAGGGCATTCCGCAGCGGCCACGGCGACCGCCTGACGCCACTGCTCCAGGTTCGGCGCCGGCAGATCGCAGATCCGGGCGGAATTCGCCAAGCGCTCCAGGTGCGGCACGACCTCCTGCGCGTGCGCATCGATCACGCCGATCGACTCGAAGACGCCGTCGCCGCGCTGGGTGCTCAGTTCGCTCACGCTGAGCGCCGGCGCCCCGGCATCCACCACCGTGAAGGTGTCGGAGAAGTCGGCGCGCTCCTCAGCGGCATCGGCTGGGTCGAGAATCAGAGCGAAGCGCTGGGCCATGAGAAGACTCTACGGCCACTCAGGAATACCCAGGGCGCGGGGACGTTACACTGAAGTGGCCGGGCCGCATAACCCCGGGCTCCAACTTCTGCCGCTTAGAGCGGCCTTCCGCCGAGAGGCGTTCTTGCGGCCCGGTCTTCCTTTTTCGGGGCGAGAGCCGATCCCGCGAACGGGCCGGAGCCGGGCACAACTTCGGACGTGGACGACGACACGCCGCCGACCTGAGCGATCGCACGGCGTGTCACCTCCGGCATCCGAAGCTGTGCACGCACGGGCCCGGGTGCGACAGGTCGGGCCGTCCGTTCAGGCGAGCGCGTCGGCCCGCCACAGCATCGCCGCCGCGGTCAGGTCGTTCGCGTACAGGTGCAGCCTGCGCGCCCTGGCGGTCAGCTCTGTCGCCCGGTCAGGCTCCGTGGCGTCGTAGTCGTCGGCAAGATACGTCGCGCCCGACACCTGCACCCGGCAGAACGCGGCCGCCCGCTCGAGCGCGACGGAGAAGTCCCCGCGGAACGCGCCGCGCAGAATCGTGTCGATCAGCGCGACGATCTCTTCCGGGCTCGCCGGCACCGGCGCCCCTGCGACGACGGCATCCGCCGACGCCAGCTCGACACGCCCTCGCTCGTACAGCAGCGCAGAGGTCTGCGGATCCGTGTGTATCGCCAGTTGCAGCAGGTACAACCGCCACAACGCGCCCGGCAGCGACACAGCAGGTGCCTGCGCCCACAGCTCGGCGATGTCGTCGATGCCGTGCTCCGCGGTGAAGGCGATCAGGCGCTCAGTGCTCTCGCCGCTCTCATCCTCGCGCGCGCGCATGAGCAGCGCGGACGCCGTGGCGTGCGCGACCCTCATGGCCTCAGCCGAATCGGTTGAGCCGACGAGGTTGTCGAACGCCGCAGTGGGTCGACGAATGGGCCGGTGATGCTCAGGCATCCGTCCAGGCTACTCGCGCTTCAGGCGGTGGGGATCGCGATGATCGGATCCGTGGTGGGGAGCCCGGTCGGGGATCCGCCGGCCTGCTCCACGGTGACGGCGATCACGTCGCCCTCGTGCATGGCGCCGTCCAGCAGCGCGGTGGCCGCGCCCGCCTCCGTCTCGAAGAGCCCTGCGGGGAGCGCTTCTTCACCGCGGACGAACCAGAGCTGGTAGGTCTGGTCTTCGTCCAGAGCATCCAGCCCAGCGGTGACGAGGACCGCACTGCCGACGGATGCGGACCAGTGGGCCGTCGCCTCAGCACCCGACTCGAGTTCGACGGTGGCCTGCTGCGCGTCGGACGCCGCTTCGATCTTCTCGAGTGCCACCACGGATGCCGGCTGCACGAGCTGCGGGATGAGAACAGCGGCGCCGATGCCGAGTCCCAGGACCAGGACGACGGATGCGGCGAGCGTGAACAGTCGGCGGCTCCAGCGCCGCGGACGCTCCGCGGAATCGGGCGCAGAAGCGGGTCCGGGCGCAGACGTGCGCGCGGGCGCGGGTTCAGCGGCATCCGTCTGAGGAGTCACGGCGATCTTCGCGAGCAGGGCGTCTCTGATGCCGGCGGGCGGCACGGACGCCTGCGCGGCATCAGCCAGGAGCGCAGCCGTCTCGGCGTCGTGTTCGGCGATGGCCGCCCATTCGGGATGCGCGGCGAGGGCGTCCGCATAGCGGCGCTCGTCAGCATCCGACAGCGCGTGCAGGGCGCGACCTGCCGCGAGCTCAGCGAACTCGTTCTCGTTCATGCGTTCACCCCCATCTCGTTCCTCAGTCGTGAGAGTCCGTCTCTCATCCTCGTCTTGACCGTTCCCAGCGGAGCACCGATGAGCACGGAGATCTCGCTCTGACTGTAACCGCCGTAGTACGACAGCACGATCGCCTCACGCTGCGGCTCGGGCAGCGTTCTCAGGGCTGTCACGACCCGCTCGCCCTCGATGCTCAGCTCCACTTGCTCGGCGACGCTGTCGTGGGAAACCGCGACGTCTCGGATCCCGGCCCGGACGTCCCGATCCGTGCTGGACTGCGACGCCCTCACACGATCGACCGCGCGGCGGTGGGCCATCGTGAGAACCCAGGTGCGTCCTTGCCCCTTGTTCGGAGCGAACCGGCCAGCGGATTGCCAGATCTCCAGGAACACTTCCTGGAGCACCTCTTCGCTCTGCGCGCGGTTGACGAGCACGCGGAGGATGAGTCCGAACACGCGCGAGGAGAGCAGATCGTAGAGTTCGGCGAACGCCCGCTGGTCTCCGCGCGCGACGCTGACCAGGAGATCGGCGACGGGATCCCCCGCCGAACCGTCCTCCGGCACGTCCACACCGTCGATCACCATCTCCACAAGCATGCCGTATCAATCCCCTTCGCCCTGACCACTCACCGATCATCAGCTCATCCGAAGGTGAACGAGTAGGCCTGGATGCCCTCGGGGATCTGCACCGTCAGCTCCCCCGAACCCGGCTCCCCCTGGAGCAGGCGATACGATCGCGGGGTTCCCGAGACGTCGATCGTGCGGCTGTCGCCGTCAGCGGTCACAGTGACCTCGCCCTCGCCGGCCAGCACCATCCGCACCTCGGACGCCCGATACCTGAGACGCACTTCGGCGCCGGATTCTGCCGGTGTGGCGTACTGCGACGCGATCTCCCACGTGCCGTCGAGCGCGAACGTGTCCTCGTCCTGGTCCGCGGGGAAGGAGAACTCCGACGTCCCCGCGCCGTACTCGTCCCCGCCGCCGTAGTTGACGTCCTTGGACGACCCGAGGAATGTCTCAGGCGTCGTCGAGCCGAGCTCCGGCGTCTCGTCCTCCACGCCGGATTCGGCGGGAAGCCGGACGTCGGGATCGGCGTCGACGAGAAGCTCGCGGATCATCTTCTCAGTGGCCTCGTAGTTGCCCTCGCCGAACGAGATGTGCCGCACGGTGCCCTCGGCGTCGATCAGGTAGTGCGCCGGCCAGTAGCGGTTGCGGTAGTTGGTCCAGGTCGAGAGGGTGTTGTCGAGTGCGACGGGATACTCGATCCCGAAATCGCGGATGCCGGCCGCGACGTTTCCGGCGTCCTTCTCGAACGCGTACTCCGGCGAATGGATGCCGATGACCTGCAGGCCGGCGTCGCGATAGGTCTCGTCCCAGCCGACCACATGCGGGATGGACCGCTGGCAGTTGATGCACGAGTACGCCCAGAAGTCGATGAGCACGACCTGGCCGCGCAGGTCGTCGAGTTCGATCGCCTCACCGTCAGGAGTGTTGAGCCATTGCTCGATCCCGCGGATCGACGGCGCGGTGCCGCAGGACTCGAGCTCTTCCGCACCGCTCGTGCACTTGTCGAGGTCCCGGTTCTCGTCGTTGACGAGGCCGCCGAGGCCGAGCGCCTCTTCTGCGGCGTCGTTCTCGGTGAGCTCCTGCTGCAGCGGAGCGGTGTAGTCAGGCAGCAGCCGCTGCAGCATCTGCGGCACATTGAACACGAGGCCGACGGCGAGCGCGATCATCGCGATGCCGGCGGCGATCCGCAGGCCGCGCTCGCGGGTGCGGAAGGCACGGATGCGGTTCACGACGCTGCGGCCGGCCAGTGCGAAGATCAGCAGCGGAACTGCGACGCCGATCGAGAACGACACCGTGAGCAGAACTGTTCCAGGGCCGATCTGCCCGGTGGACCCGGCCACGATGATCGCGGCGAGCACGGGCCCGGCACACGGCACGAACACCGCTCCGAGCGCGAGCCCGACGCCGAAACCGCTCCCCTGGTTCTTGACCTCTTTGCGCGGCAGCCACTGGAAGGGCTTCTCGAGCAGCTGCTCGAACCGCGGGATGAGCAGGCCGACGCCGATGATGATCAGCACGATGATGCCCGCCCAGCGCAGCACGTCCTGCGGGAGTCCCAGCAATCCGAGGATCAGCGAGCCGACGAGCGTGACGAGGGTGAAGCTGAGGACGAGCCCGGCGATCACTAGATACGGGCGGCTTCGGCGCGCAGGGATCACCTCGCCGGCACCTTCGAAGCTCGCGGACTGCGCGCCTCCGGTCAGGAAGATGACGGGCAGGACGGGCAGGATGCACGGCGAGATGCCGGTGATGAGCCCTCCGAGCAGGCCGATGAGTACCAGGTCCATGAGCTCCTCGCTTCTGTTGCGAGTTCTTCGGCGTCGAGGGTCATTCGGATTGACCGAAACGAATCTGAGATTCTTCCCATCCGAACCGCCGGGGGTTCCGAACAGCAATCAACGCCGCGGAGATGTCGCGGCTCCGAACCCCGGAGGTAGAGATGTTCAGCACCAAGAAGAAGATGACCGCAGCACTGTCGCTCGGATTCGCCAGCGTGCTCTTGCTGGCCGGATGTTCGATGGGCGGCGGCAGCACGGCCGAGGAGTCCACCGAGCCGTCCGCACCGGAGACGTCTGAGGCCGCACCCGACACGATGGACCCGGCCGCCAACCTCGTCGGCCCCGGCTGCGAGGCCTACGCTGAGGCCGTGCCGGATGGCGCAGGTTCCATCCAGGGCATGTCGCAGGATCCCGTCGCGGTCGCAGCATCCAACAACCCGATGCTGACCACGCTCGTCTCGGCAGTGAGCGGAGAGCTCAACCCCGACGTGAACCTCGTCGATACGCTCAACGGCGACGAGTTCACGGTGTTCGCGCCGGTCGACGACGCCTTCGCGAAGATCGACCCCGCCACGATCGAGACGCTGAAGACCGACTCGGACATGCTCTCGTCGATCCTGACGTACCACGTCGTCCCCGGTCAGATCGAGCCCGCCGACATCGCCGGCATGCACAAGACCGTGCAGGGCGCCGACCTCGAGGTCACGGGTGAGGGAGACATGTGGATGGTGAACGACGCCAACATCGTCTGCGGTGGTGTGCAGACCGCGAACGCCACCGTGTACCTGATCGACTCGGTCCTCATGCCGCCGGCTGAGTGACCCACCCATGCGGCGCGCCCTTCGTTCTCGCGACGGGGCGCGCCGCATATCCTTGCCTCATGCGGTTCTCAGCGGATGACGGCGGCACACGCGCATGAACTGGGCGTTGACGGCCGATCTGCTGGGAACCTTCTTCTTCGCGATCTCCGGGTCGCTTCTGGCCGCGCAGCGCGGCTACGACATCGTCGGCTCGCTGCTGCTGGGAAGCCTGACCGGGCTCGGCGGCGGCGTGATCCGCGACCTGATCATCGGCGTCCCCCCGACCGCGTTCGCCGAACCGGTCCATCTCGCCGCTCCTGTCGCGGCCGCCGTGCTGGTGTTCTTCCTCGCAGGCGGCATCGAACGCTACTCGCGCCCGCTGCTGATCTTCGACGCGGCGGGCCTCGCGCTGTTCTGCACGACCGGGACGGTCAAGGCGCTCGAAGCAGGGATGAACCCGGTCGCCGGGATGCTGCTCGGCGTCACCACAGGCGTCGGCGGAGGGCTGCTGCGCGACGTCGTCGCCAACCGCGATCCGCAGCTGTTCAACTCCTCCGATCTGTACGCCGTGCCGGCGTTCCTGGGGGCCGCGATCGTCGCTGTCCTCTGGTTCACCGTGCTCCCGAACATCGCGACGGTGCTGGCTGCGGCGATCGTCGTCTTCGTGTTCCGCGTGCTGTCGCTGCGATTCCGCTGGCGCATCCCGCACGCGCAGGGACAGCCGAGAAGAGGAAGGGCATCCGAATGAGCATCGCCGTCGGCATCCTGAACGACTACGACTCCATCCGAGAGGATCAGGAGGCGCTGTACCGCGACCTGCACGCGCATCCCGAGCTTTCGCACCACGAGATGCGGACCGCGGGCGAGGTCGCCCAGCGGCTGACCGAGTGGGGTTTCGAGGTGCACACCGGCATCGGCGGAACGGGAGTCGTCGGCATCCTGCGCAACGGGGATGGTGCGACCGTGCTGATGCGCGCCGACATGGACGCTCTGCCGATCACGGAGGCGACCGGCGTCGAGTACGCGAGCACGGTGGATGCCGTGATGCACGCGTGCGGGCATGACGTGCACGTCGCCTGCCTTCTGGGCGCCGCGCGGCTGCTCGCCGCGCATCAGGACTCGTGGCAGGGGACGCTGGTGGCGCTGTTCCAGCCGGCGGAGGAGACGGGCGACGGGGCGAGGGGGATGCTGGATGACGGGCTGGCCGGCATCATCCCGAAACCCGACGTCGCGCTCGGGCAGCATGTGCTCCCCGGCCCCGCAGGCACAGTCCTGACCCGGCCGGGCCCGGTGCTCTCCAGCGCCGACAGCGTGCGGATCACCGTGTTCGGGAGGGGCGGACACGGGTCGATGCCTCAGAAGACGGTCGACCCGGTGGTGCTGGCCGCCCTCATCGTGGTGCGGCTGCAGACGGTCGTCTCGCGCGAGATCGCGCCGACCGAGCCGGCGGTGCTGACGGTAGGCAGCATCAGGGCGGGGTCGAAGAGCAACATCATCCCGGATGACGCCGTGCTCGAGTTGAACCTCCGCACCTACACCGATGCGACCCGCGCCCACATGCTCGAGGCGATCGAGCGGATCGCCCGTGGAGAGAGCCAGGCGAGCGGCTCGCCGAAGGAGCCCACCATCGAGGTGCACGATAGCTTCCCGCTCACCGAGAACGATCATGCTGCGACGACGCGCGTGGCTCTCGCGTTCACCGAGCACTTCGGCGATCGCGCGCTGCCCATGGAGCTGCAGACCGCCAGCGAGGACTTCAGCGACGTGCCACGCGCCCTCGGCGCTCCTTACACGTACTGGTCGATCGGCGGCACGGATCCGGATGCCTGGGCCGAGGCCGAGCGCAGAGGCACGGTGTTCTCCGACATCCCGGCCAACCATTCGCCGTTGTTCCTGCCGGTGATGCAGCCGACGCTCGCGACGGGGACGGCCGCACTGGTCGTCGCCGCCGGCGCGTGGCTGGGCCTCGAGAAGAACCGATAGACTCGCATACGCGGGCCTCTAGCTCAGTTGGCAGAGCATCGGACTTCAACAAAAAATAGGAGCGCCTCGGGGGAAACTCCGGGGATGACACCACTCAAAGTCGGGGAACCCTTCCTGGGAGACCAGTTGGCAATCCCGAGCCAAGCCGGATGAAAGTCCGGAAGGTGTAGAGACTGGACGGGTGGCACCTACAGCGCAAGCCAGGGTGAAGGGACAGTCCAGACCACGAACGTCCATTGGACGGCGGCGAAAGCCGAAGTGGCATGTTAATCCGCGGGTCATGGGTTCGAGCCCCATGGGGCCCACCGCAATTACGTCTGACCCCGGCGTTAGTGTGACGCCATGAAGAAATGCGGCACCTGCCGGAGGGTCAGACCGTTGACCGACTTCAATCCGAGTTCCTCCTGGCCCATCCCTGCATAGACTGCGGCAACGCCGACCTCCGAGTTCTCGACTTCGACCATCGTCCAGGAACATCGAAACGTGACGCCGTGATGAAACTCGTGCGCGATGGATTCAGCACTCGAACAGTCGTCGAGGAGATTGGCAAGTGCGACGTTCGCTGCCGCAATTGCCATGCGATCGTCACGTACCAGCGCATGGGGCGCAACTGGCGGTCCGCCGCGATGCACGGACGAGGCCTGTGACTGTGCTCACTGGCGCGCCCGGTGCCGGCGCACTGCGGCGCGGTTCGCGCATCGCACGGAGCAGAATCTCTGCCGGCCGTTGCGCGTGACGTCGACCACGACGTTCGTGCAGGGCGCTGCAGCGCATCGTCCGAGCCGGTCCATGCCACGTGTGACCAGGTGCAGTGAGGTGCCGACGCTGATGATCGCGCGCAGCACGTACGGCAGTGATTGCACGTCGTCGCGATAGTGCAGATGCCAGCCCTCACCGTCGTGATCGGTGAGCCGCGGGTAGGCAGCCGCCTGAGCGAGCTGCACGTTCAGCAGCTCGGCGCGAGCAGTGTGATCCGGCTCGTCGACGATTCGGAGCCAGTCGTCGATCACGTCGCGCACACGGGCGTGGTCGTCCTGCGCCGGCGGGAACGTCATGGTCATGCCGAGATCCAGAGTGCGATCCTCGATACCCTGCCGGTCGTCCGGCCACTCGTTCGCGAGAGACGCTGCCAGCAGCACCGCGTACTCACCGTAAGGGTTGAGATGCATAAGACCATTACATCACGCTGGTCTCATGACCACACTGCACACTCGGCCGATCCCCCAGCAGACGACCCTCACGATGCACGAGCACGCCTGGCTCACCGAGTCGAGGCATCGCACCAGCGAAGGCATCGTGACCTACGTGCGCTGCGCAGCATGCAGCGCGAGGCGCGTCGACCTGCAGTCGAGGCCGCAGCTGCCACCCGTCGCCCTCAGCCGCAGCGTCGACACTGCATCATGACCGCGGCACGTCGATGAGGCGCTCCACGCCGGTCGGATGCACCGGCACAGCGCCGGCGGATGCCGCGGCCACCTCTGCACGGAGCGCATCGAGTTCGTCCGGCGCGACCCAGAGCGTGAAGGTCGCACGACTGGCGTAGACGGGGTCGTCGAGCACGGCATCCCGGCCCTGCATCCACTCCCGAAGCAGGTTCTCGAAGCGTCCGGCATCCGCGTGCATCACCGCCACTTCGACCCCGGTGAGCATTCGCCGGTCGACGAGCACCGCGAGATCGAGCGCCTCCGACACAGCCGATGAGTACGCCCTGACGAGTCCGCCGGCACCGAGCTTGACCCCGCCGAAGTAGCGCGTCACCACGGCGACGAGGTCGGTGAGCTCGCGTCGTCGAAGCACCTCGAGCATCGGAACGCCAGCGGTCCCCGATGGCTCACCGTCATCCGACGAGCGCGCCCGCTCCCCCAGGGAACCGGTCACGTGCGCCGAGCAGTTGTGCCTGGCATCCCACGTACGCTTCTTGACGGCGGCGATCACCGCATCCGCTTCCTCCGGCGATGCGACGGGGGCGACGAACGCGATGAACCGGGACTTCTTGATCACCGTCTCGTGTTCGACCGCGTGAGCGATCGTCGCGGGGTACCGGGTCACGCTGTGAGTTCGGCGAGCTTGCGCGTCGTACGGAGGTTCCTGGCCGTACCGGCGACGCCGAGCGCGCGGTCGAGCACCGCCTTGGTGAGCTTCGTCGCGTGGACGCCGTTCTCGCTGTAACTGATCCAGAGGTCGCGTCCGACGAGTTCGACCTCCTCCCCCGGAACTGCGCGTCCCCGCAGCGCCTCAACGGCCCCGTCTGACGGCTCCGCTTCGAGGAACATCGCGTGCACGAGCTTCTCAGCCCCGTCTGCGAACGGATGCGATTCCAGCGCCGCCACGAGCTCGTCGTGCGTGCGCGGGATGACGGGGGTGTCGACGCCGAAATCGGCGGCGATGACCTTCCGCACGCCTGCACACGCCGCGGCCGGGTCGGCAGGAGTGTCGCAGATGATGTTGCCGCTCGCGATGTACGTCGAAACGTTCTGCAGGTCGGTCTCGGATGCCAGCACCTCGCGGAGCCGCGCCATCGGGACGCTGTTACGGCCCGAGACGTTCACGGCGCGCAGCAGCAGAACGCTGCGGCTCACGAGGCCGGGCTCTCGAACGCCTCGTCGCTGCGGACGAGCTCCGCCCCAGCGTGGGCGAGCTCGGCGAGTGCCGCATCGCTGGACGCCTGATCCACCCCGGCGACCAGGTCTGTCAGCACCCGCACGTGCACGCCGTGGGCGATGGCGTCGAGCGCCGATGCCCGGACGCAGTGGTCGGTCGCGATCCCGACGACGTCGGCAGCGAGCACCCCGTGCTCCCCCAGCACAGCCGCAGCGGTCGCGCCGTCCTCGGTCCCGCCTTCGAACATCGAGTACGCCGGCACGCCCTGGCCCTTGCGGACGTGATGCGTGACGGCATCCGTCGCCAGCAGCGGGTCGTACTCGGCGCCGGCGGTGTCTGCCACGCAGTGCACCGGCCAGGTGCCGATGAAGTCGGGCGCCTCGGCGAAGTGTCCTCCGTTGTCGCTGTCCGCTTCATGCCAGTCGCGGGAAGCCATGATCACGTCATACTCGGGCGCGTGGGCCGACAGGAACTCCGAGACGGCGGAGGCCACGGCATCCCCTCCGGCGACCGCAAGCGCGCCGCCTTCGGTGAAATCGTTCTGCACGTCGACGATGAGGAGTGCTCGGCTCATGATTCGAGCGTACGCTCCCGTCGAGACCCGTGGATATCTGCTGTCCGGTGGAGAAGAATCGCCGCATGTCTGCCATCAAGCGATTCGACCATGTCGGTATCACCGTCTCCGATCTGGATGCCGCCACGAAGTTCTTCCTCGATCTCGGACTGGAGATCGAGGGCGGACCGATGCCCATGGAAGGAGAGTTCCTCGACACCGTGTGCGGCATCCCCGACGCGAAGACGACGATCGTGATGCTGCACGCACCCGGAGGCGGTACAGGGATCGAGTTGTCGACGTTCGAGCGCCCAGCCCCGGGCGCAGGACAACCGGAGGCGATGGCGAACGAGATCGGCATCCGCAGTGTCGCGTTCGAGGTCACAGGGCTGCGCGAGATGGTCGAGCGACTCACAGCAGCCGGCTACCACCTGGACGGCGGCATCGGCGAATACGAGAACTACTGGCTGATGACGTACGTGCGCGGGCCGGAGGGCATCATCGTGGCGCTCGCTGAGCGGCTCGGCTGACCTCTTCGGCTCCGCGGGAGACGAAGAAGCCCCGTGATGCTCTTCGCATCACGGGGCTTGTGGAGCCGCTTGTCAGAATCGAACTGACGACCTTTTCATTACGAGTGAAATGCTCTGCCGACTGAGCTAAAGCGGCGTGCGTCGCAGAAGCGGCGCGATCAACGATATTACCGTGTCGACGCCGCTATCGCGAATCAGTCGCACTTCACGTCGGCATCGGGCACGGTGTCATCGAGGAAGTACACGTCGACGGCGCTGTCCACGCAGACGTTGCCCTTGTTGTAGCCGGTGTGCCCCTCGCCGACGCGCGTGATGAGGACACCCTCTTCGAGCTGCTTCGCGAGCGAGACGGACCATTCGTACGGCGTCGCGGGGTCGTTGGTCGTACCGACCACGAGGATGGGACCTGCGCCTTCGGCATGGATCTCTCCGCGCGTGCCCGTCGGCGGGTACGGCCAGACCTCGCAGGAATCAGGACCGCTCCAGTACGGGGCGATCGTCGGAGCCCCGGCAGCGATCTTCGCGTCGGCGGCGTCCTGCGCCGCCTGATCATCCTCCACCGGATAGTCCATGCAGTTGTACGCCCTGAACGCCTCACTCGAGTTGTCGAGGTACGTGCCGTCCTCGCGGGCGTTGTAGAAGTCGGCGAGCACGAACGCCGTGTACGGATCGCCCTGCAGGGCGCCGTCGAGGGCCTGGGTGAGGTAGGTCCAGCTGTCTGCCGAGTACAGCGCGGCGATGATGCCGGTCATGAGCGAATCCGCGCCGAGCATCCGCCCGTCGTCGTTCTTCAGCGGCGTGCGGTCGACAGCTGCCAACAGCGCGCCGAGGTCTGCCATCGCCTCGTCGACAGTGCCGTTGAACGGGCACGACCCGGAGTCCAGGCAGTCCTGCATGTATGCGCGGAGCGCGGACTCGAAGCCGAGCGCCTGGGTGGTGCCGACGTTCATCCCGGAGACGGCCGGATCGATGGCGCCGTCGAGCACGAGACGACCGGCCTTCTGCGGATACAGGTCGGCATAGGTCGCTCCGAGGAACGTGCCGTACGAGTAGCCGAGATAGTTGAGCTGCTTGTCACCAAGGACCCCGCGGATCAGGTCCATGTCGCGTGCCGAGTTCACCGTCGTGATGAACGGCAGGATGCCTTCGCTGTTCGCATCGCACGCCTCGGCGAACGCCTTGTTGCGCTGAGTCAGCTCCGCCTCCCACTCCGCGGTACCGCGGGAGGATGCCGGGATGTCGTAGAGGTACGCGTCCATGCCCGCCGCGTCGAAGCAGCGGACGGCGGTGGAATCACCGACGCCCCGGGGGTCGAACCCGATCACGTCGTAGTTGTCGGCGAGGTCGGTGCTCACGGCGTAGCTGAGGTTGTCGAGGATGAAGTCGCGGCCGCTCGCTCCTGGCCCGCCCGGGTTCGTCAGCAGCGACCCGGCCGGCGTTCCGGCCGCCTGGTGCCGCACGATCGAGAGCTGGATGTCGCCGTCGCCGGGGTTCTCCCAATCGAGCGGAGCGTTGACGTAGGTGCAGTCGAAGGCCGCGCCCCCTCTGTCGCACTGAGTCCACTCGAGCGTCTGCTCGTAGTACGGCAGAAGCTCAGCGGACACGCCCTCGGTGTCCGGGGTGTTCGTCACCGACGGACGGGGGGCCGCGCCCTCCGGGATCATCGCGTACAGGCATCCGCTCAGCATCATGGATGCCGCGACGAGCCCTGCCGCGATCGCCGCGATCCGCCGCAGGCGAGAAGTCTGTCGAGTGTTCACGGTTTCCTCCCGCTCGCGACCGTCACGAGCAAACTCTCCAGGGCCAGCGTCGGAGCGATGTTGCGCTCCAGCGACTCCCTGGTCTCGGCCAGATGATCGAGCACCACCAGCGTACGTTCCATCGGCCACGCCGTGGCCAGCGCGGCGAGCTCGGATCCCAGCTCGCGGTTGATCTGGTCGTCGCCGCGACCGTACTGCAGCATCACCACGTCGCGGAACATCGACTGCATGTCGGTGAGCACACGATCGATGCCATCGCGCAGACTGCGGGTGGAGCGCTTCTTCTGGTCGTCCTCGAGAGCCGAGATCTGGGCGCGCAGCGCCGGCGGCACAGCCTGGCCCTCAGCGATACCGACCGTGCGCAGCAGAGACGCGCGCTCGGACGCATCGCGTTCGGCGGTGAGCGCCTTGGCGTCGTCGGTCGCTGCCTGGATGATGTCGCCGGCGACTTCGACCGCGCTGCCGACACCGCGCACGGACAGCACCGATCGCAGCGTGCTGTCGCGCCGGCGACGGGCCGACTCGTCGGTCGCGAGGCGCTGAGCCATTCCGATGTGACGCTGCGAGTGGCGGGCCGCCTGCTCCGCCACCTCGGGAGCAGCTCCGGTGCGCTCCACGATCAAGCGCGCGACATCGTCGACGTCGGGTTCACGCAGCCTCAGCGGACGCACCCGTGAGCGGATGGTCGGCAGCAGATCGGCTTCGCTCGGTGCGCACAGGACCCAGACGGTCCTCTCCGGCGGCTCCTCGAGCGCCTTGAGCAGAACGTTCGAGGTGCGCTCGACCATGCGGTCCGCATCCTCGACGACGATGACCCGGTAGCGCCCGGCGGACGGCGAGAAGTACGACCGCTCGACCAGGGCCCGCGCTTCTTTGATCGTGATGATGACCTTGTCGGTGCGCAGCGCCGTCACGTCGGGATGCGTGCCGGCGAGCACCTGGCGCATTGTCTGCTCGTCATCGGGGGTGTCGGCGATCAGCGCGGCGGCGAACGCGTAGGCCAGAGTCGATCGTCCTGATCCTGGTGGGCCGGTGATCAACCATGCGTGGGACAGCGAGGCGGGATCGGCTGCCGCGGACCTGAGCGTCTCGACCGCGTCGTCCTGCCCCCACACGTCCGTCCAGGGGAACGGAGCGAGGGTCGCGGTCATGGTCTCAGCCTAACTGTCGCCGCCGACACGGCCTGCTCGCCGGACGGGCCTGTGAGGGCGGGTCAGAGGAGGGTCGAGACGCGAGTGCGGATCGCGTCGGCGATCGCATCGGCGGATGCCGCGGCATCCAGCACGAGGAATCGATCCGGCTCGGCATCCGCCAACGCGAGGTACGCCTCTCGGACGCGAGTGTGGAAGTCTAGCTTCTCCGCCTCAAGGCGGTCGAACGGCTTGTCCGCCGAGTCGAGCCGCTTCCTGGCTGCGACCGGATCCAGATCGAGCAGCACGGTGAGATCGGGCAGCGCTCCCTCGGTCGCCCACAGCGACAGGTCGCGCACCTCGGTTCCGTCGAGTACCCGCCCCGCGCCCTGGTAGGCGACGGACGAGTCCAGGTAGCGGTCCTGCAGCACGATCTCACCGCGCCCGAGCGCCGGGGTCACCACCGTCGCGACATGGTGCGCGCGGTCGGCGGCGTAGAGCAGCGCTTCCGCGCGGGGCGCGATGTCGCCGCGGTGATGCAGCACGATGTCGCGGATCAACTGGCCGACCTCGCTGCCGCCCGGTTCGCGGGTGCGCAGAACCGTGCGACCGGCATCGGCCAACCACGCCTCCAGTCGTTCGGCCTGGGTCGTCTTGCCCGAGCCATCGCCGCCCTCGAGCGTGATCCAGAGGCCGCGGCCTGCGGTCACGCGTTCGCCTTCACTTCGGCAGGCTCAGTGCGCTGCTTCGCGGCGTTCGCCGCGCGGGTGGCAGCAGCCTTCTTCGCCGCGGCCGAGCGCGCAGCGGCCTTCTCGGCATCCGTTTTGGCGGCCGCGCTCTTCGCTGGCGACTTCTTGGCCGCGGCCTTCTTCGCCGGTGCTTTCTTGGCCGCTGTCTTCGCCGGAGCCTTCTTCGCGCCGCGCTTCGGAGCCGGGCCCTTGGCCCGCTTGTCGGCGAGCATCTGCACCGCGATCTCGAACGTGATGTCCTCTGGCTTCTGACCGCGAGGGATGGTCACATTCGTCTCGCCGTCGGTGACGTACGGGCCGAAGCGTCCGTCACGCACCCGGATCGGCTTGCCGCTCACAGGGTCGGCGTCGAACTCGGCGAGCGCGCTGGAGGCTCGGCGGGAACCGGCGCCGTACTTCGGCTGGGCGTAGATCGCCAGAGCCTGCTCGAGCGTCACGTCGAAGATCTGCTGCTCGCTCTCGAGAGACCTCGAGTCGGTGCCCTTCTTCAGGTAGGGGCCGTAGCGTCCGTTCTGCGCCGTGATCTCATCGCCCGATTCGGGGTCGACGCCGACGACGCGCGGGAGGCTGAGCAGCTTCAGCGCGGTGTCGAGATCGACGGTGTCGACCGACATCGAGCGGAACAGCGACCCGGTGCGGGGCTTGGGCGCATCCTTCTTCGCCGTCTTCTTCTTCGGCGCTTCGACGACCTCGCCGGTCTCCTCGTCGACGACGGCGTCGTCCTCGGGCAGGTTCTCCTGCACGTAGGGGCCGTAGCGGCCGTCCTTGACCACGATGACGCGACCGTTCTCGGGGTTCTCCCCGAGAACACGGTCACCGGCGACGGGTGCGTCGATGAGCTCCTGCGCCTTCGCCGCGGTGAGCTCATCCGGCGCGAGGTCCTCCGGGACGTTCACGATGCGGCCGCGCTCATCCGGCTTGGCGGGGTCGACGACCTCGAGGTACGGACCGTACTTGCCGAATCGGAGCGTGGCGTTCTCCGTGATCCGGGTCGAGTTCAGCGCGCGCGCGTCGATCTCACCGAGGTTGTCGACGACCTGACGCAGTCCGACGTGCGCGTCGGACCCGAAGTAGAACGAGTGCAGCCACTCGACGCGCTTCTGCTCGCCGCGGGCGATCGCATCGAGGTCGTCCTCGAGCGCTGCGGTGAAGTCGTAGTCGATGAGGTCGGCGAAGTGCTCCTCGAGCAACCGGACGACGCTGAACGCCATCCACGTCGGCACGAGCGCCTGGCCCCGTTTGGTCGCGTAGCCGCGATCGATGACCGTGCCGATGATGCTGGCGAACGTCGAGGGGCGGCCGATGCCGTGCTCCTCCAGCGCCTTGACCAGCGATGCCTCGGTGTAGCGGGGCTTAGGCGTGGTCTTGTGCCCCTTCGCCTCGGCATCCGACATCGCGAGCTCGTCGCCGACCGCGACGGCGGGAAGCGACTGGTCGGACTCGGCGTCGGCGTCGCCGCGCTTCTCGTCCTTGCCCTCCTCGTAGGCGTCGAGGAAGCCCTTGAACGTGTAGACGGTGCCGGATGCCGTGAACTCGGCGTTCTTGCCGTCGGCGCTCACAGAGATCGTGACCGTCGTGGTCTCGTATTTCGCGTCGGCCATCTGGCTGGCGACGGTGCGCTTCCAGATCAGGTCGTACAGGCGCAGTTCTTCGCGATCGAGCTCGCCCGAGACGGATGCCGGCTTGCGGAAGTTCTCCCCCGACGGGCGGATCGCCTCGTGCGCCTCCTGCGCGTTCTTGCTCTTGGACTTGTACACCCGGGGCTTCAGCGGCACGGCGCTGTCTCCGTAGAGCGCGACTGCCTGGCTGCGCGCCGCCTGCACCGCCTGAGTGCTGAGCGCGACCGAGTCGGTTCGCATATAGGTGATGAAGCCCTTCTCGTACAGGCGCTGGGCGACGCTCATCGCCTGCTTGGCACTCATCGAGAGCTTCCGACCGGCTTCCTGCTGCAGTGTGGAGGTCGTGAAGGGGGCGTACGGGCTGCGCGTTCCTGGCTTGGCCTCCACCTTCGTGACGGTTCCGGCACCGGCGGCGTCGACGGCGTGCGCGAGCGAGGTGGCGTCCTTCTCGGAGAGGACGACGACGGCCTTCTTGAGCTTTCCGGTGTCGTCGAAGTCGGTTCCGCGGGCCAATTGGCCCCCGTCGACGCGCACCAGGCGCACACGGAATGACGTGCCGCTCGATGCGGCTGCTTCGACGTCCCAGTAGTCGGCGGAGACGAACGCCATCCGCTCGCGCTCCCGCTCGACGATCATGCGCGTCGCGGCGGACTGCACCCGCCCGGCGGACAGCCCGGTCTTGACCTTGTACCAGAGCACGGGCGAGACGTCCCAGCCGTAGAGGCGATCAAGAATGCGGCGGGTCTCCTGCGCGTCGACGAGCGCGAGGTCGAGCTCGCGGGTGTTGCCGACAGCGGCGCGGATGGCGTCCTTGGTGATCTCGTGGAACACCATGCGCTTCACGGGCACCTTGGGCTTGAGCGTCTCGAGCAGGTGCCAGGCGATGGCCTCGCCCTCGCGGTCCTCATCAGTGGCGAGCAGGAGCTCGTCGGCGTGCTTCAGTGCGCGCTTCAGTTCGGCGACCGTCTTGGTCTTGCGATCGGAGACGACGTAGTACGGGTCGAAGCCGTTGTCGATGTCGATGGAGTACTTCCCGTACGCCTGCTTGTCAGCGGCCGGGATGTCCTTCTTGTCTGCGAGGTCGCGGATATGGCCGACGGAGCTGAGCACCTCGTAGTCGTCGCCGAGGTACCCCTGAATCGACCGCATCTTCGTCGGGGACTCGACGATGACGAGCTTCTTGCCTTCAGCCAAGGGTGCGTCCTTTCTTCGAAGCACACCATACACACCACGGTCGTGGCGCGTTCACAGCGGAGCCGTGAGCGGAGTCTCGGGAGTGGTGCCGTCAGAATCCCTCGGGCGGCCCTGCGCGGGCTCGGGAGACGGCAGCAAGACCAGCGTACGCCGCTTCGACACGCACGGTCGCCACGAAGCCGTCGACGGTGCACGCCGTCAGCGTCGCGCCGGACGCCGCGGCGACCCGCGCGGCGAGCGCGCACGGCTCGTCGTCGGTGATGATCGCCCCGGATGCGGCATCCGCAGCCGACAGGGCCGCAGCATCCGCTGCTCCCGCAACGCGCTGGGCAGTGACAGCGGCACCGCCGACGGCTGCGAGTCCGACCGCGAGCGCGGCCGAGACGGCGAGGATGCTCGCCGACAGCGCGGCGCCCGCCATCACAGGCCTCCGGTCAGAGCACAGCTCGACGCGGACAGGGGGATGCTGATGAGCCGCCCGACCCGCGCATCGATCCGCGCGCTGACACAGACGAACTCACCACGGATCTCACTGCTGACGTGCGCACCGGGAACCGACGCCGCGACCGCGGCGTGCGCCGACGCCTCGTTCTCGCCGCGGCCGAGGAGGCGCGCGGCGTCGGCGACGGCATCCTGAACCGAGACCAGTTGCGCCGCCGCTCCGAGCGCCCCCGCACCCAGCAGCAGCGTCAGCGCGACCGCGGGCAGGGCGAGGGCGAGTTCGGCGGCGACGGAGCCGCGCTCCGCATCGTGCTTCGCGCACATGCCGGTCACGACACGGTGAGCGCCCGGCGCACGAGATCGGTGAGGATGCCGCGCACCTCGTCCGACCGCATGATGACCACCAGGAGCCCGGCGAAGGCCACAGCGGCCATCGTCGTGATCGCGTACTCGGCCGTTGCGGCCCCGGACTCGTCGGTGAACAGTGACGATGCACGGCGTCTGGTGAGGGTGGGGATGGTGTTCATGTGTTCCTTCTTTCTTGTGGTGCTGCTCAGATCGGCAGCGGGGTCGAAGCGAGGACCGACAGGATGAGGGGCGCGACCCCCAGCAGCAGGAAGGCCGGGAGCGTGCAGGCGCCGAGCGGGATCAGCAGCTGCGACGAGAGCTTCGCTGCCCGCACGCGGCCCTGCACGCGGGCGTCGTGCCGGTCCTGAGCCGCGGCCGCGCGCAGCAGTTCCCCCGCCGGCACACCGGCTGCGCGCGAGAGCTCGAGCACAGCGGTCGTGCGATCGCCCTGCAAATGATCACGCGCAGGAGTGTCGTCGACCAGCTGCAGCGAACGAGTGATCGACGCCCCGCCTGAGAGGGCGACCGCGACGAGTTCCGCATGCATGCCTGGGCTGCCGGGGTCTGGTTGAGCGCGTCGCAGCAGCCGTCCGGTCCACAGCCGCGCGCACAGCACGAGCAGCAGCCCCGCCACCAGGCAAGCCGTGCCCATCGGATTCGTGACGAGGATGCCGAGCGTGTCGAACCCGAGCGCGAATCCGAGCAGCAGTCCGGCGAGCGGCATCCACAGCAGCAGCCGGGCCGTGCCGGCGGGCTCCGCGAGCGCGATCCGCACGTCGTCGGCGGCGGATGCGGCATCCCGCATGCTCTCGGCGAGCGAGCGGAGCACCTCGGCGAGCGGTGCGCCGACAGTCGTCGCGACCTCCCACGCCGCAGCGAGGTCGCGCCACGCGCCGCCCTCCGCTTCGATGGCCGCGATGAGCTGACTGCCTTCGTCGCAGCGGTCGATGACCCGCTGCGCGCTCACGTCTCCGGAGTTCGCGAGATGCCGCCACGCGTTCAGCGGCACCGCTCCTGCCTGCAGCAGCACCGCGAGCGTCCGCACCGAGACGGCTGCGGCCTCAGCCCCGGCGACAGCGGCGACTCGGCGCCGTCCGATCACCACGGCTGCACCTGCTCGATGTCGAGCCGCTCGCCGCGAAGACGGAACCGCCCGGCGCTCTCGAGCCGCCTCACCCCGTCCGATCCGCGCGCCAGGTGCAGCACGACGGTGAAGGCGCTGACGACCTGGCGCGCCAGCGCCGTCGCATCCATCCCCGCGAGTGCGCCGAGGGCCTCCAGCCGTGCGGGCACATCCGTGAGGCCGCTCGCGTGAAGGGTTCCGGCTCCGCCGTCGTGGCCGGTGTTCAGCGCAGAGAGCAGTTCGCGCACCTCCTCGCCGCGACATTCGCCGACCACGAGGCGATCGGGGCGCATGCGCAGCGACTCCCTGACCAGCCGAGCGAGCGTGATGGAGCCGGCGCCCTCGAGATTCGACTGCCGAGCTTCCAGGGCGACGTGATGCGGATGCTCGGGGCGGAGCTCCGCGACATCCTCGATCGTCACGATCCGCTCATGGGCCGGGACTTCTCTCAGCAGCGCTGCCAGCAGCGTCGTCTTGCCCGTACCGGTACCGCCGGTGATGAGGATGTTCGCCCGAGCGGCGACGAGCGTCTCGAGCCAGGCGCGTCGGGCGGCGTCGAAAGCGCCGAGGGCTGCGAGCGCTTCCAGATCGGTCGCCCCGACACGGGGAATGCGTACGGAGACGGCGGTGCCGGAAGTCGATACCGGTGACAGCACGGCGTGGACGCGGATGCCGGACGCGAGCCGCACGTCGACGCAGGGCGACTGGTCGTCGAGATGTCGGCCGCCGGCGCCGATGAGCGCGACGGCGAGGTCGCGGACCTCTCGCTCGGATGCCGCCCAGCCCGCTACGCGCTCGACGCCCGCCCCGCGGTCGATGAACAGCCCGTCGGAGCCGTTGACGAACAGGTCGGTGACGAGCGGATCCGCACAATGCGCAGCGAGGGGCCCGAGGGCGGCATCCAGGTCGGGCGCCGAAGCAGCACGCGTTCCTGGCACGACCGACGACGCTCGAGGTTGGATGATGAACGGCTGCGGCATGCCCCGACGGTATGCGGGTCGACGCTCCCCTGGGCCCCTGATTCCCACGCTCTGTGCGCAACCTCCGACCGCCGCGGCAGGTGCAGAGAGACTGCCGTGAACGGTTCGTACCCACTTTCGGCGGTACTGACGGGAAGTGCGCGAGACTAGATTCACGTGTCAGTGTCGTGACCAGTGCACGACCTCGTCCATCGCAAAGGAGCGCATGCCATGAGCAGCCAGATCGACCATCTCCTCGACGAGACCCGGCAGTTCCCGCCGTCCGACGGGTTCGCCGCGGCGGCCGTGGCGAAGCCGGAAATCTACGAACGCGCCGCCGCCGATCGCGAGGGGTTCTGGGGCGATCAGGCGCGCGACCTGCTGCACTGGCAGAAGCCCTTCACCCGCGTGCTCGACTGGTCGGCACCGCCGTTCGCGAAGTGGTTCGACGACGGCGAGCTCAACGTCGCATACAACTGCCTCGACCGCCACGTGGAGGCAGGCAACGGCGACCGTGTCGCGCTGCTGTGGGAAGGAGAGCCCGGCGATGAGCGCCGGATCACCTACGCGGAGCTCACCGACGAGGTCAAGCGCGTGGCCAACGTTCTCGAGGGACTGGGGGTCGGCGCCGGCGACCGCGTCGCCATCTACCTGCCGATGATCCCCGAGGCGGTCGCCTCGATGCTCGCCGTGGCCAGGCTCGGCGCGATCCACTCGGTCGTGTTCGGCGGATTCAGTGCCGAGAGCCTCCGTTCACGCATCGACGACGCCGGCGCCAAGATCGTCATCACCGCCGACGGCGGCTACCGCAAGGGCAAGGTCTCGCCATTGAAGCCAGCGGTCGATCAGGCGCTCAGCGATGACCGCTTCGGCGAGCAGCAGACGGTCGAGCACGTGCTCGTGGTCAAGCGCGGCGAGAACGAGGTCGACTGGGTCGACGGTCGCGACCTGTGGTGGCACGATGTCGTGCCGGCCGCGTCCGCCGAGCACGTCGCGCAGCCGTTCCCCGCCGAGAACCCGCTCTTCATCCTGTACACCTCCGGCACCACCGGAAAGCCGAAGGGCATCCTGCACACCTCCGGCGGGTACCTGACCCAGGCCGCCTACACCCACCGCAACGTGTTCGATCTGAAGCCGGAGAGCGACGTGTACTGGTGCACGGCCGACATCGGGTGGGTCACCGGTCACACATACGTCACGTACGGCCCGCTCGCGAACGGCGCCACGCAGGTGCTCTACGAAGGAACCCCCGACGCCCCGCACCCCGGTCGCTGGTGGGAGATCATCCAGAAGTACGGTGTGAGCATCTTCTACACCGCGCCGACCGCGATCCGCTCGTTCATGAAATCCGGTCGTGCGATCCCGCAGAAGTTCGACCTGTCTTCGATCCGTGTGCTCGGATCGGTCGGAGAGCCGATCAACCCCGAGGCGTGGATGTGGTACCGCGAGGTCATCGGCGGGAACAGGGCGCCGATCGTCGACACATGGTGGCAGACCGAGACCGGAGCGATCATGGTCTCTCCCCTGCCCGGCATCACCGCCACCAAGCCGGGTTCGGCGCAGGTCCCGGTGCCAGGCATCTCGATCGACGTCGTGGACGAGGGCGGCAACGAGGTCGGCAACGGCAACGGCGGCCTGCTGGTGATCACGGAGCCGTGGCCGAGCATGCTGCGCGGGATCTGGGGCGACCCGGAGCGCTACAAGGAGACCTACTGGGAGAAGTTCGAGAAGCAGGGATACTACTTCGCCGGCGACGGTGCGCGTCTCGACGCCGACGGCGATCTGTGGCTGCTCGGTCGGGTGGACGACGTCATGAACGTCTCCGGGCACCGGCTCTCGACCGCCGAGATCGAATCGTCGCTCGTCGCGCACGAGGCCACGGCCGAGGCCGCGGTGGTCGGAGCGTCGGATGAGACCACCGGGCAGGCCGTGGTCGCCTTCGTGATCATCAAGGAGAGCTACCTCGCGGCCCACGACCCGGCCGGTCTCGCCACGCAGCTGCGCGGTTGGGTCGGCGAGCAGATCGGCGCGATCGCTCGCCCCCGCGACGTCTACATCGTGGGCGAGCTGCCGAAGACCCGCTCAGGCAAGATCATGAGACGCCTGCTGCGCGACGTCGCCGAAGGGCGCGAAGTCGGAGACACCACGACGCTCGCGGACACCGCGGTGATGAGCATCATCTCAGCGCAGGTGAAGTAGCGAGGTCCTCGAACGCCTCGTGCCGCTGCTCGTGGTGCGGGGCGCTCACCGCGCGGGGACGCTGAGGGCCTGCATCCGCTCGCGCACGGTGCGAAACACTGCAGGGTCGAACGGGAAGTCCGCTCCGCCCTCGCCGACCAGCCGCATGACCTCGTCGCCGAGTGTGACGGAGAAGTTCACGATCATCCGCGCCTCGGTGGCGTGATCGGCGTCCACCAGACGAGCGGATGCCGGATGCTCATCGAGCCAGCTCCTGATCACGTCCTGCAGGCCGGCGCGACTCGTCCCCGCTGCCCACGACACCGTCGTCGTCGTTCCAGGCTCGCGCGCGAAGAGCGCGAATCGTTTGCGCAGGAGTTCGTCATCCCGTTGCCCGCGTACGGACTCCATCACGATCAATGAGGCCGCGACCACGAGATCGTCCTCGTGCGCCGCGAGGATGCGCTCGGTAAGAGCGAGGTCGTATGTCAACGCGGGTCCGAAGATCGCGTGTTCGAGCGACGGGAAGTAGTTGAAGAACGTGCTGCGCGAAACCATCGCAATCGCGCAGACGCGGTCGACCGTCACCGCCTGCACACCGTCGTCGTAGGCGAGCCCGACCGCCGCTTCTTCCATCGCGCGACGCGCGATACGCATCTTGCGCTCTCTGAGCCCTTCGGTCATCACTCTCCCCTCGATCCGGATGCCATCCTACGTTCATCAATACTTGGCTTGTATGCAAGTTTGGACCTAGTCCATACTTAGCGGAGAACGATCAGAAGGGATCGCCATGCCCCGCCTCACCGAACCACGTCGTCGCGACCGGATGCCACGTGTGCGCACCCTCGGGGCGCTGTCAACGATCACCGGACTCGTCCTCGTGACGCTGCCGTTGACCGCCAACGCCGCTGAAGCCGAACGTGTGCTCATCACGACGACGATCTCGGACGACGTGGCCTCGGCACCGCTGGGCGGCACGACCGTGAGCGTGCACCCCGCAGACGACCCCGAGCAGGTGATCGCCACCGGCGTCACGGGCGCCGACGGAACCGTTTCTCTCGAAGTGCCGGCGACCGACACCAGCTTCATCGCCGAGGCATCCTGGCGCGGCGCCATCGGCGACCTCGTCGACTCCGCGGCGCGGACCGAGTTCAACCCCGCCCTGGGCGATCCGGTCTCCCTCGTGCTGGGAGGTTCATTCGGCGCCATAGGCGGGTCGGTGACGGCGACGACGGATGCGGGAGCCGTCTCAGACCTCTCCGGCTCGAGCATCACGATTCTCAGCGGCGGCACGGCCGTGCAGCGCATCGCCGTCGCCGCCGACGGCACTTTCACCTCCGGCGCCCTACCGACGACATCCACAGACGATTACAGCATCTCCTTCGAGCCCGCCACGGGCTTCACGCTCACGGACGTGCAACCATCGACCAACCCCGCCTTCGCCCTTCCCCGCGGCGTCGAAAGCCCCAGCGGCGTCGATGTGGCCCGGTCGTTCGCGCTCACCGCGGACAGCGCGACTCCGACTCCGACTCCGACCCCGGCTCCGACTCCCTCGCCGTCGACTCCGACCCCGACCCCGGCTCCCTCGACTCCGACTCCGACTCCGACTCCGACCCCCGCTCCCTCGACTCCGACTCCGACTCCGACTCCGACCGCACCCTCCATCGACCCGGTTCAGCAGCCCTACATCGCGTTCTTCCACCGCCCCGATGGCACTGGCCTCACTGACGTGTTCAGCGGCATATCGGAATCCGAGCTTGCAACTCTGCTCGCGACCGCGGCAGGCACGCCGAACAGCGCAGTCCCCCTTCTCAACGCCTCGGGCCAGGCGCTCGGCCTCGCACAGCAGCCGACGCCGGACAAGGCGGCCGCCGCAGCCCAGTTGCTGTCGCCGGTCGTCGCCGACATACCGGGGTTGACAGTGAACCAGATCTCGCTCACCGCGTTCGATCTCGAGGGAGCTCTGCTCGCCGTCCAGGATAGGCGCGCTCAGCTGCTCGACCAGCAGCTGTCTTCGCAGCTCACGGATGTGCAGAAACGCAACGCCCGCATCGCCACACTCAACAAGGCCATCTCGGCCCTCCGCGCATACGTCGCCGCTCCGGCTGATGGATCGCTGGCCGTTGCGGTCACGGCCGCAGGCGCGGCGGTGGAGTCGCACGATCTCCTCTCGGCGACTTCGGATTCCCCCGAGGCGAGAACGGCCGCCGCCTCGCTCGTCGCATCGTTGCGCATCGAACTCGACTCCGTCACGAACACCCAGCAGATGGACATGCTGCGGCTGGCCAGCCTGTCGAACAAGCGCAATGAATCGTTCGACATGATGACGGACTTCGTCAAGAAGATGCAAGACTCGCGGTCGGCGATCATCGGCAACATGCGATCGACCCCGGTCTCGATCGGCACCGTCCAGTGGGACGGCGGAGCCATCACTGGCCACTTCGATCTCGCCGCCGTCGAGGACGGCGAGCACCACGTCATCATCAGCTTCGACGACATCGGCCTCACCGTGGTCGCCGCGGTGACCGTGGGGCGCGGCGAACTGGCAGCGACCGGCTCCGAGTCGAGTGCGGCTCCCTGGGTGGGTGCTGCACTGCTCGCGCTCGGGGCCGGGTCGCTGGTCGGCTCATCTCTCCGGGCGAGGCGCCACGTGCACGTCTGACCCTCGAACAGCAACGGAGGCCGCCGGCGCCATGGGCGCGGGCGGCCTCCGTACTGCACGGACCGGGTCAGGCGAGGATGAAGGTGACCTCGACCTCGACGGGGCTGTCCAGAGGCAGCACGGCGACGCCGACGGCTGCGCGGGCATGCCTGCCCGCATCGCCGAAGATCTCGCCCAGCACCTCGCTCGCGCCGTTGATGACACCGGGCTGCCCGGAGAACGACGGGTCGGATGCCACGAATCCGCCCACGCGCAGCACGCCGCCGATCCGATCGAGGCCCCCGGCCGCGAATGCGGCCGCGGCGAGCGCGTTCAGGGCGCAAGTGCGGGCGTAGCCCTGTGCGTCCTCCACCGACACCTCGGCGCCGACCTTGCCTGTCGCCGGCAGAGTTCCTGCGGTGAACGGCAGCTGACCCGACGTGTACACGAGTCCGCCGTGGACGGCTGCGGGGACGTACGCGGCGACGGGTGCTGCGACCTCCGGCAGCTCGATTCCGAGCTCTGCGAGGCGTGCGGCGACGCTCATGCGGTGCCTCCGTCGAACTGGCGGGCGGCCTGCTCGGCAGCGGCGAGGCCGGCGGTGTTCGAGCCGTCCCCCGTCACCGGGCGCTTGAAGTAGGCGACGAGCCCGCCTTCAGGGCCCTGCACGACCTGCACGAGCTCCCACCCCTGCTTGCCCCAGTTGTTGAGGATCGCGGCGGTGTTGTGGATCAGCAGCGGGGTGGTGAGGTACTCCCACGTGGTCATGGCACTCCTGGCGTCGGTGACGACGGGATCCCGTGCGTCAAGGGCGGTTATTCAGGGAACTCCCCTACCATCTAGCGTATGCCCCAGAAGAATCGCACGGCATCAGGCGTGCTCGGCGGACTGCTCGGCCTGGTCGGGCTCAGCGTGGTCGCCGGACTCCTGGTGACCGCAACGGTCACCCCCGCACTCGCTGTCGCCGGTGCCGCCGGCTCGAGCGCTCTCGACCTGTTCGAGAAACTCCCCTCGTATCTCAAGCCGGACGAGCCGATGGAACCGAGCACGATCTACGGAGTCGGTGAAGACGGCAAGCCGCTCAAGCTCGCGACGTTCTTCGATCAGAACCGTCAGCAGGTCGAGTTCGACGAGATCAGCCCGGTGATGTACGACGCGATCCTCTCCAGCGAGGACAAGAGCTTCTACGAGCACGGCGGCATCAACCTCGGCGCCACGGTCAAGGCGCTCGTCGACAACGTCCGGGGCACTTCATCGCGCGGCGCTTCGACGATCAGCCAGCAGTACGTCAAGAACGTGCTCGTCCAGCAGTGCGAGCAGAACGTGCTCCCCGGCACGGAGGGCTACGACGACAAGATCGCACAGTGCTGGCTCGATGCGACGAACGCCACGGGCGCCGACGGCGTCGAGCGCAAGCTCCAGGAGATGCGCTACGCGATCCAGATCGAGAAGGACTACTCGAAGAACGACATCCTGCTCGGATACCTGAACATCGCCAGCTTCGGCGGAACCGTCTACGGCATCGAGGCCGCGGCGAACTACTACTTCAACACCAGCGCCGCCAAGCTGACCGTCGCCCAGGCCGCGACGCTGGCCGGCATCGTGCAGAACCCGAACACGTTCCGCATCGACAAGAAGGACGGCACTCTCACGAACGACGCCGGCGAGGGCGTCAACGGCGAGGCGGACGGCTGGGCCCTGACCAAGGACCGCCGCCACTACGTTCTCGTGCGCATGCTCGCCGACGGCAAGATCACTCAGGCGCAGTACGACGAGGCCGACGCGTCGGATATTGTTCCCGACATCAAGGCGCCGACGCAGGGATGCGGCGCGGCCGGGAACAACGCGTACTTCTGCAAGTACGTGCAGACGCTCATCCTCGACGACGAATCCTTCGGCTCGAACCTCGCGGAGCGCACCCGTGCTCTGCAGCGGGACGGCCTGCAGATCTACACCTCGCTGGACATGCGCATCCAGAACCCCGCCGTCACCGCGCTCAAGGATCGCGTGCCCGCGAACTTCGATAACAAGCACTTCGGTGCCGCGGGCGTCACGGTCGAGCCGGGCACAGGGCGCATCCTGGCGATGACGCAGAACACCACGTTCCGTGAGACCAAGACGGATGACCAGGCGTACTCGAGCCTCGTCTACGCCTCGGACAAGAAGCACGGTGGCTCGGGCGGATTCCCGGTCGGCTCGTCGTACAAGCTGTTCACGCTCATCGATTGGCTCGAGAAGGGTCATTCGGTCAACGAGAGCCTGAACGGGAACAACCAGCGCCTGAACATGACCGACTCGTGCACGGGCATGGGCGGCCCCTTCGATACGAAGACCGTCGGCAACTTCCGAGACGCGCCCGGCTACCAGGGATCTCCGATGGTGTTCACGCGGAACTCGCTGAACTCCGGCTACTTCGCCATGGCGTCGAAGCTCGACCTCTGCGACATCAACAAGGTCGCCGATCGCATGGGCGTGAATGTCGCAGACGGCACGAAGACGTACGATTCGAACGGCTCGTTCGAATCGGTGCTTGGTTCGAAGTTCATCTCGCCTCTGGACATGGCCGGCGCGTACGCCACGGTCGCCAACAAGGGCGTGTACTGCGAGCCCCGCGCGATCGACAAGGTCGTCAACCAGAAGGGCGAGGAGTTGCCCGTTCCCGCGGCCGATTGCTCTCAGGTGATCACGCCCGAGGTCGCTGCCACGGCCGCCTACGCGCTGCAGGGCGTGATGGCATCCGGCGGAACCGGTTCGCAGGCCAACCCCTGGGACGGCACTCCCCTGATCGGCAAGACCGGTTCGCACAACAAGATCACCACGATGATGATCGAGTCCAGCACGAAGGCGACCACCGCCGTGTTCGTCGGCCGCACCGAAGGCTCCGAGAACATGTGGGGCTACATGTACAACGGAAACCTGC
Organism: Microbacterium sp. Bi121; assembly: GCF_918698005.1. Classification (GTDB taxonomy): domain Bacteria; phylum Actinomycetota; class Actinomycetes; order Actinomycetales; family Microbacteriaceae; genus Microbacterium. Next base: position 186,118 of record NZ_CAKKLJ010000006.1, read on the forward strand.
TGGAGAACATCCGCTACCTCGTCGCCCGCGACATGCAGCGCGCCGCCAACCAGGTCCTCGGCGGCGGAGATCCCTTCCCTCAGCCGGACAAGAACCTCACCCGCCAGGTCCTCGTGAACCTGCCGAGCGTCGTCGGCATGTCCGTCGACGAGGCGACCACGACCCTGCGCAACGCCGGCTTCTCCGTCACGGTGGGCCCGGCCGTCGACAGCGACCTCGCCAAGGACATGGTCGCCGAGCAGAGCCCTGGGGCCGGCCGCGTCACCAGCGGCACGACCGTGACGATCTCACCGAGCAGCGGCAAGCCGAAGACTGCTGAGGTGCCGAACGTGGTCGGTTCGAAGTTCGCGCAGGCGAAGAACGCGATCGAGAAGGCCGGGTTCACCGTCGACTCCAATGGATGCTCCGAGGGCGACGACGTCGCCGCGCAGAATCCGGGCAAGGGTCAAGCAGCACCAGGCACCACGGTCATGCTGCTGTGCGCCGGCGGGGACGATTGAACGCACGCGCGCCGCATCCGGCCCTCATCGCGCTCGGCGCGGTGGGGGCCGTCGGCGCTGCCTGCGCAGTGTGGGGCATCGGCATCGAGCGATACCTGTTCACGGTCCGCGAGGCGACGGCTGCCGCCCTTCCCGCAGGCTCCGCGCCGCTCCGAGTGCTGCACGTCTCGGATGCGCACATGGCGCCGTGGCAGCGCCGGAAGCAGCAATGGCTGGCATCGCTGGCCGATCTCGAGCCCGATCTCGTCGTCAACACCGGCGACAACCTGGGGCATCGGGACGGTCTCGACGGCATCCGCCGCGCGTTCGAGCCGTTCGCCGGGACGCCAGGGGTCTTCGTGCACGGATCCAACGACGTGCACGGGCCGACCGCGAAGAATCCGCTGCTCTACTTCGCCGGCCCCTCGAAGCGACATGTGAAACCGGAGCACCTCGACACCGCCGGGCTCGACGCGTTCTTCACGGAGGAGCTCGGCTGGGCCGATCTCAACAACGCCGCCGCGCGCGTGCGCGTCGGTGATCGCGACGTCGACTTCTTCGGCGTGAACGACGCCCACCGCCACTGGGACGATCTGGGCGCGCTCCCCCCCGCCATCGCCGAACTCGACCGACGCGACGATGCCGCCACTCCCCTGCTCGGAGTGACGCACGCCCCCTACCAGCGCGTGCTGAACGGCTTCACCGACCTGGGCGCCCAGGCGATCTTCGGAGGGCACACGCACGGCGGGCAGGTCTGCCTTCCGTTCTACGGCACGCTCGTCGCCAACTGCGACATCCCGCTCGGGCAGGCCAAGGGCCTGAGCACCTGGACGCACGGCGGGCGCAGCATCCCGCTCAACGTCAGCGCCGGCTGCGGGCACTCGATCTATGCCCCTGTGCGGTTCGCATGCCGCCCTGAGGCGACGCTTCTGACGCTGACGGCGCGGGACACGCCCGCCTGATCGCGGCGCCGCCGTCGATTCGGCTCAACCGATATTTCCCTGTAGACTCAAACGGTTGCAACGGGGTGTGGCGCAGCTTGGTAGCGCGCTTCGTTCGGGACGAAGAGGCCGCAGGTTCAAATCCTGTCACCCCGACGTTGCAGGAAGGCCGCCCTCACGGGCGGCCTTCTTCCATATCCTGGAGACATCATGACTTCACCGCGTCCGACACCTCCGCGCCTGGTCGCGTTCGATCTCGACGACACGCTGGCAGCATCGAAGAGCGCGATCGACCCGCGGATCGCCGCGCAGCTGCGCGCCCTGCTCCGCGTCGTCGACGTCGCGATCATCTCGGGCGGCAATGAGACGCAGTTCCGCTCGCAGGTGGTCGCGCACCTCGGCGACGCGAATGCCTCCGAGCTGGCGCGCCTGCACCTGCTCCCGACCTGCGGCACGCGGTATCTGCGCCACGACGGCGAGGACTTCGTCGCCGTGTACGCCCACGACCTCTCGGGCGATGAGAAGTCCTCCGCCCTTCGTGCGCTGCGTGAAGAAGCGGAGCGGCTGGGGCTGTGGGAGCAGAACCCCTGGGGCGAGATCCTCGAGGACCGCGGTTCGCAGATCACCTTCTCGGCGCTGGGCCAGCAGGCGCCCGGCGATGCGAAGCACGCCTGGGACCCCACGGGACAGAAGCGGCTCCGACTGCGTGACGCCGTCGCCGCCCGCCTGCCAGGGCTCGAGGTGCGTGCCGGCGGCTCGACCTCCATCGACATCACCCGCGCGGGCATCGACAAGGCCTACGGCATGACGTCTCTCGCCGAGCACACCGGCATCCCGCTCTCGGACATGCTGTTCTACGGCGACCGTCTCGATGAGGGCGGCAACGACTACCCCGTGCTAGCGCTCGGCGTCCGCTCGATCGCCGTCAGCGACTGGCGCAACACCGCCGACGAGCTCGACGCGCTGCTTCCGACGCTGCAGCCGCAGATGGAGTCCCGTCCGTCGTAGCATGACGGCATGGACCCACTGACGCTCGTCGTCGTCGTCGCAGCCGTCGCCAGCGGCGCTTGCTGGGTGCTCTCGATAGCCACCCGCGACACATCGTGGGTGGACAGGGCGTGGTCGATCGTTCCGGTGGTCTACGTGTGGATCTTCGCGATCGCCGCGCTGACGGCCGGCTTCGATGCCGCGCGCCTGATCGTGATGGCGGTGCTCGCGACGGCCTGGGGCGCTCGGTTGACGTTCAACTTCGCGCGCAAGGGCGGCTACACCGGCACGGAGGACTATCGGTGGGCGATCCTTCGCGGCCGGATGCGTCCCTGGCAGTTCCAGGCGTTCAACCTGCTGTTCATCATCGGCTTCCAGATGACGCTGCTCGTGCTCATCACCCTTCCGGCGCACATCGCGCTCACGACCCCGGCGCCCTTGACCGTGTGGGATGCGCTGTTCAGCGTGCTCTTCCTGGCTCTGCTCACCGGTGAGACCGTGGCGGACCAGCAGCAGTGGGACTTCCATCGCCGAAAGGCCGCGGGCGAGGCGTCCGGGTTCCTCGCTGCCGGGCTGTTCCGCTACAGCCGGCACCCGAACTTCTTCTTCGAGCAGTCCCAGTGGTGGGTCTTCTACGCGATCGGCGCGACAGGGGCCGTGGCATCCGGTGCCGGATTCATCGGCGGAGCGCTGAACTGGACGATCATCGGTCCGATTCTGCTGACCGCTCTGTTCATCGGCTCGACGATCTTCACCGAATCGATCTCGGCGTCACGCTATCCGGAGTACGCGCAGTACCGCCGCACGACCTCGATGATCGTGCCTCTGCCCCCGCGGGCGACGACGTAGCGTTCAGCGCGAGGCCGTCTCCTCCGCGTTCCGCGCCAAAGGGACGAGGCGGGTCAACTGCGTGACGTGCGCCGGCTCCAGCTCGGCGAGGCTCGAGACGCCCAGCAGGCGCATGGTGCGCACGATCTCGGTGCGGAGGATCTCGATCGCGCGATCGACGCCCTGCCTGCCGCCAGCCATCAGGCCGTACAGATAGGCACGGCCGATGAGGGTGAAGTCGGCGCCGAGAGCTATGGATGCCACGATGTCGGCGCCGTTCATGATGCCGGTGTCGACCATGACGGTGAAGTCGTCGCCCACTGCCTTGCGAACGCTCGGCAGCAGGTGGAACGGGACCGGCGCCCGGTCGAGCTGGCGCCCGCCGTGGTTCGAGAGCACGATGCCGTCGACGCCCTCACCCTGCAGTCGCACGGCGTCTTCGACGTTCTGAACTCCCTTGATGACGATCTTGCCCGGCCACAGATCGCGGATCACGGCGAGGTCGTCGTAGCTGATCGTCGGGTCCATGGCGGCGTCCAGCAGCTCGCCGACGGTGCCACCTGTGGTGCTGAGGGAGGCGAACTCGAGCTTCGGGGTCGTGAGGAAGTCGAACCACCACCACGGGCGCGGAATCGCGTTGATGATCGTGCCCAGCGTCAGCTGGGGCGGGATGCTGAAACCGTTGCGCTTGTCTCGCAGGCGCGCACCGGCGACCGGGGTGTCTACCGTGAAGTGCAGGGTGTCGAAGCCGGAGGCGGCTGCGCGGCGAGTGAGCTCGTACGAGATCTCGCGGTCGCGCATCACGTACAGCTGGAACCAGTTCCGCCCGTGCGGGTTCGCTGCTTTCACGCCCTCGATCGAGGTCGTGCCGAGCGTGGAGAGCGTGAACGGGATGCCGGCAGCGGCCGCGGCCCCCGCACCGGCGATCTCACCCTCGGTCTGCATCAGGCGGGTGAATCCGGTCGGGGCGATGCCGAAGGGCAGGGCGCTGAGCCCGCCGAGGATGTCGGCGCTGGTGTCGACATCGGGTGCCGGCTTGAGGATGCCCGGGTGGAACTCCACGTCCTCGAAGGCCTGGCGGGCGCGCGTCAGGGAGATCTCGCCCTCGGCTGAGCCGTCGGTGTAGTCGAAGGCGGCCTTCGGAGTGCGGCGCTTGGCGATCGTGCGGAGATCGGCGATCGTCAGCGCACCCTCCAGGCGTCGCTTGCGGCCGTCGAGCTCGGGCTTCTTGAACTTCATCAGTTCGAGGAGCTCGGCGGGGTTGGGCAGCTGGCGCTGGACCATGGCGTTCCTCTCAGGGGTGCGCGCCGGACGTGAGCCCGGCAGCGGTGTAGTAGCCGGTGATGTGATCGCGGACCAGGGTGCGCGCGGCACCCGCATCGCCCTGATCGATCGCGGCGACGATGTCGCGGTGCTCGGCGCGCAGCCGAACGGTCATGGCATCCCAGTCGTCGATCTGCTGCGATCCGGCGAGAACGTACGACTCGATGGCGGTGCGCAGGCCCGCCATCATCGCCGCGATCACCGCATTGCCGCTGGATCGGGCCAGTGCCAGGTGCAGGTGCGCGTCGAGCGCGAGGAACTCGGCCGCGGTGAGGTCGTCGGCATCCATGGCGTCGAGGATGTCGTGGGCGGCCGCGGTGTCGCGCACGTCGGCGGAGGCGAGGGATGCCGCGACGGCATCCTCCAGGACGAGACGGGTCTGCACCACATCCGTCAGCGGGAAGCCCTGTGCGGCCACCTGGAGCCGCATCAGCGCCGACAGCCCACCGGAGGGCGCGGCGATCACGATCGCGCCGGAGGAGGGCCCAGAACCCGTCGCTGTGCGGATGAGCCCCATCACCTCGAGGACGCGGAACGCCTCGCGCACGCTCGAGCGTCCGACGCCGAGCTCGGCGGAGAGCTCGCGCTCGGACGGGAGCCGGTCGCCCGGTCCGAGGCGCGCGTCGAGGAGGTCGCGTTCGATCCGCTCGAGCACGAGCTGCCACGCGCGTTCCGCCATTGCTCGCCCCTTCATCCGCCACTGTGGTCTGACCACAGCGTACCTCGTGTGGTCAGACCACGCAATGCGCGGCTGCGCTTCGCCGCGCGGGTCGTTGAGCGAGCACAGCGAGCCGAGCGAGGAGCGCAGCAACGAGTCGAAGCCTCGACCTCAGGCCAGGCGTCCGCCGGACTCCTCGAGGTAGCAGTTGCCGCACAGGGACTCGTACGTGACGACGTCGGCCGGCGCTCCCCCGAGTGCACCCTCGTCGATCGCGACCTGGTCGCCGTCGAAGACGAACCGCCCGCTGACGACACGGCCGTTGAATACGGCCTTGCGCCCGCAACGGCAGATGGTCTTCATCTCCTCGAGCGCGTGCGCGATCGCCAGGAGCCGCGCAGATCCGGGGAACGCGTGCGTGAGGAAGTCGTTGCGGATGCCGTAGGCCATGACCGGGATGCCGTCTTCAACGGCGATCCGGAACAGATCGTCCACCTGGTCCGCAGTGAGGAACTGCGCCTCATCGACCAGCAGACAGGCGACATCGATCGGGTCGGCGGGGATGAGCCCCTCGGCGCTGCGGCGCTGCATCCGCTCGCGTTCCTGTCGGAAGAGCTCGCGGGCATCGCCGCCTGCGGGGATGAGGAAGTCGACCTCGCGGGTCACGCCGAGACGGCTCTCGATCTGGGTCGCACCCTTGGTGTCGATCTCAGGCTTGGCCAGCAGAACGTGCTGACCGCGCTCCTCATAGTTGTATGCGACCTGCAGCAGCGCCGTGGACTTGCCGGAGTTCATCGCTCCGTAGCGGAAGTAGAGCTTCGCCACGGCGACGTGTCACTTCGAGATGTTCAGCGCGTCGGCCGTCGCCGACATCGACTCATCGGCAGCTGCCGCATCGTCGTTCAGCGTGCGTCCGTACGTGGGGATGAGCTCGCGCAGCGCGGGCTCCCACCCGGCGTAGTGCTCGGGGAAGCAGCTCTTGAGCAGTCCGAGCATGATCGGCACGGCCGTCGAGGCCCCGGGCGATGCGCCCAGGAGCCCGGCGATCGAGCCGTCGGCGGCCGCGACGACCTCGGTTCCGAACTGCAGGACGCCGCCCTTCTTGGCATCCTTCTTCATGACCTGAGCGCGCTGGCCGGCCTGGATGAGGGTCCAGTCCTCGTCCTTCGCCGTGGGCATGAACACGCGCAGGCTGTCGACCTTCTTGCGGTGCGTCTTGGTGAGCTCGCCGAGCAGGTACGTGATGAGGTCGGGATTCGCGAACGCGACCCGCAGCATCGGCCACAGGTTGTGCGTGCGCACCTGGCTGACGATGTCGAGCATCGAGCCGTTCTTGAGGAACTTCGGGCTGAACGTCGCGAACGGGCCGAACAGCAGGGACGCCTCGCCGTCGACGACGCGGGTGTCCAGGTGCGGGACCGACATCGGCGGAGCGCCGACAGAGGCCTGCGAGTAGACCTTCGCCTTGTGCTGAGCGACGACGGCAGGATTGGTGGTCTTGAGGAACTGCCCGCCGATCGGGAAGACGCCGTAGCCCTTGATCTCCGGGATGCCGGAGCGCTGCAGAAGCTTCAGAGCCCAGCCGCCGGCGCCGACGAACACGAACTTCGCGTTGATGCGTCCTGGCGTGTGCCCGAGGCTGTTGCGGAACTTGAGGTTCCAGCTGCCGTCCTTCTGCTTCTTCAGCGATCGGACCTCATGGTTGGTGCGCAGCTCGACGCCGGCATCCGCGAGGTGGTCGAAGAGCTGGTGGGTGAGCGCGCCGAAGTCGACGTCGGTGCCCGCCGGTACGCGGGTGGCCGCGAAGGGCTCGCCCTTGCGGCGCTTCTGCATGAGGAGCGGCGCCCACTTGTTGATGACGCGGGAATCGTCGCTGTACTCGATGCCCTCGAACAGCGGCTGCTCCTTGAGGACCTCGTAGCGGTCCTTGAGGTACGCGACATCCTTCTCGCCGCGCACGAACGTCATGTGCGGCGTGGCGTTGATGAACGTCGACGGGGCGTCGAGGACGCCCTTCTCGACGAGCGACGACCAGAACTGACGGCTCTGCTGGAACTGCTCGTTGATCGAGACGGCCTTGGCCGGATCGAGCGGCGCATCGCCGTTCTGCGGCATGTAGTTCAGCTCGCAGAGCGCTGCGTGGCCGGTGCCCGCGTTGTTCCAGGGGTTCGAGCTCTCCTCCGCCACATCGGACAGTCGCTCGAAGGCGACGATCTTCCAGTCCGGCTGGAGTTCGTGCAGCAGAGTGCCCAAGGTGGCGCTCATGATGCCACCACCGATGAGGACGACGTCGACGGATTCAGTCACCCATCCATCCTAGTTCGCCTGCGGCTCCCGCTCGAACTGGGCAGAACTCAGACCGCGAGGCGCTCGGCGACGATCTCGGCGATCTGCACGGCGTTCAGCGCGGCGCCCTTGCGGAGGTTGTCGTTGCTGACGAACAGCACGAGGCCCTTGTTCTCCGGTGCGGACTGATCGGCGCGGATGCGACCGACGAAGCTCGGATCCTTGCCCGCCGCATACAGCGGCGTCGGCACCTCTTCGAGCACGACGCCCGGGGCGTCGGCGAGGATCTCCCGCGCACGGTCCGGTGTAACGTCGTCGCGGAACTCGGCGTGGATCGACAGCGAGTGCCCGGTGAATACCGGCACACGGACGCACGTGCCCGCGACACGGAGGTCGGGCAGCTCGAGGATCTTGCGGCTCTCGTTGCGGAGTTTCTTCTCCTCGTCGGTCTCGTTCAGGCCGTCGTCGACGATGGAACCGGCGAGCGGGATGACGTCGAACGCGATGGGAGCGACATACTTCTCGGGCTGGGGGAAGTCGACGGCCGAGCCGTCGTGCACGAGCCGCAGGGTGTCGCCCTGCGCGAGCACGCCCTCGACCTGGCCGAGCAGCTCCTGGGCCCCGGCGAGCCCGGAGCCCGAGACGGCCTGGTACGTGGAGACGATCAGGCGTTCGAGCCCTGCTGCCTCGGCGAGAGGCTTCAGCACCGGCATGACGGCCATCGTGGTGCAGTTCGGGTTCGCGATGATGCCGCGGGGGCGCTCATCGATGGCGTGCGGGTTGACCTCGCTCACCACCAGGGGGACCTCGGGGTCGTTCCGCCAGGCACTGGAGTTGTCGATCACGACGGCGCCGGCGGCGGCGAAGCGTTCGGCGTAGGCGCGGCTCGCGGTGGCTCCGGCCGAGAACAGTGCGATCTCGATGCCTGAGGGGTCCGCGGTCTCGACGTCCTCGACGATCACCGAGACGCCGCCGAAGTCGATGGCCGTGCCGGCGGAGCGCGACGACGAGAAAAGCCGCAGCTCACGAATCGGGAAAGCACGCTCCGCGAGAATCTCGCGCATCACGGTGCCCACCTGACCGGTGGCGCCGACGATGGCGACGGAGTGTCCTTGATCGGAGATGCGGGTCATGAATGTTCCTTGGCGTCGTGCAGATGGTGCAAGCGAGGCGCAGGGCGCGGCGTCGGGGTGCGGATGCCGCGCCTGGCGCCGATGTCAGGGTTCTGGCGAGTCTACCGGCTCAGCGGCCGGTGCCGGCGTGCACGACGGCCTCGTCCTCGGCATCCAGGCCGTAGGCGGTGTGCACGATGCGCGCGGCGTCCGCGAGGTCCGTGTCCCGGAGCACGACGGAGATGCGGATCTCCGAGGTCGAGATCATCTCGATGTTGATGCCGGCGGTCGACAGAGCCTCGAACAGGGTCGCTGAGACGCCCGAGTGCACGCGCATGCCAGCGCCGACGACCGAGAGCTTTCCGATCTGGTCGTCATGGACGAGGCTGTCGAAGCCGACCTCGATCTGCTCAGCTGCGAGGGCCTTGAGCGCGGCCGGCGCATCCGCCTTCGGCAGCGTGAACGAGATGTCGGCACGGCCGGTGGCGGCACCGGACACGTTCTGCACGATCATGTCGACGTTGGCGCCGGACTTCGCGACGATCTTGAAGATCTCTGCGGCTTTGCCCGGTACGTCCGGAACGCCGATGACGGTGATCTTGGCCTGACCCTTGTCGGTGGCGACGCCGGCGACGATCGGTTCTTCCATGGCTTCTCCCTCAGCTTCGCGCGGGTTCTTCATGCCCTCGCCCAGAACGTAGGTGCCCTCGCTCGACGAGAACGTCGAACGAGCGTGGATCAGCACGCCGTGGCGGCGCGCGAACTCCACAGCACGGATGTACAGCACCTTGGCGCCGTTCGCGGCGAGCTCGAGCATCTCCTCGCTCGAGACGTGGTCGAGCTTCTGCGCGCGCGGGATGACGCGCGGGTCGGCGGTGTAGATGCCGTCCACGTCGCTGTAGATCTCGCAGACGTCCGCGTCGAGCGCGGCGGCCAGTGCGACCGCGGTCGTGTCGGAGCCGCCGCGGCCGAGCGTGGTGATGTCACGAGTGTCTCGGTTGAAGCCCTGGAAGCCGGCGACGATGACGATCGCGCCCTCGTCGAGCGCCTCGCGCAGACGCACGGGGGTCACGTCCACGATGCGGGCCGACCCGTGGTGGTCGTCCGTGATCATCCCCGCCTGGCTGCCGGTGAAGGATCGGGCGTCGAAGCCCATCGAGTGGATCGCCATGGCCAGCAGGGCCATCGAGATGCGCTCTCCGCTCGAGAGCAGCATGTCCATCTCGCGTGGAGCGGGGATGGGGGCCACCTCGTTCGCGAGGTCGAGCAGCTCATCCGTCGTGTCGCCCATAGCGCTCACGGCGACGACGACGTCGTGGCCGGCCCGTCGAGTGTCGACGATGCGCTTTGCGACGCGCTTGATGCTCTCGGCGTCGGCGACGGACGAGCCGCCGTACTTCTGCACAATGAGGGCCACGTTCACTCCCGGGGACATCGGGCGGATTCGCCCATGCGTCATTCTACGTTCGACGCGTATGCGCGCCGGCGCATGTGACACGTGCCGCTACAGCAACCCCAGCCGCCTGCCCTCGCTGGCCGCCGCAGCGCGGCTGGCGACCCCGAGCTTCTCGAGCAGGTGGACGACGTGGGTCTTGACAGTGGACTCCGAGATGAACAGTCTCGCGGCGATCTCCTTGTTCGCGGCGCCCTCGTCGACGAGCGCGAGCACGTCGCGCTCACGGTCGGTGAGGACGACGCGGGGGGCGCGCAGCGCTGCGATGATGCGGCTGTCGCCGCCCGGCGTGAGGACCATGGCCCCGGCAGCGGCGTCGCTGATGGCGGCGACGATCGTGTCGCTGTCCACATCCTTGAGCAGGTAGCCGGCCGCGCCGGCCTCGATGGCTCGGATGATCTGGGCATCGTGGTCGAACGTCGTCAGGATCACGACGGCAGGAGCATCCGGCATCCGTCGCAGCATCGATGTCGTGTCGACGCCGTCCATTCCGTCGCCCAGTCGCAGATCGCAGAGCACGACGTCCGGATGCAGAGCGGATGCCATCTCCACAGCCTCCTCGCCGGTCGAGGCCTCCCCGACGACCGTGAACCCCCGCGCTTCGATGACCGCGCGGAGACCGGCCCGCACGATCGGGTGGTCATCCACCAGCAGGATGCTCGTCGTCATCGCGCCATCCCATCCTCGGGCGCGGGTGCGGCGGGCAGCGCCGCGACCAGCGTCGTCCCCTCGCCCGGCGCCGAACGCACCTCTAGCGCTCCGCCGAACTCCCGCAGTCGGGACCGCATCGCCGCGAGTCCATACGAGGTCGTGGGTGCGGCGGCCGCGTCGGCGTCGAATCCGACGCCGTCATCGTCGACCGTCATCGTGACGGTTCCGGCATCCACAGCGAATTCGATGCCCACGTGCGCAGCGACGGCGTGCTGACGGACGTTCGCCAGAGCGGACTGGGCGACGCGCAGGAACGCGACCTCGTGCGAGGTCGGCAACGACGGCAGATCGGCGTCGACGTGCAGCGAGGTCTGGACGCCGGTATCGTCCCGCAGCGAGGTCAGCATCCGCTCGACCGCTGCGGCGAGCGCCGCCCCCTCGAGCTCGGCCGGCGCGAGGGCGGCCACGATGCGTCGCAGATCGGTCAGCGAATGCTGCGCCAGCGACTCGATCTGCGGCAGTCGCTCGACATCGCCGCTGCGCGCCATCAGCACCATCGAACTGAGCTCCTGGGCGATCGTGTCGTGCAGATCGCGCGCGAGCCGCGTGCGCTCCTGCGTCGCGCCGGCCTCGCGCTGCGTGCGGGCGAGCTCCTCCTGCAGGGATGCCATCTCGTCCTGTGTTCGGACGAGCGATGCGATGAGCCGCTCGCGCTCGACGGCATCCCGCAGCAGCGCGTCGTAACCGAGCGAGATGCCGAGCGCGAAGCCTCCGCCCAACAGGGGTCCGACGATGTGGGCGAAGGTTATCGTCACCTGATGAAGGATCGGCGCGAGGATCGCGGCGACCAGCACCGGCACCGCGAACACGACCGACGGCCAGCGATGCAGCACGTGACCCGCGAGCAGCAAGAGCGGGAACGAAAGCCACACGAATTCGGCTGAGATCAGCAGAGTGCCTGCCCACAGGATGCCGAGAAAGCCCAGCCACCAGGCGCCGAACCGGCCACGTGCGAACGCGGCCCCTGCCGCATACCAGGCGAGGAAGACACCGGCCGCGAGCATCGCCGGCAGCAGCGGCACGCCGGTCGCGATCGCCCGTATCGCGGTCACGGCGGACAGCAGTGCCGTGATCAGATGCAGCGCGAATCGCGCGATGGACAGCATCCGCTGGCGCGAGACGCCGGACGGATCGGCTGACGAGGACATGACCCGATTCTCTCGCGATCGACGCGCGGATGCCGCGAGCGGAGATCGATCTTTCGATGGATCCGCATCCGCGGGTGCGCGAACAGGCTGGATTCATGACCACAGACATCGCTCGCGCATCGCGCTCCGCCCAGCTCCAACTCCTCATCGCAGTCACCGTCTACATGGTGCTCGGACTCGCCGCAGGGCTCTTCTACCGCGAGTTCACCAAACTCAACGGCTACGAAGAGGGGATGATGGGCCAACTCGGGCTGGCGCACACCCACATCCTCACGCTCGGCATGATCGTGCTGCTGCTGGTCCTCGCGCTCGAGAAGTCGTTCGCGCTGTCGTCGAGCAAGCTGTTCCGCTGGTTCTTCTGGGTCTACAACGTCGGCGTAGTACTCACGTCGTCGATGCTCGTCTGGCACGGGATGCTGCAGGCGCAGGGTCTGGAATCGTCGAAGATGATCTCCGGCATCGCCGGGATGGGCCATATGCTGGTCGGCGCAGGATTCGTGCTGCTGCTGATCTCGCTGTTCTCCGCCATCCGCCGGGAGGAGTGAGCGGAGTCCGCTCCGGACGCGGTCAGGGCATCTGGGGCGGGGGCAGCGACTCCTTGCGAGGACGCAGCCTTCCCCCTGTTCCGGCGAACCAGCATCCGATGATGACCAGAGGGAAGCCGATGAGGAGACCCGGCGTGATCGGCTCCGACAGGAAGATCGTGCCGAGGAGGATCGCCACGATCGGATTCACATAGGTGAACAGCGGCGCGCGCACCGGTCCGACCTCGCGGATCAGTGCGAAGAACGCCACGAACGCCACTGCAGTGCAGATGATGCCGAGCAGCAGCAGGGAGACGCCGGAGCGCAGCGTCGGGAGCTCATGCTGCGTCAGCAGTGCTGCCGGCAGATATCCGAGGCCGATCGCGAACAGGGCGAGCGTGATCGTGCCGATCGACGGCACGTCGGCGAGCTTGTGCGCGATGATGAACGGCGCGATGGCGTACAGGACCGCGGTCAGCAGGATCTCGCCGATCGCCACGACACTCGCCGACTCGCTCGGAAAGAGTCCGGGACCCGCGACGACCACGGCGACACCGACGAACCCGAGCAGCAATCCTCCCAGGCGCACGGGGGCGAGCGCGCTGCGGTCCCCTCGCAGCAGCGCGATGATCACGGCGAACAGCGGCACCGTCGCCACGAGCAGCCCGGTGAGACCGGAGGGCAGCTGCGTCTCGGCGTGGCTGAGCAGCAGGAAAGGACCTGCCATCTCGACCAGTCCGAACGCGAGCACCCAGGGCCAGTGCTTCCACGCCGCCTTCAGCGCTCCGCTGCGTATCGCGAACGGCAGCAGCACGAGTCCGCCGAGCAGGGTGCGACCGGCGACGACTGCGGGTGGCGTGATCGACTGGACCGACTCTTTGATGAACAGGTAGGTGATCCCCCACACGAACGCCATCACGGCGAAGAGGAGCCAGCCCTTGCGCGTGAAGCCGCCCTGGGCGTTCACGCGGCGACCGTGCTGAGCGGACGCGTCGCGCTCACAGCGTGCGCCGACCCTCGAAGGCCCGCCCCAGAGTCACCTCGTCCGCGTACTCCAGGTCGCCCCCGACGGGCAGGCCGGATGCCAGGCGCGAGACGGTGATCTGCATCGTGAGCAGCAGTCTGCTCAGGTAGCTGGCCGTCGCCTCGCCCTCGAGATTGGGGTTCGTGGCGATGATGACCTCCTGCACGGTGCCGTCGGCGAGCCGGGACATGAGCTGGGCTATGCGCAGGTCATCCGGACCGACGCCGGCGATCGGGCTGATCGCGCCGCCGAGCACGTGGTACAGACCGCGGAACTCACGGGTCCGCTCGATGGCCGAGACGTCCTTGGCGTCTTCGACCACGCAGATCAGGGCGGGGTTGCGTCGCGGGTCACGGCAGATCGCGCAGCGGTCCTGCTCCGACACGTTGCCGCAGATCTCACAGAACCGCACACGCGCGCGCACATCCGTGAGCAGCTCGGCGAGACGGGCGACGTCGAACGACGGCGTCTGCAGGATGTGGAAGGTGATGCGCTGCGCCGACTTCGGGCCGATGCCGGGGAGGCGACCGAACTCGTCAATCAGCTCCTGAACGATGCCGTCGTACATCAGGCGAACCTCGTCGGGGGCTCGTAGGGCTCTTCGCGCACGAACGTCGCGCCGAGCACCTGGCGGATCACGGCCTCGCCGTAGCGCTGGACACCACCGGGCGCCCGCTCGGTGACCGCCGGCGCCATGCGGGCCGGCGCCTGTGAAACGGGAGTCTGCGCCTGCGGTGTCGCCCCGCGCGGTGAAGCCTCGGCAGCCTGGCGCGGCGGCTCGTACGGCGGCTCGTCGTCCGGCGGCGGAGCCTCGTCGTCACCGGGCAGCGGCGGCTCGTCGCGGTCGACGAGGCCGTCCTGCGGTGCGACGGGGGCGGATGCCTCGACCTCGGCGGGTTCGTCGTCAACGGGGAACTGCGGCTGGGGTGCGGACTCGGCCGGAGCAGGAAGGTCGGCGGGAGCGTCGGCAGGGATCGCGGCCACAGCCCAGTCGGTGACCGGTGCCGCGGGGGCGGCTTGGGGCTTCGGCGCCGGCGGGGCGGTGCGAACCGGTGCGGGTGCCGCCGCCTCGGACAGCGCCGCCGGTGGGATCTGCGCCGGCCGGTACTTCACCTTCACGCCCAGCTCCTGCTCGATCGCCGCGCGGAGGTGATCGGATGCGCCGCTGCCCGGAGTCTGCCCCTTGAACTTCGCGAGGTCCTGCTGGCTCGCGAACCCCACGGTGAGCACATCGGTGTCGGATTCGAAATCGAGCGGCTGCACTGCCGTGACCAGGAGCCACGACGTGCGGCTCACGCTCTCGAGCCGCGTGAGGACGGCCGGCCACACCGCGCGGATCCGGTCGATGTCGACCGGGCCGGATGGGGTGGAGGCCGGTGCCGGCGTCTCGGCCGGAGTCGAGGCGGCCGGAGCGGACGTCTCGGTCGGAGCCGAGGTTTCGGCCGGAGCGGACGTCTCGGTCGGAGTCGAGGTTTCGGCTCGCTCCGCTCGCTCAACCCGTTTCGTCTCGTTCGCTTCGCTCGCTCGCTCAACGACCCGCGGGGATGACTCTGTAGGAGCGGGAGCGGCTTGAGCGGGAGCGGCCGGAGCGGGAGCGGCCTGAGCGGGAGCGGCTTGAGCAGATCCCTGCCCAGCCGCGCTGAGCACGCGGGCGATCATGAGCTCGAGGTGCAGACGGGGCGATGTGGCACCTGTCATGTCATCCAGGGCGGCGCTCACGACGTCGGCCGTGCGCGAGAGGCGCGCAGCGCCGTACACGCTCGCCTGCGTGCGCATGCGTGCCAGCTCGTCTTCGGCAAGACCGCGGAGCACAGCGGAAGCCCCGTCGCCGACGGCCGCGATCACGATGAGGTCGCGCAGACGCTCGAGCAGATCGTCGACGAACCGGCGCGGATCCTGCCCGGTCTGCACGACGCGGTCGATCGCCGGGAAGGCAGCGGCGGCGTCCCCCGCGGCGAGCGCGTCGACGATCTCGTCGAGAAGCGCGCCGTGCGTGTAGCCGAGCAGCGATACCGCCCGCTCGTACGCCACGGAGTCGCCGTCGGAACCGGCGATGAGCTGATCGAGCAGCGACAGCGTGTCTCGAGGCGATCCGCCACCGGCGCGCACGACCAGCGGCAGCACGCCCTGCGCGACCTTCACGCCCTCTTCGACGCAGAGCTTCTCGACGTATTCGAGCATCGCCGCAGGCGGCACGAGACGGAACGGGTAGTGATGCGTCCGCGAGCGGATCGTGCCGAGCACCTTGTCGGGCTCGGTGGTCGCGAAGATGAACTTGACGTGCTCCGGCGGCTCTTCGACGAGCTTCAACAGGGCGTTGAATCCCTGCGGCGTGACCATGTGCGCCTCGTCGAGGATGAAGATCTTGAACCGGTCGCGGCTCGGCGCGAATGTCGCCCGCTCGCGCAGGTCGCGGGCGTCGTCGACGCCGTTGTGGCTGGCCGCGTCGATCTCGACGACATCCAGTGAGCCGCCACCGGCCCGTGACAGCTCGACGCAGCTCGGGCACGTTCCGCATGGAGTGTCCGTCGGGCCCTCTGCGCAGTTCAGGCAGCGTGCCAGAATGCGTGCTGACGTGGTCTTTCCGCACCCGCGCGGGCCGGAGAACAGGTACGCGTGGCCGACGCGATCGCTGCGCAGCGCCGTCATCAGCGGATCCGTCACCTGCGACTGCCCGATCATCTCCCCGAAGTTCTCGGGGCGGTAGCGGCGGTAGAGGGCTGTGGTCACCCGTCCAGCCTACGGCGTGCCACCGACACTTCGGCAGGCTCAGCGCATCGCACTTCGGCAGGCTCAGCCCGCGCCGCTAGTCCTCGTACGCCGCGATCACCGGAATCGCACTCGTGACGACAGGAACGGATGCCGAGATCCTGGTGCCGTCGTCGCGACGCGCATCCTCGAACTGCCCGAGCCTCGGACGGTCAGGCAGCACCGGGCCCTGGTCCTCGAGCGTCACCACAGCATCGGTGTCGACCGCTGCCCAGTACTCAGCACCGCGTACCGTGAAGGTCACCGGATCGCCCGATCTCACGTGCACGCGCAACTGGTCCCTGGTCACCGTGACCTGCAGCATCGCCCCCTGCCACTGCAGCGGGAACGACAGCGACGGCCACTCCGCCGGCAGTCGCGGATCGAAGCTGAGTTCTCCGCCGTGATCGCGCATGCCGCCGAAGCCGGAGACGAGCGCCGTCCACACGCCACCCGCCGAGGCGACGTGCACGCCGTCGGAGGCGTTGTGGTGCAGGTCGCCGAGATCGACGAACAGCGACTGCCGGAAATACTCCAGCGCCAGATCCTGATACCCGACCTCTGCGGCCAGAACAGACTGGACGACGGCAGACAGCGTCGAGTCGCCGGTGGTCAGCGGGTCGTAGTAGTCGAAGTCCGCTCGTTTCTCCTCCGGGGTGAAGTGATTGCCCTGCAGGAACAGCGCGAGCACGACATCCGCCTGCTTGAGCACCTGGAACCGGTAGATCACCAGCGGGTGGAAGTGCAGCAGCAGCGGGCGCTGGTCCTTCGGCGTGTTCTCCAGGTCCCACACTTCTCGCTCGAGGAAGAGCGAGTCCTGCGGGTGGATGCCGAGACCCTCGCTGAAGGGGATGAACATCGCCTCGGCGGCGCGATCCCAGGCATCCGCCTCGCCGGCATCCAACCCGGTGCGCTCGACCACGCCGGCGTACGCCTGCGGATCCTCCTTCTGGATCTCCCGCACCACACGCGCGGCGAAGCGCAGGTTGTACCGAGCCATCACATTCGTGAAGAGGTTGTCGTTGACGACCGTGGTGTACTCGTCCGGACCCGTCACGCCGTGGATGTGGAAGGTCGCGTCACCGTTCGCACCGCGCCAGAAGCCGAGAGTCGCCCAGAGTCTCGCCGTCTCGACGGCGACGTCGACGCCCTCCCGACGGATGAACTCCTCGTCCCCCGTCGCGCGTACGTACTTGCCCAGAGCGAAGCTGACGTCGGCGTTGATGTGGTACTGCGCGGTGCCGGCCGCGTAGTAGGCCGACGCCTCTTCGCCGTTGATCGTCCGCCACGGGAAGAGTGCGCCCGCTTCGTTCAGTTGCGCCGCACGGCGACGCGCCGCGGGCAGCATGAGCACCCTGGCACGCAGCGCATTGCGCGCCCACTGCGGGCTCGTGTACGTCAGGAACGGCAGCACGTAGATCTCGGTGTCCCAGAAGTAGTGGCCGCTGTACCCGGAGCCGGAGACGCCCTTCGCCGGCACGCCGGTGCCATCGGCGCGGGCCGCGGCCTGCGCCAGCTGGAACAGGCACCAACGCGCCGCCTGCTGCAGATCGTCGTGGCCCTCGATGACGACGTCTGAGCGCTCCCAGAATGCCGCGAGCCAAGCGCGCTGCCGGTCGAACTGCGCCTCCACACCCTCGACGGCAGCGCGGTCGAGCGAGCGACGGCAGCGGTCCACGAGCTCGCGCGCCGGGACGCCGCGCGATGTGTGATAGCTGACGAGCTTGGTGATCGCGATCGGGATGCCGGCCTTGGCCTGAACGCGGAAGACGTTCTTGGCGATGTCCTGCTCGATGAGCGTGCGGGCGCTGTACTCGTTGTCCGTGGCGATGACGTGATCGGCGACGAGCGCGATCGTCATGCCCGAGTCGGCGACCTGATACGACAGTGCAGAGCGCAGGCCGTCCTGCCAATACTCGACCGGCTCGAGAACACGCGCGGTGATCTTCTCGGTCTTGCGGGGATCGAACGCGGCCGACTTGGCCTCCGTCGGAGTCCCGGCGTACACGTCGCCGCCGTCCTGCCTGTTCAGCAATTGGCAGCTGACCGTGACGGGCGCGTCGGCGTTCTCGACCGTGACCTCCAGGCGCAGGACTGCGAGGTGACGCTCCTCGAAGCTGACGAGGCGCTCGTCGCGGATCCGGATGCGCTTGCCCGACGGCGTCTCCCACACGAAACTGCGGGACAGGACGCCGGTGCGCATGTCGAGCGTGCGCTCGTACTCGCGCACCTCCGCCTCGTCGAACGAGATCGGCTCATCGTCGACGTAGACGCGCATGATCTTGGCATCCGGGGCGTTCACGATCGTCTGCCCGACCTCGGCGAACCCGTAGGCCTGCTCGGCGTGGCGGATCGGCCAGGTCTCGTGCAGACCGTTGATGAACGTGCCGTGCTCGTGCGCACCGCGACCCTCGATGTGGTTGCCTCGGAGGCCGAGATAGCCGTTCCCGACGGCGAAGAGCGTCTCCGAGACGCCGTCCTCGCTGTAGCGGGTCTCGGTGAGACGCCACGGGTCGACGGGGAAGCGGTCGCGATCGATCATGCGTTCTCCTGGTTGTCCGTCGACGAGTCGTTGTCGAGCGATGAGGCGTCGTCGAGCGACGAGGCGTCGTCGGTCGAGGGGATGAGCAGGCGGTCGAGGTCGTCGATGACGCTCGTGGCACCGGCCGCGCGCAGCGCCTGCGCACCGGCGCCGCGGTCGACGCCGACGACCGTCGAGAATCCGGCCGCGACGGCCGAGGCGACGCCGGACAGGGCGTCTTCGACGGCGACGCTGTCAGCGGGGTTCACTCCGAGTGCAACGGCACCGGCACGGAACATGTCGGGCGCGGGCTTGGATGCCAGTGCGTCGCGCTCGGCCACCCGGCCGTCGACGACGACGGTGAAGAAGTCGCGGATGCCGGCGCTCTCGAGCACCTCTTCGGCGTTCTTGGAGCTGGAGACGACCCCCTGCGGGATGCCCTCGTCACGCAGCTGCTGGATGAGCGCGAGCGACCCCGGGTACGGCGCGATGCCCTCGCGCCGCAGGGCCGAGGCGAATGCCGCGTTCTTGCGGTTGCCGATGCCGCAGATCGAGTCGACTTCCGGTTCGTCGGTCACCTCGCCCCACGGGATCTCGATGTTGCGGCTGCGCAGCAGGCTGGCGACGCCGTCGTAGCGCTTCTTGCCGTCCACATACGCGTAGTAGTCGGCATCCGTGTACTCGGGCGTGATCCCCCACTGCGCGAAGACGCCGTCGAACACCGCCTTCCAGGCGCGCATGTGCACCTCGGCGGTCGGGGTCAGCACACCGTCGAGGTCGAACAGGACGCCGTCGGCGCGACGCAGGTCAGGCAGGTTCTCAGGCACTCGGCTCTCCAATCAGGTCAGGCGGATGCACAGCGATCATGTCAGACTCATCGCCTGGCGGGCGATCTCGAGCTCCTCGTCCGTGGGCACCACGAGGACGTCGACCTTCGACGCGTCCGTCGAGATGCGCCGGATGCCGGGGACGCGCTCCTCGTTGCGCTCAGCATCGATCTCGATGCCGAGGAATCCGAGGGTCGCCATGGCGTCCGCGCGCACCTTCGCAGCGTTCTCCCCGACCCCGGCGGTGAACGAGATCACGTCGACCCCGCCGAGCTGGGCGATGTACGCCCCCGCGTACGCGCGGAGCCGGTGGATGTACACGTCGAACGCGAGCGTCGCGGCATCCTCCCCCGCCTCGACGCCGGCGAGGATGTCGCGCATGTCGATGCGGCCGGCGAGACCGAGCATTCCGCTCTTCTTGTTCAGCAGCTCATCGATCTCGCGATCGTCGAGCTGGGCGACGCGGCCGAGGTGCAGCACGACGGCCGGATCGATGTCACCGGATCGCGTGCCCATCACGAGGCCCTCGAGCGGCGTCATGCCCATCGAGGTCTCGACCGAGCGCCCGCCGTCGATCGCTGTGACCGAGGCTCCGTTGCCGAGATGGAAGACGAGTTGCTTCAGCGCGCCGAGCGGCCGATCGACGAACGCCGCGGCCTGCTCGGAGACGTACTTGTGGCTCGTTCCATGGAACCCGTACCGGCGGATGCGGTGGCGCTCGGCGATCTTGCGCTCGATCGCATACGTGTACGCGGCCGGCGGCAGCGTCTGGTGGAACGCGGTGTCGAAGATCGCGACGTGCGGGACGTCCGCGAAGGCCCGCCGCCCTGCGCGGATGCCGGCCACGGCCCCCGGGTTGTGCAGCGGCGCGAGCACCGAGAGGTCTTCGATGTTGATCTCGATGAGGTCGTCGATGAGCGTCGGCGCGAAGAAGCGGGCGCCGCCATGCACGACGCGGTGTCCGACGACGACCGGCGGATGCTCCGCCAGCTGCGGCCCGTGCTCTGCGAACTGCTCGAGCATGACGGTCATCGCCGCGTCGTGGTCGGCGACCGCCCGCTGGCTGCGGTGCGTGGCATCCAGAACCGCCGGCGCCGGCTCGCCAGGGGCTGCGACGCGGCGGACCGTGTGCGCGATGTCGCTGGATTCCTGGCCGATGCGCTCGATGAGGCCCTCGCCGATCGGCACCTCGCGCTCCATGTCCATGAGGCTGTACTTCAGCGACGACGAGCCGCTGTTGATGACGAGGACGACGCTCATTCCGCACCTCCTTGAGCCTGGATCGCGGTGATCGCGACGGTGTTGACGATGTCGTCGACGAGCGCGCCGCGCGAAAGGTCGTTGATCGGCTTGTTCAGGCCCTGCAGCACCGGCCCGATGGCGACGGCGCCGGCCGAGCGCTGCACGGCCTTGTACGTGTTGTTGCCCGTGTTGAGGTCGGGGAAGATGAACACCGTCGCCCGCCCGGCGACCGCGGAGTCCGGCAGCTTCGCCTTCGCGACGGCTGCGTCGGCGGCTGCGTCGTACTGGATCGGACCCTCTACCGGCAGCTCGGGGGCGCGCTCGCGCACCAGCGCCGTGGCCGCGCGGACCTTGTCGACGTCGGCGCCTGTTCCGGACTCCCCCGTCGAGTACGAGAGCATCGCGACCCGCGGATCGATGCCGAACTGCCGCGCGGTCCGGGCGGAGGAGATCGCGATGTCGGCCAGCTGTGCACTCGTGGGATCGGGGATGACGGCGCAGTCGCCGTAGACGAGCACCCGGTCGGCGAGCGCCATGAGGAAGACGCTGGATACGACGTCGACCCCGGGCTTCGTCTTGATGATCTCGAACGAGGGCCGGATCGTGTGAGCCGTGGTGTGCGCCGCACCGGAGACCATGCCGTCGGCGAGGCCGAGGTGCACCATCATCGTGCCGAAGTACGACACGTCGGTGACGGTGTCGGCCGCCTGGCCGAGCGTTACGCCCTTGTGCGCGCGCAGCCGTGCGTATTCTTCGGCGAATCGCTCCACGTACTCGGGATCCGTCGGGCTGATGATCTGCGCGGCCGACAGATCGATGCCGAGAGAGGTCGCCCTGGCGTGGATGTCCGCCGGATCCCCGAGGATCGTCAGTTCAGCCACGTCGCGGGCGAGCAGCGTACCGGCGGCGCGCAGGATGCGATCATCATCCCCCTCGGGGAGCACGATGCGCTGACGATCGGCGCGTGCGCGTTCGATCAGTCCGTACTCGAACATGAGCGGCGTGACGACCGTGGACTCCGCCAGTCCCAGCTGCGTGGTCAGTTCGGCGATGTCGACGTGCGTCTGGAACAGCCCGAGCGCCTTGTCGTAGCGGTGCCGCGAGTCGGCGGCGAGGCGTCCGCGCGCACCCATCACCCGCACCGCGGTGTCGTACGTGCCGTGGTCCGTGGTGATGATCGGAACCCGTGAGGCGAGACCGTCGAGAAGCCGTTCGATCGTCTCCGGCAGGGGGAAGGGGCCGTTCAGGATGATGCCGGCGATCGAGGGGAAGGTGCCGGAGGCATCGGCGAGCAGCAGCGCGAGCAGCACCTCGGTGCGGTCGGCCGGCACGACGACGACGGCGTCCTCGGTGAGTCGAGGGAGGACGTTGACCATCGACATGCCTGCGACGACGACGCTCAGCGCCTCGCGGGTGAGCAGATCGGGGTCGCCCTTGATGAGATGGCCGTCGACCGCCGAGAGGATGCCGCGAATCGACGGCGCGACGAGCGTGCGGTCTTCGGGGATCGCCCAGATCGGAGTCGTCTGCTCCTTCACTGCGCGCACGGCATCGACGGTCGCAGACAGCGAATCCGGGTCGGCGCGGTTGACGATCACCGCGAAGAGCTCTGCACGTTCGGCCTGCAGTTCTGCGATCGCGAGCGCGGCGCTCTGGCCGACGGCAGCCGCAGTGCGGGCGGTCGACGTGCCGAGCTGCTCAGCACGGTCCTGCTGATCGCGGCCGCCGAGCACCAGGAGCACAGGGGCGCCGAGGTTCGCGGCGATGCGCGCGTTGTAACCGAGCTCGGCCGGACTCGCGACATCCGTGTAGTCGCTGCCGATGATGACAACGGAGTCGCACTGCGCTTCGACCGACTTGAAGCGCGAGACGATCGTGGCGAGGGCCCGATCGGGGTCGTCGCGCACCTCGTCGTAGGTGACGCCGATGCAGTCGTCGTAGTCGAGGTGCACGCCGTCGTGGGCGAGCAGGAGCTCGAGCACGTAGTCGCGCTCGGCGGATGACCTCGCGATGGGCCGGAAGACCCCGACGCGCGGGGTAGCGCGCATCAGAGCGTCCAGAACGCCCAGAGCGACGGTGGACTTCCCAGAATGGCCTTCGGCCGAGGTGATGTAGATGCTCCGCGCCACGTCTCCAGCTTAGGCGGTGGGGCGTCAGGCCGGGCAGGGGCCGGACAGCACGTCGACCAGTTCGGACGCAGCGCCTTCGAATCGCGCATAGTGCCCGGGGTCGGCATTGATCTGCACCCGGTGGATCGCGATGGTCGGCTCCAGCTCCTGCCAGCCGGGCAGCCGCGCGAGCCGCGCGTAGAACAGGCCGGCCGCGGACGCGGGGTCCATCCGGTCCTCGACGCTCCCCCACCAGTCCTGCTGCTGGAACAGCCCGATGCTGCTCGTGCGGGTGCCGTCAGGGTTGGTCACCCCAGACGTCTCCCAGTCGCCGTAGTCGATGTTGTGCAGGCTGCTCTCGCCGATCGCCGCCATGACGCCGAGGACCTGACCGTCGCGCTCGAACCCGCGATCGCGTGCCGCCGTCACGATGATCGCGGCGTTCTCGAGCTGCTCCCGGTCCCACCCGTCGGCTCCGGATTCCGGGAAGGTCGACGGCTGGGTCGCGCACAGCGCGAGAGGGTCGCGGGATGCCGCCATCGGCACGAGGACGGCCAGCAGCACGACGAGCGTCACACCGCCGATGAGTATGCCGGGGAGCCAACCCCGTCGGCGCGCACGTCGGCGCCGCTTCGATCTGACGCTCACGCTCCGAGCGCTCCGCGTCCCCGTCGCGCTCCTCCGCGAGGAGAGCTGGCGGCGAGCGCAGCGAGCGCCCCGCCTATCGCCCCGAACAGGTGCGCCTGCCACGAGACACCAGGGCCAGCGCCGAGCACGCCGGCGAGCATCGAGCCGCCGTACAGCACGATGACGAGCAGCGCGATGAGGGCATAGACGAGCCGGTGCGCGATCGGTCGCGGCGAGAAGACGCGGACGACGATGTAGGCGAAGTAGCCGAAGACGAGCACGGAGGCACCGACGGTCAGCGTGCCGGGTGCGTTGATGAACCACGTTCCCAGCCCGCCGACGAATGCGGCGGCCGCCGTGACGAGCCAGAACCTGCCTGCACCTTCGACGGCGACGAGGCACCCCAGCACCAGCAGGGGAAGCGTGTTGCCGATCAGGTGGGGCCAGCCGGCATGCAGGAGCGGGCCGAGGACGACGCCCGGCAGGCTCCCGAGGTCCCACGAACGAAGCCCGAATCCCGTGAACGAACCGGGGAGGATGGCGTCGGCGAACTGGATGACCCACATCAGAACCACGAGCGCGACAGGAGACGCGAAGCGCGAGACGGCGCTGCAGCGGGAGGCGACGGGGGTGGTCACACCACGATCCTCGCAGGTCGAGCCGGAGAGCGCCGGACAAAAGAAAGGACCCTCCGCGCACCCAGCAGAGCCCGGTTACCCTTGCTACGTTTCCGTCCTGGGGGAATTGGCCTGGATGCTGCCACGCGGAGAGCCGCAGGCAAGTCTACCTGCACCAGGGACCGGTCGAGAACCGCTCGCCCCTCGCACCCCTGGCAGAGATACGATCAGTTGACACCCGACGGCGGGCGAAAGGCAGCGCATGGACGATTCCCTGATCACGGCCGAGCAGTTCGCGACGCAGACGTCAGCGATCCTGGCATCCGTCGGCGGCGTGATCGATGGCAAGGAGGATGCGGTCCGCAGCGCCCTGGTCTGTCTGCTCGCCGAGGGCCACCTGCTGATCGAGGACGTCCCGGGGGTCGGCAAGACCATGCTGGCGCGTGCACTGGCCGCGAGCGTGGATGCCACGGTGCGCCGCATCCAGTTCACACCCGATCTGCTCCCGGGCGACGTCACCGGCGTCTCGGTGTACAACCCCGTCGACAGGGAGTTCGAGTTCAAGCCGGGCGCCGTGTTCGCGCAGATCGTGCTGGCCGATGAGATCAACCGCTCCTCGCCCAAGACGCAGTCGGCGCTTCTGGAGGCGATGGAGGAAGGCCAGGTCACCGTCGACGGGCGCACCCACATGCTGCCGGATCCGTTCCTGGTGGTGGCGACGCAGAACCCGCTCGAGATGGAGGGCACCTACGCCCTGCCGGAAGCGCAGCGCGACCGGTTCATGATGCGCATCTCGATGGGATACCCGGATGCCGCGGCCGAGGCACTCATGCTCCGTCAGCGCGACAGCGTCAATCCGCTCGCTGCGATCCGGCCGGTGGCCGATGCGGCATCCATTCTCCGCATGATCGGGTGGGCGCGCTCGGTGCACGTCTCCCCCGCCGTCGAGGAGTACGCGGTGGCGCTGGCCCAGGCCACACGCAGCGACCCGAGTCTGCACCTCGGCGCGAGTCCGCGCGCCACGCTCCAGCTGGTGCGCGCCGCGAAGGTCTGGGCGGCGCTGGACGGCCGAGAGTTCGTCATCCCCGACGATCTCACGGCGCTGATCAGCCCGGTATTCGCGCACCGTCTGCTCCCCGCACGCGGGGTGCACCGCGCCGGCGCGCAGCCCGTGGAGGCCGCGTTGCGTCAGATCGTCGACCGCGTACGCGTGCCGCTGACCGCACGCGCCTGATGCCATGCGCTCCGGCCGGCCCCTGACAGCTCGCGGCGTCGCCGTGCTGGCCGTCGGCGTGCTCCTGGCGATCGCGGCGAATCTGGTCGCCGCCCCGATTCTGCTGTACGTCGCCGTGCTCCTGTTCGCCGTGCTCGTGATCGGCATCCTCGTCGTGCACGTCCCCCGACGCAGCGGTTCGGTCACCCGGCGCATCTCGACCGATCTGCTCACCGTCGGCGAGGAGTCGCAGGTGGCGGTGCGCTTCGATCTGCGCGCATTGCGCGTCCCGTTCGGCGCCTGGAACGACGAGCTTCCGGATGCGGTTGCAGGTGACGCCTCGGGAGAGTTCCCCACCGACAACGGCACGCACATCCGGTACAGCATCACCGGCGTGCGGCGAGGAGTGTGGCCGGTCGGGCCGCTGTCGCTGCGGACCATCGACCCATTCGGCGTCGCGCAGCGCACGCAGTCGTTCGGCGATACCCGCACGGTCACCGTGGTCCCAGAGGTCGTCCCGCTGTCCCCGATGAGCAGCGAAGTGGGAGCGGCCGGCGGCACCGCCCACACGGCCTCGGCGCGGCTCGGCCAGGGGAGCGACAACCTGTCTCCGCGACTGTACGTCTCCGGCGACTCGATGCGGCGCATCCACTGGCGCGCCACGGCTCATCGCGGAGATCTCATGGTGCGCCAGGAGGAGGAGGAAGCCAGCCCGGACGCGATCGTCATCCTCGACCGCGCCGCGCGGCGCTGGGCTCCCCGGTCCGACACCGCGGACCCGACGTTCGAGTCGGCGGTGGCGGCGTGCGCGTCCGCGGCGCTGCACCTCGTCCAGGAGGGCTACAGCGTGGACGTCCGCGACTCCGGAGGAACGGTGCTCGGTCAGTTGCGCGGCCAGGAGGACGATCGCGATTCACTGCTCGTCGCGCTTGCTATGGTGACGCCGCAAGGAGAGGGGCGCGATCTCGTCTCGCTGTTCGACGGCACCCCGCCGGGCCCGCTGGTGATGATCACGGGCCGGATCGATGCGGACGACGCGGCGCATCTGCGCCACGGCGGGGCCGGTGCGCCGATTCTGCTCGCCACAGCCCCAGGGCCCGGCGCGTTCGCCGCAGCGGGTGACCTCGGCTGGTCGGCCGCCGAGCTCGGCGAGGACGTGTCAGAAGCGTGGGACGACGCCCTCGCGGGATACGTGGCACCCGGCGGCGGTCATGTTCCGCGCTGAGCCGCGCGCCGCGGTGCGCACGCCGATCGAATACGAGCAGCGCGTGCGACGCCGCGACCGCACTCTCGCGATCGCGCTGCTGTCGGCGTGCGCGGGATACGTCGCGCTCTGGCCGTACACATCGGTCGTCACGCCAGGCGCCTGGACCCTCGCGGGCGTCTACGTGATCACCGTCGTCGCCCTGACCGGCATGATCGTTCGACTCGTGCGGTCCGGCCGATTCGCCGATGGGCCGCTGCCGCTGATCGCTCAGCTCGTCGTCGCCGTCGGCGCCCTCACGCTGCTGCTGGTCCCGCAGGGTGCGCTGTTCGGCGTCGTCCCGACCGGGACGACCGTCTCCGCTCTTGGCCGCTCGGCCGGGGAGGCCTTCGAACAGGTGCAGTACGGCACCGCCCCGCTCGTCGACACGCCCGCTCTCCGCACGATGCTCTCGATCGGCTTCGCGCTCGTCACGATCCTCGTGGACCAGCTCATCGCCGCCCGATCGGCGCTTCCGGCGATCGTCCTGATCGCAGCGGTCGGCGCGCTGCCGATGATCATCACCCTCGGCGACGCGAATGTGCCGTGGTTCGTGATCCTCGCGCTCCTCGCGCTGTTCCTGCTGCGGCACGGCGTCAGGCATGATCCGCGTCAGCCGCGCCGGGCCTCCGTCGGGCTCTCGGCCGCGACAGGTGCAGCGGCGATCGCTGCCGCACTCGCGATCACTCCGGTGCTCCCGGTCTCGGACACCTGGGTCGGCGTCGGCACGAGCACCCAGCTGGACCCGTCGCTGCGCCTGGGTGAGGATCTGCGGCGTCCCACACCTTTCACGGTGATGACCCTGGCCACGAGCGCCGCGTCGGCGCCGTACCTGCGCATTGCGAGTCTGTCCGAGTTCGACGGCGATACATGGTCGCCGGACGACGGCGATCTGCAGCAGATCACCGACGGGTTCGGCGACCCGGACTGGTCGGAGGACATCGAGACGGTCGAACGCCGCACCTCGATCCGCATCACGGGGATCTCCGGTTCCTGGCTGCCGGTGCCGTACGCCGCCACCAAGATCGTCGGCGCCACCTCAGGGTGGCAGATCATGCCGTTCAACCGCACGGTGACCTCCGAGATCCGCGATGCCGCGGACGAGGATTACACGGTCACGGCTCAGGTGATCGATCCCACCCGCGAGCAGATCCAGGCCGAGTCGGCGACGACGGCGGATGCCGAGGTCCCCGAGTTCATCGCGGAGACCGCGCGCGAGGTGACAGCGGGGGCGACGAACGACTACGACCGGCTGATCGCGATGCAGAACTGGTTCCGGTCCGACTTCGAGTACTCGCTGGACGCGCCGGTCGACGGCGACTTCGACGGCACCGGCACGGATGCGGTCGAGGAGTTCCTGCGCGTCCGCTCCGGTTACTGCATCCACTTCTCCGGCGCGTTCGCGCTCATGGCGCAATCGCTCGATATGCAGGTCCGCATCGTGGTCGGGTACCTGCCGGGGTCCATGACCGACGAGAAGCGCGGCGACGAGGCGATCTACACGGTCAGCAGCGATCAGCTGCACGCCTGGCCGGAAGTGCATTTCTCCGGGCTCGGCTGGGTCCCGTTCGAGCCGACGGCGTCGCTCGGGACGCCGACCGACTTCCTCCCTGCGACGACCGGCGGCGGCACTACCACGGACCCGACGGACCCGCAGCCGTCCGCCACTCCGTCCGCGGCCCCTTCGCGCGGCCCGGAGGCCCAGGACGACCCCGGCAGCTCGTCCGCCCAGGGTTCCGATTCGCTGCGGCGTCTCGACCCTCAGCCGATCGTGCTGGTGGGAACCGGCATCCTGATCGTGCTGCTCCTGCCTCTGCTCGTGCGACTGGGCATCCGCGCACGACGGATCGGACGCGCCGGGCGTGGAGACGCGGCGAGCGCGTGGCAGGAGGTGCGCGCCACGCTCGTCGATCTGAGGCTGCCAGTGTCGGACGCCGACACCCCGCGTGCACGCGGTGCCCACCTGATCGAACAGGGCGCGGATGCCGCGTCGGTCGGTCTGATCGTGGATGCTGTCGAGCGGGCGAACTTCGCCCGCTCCGCTCCGGCATCCGCAGATCTCGCGCACGCGCTGCGTCAGGCGACGTCCGGGCTCCGGCGGAGCGTCGATGCACGCGACAGGGTGACCGCCCTGCTGCTGCCTCGCTCGCTCTTCGCCGCGGACACATCACGCGTGACGGCGCGCCGCTGAGGCAAGGACGATCTCAGCCCGCCGTCGCTGCGGCGTGCTCCTCGCACGGGATCGCGTCGCACGCCTCGCAGACGACGAACTGGCGTCGGCAGGACGCATCAGGGCAGTTCGCCGTCCGCTTGGTCGCGGCGCCGCAGCCGACGCACTCGCCGACGACGACGGCGTGATCGCTGAAGTCGATGGAGCCGCGCTTGTCGAAGACGTAGAGCGAGCCCTCCCAGAGCCCGTCATCCCCGAACGTCTCGCCGTACCGGACGATGCCGCCGTCGAGCTGGTACACCTCGCCGAAGCCACGGGAGACCATGAGGCTCGAGAGCACCTCGCAGCGGATCCCTCCGGTGCAGTATGTGACGACCGGCTTGCCCTTGAGATCGTCGTAAGCGCCGGAGTCGAGGAGCGCCACGAAGTCGCGCGTCGTCTCGGTGTCGGGCACGATCGCGTCCTTGAACCGACCGATCTCGGCCTCGAGGGCGTTGCGTCCGTCGAAGAAGACGACATCGTCTCTGGACTCGACGAGCTCGTGCAGCTTCTCGGGCGAGAGGTGGATGCCTCCACCGACGACGCCGTTCTCATCGACCCGCAGCTCGTCCGGGGCACCGAACGACACGATCTCGTCGCGCACCTTGACGCTGAGCTTCGGGAAGTCGACGCTGCATCCGTCGTCGTCGAGACCCGTCCCCTCGCTCCACTTGATGTCGGCGTTCTTGAACGGCGCGTACGAGCGGAACGACCGCGCCCACTTCTTGAGGTCGTGCAGGTCGCCGCCGAGCGTGCCGTTGATGCCGTGCTCGGAGATGATGAGCCGCCCGCGGAGCTTCAGCGCCTCGCCGAGGTCGCGCTGCCAGACGCGCACGGCGTCAGGGTCGGCCAGGGGCGCGAAGGCGTAGAACAGGACGATCTTGGGTGTGCTCACCTGGAGATTGTAGGCGGGCAGCCTCAGTACACGCGCCCAGTCGCGCACCCTTCGGTGTCGCCAGTGGTGCCGGTCACGTCGCCGGGGAGCGTGACCGGCTCGTCCTCCGGCGTCGCGGACGCCGTCGGAGCCGGTGTCGCCGGCGCTGGAGACTCCGTCGCCGGGGGCTCGCCGCCTTCATCCTCGTCGGCGAGCGCGAGCGCTTCGTTCTTCTCGAGAGCGTCGAAGAGCGCGGCCGCGGCGTCGGGCAACGGATCGAGGCGGTTCCGGTCGACGGCCGACTCGGCTGCCGGGTACTGCACGAACACGTAGTCGCTGACGGGGATGTCCTTCAGCGCGAGTCCCATCTGTGCGAGCGTGACCGGGTTGGTGAGGCTCGTGCTGGGGTCGACCGACGCCAGGATCGTCTTGGCCAGCCGCAGCAGGAGCGCGGGGTCGGTGAGCACCTTCTCGCTGGTGATCTTGCGCACCAGACTCGACATGTACAGCTGCTGGTTGCCGATGCGGGCGGTGTCGCTGCCGTCGGTCGTGGACTTCCGTGCGCGCAGGAACGCGAGGGCGTCCGCGCCCTTGAGCTCATGCGTTCCCGCTGGCAGATCGATGCCCGAATCGGCGTCCTTCATCGGTGTGGCCAGGCACACCTCGACGCCGCCGATCGCATTCGTCACATCGATGACGCCGCCCCAGTTGATGGATGCCGCGTATCCGATGTCGAGCCCGGTGAGGGACTCCACGGTCTTCACCGAGCACGCCAGCCCTCCGGTGCCGAATGCCGAGTTGATCATCTGACCGTAGGCCTCGGATGTCGCGTTGCCGTTCGCATCGATGCAGGAGGGGATGTCGACGAGAAGGTCACGCGGAAAGCTGATCACGGTGACCCTGCGCGGCAGCTCCGAGATGTGCACGACCATCAGCACGTCGCTTCGGACGCCGTCCTCGGCGTCCGTGCAGCGGTCGCCGAACAGATCGGCGTACTCGGGTTCGCAGTTGTCGGTGCCGGCGACGAGGATGTTCGCGCTGCCCTCGAACTCGGAGAAGGCGGGCGGATCGTCGCCTTCCAGCTCGACGACGTTCTCGGTATAGGTCGAGCTCAGGTCGATGTACAGCCAGGCGACGACGCCGAGCACCGCGACGAGCACGACGGCCGTGCCGATGCCCAGTGCCTTGAGCAGGCGCCTGCCCCTGGAGGGCGGCTTCTGCTGCCCGTGTCGGGCGACCGTGGCTCTGGTGGACTGCCGCATCATGCGGTCAGCCTACTGGCGGACGCTGTCGGCCCCCGTAGCGTCACGGGTGCAGGGCGCGATCGGATAGACTGTTCAGGTTGTTCCCTGGTGACGTGTCCGAGCGGCCGAAGGAGCACGCTTGGAAAGCGTGTGTTGTGCAAGCAACCGCGGGTTCGAATCCCGCCGTCACCGCCAGACGACTAAAGGGCCTCGCGCAAGCGGGGCCCTTTAGTCGTCTATTGGATGCCGGGGATTCGGGGAGGCACGAGCGCAGCGAGTACCGGAGTCCCGCCGTCACCGCCAGACGAACAAAGGGCCTCGCGCAAGCGGGGCCTTTTGTTCGTCTATTGGCTGCCGGGCATTCTGGACGCTCAGAACCGGATGCCGTAGGCCAGTTCGCCGGGCGCGGTCGCCAGCCGCTGCATCCCGATGCGCTCGTAGAACGCGGCAGCTCCCGTGTTCGCGGGGTCCATCCCGAGATGCAGCCCCGGCACACCCCGCCGCCGGAGCTCGGCGAACAGCGTCCCGATGAGCCGACGCCCGAGGCCCTGCCCCTGCGTCTCCGGCAGCAGGTCGATGTGGAGGTGCGCCGGGTACGCGTCGACGTGCGGCTCGCGGCCGCGCCCCCGCGCGTAGGCGTGCTCGATCATCGTCTCCTCGCGGGTCTGCGCTGATGCCGGCCGGGGGAACCGTTGGACGAACTGCGGCCACCATTCGCCCTGGAACCATCGCTCGAAGGCATCAGTGTCATCCGTGGCGACGATGTATCCGATGATCCTTCCGTCGTCTGATTCGACGACCCACGTGAGATCGGGATGCCGTTCGGCATAGGGCACCGCGAACAGGAGTCCCCACAGGTCGTCGTCGGCGAACAGCCCGCTCGCGTCGCCTCCCGCGTCGGCAGTCCGAACGCAGACATCGAACAGCTCAGCACGGTCCGGCGCGCGGTAGGGCCGGATGCCGGTCACGACGGCGTCTCTGCGCGCCGCGGCAGGTCGGGCTCTCTGCCGCGCGATCGCGCCCAGGTCAGCAGGAAGCCGGCCATGACGAGCGAGACTCCGGCACCGATCAGCATCCCCCCGACGGTGTCGCTGAGCCAATGCACCGAGACCAGCGTCCGCGAGAACGCCATCGCGAGCGTCCACGCTGCGGCGGCGATCACCACCCACACGCGCGGAAGGAGCAGGACCGCAAGTGCAGCGAGGGTCGCCGCGTTGGCCGTATGCCCGCTGGGGAATGAGCCGAAGTCCGACTGCACGAGCATGTCCTCAGGGCGCCCTCTGGCGAACAGGCTCTTGAGCAGTTGCACGGCGGCGACGCTCACGAGCATCACGACAGCGGCGAAGACCGCGGCGCGCCAGTGCTTGGCGATGAGCAGCCCCGCGATGACAGCGAGCGGGACGAGATACGTCGCGACCCAGCCGCCGCCGATGTGATCGAGCACGTTCCCGAACGCGATGAGCGCAGGTGTGCGGATGTCGCCCATGAAGGCGTTCCAGCCGGCGTCGATCCACGGCGCGTTCGGACCGGGGCCCGTCACCGCGATCCCGAGCACGACGGCCGCGAGGATCGCACCGATCCCCCACCACAGCAACAGCGGACGCGTCATCCGGCCATTGTGCCCGATCGGCGCGTGCGAGACGAGGAGCCCGTCAGCGTGTGGAGCGGACGAGACCCGCTTCGAGGTCGGCGAGCAGGTCGCTGATGTCCTCGATGCCGACCGAGAGACGCACGACGTTCTCGGGAACCGCGAGCTCGGTGCCGCGAACCGACGCGTGCGTCATGTCCGGCGGGTAGCCGATCAGCGACTCGACCCCGCCGAGCGACTCCGCGAGCTGGAACAGCTCGGTCGATTCGGCGAAGGCGCGAGCGGCATCCTGCCCTGCGGCGAGACCGAGCGACAGCATCCCGCCGAACCCGCTCATCTGGGATGCGGCGATCTCGTGCCCGGGGTGGGACGAGAGTCCGGGGTAGTACACGGTCTCGAACTCGGGGCGGGAAGCAGCCCACTCCGCGATCGCCTGGGCGTTCGCAGAGTGCTGGCGCATCCGCAGCGCGAGGGTCTTGATCCCGCGGGTCGTCAGCCACCCGTCGAGCGGCGCTGAGACGGCTCCGACGGCGAACTGCTGGAACTTGACCTGCTCGACGAACCGGTCATCGCCGAAGATCACCGCTCCTCCGAGCACGTCGGAGTGCCCGCCGAGGTACTTGGTGGTCGAGTGGACGACGAAGTCGGCGCCGAGGGCCAGCGGGCTCTGCAGGGCGGGTGAGGCGAACGTGTTGTCGACGACCACCAGGACCCCGGCCGCATGCGCGATTTCAACGGTCTTCGCGATGTCGACGATCTTGAGCAGCGGGTTGCTCGGCGTCTCGATCCAGATGATCTTCGTCTCCGGGCGCAGCGCGGCGCGCAGCGCGTCGGCGTCGCCGAGCTCGACGATCGAGGATTCGACGCCCCAGGCCGCGTGCACCTTGGTCAGCAGCCGGTATGTTCCGCCGTAGACGTCATTGCCCAGCACCACGTGGTCGCCGGGCTTCAGGATGCCGCGCAGCAGCGCGTCCTCTGCCGCGAGGCCCGAGGAGAACGACAGCGCTCGGATGCCGCCCTCGAGAGCGGCGAGCTGCGTCTCGAGCGACGTGCGGGTCGGGTTGCCTGCGCGGTTGTACTCGTAGCCGTCCCGGAAGCCGCCGATGCCGTCCTGAACGTGCGTGGAGGCCTGATAGATCGGCGGGATGATCGCTCCGGTGACCGGGTCGGGTTCCTGGCCGGCATGGATGGCACGAGTGGCGAAGGCGTGATCGGACATGTCTTCAGCCTACGTCGCACCCGCTCCCGGCATCCGCCTGTTACGTCGCCGGACGCGTCCGAACCTCAGCGCGCGAGGTAGGCCACGAGGTCCTGTCGGGTGAGCACGGTGTGCGGCCGTCCGTCGACGGTCACCAGCAGGGCGTCGGCGTCGGCGAGCGCAGCGCGCGCGTCGTCGACGGACGTGTGGATGCCGACGAGCGGCAGCTGCTCGCCGATGTGCGCCGCCAGTGCATCGGCGGGCTTCGCCTCTCCGCGGAACAGCAGATCGAGCAGTCTCCGCTCATCCACGCTTCCCACGACCTCGCCCATCATGACCGGCGGTTCGGCGCTCAGTACGACCAGCTGCGACACGGCGAACTCGGTCATCGTCGCGATCGCGTCGTGCACGGTGTCGCTGGGGTGGGCGTGGACGAGATCCGGGATGGCCGGGCCCTGGGCGCGACGGGCATCCAGCACGTCGGCGACGGTCTCGCCTGCGTCGACGTCGCTGAAGCCGTACGAGCGCATCCACGAGTCGTTGAAGATCTTCGAAAGGTACCCGCGACCGCCGTCCGGCAGGAGCACGACCATGACGGCATCCGCCGGCAGGCCTTTCGCCACGCGGAGCGCCCCCGCCACCGCCATGCCGCTGGATCCGCCGACGAGGATCCCCTCTTCCCGTGCGAGACGTCGGGTCATCGCGAATGACTCGGCGTCGTCGACGGCGACGATCTCGTGGGGGACCTTCGGGTCGTATGCCCCTGGCCAGATGTCCTCGCCGACGCCCTCTACCAGGTACGGGCGGCCGGTCCCGCCGGAGTACACGCTGCCCTCCGGGTCGATGCCGACGATGCGCACCCGATCGTCGGACACGTCGCGCAGGTATCGACCGGTGCCTGTGATGGTGCCACCGGTGCCGACGCCGGCGACGAAGTGCGTGATCCTGCCGTCGGTGTCGCGCCAGATCTCGGGACCGGTGGTCTCGTAGTGACTCCGGGGGCCGTTCGGGTTCTCGTACTGGTTCGGTTTGAAGGCGCCGGGGATCTCCTCGGCGAGCCGGTCGCTGACGCTGTAGTACGACTCCGGGCTGTCTGGGGCGACCGAAGTGGGGGTCATGACGATCTCGGCCCCGTAGGCGCGCAGCACGTCGATCTTGTCCTCGCCGACCTTGTCCGGCAGCACGAACACGCACTTGTAGCCGCGCTGCTGGGCGACCAGGGCCAGACCGACGCCGGTGTTGCCGCTGGTGGGTTCGACGATCGTTCCCCCGGGCTTCAGGTCGCCGGACTCCTCGGCGGCGTCGATGATGCGCCGCGCGATGCGGTCCTTCGCAGACCCTCCTGGATTCAGGTACTCAAGCTTGACGAGCACGGTGCACTCCACGCCCTCTGTGACGTGCTGCAGCTTCACGAGGGGGGTGTTGCCGACGAGGTCGACGATGTGCTCCGCGTAATCCATGTGCACAAGCGTAGACGGCGCGGACCTCGTCGGCTGGTGACGTTACCCCTTGGTCGCTCCGGCCATCAGGCCGCGGACGAAGAATCGCTGCAGGGCGAAGAACACGATCAGCGGGACGATGATCGAGATGAATGTTCCGGCGGACTGCAGGAACCACTTGTTCCCCCACGTGCCGGACAGCGAGTTCAGCGCCTGCGTGATCGGCAGTGCACCCGGCGAGGCGAAGATCGTCGCCACGAGCAGGTCGTTCCACACCCACAGGAACTGGAAGATGCCGAACGAGGCGATCGCCGGCATCGCCAGCGGCAGGATGATCCGGAAGAACACCTGCCCGTGGCCTGCACCGTCGACTCGCGCGGCCTCGACGATCTCGCCGGGGATCTCGGCGATGAAGTTGTGCAGCATGAAGGTCGCCAGCGGCAGCGCGAAGATCGCGTGCGCGATCCACACACGGGCGAAGCTGTAGCTGACGTCGTTCAGGCCGAACCCGGGGAAGATCATGACATCGCCGATGGTGAGGCCGTCGGAGAACAGGCTCAGCAGCGGCACGAGCGCCATCTGCAGCGGCACGATCTGCAGCGCGAAGACGAAGACGAAGAGCATGCTCCGTCCCTTGAAGTCGATCCACGCGAACGCGTAGGCGGCCAGGGCCGCCATGACGATCGGGAAGACCGTCGCCGGGATCGTGATGGCGAGGGAGTTCACGAAGGCGGATGCCAGGGTGGTCGACGTGCCACCGGCGTTGAGCGCCTGCATGTAGTTGTCGAACGTGAATTCGGGGTCGGTGAACGCCGTCCACCATCCGGTCGACTGGGTGTCGGCGCCGGGTCGGAACGACGTGACGAGGAGTCCGAACGTCGGGATCGTCCAGAAGATCGCGATGATCGCCGCGGCGATCGTCGCCCCCTTCGAGGTGAGCTTCTTATGGGCGATCGCCTCGTTGCGCCGGGTGTCGCGCGCGACCTGGCGCTTGGTCCGGTTGTCCGTGACGACGGCTTGCGTGGCACTCATCAGCGGATCTCCCTCTGCTTGCGCATGGCCTGGGCGTTGTAGATGATCAGGGGCAGCACGAAGATGAACAGCACCACGGCGAGTGCGGAGGAGTGTCCGTAGCTCTGGAAGCGCTGCTGCTGATTGACCATCTCGAAGCCGAGGACGGTGGTGTCGTCTCGGCCGCCGGTCATCACGGCGACGATGTCGTAGACCTTGAGCGATGCGATCGTGATCGTGGTGAGCACGACGATCAGGGATGACCGGATGCCGGGGACGGTGACGTTCCGGAACCGCTGCCAGGCGTTCGTGCCGTCGAGCTCGGCTGCTTCCATCTGCTCGATCGGCACGGCCTTGATGGCCGCTGAGAGGATGACCATGGCGAACCCGGTCTGGGTCCAGATGAAGACCACCAGCAGCATGAGCGTGTTGATGATCGGCTTCACCGCGAGCCAGTTGACTGGATCGCCGCCGAACATCGTCACGATCGCGTTGAGCAGGCCGAGCTGATCGCCCTGACGGTAGTCGTACATGAACTTCCAGATGATGCCGGCGCCGACGAACGAGATCGCGACCGGCATGAACACCAGGACCTTCAGCAGCTTCTCGCCCCGGGCCCTGTCGATGAAGACCGCGTACGCGAGGCCGATGCCGACGGCGATCGTCGGCGCTAGAAGGGCCCAGATCAGCGTGTTGATCACGGACGCCGCGCCGGTGGGGTTCGTGAAGACCCAGAAGTAGTTCTCGAGGCCGACGAAGTCCGTACCGGTCTTGTCGAAGAAGGACTTGAAGAATGTGGAGATCGCCGGATAGATGAGCCCGAGCAGCAGCATGATCGACGCGGGAGCCATGAACAGGATGAGCTGGAACAGGTACCCCGCCCCCTGCCGCGATCGGTAGTCGGCGAAGAAGAGCAGCCCACCGGCCAGCAGCGCGATGGCCACGACGTAGAGCAGCGCGTTGGAGTACGGTCGCAGCAGCAGGAACGCCAGCACCGGGATGACGAGGCAGGCGATCAGGCGCATGATGAAGTAGCCGCGGCCAGCGCGGGGCGCGTACTCGATGAGCACGAGCACGATCGCGACGACGATGCCGAACAGCACGAGCACGACGGGGATCTGCAGCAGCGGGTGCAGCCCGCCCATCCAGATGAACAGGCTGTTCAGCGAGAACCCGATCGTGATGCGCTGCGGGTCCTCCACGGGTGCGCTGATGAGCAGGAGGAAGATCAGGGCTGCTATCAGCACGAATCCGACGACCACGACGACGCGCGTGATCGTGCGACCTCGCGGATCGGTGCCGTGCAGCTTCGCGGACACCTCTTGCGTCGCGTGGGTCTCCGCGACTGGTGCCTCGTCAGCGGCAGTGTGCGACATGGACACTCCTTCTGAGTACGACTCTGGACTCGAGTGGTGCGGTTCGCGGGACCGGGCAGCGCCCGGTCCCGCGAACCGTCATGTCTCGAGAATAGGGACTGCTAGTTCTCGTAGCCAGCCTGGATGTCGGAAAGCACCTGATCGGTTGCCTTTCCGTCGATCCAGTCGACCATGCCCTTCCAGAACGAACCGGAGCCGACCGTGGACGGCATCAGGTCAGAGGCGTCGAAGCGGAAGACCGTGGAGTCGTCCTGCATGATCGTCATGGCTTCCTGAAGGAACTCGCTGGATGCCAGGCTGGGGTCCGCGTTCTTGTTGGCGGAGATCACGCCGCCGAGCTCGACGCGGGCGTCGGCGAACTCAGGGGATGCCATGAACTCGAGCACCTTCTGGGTCGACTCGTCGTCGGAGAAGCCGGCGACGAACTCGCCGCCACCCTCGACCTGAAGCTCGCCAGCGGTCGCACCCGGCATCACGAACGCGTAGACGTCGCCGTCGGGGGCGACGGTCGGCGTCTCACCGTCGGCGTTCTGCACGTCGAGGAAGTTCGCTGACAGGAAGGAGGCCTGGTGCGTGAGAGCGCAGCTGCCGTCAGCGACCTTCGCCGCGACGTCGCCGAAGGCGGTGGAGTTGATGCTCTTCACCTCGCCGTAGCCGGCGTTGACGTAGTCCGGGTTGAGCAGGATCGAGCCGACCGCGTCGAACGCCTCCTTGATCTCGGGGTCGGTGAACTTCACGTCGCCGGCCACCCAGTCGTCGTACACGTCAGGACCGGACTGGCGCAGGACGAGGTCCTCGATCCAGTCCGTGCCGGGCCAGCCGGAGGCTGCGTCGGAGGCGAAGCCGGCGCACCATGCGGGGCCGCCCGTCTTCTCGACGATGGTGTCGGTGAGCGCGATCATGTCGTCCCACGTCTCGGGGACCTCGACGCCCCACTCGGCGAAGCTCGCCGGGGAGTACCAGACGTAGCCCTTGAGGTTCGCGAGCATCGGCGCAGCATAGAACGTGTCGTCGAACGTGCCGTAGGTCTTCCAGTCCTCGGACCAGTTCTCGTCGACGGCGGCCTCGACGGCCTCAGGGGCTGCCATGACCTTGCCGGTCTCGACGAGGGTCTTGAGCAGACCGGGCTGCGGGACGATGGCGATGTCAGGAGCGTCGCCACCGGTGACCTTGGTGACGATGTTGCCCTCGAAGCTCTTGTCACCGGTGTACTCCACCTTGATGCCGGTGTCCTCGGTGAACTTGTCGAACGACGCGTTGAGGTCGTCCGCCTCGATGCCGGTGATGCCACCCGAGATGCGAACGGTCTTGTTGCCGGCGTCTCCGCCGCCGTCACCGGACCCGCCCTCGGCACAGCCGACGAGCGTGAGCCCCAGAACCGTCGGAATTGCAAGGGACGCGAGCAGGACGCGCCGCTTGGACTGACTCATGAGTGCCTCCTAGAGTGACGCAGGAGATCTTCCTGCGCTGGGGTCAGCGATGACCACCTGTGCCCAATCTATTCCCAAGAGAGCGCTCCCACAACCTTCCGAAGGTCACGACAACACAACCTTCTTGGCGCGGAATGCACGACGAAGGCCCCGGGGCGAACCCCGGGGCCTTCGTGATGCGAGAACGCGATTACTTGAGGGTAACCGTGGCGCCGGCGGCCTCGAGGACCTCCTTGGCCTTCTCAGCCGACTCCTTGTTGGCGCCCTCGAGGACAGCCTTCGGAGCACCGTCGACGACGGCCTTGGCCTCGCCGAGGCCGAGCGAGGTGAGCTCGCGGACAGCCTTGATGACCTGGATCTTCTTGTCGCCGGCAGCCTCGAGGATGACGTCGAAGGAGTCCTTCTCCTCTTCAGCCTCGGCACCGGCACCCGCGCCCGCAGCGCCGGCAACGGCGACGGGTGCAGCAGCGGTGACGTCGAACTTCTCCTCGAACGCCTTCACGAACTCGCTGAGCTCGACGAGGGTCAGGTCTGCAAACTGCTCGAGCAGCTGCTCAGTGGTGAGCTTCGCCATGATGTATCTCCTAGATTGATGGGGTTTGTGGAACGAGATCGCCGGTCGCTCACGCGGCCTGTGCGGTCTCCAGCTTTTCGCGAAGCGCGTCGATGGTCGCGGCAGCCTTGCCCATCGTCGCCTTCATCATGCCCGCAGCCTTCGCAAGCAGAACCTCACGGCTCTCGAGCGAGGCGTACTTGTTGACCTCGTCGGCGGTGAGGGCATTGCCCTCGAAAACGCCGCCCTTGATCACGAGAAGCGGGTTGGCCTTGGCGAAATCACGAAGAGCCTTCGCGGTGGCGACGAAGTCGCCGTGCACGAACGCGACAGCCGACGGACCCTTGAGGTCGTCGTCCAGCGCGGAGATCCCAGCCTTGTTGGCGGCGATCTTGGTCAGCGTGTTCTTCACCACGGCGTACTCGGCGTCCTGACGGATGCTGTTACGCAGCTCCTTGAGCTGGGCAACCGTCAGACCGCGGTACTCGGTCAGCAGGACGGCGTTCGAGTTCTCGAATGACTTCGTGAGCTCGGCAACCGATGCATCCTTCTGCGCCATGGTCACTCCTTGGTGGGTACGGGATGCCTCACGTTCGTGAGACATCGACCTTGGACCGCGCATGCAAACAAAAACGCTCCGGCGCAAGCGACGGAGCGTGGAATCCAGTTTCCTGGAGAACGATCATGTCCCCTGCGCGGGCCCCTGCAGTGCAGTGCTTCAATCGCCTGACGCTTGCGCGCACGACGATGACCAGCGGTCTTCGGTTACGACAACTGTACCTCACGGGCCTACCTCTGCCAAATCGCGCGCGTCAGCCTGCTCGCACGCCTCCCCGGCGGTGCGCCGCGCGCCCTGAGTGCCCGGCGAGCGCGTCAGCGGCCCGAACGAGCGCGAGGTGGGAGAACGCCTGCGGCACGTTCCCCGCCTGCCGTGCTCCGCCGACGTCGTACTCCTCCGACAGCATCCCGACGTCGTTCACGAGGGAGACGAGACGGTCCATCAGCGCGTGCGCGTCGGCGGTCCTGCCGCTGGCCGCGTACTGCTCGACCAGCCAGAAGCTGCAGGCGAGGAACGGATGCTCGCTCCCGACGAGGCCGTCGACGCCGGACGACGTGCGATACCGCATCAGCAGCCCGTCACGCACGAGCGTCCTCTCCAGCTGTTCGACGGTGCGCAGCATCCTGGGATCATCGGGATCGCAGTAGCCCACCTGCGGCAGCGTCAGCAGCGAAGCATCCACCTCGTCGGTGTCGTAGTGCTGCAGGAAGTAGCCGTCAGCGTGGACGCCACGCTGATCGATCTCGGTCCGCAACCTGTCGCGCGCCTGCTCCCAGCTGTCCGCCTCGCCGTCCAGACCGTGCTCGCGCACAGCCCGCACTCCGCGGTCCAGGGCCGCCCACATCATCACCCGCGACTGCGTGAACCACCGGAGTGGTCCGCGGATCTCCCAGATGCCGTTGTCCCGACGGTCGACGTCCGCCATCACGCGTTCGATCAGAGCCCGCTGCAGCGGCCATGAGAACGCGGACTCCTCGAGGCCCGCGATCCGAGCCGCCTCGAGCGCGACGAGCACCTCCCCGAGGACGTCGCCCTGATACTGGTCGACCGCGCCGTTGCCGACTCTCACCGGTGCGGCGCCATCGTAGCCGGGCAGACTCGCCACCTCGCGCTCCGCAAGATCGCGCTCCCCTGCGATGCCGTACATGATCTGCACCTCGGCCGGCTCCCCCGCCACGGCGCGCAGCAACCAGCGCCGCCAGTGGTGCACCTCTTCGAGGAAGCCGTGAGCGATCAGCGATTCCAGCGTGAGCGCGGCATCCCGCAGCCAGACATACCGGTAGTCCCAATTCCTCGAGCCGCCGAACTGCTCCGGTAGCGAGGTCGTGGGAGCGGCGACGATGCCGCCGGTATCGCGATGGGTGAGAGCCCGCAGCACCAGCAGCGATCTCACGACGGCATCCTGATACGCCCCATCGCGCTCGATCGGGCTCGCCCAGCCCTGCCACCAGGCGCGAGTCCGCGCGATCGCATCCTCGACATCCAATGGCGGCGGCTCCACTTCGTGCGAAGGATGCCAGGTGAGAACGAGATCGCGATCCTCGCCGCCGACGACGGAGAAGTCGGCGCCGTGGACATGGTCGGATGCGGCGAGCGCGATCCCGCGGACGATCACCGCGTCCGGCCCGGCTATCGCGCTCAGCGCCGGGGCTCCGTCCTGCCCGACCTGTCGCACCCAGGGCAGCGCCCTGGCGTAGTCGAAGTGCATGCGCAGCTCGGTGCGAAACTCGACAGTGCCGCGCACACCGACGACGCGTCGGACGAGATCCGTGCGGTCCTCCGTCATCGCCAGGAACTCATGCACCTCGGCCGCGCCGCTCGCCGTCTCCCAACGTGTGACGAGCATGAAAGTGTCGGGCTGGTACCGTCGCTGCACTGTCGCCGATTCATCGCGCGGACGCAGCGTCCAGCATCCGTGCGTCGGGTCTCCCAGCAGCGCGCCGAAGATCGACGGCGAATCGAAACGCGGCAGACACAACCAGTCGATCGCCCCGTCGCGGGAGACCAGGGCCGCGGTCCGACAGTCGCTGAGCAGTGCGTAGTCCTCGATCGGCGCCGGCATCGCCCGATTCTCGCACGCCCTTCGTTCCGATGCGAGCGGGCGGGATGCGGGGGTGGTCGGGATGTGAGGCTGGTCGGGATACGAGGGGCGCGTTACGGTTGGCGCATGGATGCCGCCACCACACTCGTCCTCTTCGGAGCCACCGGCGACCTGGCCTCGCGCCTCCTGCTTCCCGCGCTCGGCCAGCTGCTCACGGTCGAGCCGGACCGCCGGGTCCGCCTCATCGGCGCCGGCACGCAGGACTGGACGGATGCCGATCTGAAGAAGGTCGTGCAGGCGGCGTTCACCGCCTCGGATGCGGCGGACGCCGTCGAGCGCGTCGAGATCGAGTACCAGAAGGCGGACATCACCACGGCCGCCGATCTGAAGCGCCTGCTGAAGGGACTGTCGGGGCAGGTCGCGCTGTACTTCGCCGTTCCACCGTCGGTCGCTGCCGCGGCGTGCGAGGCGATGACCCCCGAGATGCTGCCCGACGGGGTGATGCTCGCGCTGGAGAAGCCGTTCGGCACCGACGAGGCAGGCGCCCATGAACTCAACGCCCGGATCGCAGGGCTCGTTCCCGAGGAGCAGGTGTTCCGGGTGGACCACTTCCTCGGCAAGTCCACCACGCTGAACCTGCTCGGCGCCCGGTTCGCGAACCGCCTGCTCGAGCCGCTCTGGTCGGCGGAGAGCATCGAGTCGGTGAGCGTCGTGTACGACGAGAAGCTGGGGCTCGAGGGCAGGGCCGGCTACTACGACGGCGCCGGTGCGCTCGTGGACATGATCCAGAGCCACCTGCTGCAGGTGCTCGCCGTGATCGCCATGGAGCAGCCGGCGACGATCGGCGAGGCGGACTTCCGCGAGGCCACCTCTGCCGTACTGCGCGCGACACGGCTGTGGGAGGGCGACCCGACCGCATCCTCACGGCGTGGACGCTACACGGCAGGCAGCATCGACGGTGTGGACAAGCCCTCGTACGTCGACGAGCCGGGCGTCGATCCGTCGCGCGGGACCGAGACACTCGCTCAGGCGACGTTCGAGGTGCGCAACGCCCGCTGGGCCGGCGTGCCGTTCACGCTGAGGTCGGGCAAGGCCATCGGCGACCCTGCGCGGGAGATCACGATCCGATTCCGTGCCGTCCGCCACGTGCCGGAGGGTCTGCGCGGCGCGGCTGACGGCGCCGTGCTGCGCTTCTCGCTCGGCCCCGACCGGATGTCGCTGGAGTTCAACGTGAACGGTGCGAACGACCCGCTGGTCCTCGAGCGCGCGACGCTGTCGGCCGACCTCGGCGCCGGCCAGCTGCTGGCCTATGCCGAGGTGCTCTCCGGCATCCTGGACGCCGATCCGATGCTGTCCGTCCGCGGTGATGCCGCAGAGCAGTGCTGGCGAATCGTGCAGCCGATCCTGGAAGCATGGTCGAAGGACGAGGTCCCCCTCGACGACTACGCCGCCGGATCGCCGGGCCCCGCGCACTGGCCGTTCCTCGGCTGACCGCACCGTCCGCTCCACGGTCGCCGCAGGCGATCCGGCGAGCTCGGCGCGGCAGCGTCGTCGAGGCCTGCGGTGCGGGGTAGCCTCGAATGGTGACTCCGGAACTTCAGGCTCGAATCGTCGCGGACTCCCGCGACCGGGTCGCCTGGCTCCGGGCTCGGGCGCGCGGCATCACAGCGACCGATGTCGCCGGGCTCTCCAGCGAGAAGTCGATCATCCGTGCGGCGGACGCGAAGCTCGGCGGCGGAGCCCGCTTCGGCGGCAACGCTTATACCGATCACGGACGCCGGCGCGAGCCCGAGATCGCCGCGTGGGTCGCCGCGACGCACGGCATCCGCCCCTCGTCGGCGCTGTTCCGCGCCGAGATCGAGCAGCGTCATCTCGCCACCCCCGACGGCATCGTCCAGGATGCCGGTGGCCGGATCCTGCTCGCCGAGATCAAGACCACCAACAAGAACTGGCGCACGATCCCGCGCACCTACCTCCGCCAGGTCTGGTGGCAGCAGCACGTGCTCGGCGCCGAGCGCACGCTGTTCGTGTGGGAGGAGCACGACGACTTCCGGCCCATCGACGACGAGCCGCGGTGCGTCTGGATCGATCGCGACGAGCGCGAGATCGATCAGCTCGTCAGACTCGCCACGAACCTCATCGACGAGCTCTACCACCGCACCACCGGCAACCGCCCGCCGAGTGCGCCTCCCGTCGTCGCATCCCGTCGCGATGCTCTCCGCGAGCGCGACGCGTTCCGGGCACTGGCACTCGCCGACTGAGCTGCCAGGACTCACCGGCCGCGGGTCAGTTGCTCAGAGTCAGTGGCGCAGGACGCGTGCCGCCTCCTGCGCGACCTCCGCCGCGATCGCGTCCAGCAGCGTGGAGCGCAGGTTCCACTGCTGCCAGTACAGCGGCACGCGCACGGGCTCGCCGCCCAGGGGCCTGACTGCTCCGGATGCCAGCGCCGCGCTCAGCTGCGGCTCCGGCAGCATCCCCCAGCCGACGCCCAGCGTCACGGCCTGGGCGAAGTCGTGCGATGCAGGAACGTAGTGACGCGGCACCCCGTGCGCGTCGACGCCGCGGGACGCGAGCCACTGCTGCTGCAGCGCGTCCCGGCGGTCGAAGTCCACGAACGGCGCCACGCGAAGGGCGTCGACGCC
Organism: Microbacterium sp. Bi121; assembly: GCF_918698005.1. Lineage (GTDB taxonomy): Bacteria > Actinomycetota > Actinomycetes > Actinomycetales > Microbacteriaceae > Microbacterium. The sequence continues at coordinate 230,902 of NZ_CAKKLJ010000006.1, forward strand.
GATGCCGTCGGCGAACCAGCGCTCCGCGAATGCGGGCGTCGCCACCGCCTCGTAGGTGAGGATCCCCAGAGCCGAGACCGTGCAGCCTGTGACCGCAGCGGCCTCTGAGGTCACAGCCGCCATGACCTCTCCGGACTCGAGCAGGCGGGCTGTGAAGTTCTGGTCGTCCCTGTGCAGGTCGAAGTCGATGTCGTGCGCTGCGCTGAGGCGCGCCAGCGGGGCGAGGAACCAGGTCGCCATCGAATCGGCGTTCACGGCGAGCGGCACGCTCGCCCTCGCGCCGGACTCGTCCATCCCGAGTTCGGAGAGAGCCTCGTGCTCCAGAAGCGCGATCTGCCTGGCCATGCGGACGATCGCCTCTCCCGACGGAGTGACGGTCGCCGGGCGGCCCCGGACGACGAGCACGCGGCCGAGCTGCTGTTCGAGCGTCTTGAGACGCTGGCTCACGGCCGACGGGGTGATGCTCAACGCGCGCGCCGCGGCCTCGAGACTGCCGCCGTCGACGATGGCCGCGACCGTGGATGCGAGTTCGGGAGCGATGGACGACATGAAGCAAGGCTAATGGAAAGTAAGATACCTGCGCTGGCTCTTATGGTGCGCGCCGCCTAACGTCGAAGGGTGATCTCCTTCCTCGCCGGGCTCGGTCTCGGCCTCTCCCTCATCGTCGCGATCGGCGCGCAGAATGCGTTCGTCCTCCGTCAGGGCATCCGCCGCGAGCACGTGCTCGCCGTGATCATCATCTGCGCACTGTCGGATGCCGTGCTCATCGTGGCCGGCGTCGCCGGGCTCGGGTTCCTCATCGAGCGGATGCCGTGGCTCGTCGTCGTCGCGCAGTGGCTGGGCGCGGCGTTCCTGCTCACCTACGGCCTGCTCGCTGCCCGGAGAGCACTGCGCGGCACTGATCTGGGATTGAGTGCACAGGCCCTGACGCGAGCGCGCCCGGGCGGCCGGCTCGTCCCCGTGGTGCTGACGGTACTCGCGCTCACCTGGCTGAACCCGCACGTGTACCTCGACACCGTGCTGATGCTGGGCTCGATCGCCGCCACGCACGGCGACGAACGCTGGATCTTCGCGGCCGGAGCCGTCGTCGCCAGCATCGTGTGGTTCACGGCGCTGGGCTACGGCGCCCGCTACCTCGGTCGCTGGCTCAACACCGCACGGGCGTGGCGAATCCTCGATGGCGTCATCGCGGTGATCATGATCGCCCTGGCCGTGAGCCTGATAGTGCAGGCGGTCAGCGGCTGATCAGTTCGCGTCGCCGTCGCCGGATGCCGGCGTGGCGCCGTCGCGTCCGTCAGCATCGAGCGGTCGCATGATCCGAGCGAGGAAGCGCTTCGTGCGCTCGTGGACCGGGGCGGTGAACAGCTGGTCCGGCGGCCCCTCTTCGAGGACCACTCCCCCATCGAGGAACAGCACGTGGTCGGCGGCCTCCCGCGCGAACGCGAGCTCGTGCGTGACGACCACCATCGTCCACCCCTCGTCCGCGAGCTCCTTGATGACGAGGAGCACCTCGCCGACGAGTTCGGGGTCGAGTGCACTTGTCGGTTCGTCGAACAGGAGCAGAGCGGGTCGAAGCGCGAGCGCGCGCACGATGCCGACGCGCTGCTGCTGACCGCCGGAGAGTTCGTGCGGGTACGCGTCCTCCTTGTCGGCCAGGCCCACTCTGTCGAGCAGCACCCTCGCCGCGGCGATCGCGTCCTCCTTGGGAACGCCGTGCACGCGCCACGGCCCCTCGATGACGTTCTGGAGCACCGTGAAGTGCGGGAAAAGATTGTGATGCTGGAACACCATCGCCGAGCGATCCCGTAGCGCGAACCGGGTGGGCCTGTCCAGGCGCGCCGAGAAGTCGATGTCCGGCCCGCCGTCGAGGGTGAGAGTGCCGGCATCCGGCGTCTCGAGTCCGTTGAGCGAACGGAGGACGGTGGTCTTGCCGGATCCGCTCGGGCCGATGAGCACCACGACCTCGCCACGGTGCACCGTCAGGTCGAGACCCTTGAGCACCTCATCGGAGCCGAAGCTCTTGTGGAGTCCCCGTGCGGAGAGAAGGGGCTGCTCCCCGATGGAGCGCGGTCGGTCAGTGCGCGACATGACGGTCGAGCCTCCTCTCGAGCAGGTTCTGTCCGGATGCCAGGACGAGGCAGAACACCCAGTACACGAGTGCTGCCGTGAGGTACACGGCCATGAACTTGTAGTTGAACGCAGCGATCTGCTGGGCAACGCGGAACAGCTCTGTCACGAGGATCAGCGAGGTGAGGGAGGTGTCCTTGACCAGCGAGATGAACGTGTTCGACAGGGGCGGGACGGACACACGTGCAGCCTGCGGAAGGATGACCCTGGTGAGGGTGCGGGTGCGCCCCATGCCGACGGTGTACGCAGCCTCCCACTGCCCCTTCGGAACGGACAGGATGGCCGCACGGATGACCTCGGCCGCGTAGCCGCCCACGTTCAGCGAGAGCGCGATGACGGCGCTCGGCCATGGATCGACGACGACACCGATGGACGGAAGTCCGTAGAAGATGACGAACAGCTGCACGAGCAGCGGCGTTCCACGGATGATCGAGATGTAGACGCGGGCGATCACGGACAGGATCCGGTGCTCCGAGATCCGCATGAGCGCGGCCCCGAGGGCGAGCGCCAGCCCGATCGCGAACGAGATCAGTGCCAGTGGGATGGTTGCGACCAGGCCGGCCAGGGCGATGGGCCCGACCGAGCTGAGGAACACATCCCACAGATCCATGGTTACTCGGTGACGTCGGCGCCGAAGTACTTGTCGCTGATCTCAGCGAGGGTGCCGTCTTCGCGCAGTTCGGCGAGGGCGCCGTCGATGGCCTCGGCGAGTTCCGTCTTGTCCTTGGTGAAGACGAAGGCCGACAGTCCGGCCTCGTCGGTCTCGGCCGCGATCTTCAAGCTGGTGTCGCCCTCGGTCTTCTCGTAGTCGAGGAAGGTGAGCTTGTCGTTGATCGTCGCGTCGACGCGTCCCTGCTTGAGGAGGGACACGGCCTGGGCCCAGCCCTCGACGCCTTCGACCTTGGCGCCGCTGGAGGTCGCGAGCTCGTTCCAGTTGCTGGTGAGCGACTGTGCGGTCGTCTTGCCGGCGAGGTCGTCGAACGAGGTGATCGAGTCATCGTCGGCGTTCACGACGATGACTCCGGGCGACACGGTGTACGGCTCGCTGAAGAGGTAGCTCGCCTCGCGCTCGTCGTTGATCGTGACCTGGTTGGCGATCAGGTCGAAGCGACCGGCATCGAGGCCGGCGAAGATCGCATCCCACTGGGTCTCTTCGAACTTGATATCGAGGTCGAGCTTCGAGGCGATCGCCTCGATGATCTCGACGTCGTACCCGACGAGCTCGCCCGTGCCATCGCCCTCGTGGAAGCTGAACGGACGATAGGTCCCCTCGGTCGCAACCGTCAGAGTGCCGCCCGCGATGAGACCGTACTCGTTGTCGGCGTCGCCGCCGGAGCTGTCGTTCGCGCCGCAGCCGGTCAGTGCCAGACCTGCGATGGCGAGAGCTGCTGCAACGGTGACGACGCGACGCGACATATGTGGTTGACCCTTCCGGTCGATGATCGCCTTTCGGCGTGTTAACGCAAAATGGCCACCCTGCTTTGGGTGGCCATTTTGACTAAAAGGAGTCCGGCGGTGTCCTACTCTCCCACAGGGTCCCCCCTGCAGTACCATCGGCGCTGTGAGGCTTAGCTTCCGGGTT
>NZ_CAKKLJ010000007.1 GCF_918698005.1 Microbacterium sp. Bi121
GCGCGGGGGCTACGCCGGGCGAACGGGAACGACGCCGAAGGGGGCGAGGCCGGCCGCGCCGCCGTCGGGCGCGGTCAGCACCCAGATGCCGTCGGCATGAACCGCGACGCTGTGCTCCCAGTGACTCCCGTCGCTGCCGTCGACGGTCGAGACCGTCCAGTCGTCGTCCTCGACGAACGTCTCCTCGGATCCCGCTGTGACCATGGGCTCGATCGCGAGCACGAGCCCCGGCTTCACCTCGGCACCGGGGTCGGGCGTGCGGTAGTTGAACACGCTCGGCGCCTCGTGCATCTTGCGGCCGATGCCGTGGCCGACGTACTCGCGCAGGATGCCGTACGTCTCGCCGGAGACCGCAGAGGGCCCCTGAGCCTCGATGTACTCCTGGATCGCTGCACCGATCTCGCCGATGTGACCGGCGGATGCCATCGCTGCGATGCCCGCCCACATCGATCCCTCAGTGACACGCGAGAGCTCTGAACGAGCGGCGACGAGATCAGGACGCGCCGGGTCCGGAACGACGAACGTCCGCGCACTGTCGCCGTTCCATCCCTGGAACTGGGCGCCGCTGTCGACCGACACGATGTCGCCGGGCTCGAGCACGCGCGCGCCGGGGATGCCGTGCACGACCTGCTCGTTGACCGAGATGCATGTGGTGTGGTGGTAGCCGCGCACGAGCTTGAAGTTCGACTCGGCCCCACGGGAGAGTACGGCGGCAGACGCAGCCTCATCGACGGAGGCGGTCGTCGCCCCGGCGCGGATCGCGGCGCCCGCGGCATCCAGTGACGCCGCGGTGATGAGACCGGGTTCGATCATCGACCGGAGCTGAGCCGGCGTCTTGTAGATCGAGCGACGGAACACGTCAGGCAGCGAGCGTCAGCCCGCGCGCAGCGAGCGCCGACATGATGCGCTCGGTGATGTCGTCGAGGGAGCCGACGCCGTCGATCCGGTCGACGATGCCACGCTCGCCGTACACGGCGAGGATCGGCTCGGTCTCCTTCTCGTAGATGTCGAGGCGGTGCGCGATGCCGTCCTCGGTGTCGTCCGAACGACCCTGCTCCTCGGCACGAAGCTTCAGGCGCGAGATGCTCTCGTCCCGCGGGACGTCCAGCAGGATCACCGCATCCAGAGCCTCACCACGGCCGCTGAGGAACTCGTCGAGATGCCCGACCTGTGCGGCGTTGCGAGGATAGCCGTCCAGCAGGAACCCGTTCTCGGCGTCGTCCTGCGACAGCCGGTCGCGTACGATCTCACCGGTCAGCTCGTCCGGCACGAGGTCGCCGCGATCGAGGATCGCCGTGACCTTGAGGCCGAGCTCGGTCCCGCCCTTGATGTTGGCGCGGAAGATGTCTCCGGTCGAGACGACCGGGATGCCGAAGGCCGAAGCGATGCGCACGCCCTGCGTGCCCTTGCCGGAGCCCTGCGGGCCGACGATGAGAAGTCGTGCGGATGCTGTCAACGGAGAAGCCCTTCGTAATGGCGCTGCTGGAGCTGTGCGTCGATCTGCTTGACCGTCTCGAGTCCCACACCGACGATGATGAGGATCGATGCGCCACCGAACGGGAAGTTCTGGTTGGCGCCGACGGTCGCGAGTGCGATCAGCGGAATCAGCGCGATCAGACCGAGGTAGATCGAGCCGGGGAACGTGATGCGGGTGAGCACGAAGTCGAGGTACTCGGCCGTGGGCCGACCGGCACGGATGCCGGGGATGAACCCGCCGTACTTCTTCATGTTGTCGGCGACCTCGACAGGGTTGAACGTGATCGCGACGTAGAAGTACGCGAACCCGATGATCAGCAGGAAGTACGCCGCCATGTAGAGCGGGTGGTCGCCTGTGGTGAAGTACTGCGAGACCCAGACCACCCAGCCGGCCGGCTCCGTGCCATCCTGCGGGGTGTTGAACTGGGCGACGAGCATCGGGATGTACAGCAGCGACGACGCGAAGATGATCGGGATCACACCCGCCATGTTCACCTTGATCGGGATGTACGTGTTCGTGCCGCCGTAGGTGCGGCGGCCCACCATGCGCTTGGCGTACTGAACGGGTATGCGCCGCTGGGATTGCTCGACGAACACGACAAGCCCGGTGACGACGATTCCGATCGCGAGCACCAGCAGGAACGTCTCGAAGCCGTTGGTCTCGAAGATCGTCCACATCGCGGCGGGGAAGGTCGCGGCGATGGACGTGAAGATGAGCAGCGACATGCCGTTGCCGATGCCGCGTTCGGTGACGAGCTCGGCGAACCACATGATGAGGCCGGTACCGGCGGTCATCGCGATGATGATGAGCAGCTGCGCCCACCAGACATCGTTCGTGAGGAGCTGCTGACACGCGGCGACGTCAGTGGTGCCGAACAGCTGACCGCTGCGAGCGACCGTCACCAGAGTCGTCGACTGCAGCAGTGCAAGCGCGATCGTGAGGTAGCGGGTGTACTGCGTCAGACGGGCCTGCCCGGCCTGGCCCTCCTTGTGGAGCGCCTCGAAGTGCGGGATGACCACGCGCAGCAGCTGCGTGATGATGGTCGCCGTGATGTAGGGCATGACGCCCAGGGCGAAGATGGAGAGCTGGAGGAGCGCGCCACCCGAGAACAGGTTGACCAGGCTCAGCAGTCCCTCGGTGCCCGCGTTGATGCGCAGGCACTCCTCGACGTTCGGGAAGTGCACGAACGGAGCCGGAACGTGGGAGCCGAGCCGGTAGATGGCGATGATCGCCAGAGTGAAACCGATCTTCCGACGCAGGTCGGGAGTGCGGAAGATCCGCGCGATAGCGCTAAACAAGGGCGTTCCTCCAGAAAAGGGTAGCCAGTCCGCGGCGGACGGCCGAAAGACCAGCGTAACGCAGAGAGGGGCCGGAGAATCTCCGACCCCTCTCTGATGCGGTTACTTGACGGATCCGCCCGCAGCCACGATCTTCTGCTCGGCAGAACCCGAGACCTTGTCGACCGAGACGGTGAGCTTCACGTCGATGTCGCCGTTGCCGAGAACCTTGACCTTCTCGTTCTTGCGAACAGCGCCCTTGGCGACCAGATCGCTGACGGTGACATCGCCGCCCTTCGGGTACAGCTCCGCGAGCTTGGCCAGGTTCACGACCTGGTACTCGACGCGGAACGGGTTCTTGAACCCGCGCAGCTTCGGGGTGCGCATGTGCAGAGGCATCTGCCCACCCTCGAAGCCGACCCGAACGGTGTTGCGAGCCTTGGTGCCCTTGGTTCCGCGACCGGCGGTCTTGCCCTTGGAGCCCTCACCGCGACCGACACGGGTCTTCGCGGTGTTGGCGCCGGGGACGGGACGCAGGTGGTGGACCTTGAGGACACCGGGGCGGGATGCCGTGGCATCCGCCTTCGGAGCGGCCTTCTTGGCAGCCGGCTTCTTGGCAGCAGTCTCAGCCTTGGCGTCAGCGGCCTGAGCAGGAGCCTTCTTCTCAGCAGGCTTCTTGGCAGCGGCCTTGGGAGCAGCCTTCTTCTCGGCAGCGGCCTTGGGAGCAGCAGCCTTCTTCGTGGTCTTCTCGGCCTCGGCCGAAACGTTCTTCTCAGCCATTAGTCGATCTCCTCAACCTTGACGAGGTGTGCGACGGTCTTGACGTAGCCGCGCGTCTGCGCGTCGTCGGGGCGAACGGTGGTGTCACCGATGCGCTTGAGACCGAGGCTGCGCAGCGTGTCGCGCTGGTTCTGCTTCTCGCTCACCTTGGACTTGATCTGGGTCACCTTGAGACGGGCGGCCATCAGGCACCTACCTTTGCAGCGGCCGCAGCGGCGGCCTTTGCCTCGTTGCGGATGATGATGCCCGGAACGACGGCGTCGTAGTCGAGACCACGGCGGGCCGCGACAGCACGAGGCTCCTCGAGGCCCTTCAGCGCCTCAACGGTCGCATGCACGATGTTGATCGTGTTCGACGAGCCGAGCGACTTCGACAGGACGTCGTGGACACCGGCGCACTCGAGCACGGCGCGGACCGGACCACCGGCGATGACACCGGTACCGGCAGCAGCCGGGCGCAGCAGCACTACGCCGGCAGCGGCCTCGCCCTGCACCGGGTGCGGGATCGTGGTGCCGACGCGGGGCACGCGGAAGAAGTTCCGCTTGGCCTCTTCGACACCCTTGGAGATGGCCAGGGGAACCTCGCGGGCCTTGCCGTATCCGACACCGACCAGACCGTTGCCGTCACCGACGACCACGAGAGCGGTGAAGCTGAAGCGACGACCACCCTTCACGACCTTCGAGACGCGGTTGATGGTGACGACGCGCTCCAGGAACTGGTTGTCGCCACGATCGCGCGAGTTGCGGTCACGGCCGCCCTGGTTGCGGTCACGGCCGCCGCGGCGGCCTTCGCGCTGCTCGCGAGCGGGCTCGGCTGCCTCAGTGGCAGCGGCCGTCTCCGGAGCGGCAGCAGCCGTTTCGGTCACTTCGTTCTCCTTGTTGTCACTCACAGTGCCAGCCCCCCTTCGCGGGCGCCATCGGCGATGGCCGCAACGCGACCGGCGTAGCGGTTTCCACCACGGTCGAACACGACCTCGGTGACACCGGCGGCCTTCGCGCGCTCGGCGACGAGCTCGCCGACCTTGCGGGCCTTGGCGGTCTTGTCGCCGTCGAACGAGCGCAGCTCGGTCTCGAGCGTGGATGCCGAGGCGACGGTGTGGCCCTTGCTGTCATCGACCAGCTGGACGAAGACGTGGCGAGCCGAACGGTTGACGACGAGGCGCGGACGCGACTCGGTGCCGACGATCTTCTTGCGAAGGCGGCTGTGACGACGCGCGCGGGCGTCAGACTTTGACTTGAGAGCCATGGTTACTTACCACTCTTTCCGGCCTTGCGACGCACGTTCTCGCCGGCGTAGCGCACGCCCTTGCCCTTGTACGGCTCGGGCTTGCGGATCTTGCGGATGTTGGCAGCTGCCTCACCGACAGCCTGCTTGTCGATGCCACTCACGGTGAGCTTGTTGGTGCCCTCGACCGTCAAGGTGATGCCGGCGGGCGGGTCGATCAGGACCGGGTGCGAGAAGCCGAGAGCGAACTCGACCGAGCTGCCCTTCTGCTGCACGCGGTAACCGGTGCCGACGACCTCGAGGCCCTTGGTGTAGCCCTGGGTGACGCCGATGATGTTGTTGTTGATGAGCGTGCGGGTCAGGCCGTGAAGCGACCGCGACTCGCGCTCGTCGTCGGGACGGGAGACAACCACCTGGTTGTCCTCGACCGCGACCTCGATGGGCTTGGCCACGTTCAGGGTGAGCTCACCCTTGGGGCCCTTCACCGCAACCGCACGGCCGTCGACCGAAACGGTGACGCCCGCGGGGATCTCGATGGGAAGTCGTCCAATACGCGACATTTGGGATTACCACACGTAGGCGAGAACTTCTCCGCCCACGCCCTTCTGCTCAGCCTGACGGTCCGTGAGGAGACCGGAGGAAGTGGACAGGATGGCCACGCCGAGGCCGCCGAGGACCTTGGGGAGCTCCGTGGACTTCGCGTAAACGCGCAGACCCGGCTTCGACACGCGCTTGATGCCCGCGATCGAACGCTCACGGTTGGGGCCGTACTTCAGCGTGAGGGTGAGGCTCTGGCCGACGCGTGCGTCGGTGATCTCGTAGCCGGCGATGTAGCCCTCCTGCTGGAGGATGTCGGCGATGTGCGTCTTGAGCTTGCTCGACGGCAGCGACACAGTGTCGTGGTGAGCCGAGTTCGCGTTGCGCAGACGGGTCAGCATGTCTGCGACCGGGTCTGTCATTGTCATGGGTTTTTTCCTTTGGTCATGAGGTTTCGGCTGCCGTTACACGACAGACGACCTTCGATGAGTCGCAATCTTCAATTGTAAGCGCACGCGGAACCCCCGCCCGACGGGCGGGGGTTCGAAGCGTCACGCCTTGGCGTCCTCCGACTGGAACGGGAAGCCGAGGTGGCGGAGCAGTGCCCGACCCTCGTCATCCGTCTTCGCCGAGGTGACGACAGTGATGTCGAAGCCGCGGACGCGGTCGATCTTGTCCTGATCGATCTCGTGGAACACGCTCTGCTCCTGGAGACCGAAGGTGTAGTTGCCGTGGCCGTCGAACTGCTTGGCCGACAGCCCGCGGAAGTCGCGGATGCGGGGCAGCGCCAGCGAGACCAGGCGGTCGATGAACTCCCACGCACGGTCGCCACGGAGGGTGACGTGCGCGCCGATGGCCTGGCCCTCACGCAGCTTGAACTGCGCGATGGACTTTCGGGCCTTCGTGACGATCGGCTTCTGGCCGGTGATCTTGGTGAGGTCTTCGACCGCGCCATCGATCACCTTGCTGTCACGAGCCGCCTCACCGACACCGGTGTTGACGACGACCTTGACGAGGCCGGGGATCTGCATCACGTTCTGGTAGCCGAACTCATCCTGCAGCTTCTGCTGGATCTCGGCCTTGTACTTCTGCTTCAGGCGCGGCTGGATCTTGCCAGCCGGCGCGGCAGTGTCGGTGCTCATCAGAGGTCCTTACCTGACTTCTTCGCGTAACGCACGCGGACGGTGCGCTTGACGCCGTCCTTGGTCTCCTCCTCGACCCGGCGGCCGACACGGGTCGGCTTTTTGGTCTCGGGGTCGACGAGTGCGACGTTCGAGATGTGGATGGGAGCCTCGAGGGTCTCGATGCCACCCGTCTTGGTGCCACGCTGCGTCTGACCGACGCGGGTGTGCTTGGTGACGTAGTTCACGCCCTCGACGATGACGCGGTTCTGCTCGGAAAGGACCTCGAGGACCTTGCCCTGCTTGCCGCGGTCGCCGCCACGCTCCTGCTTGGCGCCGGTGATGACCTGAACCAGGTCACCCTTCTTGATGTTCGCCATGATCAGATAACCTCCGGGGCGAGCGAGACGATCTTCATGAACTTCTTGTCACGAAGCTCACGACCGACCGGGCCGAAGATGCGGGTGCCGCGAGGCTCCCCGTCGCTCTTCAGGATGACGGCGGCGTTCTCGTCGAACTTGATGTACGAGCCGTCCGGACGACGGACTTCCTTCTTCGTGCGAACGATGACCGCCTTGACGACGTCGCCCTTCTTCACGTTGCCGCCCGGGATCGCGTCCTTGACCGTGGCGACGATGGTGTCACCCAGACCTGCGTAACGACGGCGAGAGCCACCGAGAACGCGGATCGTGAGCAGCTCCTTCGCGCCGGTGTTGTCGGCGACCTTGAGGCGGGATTCCTGCTGAATCACAATTACTCCTTAAGCAAGCCGAGGGCTTACTTGGCCTTCTCGACGATCTCGACCAGACGCCAGCGCTTGGTGGCGCTGAGCGGACGGGTCTCGCTGATGACGACGAGGTCGCCGATGCCCGCCGAGTTGTTCTCGTCGTGCACCTTGCGCTTCTCCGTGCGGCGGATGACCTTGCCGTACAGGGGGTGCTTCACGCGGTCCTCGACCTCGACGACGATGGTCTTGTCCATCTTGTCGCTGACGACGTAACCACGCTGCGTCTTGCGGTAACCGCGAGCGTCCTCGTCACGCACGTCGTGCGAGACGGGAGCTTCCGCTTCCTTCTTGGTGGCCATTACTCAGCCTTCCCTTCGGCGTCAGACGAGGAATCCTCGGTCTTCTTCGCCTTCGACTTGGACGCCTTCTTCGCCGGCGCCTCGACCGGAGCGGGCGTCGCACGGATGCCCAGCTCGCGCTCGCGGATCACCGTGTAGAGGCGCGCGATGTCGCGCTTGACGGCGCGGATGCGGCCGTGGCTCTCCAGCTGGCCTGTGGCCGACTGGAAACGGAGGTTGAACAGCTCCTCCTTGGCCTTGCGCAGCTCCTCAACGAGGCGCTGGTCTTCGAACGTGTCGAGCTCCGCCGGGGCGAGCTCCTTGGTGCCGATCGCCATTACGCGTCGCCCTCCTCGCGCTTGATGATGCGTGCCTTGAGAGGCAGCTTGTGAATGGCTCGGGTCAGTGCTTCGCGAGCGAGTTCCTCGCTGACACCAGCGACCTCGAAGAGGACGCGACCCGGCTTGACGTTTGCGACCCACCACTCGGGCGAACCCTTACCGGAACCCATGCGGGTTTCAGCAGGCTTCTTCGTGAGCGGACGGTCGGGGTAGATGTTGATCCACACCTTTCCACCACGCTTGATGTGACGCGTCATCGCGATACGAGCTGCCTCGATCTGACGGTTGGTCACATAAGCGGGAGTCAGGGCCTGGATGCCGTACTCGCCGAAGGAGACCTTCGTGCCGCCGGTAGCCTGACCCGAGCGACCCGGGTGGTGCTGCTTGCGGAACTTGACCTTACGGGGGATGAGCATTATGCCGACGCTCCTTCTGCAACAGGTGCCTCGTTGCGCGGGCCACGACGACGGTCGCCACCGCGGTCATCGCGACCACGGGACTTCGGCGCGTTGGCCTGCTCGCGAGCAAGTTCCTTGGCGGTGAGGTCGCCCTTGTAGATCCAGACCTTCACGCCGATACGGCCGAAGGTGGTCTTCGCCTCGTAGAAGCCGTAGTCGATGTTCGCGCGCAGCGTGTGCAGAGGCACACGTCCCTCGCGGTAGAACTCCGAGCGGCTCATCTCCGCGCCGCCGAGGCGGCCGGAGACCTGGATGCGGATGCCCTTGGCGCCGGCGCGCTGAGCGCCCTGCAGACCCTTGCGCATCGCGCGACGGAACGCCACACGAGCAGAGAGCTGCTCGGCGATGCCCTGGGCGACGAGCTGAGCGTCGGCCTCGGGGTTCTTGACCTCGAGGATGTTCAGCTGGATCTGCTTGCCGGTGAGCTTCTCGAGGTCGCCGCGGATGCGCTCGGCCTCGGCGCCACGACGACCGATCACGATGCCCGGCCGGGCGGTGTGGATGTCGACGCGGACGCGGTCACGGGTGCGCTCGATCTCGATGCTCGAGACACCGGCGCGGTCGAGCTGAGTCTTCAGCAGGTTGCGGATCTTGACGTCCTCGGCCACGTAGTCGGCGTAACGCTGGCCCGGCTTCGTCGAGTCCGAGAACCAACGGGACACGTGGTCCGTGGTGATTCCGAGGCGGAAGCCGTACGGGTTTACTTTCTGGCCCATTACTTGCTCGCCTTCTTCTTGCTGTCGCCGTCAGCCGCAGCAGCGACCTCAGGCGTCGAGAGCACGACCGTGATGTGGCTCGTGCGCTTCTTGATCTGGAAAGCGCGACCCTGAGCGCGGGGGCGGAAACGCTTGAGCGTCGTGCCCTCGTCGACGTACGCGTTTGCCACGTACAGGTCCTGCTCGTCGAGGAACTCGCCGTCGCGATCCGCCTTCACCTGTGCGTTGGCCATGGCCGACGCGACAAGCTTGTAGATCGGCTCACTGGCGCTCTGCGGGGCGAACTTCAAGATCGCCAGAGCCTCCTGGGCCTGCTTGCCCTTGATGAGCGCGACGACACGACGAGCCTTCTGAGGGGTCACGCGGATGTGTCGCACGCGTGCGATGGACTCCACCATTTCTCTCTCCTCTATCGTCCCCGCGTCAGCGGCGACGGCCCTTCTTGTCGTCCTTCTCGTGGCCGCGGAAGGTGCGGGTGGGCGCGAACTCGCCCAGCTTGTGACCGACCATGGTCTCGGTGACAAACACAGGAATGTGCTTGCGACCGTCGTGGACCGCGATCGTGTGACCCAGCATGGCCGGGATGATCATGGACCGGCGAGACCAGGTCTTGATGACGTTCTTGGTACCGGCTTCGTTCTGCACGACGACCTTGCGAAGCAGGTGCTCGTCGACGAAGGGGCCCTTCTTGAGACTCCGTGGCATCTTCTTCTACTCCTACTTGCGCTTCTTGCCGGCGGTGCGACGGCGCACGATGTACTTGTCGCTTTCCTTGTTGGCGTGACGGGTACGACCCTCAGCCTGACCCCAGGGGGAGACGGGGTGACGTCCACCGGACGTCTTGCCCTCACCACCACCGTGCGGGTGGTCAACCGGGTTCATCGCGACACCGCGGACGGTCGGGCGGATGCCCTTCCAGCGGCTGCGGCCTGCCTTGCCCCAGTTGATGTTCGACTGCTCGGCGTTGCCGACCTCGCCGATCGTGGCGCGGCAGCGTGCGTCGACGTTGCGGATCTCACCCGACGGCAGGCGGAGCTGCGCGTAGGGGCCGTCCTTGGCGACGAGGCGAACGGATGCTCCAGCCGAACGAGCGAGCTTCGCTCCTCCACCGGGACGGAGCTCGATCGCGTGGATCACCGTACCGGTCGGGATGTTCTTCAGCGGGAGGTTGTTGCCCGGCTTGATATCAGCCGATGCACCGTTCTCGATGATGTCGCCCTGCTTCAGCTTGTTCGGCGCGAGGATGTAGCGCTTCTCGCCGTCGAAGTAGTGCAGCAGCGCGATGCGCGCGGTGCGGTTGGGGTCGTACTCGATGTGAGCGACCTTGGCGTTGACGCCGTCCTTGTCATTGCGACGGAAGTCGATGACACGGTACTGGCGCTTGTGTCCACCACCGATGTGACGGGTCGTGATGCGGCCCTGGTTGTTGCGACCACCGGTCTTCGAGAGCGGGCGCAGCAGCGACTTCTCCGGCGTCGATCGAGTGATCTCGGCGAAGTCAGCCACCGACGAGCCACGGCGACCCGGGGTCGTGGGCTTGTACTTGCGAATAGCCATGATTGTCCTTTATCCCCCGGATCAGCCGATTGCCGTGAAGATGTCGATGGTGCCCGACTTCAGGCTCACGATGGCGCGCTTGGTGTCCTTGCGCTTACCGGTGCCGAAACGGGTGCGACGGGCCTTGCCGACGCGGTTGATCGTGTTGACCGACGCGACCTTGACATCGAAGATCTTCTCGATGGCGAGCTTGATCTCGGTCTTCGAAGCGCGCGGGTCGACGAGGAAGGTGTACTTGCCTTCGTCGATCAGCGAGTAGCTCTTCTCAGAGACAACCGGCTTCAGGATGACGTCACGGGGGTCCTTGTTGAACGCCGTCTGGAGGGCGCCGTTCTGCTCGGTCATGCCGAGACCTCCTCGGTTGCGCCGGTCTTGGAGGCGATGAAGCCCTTGAGAGCGGCCTGGGTGAAGACGATGTCGTCGGAGACGAGCACGTCGTAGGCGTTGAGCTGGTCGAAGCTGATCACGTGGAGGCTCGGAAGGTTCCGGATGCTCTTGGTGGTCAGTTCATCGTTGCGCTCGGTCACGACCAGCACGTTCTTCGACGAGGCGACGGTCGCGAGGAACTTCGCGGCGGTCTTCGTCGAAGGCGCACCGTCGATGCCGAAGGACTCGATGGCGTGCAGGCGGTCACCGCGGAAGCGGTCGCTGAGCGCACCCAGGAGGGCGGCCGCGATCATCTTCTTGGGGGTGCGCTGCGAGTAGTCACGCGGCTTCGGGCCGTGGACGATGCCACCGCCGGTCATGTGCGGCGCGCGGATCGAGCCCTGACGGGCGTTACCCGTGCCCTTCTGCTTGAAGGGCTTGCGGCCGGCACCGGAGACCTCGCCACGACGCTTGGTCGAGTGCGTGCCCTGGCGAGCCGCCGCGAGCTGCGCGACGACGACCTGGTGGATGAGCGGAATGTTCGTCTTGACGTCGAAGAGCGCGGCGGGCAGCTCGATGGAGCCGGCCTTCTTGCCGTCGGCCTTGAGGACGTCGAGCGCGAGAGTCGAGTCAGCCATGGACTAGGCCCCCTTCACTGCGTTGCGGACGTAGACGACGCGGCCACGAGCACCGGGGACGGCGCCCTTGACGAGCAGCAGACCCTTCTCGGCGTCGATGCCGTGCACCGTCAGGTTGAGGACGGTCACGCGCTCGCCACCCATACGGCCGGCCATGCGCATGCCCTTGAAGACGCGGCTCGGGGTCGACGATGCGCCGATCGAGCCGGGCTTGCGGTGGTTGCGGTGTGCACCGTGCGATGCCGAGACGCCCTTGAAGTTGTGGCGCTTCATGACACCCGCGGTGCCCTTGCCCTTGCTGGTGCCGACGACGTCGACCAGCTGGCCCGCTTCGAACACGCCGTCGACCGTGATCTCCTGACCGAGTGAGTAGTCAGCAGCATCCGCAGTGCGGATCTCGGTGACGTGACGGCGCGGCGTGACGCCGGCGGCCTCGAAGTGAGCGGTGAGGGGCTTGTTCACCTTGCGGGGGTCGATCTGACCGGCCGCGATCTGAACAGCGTTGTAGCCGTCCTTCTCGGGCGTACGGACCTGAGTGACCACGTTGGGTGCCAGCTCGATGACGGTGACGGGGACGAGCTTGCCGTCCGCGTTCCACACCTGGGTCATGCCGAGCTTCGTGCCCAGCATCCCCTTGGAAATCTTTGCGTTGATGTCAGCCATGTCGATCCTTACAGCTTGATCTCGATGTTGACGTCAGCCGGGAGGTCGAGACGCATAAGCGAGTCGACGGCCTTCGGCGTCGGGTCGACGATGTCGATCAGACGCTTGTGCGTGCGCATCTCGAAGTGCTCGCGGCTGTCCTTGTACTTGTGGGGAGAACGGATCACGGCGACCACGTTCTTCTCCGTCGGAAGCGGCACGGGGCCGACGACAGTCGCGCCCGCACGGGTCACGGTGTCGACGATCTTGCGCGCCGACGTGTCGATGACCTCATGGTCATACGACTTCAGGCGAATGCGGATCTTCTGTCCCGCCATTGTCTGCTCACTCTCTTTAAAGCGTCTTACCGTCCTGGATCGGGTGACCCAGGGGCATTGGACGCACGTCGGCGCTGTTCACGCCAGGCACTCCCCCCATCAACTCGACTCATTGAGCCGGCTGAAGAGCTGCGCACCACTGTTCTTCTGTCAGCCCGCACGCCTCTCAGCGCACGGCAGAACCTCCTGGTGGAGGTGGTGATGTTCTGCTGCCCGCGGCCTAGAACCCTGCATCTTCTTGTTCGGGAGAACGGATGCCGTCTATGCACTGCCCTGGCAGTGATCCTGCGGACGCACTGGGCGCACCGCTGGAATGTGGAACTTATCTATTCTGCCATGCCGGATTTCACTTACGCAAACCCGGGCGTGTCGCGCCCGTCGTCCGCGTGAACACGGCGAAGGCGGCGCATCCGAGGATGCGCCGCCCGAGGGTGATGCGACTACTCGTTACCGATCGACTTGTCGGCGGAATCGCGGATCTCATCGATCTTCTCAGAGGCTCCGGGCGCGATCTTCTTAGCGAAATCGGCCACGCCGTCGAGGACCTTGTCGCTGACGTCCTCGGCCTGCTCGCTCTTGACCGCCTCCGCGATCTTGTCCTTGTTCTGCTCGTACAGATCCTTGCCCTTGTTGACGATGTCGTCGATACCCATGAGATCCCCCTTCAGAAACCGTGTCGCCGGCGAGACATCCCCGCGGCCCTCTCATTGTGCACGCGGAGACCGCCGGACGGAAGAGCGCAGCACAGAAACGACGACAGCGGGGCCGGACCCGAAGGCCCGACCCCGCTGTGAAGCAAGCGAACTTACTTGATGATCTTCGTGACCGTACCGGCACCCACGGTGCGTCCACCCTCACGGATGGCGAAGCCGAGGCCCTCCTCCATGGCGATCGGCTGGATCAGCTCGACCGTCATGTCGGTGGTGTCGCCGGGCATGACCATCTCGGTGCCCTCAGGCAGCGAGATGACGCCGGTGACGTCGGTGGTGCGGAAGTAGAACTGCGGGCGGTAGTTCGTGTAGAACGGGTTGTGACGCCCACCCTCGTCCTTGGACAGGATGTACGCGGTGCCCTCGAAGTTCGTGTGAGGGGTGACCGAACCCGGCTTCACGACGACCTGGCCGCGCTCGACGTCCTCACGCTTGAGGCCACGGAGCAGCAGACCACAGTTCTCGCCGGCCCATGCCTCGTCGAGCTGCTTGTGGAACATCTCGATACCGGTGACCGTGGTCTTCTGCGTCGGGCGGATGCCGACGATCTCGACCTCGGAGTTGATGGCGAGGGTGCCGCGCTCGGCGCGGCCGGTGACGACCGTTCCACGACCGGTGATCGTGAAGACGTCCTCGATCGGCATGAGGAACGGCTTGTCGCGGTCACGCTCCGGGTCCGGAACGCTGTCGTCGACGGCCTGCATGAGCTCGAGGATCGCGTCGACCCACTTCTCTTCGCCCTCGAGCGCCTTGAGCGCCGAGACCTTGACGACAGGAGCGTCCTCGTCGAAGCCCTGGCCTGCGAGCAGCTCGCGGACCTCGAGCTCGACGAGCTCCAGGATCTCCTCGTCGTCGACCATGTCGGACTTGTTCAGCGCGACGAGCAGGTACGGAACGCCGACCTGCTTGGCGAGCAGAACGTGCTCACGGGTCTGAGCCATCGGGCCGTCGGTGGCGGCGACCACGAGGATGGCGCCGTCCATCTGAGCAGCACCGGTGATCATGTTCTTGACGTAGTCGGCGTGGCCGGGAGCGTCAACGTGCGCGTAGTGGCGCTTGGGGGTCTCGTACTCGATGTGCGAGATGTTGATCGTGATACCACGCTGGCGCTCTTCCGGCGCCGAGTCGATGGAAGCGAAGTCACGCTGGACGTTGGTGTCCGACGGGTACTTGTCAGCGAGCACCTTGGAGATGGCTGCGGACAGCGTCGTCTTGCCGTGGTCAACGTGACCGATCGTTCCGATGTTCACGTGCGGCTTGGTCCGCTCGAACTTGGCCTTGGCCACTGGGTCCTCCTCAGGACGTTCGTGTAGAGATTGCCGGGCACTGGATTGTGACCGGTTCTCTACGGGGTTTGATTCTCAGTTTAGTAGAGAGGGCTTTGTGAAGTTGTGTGTTGTCCGACCGGCCTCCGGCGAAGGAGGCCGGCCGGGTTCAGGGCTTACTCGCCCTTGGTCTTCTGGATGATCTCGTCGGCGACGGCCCTGGGGACCTCGGAGTACGAGTCGAACTCCATCGAGTACACCGCGCGACCGGAGGTCTTCGAGCGCAGGTCGCCGATGTAGCCGAACATCTCGGACAGCGGGACCGACGCGCGGACGACCTTGACGCCTGCGGCATCCTCCATGGACTGGATCTGGCCACGACGCGAGTTCAGGTCGCCGATGACGTCGCCCATGTACTCCTCAGGAGTACGGACCTCGACGGCCATCAGCGGCTCGAGGAGCACGGGGTTCGCGCGGCGCGCGGCCTCCTTGAAGCCCATCGATCCGGCGATCTTGAACGCCATCTCCGAGGAGTCGACGTCGTGAGCAGCACCGTCGACGATGGTCGCCTTGACGCCCACCATCGGGTAGCCGGCGAGCACGCCGACGTTCATCGCATCCTGGAAACCAGCATCGATGGAGCCGATGTACTCGCGCGGGATACGACCACCGGTGACCGAGTTGACGAACTCGTACGTCTTGTCGGCCGTGACCTCAAGAGGCTCGATGTTGAACTGGATCTTCGCGAACTGACCAGAACCACCGGTCTGCTTCTTGTGCGTGTAGTCGTGCTTCTCGACGGCCTTCTTGATCGTCTCGCGGTAGGCCACCTGGGGCTTTCCGACGTTCGCCTCGACGCGGAACTCGCGCTTCATGCGATCGACGAGGATGTCGAGGTGCAGCTCGCCCATGCCCTTGATGGTCGTCTGACCGGTCTCGGGGTTGAGCTCCGTGCGGAAGGTCGGGTCCTCCTCAGCGAGCTTCTGGATGGCGACACCCAGCTTCTCCTGGTCGGCCTTGGTCTTCGGCTCGATGGCGACCTCGATGACGGGCTCGGGGAACGTCATCGACTCGAGGACGACCGGGGCGGCCGGGTCGGCGAGGGTGTCACCGGTGGTGGTGTCCTTCAGGCCGATGACGGCGTAGATGTTGCCCGCGGTGAGCGAGTCGACCGGGTTCTCCTTGTTGGCGTGCATCTGGAAGATCTTTCCGATGCGCTCCTTCTTGCCCTTGGTCGAGTTGACCACGGCCGAACCGGAGTCGAGGTGACCCGAGTAGACGCGGACGTAGGTGAGGCGACCGAAGAACGGGTGCACGGCGACCTTGAAGGCCAGCGCTGCGAAGGGGTCCTTCGCGTCGGGGTGACGCTCGATGACCTTCTCCTCGTCCTTCGGGTCGTGCGCCTCGATGGCACCGACGTCGAGAGGGTTGGGGAGGTAGTCGACGACGGCGTCCAGCATCGGCTGCACGCCACGGTTCTTGAACGCCGATCCGCAGAGCACGGGGTAGATCTCCGAGGCGACGACCATCTTGCGGATGGCGCCCTTGATCTCGGCGACCGTGAGCTCCTCGCCACCGAAGAACTTCTCGAGCAGGACGTCGTCGGTCTCGGCGACGGTCTCGAGGAGCAGCTGACGGTACTCCGCAGCCTTCTCCTTGAGGTCCTCGGGGATCTCCCGCACCTCGTAAGAGGCGCCCATGGTGACATCGCCCTTCGAGTCGCCGGGCCACACCAGGGCACGCATCTCGACGAGGTCGATGACGCCGACGAAGTCGTTCTCAGCGCCGATGGGGAGCTGGATCACGAGCGGCTTGGCGCCGAGGCGCTTGACGATGGTGTCGACGGTGAAGTAGAAGTCGGCGCCGAGCTTGTCCATCTTGTTGACGAAGCAGATGCGCGGGACGTTGTACTTGTCGGCCTGACGCCACACGGTCTCGGACTGGGGCTCGACGCCCTCCTTGCCGTCGAAGACGGCAACGGCACCGTCGAGGACGCGGAGCGAGCGCTCCACCTCGACCGTGAAGTCCACGTGACCGGGGGTGTCGATGATGTTGATCTGGTTGTTGTTCCAGAAGCAGGTCACGGCGGCAGACGTGATCGTGATGCCGCGCTCCTTCTCCTGCTCCATCCAGTCGGTGGTCGAGGCGCCATCGTGCGTCTCGCCCAGCTTGTGGTTCACGCCCGTGTAGAACAGGATGCGCTCGGTGGTGGTGGTCTTTCCGGCATCGATGTGGGCCATGATGCCGATGTTGCGGACCTTGCTCAGGTCGGTGAGCACGTCTTGTGCCACAGGAGTGTCCTTTTCTGTCTAGCAGTGCGACTGCGAAGAGAGGGGGTGCCCGCCTCCGATGCGGAGACCGGAGGCGGGCGAGGCTGTTACCAGCGGTAGTGAGCGAACGCGCGGTTCGACTCGGCCATCTTGTGAGTGTCCTCACGGCGCTTGACTGCAGCGCCCAGACCGTTCGAGGCGTCCAGGATCTCGTTCTGGAGACGCTCGGTCATCGTCTTCTCACGACGACCCTTCGCGTAGCTGACGAGCCAGCGCAGCGCGAGCGTGTTGGCGCGGTGAGGCTTGACCTCGACCGGCACCTGGTAAGTCGAGCCACCGACGCGGCGGCTGCGGACCTCAAGGGTGGGGCGCACGTTGTCGAGCGCCTTCTTGAGGGTGGCGACGGCATCCTGGCCGTTCTTCGCCTCGACACCGCGGAGGGCGCCGTAGACGATCGACTCGGCCAGCGACTTCTTGCCGTCGACGAGGATCTTGTTCACCAGCGAGGTGACGATCGGAGCGCCGTATACGGGGTCGTTGACGACGGGGCGCTTGGGGGCGGGACCCTTACGAGGCATCTAACTCAACCCTTCTTCGCGCCGTAGCGGGAACGAGCCTGCTTACGGTTCTTGACTGCCTGGGTGTCCAGGGCGCCACGGACGATCTTGTAACGCACACCGGGGAGGTCCTTGACACGACCGCCGCGGACGAGCACCAGCGAGTGCTCCTGCAGGTTGTGGCCCTCGCCGGGGATGTAGGCGGTGACCTCGGTGCCGTTGCGGAGCTTCACACGTGCGACCTTGCGCATCGCCGAGTTCGGCTTCTTCGGCGTGGTGGTGTAGACGCGGGTGCATACCCCGGCCTGCTGGGGGTTCGACTTCAGGGCGGGCGCCTTGGTCTTGGTGACCTTGGGCGAGCGACCCTTGCGAACCAACTGCTGAATGGTTGGCACGTTCTCTCCTCATAATGCTGCACGGTGACAGCGTGATGGGTTTCACATCATGACCCACCGGCGCGCCTGATCAGACGCGCTTTTGGTGTGATGGGTATGCCGTGGGGGCTGACCGATACGGATCGGAGCCCGTGTGCAGGCACGCCGAGACGTGCACACACCTGATCAAGTGTAATCCTGCGTAACGCAGCGGTCAAATGATCGCGGGATCGCTGCTACGGCGTCTCCGGATCGAACGGAGAGTCGAGCGCCCGCGTGAGCTCGGCGAGCATCGCCTCGATCTGCGGCTCCACATGCTGCGAGATCGCCGCCTGCACCGCCAGGCGGTGGCGCAGCAGCATCCCGCAGATCTCGCGCCCGACCATGTTCGCGTACTCGTCGGCGAGGGCGACCTCCTGCCGAAGCGCCGCTTTGGCCTCGTCGGAGAGCGGGGGCAACGGCGGCAGCTCGGCCACATCGTCATCGGCGAGCCCGGCGATCGTGAAGAGGAACGGAGCGCCCGGCACCGGGTCCGGGTCCAGAGGCATCCCCTCGTACTCGGGGTCGAGGTCCTCTGAAGGGCGATAGCTGCGGGCACGATTGCGCGCCGCCTGCTGATCGAGCTCGGCCTGCAGCATCGGCAGGTTTCGTGCGGTGTACTCGGCGACCGCGTGGTCGACGACCGTCTTGATGCGCGTGGAGAGTCCGTGCTGCACGCCGTGCGGCACGTTCGAACCGATTCCGACGGCGGAGAGGATCGGCGACCCGAGGCAGCGGCGGCACGGCGCGACGCGACCGCGATGAGTCGCCGGCTCCCAGCGCGGCACCCATCGCAGCCAGGCCTCGACGGCCAGGTCCACCTGCGTCTCCAGTGAGCGCTCCACAGGTCAAGGGTACGGGGAACGAGCGCGAACACCGCAGATTTCCGGCATCCCGTTCAGCCGGCGTCGTCACGCTCCCACGGCCAGCGGGGTCGACTCGCGCGCGTGCGGCGCAGGGCGACGCCCGCCCAGCCGGCGATCGCCGCAGCGACCAGGACGATGAGGCTCGCTCCCCCGGTGATCAACCCGCCCATGACGGCCAGCGCGGTGACGAACTCGCCGGTGACGACGAGGACCGTGAATCCGACCGCCAGCAGGTGCGCGAGTGTCGTCGCGATCGCGATCGTCCACACCGAACGGAACCGCGGGCGGGCGATCCGGACGGCGAGCCACAGGATGCCGGCGAACACGATGATCGCGATGATCATGCCGGTGATGCCCGGCGCCTGCCCGAGGCCGGGCACCGGGATGATGTCGGCATCGGTCGCGATGCTCAGCGCCCCGAGCCCGAATACGGCGAGCGCGAAGAAGCCGATCGTCGTCATCGTCGTGGCCAGACTCGCCGAGACCCCCGCCGGCGCGGGGCCGCGGGGGTCTGACGTGGTCATGATCCGACTACCTCGAGAGCTGCGGACCGGCCTCGAGCGTGCGCTCGTACTCGCGCTGGGCCTCGTCGTTGAGCTCGGTCTTGCGGGCGCCGCTGCGGGCGACCCACGCGCCGAACCAGATGGTGAGCTCGCGGCCCAGGACGAAAGCTGCGAGGGCGAGCGGGGTGAACAGCTGCTGGCCGACCAGTTCGGATGCCTCGGATGCCGTCACGAGCCAGAACGGCGCCTCGAAGAGCTGACCGAGGATGTAGCCGAAGTACGCCGCGACGCCGACCAGAAGGCCGAACACGACCCACAGGCCCCAACGACCGCGATTGATGATCGCGCCGAGCAGCCAGAATCCGATGAAGAAGACGACCACGGGGGTCCAGAACGCCCAGGTCATCAGCGGCGCCAGAACGGCATCGACCAGACCATCCGCCGTGACGTCGCCTGCCAGCGCGCCGAGCCCGAGCGTGATGCCGAGGTACAGGACCGCGAACGCGAGCGTCGCCAGCAGACCGATCGCCCCGGCGGTGCCGCGGTTGCCGCGCTCACGGGGAGGCTCGGGCGCCTGGACGAAGATGGGCTGCTGCGCCTGCGTCACCGGTACGGCGACCACGGTCTCCGCAACGGTCGGCTCGGACGGGACGACCCGAGTCTCGGTGTCGTCGGCGGCCGACGACAGGTAAGCGGAGTCCGCGATCGACGCGTCGGCGACCGCTGCGGAGTGGTCCCGGGGGCGGAAGCCACCGGTCTCGTCCGCACGCGAAGAATCTGCGTCCGAAGAATCGAAGGGCGACGAGTCGGTGCGCGACGAACGGAAGCCGTCGCCGGATGCCGCGAAGGTGCCGGGGTGGTCCCGCTCTGCAGCGTCGAACGCTGCCAGATCGGGGTCGACGGCCTCGCGGTCCGCGGGCGCGCCAGCGCTCTCCGCGGCGGCGATGTCAGGGGCATCGGCGTCGTCGGCCACGGAGGCGCCGTTGACATCGGCGCGCGCTGCCTCGGCCTCCGCAAGGCCAGCGTTGGCGCTGTCGACGACGTCGTCGACGTCGGACTTCTGCTCGTGCTGGGGGACCTCGGGGTCACTCATAGGGGGCGCCTCTCCTCGTTATCTGCAGTGCGAGGATATCGCCGCGGCACCGCGCCCGAGCGCAGGCGTGCCGACGTGTCGTCTGACCCGCTGCCGCAGGGTTTTCGCGGTGGGTCAGGGAGATTCCGCCGTACCAGGAGCCACAGTGCGCAGCGTGTCGCCGACGAACTGCACCATGACCGGGCCCATCGGCAGGGCGAGCCAGAGCAGTGCCGCGACGATGCCGGCGCTGATGACGCCTGCGATCCAGCTCATCGCGATGTTGCTGCCGTCTGCCCGTGCCATGCTCCCACGGTACGACCGTGCGCGCCCGTCCCCGAGCTGGACACGCTGTGCGGTCGCTCCGACCCGATCAGTACGACGACGAAAGGGGCGTTCACGCCCAGCCGAGCCGGACTTCGACCGTCTCGACCGCCTTCGTCGGGAACTCGTCCCAGCCGCGCTCGAGCTCCTTGAGCACCGCGAGGAGCGCCTTCGCGGCATCTTCCTCCGGTTGCGCGAGTGCGACGGCGATGCGCTCTCCCCAATCAGGGAAGTCCCGCTCGAACCGGCGCATCGGATCATTCACGTCGCGCAGGGACGTCGACGACTCGGCGAATCGTCCGCGGATCGCTTTCGCCAGGTGCGCGACCGCCCATTGACGTATGAAGGCTCCGCCGTTGAGTCGTTCGCCCCGCCGGACTCTGCCGACGCCGATCAGCAGCTTCACCAGCACGAGACGCGCATCGTTGGCCGGGTCGAACGAGTCGGCCGTGTTCGCCCTGGCCTGCGCACGCCCGACCAGCCCGGCCACGGTCTGCTCCGCGTCGTCCACCACGATCGTCGCGTCCGCCGCGACAGCGCCACTGAGCTCCGGGGCATCCGCGAGGGCGAACTCGCACACATGACCGTCGTCGTACAGGGCGACGAAGCCGATCTCGCCCTCCCGAGCTGTGAGCACGATCCGCTCCTGATCGGGCAGCCAGGACAGGTCAGGCCGCACATCGACTCCTCGGCCGTCAGCCGTGATCGCGAAGAAATCGTGATCAGACCACTCATCGCGGCGGAATCGCGCGCTGTCCGCGGCAGAGCCGAGGAGGACGAGCCCGATCAATCCGTCTCGCTCGCGAACGCCCGCGGCCAGCCCCTGGCTGATCGCCTCGTACCGCGCGGGTGTCGTCATGCGCCCGGCACCTCGACACCCGGCAGGGACCATGCCGCGAACGCCGGCCCG
Organism: Microbacterium sp. Bi121; assembly: GCF_918698005.1. GTDB lineage: Bacteria > Actinomycetota > Actinomycetes > Actinomycetales > Microbacteriaceae > Microbacterium. The sequence continues at coordinate 21,428 of NZ_CAKKLJ010000007.1, forward strand.
TCGGCGATGAGAAGGACGCCGCCGTCGGATGCCACGGCGAGTGTCGCATCGCCGTGCAGACCCTCGGCGCGGGCGGCTCCGGCGAGCGCACCGACGGGGATCGTGACGTCCGCTCCCCCTCTGGTCGCGAGCACGAGCACGGACTCGTCCGCCGACTCGCGCACGAAGACCATGGTCTCGTCGTCGATGTGGAGCCAGCGCATTCCGCCGGTGCCGAGCACGACGTGCTCGCGACGCAGTCGCACCAGGCAGCGGTACAGCTCGAGTATGGGAGCGACGGACGGGTCCGCCTCGCTCCCCCACGGCATCGGAGTCCTGGATGCCTCGCCGTCGGCGCCGACCATGCCGAACTCATCACCGGCGAAGACGACGGGGACACCGGGGAGAGTCATCGACAGTCCCAGCGCCACCGGCACCGTGCCCGGGGCCGCGTTGGTCGCGAACCGTCCGGTGTCATGCGTGTCGAGCGGCTGCATGTTGCCCAGGCGCACCCGCCACGGGATGCCGGCGGTGAACCGCGTGATCGCCCCGGCGACGTCCTCGGCGGTGTACCGAGGGATGCCTCCGATGGGCTGACCGAAGAACCAGGGCTCGGTGCGGACGTCGCCCTCAGCCGTCGTCCACGGCTCGAACTCGTCGCCGCGCAACCAGCCCCACACAGGGCGCGTGAAAGACGGGTAGGTCATGGCACCGTGCCAGCCGTCGCCCTGCAGATCGCTGATCGCGTCGTTGGTCGACTCCCCGAGCAGAACCGTGTCGGGATCGATGCGCAGCATGGTCTCGCGGAGCAGACCGCGCACCTCGGCGTTCAGATCGACGTCGCCCAGGCGTCCCGTCATGTTCGCCACGTCGATGCGCCAGCCGTCGGCGTTGAACGGCGGCTTCAGCCATTTCGCGACGATGGAGTCCTCACCTGAGATGAAGCGCTCGCGCAGGGCCGCGGAGGACCAGTCGAACTTCGGCAACGTGGGGGTGCCGAGCCACGACACGTACTCGGTGTTCCCGTCGTCGGTGAAGTAGTAATAGCTCTCGGTCTCAGCGCCGGGGTTGCCGAGCGCCTGCTGGAACCACTCGTGCCGGTCGCCGGAATGGTTGCTGGTGAGATCACCGATCACTCGGATGCCGCGGGCGTGCGCTTCTTCGATGAGGCGGATGTACGCTTCCTCCCCGCCCAGCAGCGGGTCGATGCGGTCGAAGCTCGACGCGTCGTAGCGGTGGTTGGACCCTGCAGAGAAGATCGGCGTCAGGTAGAGCAGGTTCACGCCGAGCTCCACGAGGTGGTCGAGGTGCTCGATGACACCGGGGAGATCGCCGCCGTAGAACTGCTGCGATCGTCCGGGCATCGCGGGGTCGACCGGATCAGTCCATGCGGCGGGGATCGCCCAGTCCGGCGTCGGGTGCTCGTCCGCCTGCGCCGAACGCGCGAAGCGGTCGGGGAACACCTGGTACATGACGCTGTCGCTCAGCCAGGCCGGCGGCGCCGGGTGCGCGACGAGTGCGAAATCCTCGGCATCCAGCGTCTCACCACGATGAACGCCCGACTGGTTGACCCATTCGACCGTGCCGTCGTCGTGCTGCAGCACGAAGCGGTACCCGTGTCGACGGTTGCGCACTGTGATCGGCGCTTCCCACCAGTCCCAGCCGTCCGCGCTGCCGACCAGCCGACCCGTCGTCCACTCGGGTTCGTGGTCGGGGTTCGATCGGGTGCGCACCGCCGCGAGCGGGCCGTAGCCCTGTGGCACTCGGAGTCGAACCGTGACGACGTCGCCGAGCTGCGGCGCCGAATCGGAGACGTACAGCTCGGAGCCGTCGTGGTGTGGAAGAACACGGTATGGAAGAACGGAGGTCATGTCGGTTCCCTTCAGGATGCCGGCGGCGCAGCCGCGTCGATGTGGATGGCGGCCGCGGTATGCCCGGAGAGCTTCAGTGTCGCAATACCGTCGCTGACCGTGAACGCTGCGCCGCGGCATCCGTCGTCTGTGGCCGCGTCAGGTCCGCCGGAGACGACGTCGCAGTAGTCTCCGGCCGACATGGTCGTGGGGATCTCGAGCGTCTCGGCCGCTTCGCCCTGGTTCACGGCGACGACGCCGCGTGCCTCGCGTTCGAAGCCGTATGCGTCGCCGGACTCGACTCCCGGCATCCGGTGCGCATCGCCGACGGCCTTGCGGAACGCCAGCATCCCGCGGATCGCCGTCCACGACTGCACGCAGGTTCGTTCGCCGTCCTCGTACGCATCGACGGGTCCGTCGACGCCGGCGCACGATGCGTCCTGCGCTCGGCCGTCCTCGTCGGCGCGGGGTCCGGCATCACGATCCGTGAACGCGTAGCCGGAGTACACCACCGGCGTGCCGTAGTCATCGCCGAGCATGAGCACGTTGGCGAGCACGTAGAGGTCGCCGCGCTTGTAGGTGATCTTCGCCTCTCCGCGCTCGGTGTCGTGGTTGTCGACGAACACGATCGCGCGGTCGGACGGCACATGCTGCGCACGGACGTACTCGTCATCGGCGTCCCGAAGGGTCGGGTCGGACCAGACGCCGGACTGCAGGGGCTGCGCGAGATCACGCCCGTAAGTGAACTCGAACACGTCTCCGAACCCGGTGTACTCCTCGGGCTGAACGGGCTCCCCTGCGCCACGGATGACCTCGCTCAGGATGCGGGTGCCCTCCGGCAGCTGCGAGACGATCGCCTCGACGTCGTCGGCCGCCATGTGCTTGGCTGCATCGATGCGGAAGCCTGCGACGCCCAGCGCGAGCAGATCATCGAGGTAGCCGACGGTCTTCGCCCGCACCGCCTCTGATGAGGTGTCGAGGTCGGCGAGATTGACGAGCTCGCAGTCCTGCACCTGCTCACGTGATCCGTAGTCCTCGATGTCGCCGCTCGCGGTCAGGCCGCAGTAGTGGAAGTCGCCAGGACCGTAGAGTCCCGGGTAGTCGTAGTGCTCGAACGCGGTGCCGGCGAAGCCCGTGCCAGCTGTGTTCTGTCCGGTCATGTGGTTGATCACGGCATCCGCCACGATCTCGACTCCGGCTGCGTCGCAACGCGCGACCATGTCGGCGAACTCCTCGCGAGTGCCCAGCCTCGACTCGATGCGATGGCTCACCGGCTGGTAGGACGTCCACCATTGTTCGCCGACGATGTGCTCGTTCGGCGGCGAGGTGAGCACCCATGCGAATCCAGCCGGGCCCAGCGTCTGCTCGCACTCATCGGCGATCGATGTCCAGGGAAGCTGGAACAGCTGAACTCCCGCCCCGGTCGCCTCGCCGGGTTCGACGTGCTCTGTCGGCGCCGGCTGCGCGCTGCATCCGGCCAGGACGGCGACCGCCGTGACGAGGAATCCTGTGAACGTCGCGACCGTCAGGGTGCGAGGCATCCGATCACTTCACGCTTCCCGCGGTGAGTCCGCCCACGATGTACTTCTGCAGGGCGAGGAAGAGCGCGACCGGCAGGATCGCGGCGAGAACGGCGCCGGCGGCGAACACGCTCCAGTTCTTCGAGAACTCATCCGCCACGAACTTGTACAGGCCGACCGCGAGGGTCTGCTTGTCGGGGTCGATGAGGATGACACTCGCGAGCACGAACTCGCTGCAGGTCCCGATGAAGCTGAGGAGGCCGACCACGGCGAGGATCGGTGCGACCAGGCGGAGGATGATCGTGAAGAAGATCCGTGCATGGCCGGCACCGTCGATCTTCGCAGCCTCGTCGATCGACGCAGGCACGGTGTTGAAGAAGCCGTACATCAGGTAGGTGTTGGCGCCGAGCGCACCGCCGAGGTACACCATGATCAGACCGATCTGAGAGTTCAGTCCGATCGCGGGGAAGATGTCGCCGATCCTGACCATCAGCAGGAAGATCGCGACCATCGCGAGCATCTGCGGGAACATCTGCACGACGAGCAGCGACGTCAGGCTGAACCGTCGGCCGGTGAAGCGCATGCGCGAGAAGGAATATGCCGCGAGCGCTCCCAGGATCACGGTGAAGAACGCCGTGACCAGGCCGATCACGAGCGTGTTCATGAACCAGGCGCCGTACGGGTGCTGCGAAGACGTGAAAAGCGCTGTGTAGCTCATGAAGTCGAAGTTGCTGAACAGCGAGTTCGCCGTGAGCAGCGTGCCTCCGGGGTTCAGTGACGCCGAGAAGACGTACAGCAGCGGGAAGATCGCGAAGGCTCCGATCACGATGCCGACTATGTGCCGCCAGCCCGTCTCGCGGAAGTACTTCTTGAACGGCCGGCGCGGAGCCGCCGCCTCACCGCGGACGCCTGCGCCCTGCGTCACGATCGCCGTGGTCGATTCGTCCTTGACGGTGCTCATGTCAGTTCAGCTCCTCAAGTGCCTTGGTCCGCCGGAACGCGATGACCGAGATCGTCGCGACGAGGATGAAGATGATGATCGAGAAAGCGCTCGCGAGACCGTAGTCGGAACTCGAGCCGACGAACGCCACCTTGTAGACCATGGTGATCAGGATGTCCGTGGCGCCGACGTTGACATTCGCCGAGACATCGCGCGGTCCTCCGCCGGTGAGCATGTAGATCAGGCTGAAGTTATTGAAGTTGAACGCGAACGAGGAGATCAGCAGCGGCGCGACCGAGACGAACAACAGCGGCAGCTTGATCGATCGGAACACCTGCCAGGCGCTGGCGCCGTCGACTCGTGCGGCCTCCTGCACATCCTCGGGTATGGCCTGCAGCGCACCGGTGCAGATCAGGAACATGTAGGGGAAGCCGAGCCAGAGGTTCACGAGCAGGATGCTGAACTTCGCCAACCACTCGTTGGTGAGCCACGGGATGTCGGCGCCGCCGAACAGCACGACGTTGAGGAATCCGAACTCCTGGTTCATCATGCCGGCCCAGACGAGTGCCGAGAGGAACCCGGGGAACGCGTACGGCAGGATCATGAGGATGCGGTAATAGCGCTTGGACTTCATGCGCGGGTCGTTGAAGACGATCGCGACGAACAGTCCGAGTGCGAAGCACGTCAGCACCGACATGATCGCGAAAACGAACGTCCACACCAGGACGGAGAAGAACGGCCCGCGGATGGACTCCTCCGCGAATGCGCGGACGAAGTTGTCGACCCCGACGTTGATCTGCCAGCCGGGGCGCAGCTCGGTGCCGTCCTCCGCTGTGAACGCGCCGGTCCCTGTGTCTGCGTAGACGACGCCGGTTCTCGTGTCGGTCATCGTGTCGGCGGCCTCGTCGTAGACCAGCTTCGACAGGTAGACGTACGCGCTCGATCCGTCAGGGGTCCGCAGGGCGCCGTCGTTCGGGTCGTCGCTGATCGGCACCGACATGTCGGCGATCGCCTTCTGGTTGGCGACGATCTGCTGGAAGCCGAGCGTGTTGTAACCGGCCAGCCCTGTGGCCTTGCCGCCGTCCATCTCGGCGCCGTCGACCTCTTCGAGCGGACGTTCGTCGCCGCCGATCGACACGTCGCCGTCCGGGGAGGTGACGAGGAAGGAGAACTCGCCGAGCTGCTCGACGATGCTCAGGTCGTACGCCGGGGAGTCGGGCACGCGCTCCTGTGCGGACAGCATCAGCGAGTTGATCGCGCTGTCCTTGTCGCTGTTGTGGCCAGTGCCGTAGTTCGTGAACGCGATGTACCCGGTGTAGAGCGCCGCGAACACCTGGAAGATGAACAGGAAGATGAGTCCGGGGACCAGGTACTTCGCCGGAAGGTTGCCGCGACTGAAGTAGATCCAGTTCGCGAACGCCGTGACCGCGAGCACGATGACCGCGGGGACGATCTGATCGCTGCGCCACAGCACGAAGATCGCGTAGATCGCGAGGGCGTCGATGACACCCAGCGCGACGACCTTGAACAGCAGCAGCTTCCAGCCGACGCCGGCGTGTTCGGCGATGTGCGCTGCGCGCTTCTGGTTGCGGTCACGTCGGGTCCGCTGGATCGCAGCGTCGCGTTCGTCTGTGGTGGGCGTCGTCATCGATAACCTCGGTGTGCTCAGCGGTACGGCGGACGCGGGCGGCACCCGAGTGTCGGGTGCCGCCCGCTTCTCAGAGGGATCAGCCGATTGCAGCCTGGATGTCTGCGGCCATCTTCGACCACAGGGCTGCGGAGTCGCCGCCGTTGATGATGGCCGCCTCGGTCACACCCCAGAACTCCCACACAGCACCCATCTCAGGGATGCTGGGCATCGGAACGGCGGTCGCGCCGACCTCGCCGAAGCCGGCGGTGATCGGGTCGGAGGCGACAGCGGCCTCGAAGGCGGAGGTGAGGGCCGGGGCGCGGCCGCCGACCTCGTAAAGGGCGGTCTGCACGTCTTCACTGCCGATGTAGTTCACGAGGAACTCATTGGCCGCGAGGCGGTTCTCGCTCTCAGCGCTCAGGAAGAAGCCCTGTACGCCGGCGAACGGCTGTGCTTCCTGGTCGCCCGCTGCGGGGATCGGGTCGACGGCGATGTTAAGACCCGCCTCGACGGCTGCCGGCGCGTTCCACGGACCCGTCAGGAAGAACGGGGACTTGCCGGAGTTGAAGTTCTCCTTGGCGAGGTCGCCGGTGATGTTGGTGTTCATGACACCCGCTGCGCCCTGCTCCTTCAGCCAGGCGGCGAAGGCGGTGCCGCCCTCGTTGCCGATCTGCAGGTCTGCGGCGTCGTAGCCGCCGTCGGCGGTGGTGCCGAAGACCGGAGCGCCGAACGAGGTCTGGAACGGGTACAGGTGGTACGGATCGGCTGCTTCGGGGTCGAGGCCGACGAGGAACGGGTACTCGGTTCCCGCTGCCTCGCCCTTCGCGATCATGTCGGCGAAGTCGGTCGGCGCCTCGGGGACGAGGTCGGTGTTGCGCAGCAGCGCGATGTTCTCGATCGCGTACGGCACGCCGTAGGTCTGGCCCTCGTAACTCCACGCGTCGATGGCGACCTTCTCGAACTCGGCGGCCTTGTCGCCGAGCTCGACGGGTGCGACGACGCCGTTGGTGGCGAGCACGCCCAGCCAGTCGTGCGCGCCCACCGCGATGTCGGGCCCTTCGCCGGTCGGAACCTGCTGGACGAACTGGTCGCGGATCTCGCCGAACTCCTTCTGGACGAGCGTGACCTTCACGCCGGTGTCCTCGGTGAACGCGTCTGCCGCGTCTTCGAGAACACCTGCACGGTCGGCGTCGACCCAGACCGTGATCTCGCCGGAGAATTCCGCATCACCGGAGTCGGAATCGCCTGCGCCGCCGCTTGCACAGCCGGCGAGCGTCAGTGTGGAAATGGCTGCGATCGCGCCGAAGGCGACGATGCCCCTCTTGTTCACCTTCATTGGTGGTGGCCTCTCTTAGTGCTGATGGGCGCCTGCAACAAAACTGCAAGCGCTTACAGTATGCACGGCAGAGCCGCCCTTAGGCAATGGTTGGATCGGCCGATATCAAGCTGTGACACAAGCACACGGACGCACGGTCGTGATGGAAGCGCTTCCAAGATCGTGTGGACAAACGTGAATCGATAGGATGGCGCCATGGCAGACTCATCGTTCGACATCGTCAGCAAGGTCGACCACCAGGAGGCGGAGAACGCCCTCAACCAGGCGCGCAAGGAGGTCGAGCAGCGCTACGACTTCAAGGGCACCGGCGCCTCGGTCGAGTGGAGCGGCGAGTCGATCCTGATCAAGGCGAACACCGAAGAGCGCGCGAAGGCCGTTCTCGACGTGTTCCAGTCCAAGCTCATCAAGCGCGGCATCTCGCTCAAGAGCCTCGAGTCGGGCGACCCGTTCGCCAGCGGCAAGGAGTACCGGATCGTCTCCACGCTCAAGGACGGCATCTCGTCGGAGAACGCGAAGAAGATCGGCAAGATCATCCGCGACGAGGGCCCCAAGGGCGTGAAGAGCCAGATCCAGGGCGACGAGCTGCGCGTGCAGTCGAAGAGCCGCGACGACCTGCAGTCCGTGATCGCGCTGCTCAAGGGGTCGGACCTCGACATCGACCTGCAGTTCATCAACTACCGGTAGAGCATGCTTCTGACCTGGGGTTTTCCTGGTTTAGTCCGCAGGGAGTCCGCAGAATCCTAGGATGTGGCTCGCACGCTGGCCGTTGGTCGCGCTGCGAGAGCCATGAAGTCCGCGGTCGCTGCCCTCGTCTTGTCCTCTGCCGATGGCCAGAGGTGGCTGTAGACGTTCAACGTGATCGATGGCGTTGAGTGGCCGAGCGCACGCTGCACCGTGACCACGTCGCAACCGGAAGCGATGAGGTTCGAAGCGAACGTGTGCCGCAGCGTGTGCAATGTGATGTCTTCCGGAAGCCCGACCTCTTCGCGGATGCGTCGCCACTCCCCCGCTGCGTTATTGCGATTCCAGAGCCGACCGAGCGGAGTCGTGAACAGTTGCTCTTCGGGGTCGGTTACAGCGTTCCGCGCGACATGTGCCGAAAGCGAGGCGGTGAGTTCACCAGGCACATAGACGGTCCGCTCGGAGTGGTACTTAGGCGGCACCAGCTTGGCGGCTTTGATCGTGGAGCCCTGCACCTGGCGTGCCACCCGGATTGAACGGCCGAGAAAATTGATGTCGGCGAGTTGGAGGCCTGCCGCTTCGCCCAGGCGCATGCCGGCGAAAACGCATACTTCGACGAAACCTCGGAACTCACCAGCTGCCTCCAGAACGGCGTGGACTTCGTCGGGGCCGAGAACCCGCATGGTGGCTTCGAGTTTGCGGGCGCGTGGAGGCTTGACTCCAGCTGTGGGATTCGTTGCAATGATGCGATCGGCGACTGCCGCGCGGAACGCCATCTGCACATAGTTGAGACGCGTCTTGATCGTGGATGGCGCGAGCCCGCGTTTCAATTCTCCCGCGATCCATGCCTGGACGTGTGAGGCGTTCACGGTGCCGACCGAACCGCTCTTCCACGGCACGCTGGATACGGCAACCGTGGCCGCTTCGTGCGTTCCTTCGGCCCATGTCTGCCGTTGCATCCACGCGCTCGTCCAGTCGGACCATGTGATCTTTCCGGCCTTCGGGTCGACGTACTGTCCGGTGACCACGGCTGCCGCGACTTCGTTCAGCCATCGCTGAGCGTCGCGCTTCAATGCGAAGTGTCGGGCGTGTTCTTTACCTGCCGCGTCTCGATACCGCGCGCGCCAGACGCCGTCGTCTCGCTGCGTGATGGATGCCATCAGTGCTCCTTAGTGGGCTCGATCTCCACTCGCGAAACGCCCGGTCTGCCCTTCGACCAGGTCGCGCACGTGGGTGTCGAAGGCTTCGGTGAACTGCTGAGCGGATCGGGCTACCGGACCATCCATAAGTTCGTTGGCATCGAGAAGTCCGCGATGATGTTCCGCCGCCCGGGCCAGCCCTTCGAGTGCAGCGTCGACCGCTGTGCGCCTTACGACGTCGATGGTTACTTCTTCATCCAACTCACCGGGGGGCAGCAGATCGATGGACTCCGCGAGCTGTCGCTGTTCAGCGAAGGAACTGTAAGCAAGCTCGTGGATCTCGTCCAAACGTTCACCGAACTCGCGAAGCTGCAACGTGAGATCAAGGTGATCGCCCGTCGAAAGCAACATCTGATGATGGATGCCAAAGACCTGGCCGAGCGCGTCGGCCTCGGTCAGTCGGAGGGGCCTTTCGCCCTTCTCGACCGCCCATACGGTGGCCTGCGACCATCGGAAGCCTTTTTTGCGCATCGCATCAGCGAGATCCTTCTGGCTCCCACCACCTCTAAGGCGCGTCACATTTCGGCCGATTTCTGCATCGTTTGCCATGAGACGACGATACTACGAAATTCTATTGCGCGCGACTAGATATCGTGATCTACTGGAGTATCCAGTTACTTCCAACTACGAACGGAGGTGAGAAGAATGGACAAGATCATGTTCATCGGCGACGTAGCCGACCGCTTGCGTCGGACACCAGCGCAGCTACGCTGGATGGTACACATGGGCACCGCCCCGCAGTCGGCGATTATCGCCGGCCGCCGTTGCTGGCGCGAGTCGGACGTAGAGAAGTACATCGCGGACGCGTTTTCCAGTGCACAATGACGCGATCCGCTCGAGCCGAAGGTGCGGCCGACTCCGACAGCAGGTCGGCCGCAGCACAGCTCGTAAATTTTCTGAGGGTCGCGCCCGACCGTCGCGTCTTGCACCGCGGGGCCCCGCTGACTCGTCGGCCAGCTTGGCTTCTACGTCGAGATTGTTGAAGATCAGTTGCGCCGCCACGCACACCGAGCGACCGTTGGCCTCCTGCAGTGCACGGACAAGAATGACAGCGTCGTGAGGTACGCCCTTGCAGGTAGCGATTGCCCCAATGAAGCCGACTCGGTACGGATCTGCGGCCCGCAAACGATCCGAGGATTAGTCAACGAGACATTCCGGCTGTGCTTACGCCAGCAACTCCGAATCCTTGCGGCCTCATCGTTTCGTCTCGCGCAGCCCGCCGTAGCTCCGCTTCGACTGCGCGAAGCGAGTCGCTGATAGTGACCTCCGTGGTGCCTCGCAACATCGTCGCGGCGAGGGAGCTTTTAGCTGCGGCATCCGTCCTGGCGACTACCACCGCGTGATTCCAGTGACGCCCACGGGTGAGTCCGACGTAGAGGCCGGCAGCATCCACATCGGGGCCGACAATCGCTTTATCAACGGTTTCTCCCTGGACGCCGTGCACTGTCGAGGCGTATGCGAGCTGAACGTGCTCGAGCGCATAGTCGCGACTCACCCGACGTCGTTCGCCACTGTCGCTGGGTGAGAGGAGGTCAACAAAGTCGGGCTCGATCCGGCTGACGATCCACTGCGCTCGGTTGTCGACTCCGGTGCGCCGGTCATTGCGGCGGGTCTGCACGGCGTCGCCGACCAGGAGTCGCTGCTCCCCCATCCCCGCCGCAACGCGGGTGGGGTCGAGTTCGCCGCACTCGATGCGTCGACCCTGGATCAATGCGTTGACCGCATCCACCTCGCTGTTCGTTCCGCAAACTATCGCGACGCGTTGACCGCGGCCTTCGGCGTCGAGGTATCCGTCGATCATCGCTTCTCTTGCGGCCTCGACACTGTCGACTCGTTGCAGGTGTCGGCCCGCATAGAGTCTTTCGGCGAGCTCGAGGGCGTGCGCACCGTCGCGCGGGTTGCGGAGCTGCAAAGTGAGCGCGGCATAGTCCGCGTCGTGGAAGCGGTGCACCGTGTCCAGTTCAATGGATGCTGGTGCGTGACGGATCGCGGATGCCATCGCTCCGGCATGGCCGACCGGAAGCGCCTGGTGCGGGTCGCCGACCATCGCCACGCCGGCGCCGGCTTCGAGGGCGAGCTCGAGTAGGGCGTTCGCCGCTTGCAGGTCCAGGACGCCGGCCTCATCCACCACGATGCGGTCCCCCAGGCGCAAGGAGTATCTCTGTGAACCGTCGTAGTTCAACCCGGTGGCACTATCCACTTGACCGATCTCGAGGCGGCGCCACACCTGCGATCCCGTTGGGTCGGTCGACCATCGGTAACCGTAGTCGTACAGAAGCGCATGGACGCTGGACGCCTCGGCTCCTGTCTCACGCGACGCGACCGATGCCGCCTTGCGGGTAGGAGCGACAACGAGCATCCGCCGTCGTTGCGACGTCAACGCGTGCAGTGTCGCGCGCAACATCGTGGTCTTTCCTGCGCCCGCTGGTCCGATGACGGTCACCAAGCCGATCGAGCCAGCGATGGCGCACGCCGCCGCCATTTGGGACGCGTCAAGGCAGTCAGCAGCCTTGACCGATCCAGCTCTGCGCCGCAGCTCGTCCGGCAACAGCGATCGGCCGGAAGTAGCGATCGCGTCCAACGCTTCGCCAACACGGATTTTCAGCCGCATCGTCTCGCGCGCCATCAGTGACTTCACATGCTCGGGAACCGCCGGCTGTGACGACAGGCTCACAGTCAGGCGACGGGCGCGATCGGTGATGCGGCGCAGGACTGCATCGAGATCAGCACGATCCGCGACCACGCCCGATCGCGACAGCACCCGTATCGCCCCTGCGCGGAGGTCATAGTGGCTGAACCGTCCGCTGGTTCCGGTGGATCGGAGATCGGCATCGACTACCGCGGCGGCGGCAAGCATGTCGAGATCCAGATCGTCCACGCCGACGAGGTCGGCTGCTCGCGGCATCCGCGAGGTCAGGAGTGCGGCATCGATCGTGGCGAGTTCTTCGCGCACGGTCGCTTCCCAAGATTGCTCGTCGAGCAGGGAGGGCTTGTTAGGGCGCGCGACTGCCCACGCTCTGCGGTCAATCTGCTGCAGCACTTCGACGCTCGGCCTGGTTCCGCTGTGCGCGGCCTCCCACTGCGCGATCAAACGGACTCGATTTGTCTCGATCTGCGCCGATCGCCGAGACATCGGCGCGACTGCGGTGGCGAGCTCCGCGATCTCCCCGTCCGCACCGATCGTGTAGCCGTGACGGGTGAGTGCGGTGATCCATCGCGGATCCGTGCGGGCGGCGAGCTCACCCTCGGCATTGATGACGGTGTGGAACTTCATCGCGACTCGTGAATCAACGTTGGTCCACTTCCCGTCGTCACCGCGCACTTTCACGTTCAACCAGAGGTGCCGATGCGCATGCGGGTCCAGCGCGCGGGATCGACGGTGTTGCAACTCGACGACCTCGAGCCGAGCGATGGACTCGCGGATGAGTCCGCCGTGGCCTCGACGCGCATTCAGCTCGCGTTGCCAAAGTGCTATGACGCGGTTGCGGATGCGGTCCTGAAGCGCCTCGAATTCTGCCGCCAAATCAGGATGCAGCAATGCGGCGATGCTGTACGACTTGGGGTGATTCAGCGTTCCGTCCAGGAGCAGGTCTGCATCAGGTCGCATGAGGGACGTGCCGCGTTGCTCCCCCGTGACCGGATCATGGCCGGTGAGCCACACACGCAGTCCGCCTGCTGAGAGCTCGTCGGAACTGACCACTCCATCCTCGACGACGAAGCGCGCCACCGTCGAGCCGCCGGTACCGCTGTAGTTCTCGAGCACCTCGACCACGGCAGAGTGGGGCAAGTGGGCATCGCACCTTCCCTCAAGCGCGTAGGAGATCGCGTGGCGAACACCGCGCGAATCGCCACCTCGTTTCCAGCGCTCCAAGCCACCTCGCACAGTACAAGATTACTCCATTTGCGAGTAACAAGTAACTAGCAATCACTATTGGTGCCTGCGTGCATTGCATTAGGTCGTACGCGTGATTGTCGGGCTTCTGATGACGGAATCGGTTCCGCTCTCGTGGTCAGCCGAATACGTACCACATGCGTTTCGGCGCGAATTGGTTTCGGCAGGGGGTTTCGGTGGATCGTTCTTCGGCGTGTCGCGCACTTTGCCTTCGCCGTCGACGAGATCACCGTAAACGATCGTTTTCGGTGGTAGCCCGGGCACGACATCAACAGCGAAGTCGAGGATGATTGAGTCGTGGAGATTGAGCTGCTTTATATCGCCGGTTGCCCCAGCTGGGTTGAGGCTGGCCGTCGTGTTTCTGAGGCGCTACGAGAAACAGGCCACGACGAATCGGAGGTTCACTACCGACTCATCCGGACGGAGGAGGACGCGGGCGCAGTCTCGTTCGCGGGCTCCCCCACGATCACCCTGGATGGCAACGATCTCTTTCCGGGGTCGGGGCGAAGCAATGACCTCGCCTGCCGTATTTACAGCACCCCTGCTGGGCTGGCCGGGATGCCAACGGTTGAACAGATTCGAGAGGCGCTCTCCGCTCATGGCGACTGACGAGGACGTTGCGTGCACGTGCTGCGGGCGACATCTGCCACGCAAGAAGCTGCACGCACTCGGAGACGATCGCGCTTTCATCTGTCGACGATGCGGCTGGTGGGTGGCTCTGCGCCTACATCGCGACCGCCCGCCTGCCTAAGCGTGAACTCACTCAACGGCTGCCCACGGCGATCGCGCCGATGTAGAGGGCGAGTTGATGGGTGTCCCACCACCGCACAACGGATCTCACTCGGTGCTCTCATCCCCGGCGCGGATCATGAAAACTGCTCCGGTGATCGCTGCGGCGAAGATTACGATGTCGGCGATGTTGCCGATGAACCAGTTTCCGTAGGCGAGGAAGTCCACGACGTGACCACGGGCGAATCCGGGGTCCCGGAAAAGGCGGTCGCCTGCGTGTGAGGCGGAAGCGCCGCCGAGCGCGCCGATGACGATCGCCCATCTCACGCGTTGCACTCGGAACGCGAACACGATCGCTGTGACCGTGGCGGCGACAGCGAGCAGCGCGAACACCCAGGTGAAGCCTTCCCCGAAGGAGAATGCCGCTCCGGGGTTATAGGCGAGCTGCAAACCCAGCAGGTCACCGATCAGCGGGATGCGCTCACGGTCGGTGAGGGTCGCTTCGGCCCACACCTTGGTTCCCTGATCGATCAGCACGACGACCACGGCGATCAAGAGCGCTCCACCAGTGAGCTGCCGCCGCCGGGTCGACGACAGCTTGCGCGCAGCGGGCGGATGAGCCTCTGACTGGGAGGAGGTCATGCGAGCACCTCGATCAGACGGACGATGACCCCAGATTCGATCAGGATGAACAGGCCCAGGCCGATGAACACGGCCGGTACGAGCCAGTGCTCGACGCGCTCCAGCCCCTCGGTAACAGCCTTGTTGGTGCCGATCAGCCGGCCGGCCGCGCACCAGACCGCGACGAGGATCAGGAATACGACGATCATGATCGCGACGTCGCTGGGGGCGCTGGTGCGGAAGATCGGCGTGTAGAGGGAGATGTTGTCGGCCCCGTTGGCGATCGTGATCCCTGCGACGCCCCATAGTCCGACCGCGGTGATCTTGGAGTCGTCATCATCGTCATCGCTGTTACGGCGCAGGCCGCGAATGAGCGTCCAGATGCCGATGCCGAGCGGGATCAGACCCAGGAAACCGACCCATTCGTCCGGAACGATGGTGAGACCGAGAGCGGCGATCACGCTGATCACGACGAGGGTGATGAACCCGAGATACTGGCCCGCGACGATCTGCCACGGCCGGGGCTTCCCTCGACTGGAAGCCAGGAACAGCACGGTGAGCACGACAATGTCGTCGATGTTGGTTGCCGCGAACAGGCCGATCGCTGAACCGATAGTTGCGAGCATCAGCTTTCCAGTCGTGGCGTGCGGGTGCGTGCGGCGCGCAGACCGTTGAGGATCACGATGACCTCCGCGACCTCGTGGACCAGGACGACGGCCGCGAGCCCCAGGACGCCGAAGAGCGCGAGCGGGAGCAGTGCAGTGATGATCAGCAGCGACAGGATGATGTTCTGGTTGATGATCCGTCGACCGCGGCGGGCGTGATCGAACGCTCGCGGGATGAGGCGCAGATCATGGCCGGTGAAGGCCACGTCGGCGGATTCGATTGCCGCGTCGGAGCCGGTGGCGCCCATCGCGATACCGATGTCTGCGCCAGCGAGGGCCGGTGCGTCGTTGATTCCGTCGCCGATCATCGCGACCGGCCCCGCCTTTGACAGCTCGCCGATCGCGGTTGCCTTATCCTCGGGACGCAGTTCCGCGCGCACGTTGCTGATCCCGGCCTGCGCGGCCAGTGCACGAGCGGTGCGGGCGTTGTCTCCGGTGAGCATCGTCACGCCGACGCCTTGGTTGGTGAGCGTCCGGACTACCTCGGGGACTTCAGGGCGCAGTTCGTCGCGGACGCCGATCGCGGCGACGGGGGTTCCGTCGCGGTGGACGATCACGACGGTCATGCCCTGCTCCTCCAACTCCGCGACCTGCTTCCCGAGGTCGCCCGCGTCCAGCCAGCGAGGACTGCCGACGGTGATTCTCGATCCGCCGACAGTGCCGTCGATGCCGTGCCCGGCCTGCTCGGTCACATCTGCAGCTGCCGGTGTGCCCGGGGCCGCGGCGGTGATCGCAGAGGCAAGGGGATGCGTGCTGTGCTGCTCCAGTGCGGCCGCCCAGGCCAGCGCCTGTGTCTCGGTCACGCCGTTCGCAGTGAGCACCGCGGTGACCGCAGGTTCGTTGCGGGTGAGGGTGCCGGTCTTGTCGACCGCGACGTGGCGGACCGTGCCGAAGCGCTCGAAGACGGCGCCGGACTTGATGATCACGCCGAACTTGCTTGCTGCGCCGATCGCGGCGACGACCGTCAGCGGCACCGAGATCGCCAGCGCACACGGAGAAGCGGCGACCAGCACGACAAGCGCGCGGGTGATCCACACCTCTGGATCGCCCAGCAGCGACCCGATGATCGCGACGAGCGCTGCGAGGATCAGAACGCCGGGTACGAGCGGGCGGGCGATCCTGTCCGCGAGACGTGCACGCTCGCCCTTCTCGGTCTGCGCCTTCTCGACCAGCTCCACGATCGTGGTGAGCGAGTTGTCGGTGCCCGCAGCGGTCGTTTCGACCTCCAGCGCGCCGGCGCTGTTGATCGCACCGGCCGACACCGCATCGCCGGGCTCGACCTCGACGGGGATCGACTCCCCGGTGATCGCCGAGGTGTCCAGGCTGGAGCGGCCAGAACGGACGATCCCGTCGGTTGCGATCCGCTCGCCGGGACGGACCACCATGACCTGGCCGACCGTCAGCTCTCTCGCGGGCACCTGCGCAGAGACGCCGTTCTGCAGCACGGTCGCTGTCTCCGGCACGAGCTTCAGCAGCGCCCTCAGCCCGCCCCGGGCACGGTCCATCGCTTTGTCCTCGAGCGCCTCAGCAATCGAGTACAAGAACGCCAGAGCCGCAGCCTCCTCCACGTAGCCGAGGATGACCGCGCCGATCGCGCTGATCGTCATCAGCAGCCCGATACCGAGCTTGCCCTTGAACAGTTTCCGGATCGCGCCGGGCGTGAACGTCGACGCACCGAGGAGCAGACCGGCCCAGAACAACACCAGCGCCGGGATCTCGAGGCCGGACCATTCAAGGATCAGACCGGCCAGGAATGCGACACCGGAGAAGACCGGCACCATGATCCCACGGTCCCTCCACCAGGGCCGCACAACCTCTTCGGTCTCATCCTCCGCCGCAGTGGCAGGCTGGGCAGGCTCGTGCTCGCAGCCACACGCCGCGCTCACGCGTCCGCCCCCGTCCCACAGCAGCCAGCCACCGTGCACGCAGAGTCCACGCACGGCGCGTGCTCATCGACCGCCAGCGTCACGTCCACGAGCGCGACGAGCGCAGCCGTAAGATGCGGGTCGGCGATCTCGTAACGAGTCTGGCGACCCTCCGGCTCGGCAACGACAATCCCGCAGTCACGCAGGCAGGTGAGATGGTTCGACACGTTCGAACGCGTCAGCTCCAGCTCACGAGAGAGCACAGCCGGGTAGCTCGGTCCACCGAGCAGAGACATTAGGATTCGGGAACGCGTGGGATCGGCCATGGCCCGGCCGAGCCGGTTCATGACATCGAGGCGTGAGGAAATAGTCAGCACACACTGAACTATACAGTGATTGATGACCTATTGGAACGGCTTCACCCCAGGCGACATCTCTGGGGCCTGGGTGTAAGTACATCCGGCTCACACCCCACCGAATACGCCTACCGAAACCCGCTTGCGGCGCACGTTTCTGGCATTCGATCTGGTGTGCCTTCACTCACCGCGCCGCAAACGATCGTTTTCGGCAGACCGATCGACTATGGGCCGAGGCCTCCAACGCGGTGCATCCGTCTCTCTTTAGAGCTGACCGAGCAGTTGCACGAACTCGTCGGCCATGGCGAGCTGCTCCGTGAGTTTCTGGCGACGCTGGTCGGCGCCGTCGCGGATGTCATCGATCCGGGCGCGCAACGCCACGTCGCTCGGGTCGACGGTGAGGGCGTCGACGACGTCGAGGAGTTCGCGCATCTCGTCGAGGGTGTATCCCAACGGTTTCATTCTGCGGATGATGAGGATGCGATCGACATCTTTCTCGGTGTAAAGCCGGAACCCGCCCTCCGTGCGCGCGGACGGCTGCACGAGCCCCACGTCGTCCCAGTGTCGAAGCGAGCGGAACGAGAGCGCCGTGCGCTCGGCCACTTCGCCGATCCGCATCGTCTCGACGGTCCTGTGTTCGTCTTCCACTGATTTCCCCACAACACTCACGTTACGTTAGAGTCTAGATCGGCGCGGCTCTCGCGCCCGCTCCCCTTATCTTTCCGTGTCGGCCTGACCGACGCCTGCGCACCGCTGCGCTCCCATTCGTTTCCCGCGCTCTCACGAGAGAGCCCAGCACCCGGAGGGCACATGACTGCCGTCACCCCCACCCGCGACTCCGCGTCGCGTTACCGCATCGAACCCACCGTCATGCAGGCGCTGCGCAGCCCGCGCCTTTTGACCCGTGAAGTCCTCGCGGGCCTCGTCGTCGCCCTTGCCCTGATCCCGGAGGCGA
This sequence comes from Microbacterium sp. Bi121, assembly GCF_918698005.1. GTDB lineage: Bacteria > Actinomycetota > Actinomycetes > Actinomycetales > Microbacteriaceae > Microbacterium. The sequence goes on from NZ_CAKKLJ010000007.1 coordinate 39,646, forward strand.
TCGCGTTCTCGATCATCGCGGGCGTCGACCCCCGAGTCGGCCTGTTCTCGTCCTTCATCATGGCCGTCGCGATCGCGTTCCTCGGCGGACGCCCTGCCATGATCACCGCGGCCACCGGAGCAATCGCGCTCGTCATCGCGCCCGTCGCTCGTGAGTACGGCATGGACTACTTCATCGCCACGGTCCTGCTCGGTGGACTCATCCAGATCGTCCTCGCGTTGCTCGGGGTCGCCAAGCTGATGCGGTTCATCCCGCGCTCGGTGATGGTCGGGTTCGTGAACGCTCTGGCGATCTTGATCTTCACTTCGCAGTTTCCGCAGCTCATCGGCGTTCCCTGGCTGGTCTACCCGCTCGTCGCGGTCGGCCTGCTGGTGATGTATCTCATGCCGCGGATCACGAAGGTGATCCCGGCGCCACTCGTCGCGATCGTGCTGCTCACCGCGGCAGTCGTGGTCTTCGCGTGGAACGTGCCGAACGTGGGCGATCAGGGAGAACTTCCCGAGAGCTTGCCGGCGCTGTTCATTCCGAATGTGCCGCTCACCTTCGAGACGCTGCAGATCATCGCTCCCTACGCGCTGGCTATGGCCGTGGTCGGCCTGCTCGAGTCGCTCATGACCGCGAAGCTCGTTGACGACATCACCGACACCCACTCCCGCAAGACCCGCGAGGCACTTGGACAGGGCGCCGCGAACGTTCTCTCCGGCGCGTTCGGCGGCATGGGTGGCTGCGCGATGATCGGCCAGACCATGATCAACGTCAAAGCCTCCGGCGCACGCACCCGGATCTCGACCTTCCTCGCCGGCGTCTTCCTGCTGGTCCTCGTGCTCGCGCTCGGCGACGTGGTGGCGATCATTCCCATGGCAGCGCTCGTCGCCGTCATGATCCTCGTCTCGATTGCGACTTTCGACTGGCACAGCATCCGCCTGAGCACGCTCAAGCGCATGCCGAAGAGCGAGACCGCCGTCATGCTCATCACCGTCATCGCCACCGTCTGGACCCACAACCTCGCCGTTGGCGTCATCCTCGGAGTCGTGGCCGCGATGATCATGTTCGCCCGACGCGTCGCACACTTCGTCAGCGTCACCCGCACCCTCAGTGACGACGGCGACACAGCGCATTACGCCGTCGATGGAGAACTCTTCTTCGCCTCCAGCAACGACCTCACCACCCAGTTCGAGTACGGCGACGACCCCGACACGGTAGTCATCGACATGAGTCACTCCCACGTCTGGGACGCTTCCACCGTGGCCGCCCTCGACGCCATCGTCACCAAGTACGAAAACCACGGGAAGACCGTCACCATCCAAGGCCTGAACGACACCGCAGCAGCGTTCCACGGCCGCCTCACCGGAAACCTCGGCGCCGGGCACTGAGTCACGATTCACGCAAGAAGAAGGGGCGGCCTCGGGTCGCCCCTTCTTCGTCATCCACCGACGCCGCCGCTCCTCGACCCTCAAGCTCGGCATCGAGCGCGAGGCTCGGCCCTCCAGCGCGCCGAAACAGTCTGCCGAAACCGGCTTCCGGTGCACGTTTGCGGCACCCCTCGCAGAGCAGAATACGAAATCACGCCGTAAACGATCGTTTTCGGTGGGCTAAGGCGAGCAGGTTTGAACAGTCGGGGCGGGCATCTGGCGACCCCGCCCCGACTGTGCATCGCGAGGCAGTGCTCGAGCGATGCGGTGGCGTGCTGTGCACGCAGGTACGTGCTCGTGGGGGCGAGCACGTACGTCTCAGGGCTGCACGACGGGGAGGCCTGTCGTGGCGGCGGCGTCTTCCAGGGAGCCGAGGTTGAGGAGGTCGGTGAAGCCGGCCTGCTTCATCAGGTCGATGGCGACTCCTGCCCGGTTACCTGAACGGCAGTAGACGAGGTAGGTGGCTTCGGGGTCAAGGTCCGGCAGCGCAGCTTGGAGGTCGCCGCCCGTGACGTCGAGCAGGAGGGCGCCGTCGAGGTGGCCGGTGGCGCGCTCGGCGGGGGTGCGCACGTCGATGATGACCGCGTCGGGGCCGAGGTCAGCCTGTGGTGTGGGTGTGCTGGCGCAGGAGGTGAGCGTGAGTGCGGTGATGACGGCGAGGGTGGTGAGGGTTAGGCGGCCCATGTGCGTCCTTTCGTTGTGAGGGAGCGAGAGTGTCAGCGGTCGCAGGCGCCGTTGGCGCAGTGGCGGGTGGGCTGCCTACTGAAGCGTTGGTGCAGGGCACATCCCGCGCACCACCCGAGGGTGGCTTCTAGGAGCAGGACTGTGAAGCAGACTCCGCAGAGCCCGAGAGTCACGGGTAGCGGGACCATTCCAGCGCTCATCGTCACGCACGAGATAGCAGCGAGACCGAGGGCGAGCCACCAGGCGAAGACCTTCTGCGGCGCGCCCACCCAGTGCCGACGGCGGCGGCGTGTCAGAGCACGGCCGAGGGCGAGAGTGAGGGACAGCCGGTCGCTGATGAGTACGCGCGTCGTCATGTCGAGGAGGAAGAACATGCCGAACATCTGCAGCGGCCTGATGCTGTCGGAGGCGAGCGTGATGGTAAGGGCGGTGATGCCTATGGCGAGGAGGATGCCGGCGGCGATGCGGACGGCGTGCTCGTCGAGGACGGGCACCTCGTATCCGTCGACGTGTTCCCCGGTGCGGGGCGCGGTGTCGGTCGCGTGAGGCATGGGCTTCTTTCTGGTGGTGGTCAGGCGGAGAGCGTCTGAATGATGAGGGTGGCGAGCATGGTCAGCCCCACGGCCAGCACCAGAACCCCGAACCCGGTCCGGATGCCGGCAGCCGGGAGGCGATGCGACAGTGCCAGACCGATGAAGGATCCAGCGACGGCGAGCGCGGTGAAGGTGAGGACGATGGGCCAGTGGATGGCCACGGTCGTGATCTGGGTGAGGAAGCCGGCGGACGAGTTCACGGCGACGACTAGCAGCGATGTCCCCACTGCAGCGGCGATGGGCTGGCCGAGGAAGGTGAGGGCGGGGACGATGAGGAACCCGCCGCCTGCTCCCAGTGCCCCTGTGAGGACTCCCACGCCGAGTCCCGTAGCTGTCGTTCGGATTCCACGGACGACCGGCCGCGTCGGAGGGCGCGCCGCGCGTCCTCGTCGCGGCCGCATCATGGCGATCGCTGTGACGATCATGATCGCCGCGAACAGAACGGTGAGCACGGTTTCTGGTAGCAGCTGACCAACCATCCCGCCACCGATTCCCCCGATCAAGCCGGTCGCCGCGAAGACGCCGGCGACTTTCCAGCGCACCTCGCGTCGGCGCACACGGAAGGCGGCGGAGACGGCGCTGGTGATAGCGACGACGAAGAGAGAGGAGACGATCGTCTCCCTCGTTCCGATGCCCAGGACGAGGGAGAAGATGGGGAAAGTGAGGATGGAGCCCCCGCCGCCGAGGAGCCCGAGTGCGACACCGACAAGGGCCGCGAGAGTCATCGCGAGGATGATGGAGGTGTCCACTCGAGCTCCTCGGCCGCTCAGGCGGCCGTCGGCCGAGACGGCGTCGCGGCGAGCCAGGCGTTGTAGCTGCCTTCGATCTCGATGACGTCGAGGCCGGCCCGGCGCAGGGCGCTGGCGGCGACGCTGTTGCGGACGCCGCTCTGGCAGTAGGTGAGGATCTTGCCGGCGGGCAGTTCGTCGGTGTGCCAGAGGGCCCGACCACCGGAGAGCTGCGCGGCGCCGGGGATGTGCCCGGCGTTGTACTCGGTACGGTTTCGCACGTCGAGGAGGAGCGCCGCGTCGACCTGGTCCAGGTCGGTGGGGGCGATCGTCTTGGGCTGCACCGTGGGGAGGCCATCGAGTGTGGTGATGAACCCGTCGACCTGATCGATGCCGACCCGCAGCAGATGATCCCGGAACCGGGCCGCGGCGTCCCCCGAGTCGATGATGAGGACGAGCGGCCGCGTCTCGGTGTCGGGGTCGTAGACCCAGGCGCCGTAGCTGGCTGCTTTCGCGACTCCGGGCACGTTCAGCGCGCCCTGAACAGTGCCCTCGTGCACGAGGGAGTGGTGGCGGGTGTCGACCATGATGACCCGGTCGGCGTCGATGTCGGCGTCAAGATCGAAGACGCTGCGCTCGAGGAGCGGAGGAAGTTCGCCCAGCACGGCCGGTCCGACGCGGTTCTGCCGCTTCATTCGTGCGAAGTAGGCGTGTGCGTCGGGCTGATCGTTCAACAGCGTGTCGATGAATCCCTGCTCATCGCCGGCCTCGAGGTAGGGAGCCCACCAGGCGAAACGCCGCTCGTATCCGACTGTCGAGCTTGGGACGGCGCCGAGCGCCTTGCCGCAGGCGGACCCCGACCCGTGCGCGGGGAGCACCTGCACGTAGTCGGGCAGGGTGAGGAAGTGGTCGCGGAGGCTCGCGAATAGATCCCGTGCGCCGTCGAAGCGGGTGTCGATGCCGCCTGCGGCCTCGTCCAGCAGGTCCGGGCGTCCGACGTCCCCGACGAACACGAAGTCACCGGTGAGGACATAGCCCGGCTCGGAGGTCGTGGCGCCGTCGATGACGAGGAAGGACAGGTGCTCGGGGGTGTGCCCGGGAGTGTGGACCGCCTCGACCGTGATGTTGCCGACCGTGATGCGGTGACCGTGCATTATCCGGGTGGCGTCTTGGAACCCGACACCGTACTGCCAGTCCGGGCCGCCCTCGCCGGAGACATACATCGTCGCCCCGGTACGGGCTGCGAGCTCGCGGGTGCCGGAGAGGTAGTCGGCGTGGATGTGGGTCTCGGTGACCGCGGTGATGGTCATGCTGTTCTTCGCGGCGAGGTCGAGGTAGACCTGGATGTCGCGGCGCGGGTCGACGACGATCGCTTCACCGGTGCGCTGGCAGCCGATGATGTAGCTGGCGTGGGCGAGGTCGTCGTCGTAGAGGCGTTCGAGGAGCATAAGGGTCTCCGTCGCTTTCTTCTGGGTCAGTGCGTGCAAGTGCAGCGCTGGGATACGGGGACGCCCGCGAGGGCTTGTTCGATGTGCTGGCCGCAGCCGTCCCAGGTGGGCTTGCCGCAGGAGGAGCAGGTGATTCGTGCGCACATGGTGCCAGGTCCTTTCAGGGGGTAGCGGTGTTGGCGAGCTGGCGGCGGACGTCGTCCATGTCCAGTTCGCGGGCCTTCTCGATGAGCAGCTCGAGCTGCGGTTCGGCAAGAGCTCCCGGCTGCCGGTAGACCAGGACGCCGTCGCGGACGACCATCAGGGTCGGAATCGAGGTGATGCGGTGGGCGGAGGCCAGAGCGGTCTCGGCCTCGGTGTCGACCTTCCCGAAGAGGATGTCGGGGTGCCTGTCGGATGCTGCATCGAATACCGGGGCGAAGGCCCGGCAGGGTCCACACCACTCAGCCCAGAAGTCGATCAGCGCGATGCCCTCGGCGTGGGTGAGCTGTTCGAAGTTCCCGGTGGTCAGTTCAACAGTTGCCATCGCCGATCACCGTCCGAACAGGCGGGCGAAGAAGCCACCCCGCTGAGACTGGGCGGCCTGGACTTCGGCACGGGTATGGCTGCCATTGCACCAGTCGGATGCGGGCACGGATTTCCGCACGGATGCGACGTGCTGACCGCACCCGGTCCAGGTCGTCTTTCCACAGGTGTGGCACTTCGTTGCTCTGCACATACGCTGATCTCCTTGCTCGGCGATACCCCGGGGAGTATCAGTTCATGTGAATACGATACCCCAGGGGGTATAGTGGTTGTCAACTCGACGGAAGGACCACCCATGACCGACACCCTCGTCACCGGCGACCCGCTCGTCCACGACCCCGAAGCCAAGCGCAAAGTCGTCAACCGCCTCAAGCGAGCTCAGGGCCAGCTGGCGGCGGTCATTACGGCCGTCGAGGACGACGCGCACTGCCGCGACGTCGTGCAGCAGCTCTCCGCCGTCTCGAAGGCCCTCGACCGGGCCGGATTCCTCGTGATCTCGACCGCGCTGCGGGAATGCCTCACCGATCCGGACGCCGACGACGTCACCTCCCCCGCCGAGTTGGAGAAGCTCTTCCTCTCCCTGGCCTGAACCGGTCAGGCCCGCTCCTCGGGGCCCTCGCCTGGTGACCTGGGAGGAGTTCGACGATTCCCGTGTCGAACACCGTTAGTCTTCCCAGGGCGCTGTTCGCATGGGACCGGCGCTGAACAATGATGTGTTGAAGCATTCACAGTGATGCCAGATGAGGAGCGGTGCTTCGTGCTTTTGACGAGTCTTCCCAGCCCCCCACCGTCGTGGGCACAGTTCACCCTCGGGCCGCTCACAATCCACACCTACGCGCTGTGCATCATCGCCGGGATCATCGCCGCCGTGATCATCACCCAACGACGCCTGTCGGCACGAGGCGCGGAGGACGGCGTGGTTGTCGACATCGTCATCTGGGCTGTCCCGATCGGCATCATCGGAGCCCGGTTCTATCACGTGTTCACCCACGTCGGGGACTACTTCTATCCGGGCGCGAACCTCGGGAACATCTTCGCCATCTGGGACGGCGGCAACGCCCTCTACGGGTCCCTCCTGGGCGGCGCTGTCGGTGCGTACATCGGCTGCCGACGAACCGGTATCCGGCTGTGGTCCTTCGCCGACGCTCTCGCGCCCGCGATGCTCATCGCGCAGTCCATGGGTCGGATCGGCAACTACTTCAACCACGAACTCTTCGGGCTGCCCACCACGCTGCCGTGGGGGCTCGAGATCCTGCCGACGGACACCATGTTCCCGGACGGCCTCCCGGCCGGAACGCTGTTCCACCCGCTGTTCCTGTACGAGATCATCTGGAACCTGATCGGCGTGGCGATCATCCTCCTCCTCGAGCGCAGATACCGGTTCCGGTGGGGACGAACCTTCGCCCTCTATATGATCTGGTACGGCCTCGGACGCAGCTGGCTCGAGGCCATCAGGATCGACCCCACCAGCGACGCCCTGTTCGGCATCCCCGCGAACGTCTGGGCATCCGTCGTCGTCGTCGCCCTCGGCATCGCGCTATTCGTCGTCCAGGGGCGACGACACCCCGAACCCGAACCCTCCGTGTACCAAGAAGGACGCGCGCCAGCGGTGGAACATCAGCCCAGCAGCGCAGACGAGAGCTGAACGCCACCCACACCTCCAGCTGTCAGCTAGTTCTGTCTAAGCGATCACGGACACAACGCCTCTTGACGTGGTGCGCCGAAAATCCCTGCCGAGAGGGGTTTCCGAAGATCGTTTGTGGCGCCTCATAAGGAGCCACCGGGCCAGTGACGCCAAAACGATCGTTTCTGGTGTGACGGACGACGGCATGCGGAAGATCATCCGGGTTACCCGACCCGGTTTGCGCCGGGCGTACGCTGATGGTCTCGATCGCGGAAGACGGGACGACGACCATGGGCGACTCGGCACAGGGGCCACGCGGTTCGCTGCTCTATGTTGAAGATGATGCGGAGATCGCTGCGCTGACCGTCGAAGTGCTGGAAGAGGTGTACGACGTCGAGCATGCCGCGGACGGCGAGACCGCGCTCCGGCTCGCGCTGAGCAGGCGATACGACGCCATGGTGGTCGATCGACGCCTCCCCGGCATGGACGGCGTCGATTTCATCTGTGCCGTGCGTACCGCGCACATCACGACGCCGGTCCTGATGCTGACCGCGCTCGGCACCGTGGACGATCGTGTCACCGGTCTCGACGGCGGAGCGAACGACTACCTGGTGAAGCCGTTCGATTACGACGAGCTGCTGGCGCGCCTTCGGGCGCTGCGACGCGCGTTCAGGGCTGATGGGGTACGTCGACGCCTCGGCGAGTGGGTGTTCACGCCGGACGCCCAGGCCGCGTACGATCCATCTGGAATCCGAGTGGCGCTGACGGCGACGGAGAGCGCGCTCCTGGAGCTGTTGAGCACCAGCCCCGAGCACGTGTTCAGTCGGGACGAGATCCTCCGCGCCGTGTTCCATGAAGGAGATACGACGAGTTCGGTGGACACGTACGTGCACTATGTGCGGCGCAAGACGTCCCCCGACATGATCGAGACCGTCCGCGCACGCGGCTACCGCGCGGGAACACCGTCATGAGCGACGCCGATAATCGACGCGTGCGTCGCGCAGCGCTATCCATCGGACTCTGGGTCGGAGTCTCGTCGGGTGTGATCGTCGCGATCGGCATCGGCGTGCTGATCGCGGTGGTGCTCTCAACGTCGCGCCGCGAAGGCGAGGAGCACGGCGGCGGCTGGTTCGGCGGTCCCGCCGGAACGCGGGACGACTTCATCGTCGACATCGACGTGATCGTTCCGGCCGTGATCATCATCGGAGTGATCGGCGTGGTGCTGCTCGGGGTTGTCGCCGCGGTCGCCGCTCGACGATCGGTCCGCCCGCTCGGGGAGGCGCTGCGTCGGCAGCGAAACTTCGTGGCCGACGCGAGCCACGAACTGCGTACGCCGCTGACGGCGCTGACGAGCCGTATCCAGGTGTTGCAACGCCGTCATGACCGAGGCGAGGACCTCGGAGCGGGTCTCACCAACCTCCGGCGCGATGCGGACATGATGGCCGACGTGCTCAACGACCTGCTCATCGCCGCGGAAGGAGAATCGTTCGCCGACGGGAACGCGGACGTCGCGACAGCGGCGGCGACAGCGGTCGCAGCGATGACGACGAGCGAGAAGCGCTCCGAGGTCTCGCTCGCGATCACCGTGGATCAGGAGGTGAAGGCGCAGCTGCCGGAAGTCACGCTCGTCCGCATCCTGGTCGCGCTGCTCGACAACGCCGTGCAGCACTCCCCGGCGCGAGGTACCGTCTCGATCCGCATCGCGCGGGACGCCCGCAACGTGACGGTGCGCGTCATCGACGAGGGCTCCGGGATCGAAGGCATCTCGCCCGAGCAGGTCTTCGAGCGCTTCGCGCGTCCGCGCGAGAGTGGGCGCCCTCGCAGCTTCGGTCTCGGACTCTCACTCGTGCGAGATGTCGCTCGCCGTGCCGGAGGGTCCATCGAGGTCGAACGGTCGACAGCATCCGGCACGACTTTCCTGCTCACACTGCCGGCTCATCCCTGAACGAGTGCGTCTCCTCCGATCGGATGCGAACCGACCGTCGTCGTCTGCACGTCCACCATCGTCGTGCCGAGCCAGCGGGTCACGCGACGATCAGCATCGACGACGATGCCGGTGCGCGACCCCGCAGCCGCGATCCACGAGCGGTTCGCCGGGCCGGCCACCACGGCAGCGGTCGCCCAGACGTCCGCTTGCGTGAGACCGTCGGTCACGATCGTGGCCGACGCGGTGCCTGTCGCGGGCCTACCGGTGCGCGGATCGAGGATATGATGCCCGCGCTCCGCCGTCCCTGAGGTCGCCACCGCACCGTTCACCACGTCGACCACCGCGATCAACTGACCGCGGTCGTGCGGGTCGGCGATTCCCACCGGCCATCGCCAGTCGGCTCCCTCGGCTGTGAACAGCTGCAGGTCTCCTCCGGCGTTGATGCCGACCGCGGTCGCGGCAGCCAGCAGCGGCTCGAGGTGCCGACGGCCCGCAGCTTCCACCGCCCAGCCCTTGACGTATCCCGTCGGGTCGAACCTTCCCCGCCACCGGGCGGAGACCAGGCCGCCAGTCTCCTCTTCGGCGCGTTCGCAGGCATCCGCGACCAGCGCCACCCTGCTGTCAGCGTCGGCGATGGAGAGTTCACCGCGACGGATGCGGCTGATGTCGGAATCAGTGCGATATGTCGAGAAGACCCGGTCGATGTCACGCAGTTCGTCGAAGCATGCTCGCACTGCCCGGTCGGCGCCCTCGTCGGTCATTTCCCCCGGAGCAATCAGATGGATGCTCATCGGAATGCCCATGATCTCCTCGACCCAGACCCGCGTCACCTCATTCGCGGTACGCATCAGCTCTGCGCCTGGTCGATCGCGCTCTGCAGCGACGAGAGGTAGCCACCGCTCGTGTATGTGGCACCGGACACCATCTGGATCTTCGAGCTCTGCGCCTGGATCGTCTCCGAGACGAGCCTCGGGATCGCGGTGCCGTTGATCTGCCGGTCCCGACCGTTGCTGTTCGGGTAATCGACCGCCTGTGCGTCCGTGATCTGTCCACCGGAGACGGTTATCTGCACCTGCACCGGCCCGTAGCGGGTCTGCGATGATGCGCCGGTGTAGGTTCCGTCGGCGAGGCCGGTGCCAGACATGGTTCCCGAGTTCGTCGATGTGGTTCCCGAGCCGCTCGCGCCGGTCTCGGCGGTCGTCAATGAACTGCCCGCTGTCGCCGCACTGGCGTCGGTCGGGGTGACCGCCTCCAGAGACGTTCGGTAGCTGAACAGCAGCACGAGTCCGCTGACGGTCGCGAGCAGCGTGTAGAGGATCTTCTTCATGGCCGTCTCCCTGCTCAGATCGTGAACGATTCGGAATGGATGCGATGGGCGGGGAACCCGGCGCCAACCAGGTCGCGCCTGAGGTCTTTCATCCAGGCCTCACCGCCACAGATGAACACGTCGTGGTCCTTCGGCTCCGGCACGAGATGGCGGAGGAGATCTGCGCCCGACCACGCCTCGTGCGTGGCAGGGATCCAGCTCGACGCGCCGGAAGATCGCGGGCCGATGAACGGCAGGTAGCTCAGGCCACGGGTACTGATGAGGTGAGCGATGGCCTCCTGCCGAAGAGCGTCCTCGGCCGCGGACTCCCGGGTGATAAGCATCGCTTCTCCCGGTCCGTAGCCTTCCGTCTCGAGCAGCGAGACGAGCGGTGCGACCCCGGCGCCTGCGCCGATCATAAGCAGCTTCGTCCCGGTCCTGCGCTCACCGGTCATCTCCCCGTATGGTCCTTCCACGATGACCCTGGTGCCAGGGAGCAGCGCGGTGAGGCGTCGCGTGCCGTCGCCCAGCACACGGGCAGTCAACGTCAGCTCGCTTCCCGGCGCAGCGGAGAGCGAGAACGGGTGCGCGCGAGTCCAGCCTGGTCCATCGAGGAACCGCCAGACGAAGAACTGACCAGCCCTGGCACCGAGCGTCGCGAGGTCGCGACCGGTGACCCGGATGGTGACGCCCCGAGCACCGTCCGCCTCGACCCCCGCCACCCGCAGGGCCCGACGAGTGGACCGCAGCAGCGGCATCCCGATACGGAAGAGCAGTACCGATCCTGCGGAGAGCGCCCAGATCGACCACCAGTAGACGGTCGCGATCGGTGAGGACAGGAAGTCGGCGCCCGTCCACAGCTGGTGCGGCAGCGCGAGCCCGACGCCCAGGTACGCGTACAGGTGCAGGAGGTGCCAGGACTCGTACCGCAGGTGCCGACGAGCACGCCGGATCGAGGTGACGACCACGAGCAGGATCAGCAGAGTGCCGGCAGTCGCCAGGAGCATGCCGGGGTATTCCCAGATGAAGCTCCACAGCTGGACGAGCGGGTTGATGCCGGCAGCCATCGCGTAGCCCACCGCGAGCAGTGCGATGTGCGCGCCCATCAACCAGAACGACCAGAATCCGACGAAGCGATGCAGCCGCGTGATCCCGTCGCGACCGAATCCGCGCTCGAACAGCGGGACGCGCGCCATCAGCAGCACCTGATAGAGCAGCAGATTCGCCGCGACCAACCCGGTGAGGCGTCCGAGCGTCGTGACGGTCTCGGCGTTGACTCCCAGGACTGCGGTCACTCCACCACAGGCGATCCACAAAGCGACGACGAACAGGCTGGTCGCCCAGATCACCGTGATCGCCGCTGCACGCCAGACCCGCGCGCGGCCATGGGCTGCCCGCCGTGGCTCAGGGGAAGCGGCGGGGACGGAAGCACGCGGTCTCGTCGTCAGAGTGGTCATAGGGGAATCGTGCTGCGCCGACTCTGAGACAGGTCTAAGGAACGGCTCCCGATAGGCAACTCATATCTGTCTCTCAGGCAACGCCACTCGTCCCGAGCAGCGTACCGATCGCGAACGTGACCACCAGCGCGATCGCCCCACCGAGCACCACCCTGATCGTGGGCCTCAGCGCGGGGTTCCCGCCGATCCTCGCGCTCAGGAATCCGGTCAGCGCGAGCGCCAGCAGCACCACCGCGAAAGCGACCGGCACCCGGATCTCGGGAGGCGGGAGCAGTATCGCCAAGAGCGGAAGCAGCGCTCCGAGTGCGAAGGCAAGTGCGGAGGCCCCCGCCGCCGCCCACGGACTGACCACCTGATTCTCCGTGATGCCTAGTTCCGCTTCGAGGTGCGCGGTCAGCGGGTCGTGCGCGGTGAGCTCCTCCGCAACGAGGCGTGCGGTCGCCGGGCTAAGACCTTTCGCCTGATAGATGCCCGCCAGCTCCTCGAGCTCGGTCGCAGGATTATCGGCCAGCTCTCCTCGTTCCTTCTCGATCAGAGCCCGTTGGCTGTCTCGCTGGCTGCTCACCGACACGTACTCCCCGAGCGCCATCGAGATCGCACCGCCGACGAGACCGGCGACACCCGCGGCGAGCAGCGTCGCGGAATCGGTCGTCGCCCCCGCGACACCGACGACGAGCGACGCGACCGACACGATGCCGTCGTTCGCGCCGAGCACTCCGGCTCTGAGCCAGTTGAGCCGCCCAGCGAGATCGCCGCGGTGGGGTTCACCCGGATGCGTCGCCAACATCATCGCCCCGTTCTTTCTCCCGGCGCGGCTATGGAAGGCACATCCCGACGTAGGTCGAGCTCTGCGTGCGCGGAATGCCACTTCGTGAGAGGTCGAGTCATCGGACAAGAGTACGCCCGCCACAAACGCGCCCTCCGCAGCTCGACCGCTAGCAAGTCCGGTCGCGGCACCAACCGAAGGCCCATGCCAGAACGGGGTTCCGGCTCCCGTTAGCGGCGACCGCCCCGGCAACCAAGTGATACCGCGCCGGAAACGATCGTTTCCGGCAGGCTCTCGGAGCACAAGCCATGATCGATCGATTATCGCTACCAATCGTCATCCGTCGTCCGAGCACTGGCGGTCGGCTGCCCGTTCGAAGTCTGGAACGGGTCGGTCTTGCGCGTCCTCGGCCGTCAGCGCGAGGCCGTTGCTTTCGATGTCGGCGATGAGCCAGTCCATTTCGAGGATCTCCCGGCGCTGCGCTTCGCTGATTTCAACCGCAAGTTCGCAGACGCGGACATCCTGCAGCTGTGCTCGCTCGGATCGGGTGATCGCGAGCGAGTGATGCGGAATCATTGCGCGCATGTACGCGGTGTCGTCGACGGTGATCTGGCTGCGGTCGAGGGCGATGCCTCCTCCGAGGAGGAGAACGCTGACGATGATGACCGCAATGTTCGCTTTCCTGTGCTTGTACATGTTGAGCATCCAGGCCAGCATGACCAGCCCCATGGCGCCGCCCATAGTGAGCGCCATGAAGACGCGGCTTTCGCTGAAGCGTATGTGCCCCCATTCCCACACTCCAGCGAACATCGTCCAATACATCACGACCATGCCGGTGAGAATCATCGCCGCGAATCGCAAGTACATCGTCAGCGATCCGTGCTTTTTCGCCCCTGCTTGTCGTCCATTTGTTTCGTGCGCGTCCTTCGACATATTCCTCACCTGTCGTCTCGGTTCGTTGCGCGGTAGCGCGATTGATGACGACGTGTGGGGTAAGAGCGCTCGCTAGTCTGCTTCGGCCTGGTCAACGGGCATCACTGGATTGATGCGGGTAGCGAAGAACTGCACGACGCCGTCGCGGTGGCTATTCAGAGGGTTGCGAGGAGCGCGGCGCAGGCATCTTCGCATCGCCGGCAGGCCGCAGCACACACCGCGCAGTGTTCGTGCATCGTGTGCTTCTCGCACTCGTCGGCGCAGCTCGCGCATGCCGTGCGGCACGCTTCGAGGGTTGCGCGGGTGAGGTTGGCGTCGTACCCGGTGTGCCTGGACAGGATGCGTCCGGTGGTTTCGCAGAGGTCGGCGCAGTCCAGGTTCGTGCGGATGCACTTCGTCAGCTCGGCAACCATTTCCTCGCTCAGGCACGCGTCGGCGCATGCGGTGCATGATTGCGCGCACTCAACGCACGCCTCGATACACTCCACCAGCACCTTCCGGTCAGCCTGGCCAAGGTCCTTCGGGTAGGTGCGGAGCATTTCCGCCGCGACAGTCATAGTGGCTCCTCTCGTCATTGTGGAGTCTTTAAACTACGACCGCACCTCGCTCCCGGGGACCCCGTTGAATACCCCGGGAGGGCATGGTAGTTCAGCGGCAGATCATCGTCGCAGCGATTACTGTGCGGTGACGATTATTCCGTTTCTGCAGCGTGACTGGGTGGAGCTCGAAGGATCAGAGCCAGGGCGACAATGACCATGATTACGGCGATGTCAAAGCTGGCGATCGTGTACGTCCACCAAGCGACGTCGGTCGATTGGGCATCACTGATCAGATGCGCGAGCGCGAGGGCTGGACCGCAGATCAAGAGCATATATCCAAGACGCACGAGCCTTCGATGCGTCCGCTCCGCGGGACTGCGAGGCGAAGGCGCGCCGGGTGAGGACGAGTGCACGGCCGTCAGATGGTGCATCGAGTCGAAGGGGGATCTGGAGCCGGTGGGGGTCATCAGAAGATCGCTCCAATGGCGAGAAAACTAGCAGCGGCGAGGAGAGCAACGGCGACCGTCGCCACGATGACGAACAACACGAGGTTCCGAAAGGGGTTCTTGGGCGCTTTCACGAGGAATCCTTGGGCACAGGTCTTTGCGCCCGCGTTATTGGGCGGGACTCAGCACAGTGGTGCTGTCCGGTGAGACTTCAACGATGCCCCGGTCATCGACGAGGATGACGCGGTCGTCGATGACCGTGAGGGCTTGAACGGCGCCTTGGAGGGATTCGAGGTGATGCCAGGTTCCATTTTCATCCTCTGTCCACAGGACGCCATCGGTGCCTGCGCCGAGAAGAGTGCCATCGGTGCGAGCCTCCAGCGCGTAGAGCACAGGTGTTCCGTCGACTGGAGTGAATGTGTTACCGCCGTCGCTGCTGAAGAGAACGCCTTCTTCGGCTGCAGCGTACAAACCGGATTCGGTGACCGCGAGATCAGCGGCGCCGAGGGACGCACGCTCCGTCCAGTTGTTTCCCTCGTCTGTGCTGGTGAGCAGGTTCACTTGGCTAGAGGGGACGCCGTAGAGGGTGCCGTCCGGGGCCGCGGTGAGGATGTGGAAGTCGGTGGTTCCGTTGAGAGCAATAGGCGACCAAGTGTTCCCGTAGTCGTCGCTGCGGATGATGCCGAGGTTGGGCGATCCGAGTTCGGCCGGGGTCTTTTCGCCGGGATGCCCGGAGGCGAACAGCGCGTCTCCCGAGACCGTGAATCCCATGGCGTCGAAGGCGTGACCGCCGATCGGGCCGGAGATATCCCCATCTGGTGTGAGAGTGAAGATTCCGTTGTGCGTGGCCACCAGCAGATCATCGCCCCGGGGATCTTGGGCGATGCCGTGGATGTGGTCGATGCGGGGAGCTGAGTCCGGGTTGCCGAGCGGTGTCGCGGTGCATCCGGTGGCGACAGCCGCCAGGACGGTCACAGTGACGGTTGCGAGAAGGAGTGAGCGTTTCATGATGGTTTCCGTTAGTGGCCTCAAGCGGGCCTGGCTTCACGACGCGCAACAAGAGCACGCCGACGTCTGACTGCTGCCGCAATGGGGCAGCACGGATGACAGGTCCGGGCGGGACGATCGGATACCGGCCCGCCCGGAGGATTCCTACAGCTGGCCGAGGAGTTCCTGCATCGTGGCGATCTCCGCCGTCTGGTCGTCGATCACCTGTTGCGCGAGCTCGAGGACGTCCGGGTTCTGCGCATCATCAAGCGCCGTCTGCGCCATGTCGACGGCACCTTCGTGGTGCACGATCATCTGCTCCAGGAACAGGCTGTTCGCCTCGACAGCATCCGCGCTCTCCAACATGGTCATGTCCTCTTCGGACATCATGCTGTCGTCACCGCCCATCGAACCGTGATCCATGCCTCCCATGGAGTCGGGGTCGTACTCCACACCCCAGTCTTCGAGCCATCCGAGCATCTTGTCGATCTCGGGGCCCTGCGCCGCCTTGATCTGCTCGGCAAGTTCCACCACGCGTGCGTCGGCACCGTCTTTAGCTAGCAGCATGTCGGCCATCTCGATCGCCTGCTCGTGATGAGGGATCATCATCGTGACGAACATCTCGTCAGCCTCGTTCGCTGCCGAAGTCGACGACGACTGAGACGGGGAGGTGGATTCGCTGGACGGTGCCGTGCTGTTGTCAGCGCAGCCGGTGAGAACCAGTGCAAGGGTCAGTACACCCGTACTGACAGCAACGGGAATCTTCTTATTCATGGTTGTTCCTTCGATACGTCGTGTGAGGGTTCGCAAATGATGACGCCAGACGGCGCCAGGAATCCGACCCATCAGGGTCGGCGGCGACTACTCAGGTGCGACTTATCGAAAGGAACGTCAGCGAGGGTGCCCGGGGAAGGATCCCGATCGCTTCCCACCTCACCAGGCTTACAGCACGGTGAGGGGGCAGCCGGTGACGCTGAATCAATATCGGAGGGAGGAGGAGAAGCAGACCGGCAAGCAACGCCAGCACGCACGCAATCAGCATCTCGTTGTGACCCTGCCCATGTCCGGTGTTCACATGACACGCACCCTCACACGCGGTGGACTCGCTCGCGACGTTTGACGCCGCTACGGTGGCGTGCTCCTCCCCGGCTGCGGAGTGGGTGAGTCCGACGGATCCGTGTCCCGCAGGTTCGGAGGTGAAGGTGTGCATCGCCAGCAAGCCGACGATAACCATCAGCGTGGCCCCGCCGAGCATCAACAACGCGCGCAACGACAACTGCGGACGTGCGCCACGAACTGCGACGTGCATACTCGGCCTCCTCCATTCCGTGCAGGATGCTAACACCACGATCTATGCGGCCGCCCGCCCTGATCCTTCAGCGCCGCCATGTATATCCTAGTGCGGAATACCCCCAGGGGGTATATCGTTAGGCATACCGACGCCGCACTCCGGTGTTTGAGAGAAAGAGGAACAAAACATGTCAGACTCCACTGGATCCTGCTGCAGCCGCAACAGCCACGGTTCCGTCGACGCCGAAGGACGCAAGGATCTCCTCACCCCGCCCGCGGAAGATCTCGCCGAATGTCCTGTGATGGTAGGCAGCACCGTCATCAAGGCGGATGCAGAAGCTGCTGGCCTGTACCGCGATTACGACGGCACCCGGTACTACTTCTGCTGCGCTGGATGCGAGCCCGCGTTCGACGCCGACCCGGCTAAGTACGCCACCGCTGCTGCCTGACACCGTTTCACGGTGCGGGGCACGCCAGACAAGTCAGCCCCACGGTTCTCAATTCCGAGGAGGATAGGCCCATGAGCCACTCGCGTAACGACGGCGCGGAGCACACCCACGCCCACCACGACCACGCGGCGTCGACCCCCGCAGTGACGACCGAAACTGACCACGATGCGCACGCGGGACATCAAGCAATGGCGCATGCACCGCAGTCAGACGCGGCCGCGCACAGTCACAGAGACCACGGAAGCGACAACGCGCCCTCCGGTCACAACACCCACGCTGGACACGGCGGTCATGCAGGCCATGGCGACCACGTCGGGCAGTTCCGTCGCCTGTTCTGGATCATGCTCGTCCTCGCCGTCCCCACGGTCGCGTTGTCGGGCATGTTCTCGATGATCCTCGGCTACACCCTCCCCGATATTCCGGGTCTGTCCTGGGTATCCCCGGTGCTGGGCACTGTCATGTACGCGTGGGGTGGAAAGCCGTTCCTCGTCGGTGCAGTCAGCGAGCTCCGCGCTCGCAAGCCCGGCATGATGCTGCTCATTGGCCTCGCGATCACCGTCGCGTTCGCCGCCTCCTGGGGCGCGACGCTCGGCGTGCTCCATCACGAACTAGACTTCTGGTGGGAGCTCGCCCTCCTCATCGTCATCATGCTTCTCGGGCACTGGATCGAGATGCGCTCCCTCGCCCAGACGACTTCCGCCCTGGACTCACTCGCCGCTCTTCTCCCCGATGAGGCAGAGCGCGTCGAGAATGACCAGGTCGTCACGGTCTCACCGACCGATCTCGTCGTCGGCGACGTTGTCATCGTACGGCCGGGTGGCAGCGTCCCCGCCGACGGGCGCATCGTCGACGGACGGGCCTCGATGGACGAGTCCATGGTCACGGGCGAGTCCCGCACCGTGGAACGCGGCAGCGGCGACCACGTCACAGCCGGCACCGTTGCCACCGATTCCGGGCTTCGCGTCGAGATCACCGCGACCGGCGACGACACGACCCTCGCCGGCATCCAACGTCTCGTCACCCAAGCGCAAAGCTCCTCGTCCCGCGCACAGCGGCTCGCGGACACCGCCGCCGGATGGCTGTTCTGGTTCGCCCTGGGTGCTGCGGCGATCACCGCGATCGTCTGGACGTTGGTCGGCTTGCCTGACGCGGCTGTCATCCGCACCATCACCGTCCTCGTCATCGCCTGCCCGCACGCGCTGGGCCTGGCCATCCCGCTGGTCGTCTCAATCGCCACCGAACGCGCCGCCCGGGGCGGCGTTCTCGTCAAAGACCGGCTCGCGCTCGAAAGCATGCGCACCATCGACACGGTCCTGTTCGACAAGACCGGCACCCTCACCAAGGGCGAGCCCGTCGTCTCCGAGATTTCCGTCGTCGACGGCACCGACCCCGACCAGATCCTCGCACTGGCCGCCGCCGCAGAAACTGATAGTGAGCACCCGCTCGCGAAGGCCATCGTGCGCGCAGCCGCCGACAAGCAGCTCACCATCCCGCGCAACGGCGACTTCACTTCCTCGCCCGCTGTGGGCGTCACAGCGACCGTCGACGGGAAGATCATCCGAGTCGGTGGACCGCACCTGCTCACCGAGGAGAACGCCGACGAGCTCCCGGTCGCCGATCAGTGGCGGACGGATGGCGCGATCATCCTGCACGTCATCCAGGACGGCCGCGTCGTCGGCGCGTTGAAACTCGCCGACGAGGTGCGCTCGGAATCCCGGGAAGCCGTCGACGCCCTCCACGCACTCGACGTGCAAGTGGTGATGATTACCGGCGACGCGGAAGCCGTGGCGCAGGCCGTCGCCCAAGACCTCGGCATCGACCGCGTCTTCGCCGGAGTACGCCCGGAGGACAAGGCCGCCAAGGTCCAACAACTCCAGAACGAGGGCCGTAAGGTCGCAATGGTCGGCGACGGCGTCAACGACGCCCCTGCCCTCGCGCAGGCCGACGTTGGGCTGGCGATCGGTGCGGGCACAGATGTCGCGATCGCCTCTGCTGGTGTCATCCTCGCAAGCGACGACCCCCGCTCGGTACTCTCCGTGATCGAACTGTCACGGGCTTCGTACCGGAAGATGAAGCAGAATCTCTGGTGGGCTGCCGGATACAACATCATCTCCGTCCCTCTCGCCGCCGGCGTCCTCGCCCCCATCGGATTCGTGCTCCCGATGTCGGTCGGAGCGATCCTCATGTCACTATCCACCATCGTCGTCGCCCTCAACGCACAACTGCTGCGCCGACTCGACCTCCGCCCCGACACCACGACCCGCGTCATCCTGAACCGCTGACCACAACCGCCGGAGATCCAGATGGCTGATACCACCGTCCCTACAACGTCCTGCAACCACACAGAGCACGGGTACCTCACGGACAAAGCCCGCTACCTTGCTCGCCTCAAGCGCATCGAAGGACAATCACGCGGCATCCACCGCATGGTCGAGGACGAGAAGTACTGCATTGACATCCTCACTCAGATCTCCGCACTGACCAGCGCCCTGCAGAGCGTTGCCGTCGGGCTCCTCGAAGACCACCTGCGCCACTGTGTGGCAGATGCAGCTCGCGCCGGCAGCGACATCGCCGAAGAGAAGGTCCGGGAAGCGTCTCAGGCGATCGCCCGCCTCGTTCGCTGACTCGCGGCAGATTCGAAAGTGCCCGGACCGGTGAAGCGCAAGCAGTTCGATTCCTCGTGCGCATGTACTCGCGCCAGCTGTGTCGGCCTGCATGCGACGCGTCACCGCCCCCGCTCGACCTCTTCTTCCAGCTCGTGTCGGTTTAGTCGGGTCGGCGAGAACTGCCGGATGTCGACGAGCGCCGGCCGACGTGCAGGGTTCGTGTCGTCACTGAGCCACGTGACGACATCCGCCGTCGTCTCGTCGACGTTGGCACCGCCAATCCATACGGACTCGTCCGCGTCACTGTCGACCGGGATGATGACCACGGCATTCGAGTGCTCGCATGCGTCCAGGCACCGCGAAACCACTACTCGAGCTCACCCAGCTCAGCGACTTGACCGACGCCCTCGATGAGGCAACAGGCCGCTAACGCCGAGGGTCGAATCCCGCCGGCTCTCGCCGAATACGCCTGCCGAAAGATCGTTACGGCGCACGTTTCTGGAAACCGAATCCCGGATTCGTGAGCTAGATAGCCGAAAACGATCGTTTTCGGTGGACCTCCGGTGTGACCCTCGTGGCGCCACCTTCTGCGCGTCGGCGTCGGCGTCGGAATCGGTGGGCAGATCTGGGTCATCACCGCGGGAGCGACGCAATGGACAGAGGTCGGAACCATTCACGGGACCGCACAGGCCATCGCGATCACCAACGCCGGCGACATGCTCATCGTCGACGACAGTGGGATCACCCATGCACCCCCAAGATTGAGCACCGAATAAGGAGGATCCTGGAACCATGAAGATCGAACCGTTACACATCGCTGAATGCCCCAGCTGGATCGAAGCCGGGCGTCGTGTTTCCGAAGCCCTACGAGAGACGGGCCACGAAGCAACAGAACTGCACTATCGACTCATCCGCTCTAAAAAAGACGCGGCAGAGGTTCCCTTCGCGGGATCCCCCACGATCACCCTGAACGGAGAAGACCTCTTCCCCGGTGCTGATACCAGCGTCGACTTAGCCTGCCGAATCTATGCAACCCTGGCGGGTCTCGCTGGTCTCCCGACGGTCGAGCAGATCCGAGAGGCCATCCTCACTCATCGCAACTGACTCCGACCAGGTGTGCACATGCTGCGGGCGATCGCTTCCCCGTAAGAAGCTGCGGTAGAGGCGAGGCCGCCGGCCAAGGTCAGGATCGTCATTGCGCCGCGACGACGCGCACCGTACCGGCAGGCGATGACCGTGAAAGCCGCTTGATAGAGCACGGATTCCCCAGCTGATGACCCGCCCTACGGAGAGCGCGGCCACACGCTCACCCGAGCGGGGCGGCGCCTCCACAGCGGTCATACCGAACGAAGTGCGTCAGCCGCCGCATCCAGCGCGCCGTCATTGAGAGCGAAGTACGCCCACTTACCCCGTTGCTCCCGCGTCACCAGACCGGCATCGGTGAGCAGCTTCATATGATGAGAGACCGTCCCTTGCGAAAGCCCCACCGGCTCTGTGAGATCACAGATGCATGCCTCACCGCCGGCGCCGGCCGCGATCAACGACAGCAGCCTGACGCGCGTGGGGTCCCCGAGTGCTTTGAACACGCGGGCGACACGTTCCGCGTCCTCTGCGGTGAGCGAAGATGTGATGCGCGGCACGCAGCAGGTGTTCGCTTCGATGGTGGTTGGCAAGCTCACGGGGCTAGTCTGACACGTATTGACATTCTTCGATAGATGCGGAACTCTTTTCATATCGAATAACTTCGATTTGAGGAGATGTGATGGATGAGCTTCCAGTTGTCGTGATCGGGGCGGGCCCGCAGGGGCTTGCCGCAGCAGCGCACCTTGCCGAACGCGGTGTGGACGTCGTTGTCCTCGAGCGTGGCGAGGGGCCCGCAGCAGCAGTTTCGGAATGGGGCCATGTACGGCTCTTCTCGGCCTGGCCGGAACTGACCGATGCGGCGGCACGACGTCTCCTCGAATCCACCGGCTGGAGTGCCCCAGCCTCGGGATACCCGACCGGCGCCGAATGGGTGAATGAATACCTCGCGCCGCTCGCCGACGTTCTGGGAGAGCAGGTGAGGTACGCCACGACAGTGACGGGCGTCTCTCGTCAGGGGCGTGACAAGGTCGTCGACGGTGGGCGCAAGAGTCAGCCCTTCATCGTGCACCTGGTCGACTCAGACGGGCATGAATCGCGCCTGGGCGCCCGGTCCGTCATTGATGCAAGCGGCACGTGGGGTCTTCCGAATCCGGCGGGCAGTGATGGATTCCCCGCGCTCGGCGAAGCAAGGGCCTCGGCTTCGATCTCGTACCGCATCCCTGACGACGTCTCCGAACTCGCCGGGTCGCATGTCGTCGTCGTGGGCGCCGGGCACTCCGCCACGCATGCCGTGCTGCGCCTGAGCGAACTGGCCAGGCGATCGCCCGGCACCCGCGTCACGTGGCTTCTGCGTCGCGGGAGCGCCATGAATGTCTTCGGTGGTGGGCTCGGCGATGAGCTCCCGGAACGCGCTGCGCTCGGCTCTCGCGCCCGCAGGATGATCGATGAGGGTCTGGTGAACCTAGTCACCGGATTCCGGGTCGCGGAAATCCGTCAAGAGGATGAGGCGTTGACGATCATCGCCGAGGACGGACGTGAGGTCGTGGGCGTCGCTCATGTGTTCGCCCTGACCGGGTTCCGGCCCGACACGGAGATGCTGCGCGAGCTGCGTATCAGCCTTGACCCCGCTCTCGATGCCGTCGCCGGGATCGCCGCGGAGATCGACCCGAACATCCACTCGTGCGGTTCGGTATCGGCAACAGGTGCCAGAGAGCTCGCGCAGCCCGAGCACGGGTTCTTCATCGTTGGGGTGAAGTCCTACGGGCGTGCACCGACGTTCCTTGCTCTGACGGGATACGAGCAGGTGCGCAGCGTTACGGCACATCTCGCTGGAGATCACGAAGCCGCCGCGCGCAAGGATCTCGTCCTGCCGGATACCGGCGTGTGTGGCGGGTCGGGTGACTTCGACGACAACGCGGGAAGTTGCTGTGCAGCCCCGGCTCCGGCCGTGGTGCAGATCGGGTTGCGTCCCATCCCGGTCGGCTAACCGCACATGCGAAAGGGTGAGGCCTCAGATCGAGGTCTCACCCTTTCGCGATCTCAGCCGACCAGGCGGGCAGCGAGTTGGCGGACCTTCTCGGCGACAGCGTCACGCAGTTCCCGCACGCCGTCGGCTTCCCAGTTCGACGGGTCAGGGAAGGACCATTCGACCAGCTCTCCGCCGACAGGACCAGGGAGCGGGAGTCCCGGCTTCATCAACACCACCACATCGGCGGACGCGAGATCCTCGACCGTGACAGCACGCGGACGGGCGGCGCTCGTGTCGATCCCGAGTTCCTGCAACGACTCAGCAATCACCGGATTGATCGTTTCTGCCGGGCTGATACCCGCGCTCGTCGCCACCAACTGCTCGGAGCCGACATGTGTGAGTAGGTGGGCGCCCAGCTGCGAACGCCCCGCGTTGTGCTTGCATATGAACAGGACGGTCCTTGGCTGGGTCATCGTGATTCTGCTTTCTAGGCTGCAGCACGATCGCTGCACTGGCAATGATCCGCTCGCCAGGTGACGGGCAGGTGAACTCTTTTCAGCATGATTGCATTCGGCATCGATGGATGTCAATATAGACACATGTCGATTCAAGAGGTTGAGCTGGTCATCATCGGTTCCGGACCCGCCGGGTACACCGCCGCCGTCTACGCGGCTCGTGCGGGGCTCGAACCAGTGGTGCTCGCAGGTTCCGTCACCGCGGGTGGCGCGTTGATGACGACGACTGAGGTGGAGAACTTTCCCGGGTTCGTCGATGGTGTGCAGGGCCCAGAACTGATGGAGTCGATGCGTGCGCAGGCCGAGCGTTTCGGCGCACGCATCCTGCTCGACGACGCCGTCAGCGTCGACCTCGAGGGTCCGATCAAGGTCATCGAGACCGGCGCCGGTGAGACCTTCCGTGCCCGCGCCGTCATCCTCACGATGGGGTCCGCTTACCGCAAGCTCGGACTGCCCGAAGAAGAGCGGCTGACCGGCCATGGCCTGTCGTGGTGTGCGACGTGTGATGGGTTCTTCTTCCGTGAGCAGGAGATCGTGGTCGTCGGCGGTGGCGACTCCGCGATGGAGGAAGCGCTGTTCTTGACGCGTTTCGCGTCGAAGGTCACTGTCGTGCACCGCCGCGAAGAGTTCCGTGCCTCGAAGATCATGGCGCAGCGGGTGCTGGATCACCCGAAGATCGACGTCGCGTGGAACAGTGAGGTCGCAGGCATCATCGGTGCCGAGAAGGTGCACGCTGTCGCCCTCCGCGACACCGTCACCGGAGCAGAACGCGAGCTTTCGGCAACCGGCATCTTCGTGGCTATCGGCCATGACCCGCGCTCCGAACTGGTCACTGGGATCATCGACACGGATGCCGACGGCTACGTGCTCGTCGAACACCCCTCCACCCGCACGAACCTTCCCGGAGTGTTCGCGGCTGGCGACCTGGTCGACCACACCTACCGCCAGGCCATCACCGCTGCGGGCACCGGATGCGCAGCCGCGCAGGACGCCCAGCACTACCTGTCCGCTCTCGACGAGAGCAACACGATCGAACTCGAAATCGAGGAAGTGTTCGCATGAGCGCCCCCACACCTGTCACCGACGCCACATTCCAGACCGAGGTCCTCGATGCGGATCTCCCCGTTGTCGTGGACATCTGGGCCACCTGGTGCGGACCCTGCAAGCAGATCGCACCTGTGCTGGATCAGCTCGCCACCGAATACGACGGCCGGATCAAGATCGTCAAGCTCGACGCCGACCAGAACCCGGAGACAGTAGTGGCCGCCGGTGTCACGTCGATCCCCACCCTGGGTTTCTACAAGAACGGTGTCCGCACCGACATCCTCATCGGCGCGCACCCGAAGCCTGTTATCGCCGAGAAGATGGAGGCGCTGCTCGCATGAGTGCTGCAACCGTTCCCGCACCGACGTCAACGACGCGCCGCCTGTCCACCCTGGACCGCTGGCTGCCGCTGTGGATCGGGCTCGCCATGGTCGCCGGCATCCTCCTCGGACGCTTCGTCCCCGGCGTATCGCCACTGCTCGCAAGCCTCGAAGTGGGCGGGATCTCGATCCCCATCGCCTTGGGTCTGCTGGTGATGATGTATCCGGTGCTCGCGAAGGTCCGCTACGACAAGGTCGCCGCGGTCACCGGCGACAAGAAGCTGCTCATCTCCTCGCTCGTGCTGAACTGGCTGATCGGCCCCGCGCTGATGTTCGCCCTGGCCTGGATGTTCCTCCCCGATCTGCCCGAATACCGGACCGGCCTCATCATCGTCGGGCTCGCCCGATGCATCGCAATGGTCGTCATCTGGAACGACCTCGCCTGCGGAGACCGCGAAGCCGCCGCCGTGCTCGTCGCGATCAACTCCGTCTTCCAGGTCGTCGCATTCTCACTGCTCGGCTGGTTCTACCTCACCATCCTCCCCGGATGGCTCGGACTGGACACGCAGGGACTCGACTTCTCCGTCGGAGCGATCGCCCTGAACGTGCTCATCTTCCTCGGCATCCCGTTGCTGGCCGGATTCGCATCCCGCTTCATCGGCGAACGCCGCAAGGGCCGCGACTGGTATGAAGAGAAGTTCCTGCCCAAGATCGGCCCGTGGGCACTCTACGGCCTGCTGTTCACCATCGTTCTGCTGTTCGCCTTGCAGGGCGAACAGGTCACCTCTCGGCCCCTCGACGTCGCGCGGATCGCACTGCCGCTGCTGGTGTACTTCGCGGTCATGTGGTTCATCGGACTCTTCACCGGCAAGGCCCTCGGACTGGGTTACGCGCGTTCTTCGACACTGGCCTTCACCGCCGCCGGCAACAACTTCGAACTCGCCATCGCCGTGGCCATCGGCACGTTCGGGGCGACGTCGGGTCAGGCCCTCGCGGGCGTCGTTGGCCCGCTAATCGAAGTGCCGGTACTTGTGGGGCTCGTCTATGTCTCGCTCTGGGCAGCACGCAAGTGGTTCCACACTGACCCATACGCCGCAGCTCCATGCACCGAGGTAAGGACGCCATGATGAATGTCACTTTGACCGCTGAGGACGCCTGCAGTCCGGTCGCCTCGCACGCGATCGGGCAGGACGCGGCGTCGTCCGTCGCAGCCACATTGAAGGCGCTCTCTGACCCCCTGCGCCTGCGGATGTTGTCCGCGATCGCCTCCGACCCGCGCGGGGAATCCTGCGTCTGCGACCTCGCTGAGCTCGCCGAGGTGTCACAGCCGACCGTGTCGCATCACCTCAGGGTTCTCAAGGACGTCGACGTGCTGACCTCTGAGCGCCGCGGCACCTGGGTCTGGTACAAGATCAACCCGAACCGCCGCCGCGCCGTCACCACGCTGCTGGATTCATTTGCTCCCGCGACCGTTGCACCCTGGACAGAAGACGCGGCCGACGAGGCGCGCCGACCAGACTTCGACGCACGCGTCACTCATCTCGCCGACGAACTGGCCGCAGAGATCCCGGCGATCGACTCAGCAACCGTCCTCACCATCGTCCGAGAGTCATACACAGCCCTCGCTCGCACCGCCCGGGTCACCTCGGCTCTGATCCCGCTCACGGAGCGGTTCGCCCGGCAGCGCCTGAGCGACCTCACCCGCGACCGCGACACAGCAGTCCCGCAGGTGCTGTTCGTCTGTGTGGCGAACGCCGGCCGCTCGCAGCTCGCCGCCGCACTGGTCAATCAGCTCGCAGGCGGCAGGATCATCGCCCGCTCAGCCGGCTCCAGCCCCGCAGATGTCATCCACCCGCACGTGCGATCACTGCTCGCCGAGATCGAAGGCGACGGCGCCGCCGAGCGATTCCCGAAGCCGCTGACTGATGATGCCGTCAGGGCTGCGGATGTCGTCATCACAATGGGCTGCGGCGATGTCTGCCCCATCATCCCCGGCGTCCGCTACGACGACTGGGCCGTCGGAGACCCTGCCCTCGCCTCCCGCGAAGGCGTCGAAGCCATCCGCGACGACATCACCGCCCGCGTGCGCACCCTCGTCGACGATCTCCTCAACTGACCGCTACTCACTACCTGGAGTCACTATGACTGATACCACCGCAAAGCCGTCCGTCCTGTTCGTCTGCGTCCATAACGCCGGCCGCTCCCAAATGGCCGCCGGATTCCTCCGCGACATCGCCGGCGACCGCATCGAAGTCCGCTCCGCGGGATCCATGCCCGCCGACCAGATCAACCCCATCGCCGTCGACGCCATGGCCGAGCTCGGCATCGACATCACCGCCGAAGCCCCGAAGGTACTCACCACCGAAGCGGTCCAGGCCTCCGATGTCGTCATCACGATGGGCTGCGGGGACGCCTGCCCGTTCTTCCCCGGGAAGCGCTACGAGGACTGGGAGCTCGACGACCCGGCAGGTCAGGGCATCGACTCGGTCCGCCCCATCCGCGACGACATCCGTGCACGCATCGAGCAGCTGGTAAGCGAGCTCGTCTGACGCACCAGGCGTGCTGGTGACGTTCTCACGACTGCCTACCCTGTGGGTGTCTGGATAGCCGCTTGCGCCCTCAACGCCCGTTACGATCACGCACCCGAAACGGCTCCTGCCTCGAGTTTCACCCTCGCTCCGACAATCGGCTGATCACGCGGCGAGGGGACGACGCAGTGCCCGAGTGAGCGGTTGCTAAGCGGAGCTCGCAGCGCAGCGGAGAGCGGAGTCTGCAAATAGCGAACGGCAGGAACGGAGTCGTTTCCTCGCCGCTACACTCTCGCCGTCGGAGGGAGGTGAGCGGCGCTCAACGCCTTCTACGCCTACGCGCTCGCGACAATCCGACCGACGGAAACGGCCGTCACGATCAGTGGCACCCGAGACACCTTCACCGACATACAGGCGAGCGGCTACCGCCGAATGGCGCCGGCATCCCCCTGCGGCAGTCCGCAGCCAGTCCGCAAAAAGTCCGCAGAATTCTCCGCGCACGCCTTTCAGGCCCGTCCCACGACAACCAGAAATCCGCGTAATTCCGCGGATTTCACCTGCGGGCAACCACTGGCAAACACCCCGATGCAGTCCATCAACTACCGCTGACCTCCGGCCACTCCCGGATCACGCCGGCGCGCGACCCTCATAGAGCACGACAGGTGTCGGCGGCAGCGGCCGATCACTGACCCGCACGCGGCGGACATCGACGTCGATGAAGCCGGCCTCCGCGAATCTCGAGAGCGTGTCGCGATTCTGATGGCACCCCGCGCACCAGTGCACCGTGAACGGGGTCGCTGCGCGTTGCAGCAGCGGCAGCATCCATCCCCGTGGCGCGAGCACGTGTTCGACGAACAGCATCCGTCCTCCCGGAACGAGGACGCGCCGCAGCTCGTTCAGGGCCGCGCGGACGTCGGGCACCGTGCACAGCACGTATGTCCCGACCACCACATCGATCGAGCCGTCCGGGAGCGGTACGCTCTCGGCCCCGGCCGCCATCGGTACGGCGGCGTGCCCCCACTCGCGCGCCCGACGTGCGAGTTCCTCCCGCCGAACGTCGTCGGGCTCGAGCCCCTGCCACACGACATCGGGCGGCAGCGCCCCGAAGTTCTCACCGCGCCCCGCACCGATCTCGAGCACACGTCCGCGAGCGCGACCGACGAGCTCGCGCTCCAGATCGTCCAGCTGATCGTCATCGATCAAGGGGTCCTTGGGCACGAACTCAGTCTGCCCCGATGAGGCTCTCGCGGTCGTGACATCCATCACGAACTTCGCGGGCTGCTCGCCGCCCATCCGACGACCCAGCGCTCCAGCCGGGCGTACGACTCGTCGCGCGCTGACTTGCGCGACAGGAACACGTCGTGGAGTGCGCCGTCGATCCGCTCCACGGTGACCGACGATCCCAGACGCAGGGCGCGCTGCGCGACGCCCTCCACCACGAGCACGGTGTCGGCCGAGGTGAGCTCATCCGACCAGCGCGTGGGCAGAGCCGACCGAGCAGACAGCAGTACGCACACCGGGGCCGTGATCGAGAGCCCCTCGGCGACGGTACGGTGCCCGTGCAGGATGGCGCGCAGCCACCCGGCATGAACGGACATCGCCGGCACCGGGCGCCATTCCGGGTTCGTCTCCATGAGGTCATCGGGGTCGACGACGGCCGCCTGCGCGCGTGCGTAGAAGCCGAGATCGATCTGGGGCGCCGCCTCCATCGGGCGCAGCCGCGCCTGCAGTTCGACCATCGGGGTGATCGCAGCACGCAGCGGCGCGAGCTGGAATTCCAGCCACGGCGAGTTCAGGATGACGGCGTCCGTCGCCTCAGGATGCCGCGACGCCCACAGGCTGAGGACGAGCCCACCGGTCGAATGCCCCATGAGGACGAGCCGACGAGAACCACGGGCATCGGAATCCATGGCCGCGACAGCGGCTTCGATGTCCTCGTCATAGGTCGCGAGGTCGGCGATGTACCCTGGCGTCTGCCCGTCGCGCAGGCTGCGGCCGTATTTGCGCAGGTCGAGCGCGAAGAACCGGGCACCGTGTGAGGTCCAGAACCGCGCCAGCCGCTTCTGGAAGAAGTAGTCGGACCATCCGTGCACGTACAGCACGTCGACGCCGTCGAGCAGCGGCGGCGGAACCTCGACGGGCCGCCCGCGGAGTCGGCGCACGAATCGATTCCACCCGCGCGGCGGTTCGGGGAGAGGATCGGGCAGCGCGCGCACGAGCGTCGCGACGACCTCGCCCTCATGGTCCTCACCCAGCGGCAGCGTGGTCTGCTCGAACTCGTCGCCGAGGACGTCGGGCAGCCAGGCGGTCATGGCGCCAGCCTAGCCGCGGGTGACTCACTCCCCGCGGGAGATGCGCACCATCTCGTCGCGCGGGACCACCTTGATGCGCGCGCGCTCGTGCGGCGCACCGAGGGCGACCTCGTGCTCGTCGAGTCGGTGCCAGCCGTCGAGGTCGGTCCACTGGATGCCGCGAGACTCGAGCAGTGCCGGGATCGCCGCCTCCGACGGATCGGCCGGCTGCCACCACGAGCCCTGGTCGTTGACCAGGTGCTGCACCGTCTCCATCGCATCGGACTTCGTGTGGCCGATGAGTCCGACCGGTCCGCGCTTGATCCAGCCGGTGGCGTAGATGCCGGGGACGCGCTGATTGGAGTCCTTGGCGATGACCTGACCCTCGCGGTTCGGGATCACCCCGTGCTTCTTGTCGAAGGGGACATCCTTCAAGGGCGACCCGAAGTAACCGACCGCGCGGTACATCTGCCCGATCGCGATCTCTCTCAGCTCGCCCGTGCCGGTCATGCCACCGGAGCCGTCCGACTGCGTGCGCTCGTAGACGATCGCGGCGACTTTGCCCTCGGCATCCGTCTTGATCTCGACCGGCTTCGCCCAGAAGTGCAGGTGCAGACGGCGGGACGCCTCTCCCCCGGCGTTGTTCACCGACGGACGCGTGCGCCACTGCTGCAGGATGCGGTCGATGACCTTGACCTGCTTGTTGCTGGCGACGGCATCCTTGGATGCCTCGTCGTAGTCGAAATCCTCGTCGTAGACGACCATGTCGACGTCGCGCAGCTCACCGAGCTCGCGCAGCTCGAGCGGGGTGAACTTCACCTGGGCCGGCCCTCGGCGCCCGAAGACGTGGACGTCGGTGATCTTCGATGCCTCGAGGCCGGCGTGCACGTTGTCGGGGATCTCGGTCGGCAGCAGGTCCTCCGCATGCTTGGCGAGGATGCGGGCCACGTCGAGCGCGACGTTGCCGTTGCCGAGGACGGCGACGGACTCGGCATCCAGCGTCCAGTCGCGCGGCACGTCGGGGTGGCCGTCGAACCAGCTGACGAAGTCGGCTGCGCCGAAGGACCCGCCCGCGTCGATGCCCGGGATGTCGAGCGTGGTGTCGCGGATGGCGCCGGTGGCGAAGATCACCGCGTTGTAGTGCTTCTTCAGGTCGTCGAGCGTGATGTCCTCGCCGAAGCGCACGTTGCCGAAGACACGGATGTCGCCGCGGTCGAGCACGTCGCGAAGAGCGTTGACGACGCCCTTGATACGCGGGTGATCGGGGGCCACGCCGTAACGGACGAGGCCGTACGGTGCGGGGAGCTGCTCGAACAGATCGATCGACACGTCGAACGATCGCTCGGTCTTCAGCAGAATGTCAGCGGCGTAGATGCCAGCCGGGCCTGCCCCGACGATGGCCAGCCTGAGCTTGGTCATGGGTGTCCTTTCGGATGCTGCAGCGATACGGATGCGATCAGCTGCTGCGGTCTGCAAGTGTCTCTGCGAAGCGGATCAGCGCATCGCGCACCGTGCCCTTGGGCAGCGGCGCAAGGGCTGCGATGGCATCCCGGGTCCAGGTGCGGGCGAGCTCGAGCGTCTTCTGGGTGACGACGTGGTCACGCAGCTCAGCGAGCGGCTGATCGAGGATGACGGCATCCGCCCCGTCGGCGATGCTGGCCACGCCGTCGTCGATGCGCGTCGCGAGGCCGGCGGACGCGGCATCCGTCTCCGCCTTCAGGAGCAGGTACGGCATGGTCGGCACCCCGGCTCGGAGGTCGGTGCCCGGGACCTTTCCGGTCTCGGCCGGGTTCGCTGACAGGTCGATCACGTCGTCGAGGAGCTGGAACGCGACGCCGACCTTCTCGCCGTAGACCCGAAGCGGCTCCTCGTATTCGGCAGGGGCGTTGGAGAAGATCGCCCCGCCCTGGGTGGCGGCGGCGATGAGGGAGCCGGTCTTGTCAGCGAGCACCTGGAGGTAGAACTCGATCGGGTCATCACCCGGCTGGGCGCCCACGGTCTCGTGGAGCTGCCCCATCACGAGCCGCTCGAACGTGTCGGCCTGCAGCCGGATCGCGCGGTCGCCGTAGTGCGACATGAGCTGACTCGCGCGGGAGAACAGGATGTCACCGGTGAGGATGGCCACGTTGTTGCCCCACACCGCGTGCGCTGCTGGTACTCCGCGTCGGCGGTCGGCGCTGTCCATGACGTCATCGTGGTAGAGCGAGCCGAGGTGGGTCATCTCCAGCGCCTTGGCGATGTCGATCACCGGCGCGATGTTGCCCTCGCCGAGCTGTGCCGTGAGCAGCGTGAGAACGGGGCGGATGCGCTTTCCACCGGCCTCGTACAGATAACGAGCAGAGGCGTCGGCGATGGAGTCGGCGACGCGCAGTTCTTCAGCGAGGCCGTTCTCGACGAGGTCGAGCCCTTCTTCGATCTGCCGTGCGATGCGGCGTGCGGCAGGCCCGACGAACACGCGGTCGCTGAAGCCGAGACGGCTCGCGAGGCGCGAACCCGGGGCAGCGGGGCTCGAAGTCACGGTTCCCACCCTACCTGTGGCTCACGCCCGGTCGGTCGCCGCTGCGGCGTCTGCCGCGGGCTGGTCGAGCGGCTTGGTCGCACGGTGAAGCGCGACGATGCCGAAGGAGAGATTGCGGTAGGCCACGTCGGTCCAGCCCGCTTCGCGGATCCAGGCGGACAGGCGCTTCTGGTCGGGCCAGTCGCGGATCGACTCGTTCAGGTAGTCGTAGGCATCGCCGTTGGTGCCGGCCAGACGCGCGACCCGCGGGAGGACCTGCGCGTTGTAGAACCGGTAGAGCCCACGGAACACCTTCGCCGGCGGCGTGGAGAACTCGTTGATCACCATGCGCCCGTCCGGCTTGGTCACGCGGAAGAGCTCGGCGAGCGCCTTCTTCGGATCCTGCACGTTGCGCAGGCCGTAGGACATCGTCACCGCGTCGAACTCGTCATCGGCGAAAGGCAGGTTCGTGGCGTCGGCTTCGACGAACGAGAGGTTCGGCAGGTGGCCGTGCCGGCGCTCGCCCTCGGCCAGCATCCCCGGCGAGAAATCCGCCGCGACGACGTCGGCTCCGCTCGCGGCGAGGGATGCCGAGGAGGATGCCGTGCCCGCCGCGAGATCGAGGATCCGCTCGTAGCGCTGCGGTGCGACGGCACGGGTGGTCGCCGCACGCCAGAACGCGTCATTGCCGAGCGTCATGACGGTGTTCGTGCGGTCGTATCCGGCCGCGACCTGGTCGAACATGCCGCTGACGCGCTTCGGGTCCTTGCCGAGGTCGGCGCGGTTGGGCTGGCTCACTCCTCCAGTCTAGATCTGTCCGGCCGCAGCGACTGGAGTCGGTCGAGCCAGCGGTCGGCGGTCGCGTCGTCGAAGGGCGCGGTCTGGGCGCGGACGCGCTCCTCGAGGCTGAGCGTCAGCGCTTCGAGTCGCGCCATGACGTCGGCCGGATAGCCGTACCGGATACTGTGCTCCGCCCACTCGTCGCGGTCGTCGACCCAGGTGCCGCTCGGGCCTTCCGCCGGGTCCCTCTCCTTCTCGAGCCGGATCACGTCGAGGTCCATGTCGATGCCGGTCGCCAGCAGCGGGTCATCCGACCAGCGGACGTCCCAACCCAGATCGATGTAGATCCGCATCCCGAACGGATGATCGCGGTTCACGGTCAGGGCGAAGTCACCGGACGGCGGAACGAGCGTGACGTTGGGCGCTTCGGCGTGGAACTCCGCGCCGGGACGGATGCTGTGCCATCCGATCGGCTGCCCGACCCAGTCGCCCCACTCGTCGGACCCCAGATAGACGCACTCGTGACGCCAGTGCGGCGAGTCGTCCCACTTACGCCACTGGAAGATCATCTCGGTGCCGGGTTCGGGGCGGGAACTCACGCGGCCAGCCTAGTGGCGGCATCCGACCGGTATCGCCCGACGAACTATCCTGGATGGGTGACCAAACGCCTGATCGTGCAGACCCGCGAGTTCGATCCGGTCGACGATCTACTGGCGTATGCCGACCCCGATCGGCCGCTCGCCTGGTTGCGTCGCGGCGACGGCATCGTGGCGGTCGGCTCCTCGGATCCGGCCACAGCACCGGCATCCATCCGCGTCTCGGCCGGGCAGGGCGTGCTGCGCAGCGCGATCATGGCCGACGCTTGGCGCGAGATCGTCGCGAACGCCGAGGTCGACGACCCTGTGGGGGTGCCGGGGACGGGCCTGGTCGGTTTCGGAGCGCTCACCTTCGACGAAGGGTCGGAGGCCGACAGCATCCTGATCGTGCCGTCGATCATCCTCGGCAAACACGCCGGGCGCGGCTGGATCACCCGGATCGCCATCGCCGGTGATGAGCTGCCGCAGGATCAGCCGGGCGCCACCATCGACCCGTGCGCGTACGGACCCCACTGGGCCGGGACGGTCGGGCCAGGTGCGCAGTCGCCGAACGGCTATCAGGCATCCGTGCGCACGGCACTGGATCGCATCGGGAGCGGCGCGGTCAGCAAGATCGTCCTGGCGCGCGATCTGGCAGGGACGATCCCCAGCGGGTCCGACCTGCGGCGACTCGTCCGCGCACTCTCGACCGGCTACCCCGACACGTGGACGTTCGCGGTCGACGGTCTCGTCGGTGCGAGCCCGGAGACCCTCGTCACGGTGCAGGACGGCACCGTGACCGCGCGCGTGCTCGCCGGGACGATCGGGCGGGGTGCGGATGCCGATCAGGATGCCGCCGCGTCGGCGCATCTGGCGTCGAGCACGAAGGACATCGACGAGCACGAGTACGCGGTGCAGAGTCTGCTCGACTCGTTGCGCCCGCACGTTCGGGCGATGGCTTCGAGCGAGCAGCCGTTCCTGCTGAAGCTGCCGAACCTGTTCCATCTGGCCACCGATGTCGAAGCAGAGCTCTCAGACGGCGGATCGGCACTGGATCTCGTGGGGGCGCTGCACCCGACGGCCGCTGTGGCCGGCACGCCGACGAAAGTCGCCGTGGCGGCGATCCGCGAGATCGAGCCGTTCGACCGCGGCCGATACGCGGGGCCGGTCGGCTGGATCGACGGCGAGGGGAACGGCGAGTGGGCGATCGCGCTGCGGTGCGCTCAGTTCACCCCGTCGGCGGACGCGATCGCCGTCACGGCATACGCGGGTGCCGGGATCGTGGCGGCGAGCGACCCCGAGACCGAGCTGCTCGAGACGCGGGTCAAGTTCCGTCCGCTGGTCGACGCGCTGGCCTGAGGCTTCAGCTCGCTGCGAGGCGCTTCTTCTCGGTCTCGACGTCGAAGTCGGCGGGCGGCCACTGCGGATCGATGTCCTGGAGAACGGCGAGCAGCAGTTCCTGGACGGCGAGGCGCGCGTACCACTTGCTGTTCGCCGGCACGACGTACCAGGGCGCGTGCTCAGCCGAGGTGCGGTCGAGCACGGCCTGGTATGCCTGCATGTACTGGGGCCACAGCATCCGCTCGTCGACGTCGCCGGGGTTGTACTTCCAGTACTTGTCCGGACGATCGAGGCGCTCGGCGAGGCGCTCCTTCTGCTCGTCGGCCGAGATGTGCAGCATGACCTTGATGATGCGCGTACCGGATCCCGCGATCCGGGCTTCGAACTCGGTGATCGCGTCGTAGCGCCGTTCGATCTCGTCGTCAGAGGCCAGCTTGCGCACCTTGCCGATCAGGACGTCCTCGTAGTGGGAGCGGTCGAAGACGCCGATGAAGCCGGGCTGCGGCAGCCGCTTCTCGACGCGCCAGAGGAAGTCGTGCGCGAGCTCCTCGTCCGTCGGAGCTTTGAACGCGACGAGTTCTATGCCCTGCGGATCGACACCGCCGACGACATGCCGGACGACGCCGCCCTTGCCCGCGGTGTCCATCGCCTGCAGCACGAGCAGCACGGAGTCGTGCGCGTCACCGCCCCGACTCGCGGCGTACAGCCGCTCCTGCAGTTCGCCAAGACTCTGGATGCCGGTTACGAGGTCCTTCTCGCCGTCCTTCTTGTCGCCGCCGTAGCCGGGGTGACTGCCCGGGTCGACGGCGGAGAGCGTGAAGCCCTCCCCTACGCGCAGCAGTTCGGTCGCTTCTGCGCTCCAGCCTCGCTTGCTCATGCGTACATCCTGCCCGGGCCTGCCCGATCGCGCGAGGATCAGAACGCGCCGAGTGCCCGAAGCCCCGCAGTTCGCCGCTCCATGCCGTGAGTCTGTCCTGTTCACTCACGCGGCAGCGGAACCTCGATGATCTGACGGCCTGCCACGGGCGAGGTCAGCGCCTGGTCGAGCGCGGCGCGCGTGGTGATGCGCTGATAGGCCCAGCCGTACGCGAGCGCGAGCTGTTCGAGTCCAGCGGTGTGAGGTGTGTAGAAGACACGGTCGAGATCAGCACGCGGGGCGGAGGCCGCCACCTCGAGCCCGTCGAAGATCGTGCCGCCGCCGTCGTTGCCGACGATGACCTGGATGCGCGGCTCGGTCTCGTCGGGCGGCAGCAGCAGTGCGCCGACATCGTGGAGAAAGGCGAGGTCGCCGAGCAGCACGCGCGTGATTCCGGCCGCGCCGTCGGCCTGACTGGCGATCGCGATGCCGATGGCGGTGGCTATTGTCCCGTCGATCCCAGCCAGCCCGCGGTTGGAATGCACCGGAACCTTCTTGCCGCCGAGCACCGCGTCGGCGACACGGACGAGCCTGGAGGACCCGAACATCAGCCGGTCGTGCGGCCAGGTCGCACGCCACACGGCGTCGACGAGCAACTCGCGATCGAGCGGGCGACGAACGGCTTCGAGCTCGGCGCGCATCGCATCGCGGCGCGCCCCGAGGTCGGTGGAGTGCAGGCCGTCCTGGTCGGGTGCGTTCTCGCTGAGGTCGATGACGGAGGCGGCTGACGCCCGCATCCATTCGCCGAGCCAGGCGCGGTCGGCTTCGCCTTCCGCGACCGAGACGGATGCCGCGGCACGGGTGCGTCCGCTGAGGTTCAGCGACTCGCCACCCGAGCGCACGGCGACGATGTCGACGTCGTCGCGCTTCAGCAGCGCAGTCGCCTCCCGACTGAGGGTCGGATGCCCGAGCACGACGACCCGTTCGATGCGGCCGCCCAGCTGCTCATCGCGCAGGTGCTCGCGGTAGCCGTGCACGACATAGCGTCCGAAGCGCGAGCCGCTGACGATCTCGGCGATGAGCGGCCAGGATCCGGCGAACGAGATCTCCTCGGCCGCAGGCCCTGCGTCGGCGCCGGCGAGGACGACGGTACGGGGTCCGCGTTCCAGGGCATACGACTCACCGGCATCCGAGGTCGGCGCCGTGCCGGCCACCGCCGCGAAGTCGTCCGGCAGAGCGCTCGAGAGCGGCTCACGAGTCGGGAGGTTCAGATGCACGGGGCCGCGGACGCCCGGCAGGGCGTCGGACGCGGCATCCGCTCCCATGGCGGCTGCGGTCGCGCGCGCGCCGAGGCCGTCCCAAGAACCGTCGCCCGGCACGGGGGCATCGTGCTGCCAGCGCACGAACGGACCGAACATGCCGGGCTGGATCGTCGCCTGATTCGCCCCGACGCCGCGCAGTTCCGGCGGGCGGTCCGCCGTGAG
Source organism: Microbacterium sp. Bi121 (assembly GCF_918698005.1). Classification (GTDB taxonomy): domain Bacteria; phylum Actinomycetota; class Actinomycetes; order Actinomycetales; family Microbacteriaceae; genus Microbacterium. The sequence goes on from NZ_CAKKLJ010000007.1 coordinate 76,649, forward strand.
CAGGAGGAGCGGGACTCCGGAGTGGAATGCCTCCATGGCAGCGGGCAGGAGCCCGGCAGCGGCGGTGCCCGAGGTGCAGACCACGGCAGTCGGAACCCCGCTCTCGCGGGCGAGGCCGAGCGCAGTGAAGCCGGCGACGCGCTCGTCGATGCGGATGTGCACGCGGATCGCGCCCTGGCGGGCGAGATGCGAGGCTGCGAGCGCGAGCGCCTGCGAGCGGGAACCGGGCGAGATCACCACGTCGCGGATGCCGGACGCGACGAGCTCCGCGAGCAGGGATGCCGCGGCATCCGCAGCAGGCGATGAGGTCATGAACGCGAGTCCGCGGCCGGGCCGTCGGTCTCGTCGTCGAGGCGCGCGAGTTCCTCCTCGAGGCGCCGGATGCGTTCGTCCTGCTCGCTGTTGCCGAGGCTGCGGAGGAACTCGGGGTCGTCGTCAGGGGCGACGGAGCGCATGCTCTCCTGGTCGCTGCGGCGGCGGCGCCCGATCACGAACCAGAGGATGCCGCCGAGCACGGGGATCAGCACGACGATGGCGATCCAGGCGGCCTTGGGCACACCGCGGTGCCGCGTCGCCGGCTGCACTGCGCAGTCGACGATGCTGAACACCCAGAAGACTAGGGCGAGGAAAGCCAGAACAGCCCATACCCGGAACACGTATCCAGTCTAGGCGGGTTCCGCGATGGCGGGCCCCGGGGTGCGCTCGGACGGTGGACGCTCGAACCTGAGCCGTAGACGCGACGGCGGGAGTCGAACCCGCTGCACTTCCGGGTATGAACCGGAGCCCGGGACCACCCGGATCGCCGCGATGACATCGACGCTACCGGCCACGGTCCTGCACTCCCAGCATCCGCGCGAAGATCTCGCAATACGACGAAGAATGTCGGGAGGTTTCACGCCGATCTAGACTGGTGAGATGAAGTTGCCGCCTATTCTCGTGTACTCCGTGCTGCGGCTGCTGGCGTTTCTCGTACCTCTGGCGATCATGTGGTTCTTCTTCCCGATCCTGCGCGAATACTGGTGGCTGACCGTCATCTTCGCCGCGCTCATCGGTGCGAGCCTGTCGGTGCTGTTCCTCCGCAAGCCGCTCTCCGGGGCATCCGCCGACATCTACGAGCGCCGGGAGGCACGTGGCCCCGGCAAGCAGACGGGCGCACAGCAGGATGCCGGTGCCGAGGACGCCGCCATCGATGACGCGGCCCCCAGCGAGCCCAACCCTCCGCGCGAGAGCTGACGCTCGGCCGACGCTAGCCGTCAGCCCACGAAAGCCCAGTACAGCGCGCCGGCGTACAGCAGAGCCGTGAGCGAGGTCAGCCCCAACGCCACGACGAGCTCGCGCGGCTGACGGTACGTCCACACGATGACGATCGCCGGGATGCCGGCGAGCAGCGCCATCAGCGCGAGCCAGGCGATCGGGTACAGCAGCGCGATGAAGGCTGCGATCAGGAACGGCACGACGATGAAGACGGTGAAGAGCACGCGCGTCGCGGGGCGGCCGATCTTCACGGTGAGCGTGCGCTTGCCCACCTCGCGGTCCTGATCGATGTCGCGGAGGTTGTTCGCGAGCAGCACGGCGCAACCGAAGAGCCCAGCGGCCACGGCGCCCAGCCACGCCTCCTGAGGCAGGTGGAACGCCTGAACCCACGTCGTTCCGAGCACGGGGACGAGCCCGAAGAACACGAAGACGAAGACCTCGCCGAGTCCCATGTAGCCATAGGGGCGCTTGCCGCCCGTGTAGAACCAGGCCGCGACGATGCAGGCTGCCCCGACCGCCAGCATCCACCATTGTCCGGTGCGGATGACGATCGCGAGGCCGACGAGGGCGGCGAGCGCGAAGAAGGACAACCCGATGATCAGCACCGTGCGCGGATTCACGCGGCCGGATGCCGTCAGGCGGGCAGGACCGACCCGATGGGCATCGGTCCCGCGGACGCCGTCGCTGTAGTCGTTCGTGAAGTTCACGCCGATCTGCAGCAGAACCGCGACCGCGAGGCAGGCGAGCGCGATGACCCAGTGCAGCTCACGATCGACGAGCTGCGCCGCCCCGGTGCCGATGACGACGGGGGCGACGGCGAGCGGCAGTGTGCGCAGACGGGCGGCCCCGATCCAGTCCTCCGCGGTGATCGGCGGAGCCTCGACGATGGGTCGCTTGGCCGGATTTCCGCTGGTGCGGACCGGCTTCCGCTTCGTCGCCGACTTCTTGCGCTTCGAGGATGCTGCCACGGAGGGTCAGTTTAGTCGGCGCGCTGATGCGCTACGGATTCGGGTTGCTGTCCTTGCCGTCCAGCCACAGGGTGTCACTGGCGTCCGCATGCGTTCCACCGGAGTCGACGTGCTTGGCGGAGATCCGCGGGCCCTTCGTGATGACGTGCACGATCGCCATGCCGTGGCCGCGACCGAGCTCGTAGTCCGCCTTCAACCACTCGAGGATCGGCGTGGCCTTGGTGCTCTGGTCGAAGCCTTTCTCACGAGCGAGGTCGACGATCTGGCGCGGCGTGAGTCCCGTCTTGGTCTCGACGGCATCGAGGTAAGCCTGGAATGACATGACCGCAGATTACCCTTCGACAGGCTCGGGGACCGCTATTCCGGCTCGACTGCGATCGGGCGATTCTCGTAATAGGTCTGCAGGACGATCGTTGTTCGCGTGCGCACATTGGCGACGGCGCGGATGGTGTTGACCAGCTCCTCCAGCGCCCGCGGAGACGCGACCCGCACGAACAGCATGTAGCTCGCCTCACCGGCGATGGAGTGACACGCCTCGATCTCGGCGAACTTCTCGAGGAGCTCCGGTGCGTCGTCTGGTTGCGCCGGGTCGAAGGGAGTGATCTCGATGAACGCCGACAAGGGCTTGCCCAGCGCCTCGGCGTCGAGAACCGGCCGGTACCCGGTGATCACGCCACGGGATTCCAGCCGTCGAAGCCGGGATTGCACGGCCGACGTCGACATCCCGACGGCGTCCGAGAGCTGAGCGAGCGTCGCCCGGGCGTCTCGGGAGATCTCGGCGATGATCCGGCGGTCGACAGCATCCTCCATAGGTGGAATAATATCGGCATACTTACGCTTTCGCCGGATATTTTCCGCTGAGTCATCGATCGGAGGTCCCGATGTCCACTCCTCTTCAGACCACTGCCATCATCGGCGAACCCGAGGTCGTCGAGGACGCAGCCCGCGCAGAGACCAGCGCAGCCTGGCGGATGCTGAAGGACGCGGCCATCGCGATCCGTGAACTGCAGGTGAAGGACGGATCGGTTCCGGATGCTGAAGCGCGCGACGCCGCGCAGCGACATGTCGCCGCGATCGTGGCCGGCATCCGCGCGCTCGCCCCGGCGTTCCCGCACGACGCCGGGTACCTCGCCGCGTCGGTGCGCGACTTCGAACGCTGGGCCGCGGAGGATTTCGGCATTCCGGACTTCCTCGACTCGCTCGTGGCCTTCCAGCCGCAGCAGCACCGCATCGACGGCATCCGGCACCTCGTGGTTTTCCCGATGTACACCCAGAACGGGTCGCCCGACCGGCTGGTCGAGGCCCTCATCGTCGAGACGATCTGGCCCGAGTTCATCGCCGAGCTCGAGGCGGGCGACTACGGCAACAAGCTGTTCGTCTCGCTGCGGCTGATCGACTTCACCCCCGGCTACGACACGAACTCGGCCGTGCTGTTCCCCGAGACGGTCGCGATGCGCGAGATCCCGACGTTCACGTGGGGCGCGATCTTCCAGGACCGCGAGGCCGCCCGGTACCGCCGCGTCGTCCGCGCTGCATCCGAGATCACCAAGCTCGAGCTGCCCGACGACGCCGCGCGGATGCTCGACGACCAGGACCTCACCGAGAAGACGTTCGTGATGTGGGACATCATCCACGACCGCACGCACATGCGCGGCGACCTGCCCTTCGACCCGTTCATGATCAAGCAGCGGATGCCGTTCTTCCTGTACTCGCTCGAAGAGCTGCGCTGCGACCTGACCGCTTTCAGGGAATCGGTCGCGATTCACCGCGCTCTCTCCGCACGCACCGACGAGCTCTCGCGTTCGGAGCAGGAGATGCTCGAGCACGCCGGGCTCGTGCAGTACGCCGTGATCTTCGACCGCATCTTCCGCTTCGCGATCACCGGTTCGCGCGTGCGCAACTACGACGGACTGGGCGGACAGCTGCTGTTCGCGTGGCTTCACCAGCACGGCGTGCTGCACTGGACCGACACCCGGCTCACCTTCGACTGGGACGGTGTGGCCGATGCCGTCATCGCCCTCGGCGAGAGCATCGACGAGCTGTACTGGCGTTCCATCGACCGTCCGAAGACGGCGCACTGGCTGGCAGCCTACGAACTGGTGCGCAGCGTGCTGACGCCGAATCCGGCATCCGCCTGGGCTCGCGGCCTGTCGGACGAGGTTCTCGCCGGAGCTCCGAAGGGCTACACGGACGCGGTGATGGACGACGAGTTCCCGCTCTCGATGTTCTTCGAGGCGCTGGAGAAGAAGATGCGACCGGTGATCGAGTCGACCTCGGGCATCCGTGGCACGGATGGCTGACTCGGCCGAGCGCTCTGAAGCATCGGGCGCGTGATGACTGCTGAGGGACGCACGATCGTGCTCGCCGGGGGAACGAGCGCGGCAGGGATAGCGATCACGCGGGCACTGGTGGATGCCGGTGCCCGCGTGATCGCGACCGGCCGGTCTGCGGCCGGCCTCGGAGCCGCGCGGGATGCCGGTGCTGAGACGCACATGGCGGATGCGACCTCGCTCAAAGACATGAACAGGCTTGCTGGGGCGCTCGAGGACGTCGACGCGGTGATTCCGCTGGTCGGCGGCTGGCGCGGGGGCGGCGGACTCATCGGACAATCCGATGATGACTTCGCCGCCCTCCTGCCGGCGCTTGAGGCCGTCCGTGCGACGTCGCGCGCGTTCGACGCGCTGTTGCAGGCGTCGGATGCCGGACGCTTCGCGATCGTGTCATCAACGGCGGTCGCCCGCCCCCTCGCCGGGGGCGCGAACTACGCGGCGGTGAAGGCTGCGAGTGAAGCGTGGGCGCGCGCCGTCGCGCACGGGTTCGCGAAGCACGCTCGGGATGCCGGCGAGCCGCTGCGTGCGGCATCCGTCATCTTCCGAGCCAAGGCGCTTGAGCCGGATGCTCTTGCAACGGCCGTTGTCCGGCTATGGGATGCCGCGGCGGACGAGCTGAACGATCGCGTGATCGAACTGGGCTGAAGCCGAACGTCAGTCGCGCCGCTCCGGCGGGACGCCGGGGACGACCGGCGGAGCATCCGCGGTATCGGGTCCGTCCGGGATCTGCTGCTCGGGTGCGTTCTCGTAGAGCAGCGTGAGCTTGCGGTAGGAACGGGTGAAGAACGCCAGACCGGCGGCGACGACCATGATGAGCCCGGCGAACAGGCAGACCAGGGCGATCCCGCGCGCATCTCCCTCGCCGAGCAGCCAGCCCCACCGCTGTCGACCGGCCGAGCTGTCCATGTACGGGATGATGAGGAACTCGGCGATCGGGGCGATGAGGAACGCCGTGACCGGAGCCGCACTCGCCTCGACCGCTGCCGCTGTGCCGAACACGCGCCCCTGCCTCTGGAAGGGCACCACCTTCTGGATCACGGTCTGCTCCGCCGCCTCGACCGGCGGCACGAGCATCATGTAGAACCACATGCCGACGACGTAGAGCGGCCACCACTCGCGCAGCATGAACACCCCGCCGAGCAGCCCCATCGCGATCACGACGAGCAGCATCGTGCGCACCGGCCGCTTACCGAGCCCGAACTTGGCCACCAGCGCGCCGCCGATGAGGAAGCCGGTCGATGCGAACGCCAGGGCGATCCCCCACAGTTGAGCGTTGAACAGCGTCAGCCCGTACGGGTCCATCAGCGCCATGTAGACGCCGCCGATGAGGTTGTTGAACGTCGAGAAGATGATCAGGGCGAACAGGCCGGGCGCCATCCGGATCGCCTGCACACTGCCGCGGAAGTCGAGGGCGCCGGAAGAGTTCGGGTCTGGGACGGGCTCCGCCTCGGGAATCCGGATGAACAGCAGATGCACGAAGGTCACGCCCATGAAGAAGATGGCGATGACCAGGGTCCATCCCATGCCGAGGAAGCCGATCGACAGCCCGGAGAACACGCTCGTCACCAGGAACGCGATTCCCTGCACCGTTCCGACCAGGCCGTTCGCGTTGGCCCTCTTCTCCTCATCGATCAACAGGGTCACCGTCGTCGACAGCGCGATGTTGCGCAACTGCTCGATCACACCTCCGAGCAGGATGATGCCGGCGAACACCCAGAACCACGGCGCCCCGAGGTCGAGCAATTGCGCCTCGGTGAAGAACAGATACAGCACGCCCGCGGCGCCGAAGGCGACGGCCGAGACGACGCTCGAGAGCAGCATGACGGCGTGTTTGCGGTGCCGGTCGACGACGGTACCGAACACCATCGCGAACAGCGCGACGAAGAGCATGTAGGCCCCGCCGATGATGCCCGTTGCAAGCACCGACTGCGTCTCGATGTACACCCAGAATGTCAGCGCGAACCACAGGAAGCTCGTCGTCACATTGGCGATGAGCGTGTTGACCAGGACGCCTGCGAACGCCCGCCGAGCCGCGGTTCGGTCCATGCGGAAAACACTAATCATGGGGACGGACATTGCACAGAGCCAACGGAAACTTCGCAAGTAGGCTTGTGCGGTGAGCACTCTGCATGATCCACTCCATGACCCTGAGATCCGGGGATTCGCGTCGGACAACTACTCCGGCATCCACCCCGAAGTCCTCGCGGCGATCGCGGCGGCGAATGAGGGCCACCAGATCGCCTACGGCGAGGACCAGTACACCGAGCGGCTGCAGGAGGTCTTCCGCAGCCACTTCGGCGACGGCATCCAGGCTTTCCCGGTCTTCAACGGCACCGGCGCGAACGTCGTCGGCCTGCAGTCGATGCTCCCGCGCTGGGGCGCGGTGATCGCGGCATCCACCGCCCACATCAACGTCGACGAGGGCGGCGCTCCCGAGCGCATGGGCGGCATGAAGCTGCTCACCGTCCCGACGGATGACGGCAAGCTCACCCCCGAGCTCGTCGACCGCGAGGCCTGGGGCTGGGGCGACGAGCACCGCGCGCAGCCGCTGGTCGTCTCGATCACGCAGTCCACCGAGCTCGGCACGCTGTACACCCCCGATGAGATCCGCGCCCTCGCGGACCACGCGCACGAGCGCGGCATGCGCCTGCACATGGACGGCTCACGCATCTCGAACGCCGCAGCCGCGCTCGATCTGCCGTTCGCCGCCTTCACCCGCGATGCCGGCGTCGACGTGCTGAGCTTCGGCGGCACCAAGAACGGCGCCATGCTCGGGGAGGCGATCGTGGTGGTGAACCCCGAGGCGTCCGACGGTCTCATCTACAGCCGCAAATACTCGATGCAGCTGGCCTCCAAGATGCGCTTCGTCTCGGCTCAGCTCATCGCACTGCTCGAAGGCGACCTGTGGAAGCGCAACGCCTCGCACTCGAACGCGATGGCCGCGCGCCTGAGGGCCGGCATCGAGGCGGGGATCGCCGACGGCACGATCCGCGGCGTCGAGTTCACCCAGCCCACCCAGGTCAACGGCGTCTTCGCGACGCTGCCCGAGGGCATCGCCGACCAGCTGCGCGACGTGTTCCGCTTCTACGACTGGGATGCCGCGCGGCGCGAAGTCCGCTGGATGTGCAGCTTCGATACGCAGGAGTCCGACGTCGACGCGTTCATCGCCGCGCTGGGACGCCTGACGACCGCCTGAAGGCGCGCGAGACCCCGTCTTGTCTCCGAGGCCCCGTCGTAATCTCGGATCTACGACGGGGCCTCGAGCGTAAGACGGGGTCTCGGCGGGAAGGTGCTCAGCGCAGCAGGCCGAGGCTGGCGAGCGCGGTGCGGATCAGCGCGCCCCGTCCGCCTTCCATCTCGTCGGAGACGGCATCCGATGCCGCTTCCTCCGGCGAGAACCAGGTGACCTCGAGGGCGTCCTGACGCGGCTCGCACGTTCCGGTGACAGGCACGACGAACGCGAGCGACACCGCATGCTGCCGGTCGTCGTGATACGCGCTGACACCGGGAAGCGGGAAGTACTCGGCAACGGTGAACGGCACCGGCTGCGGAGGCAGGAGCGGAAAGGCCATCGGGCCGAGGTCGTTCTCGATGTGCCGGAACAGCGCGTCGCGCACGGTCTCACCGAACCGCACGCGTCCGGACACGATCGTGCGAGTCATCTCACCCAGCGGCGTCGAACGCAGCAGGATGCCGAACTCGGTGACCTGACCAGTGCCATCCGTGCGCACGGGGATGGCCTCGACGTACAGCATGGGCAGACGACGCCTAGCCTCGGCGAGCTCGAACTCGCTCAGCCAGGCCGGATTGTTCGCGTCGGAGGGCAGCTCGCTGTACTGCGAGAGATCGTCGCTCTCGCCGTCAGGGTCTGGATCTGGTGTGCGCACCGCCATGATCCATTTCTACCAGTGTCGGTGCGCGCTGGCAGGATGGCTGTGTGAGCGACCTCCTGAATATCGATGCGGATGCCACTCGCTGGGCGCCCGCGCGCCGTGACGGCCTGCCGCTTCTCGTGATGCTGCACGGCTACGGCTCGGACGAGAACGACCTCTTCGCGCTGCGACCGTTCCTGCCCGAGGGGATCGCCGTGGCATCCGTGGCCGCGCCCCTCACCCCGCCGTGGCCGTCACCGGGTCGCTCCTGGTACCCGATCGAGGGGTTGGAGAGCCGCAGTTCCGAGGGGACGACCGCGGCGGCCGAAGCTCTGCTGCGTTGGCTGGACGCCGAGGCGGCCGATGTCCCGAAGGTCGCGCTGCTCGGCTTCTCGCAGGGCGCTGCCGTGTCGTTGCAGGCCATGCGTTTGGATGCCGCCCGCTTCGGCGCGATCGTCGCCCTGAGCGGCTACGCGACGCCCGGCGATCTTCCCGACGACGAGGGGCTGCGCGCGTCGAAGCCTCGGGTGTTCTGGGGCCGAGGCACCAACGACGACGTCATCCCCCAGCCGCTGATCGATCACACAGCGCAGTGGCTTCCCGACCACTCCGATCTCACCGGGCGGGTCTATCCCGGCCTGACGCACAGCGTCTCCGAGGACGAGCTGCTGGATGTGCGGGTCTTCCTGGAGAAGTGGCTGGACGACTCAGCGGACTGAGCCGCCGTCCCGGTCATCGGTGTCCGGATCGATGTCCGACCCGCTTGCCCCAGAGGCTTCGTCATCGAAGGTCGGGTCCGCCGCGACGTCGTCTGCCGTGTCGTCAGGCCGCTGACGGCGACCCGCTGCGCCGAACGCCAGCGCGAAGGCGATGCCGATGGCAATGCCGATCGCGATGCCCAGGCCCATGTTGTCGAGTGCGGAGCCCATCGCGACGCCGACGCCCATGCCGAGGGCGATGCCGATTCCCCAGCTCGCGCGCTGGCGGGCCTCGCCGGTGCTCATGTCCCTGTCAGCCATCCTTCAACGGTACGCGCGGGAGGTCGGGGCGGCATCCCTCTCACGACGGACAGCGCAACACGCCCGACGGTTGCGCAGTGCGACACGCCCGGGTAGCATCGACGAGTCCTGTCCGCCGTGTTTGGAAGTTCATTGATCTGAGTCGTCGCCTCCGCGCCCATCTTTCCGCGCGCTGACACGACCATTCCTCACGGCCTCGCCCGGCCGATCCGGCGCTCGCTCCGACGCGCCCCGGCCGGCTGCCGGTGTCAGTGCATTCGCACACCCCGGAGACAGACTCATGCACGCACCAACCACACACTCATCGGTCACCCTCGACCGCATCACCCTGACCTGGGCCGACGGCCAGACGGCACTCGACGACGTCACCGGTTCGTTCAGCGCCGGCAGGACAGGACTCGTAGGACGCAACGGGTCAGGCAAGTCGACGCTGCTGCGCCTCATCGCCGGCGACCTCGAGCCGACCTCCGGCGCGATCGTCACGGCAGGCGACGTGGCGTACCTGCCGCAGCGCCTGACGCTCGACACGGATCGACGGGTCGCCGAGCTCCTCGGCATCGCCGCGCCGTTGGACGCCGTCCGTTCGATCGCCTCCGGCGACGTCGACCCGGCGCACTTCGATGCCGTCGGCGACGACTGGGACATCGAGGCGCGCGCCGAAGTGGCCCTCGCCGACGCAGGCCTTGACCCGTCGTTCCTCGACAGGAGCGTCGGAGAGCTGTCGGGCGGCGAGGCCGTGCTCGTCGCCATCGCCGGCATCCGCCTGCGCCGCGCGCCCATCACGCTGCTCGACGAGCCGACCAACAATCTCGACCGCGAGGCGCGAGCCAAGCTCGCCGCGATGGTGCACGCCTGGAAGGGCACACTCATCGTGGTCAGCCACGATGTCGCGCTGCTCGAGCTGATGGATGACACGGCCGAGTTGTACGCACACACCCTCAGCGTGTTCGGCGGGCCGTACTCGGAATGGCGCGCCTGGCTGGAGGCCGAGCAGAACGCCGCGCGTCAGGCAGAGCGCGATGCCAAGCAGAGCCTCAAGAAGGAGAAGCGTCAGCGGATCGAGGCCGAGACGAAGCTCGCGGGTCGCGCTCGTGTCGCCAACAAGGCCTTCGTGGAGAAGCGCGTGCCCAAGATCATCGCGAACGGGCGGAAGATGGCCGCGCAGGTGTCGTCCGGCAGGCTGCGCACGGAGGTCGCCGAGAAGGAGAGCATCGCCCGCGAGGCTCTCGACGCGGCCGGGCATCGCGTCCGCGGGGATGCCTCGATGAAGATCGAGCTGCCGGATCCCGATGTGGCCAGGAGCCGACGCATCGCGACCATCAGTGACGCCGAGCGGTCCTGGGTGGTCCAGGGGCCCGAGCGCGTCGCCATCGTCGGTGCCAACGGCGTCGGAAAGACGACGCTGCTGCAGCGGCTGGTGGCATCCGGCACCCCGCATAACTCCGGAGTTTCTTCGCAGATCCGCGCCGATTCGGCCGCGGAGCGCGCCGAACAGCAGATTCTCCGGAGTTATGCGGCTGAGACGGATCCGCCGACCGTCGACGCGCACGCCCACACCGACCGCATCGGGTATCTGCCGCAGCGGATCGACGGACTCGACGATTCGCGTTCGGTGATCGAGAACGTGGCACTGGCGGCACCGGAGATTCCCGAGAAGGAGCTGCGCAACCGCCTCGCCCGCTTCCTCATCCGCGGGAACACGACGGATCGCGCGGTGAGCACGCTGTCGGGCGGTGAACGCTTCCGGACGGCTCTGGCGACGCTGCTGCTCGCCGACCCGGCCCCGCACCTCGTCGTCCTCGACGAACCGACGAACAACCTCGACCTCGACACGGTCGATCAGGTCGTCGAGGCGCTGCGCGCCTACCGGGGCGCGGTGCTCATCGTCAGCCACGACGACGCGTTCCTCGCCCGACTCGATCTCGATCTGATCCTCGAGATCGAGGCCGATGGACGGTTGACCGAGGTCGCCGCGCTGACTACTTAGCGCGACTGCTGCGCATCGCCCTGGTGTGCGCGAGCGACGAGTCGGCGGCGAGTGCCGCGTACTCCTCGGAATCTCGCGGCACCAGGGCGACGCGTCCCTCCGCATCGTGGTGCGTGCCCCAGCCGTAGCGCTTGCCGAGCGGCGACGACCGGAGGCACGGCTGCCCCTTCGAGAAGAACTCCGCGCGAGCCGCCGCGTCGCTCGGATCGATTCCCCTCCGCAGGGCGTGAGTCTCGAAGAGAACGTCATCCGACGTGCGCCCGTATGGCTTCTCGGAGATCAGCCGGTAGTGCAGCGCGGCGATCGACAGGTTCTCCGCGATCGGCGGTTCGGCACCGTGATCTATCGGACAGTCCTCTGATACCTCGATGAACGTGCCGCTGTAGTTCGTCGTGTGGTCGGTCATGACACCACCATCCCCCGCGGCGCCGACATTGTCGAGAGCGCATGTCGGATGCCTGCACGATGATGGACATGTGGGTGATGTCCTCGACCGCTTCACCCCGGCCACGCAGGACTGGTTCCGGGGTGCATTCGCCGCGCCCACGAACGCGCAGGCCGGAGCCTGGGATGCGATCTCGGCCGGCAAGCACGCGCTCGTGGTCGCACCGACCGGTTCCGGCAAGACGCTGTCGGCGTTCCTCTGGGCGATCGACAGCGTGTTCCGCGAGAAGGCGGATGCCCCTTCGACAGGCTCAGGAACCGATGCCACCGGCACCCGCATCCTGTACATCTCGCCCCTGAAGGCGCTCGGCGTCGACGTCGAGCGCAACCTCCGGTCGCCGCTGGTCGGCATCGGCCAGTCGGCTCGCCGGCTCGGCATCCATGCCCCAGGCGTCACCGTCGGCGTCCGATCCGGTGACACCACATCAAGCGATCGACGCAAGCTCGTCTCGAATCCGCCGGACATCCTGATCACGACGCCGGAGTCGCTTTACCTGATGCTCACCAGCCGCGCCGGCGAGACGCTCCGAGGCGTGCACACGGTGATCATCGACGAGGTGCATGCGGTCGCCGCGACCAAACGCGGAGCGCATCTCGCCGTGAGCCTGGAGCGTCTCGACGCGCTCCGGCGGACCGCGGGGGCGGATGCCGCGGCGCAGCGCATCGGCCTGTCGGCGACCGTGCGCCCCATCGATGAGGTGGCACGGTTCCTGGGCGGGTCGGCGCCCGTCGAGATCGTCGCCCCCAAGGCGTCGAAGACGTTCGAGCTGACCGTGACCGTCCCGATGGACGACATGACCAATCCGCCTCCTCCGCCCGGCGCTCCAGACGCTTCGGCCGACACGGACGCCGAGTACACCGAGGTCACCGGGTCGGTGTGGCCGCACGTCGAAGAGGCCATCGTCGACCGCATCCTCGAGAACAACTCGACCATTGTGTTCTCGAACTCCCGCCGCCTCGCCGAGCGCCTCACCGGCCGGCTCAACGAGATCTACTCCGAGCGGATCGGCGTCCCACTTCCCGACTCGTCAGCGCCTCCGGCCGCCATGATGGCCCAGGCCGGTTCCACCGCAGGCGCCGACCCCGTGCTCGCCAAGGCGCACCACGGCTCCGTCTCGAAGGAGCAGCGGGCACGCGTCGAAGAAGAGCTCAAATCGGGCGTCCTGCGCTGCGTCGTCGCGACCAGCAGTCTCGAGCTCGGCATCGACATGGGCGCCGTCGACCTCGTGATCCAGGTCGAGGCCCCGCCGTCCGCGGCATCCGGTCTGCAACGCGTCGGGCGAGCCGGTCACCAGGTCGGCGAGGTGAGCCGCGCGGCACTCTTCCCCAAGCATCGCGGCGACGTGCTGCACACCGCGATCGTCACCGAGCGGATGCTGGCCGGCAAGATCGAGGCGATCGCCGTGCCGCGCAATCCGCTCGACATCCTCGCCCAGCAGACGGTCGCCGCGTGCGCGCTGGACGCGATCAGCGTCGAGGAGTGGTTCGAGACGGTGCGGCGCTCGGCGCCGTTCCAGTCGCTGCCGCGCTCGGCGTTCGAGGCGACGCTGGACCTGCTCGCCGGACGGTTCCCGTCGGACGAGTTCGCCGAGCTGCGCCCTCGACTCGTCTGGGACCGGGATGCCGGCACCCTCACCGGACGCCCCGGCGCGCAGCGCATCGCGGTCACCAGCGGCGGGACGATCCCCGACCGCGGGCTGTTCGGGGTCTTCGTCGCCGGCGAGGGCGCCGGTCGGCGCGTCGGCGAGCTGGATGAGGAGATGGTCTACGAGTCGCGCGTCGGCGACGTCTTCACGCTCGGCACGACGAGCTGGCGGATCGCCGAGATCACCCACGACCGGGTGAACGTGCTTCCGGCCTACGGGCAGCCGGGCAAGGTGCCGTTCTGGCACGGCGACGGCATCGGTCGTCCCTACGAGCTCGGGGAGGCGCTCGGCGCGTTCTCGCGCGAGGTGGATGCTGCGCCGCCGGAGAAGGCCTCCCAGCGTCTGATCGACGCGGGTCTCGACGAGCAGGCACGGGCGAATCTGCTCGCACACCTCCACGAGCAGCGCGAGGCGACCGGCACGCTGCCCACCGACCGGAACCTCACCGTCGAGCGCGGTCGCGACGAGGTCGGCGACTGGCGCGTCATCCTGCATTCCCCGTACGGCATGAAGGTGCACGCACCGTGGGCGCTGGCCATCAATGCGCGCGTCCGCGAACGTCTCGGCGTCGAAGGTTCGGCGGTGGCGAGTGACGACGGCATCATCGTTCGAATTCCGGATGCCGACGCCGAGCCACCCGGCGCCGACCTGTTCGTCTTCGAAGCCGACGAGATGGAGCACATCGTCACCGAGGAGGTCGGCGGTTCGGCGCTGTTCGCCTCGCGGTTCCGCGAGTGCGCCGCGCGTGCTCTGCTGATGCCCCGGATGAACCCGAACAAGCGCACGCCGCTCTGGCAGCAGCGGCAGCGTTCGGCGCAGCTGCTCGAGGTGGCCAGGCGCCACCCCACGTTCCCTGTCATCCTCGAGACGCTGCGCGAAGTGCTGCAGGACGTCTACGACCTGCCGTCGCTGCGCCGGCTCACGAACGCGATCGCCGAGCGTCGCGTGCGGCTCGTCGAGACTGAGCCAGCCCAGCCCTCGCCGTATGCGCGCGACCTGCTGTTCGGGTACGTCGGCGCGTTCATGTACGAGGGCGATTCGCCGCTGGCCGAGCGCCGGGCAGCCGCGCTCTCGGTGGATCCGGCACTGCTGGGCGAACTGCTCGGCACGGTGGAGATGCGCGAACTCCTCGACCCAGAGGTCATCGCTCAGTTCGAGCACGAGGCGCAGCGGTTGGACCCCTCGCGGCGAGCCCGAGGGCTCGAGGGCGTCGCCGATCTGCTGCGCACGCTCGGCCCGCTGGATGCCGCCGAGGTCGCTGCGCGGCTGGAGCCGGAGGACTCGACTTCCCCCCGCGGGTCGTTCAGCGAGCCGAAGGGGAGACGAAACGGGCTGAGCGAGGACGGCGACGCCGACCGAGTCGAAGCCGCCTCTGAAGCCGAGGCGTCCTCCCACCTCGACGCTCTGATCACCGCGCGCCGTGCCATCCCGGTCACGATCGCCGGCACCGCACGGGTGGCGGCGATCGAGGATGCCGGGCGTCTTCGCGACGCTCTCGGCGCAGCGCTTCCCACCGGCATCCCGGTGGCCTTCCTCGAGCCGGTCGCCGATCCGCTCGGCGACCTGGTGTCGCGTCACGCGCGTACGCACGGACCGTTCACGACGGATGCCGTGGCCACGCGCTTCGGCCTGGGGGCAGCCGTCGCACGGCACACCCTGCAGCGACTCGAGCAGTCCGGACGCGTGACGAGCGGGTACTTCCTGCCCGACGCGGCCGGGAGCGCAACCGAGAACGAGTGGTGCGACACCGAAGTGCTCCGCCGGCTTCGGATGCGCTCGCTCGCCGCGATCCGCGGCAGCGTCGAACCGGTCGCACCGGAGGCGTACGCGCGGTTCCTGCCCGACTGGCAGCATCTCACCCGACCGCTCGAGGGCGTCGACGGGGTGTTGGCAGTGATCGAGCAGCTCGCCGGTGTGCCGATCCCGGCCAGCGCATGGGAATCGCTCGTACTGCCCTCACGCGTGCGCGACTACTCCCCCGCTCTGCTCGACGAACTCACGTCGAGCGGCGAGGTCGTCTGGGCCGGGCACGGCACCCTGCCGGGGCGCGACGGCTGGGTGTCGCTGCATCTCGCAGACCTGGCGCCGTTCACGCTGCCGATCCCCGAACCTGTCGAGGGAGCGGATGACGCGCTCGAACAGGCTCTGCTCGATGCGCTCAGCCGCGGGGGCGCATACTTCGCAGCGCAGCTCAAGGAGATGGCCGGAGCCGAGAACGAGCAGTCGGTGCTCGAGGCCTTGTGGAGCCTGACGTGGTCCGGCCGCGTGACCAACGACACGTTCGCACCGGTGCGGACCCTGCTCGCCGGCGGATCGCAGGCGCACAAGTCTGTGCGGCGGGCTCCGCGCACCCGGACATTCCGCGGGGTCTCGTTCTCGAGCGCAGGGCAGACTGCTCGGCCGACAGCCACGGGTGGACGCTGGTCGCTGCTGCCGGCGGACGCTGCCGCCCCCGCAGGGAGCGAGTCGCGCGCCAGCCGCAGGGCGACCGTGTCGGCAGGCCTTCTGCTCGACCGCTACGGGGTGGTGACGCGCGGCGCGGTGCAGTCCGAGGGGACACCGGGCGGCTTCGCGCAGGCGTACCGCATCCTGGCGGGCTTCGAACAGGCGGGACACTGCCGTCGCGGCTACGTCATCGAGAAGCTGGGAGCCGCCCAGTTCGCGGCATCCACCACCGTCGATCGCCTCCGCACCTTCGCGAATCTGCCCGACCCTGTTCCGATGCGTGCCATCACGCTCGCCGCCACCGACCCGGCGAATCCGTACGGTGCGGCGCTCGCGTGGCCACGCCGAGAGGGCGTCTCGCACCGACCCGGCCGCAAGGCCGGCGGCCTCGTCGTGCTCGTCGATGGATCGCTCGTGCTGTACCTCGAGAGGGGCGGCAGGACCGTGCTGGCCTTCGACGATGATCCAGAAGCGCTGCGTGCCGCGGCATCCGATCTCGTCGCGACCTCGCGCGCGCGGCGTCTCGAGACCCTCACCGTCGAGAAGATCAACGGTGAGCCGATCTACGGCACGACATTCGCGACGGCGTTGCAGGAGGCGGGTTTCGTCGCCACCCCACGTGGCTACGCCCTTCGGAAGGTGATCTGAGCATGTTCCGCGAGTTCTTCGCCGGCGTCGGGACGCTGCTGCGCGGCTTCCGGATGTGGAAGACGCACACGCGACTCATGGCGCTCGGCCTCATCCCCGCGTTCATCGCCTGGGCCGTGCTGCTCGCGGCCATCATCCCGCTCCTGATCTGGCTCGGACCCATCACCGACTGGATGACGCCGTTCGCCGACGGCTGGAGCGAGCCATGGCAAGCGCTGGTGCGGTTCGGACTCGGCGCCGTGATCATCGTCGCGGCTCTGGCACTGGCGGCCGCCGTCTTCACCGCCCTCACCCTCACGATCGGCGACCCGTTCTACCAGCGGATCTGGCGCGGCATCGAGCGATCGCTCGGCGAGGAGCCCACCGGCGAGACCGGATTCTGGTCGACGGTCGGCGAGGGCATCCGGCTCGTCCTGATGGGTCTCCTCGTCGCGCTGCTGACGTTGCTGATCGGGTTCATCCCCGTGATCGGCGGGATCGCGGCGACCGTCATCGGCGTGCTGCTGAACGGACGGGTTCTGGCCCGCGAGCTCACCGGCCGAGCATTCGATGCCCGTGGACTGACCGGATACTCGCGATCAGGGATGCTGCGCGCCGGTCGTGCACGCGTCATCGGGTTCGGGGTCGCGACGCAGCTGTGCTTCCTGGTGCCGTTCGGTGCGATCGTCACGATGCCGGCCGCTGTCGCCGGCTCGACCCTGCTCGCCCACGACCTGCTGCGTCGGGCGAAGCCCGGGCAGCAGGTGGCGCAAGGTGTCGTCTCCACGCCCGCCGGGCGGCGCGAAGCGACACCTCCCGTTGCGGACGGCGCCCCGGCGCCCGTCTCCCCGCCTCCTCCGCCGCCGGGATACCCGCGTGCCTGAGGGCGACACCGTCTTCCGCACTGCGAGACGACTCGACGACGCTCTCGCCGGGCACGAGGTCACGCGATTCGACCTGCGTGTCCCCCAGGCCGCCACTGCCGATCTCACCGGTGCGACGGTCCAGAGTTGTGTCGCGCGCGGCAAGCATCTGCTGCTGCGCATCGGCGAGTACACGCTGCATTCGCATCTGCGCATGGACGGCGCCTGGTTCGTCTACCGACCCGGTGACAAGTGGCGGCATCCGGCGTTCAAGGTGCGCGCGATCGTGGGCACGGCCCAGTACGAAGCCGTGGGCGTCGACATCGCCGACATCGAGCTCGTCCGGACCAGCCACGAGGATCAGATCGTGGGTCACCTCGGCCCCGACCCGCTGTCCGAGCACTGGGACGCCGCCGAGGCGGCGCGGCGCGTGAGCGCGGATTCGCGCAGCATCCACGTCGCCCTTCTCGACCAGCGGAACGTCGCGGGCTTCGGCAACGAGTACGCCGCTGAACTGCTGTTCCTGCGCGGAATCCTGCCGACCACGCCCGCTGCGGACGTCGATTCTGCAGCCCTCGTCGACCTCGGTGCGCGCACGATCCGCGCGAATCGCGATCGCGCTGATCGCACCTTCACAGGCGTGAACCGGCCCGGTCAGACCACCTGGGTCTACGGGCGCGGGAATCGTCCGTGTCGACGCTGCGGAACCTCGATCCGACGCGGTGAACAGGGCGCCGATCCGACGCGCGAGCGGGTCACTTTCTGGTGCCCGAGCTGCCAGCGCTGAAGATCATCCCTGAGCGGGAATGAATCCCCCTCTCCCGTGGTTGTTGATATATCCGGGGATGTCCGGACTGGGAGGAATCTTGGGTAAGAACTACATCGATATCGAGGACGACCAGGGCACGACGCTGCGTTACCGCAAGCACGTCAACGGCCGTGGCCTTGTCGCGCACGGCGCGAAGGTGCATCCGAAGGCCGTTGTCGAGGTCGGCGCCTATATCGAACCAGGGGCTCGCGTGGGCGCAGGAGCCAGGGTGATCCGCGGAGCGTGGATCGAACCGGATGCCGTGATCGGTGAGAACGCCTACATCGACGCCCATGCCCACATCGGCCAGGGCGCCGCCGTCGGAGACGGGGCACATATCGGCGTCCGCACCGAGATCGGGGCAGGGGCGCGCATCGCGCGCGGAGCGAAGATCGGCGACGACGAGATCGTCGCAGCTGGCCTGAGGATCGCCACCGACCGCAAGGGGTTGTGGCTGGCGGCCTGAGCCCCCTGCTACTTGAGCGCCCGGCGAATCAGGATCGACGCGCTCTCGACGAGCACGACCATCCCGATGATGACGAGCACGTAGGCGAGCACCTCGTCGAAGTGCCGCCCCTGCAGAGCGTTCAGCAGCAGGAATCCGATACCGCCGGCGCCGACGATGCCGAGCAGCGTCGCGGAGCGGATGTTCTGCTCTAGCAGGTACATGAGGTGGCTGACCATCGCTGGGACCGACATCGGCATCGTCGATGAGAAGAACACCTGCGTGCGGGTGCTGCCACCCGCCGCGAGAGCGCGCTCCGGGCCGTTCGGCACCTCTTCCATCGAGTCGCCGATGAGCTTCGCAAGCAGACCCACACCGCCGATGCCGAGCGCCAACGCGCCCGCCTGCGGTCCGATGCCGGCCGCGATGATGAACAGGATCGCGACGACGAGGTCCGGGATGGCGCGGATCACCAGCGCGATCCCACGGAAGGTGTTGCGCACCCAGCTGTTCGGCGCGACGTTGCGGGCCGAAAGCGGCCCGACCACCGCGGAGATGATCGCGCCCATCAGGGTCGCTGCGAAGGCGATCTGGATGGTCGTGACCACCGCAGCCAGAACGTCGTCCCAGCCGCGGCTGCCGAAGTGCGGCGGCCAGATCGCGCGGTCGCGCGTCGGATCGACGATCTCGTTCCACGACGGCGAGAACATCCTGGTGACGTCGGGCGCCGTGTAGAGGAATGCGCCGACCACGACGAGGATGCCGAGCCAGATCCACAGAGTATTGCTGACGCGGCTGCGATCCCACGGTCGATGCATGGCTGCCTCGATGCGCGCGTTGCGGTCCTGCGTCCTGATCGTGCCGGTGCTCGTGGCGCCCTCGGTGGATACTCGGTTGCGCGCGACGGCGCGGGTGACCGCGTTCCCAAACCCCCTGCCGGTGGGCTGCACGCCGAGCAGCTTCGTGCGCAGCAACGACGAGACGATCTCGAAAAGCACGCAGAGGACGATGATGATGACGACGATCGGGATGACGCGGCGCATGCCGGCTGGTCCGCCGTGCAGCGCCTCATCGAGCTCGTAGCCCACACCGATCACGCCGACGACACCGAGGATGACCGTGCCGCGCAGGTTGATGTCAGCCCGGTGCAGGGTGACGGCCACCCAGGCCGGCAGCACCTGCGGCACGACGCCCGACCAGAACTCCTGCGCCTTCGAGCCACCCGCGGATCGGATCGCGAGGCGCGGCCCCTCGTCGATCTGCTCGATCGCGTCGGCGAACATCTTCGAGATCATGCCGACCGAGTGCAGGCCGACCGCGACGATCGCGGGCAGCATCCCGGAATTGAACCAGAGGAACGCGAAGACGACGACGAACACGACATCCGGAATCGCGCGGGCGACGACGCCGATCCCGCGGCAGAGCCCGAGCACCAGGCCGTGCGGGGTCGTGTTCCTGGCTGCGCCGTACGCGACGGGAACCGACAGCACTGCGGCGAGCGCTGTGCCGGCGACGACGAGTGCGAGCGTGATGACGATGGTGAGGAACATCTCCCAGATCGGCTCGAAGCCGACCCAGGTCGTGGTGAAGATCTTGGCGCCGCCGGCACCGACCTCAGCCGTGACGTTCCACCCCGGCCACTGCATCGGCAGCGCCATGCTCAGAAATCGCGAGATGTTGTGCCCTGTGGTCTCCAGGCTCTTCAGGCTGTAGTCCAGGCCGATGAACGACCAGACGCCGAGGCCGAGGATCGCGATGATGACGCCGTAGGAGACGACACTCGACAGTCGGGGCGCCGGACGCGGAACGGTCGCGATGCGTTCTGCGAGAGCGGGGCGCTCCGCGGTGATCGTCATGCGGGCTCCTCGTTCGCGAAGTCCTCGGCGAGGCGTTCGCGGGATGCCGAGCGCTCCGCCTCGCGCTCGCGGATCTGCTCGCGCGCCTCGGCGAGCTCGTCCTCGAGTGCCTGGATCTCGCTCGTCGTCGTGGCGACACGGCCGTAGATCTCCATGACCTCTTCGCGGCTGAGGCCTTGGGTGTGCATGTCGAGCACGACCTGACCGGCGCGCAGGCCGACGATACGGTCGCCCCAACTGAGCGCGAGGTCGACCTGGTGCAGCGAACAGATGACTGTGAGCGAGCGCTCGGCGGCGATCTCGCGGATCAGCGCCATCACCTGGCTGCTCGACTCGGGGTCGAGAGACGCGACCGGCTCGTCGGCGAGCAGGATCTCTGGATCCTGCATGAGCGCACGGGCGATCGCGACGCGCTGCTGCTGCCCACCCGAGAGCTGGTCGGCCCGCTGGTACGCGAACTCGAGCAGGCCGACGCGGTCGAGATGACCGAGGGCCTTCTCACGCTGGGCGCGGGGATAGGTGAAGATGCCGACGCGCGGGCCACGCAGCGTCGACAGGCCACCGGTGAGCACGTTCTCGAGCACCGTGAGTGCTCCGACGAGCTCGAACTGCTGGAAGATGAACCCGATACGGCCGCGCAGTGCACGGAGGTCGCGCCCTCGCAACGAGGCGACGGATTCGCCGAGCGAGACGACTGCACCCTCTGTGGGAACTTCAAGTCCGTTCACATGACGCAGGAGCGTCGACTTGCCCGAGCCCGAGAGCCCGAGCAGCACGACGATCTCGCCGGGTTCGACGGACAACGACACCCCCGAGAGAGCCGGGGCCTTGGCTCCGGGGTACGTCTTGCCCAGATCAGTGATCCGGACGGCGGGGGTGTCGCTGTTCGTCATGTGCATTGCTCCTGGCTGCGTCTACGTGGTCGGAGTCAGGGTCAGGCCTGGCAGGCCTCGACCTCGTCGGCGATCTCGGTGCACAGGGTGCGGATCAGGTCGTAGTACGCGTCGTCGACCTTGCCGAAGCCGAACCAGCCGTCGGTGAGGAACTCGTTGAGCTCGATTCCGGCGTCGGTCAGGTCCGACTGCGTGCTGTCGGCGAGGGCAGCGGTGAGCTGGTCCTTGACGTCCTGCGGCAGAGCGGCCTGCATCACGATCGGCGCTGCGGGGACCTGCACGCGCGTGACCTCTTCGAGCTCGCCCGACTCGATCAGCGGGTCGGCGTCGATGTCCTGCGCGAACCCGACCTGGCAGTCGGTGCCCTGGGCGACCTTCTTGGCGTTGAGGTCGTGCTCCTCGCCGAACAGGCGGTTGTCGTCGGAGACGGTGACACCGGCCTCGAGCAGGCCGCCCATCGGAACGGCGAAGCCCGAGGTGGAGGTCGGGTTGACGAAGCAGACCGGCTGGTCGGCGAAGTCCTCGAGGGACGTCACGTCGGTCGCTGCCGGGTACTTGACGGCGACGGAGAAGTAGCCGGGCTCGGCGCCCTCCTGGGTGATCTGCGCACCGATCGGCTCGATGTCGGCGCCGGCGTTCTGCGACTGGAAGTACGTGAAGGCCGAGATCTGCGCGATGTCGATCTGGTCGGCGGCGAGGCCCTGCACGACGGCGGTGTAGTCCGTTGCTTGGAAGAACTCGACGTTCTTGCCGGTGATCTCGGCGATCCAGTCGGCGATCGGCTGAGCGTCCTGGTCGGCGCCCTCGTGGTCGGGGAGGACGGCGAAGACGAGCGTGTCGGAGTCGCCGGAGGCGAAGGTGCCCTCACCGGCATCGGCGGTGCCGCCGTCGGTCGAGGAGTCGGCAGTGTCCGCGGCACACGCCGTGAGACCGAAGGCGAGGGTGAGACCAGCGGCGATCGCGAGACCGCGCTTGAGGGTGGACTGCATGGGGGAACCTTTCGAAGGTGCGGGTGCAGGGTGAATTGTTCGGCAGAGCAGCCGACGTGACGAGCTAAAGCCCGCCCAGCGACGTGCGCGGAGCGAGATCCTGACCGCACCGTGAACTCGACATGAACAGCCGAGTACCCTGAAACGCATGGCATCGCCCTCGTCCCAGCCCCGCGCCTTTCGGTTAGGGGCCGTCCCCGGAGCGACCCCCGGCAAGTGGATCGACACGTGGAAGCAGCGGATGCCCCGGGTGCCGCTCGAACTCGTGCCGATCGAGGTGGCTACCCAGCGCGCCGCTCTCGAGGATCTGGATGCCGCGCTCGTTCGCCGCCCGATCGACGACCCCGACGAGCTGCACGTGATCCCGCTGTACGAAGAAGTGCCCGTGGTCGTGGCATCCGCTGAATCGCATCTCATGGCGGCGGACGAGCTGACAGCCGAGGACCTCGCCGGCGAGGTGCTGATCACGCCGCTCGACGACGTGCTCGGCCCGCTCGGCCTGCCGACCATCGCGCCGAACTTCCCGGCGCTCGAGACGACGACGGATGCCATCGCGACAGTCGCCACGGGGGTGGGGATCGTCATCGTGCCGATGTCGCTCGCGCGTCTGCATCAGCGCAAGGATGCCGATTACCGGCCGCTCCGGGATGCACCGACGTCCTCCGTCGCGCTCGCCTGGCTGCGAGACCATACGACGGAGGACGTCGAGACATTCATAGGGATCGTCCGCGGGCGCACCGCGAACTCGTCCCGCTAGCTCCTCCCGCGGGCCGTTCAGCCAGATCAGCCGACCAGCACCGGCACCTCGACGCGGATGCCGTCGGCGTCGGCATCCACGCGGATGGCGCCGCCGTCGGCGAGCTCACCGGACACCAGCAGGTCGGCGACGCGGTCGTCGACCTCGCGCTGGATGAGCCGGCGCAGCGGGCGGGCCCCGTACTCGGGCTCGTAGCCGTGCTCACCGAGCCAGCCCACAGCGGCATCCGTCACCTCGACCGACACGGAACGCGCCGCGAGCCGCGCCGACGTCGCACCCAGCATGAGCCGCACGATCTCCGCGATCTCCTCACGCGACAGCTTCTGGAACAGCACGATCTCGTCGATGCGGTTCAGGAATTCCGGACGCATGGCCTCACGGAGCTTGCCCATGACGCGCGCCCGCAGATCGGCGGCAGACGCGAAGCCGTTCGCCGAGGCATCCGAGCTCGACACGAAGCCGAGTGCGCCGGAGCGCGAGGCGAGGAACTCCGACCCGATGTTCGAGGTCATCACGATAACCGTGTTGCGGAAGTCGACGGTGCGGCCCTGCCCGTCGGTGAGGCGCCCGTCGTCGAGCACCTGCAGCAGCAGGTTGAACACGTCGGGGTGCGCCTTCTCGATCTCGTCGAACAGCACGATCGAGTACGGGTTGCGCCGCACGCGCTCGGTGAGCTGCCCTGCCTCGTCGAAGCCGACATATCCCGGAGGGGCGCCGACGAGGCGCGACACGGTGTGCCGCTCGCCGAACTCGCTCATGTCGAAGCGGATCACGACGTTCTCGTCGTCGAACAGGCGGTCGGCGAGCGACTTCGCGAGCTCGGTCTTGCCGACACCGGTCGGGCCGAGGAACAGGAACGATCCGACAGGGCGACGGGCGTCGCCCATGCCGGTGCGGCTGCGGCGAACGGCGCGAGCGACCGCGGTGACGGCGGCGTCCTGCCCGATCACACGGGCGTGCAGCTCGGTCTCGAGGTCGGCGAGACGCTCGCGCTCGCCTTCCGTCAGACGGCTGGCGGGGATGCCGGTGGCACGAGCGATCACTTCGGCGATCTCTCGCTCATCGACGACGGCGTCGGCCTCGTCGGTGCGGCCGGATGCCGAGTCGATCCGAACCTGCGTGGCAGTGATCTCGTCGCGCAGATGCGAAGCCTCCTCGTACTTCTCCGCGGAGACGGCGGCGTTCTTGCGCGCTTCGAGATCAGCGAGCTCGGTGAGAAGCGCGGACGTGTCGACGGGCAGGCCGAGCTTCAGCCGCAGTCGGGCTCCGGCCTGGTCGATGAGGTCGATCGCCTTGTCGGGCAGCACGCGGTCGGGCAGGTATCGGGCGCTCATGCTCACGGCTGCGCGAAGAGCGGCATCCGTGTACGTCACGGCGTGGTGCTGTTCATACGCATCCTTCAAGCCCTCGAGAATCAGGACGGCATCCGTGATGGACGGCTCATCGATCTTCACGGGCTGGAAGCGGCGCTCCAGCGCCGGGTCCTTTTCGATCTGGCGGTATTCCTTGAGCGTTGTCGCGCCGACCATGTGCAGGTCGCCGCGGGCGAGCCGGGGCTTCAGGATGTTTCCGGCATCCATCGCACCGTCGCCGGCACCGCCAGCGCCCACGACCGTGTGCACCTCGTCGATGAAGACGATGACCTCGTCCTTGCGGGCGGCGATCTCGTCCATCGTCTTGGTCAGACGCTCCTCGAAATCTCCGCGATAGCGCGTGCCGGCGAGCATGCCCGGCAGATCGAGGGTGATCACGCGGCGGCCGGCCAACTGCGCTGGGACAGCACCGTCGACGATCGCCTGGGCGATACCGTCGATGATCGCGGTCTTGCCGACGCCGGCCTCGCCGATCAGCACGGGGTTGTTCTTCGTCCGGCGGCTGAGGATCTCGATGGTCTGCTCGATCTCGTCGCTGCGGCCGATCACCGGGTCGAGCTCGCCGGCACCGGCGCGGGCGGTGAGGTCGATGCCGTACTTGTCGAGCATGGGCGAGTCGGATGCTGTGGACTCTCCCTCTGTATCCGAACCATCGACCGGGTCCGACACGTGCTCGCGCGCGCCCTGAGTGAGCGCCTCGGCGGTCACGCCGGCGCGCGCGAGGACCTGCCCGGCCGGCACGTCCTGGCCGAGCACGAGCGCGAAGAACAGGTGCTCGGGGTCGATGTAAGTCGCGCCGGAGGAACGGGCGACCTGGTACGCGTGGAACAGCGCTCGGCTCGCGCTCGACGTGATGGTCGCGGCGTCGACGGCCGTCGCCTCGCCGGGCAGCGGGAGGCGCGACTCGACGGCCTCGATGATCTGTGCCGGGTCGACGCCGATGTTCTCGATCGCGCGCACCACGGTGTCGTCCTCGACGATCATGCGCAGCACGTGCAGAGCGTCGAGCTCGGTCTGGCCGCGCTCGAGGGCGAATCGACCTGCGCGCTGCAGAATGCGCTGTGTGCGCGCGGTCAGGAAGCGACTGAGATCGATGGATCGGGCCTGTCGGGACTGCTCGCCCGCAAGGTATCGGGCGAGAAAGTCGTCGAAAGAGCCGGCGCCGGTGTCGCTGAAGTCGTTGGGCACGTTTCCTCCTGAAAGTTGAGCGGACTTCACTCAGGTATGAAGTTGAGTGTACGGCACTCAAGTTCAACGCGGGCCGACGGCGAGTATTCCCGGGGCGGCGAATAGAATCTTGAGGTGGCCTCGATCCTGTATGTATGCGTGAGGCCGGAGCAGGGCGCGGCGGATGCCGAACACGAGTCCTTCCGGCGCGCTCTCGGCGCACCCGCGCTCGACCGGTGGGATCTGCTGGACCAGCCCCTGGATCCATCGGTCGCGGATCGCTATGACGGCGTCGTCGTCGGCGGGTCGCCGTTCAACGTCGTCGCCGAAGAGCGCAGCGACCTGCAGCGACGCGTCGAGAACGACCTAGAACGTCTGGCTCAGGATGCCGTCGCCGAGCACCTCGCCGGAATGTTCACGTGCTACAGCATCGGGGTCGTCACGCGGATGCTGGGCGGCACCGTCGGCACGGCGGTACCGGAGTCCACCCGCGCCACGAGCATCCGCATCACAGCGGCCGCAGCCGATGACCCGCTGTTCGGGGCCTCCGCACCGGAGATGTCGGTGCTGACAGCGCACAAGGAGGGCTCGATCGAGCCGCCGCCAGGAGCCGTGCTGCTCGCGACGAACGACGACTGCCCTGTGCAGGCGTATCGAGTCGGCGGTCGGCTCTACGCGACGCAGTTCCACCCCGAAGTCACGCCGCAGGACTTCGTCGGTCGCATGGCCTACTACCGGACCACGGGGTACTTCGACCCGCACGAGTACGACCTGACGGCCGAGCGCGTCTTGGCGTCGTCTCCCACGGGCACGGACCTGCTGCGGCGGTTCGCGGGGCTGGTGCGCTGAGCGGCTTCGACTCGTCGCTGCGCTCCTCGCTCGGCTCGTTTCGTCTCGCCTGCGGCTCGCTCAACGACCAGCAAGCAACTCCAGCTGCTCCCGCAGATACTCCTCCAGCGGCCGCCACGACGCCCCCGACCAGCGCACCGACACGACGCCGTCGCGCATCGCGAGCGGACCGGACGCGCCGCCGGCATCCACAGCATCCACGTCGATGACCGACCAGCCGACGTGTGCGACCTCGCCCTCGCGGAAGCCCCCGCGCAGCGCCATCTGGCGCCTCGCCGCACGCTCGCGCGCCGATTCGGCCGTGTACCCGCGGCGTCCTGGATCGGCCGCTCGCAGCACCTCCCCCGTCGCCAGCACTCGGTCGTCCGTGAGCAGCAGCACGCCCACGTGCCACGCCTCACCGATGCGCAGGATCCGGTCGCCTCTCCAGCGCGAGGAGCGCTCTTCGCCGAGCCCCTCCTTCGGGATCCCGGCCAGCACGGTGCGCGCATCGGCGAGCAGTCGGGCTGCGGAAGTCATCCCATCAGGTTACCGATTCGTCACCTCAGGCGCGGACGCGGCAGAATCGATGCACACCCCTGCAAGGAGCATCCATGTCTCAGACCGATACCGCACGTCTGCTCATCGCCTGCGATGACCAGCCCGGGATCGTCGCCGCCGTCGCGAACGTCCTCGCCCAGCACGGCGCGAACATCATCTCGCTCGATCAGCATTCGACGGATGCCGAGGGCGGGCGCTTCTTCCAGCGGACCGTGATCCACCTTCCGGGGCTCGCCGCCGCGCGTCCGGCGCTGGAGGCGTCGATCGACGAGGTGGCCGAGAGGTTCGGCATGGAGTGGTCGCTGCACGACACCTCGCGCCGCAAACGCGTGGCGATCTTCGTGTCCAAGTACGACCACTGCCTGATGGAGCTGCTGTGGCGCCAGCAGCGAGGGCAGCTCGACGTCGACATCACGATGGTG
The DNA here is from genome assembly GCF_918698005.1 of Microbacterium sp. Bi121. Classification (GTDB taxonomy): domain Bacteria; phylum Actinomycetota; class Actinomycetes; order Actinomycetales; family Microbacteriaceae; genus Microbacterium. The sequence goes on from NZ_CAKKLJ010000007.1 coordinate 104,203, forward strand.
GTCTCGAACCACCCCGACCTCGCCGAGTCGGTGCGTTCGTTCGGCGTGCCGTTCGTGCACATCCCGCGCGGCACCGGCGACGACGCGAAGGAGGCGATGGAGGCCCGCCAGCTCGAGCTGCTGCAGGGCAACGTCGACCTCGTCGTGCTCGCGCGGTACATGCAGATCCTCACCGACGACTTCATCGGCAGGATCGGGGCGCCGGTGATCAACATCCACCACTCGTTCCTGCCGGCGTTCATCGGCGCGAACCCGTACGCGCGCGCCAAGGAGCGCGGCGTGAAGCTCATCGGCGCAACGGCGCACTACGCCACGGCAGACCTCGACGAGGGCCCGATCATCGAGCAGGACGTCACGCGCGTCACGCACTCCGAGTCGGCCGCCGAGCTGCAGAGCCGCGGCGCGGACGTCGAGCGCCTGGTGCTCGCGCGAGCCGTGCAGTGGCACGCGGAGGACCGCGTGATCGTGCACGGCCGCTCGACCGTCATCCTGTAGGCGCGGGCGTTACAGGACCTTCGCGAGGAAGTCCTTCAGGCGGTCGCTCTTCGGAGCCCCGAACAGGTCGGCAGGCACAGCCTCTTCGACGACGACGCCGCCGTCCATGAACACGGTGCGGTCGGAGACCTCGCGCGCGAAGCCCATCTCGTGGGTCACGAGCACCATGGTCATCCCGCCCTCAGCCAGGTCGCGGATGACCTGCAGCACCTCGCCGACCATCTCCGGGTCGAGGGCGCTGGTGGCCTCGTCGAAGAGCATGATCTCGGGGTCCATGGCGAGCGCGCGCGCGATGGCGACGCGCTGCTTCTGACCACCCGAGAGGGATGCCGGCTTGGCATCGACCTTGTCGGACAGGCCGACGCGCTCCAGCAGAGCCAGTGCGCGCTCACGCGCCTCGGTCTTGGACATGCGGCCGAGCTCGATCGGGGCGAGGGTGATGTTCTCGAGCACGGTCATGTGCGGGAACAGGTTGAAGTGCTGGAACACCATGCCGATGCGCTGACGCACCTCGTCGAGCTTGACGCTCTTATCGGTGAGGTCGACGCCGTCGATGATCACCTGGCCGGAGGTCGGCTCCTCGAGCTTGTTCAGGCAGCGCAGCAGCGTGGACTTGCCCGAGCCCGACGGTCCGATGACGGCGACGACCTCGCCGTCGGCGACGGTCAGGTCGATCCCCTGGAGGACCTCGTTGCTCCCGAACGACTTGTGCAGGTCGCGGACGTCGATCTTGCTCATGCGTTGAACTTCCTCTCCAGGCGGTTCGCGAGCAGCGTCAGCAGCGTGATCACGACGAAGTAGATGATGGCGACGATGGTCAGCACCTGGGCCGACAGGTAGGTAGAGGCGATGATCTGCCTCGACTGGAACGTGAGCTCAGCGAGGCCGATGACGCTGATGAGCGAGGTGTCCTTCAAGGTGATGATGCCCTGGTTCACGAACGACGGGATCATGATGCGGAACGCCTGCGGCAGGACGACCTTCTGCATCGTCTTCCAGTGGCCGAGGCCCAGCGAGCGCGAGGCTTCGTTCTGCCCTGGGTCGACGGCCTGGATGCCACCGCGGATGATCTCGGTCATGTAGGCGCCGGTGTTCAGCGACAGCGTGATGGCACCGGCGACGAACGGGTTGAACGTGATCCCGGGGAACAGCTGCGGGATCGCGAAGAAGACGAAGAACGCCTGCACGAGGATCGGTGTACCGCGGAACACGTACACGTAGGCGGTGGCGAGCCAACGGAACGGCAGGAACTTCGACAGGCGCCCGAACCCGAACACGATGCCGAGGATGAATGCGGCGACGATCGCGATGATTGTGGAGAGGATCGTCAGCCACAGGCCCTCCATGAGGGCGGGCCAGTACTTCACGGCGACCGAGATGATGTCGGTGGGCTGCGTCGACTCCTCGCCGCCGCTGAGGTATCGGTCGACGATCTCGTCGTACTCGCCGGACTCGGTGACGTTGGCGAGACCGGTGTTGAACATCTCGAGCAGTTCGGCGTTCATGCCCTTGTTGACCGCGAAGCCGTACTCACCGCCGAGCTCCGGTTCGCCGACGAGGCGGAAGCCGGACCCCTGCTGGATGCCGTAGGCGAGCACCGGGAAGTCCTCGAAGTAGCCGACGGCCTGACCGGCCTTGACGGCATCCACCATGTCGGTGGTATCGGTGTACGGGGTGACGCGGAAGCCGTACTCGTCCTTGTTGTCCTCGGCGAAGGTCTGGCCCTGCGTGCCGGTCTTGACGGCGACGGTCTGGCCATCGAGGTCGTCGAGGGACTGGATGTCGCTGGCGTCGAGGACGCCGAGCTGGATGCCGCTGGTGAAATACGGGTCGCTGAAATCGAAGACCTTCTTGCGCTCGTCGGTGATCGACATACCGGCCATGACTGCGTCGACCTGGTTCGACTGCAGCGCCTGCACGGCGGCGTCGAACCCGAGTTGGCGGATCTCGACCTCGAAGCCCTGGTCCTCGGCGATCGCGCGGAGCAGATCCATGTCGATGCCGACGAGGTCGCCGTTGGCGTCGGTGAACTCGAACGGCGCGAACGTCGTGTCAGTGCCGATGACGTAGGTCTCGCCGCTGTCGTCCGCGGCCGTGGCGGGGGCTGCGACGCCCAGCATCACGCCCGCTGCGACGAGCGCGGTCATCGCAAGTGCGGCGATCCTGCGCGCGAGCGGGCGCGAAGGTTCGGAAAGATTTCGGATCACGACGGATGCTCCTCGGATCGGTTGACGACGGCCGGATGGCCGCGCGGTCATCAAGCCTAGAGCAGAGCGTCGGGCGGCATGAGTGCCGTTCACCCGTTGACGATGTCGACAGCTAGGCCGTGGGATGCCGCGGCGAGGCGCCTGTCGTTCGTCCAGAGTTGCGACGCACCGGCGAGTTGTGCGGCCGCGAGGTGGAGCGCATCCGGTGTCTTGAGCCCGTGATCAGCGCGCAGTTCGGCGGCGCGCAGATAGGCCTCGTCATCGAGTTCGACGGTTTCGAGGTGGTGGTACATCGCGAGATACCGGTCGCGCATCACGTGGTCACCTGTACGCAATGGGCTCACGAGACATTCCGGAAGGACCAGCGGACTCGTGGCCAACGGCTCTCGCGCCCCAGCCATCGCCGCGCGCACGGCATCACCGCGCGCACCGGAATCCTCCAGCGCGTATATGAGGATGCAGGCGTCGAGATAGATCACCCCCACGACTCGCGCTCTTCAGCGATCCGCGCGTCGAGTTCCTCCGGCGAGCGCCGGGCCGGAAGCGGGTTGGCCTGGAGCCACTCCACGATGGCAGGACCGTTCATGACGACGTCCGGCCTTCCGACAGGGACGACCTTGACCACCGGCACGCCTCTGTTGGTGATGACGACGTCCTCACCGGAACGCGCGTCGGCGATCAACCGCGAGAGGTTGTTCCGCGCATCGAGAACGCTGTACTGGGCCATGCATCCAGATTAGCCATTTATCTGGCTAAGTTCTACGCCTCATCGAGCAGTACCCCCGCCCGGGTGTTGTCGACAGAACATTGAGGCGAGCCGGCGCCGCAGTGCGGAGCGATCGCAGTGAACGCTACTTCAGCGTGAGCGTGTGCGCCTCGGGCCAGTCCTCGTAGCCGACCTCGACGATGACGGGGCTGCCTGTCACGTCGTTCGGCAGTTCGAATTCGTGCGTCGTCGGTGACATATCCGCGGTGCAGGGATCGTTGGGCGACGACCCGAATGTCACGGCGACGCGGTCCGGCCCGTCCGCGGTGAGGGCTGTCGCGATGGGCGGGCAGCTCCCGCTGCCCCAGGTGACGATGGCGAATGTCTCGCCGCGCTCTATCCAGGTCGCAGCGGGCTCTTCGCTGAGCGGCTCGAAGACGACGCCTTCGGGGATGCCGGGCTTCATCGCCTGGGCGACGCCCGTGCCGGAGCCGCTGCAACCGACCAGGATGCCGGCCGCGACCACGATGGCGAGGCCCGCGCTGCCGACGCGTTTGATCATCACGGCCCCATTGTCGCCGATCGCGGCCGAAAGAGCAGCCGTCTCACACTCCGGCGAGAAGCTCCTCGAAGACCGCACGCGCATCGTCATGGCGAGCCAGCGGCGCCGCCTGCCCGAGCCACAGCGACTGCAGCTCGCCGAGATTCTGCTCGCCTGCCGCCGCGCGGAACCTTCCGGTGAGCCAGTTCTGCATCGGGAACGGAGCAATCGTGCCGCTCGCCTCGATCGCACGAACGGCACGGTTGCGGACGCCGCGTGCGAGTCGCCCGCTCATCGCGCGGGTGAGGACCGTCTCGTCGGCTGCGGTCGCGCGGATCGCCGCACGATGCGCGTCGGTGGCTGCTGACTGCGCCGTCGCGAGGAACGCGGTGCCGACCTGGACTCCCGAGGCGCCGAGCGCGAGCGCGGCCGCCACCCCGCGCCGATCGGCGATGCCGCCGGCCGCGATGACGGGGACGGACACGGCATCCACCACCTGCGGCACGAGCGCGATGGTGCCCACGAGCGACTCCTCGGCCGGGCGCAGGAACGACACTCTGTGCCCCGCGGCCTCGGCCCCCGAGGCGATGACGGCGTCGACGCCACCGGCTTCGAGCGCGACGGCCTCGGCGACGGTGGTGGCCGTGCCGATGACCCGCATGCCACGGCGATGCGCCTCTGCGACGACCTCAGCCGATGGGACGCCGAACACGACGCTGAGTGCTGCGGGCGCGGCATCCCAGATCGCCTCGAGCTGTTCCTCGAGCGACGGGAGGTAGCGCTCCGGACGGTGGGGCACCTCGACACCGACGGCCTCGTAGAACGGCTCCAGCGCTTGAGCGAAAACGGAGTGCTGCGGGCCGGGCAGGGCTTCGTCGCCGGTGGGCAGCCAGATGTTCAGGGCGAAAGGCTTGTCCGTCGCCCTCCGCAGGTCGGCGGCGGTCTCGCGGATGCGGGCCCCGTCGTATCCGTAGAGGCCGTATGCGCCCAGACCGCCGGATTCGCTGACCGCGGCGGTCAGCGCGACGGACGACATGCCGCCGAATGCGCCGAGGAGGATCGGATGCCGGATGCCCAGAAGCTCGCGCAGATCGCTCATGCTCCCCAAGCTACGCCTCAGCCACCCGCTGGTATCGTCTGTGACATGGTGGACGGACTCGAGCAGCTGCTGCAGCTCATGCTGTCTGCGCTCGGGCTGGTCGCGATGCCCGATCTGGCTTCGCTCGACCTCGCCGCCCTCACCCTCGCCCTCGCCCTGCTGACGGTCGCCGCGCTCATCGTCGCGATCACGCTCGGCGTCGTAGGGGCTGGTCAGGGTTCGGCGCCGCATCCGCTCCGCGCCATCGGAGCATCCGTCCTGCTCGCCCAGAGCGATCCGGATGCCGACGGCCACCCTCGTCCGAGGGCGCCGGGAGTCGCGCGCACCGTGTGACCGTCCGTTCGTGACGGGAGCACGGCACACGCCGACCTTCCCGACACTCAGAACGGACTTTCCCTTGGACCTCTATGCCTTCCCGCCCATCGCGGCGATCCTCGACGCCGCATACGGCGCACTGACTGCGCTCTCCGCAGCGCTCGAGCCGATTACCGGCACCGCCGCGGCCGCGGCCGCCGTCATCCTCGTCACCCTCCTGATCCGCGCCGTCCTCATCCCGGTCGGCATCTCCCAGGCCAAAGCCGAGCAGACCCGCGCACGCCTCGCCCCGAAGCTGCGCGAACTGCAGAAGCGTCACAAGAAGAACCCCGAGCGGCTGCAGCGCGAGACGATGCAGCTCTACAAGGACGAGAACACCTCGCCCTTCGCCGGTTGTTTGCCGGTGCTGCTGCAGGCCCCCGTCGTCGGCATCCTGTACACGCTGTTCCTGCGCACCGACATCGCCGGCCACGCGAACGAGCTGCTCACACACGACCTGTTCGGGGCGACGCTGGGCACGAGCCTCGTGCACATGCTCTTCGCCGGCCCCTTCTCGCTGCCGACCCTGCTCGTCTATCTCGCACTCATCGCGATCATGATCGCCGTCGCCGAGGTCACACGCCGCGTCTTCCGCCCGACGCCGGTCGACGACTCCCCGCTCTCGTCCCCCTCGGTGCTGCGCATGATGAGCGCTCTGCACTACCTGACTGCGATGTTCGCGATCTTCGTACCGCTCGCGGCGTCGCTGTATCTGACGGTGACGGTGGCCTGGACGCTCGGGCAGCGGGTGATCCTGCGGCGGCGGTACCCGCTGCCGGTCGCCACCTGATCGCGGAGTCAGTTCGGGACGACGGGAATCGTCCCCGTGAACGGCGGCGGCTCCGCTCCCTTGGCATCACGCCGTGCGCCGAGGGCGGTGCCGACGCTGGCAGCGACGACGAGCCCGATCGCGAGGAGTTTCAACGGCGTCGCCGACTGGCCGAGCACCAGCCAACCCGCAAGCGTGGCGAACGCCGGCTCGAGACTCAGCAGCACGCCGAAGACGCGCTGCGGCAGGCGGCGGAGAGCGGCGAGTTCGAAGCTGTAGGGGATGACGGACGACAGCACCGCGGTCAGGAGCGCGAGCAGCAGCAGGCTCATGTCTCCCGATGCGCCGACAGCGGCGACCGTCGGGATGCCGACGGGGAGCAGGAGGACGGATGCCACGAGCAACCCCACGACGAGGCCACCGCTGCCGGGAATCGCTTCGCCGACGCGGGCGCTCATGCGGATGTAGAAAACCCAGAAGCCCGCAGCGATGAGGATGAAGAAGACGCCGAGGAGGTCGAGCGGCTCGGCACCGAGCATCCCATCGAGCCCGAGGAGCGCCATCCCGATCAGAGCGATCCCGACCCACATGCCGTCCAGGAGTCGGCGCGTGAGGACGGCCGCGAGGATGAGTGGACCGAGGAACTCGATCGCGACGGCCGGCCCGAGCGGCACTCGCTCGATCCCGGCGTAGAAGAAGCCGTTCATTCCAGCGAGCGAGACTCCGAACAGCACGGCCGCTCCCCACTGCCGCCTGGTCCACCCGCGCACCCGTGGGCGCACGAACACGAGCAGCAGCACAGCGGCGAGACCGATGCGCAGCGAGGTCACGCCCCACGCGCCGAGCGCGGGGAACAGCTGCGCGGCGACGGCCGCGCCGAACGGCAGCGACAGGCAGGATCCGACGACGAGCGCCACCCCGACGGCGGGGCGAGAAGACGGATTCGAGGCCACGTGACCAGCGTGCTGCCTACAGGCGTCGCCGTCCAATCGGCGACCCGACAGGCTCAGCGCGGGTTGATCCCCACGCGCAACGGCGCGTCCGGTGCGGAGGCTGCGGTGATCGCGGCATCCACCTCGGCGAGCGGATAGACAGCCCCGACCGCCTCCGTGAACGGATACGCGCGTCCCGTGCCGGTGAGGAAGGCGGCAGCGGCAGCGAGCTCGCGCCCTGTGTAGTTGTGAACGCCGGTGATCGTCAGCAGGCGCCGCACAGCATCTTCGGCGTCGAAGGGTACGGGTTCACCCGGGAAGACGCTCCCGACCAGCACGACCGTGCCTCCGACATCCGCCGCGGCGATCGCCTCGGCGACCGCGTGTCCGGATGCCTCGATCACGATGTCCGCCGGTCCTGTCGACGCCGTCACCGCGGTCCCCCCGAACCGCTGCGCGAACGCTCGTCGCACGGGTGACGGGTCGACGACCGTCACCTCGGCACCGGCATCCGCGGCGATGGCGACGGCCGACAGACCGACCAGGCCTGCGCCGTAGACCAGCACACGCCGCCCCTCCAGAACATGTCCGCCCGCTCCGCGGCTGACCGCGGCCCAGGCTGTCGCCGTCGCACAGGAGGCCGGTGCGAGCACGGTAGCCGGCAGTGCCTCGGGAACGCGCACGATCGAGGTTCCAGCCCGCAGATGCGCATGCGTTGCGAACCCTCCGGTGAGTTCCCATCGCGGGCCGATCCGTTCGTGACCGTACTTCTGCACGGTGCGGCACTTCTGCGTCACCCCCGCCATGCAGCGGTCGCAGTCTCCGCACGAGACGGTGACCGACCAGACGACGCGGTCCCCGATGCGCAGCTCGGTGCCGTCAACGGCCTTCACGCCGTCATCGCCGATTGCGATGATCCGGCCGACGCTCTCGTGCCCGAGCACCAGTGGCGTCGGCGCTGAGCGGTGCCCCGCGACCGTATGGACATCGGAGCCGCAGACCGTTGAGAGTTCGATCGCGATCAGCACGTCGGCATGGCCGAGGGCGACCCCGGGCACGGCGACCGTCTCGTGCTCCTGCCCGACGCCGAGCCACACCTTCGCGGTCGCTGCCGGTCTGAGATTGACGTCGTGCCGCTCTTCGTGCGGCGCAAGGACACGCATCTCACGACGTCCGTGCTGCAAGGACGGTACCGAGCAGACCCCGTTCGGCGAGCGCAGCGGGCAGTTCCGCGACGGTCTCGAGCACCGCATCGGCGCCGTCGAGCGCGGCACGATCATGCGCCCCCGAGAGCACTCCGGCGACGAAGCCCGCGCCGGCACGACGGCCGGTCTCGACATCGCTGCTCGTGTCGCCGGCGACGGCGACGGCCTGCACAGCCGACACTCCGGTGCGCAGCAGCGCCGTGAGCACGAGGTCGGGTGCAGGGCGTCCGCGGCCGGCATCCGCCGGGGACAGCGCGAGGTCGATGAGGTCTCGCCAGCCGAGGGCGTCGATGAGGGCATCGCGTGTGACCGGCGCGAATCCTGTCGTCAGTGCGACCTTGATGCCCGAGTCCCGAAGAACGGCGATCGCGTCGGCGGCCCCGGGGATCTCCTGGGCGCCCTGCTCGGCGATGATCTCGGCGTACGCGCCTTCGAACGCTGCTGTCGCAGCAGCGGCTGCGACCACGTCGCCGTCGGCGAGATGCGTGAAGACATCGATCTTGGAACGCCCCATCGTGTCCCGGACGTACTGCAGGGCTTCCGGCCATGGCATCCGATCAGCGACGCCCGTTCGTTCAGCCGCCCGCTGGAATGCCTGCTCCACGACACCGTCATCGCGGACGGTCGTCCCTGCCATGTCGAGGACGACGAGTTCGATGGCGTTCATGATGCTCCTTCTGCTGCGAGCTGCGGTGCTCGCTCGTATGCGGCTGTGGTCGCGGGGTCCGTGGTCGCGGACTCTGTAGTCGCGGAATCGGCGATCATGCGTTCGGCGAGACCGAGTCCGGTCGTCATGCCGATCCCCGTGGTCGCGGCGATGACGTGCAGGCCGGGCTCCGGTTGTTCGATGAGGAACTCCTCCGGCCCGGAGGCGTACACCCCCTGCCAGCGTTCGATGACCCGAACATCGTCTAGCTCCAGCAGCGCAGCAGCTTCTGCGATGAAAGCATCGAAGGCGGGCTCCGGCTGGAAAGGACCGGGTTGGATGCCGCGGACGTGGGAATCGCCCAGGATCAGCGAGCCGTCCGGCAGCTGCGTGTACATCTGGTTGAGGTCGAGGCCGGCGAGCTCAGGGCGCTCCGCGTACAGACGCTCGCGGAGCGCGACGGTCTCGGGGAATGCGGCGAAACGTCCGTAGCGAAGGAGCGACCAGGCGGTGAGCAACGGGGCGGCCAGCGGGCGAGGCGTCATGGCACTCACGCGCATCATGTCGAGGGCGCACCGGACGACACCGACTCTTTCGGCGATCTCGGGCAGCAGTTGATCGACGTCGTGATTCACGGCGACGACGACGCGTCCGCAGTCGATCGCGCCCCGCGTCGTCTCGACCCGGATGCTGGAGACCGCCGTCACCGCAGTGCGGAAGCGGAACTCCACGCCGAGCGCTACGAGGTGACGGACGATCGCACCCGCAGCCTCGCGCGGATTCGTCTGCAGATCAGTGCGAAGGCGCGCTCCGCCGGCGACTCCGACCCGCACGGGCGCGTGACTCCGGAGTTCTTCTGCCGTGAGGAGTTCGATGTCGCCGTCACGGTCGCCGTCACGCGCGGCGCGTTCGAGGACGGCGAGCTCGGTGGTGTCTCGAGCGGCGACGAGCGTTCCGGATTCGCGAAGCCAGAACCCGGCATCCGTGGCGAGTCGCAGCCAGATGTCACGGGACGCGTCGGCGAACTCGCGGGCGAGTCCGGTCTGCGCGCCGATGCAGATGTGACCGAAGTTCCGCACAGTGGCCCCGACGGGCGACGCCGTCCGGTCGACGACGATCACGCGAAGCCCTCGACGTGCGGCCGCGTATGCCGCACCCAGGCCCACGATGCCCGCGCCGACGACGACGACATCGGCGCGGTCCGAGGCCACAGGGTGACGCGACATGAGGGCCTTTCGCTCCGAGGGATCGAAGACCACTGTGACACTCGGCGTCAGGCGTTCCGCGCCGTTCTCGGAAGAGTTTGCCTCGCGTTTACCCGACCTTCGCCGAGGCGATTCGCGCATGAACGCGCGCTGAACTGGCGCGAATGGCGGCGTCGGAAAGCGTCCGAAACAAGAAATGACCGCGAGCGCGAAGAGTCAGAAATGGTCGCGCCCGCGGTCAGCGCTGGGGACGCTTTCTCTGGGGTAGTTCCGAAACTAGTGACTTGGCATGACAAGTCCAAGTAACGTACGTCGACAATGTGCTGGCCATTCGTCCAGTGCACTCGGCCGGCCCCGGGCAACTCACGTGATCGGCAGCTTCGCCGACACCTGCCAATCGCCGTCCACGGCCTGAGCGCTGAATGCGCCGCTCGCTCCTATTACCCGCTCGGCCATCCGGTTCAGGCCTGTCCCGCTCGAGGGCAGGTCGCGTCGAGGGGTGGCCGGGAGGGGGCTGCGGATCGAGAGGGCTGCGGCTTCGTCATCGACGTCGAGGTCGATGTGGACCGCACCGTGCCCTGCGTGCTTGAGGATGTTGGTGGCGGATTCGCGGACGATGCGCGCGAGGACGATCTCGGCGACGCGCGGCAGGCGCTCATCGCTCGGGTCCCCGGAGCTGACGACCGCGTGTCCAGCGGACTCGATCTCGGAGCGCGCCTCATCGATGGCTTCGGCGAGGTCTCCGGTCTGCACCGCGGAGGCGCGGGGTCCGTCATCGGCGAGTTCGATGACGAACCGGAGGTCGGCCATCGCCTTCTTCGCCGCGGACCGGATGGCCTCCTGCGAATCCTTGCTGATGGTCGGGTCGTCCAGCATCTGGACATGGAGCGCGACCACCGTGAGGTGGTGCGCGATGCTGTCGTGAAGCTCGCCGGCGATCCATCGCCGCTCGGCGAGTACTGCTTCTTTCTCCTGCTCGGCTTGAATGACGAGCTGCTGTTCGAGACGGTGTCCACGGGCCGAGGCGACCCGCAGGGCGAAGCCGATCGCGCCCGAAACGGTTGCGATGACGAGGTAGATACCCACGTTCACTGTCGCGCCACCGTCGGTGTACGCGATGATCGCCGTCGCCACGAGGAAGAACCCCGCGTAGGAGGCGATCAGTGCGGTTCGTCCCAGTCTCATGACTAGGCCGGCCGCGATCGCCGCCGCGACGATCACGTTGAACTGTGTACTGGTTGCGAAAGAGAGTGCGAAAAGAACCGCAAGCGAGGCAGAGGCGACCCAGGGTCGCCACAGGAACAGGGCGAATGACGCCGTGGCTGCGCTGCTGGTCAGGAACGCGATGGGATTGGCGAACGAGGAGGAAGAAATGTAGGTGAAAGTGTCCAGGGCTATGACGCCGCCGATCACCACCAGCATGACGATTCGCTCAAGGCGATTGAGGACTTCGTCACGCGCCAACCGCAACCCGCCTGGGTTGCTCTGGATGGACTGGCTTATTGCCATAGCTTTCGTATCTCCTATTCGCCAGGTACTCTAGCGATAGATACCAAGCGCACGGGCAAGCTGCTCCCAAAAAGTCATAGTTTTCACCACCTAGATTAGGTCTTTTGTCGGATGTCTGTATTCATCTTCTCGGCGATCCCCACGGCGCACATCTGACATCCGTTCACTCTTTGATAGCCAAACGTCTACATACGCCATATGGGCAGTAGTGCCCACCGTTAGGCTTCGTCCATGCCGCAGATCCGCGTTCTCATCGTCGACGACGACCCACTGGTGCGCACCGCGCTGTCCCACTTCGTTTCACGGGATGCCGAGGTCGACGTCATCGGCGAGGCCGAGACCGGGCTTGAGGCGATCGCGTTCGTCGAGAAGGATCGCCCCGACGTCGTGATGATGGACGTGCAGATGCCCGAGATGAACGGAATCGAGGCGACTGCGGCCATCTCCGAGCGCTGGCCAGAGGTGCGGATCCTCGCCGTCACCACGCTCGACGGCAGCGACACCGTGCTGCCGATGCTGAGCGCCGGCGCCTCGGGGTACATGCTCAAGGACTCGAGCGCCGAGAGCATCCTCGCCGCCGTTCGCGAGGTGAACAGCGGCGCGAGCTCGCTCTCACCCTCCATCGCCTCGCTGCTCATCAAGCACGTCCGCGACGAGACACCGTCCGGCGTCGGTGTGGAAGAGCTCGAGACTCTCACCGAGCGCGAGGGCGAGGTGCTCGAGTGCTTGGCACAGGGCATGTCGAATTCCGAGATCGCGCGCACGCTCATCGTGTCGGAGGGCACGGTCAAAGCGCACCTCGGCCGCATCATGTCGAAGTGGCACGTGCGCGATCGCGTGCAGATCCTCGTCACGGCCGCCCAGGCCGGTCTCGTGAACTTCCGCTGACGGCAACCATCAGCGGGCGAGGAGCACGATGCCCGCAACCACGATTCCAGATGCGACCAGTCGCGCGAGGGGTCTGCTCTCCTTGAGCGCGAAGACGCCGAACAGGCTGACCAGCACGACGCTGACCTCGCGCAATGGCGCCACCAGCGCGACGGGTGCGATCGTCACTGCGACGAGGATGAGGATGTAGGACAGCGGCGACAGGACTCCGAACGCGATCACCCGACGCCACTGGAACCGTGCGAATGCGACCGTCTCGCGCCATCTGCGCCGCAGCATGACGGAGTAGACGACGATCTCCACCACGCAGGTTCCGACCATGTACGGCACGGGCGCCAGGTGCCACTCGCGAACGGCATGGGTGTCCCAGATGGTGTACGTCGCGATCGCGAGCCCTGTCAACAGCCCGAACACGATCGACGGATCGACCCCGCTCCGGCCCTCGCCGCGGGGGCGTCGTTCGACGAGCCCGAGCGCGAGCACGCCGACGATGATCGCCAGCACCCCGGCGAGCGCCCAGCCGGACGGCCGCTCGTCGAGCAGCAGGATCGCTGCGAGAACCGACAGGAAGGGTCCGCTGCCGCGCGCCGTCGCATAGACCGTGGAGAGGTTTCCCACCCGGTAGCCCTGCTGCAGCACGAGCATGTACGCGACATGCAGGACGCCGGAGACGCCGACACCGATCATGAATCCCGGCAGATCGCTCCGTTGCATCCCACCGGTGAGCGGAATCGCCGCGCCCCAGATGACGGCGCCGGCGACGGCGCCGCACCAGAGGAACGGGATGCCGGCACGGCTGATGCCGTGAGCGAGGATGTTCCACGCCGCGTGCACGACAGCGGCGGAAAAGACGAGGACCAGAGCGAATGCCGACACGGGAGCCTTCTGTCCGTCAGCGGGCGCGACGAACGGGCTCCTCCGGGCTTTTGTCCTGTCAGATGACGACCGACCTGCGAAGGCCGACCGTGGTGCCGCTCGGACCAGTCGGGCGTGAGCCCCGGAACCCTAGGCACTGTCGCGCGACACCATAACACCCCGTTGTGAACAGGTGGGGGCCAAGCTGCGCGGATACGATCGAAGACATGGCCGTCACCCCCGCAGCTCTCTCCCACGCCGAGGATCTCGCCGACTTCGTCGCCGCCTCTCCCTCCAGCTACCACGCAGCCGCTGAAGTCGCCCGTCGCCTGGAGGAGACCGGATTCGTCCGACTCGACGAGGAGGCGGACTGGCCGGCACAGCCGGGCGGGCGCTTCGTCGTGGTGCGTGACGGCGCCGTGATCGCCTGGGTCGTGCCCGCGGACGCCGCGCCGACGACCCCTGCGCAGATCCTGGGCGCCCACACCGACTCCCCCGGATTCAAGCTGAAGCCGCAGCCGACGACCGGCTCGCGCGGCTGGCTGCAGGCCGGGGTGGAGATCTACGGCGGTCCGCTGCTGAACTCCTGGCTCGACCGCGAGCTGCGACTGGCGGGACGGCTCGCCCTCGCCGACGGCCGCGTCGTGCTCGCCGACACCGGAGCGCTCCTGCGCCTGCCCCAGCTCGCCATCCACCTCGACCGCGAGGCGAACAAGGCGCTGACCCTCGACAAGCAGATGCAGACGCAGCCGGTGTGGGGTCTCGGCGACCCGGTTGAGGAAGACCTGCTCGGTGAGCTCGCATCCTCGGCCGGCGTGAACGCGGCCGATGTGCGCGGCTTCGACGCCGTCGTGGCGGACTCCGCGCGCGGTGCGGTCTTCGGAAGGGACGACGCGTTCTTCGCGAGCGGGCGCCTGGATGACCTGGCATCCGTCCACGCGGGCGTCGTGGCGCTCGCGGCTGCATCGAAGGACACATCCACGAGCGGCAGCATCGCCGTCCTCGCGGCGTTCGATCACGAGGAGCTCGGCTCTGCGTCGCGCTCCGGCGCCGCCGGCCCGTTCCTCGAGGACGTGCTGGCGCGCGTGTACGCCGGCCTCGGGGCGGATGCCACCGAACAGCGCCGCGCGTTCGCGGCATCCTGGCATCTGTCGAGTGACGTCGGCCACTCGGTGCACCCGAACTACGTCTTCAAGCACGACCCGGTCGTCCAGCCGCTGCTCGGCTCCGGTCCGATCCTCAAGATCAACGCGAACCAGCGCTATGCGACGGATGCCGTCGGATCCGCCGCCTGGGCGCAGTGGTGCGATACCGCCGGGGTCGCCTCACAGGAATTCGTCTCGAACAACTCCGTGCCGTGCGGCTCGACGATCGGCCCGATCACAGCCACTCGTCTCGGCATCCGGACGGTCGACGTCGGCATCCCGATCCTGTCGATGCACTCGGCACGCGAGCTCGCCGGCGTCAGCGATCTGCACGACCTGACCCGCGTCGCGGAGGCGTTCTTCCGCGCCTGACGCACTCAAACCGTCCGCGGTGCCAATATGGGGGCATGTCAGACAAGATCGCGGCGGCTCCCGGGCTGATCGAGCGCGCCGGTATCGAGATCATTCCAGAGTCCGACCGGACGGCGAAGCCGCGCGACCTCTTCTGGCCGTGGTTCGCGGCGAACGTGTCGGTGTTCGGCATGTCCTATGGGGCGTTCGTGCTGGGTTTCGGCATCTCGTTCTGGCAGGCCACCCTCGTGTCGATCATCGGCATCGTCGTGTCTTTCGCCCTCTGCGGGCTGATCGCGATCGCAGGCAAACGCGGATCGGCGCCGACCATGGTCCTCTCCCGAGCGGCGTTCGGCGTGCACGGACAGAAGGTCCCTGGCATCGTGTCGTGGCTCACGTCGATCGGCTGGGAGACGTTCCTGTCGATCATGGCCGTGCTCGCCACTGCCACGGTCATCACGCAGCTCGGCGGCGACGGAGACAGCGTCGCACTGAAGATCATCGCCACCGTCGTGGTCGCGGCGCTCATCGTCGCGGCATCCGTTCTCGGGTATCACACGATCATGAAGATGCAGTCGGTGCTGACCTGGATCACGGGAGTCGTCACGATCCTCTACGTCATCCTGACGATCCCGCACATCGACTTCGCGGCCGTCATGGCGCGCCCGAGCGGCGGAATCGGCGCCGTGATCGGAGCCCTCGTCATGGTGATGACCGGCTTCGGACTGGGGTGGATCAACATCGCCGCGGACTGGTCGCGGTATCAGAAGCGCACGGCGTCCGACGGCGCGATCGTGTTCTGGAACACCTTCGGCGGCGCGATCGCCCCGGTTCTCCTCGTCGTGTTCGGCCTGCTGCTGGCGGGCTCGGACGATGCGCTGATGGATGCCGTCGGCGCCGACCCGATCGGCGCCCTCGCGACCCTGCTGCCGATCTGGGTGCTGGTCCCGTTCCTGCTCACCGCGGTTCTCGCGCTCGTCTCCGGCGCGGTGCTCGGTATCTACTCCTCCGGACTCACGCTGATCAGCCTCGGCATCCGCATCCCCCGACCATCGGCCGCGGCGATCGACGGAGTCATCCTTACCCTCGGGACGATCTGGGTGGTGTTCTTCGCCACCGACTTCCTGGGGCCGTTCCAGTCGTTCCTCATCACGCTCGGCGTTCCGCTGGCGTCGTGGGCCGGCATCCTCATCGCCGACATCCTGCGCCGCAAGAAGGACTACGACGAGGACGCCCTGTTCGACGCGAAGGGGCGCTACGGCGCCTGGGACTGGACGTCGATCATCACGATGGTCGTCGCATCGGTCATCGGATGGGGGCTCGTCGTGAATAACTTCGCCGATGCCGCCCCGTGGAACAACTGGCAGGGCTACCTGCTGTTCCTCATCGGAGGCCGTGATGGCGATTGGGCGTTTGCGAACCTCGGTGTCTTCTTCGCTCTGGTGCTGTCGTTCCTCGTGACGTGGTTCGCGCGCGCGTCGAAGATCCGGCAGCAGGAAGCGTGAGCGACGCTTCAACAGGCCCAACGGGCCCGGAGGAGTGGCTGGTCGTCATCGATCCGCAGAACATCTTCGCCTCTCCCGATTCGGCGTGGGGCTCGCCGTTCTTCGCGGAGGCGATGCCGCGCATCCGTGAGCTGGCCGACGCCTTCGGCGAGCGCGTGCTCGTCACTCGATGGATGCCGACCGCCGATCGCTCGACATCATGGGGCGAGTACTTCGCGGCGTGGCCGTTCGCGGATCAGCCTCCGACCGACGAGCTGTTCGACGTCGTGCCGGATGCCGTCGGCCTGGCATCCCGCGCGACCCTCGATCTGCCGACGTTCGGGAAGTGGGGGCCGGAGCTGGAGTCCGTCGTCGGCCACGGCGGCAGATTCGTGCTCGCCGGCGTCTCGACGGACTGCTGCGTGATCTCGACGGCTCTGGCCGCTGCGGACGCCGGCGCACGCGTGACGGTGGCGACCGACGCCTGCGCGGGTTCGACAGCCGAGAACCACGCCGCAGCCGTGCAGGTGATGGGGCTGTACCCGCCGCAGATCTCGCTCGCCACGACCGACGAGGTGCTCGCGAGACGCTGAGCCGCGCCCCGATCTGCGGAGGTTTCCCCGATCTGCGGGCGAGTTCCGACGAAACGTCCGCAGATCGGACGCATGTCCGCAGATCGTTCCCGTCAGGCGGCGCGAACAGCCGCCGCGATGTCTGCCGGCGTTCCGTGCCAGGGCGCCCCATGCCCCGGCAGCACCCAGGATGCCGACACTACGGCGAGCCGGTCGAGGGATGCCAGCGCCTCAGCCGGCTCGTCCGTGAACGGCGCCGGCTGCGCGCCTTCACGGCCGGTGAGGACGTGGCGGGTGGTGAGCGCGTCTCCGACGAAGACGGCATCCACGGCGGGGATGTGCACGGCGATGCTGCCCGGCGAGTGCCCAGGCATCCCGATCACGACCGGTGAACCGGGCAGTCCCAGGACGTCGCCGTCGGCGACCTCCACGACCTCCTGCACGTGACGCGTGCGCACCGCGTTCTTGCGCAGGCCGTAGGCGAAGAATTTCACCAGAGGCCCGAGATGGGCGGGGCCCATCGGCGTCTTCGGCTTCTCCCCCGTTCGCACCCGATGGGCGTCGGCCCGGTGGATGAACACGGGCACACCCGTCTTCTGCCGCAGGCGCTCCGCGAAGCCGATGTGGTCGCTGTCGCCGTGCGTGAGCACGAGACCGCGGACGTCGCTCAGCGGACGACCGATGACCTCGAGCTCGCGCTGCAGGTCTTTCCAGTGACCAGGCAGTCCGGCGTCCACGAGCGTGATGCCGTCCGGCAGGTCGATGAGGTACGAAGCGACGATGTCGTTGCCGAGGCGATGCAGATGCGGTGCGAGCTTCATGGCGTTCCCTTCGGGCTGGTTGCGATGGCTACAATACGTAGCTATCATGGCTAATGTCAATAGCCATGGAGGTTCGGATGCCGACACCCGAGCGCACGTCACTCGCCGAGATCATCGAAGCAGGCCGCGAGATCCTTGAAGATGCAGGGCCCGACGGGCTGACCATGCAGGCGGTCGCGATCCGTGTCGGCGTCCGCGCGCCCTCGCTGTACAAGCGCGTGCGTGGACGGGACGCCCTGCTTTCAGCCGTCGCGGAGGCGACCATCGCCGAGCTCGCCGAGCGACTGGACGCCGCCGGCCACAACCTCCCGGCTCTCGCAGGCGAGTTCCGGGCGTATGCGCACGAGCGCCCGGAGGGATTCCGGCTGATGTTCACGGCATCCGCACCGATCGACGCGCTCGACAGGGCCGCGGAACCGGTGCTTGCAACAGCCCGTGAGCTCGTCGGTGACGAACACGCGCTCGACGCCGCACGTCTGTTCACCGCCTGGGCGACCGGTTTCCTGCAGATGGAGCTGGCGGGGGCCTTCCGCCTCGGCGGTGACGTCGATGCGGCGTTCGCGTACGGACTCGACCACCTCCGTCGGGGCCTGCAGACAGCGGCGTGACCGCGAGCGCACGCCTCTGTCACACTGATTCCCGGAGGGGCATACATGACCGCGCACGAGCACGCCGAAGCACCCATCGATTCTGCATCCGGAGCGAGGAGGCCGCACCACCGGTGGCGGAAGACCCGGATCACCCTCGGGATCATCATCGTCATCGTGCTCGTCGTCGCGATCATCGGCGCGATCACGCCGTGGCCGTCGGCGATGGCCATCCGCGCCGTGTTCACCCAGGGCGGCGACGCGACCGCGGCCGAGATGGATGGACACGTCCCCGACACGAAGCTGACAGAGACCCTCGACGCCCCCTATGACGATGACGGCAGCGACACGACCATGGACGTCTTCACACCGGCATCCGCCACTGGGCCGCTGCCGACGATCGTGTGGATCCACGGCGGAGCGTGGATCTCCGGCTCGAAGGAGAACGTCGACCCTTACATGCGGATCCTCGCGGCCGAGGGCTACACGACAATCGCCGTCAACTACACGATCGGGCCGGAGGGCACCTATCCCACCGCCGTTCATCAGCTCAACACGGCCCTCGCCTACGTCGACGCCCATGCCGGTGAACTGAACGTCGACGCGTCGCAGATCGTGCTCGCCGGCGACTCGGCCGGTGGGCAGCTCGCCAGCCAGATGGCGACGATCATGACCAATCCCGACTACGCGGAGATCATGTCGATCGACCCCGCGCTGGACGCCGACCAGGTCGTCGCGACCGTGCTGAACTGCGGCGTCTACGACCTCGCAGCCCTGGCCGCGCTCCAGGGCGTCGCCGGCTGGGGCCTGAAGTCGGCCATGTGGGCATACGCGGGTTCCAAGAGCTGGGCCGAGAACTCGACGGGCGCGACGATGTCGACTGTCGACTGGGTCACGGCAGACTTCCCGACCACGTACATCTCGGGCGGGAACGGCGACGGGCTCACGTGGCTGCAGTCGATCCCGATGGCGCAGCGACTCGATGAGCTCGGCGTCGATGTCACGACCCTGTTCTGGCCTGCGGCGCACGAGCCGGCGCTGCCGCACGAGTACCAATTCCATCTCGACATGCCCGATGCGCAGACCGCTCTGCAGAAGACCATCGACTTCCTGGATGCGCACACGGACTGAGCCTGACGCCTGACCGATCGTTCAGGATATCCTCGGACATCATGGGCACAGACGCGACGGGCACGGCCGACTCCCCCGATTCCACCGGCAACGAGCGGCAGCTGGAGGAGACGATCGTCACCGATCTCTCCGGACGCATGACGTACGGGTCCTACCTCGAGCTCGACAAGCTGCTGGACGCGCAGCACCCGGTCTCGCGCCCTGAGCACCACGACGAGATGCTGTTCATCATCCAGCATCAGACCACGGAGCTGTGGCTCAAGCAGCTGCTGCATGAGCTGTCCTCCGCGCGCGATCTGCTGGCGAGCGACGACCTGCGCGAGGCGCTCAAGCGGGTCGCGCGCGTCAAGCGCATCCAGGACGTCATGACCCAGCAGTGGTCGGTGCTGGCGACGCTCACCCCGACCGAATACGCGCAGTTCCGCGGATCACTCGG
The DNA here is from genome assembly GCF_918698005.1 of Microbacterium sp. Bi121. Taxonomy (GTDB): domain Bacteria; phylum Actinomycetota; class Actinomycetes; order Actinomycetales; family Microbacteriaceae; genus Microbacterium. Next base: position 124,141 of record NZ_CAKKLJ010000007.1, read on the forward strand.
CAACTCGTCCGGCTTCCAGTCCGTGCAGTATCGAGCCGTCGAGTTCGCGCTGGGCAACAAGAACGAGCGGATGCTGTCGGTGTTCCGCGACCACCCGGCGAACCTCGCGCTGCTCACCGCCGAGTTCGAACGGCCGACGCTGTACGACGAGTTCCTGCGCTACGCGTCACGGCGCGGTATCTCCATCCCTGCCGAGATCCTCGAGCGCGACGTGCGCGAGCCGTATCGTCCGCACTCGTCGCTGGTGCCGGCGATCCGCGAGATCTACGAGAACCCGCGCACCCACTGGGATCTGTACGAGGCGTGCGAGGACCTGGTCGATCTGGAGGACAACTTCCAGTTCTGGCGGTTCCGGCACCTGAAGACCGTGACCCGCACGATCGGGATGAAGCCGGGCACCGGCGGATCGAGCGGCGTCGGCTTCCTGCAGAGGGCGCTCGAACTGACCTTCTTCCCGGAGCTCTACACGGTCCGCACCGAGATCGGGGCGTGATGCGCAGGGCGGTCACCTGGTTCGATGGCGGCGACTGGCACGAGGGCGTGGTCGCTGCGGACGCCGACGGTGTTCGGCTGCTGCCGGGCGGGTCGACGGCAGGGCTGCCCCGGCTCGACGGCGTCGTCACGGGCGGCTTCACCGATCACCACGTGCACCTGCAGCTCGTCGATGCCGGGCTGCTCGCGGATTCGACGCTCGGCCGGGTCGTCGACCTCGGCGGGGACCCAGCCGTCCTGGCAGTGATAGCTCTGCACAACTCCGGAGTGTTGACGCGAACATGGCCCGATGCGGCCGAATACGCGCCGATCGGCGGAAAAACTCCGGAGTTACGCAGGTCGGCGGGCGTCGAGATCCTCTTCGCCGGCGCCTTCCTCACCCCGCCAGGGGGCTATCCGGGAGGCCGGGCATGGGCTCCGGCCGGCTCCGTGCGCGAGATCGCCGACGAGGATGCCGCCGAGCGCGGCATCCTCGAGATGAAGGATGCCGGTGCCGCACGCATCAAGGTCGCCAGCAACAGCACCGCGGGGCCCGTCTTCTCCGACGACATGCTCCGAACGATCATCAGGATGGCGGCATCCCACCGCATGCCGATCGTCGCCCATGCGGAGGGGCGGGGCGAAGCACAGCGCGTGGTCCGCCTGGGCGCCCAGCGCCTCGCGCACGCGCCCTTCACCGAGAGGCTTAGCGACGCCGAGACGGCAGCGCAAGTGGCATCCGCGTCCTGGATCTCGACGCTCGCCATCCACGGGGGCGAGGAGTACGACACCGCGGTCGACAACATCCGGAGCTTCCACACTGCCGGCGGCCGCGTGCTCTACGGCACGGACATGGGCAACGGCCCCACCCCCATCGGGCTGAATCCGCACGAGATCGCCGCTCTGCGCGATGCCGGGATCGACGGTTCGGATCTGTTGCAGTGCCTGGACCCGACTGATCCGCGCGACTCCGGATCCCGCCTGCTGTTCTTCCCCGGCGGATCGCCGGATGACGCCGATCCGCTCATCGCGCGCCCCCTCACCACCGCCGATCTGGAGGCATGACGTGTCAGACCTGCTCGCCCTCGCCCGCGACCTCGACGCCCGCGACCCGCTCGCTTCCCACCTCGACGCGTTCGTCGAGGCTCCGGGGGTCGCGGCGTATCTCGATGGGAACTCACTCGGCAGGCCCCTGCGCGAACTGCCCGACCGGCTCGCGGCATTCGTCCGCGAGGACTGGGGCACGCGCCTGATCCGCTCGTGGGACGAGCAGTGGATGGACCTGCCCACCGAGCTCGGCGATCGGATCGGCCGGGTCGCTCTCGGCGCCGCCGCCGGGCAGACGGTCGTCGCCGATTCGACCACGGTGCTGCTGTACAAGCTCATGCGCGCTGCGGTCGACGCACAGGCGGGTCGAGCGGAGATCGTGATCGAGGAGGGCAACTTCCCCACCGATCGGTTCGTCGCCGAGGGCATCGCCGCCGAGCGCGGGATGACGCTGCATTGGATCGCTGCCGACCAGATCGCCGGCGTGCAGGTCGCCGACATCGAGGCGGTCGTGAACGAGAACACCGCGCTCGTCGTGCTCAGTCATGTCGATTACCGCTCGGGTGCGCTGGCGGACATGAGGGCGATCACGGATGCCGTGCACGAGGCAGGGGGCCTGGTGCTATGGGACCTGTGCCACTCGGTCGGCGTCATCCCGACCGAGCTCGACGCATGCGGCGTCGATCTCGCCGTCGGCTGCACGTACAAGTACCTGAACGGCGGGCCGGGCTCCCCCGCATTCGCGTACGTCAACGCGCGCCATCACGGCGTGCTGCGCCAGCCGATCCAGGGCTGGATGGGAGCGGGCGACGTGTTCGCGATGGGCTCCGCCTACGCACCGGCCGGCGGTATCCGCCAGTTCATCAGCGGCACCCCACCGGTGCTCGGGATGCTCGCCATGCAGGGGATGCTCGACCTGATCGAGGCCGCATCGATCGGTGCGGTGCGCGAGAAGTCGAAGACTCTCACCGGCCTCGCCGTGCAGGCATTCGATGAGGAGCTCGCGCCGCTCGGGGTGCGACTGCTCAGCCCTCGGGATGCCGCGCAGCGCGGCGGCCACGTCACGATCGGCCACCCGGACTTCGCCGAGGTGACGAAGACGCTCTGGGCGGACGGCGTGATCCCCGACTTCCGGTTCCCTGACGGTATCCGCCTCGGGCTGTCGCCGCTGAGCACCTCGCATGAAGAGGTACTCAGCGGCGTGCTCGCCGTGCGCGACGCGCTGGGATGAGCGTGTCCGTTTCGACTCGCTGACGCTCGCTCAACGCGTTTCGTCTTCGGGCTTCGCCCTCCGCTCAACGCCCCGCGGAAACAGCTGTTGCGGGCCCTTGAGCTTGCGGGGCGTTGAGCGAGCGGAGCGAGACGAAACGGGCTGAGCGAGCGAAGCGAGTCGAAGCCTTGCCTCACCCGGCGACGGCCCGCAGGAACGCGCGTACGTTCTCTCCGAGCCGCGCGATGCGCTGCTCGCGCGCGGCTTCACGGTCGAAGCCTTCGTACGCCAGCGGCGGCAGCCGCCGGACGTTGTGCGAGCACCCGAACTCCGAGCACGCGAGGGTGCCGACCGTGTCGCCGTTGCGACCGGCTGTGCCGGCCTTGCGCGCCGTGAACATCTGCACATCGTTCCGGAGGGTGACGTCATCGCACCACGAGCACTGCGCTCGGGAGAGGACGCGCTGCTCGGCACGCTGCAGCATGACGCCGGTCAGAACCCCGTCGACCTCGGTGACGACGTACGCACGGCGAGCGAACTTCTGGTCCGACCAGCCGAGGTAGTCGAGCCGGTCGAAGTCGAGCTCGGCGAAGTCGGACGGCAGTGACAGGGACGAGACCTCTTTGCGGGAGGCGTTGATGAAGGATGCGCGGATCTCGCGCTCGGTAAGGGGACGCATGATGATGCTTTCTGTTCAGACGTGAGAGGAATACGGCATCGCTCAGATGGATGCCGGGTACGGCGAACTGCCGGCGACGGGGATCCGCCTCCGGCCGATGCTCAGCCTCTGCCGCCGGCGCGATGAGCGCCTGTGACCGCCTTCCGCGCCCGCGGGGCGCTTTCCGTGAACAGCACCCGGCGAGTTTACCCGTCGGATCGGCGTGTGTCACGGCGGGGAGTGTTGCGCTGTGTTTCGGGCGTCGTTGGCCCTTCGCCTGCGGCTGCGTACCGTGAGGACACAGCATCCGCTGAACTCGGCCGTCCGAACCCGGCCATCCAAGCTCAGGAGTCCCATCGTGTCCACCGCGCACCGCACAGCATCCGCCCTCGAGGTGAGCGGGCGTGCGGCGTGCATGTGCGACCACGGCGATGTCTGCTCATCGTTCGCTCCTGGCCACGCTCTGCACCTGATCCAGGCTCGCCTCGCGTCGGCGACGCCTAGCGAGTGGGTCGACGGGATCGTCGAGCGAGCGGATGCCGCCACCGGCGAAGTGCGCATTCATACACTGAACGGTGAGGAGTGGGCGCTCTGGAGCGCCCAGGGTGCTGCGCTGGAGGCGACCCCGGGAACGCCGGTCGCCCTGCATACGCGGTACCACGTGCTCGCCGTCGGGCGCGTGCGGTTCAACGTCGCCGTCTGAGGGAGTCTCGGCTTCGACTCGCTGCGCTCGCTCAGCCCGTTTCGTCTTCGGCGCTGCGCGCCTCCGCTCAACGACCCGCCCGCCGCCTCCGCTCAACGGCCCGCGGGTTGAGCCCGCGGGGTCAGGCGGCCGCCATCATCATCTTCTTCATGTCCATGCAGGCGTCCATGCAGGCCTTGCAGGACTGAGCGCACATCTTGCAGACCTCGCTGTGGTCGGCGTGCTCCATGCAGGCGTCCATGCACAGCTGACACATGGCGATGCAGGCATCCAGCATCGACATCATCACCGCCGGCGTCATGCCCTGCATCCGCAGCATCGATCGCATCATCGTGTTGCACATGTCGGCGCAGTTCATGCAGGCCGGCGCGCAGTCCATCATCTGCATCGAGCACACGGTGCAGGCCTGTTCGCAGGCCGCGCACGCGTCCATGCACGCCTGCATGACGGCCATGTCAATCATCTCCATGCCGCCGCTCATCGACTTCATGTCCTGGGACATGGCACCCATCATCATCGAGTCCATCCGCACACCTCGCTCCGGATCGTGGCCGAGCCTCCGCACGACTCGCGCCGGGACGGCGGGCCGATCAACCCGCCTGACGCCAGGGTAAACCCCTCGTCGTCGTGCGTCGATGGTGATCTCGTGAAGCCCGACCCTCACCCCTCGGCCAGGGCGTAGTCTCATCCTCGTGCCAGCCTTCTCCGCCCTGCAGCGGCTCGTCATCACGATCGCCGTGCTCGCGTCCTTCGTGACCTTCCTGGACGGCACGGTGGTGACCGTGGCCCTTCCCGCCATCAGGGACGAGCTCGGCGGCGGCATCGCGACGCAGCAGTGGGTGGTCGATGCGTACCTCATCACCCTCAGCGCGCTGATCCTGCTCGCCGGGTCGCTGTCGGACGCCTACGGGCGCGTGCGGATCATGCGCATCGGGCTCATCGCCTTCGGCATCGCATCCATCGCGGTCGCCGCGGCCCCCGAACCGCTCACCCTCATCATCGCCCGCGCGCTTCAGGGCGCAGCGGGTGCGCTGCTGGTGCCGAGTTCGCTCGCGCTCATCATGGCCACGATGCGCGGCGAGCTTCAGTCCCGCGCGATCGGCGTCTGGACAGCGTTCACCACGGGCGCGCAGATCGCCGGCCCGCTGCTGGGCGGACTGTTCGTCGATCTGTTGTCGTGGCGCTTCGTGTTCCTCATCAATGTCATCCCCATCGGCATCACGCTGGTCCTGCTCGCCCGCCTGCAACTGCCGGATCATCCGCGCGGAGTGCGCGTCGACTGGTGGAGCGGGTTGCTGTGCGCCGTCGGTCTCGGAGCTGTGGTGTTCGCACTCATCGAGCAGCCGAATCTCGGGTGGGGCTCGCCGGCGATCTGGATCCCCGCTGTCGCCGGAGTCGCCCTGTTCGTCGGATTCCTGCTGCGCCAGCGCACGTCGGATGCTCCGCTGATGCCGCTGTCGCTCTTCAACGCCCGCAACTTCGCGTGGGGCAACCTCGCGACGCTCTTCATCTATGCGGCGCTCTCGCTCAACGGCTTCGTCATCGGCGTCTACCTGCAGGAGGGTGCGGGCCTTCCCGCGACGGTCGCGGGGCTCGCCAGCCTGCCGATCACGATCTTGATGATCCTGCTCAGCTCGCAGGCCGGAGCGTGGGCGGGCAAGCTCGGGCCGCGCCTGTTCATGACCGTCGGCCCTCTGCTCATGGCGGCCGGGGCCCTGCTGCTCCTGACCGTGGCACCCGACTTCAGCTACTGGTGGCAGGTGCTTCCCGCGATGATCGTGCTCGGCCTCGGTCTCTCACTGACGGTCGCGCCGCTGACCTCGGCCGTCTTGGGAGCGATCGACGAGAATCGCTCCGGCATCGCCTCCGCCGTGAACAACGCCATCTCGCGTGTGGCCGGGCTCATCGTCGTCGCGATGCTGTCGACGATCGTCGGCGGCACGCTCGATCTCGACGGTTTCCACAGTGCGGCCTGGGTGACGGCGGCACTGATGGCTGCCGGCGGGATCGTCTCGTGGATCGGCATCCGCAAGTCCACGCCGGTCGACGTCGACGAGCCTGTCTGACCCGGGCTCGAATTCAACCGGACGCGAAGAAGGGCCGTGAGAGCCGACCTGCGCTCCCACGGCCCTTCCTGCGTCGTTACGGAGTGGCCGCTCCGAGAGTGAACTTCAGGGTCGTCGCGTTGCCTGCGACGTCGTACACCACCAGGGTGTTCTCCCCCTCGGCGGCTCCGAACCGACCCGGTGCGACGAAGTCGAGGTCGGACCAGACGTTGTCCGTGAGGTCCTTGCCCTTTCCGTTGAGCGTGAGACGCGAGACCTTGCCCGCGTCATTCAGCTTGAACGACACCTTGCTGTAGACGCCGTCCGCGCCCACCGTGAACTGCTCACCCTCCTTCACGGTCACCGTCGGCGCCGTCACGTCGAGGGTGAACGTGATCGTCGTGGCGTTGCCGGCGACGTCGTAGACCACCAGGGTGTTCTTGCCTGCCACCGCTCCGAACTGACCCGGGGTGACGGAATTGAGGTCAGACCAGACGTCATCCGTCAGATCCTTCTCGACGCCGTTGAGGGTGAGTCGTGAGACTTTGCCCTCGTCGTGCAGTTTGAACGACACCTTGCTGTAGACGCCGCCGCTGCCCACTGTGAACTCCGCGCCCTCCTTCACGGTCACCGCGGGGGCGGTGGCGTCTTCGAGCGCGGGGGTGACGGTGAGGTTGCGGATCCGTCCGAAGTTGTCGAACGACCCGAAGCCGACCCTCCCCTCGCCGAACGTGTCATCGTTCGCCGTGAACAACGGGGTGTCGAGACCGTCGACGTACACCGCGATGTCTCCGCTGTCCACGCATCTGACGACGCGCACGTCGTGCCACTGCTCGTCCGTGACGGCCGGTGGTGCTCCCACCTTGCCGTCCCATTGGTCGTCGATCCGCTCACGATCCGCGTTGTTGACCTTGAAGATGCCGTTGTGGGCGTAGATCGTGTTGTCCTGGGACAGATGCGTGTAGTAGTACTCCGTGTCGGACTTCCAGCCGAACACCAGGATGACGTCGCGGTTGTTCACGGATGCCGGTTCGTCCAGCCGGACCTGCGCGGAGAGGTCGAAGGAACCGAGCTCGGGCCCCTCGTCGAGGACGGCGTACTCGAACGGACGGCGGATGCCGTCATTCGGGTCGGTGCCCGCTTCTGTGAGAACGACTTCATCCCCGGGGAAGTCCCACTTGGCCGGGGTTCGAGGCGTCCAGTCGTCCGCAGCCATCACGTCGGTGATCGGCGTCCCCGCCGGTGTGCAGGTCGGGGGCACGGGGCCCTCGGTCGGCGGCACGGCGAACAGCGCGTACTGCGCCGCGATCTGCTCGGCCGTGGGGACGGTGTCGAGGATCGCGATGTCGTCCATCCGTCCGTTGAACGGATTGGCCTCACGGTCGTTCTGCGGGAAGCTCCCGCCGATCTTGATTCCAGCGGGGGCCGACGCGGATACCGGGCCCGACCCCCACGGGTTGGATGCCGTATACGTGCCGGCGAGCTCCTCGCCGTTCATGTAGAGCTTCATCTCCCCTGCGGTGAAGTCGAATGTGGCTGCGAGGTGCACCCACTTGCCCTTCTGCAGGATCTCGTCCCAGGGTTTGTCCGCGGCGAACGTCCACGACCCCTGACCGTCCACGCGACGCCCGAGAGCGACGAGTTTGAGCTCGCCGTTCACGGTGATGACCTCGAGCAGCGCACGGACGTCATGTCCGTTCGACGTGCCGGTGAGCACGCCGGCCAGGCCGATCGCGTTGTACACGTCATCCGGATTCTCCGTCCCGGAGTTCGGCGCCGGGTGATCGCCCGTCGGCTTGAACCATCCCATGACGGAGATCTTGTCGGTATCGCCGAGCGCTTTCAGCGAGTCGACTCCTGACGCGTCGTAGACGCCGGCCTTCCAATCGTCGTTCGACGCGGTGCTCGGGCTCATCTGCTGCGTCTGCAGAGCCTCGCCCGCACCGGGGTACGCCCGATCGGCGACGCGCATCTCGACCCCGCCGTTGACGAGCGAGATGTCCGTTCCCGACCGGCCCTGGTCGGTCTCGAATGCGGCCGCGCCGGCGGACGGGTGGTCGAAGTCGTACCGCGTGACGAGGTTCTCGGCGAGCTCAGGGAGCACGAACGGCGACGGGTCGACCGTCTTCGCTCCGGTGACCTTCCAGATCTTTCCGTTCGCCTTGGCGATCAGATAGAGCTCGCCATCGGCATCCGACCCGAATCGCAGGTCGACGCGCTTGTCTCCGACCAGCTCCTGGAACGTCGTCTCCTGCCCGTCGACGAACACGCGCAGTTCCTCGATCGGGGCGAGATCGTCGATGTCTCCGTCGTTGCGCACCATCTCATCGGAGTCTGCGGACAGCACCCATCCGCGCACGAGGTCGGTGAAGAGGTAGCGGCCCTGCAGCTCGGGGATGTCGCCGCGGTAGACGAAGCCGCCGTTGACGGCCACGCCGGCGTCGCCGGTCTGACCGGGGTCGCGATTGTGATCGTACGCGGCGACGGGATACGTGTAGCCGTTCTCGGCGTCGTCAGCCGGCAGCGGATAGATCTGGCGGTTCTCCGCGAGGAACGGGCCCTCACGTTCGGACCAGCCGAAGTTGTCGCCCGGCTCGACGGCGTAGATCGACTCGACCTGCCACTCGCCGATGTGTGCGAGGTACATGGTGTGATCGCCCTCTGGATCCCAGCTGATGCGGTGCGGATCGCGCATGCCGACGGCGTAGATCTCGGGGAGCGCATCGGCGTCGTCCACGAACGGGTTGTCCGTCGGCACACCGTACTCGCCGTTGGCGCTGTTGTCGCCGGAGGGGGTGATCCGCATGATCTTGCCCTGCGGCGTCGCGAGGTCCTGCGGGTTGCCGTTTCCGACACCCGTACCGCCGTCGCCGACGAGCACGTAGAGGTTGCCGTAGTCGGCATCCCCTGGCTTCACCGTCGGGTTGAAGGCGATCTGCTGGACCGTGTGCACCCGGCCGCCGAACGGGATGCGCATGATCTCGCGGTGGCTGCCGGTGAAGGTCGCCGCCGACGGGTCATCCGCCGTCCACTCCGTGATCACGCTGTGGAACTCGGTGTTCCCGAACTCGGGGAAGTCAGGGGTGTCCTCCGTGATGGCGGTCCCGCCCTCGGTGTGGACGGTGTAGAACTTTCCGTTGTCGGCGAAGTCGGGGTCGAACTCCGCTGCGCCGAGCCCGGTGCCGAGGCCCGCGCTGTTGTGGAAGTTGTCGAGGAACTCGTCACGGACGTCGAGGTACGGGACGTAGTCGCCGGTCTTCTTGTCGACCAGGTAGAGCGTGCCGTTGTTGTCCGGGACCATCAGGCGACCGGTTCCGTCCGGCACCTCATCGAGGTGCGTGATCCGGTTGTGGCGCACCAGCCGTTGGTCCTGCGTGGCCGGGGTCGTGTGCGACTCCGGGAGCTGCGCGAGCTCGGTCACCTCGATTCCCAGGTCGGATCGCGGCGGGTCGGGCAGCGGGTTCAGCAGCGGATCGGTCGGAGTCTCGCCGGGGGCGCAGTCGCCGGGGTTGCCCGTCGCGATCGCGAGGTTCTCGCCGGTGGTGTCGACCGCGACGTCGTCGAGCATGAGGCGACCGGTGCTGGACGCGCCGTTCTTCCAGAAGAAGCGGTCCAGCGCACCGTTCACCGCCTGCCGGAATCCGAACTGCTGCTCGGCGCCCTCGGGCAGACGGGTGATCTCCTCATACGGCCCGCCCTGGCTGTAGACGGAGACCTTGTCCGCTGCGTTGTCAGCGACGATCCAAACGCACTGCCAGCTGTCCTTGGACCAGGCGCCGGCCGGTGTGAACTTGCCGCCGTCGCGGACGAGCATGACGTTGTCGTTCTGGTTGTTGATGTATGCGCGGCTGTTCGCGTAGTCGTTCGGAGCATCCACGTCCGTCAGCCCGAAGGACGTGTCAACGCTGCCCGTGCGCATGAACCGGAAGAACAGCGTGCCGGTATCCCCCTCGTCGATCGCCGGGATCGTCCGGTAGGCCTGTTGTCCCCCGCCGACCGATTCGAGCACCTGGTTGTTTCCGTTGAGCGGATCGGCGATGACGCGCAGGGCGCCGGATGCCGTCCAGCCGTCCTGTCCGTCGAGGGCTGTGCGCTCGTACTGCTCGAAGCTGAGCACCTCGGTGAACGACTCTGCTGCAGCCGCGGGCATCGCCGTCAATGCCGATCCGACGACGGCGAGCGCGACGATGCCTGCCGCTGCCCGTCTGCCGGCGGCCCGAGAGTCACCCGGCCCGCTCGTGTCCGTCGTTCTCGTGGTTCGTTCGTACATCAAAGACCTCTCAACGTCCTCGGTGATGGTGATGTGCCGATGCGATGTACTGCCACTCGTCCGGGGTGGCACTGCGACGGGCGAGCCTTACGAAAGCGCTTACGTAAGCGCTTTCGTCACTATAGTGGGGCTTCAAGGACGAAAGCAACGGTCCTCCCTCCGAGAGGAACACACGTGAAGGGTGCTGGTGCTCCACGATTGACCGACGTGGCCGAAGCCGCGGGGGTCTCGCTGGCGAGCGCATCCCGCGCCATCACCGGCCGATCGGGCATCTCGCCCGAGGTCGCAGCTCACGTCCGCCGCGTCGCCGAGCAGCTCGGGTACGAGCCGAACATGCACGCACGAGGACTCGCCGGCGGGCTCGTGCCGACCATCGGGCTCGTCGTGCACGAGATCGGCGACCCGTACTTCGCGGACATCGCCAGTGGCGTGATCCACAGCGCGTCGCTCGAGTCGAGGTCCGTCCAGATCGCCCAGGCCGAGCGCACCCCGGACAGCGAACTCGCCCAGGTGCAGTCCCTCGTGCGCCAGCGGATCGGCTCGATCATCATCGCGGGTTCCGGCTACGCCGATGCCACGCGCGAGCGCACGATGGAGCACGCGCTCGCCGACTTCACGCGCGCTGGAGGACGTGTCGCCGTGATCGGACGCCATCACCTTCCGGTGGATGCCGTGCTCCCGGACAATCACGCTGCCGGCGTCTCGGTGGGGCGCCACCTGGCAGAGCTCGGTCATCGCCGGATCGGCGTCGTCGCGGGCCCCTCGGATCTCAGCACCGTCGCCGATCGCCTGGCAGGGCTGCGCGAGGGCGTCAGCTCGAGCGATGTGGCGCTGACCGTCGTCTCGCAGGAGTTCACGCGCGAGGGCGGCATCGTCGGCACCCGCGAACTGCTCGACACCGACGTCACCGCGATCATCGGCCTGAACGACGCCATGGCCATCGGCATCCTCAGCGAGCTTCGCAGGCACGGCGTCCGAGTCCCGGAGGACCTGTCCGTCGTGGGCTTCGACGACGTCGCCGTCGCGGCGGATGTCGCTCCGGCTCTCACGACCGCGCGCATTCCGATGTTCGACATGGGGCGCGAGGCCGTCGCCCTCATCGTCCGCCCTGCGAGCGATGAGCCGCGGACGATCATCACCACGCATGAGCTGATCGTGCGTCAGTCGTCCGGACCGCCGCCGCGCTGATCAGCGCCCGAGCGCGCCGAGCAGATCCACGAAGTGATCGAGGTCGGCTGCCGACCACGCGTGCAGTCGCTCCTTGATGCGCGTCTCGTATCCTGCCCTGGCGACCGCGATGCGCTCCTGCGCGAGCTCGGTGGCGACCAGTACACGGGCGCGCCGGTCCTCCGGGTCGGGAACGCTCTCGACGAGGCCGAGCTCCTCGAGCTGACGCACATGCCGGCTCACCGCCGACTTGTCGGTCTGCAGGCGCTCGATGATCGCGCCGGCCGACGTCGCCTTGCCGCTCGCGATGGATGTGAGCACCTGGTAGCCGAGCGGCTGGAGGTCGGGATGCACCGTCGCGGCGGCCTCCCGCCAGCTCACGCGGATGCGCGCGAACAGCCGTCCCAGCTCCTGCTCGACCCTCGCGACAGCCATGTCAAGGTCGGGGCCTTCGCCGATGCCGCCGAGGCTGCCGCCGCCGGCATCCTCCGGTGCGGACCCGGTATCCGACCCAGCGGACGACACACTCATGCTCGCCAGTTTAGGGCGAAGCCCCGCCGCTCCCGGCGGCGGGGCTTGCTCAGTCGGCATCAGATCTCGGCGATGAGCCGGAAGACCTTGGACGCGGCGCGGATCTCCTCGGGCGTCAGCTCGGACAGCGTCTGGCGCAGCCGCTCCGCATGGTCTCGTCGCAGATCGGCGAGAGTCTCGCACGCGGCTGGCGTCGCGGTGAGCACGCGCTGGCGTCCATCGGCATCATCGGGGCGGGATTCGAGGAAACCGAGGTCCTCCAGCATCCGCACCTGACGGCTGACGACCGACTTGTCCATCTCGAAGGTGTCGGCCAGCCGATGAGCGTTCGCACTGCCCGCGCGGGCGATGAACGTCAGCAGCTTGTAGCCGGCGGGCTGCAGCTCGGGGTGGAGCCGCGCGGCCGACTCCTTCCAGAGCGTCCGCGCCCTCGCGAAGATCAGGTTCAGATGACCCTGAAACTCTGCGAGCGCGTCATCGACGTCATCCGGCACCGCGGTCTCTGCGGCCGCCATGCTCAGTCGCCTCGTTCCCGATCTTCACGCTCGAGCACCGTCACCGAACTCGTCGACGGGCTCGCGTTCTCGAGGTTCGCGATCCGGATGCTGCCGGTCGCCGTCGTCGCGCCGACCTCGGCCTCGCCGACTGCGATCGCCGATTCCTCGGCCTGATCGCGCAGCTGCTCGGCGGCGTTCTTGGTCGACAGCGGCTTGTTCTTGATGAACGCGATCGCGAGGATCGCGATGACGGCGAGCGGGATGGCGATGATGAACGAATCGGCGATGCCGTGGCCGTACGCGCTCTCGACGACCGTCCGGATGGCATCGGGCAGTTCATTGACCTTCGGCACGTTGCCGGATGCCAGGTGCTTCAGAGCCTCGATCTCCTCAGGACTGGTCGGGGTGAACGTCGACAGGCCACCCTTGACATAGTCCGCGACGCTGGTCGACATGAGCGATCCCATGATCGTCACGCCGATGGTGCCGGCGATGGTGCGGAAGAAGTTGACGTTCGAGGACGCGGCGCCCAGCTGCGTCGGGGGCGTGTCGTTCTGCACGATCAGGGTGAGGTTCTGCATGACCATGCCGAGGCCGGCGCCGAGCACGAACATGTACACGGCGACGAGCGTGAACGGGGTGTCGTAGCGCAGCGTCGCCATGAGGCTGACGCCGACGGTCGTGAGCACGGAGCCCAGGAGCATCCAGCCCTTCCACTTGCCGAACCGGCTCACGAGCTGGCCGATGATGATCGAAGCGCCCATCTGGCCGACGATCATCGGGATGGTCATGAGACCCGACTCGGTGGGCGTGGCGCCACGCGCCAGCTGGAAGTACTGCGCGAGGAACACCGAGGTCGCGAACATCGAGACGCCGATGGCGATCGACGCGACGACGGACAGCGTGAACGTTCGATTGCGGAACAGCGACATCGGCACGATCGGCTCTTTCACGAAGAACTCGACCGCGATGAAGGCGGCGATGGCGGCACCGGCGACGATCGCGAGGGTGATGCTCGTCGACGAGTCCCACTCGAACTGGCTGCCGCCCATCGACACCCAGATCAGCAGCGTGGAGACACCGACCGCGAGGAGTACGATGCCGAAGTAGTCGATCGACACCTTCGCCTTCTGCGGCTTCGGCAGGTGCAGGGTGAACTGCAGCAGGACGAGCGCGACGATCGCGAACGGAACACCGACGAAGAAGTTGGCTCGCCAGCCCCAGGCGTCGGTGAGGAGTCCGCCCAGCAGCGGGCCGCCGATGGTGGCGAGCGCCATGATGCCACCCACGACACCCATGTACTTGCCGCGCTCGCGCGGCGAGATGATGAGGGCCACGGCGATCATGACCAGCGACATGAGGCCGCCGACGCCGATGCCCTGGACGACGCGCACCGCGATGAGCATGTTCGTGTCGGTCGAGAAGCCGGCGATGACCGTGCCGACCGTGAACAGGATGAGCGAGATCTGCACGAGGACCTTGCGGTCGACGAGGTCGGCGAGCTTGCCCCAGATCGGGGTCGAGACGGCCGTCGCCAGCAGGCTCGCGGTGATGACCCAGGTGTACTGCGACTGGGTGCCGCCGAGATCGGCGATGATGACGGGCAACGAAGTCGACACGACGGTGCCCGAGAGCACGGCGACGAACATGCCGACGACGAGGCCGGAGATCGCGGTGAAGACCTCGCGCGCCGAGCGCTGGGTCTCCGGAACGGAGGAGGAAGAGTGAGTCAAAGTGGGAGTGCTCCTGAATAGGAAAGTTGATACCGGTCAACTATAAGGCTTTAGTTGCTTATGGTCAACTGTCGCGTAAAAGCAACTATTCCCCCGATGCCCGGATCGGCTAGATTGTGCGCACCGACGAAAGGGCAACGGATGCCGGACACCACCTGCCACATGTCGATCTCACTCGACGGGTTCGTCGCCGGCCCGAGCCAGAGTCGCGACCATCCCCTCGGTGTCCGAGGGATCGAATTGCATCGCTGGCACATCGGAGACGAGCGAGCGACCGACGCCGACGCCGTCGCGGCGGACTGGCTCATGCGTCCCAGGGGCGCGTACATCATGGGGCGGAACATGTTCGGCCCCATCCGCGGCGAGTGGGATGAGGACTGGCGCGGATGGTGGGGCGATGAACCGCCCTACCATGCCCCGGTGTTCGTGCTCACGAACTACGCGCACGAACCGATCGCGATGGAGGGCGGGACCACGTTCCACTTCGTCACCGACGGCTTCGACGCGGCCTACACTCAGGCGCTCGAGGTCGCGGGCGAGCGCGGCGTCGACATCGCCGGTGGTGCATCCACCGTCCGGCAGGCACTGGATGCCGGGGTCATCGATGAACTCACCCTCGACATCGCTCCTGTGCTGCTGGGGTCGGGCGAGCGCATCTTCGACGGCAGCCGGTTCGACTTCGAGCCCGTCGAAGTGCTGCACTCACCCCTGGCGACGCACATCCGCTACCGGCGGGCGTGAATGCGACGGAGGGGGCCCGGCAGCGCCGAGACCCCCTCCGTGATCGCGAGCGATCAGCTGAACTGGTTCATCGTGTTGTCCTTGCCGCCGGCCTTGAGAGCTGCGTCGCCGGCGAAGTACTCCTTGTGGTTGTCGCCGATGTCGCTGCCTGCCATGTTCTGGTGCTTGACCGTGGCGATGCCCTCACGGATCTCGCGGCGCTGCACGCCCTTCACGTAGGCGAGCATGCCCTGGTCGGCGAAGTAGCCCTTGGCCAGGTCATCCGTCGACAGAGCCGCCGTGTGGTAGGTCGGCAGCGTGATGAGGTGGTGGAAGATGCCGGCGCGCGCCGATCCGTCGCGCTGGAAGGTGCGGATCATCTCGTCAGCGACCTCGGCCAGCTCTGTCTCGTCGTACTCGACGCTCATGAGCGCCTTGCGGTCGTACGCCGAGACGTCCCTGCCCTCCTTCTCGAACAGATCGTACGCCTGCTGGCGGAAGTTGAGGGTCCAGTTGAACGACGGGCTGTTGTTGTAGACCAGCTTCGCGTTCGGGATGACCTCGCGGACCTTGTCCATCATTCCGGCGATCTGCTCGACGTGCGGCTTCTCGGTCTCGATCCACAGCAGGTCGGCGCCGTTCTGCAGCGACGTGATGCTGTCGAGCACGCAGCGCTCCTCGCCGGTGCCGGCGCGGAACTGGAACAGGTTGCTCGCGAGGCGCTTCGGACGCAGCAGCTTGCCGTCGCGCTTGATGATGACGTCGCCGTTGCCCAGCTCGTCCTCTGAGATCTCCTCGACATCGAGGAACGAGTTGTACTGGTCGCCGAGATCGCCGGGCACGTTGGTGACGGCGAGCTTCTGCGTGAGGCCGGCGCCGAGCGAGTCGGTACGGGCGACGATCACGCCGTTCTCGATGCCGAGCTCGAGGAATGCGTAGCGGACCGCGTTGATCTTCGCGACGAAGTCCTCGTGCGGCACGGTGACCTTGCCGTCCTGGTGGCCGCACTGCTTCTCGTCCGAGACCTGGTTCTCGATCTGGATCGCGCACGCACCGGCCTCGATCATCTTCTTGGCCAGCAGGTACGTCGCCTCGGGGTTGCCGAAGCCGGCGTCGATGTCGGCGATGATCGGCACGACGTGCGTCTCGTAGTTGTCGATCTGCGACTGGATGAATTCCGCTGCCGTGTCGTCGCCGGCCGCGCGGGCGTCGTCGAGCTTCGTGAACAGCAGGTCGAGCTCACGGGCATCGGCCTGACGCAGGAACGTGTAGAGCTCTTCGATGAGCGCGGGAACGGCGGTCTTCTCGTGCATCGACTGGTCGGGAAGCGGCCCGAACTCGGAGCGGAGGGCGGCGACCATCCATCCGGACAGGTACAGGTAGCGCTTGTTGGTGGTCTTCAGGTGCTTCTTGATCGAGATGAGCTTCTGCTGACCGATGAAGCCGTGCCAGACACCGAGCGACTGCGTGTAGACCGAGTGGTCGGCGTCGTACTCGCCCATGTCTCGGCGCATGATGTCTGCGGTGTACTGGGCGATCTCGAGCCCGGTCTTGAAGCGGTTCTGTGCACGCATGCGGGCGACCGACTCGGGGTTGATCGCGTCCCAGCTGGACCCGGCCTCTGCCTTGAGAGCCTGGATGGCGTCGATGTCGTCTTGATAGGCGGTCATGATGTTTCCTTTGCTGTGTGGACGGTGGCGATACCTCCACTCTTGGGCAAGAAAACGACGTCCTCGTACCAATCAGCTTGTGAAATTCACGCGATCTTCTGCGCTGGAGAAGAGATCAGCCCTCCAATCTCGCCAGCGACGCGACCAGCTCCTGGGTGTACGGGTGCGCGGGTGCGTGGAAGATCTGGTCGGACTCCCCCTCTTCGACCACGACGCCGTCCTTCATCACCAGCACCCGGTCGCTCATGTGGTGGATGACTCCGAGGTCGTGCGAGATGAAGAGGTAGCTGAGGCCGTACTCGTCCTGCCGGTCGACCAGCAGGTCGAGGATCTGGGCCTGCACGGAGACGTCCAGTGCGGAGACGGCCTCGTCGAGGACGAGGATCTCGGGCGACGTGGCGAGCGCCCGCGCGATCGCGATGCGCTGGCGCTGACCGCCTGACAGCCGCAACGGGAACCTCTCGGCGACGACAGCGGGAAGCGCCACCTGCGCCAGCAGGTCACGCACCCGCTGCACCCGCTGAGCCCGATTCAGTCCGAGATCGGCCGGGATCGCGTCGAGCAGGATCCGCTCGACGTTCCAGCGAGGGTCGAATGAGCTCAGCGGGTCCTGGTAGACGACGCCGATGCGCGGCCGCAGCGCCCGGCGCCGCGGCTCTGATATCGCCGACCACGGCTGTCCGAGCAGCGCGACCTCACCGGCATCCGCCGTCTCGAGGGCGAGCGCGATGCGCGCGGTCGTGCTCTTGCCCGACCCGGACTCCCCCACGATCCCCAGGGTCTCTCCTCGGTGCAGGGTGAACGAGACCTGATCGACCGCACGGGTGAGCCGACCATCCGGCGTGACGAAGTTCTTCACGAGATCGCGCGCCACGAGCACGGGCTCGCCGCGCCCGCCTGCGCCGTGATCGACTGCGCCTTGATCGAAAGCGCCTTGATCGGCGCTGTGCGAGCGGGCGAGGTGCAGGTTCGGCACTGTGCTGGCCTGCGGCGCGAGGCGCTCCCCTCGGGTGTGCCCGCCGGGCACCGCATCGACCAGGCTCTGCGTGTACGGATGCTGAGGAGAGGCCAGGACGGCCGCGGCATCCCCCTGCTCGACGACCTCGCCACCGCGCATCACGAGGATGTCGTCGGCGAGGTTGGCGACCACGGACAGATCGTGGCTGATCAGGATGATCGAGGTGCCGCGCACCTTCGCGTCGTGCAGCAGCGAGAGCACCTGGGCCTGCACTGTGACGTCGAGCGCGGTGGTCGGCTCGTCCGCGATGATGACCTCCGGGTCGAGTGCCAGCGCCGACGCGATCAGCGCCCGCTGGCGCAGGCCGCCGGAGAGCTCTCCAGGCCGCTGGCTGGCACGAAGCTCGGGGTTCGGGACATCGACGCTCGCGAGCAGCTCGACCACCTTGCGTCTGCGGGCGACGCGATCGTTCCAGCCGTGCAGGCGCAGCGCCTCGCCGATCTCCGCACCCACCGGGCGGAGCGGATCGAGAGAGACGAGGGCGTCCTGCTGGACGAATCCGATTCGCCGGCCCCGGATGCCGCGCCAGGTGCGGTCGGTCTGAGCGGTCAGATCGGCATCGCCGAGCATGATCGAAGCCGCCTCCACGACGGCATCCGCGCCCGTCAGCCCCACGAGCGTGCGCGCGGTGACGCTCTTGCCCGATCCGGACTCCCCGACGATCGCGACGCAGCGCCCCGGTCCGAGGTCGAACGTGACCCCGTGCACGACCTGGCGCGTCTGACCGCCCTTGGCGAATCCGACCCGCAGATCGCGCACGCTCAGGCGCGGAGTCGCGGTCTCGACGACGATGGGAGTCTCGACCAGTTGCGTGCTCATGTCATTCGCCCTTCTCGAGGCTGTTCTGGATGTGCTTTCCGAGCGACGTGGCCGTCAGCGCGAGGACGAGGATCACGAGTCCGGGGACGAAGGTGAGCCACGGCGCCTGCAGGATGTATGCGCGTCCGGCGTCGAGCAGGGCGCCCCACTCCGACGACGGCGGTGCGACACCGAGGCCGAGGAACGCGAGACCGGATGCCCAGACGATCGACTGCCCGACGGCCATCGTGAACACCGCCACCAGGGGGCGGACGGCGTTCGGCAGCACATGCCTGGCGAGGATGCGGCGACGACTGTGCCCGAGGGCCCGCGCAGCTTCGACGTATCCGGCGTTCTTGGCGGCGAGGATCTGACCTCGCACCATGCGCGCGTACCCCGGCGCTGTACTGACGCCGACCGCGATGACCTGGGTCCAGGCCGAGGCTCCCAGGATCGACACGAGCAGCAGCGCGAGCAGCAGGATGGGGAAGGCGAAGACGACCTCGATGCCGCGGTTGACGATCGCCGAGGTGAACCGGTCGCCGAGCGCTGCCAGCGAACCGAGGACGAGCGCCACGACCAGAGCGATCCCCGCGGCGCCGATGCCGATCAGCAGCGACTCCCTGGTGCCGAAGATCACCCGGCTGTACAGATCGCGGCCGGACTCGTCCGTTCCGAACCAGTGGTCGAACGATGGCGGCCGCAGGGCGTCGGCGAAGCTCTGCGCCGTGGGCTCGGCGGTTGCCAGCAGCGAAGGGACGATGGCGGCGAGCGCGAAGAACGCGGTCAGCACGATCGCGACGACGAGGCCGGGGTCGACCCGACGGCGCTCGGTGGCCGTCGTGGTCAGAACCGGTGCGGTGTCGGTCATGACTTCTCCAATCGCGGGTCGATCAGCGTGTAGACGACGTCGACGAGCAGGTTCGCCAGTACGTACGCCAGCGCGACCATGATCACGATTCCGGTGACGACAGGAAGGTCCTGCGCCCCTACCGCGGAGACCAGGGTCTTCCCTATTCCCGGCCGGGAGTAGATCTGCTCGACGATCACGGCGCCCGAGATCGTCGCTCCGATCGCCCAGCCGGTCAGCGTCACCGCCGGCAGCGATGCGTGGCGCAGTACGTGCCGAAGCCGGATCTGCAGGTCGCCCATGCCGCGCATCCGCGCGCTCAGCACGAACGGCTGCTCGAGCGCCCGCTCGTACTCGGCGCGCACGGACTGCCCCATGAAGCCCGCGAGCGGAATGGCCAGCGTGAGCGCCGGCAGAACGATGCCGATGATGCCGGTGCCGCCCATCACAGGGAACCAGCGCAGGTTCAGGGCGAAGACGAGCAGCAGCAGAATGCCGAGCCAGTACGGCGGGAGAGCTGCGGCGACCGTGTCGGCGATCGACCCGAATGCGCTCACTCGGCGGCTGCGTCCGGCGGTGAGGGTGACCCAGACGACCATGATCACCCAGGCCAGCGCGATCGCGACCAGGCTGAGGACGAACGTCGCCCCCAGCTGCTCGCCGATCAGGTCCCATACCGGCCGGAACTGCTGGTACGACGTCCCCAGGTCGCCTCGCAGAAGACCGGTGATGTAGTGCAGGTACTGCACGAGGACCGGGTCGTGGAGCCCATAGGCCTCGATGATCGGGGCCAGCTCGTCCGGCGTACGCTCCTGCGCCTGACCGGTGCGGATGTTGAGGATCGCCGTGGCCCTGTCCCCGGGGAGGGCGACCTGGGCGAGGAAGGCGGCGGTCGCCGCACCCCAGAGCACCACCACCGCTCCGATCAGGCGGGAGACGATGCGCCGGGCCTGTTGAGACCGGCGGCGGGCGGCGGTGGCGGCATCCCGTGCCGGTTTGCCCGGAACCGCCGCGGCGCCCCCACCGGATGCCGGGGCCCCCACCCCGGCATCCGGATTCTGAATCACGTCACTCGACGAAGTACGCGTCATAGAACGTCGGTCCTCCCTGTGCGTTCTCCTGCCAGACGTCCCGCAGGTGCGGGCTGACACCGAGAGTGCTGAGCCGGTCGTAGAGGCCGAAGGCCGTGGCGTGCTCGGCGATGTACTCCTGCGCCTGCTCGTAGAGCGCGTTCTGCTCGTCGATGTCAGCGGTCGAGTTGGCATCGAGGATGATCTGCTCCAGCTCCGGGTCGTTGTAGAAGGCGCTGTTGGAGAAGTTCGGGTTGTCCTCGGTGCTCTGACGCCAGTTGATGTAGAGGATGCCGGCGTTGACCGACGTCCAGTACCCCGCCGAGATGTCGTAGGTGTCGGGGCCGGCGTACTTGCCCGCCCAGGTCTCGGACGGCGGCACCGGGATGAGCTTCACCTTGAACCCGGTCGCCTTCGCCTGCTCCTGCACGGCCTGGAAGATCGCTGCGCCGTCGGCGTTGATGATCGTTCCGGCGTTGTAGGGGAAGACGACGTCGAGGGTCTTGCCGTCCTTGACGCGGTATCCGTCGGCGTCGCGGTCGGTCCATCCGGCCTCGTCGAGCAGGCTGTTCGCCTCGTCCGG
Source organism: Microbacterium sp. Bi121 (assembly GCF_918698005.1). Taxonomy (GTDB): domain Bacteria; phylum Actinomycetota; class Actinomycetes; order Actinomycetales; family Microbacteriaceae; genus Microbacterium. Next base: position 145,182 of record NZ_CAKKLJ010000007.1, read on the forward strand.
GTCGTAGTCGTAGAAGTCCGCGGCCTTCTCGCTGTAACCCGGCGTCGCCTGGCTCACGCCGCCGTTGCCCTCGTAAGGGATCACACCGTGGCCGATGGTTTCGACGATCGTCTTGCGGTCGAGGCTGTAGATGAAGGCTTTGCGGAGGCTCTCATCGTCAAACGGCGCGCGCGTCGTGTTGAACGAGATCTGCTGCGGGCGGCCTGGCGTGACGTACTTGAGCAGGTCCCACTCCTCGCTCTCGAGGCCCGCCCATTCCAGGGCGGGGACGTCGTAGATCGCGTCGGCCTCGCCGGAGCGGAGAGCCGAGACACGGGTCACGCCGTCGGCGACGAAGCGCCAGTCGATCGCGTCGACGTATGCAGCGCCGGTGTGCTTGGCGTTGGCCGGCGGCGAGGTGTAGTCGTCGTTGCGGGTGAGCAGGACGTTCTCGCCGCGGTTCCACTCCTTGACCTTGAAAGCACCCGAGCCGATGGGCTGCTCGCAGTTCTCCTCGTCTGTCCTGGTCTCGAGCGCGTGCTGCGACTGGATGCCGAAGTACGACTGGCTGAGGTTCTCGAGGAAACGCGTGTAGGGCTTGCTCAGGTGGATGGCGACCGTCAGGTCGTCGAGCGCCTCGGCCGACTCGTAATATCCGCCGAGCCAGACGGCGGCCGTGCTGTTGCCGCCGGCGACCCAGTAGTCGAAGTTGTAGGCGACGGCCTCGGCATCGACCGGGGTGTCGTCGGTGAACTTCACGCCGTCCTTGAGCTTCAGCGTGTAGGTGAGTCCGTCGGCGGACGCCTCCCAGCTGTCGGCGAGCCACGGGACGACCTCGCCGTCCTCATCGAGCGAGACGAGGTTGTCGATGAACTGGTACGAGATGTACGCCTGCTCGATCCAGCCGCCGAAGAGGCACTGCGGCTCCTGCTGGTGGGCGTAGACGATGGTGCCGCCATCGACCCGCTCGGCGTCTGCCGCCGGGGTGGCAGCCGACGACGTGCCGCAGGCGGTCAGTGCCATCATCGCGGCGGCTGCGATCGCTGCGATCGGAGCGAGTCTGCGGGTGCGGTGAGTGGTCATCGTGCGGATGCCTTTCGTGGATGCCGTATGTCTCAGATGCTGGTGGGCGCTGGATGCTGCCCAACGGAACGAGACCGAGCATGGCGAGGTCTTCGCGCCGTGGGAAGGGGCCGCGTCATGCGACGCCGCGAAGCGTCACAGTTCGTCATGTCGCGGAGCATTTCGTCATGAGACGGGTGCTGCGCCTGCGCGGGCGGCAGTATCGACCTCGGCTCGCATGCGGCGGGCTCGGAAGGAGCATCCCCCGCCATGTCTGATCCGAAGCGTCTCATCCTCAACCTGTTCGAGATGAACTGCGTCAGCCACATCACGCATGGCCTGTGGCGGCTTCCCGGCAACAGCCGCACCCGGTTCAACGACATCGAGTACTGGACCGAGCTGGCGCAGCTGCTCGAGGCGGGCGGGTTCGACGCCGTGTTCCTGGCCGATGTGATCGGCGCGTACGACGTGTTCCGCGGCGGGCCGGAGACGGCGATACGTGAGGGGCTGCAGATCCCCAGCAACGACCCGATGCTCGTAGTGCCGGCGATGGCGGCCGTGACGAAGAACCTCGCCTTCGGCATCACGTTCTCGACGACCTACGAGCCGCCGTTCGCATTCGCCCGGCGGATGTCGACGCTCGATCACCTCACCAAGGGTCGTGTCGGATGGAACATCGTCACCTCGTACCTGCCGAACGCCGCGCGCAACTTCGGGCTGACGGGAGAGGTCGATCACGACACCCGCTACGAGATCGCTGACGAGTACCTGGACGTGCTCTACAAGCTGTGGGAGGGGTCGTGGGATGACGACGCCGTGATCGAGGATCGCGAGCGAGGCGTCTATGCGGATCCGTCGAAGATCCGGTACATCGATCACGAGGGACCGCGGTTCTCGGTCGCCGGCCCGCACCTGTCGTCGCCGTCTCTGCAGCGGACGCCGTTCCTCATCCAGGCGACGCAGTCATCGCGCGGCATCGAGTTCGCCGGCCGCCACGCAGAGCTCATCTTCACCGGCGGAACGTCCTTCGAGCAGGTGAGCGGGACGATCGGTCGCATTCGTGACGAGCTGGAGCGTCAGGGGCGGCCGCGCGATGCGATCAAGTTCGTCGTCGGTGCGACGGTCATCGTGGCTGCGACGCGAGCCGAGGCCGAGCGGAAACTGGCAGAGTACGAGGAGTACGCCAGCATCGACGGCGTCCTCGCGCATGCGAGCCTGCCGTTCGACCCGACCGCCCACGACAGCGACATCACGATCGGCGAGGCGTTGCGAAGGGAGGGCCGGGGTGACGACGTGCAGGCGGCGTTCCTGCCGCAGGATGTGACGATCGCGGACTTCTTGAAGAACATGAAGGGCTTCCACCGCAAACCGTTCATGGCTGTGGGTTCGGCGACTGAGGTCGCCGACGAGATCGAGAGCTGGCTCGACGATCACGACATCGACGGCATCAATCTTGTGCAGTACCACTCGTACGACACCGCGAAGGATTTCATCGAGCACGCGGTGCCCGAACTGCGGCGGCGCGGACGACTGCGCGAGGCGTACACGCCCGGCGAGACGCTGCGCGAGCGCGTGCACGGGGCAGGGCCGCGGGTCGCGGAGTCGCATCCGGCCGCGCGGTTCCGCGGTGGCCGTGGGCTGACGGCGGAGGAGGAGCTCGTCTCGGCTCCGGCATCCGCCGCTCGGTGACGCGCGCCGCGGGCTTGCCGTCGCTGAGGATGCCGTCGTTGAGGATGCCGTATCAGTTGCGTCGGTTCTGAGCGCGGAGAACCGACCGTATCGATACAGCATCTCGCGTTGAGCCGTCCGCCCGGAACGTCGAGGCGCTGATACGGTGACCTTCGATACTGTTGCGCCCGCCGGGGCCGGCCGAGGCGGAGGACACTCGAGATGAAGCGGATGCCCCGTTGGCGTTTCACGGGCCTCGCCATGCTCGCGACGGTGGCCGTCCTCATCGGGATCATCCCCTCGCTCACGACGGCGGTTCCGGCGTCGGCGGCGACGGACGGGCAGATGGTCTACCCGGCATCCGGGACCATCCAGTCCAGGGTGGGGGACGGATGCCGCGGCACGAGCAGACCAGCTCATGACGGCATCGACATCTCGGGTCAGGGCGGCACGCCCATCCTCGCCGCGTACGACGGCGTCATCAAGACGCGCGCGTACAGCAGCGGCTACGGCTACTACGTCGACGTCCAGCACATCGGCGGATACGTCACGCGGTACGCGCACATGGTCTCGCAAGGGACGGTCGCCCCGGGTGTGCGCGTGGTGCGCGGCCAGCAGATCGGAGTCGTCGGGAGCACCGGCAACTCGACGGGCGCCCACCTGCACTTCGAGGTGTGGCGGAACGGATCCGTGTACACCGCGGTCAATAACGGGTTCGTCTGCCTGTCCACCGTCACGCGCGGCAAGCCTCTTCCCCTGGTGTTCCCGGGTCTACGCACTGTGCCGATCTCGCCGGTGTCCTCGGCCGACTTCAACGGTGACGGCAAGGCCGACCTGCTCGGCATCGCCGGCGACAGCGATCTCCAGCTCCTAGCCGGCAACGGCAGCGGGGGTTTGCTTCCTGCCTCGGTCATCACCAGCGGGTGGGGTCTCTACCGCCATCTGACGCACACCGATCTGAACGCCGACGGCAGGGCCGACATGCTCGCTGTGCGCAGCGACGGCCTGCTCGAGTACTACGCCGGAGGCGCCGGCGGCGGCTTCGACCGGTACGACCGCCTCGAACTCGGGTGGTACGACATGCTGCACGTGGCGTCGGGCGCGGACTACTCCGGCGACGGCCTTCAGGATGTGCTCGGCGTATCGGCGAGCGGCGTTCTCACCATCTACAGCGGCGACGGCAGCGGAACGCTCTCCGGGCCGCGCATCACCGTCGGCAGCGGGTGGGACACCATGAAGTTCATCGCCGGCGGCGATTTCAACGGCGACGGCATCGGCGACATCATGGCAGTGTCGAAGGACGGCACGCTCTACTTCTACCGCGGTCTCGGAGGTCGCTTCAGCGCGCGGGTAGCCGTCGGAGCAGGCTGGGGTTCGTTCACCGCATTCACCGGCGGCGTCGACTACAACGGAGACAAGCACGTCGACATCGTCGCGCGCAACGCGGCGGGCAACCTCTACCTGTATCCAGGAGACGGAACGGGCAGGCTCAAGGCCAACACCCTCATCGGCTCCGGCTGGGGCGGATATTCGCAACTGGAGTGACGGCAGAGGCATCCTGTGGCCTGATCTCCCTCAGCTGGGACGGAGAGCACTGATACCGTCGGGGCGTGGGAACGGAAGCGAAGGCGACACCGAGGACCGATGAGGAGCCGATGGCCTTCTCTCGTGCTGAATTCTTTCGCGGAGCGATCGCCTCGTGGTTGTGGTTCATCGTCGTCCATCAGCTCTGCCTGCTCCTCACCATGGGCGGCTACGGCGTCGTAGTCCTGTCGCTCACGCTCCCGTGGTCGTTCGGCGCCCTCCTCATCGGCTCGCCGCTGGCATACCTGATCGGACGCGCGCTGCGCGGCGAGCGCCGCCGATGGGTGCACGAGCTGATCTTCGGATTGTTCGGGCTCGTCGTCGGCGTGCTCACCACGGCGCTCGCCGTGTGGCTGACGGGTGATGGTCTGGGAGACCCGGCAGGGTGGTGGCCGATCGCTGCGATCATGGCTGCATCCGCATGCCCAGCCGTCGTCCTCGGCTGGCGATTCGGCGCACGCGAGACACGCGGACCGGAAACAAGACGAAGGCCGCGTCGGCGCGTGGACCCGGATGCCGAGCACGAGGATTCCGCGACCGCTGAGAACAGCAGGCACTGACCGGGGCGAGATTCTCGCCCCTCAGACTCACCTCACGAGGCAGGTGACGTAGTTCGCCAGGTGCACGACGATCATCTCGCTGAGGTGCGGCCCGGTTTCACGAACGTCCATGAGGCCTCTCGAAGAACCTGTCGGCCTGAGCGCGCTGTTCCGCGATGGTCACCGTCATGCCCGGATCGATCGGTGCGAATGTGTCGACGAGATCCCCTGCGCCTTGGGGAGTCAGGCGATAGGCCCGCAGCCCACCGCCCTGATCGCGAGCCATGCCGCTCGGCCATACGTTCGGGAGCGCACCGGCGACCCCGATGTGCCATCCCAGCGGCTCCAGCTCCTCCCGGATGAGACACAGCGCTTCGAACGCGTCGTCAGCGCTCACCTGCATCGTCCCGAACCCGTCCGAGCGGATCGTGACCGTCCAGACGGGGTACGCGTGACTCCACGACACCGTCGCCTCGCGATGGATGCCCTCACGTGCGACCTGAACGGTCTGCGAGCCCTGCATCATTTCGGCGCTCCGGCTCGTGGCGACTCAAGGATCACGTTGTCCACCCTCCATCGTCCACCTCAGACAGGGTAGTTGTTCGGGTCATCGAATACGGAAAAACCCCCGATCTCTCGGGGGTTTCCATGGCGGTGACGGTGGGATTTGAACCCACGGTAGGGGTGAACCTACACAACATTTCGAGTGTTGCACCTTCGGCCGCTCGGACACGTCACCGCGGAAGAGTTTACGCGACGCCGGCCGCTCGCGCGAATCGAGAGGCGCCCGCCCGAGTCACCAGGCCGCGGCAACCTCGGCGTGGGTGCGGAGGATGCCCTCCGTCGTTCCATCCGGCGCGCGTCCGATGCCGCATTCCGTGGCGACGCCGAAGGATGGCACGACGGCGGATGCCGCGGCGATCCGCCGCTGCGCGCCCTCGGCGCCGTCCTCCCGATGCACGAGCCCGAGATACAGCTCGGCAACGGGCGTCAGGGAAGCCAGCGCCGCGAAGTACGCCGCGTCATCCCGCTCGATCGGCACCGGCAGGTGCAGCCACGACAGCGACCGCGACGCCCCCGCGATCACGGCGTTCGCGAAGCGCACGAGGGTCGCGGCATCCCGCGGTTCGACGAAGTGCTTCTCCCCGGCATCGCCGTAACAGAGATGGATGCCGTCCTCGACATCGCTCGGCACCGCGTCGACCAGCGACACCAGACGAGCGACGAGTCCGTCGAAGGGGTCGCCCTCCCACCAGGCACCCATCACCGCGCCGTATCCCGGCGCCCGCTCGACAATGCCCAGCTCGCTGGCGACATCCCACTGGATGGCCAGATCCTCATGGGGGATCGCGTCCAGGATCCGCGCGAGCTCGTCGACCAGCGCGGTGGTGTACACGGGCTCGATCGCGGCACGATCGTCACCCGAGAAGAACGACGAGATGATCGCGACCGGCGTCGGCAGCGACACCTGGAAACGGATGCTCGCGGGCACCGCTCCCTCGTCACGGAGCCGCGTGAACACCCGGTACGACTCGATCGCGGCATCCGCGTAGCCCAGCGGCGGAAGCGTGATGGATGCCGCATCCACCCCGTCGCCGATGCGAAGGGGGCGCGCATCCAGGCCGGCCGGGAACGGGATCGGCTCATCACCCACCCGTTCGATGCCGTCCGCCTGCCCCAGCACATCGGGTTGGAACATGATCCAATGGAACCGCTTGCCCACCTCGCCGTCGGGGATCCGCTTCAGGTGGCCGCGCAGAAGAGAGGCGGCGGTGCGGATCGTCGTCTCGGCGTCGTCATAGTTCACACTGCCCACGAGGAGGGCACCCTGCGGCTGAGTCATGCGCCCAGAGTAGCCACGCGACCCGCAGCTGAATATCCCCGGCGACACATCCCGTCACGGACCACCGCGCTGGTTAGGATGACCTTACGGAGGTTGTTCCCATGAGCTTCATCACGTCGGCTGCGCTGGCAGAGACCGGCTACGTCGTCCTGTCCCCTCTCGAGCGCCCGATCGATCCGGCCGAATGGCGCGAGCTCGAATACATCGGATGGCGGTCGTCCGGCGTCACCCGTTTCGCCCCGCTGGCGAGTTACGCCGGCGAGATCGAGTGCAACGGCTTCTGGAATCAGACTCCCCCGCGCACCGACAAGGACGGCATCTGGATCCCCTCGCAGGTCGAGAAGGCCCCGACGCTGACCAGGCTCGCTCAGGAGCCGGGCGCGAACGTCGGCCGCTGCCGTGTGATCGAGCTGCAGCCGAACACGTACGCCGACGCGGTCTACAACCTCCACCAGGACGACAACAACCGCCTCAACGACGAAGGCACCGGCTGGGTGGTCCGTTCGTACGTCAACCTCACCGACGACTCGGACTCGCTGCTCATCCTCCGCGAAGACCGCTTCGACCCGGCGACCGAACAGCGGCTCGCCCTTCCCGCCGGCACCCGCATGGTCGTCGACACGCAGCGCTTCTGGCATGCGGTCTGGCACCGCGGCAGCACGCCGCGATACTCGCTGATCACCTCGCTGACATCAGGGCCCGAACTCGATGCGTACATCGCCGCAGGCGGCGGAACGCCGCACGTCGAGAGCGTTCCGCTCGACCCAGCACTGATCGATGAGGCGCAGGTCGAGCAGCATCGCCGCATCGAGGAGCGCCGCCGCGCCTTCGAGGCGCAGGGCATCGTGATGGAGCCGCCGGTCGAGCTGTACTAGGGCTCCCCTACGATGAGGCCATGACCCGCATCCGAACCGTCGCCCTCGTCCCTGCCGCTCTGCTGCTTCTCGTCGGCGGATCGCTCGCGGGGTGCGCACCGGAGCCCTCGCCGACGCCGACCGCGGAGCAGACCACCTCGACACCGACTCCGACGGCGACCACCGGCCGCACGTCCACGCCGACACCCATGACGTCCACGCAGCCCTCCGCTCCGCCGGCGGCATTCACCACGGATGAACTGGTGCAGATCTGTATCGACGTGACCACGTCGGCATACGACACCGATGTCGTATTCGAGCCCGCCGGGGCGCGCATCGAGAAGCGCACCGTGACGCCCGAATGGCTGGTGCTCGTGCCGGCCAAGACCAACGGCTACGACGCGGAATCCGTCTGTACGATCGGCGGGTCGCCGTCCGATCCCGACGTCGAGCTGTCATCAGCATCCGTCCAGCCGCTGCCGGAGGAGCAGATCCAGAGGCTCATCCGCGGGGAGAACGAGGGCGGAACGGAGTAACGAACCACCTGGCGGACGCGCGTCCGCTCAGACCGTGCGCCCCGCCTCGATCCGGACGACGCGGTCGACCGTCCCCTCCGGCGGCGCGACGTGCGAGATGAGCAGCACCGACTGCTCTCCCGCGGCACCCAGCAGATCGCGCAGCAGCGCGTCGGACGCCTCGGGGTCGACGCCGGCCGTCGGCTCGTCGAGCACGAGCACCGGGAAGCCCCGCAGCAGCGCCCTCGCCAGCGCTATGCGCTGCGCCTGACCGCCGGAGACCAGGGCCCCGCGGTCACCCACTCGGGCGTCGAGCCCGCCGCGTTCGCGCACCCATCCGCCGAGGCCCACGCGTTCGAGCACGGCCATCAACTCGTCGTCGCTCGCCGTGTCGCGCGCGAACAGCAGGTTCTGCCGGATGTCCTCGTCGAAGAGCTGCGGATGCTGCTCGCACAGCCCGATCGTGCGCCGGAGCGCCGGGCCGCTGAGGGTCGCAGCATCCGTCCCGCCGATCGTGAACTCCCCTTCGCTTCGGAGGAATCCGACGAGCACCGAAGCGAGTGAGCTCTTGCCTGCGCCGCTGGGGCCGGAGACGAGCACGCGCTCCCCCGGTGCGACATCCAGCGTGACGTCGCGCAGCGCGGGCGCGCCGCCGGGCCACGTCGCACGCACGTCGCGCAGGTGCAGGGCCGTGCCGGACGGCGCCTCTTCGGCGCCGTCATCCGGTCGGAGTTCGTCGGGAACAGATGCGGGCAGCACGTCGACGACCCGCTGCGCACTGGCGCGAACGCTCCGCCAGGACGCCGCGGCGACCGGCACGGCGCCGAAGACCTCGAACACGACCATCGGCACGAGTACGACCACAGCGAGCCATGGGCCGTCGATCGCGCCCGTGTCCAGTCCTGGGGATGCCGCCGCCACCGCCCACGCCGACGCGACTCCCGCGAGCACGGAGACGACGCCGGCAGCGATCGCCTGTGAGACCGAGGCTCGCGTCACGGTGCGGCGGACCGCGGTATCGGCACGCTCGATGCGCTCGCGTGCCGCCGGCTCGGCGCCGTACGCGAGCAGGACGTCGAGGCTGCCGAAGTAGTCGACGAGGGATGCCGAGAGTTCGGCCCTGTCGTGCGAGACCCGAGCTTCGGCGCGAGCGCCGAACACCCACCCGAGCCCGATCGCCAAAGCGGCGGCGACGATCAGGCAGATGGCAAGGGAGAGAGCGGCCGGCGGCGAGATGATGCCGACGAACACGATGGCTCCCACCGCGACGACACCCGCGACGGCGAGGGGCTGAACCACCCGCAGCGGAAGATTCTGCAGATTCTCGACATCATCGACCAGGGCCGACAGCACCGCTCCGCGGTCGGTGCGGCCGAGGCCTGCCGGCGAGAGCGGGATGAGCCGGCGCACCATGTCGGAGCGGGTCGTCGCGAGCTGGCGCAGCGCGGCGTCGTGCCCGGACAGGCGCTCGAGATAGCGGAACACCGCCCGTGACACAGCGAAGAACCGGACGCCGACCACCGCGACCGACAGCGGAACGAGCGAGTCGACGATCGAGGCGCTGACGATCAGCCAGCCGCTGACTGCGAGCAGTGAGACGGCGGCGGTCGCCGAGAACACACCCCAGATGAGCCCGGGGAGGAACCGCCGCAGCGGCGGCTGCGCGAGGCGCAGGATGTCTCGGACGCGGGTGGACTGGACGTTCACGCGCTCACCCCGTCCCTGAATCTGTCGAAAGAGAGACGATCTCGTCGGCGATCTCGCGTGCCGTGCGACGGTGCGAGACCAGCAGGATCGTGGCTCCGGCATCCGCCCGCTGACGCAGCGTCGCCCACAGGCGCGCCTCGGTGCCGGCATCCAGCGCGCTCGACGGCTCGTCGAGCACGAGCACGCGCCGCGGATCTTGGGAATGGCGGTACAGGGCGCGGGCGACGGCGACCCGCTGCGCCTGACCGCCGGAGAGTCCGCTCCCCTGAACGCCGAGCTCATGCTCCGGGTCGAGGTCCTCGGCGCACGCGGCATCCAATGCGCGGCGGATGCCGGCGGCGTCTGCCTCGGCGCCGAGTGAGACGTTCGCCGCGATCGTGCCGCGGATCAGGCCAGGAGCCTGGCCGGCCCAGGCGAGCCAGTCGAGGGTGAGCCGGCCGATATCGGTGTCGCCGAGCGTCGCGGTTCCGTCGAAGGGCGCGGCGCCGCGGAGTGCGGCGATGACGCTGGACTTTCCGGAGCCGCTCGGACCCTCGATCAGGGTGATGGTGCCGGGCTCGGCCGTGAACGAGACCGGAGGGAGGTCGCGGACGCGGAGGTTCTCGACGCATAACTCAGGAGAAACTGCCTCGGGCGAGCGACCGTGACCCGAGAAAACAACGTTCTGAGGAAAAACTCCGGAGTTGTGCGGGGTGGCCCGTGCAGCTGTCGCCTCATCCAGCACGCCGAAAACGTCCTCCGTCGCCGCTACACCTTCTGACGCGGCGTGGAACTGCACTCCGACCTGACGGATCGGCAAGAACGCCTCGGGCGCCAGCAGCAGCACGAACAGCCCGACCTCGAGCGACATGTCCCCCGCAAGCAGCCGGAACCCCACCGCCACCGCGATCAGCGCGACGGCGAGCGACGAGAGCAACTCCATCGCGAAGCCCGACAGGAATGAGAACCGCAGCACCTTCATCGTCTCGCGCCGGTACTGATCAGCGGTCGCCTCGATCTGTGTCGCGGCGCGACGCTCGCGCCCGAACAGCCGCAGCGTCGCCAGCCCCTGCACGGTGTCGGCGAAACGTGCGGCCAGATGCTGCAGCGTCTGCCATTGCTTGCGCTGCACGGTGCGCGTGGCCATGCCGATGAGGATCATGAAGATCGGGATCAGCGGCAGGGTTATGACCGCGGTCAGTCCGCTCGGCCAGTCCTGCCACCACATGACGATGACGATCACGGGCGTCGCGATCACCGTGAGCACCAACTGGGGCAGGTACTTCGCGAAGTACTGATCGAGCGCCTCGAGTCCGTGCCCCGCGGTCACCGCGAGGGATGCCTGGTTGCGCGATGCGAGCCATCCGGGGCCGAGCCGCCGGACAGCGAGGATCAGCGCCCGACGCAGTTGCGTCCCCGTCGCAGCCGCCGCTCGCATCCCCGCGAAATCGGATGCCGCGATGAGCGCGCCGCGCAGCAGCGCGAGTGCCAGCATCCACACCAGCGAAAGGACCACAGAGCGCCCCGCGAGCGCGCCGGACACGGCATCCGTCAGGAACCAGGCGAACGCGATCACGACCGCCGTCTGCAGAACACCGATCGCCGCTGCGAGAACGAAGAATCCTCGCGCGGCGCCGGCGTACTTCAGAAGGCGCGGGTCGACGGGTTTCACGCGTGGACCGGCGCCCCCTCGATCGAGGCACGGGTGACGCGTTTGCGGAAGATCCAGTACGTCCACCCCTGATAGAGCATGACCAGCGGCAGAGCGACCAGCGCCGTCCACGACATGATCGTCAGCGTGTACTGCGTGCTCGAGGCGTTCGCGATCGTGAGGCTGAACGCCGGATCGATCGTCGACGGCAGCACGTTCGGGAACAGCGCGGCGAACAGCGTGACCACGGCGAACAGCGTCGTGGCCGCGCCGAACGTGAACGCCCAGCCCTCGCGACCTCGGAGGTTCGCCCCGATGGACAGCACCAGCGACACCGCGGCGAGCACGGCGAGCACGAGGACGGCGATCGAGAAGTGCGCGACGACCGTCCAGACGAGGAAGACGGCCGCGACCACGAGGGTCACGACTCCGGCGCGGAAGGCGAGGCGACGGGCATCCGACCGCAACTGCCCGTCGGTCTTGAGCGCGATGAACGTGGCGCCGTGCGTGAAGAAGAGGAGCAGCGTCGTGAGTCCGCCGAGCACCCCGTAGCCGTTGAACAGGTCGAACACGGTGCCGATGAAGACGTGGCGCTCGTCCAGTGCGACGCCCTGGACGATGTTGGCGAAGGCGACACCCCAGAGGAACGCCGGCGCGGCTGAGCCGATCACGATCATGCGGTCGAAGCCGGCCTTCCACTTCTCCGACTTGCCCTGGTGGCGGTACTCGAACGAGACGCCGCGCATGATGAGCGTGAGCAGGATGATCAGGAGTGCGAGGTAGAAGCCGCTGAACAGCGAGGCGTACCACTCGGGGAACGACGCGAACAGGCAGGCGCCGGCGACGATGAGCCATGTCTCGTTGAGGTCCCACACAGGGCCGATCGTGTTGATGATCTGCCGCCGTGTCACATCGTCGCGGTTCTTGCCGACGCCGCCGAGGAACGGCAGCGACATGCCGACGCCGAAGTCGAAGCCGTCGAGCACGAAGTAGCCGACGAACAGGAAGGCGATGATTCCGAACCACAGGGTTGGGAGATCCAGTGTTGCGAGATCCATGGTGTTCGCCTTTCTCAGTACACGACCGACGGCAGCTGGGCCGTCTCGTCTGCGGGCTTCTCGTCGGTGTCGGGCCCCTTCTGCGCGGCCTTCACGATCAGCCGGACCTCGACCACGGCGAGGGCGGCGTAGATCACGGTGAACGAGATCAGCGAGATGAGGACCTCGAGCCCCGAGGTGCCGGGCGAGACGCCGTCGCGGGTCGACATGAGGCCGAACACCAGCCACGGCTGGCGCCCCATCTCGGTGAAGACCCATCCGACGATGTTCGCGAGCAGAGCGAGGGGGAACGACCAGATCGCGATCTTCCACATCCACTTCGCCACCGGCCGCTTCGCGCCCTTGCGCGTGACCCACAGACCGACGAGGGCGATGAAAGCGTGCAGCATGCCCAGCCCGATCATCCAGCGGAACGCCCAGTACGTGATCCACAGCACCGGTGCGAAGTTGTCGATCCCGAGATCTGCGTATGTCGTGGCGTATTCGGCGTTCAGGTCGTTGATGCCGTGCACGCAGGCGTCGAGCGTGTGCGTCGACAGCAGCGACAGCAGGTAGGGGACGCGGATCGAGAACAGCTCGGACGAGCCGTCCGGTGTGCCGAGCGTGAACAGGCTGAAGGACGCATCGGCGCCGCAGACGGTGTTGAACGTCGCCTCCGCCGCGGCCATCTTCATCGGCTGCGCGGCGTACATGGCCAGCCCCAGCTGGTCACCGGTGAGGGCGACGCCGGCGGTGGAGACGAGCATGCCCCACAGGCCGAACTTCAGCGAGACGCGCATGGTGTCGAGGTGCTGCCCGCGGTAGATGTGCCAGGCGGAGACCGAGATGATGACCCCTGCCGCGAACATGAGCGCGCCGAAGATCGTGTGCGGGAACGCGGCGAGCGCCACAGGGTTCGTCAGCAGCGCCCAGAAGTCGACGAGCTCGGCGCGGTTCGTGACCGGGTTGTACTCGTAGCCGACCGGGTTCTGCATGAACGCGTTGGCGGCGATGATGAAGTACGCCGACAGGATGCTGCCGATCGCGACGAACCAGATGCTCATCAGGTGCAGCTTCTTCGGCAGCTTGTCCCAGCCGAAGATCCACACGCCGATGAACGTCGCCTCGAAGAAGAACGCGAACAGACCCTCGAAGGCGAGCGGGGCACCGAAGACGTCGCCGACGAATCGGGAGTAGTCCGACCAGTTCATGCCGAACTGGAACTCCTGCACGATGCCGGTCACGACGCCCATGGCGAAGTTGATGAGGAAGATCTTGCCGAAGAAGCGCGTCAGGTGCAGGTAGTGGATCTTCGCCGTGCGCACCCACGCGGTCTGGAAGATCGCCGCCGCGAGCGCCATGCCGATCGTCAGCGGCACGAACAGGTAGTGGTAAACGGTCGTCAGACCGAACTGCCACCTGGCCAATGCAAGCGGATCCAGCCACTCCATCAGATGACTCCCTCTCTCAGACGGCGATCAGGCCGCGGTGTCCCTCAGCTGTACAGTGCTCGTCAACTGCACGGTGCTCGTCAACTGCACAGTGCACTCCTCAGGCAGCGCGGGGTCGCGCACGAAGCCGGCGGCGAGTGGGCCGCCCGCCTGCGTGAGCACCCCTTGCATGAGACCGAGATGCACCCGGCACAGCACAGGGCGGTCCTCGGGCCGGGCCGCGGCATGCGGGCACGGCGTGAGGTCGATCGTGAGCTTCCGGTCGTCGATGACGGGCTCGAATCCGCTTTCTTCGAGGTGCTCGACGAGGGCGTCGAGCTGATAGGTGGCCTGCCGGCCGAGATCGGATGCCGTGGCCGGCAGCGCACGACGCATGAGGTCGCCGCGGCGAGCCGCGGCCGTCACCTTGTCGCGGGCGACGGGACTGGATGCCTCGGGGGTGCCGGTGGCCGCGCTGTACAGCGTGCGGGGCCGTCCGCGCGTGGTGCGGTGCTCGGTCTCGACGATGACGTAGCCGCCTTCGACGAGGCGCTGCAGGTGCTCGCGGATCGTGTTCTGATGGAGACCGGTCGCCTCGCACAGTTCGCCGATCGTGCGGCGGGATCGCGACTGCACCAGGTGCAGGATCTGCACCCGGGAGTAGGTCGAGATCGGGCCGCATGCGGGCCGGGCGGTAGCCATACTTCGATTATTGCTACCTCCTGGTCAGCTGTGGTTTTCGGGGCCGTGAATAATGCCTTTCGGTGATAGGGATGTCGGATCCCGTCGATAGCCTTGCTACATGGCAACTCGTCGTCCGGCTCCCGCCCCGTTCAAATGCTCCGAATGCGGGTGGACGACGTCGAAGTGGGTCGGCCGCTGCGGCGAGTGCCAGCAGTGGGGAACCGTCGAGGAGGCATCGACCGTCGTGCCGCGTGTGAGCGCCGTCGCACCAGGCCTCGATCGAGCCGCCCGGCCGATCACGCAGGTGACGACCACGGACACGCCGCGCCGATCGAGCGGTGTCGGCGAGTTCGATCGAGTTCTCGGTGGCGGCATCGTGCCCGGCGCAGCGATCCTGCTCAGCGGCGAGCCCGGCGTCGGCAAGTCGACTCTGCTCCTCGAGGTGGCCGCTCAAGCGGCCCGTGGCGGGCGGCGGGTTCTCTATGCGAGCGCGGAGGAATCCCAGGCACAGGTGCGACTGCGGGCTGAGCGCACCGGTGCGCTGCACGACGAACTGTATCTGGCGAGCGAGACAGACCTGGCGACGATCCTCGGGCACATCGATGAGGTGAAGCCGCAGCTGGTGATCGTCGACTCGGTGCAGACCGTGTCGTCCTCGCTGTCCGACGGCGCGGCCGGCCAGCCGAGCCAGGTGCGCGAGGTGGCTGCGACCCTCATCCGCGTGGCGAAGGAACGGCATCTGCCGATCATCATCGTCGGTCACGTGACGAAGGACGGGCAGGTGGCCGGCCCTCGCATCCTCGAGCACCTCGTCGACGTCGTGTGCCATTTCGAGGGCGATCGACAGACGGCACTGCGGTTCATTCGCGCGCTGAAGAACAGGTTCGGGCCCACGGATGAGGTCGGATGCTTCGAGATGACCGGCGACGGCATCGCCGAGGTTCCCGACCCGTCGGGGCTGTTCCTCGGCCATGGTTCCACCGAGCCGGGCACGTGCGTGGCCATCGCGATGGAGGGGCGCAGAGCAATGCCCGTCGAGGTGCAGGCCCTGACCGTCGAGACCTCGGCGCCGAATCCGCGTCGCGTGGTGTCGGGGCTGGATTCTGCGCGTGTCGCGATGGTGCTGGCGATCCTCGAGAAGCGGGGACGCATCGCCACGTCCAAGCTCGACGTCTACGTCTCGACGGTGGGCGGGGTGCGCTTCACCGAGCCGGCCGCAGACCTGGCGATCGCGATCGCCGTGGCCGGTGCCATCACCGGGGTGTCGGTGCCGCGCACCACCGCCGCGGTGGGCGAGCTGTCGCTCGCGGGCGAGATCCGGCCAGTGACGCAGGCGGCTCAGCGTCGCAGTGAAGCGGCGAGGCTCGGCTACACACGCGTCGTCGACGAACGCTCCGAGAAGCTGGCGGATGCTCTGGACGCAGTGCGGATGCGCATCCCCCGGTCAGCGCCCGCCGCGCCTCGTCGTCACGAGGATGCCATCCCCCCGTTCTGAGTGCGCACGGCTTCCCCGCCGCCGGACGTTGAGCGGAGCGGCCGACGGCCGCGCAGATGAAACGGGTTGAGCGAGCGCAGCGAGTCGAACCCGCTACCCCAACGCCTTCAGCAGGTCATCGGGCGACGCCTGCATCGGGTGGGGGCCTGCGATGTCGAGGAACACGGTCGTGATCGTCTCACCGTGCTGGGTGAGGAACTGCCGCAGCCACTCCGGCGAGTAGATCCCGACGCCCGGTGGCAGATTCGTCGGCTTGTTCTTCGCGTCGCTGAACAGCAGCAGGGCGACGTCCCCCGTGTTCGGGTCGCGGAACGTCCAGACCTCGCCCCCGTCGAGCGGGTTGTCCCGGACACCGGCGCGCAGCAGCGGGACGACGGTGTTGCCGTGGCGCAGTGCCAGTGCGACCGCCGCTACGTCCTGCTTCTCGAGCGCCTGAGCGAGCGCTTCAGAGCGGAATTCCTCTGGACGGGGCTTGGGGGACTTCTTCGCTGCCATGTCTTCAAGCATAAAGTGGGGCCCTTTCGGGCCATCCATTGGGGATTGGACGACTCGAAAGGGCCCTCGGACTCTCGATCCGCGAAATGTCGAAGCGCTGGGGACGCTGAATACGACGCCACTGGGGATGGTCTTCGCCGATGTATGCCGAGAGTCGATCAATCCTAACCCAGATGGATCAGTAGAGCAGGATCTGTCGCGTATTCACGGCATCGAACCCGCCAATCGACACCGCAACGTGATACGAAGCTCCGCCACCGGGGGCTCGCGGCCGGTTCTTCTCTTCGCAGGTGGAGGTGCTGGAGCGGGTGCGATCCCAGGTGATCGGCTCAGCGCTCGTGGCCTCCTGGCCCGCTTTCAGCGTCACGACCATGCTGCTCGGATTCTCCTGGCAGTCAGTCGAACGCCACCACACGTCGTCACCGCTGGAAACCGTGAACACCTGCGTCGCGGAGCCGACATCGATCGTGCAGTCGGCCGAGCTGCTGTTCTTCAGCGAGATCGAGAGTCTGGGGTTCGTGCCCGCTTGGTAGCTCTCCGCGTCGGTGACCGCTTCGATCACGACGTCGGCCGAGCGACAAGGGGCCGTCCCCGCCGCGGTTTCAGTGGGCTCGGGGCCGGGCGTGTCAGTGGTAGCCGTCGGTGCCGGGGTCTCGGAGTCGGAGGCAGTCGGACTCGCCGACGGCGTCTTGGCCGGATCAGGGTCGCCGCTCGCGGCGTCTGCCCATGGCTGGGCGATGATGAGCCATACGGCGACGGCGATCGCCACGAGCAGCAACAGGATCCCGCTGAAGAAGAAGAGTCGTCTGCGCCGGTAGACGGCTTTGCTCGGGGTCATGTGCTCTGCACCATCACAGATTCTTCAGCATCCGGGTGTTGCCGAGCGTGTTCGGCTTCACGTGGGCGAGATCGAGGAACTCGGCAACGCCCTCATCGGGGCTGCGTAGCAACTGCGAGTAGACGTCGGGGTCGACGACCTGCTCGCCGATCTGCGAGAAGCCTCGCCTGGTGAAGAAGTCCACCTCGAACGTCAGGCAGAACAGCCTTGTCAGCCCCAGCTCGTCGGCGCGAGACTCGAGAGCCTCGACGATCGCGCGGCCGACGCCGTGTCGCAGCCAGTCGTCGCGCACGATGAGCGTGCGGATCTCGCCGAGGTCCTCCCACATGACGTGCAGTGCGCCGCATCCGATGAGCTGACCGTCCTTCTCGGCGACGACGAACTCCTGTACGGCGCCGTAGAGCACCGCCAGGTCCTTGCCGAGC
Source organism: Microbacterium sp. Bi121 (assembly GCF_918698005.1). GTDB lineage: Bacteria > Actinomycetota > Actinomycetes > Actinomycetales > Microbacteriaceae > Microbacterium. The sequence goes on from NZ_CAKKLJ010000007.1 coordinate 162,967, forward strand.
AGGATGCGTCGCTCGACCAGGGGCGACAGCAGGTGATGGATGCCGAGGATGTCGGCGCTGCGCGCTGGGCGGACGGTGTAGCTCACCCCTCAAGCCTAGAACTCGCCGCCGCGAGACCCTGTGCGCCGCGTCGATGGAGCACAGCTTCGGATGCCAGGAACGACGCGCCGTGTGACAGCGGGAATCCGCGGCGTGTCGCGCCTCGGGTCCGCAGTTGTGCCCCGGCACGGGCACACGAGAGGGGGCGGATGCCGAAGCATCCGCCCCCTCTCGTCAATGCGTCACTCGCCCGAGGCTGCCGCCAGGTCGGGTGTCGCGGTGATCGCGCCGCCGTTGGTGTTGATTCCGACAGCGACCTTCTCGCCGCGCGGACCGGTCTCGAACAGGAACTGTCCGTTCGCGGCATCCACCTTCACGTGGTCGCCGGGGTTCAGCTCGCCGTGCAGGATCTTCTCCGACAGCTGGTCCTCGATCTCGCGCTGCATCGCACGGCGCAGCGGCCTGGCGCCGAGCGCCGGGTCGAAGCCGATCTCGATGAGCCGCTCCTTGGCCGCCTGAGTCAGCTCCACCGTCATGTCGCGGTCGAGCAGACGGTCGCCGAGGCGCTTCACGAACAGATCGACGATCTGGACGAGCTCGTCCTTCGACAGCTGCGGGAAGACGATGACGTCGTCGACGCGGTTGAGGAACTCGGGCTTGAAGTGGCGCTTCAGCTCTTCGTCGACCTTGCCCTTCATCCGCTCGTAGCTGGTCTGGGCGTTGCCCTCGATCTGGAAGCCGACGGGGCCGCCGGCGATCGCGGACGAACCGAGGTTCGTGGTCATGATGATGACCGTGTTCTTGAAGTCCACGACGCGACCCTGGCCGTCGGTGAGGCGACCCTCTTCGAGGATCTGCAGCAGCGAGTTGAAGATGTCGGGGTGTGCCTTCTCGATCTCGTCGAACAGCACGACCGAGAACGGCTTGCGGCGCACCTTCTCCGTCAGCTGACCACCCTCTTCGAATCCGACGAATCCGGGAGGGGCACCGAACAGACGCGAGACGGTGTGCTTCTCGCCGAACTCGCTCATGTCGAGCGAGATGAGCGCGGCTTCGTCGTCGAACAGGAACTCGGCGAGCGCCTTGGCGAGCTCGGTCTTTCCGACACCGGTCGGGCCGGCGAAGATGAACGAGCCGGAAGGACGCTTCGGGTCCTTCAGACCGGCGCGCTGACGACGAATCGTGCGGGACAGGGCGGCGATCGCCTCTTCCTGACCGACGACGCGCTGGTGCAGTGCCTTCTCCATGAAGACGAGTCGGCTGGACTCCTCTTCGGTGAGCTTGAACACCGGGATGCCGGTGGCCTGCGCGAGAACCTCGGCGATCAGGCCCTCGTCGACGACCGCGTGGGTGGCGACGTCGCCGCTTCTCCACTGCTTCTCCAGGCGCAGACGCTCGGCGAGGAGGCTCTTCTCCTCGTCGCGCAGGGCTGCGGCCTTCTCGAAGTCCTGCTCCTCGGAGGCCGCTTCCTTCTGCTCGCGGACCTTGGCGATCTTGTCGTCGAACTCGCGCAGCTCGGGCGGGCTGGACAGGATCGACAGGCGCAGGCGGGCCCCTGCCTCATCGATCAGGTCGATGGCCTTGTCAGGCAGGAAGCGGTCGGAGACGTAGCGGTCGGCGAGGTTCGCCGCTGCGACGAGAGCGCCGTCGGTGATCTGCACCTTGTGGTGCGCCTCGTAGCGGTCGCGCAGCCCCTTGAGGATGTTGATCGCGTGCGGGAGCGTCGGCTCGTTCACCTGCACCGGCTGGAAGCGGCGCTCGAGCGCGGCATCCTTCTCGAAGTGCTTGCGGTACTCGTCGAGCGTCGTGGCGCCGATCGTCTGCAGCTCGCCGCGTGCGAGGAGCGGCTTCAGGATGCTGGCGGCGTCGATCGCGCCCTCGGCGGCACCTGCACCGACAAGGGTGTGGATCTCGTCGATGAAGACGATGATGTCGCCGCGAGTGCGGATCTCCTTGGTGACCTTCTTGAGACGCTCTTCGAAGTCGCCGCGGTAGCGGGATCCGGCGATGAGCGAACCGAGGTCGAGCGAGTACAGCTGCTTGTCCTTCAGCGTCTCGGGAACGTCGCCCTTGACGATGGCCTGGGCGAGACCCTCGACGACGGCGGTCTTGCCGACGCCGGGCTCGCCGATCAGGACGGGGTTGTTCTTGGAGCGGCGCGAGAGGATCTGCATGACCCGCTCGGCCTCCTTCTCGCGGCCGATGACCGGGTCGAGCTTGTTGTCGCGCGCCGCCTGGGTGAGGTTGCGTCCGAACTGGTCGAGGACGGCCGATCCGCCCTGGGCGCCGCTCTGGGCGTTGTCGTGCGCCTGCGCGCCGACGGCGGCCGGCTCGCGACCGGGGGCGCCGGAGAGCAGCTGGATGACCTGCTGGCGCACCTTGTTCAGGTCGGCGCCGAGCTTGACGAGTACCTGTGCGGCTACGCCCTCGCCCTCGCGGATGAGGCCGAGGAGGATGTGCTCGGTGCCGATGTAGTTGTGGCCGAGCTGCAGTGCCTCACGGAGGCTGAGCTCGAGCACCTTCTTGGCGCGCGGGGTGAAGGGGATGTGGCCGGTCGGCTGCTGCTGACCCTGGCCGATGATGTCCTGCACCTGCTCGCGCACGGCGTCGAGGGAGATGCCGAGACTCTCGAGGGCCTTGGCTGCGACGCCCTCACCCTCGTGGATGAGGCCGAGCAGGATGTGCTCGGTGCCGATGTAGTTGTGGTTGAGCATCTTCGCCTCTTCTTGGGCGAGGACGACCACACGACGGGCTCGGTCCGTGAATCTCTCGAACATGTCAACTCCTTTGGGCACTCTCCGGTCCGGGAGTGCTTGGTTACGAGAGTAACTATCCGGTGCGCCGCTTGAGGCCGTGTTCGCCGTCGGCATACCCGACCCTTGACGCAGTTATCGAGAGTCGTTATGTTAACGAGCATCGATAACAACGAATGTCGATATGGAGGCTTCTGATGGGCATGTTCCTGTGGTTCGCCGCTGCCGCGCTCGTCGTCGCGCTGTGCATCGCGGTGATCGTCCTGTTCCTCCGTCCGAGTGCGCGCAGACGCATGCTGCCGGATGGCGTCCCCTCGCTCGTTCGCGTGACTCTTGCCGTCGCGGTGCTGTGGGCGGGAATCGCGCTGGTCGGCGCGATCGTCACGACGATCACGACGCTGGTTCAGACGGCAGTGCCGATCACCGTCCCGACGCAGACCTACTGGCCGACGTTGCCCGACGGCGCGTTCGTGGAGGGGACGACGGCGACGCGAGAGGGCGGTGGGTTCGTGTCCGCCGACGTGGTCGTGAACGGTCTGAGCTTCGGGGCGCGCATCTGCTGGGCGATCGGCCAGGCACTGTGGTGGATCCTGCCGGGTGCGATCGCGAGCATGGTCGCTCTCGCCTGCTTCCAGTTGATCCGCGGGCGCGCCTTCGCTCCGGTCCTGGCGCAGGCGTCGATGGTGATCGCGGTCATCGTCAGCGCAGGCGGCGTCGCCGCTCAGGTGCTGTCGGACATCGCCGGGAGCATGGCGTCGGCAGAGCTGCTCTCGTATTCCGGCGGAGGCTATGAGGAGGTGGCCGGCGTGGAGGACGTGCTCGCTGCGTGGTGGCCGCAGGAGGCGTTCGTCGTGAACTTCCCGTTCTGGCCGATCGCGGCAGGCCTCGCATTCGCTGCTCTCGCGGCGGTCCTGCGTCACGGCGCGCATCTGCAGCGCGAGACGGAAGGGCTGGTCTGATGAACACGACGACCTCTCGGCCGGGGCGCAGCGGCGCACTGATCGTCGCGCTGGTACTCGGCGGGATGCTGCTGCTCGGTTCGGCGATCAGCAGCATCCCGAGGATCACCGGCTTCTTCACGAGCTACTGGACAGGGCGCAGCGATCTGCTCACCGGGCGGGAGCCGTCGATCAGCTCTACCGGCCCGGTGAGCGACGTCGACCGCGTCGACTACAGCGGAGTCGTCATCGTCAGCGACCAGCCGCTGCTGCTGCCGCGCGTGCTGCAGGCGGCTGCGGAGGGGCTGGGCGTCCTGGTGATCATCGCCGGTGGTGCGCTGGCGGTGATGCTCGCGGTGCGGATGCTGCGCGGCAGGCCGTTCGTGCGCATGCTGGCGTGGGGTCTCGGCTCGGTCGGCGTGTTGACGATGCTCGCAGGCGCGATCGCCCCGCAGCTGCACGCCTGGGCTGTCGATGCGGCCGTACGTGCACTCGGTTACGAGGTGTCGGTCGCCGCCGACGGCACGCTGACTGCTGACGGTCCGGAGATGATCGTGCTGCCGCAATGGGACGTGCTGTGGGTGCTCGATCGCGTCGATGTGACACTGCTGCTCCTCGGCGTCATCATCGCGATCGTCGGGATGATGGTCGCCGACGGCGCGAGGCTGCAGAAGGACACGGAGGGGTTGGTATGACCCCGGCGGCTTCGGACGAGGAGGAGACCGGCATCCACTGCCGGCTCGATGAGCTGCTCGCCGAGCGGGGCATGACACTCACGGAACTGAGCGCGCGGGTGGGCGTCTCGATCGTTAATCTGTCGGTGCTGAAGAACGATCGAGCTCGGGCAATCCGGTACTCGACGCTGCGAGCGATCTGCGACGCGTTGCAGTGCGAAGTGGGCGAGCTGCTCGTGCTGGCACCGGCTTCTGGGACCGTGGACTGATGAGCACAGCACACGGGTTCGAATACGAGGTGCGCGGCGACACCGTGACCATCACGCACCACGGCCGCAAGGCGACTGTTCTTCGCGGCGCTCGCGCCGAAGAGTTCCTCCAAGACGTGAGCTCCGACCCGCAGGGCGCGATGGCTCGCTGGACGGGCAACTACAAGCGCGGGAACGAGCGCGCGGCCAAGCAGCATCCAAGCAATTCGCGTTAGCCGCCACAAAAACATCACCCGGATACCCCTACCCATCGACGCACCGGTCGCGGCCGCCTACCGTTGACGCCATGAACAGCAACCTGCGCACTCGCACCCGCCTGCTCCTCGCCCTTCCTGTGGCGGCCGTGGCGATTTCCCTCACGGCGTGCTCCGGCGGCGGCGCAGGCCGTCCTTCAGCCGACGAACTCAGCGACGGAATCGCATCGATCCTCGAAGAGGCAGGCCAGGGCGACGCCCTCACCGACGAGCAGCTCGACTGCGTCGCCGACGCGTTCCTCGAATCCGAGGTATCAGACCAGGACCTCGCGAACCTCGCCGAGGGCAAGGACCTGCAGACGTCGCAGGACGCCAAGGACCTCGTTTCTCAGACGATGGCCGAGTCGTTCACCACCTGCGCGAGCTGACGGCGCGCACCCAGAGCTACGCCCGCCCCGGCGTCCGCGTCGCACCGCGGGTGTCGAGCGCAAGCTCTTCGGCATCGATCGCCGTCATGAGCTCACGCATCAGCTCCTCGTCGAGGTTGTCGGCGTCGCGCTCGGCGAGGAGAACCTCGCGCCGCACGTGCAGCCACCCCTTCGACAGCGCCACGAGGTCCTCATATGACGGCTTGGGCATCGAATCCTCGACCTCCTGCGCCTGATCCGTGTCGGTCTCCACCCGCGTCATCCGCGACGCGAACATGTCGAACGCTTTCATCTCCGCCTCGCCGTACTTGCCCGCCCAAACCTTACGCTGCGACGCCAGGAACGCCTTGCCCGCCTCCCTGCTCCGCGCGCGCACGGCAGCCATGGCCGCGGCATCCGCTTCTTCATCCGCATCCCCCGCGACACCCAGCCGACGGATCAGCAGAGGCAGCGTCAGCCCCTGCAGCAGAAGCGTCGCGACGGTCACGATGAAGGCGACGATCACGATCGCGTGCGAGGGTCCGGTCGGCAGCTCGGCGATATCGGCCGCGGCGAGCGCCGTCGCCAAGGTCACGACGCCTCGCATGCCCGCCCACGAGATGACGGCATTGTCCTTCCAGTCCAGCGCCGGCTCGGTGAGCCGCGCCTTCATCTGCTCCGCGGTGACCGGAGGGCGCCCCGGTCTCTGCCGGCTCTCATCGAACCGCCCTGCGGCCACCGCTCGATCCCAGCGGCGCAATCGTGCTCGCTCCTGCCAGCGAGCGAGCGCGTGAGCCGGATAGATGTACAGCGGCCGCACCAGCAGCACGACCAGCAGCACAGCCCCCGACAGCAGCAGGATGTGCCACACCGACTCGTCGCCCAGGTCGCTCAGCACGCGCTTGAACTGCAGGCCGATGTACGCGAAGACGAAGCTCTCCAGCAGCAGATCCGCCGACAACCACAGCGGCGCCTCCTGCTGCCTGGTCGTGTAGTCGGTGCGCGGCGCGTTGAACCCGACGTACAGCCCCATCGCGACCACGGCCAGCACGCCCGACCCGCCCAGGTGTTCGGCGATCGCATATGCCCCGAACGGCACGAGCAGTCCGAACGTTCCGATGACGACCGGATCAGCCACTCGCATCCGCAACTGATGCAGGATGATGCCGAACACCAGTCCGATGACGACGCCGACCACTACGGCCAGAGCGAACTGCCAGATGCCGTCCCACACCGTGAGCGTCGCACCCGCGATGATCGCCGCGAACACCCGATACAGCGTCAGCGAGGTGGCGTCGTTGATGAGGCTCTCCCCCGACAGCACCGTCATGATGCGTCTGGGCAATCCGAGCTTTCGGCCGATGGCGGCGGCCGACACGGCATCCGGCGGCGCCACGATCGCTCCCAGCAGCAGCGCCCCGGGAAGCGTCAGAGCCGGGAAGATCAGCCAGGCGACGAGTCCGGCGGCGGCCGCCGTGATCAGCACCAGCCAGATCCCGAGCCGCCGGATCTGCGGCAGACTCCGCTTGAAGCCCACGAACGACACATCCAACGCCGCCGAATACAGCAGCGGCGGCAGAACCAGGTTCAGCAGCAGATGGCCGTCGAGATCCAGGTCGGGGATGAACGGCAGAAAGGATGCCGCGAGCGCCACGACCGTGACCAGCAAGGGTGCGGGCCACCCGCGCCACCGCGCGATGGCCGCCACGATCACTGCGCCGACGAGAACGTAGAAGAGCATGGCGTCCATGCGCAAAGACTACGCGGGGGAATGCCCGCGCTCGCCGCCGGGTTGCCAGAAGTGATGACTGCTGCAGCCCCCGCCCTGTCCGTGCTCGACCTCGTCCCGGTGCGCACCGGCCAGACCAGCGCCGAGGCGATCGCCGCCTCCATGTCGCTCGCCGAGACCGCTGACCGCCTCGGCTACCGCCGCTACTGGTTCGCCGAGCACCACAACATGCCTGCCGTGGCATCCACCTCTCCACCTGTTCTCATCGCGGCAGCCGCGACGCGGACGAAGACGATGCGACTCGGCTCAGGCGGCGTCATGCTGCCGAACCACGCCCCCCTCATCGTCGCCGAGCAGTTCGCCGCCCTCGAGGCGATCGCTCCGGGGCGCATCGACCTCGGCCTCGGCCGCGCCCCCGGCAGCGACCCGGTCATCACCCAGCTGCTGCGGACCGCGGGCACAACCAGCGACGTCGAGCAGTTCCCCCGTCACGTCCAGGACATCTCCCTGCTCCTCGGCAGCGAAGGCGCGACCCTGCGCTTCACGTCAGGCGGCGAGTACAACGTCCACGCGACGCCCGCCGCTGTCGGCGTCCCCGAGGTGTGGCTGCTCGGCTCCAGCGACTACTCGGCGCAGCTCGCGGCATCCCAGGGCCTCCCCTACGTCTTCGCCAATCACTTCTCCGGCCAGGGGCTCGAACGCGCGCTCAATCTCTACCGCGCCGGCTACCAGCCGAGCGAGGCGCACCCCGAGCCGCGGACCTTCCTTACCGTCAACGTCGTCGCAGCCCCCACGGCAGAGGAGGCGGAGCAGCGCGCCCTCCCGCAGCTGCGCATGATGTCCCGCCTGCGATTGAACAAGCCGCTCGTCGCGCTCGAGACGGTCGACGAGGCGCGTGCAGCGGCATCCGATCCCGCCACCGACCAGGTGGTCGAAGCCGCACGCTCGCGCTGGTTCGTCGGCACCGGTGAGTCCGTCGCCGCGGAGCTCCGCGACTTCGCGACGAAGCTCGGCGTCGACGAGGTCATGCTCTCTCCTGTCGCCGGCGCGTACGACGCCGAGGCGATGGATGCCGCGACCGGCCGCGCTCAGACCCTCGAGCTCGTCACCGCCGCCCTGTAGCGCCCCGTCGCGCTCTCCATCGCCGACGCTGCGCCGTCGCCGATGCCGTATCGGTTCGGTCGGTTCTGAGCGCTCGCAACCGACCGAAGTGATACGGCACGTGGGGCGCGAGCGAACAGAGGGCTGGCCGGAACGCGCGGGCGGGAGTACGGTCGGCTTACCGGTGAGGGAAGGAGTTCGATGATGAGCACCACGCAGACGCGCGGCCTCTGGGTCGCGTACGGGACGAACGGGGTCGTCGGCAGCATCCGTCACGAGGACGAGGACTACATCGTCGTGATGGCGGCAGCGGATGCCGAGACCGGGCGCTATCCGAGCCTCGAAGTCGCCAAGGGCGCCCTGTACTCGCACATGTCGCCTGGCAGCTCCTGGCCGAGGTACGAAGAGCACTGAGCGGACCGCGGCCCCCGCTCGACGACCGGCAGCGCCTCAGGCGTCGGGCTCACCCGTGATGAGCCCGCGCAGCCAGTCGCGCGCCTCGACGAACACGTCGTCGGCGTAGCGGTCCGGATACTGCACGACCCGGCGATCGGCCCGGGGGTACGACCCGAGGAACACCACCCGAGGGCTGAATCGGCGGATGCCGAGCAGCGCGTCAGCCATGCGCTCGTCCGCCACGTGCCCATCGGCGTCGATCACGAAACGGTAGCGTCCGAGAGCGTCGCCGATCGGACGCGACTCGATCAACGAGAGATTGATCCCTCTGGTTGAGAACTGCTCGAGCATGTCGAGCAGAGCACCGGGGTGATCGTGCGGCAGCTCGACGATGAGCGAGGTCTTGTCGGCGCCGGTCGGTTCCGGCGGCATGGCGGTGCGCGTCACGAGGACGAACCGCGTGACGGCCGACGTGTTGTCGCCGATCTCCGATGCGAGCACGTCCACGTCGTAGTGCTGCACGATCCCTGGGGGCGCGATCGCCGCCTGAGCGGGCGAGGATCCGTCGAGCACGCCGATGGCGGATGCCACGTTGCTGGCTGCCGGAACATGGGAGTGCCTCGGCAGGTGCTCGCCGAGCCAGCCGTGGCACTGAGCGTACGCGACGGGATGAGCTGCGATGACCGTGACGTCCTCGAGTTTCGTCCCCCGCGGCGCGACGAGCACGAAGTTCACCTTCACCAGGTACTCGCCGACGATTCGGAGCCCTGGGAGTGTCGCCAGCGCATCCTGGGTCGTCGAGACCCCGCCCTCGATCGAGTTCTCGATCGCGATCATCGCGGCGTGGCTGCGCCCCTCGAGCACATCCCCCAGCGCTTCACCGACGTTGTGGACGGGGCGCCAATCCTGCCCCCGAGCCTCGGCGACCTGGTCCAGTGCCGCTTCGGTGAAAGTGCCCGCAGGGCCCAGGTAGCTGTAGGTGCGCCGTTCAGTCACGCGTTTCACCCTAGCCCTGTGTCGGGCTTCCGTCTGCGTCACGCAGGGTGCGCACGAGCCGAGATCGGGGCACACTGGACCCATGACCAGCCGTGCCGGCCTCCCCGCGGAGGAAAGTGACCTCATCGATGTCGACGAACTGATCGCCGCGTACTACGACCGGCATCCTGACCCGTCCGACCCGGCACAGCGCGTCGTCTTCGGCACGAGCGGCCACCGCGGCTCCTCGCTCTCCGGTAGCTTCAACGAGAATCACATCCTCGCCACCACCCAGGCGATCGTGGACTACCGGCGCGAGCAGGGCATCACCGGCCCGCTGTTCCTCGGCCGGGACACCCACGCCCTCTCGCTCCCCGCCGAGCGCAGCGCGATCGAGGTGCTCGTCGCCAACGGCGTCGACATCCGCGTCGACTCCCGCGACTCGTGGGTGCCGACCCCGGCGCTCAGCCACGCCATCCTGACGTACAACCGCACGCTGGCTCCGGATGCGGCTGAGCGAGCCGACGGCATCGTCGTCACCCCGTCGCACAACCCTCCCCGCGACGGCGGCTTCAAGTACAACCCCCCGCACGGCGGGCCGGCGGACACCGACGCCACGAGCTGGATCGCCGACCGCGCGAACGAGCTGATCGAGGGCGGCCTCGAAGGCGTCAAGGCCCAGAGCTTCGCCGACATCGACTGGGATGCCCTGCCGAGCTACGACTTCCGGGACGCCTACGTCCGCGATCTGCCGTCGATCATCGACGTCGAGGCGATCAAGAACGCCGGCGTCCGCATCGGCGCCGACCCGCTCGGCGGAGCATCCGTCGACTACTGGGCACTCATCAAGGAGATGCACGGCCTCGACCTGACAGTCGTCAACCCCGAGGTCGATCCGACCTGGCGCTTCATGACCCTGGACTGGGACGAGAAGATCCGGATGGATCCGTCCTCGCCCTCGGCCATGGCATCCCTCGTCGCGAAGAAGGGCGACTTCGACGTCCTCACCGGCAATGATGCGGATGCCGACCGCCACGGCATCGTGACGCCGGATGCCGGCCTGATGAACCCCAACCACTACCTCGCCGTCGCCATCGATTACCTCTTCTCGCACCGCGCGGACTGGCCGCGGGATGCCGCGATCGGCAAGACACTGGTGTCGTCGATGATCATCGATCGCGTCGCCGAGTCGCTCGGCCGCAGACTGCTCGAGGTCCCCGTCGGCTTCAAGTGGTTCGTCCCTGGCCTGCTCGACGGCTCCGTGGCGTTCGGAGGTGAGGAATCGGCCGGAGCGTCGTTCCTGCGCCGAGACGGCAGCGCGTGGACGACCGACAAGGACGGCATCCTTCTCTGCCTTCTCGCGGCCGAGATCATCGCCGTCACCGGCAAGTCCCCGTCAGAGCGCTACCGGGAGCTGGAGCAGGCGTTCGGAGCATCCGCCTACCAGCGGGTCGACGCACCGGCCACGCCCGAGCAGAAGTCGACGCTGTCGAAGCTCGCACCCGAGTCCGTCACGGCGACGACGCTCGCCGGCGAGGAGATCAGCGCGAAGCTGTCGCACGCGCCGGGCAACGGAGCCGCGATCGGCGGGCTGAAGGTGCAGACCGAGCACGCCTGGTTCGCGGCCCGCCCGTCCGGCACCGAGGACGTCTACAAGCTGTACGCCGAGAGCCTGAAGGGCTCGGAGCATCTCGCCGAGGTGCAGGCGGAGGCCCGCGCCGTCGTGTCGGCGGCTCTCGGAGGCTGAAGAGGCTTCGATTCGCTCCGCTCGCTCGACGACCCGCGAGTCAGTCGGCGACCGCTGGTGCCCCGAGCAGCTCGCGCACGCGGCTGGAGACGCGGTGGAACTCGGGCGTCTCCAGCGTGCCGGCGTAGTCGCGCTGCCCCGGCAGGTCGATGCGGTGCTCCTCGAGGATGCGTCCTGGACGCGGGCTCATCACGATGACACGACTGGCGAGGTAGACGGCCTCGGCGACGCTGTGCGTGACGAGCAGGACCGTGGTGCCGGTCTGGCTCCAGATGCGATTCAGCTCGACGTTCATCCGTTCGCGGGTGAGGGCGTCCAGTGCACCGAACGGCTCGTCCATGAGCAGGACGCGCGGCTCGTGCAGCAGGGCGCGGCACAGTGACACGCGCTGCTGCATTCCGCCGGACAGCTCGTGCGGAAGAGCCTTCTCGAATCCGGTCAGCCCGGTCATCTCGATGAGCTCGTCCGCACGGGCCTGCGCCTTGCGCATGTCCATGCCGCGCATCTCCGCCTGCAGCAGGATGTTGCCGCGGACGCTGCGCCACTCCAGCAGGGCTGCGCGCTGGAAGACGTAGCCGATGTCCTGCCGCGGGCCCTTGACCTCGTCGCCGCGCAGCCGCACCGAGCCGGCGCTCGGGGTCGTGAGGCCGGCAACCGCCTTCAGGAGCGTCGACTTTCCGCACCCCGACGGGCCGGCGATCGTGATGAACTCGCCCTCCTGGACGTCGAGGTCGACCCCCTCGAGGGCGGTGACCTCCCCGCGCTTGGATGCGAAACGGATCGCGAGGTCGGTGATCTGCAGCACGGAGTCCGTGCCCGGTGTCGCCATCATCTGTTCTTTCTCCTGAATCTGCGGTGCCGGCATCCCGATGCCCCTTACTCGCCTGGCGCGAACGACGCGTCGAAGTAGGTGTCGACGTCGCCGTCACCCGAGATGAGACCGGCGTCCGAGAGCACCGAGAGCGTTGCCTCCCAGTCCTCGGTCGCGTTGGTGCCGGGGGCCTTGCCCTCTGTGGCCGCGGTGCTGAGCAGCTTGATGGTCTCCTGCCACTGGTCCAGCAGCACGTCCTTCGCCGGCATCTGCGGGTCCTTGCCGTCCATGGCCGCGACCGCGGCCTCCGGGTCCTCCTGCGCGGCGGTGAACGCCTCGGAGGTCGCGGCGACCAGCTCCTTGACGAGCTCGGGGTCGCTCTCGATCGTGCTCGTGGGCGCGACGAGGCCATTGCTGAAGAAGTTCAGCCCGGCGTCCGAGTAGCGGAGGTACCGCATCTCCTTGCCGCTCTTGGCCGCGATGGTCGGGCCCTGGTCGTGTGCGAAGCCGATCAGTCCGTCGACCTGACCGGAGAGCACGGCTGCGATCTTGCCGGCGGCATCGAGGTTCTGCTGCTTGACGTCGGACTCCTTGAGACCCACGGCATCCAGGTAGACCGGGAAGGTCGTGGTCGGCGCATCGCCGGCGGACACGGCGATCGTCTTGCCCTTGAGATCCTCAGGACTCTCGATGCCCGAGTCGGCGAACACCTGCACAGCGGAAGGCGTCGTCTGCAGGAAGACGCCGACGCTCTTGATCGCGACGCCCTTGTCGATGTTGGCCAGCACGGCGGGGGTGTCGGCCCACCCGAAGTCGACCTGTCCCTGTCCGACGGCCTGGGCAGTCTTCGTCGAGCCCTGCCCCGCCTTGATCGTGAGGTTGATGCCGTGGTCCTCGAAGATGCCCTGTTCGACGCCGTAGTAGAACGCCGCGTGCTCGCCGTACGGGTACCAGTTGAGCATCAGGGTCACGTCGGTCATCTCGCCGCCGGCGTCCCCCTCCGATGCCGGGGTCTCGCTCGCCCCGCCGCAGCCGGTGAGGGCGAGGGCGGATGCCGTGAGCAGCGCTGCGACGGAGAGGATGTTGCCTGACTTCTTCATCAGTGTGTTCCTGCTTTCGTTGGGGGTTTCAGAGACGGACGGTGTCTACAGCCGAACGGTGGCTGCGGCCACGTCGCGCTTGGACGAGTGCCACGGGATGAGGAACTTCTCGGCGATCTGGATGATCGCGAACAGCACGACTCCCATGAGCGACATGATGATGAGCGCCGCGAACAGCATCGCGGTGTCGAGGTTGCCGTTGGCCTGGAGGATGACGTAGCCGAGCCCCTCGTTGGCCCCGACGAACTCGCCGACGACCGCGCCGGTGACGGCGAGGGTCGCTGCCACCTTCAGCCCGGAGAGCAGCTCGGGAAGGGACGCAGGGAGCCGGACCTTCAGGAACGTCTTGAACTTGCCCGCCCCCATGGTCGAGGTCAGCTGCAGGATCTCCGGGTCGACGGTGCGGAGCCCGGCGAGGCCCGAGATGACGACGGGGAAGAACGCCATGAGCACGGCGACGAGGATCTTCGGCGATGCGCCGAAACCCAGCCAGACGACGAACAGCGGGGCGATCGCGATCTTGGGGATGACCTGCGCGAACAGGATGACGGGGTACAGCGTCTGCTCGAGCCCCTTCGAGTAGACCATCACCACGGCGACGAAGAGGCCGACCACCACGGCGATGACGAAGCCGATCACGGTCTCGTACGTCGTCACCCAGGTGTGCTGCATCAGGTACGGCACGTTGTCGGCGAAGGCGTTCCACGTGTCGCCCGGCGACGGGATGATGAACGGCTGGACCCACTTCAGCGCGGTCGCCACCCACCAGAGCGCCAGCACCGCGACGACGAAGACCACGGGGTGCCAGTTGCGCGACCACCACCGGGCGAAGCCATTGGGTTCGGTGCGCTCCTGAGCCAGCGCCAGGGTCATCGTTGCGTTCTGCTGCGTTGCCGACATGGGTCCTCTGCATCTTCGTCGGAGGAAGTGGGAAAGCGTATTCCCAACTCGTTCTGCGAGTCTATGGCCGCCGTCTCACGATGTCAACGCGAGGGCGCCGCCACGTGCTCTGGCCGTGGGAATCGTGCCCGTCGAGCACTCACGCAATGAGCGTGCGAGCCAGCGCAGCACCCGCCGCCCGCAGGTGCCGTGCAGGCCCAGCGAGCGCGGCATCCGACGATCCAGCGAGCTCGGTCAGCGACACCACCGCCGCGAACGGCCCCGTGTCGGCATCCGGGGTGACGCGACCGGCAGCGAGCGCCGCACGCGCGCCCACGGCATCTCCGAGCCCCGCGACGTACGAGGGGACCTTGCCGTCCCCCGACTGGCCGTCGTACGACCCTTCACCGGTCACGACGACGTCGGCGCCCTCGAGGGTCCCTGCGAGATCGACCAGGCGCGCGACCTCCTGCGCACCGGACGCCAGCACCGCCCCCCATGCGACGAGCGCGCCGCCGACGCCTCCCGCAGCGCCGGAGCCCTGGAGGTCCGGATCCAGATCCATCAGCCGAGCGAGCCTGGCCAGCGAGGCATCCACCGCCTTGATGTCGGATTGCGCGGTCAGACCCTTCTGCGGCCCGAACACCGCGGCTGCACCGCGGTGGCCGGTCAACGGATTGGTCACGTCCGTGAGGACGAGAGTGTCCGGTGCCGCGCGCAGTGCAGTGACGTCCACCTCAGCGATGTCCGCGAGGCCCCGGGCACCAGGCTCGACCGGTGCCCCATCGCTGTCGAGGAATCGCGCACCGAGCGCGGTGAGCATGCCGGTGCCGCCGTCGGTCGAGGCGCTGGAACCGATCCCCAGCACGAGCCGCGAGACACCATGATCGAGGGCAGCGGCGATCGCCTGCCCGAACCCCGAGCTGTCGGCTTCGAACGGGCGCAGTTCATCGAGCAGCTCGATCCCCGACGTCGAGGCGAGATCGATCACCCCCGTACCGTGCGGAGCATCCGACGTCGGCGGCAGCAGCAGCCACGCCGTCTGCACGGGGACGCCGGCCGGACCATCCACGGTCACCGGCATCCGCTCCGACCCGGTCACGGCGGCTGCGAACGCCTCGACGGTGCCCTCGCCGCCGTCCGCCATCGGACGCAGCACGATGTGGGCCGTCGGATCCACCGACGTCCAGCCGTCGGCGAGGGCCGCAGCGGCGTCGGCCGCCGTGATCGAGCCCTTGAAGCTGTCCGGCGCGAACACGACCCTCATGCCGCGCGTCCCGGTGTCGAGTCGCGGACGACGATCTGCAGCGGAAGCGGCTCAGCCGTCCAATCGTCATCGACCGTCGCCCGGAACGCCTGGTACCCGACATCGCTGAGCGGCACGCGCACGGTCGTCAGCTGGGGCGTCACGTCTCCGCTCGATGGCACATCGTCGAACCCGCACACCGCGATGTCCTCGCCGATCGCGCGGCCCGCGTCCCTGATCGCCGACATCGCGCCGATCGCGACCACATCGCTCATCCCGAAGACGAGCGTGCCAGGGTCCACACCGGCGCGCAGCGCGCGCGCCATCGACTCGTAGCCGGACTCCCGCTGGAAGTCGCCCCGTTCGATCCGCTCCACGACACCGCCGTCGGCCTCGAAGCCCTCGGTGAAGCCGCGGACGCGATCGTCCGAGGTCAGCACGCCGTCGGCCGCCGCGAGCACGACCGCCGATCGGTAACCCAGGGCAGCCATCTCCGCACCCAGCATCCTGGCGCCCTTCGCGTTGTCGATGCTCACCGTCCGTTCGCCGGCGACGCTGCTGCCGAACGTGACGACACGGCCGCCGAGGGCCTCGAACGCACGGATCTCTTCGGCCGTCGCGCTCTCCTCACCGCCACGGGATGCCGCGAGGATGAGCCCGCGCGGACGCTGCCCACGCAGCGTCCTGACGATCTCGCGCTCCCGCGCCGCATCGCGCTCGGTGACCGCGATCGTCACGATCAGTCCGCGTTCATCCGCTCCGCGGGCGACACCGGAGGCGATGAGACCGAAGTACGGGTCGGCGATGTCTGCGACGAGCAGAGCGATCACGGCCGAGGTGCCCCGAGCCGTGGCCTGGGCCGAGGCGTTCGCGGTGTACCCGAGCTTCTCCGCCGCGCCCTCCACCCGCTCACGGAACGATTCGGCGACCTTGCGCGCGGAGCCGTTCAGGACTCGAGAGGCGGTGGCCAGCGAGACCCCGGCCTCGCGTGCGACGTCGTGAAGAGTCGGCGCCGACCCCCGACCCGCTCTGGTCGGCTGAGATGTCATGGATCAGAGCCTACTGTCCGCGTTTTCGGATTCGCGCAGGCGCCCGTCCGCGCGCAGCGCGCGCATCACAGGTGCGGTGCGACAGCGGAACTGAACCCGGCCGCTGTACGCCGCACCGCCTCGAGCGGATCGGTGGCCCAGATCTGCTCGTTGAAGATCTCGACCTCGATGTCGCCGGTGTATCCGGCATCCACGACCGCACGGGTGAGCGATTCGAAGTCGATGACCCCGTCGCCCGGATAGTGGCGCCCCAGCAGCACGTCCGCGGGGAGCGGTGTCTTCCAGTCGCACACCTGATAGGTCGCCAGGCGCCCTTCTCGGCCGGCGCGGGCGATCTGGGTCAGGACGTCCGGATCCCAGAAGATGTGGAACGTGTCGACGGTCGCCCCGACCGCTTTCGCGTCGAAGTCGCCGGCGATGTCGAGCGCCTGACCGAGCGTGGACACGACGCAGCGATCGGAGACGTACATCGGATGCAGCGGCTCGATCGCCAGCGTGACCCCGGCGGCGAGCGCGTCGGGGACCAGCTCGCCGATCGCATCGCGGACGCGCTCGCGCGCACCTGCGAGATCGCGCGATCCCTCTGGCAGACCGCCGGCGACGAGCACGAGAATGGCGGTGGAGCCGTCGGCCCCTGCGGCGGCGAGCGCGGCGGTCTCCTCGATCGCACGCCTGTTGTCGTCGAGCGCCTTCTGGCGATCGGGCCCGTCGGGGATCGTGAAGAATCCGCCGCGGCAGTGCGTGGTGAACCGCAGCCCCGAGTCGGTGAGCATGCGCGCAGCCACGTCGAGGCCGACCTCGTTCACAGGCTCGCGCCAGAGCCCGATCGCCTCGACGCCCGCCTCGGCGGTCACCCTCAGGGCGGTCTCGAGATCGGCATGCTTGATGGTCGCCTGGTTGATCGAGAGGCGCGGGTGCGGGGCGGTCATGCGTCCAGCCTTCCTGTTTCGATGCCGTTCAGTCGCAGCATCCCGTGCCAGCGCTGAAGGGCCAGCTCCGGCTTCTCCAGCGCCAGTGACGTGTTGGCGAGCTCGACGATCCTGCTCAGATGAGGCAGGCTGCGCGCCGAGTGCAATCCCCCGACCATCTGGAATGCGGGCTGGTGGCCGTTCAGCCAGGACAGGAACGCGACGCCCGTCTTGTAGTAGAAGGTCGGAGCGGCGAACACCTGACGGCTGAGCTCTTCGGTCGGGCCGAGAATGCGCTCGTAGGCGGCCTGGTCACCGGCATCCAGCGCCTGAATCGCCGCCGAGGCGACCGGCGTGATCGCGGCGAACGCGCCGAGCAGCGCGTCGGAGTACGACCGCTCCCCCACGCCGGAATCGCCGATCAGCGAGACGTAATTGAAGTCGTCGCCCGTGAACATGCGCACGCTCTCGGGGAGGCGCTCGCGAACCGAGATCTCGCTCTCGGCGTTCAACAGGCTCATCTTCACGCCGGCGACCTTGTCGACGCTCTCGGCGATGACGTCGAGCAGCACGCCGGAGGCCGTCTGCCAGTCGGATGCTCCGAAGTAGCCCTCGAGTTCCGGATCGAAGGCCGTACCGAGCCAGTGCAGCACGACGGGCACGGTGGCGCTGGCGAGCACCTCGCGATAGACGCGGCGGTAGTCGTCCGCGCTCGTCGCGACACGAGCGAGGTGCCGGGAGGCCATCAGCACGGGGCCGGCGCCCTGCTCCTCGGCGAAGTGCAGCTGCTGCTTGTAGGCGTCGATCACCTCGTCGAGGGTGATGCGGTCATCGTCGACATGGTCGGTGTTGACGCCCACGACCACCGAGCCGCCCTCCTCGCGGGCGACCTGCGCGCTGCGCGAGATGAGCTCACGGGTCGCCGCGGCATCCAGACCCATGTTGCGCTGCGCGGTATCCATGGCGTCGGCGACGCCGAGACCCCATGAGTAGGCGTTGCGGCGGAACGCGAGCGTGGCATCCCAGTCGATGTCGGCCGGCTGCCCCGGCGTGTTGTCGGCGTGCACGCGGGGGACGACGTGCGCCGCCGCATAGGCGACGCGACTCCGCAGCGGCGAGGTCGGCCGAGTGTAGGCGCCGGTCTCGTTCAGCGGAGCATCCGACAGCTCACCGTCGGCGGAGATGAGACGAAGCGTGCTCATCGATCAGTCCAGGCTCAGCGCGTCGAGAACGATCTTGCGGCCCTCGGCGCTCGAGGCGAGTCCCGCCTCGGCGAACTGCACGCCCTTGGCACCGGCGAGCAGGTCGAAGGCGTACTCGGTGCCTTCCACGTAAGAGGCGAGGTACTCCTCCCACTGCTGGCGGAAGCCGTTGAGGAAGACGTCATTGGTCGGGACGTCCTGCCAGTCGTCGTCGTAGTCGTGGCTGTCCTCGAGGTCGGGATTCCACACCGGCTTGGGAGTGGCATTGCGAGGCTGGATCTTGGCCCCGAAGAGGCCGACCACGGCGGACCCGTGCGTGCCGTCGACCTGGAACTCGACGAGCTCGTCGCGGTTCACCCGGACGGTCCACGACGAGTTGATCTCGGCGACGATACCGCCTTCGAGCTCGAAGATGCCGTATGCGGCGTCCTCGGCCGTGGCGGTGTACTTCTCGCCCTTCTCGTCCCAGCGCTCCGGGATGTGCGTCGCGGCCTGCGCGTAGACGCTCTTCACCTCGCCGAACAGATTCTCGAGCACGTAGTTCCAGTGCGGGAACATGTCGCTGATGATTCCGCCGCCGTCCTCGGTGCGGTAGTTCCAGCTCGGACGCTGGGCTGGTTGCCAGTCGCCCTCGAACACCCAGTATCCGAACTCGCCGCGGACGGAGAGGATGCGACCGAAGAATCCGGAGTCGATCAGGCGCTTGAGCTTCTGCAGCCCGGGAAGGTACAGCTTGTCGTGCACGACGCCGGTCTTGACACCGGCATCCTTCGCGAGGCGGGCCAACTCGAGCGCCTCCTCGAGCGACTCCGCCGTGGGCTTCTCGGTGTAGATCGCCTTGCCGGCGGCGATCGCCCTGCGGATGGCGGAAGCCCGGGCCTTGGTGACCAGGAAGTCGGCGTAGATCTCCCACTGCGGGTCGGCGAGCGCCGCGTCGAGGTCGGTGGTGTAGTCGGCGATGTCGTGCTGAGCGGCGAGTTCTGCGAGCTTCTGCTCGCTGCGACCGACGAGGATCGGTTTCACGGTGACCTTGGTGCCGTCGGAGAGTTCGATCCCTCCCTCATCGCGGATGGCGAGGATCGAACGGACCAGGTGCTGCCGGTAGCCCATGCGCCCGGAGACGCCGTTCATGATGATGCCGATCTCGCGGGTCGTCGCCTGTGACATGTGTGATCCGTTCTGTCTGTCTACCGTCGTTGGTGGGTAAGCGCTTTCCCGTATCATTGCACGACATCAGGATGAAGGCAACCGGAGGGCGACGAGGACGTCGGCCACCCTGACGGCCTTGCAGCCGCAGGGGTGGCGCCTACGCGCGCTTGGTGCTGAGTCGCTCGATCAGGCGCGTGGCGACGAGGCGCGGGTCGGATGCCGTCGTGGCAGTGGTGTGGACCGATCCCCCGCCTTCGACCGCACCGCCGCCCTCGATGTCGGCGATGAGTGTCGAGACGGCCGCCTCGGCCAGAACGGTGAAGTCCTGCTGGATCGTCGTGAGCGGCGGGCGGTAGTTCGCGGCATCCGGCACGTCATCGAAGCCGACGACGCTCACGTCGTCCGGCACCGCGCGGCCACGGTCGGCGAAGCCGCGGATGAGACCGAGCGCCATCTGATCGTTCGCGACGAAGACCGCGGTCGCACCCTCGAGCAGCGCGGCCGCGGCGTGGCCGGATTCCGAAGACCAGTCGCCCCGCGCGACCCGCGGCACCTCGGCACCTGCCGCAGTCAGCGCAGCGCGCCACCCGCGCTCGCGCTCGACGGCGGCGAACGAGTCGGCCGGGCCGGCCACGTGATGCACTGTGGCGTGCCCGAGCCTCAGCAGATGCTCAGTCGCGGCGACTGCGCCACCCGCATGATCGCTGCGCACGCCCCGGAACCCCTCTTCGGCGGCAGCGTCCACGAGCACCAGCCGCAGCCCGGCGGGAAGATCGGCCGCGTGCGTGAGCGCGGACGCCTCATTCAGGACGATCGCCCCGTCGACACCCTGATCCTGCAGACGGGCGAAGGCGTCGGCGACATCCGAGGACGCGGTCACGACCATGAGGGTGTATCCGCGCCGATCGGCCGCTTCGGCTGCGGCCTGCAGCATCCGGGAGTTGCCGATCGTCGCGAGCGTCGTCGCGACGATCCCGAGCATCTGCGAACGACCGGTGCGCAGTGCCCTGGCTGCGCGATGCGGGCGGTATCCGAGCTCGGCCATGGCCTGCTCGACCCGCGCTCGCGTCGCCGGGTCCACACGAGGGCTGTCATTGACGACGCGGGAGACGGTCTGCCCGGAGACCCCGGCGCGGCCGGCGACCATCGCCATCGACACGCGGCCGGACGGAGTGCTGCGGCGCGGCGGTCGCGGCGGCACGAGGCCTGACAGATCGTCGGTCACCGGCGCCCCCGTTCATCACTTCTTGTCGCGCACAACTCCGGAATGTTGACGTTATCACTCCGGGACAGCTACCGTGTTTACGTGAACATGGAAGATTCTCCGGAGTTGCGCACCACTCGACCCGACGCGACCAAGCCCGACGCGACCAAGCCCGACGCGACCAAGCTCGGCGCGACGAAGCTCGGCGCCGGCGTCATCAAGCGCGCCACGCGCCTCGCGGACGGGCGCGAGCTCATCTACTACGACGACCCGGGCACGACCCTCGGCCCGGACCGCTCGGTCGACGCTCGCACGCTGGATCCGCGACCTGGCACAGCGAACATGCGCCTCGACGTGCTCACCGGCGACTGGATCACGGTCGCCGCGAACCGGCAGAACCGCGTCATGATGCCAGGCGCCGACGCCGATCCGCTCGCACCGCAGTCGCCGACCAACCCTTCCGAGGTCCCGTCGAACTACGACGTCGCCGTGTTCGAGAACCGCTCCCCCGCGTTCGGCCCCGCTCTTGCTGAGGCCACGGGCGACGAGTCCGCCGCAGCGGACGCACCGCGCGGACTCGACGACCTCGCCGCGCTCGATCTCGGCCGCACACGCACCGCCGTCGGCCGATGCGAGGTCGTCTGCTTCAGCCCCGATCACGCAGGGTCCTTCGGCACCCAGACCGTCACCCGCGCTCGCACGGTCATCGAAGCCTGGGCCGACCGCACCGCGGCGCTCTCGCAGCTGCCGGGGATCGAGCAGATCTTCCCGTTCGAGAACCGCGGTGAGGCCATCGGCGTGACGCTGCCGCATCCGCATGGCCAGATCTACGCGTATCCGTATGTCACGCCGCGAACCACGCGGCTGCTGCAGAGCATCGAGAGCACGGGGGCCGACCTGTTCCAGCGCATCCTCGAGCACGAGCAGAACGATGCCCGTGTCGTCCTCCGCGGCGAGCACTGGACGGCGTTCGTGCCCTTCGCCGCTCGCTGGCCGCTCGAGGTCCACCTCATGCCGAACCGTCACGTGCCGGATCTCGCCGAGACCACAGCCGCCGAACGCGACGAACTCGCCCCGCTGTACCTGAAGCTGCTGCGCGGCGTCGACGCTCTGTATGACACGCCCACCCCGTACATCGCGGCGTGGCACCAGGCCCCTGTGCACGTCGGGCGCGACAGCGTCCGCCTGCACCTGCAGTTGACCAGTCCGCGGCGCGCGGCCGACAAGCTGAAGTTCCTCGCGGGTTCCGAGGCCGCGATGTGGGCCTGGGCCGCCGAGGTCACCCCCGAGCAGGGAGCCGAGCGACTGCGCGACGCCATCGCCCGCGCCGAGAGCGCCTCCGCATGACGACGCAGGATGCCGCAGCCCGGCTGTTCCACGACCTCACCGGCCACGCCCCCGACGGCATCTGGTCCGCGCCGGGACGCGTCAACCTGATCGGCGAGCACACCGACTACAACGACGGCTTCGTTCTGCCGTTCGCGATCCCGCACCGCACCTGTGCCGCGGTCGGCATTCGCTCGGATGATCGCATCCGGGTCGCTTCGACGTTCGCGGACGCTCCCGTCGAGGTCTCTCTCGATGAGCTGCCATCACTGTTCCCGACGACCGCGGAGGCCCAGCCGGCCGTCGCCGAATGGGCCGCGTATCCGCTCGGCGTCGCGTGGGCTCTGCAGCTCGCCGGCGCGACGGCGCACGGTGTCGAGCACGGTGCGCAGCACGGGGTCGACATCGCGATCGCCTCGGACGTACCCGTCGGAGCCGGCCTGTCATCCTCCGCCGCGATCGAGGGGGCGACGGCATCCGCCCTGAACGAGCTCTGGACGGCGGGCCTCGACCGCACTGCCCTGGCCGGCATCGGCCGCCGAGCCGAGAACGAGGCAGTCGGCGCCCCCACCGGGATCATGGATCAGATGGCATCCATGCTCGGCGAAGCGGATGCGGCGCTGTTCCTCGACTGCCGATCCCTCGAGGCGCAGACCGTCGGACTCAGCATGGCCGAAGCCGGTCTCGCGATCCTCGTGATCGACACCCGCGTCTCGCACGCGCACTCCACCGGCGGCTACCGCGAGCGCCGCGCATCGTGCGAACTCGGAGCGCGGATCATGGGCGTCCCGGCGCTGCGCGATGTATCGGTCGACGACCTCCCCCGCGCGCAGGGACTCATGGACGACGTCACGTTCCGCCGCGTGCGTCACATCGTGACCGAGAATCAACGCGTCCTCGACACCGTACAGACGCTGCGAGAGAGCGGCGCGCGCGCGATCGGCGATCTCCTCGTCGCTTCGCACGTCTCGATGCGCGACGACTTCGAGATCTCGGTGGCCGAACTCGACACCGCCGTGCAGGCTGCGCTGGATGTCGGGGCGCTCGGGGCCCGGATGACCGGGGGCGGTTTCGGGGGAGCAGCGATCGCGCTCGTCGAACAGCACGCGGCGCCGACCGTGACGGATGCCGTGACCGCCGCCTTCACGGCATCCGGGTTCACCGCCCCTCACATCTTCCCGGTCACGCCATCCGCCGGAGCCGCGCGCGACGCCTGACACCGCTCGCGCACGCTCGCACGTGCCGCGCCGCACGCATCGCGCCCCGCGGTCACGTTCAGGTCGCGAAATCTGTTGCTCTGAGCAGGCGAGAACGACCGTTTCTGCGACCCGGACGCCGGGCGGACGCGTGCGAGGATGGAACGGACCGAGAAAGAGGAGCCACATGTCTTGGATCGTCACCGGCGGCGCCGGCTACATCGGTGCGCACGTCGTACGCGCACTCGCCCAGGCCGGACTCACTCCTGTCGTCCTGGACGACCTGTCCAGCGGCGTCCCGTCGTTCGTCCCCGGTGACGTGGCCCTCGTCGAGGGCAGCATCCTCGACCGCGAGCTCGTCGAGAACACGCTGCGCGAGTACGACGCCGAGGGCGTCATCCATGTCGCCGGCTTCAAGTACGCCGGCGTCTCCGTCCAGCGCCCGCTGCACACCTACGCCCAGAACGTAGAGGGCACGCGCGTGATCCTGGAGGCCATGCAGGCCGCCGGCGTCCGCAACATCGTGTTCTCGTCATCCGCCGCCGTGTTCGGAACGCCCGATGTGCCGCTGGTCGTCGAGGGCACCGCCAAGAAGCCGGCCAGCCCGTACGGCGAGTCGAAGCTCATCGGCGAGTGGATGCTGCGCGACCAGGCGATCGCGACGGCCGAATCCGATCGTCCGCTGCGTCACACGTCGCTGCGCTACTTCAACGTCGTCGGCTCGGCTGACCCGAACGTCTACGACGTCAGCCCGCACAACCTCTTCCCGATCGTGTTCGAGAAGCTGCTCGCCGGTGAGACGCCGGCGATCTTCGGCGACGACTACGACACTCCTGACGGCACGAACGTCCGCGACTACGTGCACGTCGGCGACATCGCCGCAGCCCACGTCGCGGCGGCCCAGCGCCTGTCCGGCGGACAGAGCATCGAGCCCGCCTACAACCTCGGGTCGGGCGACGGCCTGTCCGTGAAGCAGATCATGGATGCCATGGTCCGCGTCACCGGCATCGACTTCGTCCCCGAGATCGGCCCCCGCCGGCCGGGCGACCCCGACCGGATCGTCGCCACTGGCGAGCTCGCCGCCCGCGATCTCGATTGGAAGATGCGCTACACCGTCGACGAGATGGTGCAGACGGGCTGGGAAGCCCGCCGCAGCGCCGGCTGAGCGATGCACGTCCGCGCCGCTGCTCTCACCGATGCCGACGGCATCGCAGCGGTCCACGTGCGATCGTGGCAGGCTGCGTACCGCGGCCTCATGCCGCAGGAGGTCCTAGACGGGCTGTCCGTCGAGGAGCGAGCAGACGGCTGGCGGAGCATCCTCGCCGATCCGGAGCGGATCTCACGGACCCTGGTCGCAGAGCACGACGGGCGCGTCGTCGGCTGGGCCGGCTTCGGAGACGCGCGCGATGAAGACGCCCCCGGCACCGGAGAGCTCTGGGGCATCTACGCGCTCCCCGACTCATGGTCGTCCGGTGTCGGGCACGCTCTGATCACCGCCGTCGAGCGCGAGCTCGCCGATGCCGGGCACGCCGTCGCCTATCTGTGGGTGCTCGAGGGAAACGAGCGCGCGGGCGCATTCTACGAACGCCACGGCTGGGCCGCGGACGGCGCCGCCAAGGTCGAGAATCGCCCCGGTCTCGTGCTCCACGAGCGCCGGCACGTGAAGACGCTGAAGGATGCCGTCGGATGATCGACTCCCCCATCGTCGACACGGCATCCGGCCCGGTGCGCGGCTTCTGGCGCGGGCACGGCACGCCCGACGCTTCGGCCGCGTTCCTCGGCATCCCGTTCGCGAAGCCGCCGGTCGGAAAGCTCCGGTTCGCGGCTCCCGCCCCTCCCGACCCGTGGACAGAACCGCTGGACGCCACGACTTACGGCGCCACACCGTTGCGCATCACGGGGGAGGAGAACCTCATCCCCGAGCCGGCCGTCCCCGGCAAGAGCACGCTGAACGTCAACGTCTTCACGCCCGCCACGGGCGGTTCCCTGCCCGTGCTGGTCTGGATCCACGGCGGCGGGTACACGGAGGGGTCGCCGGCGAGCCCCTGGTACGACGGCGCCCGGTTCAACCGCGACGGCGTCGTGACCGTCTCGATCTCGTACCGGCTCGGATTCGACGGCTTCGGGTGCATCGAGGGCGCCCCGGCCAACCGCGGAGTGCTCGACTGGATCGCCGCCCTCGAGTGGGTGCAGCAGAACATCGCGGCCTTCGGCGGCGACCCGTCACGCGTCACGATCGGCGGACAGTCCGCCGGCGGAGGCGCTGTACTCACGCTGCTCGGGATGCCGCAGGCGCAGCACCTGTTTCATCGGGCGATGTCGTTCTCCGGCGCTCTCGCCGACGTCCCGCTGGTCACCGCGAAGGCGCGCGCCGACCGCATCGCCGCGCTCGGGGAGGTCACCCCGGATGTCGCGGGGTTCCGCGCCCTCACAGAGCGCCGCATCCGCCAGCTGCAGCCGAAGGCCGCGACTCCCCGTGCGGGCATCGGCATGGTCCTGGATCTGCTGAACGACGGGCTGCCCTGGGGGCCGATGGTGGACGGCGAGCTGCTCAGGCATCCGACCGTGGACTCACTCACAACCGGCACCGGATCGGACAAGCCGCTCCTGCTCGGCTCGACCGACGACGAGTTCACGATGGTCGCCGAGCGCGAGGGCGGCCGGTTTCGCAGGATGCCGTCCGGCATCCTGCTGCTGCCGTTCCTGCACGGCCGCTCGACCCGCCGTGCGTATCTCAGAGCCAATCGTCCACAGCGCAAGAAGGGTGGCGCCGCGATGGTCGGGCGCTTCATCAGCGATCACGTCTTCCGCGTGCTGGTCCCTCGCGTCGCCGAAGCGCGAAGCGGGGCGGATGCCGAGACCTGGGCCTACCGGTTCTCGTGGGTGTCCCCCGTCAAGGGCTGGGCCTGCCACTGCCTCGACGTGCCGTTCTGGTTCGACGGACTCGACCGTGAGAAGGTCGCGAATCTCGCAGGCGTCGCTCCGCCGCAGGCCCTGGCGGACGACATGCACGGGGCCGCCGTGGCGTTCATCGTCGGTGGAGATCCGGGTTGGCCTGCATGGTCGAAGGAACCCGGGACGGCGCGAGTGTTCGACGCCCCGGCATCCGGGACGCATCGGGATGCCTACGCGAGCGTGCTGCCGCTCGTGTGAGGGAGCGGCAAGACCGATGCGAGAAGGGTTTCGCGGCTCCGATGCATCCGGAAGCCGGGAGATCCTTCTTCTATCGAGCCGTCAGCGCGCGAGCCGCTCCACGATCTCCGTGACGAGCTCGTCCGGCGCGCGGTCGACCGTCACGTCGAACCCGGCCTCGTCGGCACCCAGGTCCTCGAGAGTGTCGAGCTGCGAGTCGAGCAGCGACGCCGGCATGAAGTGATCGGTCCGGGCCGACGCCCGCGACGTGAGCAGCTCACGCGATCCGGTCAGGTGGACGAACACCGCGTCGGGTGACACCGAGCGGATGCGGTCACGATACACGCGCCGCAGCGCGCTGCAGGCCATGACGAGCCCGGTGTCCGCCGCGGCGACGAATGCACCACCGACCGCGTCGAGCCACGGCCAACGATCATCGTCGGTCAGCGGCGTCCCGGCGTTCATCTTCGCCCGGTTGGCGTCGGAATGCAGGCTGTCGGCATCCGCGAACGGCACGCCCAGCGTCTCGGCGAGGGCGATGCCGACGGTGGACTTGCCCGCCGCCGACACCCCCATGACGCAGATCAGCGGGGCGCTCTCGCCCACCAGTCGTGGCCTCTCACCAATCATGCACAGTTCCGTCAGCGAGACGGTTGTACGGCAGGTATGCCTGCTCGTACGGGTACTTGCCCGCCTCGTCCATGTTGAGCTCGACGCCGATACCGGGGTTGTCGCCCGGGTGCAGCAGGCCGTCCTTCCACGTGAACGACTGCTCGAACACCTGGTCGGTCCTCGCGCCGTGCTGCATGTACTCCTGGATGCCGAAGTTGTGGATCGCGAGGCCCAGGTGCATCTGGGCGGCCATGCCGACCGGCGAGATATCGGTCGGGCCGTGGAAGCCTGACTTGACCTGGTAGATCGCCGCGTAATCCATGGTCTTCTTCAGCGGAGTGATGCCGCCCATGTGGGTGACGGCGCCGCGCATGTAGTCGATGAGCTGGTCGCGGATGAGGTCCTTGAAGTCCCAGATCGTGTTGAAGATCTCGCCGATCGCGAGCGGCTGGGTGGTGTGCTGACGGACGAGCTTCAGCGCCTCCTGGTTCTCGGCCGGGGTGCAGTCCTCGAGCCAGAAGAGGTCGTAGGGCTCGAGCGACTTGCCGAGCTTCGCGGCCTGCAGCGGCGTCATCCGGTGGTGGCCGTCGTGCAGTAGCGGCATCTCGGGGCCGAACTCGTTGCGGACAGCCTCGAAGACGCCGGGCAGATGACGGAGGTACGCGCGGGTGTCCCAGTCCTCCTGGACTGGCTTCGCTCCACGACGGGCGGGCTCGTGGTCGTAGCGGGCCTCGCCGCCGCCGGTGTCGGCCGCCTGCGACGCGATGCCGTAGATGGCCTTAAGTCCCGGCACGCCGGTCTGCACGCGGATCGCGCGGTAGCCCTGCTCCTGGTGCGAGCGGATCGAGTCGAACAGCTCGGGAAGCTCTTTGCCCGACGCGTGGCCGTACGCGAGCAGACCGGAGCGCGATGCGCCGCCGAGCAACTGGTACAGCGGCATTCCAGCCGCCTTGGCCTTGATATCCCACAGCGCCATGTCGACGGCGGCGATCGCAGCCATCGTGACTGGTCCACGGCGCCAGTACGCCGAGCGGTACAGGAACTGCCAGGTGTCCTCGATGCGCGAGGCATCCGAGCCGACCAGCAGCGGCACGACGTGCTCCTGCAGGTACGCCACGACCGACAGTTCGCGTCCGTTCAACGTGGCGTCTCCGAGGCCGGTGAGGCCCTCGTTCGTCGTCAGCTTCAGGGTGACGAAGTTGCGATCGGGGCTGGTGACGATGACTTCGGCCTTGTCGATGATCATGATGTTCCTTATGCGGAGTATTCGTACGGGATGGGTTGCGGTCAGTCGATCCGCACGTTGCCGCCGGCAGGGCGGTGCGACTGGAAGGATGCCGTCGACAGATCGGGGCTCATCGGGTCGTCGATGTGGTTGATCTTACGGCGCGCGGCGATCTCGGCGACGATCGCGCGGTGGCGCTCGTCGGTGAGCGGGTACCAGAACATGACCGCCATCGCCACGACTGAGCAGACGAGAGGGATGAGGCCGGCTCCGGCTCGGATGCCGAGCTCTGCCTGCGCCGTCTGCTCTGCCGCACCGGCGACGTACCCTCCCCAGGACAACGCGAACGCGGCGAGCGCGCCGCCGACCGCCTGGCCGGTCTTGCGGGTGAAGGAGAACAGCGCGTAGATGATGCCCTCGGAGCGCACGCCTGTCTTCCACTCGCCGTACTCGACGGTGTCGGCCTCGAGCGTCCACACGAGCATGTTGACGAGCACGATGCCGAGCTGCGCGAACAGAAGACCGGTGAACCCGAGCCACACCACGTCGGACGGGCTGAAGAACATGATCGCTCCGCCGATGGCCATGATGATGCCGCCGGCGATGTAGCCCGATCGCTTGCCCCAGGTCCGGACGATCTTGGGCATGAAGGCGGCGAGCGCGAACGCCATGAGGATCTGCGCGCCCGAGACGACGGCGTACAGCGGCAGCGCGTGCAGCACGTCGCGCAGGTAGTACAGCTGCACGGTGCTCAGAGCCAGCATGCCGGTGAGGAAGATGAACGAGCTCACGCACAGCATCAGCAGCGGGCGGTTGCTCTTCAGCGTCGCGAAGCTCTGCTTCATGGTGACGTGCTGAACATCGCGGATGACCCGTTCCTTGGCGGTGAAAGCCGTGAACAGGTACAGCGCTGTTCCGACGACCACGAAGCCGAGCGTCATGAAGGTGAACAGCGCCTGGAGGTCGGCTCCGGGAACGATCAGCGGAGCGACGAAGATGCCGAGGCCGGCGCCGACGACCATGGCGCCGATCGACCGCGCGCTGGCGAGCTTCGCCCGCTCACCGGCATCCTGCGTCATCGCGCCGGCGAGCGAGCCGTACGGGATGTTGACGAGGCTGTACGCGAGGCCGAGCGCCGCATAGGTGAGGTACGCGTAGAGCAGCATTCCGCTCTCGCCGATCTGCGGCACGGAGAACGTGGCGACCGAGAGGAGGAGGAGCGGCACCGACCCGAACATGATGAAGGGCCGGAACTTTCCGAACCGCTTCGTGTAGGTCTTGTCGACGATGCGGCCGGCGAAGATGTCCGCGAAGGCGTCGAACACGCGCACCACGAGCAGCAGCGTTCCGGCCGCGGCGGCCGAGATGCCTGCCACGTCGGTGTAGTACACCAGGAGGAACATCGTCGCCGTCGTGAACGCGAGGTTGTTCGCCGCGTCGCCTGCGCCGTACCCGATGACGCTCAGCTTGCTGAGCCGATCGGAGTCCTTCACCTGGACCACCGTCGTGTGTGAATGAGGCATGAGACCTTCCTTCGCTTCTTCGCGGGCTGCACCCTTGCGCATCTCACTGGCCGATGAACACAGTAAATCACGTCGGCAACATTTTGGCAAGCGATTGCCATCCTGTGAATGACCTGATGGTGAGCAGTTCGGTATCGTCGACGCCAACAGAAAGCAACCGATTGCCAACAGCTGTACGGCGTGTCAGACTGAGGTCAGATCACACCAACACCCACGCGGCCGATGAAGGCCGGTTCCAACGAAGGAGAACAAGGTGACGAAGATCGGCGTCCAAGCCATGATGCTCAAGGACAGCTTCACCGAGGTCGGCGCGTTCGAGACGCTCAAGAAGATCACCGACATCGGGTACCACGCCGTCGAGATCTCGCAGATCCCGATGACCGAGGCCAATGTCACCGAACTCGAACGGTCGCGCGACGAGCTCGGCATGGACATCGCCTCGCTCTCGACCGGCCTCCGCTCCATCGGCATGCCGATGGACACACTGACGGAGGACTACGACAAGATCGTCGCCGACTGCAAGCGTCTGGACACCACCATGGTGCGCATCGGGATGCTGCCGTTCGACTCCATGGCATCGCTCGAGAAGGTGCTCGCGTTCGCCGATGAGACCAACGAGTACGCCAAGCGACTCGCCGACGACGGCATCCGCCTGTACTACCACAACCATCACATCGAGTTCGCGAAGTACGACGGCAAGCTGCTGCTCGACATCATCGCCGAGCGCGCGCCGCAGGTCGGCCTCGAGCTCGACGTGCACTGGATCCAGCGCGGTGGCAAGGACCCTGTGGCGACGATCCGCAAGTACCGTGATCGGGTCGCGATGATCCATCTCAAGGACTACCGCATCGGTCAGATGCCCGACGACGCGTTCACGTCGCTGGAGAAGGGCGACTTCGCGGCCTTCATGAGCGCGTTCACCGGCGTCGTGCAGTTCGCCGAGGTCGGCGAGGGGAACCTCGAGTTCGGCGAGATCATCGACGAGGCCGTCGCCAGCGACGCCGAGTACCTGCTCGTCGAGCAGGACGACCTGTACGGTCGCGACGTGTTCGACTGCCTGCAGACCTCCTACGACAACCTGGTGGCGCTGGGGCGCAGCGACCTGTTCTGAGAACGCTCGCCGATACGAAGAAGGGGTGGTGCCGTTCGGCACCACCCCTTCTTCGTATACCAACTTCTAGGCTTCTCGCGCCGGACCTGTCGAGCCGCGGATGATCAGCTCGGTCTCGAGCTCCTGCTCCGGGATCGGTGCACCGGCCGACCCCGGGGCGGCTCCGATCAGTTCCAGCGCCCGGGTGACCGCGATCTCGCCGGCCTCCGCGAGAGGCGAGCGGACGGTCGTGAGCGGAGGCGTCGTGAAGTCGGAGCCGAAGCTGTCATCGAACCCGATGATGCTGAACCGGCCGGGCACCGCGATGTCCTGTGCACCGGCCGCACGCAGCAGGCCGATCGCCATGATGTCGTTGAAGGCGACGACCGCCGTCGCCTGCGAGGCGATGACACGCGACAGCGTGGCCTGCCCCCCGTCGAGCGTCGGCTGGTTGGGGCCGATCGACGTGATCGTCATGCCGCGCTCCGCCGCGCCCTTCTGGAGTGCTTCCCACCTTCGCGTGCTGATCCAGGACCCCGCTGGTCCGGCGAGGAACAGAACGGACTCGTGCCCGAGCAGTTTGAGGTGCGCCAAGGCCTGGTCGACGCCCGGCTCGAGATTCGGCATGACGCACGCCACGCCCTCGATCAGCCGGTTCAGCGCCACGAGCGGCTTCGCCTCCGCGAGCGCCACGATCTGCGAATCGGCCAGACGCGAGGTCCCCAGGATCAGAGCATCGACGGCGGGCTGGATGCGTTCGGCCGATTTCGCCTCGACCTCGCCCGACTCCTGCGATTCCGTGATGACCAGCGTGTAGCCGTTCGCCGTGGCGGCCTTCTCCGCGCCTCGGACGATTCCGAAGATCACCGGGTTGGTGATGTCCGCGATCAGCAGTCCGAGTGTGTTCGTGCGCCCCGTCGGCAGAGCGCGCGCCATCGGATTGAGTCGGTACTTGAGCTCTTTCGCGGCCGCGTGGATCTTCGCCTCGGTCTTGACGTTGATGCGCCCCGGTTGGCTCAGCGCGCGCGAGACCGTCGAGGGGTTCACTCCCGCGAGTTTCGCGACGTCATAGATCGTCGGCGCGGACCCTGCGCGCTTCCTGCGCACCGGCGCGGTGTCTGCATTGTCAGCTGCCACGCTGGTGCTCCTTCCTGTACAGGGAAGTCTCGGGGAGAGCGGTCCCCTGAGACCTCGATCTACCGTAATACACTGCGAACGGTGCCAGTCGGGGCCTCCGTCGGGTGGTAGGCGCTCTGGCCCGCCATCTCGGCGGCGAGGCGACGCCGGTCCTGCCGACGCTTCTGCTGCCGGTCGGGATCGGGCACAGGAGCGGCGAGCAGCAGCTTCTGCGTGTACGGATGCTGCGGATCCGTCGTGACCTGGGCGGCTTCGCCCTGTTCGACGATCTCGCCCCGGTACATCACCGCGACGCGGTGACTGATGTGACGCACGACGTCGAGGTCGTGCGAGATGAACAGGTACGACACCCCGGTGTCGCGCTGGATCTGCAGGGACAGGTCGAGCACGGTCGCCTGCGTCGTCAGGTCGAGCGCCGAGACCGGCTCATCGCAGACGATGAGCTTCGGCGAGAGCGCGAGCGCACGGGCGATCGCCACACGCTGACGCTGACCGCCGGAGAACTCCCGGGGCTGACGATGCAGCGCGTCGCTGGGCAGGTTCACCTGGTCGAGCAGCTCCTTGACCCGCTTGCGCGATTCGGCCTTGCCGATGCCCTGGATGCCGAGCGGCTCGGCGAGGATGTCGCCGATCTCCATGGCGGGATTCAGGGACGTGTACGGATCCTGGAACACCACCTGCAGGTCGCGGCTCAGCTTCTGCCGCTGCTTGCGCGAGGCATGACTGATGTCCTTGCCCTCGAACGTGATCGAGCCGGCCGTCACCGGCGCGAGTCCGAGCACAGCGCGTCCGAGCGTCGTCTTGCCCGAGCCGGACTCCCCCACGAGCCCCAGGGTCTCCCCCGCACCGATCTCGATCGAGATGTCGGTGAGCGCGCGGAACGGCCGGGCGCGGAAACCCTTGCCCTGGTACTCGACGACGAGGTTGTCGACATCGAGCAGTGCGCGGGCGTCTGTCGAAGCAGTCATGACTGCGAGCCTCCTTCTGCGGTCACGAGCATCTTCATGGGCTCCTTGCCCTCGAGCATCGAGGACAACAGCCTGATCGTGTACGGATCCTTCGGATTGCGCAGCACCTCGCGCACCTCGCCGCTCTCGACGAGCCGACCGTTCTGCATCACGACCACGCGGTCGCACAGGTCGGCGACGACGCCGAAGTTGTGCGTCACGAGGATCACGCCGACACCCAGACGCACCTGCAGGTCGCGGATGAGGTCGAGCACCTCGGCCTGAACCGTGACATCGAGCGCGGTGGTCGGCTCGTCGGCGATGATGAGGTCGGGTTCGCAGCTGATGGCGCCGGCGATCAGGACGCGCTGTGCCATACCGCCCGAGACCTCGTGCGGATACGCGGCGAATGTGCGGTCGGGGTTCACGATGCCGACATCGGCCAGCAGCTTCAGCGCCCGCCCCCTCGCCTCCGACCTGCTGATGCCCAGCACCCGCATCATCGGCGCCACGAGCTGTGAGCCGATCGTGTAGGCCGGGTCGAGGTTCGACATCGGCTCCTGCGGAATGTACGAGATGCGCGTGCCGCGCAGCTTCGACAGCCGCGACTGGTTGACGGTCTCGTCGCCGGGAGCGACGGTGTACTCGCCGTCGAATTTGATCGCACCCGACACGATGCGCGCCTCCGGCGGGAGCAGCCCCAGGATCGAGAACGCGGTCTGCGACTTGCCCGAGCCGGACTCGCCGACGATGCCGAGCACCTCACCCCGAGCGACCGTGAATGAGACGTCGCGCACGACCTCCTTGACGACCCCTTCGGCCTGCGGGTAGCCGACGGCCAGGTTCGAGACCGATACGAGGTGGTCGCCTTCCGGCTCCACGATCTCGGTCTTGCGCGGTGCGACCGGCCTGGCCCCCTTGGTCGCCTTGACCTTCTCGCGGTCCTCGAGCGCATCGCGCACGGCGTTGCCGAGCAGCACGAGCGCACCGATGGCGAGCCCCATGGCGACCGCCGGCCAGACCAGCAGCAACGGGTTGAGGTAGACGTTCTTGAACCCCTCGGCGAGCATGACGCCCCAGGTGGCGACGGCGGGGTCGCCGAGACCGAGGAACTCGAGTCCGGATTGAACGGTGATCGCCACACCGCAGACGATCGCCGTCTGGATGATGATCGGCGCCCGAACCACCGAGAAGATGTGGCGGGAGATGATGCGGCTGTCGCTCAGGCCGGAGACGCGCGCCGCGTCGACGTACAGCTCGTTGCGGACCGACTGCACCGCGGTGCGGGTCAAGCGGAAATAGCCGGGGCTGATGAGGATGCCGAACGCGATCATCGAGATCCACACCGAGGGCCCGAACGCCGCACGGATCGTCAGCAGCAGGATGATGCCCGGGATGGCCATGAGGACGTTGACGACCCAGTTCGACATCGAGTCGAACAGACCGGCGTAGTACCCGGCGATGAGTCCGGACGGCAGACCGAGCACGATCGCGACCACCGCGCACAGCAGTGCGGACAGCAACGTCGTCTGGGTGCCGAGCACGAGGCGGCTGAAAGTGTCGCGACCGGCGCTGTCCGTGCCCAGCAGGTTCACCGAATCGGGAGACGACAGCGTCTTGGAGATGTTGGCGAAGTTCGCATCGAACGGCGCGATCAGCTGCGCGAAGACCGCGACGAGCACGAGGACGGCGAGCACGATCAGCGCGGTGAGCCCCATGGGGT
Organism: Microbacterium sp. Bi121; assembly: GCF_918698005.1. Classification (GTDB taxonomy): domain Bacteria; phylum Actinomycetota; class Actinomycetes; order Actinomycetales; family Microbacteriaceae; genus Microbacterium. Next base: position 197,648 of record NZ_CAKKLJ010000007.1, read on the forward strand.
TGCGGATGATGCGTTTGAAGACGTGCGTGCGGGCGATGGTCGCCTGCGACGCCTTCACCTCGACGACGGGGACAGGTTCGCTCATGAGACACGCACCTTCGGATTGAGCCATCCGTTCGCGAGATCCACGAGCAGGTTGACGATGATGACGATGATGACGGTGTACATGACGACACCCATGACCAGGGGCGTGTCGCCCAGGGTGGTCGACTGCACCGCGAGTGCGCCCATGCCGGGCAGCGCGAAGATCTGCTCGATGATGACGACGCCGCCGAGCATTCCGATGAAGCGGAGACTCAGGACGGTGAGCCCGGCCGGCGCGGCACTGCGCAGGACGTGCTTGAACAGGATGACCGGCTCGGGGATGCCGCGGCTACGGAGTGTTCGGACGTAGTCCTTCTCGAGCTGCGCGATCACGGCACTGCGGATCTGCTGCGCGCTGCTGGTGAGCCCGTTGACGACGATCGCGATCACCGGCAGGGTCAGCGAGGCGATCCAGGCGGCGTCGAGGAGACCGGGTTGGATGCTGCTTGTCGCGGGGAACCATCCGAGCTGGATCGCGAAGACGGTGACGAGGATGATCGCGAGCACGAACTCGGGGATCGCCTCGCCGATGACGGCTCCGATCTGCACGACGCGGTCGATCCAGCCGCGCTGCACTGCGGCGGCCACACCGATGAGCGTGGCGATGATCGCGATGCCGATGATGGAGACGATGACGAGTGTCAGGGTGACCGGCAGTCGCAGCATGAGCGACTGGGCGACGGGCTGACTCGTGATCCAGGAGGTGCCGAGGTCGCCGGTTATCGCGTGACCCGCCCACTGGAAGAACCGGACGAACAGCGGCTGGTCGAGACCGAGCTCGTGCTCCTTCGCGACGATCTGATCCTGAGTGGCGAATTCGCCGAGGATGTTGCGCGCGATGTTCGAGCTCGAGAAGTAGAGGAGGAAGAAGGTCGCCACCGAGATGGCGACCAACACGGTGACGCCCGCCAAGAGGCGTTTGAGGATGAAGGTCAGCATGGTGTCATTTCGATCCGTTGATTGATCCGGGATCGTGGGGGGAGGCGTCTGCCTCCCCCCACTCATCCGTCAGGATGCCGGCGAGTAGTTGTACAGGTTCGGCACGGCCTGCTGGACCTGCGGCACGAGCGTGACCTTCGAGTCGTCGCTGTAGTACAGCTGGTTCACCCGGTAGAAGGGCGCGAACCATGCCTCATCGGTGACGTACTGGTTCACCTTCTGGGCGAGTTCGCCGCTCTCCTCGCCACCGGTCTGCACGGCGTCGATGTCGGCCTGCAGCTCGGACGAGGTCGTCTTGAACGGGTTGTACGCGGAATCCGTCGCGATCATCTGGCGGATCGCAACCCACGGCTCGCCCTGGAAGACGCTGAACCAGGCGGTCGGGAACTTGCCGGCGATGATGTCGGGCACGTAGGTGTCCTGGGGCGAGGTCGCGAGGTTCACCGTGATGCCCACATCGGCCAGCTGCTGCTTGACCATGGCCATGATGCTCTCGGTGCCAGGAAGCATCGGGATGTTGAGCGTGAAGCCGCCCTCGTAGCCGGCCTCGGCGAGCAGCTCCTTCGCCTTCTCGGGGTCGTACGAGTAGGCGTCGTCGAGCTCAGGGATGTACGCGTCGTTCGTCTTCCCGAACACCTGAGCGGTGACCTCGCCCTCGCCGAACTGCAGCTCCTTGAGCATGGTCTCGCGGTCGAACGCGTAGTTGATCGCCTGCCGCACGCGAACGTCGGCGAGCTCGGGAACAATGGCACCCTCGCGATCGAACAGGAAGAGTCCCTGCCAGTCGACCGTGTACGCGGTCTTCTTCAGTCCCGCCTTGTCCGCCTGGCTGATCGTCGTCGCGTCGAGCAGCACGGCATCCACCTGACCGGAGACGACGGCGTTCACGCGTGCAGTCGGGTCCTGGAGCACCTTGAAGACGACCTTGCCGTACTTCTGCAGATCCTTGTTCCAGTAGTCCTTGTTCGCCGTGAACGAGAACTGCGAACCGTTGACCGAACTGGCCGTGTCGAGCGTGTACGGACCAGAACCGACCGGGTCGGTCTTGATGCCTTCGGAACCGAGGGCATCCGGGCTTCCCATCAGGCCGGGGGCCTGGCTGAGGTAATACGTCATCGCCGGGTCGGCTGCCGTGAGGTTGACGTCGATCGTGTCTTCGTCGACGACGTCGACGGACTCGATGGACTTGGCCTGGTTCGCGTCCGGGCCGTTCGCCTCGAGGAAGTGATCGAGGTTGGCCTTGGCAGCCTCGGCGTCGAACTTCGCGCCGTCGGTGAAGGTGACGTCGGTGCGCAGATCCATCGTGAGGACGGTGTTGTCGTCGTTGTAGGTCCAGTCGGTGGCCAGCATCGGCGAGAGCGTGCCGTCGGGCTCGCGCAGGATGAGCGTGTCGTACGCCGCCTGGTAGATCGGCATCTGGTGGCCCAGGTGCGCCTGCGCCGGATCGAACGACGTGATGTTCGAGACCGAGCCGAGCGTCAGAGTGCCGCCGGTGGAACCTGATCCGCCGTCGCCGTCGCCGGCGTTCCCGGCATTGCCGGCGCAGCCGCTGAGGACGAGCGCTGTTGCTGTGATGGCGGTCAACGAGACCGCTAGGGGACGAAACTTCATTGTTCTCTCCTTGAAAGGATTCTCAACACTGAGGTGCAATTGACCAAGAGGTGCAATCGGTTGCCACGCGGGGTAGGTCGCGGCGGCAAGGCCAACGCTAGAGCACCAGATGCGCAATGGCAACCGATTGACAAAAATGTGACATCCCCGAGACAAACACTTCGGAATACGACAAACGCCCCGTGCGCTCCGCATCGCGGAACGCACGGGGCGTCAGTGGAGGAATCGTCAGTTGCGCTCGGCGAACGTGCCCTCTGCGCGGATGCGCGCGTTCAGCTCATCGAGGTAGCGCTGCTCGTCGAAGTCGACCATGTCGACCTCTTCGCCCGTCCACGCGGACAGGTGCATGGCGTTCGCGAGGCGCACGCCGTTGATGCCGTCGGGGCCCGGCGCGATCAGCGGTGTGCCGTCGAGGATGTTCGCCGCGAAGTTCTCCATCACGGTCGCGTGCTGGAGACCCCAGACCGATTCGTACTCCTTGGTCTCGGTCTCGTACAGCTCTGCGCTGTTCAACTGGCCCATGAAGAGCTTCATGACGTCTTCCATTGTCATGTCCTTCGACAGCACCTGCTCGGTGTCCTTCAGGCGCGTGATGGTGACCGTCTTGGAGTTGTCGACGACGATCTTTCCCTTGTCGAAGAGGATCTCGAGGCGATCGGTGCCCACGAGATCGTGGGTCGCCGTCATGAAGTGACCGGTGGCTCCGTCTCCGAAGTCGACGATCGCGTTGACCTCGTCCTCCACCGCGATGTCGCGGCGGAAACCGAAACCGAGCTTCGCGAAGGCCGCCTTGGGCACTCCGCACATCCACTGCCAGAGGTCGAGCTGATGGGGCGCCTGGTTGACCAGAACACCGCCGCCCTCGCCGCCCCAGGTGGCGCGCCAGTCCGACTGGTCGTAATAGCCCTGCGGACGCCACCAGTTGGTGATGATCCAGGATGTGTGGCGGAGGGCTCCGAGCTCGCCGGAGTCGATGAGCACCTTCAGGTCGACGTACAGCGGATTCGTGCGCTGGTTGAAGAACACGCCGAACGTGAGCTCGGGCTTGGATGCTGCGAAGTCGATGACCTCGCGCGCCTGCTTCGTGTAGACGCCGACCGGCTTCTCCAGCAGCGTGTGCACCCCCCGCTCGAGGGCGGCGATGCCCATCTCGGGGTGCAGGTAGTGCGGTACGCAGGTGACGATGGCGTCCACATCACCGGACTCGATCATTGCGATGTAGTCCTCGTAGAACGCGACGCCGTAGTCGGCGGCTGCTGCCTTCTTCTCGGGCAGGATGTCGCTGATCGCGCCGATCTCCATGTTGGGTACCTTGCCCTCGGAGATCAGCTTGGCGTACATGCCGCCCTCTGCTCCCAGGCCGATGATGCCCAGGCGAACCTTCTTGTCCGTCATTGGTGTACTCCGTTTCGTGTGAGCTGTGCGGTCTGCTCGGGGTAGGACCCTCGATAGACCTCGTGGATGATGTCGACCAGACGCGCGCCGTCGGCCGGCGTGATCCAGAACGGCTCAGGGTCGTCGAGGCGCGAGTAGAAGTCGGCGATGAGGCGTTCGTGCGACACGCCCCAGTACGCGCGCTCACCGGTGGCGAGAGTCTCCTCGGCGACCGTCTCGACGCGCCCGTCCGCATACGTCACGGTGAGTTCGTCGCGCAGGCTCAGCAGCCCGTTCTCGGCGATGATGTCGACCGTGATCGGTGCGTTCGCCGCGTGCGTGTTGGTTGCGTAGAACACGGAGCGGATGCCGCCCGCGTGCGTGAGGGTGAGCTCAGCGGTGTCTTCGACGTCGATCGGCAGGGCGCGGGTGGATGCCGTGCCGGCGACCGACGACACCGGGCCCACCAGCCAGCGCAGCAGGTCGAGGGTGTGGATGGCCTGGTTCATCAGGAGTCCGCCGCCACCGCCCTCCCACGTCCCGCGCCAGGGGGCGGCTTCGTAGTACGCCGGAGTGCGATGCCAGATGACGGTCGCCGAGGCTCCACTGATCGCACCCAGCGCACCCGATTCGAGCAGCTCCTTGGCGGCCTTCACCGGAGTGTTGTAGCGATTCTGGAAGCACACCGCGATCTTCGCGCTGCTGCGCTCCGCTGCGGCTTCGACTGCTGCGGCCTGCTGCGGGTCGCGGGCGATCGGCTTCTCGACGATGACATTGATGCCGGCATCCAGAGCGTCGATGACCGCCGCAGCGTGCTCGGAGTGCGGCGTCGTGATGTGCACGACATCGGGCTTCTCGACGGCGAACAGCTCGCGGTGGTCGGCGTAGGCCGGTACGCCGAGGCGCTCGGCTCCCGCCGCTGCGCGGTCAGCATCCACGTCGCAGACGGCGACGAGCTCCACATCGCCGAGGAGCTCGATCGCGGCGAGGTGCAGCGCGGAGATGTCACCGAGCCCGATGACGGCCGCACGCACGGTCATCGCGTTGCCACGCCCGACTGGGCGAGGAGACCTGCGAAGGCACGGGCGGCCTCGCCGAATGCGGCTGGTCCCGAGAATCCGCCCAGCGCGTGCGCCTCGTCGAGGTGCGGCTCGAGCGACGCGAAGCCGGAGTAGCTGTCGGCCGCGAGCGCCTGGATCGTCTGGAGCACCTGCCCGTCTCCCTGGCCGGCCGGAACGACGCTGCCGGTCTCGGCCACGGCATCCTTCACCTGCAGGTAATCGAGGTACGGGCGCAGCTTCGCGAAGCCGTCGTCGTGCGGGTGGGCGACGCCGACCTGCACGAAGTTCGCGCTGTCCCAGGCCAGACGCAGGGCCGATGACCCGACGGTCTCGACGAGGTCGAGGACGCGCTCGGGTGTGTCGCCGTAGATGTCCTTCTCGTTTTCGTGCAGCAGCGTGACCTTCTCGCGCTCCGCCTCATCGGCGAGGGCGCGCATGCGCAGCATCACGGCGTCGCGCGTGCTCTCGACGGGTACGTCCTCGCCGCGGAAGAACGAGAAGATCCGGATGCTGGGGGTCTCCAGCGCGTGCGCGACGCGGATGATGCGCCGCAGCCGCTCGACCTCGAGCTCGGCGTCGAGGGAGATGTCGACCTTGCCGATCGGGGATGCGACGGCGGAGACGCCCATACCGGCATCCTTCAGCAGCTTCGCGAGATCGGCGAGCTGCTCGTCGCTCAGGTCGACGACGTTCACCCCCCACGCACTGCGGACCTCGATGTGCTCGGCGCCGAGTGCCTTGAGCACCGCCACCTGAACATGAGGATCGGGATCGATCTCGTCGCCGAATCCGGAGAGGGTCCAGGTCACCGTCGTGTCAGCCATTGACTACCGCCTTCGCTCGTTCGCAGCCTTGGGAACCTTGCGTGGCAAGGGAACAGGGTCAGCTTAGGTACATCCCTCGCGTTTCGCAACCGCTTGCCAAACCCCGACTCGCTGATACCGTCTTCGCCAACAGCCCCGTGAGATGTTGGCCGTCGACTCTTTGGCAACCGATTGACAAACATCGGACGGGACGACAGAATGGCTCTTACCGATCCCGCGGACGAAATCAAGGACAACATCATGGTCGATCTGTCTCACGCCCCATTCAACCTCGATCGCGACGCCATCGACTGGGTCGAGATCACCATCGCGTCGATGACGCTGGACGAGAAGATCGGTCAGCTTTTCATCAACCTCAACGTCTCGTTCGACGAGAAGTACCTCGACGACGTGGTGGGCAGGCACGGCGTGGGCGGCATCCGTTTCATGGGTGCCGATTCGGCCACTGTGCAGCAGCACATCCGCTACGCGCAGTCCGTCGCCAAGGTGCCGCTCCTCGTGGCCTCGAACCCCGAGATGGGCGGCGCCGGCAGCATCGACGACGGCACCCTCGTCACCACCCACCTCGGCGCCGGCTCCAGCCCCGACCCGGATGACGCCTACCGCCTCGGTCTCGTCGGCGGACGCGAGACGGCGGCCATCGGCTGCAACTGGGCGTTCGCGCCGATCGTCGACATCCACCGCAACTGGCGCAACACCGTGATCGGCACCCGCTCGTTCGGCGACAACGCCGACATCGTCATCGAGCGTGCCAAGCGCTACTTCGACGGTCTGTCCGAGACCGGCTCCGCCGCCGCCATGAAGCACTTCCCCGGCGACGGCGTCGACGAGCGGGACCAGCACGTCGTAACGACCTACAACACGCTCGGCTACGACGAGTGGGACGAGAGCTACGGCCGTGTCTACCGCGAGTTGATCGCGCACGGCGTCCAGTCGATCATGATCGGTCACATCGGTGCGCCCGAGCTGTCACGCCGGTTCCGCCCCGAGCTGACGGATGCCGAGATCCTCCCGGCGACGCTCGCTCCCGAGCTGCTGCAGGATCTGCTGCGCGGCGAACTCGGCTTCAACGGGCTGATCCTGACCGACGCGTCGATGATGATCGGCATGACCCAGGCGATGAAGCGCAGCGACGCCGTGCCTGCAGCGATCGCCGCCGGCTGCGACATGTTCCTCTTCTTCCGCGACGCCGAAGAAGACCTCGGCTACCTGCGAGCGGGCATCGAGAGCGGTGTCGTCAGCGAAGCACGCCTGCACGAGGCGCTGACCCGCATCCTCGGCCTGAAGGCCTCGCTCGGCCTGCACACCGCGCCGCGCGAACAGCTCGTTCCACCCGCCTCGGCGCTCAAGACCATCGGCAGCGACGAGCACCGCGCGATCGCGGCCGAGGTCGCAGACCGCACCATCACCCTCGTCAAGGACACCCAGAGCGCACTGCCGCTGAGCCCGTCCACGCACCCGCGCATCCGCCTGTACGGCGTCACGGGACAGTCGGACTTCACCGGCACGGATCCGAGCGGCTACCTCGACGTGGCCCGCGAAGAGCTCGAGCGCGCCGGCTTCGAGGTCCACGTCTTCAAGAACGCTCTGCAGCGTCAGGCCGAGGGCGAAGAGGGCGTCTACTTCCACACCGTCATGGCCGAGGAGGCCAACGGCGGCTACGCCGACCTGTACGACGCCGCGATCGTGTTCGCGAACGTCTCGGGCTTCGCGCAGGAGGCCACGGTTCGCATCCGCTGGTCGACGCCGATGGCCTCGGAGATCCCGTGGTACGTCACAGAGGTGCCCACCGTGTTCGTCTCGCTCCAGCAGCCGAACCACCTGGTCGACGTGCCGATGGTGAAGACGATGATCCACTCCTACGCGCCGTCGCGCGAGGCCATCCGCGCCACCGTCGAGAAGATCACCGGAGCATCCGAGTTCACCGGGTCGTTCAACGAGAACGTCTGGTGCGGCGACATCTGGGGCACCCGACTGTGACGAATCCGCGAACCATTCCATCCAGCAAGGAAGCACCAATGGAACTGCACTCCGACCCCGACCGCCTGCTGCCGGTCGACCCGCGCACACGCGACATCGCCCGCGGCCTCTACGAAAGCGTCGCGGACCTGCCGATCATCTCCCCGCACGGTCACGTCGATCCTGGCCTGCTGCTCGACGATGAGGCGTTCCCGAACCCGACCGAGCTGCTGCTGCGCTACGACCATTACGTGACCAGGCTGCTGCACGCCTCCGGCATCCCGCTGAACGAGCTGTCGATCCCCGACCGTTCCGGCGGCGCTCCCACGGCAGACCCTCGGGCGGCATGGCGCCGATTCTGCGAGAACTGGCACCTGTTCTCGGGCACAGCATCCGGCTACTGGCTGCGCCACGAGTTCACCGAGCTGTTCGGCCTCACCGAGCAGCCGGATGCCTCGAACGCCGACGCGATCTACGACCGCATCCAGGAGGTGCTCGAACGGGACAGCTTCCGCCCGCGCGCACTGTTCGACGAGTTCGGCATCGAGTTCCTCGCCACCACCGACGACCCGCTGGATGACCTCGCGCCCCACCAGGCGCTCGCCGCCGACCCGTCGTTCACCGGCCGCGTCGCCCCGACATTCCGCCCCGACGCGTACCTGAACCCCGCGAACCCGGCCTTCGTCGGGAACATCGAGCGGCTCGCGGCGTGGAGCGGCTCGGCCGTCGACGACTATGCCGGCTACATCTCCGCGCTCGAGGAGCGCCGTGCGCACTTCGTCGCGAACGGCGCGGTCTCGGCCGATCACGGCGTACTGCAGCCGCTCACCTACGACCTCGACGCGAGCGACGCCGCCGCTCTGTTCGCCCGTGCCGTGCGCGGCGAGCTGACGGATGCCGAGAGCACCGTGTTCCAGGGACACATGCTGCTGGAGTCCGCGCGCATGTCCGTCGAGGACGGCCTGGTCATGACCGTGCACCCTGGTGTGTACCGCAACCACAGCGGCGCCACGTTCGATCAGTTCGGACCGGACACCGGCCATGACATCCCGGTCGCCACGACCTACGTCGACGCCCTGCGTCCGCTGCTGCAGCGCTACGGCAACATCCCCGACTTCCACCTCGTGCTGTTCAGCGTCGATGAGACGTCCTACTCGCGCGAGATCGCCCCGCTCGCCGGCTTCTACCAGAGCCTGTACATCGGCGCCCCGTGGTGGTTCCTGGATGCACCGGATGCGGTGCTGCGCTTCCGTGCTGCAGTGACCGAGACCGCCGGTTTCTACCGCAGCTCCGGGTTCATCGACGACACGCGCGCCTTCCTGTCGATCCCGGCCCGCCACGACATGTCCCGCCGGCTCGACTCCGCCTTCCTTGCACGCCTGGTGGCCGAGGGCCGCATCGACGAGCCGATGGCGCGCAAGATCGCCCACGACCTCGTGGACGCCCAGCCTCGAAAGGTCTTCAAGCTGTGACCATGACCACCACCGCCCTCAGCCGCAGCGCGGTTCTCGGCGACACCGCAACCGTCGAGCCCCGGATCGTCCACATCGGCCTCGGCGCCTTCCACCGCGCCCACCAGGCCTGGTACACCGCGCGGGCCGAGGATGCCGCGGACTGGGGCATCGCCGCGTTCACGGGTCGCAGCCCGCAGGCCGCCGAGGAGCTCGCCTCGCAGGACGGCCTGTACACGCTCATCGAGCGTGCAGCGGACGGCGACAGCGCGGAGATCATGACGGTGCTCGTCGAGGCGGATGCCGGCTCCGACGTCGCACGCCTGAAGGAGCTGCTCGCAGCCCCCCAGACCGCCATCGTCACGCTGACCGTGACCGAGACGGCGTACCGCCTCGGTCAGGACGGCGCCCCGGACCTCACCGACCCCGTGGTCGCCGCCGACATCGAGGCGCTCCGCGCCGGCCGCGATCCGGAGTCCGTCCTCGGGCGCCTGATCGCCGGCCTCGCCGCGCGTCGTTCATCAGGGTCCGGCGGCCTCGCCGTCGTGCCGTGCGACAACATCCCCGACAACGGGCCGTTCGTCGGCACCGGCGTGCTCGGGCTCGCCGAAGCCGTCGATCCGTCGCTTGCCGAGTGGATCGAAGCCGAAGTGTCGTTCGTGTCGACCTCGGTCGACCGCATCACCCCGCGGACGACCGACGCCGACCGCGCCACCGCCGAGGACCTCACCGGCTGGCAGGACGTCTCACCCGTCGTCACCGAGCCGTTCTCGGACTGGGTGCTCAGCGGCGCCTTCCCGAACGGACGCCCCAAGTGGGAGACTGCGGGGGCGCGCTTCGTCGACGACATCGAGCCGTACGAGCGGCGGAAGCTCTGGCTGCTGAACGGCGCACACACGCTGCTCGCCTGCGCCGGACTTCTGCGCGGGCACCAGACTGTGGCCGACGCGATGGCCGATCCGGAGTGCCGTGCCTGGGTCGAAGAACTCTGGGACGAGGACGTGCGTCACCTGCCCGAGTCGCTCGAGTTGCCCGAGTACCGTCGCAAGCTGTCTGAGCGCTTCGACAACGGGCGCATCGCCCACCACCTCGCGCAGATCGCCATGGAGAGCGCGACCAAGCTCGGCGTCCGCATCGCACCGGTGGTGCTCGCGGAGCGGGCCGCCGGTCGGGACGGCGCAGCATCCATGCGCGCGCTCGTCGCGTGGATCCGGCTGCAGCAGACCGGCGCCGGCATCGGCGTTGGAATCGAAGATGCCAAGCAGAAGGCCATCGATGAGGCGCTCCGCGCGACCGACCCGGTTCGCGCGCTGCTCGCCGTCGTCGACCCCGCACTCGCCGCTGACGACGACATCGTCGACGCTGTGACCGCACAGCTCAAGAAGGAGACCGCATGACCACCGCCACAGCGAATATCGGAGTTGTTGGACTCGCCGTCATGGGTTCGAATCTGGCGCGTAATCTCGCCAGCCGTGAGGGGAACACGGTGGCGGTGTTCAATCGGAGTTTCGAGAAGACGCAGGCGGTCCTCGATGCGCACCCCGAGGCCGGGTTCGTTCCGGCGTCCACGTACCAGGAGTTCGCGGACAGTCTGGTGAAGCCGCGGACGGCGATCATCATGGTCAAGGCCGGTGGTCCGACGGATGCGGTGATCGATGCGCTGGTGGAGGTGTTCGAGCCGGGCGACATCATCGTCGATGGGGGCAACGCGTACTTCCCCGACACGATCCGCCGGGAGAAGCAGGTCCGCGAGACGGGGATCA
>NZ_CAKKLJ010000008.1 GCF_918698005.1 Microbacterium sp. Bi121
CCCAACCAAAGGCTGGAGTCGAGGTTATTTGGCATTTGACAAGTGCACGCTGTTGAGTTCTCAAGGATCGGACGCACCCACGACCCAGTCATCACAACCAGGCCCGCAGGGCAACTTCTCAATCTTACCCCGTGGCATCCGTTTGTCAAATCGGCGATCCGAGCGAACCCGGTGCGATCTGCGGAACCACAGAGCAACCCAAACGCAGCATCTCACCGAGGTGATCTTCTGTATTTGGGAGGTGGTCCGCCACTTGAGGGGAGCTGAGCCTTGGCCCTTTCTCAACCCTGTGGGGCGAACAGGTAATAACTTACGTGGGATCCGAGGGAGCGGGCAAATCCGGCGCACGCCCCGGGCGTGTCGCGTACGATCTCCCCATGAGCGCGCTGCTTTCGCGGGTCCTCCGCGACCTGAGGATCACGCCCGAGCGGACGTTCGACGTTCCACAGTCGGAGCGTGCGGTTCCCCTCCCTTCCCGCCTGGCGACGGGCGAGCTCGCGTGGGCGAGCGTCGCGGCGGTCCAGGTGGCGATCGGCGCTGAGGTGGTTCCCGCGCTCGATCCCGACCGCATCGCACTCGCCTACCGGAGCGACCGGTTCTTGCGCATCGACGGCGAGCATCCGGATGTCTGGTCACCGCACTCCGGGTTCTGGCGAGCATCCGATGGTTGGATCCGCACCCACGGCAACTACCCGCATCATGCGCGAGCGCTCCTCGACGGCGTCGGGCTGGATGCCGCCGCAGCAGCGGACGACATACGGGCTGCCGTCGCGGCCGCATCCGCTCGGGATTCAGTCGAACGGATCACACGCGCAGGAGGACTCGCCGTCGTGGTCTCGCCGGAGGATCCCGCACGCGACGCGGCGCTCTGCTCCCGCCCGCTCATCGAACTCGCTCGTGCAGGCGATGCCTCACCCGAGTCCTCTCGAGAACTCGATTCGAACGCCCCACTCCGCGGCATCCGCGTTCTCGACCTCACACGCGTCATCGCCGGCCCGGTCTGCACCCGCACGCTCGCGTTGCTCGGCGCGGATGTCCTCCGCATCGATCCGCCTGCGCTCCCCGAGCCGGAGTGGCAGCATCTCGATACGGGGCACGGCAAGCGCACGGCTGTGCTCGACGCCCGTTCCGCTGAGATGAACGCGCTTCTGGGCCAGGCCGACGTCGTCGTGCTCGGCTACCGTCCGGCAGCGCTCGCACGCCTCGGCCTCTCCCCCGACGTTCTGACAGAACGGCATCCTGGGCTCGTGGTCGCGCAGTTGAGCGCCTGGGGTGCGGAGCATCCGGATCGCGCAGGATTCGACAGTCTCGTTCAGGCCGAGTCCGGAATCGCGATGGTCGAATCGCCCGACGGGCAGGCACCTGGCGTGCTTCCGGCGCAGGCGCTCGATCACAGTGCCGGCTACCTGCTCGCCGCCGCCGTCTGCGCAGCGCTGAATCGACGACGCGCAGAAGGCGGCAGCTGGCAGATCAGCACGTCACTGCGACGCGTCGCCGCTGAGCTCCTCCGGATGCCGCGCGACAGTGAGCCGTCACCGCAACACGAGATCGACCCGGCAGGCCACACTCAGGACTTCAGCGTCGACGGCCACACCGTCACCACGGTGCGACCGGTTCTGCCCTGGTTCAGCTTCGCGGCACCGCACCCGTGGGCTGCCGACGCCCCAGGATGGTGAGCGCGACGCAGAGCGCCAGCGTCAGCATGGCCCAGATCCCGGACGCGAGCGGGAGCACCCGGTAGGCGAGGTGCTGCACGGTGAACTCCGGCGAGAGGGGCCCGAGCGTCATGAGTCCGATGACCCAGGCTGCGACGAGGATCACCGGCAGCGACAGCCACCAGGCGACGCGCACCCACTGCCGACTCGACGGCGCCAGCACCTCGCGCGGCTCGGACCGACGCAGCCACAGCACCGCCCAGACGCCGAGGATCAGGAGCCCCGCGACGCTCGATCCGTGCTGCAGCCACTTGAAGCCCTGCAGCGGCCCCCACTGATCCGCGAGCGCCGGCAGGAGCTGCAGTCCCAGACGCCCTTCGTGCGTGAACTCGTCCCACAGGATGTGCGAGATCACCCCGATCAACAGGGATGCCGCGAGCCACAGTGACCGCGTCCAGCGCAGCCCGATCCCGAGGGCCCCGTTCAGCGCATCCGCCGCGGGCATGTCCCAGTCGGCGGGAAGCCGGGGCGCGAGCCACCGCGGTGACAGCTCGGGAACGACAGGGCGCAGCACGACCCGCCACAGCAGGAACAGACCGAGCGCGATGACCGCCGTCCAGACGACGTTCACGTAGGTGTGCATGAACAGGTAGCTCACGCCGAACCCGCGCACGAACAGCGGCAGGTCGGGGGTCATCGCGCCGATCGCGATCGCCGCCGGAACAAGCGGGGTGCGCAGGAACGGCAGCGCGACGACCGCGTGGCTCGGCGTGAACGGCATCGGACTCCTTCGGTCGCCCCTTCGACGGGTGGTCCCTGAGCCTGTCGAAGGGCTCAGGGATCGAGCGCGGCCTCTCAGCCGATGAACACGCCGGCGAGCGTCTTCTTGCCGCGGCGCAGCACCGATACTCCCCCGGGCAGAGTCGCCTCGACGACCGCCGCGTCATCCTCCACGCGGATGCCGTCGAGTGAGACACCGCCCTGAGAGATGGCACGACGCGCCTCCGACAGACTCGCCACGAGCCCCGTCGCGACGAGCGCATCGACGACCGAGGTTCCGGCTGCGACCGTCGCGTTCGGCAGCTCTTCGAGAGCCGAGCGCAGCGTGTCCGCGTCGAGCGTGCTCAGATCGCCCTGACCGAACAGCGCGTCGGATGCCGCGATGACGGCAGCCGTGGCATCCACGCCGTGCACGGTCGCGACCACCTCGAGAGCGAGACGCTTCTGGGCAGCTCTGCGGAACGGCTCGGTCTCGACGAGCTTCTCGTACTCCTCGATCTCGGCGCGCGTGAGGAACGTGAAGATCTTCAGGCGTTCGATCACGTCGGAGTCGGCCGTGCTGATCCAGAACTGGTACATCCGGTAAGGGCTGCACATGTCGGCGTCGAGCCAGATGGCGTTGCCCTCGCTCTTGCCGAACTTCGTCCCGTCGCTGTTCGTGATCAGCGGGGTGCCGATCGCATGCGCGGACGTGCCCTCGACGCGGTGGATCAGATCGGTGCCGCTGGTGAGGTTGCCCCACTGATCGGATCCGCCGGTCTGCAGCACGCAGTCGTACTGCCGGTAGAGCTCGAGGAAGTCCATCCCCTGCAGGATCTGGTAGCTGAACTCGGTGTAGCTGATGCCGGCGTCGGAGTTCAGACGCGCAGCGACGGCATCCTTCTTCAGCATCGTGCCGACGCGGTAGTGCTTGCCGATCTCGCGCAGGAAGTCGATCGCCGACATCGGCGCGGTCCAGTCGAGGTTGTTCACCATGCGGGCGGCGTTGTCGCCCTCGAAGCTGAGGAAGCGCTCGACCTGCGCACGCAGACGACCCACCCACTCCTCCACGGTCTCCCGCGTGTTCAGCGTGCGCTCGGCCGTGGGGCGGGGGTCGCCGATGAGCCCGGTCGATCCACCGACGAGGCCGAGCGGCTTGTGGCCGGCGAGCTGCAGGCGACGCAGCAGAAGCAGCTGCACGAGGTTGCCGAGGTGCAGGCTGGCCGCCGTCGGATCGAACCCGCAGTAATACGTGATCGGGTCTCCGGCGAGAAGGGCGCGCAGCGCCTCCTGGTCGGTGGACACGTGGACGAGGCCGCGCCAGACGATCTCATCCCACACGTTCTCGAACGTGGGATCGATCGCCTGCGGGGCAGTCGTCAGAGCGGGTGTTGACACGCGCTCCAGGTTATCAGCGCCCTTCCCCCGCGTTCGCGTCGCGCTTCCCGCGCGTTCGCCACGCGTTGTCGGATGCTCGTGCGAAGCTGTCGGCATGTCACCGGTCGATCAGCTCGTCTCGATCATCGTGGCCGCGAGCATCGCCGTGGTGATGCTCGCGGTGCTGATCATCTCGCTCATGAGCGTGCGCAAGCCCACGACTCCCCCGATGGTCGTCGCCAGTGCGCTCGTGGCCGCAGCGCTGGTAACCGTCGTGGTCGCGCGACCCACGTCGATGTCGATGCTCGCCACTGTTCCGCTGACGGCGCTCGGGATCGCTGCTGCGACGATCGGCGGCAACCCCTTCACCCGAAGGGCACTCGACATCGCGACAGGCAAGCGCGTGCGTGAGACCGAGGACGGCGGCATCCTCATCGTCGCCGCGCACGACGCCGACCCTGAGCACGCGCGCACACTGATGCGCGGTGGCACGGTGATCGGGTACCTCGAGCGCATCGCCATGGTCATCGCGATCACGGTCGGATTCCCCGAGGCGATTGCGGCCATCATCGCCATCAAGGGCATCGGCCGGTTCCCCGAGCTCGCCGAGCCCGAGGCCCGAGAGCGATTCATCATCGGCACCGTCGCGAGCCTGCTCTGGGCCGGGGTGATCGGTGCGATCATCCGCCTCGCCCTGACCTGGTGAGCGCGTTGCGGTCGCGACTACCGCTTCAGATCGAGCACTCGGAAGCCCTCGACGATCGCAGCGGCACCGGACGTCGACAGGCTCTGCGACACCGCGGACTGGGTGATCCCCTCCCCCGCGGCGAGCTGGCTCTGCGTCTGGGACAGGCATCGCCCGTACGTCAGCCGGCGCACTCGTTCTGACATCGCGCCGACGATCTCGTCGCGGGTGAGCAGGTAGGAATTCGCCCACCGGACGGCGTCGGGGCCCGGATCCTGGACGTTCTCGTGAGCGACGATCCAGCTGCGAGCCTGCGGAGCGGAACGCTTCTGCAGCGCCTCGACGTGCTCGATGGCGCTGCGCGCCGCCCACCATCCAGGGCCGTCCGAGATGCCCTGCGCTGACGCGGCCGATGGGACCCTCCCGACAGCGCCGATGCCGATGCCGTAGCGGAACTCGACCCCATCCGGCAGCGCCAGCCGCAGCAGCAGGATCGCGCCGAGCGCGGCCTCGAGCGTCGGGTACGTCGCCTGCTGCTCGTCGCCGACTGTCGGGCGCAGCCCCTGCGTCGCGACCGGGTAGTCGCCTTCGACACGAGCGATGGTCTCGTCGAAGGCGCGCTGTGCTTCCGCTCGGTCGACGAACTGCCGGGAGCCGATGATGTCCGCCGTCACTGCGATGGTCATGGCATCAGGGTATCACTGATATTTCAGATATATAAGTCAATCACTGATTATCTGAGAACATCAGTTCCGAGAGGTCAGAGCCCGAGCGCGTGGGCGGCCTTCTGTGTTCGTGAGACCAGCTCGGCGCGCTGCTCCTCCACGCGAACAGGAGCCGTTCCGCCGGCGCCCGTTCGAGAGGCGACAGACCCCTCGATGCTCAGCACTCCGCGCACCTCGGGCGTCAGATGCTCCGACACCTGAGCGAGCAGCGCATCGTCGGCATCCTCGAGCCCGATCCCGCTCTCCTCGCACGCGCGCACCAGCGCACCCGAGATCTCGTGAGCGTCCCGGAAGGGCACACGGCGCTTCACGAGCCACTCGGCGACGTCGGTGGCGAGCGAGAATCCCTGCGGAGCGAGCTCCGCCATCCGCTCGGTGTCGAAACGGAGCGTGGCGACCATGCCTGCGAAGGCGGGGAGCACGACCTCGAGCGTGTTCACGGAGTCGAAGACCGGCTCCTTGTCCTCCTGCAGATCGCGGTTGTATGCGAGCGGCAGACCCTTGAGCGTCGCCATGAGCCCGGTGAGATTTCCGATCAGCCGACCGGACTTGCCGCGGGCGAGCTCGGCGATGTCGGGGTTCTTCTTCTGCGGCATGATGCTCGAGCCGGTCGAGTAGCTGTCGTGCAGAGTGACGAAGCCGAACTCGCGGGTGTTCCAGAGGATGATCTCCTCGGACAGGCGCGAGAGGTCGACCCCGATCATCGCCGTGATGAACGCGAACTCAGCGACGACATCTCGAGCGGCCGTGCCGTCGAGCGAGTTCTCGGCTGGACGATCGAGGCCGAGTTCGCGAGCGACGAGCTCAGGGTCGAGGCCGAGCGTGGACCCGGCGAGCGCTCCCCCGCCGTACGGCGAGACGCCGGCGCGCACGCGCCAGTCGACGAGACGCTCGAGCTCGCGGACCAGCGGCCAGGCGTGTGCCTGCAGATGATGCGCGAGCAGGACGGGCTGCGCGTGCTGCAGGTGAGTGCGGCCGGGGAGGATCGCCTCGGGGTGGGCTTCGGCTTGAGCGACGAGAGCGTCGATGACGCGCAGGATATCGCGGGCGATGACCTTGGCGTGGTCGATGAGGTACATGCGAACCAGGGTCGCGATCTGGTCGTTGCGCGAGCGGCCCGCGCGGAGGCGGCCGCCGAGTTCTGGGCCGAGTTCGGCGATGAGCGCCTGCTCGAGAGCCCCGTGCACGTCCTCGTCGGTGGCAGTGGGGACGATCGTTCCGTCAGCGACCTTGCGGGCGACGGCATCCAGTCCCTGGTGCATCTTCTGCTCTTCGTCCGCTTCGAGATACCCGGCAGCGGCGAGCGCCTTGGCGTGCGCGTGCGATCCGGCGATGTCGTAGGGCGCGAGGATCCAGTCGAAGTGCGTGGAGCGGCTGAGCTCAGCCAACTCCGGCGATGGTCCAGATGCGAATCGTGCGCCCCACAGTGCGCCCTCGTTCGTGCCGTCGTTCTTCGCCTCGCTCATCCCTCCAGACTAGCGGCGGCACGGCTGCGCTACCGGCGCTCAGGACCCGAGGCGACCACGCGCTTGGCCGCGCGTTCGAGCAGCCACTCCAGCGGGCCCCGCCCGACGAGCAACGCCCACGCCGAACACCCGATCAGCATCGCGATCGTGAGCGGCCAGAACGGCTCGAGAGCGCGGAAGCCGAACAGATCGGCGGTATCTCCGAGCACGACGCCCGCGACGATCGCCCAGACGACGAGCTGCACGGTGTACGCCGTCAACGGCATCGCACCGGTCGCGCGCAGGGGCAGGGTGATCGCCTTCAGCACCGGGACGCGGCACAGCAGCAGGCACGCTGCGAGCACGGCGATGACGAGCCCGCCAGAGCCGACCACCTCGAGCACGCCGGACGTGTGCGGGTCGGCCGTCCAGACCGACCACCAGTACGGATCGGCACTCGGCGCCGGCAGCTCCGCCAGACCGTAGCCGATCGCCGCGAGCGCGACGCCCGCGACGAGCATCCGCACCTGGACGGTCACTCGTGCGATGCCTGCCCTGGCGATGCCGAGGCCCGCGAGCACGAAGGCGATCCACACCGTGAACGGATAGTGCCACCCGATGAACGCGTCGAGCTCGACGCTGAACGGTGTCTGCCAGATCGGCAGTTCATTCAGCGCCGGCTGGACGAAGGGCATGATGAGCGCGAGTCCGGCCGCGGCCGAGAGCACCGTTCGGGCCGACATCCCCGTGAACGGCAACGCGAGCAGGAACAGGATCGCGTAGGCCGGGAGGATCACGTAGACCGGAACACCGGTGAGGATGAGCAGGATGCCGAGGACGAGCAGCATCGCGGCGCGGAGCGCCAGCCGCCATCGCGCCGTCGACATCCGCCGCCCCGTGGCAGGGACGCGGCCGCCGGTGACCAGACCGATGGACACTCCGGCGAGCGTCGCGAACAGGATCGACGAGCGACCGTCCACGAGCGCCGTCCAGGTGTCAGGATCCGACCAGACGAAGCCCTCTGCCGTCAGCAGCAGGTGCGCTGCGAACATGCCGATGATGGCGAGTCCTCGTGCGAGGTCGACGCCCGCGATGCGATCAGGACCGCCCAGGCGTCGCCAGTTCGTCTGCAGACGACCAGCCATCGTCACAGCCTCAGCTCTGACGAAGCAGCCAGACCAGCAGCGCCTTCTGTGCGTGCAGGCGGTTCTCGGCCTCGTCCCACACGACGCTCTGCGGTCCGTCGATGACCTCGGGGTCGACCTCGTAGCCGCGGTCGGCCGGGAGGCAGTGGATGAAGATCGCCTCTGGGTCGGCGAGGCTCATCGTCTCGGTGGTGACCTTGTATCCGCCGAGGTCGCGGATGCGCGCGATCTTCTCCTCTTCCTTGCCCATGGACACCCAGGTGTCGGTGACGACGACGTCGGCTCCGGCTGCCGCCTCGACGGGGTCGGTGTACAGGGTGATCGACCCGCCGGTCTCGGCCGCGCGGCGATCAGCGGCCTCGATGACATCCGCACGAGGCGCGTACGACTCGGGCGACGCCATGCGCACGTGCATTCCCGCCGTGACACCCGCGAGCGCGTAGGAGTGCGCCATGTTGCTCTGGGCGTCGCCGAAGAAGGTCAGCGTGAGCCCTTTCAGTTCTCCCTTGTGCTCGCGGATCGTGAGCAGGTCGGCGAGCAGCTGACAGGGGTGGAAATCGTCGGAGAGCGCGTTGATCACCGGCACCCTGGTGTCCTTCGCCATCTCCTCGAGGCCGGACTGCGCGTAGGTGCGCCATACGATCGCGGCCACCTGACGCTCGAGCACACGAGCGGTGTCCGACGGGGTCTCCTTGCCGCCGAGCTGGCTGTTCGCGGTCGAGATGATCAGCGGTGTGCCGCCGAGATCGGCGATCCCCACCGCGAACGAGACCCGCGTACGAGTGGAGGACTTGTCGAAGATCACCGCGACGGTCTGCGGGCCGGCGAGCGTCTTGTCGGCCCAGCGATCCTTCTTCAGGTCGAGCGCGAGGTCGAGGATCTCGGCCTGCTCGGCCGGAGTCAGGTCATCGTCGCGCAGCAGGTGGCGGGTCATAGTGCGTGGGCCTTCCCGGTTTCGGATGCCGCGAGGCTCGCCTGGACGTCGGCGAGCGCTGCGGTGAACAGTGTCTGGAATTCTTCGATCTCGGCGTCACCGATGGTCAGAGCGGGAGCGACCCGGATGGTCTCGGCGTTCGCGGCGTTGACGATCAGCCCGCGCTCTTGAGCGGCGGCGACCACGGCGTTCGCGACGGGCGCCGCAAGAGCGATGCCGATGAGCAGTCCGCGACCGCGGACACCCGTCACGAGAGGCGAGTCGATGACCTCGATCGCGGCACGCAGCTGAGCACCCCGGACAGCGGCGTTCTCGACGAGTCCGGCGTTCTCGATCTCGGTGAGCACGGCGTTCGCGACGGCCGTGCCGAGCGGGTTGCCGCCGAACGTCGAGCCGTGCGAGCCAGGCGTGAACAATGAACTCGCGGCGCCGAACGTCACGAGCGCGCCGATCGGGAACCCTCCGCCGATCCCCTTGGCCAGGGTGATGGCATCCGGGGTGATCCCCTCGTGGTCGAAGCCGAACCACTGGCCAGTGCGCCCCGCACCGGTCTGGATCTCATCGATGATGAGCAGCGATCCGTGCTTGAGCGTGAGCGAGCGCGCCGCCGCGAGGTAGCCCTCTGGCAGCTCGACCACTCCGGCCTCGCCCTGGATGGGCTCGACGATGATTGCTGCCACGCGGTCGTCCATCGCAGCTTCGAGCGCTTCGATGGTCGCGGGGATGTGCTCGACGCCGGCCGGCATCGGCTCGAACGGCTCACGCATCGCCTTCTTCGCGGTGAGCGCGAGTGAGCCGATGGTGCGACCGTGGAATCCGTTCTCCAGCGCGAGGATGCGCGGGCGCTCCGCACCGCCATGGAGACGTGCGAGCTTGAAGGCCGCCTCGTTGGCCTCGGCACCCGAATTCGAGAAGTAGACGCGGCCGTCGATCCCGGCGCCGGCGAGGCGCTTCAGGCGCGCGGCGAGTTCGAGCTGCGGCGGAGTGGCGAAGTAGTTCGAGACGTGCGAGAGGGTCGCCGCCTGCTTGGTGATCGCATCGACGAACACCGGATGCGCGTGCCCGAGCGAGTTCACGGCGATGCCGGCGAGGAAGTCGAGGTAGCGCTTGTCGTCCCCGTCCCACACGTGCGAGCCCTCACCGCGGGTGAGCAGTGCCAGACGATCGCCGACGTTGCGCACCAGGTCGCGTGCCACGTCATCCTGCCAGACGGTCATGCCGTCACCCCTGATTCTCCGAGTACCACTTCGGTTCCGATTCCCTTGCTGGTGAACAGTTCGACGAGCACGGAGTGCTTCACCCGCCCGTCGATGATGGCAGCGGCATCCACCCCGCCCTCGACGGCATCCAGGCAGGCGCGCATCTTCGGGATCATGCCGGACTCGAGGTTCGGCAGCATGGCGACGAGCTGCTGCGAGGTGATGTGCGAGACGAGCGAGTCGCGGTTGGGCCAATCGGCGTAGAGGCCCGGTACGTCGGTGAGGATCACGAGCTTGCGCGCGTTGAGCGCGACAGCGAGGGCGGATGCCGCGGCATCCGCATTCACGTTCAGCGACTGCCCCGGGTTGTCCAGGTCAGGCGCGATGCTGGAGATCACCGGGATGCGACCGGCGGCGAGGTGGTCGAGCACCGCGGTCGGGTCGACCTGCACGACATCGCCGACTCGGCCGAGGTCGACCTGCTCGCCGTCGATCACCACGCCGCGGCGGCGGCCTCCGAACAGGCCGGCGTCCTCACCGCTGAGCCCCGTCGCGATCGGCCCGTGCGAGTTGATCTTCGCGACGAGCTGCGGATTCACCTGCCCGGTGAGCACCATGCGAACGACGCTGATGGCCTCGGTGTTGGTGACGCGATAGCCGCCCTTGAACTCGCTCGGGATCGCGAGCCGATCGAGCATGTTCGAGATCTGCGGGCCGCCGCCGTGAACCACGACCGGCTGCACGCCGACGTAGCGAAGGTAGGCGATGTCCTGGGCGAACGCCTCCTGCAGCTCGTCCGAGACCATCGCGTTGCCGCCGTACTTGACGACGACGATCTGGTCGCGGAACTTCTTCAGCCACGGCAGCGATTCGATGAGGGTCGCCGCCTTCTCGGCCGCGACGTCAGGCGGCGTGTCCTGGATGTCGGCTGTTTCCTGGATGTCTGTCATGAGGCGTAGGCGCTGTTCTCGTGGACGTAGTCGTGCGTGAGGTCGTTGGTGCGGATCGTCGCCTCGGCGTCGCCCACCTGCAGGTCGATGTGCAGGTCGGTCGCGCGCGGGGTGAGGTCGACGTCTTCGCGCGGGCGGTCGGGGCCGCCCTTGCTGCACACGCGCACGCCGTTCATCCAGACGTCGACGTCGTACGGGTCGAACTGCGCACCGGTCGTGCCGATCGCGGCGAGCACGCGCCCCCAGTTCGGGTCGTTGCCGAAGATCGCTGCCTTGAAGAGGTTGTTGCGAGCGACGGAGCGGCCGACTTCGACGGCATCCTGCTCGGTGACAGCCCCAGTGACGCGGATCGTGATGTCGTGACTCGCGCCCTCGGCGTCGCCCTGGAGCATGACGGCGAGTCGATCGCTGAGCTCGGTGAGCGCTGCGGTGAACTCCTCGATGTCGGGCTTGACGCCGCTCGCGCCGTTGGCGAGCAGCGTCACCTGATCGTTCGTCGACATGCAGCCATCGGAGTCGAGCCGGTCGAAGGTCTTCCCGGTCGCGGCGCGCAGGGCCGTGTCGGCCTCGATCGCCTCGAGATCGGCGTCGGTGGTGATCACGACGAGCATCGTCGCGAGCCCCGGCGCCAGCATCCCAGCACCCTTGGCCATGCCGCCGATCGACCAGCCGTCGCGCGTGACGACGGCGGTCTTGGCGATCGTGTCGGTCGTCATGATCGCCTGAGCGGCGGCGTCTCCCCCGTCGGCAGACAGCGCCGCGATCGCCTGCTCCGTGCCGTCGAGCACCTTCGCGCGGAACGCCTCGTCGCCGGTTCCGATGAGTCCGGTGGAGCAGACCAGGATGTCGCCGGCACTCACATCGAGAAGCTCGGCCGCCTTCTCGGCGGTCTGGTGCGTGGTCTGGAACCCGAAGCTGCCGGTGAAGCAGTTGGCGCCGCCGGAGTTGAGAACGATGGCCTCGACGGTGCGGTCGAGGATGACCTGCTGCGACCAGATGATCGGGTTCGCCTTAGCGCGGTTGCTCGTGAACACGGCGGCTCCGACCTTGCGCGGGCCACGGTTGACGACCACGGCGACGTCGGGCTTGCCGGTGGACTTGAGACCTGCGGCGACGCCCGCCGCTTCGAATCCCTGGGGTGCGGTGACGCTCATGGTGCCACTCCGTTCACAGTGAGGGCGCGGTCTTCCGGAAGGCCGAGCGCGAGGTTCATGGATTGGATGGCAGCGCCGGCGGTGCCCTTGACGAGATTGTCGACGGCCGTGACGACGGTCACCCGGTTCGCAGCCCTGTCGATCGCGAGGCCCATCAGAGCCGTGTTCGCGCCGAGGACGTCGGCGGTGCGCGGGAAGGCTCCCTCCGGCAGCAGCTGCACGAACGTCTCGTCGCCGTAGGCGCTCTGCCAGGCTTCGCGGATCTGCTCGTCGGTCACGCCTTCGACGATGGGCGCTGTGGAGGTGGCGAGGATGCCGCGCGCCATCGGCACGAGGACCGGGGTGAAGGAGATCCGCGGGTCTGCGGCGCCGGCGTCGCGAAGCGCCTGCTGGATCTCGGGGATGTGCCGGTGCGTGCCGCCGACCGCGTACGGGTTGGCCGTACCGAGCAGTTCGCTGCCGAGCAGATGGGGCTTCAGGCTCTTGCCTGCGCCGGAGGGCCCGACGGCGAGGACGCTGACGATGTCGGACGGGTCGATGACGCCCGCTGCCACACCGGGCGCGAGGCTGAGGCTCACCGTGGAGGCATTGCAGCCCGGGGCTGCGATCCGCGTGGCGGTGCGCAGGGTCTCGCGCTGCTTCGAGTCGCCCGTGGGCAGTTCAGGGACACCGTACGCCCAGGGATCGTGGAAGTGTCCGCCGTAGAAGGCGTCCCAGGATTCCTGCGAGGTGAGCCGGTGGTCGGCACCGGCGTCGATGACCAGCGGCACCTCGCCGAGGGCATCCGTGTACTGTCCCGATTGGCCGTGCGGGAGCGCGAGGAACACGATGTCGTGGCCGGCGAGGATCTCGGGCGTGGTGTCCTGCAGCGTCAGATGGGCGAGGGAGCGCAGGTGCGGCTGATGCTGGACCAGTGGCTGTCCCGCGTTCGAGTGCGCGGTCACGGTACGGATCTCGATGTCAGGATGACTGGCCAGGAGGCGCAGGATCTCGCCGCCCGCATAGCCGGATGCGCCGGAGACGGCGACGGTATACGTCATGTTTCTACCTTAACGGTGCGGGATGGTCGCCCCTGGGGTGACGACGATCCCTGAGCTTGTCGAAGGGTCCGAGGCGGCGACTCCGGCGCTCGACCCTCCGGCACAGGGCACGGTTCGGGGAGCGCAGAGGTCGCCTAGAGTCGGCGGCCGCCCTTCGACAGGTTCAGGGACCGTCGGCTGCGGCGTCGGCGCACCACGGTGACGCTCGAAACACGCGTCGAAGAGGTGATTGCGGCCGAAGGCATGTCGCGACAGTAGCGCTCGCGGCGCAGCATCCGCAAATCGTGCGACGCGGATGCCGTCACACGGTCCTCGTCACTCAGCGCCCGTGTCAAGAGGCGAGTTCGGCGAGGAGCGCTTTCTCGTCCGCGCGGGTGAGACCGGCACGGCGGGGTCGGTCGAGTCCGCGGGCGCGCTCGTCGTCGAGCACGCGGGCGATGATCTCCTCGAGCGGGCTCTGGATGCCGCCGGCCGCTGTGTACGCGGCGTTCGAGCGGGTCATGAACCCCGACCACTCGATCGGCAGCCACAACGGCAGCGACCGCTCCCCCATCCACGGCTGAACCTCGTGGGCGTCCAACCAGGCGTCGGCGGCGACGAAAGTCTCACCTTCGTGGTCGGCTGCTGTGCGGAACATCGCCAGCACTTCATCGAGCGGGCGCGGGTCTCCGATGGCGTTGCGGATGCCGGCGAGTGCGGTGTTCGCCGCGAACGCGGCGAGATCGTCGACGTCGATCACCTGCGCGAATCGACCCTCGCCGTTCGGCACCAGGACCGGGTCTGCACCGGCCCGGTCGAAGGCGGAGGCCCAGTAGCCGAAACGATCGCTGGGGTCGCCGACCCCGACGATCAGGCCGGGGCGAATGATGTGCGCCCGATCGGCCAGGGTGCGCACGGCCTCTTCCGCCGCGACCTTCTGCGCGGCGTACTCGTACTCGTCTCCGTCCTGCGCCGGCGCCTCGAGTCGAGCCGTCTCGTCGGCGTCGTGAGCGTCGGCATCGGCGTACACGGAGATCGACGAGATGTATGTCCAGTGCGCTGCGCGATCTCCCAGTGCTGCGACGGCTTCGCGCACGTGGATGGCCCGGGACGAGATGTCGACGACCTCATCCCACTCGCGATCGAGGAGCTCGTAGACGTCCGCGTCGTCGCGATCACCGCGCACGAGCACTGTCCCATCCAGCGAGGGGCGCTCCCCTCGTGCCAGGCAGGTGACGCGAGCACCGGCATCCAGCCAGCGTCGTGCGATGCGTCCCGACAACCACCCCGTGCCGCCGAGGATCAGTACGTCTGTCATGCGTCCATGCCATCACCACGAAGATCCCGAGGGAAGCGATTCCGCTCTGAGCAGACGGAGCTGGAACGGTGTCAGGCCGGGTCAGTGCCGTGCCACGCCTGGTCAATGGTGCACCGGTCAGAAAGGCGCCAAGTCAGAACGGCGGAGCAACGAGATCGGGAACGACCGAAGCGGCTGTGACATCGTCGGTGGCTCGGAATTCCGGTGGCGGTGCCGTGCTGCGGAACCCTGTCGGGGTGGTGACTTCGACGGTGCCGTCCGGCCGGGATCGGTAGATGGCGCGGGTTCGATGCCGGTCCACATGATGTCGCGGACACAGCGGGCGCAGGTCGTCGAGATTCGTCTTTCCGCCCCGGGCCCAGGGTGTGTCGTGGTCGATGTCGGCATCGAGGGCGAGGCGGGTGCAGCCGTCGACAGCGCAGGTGCCGTGCTGCAGGATCAACCAATCGCGCTGGGCCTGTGTGGCATGGCGCCTGCGGCGGTCCATATCGATGACCACGCTGCGGATCGGGTCGACGACCACCCGCCGGAACACACCGATATCGAGGAACAGCTGCTTCGCGGTGAGCGGATCGATGGGGCCGTGCCCGACGATCTCCGCCGACTGCGCAGGAAGGTCAGCCGCGTCGACGCCTTCGGTGCCTTCAGTACCGTTGGCGCCGCCGACACGTTCACCGTCGAGGAGTTGGACGGGTACGGTGACGAAGATCTTCGTCTGCGCCGCCCGATCGGTACCGACCCCGCGCAGCCACTCCGAGAACAGATCAGCGCGGATCTGCGCGATCGTGCGCGCCTCGCACGGGTCGTTCTTCTTGACCTGTTTCGCGGTCGCGGTGAGCCGCCGGTCCGCGGCGATCGCCTCTGACGTGGGGATGTACGCGTTGATCCAGCTCATCTGGTGGTCCTGATGATCAAAACACACCCGCCGGTCGGCCAGCGCCCGCGTGTGCCGCACCTCCGCCGGCTCCGGATCCAGGCGGTCGACGAGACGCCGCAGGCGGCGCAGGACGTTCGCCGGCGAACACGAGAACACCCACTCCGACATCGCCTCATCGATCCGCCGCGCCGCCTCCCGTGCGGCATCCTGCTGCTCCGGTGTGGCGTTCGCGGGCGCACGCAGACGCTGCACCGCCGACACAGCACGCGACACCAGATACATCGACACGAACCCGTCCCGGGCGTGATGCCACAGATTCGGCAACTGCCGCATCGCCGCCTGCACCACTGACAGCTCGGCCCGAACATCGTCCTCGGAGCGCTTCAGGCGCAGAGCGATGTCGAAGACCGCGGCACGCTCGGCCTGATCGGCAGCATCGGTCCCGCACTCGTGCACGTACACCTCGGGGTTGTGGCGAGCGAGTGCGACAGCATCTGCCATCTGGGCCGCGCGACGCGCCGCATACCGGTTCAGATCGATGTCGGCGCACTGCAGATCGTCCAACGCAGACTCGAGCGTGAACGCGGCATCCCGAGGCCGGTCATCCACATCATCGAAGAACTGCTCCATGAACCCATGGTAGCACTTCTAGACGATTTTGAACAGACTGTATAGAAATGCACATCGTATTTATCTGCGAATCGCAAACGATGCGAGACCCACCTGATTCGACCCTAGCGAGAACCTCGGACGCCCCTTTCGGGCACGACAGAGCAGCGCGACGTCCGCATCACGCCGCGCTGCTTCCGACGCGATCAGTCGCGGATGCTCGCCCCGAAGCGCTCGGTGGCCACGGCGACCCCGGCGAGCTTCGCCTCGGTCGCCTCTGCGGCCGTCAGCGTGCGATCCGGGGCGCGGAACCGCAGCGCGAACGTCAAGCTCTTCTGCCCGGCATCCAACCCCTGGCCGCGGTAGTCGTCGACGAGACGCACCGACTCGAGCAACTCCCCCGCACCTTCTACGAGAGCCGCTCGCAGATCGGCGGCCGTGACGTCGGATGAGACGACCAGCGACACGTCCTGCGTCGCGGCCGTGTACGTCGAGAGCGATGCGGCGACGACCCGGTCACCCGCGAGTGACAGGATGCCGTCGAGGTCGAGCTCCAGCACGACGGCGCGACCGGGCAGATCAGCGTCCGCCGCGACGCTCGGGTGCAGTTCGCCGATGTGGCCGACCGGCTTTCCGGCGACGCTGAGTGCACCGGAACGCCCAGGGTGAAGGGCTGCACGGCGTCCCTGCGCGACATCGATCTCGACGCCGGCCGCGACGGCGATGACGCGCACGGCGTCGAGGGCGTCCGAGAGCCCGTACGGCTCGACGGCGCGACCCGGCTGACGAGCAGTGGCGTTGCCGGTGAAGAGCGCGGCGACGTGACGACGCTGCGGCGGGATCGAGGCGTTGAGCTGTGCGAGCTTCTCGTCCGAGGGGCGCTGTCCGAGCGGCGGCACCTCATCAGTGCCGTACGTCACGCCCGGATCCGGCAGGAACACCGAACCGGTCTCGAAGATCGCCAGGTCGGTGAGACCGCGGGCGATGTTGCGGTGCGCGATCTGCAGGAGGCCGGGGATCAGCGAGCGACGAAGGAACGGCGCCTGACCGTCCAGCGGATTCGCGAGCTTGATGCTCGGCAGCTTCTCGCCCTCTCCGGCATCCGACCAGTCCCAGGCCGAGCCGTGGAGGTCGTTCTGCGCCTCGGTCGTGAACGGGAACGCCGGAGTCTCGACGAGTCCGGCGGCCGCCAGCGCATTGGCGACGCGGCGGCGCCCCTGCTGCGCGGCGGTCAGACCGCGCCCGGCCGGCGGCGTCGGCAGTACAGACGGCACACGATCAAGACCATGGATGCGTGCGACCTCTTCGGCCAGCGTCCACTTGTCGGTGAGGTCGGGGCGCCAGCTCGGCGGAATCGCGTGCCATCCGTCCGACGTCTCGGTGACCTCGGCGCCGATCGTCTCGAGGGCGCCCACGATCTCCTCGTCGGTGTAGTCCACGCCGATGAGCGCCGGCACGAACTCGGCCGGCAAGGCGATGCCGGCGATCTCGAACTCGGAGTACAGTGCCCCGCCGATCTCGTCGATCCGGCCGCCGGCGAGCTCGACCATGAGGTCGGCGACGCGGCGTGCGGCGACGAAAGGCACGAGCGGGTCGACGCCGCGCTCGAATCGCTTGGAGGCCTCGCTCGGCAGCTTGTGGCGGCGCGCGGTGCGCGCGATCGAGATCGGATCGAAGATCGCCGCCTCGACGAGCACGTTGCGGGTGGCATCCGACATCTCGGTCGTGCCGCCGCCCATGACGCCGGCGAGGCCGATCGGACCGGACTCATCGGTGATCAGCAGATCCTCGATGTGGAGCTTGCGCTCCTGGCCGTCGAGCGTGGTCATCTTCTCGCCGGGCTGCGCACGGCGCACCGTGATCCCGCCTGAGAGCTTGTCGAGGTCGTAGCCGTGGATCGGGTTGCCGAGCTCGAGCATCACGTAGTTGGTGATGTCGATCAGGATGCCGAGCGACCGGATGCCGGCGAGCGAGAGTCGCGCGACCATCCACGGCGGAGTCGGGCGGGTCGGGTCGACATCGCGCACGACACGCACCACGAACTCCTGCACAGCGACGTTGTCGCGGAGCGGCTCGGCGTCCACAGCGAGCGGGAAGCCGGCACCGGGCTGAACATCGGTCCACTCGTGCTCGGCGGGGTCGCGGAAGTCGGCACCCGTCGCGTGCGCGTACTCGCGGGCGACGCCGCGAATGGAGAACGCGTAGCCGCGGTCCGGGGTGACATTGATCTCGACGGCCTCGTCGTCGAGACCCAGCAGAGCGATGGCATCCGTTCCGACCGGGGCGTCGATTCCGAGCGTCGACAGGATCAGGATGCCGTTGTGCTCGTCTCCGAGACCCAGTTCGCGCGCTGACGCGATCATGCCGTCCGAGACGTGACCGTAGGTCTTGCGCGCGGCGATCGGGAAGGGTCCTGGGAGCACGGCGCCCGGGAGCGTCACGACGACCTTGTCACCGACGGCGAAGTTCGACGCGCCGCAGACGATGCCACGGGGCTCGGCCTCGCCGACGTCTACCTGGCACCAGCGGATCGTCTTGCCGTTCGACTGGGGCTCCTCATCGAACGACAGCACCTGGCCGACGACGACGGGACCGGCGATCTCGAAGCCGTGCAGCTCCTCCTCCTCGAACCCGACGGACACGAGCGCCGCGAAGACGTCCTCGGCCGTGGCATCCGCCGCCACATCGACGTATTCACGCAACCACGAAAGCGGGACGCGCATCACACCACCATCCCGAACTGCTCGCTGAAACGGATATCGCCCTCGGCCATGTCGCGCATGTCCTGCACGTCGGAGCGGAACATCAGGCCGCGCTCGACGCCGATGCCGAATGCGAAGCCGCTGTACACCTCGGGGTCGATGCCCGCCGCACGCAGCACGTTGGGATTGACCATGCCGCAGCCGCCCCACTCGATCCAGCGTGCGCCGCCCTTGAAGGTCGGGTGCCACAGGTCGAACTCGGCCGACGGCTCGGTGAAGGGGAAGAAGTTGGTGCGCAGACGGGTCTTGGCCTCATCGCCGAAGAGCTGCTTGGCCAGGTGGTCGAGCGTGCCCTTCAGATGCGCCATCGTGATGCCCTTGTCGACGACCAGGCCTTCGACCTGCGTGAAGACCGGAAGATGCGTGGCGTCGAACTCGTCGGTGCGGTACACGCGCCCGGGGCACAGCACGTAGATCGGCACCTCGCGGTCGAGCATCGAGCGCACCTGGACGGGGCTCGTGTGCGTGCGCATGACGAGGTGACGGTCGACCGGGTCGACGAAGAACGTGTCCTGCATCTGACGTGCGGGGTGGTCGACGTCGAAGTTCAGCGCGTCGAAGTTGAACCACTCGTGCTCGAGCTCCGGTCCTTCTGCGATCTCCCAGCCCATGCCGACGAAGACGTCCGAGATGTCGTCCTGGAGCTGCATGAGCGGATGCCGTGCCCCCATGCGCGTGCGGGAGGAGACACCAGTGATGTCGACGCGCTCTTCCTCGAGGCGAGCGGCGAGCTCAGCTTCGGCGAGTTCGGCCTCCTTCGCAGTCAGCGCCTGGGTGACGCGACCACGTCCCTGGCCGACGAGCTTGCCGAAGGTCGCCTTGTGCTCGGGGGCGACCTGGCGCATCGACGCGTTCAGGACCGCGAGCGGTGACCCTTCTGCGACGTGCGCGGCACGGGCCGCCTTCAGCTCTGCTGTGGTGGCAGCGGCGCCGATGGCCTCGAGTGCTGCGGCGACGGCGGATTCCACCGCCTCTGGGGTGATTTCTGGGGCATCAGACACAACACAGGAGTCTACCGGCGGCGTCGCGCGTCAGATTGCCCCCGAGTTGTTGCCATCGAACTTGCCGGACCTCGTCTGCAGGGCGATGAGCTCGGTGTCGGTGCCCTCGTGCATCACGGCCGCCTGATCGGCCGCGAGCGCCTTCATCTTCGGCG
The DNA here is from genome assembly GCF_918698005.1 of Microbacterium sp. Bi121. Classification (GTDB taxonomy): domain Bacteria; phylum Actinomycetota; class Actinomycetes; order Actinomycetales; family Microbacteriaceae; genus Microbacterium. Next base: position 19,770 of record NZ_CAKKLJ010000008.1, read on the forward strand.
AGCGGCGGGTCTTGATCTCGGCCCACTTCGCGATGCCCGAGAGAATCAGACACATGATGATGTAGATGCCACCGATGATGAGCGCGGCCTGGAGGATCGGACGCCCCGGCTGCGAGCTCAGGAGCTTCGCGTAGTAGAGCAGCTCCTGGTAGGTGATGATGAACCCGAGCGCGGTGTCCTTCATCGTCACGACGAGCTGAGCCACGATCACCGGGAGCATCGCCCTGATCGCCTGCGGAAGCAGGATCAGCGTCATGACGCCGCTCTTGCGCAGGCCGATGGCGAAGCCGGCCTCCTTCTGGCCGCGTGGCAGCGATTCGATTCCAGCGCGCAGCGCCTCGGCAAGCACCGAGCCGTTGTAGAGCATGAGCGCGACGACCACGGCCCAGTAAGGATCGGTCTTCACGCCGAGCGTAGGCAGGCCGTAGTACAGGATCATCATCATCACGAGCACCGGCACGGCGCGGAAGAACTCGGTGACGACGGTGACGGGCACCCGCACCCAGGCGTGGTCGGACATGCGCCCGATCGCGAGCACGAATCCGAGCGCGAGGCTGAGGACCGCGGCGAGGGCGAAGGCGCGCAGCGTGTTGAGCAGCATCTGGCCGATGGACGACCACACCACCGAGTACGTGAAGACATTCCACTTCGCGGCGCTGAACTGGTTCGTGAGCGACAGGCGCCAGAGGAGCAACGCGATCACAGCGACGACGACGATGATCGTGACGATCGTGAGGATGAGGTTGCGGCGACGGGCGCGAGGGCCAGGGACGTCGAAGAGTACCGAGCTCATCGTGCGATCCTCCATCGGTTCTCGAGCGTTCGCTGCAGCCAGGTCAGCAGCATCACCAGTGCGATGAAGATGACGGCGACCCAGAGCAGGACCTCCATGGGGCTGCCGGGGCGCGTGTGCGAATTGGAGATCGTCGCCTGCAGCTGCGGGAGGACCGCGATGGAGAATCCGGCGGCGACGGTGGTGTTCTTGAGAAGCGCGATGAACACGCTCATCATCGGCGGAACGACCGAGCGGAACGCCTGGGGCAGCACGACCTGGGTCATGACCTGCCCGAACGGCAGCCCGATCGCGCGGGCTGCCTCCGCCTGACCGACGGGCACGGTGTTGATGCCGGCTCGCAGCGTCTCGGCGACGTATGTGGCCGTGTAGACGCCGATCGCGAAGATGCCCAGCACGAGGTTCGAGAGCGTGGGAAGCGCGAGCGCGCTGTATCCGAAGACGAAGAAGAAGAAGACGAGGGTGAGCGGGGTGTTGCGGACGAGCGTGACGTACGCCGTGCCGACAGCGCGTGCGACCGGGACCGGCGAGACGCGCATTGCGCCGACGATGGTGCCGAGGACCAGCGCGATGATCCCGCCGAAGAAGAACACCATCAAGGTGTACGTGAGGCCCTGACTCCACAGGTCGAGGTTGCCGAAGATGGCGTCCACGCGCCCTCCCCTTCTAGATATGGGTGCGGGGCGGCCGGTCAGACCGCCCCGCATCGCGGTTCGTCAGTCGACAGCCGGCTGCTCGACTTCGATGCCCGACTGACCGAGGGTCGCGTCGAAGATCGCCTGCCAGGTGTCGCCGCCGTCGGTGAACAGCGTGTTGATGTGCTCCTGAAGAGCGGTGTCGCCCTTCGGGAGGCCGACGCCGTAGCGCTCCTCGGTGAAGAGGCCGTCGAGCAGTTTCACGTCGTCGGGGTACTGAGCGGCGTAGCCGATGAGGATCGCAGCGTCCGTGGTGACCGCGTCGACCTTGCCGCTGATGAGGTCCTCGACGCAGGCGGAGTAGACGTCGTACTCCTCCGTCTTGATCTCCGGGTAGTTCTCCTTGATGTTGGAGATCGGCGTGGACCCGGTAGCGGAGCAGACGGTCATGCCGTTGAAGTCGGAGACGTCGCCTACTTCGGTCATCTCGCTGTCAGCGGCGACGAGGAAGCCCTGGCCCGTCACGAAGTAGGGACCGGCGAAGTCGATCTGCTCCTTGCGGGAGTCGGTGATCGAGTACGTGCCGACGTAGTAGTCGATGTCGCCGTTCACGAGGGCCTGCTCGCGGTTGGCGGATGCGATCGGCTCGTAGGTGATGTCGCTCTCCTCGAATCCGAGGGATGCGGCGATCCAGCGTGCGATCTCGATGTCGAAGCCGCTGCGCTCGTTCGTGGTCGCGTCGAGGTAGCCGAGGTTGGGCTGGTCCTCCTTGACACCGATGATCGGACCGCCGCGCTCGACCATGGCGTCGAACGTCGGGCTGCCTTCGAGCTGGACGTCCTGCGCCACCTCGTATGCGGGAGCGTCTCCTTCATCGCCGCCGTCCCCTCCGGGGATCGTCGGGCTGCCGCTGTTGCAGGCGGTCAGGGCGATCAGCGCTGTGGCAGCGATTCCGATGCCCGCCAGTGTCCGTGTGCGTCGCATGTGCGTCTCCTTCGTGTGCTGTGTGTGACTGCGTGAGTTTCGTGTACGGGAGGTGGTCAGTGGGTGAGGAGCTTCGACAGGAAGTCCTTGGCGCGATCGCTCTTCGGGGTCGTGAAGAACTCCTCCGGGGTCGCCTCTTCGACGATCTGCCCGTCGGCCATGAAGACGACGCGATCGGCCGCCTTGCGCGCGAATCCCATCTCGTGGGTGACGACGATCATCGTCATGCCCTCCTTGGCGAGCTGCACCATGACGTCGAGCACCTCGTTGATCATCTCGGGGTCGAGCGCGCTGGTCGGCTCGTCGAAGAGCATGACCTTCGGCTGCATCGCGAGGGCCCGGGCGATCGCGACGCGCTGCTGCTGACCGCCCGACAGCTGAGCGGGGAGTTTGGATGCCTGCTGGGCGACGCCCACGCGCTCGAGGAGCGCCATCGCCTCCTTGTCGGCATCGGCCTTCTTCAGTCCGCGGACCTTGATCGGGCCGAGCGTCACGTTCTCGAGGATCGTGAGGTGAGCGAACAGGTTGAACGACTGGAAGACCATCCCGACGTCGGCGCGCAGCTGCGCCAGGCCCTTGCCCTCGGCGGGCAGCTCCTTGCCGTCGATCGAGATCACACCGCTGGTGATGGTCTCGAGGCGGTTGATCGTGCGGCACAGAGTCGACTTGCCGGAACCCGACGGGCCGATCACGACCACGACCTCACCCTTGTTGACGGTGAGGTTGATGTCTTTCAGGGCCTGGAACTCGCCGTAGTGCTTCTGAACGTTGTCGACGACGACAAGAGGTGTACCAGTCTCGGTCATGTGCCCACACTAGAAGCACACGGCCTCGGGAACCAGCATCCGCCACCGCGGGTTATCGAGTTGTAACCGACCCGAAACGTGTCAGTGCGCGTCGACGGCCCGCTGCGTGAAGGCGCTCTCGTACAGGCACACGCTGGCCGCCGTGGCGAGATTGAGCGACTCCGCCCGGCCGAAGATCGGCAGCTTCAGCACGTGATCGGCAAGGTCGAGCGCGCGCTCCTCGAGCCCGTGCGCTTCATTCCCGAACAGCCACGCCGTCGGCCCAGAGAGCACACCGTCGGCGCGGGCCTGAAGCAGGTCGTCGCCCTTCACGTCGGCCGCGAGCACGCTCATGCCGGCCTCGTGGGCGCGCTTGACGACGTCCTCGAGGTCACCGCTGACGGAGACGGGCAGGTGGAAGAGCGATCCGGTGGTCGATCGGACGACCTTCGGGTTGTACGGATCCACCGTGCGCCCGGTGAGGACGACGGCGTCCGCGCCGGCGGCATCCGCTGCTCGGATGATCGTCCCGAGATTTCCGGGGTCGCGCACCTCTTCGCAGATGGCGATGAGGCGCGGTGAGGACGCGAAGATGTCGCGCACCGACGTCGGGATCTGGCGGGCGACGGCGATGACGCCCTGCGGCGTGACGGTGTCCGCCATCGCGTTGAGCACGTACTCCGTGACGAACTCGAGGTTCACGGAGTGGGCGGTGGCTGCGGCCCGAAGGTCGGGATGCTTCTCCCACCCCGTCGGTGTCGCGAACAGCTCGACGACGGCATCCGGTCGGTACGAGAGCGCCTCGCGCACCGCCTGCGGGCCCTCGAGCAGGAACAGACCGGTGTCCGTTCTGGCGCTGCGCTTGGTCAGCTTCGCAACGGCGCGGACACGCGGGGACCGGGGATTCTCCAGCACGGCTCCAGTCTAGAGGGATCACGGGGCGACGCCCGATGAACGTCGCGCACCGTTCACTTTCTCGCGGCTGGCGCCTTCTCGCGGCGATCATGCAGTCTGCTCGAATAGAGTCCCGGCGTGCCGCCCACTGCGCAGCGATCAGCAGGTCGACGTCGACTCACCGTCGTCGTCATCGCTGTGGCGACCGTGATCGCCGGTCTTCTCCTCCACCGTTTCGCCTCCGGTGTCATCGGCGACGTCACGGGCGACGCGCTGTACGCGCTGCTCGTCTACCTGCTGATCGTGCTCATGCTCCCGCGCCGGACTCGCTCTCTGTGCGCGGCCCTCGCCATCCTGTTCTGCACGGCCGTCGAGTTCCTCCAGCTCACGGACATCCCGGCGAAGGCCACCGCCCTTGTCCCGCCCGCCGCGCTGGTGCTTGGCGCAGGGTTCGATCAGCGGGATCTTCTCGTGTACGCGTTCGCCGTCGTCGGCGCGATGCTGCTCGACGTTCTCATCTCCCGGTTGCTGCGCCGACGCGCTCTGCGTACGCCGTGAGATGCCGAAACGGGCGCCCTCCAGAAGGAGAGCGCCCGTTTCAGGAAGGATGCTTACGCAGCCGACTTCGGCGCGTTGACGTCCGAAGGCAGGCCCTTCTTGGCCGTCTCGACCAGCGACGCGAACGTGGCCGGCTCGTTGACCGCGAGCTCAGCGAGCATACGACGGTCGACCTGGACGCCCGCGAGGCCGAGGCCCTGGATGAAGCGGTTGTACGTGATGCCGTTCTGGCGGGCAGCGGCGTTGATGCGCTGGATCCAGAGGCGACGGAAATCGCCCTTGCGCTTGCGACGGTCACGGTACGAGTAGACCAGGGAGTGGATGACCTGCTCCTTGGCCTTGCGGTACAGGCGCGAACGCTGACCGCGGTAGCCGGAGGCGCGCTCGAGGATGACGCGACGCTTCTTGTGGGCGTTTACCGCCCGCTTGACTCTTGCCATTTTCGTGTATTCCTATTCGTGCGTTCGGCGCTCAGCCGCGACCGAGAAGCTTCTTGGCGACCTTGGTGTCGTTGGGCGACAGGACCTGATCCTGGTTGAGGCGGCGGGTGCGTCGGCTCGACTTGTGCTCGAGGTTGTGGCGCATGCCGGCCTGCTGCTTCTTCAGCTTGCCGCTGCCGGTGATCTTGAAGCGCTTCTTGGCACCCGAGTGGGTCTTCTGCTTCGGCATCTTCTCTTCCTTCGTGTGGCGCCTTCTCAGGCGACGTTGTCAACCCGCAGTGCGGGAGTAATGGGAGCGGATCACTCCGCTTCGGCGGTCTCGGTCTCTTCGACCTTCGAGTCGCGAGCCGCCTGCTTGTTCGCGGCGCGGGCAGCGTTCTGCTCTGCCTTGGCCTCGGACTTGTTCTTCAGCGGAGCCACGACCATGACCATGTTGCGACCGTCGATGGTCGGGTTCGACTCGACGGTTCCGAGCTCCGCGACGTCCTCGGCGAACTTGCGCAGCAGACGAACGCCCTGCTCGGGACGCGACTGCTCACGACCGCGGAACAGGATCATGGCCTTGACCTTGTCGCCGGCCTTGAGGAAGCCCTCGGCGCGCTTGAGCTTCGTCGTGTAGTCGTGAGCCTCGATCTTCAGACGGAAGCGCACTTCCTTGAGGATCGTGTTCGCCTGATTGCGGCGAGCTTCCTTCGCCTTCTGGGCAGCCTCGTACTTGAACTTGCCGTAGTCCATGATCTTGACCACGGGCGGCTTCGAGTTCGGGGCGACCTCGACGAGATCGAGGTCGGCTTCCTGCGCGAGTCGGAGCGCGACCTGGATGGCGACGACGCCGATCTGCTCACCCGCGGGGCCGACGAGGCGGACCTCGGGGACGCGGATGCGCTCATTGGTACGGGGATCGCTGATGCGGAACTCCTTAGACGATGGGGATTCAGCCAACGCGACGCTCTCTGCGACGCACTGCGAAAAAGGAGTTACTGCCCCACCCGCCGACATTCAGACGTCGGCTTCGCACCCTGAACATCGGACACGATCCGATCTACCGGCGTGAACCGGCGGAGTGCAAGACCCGGTAGCCTTGAACGGCAAGCGCGGGTGGGAAGTGAATCCTCTTTCGATCCGAAGCATTACGCTCCGGAGCCCGGCACAGTCTAACAGAAGGCAAGGCGAAGTGACGATTCCGGCCCACGACCACGGTCACGACGAGCGCAACGAGCGCTGGCAGCAGCAGGAGGAGGCCGCATCGGCCGCCACGCGCGACATCGCGGATGTCCCCGCCGTCGAAGTGATCACCACCGCAGCGGTCCATCTGATGAGCGCGGCCGCGGTGAAGCTCGGCCTCGCCGACGACCCCGACTCTCAGCTCGACCTCGACGAGGCCCGAAAGCTGATCAACGCGCTGGCGGGTCTCATCACAGCCGGCGCCCCCGAGATCAGCGACATGCACGCCCGATCGCTCCGGGACGGACTGCGGTCGCTGCAGCTGGCCTTCCGCGAAGCATCCGCGATCCCCGACCCGATCGGCAAGGGCCCCGGCGAGAAGTGGACCGGGCCGGTCAACTGACTCAGGCAGCGCGGCGGAGCTTGACCGTGAGGGAATCCGCGAGCACCGCGATGCGGTCATCCGCCGACCACCGCTGAGCCAGCCGGGCGAGGACGGCATCCAGCACGTCTCGTTCGAGACCGTCGACGAGGTCGAGGATCACGACGAGCTCCGGGCCGCGCAGTCGCGCGTCCGGGTCACCGGGCGCGACGGCGATGTCGATCACGGCGAGCTCGTGCGCGATGCTCTCCTGCAGTGCGGTGAAGACCTCCGGTGAGAGGAAGCTCGGCTCCCAGGCGTGCCCCTGCGCGATCGCCCATACGGCGGGGCGCCGGATGACGAACTCGGTCTCCGCGGTCGGATCGAGCACGATCAGATCGGTGTCCTCCGACGACGCCGCCAGGGCCGCACGCACAGCCTCGACCGGGATCGGGCGTGCTGCGGCATCCCAGGTCTGCATCGCCGTCACCGATGAGAACACCGGCTGGACCTTGCGCCCATCAGGGGCGGCGACGGTGACGATGGACAGCTCCTGGGTCTTGTCGACGGCAAGACCGCTGGGCGCGACGCCCTCCTCCCCCTTCTCGGCGATGAGGGGTATCAGGACTCGAGCAGAACGGAAGGCGTCGACGACCTCGACCTGCGAGCCCTCACCCGCGCGGAAGCGGAGCAATGCGTCGAGCAGGGCCGGGTCTGCCGAGCCGTCGTCAGCGGAGTGCGGGTTGGACTCGAAGCTGCGCCCCTCCCACGGGACACCGGCCGAATCGCCGGCCCCGACGGTCGACGCGGAGTCTCCGTCGCCGTGACCGTGACCGCAGGCGTCGTCAGTCGCCGGCGACATCCAGTGCCTCTGCCAGCGTGAACGCGCCGGCGTAGAGAGCCTTGCCGACGATCGCGCCTTCGACGCCAAGCGGTACGAGTTCGCGAAGCGCCGCGATGTCGTCGAGGCTCGAGATGCCTCCCGACGCCACGACGGGCTTCGGCGTACGAGAGGTGATCTCGCGCAGCAGGTCGATGTTCGGGCCGCGCAGCGTGCCGTCCTTGGTGACGTCGGTCACGACGTACCGGCTGCAGCCGGCGTCCTCGAGCCGTGCGAGCACCTCCCACAGGTCGCCGCCCTCCTTCGTCCAGCCGCGCGCGGCGAGGGTCGTGCCGCGCACGTCGAGACCGACGGCGACGGCCTCGCCGTAGCGACTGATGACGTCGGACGCCCATTCGGGGTTCTCGAGCGCGGCCGTGCCGAGATTGATCCGCGCTGCGCCGCTCTCGAGCGCGGCCTCAAGGCTGGCGTCGTCACGGATGCCGCCGGAGAGCTCGATGTTGACGTCGCGGTGCTGCTTGATGACCTTGCGCAGGATCGCCGTGTTGCTTCCGCGCCCGAAGGCCGCGTCGAGGTCGACGAGGTGGATCCACTCCGCCCCCTGGTCGACCCATTCACGAGCCGCGTCGAGCGGGTCGCCGTAGCTGGTCTCCGACCCGGCCTCGCCCTGCGTCAGACGAACCGCCTTGCCACCGGCGACGTCGACAGCCGGAAGAAGGGTGAGCTTGGGGGTGGACGCGAAGTCGTTCATGTCATCCTCGGGTGGGTGAAGTGCGCCGAAAGGCGAGCACGAGATCCGAGAGTAGCCCGGCTCGATGCAGGGTTCAAAACGTCGACGTCATCAGAGGCTGTCGACCCAGTTCCGGAGCAGCCGGATGCCGGCGTCGCCGGACTTCTCGGGGTGGAACTGCGTCGCCGAGAGCGGCCCGTTCTCGACGGCTGCGAGGAAGGGCTCGCCGTAGGTCGTCCAGGTGAGCTTGGGCTCCGGGAACGGCGCGATGACGTCGAGCTCCCACTTCTGCGCTGCGAAGGAGTGCACGAAGTAGAAGCGCTCCTCCTCGATGCCGCGGAACAGGACGCTGCCCTCATCCGGCGTCACCGTGTTCCAGCCCATGTGCGGCAGGACGGGCGCGTTGAGTTCGGTGACGGTGCCCGGCCATTCGCCGAGGCCATCGACGTTCTGGCCGCGTTCGACGCCGTGCTCGAAGAGCACCTGCATACCGACGCACACGCCGAGCACCGGGCGCCCTCCGGCCAGACGCCGGTCGATGATCTCGTCGCCGCCCTGCGCGAGCAGAGCCGCCCGAACGGCGGCGAACGCGCCGACACCGGGGACGAACAGCCCGTCAGCCTCAAGCGCCTCCGCGCGGTCACCGGTGAGTCTCGCGTCCGCGCCGGCCGCGGCCAGCGCCTTGACGGCGGAGTGGACGTTGCCGGAGCCGTAGTCGTATACGACGACGGTGCGAGTCACAGTGCGCCCTTCGTCGACGGGATCCCGTCGACGAGCGGATCGAGCGACTTCGCCTGACGGAACGCACGGGCGAACGCCTTGAACTCCGCTTCGGCGATGTGGTGCGGATCGCGACCGCCGAGCACGCGGACGTGCACGCTGAGTCCGGCGTTGAAGGAGATCGCCTCGAACGCGTGGCGCACCAGAGAACCGGTGAAATGTCCGCCGATGAGGTGGTGCTCGAATCCTTCGGGCTCGCCGGTGTGCACGAGGTAGGGGCGGCCGCTGATGTCGACGACCGCCTGAGCGAGCGCCTCGTCGAGCGGGACGAGCGCATCTCCGTATCGCGAGATGCCCGACTTGTCTCCGAGCGCCTCGAGGATCGCCTGGCCGAGCACGATCGAGACGTCTTCCACCGTGTGGTGAGCGTCGATGTGCGTGTCGCCGGATGCTCGGACGGTGAGGTCGGTGAGCGAGTGCTTCGCGAACGCCGTGAGCATGTGGTCGAAGAACGGCACCGACGTGTCGATGCGGCTCTGCCCCGTGCCGTCGAGGTTCAGTTCGAGTTCGACGGTCGACTCGGACGTGCTGCGGGTTCGCTGCGCGGTGCGGGAAGCCTCGGCAGTTCGGGAAGCGCTCATGAGCCCGAGTCTATCGACGCCAGCGCGTCGAGGAACGCCGTGGTCTCGGCCTCGGTCCCCGCCGTCACGCGCAGGTGGTTGGGGATGCCCACGTCGCGGACCAGCACTCCGCGCTCGTAGAGCGCTTCGAACGTCGCGCGCGGGTCGGGCACACCACCGAAGAGGACGAAGTTCGACCAGGACTCGTGCGGCTGATAGTCGAGTGCCTCGAGGGTCGCGGTGATGCGATCGCGCTGCTCGACGATCTCATCCACCATGCCGAGCATGATGTCAGCATTTCGCAACGCCGCCACTGCGGCAGCCTGCGTCAGTGCACTGAGGTGGTACGGAAGCCGGACGAGTCGCAGAGCGTCGATGAAGGCCGGGTCGGCCGCGAGGTAGCCCACCCGCGCTCCCGCGAAAGCGAACGCCTTGCTCATGGTCCGCGATACGGCCAGACGCGGGCGCCCTTCGAGCAGTGTGAGTGCGGAAACGGCATCCCGGGGCGCGAACTCCTGGTACGCCTCGTCCACCACGACGATGCCGCTCGTCGCCTCGTAGACGGCCTCGACCACATCGAGGTCGAGTGGCGTTCCCGTCGGGTTGTTCGGCGAGCAGAGCATGACGATGTCGGGGGCGGCCTGCCGAACCTGGGCGGCCGCCTCATCCGGCGTGATCGTGTAGTCGGCTTCACGCTGGCCCGCCACCCACTGAGCACCGGTGCCCTGCGCGATCAGGGGGTACATGGAGTACGTCGGCGCGAACCCGAAGACCGTGCGGTTCGGTCCGCCGAAGGCTTGCATGATGTGCTGCAGCACCTCATTCGAACCGTTGCCGGCCCAGATCTGCTCGGGGGCGAGGTTGTGGCCGAGGTACTCGGCAAAGGCCTCGCGCAGCGTCGTGAACTCCCGGTCCGGGTAGCGGTTCACCTCGCGTAGAGCCACCGCGATGTCATCCAGGATGTCGCTTGCGACCTCGTCGGGTACGGGGTGGGTGTTCTCATTGACGTTGAGGGCGACAGGCAGTGGAGCCTGAGGAGCGCCGTACGGAGTGAGGCCGCGAAGATCGTCGCGGAGGGGCAAGTCACCGAGGGAAGCAGTCACCCTTCCCATGCTAACGGTGGGATCAGTCGGCGTACTCGGCGGGGATCGCGAGCTCCTGGCCCACCTGCAGAGACTGCCCGCCCAGCATGTTGAGGCTCTCAATGCCGCTGATCACCTTACGCGGGTCCGCGTACGGAGCCACGGACTCCGCGATCGACCAGAGCGTGTCGCCCGGCATCACCGTCACGGTCTCGAAGCTGGCGGTCACGGTCGCTTCGCCCGAGGCGATCGCCGAGCCGCCGCTGATCGCAGCGAAGCCGATGCCGACTGCCAGCGGGAGTGCCGCCAGAGCGACCAGCACCCGACGACCGCGCGTCGTCAACCGGAGCCGCGTTGCAGTGCGTGCGGGACGGATGGACGGGGCGGCGATGCTGATGGTGCTCATGGGACTCTCCTCTGCCTCTTTGGCGTAGCGTTCGCATTCACCGCTCGGCCGGGAGCGATGGATGCGAAGCTACGTTCCGAATCTATCTTCGAATTCGAACATCTGTCAAGACTTCTTCGAAATCGGATCCCAGCACCTGCCGACACGCTCGAACAGATCTTCCGATTTCGGCTGTTTCTCGGATACGGTTTCGATAACGACACCCCACCACGGGCCACCGACATTCGAAGAGCAGCCCCGGAATCGCGCACGAAGGAGCCACCATGAGCGACAACTCCGCCACCGACGCCGAGGCGCCTCGCACTCGTCGGCGCAAGAATCTCAGCGCCAAGCAGATGGCCATCCTCGAGGTGATCCAGACGTCGATCGCGAAGCACGGCTATCCGCCGAGCATGCGTGAGATCGGCGACGCGGTCGGGCTCAAGTCGCTCTCCAGCGTCACCCACCAGCTCGGGCAGCTCGAGCTCAGCGGCTATCTGCGTCGCGACCCCGGCAAGACGCGCGCGATGGAGGTGCTCATCGACCTGCCGGGCACCAGCGGGGAGAACCCTGCCGACTCCAGCACGCCCGTCGGGGACGCGGCGATGGTTCCGCTGGTTGGGCAGATCGCCGCCGGCGTCCCCATCACGGCGGAGCAGCAGGTGGAGGAGATCTTCCCGCTTCCCCGCCAACTCGTGGGCAAGGGCGATCTGTTCATGCTCAAGGTCTCGGGCGAATCGATGATCGATGCAGCGATCTGCGACGGCGACTGGGTCGTCGTCCGCACGCAGAACACGGCGGAGAACGGTGAGATCGTCGCTGCGATGCTCGACGGCGAGGCGACGGTCAAGACGTTCCGGCAGCGCGACGGCCACACGTGGCTGCTCCCCCGCAACACATCATTCGAGCCCATCCTCGGCGACGACGCCGTCGTGCTCGGCAAGGTCGTGGCCGTGCTCCGCGCGGTCTGACGTCGCGGCATCCATCGATAGCGCGGAAACCGCCCTCTCCCGCTCTCGGGAAGGGCGGTTTCTGCGTTGTCGGCTGCCGGGCGCGGACGTCCGAGGTCCCGAATAGGCTCGAGACATGCCCCAGCCGCACGCGACGTCACCCTACGGGACCTGGTCGTCCCCGTTCACGGCGACGAGCATCGCCTCGTCCGCGCCGCGCATCGACGGCGCCCGCTTCGTCGGCGACGAGATCTGGTGGGGCGAATCGATTCCTGCCGATGGTGGCCGTGTCACCGTGCGCAGCTCGACCGGTGACGCACTGCTGCCCGCCCCGTGGAGCGCCCGGTCTCGCGTGCACGAGTACGGTGGCGGCGCGTGGACGGCGGATGCCGACGGCACGCTGTTCTTCGTCGATGCGAAGGACCAGCGGGTGTACCGAATGCCACGGGGCGCAGAGCCCGCGCCGCTCACACCCGCCGCCCAGGGCGGCGCAGGCCCGAGCCACGGCGGTCTCCGTCTCCAGAACGGTCGTCTTCTCGCGGTCCGTGAGGATGCGACCGCGACACCGCACCTGCGCGGGATCGTCGAGATCCCGACAGACGGTTCGGCGGCTGCGGACGAGACCGCCATCCGCGTCCACATCCAGGGCACCGCGTTCTTCGCGCATCCCGCACTGTCGCCGGACGGCACCAGGATCGCCTGGGTGGAATGGTCCGGACGCCGTATGCCGTGGCAGGCGGCGTGGTTGCGGGTCTCGTCAGGGGACGACGCATTCGCGAACGTGCGCACGCGAGCGGCCCTGCAACCGGAATGGGCGAGCGACACCGAGCTGCTCTACGCCGACGACCCAGGGGGGCGCTGGGCTCTGCACCGGCTGAAGCTCGACGGTCTCCGCGCGTCGGAGCCGGAGCCGATCGCGCCCGCTGACGCCGATACCGGCTACGGCCTCTGGGTGCTCGGCAACCGGTGGTATCAGCCGCTCCCCGACGGTCGGATCGTCGCGGTGCGGACGAACGGGTCCGACGAGGTCGTCGTGATCGACCCCGACGGCTCCGTCCGCACCCTGGAGGTTCCGGCCACTGCGCACGTCAGCGTCGACGACGTCTCCGGCGCGCGCGTGCTGCTCTCGGGTGGAGGCGCGACCGTGAACGCCGGGTTGTGGTGCGTCGACGCGGATTCTGGTCAGGTCGCCCGCATCCGCGGAGGCGCAGCGACGGATGAGGCGTGGATGCCCCCGGCCGGTCAGCTCACGATCGACGGCGCCCACGGGCCGGTGCACGCTTTCGACTACGCGCCGGCGAATCCCACGTCATCCGCACCATCCGAGGAGTTGCCGCCCTACATCGTGTTCGTGCACGGCGGCCCGACTGCGCACGTCGCAGGTGCGGCGTCCGCCGCCATCGCGTATTACACGAGTCGCGGCATCGGCGTGCTCGATGTGAACTACGGCGGCTCGACCGGCTACGGGCGCGACTATCGCGAGCGCCTCGACCACCAGTGGGGCATCGTCGATGTCGACGATGTGCTCGCTGCTGCCCGTGGTCTCGCGGCATCCGGCCGGGCGGATCCGGCTCGCATCGCGATCCGCGGCAGCTCCGCCGGAGGATGGACCGTGCTGTCGGCCCTGGTGCGAGGCGGAGTCTTCGCCGCCGGCATCAGCCGCTACGGCGTGGCGGATCTGCGGATGCTGGCCCAGGACTCGCACGACTTCGAGAAGCACTACATCGACGGGCTCGTCGGTGCGCTCCCCGATGCCGAGGACGTATACATCGATCGATCGCCGCTCACGCATGCGGACCGCATCGATGTGCCCGTCCTGCTGCTGCAGGGTGAGGACGACCGCGTCGTCCCGCCGTCTCAGTCGCAGGCCATCCGCGACGCGTTGGCCGCACGCGGCATCCCGCACGAGTACGTGCTGTACCCGGGTGAGGGCCACGGCTTCCGGCGAGCGGAGACGATCGTCGACGCTCTCGAGCGAGAGCTCGCGTTCCTGGGGCAGGCGTTCGGGTTCGAGGCCTGAACTCTCGCCCGCTGAGGAGTGCTACTCCCCCATGCGGTTGCGCAGCCGCATGGCGCGCTCTGCCTCACGGGTGTCCTGACGCTCACGAAGCGTCTGGCGCTTGTCGAACTCGCGCTTGCCCTTCGCCAGGGCGATCTCGACCTTCGCGCGGCCGTCGAGGAAGTAGAGCTTCAGCGGCACGATCGTGTACCCGCCGGCCGAGACGGCGTGCTCGAGCTTCTGGATCTCTTCGCGGTGCATCAGTAGCTTGCGCACGCGCTTGGCCGAGTGGTTCGTCCAGTGTCCCTGCGAGTATTCCGGAATGTGCACGGAGTCGAGGAAGATCTCGCCCGCCTTGATGAACGCGTACCCGTCCGAGAGGTTCGCGCGCCCCTGGCGCAACGACTTCACCTCGGTACCGGTGAGCACCAGCCCCGCCTCGTACGACTTCTCGATGTTGAAGTCGTGACGGGCTCGGCGATTGGTCGCGATGACCTTCTCCCCGCGTTCCCTGGGCATGATTCTCTCCTGTGCATCCTGTCGTACGGCCAGCCCTCCACCCTACAACAGAGCGGATGCTACGTACGAAGCCAGCGACGAATCGCGAAGCCGGCGGAGAGTGCAGCCAGGATCACTCCGATCGCGATCAGGATCGGCACGACGATGAGTGCGTCCTGCATGCTCACCCAGGTGGTGATGAACGGCACGCGCCCCTTCAGGTAGCCCTCGACTCCGAAGTGCATTCCCGCGATCACCGCACCGCTCGCGAGGACGGAGCCCAGGAAGGCGGCGAAAACGCCCTCGAGGATGAACGGCGTCTGGATGAAGCGGTTGGAGGCGCCGACGAGGCGCATGATCCCGATCTCCTTGCGCCGGGCATATGCCGAAAGTCGAATGGTCGTCGCGATGAGCAGGACCGCGGCGATCAGCATGAGCGCGGCGATGCCGACGGCTATGTACGTCGCCACCGTGAGCGCGGAGAAGAGAGGTTCGAGGTATTGGAGTTGATCCAGGACCTCCTCGACGCCGTTCACTCCGCTGAAGGCCTCAACGATCACCTGCGACTGACCTGGGTCCTTGAGCGTCACCCAGAAGCTGTCGAACATCTGGTCCTCGGTGAGCACGCTCGCCTGCTCGTCACCGAGCTGGTCGACGAGCTTCGCGTATGCCTCGGCCTTCGTCTCGAAGCGGACATCCGTGATCAACGAGTTCAACGCGGGGCCTGCGAGCTCGGCGCGCACCTGTTCGACCTGATCCTCGGTGGCCGCGCCGTCGATGCAGGTCTCCTCGGTGTCGGACACCGTCGAGCACATGTAGACCGCGACCTGCGCGCGCTCGGTCCAATAGTCGCGCATCGTGCTGATCTGACCCTGCATGAGGATCGCCGCGCCCACGAACGTCAGCGAGACGAACGTGACGAGCACGACGGAGATCACCATCGAGATGTTGCGACGGAGGCCTCCGAGGGCCTCCAACAGAATCAGTCCCACTCTCACGAGGTCGGCCCCACTTCGTCGTCATCGTCCGCAGCCGACAGGCCGAGGCGGTCGGCCATGCCGAGTTCGGCGACGTCGACCTCGGGGAGCACGATCGGATGCGTGCGGGGAGCGGCCGGTGCCGCCGGCTCGGCAGGTGTCTCGGCATCCCGCGCCGCCTTCATGGAGGCGAGCATCTCAGCCGTGAGCGGCTCGAGGGACTCGGTCTCGCGCTGCACCTCCTGCACGGCGGTGAGCGCGGCGGTCGCGGCGGCGCCGCGTTCCTCCTCCGGGACGAGTTGAGGGATCATCGAGCGGTCGCCGTAGCCGCCGTGCGTCTCGTCGCGCACCATCTCGCCGTCGCGAAGCTCGATGACCCGGCGCCGCATCTGGTCGACGAAGGCAGCCTCGTGCGTGGCCATCAGCACCGTCGTGCCGCCGGCGTTGATGCGCGCGAGCAGCTGCATGATGTCGACCGAGGTGGCTGGGTCGAGGTTTCCGGTCGGCTCGTCGGCGAGCAGCACCTGGGGTCGGTTGACGAGAGCGCGCGCGATCGCGACGCGCTGCTGCTCGCCACCGGACAGCTCGTGCGGCATCCGCTTCTCCTTGCCCTCCAGGCCGACCAGGGCGAGAGCCTCTGGAACGGCCTGCTGCACGAAACCGCGCGAGGAGCCGGTGACCTGCAGGGTGAAGGCGACGTTCTGGAACACGGTCTTGGTCGACAGCAGGCGGAAGTCCTGGAAGACCGACCCGATGTGCCGACGGAAGTACGGGACCTTCCGGTTGGCGAGTGTCCTGAGGTCGCGGCCGAGGACGGCGACGCGACCGGTGGTGGGGACATCCTCGCGGAGGATCAGCCGGAGACAGGACGACTTTCCCGATCCGGATGCTCCGACGAGGAAGACGAACTCGCCCCGCTCGACTTCGAAGTCGACCCCGGCGAGGGCCGGTCTCTTCGTACCGCGGTAGCGCTTGGTGACGTTCTCGAACCGAATCATGGCCTTACGAGCCTAAGCGCGGGTTCGCGCCTGACCGCGAGCGACACCCTGTCTGGAGCGGCCGTGAGATCAGTCGTCGTCGTCTTTGCGCTTGCGCCAGCGGATGCCCGCCGAGATGAAGTCGTCGAGGTCGCCGTCGAACACTGCGGCGGGGTTGCCGGACTCCTGGCCGGTGCGCAGGTCCTTGACGAGCTGCTGGCCGTAGAGGAAGTAGGAGCGCATCTGATCGCCCCAGCTCGCGGTGATGTTGCCGGCGAGCTCCTTCTTCTTCGCAGCCTCTTCTTCCTTCTGCAGCAGCAGGAGGCGGGTCTGGAGCACGCGCATCGCAGCAGCGCGGTTCTGGATCTGCGACTTCTCGTTCTGCATCGAGACGACGATGCCGGTCGGAAGGTGCGTGAGGCGCACGGCGGAGTCGGTGGTGTTGACGGACTGACCACCAGGGCCGGAGGAGCGGAAGACATCGACGCGGATGTCGTTCTCGGGGATGTCGACCTCGGTGGCTTCTTCCATCAGCGGGATGACCTCGACCGCCGCGAAGCTGGTCTGGCGCTTGTCGGCAGAACCGAACGGGCTGATGCGAGCAAGACGGTGCGTCCCGGCTTCTACGGACAGCGTGCCGAACGCGTACGGCGCCTCGATCTCGAAGGTCGCGGACTTGATGCCTGCGCCCTCGGCGTAGGACGTGTCCATCACCTTGACCGGGTACTTGTGCTGCTCGGCCCACCGCAGGTACATGCGCATGAGCATCTCGGCGAAGTCCGTGGCGTCGTCGCCGCCGGCACCGGAGCGGATCGTGACGATCGCGCTGCGGTCGTCGTACTCGCCGTCGAGGAGCGTCTGCACCTCGAGCTGATTCATGACGTCGGTGAGAGCGGCGAGCTCGGCGCGCGCCTCGGCGGCGGAGTCCTCGTCCTCCATCTCGTTGGCGAGATCGACGAGTACCTCCAGGTCATCGAGCCTCTGCCCGATCTCGTTGACCCGCTTGAGCTCGGCCTGCTTGTGACTGAGCGCGCTGGTGACCTTCTGCGCCTTGTCCGGGTCATCCCAGAGATCGGGCGCGCCCGCCTCTTCGCTGAGCCGTGCGATATCGGCCTGGAGTCGGTTGACATCGACGACCTCGCTGATGTCGCCGTATGTGTGCCTGAGCGCCTGAATATCGGCGGAGAGATCGAGTTCGAGCATGACGCTTCAGCCTACCGTGCCCACGCCGGACGGATAGCCTGAAGTGTGCGCCGACCGATCGGAGCCGTGCTCGCGGCCATCGTCCTCCTGCTGAGCGGTTGCGCGGCGGCCACGGACGCACCGGCCGCGCCTCCCCCGGACGCTGCCTTCGACTACCAGCTCGGAGGCGGCTACGAGCCGGATGCCGCGATCGCCGTCGTCGTCCGAGATCGCACCGACGCCCCGGATCCTGATCGCTACTCCATCTGCTACGTGAACGCGTTTCAGACGCAGCCGGGCGAACAGGACGACTGGCCGAGCGAGGCCCTGCTCACCGATGAGGCGGGAGACGTCGTCATCGACCCCGACTGGCCGGACGAGGCGCTGCTCGACATCAGCGACGACGCTGCGGCCGATCTGGTCATCGACCGGGTGGGCAACTGGATCCGCGGCTGCGGGACGGACGGCTTCGACGCGGTGGAGTTCGACAACCTCGACTCGTTCACCCGCTCGGGCGGTGCGATCACACTCGACGACGCCGTCGCGGTCGCTCGAGACCTCGTCGCCATCGCGCATGACGCAGGTCTCGCCGCCGGCCAGAAGAACGCGGCGGAGCACACCACCGTGCTCCACGACGAGGCCGGCTTCGACTTCGCTGTCGCAGAGGAGTGCGCCGCATACGACGAATGCGCCGCCTACACCGACGTGTACGAGTCCATACTCGATATCGAGTACACCGATCAGCTGCCGAAGCCGTTCGCCGAGCTCTGCGCCCAACAGGACACTCCGCCGACGGCGATTCTCCGCGATCGGGACCTCGCCCGTCCAGACGAGAGCGGCCACGTGTACGAATCGTGCTGACCGCGGAGCGGAGTAGCGTGGCGGGGTGAGCAGTGCATCCACGGTCCTCAGGCAGTTCGGGCCGATGGTGTACCTGCCCACCATCCTCTTCTCGATGGGCGAGGGCGCGGTCATCCCTCTGATCCCCGTGATCGCGGCGAACATGGGCGCTGATGTCGCGGCCGCGGCACTCGTCGCCTCGGCGCTCGTCGTCGGCCAGCTGTGCGGCAACCTGCCCGCCGGCTGGGCGGTGGCCCGCATCGGCGAGCGCTTCACGATGGTCATCGCCGGCGTCATCTCCATGGCCGCTGTGATCGGGATGGTACTGGCTCCGGTGATCGCCGTATTCGCGGCATCCGTCTTCCTGCTCGGGTTCTGCGCCGCCGCCTTCGGCCTCGCCCGGCACGCGTTCATGACGACGCGCGTGCCGTTGGAGTTCCGCGCCCGCGCGCTGTCGCTGCTGGGCGGGAGCTTCCGCCTCGGCGTCTTCGTCGGCCCGTTCGTCACTGCCCTTCTGCTGCAGGTGTTCGGCGACGAGCACGCCGCGATCTGGTTCTTCCTCGCCTGCCTGGTCGTCATGGTGGTGCTCGTGCTGTTCGGTCCGGATCCGGAGAAGACCATCGCGCCGCTGTCGAACTCGACACCGCTCGCGGAGGACTCCGGCGAGGCGGTGAGCGGCTCGATCCCGACGTTCGAGCGGGTGGGTATCTTCCGCACCATGTGGCGCTTCCGCGGCGTTCTCGGGCGATTGGGTCTGGCCGCGGCATCCCTGTCGGCGGTCCGATCGGCGCGCCAGGTCGTCCTGCCGCTGTGGGGCGTCTCACTCGGCCTCGATGCGCAGACGATCGCGCTGGTCGTCGGCGTCTCCGGTGCGATCGACTTCGCCCTGTTCTACGCCAGCGGCCAGGTGATGGACCGCTTCGGCAGGCTGTGGGCGGCGATGCCGGCGATGGTGCTGATGGGCGCCGGGTTCCTCGCCTTGGCGTTCACGCACGACGGCGACGCGGCCGTGCTCTGGTTCGGGATGCTGGCGGCCGTGCTCGGCGTAGGCAACGGGCTCTCCAGCGGCATCCTGCTCACCCTCGGTGCCGATGTCGCGCCGAAGCACGACCCGGCTCCCTTCCTCGGTTCGTGGCGGACCTTGACCGATGCCGGTGGCGCGGCTGCGCCGCTGATCGTCTCCGCGGTGACCGCGGTCTCCTCGTTGTCTGCGGCCGCCGGGCTGATGGGCGCCGTGGGGCTGCTCGGCGCGCTCGGGTTCATCCGCTGGATTCCGCGGTTCAGCCCACGGCGAGAACCACCCGCCTAACTGCGATCCAGCGCTACGTTCCGGCGTCGGTCTGTCAGTATGGGCGCCATGACCAGCACAACCAAGCTCGCGACGACGCTGGCCGCGCTCGCGTTGGCTGTGACCGCGCTGGCCGGCTGCACCGCCACCGCTGCGCCCACGAACACCGAACAGACTCCCAAAGCCTCCCCTGCGGCGGCTGCCGTCGAAGGCGAACCGGCGCCGACCGCGACGGGCTGCCCCACGGCCCCCATCAAGCTCTTCAGCGACGGGCCTGAGCTGGCAGGTGAACTGACCGACACCGGCATCCGCGAATACGCCGTCGGCGAGCCGACGCTGAACGCCGAGGGGCAGATCGTCTCCTACACCGTCCAGTCCGGAGACGCGGTCGAGGCCATCGCCACCCGCTTCTGCATCGACTCCTCCTCCTTCGGCACGTACAACAAGGTGACCTACTGGGCGATGCAGCCGGGCGACGTCCTGGTGCTCAGGCCCGACCCAACCGTTCCCTGGGCGCCCCAGACGGACGAGGAGATGGTCGCTGTCTCCTGCGCCGCCGGATACAAGAACGGAATCGACATGAGCAACGGCGCCGCCCGCGTCAAGGGCCTGATCGCCGACTTCGGCGCGACCGCTGGCGCGAACGGCACCGTCAACCGCGACGCTGACGGTGAGATCGAGAACTACACCGCCGCCGCCGGGGACAACCTCCCCGCTGTCGCTGACCGCTTCTGCTTCGACGCGGACGAACTGGCCGCGTACAACAAGACCGGCCTGAACCTCGACGTCGGTGCCGTCGTGGTGCTGCGGCCTCCGTTCGAGGGTTGACGCCGCTAGCGAAGCGCCGTGCGACTCGTGGCTGTCGCCTCGAGGCCGACGCCTGCGGGGACGAAGGCGGAGACGAGCGGCGGATGCCAGTCGATCGCCACGGTGACCCGGGCGGAGACGCCGTCCGGCGCTGAGGCCGACACCAGGTGCGCACCGGAAGCGATCGCATCCACCACAGCGGCGGCCTGCTCCCGCACACCGTCGTCGGTGAGCTCGGCACGCACGCCCTCCCCCTCGACCACGAGTGTGAAACCGTCCGCTCCGGCGAGCGCGGCGGCATCCGCCAGCGAATCAAGACGCTTCTGCGCGATGTACAGATCTGTTGCGCACGTGCACACGAAGACCACGGCGAGCGCGAGAACGACGTAGCCGAGCAGCAGAGGGAGGATGCTTCCCTCATCGTCACAGCGTTCCCGGGGCATCATTCCTCACCCCACAGGCGGGACACCTTCTGCGCTGCGGCCGCCTCCAGCGGGATCTGCGTTGCACGATCGAGTCCGAAGATGCTCGGCACGAACGGCAATGACACGTGCGTGCTGACGGTGACGATCACCGTGGCGCCCGGTGTCGGACACTCCGCACCGGCGGGGGTGCAGGTCACCGAGACCGCGACGTTCTCGGCATCCATGCCGTATTCGTCGATGACGCTCGCGAGCACCGCATCGCCGCGGTCCGCCGCGTCGGCTGCGCTCTCCGCCTGGCCGATCACCCGCGCCGTGTGGCGGGCTGCCGCCTCGGCTCCGAGCAGCGTCTCCTGGACTGCGCCGAGTGCGAGGACGAGATACGCGAGCGGGACGAGGAGGATCACACCGATCGTGATGAACTCGAGCGCCGCCGAGCCCTCGTCATTCCTCGCCCAGTGATTCCATCGGCGCATGCGCATCCACCTCCAGCCCGTATGGGATGCCGAGCAGGCCGATGACCGGCAGGGTGGTGCGGACGGTGACGACAGCGGTCGGGTAGCCGAGCCTGTCGCTCTGCGAGACGGCGATGTCTCCGGCGAACCCGTCTCCGACCGCTCGGACGATGGACGCTCTAGTGCGCTCAGCGCCGTCGTCGAGCGTGGTGTCGGCGAGCGCGGCGTAGTGCGCGCCCTCCACCGCCGCATCGTGCACCACGTTCCTGACGTAGACGGCGAAGCCGAGCTGGAGGACAGCGAGTGTGAGCGTCGTCAGGAGAGCGCCGACGAGCACGAAGTCCACGGGTCCGGACCCGCGGTCATCCCCCGCCGCCGACCACCGCCTCATCTCACAGCCCGGACACCCGTGAGATCGCCTGCTCGAACAGTCCGGTCAGGGCGGGCCCGGCCACGGCCCAGATCAGAACGACCAACCCGGTCACAACGTTTATGGCGCAATAGGCGCTATTCCCGCGTCATTCCGCACCTCAGGCAGGCCGCTCGGCCCCGCATTCTGGACAACGCCACACCGGAACTCCGTCGATCTCCGCCGGTTCCATCTGCTGCAGGCAGGTCGGGCAGTTAGGCGTGCTCAAGAGGGCATCGCGCTCAAGGCGCAGCCGACGATGGCGCTCCAGGTCATCCATCCGAGCAGGGTACCCCCTACCCCACCGAAACGGATTTTTGGACCGCCAGACGCCGGAGTCCGCTTTCGCACACTCAGGAAGTTTTGAAAGATCGCGGTCGCTCAGTTACCAGAGACCGAGACGGGCTCAGTGGCCTCACTCCCGCCCTTCAGCCCGTCGTGCGCGTCGGCGTTCGAGCCGAGTAGGGACGCCGTATACCTGATCGAGGACGTCATCCATGATGTCAAGAATGTCGAGCGCGTCGCCTCCGGAAACCACGGTCGTTGCGAAGTCACCGTGTGCCATGTCGTTGCCGATGAATCGCACTTCGTGGGCCGATGCCGCTATCTCCGCGCGTACGTGGCCTTGGGCGGCGAGAGCGTCAATCTTCACCTCGAGATTGCGCCCGCTGATCCCCTTCGACTTCGCAGCAGCTTCGATCACTGCACGCGCGAGGATGATCGCACCGCGGTACGCACCGATGCTGTAGCAGCGGTACGCCTCGGTCGCAGATTCCCCAACCGGGCCAGGTACGTCGGCGAAGATCTTGCCGGATGCGCTGACAGGTTCCCAGTACTCTTCCCGTCCTCCAAGCGTCGCTGCAATTTCGTGCGGCTCAGAGTGTTCTCCGAGTAAGCGGTACGGAATCGGCTGCCCCTGCTCATCAAATCCCTGCAAATCGGCATTCTCTCGACCGCCGATCAGCATCCGCACGCAGTTCGCACATTGGTATGCAGCCTCGGCCCTGTGGGTGCGATGGTTGAACCGTGCGCTCCCATCGACGTAGTCCAGGAACGTGATGTGGCCGCAGTAAGGGCATGTCGTGTTGTTCACAGCCAAACCCTAGCGACCCGGTCACGGCGTCCGCACGGCCCCGTACTCCCGTTGTACGTCACCCGGCCGGGAGGGATCTCACGGTCGCTGTTTCCATTCGCCGAAGTCAGTAAACCCTGTGTAGTCCGGGAATAGGATCTTGGCCGTCCGTGAGTACGTCATACGTAAATATGTGAGTAGCTTCGCCTTGACGGCCGCCTTGACGAAGATGGCGACAAACGGCATGTGACGGGGAAGACCAGCCGTGCGGTCACCAGTGAGCAGATTCCGGACTTCGTCGGGGTCGCCTTGGGGTACCGACATCTGGAGACTCGTCAGAGGCGCAGTCGACTGCGTCGGATGAGCACTCGCGATGAAATAGCCCTCCTGGGCTCTCAATCGTGGGTTCGGCATGCTCGAACTTACGATGAACGGGGTATCCAACGCCAAGCCGCGTTCACGCTTGCCTTCCAGTCCGCCAAAGTCGTCGAACGTCACCGGTGGTTGCCCCACGGTCTTGAACACAGTGACAGGTCCGTCTGCTGGAGCCTCGTTATACCAGGGCATATTGATTGCCAGGAGTACGCCGCTGGCAGAGTAACTTCCCCTAGGTTCGTCCGGCGCCGGGGCGGGCACGGTCTGGCTTGCGAACCACAGCGCGGTCATCGGATTGCTTGTGAGATCGATGAGCCGTGTGGGCACGCCGAAGTGCTGGAGATCGGCGAGGAGTTGCAGGTCATCGACGAGCTGCCCGCCCTCCACTCCGAGCCCCCAAGCCCGAGCCTTCTCGAGAATCATGTCCTCGCGCTCGCGAAGCGCGGACTCCGTCACCTCAGTCCCTTCGCCTGACATGAGTCGATGAAGTGATGAGGTGAGGTCAAAATTGCAGTTGGCCTGTCCTCGCCAGGCGAAGCGATGGTTAGTTCCGTGCGTTCCCACACGCGCAATCGCGGTCATCAACTGAGACGCTGTGGCTGCCTCGAAGTACCAACCCGTGTCTCGCCAGACTTGCCCGATTGCCATTGCCGCCCCAATCAGAAACGTCCGCGGTTCGAGACCAACCTACGCTCCCGGGAGTTAAACTCGATACATGTCAGATGACAAGCAATTGTCTACTCGGTCCGTGAAGAGTACGCGCGCCGACGCTATGCGTCGCGCCACGGACGCGTGGTCGCTGAGAATCGCCGGGCACACCTGGGAGCAGGTGGCCCAGAAGGTCGGCTTCAATGACGGCCCGGCGGCACATCGTGCGGTGAAGAACTTCTTCGGCAACGTCCCCACTCCGGCTCACGACGAGCTGCGGATCCTCGCTCGGGCGCGCGGTGAGGTTGTCTTTCGGCAGGCGCTCACGGACGTCCTGGAGCAACGCCCTGGCGCGGTGCGCGCAGCGGTCGCGGTGCTGCAGCGTCAGGCGGCTCTAGACGGGTTGGATGCCCCAACCAAGTCCACGTTGGCGGTCGAGAATCAACACGATATGGACGAGATATTCGAGACGTTGGAGAGAGCGGGAGTGTTCGGGCCGAGGGGGCCGGTAGATCTCTACATTGACGTTGGCGGCGACGCCCAATGACTTCCCTGGCGTGCTTTTAGCGGACGCGCTGCGGGAGATGAACAGCCCCGAGGATCATCCGATTCCCGGGGCTGTTCGCTGCCGTCAGACGGTCACCACGCCGAGACGGCTTCTGCTCTGCGCTGTGCGCGCCATTCAGCGAGGATCGCGTCACGGCGCTGCTCAAACTCGGCGCGGCGATGCTCCGGCGCAAGTCGCGGATCGTCGGTCCAGGTCTCTTCGATGAACGCGACGAGTCCGAGCGCATAGGCCCACGGCTCGGCGCTTCCAGCGTGGTCCGGGTTCTTCGTCTCGGCGTAGAGGCGGAAGTCTGCGGGCGCCTCGTACCCGAGCGACGAGTACCCCGTGGAGCACTCCACGCCCAGCGTGCGCAGCCGATCGATCTTCGGCGGCTCACCTCGCCGCCGCCATGTGGCCGCGCAGCGCGAACACATCGCCGTAGGAGATCCGTCCGGCCAGCGCAGCGACGACGGGGCATCGGTCCAACCGACGCTCACTGAGACCGCACACATGCCGCAGCCGCCCCTCTCGCTCATGGTCGGCCGTGTCTGCTTCTGCACGTCACTCAGGACATCGCGCAGCACGTCGCGATCCTCGTCGCGAACGTGCTTCCACGGCTTGCCGGTCGCTCGCTTGATCTCGTCAGCGCTCGCAGGCTCGAGCACGCGCTCCGCGTACGGCAGTGCTGCGACGACGATGGCTCGTTTCGCTTCGGCCTCCGTCACGTCCGTGTCCGGACCTAGCACGGTGCGAATGATCCCCACGTAGTCGGGCCGCTCGCACGTGTTGCAGAGACGCGTCCAGGCGTGATACGGCGGGACGGCGTTGAAGCGCGTTGCCGTGCGTCCGTCAAGCTGCTGCAGGGAGGTCGGGTTCATCTCGATGTAGCCCTGTGAGCCTTCGTCCGCTTTCACGCGCCGCCCACAGAGTGCGCAGATTGATGCGGGGATGGTCTCGTGGTTGGTCATAATGCGTCCTCTCGGTCGGTCGTTGTCTTGGGTGGGAAACCGTAGAACACGTTCTCCCCGCTGCTCATGCGCCACATCTCCCCGCGCTCGACGAGGCGGTCGAGCACGCCAGAGAGTTGCTCGGCATCCAGGTCGCGACCGCGGGTGAGATCTTCGAGCGATGCCCACTCCAGGCTCGTTGGAAGCTTCATCGGGCACCGCCTCGCGAGCCAGTCGCCAGCGACGCGCAGAACGCCCGCTCGCTTCGGTCGTGAGCGGCGAACCGCGTGCGCAGCCAGTCGCGACGCTGACGCCGCCACTGCACTGCTGTGAAGCTGTAGCCGGTCGGCTCGCGCAGTGCATCGCCGCGGTTCGCCATGCTCTCTAGGCGGCGGATGGCCTCGCTTCGGGTGATGCCGAAGCCTCGCGCAGAGGCGTCAATGTCCACTACGCGCGCGGCTTGGTCGGTCTTCATGCTGGGTTCTCCTCATTGTCGGCGGCCAGGGCCGCAGTGGTGTCGGTCAGATGGGTGATCTCAGCGGCTGCGTGCGGCTCGTGGAGCGCTTCAAGCCACCCGGTGACCACAGGGAGCGGCATAGCGATTCCTGCGGCGTACAGCGCCCGCTGAGCCGTATTCGCGCTGGCGTCTCTCGGGACGGTCGCGAGGATCGTGCGCACGGACGCTGTGATCGATTGCTGCAGTCCGCTGCGTTCACGGGCGGTCGGCGGTGCCGGGGTAGGGCTGGTCATGCGTGAGCCTCCTGCTCTGCGATCTGCGCGCGCAGACGGTTGATCCTCGCCTCGCGCGCTCGATAGG
Source organism: Microbacterium sp. Bi121 (assembly GCF_918698005.1). Classification (GTDB taxonomy): domain Bacteria; phylum Actinomycetota; class Actinomycetes; order Actinomycetales; family Microbacteriaceae; genus Microbacterium. Next base: position 45,972 of record NZ_CAKKLJ010000008.1, read on the forward strand.
TCGGGCACGTTTCGTCGTGCAGGATCGTCACGCCATAGATGCCCGGCTCGGCTTCGTACAGCACGAAGTCAGAGTCGCAATCCGGGCATGTGAGGCCAGCATCGATCGGCTGCCCGCTCACGCGTTTACCTCGCCGAATAGGTGGTCGAGATGGCGCTCGTGGAAGTACCTCTGCGCGCCTGCCGAGAGGTCGTCGAGAGCGCAGTCGAAGGGTTCGTCGTTGTGGATGCGTCGGTACTGTTCGCCGCGCAGCTCTTTGATCAGGGCGTCGGCGTCGTGACTGTCGATGACTGTGATCTCGACGTCGGTGATCATCCGAGCGAGGTCTGCGAGCGCCTGCAGCTGCGCTTCTGACGGCGCTTGCGGCTGGTCCTGCGCCTGCGGCGCGGAATGCACGCCTTCGGCGCGCGAGCGCTCTATCGCTTCGCTCTGGATCTCGTCGCAGTCGTCCCAGCGTTGGCTAACGTGATTGCCGCGCTGCGCGCTGCTGCTGATGAGTGATGAGCGGTCAGGCTCTTCGACATCATCTTCGGCTTTTGAATCACTCGCGCTCGCCGCGGAGCGGTGAGCATTCCCCGTCTCGATCACCGGTGAAACCTCTGCACTCCGTGCCCCATTATCTTCGGGTGGTCCAGATGCAGAGGTTGAGCCGTTCTGCCCCGTAATTCCGAGGGCTGATTTCCCGCCGTTTCGGGGGCCAACCTCAGGCCCAGCTACAGAGGTTGAGCCCCAGGAATCGTGAGACCCAGTCTCACTTGGGTCGATGCGGACGAGACCGTTCGCATCACTGCTCCACTCAGCGCGACGGTTCGGCATCCCTAGCTTCGAGGTGCCGCGCGGGTGAATCTCGACGATCAGCCACCGAGCCGAGCGGCCTCTACGACCCGCCTCTTGCTGCACGATCAGGCCGACCTCGGCGAGACGAGCCATCGCCCGCTTCACTGTGCGAGGGTTCAGGTTGCGTTCCTCGCCGATCGTGCCCTGCGACGGCCAGGCGATCCGCGTGCGAGCGTGCGCGTGGTAGCAGAGGCAGTCATAGACGGCCTGCTCGCTCGGCACGAGGCCGTAGCGCTTGATGGCGTCCGCGGGGTACCAGGCAGGGACGGGAATGCTCATCGCGTCGCCCCCGCCGCCTCGCCGCGCAGCGCGCGTGTGAGACCGTTCGCGACGATACGTTCCACGGCTTCCTGCGCGTGGTCGTGGGCGTGCGAGCCAGGCAGAAGAATCTTGTGGACGCGTGCCACCTTCTCGGCGACGGTCTGCGCAGCATCCTCAACCTCGGCGAGCGTCGCTGCAGCGAGAGCGTGGACCTCGCCTGCGCACTGAATGGGGCTCACGAGGATCCCTTGAGGATCGCAGCGAGCGATTCGGCTTGCTCGTCGGTCAAGGGCGGGGCAAGCGCGAGGTGCTTCTCGATCGCGGCGCGGATATTCGCAGCAGCGAGATCGGCACGCGCGGCGAGGAATTCGGGATCGTCCGCGGAACGGGAACGGGTGAGCGCGGCGACTCGCGCTCGAGAAATTGACTGGGCAGACATGACAAACGCCTCACGAAGTGGAAGAAATGTCATCGCATTCCCAGGTAGGGAGTGGAGATCAATGTCAACCCGCCGTGAGGCGAATGGTTATGTACTTGTGCTCGGTAGCCTAGCAGCTAATGCCTGGTGATGAGTGGTTTTCACCATTCCAGCCTCATGCGCCTGCCTCGCCATCGCGCCAATCAATACGGATGCGGTCAAGGTCCGGAATCGGGTTCCCCTCCGCATCGCGTCGGCGGCGTCCCGGGCGGCTCTTCGCGATCGTCGCGACCAGTCCCATCTCTTCGATGACTCGACGCTTCTGCAGCGTCTCCAGTCGCTTCCAGCGCGTTGGAACAGACTTCGCGAGCGCAAGGTCAGTCAGTGGAGATTCGCGCCGCAGAGAGGCGAGACGGCCCGCCTGGGCGTCGATCTTCGACGTCAGGTCCGTAGCCTGCTGGCGGGCGCGCGTACGGTCGAGCACGCCCTCTGCGAGCAAGTCGAGGACGTCATCTCGACGCTTGCGCAGCGCAGCCAACTCCAGTTGCACCGGCTCAACGTCGGGCACCTCGCGCAACGCACGTACAACCCGCTTGTCGGCCAGACGACCGAGCACGACGCCTTCGATGACCGGCTCGACGTCGGCGGCCGAGATCGACACACACCAGTTACTCGTACAGGCGTACACCTGGCGTCCGCGATCGGGCCGCGCGAGCATCCGGCCGCCACAAACGTCGCACACCAGAAGGCCCGACAGCAGGTACTTGGTCGTCGTTGACCATGACCCTTTCCGCTTTCGTCCGTCTCGCGTCGCCAGGTAGTCGCTCCACGTGCGCTCATCGATGATCGGTGTCCACGATGGCTCGACGTCGTAACGCACGCCCTTGCTCTCGACGACCCCTGCATACCGGCCGTTGCGCAGCACGCTGCGTACGAGCGTCATGTTCCAGTCGGAACCGCTGAGAGTGGAGATGCCGCGCGCGTTGAGATCCGCGGCGAGCGCGTAGTAACTCTCGCCCGCGATGTAACGCCGGAACAGCTCGCGGACTACCTCAGCCTCAGGCTCGACGATCTCGACGCGCTTATCGCGCCGCTCATAGCCGAACGGCCGACGGGAGAATTGCCAGTGCCCCCGCTCTGCGCGCTGCACGTTCGCTGCCTGCTGCCTGATCGCTTTCTGCTCGCCTTCGTACTGCGACCATGCAGCGACAGTGCGCGCGACCGCGCGGCCTGCTGGCGTCGACAGGTCCAAGGATCCGGCCGTGACCATGTGAACCGGCACCTCAAGCGAGATCACCTTCTCAAGATCACTCGTGAGACGTAGCAGACGGTCCTGATGCCACGCGATGATCACCTCCGGCTGAGCCTTGAGCATCGCCTCGAACTCGGGCCGCACCTTGCCGTTCGTCGCTGAGATGTCGTTATCCCGATAGACGTGCGTGATGGTCAGCCCCATGCGCTTGGCCATCGCCCGGCAATCCTTCTCCTGGCGTTCCACTCCTAGCTGCTGCCCCGTTCGATCCTGCGAGATGCGCAGATACAGCACGCACGTCTCGGGTCCGAGGGCGTCAAAGTTCACCGACGAGTAGCGGGACGAGGAAGTGACCATGCCCTAAATATTACCCCATTAGTGTTACCACCGGTAAGCCGGCGGTCATCAGGGTCACCAGCACCCAGCCCGGTACGTCGCCGCGTTCGTCATCGGCGAGTTCACGCGCGTCCAGCGTGAACTCGCCCCACCAGCTTCGCAATCGATTCATCATGCGGTCCTTTCGTAGAGGTTGGTCTGCGGCGTCGTCATCCGAGCCCGAGCTGCAGGATGAACATGCCAGGAAACACGGCGAAGAGCACGGAAAGCGGAAGGATCAAGAACACGAGCGGCAGCATCATCAAGATCTCCCGACGCCCCGCCTGCTCGATCAGCGTGCGCTTGGCGTCCTCGCGAGCATCCGCCGCTTGCGCGTGCAGCACGGCAGCGAGCGGCGCACCGTGCTCGAGTGCGGCGATCACCTGATCCACGGCACGCGACAACCCGGGCAGTCGGAGTCGAGAGGCCATCTCTCCCAGAGCATCGGCGAGCGGCGACCCGGTGCCGACGGCGAGTACGACCTGCCGCAGTTCCTGGGTGAGCTCGCCCGAGCCGATCGTCGCAACGCGCCTCAGCGCGTCGAGGAAGCCTTCCCCCGCCGACAGGCACAGCGCGAGGAACTCCAGGGTCGTGGGGAGCTCGTCGCTGAGTCGCGCGAGACGCGCCTTCACCCGCGCGGTCAGCAGCATGTCGACGGCGATCACGGCACCGACCGCGAGGATCACGGGCAGCACGGCGGCCGGTGGCGTCATGCGACCTGTGACGGCGAGAACGATGACGAGCACGCTGCCGATCGCGAACCCGCCGATGGCCCAGGCGAGCTGACGTCCGCGGAAGGCCGCAGGCTCGCCGTCGGATCCGGCCTGCGCAAGCCGCAGCGCGAGGGCGTCGCCGTCGCCGCCTCGGAGCAGTCGGGTGCGGATCCGGTGCCAGATCGACTCGGTGCCACCCACCGGCAGGATGCCGGCGATCGGGAGAACGCCGGACGGAAGAGCCGCATCGTCGACGGCATCCCGAACGTACGGCGCGATCCGGTTGGTCAGCGACGCGGCCCGCCAGCGCGGCGCTGCCGCCAGGAGGCACAGGAGGCCGGCACCGAGCAGCCCGCCCAGCAGGATCGCGGTCGCGGCATCCGTCACGATGCTCACGCGAACCACCGCCGCGGCTCAGGCAGACGACCGATCCGGATCATGATGCGGAACGCGACGACGGAGACGACCGCCCCTGCGACGATCACCGTGACTCCCTCCGCGCTCGCGTACGCCTGAGTCCCCTCTGGCCGAAGCGCCAGCAGCAGCAGGATCACCCATGGCGCGACGACTCCGAGCACCGCGGCCCCTCTGATCCACGACTGCTTGGCCTCCACCTCGCCGCGTAGGGCTGCGTCAGCCCGTACGGACGAGGACAACGCACGCAGAACGCCGGTGAGCTCGGTACCGCCGACCTGCCGTGCCATCTTCAGCGCTTCGATGATGCGATCGGCGATCGGATCGGCGAGCGCGGTCTTCAACCGATCGATGCTGCTCTCGAAGCGCCCGGTCGCCCTGAGATCGCGCGCGAAGACGACGAACGCCGGTCGGACGGCTGTAGGCGCCGACTCGGCGAGACTCGCCACAGCATCCGGCAGCGACAATCCGACTCTGATCGCGGCGACGAGCAGATCGCACACATCCGGCCACATCTGCCTGCGTGCTTTCAGCAATCGCAGGCGACGCGCGCGAAGGAAGGCGATCGGCGCAGCGCCGGCGGCGATGGCCGCCAGCAGAGCGAGCACCGGGATGCCCGTCACCAGCCACGCCGCAGCCGCAGCCGCCAGCGCCAGCGTCACGATCACCGCGACCACCTTGTGGCGCTCGACCGCTGCCAGACCCGCCTCATCCGTGAGCCGGGTGAGCCAGTCATCGCGACGCCCCTCCCGCTCGACGCGCTCACGGCGAGGCCACAGCCACGGCGATGCGCACAGGAGGAGCCCGGCAGCCAGCAGCGCCCCGACGAGCAAGGTCATGTGCGCGGCTCCGCTCGGTACACGGATCGGGTGATGATCCGCCCCTCGACGAGCTCACCCGTGGGCGCGATGACCTCCTGCACGCAGCGACCGCCGGCCGCATCTCTGGCGCAGTGGACGACCAGCGAGACGGATGCGGCGAGCGCCGGCGCGATGAACGAACGATCGATGTTGCGGCCGGCCAGCAGTGGAAGCAGGGTCAGCTTCTCCAACGCCTCCACGGCGGAGTTCGCGTGCACCGTCCCCGCGCCGGGCACTCCGGTGTTCAGCGCGAGCACCAGGTCGAGCGCCTCGGCGTCTCTGACCTCGCCGACCACGAGCCGATCGGGCCGCATGCGCAGCGCTTCCTTCACGAGGCGCCGCAGAGTGATCTCGCCCGTGCCCTCCAGACTCGCCTGCCTTCCCTGGAGCGCGACGAGGTCCGGTCCGTCGACGGCGAGTTCGAAGGTCTCCTCGACCGTGACGATGCGCTGCGTGTCAGCGCACGAAGCCAGCAGGGCGCCGAGCAGCGTGGTCTTGCCCGCGTGCGTCGCGCCGGAAACGATCACGCTCGCCCCGTCGCGCATGGCCCGATGCAGGAGCTCGGCCACCTCGGCGGGCATCGATCCGAGAGCGACGAGCGCGTCGAGCGTGCGGTAGCCGGGCAAGAACTTCCGGATGTTGACCGCCCAGGAGCCGCGGACGACATCAGCGATCGCGACGTGCAGCCGCGATCCGTCGGGCAACGAGGCGTCGACGAAGGGCTGGCTGATGTCGACGCGGCGACCAGTGGACTGCAGCATCCTTTCGACGAGGTCGCGCAGCATCGCGTCGGTGAGTCCGAGTTCGATCCTCTCCGAAACGCCTTCCCTGGCGACGAACACGCGGTCGGCGCCGTTCAACCAGATCTCCTCGATGCTCGGGTCATCCAACAGCGGCTGCAGAGCGCCGAATCCGCTCACCGAGGCGAGGACGTCGCGGACCAGGGCCGATTCGTCGTCGATCATCGCGTCGCCGCGCGACAGAGCGAGGTCGTTGTGGCGGCGGACCTCGGCCTGCGCGATGCGCCGCGCCTCGTCCGGGGCCGACGACGGGTCAGTGCGCTCGGCGCGCAGCCGGCGACGCACACGCTCCGCGACGATGAGGGACTGCTGGCTCACCCCGGCATCCTCGCAAGAATCCAGCATCGGCCTCGGAAGTTATCCACAGCCCCGTTCGGGTTTCCCGTAGCGGCGCGGACGGAAATCCCTGCTGACCGGTGTCCGGCCGCACATCTAGAATGAAGGGACCGCGCGGGAGTGGTGGAATTGGCAGACACGCAGGATTTAGGTTCCTGTGCCTCACGGCGTGTGGGTTCAAGTCCCACCTTCCGCACTGGCAGTAGCAACTGACCGCAGCACGAACCTGCTCGACGGGAACCCATGCATCACATCGCACTCATCCCCTGGCTCGACCCCGAGTTGATCATCGGGGCTGCCGGCCCGTGGGCGCTGCTGGTCGTCTGCTTCATCGTCTTCGCGGAGACCGGTCTGCTGGTGGGCTTCCTCCTCCCCGGCGACACCCTGCTCGTCATCTCCGGCCTGCTGACGCACACGAACGACGTGTTCGGTGTGAACATCTGGATCGTCTCCCTGCTGATCGCACTCGCCGCCTTCATCGGTGGTGAGGTCGGCTACCTGATCGGGCACAAGGGCGGCCCCGCCGTGTTCGAACGCAAGGAATCCGGCCTGTTCAGCAGGAAGAACGTCGAGCGCACCAACGCATTCTTCGAGCGTTACGGCGGGCTCACGGTGATCCTCGCCCGCTTCGTCCCCATCGTGCGCACCTTCGCCCCGGTCGCTGCCGGCGTAGGGCACATGCCGTGGAAGAAATACAGCCTGTACAACCTCATCGGCGCGCTCATCTGGGGTTTCGGGCTGACGATGCTCGGCTACCTGATCGCGTACATCCCGTGGGTGGCGCATCTGGTGACCGAGTACATCGACATCATCCTGCTCGCCGCCGTCGGCGGCACGGCCCTCGTGACGCTCTGGCACTACTTCTCAGAGCGCCACAAAGTGCGCAAGGCTCTCGCCGCCGGCGGCGATCCTGACACGGATGCCGACGAGGCCGCTGCTCTCACGCTCGACGCTGAGGTCTTCGACCGTGCGCCCGACGTCGACGGAGACGGCAAGCACTAGACGGCGACGGCACGCGCTGAGCGTCAGCCCGCGTCCTTCTTCTTCGCCCGCGAACGCTCGACGCTCGCCTTGAGCGCCTCCATGAGGTCGATGACCTCGCCGCCCTTGCCCTCTACCTCACCCTCCTCGGCGAAGGTCTCCGCGACATCGAAGGTGTCGCCGGCCTCGATCTTCGCGTCGATGAGGGTCCGCAGCTCTTTCTGGTACTCATCGACGAACGACTCCGGATCGAAGTCGCTCGAGTAGCTGTCGACGAGGTTCGCAGACAGCTCGAGCTCCTTCTTCGAGATCTTCACGTCCTCGTCGAGGGAATCGAACGCGGCCTCGCGCACTTCGTCGGCCCACAGCAGCGTCTGCAGCACGAGCACGTCTCCGCGGACCCGAAGAGCCGCGAGCCGCGTCTTCTGCCGCAGGGTGAATCGCACGATCGCCGTGCGATCGGTCTGCTCGAGCGTCTTGCGCAGCAGCACGTACGCCTTCGGCGACTTGGAGTCGGGCTCGAGGTAGTACGCCTTGTCGAGGGTCAGCAGGTCGACCTGGTCGCTCGGGACGAACTCGACCACGTCGATCTCGCGGCTGCGCTCGGCCGGCAGCGCGTCGAGATCCTCCTTGGTGAGCACGACCATCTGCCCGTCGTCCTCGTAGGCACGGTCGATGTTCTGGTAGGCGACGACCTCGCCGCAGATCTCGCACGTCCGCTTGTACCTGATCCGCCCGCCGTCCTCATCGTGCACCTGGTGCAGCGAGACGTCGTGGTCCTCGGTGGCGGAGTACACCTTCACCGGGACGTTCACCAGCCCGAACGTCAGGGCGCCCTTCCAGATCGACCTCATGAGACCAGTAGACACTGCCGAGGGCTCTGGGTGCCAGAGGTTAGTCTTTCGACATGCCGAGCGCGCCGCAGCAGGTCGAGGTCGACGGCAGGCGCCTGCGCCTGACGAACCTCGACAAGGTGATGTACCCCGAGACGGGCACGACCAAGGGCGAGGTGATCGCGTATTACACGCGAGTGGCCCCGCTGATGCTGCCCCTGCTCGCCGATCGCCCTGTCACGCGCAAGCGGTGGGTGGAGGGCGTCGGTACGGTGGATGCCCCGGCTGAGGCGTTCTTCGCGAAGCAGATCGAGCGCGGCGCGCCCACTTGGGTGCGGCATCTGCCGATCGAGCACTCGGGCGGCGCGAAGGAGTACCCGATCGCAGCCGATCTGCCCACGCTCGTGTGGATGGCGCAGATCGCGAGCATCGAGCTGCACGTGCCCCAATGGCGGTTCGGCCAGGACGGCGAGCGCCGGAACCCCGACCGCCTCGTCCTCGACCTCGACCCCGGGCCCGGCGTCGACCTCGCCCAGTGCGCGCATGTCGCCCGTCTCGCCCGCGAGATCCTCGGCGACATCGGCCTCGACCCCGTTCCCGTCACAAGCGGCAGCAAGGGCATCCACCTGTACTGCCACCTGGACGGCACGCAGTCCAGCGATCAGGCGTCGGCGATCGCTCGTGAACTGGCGCGTTCGATCGAGACGGACCATCCCGACCTCGCCACGAGCACCATGTCGAAGTCGGTCCGCGGTGGAAAGGTGTTCATCGATTGGAGCCAGAACAACGGCTCGAAGACGACGATCTCGCCGTACTCGCTGCGCGGCCGAGCCCACCCGACCGCGGCGGCTCCCCGTACCTGGGACGAGCTCGACGATCCGAAGCTCCACCAGCTCGATTTCGGCGAGGTCGCATCGCGCGTGGAAGAAGGCATCGACCCGTTCGCGGGGTTCGGCCCGTCGTCGGCGGATGCCGTGCTCGCCTCCTACCGGTCGAAGAGGGATGCCTCGCGCACACCGGAACCTGTCCCGGAGCGCACCGTCATCACTGGGGCCGGCGCCCTCCCCCGTTTCGTCATCCAGGAGCATCACGCCCGGGCCAAGCACTTCGATCTGCGTATCGAGCGCGACGGCGTGCTCGTCAGCTGGGCCGTACCCAAGGGCGTCCCCGAGACCCCCACCCGCAATCGGCTGGCGGTGATGACCGAACCGCATCCGCTCGAGTACCTGACCTTCCACGGCGAGATCCCGCACGGCGAGTACGGCGCAGGGACCATGACGATCTGGGACTCCGGCACGGTCGAGCTCGAGAAGTGGCGCGACGACGAGGTGATCGGCACGTTCACGGGGTCTGGGCCGCTCGGCCGCGCCCGGCTCGCGCTGATCCGCACGGAGGGCTCCGGCGAGAAGTCGTCGTGGCTGCTGCACCGGATGAAGGCACAGGATGCCGCGCCGAAACATGCCGCGCCGAAGCAGTACGCGGGGCACGCTCCGAAGCGCACATCGCCGCAGAGCACACCGATGCACAGCACGACAGGTGTCGTGAGTCCGATGCTGGCTGAGTCCGGCACGCCCGGCCTCGCCCGCTCGATCCGCGATGCCTGGACCGAGATCAAGTGGGACGGCATCCGCGCGATCGGGACGTGGCAGGACGGCCGCCTGCGACTGCACGCCCGCAGCGGCACCGACATCACCGCCCGCTACCCGGAGCTCACCGCCGACGGGGCGCCCCACTTCGCGGCGAATGAGGCGATCGTCGACGGCGAGATCGTCGCCCTGGATGCCTCCGGCCGGCCGAGCTTCGGGCTCCTCCAGCGCCGCATGCATCTCACGAAGGCGCGCGAGATCGAGCGCGAGGTCGTGCGAACCCCGATCGCGTATCACCTGTTCGATCTGGTCCGCCTGGACGGCCACGACCTCACCGGCGTGCCTCTGCGCGATCGCCGCGCGTTGCTCCAGACGCTCGGCGAGAGCGCGGATCGTCCGGTCATCGTGCCCCCCGTGTTCGATGATCTGGATGCCGCGATGCAGACCAGTCGCGAGCTCGACCTCGAGGGCGTCGTGGTGAAGTCGGCGGGGTCGAAGTATCGTCCAGGCATCCGTTCGGCGGACTGGCTGAAGCTCAAGCACACCCGGACACAGGAGGTCGCGGTCGCCGGCATCCGCCCTGGCAAGGGCAACCGGTCGGGGACGTTCGGCTCCCTGCTCCTCGGCGTCCCGGATGCCGACGGCACGCTCCGCTACGTCGGCAGGGTCGGATCGGGATTCGACGATCGGATGCTGCGCGATCTGCTCGCTCAGCTCACCCCGTTGCGCACCGACGACAACCCGCTGGAGGGCGTACCGGATCTCGATGCCCGCGACGCGCTCTGGGTGCATCCGGAGCTCGTGGGCGAAGTGGAGTTCGCCGGCTGGACGACGGATCGCTCGCTGCGCCATGCCCGCTGGCGCGGCTTGCGCCCGGACAAGGAGATCGCCGACATCCGCGTCGAGTGAGAGCTGCTAGGCGTGCGTCTCCGCGCACTCCGCCTGCCCGTCGGGTTCCAATTGGAATGTGGAGTGCTCGACGTCGAAGTGGTCGGCGAGGCAGCCCTGGAGCTGTTCGAGGAGTGCGCCCGCACGTCCCTCGGCGAACACGGCCTGATCGACGCCGACGTGCGCGGAGAAGACCGGCGCTCCCCTGGTGAGCTGCCACACGTGCACGTCGTGGACGCTGGTGACTCCGTCGAAGCCGAGCAGGTGATCGCGGATCTCGCTGACATGGGTGTCCTTCGGCGCGGACTCCGCCAGCACCGAGAACACCTCTCGCAGCAGGGTGATCGCCCGCGGAATGATCATGACGGCGATGAACAGGGAGGCGATGGCATCCGCCGGCATCCATCCGGTCGTGACGATGATGATGGCGGCGACGATCACGGCCGCCGAGCCGATCATGTCGCCGAGCACCTCGAGGTACGCGCCCCGCACGTTGATGTTCGTCCTCTGCGCGGAGCTGAGCAGCCACATCGCGATCGCGTTCGCCGCGAGACCGATGACGGCGACGACGAGCATGAGCGGGCCGGCCACCTCGGTGTCGGCGGGCTCGACGAGGCGCCGGACACCCTCGATTCCGACGCTCACCGAGAGCACGATGAGGATGATGGCGTTGACCAGGGCTCCGAGCACTTCGGCACGCTGATAGCCGAACGTGCGGCGGTCATCGGCGGGGCGGGCGGCGACCGTGCTGGCGATGAGCGCGATCACGAGCGCCGAGGCGTCGGTGAACATGTGCGCGGCGTCCGCGAGCAGCGCCAGCGACCCGGTGAGGATCGCGCCGACGATCTGCACGAGCATGACCGTTGCGGTCAGGCACAGCGAGATCGTCAGCAGGCGGCGGCTGCCTGAGCCTCTGATCCCGTGCGCGTGGTCGTGCATGTATCCAGGCTACGAGCGAAACCACGCGTCAGAGGCGTTTTCGCCTAGTCGGGAAGGGTAACGATTCTCACTAGCATCCGCTCTCCCGTCCGATGACGGGATGCCGTATCACTTCGGTCGGTTCTGGCGCTGAATAACCGACGAAAGTGATACAGCACGCGTCCGGTCGCGGCGCCTCAGAGGGTCTTCAGCAGCGGCACGAATACCTCGAAGGCGCGGGCCCGATGCGACTGCGACTGCTTCTCCTCGCTGGACAGCTCAGCGGTGGTGCGCTCGGCACCCTCCGCCTGTCCGTCCGGGATGAAGATCGGGTCGTAGCCGAATCCACCCGCACCGGCGGCGGAGTGCGCGAGTCGGCCCGGCCAGACGCCCTCGACGGTCTGCTCCACGCCCGCAGGCGTCACGAGCGCGATCGTCGAGACGAACTGAGCCGTGCGATGCGGATCGGCGATGTCGGCGAGCTGATCGAGCAGCAGCTCGAGGTTCGCCGTCGCGTCCTTCTTCTGCCCCGCCCAGTAGGCGGAGAAGATGCCCGGCGATCCGCCGAGCACGTCCACGCAGATCCCCGAATCATCGGCCATGGCAGGGAGCCCGGTGTGGGCGGCGGCCGCACGAGCCTTGATCAGAGCGTTCTCCGCGAACGTGACACCGTCTTCGACCGGCTCAGGACCGTCGTATCCGACGACCTCGAGATCCGGGCGGGTCATCGCCACGATCTGCTGGAACTCAGAGACCTTGTGCGGATTGTGCGTGGCGAGAACGACCTTCATCGTCACTCGCCTGCGAGCGCTGCGAGCTGGTGCTCCTTCAACGTCGCGCATCCGGCGACGCCGAGCTCGAGCAGAGCATCGAGTTCGCGCTTGTCGAACGGCGCTCCCTCGGCGGTGCCCTGCACCTCGACGAACAGCCCACGACCGGTGACGACGATGTTCATGTCGGTCTCGGCGCGGACGTCCTCGACGTACGGCAGGTCGAGCATCGGCTCGCCGTCGATGATTCCCACTGACACCGCGGCGACGGAGTCGATCAGGGGCGTGGCGTTCTTGCCGATGAACTTCTTGGCACGGCCCCACTCGATCGCATCAGCCAGAGCGACGTAGGCGCCGGTGATCGCCGCCGTGCGTGTTCCGCCGTCGGCCTGCAGGACGTCGCAGTCGATGACGATCGTGTTCTCGCCGAGTGCCTTCGTGTCGACGACGGCGCGCAGCGCGCGGCCGATCAGGCGCGAGATCTCGTGCGTGCGTCCGCCGATCCGACCCTTGACGCTCTCACGGTCGTTGCGGCTGTTCGTCGCCCGCGGCAGCATCGCGTACTCCGCCGTGACCCAGCCCTTGCCCTTGCCTGTGAGCCAGCGAGGCACGCCGTTGGTGAAGGATGCCGTGCACAGCACCTTCGTGCCGCCGAAGCTGATGAGGGCCGATCCCTCGGCGTTCGCGCTCCAGCCGCGTTCGATCGTGATCTCGCGGAGCTGGTCCGTAGCGCGGCCATCCGCGCGGACGATGTCAGACATGGGTTTCCTTCGGGTCGGATGCCGTGTTCTCGGCGAGTTCGGAGAGATCGGGGAGGGTGATGACGCCGGTCTGCACGTGCTGCACGTCGCGGACCTCTGTGCCCATCAGACGGTTGGCGAGCGCGGTGAACTCCTCGGTGGACTCCCCCGTCGCCTCGTACACGTACGTGGCTCGCGCGTCAGCAGGTGCGAGCAGGTCGCCGCGCATCAGTTGCCGGTAGACGTCACCGGCGGTCTCGTCGTCGCTCGAGACCAGCGACACGCCCTCGCCCATCACGTAGCTGATCGCCCCGCGCAGGAACGGGTAGTGCGTGCATCCGAGCACGAGCGTGTCGACGTCGGCATCGCGCAGCGGCGCGAGATACTCCTCGGCGGTGGCCATGACTTCTGGTGTACCGGTGACGCCGGCCTCGACGAACTCGACGAAACGAGGGCAGGCCGCACTGAACACCTCCAGCTGCTCGTTGACCTCGAGCATGTCCTGATAGGCCCGCGAACCGATCGTGCCGACCGTGCCGATCACGCCGACGCGGCCGTTGCGGGTCGTCGAGACGGCGCGGCGCACCGCGGGGCCGATGACCTCGACGACGGGCACGTCGTAGCGCTCGCGCGCGTCGCGCAGCATGGCGGCGGATGCCGTGTTGCAGGCGATCACGAGCATCTTGACGCCCTGGTCGACGAGCGTGTCGAGCACCTCGAGCGAGTAGCGGCGCACGTCGGCGATGGGCTTGGGGCCGTACGGCGAATGCAGGGTGTCGCCGATGTAGACGAAGGATTCGCGCGGCAGCTGGGCACGGATCGCGCGGGCCACGGTGAGTCCGCCGACACCGGAGTCGAAGATGCCGATCGGTGCCGCGTTCATGACTCACCAGCCTACCCTTCCCGGCGCTCGGCGGCCGGAGCGGCGCCAGTAGGCTGAGTGGATGACCTCGTCGACGGCGCTGCTCACCGACCGCTACGAACTCACCATGCTGGGCGCGGCCCTGCGTGACGGAACCGCCGCTCGCCCCAGCGTGTTCGAGCTGTTCGCCCGCCGGCTGTCCGGCGGACGTCGTTTCGGCGTCGTGGCCGGAACGGGGCGCCTGCTGTCGCTGCTGCGCGATTTCCGCTTCGGCGAAGACGAGCTGCGATTCCTGCGGGACAAGAACGTCGTGGATGCCGACACGCTCACGTATCTGGAGAACTACCGGTTCACCGGATCGATCCGCGGCTACCGCGAGGGCGAGCTGTACTTCCCCGGCTCCCCCCTCCTCACCGTCGAGGGCACCTTCGCCGACGCCGTGGTGCTGGAGACGATCGCATTGAGCGTCCTGAACCACGACTCGGCGGTCGCGACAGCGGCATCCCGCATGAGCATCGCCGCCGGCGAGCGCCCGCTCGCGGAGATGGGCTCACGACGTGCAGCCGAGCACTCGGCGGTGGCCGCCGCCCGCGCTGCGTACATCGCCGGCTTCGGCGCCACCAGCAACCTCGAGGCCGGGCGGCTGTGGGGCATCCCGACGATGGGCACCGCCGCCCACTCCTGGACTCTCCTGCACGACTCCGAAGAGGCCGCGTTCCGCGCTCAGATCGACAGTCTCGGCACCGGCACGACACTGCTCGTGGATACCTATGACATCCGCGAGGGCGTCGCCACCGCTGTGCGCGTCGCCGGCACCGACCTCGGCGGCGTCCGGCTCGACTCCGGCGATCTCCCGACGGTCGCCGCTGCCGTGCGCACCCAGTTGGACGAGCTGGGCGCTGTGAACACGAAGATCACCGTGACGAGCGACCTCGACGAGTACGCGATCGCGGCTCTTGCGGCATCCCCCGTCGACTTCTACGGCGTCGGGACGTCCGTCGTCACCGGCTCCGGATATCCGACGGCCGGGATGGTCTACAAACTCGTCGCCAGGCAGGATGCCGGCGGCGGCTGGGTCAGCGTCGCCAAGGCTTCGACGGACAAGGGTTCGAAGGGCGGCCGCAAGGCCGCGTTCCGCATGCTGCAGGGCGGGGCTGCCACGGCCGAGACCATCGTCGTCTCCGACGGGTTCGAAGCTCTGGGTTCGGCGGCGGAGCACCCGGACTCCCGGCCGCTCCAGGTCGCGCTGGTCGAAGCAGGAGACATCGACACCTCGTATGAAGGGGCGTCAGGGACGGCATCCGCTCGAGAGCACCACCTGCGCGTGCGCGAGGAGCTGCCCGTGCGCGCACTCGCGCTCAGCAAGTCCGACCCGGCGATCCCGACGGTCTTCGTCGATCAGGGGTGATGGGCGTCAGCCGACCATCGACTCGTAGATCTCCTTGCACGTCGGGCAGATCGGGAACTTCTCCGGGTCGCGACCAGGCGTCCACTTCTTGCCGCACAGCGCTCGCACCGGCTTGCCGGTGATCGCCGACTCGAGGATCTTGTCCTTCTTGACGTAGTGCGAGAAGCGCTCGTGGTCGCCCGGCTCGAGATTCTCTTCCTTGAGAAGTTCTTCCAGTTCGCGATC
The DNA here is from genome assembly GCF_918698005.1 of Microbacterium sp. Bi121. GTDB lineage: Bacteria > Actinomycetota > Actinomycetes > Actinomycetales > Microbacteriaceae > Microbacterium. The sequence goes on from NZ_CAKKLJ010000008.1 coordinate 61,449, forward strand.
AAGCGTTGCCACGCCGCCCTGATCGGGGCTGTCCAGCGGAGTACTCATGCGCTGAGTCTAATCGCCGGGCGCGCCGTCGGGGTGGTCTCAAGCGGTCTCGACGAACTCCATGAGACGCGTCCCGCCGCGATCCCAGACGAGTCCGCCGATCGCGGCTCCGGCGGCGAGGAGCACGATGCCTGACGCCGTCCCCACCCAGAAGGTGGCGGGGTTGTACGAATCGTCCTCGATCACCGTCATGACGAACAGCCAGATGGTCGGAGCGCTCAGCACCAGGGCGCCGATGAAACCGATCGCCGGTGCGTATCCAGCACGGGATGCCGAACGCTGCGGCTGCTGGAACGGACTGTCACCAGGGCGCGAGACCGCGTAAGGCGAGGTGACCGACAGGATGCTGGAGACCCCGAGACCACCCAGGAAGAGGTTTGCAGCAAGACCGATCATCGGCATCAGCAGATACCAGCTGTCGACCAGGGCCAGGCTGACAGGGATCGCGATGGCGAGCACCGGGATCGCGACGAGCGCGATCGGGACGAGGCGGCCGAGCCGGTCGGCAGCACCGCGGATGCCGCTCGCGACGTGGACCCAGAGCGCTGTGGAGTCGTACGCGGCATCGTTGTGGGGTAGCCAGCCGAAGAAGAGCGCCATGACCGGAACCGGCACGAGGGCCGCGATGTACAGCGGAACCCCTGCCACCAGCAGCGGGAAGACGGTCAGCACACCGGCGATCGGCACGATCACGAAGTTGACGATGTAGCGGCGATCACGGAACCAGTACACGAGGCTCCGCGCGGCGATCGCACCGAACGCGTTCGCCGGCAGCAGCCCGAACCATCCGAGACCGGACCGCTCGCGGGCCATCGTCGGCCGATCAGTGGTCGTCAGCAGCCGCCGCACGAGCCAGGTCCAGCACATCCAGAGCGCGATCACGGTCGCGACAGAGATGAGGCCGCTCAGCCACGCTCCCGACTCGTCGCCGGCCGCGACGGCCAGGGCGAATCCGGGGACTGCGGCGAGCGGCGTGGATGCGATGACGTTGGCCGCCGCGGCGACGGCGTCCGGTACACGGCCGTCCCACTCCAGGGATCCGAGGAACACCGCTGCGGGGAAGGCGACGACGATCACGGCGAGCACGAACAGAGCGGTGAGTTCTCGGGAACGTCGTTCCGGCAGCAGCAGGGCGCTGATCGCCATGCCGATGCGCGCGGCGACAGCGAGGGAGATGACGCCGAACACGGCGGTGATCACGGCGCCCCAGACCGGTGTGCCCAGTGCGACGAGCGTGACGACGAAGCACGCGGCGACGGCGATGAGGGCGAATGAGGGCACGCTCACCATCGACGCGAAGCCGAGGATCCACGGCATCGCACGATCGTCGACGCCGAACACGCGGAACCGTCGCGGGTCGAGCTGATCGGCCGTGCCGGTGAGGATCGGACCGACGAGGAATCCCAGCACCGCCGCGGCGCTGCCCAGCACGATCACGGTCCTGGCTGCGGTCAGCGGGGCATCGGACAGGCTCAGCAGGGCGACGCAGACGACCGCGGTCGCCGCCACGAGCGCAGCCAGCCCGATGATCGTGCGCACCACTCGGTCGCCCCGCAGGGCGCCGAGCATGAGCGCGATCCTCAGTCGGAGAACGTGTGCAACCACTCGAGCCCCTCCACCTCGCCGGTGCCGCCGGACAGCTCGACGAAACGCGATTCGAGCGTCTGTCCAGCGCGCACCTCGTCGATCGTGCCCTCGGCGAGCACGTCTCCACCCACGATGATCGCGACGCGCGAGCACACGCGCTCGACGAGATCCATGCCGTGGCTGGAGAGGATGACCGTGCCGCCGTGGTCGACATAGGCGCGGAGGATGTCGAGGATCACGGCCGAGGAGACCGGGTCGACGGACTCGAACGGCTCATCGAGGATGAGCACCCGCGGCGAGTGGATCATGGCTCCGGCGAGCATGATCTTCTTCGTCATGCCTGCCGAGTAGTCGGACACGACACGACCGACGGATCCGGCGAGATCGAATGCGCGCATGAGGTCGGCCGAGCGCTTCTCGATGACGTCCGCAGAGAGCCCGCGGAGCAGGCCGTAGTAGTGCAGCAGCTGCCTGCCGGTCAGGCGGTCGAAGGTGCGCAGCCGGTCGGGCAGGACACCCATGACGCGCTTGGCGCTGAGCGGATTCTTCGCCTGGTCGATGCCGCACACCTCGATGTCACCGGCATCGGCTCGCAGGAGCCCGGCCAGGATCGACAGGGTCGTCGTCTTCCCTGCGCCGTTCGGACCGACGATGCCGTAGAACGAGCCGGCCGGGACCGTGAGGTCGATGCCGTTCACCGCGCGGTGGTCGCCGAAGTCCTTCACCAGACCGCGGACGACGATCGCATCGGATGCCGCGGGCGCATGCACATCGGTGACGACGGCTTCCGCGGCTGCGGCTGCGTCGATGTCCTGCTCGCGCTCCTTCGCCTGCTCCGGCTCGTTCTCCGGTTCCGGGGTCGGGTCGTTCTCCGATTCCGGGGTCGGGTCGGGCTCCGGCTCGGGCTCGGGAACGGGCTCCGGGTCGGGCTCGGGAACGGGCTTCTGCTTCGGTTCGGGTCGGAAGAGCGGCTCTGGCTCGGCGTCGACGATCGGCTCGGGGATCGCGACCGAGTCCGGGTCGAGGAGATCGGCGATCAGTTCCTCAGGGGCGGCATCCGGGGCTGCGTCGATCACCTCGCCGGCAGTGACGGCATCCGCCGCCTGCTCCTTGGCGCGCAGAGCAGCTTCCTGCTTCGCCGCCTTCGCTGCCTCTCGCTCAGCCTTCACCGCCGCAGCCTTGGTCGCTTTGGTGGCTGCGGCCTTCGCGGCGGCCGCCTTCGCGGCCGCGGACTTCGCCGCTGCGGTCTTGGACGCGGCGCTCTTCGTCTCCGACCGCGCAGCGGCATTGCGCGCGGCGGCCGCCTTCACGGCCGAGGTCTTGTCAGGGGTCGCCTTCGCCGTACTCGTGCGTGCTGCGGGTTGTCGCTTCGGACGCGCGGCGACGATCCGCACAGTCGAGGTGCGCGTCGTGGTCTTGTCTTCAGCGGGAGCGCTCGGGGCGGCATCCGGGCCTTCGAAGTCGTCATCCACTGGTGCAGTCACCGTCCTAAGGTATCAACGGGCAGTGGACTTTCCCCGGGCCACGCGAAACAATCGACGCAGGGGTCCACCACGATCCATGCGACCTGTGGATCCGGTGTGTACCTCATCACGAAATGGCAACGGCGGTGCCTCACCCCGGGGCTTCCCAGCGGGCATCGCTAGCATGAACGTCGGCACGAAGAAGTGTCCGGCCGGTGAACCGGCCATGAACACAGATTCTTTTTTAGGAGTATTCGTGACTCTTCAGACCGTCATCCTCGCCGCCGGCATGGGCTCGCGCCTCGGGCGCGCGCTTCCGAAGCCGCTGACCCAGCTCAGCGACGGCCGCTCGATCATGCAGCAGCAGCACGAGAACATCCGCGCAGCCTTCGGCAGCGACGCACGCGTCACCGCCGTCGTCGGCTACCGCGCCGAGACCATCATCGAGGCGTTCCCGCACGTCAACTACGTGCACAACGAGCGCTACGACGAGACCAACACGTCCAAGAGCCTGTTGCGCGCCCTCGGCGCGACGGGCAAGGGCGGCGTGCTCTGGATGAACGGCGACGTCGTCTTCGACCCGCGCATCCTCGGGCGCGCGATCGAGTACATCGAGCGCGACCAGTCGTTCGTCGCCGTCAACACCTCGAAGGTGAGCGACGAAGAGGTCAAGTACACCGTCACCGCCGAGGGCTTCATCAAGGAGCTGTCGAAGTCGGTGAAGGCCGGCCTCGGCGAGGCGATCGGCATCAACTACATCTCCTCCACGTACAAGAAGGCGTTCATGCGCCAGCTGTCGCGGGTCGACGATCAGGAGTACTTCGAGGGCGGCCTCGAGCTGGCGATCGCCGAGGACGGCCTGCTGCTCGAGCCGATGGACGTCTCCGACCTGTACGCGGTCGAGGTCGACTTCGCCGAGGATCTCGAGCAGGCGAACCTCTTCGTCTGAACCGCCGGAGCAAACGCGCGAAACCCCGACACCGATCTCATCGAAGGTGTCGGGCTTTCGGCATTCTTCCGGACCGCCTGCATAGGATCTGCCCATGGCCAAGAAGGTGCACAAGATCCACTCCCTCCCGGACGACTCCGCTTGGGACAAAGGAGTGCCGCCCGCCGGCTCGGAGGAGCATCCGCTGACCGTACGCGGACTGGACAAGGTGCTGGCCATCCAGCGTCCGCTCGTGCTCGCACACATCCGCAGCATCCGCCTGCGCAATCCGGATGCCACACCGGATCGCCTGGTTCGCATTCTCGAGCGCCGCTATCTGGCTGCCGTCACGACAGGTGGAGCTGCGGTCGGCGCCACCGCCGTCGTCCCAGGCATCGGCACCGGCGTCACACTGGCGCTGTCGGGTGTCGAGACTCTCGGCTTCCTCGAGTCCACCGCGCTGTTCGCCCAGTCGCTCGCAGAAGTCCACGGCATCGCGATCGAGAATCCCGACCGCGCACGCGCGCTCGTCATGACGCTGATGCTCGGCAAAGAGGGTGTCGACCTCGTCGGCCAGCTGGCCAATCAGGCGACGGGCAAAGGATCGAGCAGGTCGTCGTACTGGGGCGAGATCGTGACGAAGTCGCTCCCCCGAGCAGCCGTCGGCCCCGTCGTCGATCAGCTCAAGACCCGGTTCGTGAAGCATTTCGCCGCAGCGGGTGGCGCCTCGTTCCTCGGCAAGGCGATGCCGTTCGGCATCGGCGCGGCGGTGGGCGGCGCGGGCAACCACATGCTGGGGCGTCGCGTACTGACGACGTCGCGTCGCGCGTTCGGGGTGGCTCCTGCGGTTCTTCCCGCCGATCTCGAACCCGTCGAAGGATCGAAGAAGCTCGAGCTGCGGATGCTGAACGGCGCTCGCTACGCCGGCTCTGCGGTCGCCGGCGTCGCGGGCGTCGTCGCACGGAGCGCTGGCACGGTCGCGCGGAGCGCAAGCCGGGTGGGCGAGAAGGTCGGCGAGGTGACGCGTCGCAGGCGCAAGGATCACGAACTCGACCCGCCCTCCACGGACAGGACCTCCTGACACCTTGTCAACCGATCAGTGAAGGGGCTTCTCCAGCGAGGGTCCGACGTCGACGGTCGTTCCTACCGTTGCTCGCATGCTGCGACCGATCGATCCATCAGAGTCTCCTCCGCCTGCGGCGTACCGCGTGCCCTGGATGGTCCGCCGCGCCGATCCTGCTCACCCCGTCGTGATCAACGGCAGCGCGGAGAGCGCTGACTTCGTACGCGTGCTGCTGGATGACCCCAGCCGCGAGAACACCCAACTGTGGGGTCAAGTGCTGCCGTCTGAGGACATCGAACTGTGTCTGTGCGGGGCGGACCTCGACGACGCCGTCGTGACCATCGCCTGGTTCCGCCCGGCCGACGGGCTCGAGTACGTGTGGCGGTTCGTCGTGTGACGGCAACGACTGCACGCGCTGCGACGCGAGGCGACGCCGCACCTCAACGGAACCCGCCAAAGGATCCCCCGACCCGTTGTGCGAGGCATCCAACGCGAGGCGTGCGCGCGGCGCTAGGGTGGAATCCGTGACGGACACCCCTGACCTCTCCACGACCGCCAGTAAGATCGCCGACCTCCACGCCCGCCTGAACGAGGCGGTCACAGAGCCCGAGAAGATCGCGCAGGAGAAGCAGCACGCCAAGGGCAAGATGACCGCCCGAGAGCGCATCGAACTGCTCGTGGACCCTGGCAGCTTCGTCGAGTTCGACGAGTACGTCCGCCACCGCACCACGGCGTTCGGCATGGGCCGCAACCGCCCCTACGGCGACTCCGTGGTCACCGGAATCGGCACGATCCACGGCCGTACGGTCGCTGTCTACTCACAGGACTTCACGACTTTCGGCGGCTCGCTCGGCGAGGTCTCGGGCGACAAGATCATCAAGATCATGGAGTTCGCCCTCACCAGCGGCATGCCAGTGATCGGCATCCTCGACTCGGGCGGAGCCCGCATCCAGGAGGGCGTGCTGGCCCTCAGCAAGTACGGCGAGATCTTCAAGCTGAACACGCGCTCGTCCGGCGTCATCCCGCAGATCTCGATCATCATGGGCCCGGCTGCCGGCGGCGCCGTGTACGGGCCGGCGCTCACCGACTTCGTCATCATGGTCGACAAGACCAGCCAGATGTTCGTCACCGGCCCCGATGTCATCAAGACCGTCACCGGTGAGGATGTCGGAATGGAGGAGCTCGGCGGAGCCCTCACCCACAACACGCGCTCCGGCGTGGCGCACTACCTCGCAGACGACGAGGACGATGCGATCGACTACGCGCGCACGCTGCTGGGCTTCCTGCCCGACAACAACATGGCCGAGATCCCCGGCTACGAGTCAGGCTTCGAATGGGAGACGACGGATGCCGATCGCACCCTGAACACGATCATCCCGGACTCCGCGAACCAGCCCTACGACATCCACACTGTCATCGACCACGTGATCGACGACGACTTCCTCGAGGTGCAGCCGCTCTTCGCTCCGAATATCGTGATCGGCTTCGGCCGCATCGAGGGGCGCTCGGTCGGCATCATCGCCAATCAGCCCTCGCAGATGGCCGGCACGCTGAACATCGAGGCTGGCGAGAAGGCCAGCCGCTTCGTGCGCTTCTGCGACGCGTTCTCCATCCCGATCGTCACGCTCGTCGACGTTCCCGGTTACCTCCCCGGGACCGACCAGGAATGGACCGGCGTCATCCGCCGCGGCGCCAAGCTCATCTACGCCTACGCCGAGGCCACCGTGCCGCTGGTCACCGTGATCCTGCGCAAGGCGTACGGCGGCGCGTACATCGTCATGGGCTCCAAGCAACTCGGCGCCGACGTCAACCTCGCGTGGCCGACCGCCGAGATCGCCGTCATGGGCGGCCAGGGCGCCGTGAACATCCTGTACCGCAACGAGATCCGCAAGGCCGAGGAGGCCGGCGAGGACGTCGCCGCTGTCCGCACGCGCCTCGCGAACGAGTACACCTACAGCGTGACGTCTCCGTTCCTGGCGGCTGAGCGCGGCGAGATCGACGGCGTCATCGAGCCGGCGAACACGCGCGTGTCGATCGCGAAAGCGCTGCGAGCACTCCGCGGCAAGCGTGCCGAGCTGCCGCCCAAGAAGCACGGGAACATCCCGCTGTGACCGACGAGCACGCGGCTCCCGACCTTCGCATCGTCCGCGGCACTTCGAACGAGGAGGAGCTCGCCGCGCTGATCGCGGTGGTCACCGACGCGTACGAGCGCGAAGCGACGGCTGCCGTCGCCGATGAGCCGCGCGTCTCGGCGTGGCAGCGCACGCAGCGCCCGATCCGCAAACCCATGCGTCGGGACATCCCCTGGGGACGCTTCTCAGGCTGAACTATTCACCTGAATCCTTGTCCCCCGAAATACCTACAGACAAAGTTCTTGCACACCGACCAGACTGATACCAACGCTTCGCGTTCGATCGGTCTCTCTGCCCCAGGGTAGGCAGACGGTGATCGATCTCCGGCGGTCAGTTTTCGGGTAACTGCACCGCATCGGCGAGGGGCGGGCGGCTTCGCCGCCCCTCGCCCTCTCTCTCAGGGCGTCGCGTCCACGCTTCGTTCCCGCGGGATCTCGTGCCACAGGCCGACAGCGTCGTCGTCGGACGAATCTCCCGTCCCCGACCGCCCCACCACCGTCACGGCGGTGTGAGCATCTCGCGCGGCGCGGATGATGACGCGCTCGACATCGGCCTGCCCGAGCACATCGGCGAGCTCGTTGCGGATCTCGTCGCGCCGCGCCTCGCCGAGCTCGTCGAGCCCACCCTCGTCGAACACGGTCACTGCGATGCCGCGCAGACGCACGTCGCGGATGGCGGAGCGGACGGCGTCGTTCAGAAGACTCGCACCGCGCAGCTCATCACGCAGGCGCCCTTCGGCGAGCCGCGCCTCCAGCCGCTCCTCCTCTCTGAGTCGTCCTCGCGAGGCGATCGTGCTCGTCAGCACCGGCCCGGCGGCACCGAGCGCGTACTGCACGCGGATGCGACGCTCGCGCTGACGGACGAGCTGCGTCGCGTGCCACGCCGATACGGCTCGCTGAATGTCTGCCAGGTGCTCGGTGTCGCGCACTGCCCGATCCCAGAAGAGCACCAGCAGCTGGGCGACGACGGCCCAGGTGATCGATCCCACCAGACCCAGCTCCAGTGCCACGAAGAATCCGAGATAGACGCTCGACACCGCCATGAGCACGGCCAGCACCAGCCACCCGATCACCGGCCTCCTGCGCACGATGCACACCACGGCGAGCAGCCCGACGCCGCCGATGTACCAGGTCGCGAACGGCGCCGTGCGATGGATCGGCTGCAGCGACGAGCTGACCAGCACGGGGATGGCGATCCCCGCGAGCAGAGCGATGATCCCCCACCAGGCCGGCAGTCGCGGCGCGTTCGGCCCCTCGACGAGCACGGACGCGACCATCACGACGACGTACAGCAGGATCGACGCCACCATGAGCAGCGGTGCGGCCGGTTGCACGGTCCACCACACGGCACGAGCCGCGAAGTAGATCGCGAATCCGACGGCCAGTGCCGTCGCCACACTTCGCACGGAGCGGTTCACACCTGCTCCCAACCGAGGATCACACGCGTACCCGTCGAATCGGAGTCGATGGTCGCGGTGCCGGCGACGCCCGCCATACGCGCGATGATCGACGCACGGATGCCGAGCCGGTCCTCCCCGATCGCATCCAAGTCGAACCCTGGACCGGTGTCGATGATCGTCACCGTGAGCCCGTCATCGCCGCGTCCCTCGGCGATCACATGCAGACCCCGGCCGTTCGCGTGCGCCATCGCGTTGCCGATCGCCTGCCGTGCCGCGAGCACCATTGCCCGCGCGGCCCTCCCGGGGATGAGGCCACCGGTGCCACGCTCCTCCACGATCGCGTCGGCTCCCAGTTCCGAGAGCGCGCGACGCAGCTCAGCGACGATCTGGGCCGCACCCACCGGATCATCGCTGCCCTCCTGCGCGACCGCAGCCTCGGTGTTGGCGAGGCGGGTGAGCGCTTCCCTGGCCATAGCGACAGCGAGGTCTCTGGCACGATCCGAGTCCGCGCGCTCGGCCGCGATCAGCGCCGCGAGGACGCTGTCATGCATCAGGGCGGCCATCGCGACCTTCTCCTCTTCGGCTGCTGCCCCTGCGGCCGCCGCCGCGTACGACGCGACAGCCATGCTGCGGGCCTCGTCGACGCCGGTTGCGACGGAACGGAACATCCATCCGAGCGAAACGATGACGACGCCGAGGATGATGGTGAACGTCACGTCGAACGCCGTCGACGTCCAGTACGTCCCCGTGAACTCGCCCTCGACGAGTCGCACGTATCCGTACACGAGCGGCACGCCGAACGCCCAGATCACCTGGATCCAGACGGGGAAGGCGAGCATCGCCGCGACCACGCCGACGTTGACGAGGAAGAAGATCCAGGGCTGGCTGACCGTCGCGGCATGGGAGTCGATCACGAGCGGCCAGGCTGCGAGCGCGACCACGTAGACGACCGCGAAGACACCGCTCACCACGCGAACGCCGCGGCCGAGGACGCAGGCCACGAGCATCGCCGCGAGCGGCACGTACACGACCAGCAGCAGCACGACCTGCACTGTGGACGCCTGTTCGGTCTGACCGCCGAACGCCGCGAACAGCGCCTGTACACCGAGGATCGCCGATCCGATCGCGACCACAGTCGCGAGGATCCGCTCCATGCGCTTGCCGGTGAAGCGCTCGAACTCCTTGCCCGCCGTGCCACCGGGTGAGGGGATCTGTCCCCAGGCCGCACGCAGCGCGGTGTCAGCCGGCACTCACGGCTCCATCGGAGGCGACGATGCCGTCTTCCATCGCCCGGCGCAGCAGGTCGACTTTGGTCGGAGCAGGACGCCCCACCTCCACGTACTTCACCCGCACACGGGTGATGTTCTCCTTCGCCGTGGAATACGCGACTCCGAGGCGTTCGGCGACCGCCTTGAGCGGCAGCCCCGTGGCGTACAGCCTGAGCACGTCGCGCTCGCGCACCGACAGCTGAGCATCGGCGAACTCGCGGTCCCCTTCGACGGCGCTCGCCCACTCGACGTTGTTGAGAGCCTCCCCGATCGCGACGGTGCGGATGGCGTCGAGCACGTCATCCAGAGACGACGACTTGCTGACGACGCCCGCGGCGCCGGCCACGAGGGCCTCGCGCACGGCTGCCGGTCGATCGGCCACGCTGTGGATCACGACGCTCGCGCCGTCCGCGACCAGCGCCGTGACGTTCTCGGTGACGGTCGTGCCGTCGCCGAGCGTAAGATCCAGCACGACCACATCGGCCGGGGTCGCTCCGGTACCGGCCCGCCAGTCCAGATAGGACCCCACGGTACTCCCCGAGAACACGACCGTGCTCTCGCCGGCACGCTCGCAGGCGAGCTCCAGTCCGAGGCGGACGGACTCGTGATCGTCGATCAATGCGACCCTGCTCATGTCCTCAGCCTATCGATCTGCTGAGTGTTCAGCGGGTGAGCAGTGCAACCGTCTCGAAGTGATGCGAGTGCGGGAAGAGGTCGAAGGCGTCCAGCGAGGCGACTTCCCAGCCCAGCTCGCGGAAGGTTCCGAGGTCGCGGGCGAGCGCGACGGGGTCGCAGGCGACGTAGGCGACGGCATCCGGGCGCAGCGCGTTCACGCCTTCGACCACCGCTCGTCCTGCGCCTGCGCGGGGCGGGTCCAGGACGACAGTGCCGGCGCGCGCACCCTCGGGAAGTCCGGCGAGGTACCGATCGACTCGGGCAGTGACGGCGGTCGCATCGACATCGGCGAGGTTCTCCTGCGCGTGGTCGGTGGCCCGCCGACTCGACTCGACCGTCACGATGTCGGTCGCGCCGACCGCCGCCAGCGAGGACGCCAGCAGGCCCACCCCGCCGTACAGGTCGAAGTGGACCTGCTCCGGATCGATGCGACCGGAGAGCATCGTGCGGACGGCGCCGTCCAGTGTGGCGGCGGCGCGCGGATGCACCTGCCAGAAACCGTCGGCATCCACGCGGAACGGGCGCTCCCCCACCCGTTCGACGATCACCGGTGCGGCGGGTCGCTTGCCGCGCTCGGGGCGGCGCAGCACGTGCACCGCGCCGTCAGCGGACTCGACGAGATCGACGCGCCCCGGCTTGAGGTTGCGCAGCGCGAGCGCCTCGGCTGCGATACGCGGGCGAGCGAGCGGGTGGGAGGAGACGCCGATGACCCGATGGCTGCGAGCGGCATAGGGGCCCACGACCCCGTCGGCGTCGACGTGCAGTGACAGTCGGGTGCGCCAGCCTGTGCCGTCGGTGTCATCCACGCCGGACACTTCGGGCGCCTCGAGCCCCGGGCCTGCGAACTTGTCGAGCGCCTCGGCGAGGACTCGGCGCTTCAGCACCCGCTGATGGTCGAGGGCGATGTGTCCGAGATCCGCGCCGCCGGCGCGGTCGTCGGGGTCGCGGGAGACATCGGCCTCCGGCCACACGTGCGTGCGGCGGTGGGGTGAGGCATCCAGCACCTCGACGGTCTCGGCCCGCCAGAACGACGACTTCGTGGTATCCGTGACCCTGGCACGGACCCGCTCGCCGGGGATGGCATCCGCGACGAAGACGACGCGACCCTCGTGGCGGGCGATGAAGGTGCCGCCGTGCGCGATGCCGGTGATGTCGAGATCGATCAGGTCGGATGCTGAGGAGGCCATCCCTCGAGGATACGGTTCACGCGGCGGCACCGTGTCGTCGGCATGTCGTCGGGATACGGTGGAGTCCATGCAGGTCTGCCTCGCGTCCACGTCGCCCGCCCGCCTCATGCTTCTCCGCCAGGCCGGAATCGAACCGATCACGCGCGCCCCGGAGACGGACGAGGACGCGCTGACCGCGCAGGCCGCCTCCGAACGAGGCGCCGACCTCCCTCCGGACGACCTCGTGCTGCTCCTCGCCCGAGCGAAGGCAGCCGATGTCGTGCATCGCCTGGCCGCCGAGGATCCGAGCTTCGACGGAATCGTGATCGGCGGCGACTCGATGTTCGCGCTGGGCGGCCGCGTCTACGGCAAGCCGTACACGGCTGAGGAGGCGACGAGGCGCTGGCGCGAGATGCGCGGCGCCACCGGCATCCTGCACTCCGGCCACTCCGTGTTCCGGCTTCAGCCGGGGCTGCCCCCTCGTGAGGCGACCGCCGTCGCCGACGCCGCCGTGACGTTCGCGGACGACATCTCCGACGAGGAGATCGCGGCCTACGTCGCATCCGGCGAGCCGCTCCACGTGGCCGGCGCCTTCACCGTCGACAGCCTCGGCGGCGCGTTCATCACCCGCGTCGACGGCGATCCGTCGACAGTCGTCGGCATGTCCTTGTCGACGATCAGAGCGCTGGTCCGCGACCTCGGCGTTTCCTGGCCAGACCTGTGGTCGTAGACATCCCGTCACGTTCTCACGGGTTTCTTGTGGAGAGTGCTCAAAAATCTGAGCCCTGATCTCGCTAGGCTGGCACTCATGCCAATCGAGAAGGTGCTCATCGCCAACCGCGGTGAGATCGCCGTACGAATCATCCGTGCCGCTCGCGATTCCGGGATTCTCTCGGTCGCCGTCTACGCAGACCAGGATCGTGATGCACTGCACACGCGCCTTGCGGACGAGGCGTACGCGCTCGACGGCGACACGAGCGCGAGCACCTACCTGCAGATCGAGAAGATCCTCTCGATCGCGCGGCGCTCCGGTGCCGACGCTGTGCACCCCGGCTACGGCTTCCTCGCCGAGAACGCCGAGTTCGCCCGCGCGGTGATCGGCGCCGGCATCACCTGGATCGGCCCGTCCCCCGAGGCGATCGAGGCGCTCGGCGACAAGGTCACCGCCCGTCACGTGGCGGAGAAGGTCGGAGCCCCGCTGGCACCAGGCACCCCCGGCCCCGTGGAGAACGCGGACGAAGTCGTCGCCTTCGCGAAGGAGCACGGCCTGCCGATCGCGATCAAGGCCGCGTACGGCGGCGGCGGACGCGGCCTGAAGGTCGCCCGCGAGTTCGACGAGGTCGCCGAGCTGTTCGAATCCGCCACGCGCGAGGCCGTCGCGGCCTTCGGCCGCGGCGAGTGCTTCGTCGAGAAGTACCTCGACAAGCCGCGCCACGTCGAGACCCAATGCCTGGCGGATGCCGAGGGCAACGTCGTCGTGATCTCGACGCGCGACTGCTCGCTGCAGCGCCGTCACCAGAAGCTCGTGGAAGAGGCGCCGGCCCCGTTCCTGACCGACGAGCAGAACAAGCAGCTGTACGCGGCATCCAAGGCCATCCTCAAGGAGGTCGGCTATGTCGGAGCCGGGACCTGCGAGTTCCTGATCGGCGCCGACGGCACCGTCTCGTTCCTCGAGGTCAACACCCGCCTGCAGGTCGAGCACCCGGTCTCCGAGGAGATCACCGGGATCGACCTCGTCCGCGAGCAGTTCCGCATCGCAGCGGGCGGCACCATCGACTACGACGACCCGACGCCCAGCGGCCACTCGTTCGAGTTCCGCATCAACGGCGAGGACCCCGGTCGCGGGTTCCTGCCCCAGCCCGGCCCAGTCCACGTCTTCAAGACGTTCGGCGGTCCCGGCATCCGCCTCGACTCGGGCGTCACCGCCGGTGACTCGGTCTCCGGCGCGTTCGACTCGCTGCTGGCCAAGATCATCGTGACCGGCAAGGACCGCGCCGAGGCGCTCGAGCGCGCTCGTCGCGCCCTTGACGAGTTCGAGGTCGCCGGCCTTCCAACTGTGCTTCCCTTCCACCGCAAGGTCGTGCGCGACCCCGCCTTCACGGCCGAGAACGACGAGTTCGGCGTCTTCACCCGGTGGATCGAGACCGAGTTCGACAACGACATCCCCGCCTGGGATGGCGAGCTCGAGGCCCCCGCTGCCGCCGCCAGCCGCCACACGGTGGTCGTCGAGGTCGCCGGCAAGCGCCTCGAGGTGAGCCTCCCCGACCGCGTCACGGTCGCCGCAGGCACCGCAGGCCGACCGGCCGCCGTGCCCCCGTCGCGCCGCAGCCACGCGACGACCGCCTCAGCGGGAGCATCCGGTGATGCTGTGAAGTCGCCCATGCAGGCCACGGTCGTCAAGATCGCGGTCGAGGACGGGCAGCAGGTCGTCAAGGGCGACCTCGTCGTCGTGCTCGAGGCGATGAAGATGGAGCAGCCGCTGCAAGCGCACAAGGACGGCGTCATCGGCAACATCAACGCCGCATCCGGCGCCACGGTCGCCGCCGGCCACCAGCTCCTGACGATCTCCTGACCCGTCCACCCGCACCGATACCCCGCTTTATTGCCGAGACCCCGTCCTGCTGACGCGAACAGGACGGGGTCTCGGTGCGAAGACGGGGTCTCGGCGGACGGAAGTCAGGAGATGTTCACCAGATGCATCGCTCGGCTCGCATCCGTGATGCTGCTCGACAGCGACGGGTACGCGGCGAACACGCGCGAGACCTGGTCGACAGTCAGCCGACGCTCGACGGCGACGGCGATCGGGTAGATGAGCTCTGAGGCCTTGGGCGCGACGATCACGCCGCCGATCACGGTGCCCGAGCCCTTGCGGGCGATGATCTTCACGAAGCCGTCCTTGATGCCCATCATCTTCGCGCGCGGGTTCGCGGCGAGAGGGAGCTTGTAGACGAGGCCGTCCGCCGCGCCGTTCTCGACGTCCTTCTCGCCGACGCCGACCGTGGCGATCTCGGGTGCCGTGAAGATGTTCGACGTGATCTTCACCTTGTCGAGCGGGATGACGATGTCGCCGAGCGCGTGGAACACGGCCGTGCGGCCCTGCATGGATGCTACGGATGCCAGCGGGAAGAAGTTCGTGCAGTCGCCGACCGCGTAGATGTTGGGCACAGAGGCACGAGCGACCTTGTTGACGCGGACGTGGCCGGACTCGGTGAGCTCGACCCCGGCCTCCTCCAGCCCGATGCCGGCGGTGTTCGGGATCGACCCGACCGCCATCAAGCAGTGGCTGCCCTCGACCGTGCGGCCGTCGGCGAGCGTGACGAGCACGCCGTTCTCAGTCCGCACGACGCTGTCGGCACGGGCCTTGGAGAGCACGGTCATGCCGCCGCGCTTGAAGACCTTCTCCAGAACGCGAGCGGCATCCGGGTCCTCGCCTGGGAGCACCTGGTCGCGGCTGGAGACGAGCGTCACCTTCGCGCCGAGGTTCATGTACGCCGAGGCGAACTCGGCGCCGGTGACGCCGGAGCCGACCACGATGAGATGCTCGGGCAGCGCCTTCATGTCGTACAGCTGGGTCCAGGTGAGGATGCGCTCACCATCGGGCTTGGCACTGTCGAGTTCACGCGGCGATGCTCCGACCGAGACGACGATGGTGTCGGCCTCGACGCGGTCGAAGTCCGTGCCGCCGGGGCCGGTGGAGACGATGATCGCGTTCGGTCCCTCGAGCCGGCCGTGACCGGAGAGGATGCGGACGCCGGATTCGAGCAGGGTCGAGCGCATGTCCTCGGACTGCTGACCGGCGAGAGCCAGGAGCCGCTTGTTGACGGCGGCGAGGTTGATCGCGATCTCTGGCTTGAGCGGCTTGCCGTGCGCGCCCTTGGCGTAGAACTGCACGCCGAGGTCGCTCGCCTCGGCGATCGCGACGGCCGCGTCAGCTGTGGCGATGAGGCTCTTCGACGGAACGACGTCCGTGAGCACGGCCGATCCGCCGACTCCGACTCGCTCCACGAGCGTCACCTCAGCACCGAGCTGAGCGGCGGCGAGCGCCGCCTCGTATCCGCCGGGACCGCCACCGAGGACGGCAACGCGCTGAGTGCGCTCAAAAGGAGTCGAAGACATGCCTTCCATTCTTCCGCAATCCTCGCTGACATGCCGTCGCCTTCCTTAGAGTGGATCCATGACCGACATTCATGACAATCCCCTCGACGCTCCGGACGCAGACCCGTCCGCGATCGCAGCCGAAGCCGCAGCAGACATCGCGCGGCTCACCGGTGTCGAGACGCACGACATCGCGCTCACACTCGGCAGCGGATGGGGCAAGGCGGCCGAACTCATCGGCGAGACCGTCGCCACGATCCCCGCCACGGAGGTCACCGGGTTCTCCAAGCCGGCGCTAGAGGGCCACGTCGGAACGCTCCGCAGCATCCGCACCCCTGGCGGCAAGAACGTGCTCGTCATCGGCGCCCGCACGCACTACTACGAGGGCCACGGCGTCCGCCGCGTCGTGCACAGCGTCCGCACCGCCGCGGCGACCGGGGCCAAGATCATGGTGCTCACGAACGGCGCCGGCGGCATCCGCGAGACGTGGAAGCCGGGCCAGCCCGTCCTCATCAGCGATCACCTCAACCTCACCGCCGATTCGCCGCTCGAGGGCGCGACGTTCGTCGACCTCACCGACCTGTACTCGAAGCGCCTGCGCGACGTCGCGCACAGCATCGACCCGTCACTCGACGAGGGTGTGTACACGCAATTCCGCGGCCCGCACTACGAGACCCCGGCCGAAGTGCAGATGGCCAAGGCCATCGGCGGCCACATCGTCGGCATGTCGACCGCGCTCGAGGCCATCGCCGCCCGCGAGGCCGGCATGGAGATCCTGGGCTTCTCGCTCATCACGAACCTCGCCGCCGGAATCCAGAAGACCCCGCTCAGTCACGGTGAGGTCATCGAGGCCGGCAAGGCCGCCGAGCCGGTGATCTCCGCTCTGCTCGCCCGGGTGGTGGAGGCGCTGTGAGCGCCGAGGCGGTGGACGCACGGCTCGCGCAGGCGCGGGCCTGGATGCGTCAGGATCCGGATGCCGAGACCCGCGACGAGCTCGCCGTGGTCATCACACGCGCGGCATCAGGGGACGCGGCAGCAGTCGCCGATCTCGACGACCGCTTCGGTGCGCGTCTGGAGTTCGGGACGGCCGGCCTGCGCGGAGAGCTCGGTGCCGGCAGCAACCGCATGAACCGCGTGCTCGTGGCGCAGGCGGCGGCGGGCTTCGCCGCCTATCTGCGTGAGCGTGCGGGCGACTCCACCGCGTCGGTCGTGATCGGCTACGACGGTCGCCGCAACTCTCGGCGTTTCGCGCTGGACTCCGCCGAGCTCTTCGCCGGTGCGGGCCTGCGCGCGATCCTGCTCCCCCGGCTGCTGCCGACGCCCGTGCTGGCGTTCGCCGTGCGCCACCTCGACGCTGACGCCGGTGTGATGGTCACCGCGAGCCACAACCCGCCGAACGACAACGGCTACAAGGTCTACCTCGGCGGCGCGGACTCCGGTTCGCAGATCGTCTCCCCCGTCGACGCCGAGATCGCCGCGCGCATCCAGCAGGTGGCGGATGCCGGTGACATCGGCACCCTCCCCCGCTCGACCGCGTACGAACTCGCCGGCGAGGACGTCGTCGAGGCCTATGTCAGCGCGACCGCGGCCGTAGCCCCTGCGCCGGAGTCCGCCAAGGGCATGACGTGGGTCTACACGGCGATGCACGGCGTCGGGTGGGAGACGTTCGCGCGGATCCTGGACGCCGCTGGCTACCCGCGCCCCAAGACCGTGGGCGAGCAGCTGAACCCCGATGCGATGTTCCGCACCGTTTCTTTCCCGAACCCGGAAGAGCCCGGCGCGATGGACCTGGCGTTCGCCGCCGGGCGACGCACCGGCGCGGACTTCATTCTGGCGAACGATCCGGATGCCGACCGCCTGGCCG
The DNA here is from genome assembly GCF_918698005.1 of Microbacterium sp. Bi121. Lineage (GTDB taxonomy): Bacteria > Actinomycetota > Actinomycetes > Actinomycetales > Microbacteriaceae > Microbacterium. Next base: position 79,137 of record NZ_CAKKLJ010000008.1, read on the forward strand.
TCGCGATCCCCGATGAGGCTGCGGAGGGCGGCTGGCGCCGCCTGAGCGGCAACGAGATCGGGCTGCTGCTGGGTGCGCGCGCCGCGCGCGCCGCCGAGGGCACACCGGGCGCTTCGCTCGCCTGCTCCCTCGTCTCCTCCCCAGGCCTCGGTGCGATCGCCGCGCACCACGGGCTCGATTTCCACGAGACGCTGACCGGGTTCAAATGGATCTCGCGAGCTCCGGGCATGGTTTTCGGCTACGAGGAGGCCCTCGGCTACCTCGTCAATCCCGAGACAGTGCGCGACAAGGACGGCATCTCAGCCGCGATCGCCGTGCTGGGTCTCGCTGCCGAAGCACGCGAGCGCGACGAGACGCTGGCGAGCCTCCTCGCCGACCTCGGCGAGACGTACGGGCACTTCGCGAGCGGGCAGGTGTCGGTTCGCGTCGACGACCTCTCGATCATCGGCAAGGTGATGCTCGCGCTGCGCACTCTCCCGCCCACGCGCATCGGCGAGACGCCGATCGCGTCCGCCGAGGACCTGATGGAGGCAGCGCCCGGCCAGCCCTCCGGCGATGTGCTGCGGTACACGCTGGCGGACGGCTCGCGCGTGATCGTGCGCCCTAGCGGCACAGAGCCCAAGCTGAAGTTCTACCTCGACGCCCAGGCCGCCTCCGTCGATCAGGCGAAGGCGACGGTCGAAGCGCTCGAGGCCGGTGTGCGGACGCTGCTGGAAGAGCGCTCCTGATCCTCGCCCTCGTCGGCGTCACCGCACTGGCGGCAGGGGTCATCCAGCGTGTCACCGGCCTGGCCTTCGTGCTCGTTCTCATCGGTCCGATCGTGCTCGTGTACGGTCCGGTCGAAGGCGTGACGCTGGCCGTGCTGCTCGCCGTGATCGCCTCGGCGATGGCGCTGCCGTCGGCATGGCGGGATATCGACTGGGGACGAGCTCTCTGGCTGCTCGGAGCCGGGCTGGTCGCGGCACCCTTCGGCGCTCTGCTCGCCAGGCTGCTGCCGGAGCCCGCCCTGCTGTTCGCGATCGCGGCGATGGCGATCATCGCTCTGCTCGGGCCACGGGCGAGTGGTCCCGCCGCTGCCGCGCTACGCGGTCGCCGAGGCGCGATCGCCGCGGGTGCCATCGCCGGATTCATGCACAGTTCGAGCGGGCTGTCCGGTCCGGCACTGGCCGCCTATGCAATTGCCGACCACTGGGAGCAGCGACGCTTCGCCGCGAGCGCTCAGGTGATATTCCTCGGATACGGTGCGACCTCAGTGCTGTTGCGCGGGCTCCCGGACACCCCCGCGTGGGAGGTGCTCGTACTCGGCGTGTGCACGGCGATCGGCATCATCGGCGGCTCGGTGCTCACTCGCGTCGTCCCCGTCCCGCTGGCTCGAGCGGTGATGCTGTGGTGCGCATGGATCGGAGCCCTGGTGGTGCTGGTGCGTGCGGTCGTCGCCGTCGCGCAATGAGCCCCCGGTAGCATCTCTCGAAAGGGAGGCCGCGATGCCGATCAGACAGGTCGTGATCAGCGCACACGACGGTATGCACGCACGTCCTGTCGCTGACCTGGCGCGTCTGGCGCTCGCTCATCCCGATCCGGTCACCCTGACGACAGCATCCGGAGCGACCGTCGACGTCGGCAGCGTCCTCGCCGTCATGGACCTCGCCCTCGGCCCCGGCGATGCGGTGCGGCTCGAGACCGCCGAGTCTGCGACTGCAGACAGCGTCCTCGATGCGATGGCCGGAATTCTCGATCCGCGCAGCTGATCGTTCGCGCGGCTCTTCCCTGCCCGCGCTGCAGAAATGTCGGCCGCGTGAACAGGATTCGGCAGCGCGAACCAGGATTGAGCCGCGGTAACAGGATCCAGCAGCGCGGACCGATCGCACTCAGCCGTCGATGACGGCGACGAGCTCGTCGAGGAACGCCTCGAACGTCGTCCCACGGCGGACGATCCGCTGCACGCTGTCGCGCTCGCTGAACACCTCGACGAGCTGCTCGAACACGGTCTGGAACGCGGTGCGATCGCTTTCGCTGAAGGCCGCGAGCGCGACGACCTGCACGCGCCCGTCCCCCCAGGCCACCGAGCCATCGGCGACACCGATCGCGATCGCGGTGCGTTCGGCGGTCATCTGCAGCGCGTGCGGCACGGCCAGGGCGTCGGTGAACGCCGTCGACGACATCCGTTCACGGACGATCGTGTTCTCCACGTAGTCGTCGCCGATGAGCCCGGATGCCGTGAGCATGCCGCCCAGGCGCCGGATCACGGACTCCTCGCCCTCGTCGGGCAACGGGTGCAGGTACGCATCGGGAGAGAAGTACCGTGAGAGCTCCTCGCGCAGCCGGTTCAGGCGGCGTCCGCGGCGGATGCGCGCGGCGGTCTGCGTCACGCGCTCGACATCGGCGTCCGTGAGGAACGGCTGGATGCGCACGTACCGCTCGCCGCTCGCCCCGGGGTCGATCGTGGTGAGCACGAGGTCGGTGTCGATGCTCTTCCAGTCCGGGTCGACGGTCGTGACGACGCCGGTGACCTCGACCGATGACCCGAGCGACCGGTCGACGCTCGAGCGCAGCAGTTCGTGCAGTTCGTAGTAGCCGGGGCAGACGATCGTGGCGGTGAGGATCGACTCCGCCTTGCGGCTGCGCTCCAGGCGCCCGCCGATGTGCATCGCGATGTACGCGATCTCGTCGTCGTGGATCGGGGCGCCGAGGCGGTCGTGCAGCCCGCTGGCGATGGAGACGGCGACCTCGAAGATCATCGGATACGACGACTTCAGCGAGCGGGTGAGCGGGTTGCGCGTCCATGCCTGCTCCTCGGCGCGGCGCAGCAGGTTCTGCACGTGGAGCGCGAGCCGGAGGATGAACTTCTCATCGACGAGATCGACCTGATAGTCGGCTGCGGCCTGCACGATCTCCGCCCTGACCGCCGCCTCGATCCCGGGATCCACGCCGCTGCGCACGGCACCGGCAGCGGCATCCTGTCCTGGCGCGATCGCGCGCGTGAGCACCAGCGTCGCGAGATGCGCGCTGTCGCCCTCGCCCAGCGTGACACCGAAGTGCTCCGCCGCGAGGTCGCGGATCACGCCGCCGAGCTTGGGGATCTCCTCCCACGTGCCGGCGACGGGCGTCTCGAGAGCGCGACCGGCGGAGACCCGGTCGGCTGCGATCGCGATGTGCAGCAGCACATCCGAGATCGCCAGCTCGTTGACGTAGTACCCGAGCGCGCCGAGCTCGCGGACGAGCGCGGTCTTGAACGGGCCGACGGCGTGCGCGGCGACGGTCGTGCCCGTGAGAGCCCGTCGGATGCTCTCGGGGTGGAAAGACCCGGCATCCATCTCGTCGTGCGCGAGACGGCTCAGCAGGCGGCGCTGGGCGACCTCCGCACCGCGCAGCCGCACGGTCTCGCGGTCGCGCTCCAGACGCAGTTCCATTCCGTCGAGCAGCCCGCGCACCCGGGCTAGATCCGACTCCAGGGTCGCCTCGCTGACGTGCATGCGATCGGCGGTCTCGTAGACATCGATGCCGTCCGAGGCGTCGAGCAGCAGGCGCACGAGGGCGTGCAGGCGGTCACGCGGTGCCGATTCGCCCGTCAGCCTGGCGCGCAGCGCGTCATGCGCACCGGACCCTGCCCGGTAGCCGGCCGGCCCGGACTCGACGGCGTCGGCCTCGGCGGTGCGGGCGTTGAGCGCTGCGACATACGAGCGGATGCTGCGCGGTGTCACGCCCAGCACATCGGCCAGGCTCGCGGCTGTCGCCCACTCGTCCTGCCGGAGCAGGGTCTGCAGGAGCCGGTCCTGACGCTGTCGCGACATGGTCTCCATGATGCCAGCACCGCGCCGTTCGGAGGGCGAAAGGCGATGTTCCGCAGGGGCGGAAAGGAACATGGTGGCACCCCTCTCAGCCGTTTCCCAGAATGGGAGAAGCCTCGGTGAAGTGCGAAGGGTGAGGTGGCATCGATGAGGATCCTTGTGGTGTGCGGCGCCGGCGCGTCCAGCACCTTCGTCGCCCAGCGACTGCGGCACGCGGCATCCGCGGCCGGTCGTGACTGGGAGGCGACGGCCGGCACGGAGAGCACGATCGCGTCCGCGTTCGCGGACCTCGTCCTCGTCGGCCCGCATCTGGCCGACGGGATCGACGCCATCCGCGCCGCGGCGCAGGTTCCCGTCGTCGTGCTGCCGGAAGACGTCTTCGGAGACCGCGACGGCACGCGAACCCTGGCGCTCGTCGAGGCCGCGCTGACTGATTCCCCCCTGGCTGATTCCCCCCTGACTGATTCCCCACCGTCCACCGCGAAAGGAACATCATGACCGAGATCTCCCGCACCGTCCGCATCGGCTCCTCGCACGGGCTCCACGCCCGCCCCGCGAAGCTCTTCGCGCAGGCTGCGAAGGAGGCCGGCATCCCCGTCACGATCGCGAAGGGCGACGGCAGGCCGGTCAACGCCGCCAGCATCCTCGGCGTCATCGCCCTCGCGGTCGAGCACGGCGACTACGTCACGCTCACGGCCGATGGCGACGGCGCGGAGACCGTGATCGACACGCTCACCGAGCTCCTGACGACCGACCACGACCAGGAGTCGTGATGGCCGAGATCCGTGGCGTGGGCATCGGGCAGGGCGTCGCCCAGGGGCCCGTGGTCCGCATGGCCGAGGCGCTCCCCGCGCCGGAGCAGAGACCCACCACGATCGGTGCTGACGCCGAACGCGCCCGTGCACGCGAGGCGGTCACCGTTGTGGCGGCCGAACTGCAGCAGCGCGCCGAGACCGCCGGCGGATCGGCGCAGGAGGTGCTCGAGGCCCAGGCGATGATCGCCGAGGACCCGACGCTCCAGGACGAGGTCGACACCAGGATCGACGACGGCAGCACAGCCGAATGGGCCGTTCATGACGCGTTCGCCGGATTCCGCGCGACGCTCGAAGCCGTCGGCGGCTACCTCGGCGAGCGCGCCGCCGATCTGGACGACATCGCTCAGCGCGTTCTCGCGCACCTCCGCGGCGTCGATGCACCCGGAGTCCCCGACCCCGGTCACCCCTTCGTCCTCGTCGCGCGTGACCTCGCTCCGGCGGACACGGCGCTGCTGAAGCTCGACCAGGTGCTCGCCCTGATCACGACCGACGGCGGCCCCACGTCGCACACGGCGATCCTCGCCCGCGAGAAGGGCATCGTCGCGATCGTCGGCGCCGCAGACGCCGCAGCGCTCGAGAACGGCACGACCGTGATCGTGGATGCCGCATCCGGCACCGTCACGACCGATCCATCGGCGGACCAGCTCGAGCGCGCAGCCGAGCGGGCTGCGGCCCGCGCAGCCGCCGTCGACGCTCCGCCCTCCCCCGGTTCCCTCGCCGACGGCACGGCGGTCGCCCTGCTCGCGAACCTCGGCAAACCGGCCGATGCGGCCGACGCCGTGGCGCGCGGCGCGGAGGGCGTCGGCCTGTTCCGCACCGAGTTCCTGTTCCTCTCGGCATCCCAGGCGCCGACGGTCGCCGAGCAGCGGACCTCCTACACCGAGCTCCTGGCCGCCTTCCCCGGCAAGAAGGTCGTCGTTCGCATGCTGGATGCCGGTGCCGACAAGCCCCTGGCGTTCCTCAACGACGCGCACGAGGAGAATCCAGCCCTTGGCTTGCGCGGCCTGCGGTCTCTGCGCGCCAGCGAGGACATCCTGCGAGAGCAGCTCACGGCGCTCGCCGAGGCGGATGCTGCGACCTCGGCCGACCTGTGGGTCATGGCGCCGATGGTGACCACGGTCGAGGAGACGAAGTACTTCACCGACCTCGCCCGCGAGTACGGGCTGAAGACGGCAGGCGTCATGGTCGAGGTGCCGGCGAGCGCGCTGCTGGCCGACCGGGTGCTCGCGCACGCGGACTTCGCCTCCATCGGCACGAACGACCTCACCCAGTACACGATGGCGGCAGACCGCATGCTCGGCTCCGTCGCCTCGTTCCAGAACCCGTGGCACCCTGCGGTGCTGCGTCTGGTGGGTGAGGTCGGCTCGGCCGGAGCGCGAACCGGCAAGCCGGTCGGCGTCTGCGGCGAGGCCGCAGCCGATCCGCTGCTCGCGCTGGTCCTCGTCGGTCTCGGCATCACGAGCCTGTCCATGGCTCCTGCTGCGCTGGCCGACGTGCGGCTCGCGCTCTCCGAACGCACCCTCGACGAGGCGCGCAGCCTCGCCGAGATCGCACTGGCTGCGGACGACGCAGCCGGTGCACGCAACGCCGTGGCAGAAGCCGTCACGGCCCTACCCTCACACCAGAAAGAGACGACATCATGACGACGACGTCAACGGCCGCCCCGAATCGTGGCGGCATCCGCGTGGGCGTGCAGAAGTTCGGCACGTTCCTGTCCGGCATGGTCATGCCGAACATCGCGGCCTTCATCGCGTGGGGTTTCATCACCGCGCTTTTCATCCCTGACGGCTGGCTGGGCAGCAACAGCCCCGTCGAATCCTGGCGCTGGGCGGATTCCGCCATCCTCGGCGGCGGGACCATCGGCGATGTCGACTACCCCGGCCTCGTCGGCCCGATCATCACGTACCTGCTGCCGATCCTGATCGCCTTCACCGGTGGTCGGATGGTGCACGGACACCGTGGCGGTGTCGTCGGCGCCGTCGCCGCGATGGGTGTCATCAGCGGCGCTGCCGGCACCGTGATGTTCCTCGGCGCCATGATCGCCGGCCCCCTCACCGCCCTCGTCCTGAAGTGGGTCGAGAAGCCGTGGCAGGGCAGGATCAAGCCGGGCTTCGAGATGCTGGTCGACAACTTCTCAGCAGGTTTCGTGGCGTTCTTCATGGCGCTGGCGTCGTTCTTCTGGCTGGCGCCGATCATGCGGTGGCTCACCGACATCCTCGGCGGCGCCGTCGGATGGCTCGTCGAGACCGGCCTGCTTCCGCTGGCGAGCATCATCGTCGAGCCGGCCAAGGTGCTGTTCCTGAACAACGCGATCAACCACGGCGTGTTCACTCCGCTCGGCACCGAGCAGGTGCAGGATGTCGGACGCAGCCTGCTCTTCCTGGTCGAGGCCAACCCCGGCCCCGGTGCGGGACTCCTGCTGGCGATCACCGTCTTCGGCGTCGGCGTCGCCCGCGCGACCGCTCCCGGTGCGTTCATCATCCAGTTCCTCGGCGGCATCCACGAGGTCTACTTCCCGTACGTGCTGGCCAAGCCCATGCTCATCCTCGGCCTGATGGCCGGTGGCGCGACCGGTGTCGCGACGAACATGATCTTCCAGTCCGGCCTCGTAGCCCCCGCCGCTCCTGGGTCGATCTTCGCAGTCCTCATCCAGACCGCACCGGGCAGCCACCTCGGCGTCATCTGCTCGGTCGTGTTCTCCGCAGCTGTGACGTTCGCGATCTGCGCACCGATCCTGCTCGCTTCGCGCAAGCGGGATATCGCGGCAGAAGCGGCCACCGGCGACCCTCTCGCAGCCGCGATCGCGAAGACCGAGGCGAACAAGGGCAAGTCGTCCAGCACGCTCTCGAACCTCGCGGCCACGGCAACCGCCACCGGTGCGGCGGCCACGGCAGTGGCGACCGCACCGATCCAGAACATCGTGTTCGCGTGCGACGCGGGCATGGGGTCGTCCGCGATGGGTGCGAGCGTGCTGCGCAACAAGCTCAAGAAGGCGGGCATCGAGGACGTCACCGTCACCAACGCGGCCATCGCGAACCTCGACGGCACGGCCGACCTGGTGATCACCCAGCAGCAGCTCACCGACCGGGCGAAGGGCAAGTCCGCGAACTCGATCCATGTCTCCGTCGACAACTTCATGAATGCGCCGCAGTATGAAGAGGTCGTCGAGATGGTGCGCGAGCAGAAGGAATCCGGCGAGTAATCCCTTTCGGTGGGCGGATGCCGCGGCATCCGCCCACCGATTCCATCGACAGCAAACGAAGGAGACATGATGGGCGTTCTCACGATCGGCCAGGTCCGCATCCACTCGGGAAGCGCGACGCAGGAGCAGGCGCTGCAGGAGGCGACGGACATCCTCGTCGCCGCTGGCGCCGTCACCCCCGCCTACGTCGACGCGATGCGTCAGCGCGAGGAGACGGTGTCGACCTTCATGGGAGCGGGCCTCGCCATCCCGCACGGCACGAACGAGACCAAGGATGCGATCCTCGCCTCCGGTCTGTCCGTCGTCCGGTACGACGGCGGCGTCGACTGGGCGGGTGACGACGTGAACTTCGTGATCGGCATCGCCGGACGTGGCGACGAGCACCTCGAGATCCTCTCGCAGATCGCGATCCTGTTCTCCGACGAGGACGACGTCGCGAAGCTCAACGCCGCCCAGACCCCGGATGAACTGTTCGCGCTCCTGTCGGCGGTGAACGAAGGATGAAGGCCGTCCACTTCGGCGCCGGGAACATCGGGCGCGGCTTCGTCGGTCTTCTGCTGCACGAGGGCGGCTACGAGCTGGTCTTCTCCGACGTCGCCGGCGCGCTGGTGGACGCCATCAACGCAACTGACTCCTACACGGTCCACGAGGCGGGTCCCGGCGGGGTCGACCGGGTCGTGACCGGGTACCGCGCGGTGAACAGCGCGGAGAACCCGGATGCCGTGGCAGACCAAGTCGCCACCGCCGACGTCGTCACGTGCGCTGTCGGACCGACGGTGCTGCGTTTCATCGCCCCCGCGATCGCCGCCGGGCTCGCCCGCCGCGACCCCGCACTGCCGAAGCTGCAGATCATGGCGTGCGAGAACGCGATCGGCGCCACAGATCAACTGCGTGCAGAGATCGAGAAGCTCGATCCGGCCGCCGCCGATCGCGCCGTCTTCGCGAACACCGCCGTCGACCGCATCGTCCCCGCCCAGCCAGAGGGCTCAGGCGTCGACGTCACGGTCGAGCCGTACTACGAGTGGGCGATCGAGTCCGGTCCCTTCGGCGAGGATCTGCCGAACATCCCCGGTGCGCACTTCGTCGACGACCTGGCGCCGTTCATCGAGCGCAAGCTCTTCACCGTCAACACCGGTCACGCCGCGACCGCCTACTTCGGCGCGCAGGCCGGCATCGAGCGGATCTCCGATGCCCTCGCCTCCCCCTCGATCGCCGCCCGCGTCAGCGCTGCGCTCGAGGAGACCAGTGCGATGCTCTCGGCCGTGCACGGGCTGGACCCCGACGAGCTCGCCGCATACCGTGCGAAGATCCTCGACCGGTTCCGCAACCCGGAGCTCGTCGACACCGTGCAGCGCGTCGGCCGGCAGCCGTTGCGCAAGCTGTCCAGGCACGAGCGCTTCATCGGCCCGGCCTCGCAGGCGGCGGAACACGGACTGTCGACGTCGGCCCTCGTCGCTGCGATCGCCGCCACCGTCGCGTTCGACGATCCGGCCGACGAGCAGTCCGTCGAACTGCAGCGGATGCTGCGGTCCGACGACGCGGATACGCTGACGGCGACTGTCACCGGTCTCGAGCCGGAGCACCCCCTCTTCGGCGCCGTGCACGACGTCTTCGCGGCACGGCAGCAGGAGCTGCGCACGCTCTGACAGAATCTCCCCATGAGCAGGTACGCCGTCATCGGCGCTGGCCCATCAGGGCTGGCAGCAGCGCGGGCGCTGCAGAAGCAGGGCATCGACGTCGAGGGCTTCGAGGCGTCGCACGGCGTCGGCGGCCTCTGGGACATCACGAACCCGCGCAGCTCGATGTACGAGTCGGCTCACCTGATCTCGTCTCGCACGACCACGGAGTTCGCCGAGTTCCCGATGCGGTCGGACGTCGACTACCCGAGTCACGCGGTTCTGCTCGAGTACTTCCGTTCCTACGCCGATCACTTCGGCCTGACGCCGCTGTTCCGCTTCGACACCAGGGTGACCCGGCTCGAGCCGCAGGGCTGCGGGTGGGATCTCACCGCGATGGGCCCTGACGGCGAGCAGACCCGCTGGTACGCCGGAGTCATCCTGGCGAACGGCACCCTGTCGGAGCCGAACTCTCCGACGTTCGCCGGAGAGTTCAGCGGCGAGATCAGGCACACGCACTTCTACAAGAGTGCGCGCGAGCTCGACGGCAAACGCGTGCTCATCGTCGGGGCGGGCAATTCGGGGTGCGACATCGCCGTGGATGCCGTGCACCACGCGGCATCCGTCGACATGAGCGTGCGCCGGGGATACTATTTCGTCCCGCGGTACCTGTTCGGCCGCCCGAGCGACACCCTCAACCAGGGGCGTCCCCTGCCTGCACGCTTGAAACAGGCCGTGGACTCACGCGTGCTGAAGGCCTTCACCGGCGACCCTGTCAGGTTCGGGTTCCCGAAGCCCGACTACCGGATCTACGAATCCCACCCGATCGTGAACACCATGGTGCTGAACCACCTCGGCCAGGGCGACCTGCGCATCCGAGGCGATGTCGAACGATTCGACGGCGAGACCGTGCACTTCCGGGGCGGCGGCTCAGGCGACTTCGACCTCGTTCTGCTGGCGACCGGCTACACGCTCGATTACCCGTTCGTGAATCGCGCGCACCTGTCGTGGCATTCCGCGTCGCCGCGGCTGTTCCTCAACATCTTCCCCGCGTCGTTCAACGGGCTGTACGTGATGGGCATGGTCGAGGCCTCGGGTCTGGGCTGGCAAGGGCGCTACGAGCAGGCCGAGCTGCTGGCGGCTTATCTCGACGCGGTGGAGAACGATCCGGGCCGTGCCCAGCGCTTCCGCGAACGGGTCACGCGCAGCCCCTGGCCGGACGTCACAGGCGGCTACCGCTATCTCGCCCTGGATCGCATGGCGTACTACGTCAACAAGGACGCGTACCGCGGCGCGGTGAAGGCTGAGCGCCGGACGATGGAGGCGCCGTGAACGTCGACGACATCGTCCTGAGCTTCACACCGGTGTCTCTCACGCTGCTGAACGTCGTCCTCGGGCTGATCATGCTCGGGATAGCTCTGGACACGGCGCCCGGCGACTTCCGCGTGGTGGCGAAGCATCCCAAGCCCTTCATCATCGCGATCCTCGCCCAGCTGCTCCTGCTGCCCGTGGTGACCTTCGCTCTGACGCTCGTGCTGCCGGTGACGGCATCCATGGCGATGGGCATGATCCTCGTGGCGTGCTGTCCGCCGGGGAACATCTCGCAGGTGCTCACGCACCGTTCCGGGGGCAACGTGGCGCTGTCGGTGTCGATGACCGCTGTGGGAAACCTGCTCTACATCGTTGCGATGCCGCTGAGCATCGCATTCTGGGGCTCACTGCACCCCTCCGCGAGCACCGTGCTGGAGAAAGTGTCGCTCGATCCGGTGAAGATGCTTCTCGAGATCGTCCTGATCATCGGGCTTCCGTTCGCCGTCGGTCTGTTCGTGCGCGCCAAGCTGCCGCGGATCGCCGAGAAGGCGCATCCCTTCGTCAAGTGGTTCAGTCTGCTCGCCCTGGTCGGCTTCATCACCGTGGCGCTGGTGGGCAACTGGTCGGTGTTCGTCAGCGTGCTCGGAATCATCGTCCTCGTGGTGACCGTGCACGACGCCGTCGCGCTCGCGCTCGGCTACGGCACGGCAGTGGCCGGGGGCCTGGGCACGCGGGAGCGCAAGGCGATGACGTTCGAGGTCGGCATCCGCAACGCCGGGCTGGGCCTCGGCATCGTCTTCGCCTTCTTCGACGGACTCGGCGGCATGGCCATCGTCGCCGGGTGGTGGGGCATCTGGGACATCGTCGCCGGGCTCATCGTCGCGAGCCTGTGGGCGCGGCACACCCGGCGCCGCACCGGCTCCCCCGCCGGAGACGCCAGCGGGCGCAGCACCCTGGAGACATCCTCGTGAGGCGCGTCCTCATCACGGGCGGGAGCGGGTTCCTCGGCGCCCACGTCGCCGGCATGCTGGCTGCACGCGAAGACGTCGAGCTCGTCGTGTCGGCGGATCTGCGCGAAGAGCCGGAACGCGAAGGCATCCGCTCGGTGCGGATGTACTCGGTGCGGATGGATGTGACGGATGCTGAGAACATCGCGCGCGTGCTCGGCGAGTATCGCATCGACACCGTCGTGCACCTCGCCGCGATCGTGAACCCCGGCGCCGACGTCGACCTCGAGTACCGGGTCGACGTCACCGGCACGGCGAACGTGCTCGCGGCGTGCGTCGGCACCGGTGTGGTGCGCATCGTCGTGTCGAGTTCGGGTGCGGCGTACGGCTACCACCCCGACAGCCCGGAATGGATCGACGAGACTCAGCCGCTGCGCGGCAACGATGTGTTCCCGTACTCGCGCCACAAGCGCCTCGTAGAGGAGATGCTGGCCGAGCACCGCCGCACGCATCCCGAACTCGAGCAGGTGATCTTCCGGATCGGCACGATCCTCGGCCCCGATGTGCGCAATCAGATCACGGCACTGTGGGATGGCCGGCGCATCCTGCGGATCACGGGCTCCGACTCCCCGTTCGTGTTCGCCTGGGTCGACGACGTCGCCGCAGCGTTCGCCCGCGCCGCGACCGACGGGCCACCAGGAATCTACAATGTGGCCGGCGACGGCAGTTTGACGGTGCCGCAGATCGCTGCTCGGTTGGGCAAGCCGCTGCTCACCATCCCCGCGTGGGCGCTGGTTATCGCGCTCAGCGTGGGCCGGATGCTGCGGCTGACGCCGCACGGCCCGGAGAAGGTCGTCTTCCTGCGCTATCGGCCGGTGCTGGCGAACGGACGGCTGAAGACGGAGTTCGGCTTCACGCCGTCACGCACGAGCGCGGAGGCGTTCGAGGAGTACCTGACGACGCATCCGGGGGTGGGACGGGCGTAGCGTGGGCGGCGTGAAGAAGAAGCGGTCCGTCCTGCGCTGGACCCTGTGGGGCCTTGTCGCGGTCCTCGTCCTCGCGATCGGCGGCACACTCGTCTGGACGCAGGTCGGGGTCATGCCCGCCGAAGAGGGGCCGCTGGAGAGCGCGCGGAACAACGCGAGCATCACGATCGAGGACGCACCGGAGGGCATCGTCCTCACCCCGGCCGACGGCGACTCGGATGCCGGTCTGGTCTTCATCCCCGGAGCCAAGGTCGATCCGTGGGCCTACGTCGCCATGCTGCAGGGCGTCGCCGAAGAGGGGAAGACCGTGGTCATCACGCGCCCGTGGCTGAACCTCGCCTTCTTCGATCCGCGCGGCCTCGACGCGTTCACGAGCGCGGCGCCGGAGGTCGACACCTGGGCGGTGGGCGGCCATTCGCTCGGCGGCGTGCGAGCGTGCCAGCTGGCCCCGGATGCCGGTGCGCTGGTGCTGTTCGGCTCATACTGCTCGAACGATCTCTCAGGCTCCGACCTTGATGTACTGAGCCTGGCGGGGAGCGAGGACGGCCTGTCGACGCCCGAGAAGATCGCCGACGCCCGGCACCTGCTCCCGGCTGACGCCGACCTCGTCGAGATCGACGGCGCCTCGCACGCGTCGTTCGGCGACTACGGTCCGCAGAGCGGCGACGGCACCCCGACGATCTCCGACGGCGAGATGCACAGCACGGTCACGGAACTGCTCGTCCCGTTCCTGCAGGGATGACCTGCGCGGTCGGTCAGCGGCTCTGGAAGCCCTCGGCGATCATCTCGACGAGCTCCTCGCGCTCCTCGACAGGCAGGAACGTCGCGGCGGCCGCGTTGAACTGGAACGTCTCCAGGTCGTCGAGGTCGTACCCGAAGGCGTCGACGAGCAGGGCGAGCTCACGGGTGAGCGAGGTGCCGCTCATCGTGCGGTTGTCGACGTTCACGGTGACGGCGAAGCCCAACTGATAGAGCAGATCGAACGGGTGGTCGGCGAGTTCGGTGCCCCAGGCCTCGATCGCGCCGGTGTGCACGTTCGACGAGGGCGAGAGCTCGAGCGGAACTTCCCTGTCGCGAACCCAACGGGCGAGATCGCCGAACTTGACCTGGACCTCTTCGCCGTCGCGCCCCATGACCTCGAGGTCGGAGACGATGCGCACGCCGTGGCCGAGGCGCAGAGCACGACCATCCAGCAGCGCACTGCGGATCGAGGCCAAGCCAGCGGCCTCACCGGCATGAACGGTGACGGGCATGAAGTTCGCCGCCAGCAGCTCGAAGGCCTCACGGTGATCGGAGGCCGGGAACCCGTCCTCCGGGCCCGCGATGTCGAAGCCGACAACGCCGTCGTCGCGGTGATCGAGCGCGAGCTCGGCGATCTCGAGGGCGCGGTCGTTCTGTCGCATGGCGCTGAGGATCTGACCGACCCGGATGCTGCGACCGGAGCGGTCAGCGGCATCCTCGCCCTCCTCGATCCCCTGCTGCACGGCGTCGACGGCGTCGTCGAGCGACAGGCCGCCTGCCAGGTGCTGCTCCGGCGCCCACCGCATCTCGCCGTAGATCACGCCGTCGTCGGCGAGGTCCTCGACGAACTCCCGCGCGATGCGGGTCAGTCCCTCGGCCGTCTGCATGACTCCGACCGTGAAGTCGAACGTCTTCAGATACTTCACGAGGGATCCGGAGTCGGCCTGCGCGGTGAACCAGTCGCCGAGCGCATCGCCGGAGCCTGCGGGCAGCTCGAGTCCGATCTCCTCGGCGAGCTCGACCACTGTAGCGGGGCGCACAGCGCCGTCGAGGTGGTCGTGCAGCGAGATCTTGGGCAGCGAGCGCAGCGAAACGCCCTGGATCTTCACGTCACCGTCAGGTGCGATCGACATGGAACCTCGTCCTCTCAGAAGCGGAGCGCGCTCTCACGCGCGCTACAGCCTACGCGGTGATGCGCTCGCGGACGAGGGGCCCGATCTCGGGCGCGGTGTCGCCCAGCGTCCAGGCGCCTTCGAGGGCTTCGAGCGCCCGGGGGAAGCGTGCCTCGTCCTCGGCGGAGAGCGTGAACAGCGCCTGTCCTGCGCTCACCCGATCGCCGGGCTTTACGTGCAGGTCGATGCCGGCGGCGTGCACGACCTGGTCCTCGGCGCGTGCGCGCCCTGCTCCCAGGCGCCACGCCGCGATGCCGAACGGAAGGGCCTCCATGCCGGTGACGATCCCGTCCGCTTCGGCCGTGACGACGTGCGTCTCACGAGCGGTGGGGAGCGGAGCATCCGGATCGCCGTCCTGGGCGCGGATCATCGCCTTCCAGGTGTCCATGGCGCGACCGTCGTCCAGCGCGCCCTCGACGTCGGCATCCGGCTGACCGGCCAGCGTGAGCATCTCGCGTGCGAGCGCAATCGTGAGCTCTCGGATGTCGGCCGGCCCGCCGCCGGCGAGGACCTCGACGGACTCGCGCACCTCGTTGGCGTTGCCGATCGCGAGTCCGAGCGGCACGTTCATGTCGGTCAGCAGCGCCGTGGTGGCCACCCCCGAGTCCGTTCCGAGCGCGACCATCGTCTGAGCCAGCTCGCGCGCGCGATCGATGTCCTGCATGAAGGCGCCGGAGCCGAACTTCACGTCCAGGACCAGTGCGTCAGTGCCCTCGGCGATCTTCTTCGACATGATGCTCGACGCGATCAGCGGGATCGCCTCGACCGTGCCGGTGACGTCGCGGAGCGCGTACAGCTTCTTGTCCGCCGGGGCGAGACCGGAGCCTGCCGCGCAGATCACAGCGCCGACATCGCCGCGCATCTGCTCGAACATCTCCTGGTTCGACAGCGCAGCGCGCCATCCGGGGATCGCCTCGAGCTTGTCGAGGGTGCCACCCGTGTGGCCGAGTCCTCGACCGGAAAGCTGCGGCACGGCGACGCCGAAGGATGCCACGAGCGGGGCGAGCGGCAGAGTGATCTTGTCGCCGACGCCGCCGGTGGAGTGCTTGTCGACCGTGCGCTTGCCCAGGCCGGCGAAGTCCATCCGCTCCCCCGACGCGATCATGGCATCCGTGAGCACCTGGATCTCGGAGCGCTCCATGCCCCGCTGGAAGATCGCCATGGCGAAGGACGCCATCTGCGCGTCCGAGACGTAGCCGCGGGTGTAGGCGTCGACCATCCACCGCAGGGCGGGCTCGGGGACCGCTCCCCCGTCGCGCTTCGCGCGGATCACGTCGATCGCGTCGTACGGTTCCGGTGCGCTCATCGGGCGTCCTCCAGGTCGCGCGGCCCGAATGCGTCGGGCAGCACCTCGTCGATGGTCCGGATGCCGGACACGGTCTCGAGCAGCATCTCGGGCATGGAGTGCTCGAACAGCAGCTGACGGCAGCGCCCGCACGGCATGATGGTCTGCCCGTCGCCGTTCACGCACACGAAGGCGACGAGCTTGCCGCCGCCCGACATGTGCAGGTCGCCGACCAGCGCGCACTCGGCGCAGAGAGTCACCCCGTACGAGGCGTTCTCGACATTGCAGCCGGCGACGATGCGTCCGTCTGCGACGAGCGCCGCAGCCCCCACCTTGTAGCGGGAGTACGGGGCGTAGGCCTTGTGCATGGCCTCGGTCGCGACGTGACGAAGCTCGTCCCAATCGATGTCTGTCATGGCTCCTCTAGCTCTTGATGTAGGGTTCGCCGTCCGCGGCTGGTGCCCGCGAGCGGCCGACGAGTCCGGCGACGGCGAAGATGGTGACGATGTACGGAAGCATGAGCATGAACTGGCTCGGAACCGGGGAGCCGATCACCGAGAGCACGCCCTGCAGGTTCGTCGCGAAGCCGAACAGAAGGGCTGCGAGCGTCGCGCGGATCGGGTCCCACTTTCCGAAGATCACGGCGGCGAGCGCGATGAACCCGGCTCCTGCGGTCATCTCCTGATTGAACCTCGGGACCGACACCAGCGTGTAGAACGCACCGCCGAGGCCCGCGACGGCACCGGCCAGAAGCACGGCGCGGTAGCGGGTCGCGGCCACCTTGATGCCGACCGTGTCGGCGGCCTGGGGGTGTTCGCCGACCGACCGCAGCCGGAGTCCCCAGCGGGTGCGGTACAGACCGAACCACACCAGCGCCACCACGACGTACATCAGGTAGACGATGAACGACTGGCGGAACAGGATCGGTCCGATCACGGGAATCTCGCTGAGCCCCGGGATCGCGACGGCGTTGAACGTCTCCGGGCTGTTGAGCGTCTCGGTGTTCGGCGCGAGCACCTGTCGGAACAGGAACGTCGTCAGACCGATCACGAGCACGTTCAGCACCACGCCGACGATCACCTGGTCGACGAAGTACGTGATCGTGAAGACACCGAGGACGAGGGCGACGAGCATGCCGGCGACCATGGCGGCCACGAGGCCCGCCCAGGGCGTGCCCGCCAGCGACGCGGCCACGGCGGCCGAGAACGCGCCGGCGAGCAGCTGCGCCTCGATCGCGATGTTCACGACGCCGGCTCGCTCGCCGATCACGCCGCCCAGTGCGCCGAAGATCAGTGGCGTGGCCAGTGCCAGCGCACCGCCGAGGAGCCCGATCATGGGCAGCGTGCTGCCGGCGGCGGCCCACGCGAGGAAGCCGATCATCAGGACGGCGACCCAGACGATGACGAGCCACAACGGGATGCCGCGCCGTGCCCGCACGCGGATCACGGCGAACACCGTCGCTGCGGCGAGGAGGACGACGGCGATCCACGCCGTGGCCGTCGCCGGAAGCACGACGTCCGGAACCGTGAAGAACGCCTCGCCTGCAGACAGGCGGAACGTCGTCTCGCCCTCGCGCGGTGCCAGCAGCGGCAGGAGCGCGAACAGCACCGTGAAGATCGCGAAGATCACCGGCGCCTTCCATGAGACGACGGTCACGCGACGCTGCTCATCGCTGACGACGGGTTCGGCCGTGACGGTCATGCGGACACCTCCTCGGCGATCTGCGCCGCATTCTTCTTCGGCTTCTTGGGCTTCTTGCGCGCCCCTGGTTGAGGCAGGCCGAACATGGCGCGCACCAGAGGCGGTGCGGCGATGAACAGCACGATCAGCGACTGGACGACGAGGACGATCTCGATCGGGATGCCCTCCGAGGACTGCATCGTGAATCCGCCGGTCTTGAACGCGCCGAACAGGAGGCCGGCGGCGAGGATGCCGAGCGGCGTCGAGCGGCCGAGCAGAGCGACGGTGATGGCGTCGAAGCCGATGCCGGCGTCGATCGCTCCGCCGAATCCGCTGGTCTCGGTGCCGAGGATCTGGCTGATGCCGGCGATGCCGACCAGCGCGCCGGCGATGAGCATGACCACCAGGTACATGCGCCCGACGTCGATACCCGCGACGCGCGCGGCTGCGGGGTTCTCACCGACGGCGCGGAAGCGGAAGCCGAGCGAGGAGCGCTCCAGCAGCCACCAGGTGAAGGCGACCGCGACGAGCGCCAGCAGGAACCCGGCGTGCAGCTTGTACTGCGGGCCGAGCAGCTGCGGCAGCACGGCGCTGTCCGGCATCGGTGCGGTCTTCGGATTGCTCGAGCCCGGCGCCTGCAGGATTCCCTGCGTCGCCAGCATCCATGCGAGCAGGTAGAAGGCGATGTGGTTGAGCATGATCGTCGTGATCACCTCGTGCGCACCGGTGCGCGCCTTGAGGAGTCCGGCGATACCGGCCCAGATCGCACCGGCGACCATGCCGGCCACGACGGCGGCGATCAGGTGCAGCGGGAACGGAAGATCCCACTGCGTCGCGACGTAGCCTCCGGCAGCGGCCGCCATGAGCATCTGCCCCTGGCCACCGATGTTGAACAGACCCGCGCGGAACGCCAGACCGACGCCGAGGCCGGCCGCGATCAGCGGCGTGGCGAACTTGAGGGTCTCGGTGAGCGGATGGATGCCGATCGCGAAGCTGTCGGCGTTGAAGTTGTAGATCGCGCCGCGGAACAGAGCGGCATACGCCCCGGCGACGGCATCCCAGATCGCACCGATCATGTCCATCGGCCTGGCGAAGAAGTAGCCGGAGGTGGCCTGGACCTGCTCGTTCGTCGCGGCGATCATGATCGATCCGACGACGACGGCGATGAGGACGGCCAGCACCGAGATGATGCCGTTGCCGCGCACGATCGCCTGCATGGCGAGCCGCCAGCGAGTCGGCGCGACCTTGGTGTCCGGCGCGGCGAGAGGGGTCTGGGGCTGCGTGGCGCTCATGCGCTGGTCTCCTCGCTCGCGGCGGTCGCCGACATGCCGGCCATCATCAGGCCGAGGCGGTCGCGGGGGGTGTCACCGGGGACGATGCCGACGACCTGGCCGCGATACATCACCAGGATGCGGTCGGCGAGGGCGGTGACCTCGTCGAGCTCTGTGGAGATGACGATCACAGGAACTCCGGCGTCGCGGGTGTCGATCAGGCGCTTGTGGATGAACTCGATGGACCCCACGTCGACGCCGCGGGTGGGCTGCGCTGCGACGAACAGCGACAGATCGCGACTCAGCTCGCGTGCGAGCACCACCTTCTGCTGGTTGCCGCCGGACAGCCGCCCGGCCGCCTGCGACGGACCCTGGGTGCGGATGTCGAACTCGGTGATCTTCTCGCGGGCGAACGCATCGAGGGCGCTGCGGCGAACGGTGCCGACGCTGACGAACGGTTCACCGTGCGAGCGGTCGAGCATGAGGTTCTCGGCGATGGTGAACTCCTTCACCAGTCCGTCGACGCTGCGGTCCTCCGGGACGAACCCGACGCCGGCGTCGAGGATCTCGCGGACCGAGCGCCCGAGCAGCTCCTCGCCGTCCAGGCGGATGCTGCCCCTGACCTGATCCTGAAGGCCGATGATGGCCTCGGTGAGCTCGGTCTGGCCGTTGCCCTGCACACCGGCGATCGCGAGGATCTCGCCTCCGCGCACCTCGAACGACGCCTCGTCGACGAGGACGGTCCCGGTGCGGTCGGTGACGGTGAGCCCCTCGACGACGAGCGAGTTCGTTCGTACGTTGGGCGCGTCCTTGTGCACGGTCAGCTCGACGGCCCGGCCGACCATGAGGGAGGCGAGCTCTTCGTTGGAAGCCGAAGGCGATGCTTCGCCGACGACCTTGCCGAGCCGGATGACCGTGATGCGGTCCGCGACCTCGCGCACCTCGCGGAGCTTGTGGGTGATGAAGACGATCGATGTGCCCTGCGACTTGAGCTGCCGCATGGTGTTCATCAGCTCATCGGTCTCCTGCGGCGTGAGGACCGCGGTCGGCTCGTCGAACACGAGGACCTTGGCGTCGCGGGAAAGCGCTTTGATGATCTCGACGCGCTGCTGGACGCCCACGGGGAGATCTTCGACGACCGCATCGGGGTCGACGGCGAATCCGAAGCGGTCGGAGATCTCGCGCACGCGCTTTCGTGCGGCTGCCAGGTCGAGGCGGCCTCCGAACTTCGTCTGCTCGTGTCCGAGCATCACGTTCTCGGCGACGGTGAAGACGGGGATCAGCATGAAGTGCTGGTGCACCATGCCGATGCCGGCGGCCATCGCATCGCCAGGGCCGGAGAAGTGCTGCACCTCGTCATCGAGGAGGATGTCGCCCTCGTCGGCCTGGTACAGGCCGTAGAGGACGTTCATGAGCGTCGACTTGCCTGCGCCGTTCTCGCCCAGAAGGCAATGGATCTCACCTTCTTCAACGGTGAGATCGATGTGGTCGTTCGCTGTCAGCGCGCCGAATCTCTTCGTGATGCCGCGCAGTTCAAGCTTCATGTGGTCGATCCTATTCAGCAGACCCGGGTCTGCGGGAGTGGCCGGACAGAACGAGACGGGGAGGCCGACGCGCGCCGGCCTCCCCGTCTCTTTGCGTCACTCGCTGAGGTAGGACGTGACGGTCACCTTGCCGTCGATGATGTCCTGCTGGAGCTGCGTGACCTCGTCCTGCAGGCCGGAGTCGACCTTGTCGGCGAAGTTGTGCAGGTCGGCGATGCCCACGCCGTCGTTCTCGAGCGTGCCGATGTAGGCCTCGGCGTCGAACTCGTCCTTGCCGCTGGCGAGGACCGCCTGGTAGGTCGACAGGTCCATCGCCTTGAGGACCGAGGTGAGGACGACGTCAGCCGTGCTCGGGTCGGTCACGAACAGGTCTGCGTCAGCGCCGATGAGGGCGATGTCCTTGCCGGACTCCTTGATCGCCTGCTGCGCCGACTGGTAGATCGGCCCGCCGACGGGGAGGATGACGTCGACGCCCTGGTCGAGGATGTTCACGGCGACCTGCTTGGCGTCCTGGTTGGCCTCGAAGCCACCCGTGAACGAGCCGGTCTTGCCGTCCCAGCCGACGACCTGGACGTCGGCGTCCTTGACCTCGTTGTAGTGGTTCACGCCCTGGAGGAAGCCGTCCATGAAGATCGTGACGGTCGGGAACTCCATGCCGCCGAAGGTGCCGACCTTGCCGGTCTTCGAGTAGCCCGCGGACAGGTAGCCCGCGAGGAACGCCGCCTGGGCGGTGTCGTACAGCAGCGGCTTGACGTTCTCGGCGTCCTTCTTGCCGTCGAAGTCGTTGTCGGCCGCGTCGTCGACGAGGATGAAGTCGACGTCGGGGTTGGCCGTGGCTGCCTCGACGGTGGCGGCCGAGAGAGCGAAGCCGACGGCGACGATCGCGTTGCAGCCCTCGCCGACGAGGTTGGTCACGTTCGGGCCGTACTCGGTCTCGGCGTTGGACTGCACGTCCTTGAGCTCGACACCGAGCTCGTCTGCGGCCTTCTGCGCGCCCTCGAACGAGAGCTGGTTGAACGACTTGTCGTCGAATCCGCCCATATCGGAGACGATGCAGGGCAGGAAGTCGAGCTTCTCGCCGCCGGCGTTGCCGCCGTCGTTCTCCTCGGGAGCGGCCCCACAGCCTGCGAGTGCGACGGCGACGCCGGTCGCCACGAGCGCGGCGAGAGCGCGCTTTCGGGTGGAAATGGTCACGTAAGCCTCCACGACTACTGGCCTGCGCCGATCGCAGGGTCCGTCTGGATAAATTACCCAGTATTACGGCGAACGCAGTGGTCGAGACGGTTAATGGTTATGAACTCGCAATAGACCCGGTCGGGGCTGCTACAGAACGTCGCCTCGACCGGTCAGCTTGAGCGATTCCACGACGCCCTTCACGCGCTGTGCGTGCTCGGCCGTGGTGACGAGCAGCGCATCCTCGGTGTCGACGACGACGATGTCCTGGACGCCGATCAGGCTGATGACCCGGGAGGTCTGACTGACCAGGATCCCGGTGGCGGCATCCGACAGCACGCGCGCCTTCGGACCGAGCACGGCGAGGTCGTTCTTGCGGCCGCCGGAGATGAGCTTGGTCAGTGAGGCGAAGTCCCCCACGTCGTCCCAGTCGAAGTGCCCGGGGATGACGGCCAGGCGCCCCTTGTCCGCCGCCGGCTCGGCGACGGCGTAGTCGATCGCGATCTTCTTCAGCCGCGGCCAGACCCGGTCGACGACCGGCCCTCGGCGCTCGCGGTCGTCCCACGCCTCTGCGAGTTCGAGCAGACCCGCATGCAGCTCCGGCTCGTTCGCCGCGAGCTCGTCGAGGAGCACGCTGGCCCTGGAGATGAACATGCCGGCGTTCCAGAGGAACGAACGGTCGGCGTAGTACTCCTTGGCGGTTTCGAGATCGGGCTTCTCGACGAAGCGCTGCACGGTCGCCGCCTCGGGCGCTCCGTCGACCACGATCTCTTCGCCCTTCTGGATGTATCCGAATCCGACCGAGGGCTCCGACGGCTGGATGCCGATCGTGCAGATGTAACCGGCGCGCGCGACGGCGACGGCCTGCTGCACGGCGAACTCGAACGTGCGGGTGCCGCGGATGACGTGATCGGCGGCGAACGAGCCGATGATGACGTCGGGGTCGCGCCGATGCAGGATCGCGGCGGCGAGGCCGATGGCAGCCGCCGACTCGCGCGGCTCCGACTCGAGGAAGACGTTCATGTCGGGGATGCCGGGGAGCTCGGCCTCCACGGCGGCGCGGTGGGCGCGACCGGTGACGACGGAGATGCGGTCGGGGCCGGTCATGGGCTCGAGGCGGTCCCACGTGTCGCGGAGCAGGGAGTTGCCGGAGCCGGTCAGGTCGTGCAGGAACTTCGGCGCGTCCGCCCGAGAGAGCGGCCACAGCCGACTGCCGATACCGCCGGCGGGGATCACTGCATAGAAGTCGTCGAACGGCGCCATGGATCTAACCTATCCGCCGGGGCTGCGGCGCATCGGCGGATTCTCTTGGCTGTTCAGCACGATAGCCAGGCCGAATCGTGACGATGCATGATGGCAATGATGAGGCCGGGCCTTAGGGTCGCCTTCGTCGCACCCAGCGTTCTGACAGGAATAGGATGGGTCCCGATCGGGCATGCCCTGCGGTCGGTTCGGACCCAGTGCTCCCGGCCTCGCATCGATCAGGGAGGACGACCGTGTCCGCAGGCACTCGCTTGACACCGTCGATTTCGGAAACCACGTCCAAGACCCCGCGCGGCACTCTGTACCGCGGCCGTGAGGGCATGTGGTCGTGGGTGCTTCACCGCATCACCGGAGTCGCCATCTTCTTCTTCCTTCTGGTGCACGTGCTCGACACGGCACTCATCCGGGTCTCCCCCGAGGCGTACAACGCGGTGATCGGCACCTACAAGAACCCGATCATGGCCCTCGGCGAGGTCGTGCTCGTCGCGGCGATCGTGTTCCACGCGATGAACGGACTCCGCATCATCCTCGTCGACTTCTGGTCGAAGGGCGCTCGCTTCCAGCGTCAGCTGTTCTGGGGCGTCCTGGCCGTGTGGCTCGTCCTCATGGCCGGATTCACCTCGCGTCATCTTGCTCTGGCGTTCGCCGGATTCGGAGGGGGTCACTGATGTCCGCCCAGACCGTCGCCGCACCGGCCCGCCGCCGCAGCGGCATCAACCTCGAGAAGTGGGGCTGGGTGTTCATGCGAGCATCCGGCGTCGTGCTGATCGTCCTCATCTTCGGCCACCTGTTCGTGAACCTGATGGTCGGTGAGGGCATCCACGCCCTCGATTTCGCCTTCATCGCAGGAAAGTTCGCCACACCGTTCTGGCAGTGGTGGGACGTGCTCATGCTCTGGCTCGCCTTCATCCACGGCGGCAACGGCATGCGCACGATCGTCAACGACTACGTCACCAACGAGAAGGTGCGCAAGGCCCTCGTCTGGGCGATCGGTCTGGCCGCAGGGCTGCTGATCATCCTCGGCACCCTGGTCGTCTTCACGTTCGACCCGTGCCTGGGCGACCCGTCGACCGCCGAGCTTGTGAAGCTGTGCGCGGCCTGACGCCCGCCACGTGGACTGAGAAGAGAGCAACGAGAAGTGACTACTGAGACTCAGGATTCCGTCGTTCGCGACGGTGTGCACTACCACCAGTTCGACGTCGTGATCGTCGGCGCCGGCGGCGCAGGAATGCGGGCGGCCATCGAGGCCGGCCCCGGTGCGAAGACCGCGGTGATCTCCAAGCTCTACCCGACGCGCTCGCACACCGGTGCGGCGCAGGGCGGCATGGCTGCGGCACTCGCGAACGTCGAGGAGGACAGCTGGGAGTGGCACACCTTCGACACCGTCAAGGGCGGCGACTACCTGGTCGACCAGGACGCGGCTGAGATCCTGGCCAAGGAGGCCATCGACGCCGTCATCGATCTCGAGAACATGGGCCTGCCGTTCAACCGCACGCCAGAGGGCAAGATCGATCAGCGTCGCTTCGGCGGCCACACGGCCGAGCACGGCAAGACCCCCGTCCGCCGCGCCTGCTACGCCGCCGACCGCACTGGCCACATGATCCTGCAGACGCTGTTCCAGAACTGCGTCAAGCTCGGCATCAACTTCTTCAACGAGTTCTACGTGCTCGACCTGATCACGGTGAAGGACGACGCGGGCAAGATCCAGGTCGCCGGCGTCGTCGCCTACGAGCTGGCCTCCGGCGAACTGCATGTCTTCCAGTCCAAGGCCGTGGTCTTCGCGACCGGCGGCTTCGGGAAGATCTACAAGACCACTTCGAACGCGCACACCCTCACCGGTGACGGGGTCGGCATCATCTGGCGCAAGAACCTGCCGCTGGAGGACATGGAGTTCTTCCAGTTCCATCCGACTGGTCTCGCCGGCCTCGGCATCCTACTCACAGAGGGTGCCCGCGGTGAGGGCGCGATCCTGCGCAACGAGTCCGGTGAACGCTTCATGGAGCGCTACGCCCCCACGATCAAGGACCTCGCCCCTCGCGATATCGTCGCGCGCTCCATGGTGCAGGAAGTCCTCGACGGGCGCGGCGCGGGTCCGCACAAGGACTACGTGTACCTCGACTGCACGCACCTCGGTGCCGAAGTCCTCGAGACCAAGCTCCCCGACATCACCGAGTTCGCACGCACGTACCTGGGCGTCGACCCTGTGACCGACCCCGTCCCCGTCATGCCGACGGCGCACTACGCCATGGGCGGCATCCCGACGAACAACAACGCCGAGGTGCTCGCCGACAACGACACCGTCGTTCCCGGCCTGTACGCGGCCGGCGAGTGCGCCTGCGTCTCGGTGCACGGCTCCAACCGCCTCGGCACCAACTCGCTGCTCGACATCAACGTCTTCGGCAAGCGCGCCGGCAACAACGCCGTCGCATACGCCAAGACGGCCGAGTTCGTACCGCTGCCAGAGAACCCCGCTGCATTCGTGAAGGGCCTGCTCGAGGACATGCGCAGCAGCAACGGCACCGAGCGCGTCGCGGTGCTGCGCAAGAAGCTGCAGGACGAGATGGACCGCGGGGCCCAGGTCTTCCGCACCCATGAGTCGCTCGAGCACGTCCTCGACGTCATCAAGGAGCTGCGCGAACGCTACAAGAACGTCTACATCGACGACAAGGGGCACCGCTTCAACACCGACCTCCTCGAGGCCGTCGAGCTCGGGTTCCTGCTCGACATCGCCGAAGTCGTCGTCTACGCGGCGCAGAACCGCGAGGAGAGCCGCGGCGGCCACATGCGCGACGACTTCCCCAAGCGCGACGACGAGAACTGGATGAAGCACACCATGGCGTACCTGACGGGCGACCCGCACTCGTCGACCCCCGCCGATCACATCAGACTCGACTCGAAGCCGGTCGTCCAGACCCGCTACCAGCCGATGGAGAGGAAGTACTGAGCATGTCGAACGCCGTCGCAGAGGCCCCCGCGGCCGCAGACCCGGCCATCCAGTCCTTCCTGGTCACGTTCATCATCCGCCGGTTCGATCCTGAACAGGATGCCGAGCCGCGCTGGGTGGACTACGACGTCGAACTGTTCTCGACCGACCGCGTCCTGGACGCGCTGCACAAGATCAAGTGGGAGGTCGACGGCTCGCTGTCGTTCCGCCGCTCGTGTGCGCACGGCATCTGCGGATCCGACGCGATGCGCATCAACGGACGCAACCGCCTCGCCTGCAAGACGCTGATCAAGGACCTCGACATCTCGAAGCCGATCTACGTCGAGGCGATCAAGGGTCTGCCGCTCGAGAAGGACCTGATCGTCGACATGGAGCCGTTCTTCGCCTCCTACCGCGAGGTCCAGCCGTTCCTCGTCGCGAGCAGTGTCCCCGAGAAGGGCAAGGAGCGCGTCCAGTCGATCGCCGACCGTGCGATCTTCGACGACACCACCAAGTGCATCCTGTGCGCCGCGTGCACCTCGTCGTGCCCGGTGTTCTGGACCGACGGCCAGTACTTCGGTCCTGCCGCGATCGTCAACGCGCACCGTTTCATCTTCGACTCGCGCGACGACAACGCCGAGGTCCGTCTGGACATCCTCAACGACAAGGAGGGCGTGTGGCGCTGCCGTACGACCTTCAACTGCTCCGAGGCATGCCCGCGTGGCATCGAGGTGACCAAGGCGATCGCCGAGGTCAAGCAGGCGGTTCTGCGCGGACGCCCGTAGGAGGATCCCCGTGCCGTTGCGCGAGCGCCTGGAAGGGCCGCTCGAGCGTGCGGCTGAGCTGAAGGATCGAACGCTCGCCGCGTTCCCTGTGCGCGTATGGCGTGGTTTTCTGCGCGGGAACGGATTCCTGCTGTCCGCGGGCATGAGCTACTACGTCCTGTTCTCGCTGTTCGCGGTCATCTACGTCAGCTTCGCCGGCGTCGGTCTGTGGATGGGCGCGAGTCCGCGGGCGATCGACATGCTCATCGACCTGGCGAACAGCTACCTCCCCGGCCTCATCGGCGACCCCGGCCTCTTCGAGCGCGCCGACGTCGTCGACATCGCGCAGCGGAGCACAGGCCTGCTGACCATCACCGGTGCGGTCGCGGTCGGATTCGCGGCGTGGACGGCCATCTCGGCCGTGACGTTCACCCGCCGAGCGATCCGAGACATCTTCGGTCTGCCGTTCGACACGCGCTCGTATTGGCTGCTCAAGCTGCGCGACCTGTTCGCCGGCATCCTGTTCGGTCTCGCGCTGCTGCTGGGCGCCGCGCTCAGCGTCCTGAGCATCTGGGCGCTGGAGTCGATCTTCGAGCTCTTCGGCTGGCCGGAGGACTCGTGGGTACTCTCGGGTGCCGGGCGTGCGCTCTGGATGGCGAGCGCGTTCGTCGTGGATGCCGGCGCCCTGGCGGCCCTGGTACGGTTCCTGGTCGGAGCGGACCTGCGATGGCGCTTCATCTGGCCCGCGTCGCTGCTCGGCGGCGGCGCGATGGTGGTTCTTCAGCTGGCCGCCGGTCTGCTGCTGACTCGCGTGCCGACGAACCCGCTGCTCGCCTCGTTCGCGGTGATCATCGGACTGCTGCTGTGGTGCCGCCTGCTGGCGAGCGTCGTACTCGTCGCGGCATCCTGGATCGCCGTCACCGCCGCCGACCACGACCATCCGCTGGAACTCGAGGACGAGCAGGCCGCTCGCCTCGCCGAGCAGGAGGCACTGGTCCTCGCCGCACGTGTGCAGCTGCGCCGGGCACGGGACGCGTACGATGAGGCGCCCTGGTATCGCCGCTGGTTCGCGTCCCGTGGGGTGCGGAGAGCCGAGGACACCCTCGCGATCGCGATCGAGGGAGCAGAGGCCGAGGATGTCACCGGCCCTCGTTAGGCTGATCACATGCCTCACCTGCGTATCGCCTCGGTCAATGTCAACGGGATCAGGGCGGCAGCCCGCAACGGGATGAGCGGATGGCTGGATGCCGCCGACGTCGACATCCTGACGCTGCAGGAGGTCCGCGGGCAGGATGAGCATCTCGAGGCCGCGCTGCCCGGCTGGTCGATCATCCACGACGAGGCGACGGCCAAGGGCCGCGCCGGCGTCGCGATCGCCAGCCGCACGCCCGCGCTCGCGTCGCGGACGACGTTCGGTGCCGAGGACTTCGACTCGAAGGGCCGCTGGATCGAGGGTGATTTCCTGATCGGCGACCGTCCTCTCACCGTGGTGAGCGCCTACGTGCACAGCGGAGAGGCCGACACTCCGAAGCAGGAGGAGAAGTGGAAGTTCCTCGATGCCTTCGGGCAGCGCCTCGTCGAGCTCAGCCAGAACGAAGCGCTGGCTCTGGTCACAGGCGATCTGAACGTCGGCCACCGCGAGCTCGACATCAAGAACTGGCGCGGCAATCGCAAGAAGGCCGGGTTCCTCCCCCGCGAGCGGGCGTACTTCGATCGATTCCTCGGGGATGCCGGCGCCGAGGTGACCGGCGTCGACGGCACCGTGGGCACCGGACTCGGGTGGATCGACATCGGCCGTCGATTCCACGGCGAGGTCGAGGGGCCGTACACGTGGTGGTCCATGCGCGGCCAGGCGTTCGACAACGACTCCGGCTGGCGCATCGACTACCACCTGGCCACCCCGGCCCTCGCCGACCGGGCGCGGGACTACCGAGTGGCGCGCGCAGCGACCTACGGCGAGCGGTGGAGCGATCACGCGCCCGTGATCGTCGACTACTCCTACTGACGAGGCGTCCCGCGCCGCCCCATAGGATTGACGGGTGACCAAACCTCGCCTTTACTCTGGAATGCAGCCATCAGCCGATTCGCTTCAGATCGGCAACTACATCGGCGCGCTCCTGCAGTGGCGTGATCTGCAGACGTCGTACGACGCCTACTTCTCGGTCGTCGATCTGCACGCCCTGACCGTCGCCCAGGACCCCAAGGAACTCCGCGAGAAGACGCGTCGCACGGCGGCCCAGTACATCGCCGCCGGCATCGAGCCCTCGCAGTCGACTCTGTACGTGCAGTCGCACGTGCGGGCGCATGCCGAGCTCGCCTGGATCCTCTCCACGATCACCGGTTTCGGCGAGGCGGGGCGCATGACGCAGTTCAAGGACAAGTCGGCACGCTACGGACAGGACGCCACCAGCGTCGGCCTCTTCACCTACCCGGTGCTGATGGCCGCGGACATCCTGCTGTACCAGACCGATGTCGTTCCCGTCGGCGACGACCAGAAGCAGCACGTCGAACTCACGCGCGATCTCGCCGAGCGGTTCAACTCGCGCTTCGGCGAGACGTTCGTCGTGCCGATGCCTGTGATCCAGAAGGACACCGCGCGGATCTACGACCTGCAGAACCCGACCTCGAAGATGTCCAAATCGGCAGAGAGCGACGCCGGTGTGCTGTGGATGCTGGATGATCCGGCCAAGTCCGCGAAGAAGATCATGCGCGCCGTCACCGACAACGAGGGATCCGTGCGCTTCGATCGGGAGAACAAGCCGGGTGTCTCGAATCTGCTGACGATCTACGCGGCGCTCAGCGGGCGCCAGGTCGCGTCGATCGAGGACGAATACGCCGGTCGCGGCTACGGCGACTTCAAGAAGGGCCTCGCCGAGGTCGTGGTCTCGGAGTTCGAGCCGGTGCGCAACCGTGCCCTCGAGCTGCTCGACGACCCGGCAGAGCTCGACCGGATCCTCGCCGCCAATGCCGCCCGCGCTGATGCCGTCGCCGATGCGACGCTCGCGGACGTGTACGACAAGGTCGGACTGCTGCGCCGAGTGTGAGGCCGTACGGTCGCGCATCCTAGGATGGGTGCGTGACCGACCCGCAGCTTCCGCCGCCCGCACCTTACACGCCGGTGCCGCCCGCGCCCGCCTATCAGACCCCGCCCGGTGCCTATCCCGCGCCCGTCGGCGGTTATGGGGCTCCCGCAGGTACCTACCAGCCGCCGCAGACGGCGGCCGCCGGCTCGGTCGCACTGGGCGTGATCGCGTTCGTGCTGTCGGTCGTCGCCGGCGTCGTGGCCCCGATCATCGGGGGCATCGGCGGCTATCAGATCGGTTACGGCCTTCCCTCCGTGATGCAGTACGTCGACCCTTCCACCTCTGACCTCTCGTTCCTCTCCCCCGTGCGCGATCAAGTGCTCGTGGGCGAGATCGGTTTCTGGGTCGGTACGGTCTCGGGCCTGACGGCGATCGTGCTCGGCATCATCGCGATCGCGAAGCGTCGCGGTCGCGTCTGGGGCATCGTCTCGCTCATCCTGGCCGGGATCGGCCCCGTGCTCTTCTTCCTGGTGCTGAGCATCATGCTGGGCATCGGCGCCGGTGCGGGAGCGGTCACGTATTACGGCGCCTGACCGGCGCTCCGGCGCCTCGGCGTTCCTCGTTCAGCGCGGCGCGTGATGCTTCTGCTGAGCGGCGAGCAGTCCCTCGGCGACGAGGAGCTCCACGGCGTCGGCGGCATCCGACACAAGGGTCGGCAGCGTCTCCCGCTCGGCCTTGCCGAACGGTGAGAGGACCCAGTCCGCGGCATCCTGGCGTCCAGGAGGACGCCCGACGCCGACACGCACACGCGGGAAGTCCGCGGTGCCGATGGCGCGGGCGACATCGCGCACACCGTTGTGACCGCCGTGACCGCCGCCCGTCTTGAGCTTGAGGGTGTCGTACGGGATGTCGAGCTCGTCGTGGACGATGACGGTGCGCTCCGGCGGCACCGAGTAGAACCGGGCCAGGGCGGCGACCGGCGTGCCGGAGACGTTCATGAACGAGTTGGGCTTGGCCAGGACGATCTTGTCGGCGCCGGGGCGCAGCCAGGTCTCCACGACTCGGGCTCCGCCCTTGTGCTCGCGGAACCCCTCGCCCCTGCGGCCGGCGAGCTCGTCGACGACCATCTGCCCGATGTTGTGGCGGGTCGTCTCGTACCGCGGGCCCGGGTTTCCCAGCCCAACGATCAGCCAGGTGTCGGCCATGCGCCCCTCATCTCATCGTCACAGCGGGTCGGGAGTCTCAACAGGTCAGAATACGACGGAGGGGACGCGATCTGATCGCGTCCCCTCCGTGAAAGCAGTGGATTACTCTGCTGCGGCCTCTTCGGCGGGAGCCTCTGCGGCAGCCTCGCCCTCGGCGGCCTCGGTCTCTTCCTCAGCCTCGGGTGCGGCCTCTTCGATCGGAACATAGATCGCGACGACGAGAGTCTCGGGGTCGGCGAGAAGCGTGGCGCCCTTGGGCAGCTTGACGTCGGCAGCCGTGATGTGCTGGCCCTCTTCCAGGCCCTCGACGGAGACCTCGACGTGCTCGGGGATGTGCGTGGCCTCGACCTCGACGGCGATCGAGGTGGCGTCGAGGTTGGCGACGGTGCCGGCGAAGGGCTCGCCCGTGACGACGACGGGAACGTCCACCTGGATCTTCTCGCCCTTGCGCACGACGAGAAGATCGATGTGCTCGATGATCTGGCGCACCGGGTCCTTCTGGACGTCCTTGACGAGCGCGAGCTGGTCCTTGCCGTCGATGTCGAGCTCGAGCAGCGCGTTGGCGCGGCGGATGATGAGCGAGACCTGGTGGCCGGGCAGTGCGACGTGCACGGGCTCGGTGCCGTGGCCGTAGATGACGGCGGGGATCTTGCCGGCGGCGCGGAGGCGGCGGGCGAAGCCCTTGCCGAACTGCTCGCGGACCTCGGCGTGGACCTTGGTGTCCTCAGACATTGGTTCTCCTTCGGGGCACACGGCGAACAGCTCGCCGCGTGGTGGTCTTGTGATCGGCTTCCCGGACGCAGACGTGCGAAAAAGCCACGAGGCTTGATTCGCCGCGTCGATTACGGATGCCGCGCACGCGAAGCATCCCTCGCCGAGGAACTCCTCTATGGTACCCGAAGACCCAGTAGGCTGAAACTCAGACCTCTCGCACGCAGAAACCTCGCGCAGAAAACCTCGCACCTAGAAATCGGAGTCCGGCATGATCGACGGCGCTTTCCTCTCGCACGCCATCCTCTGGCTGATCGGCGCCATGACCCTGTGCGCCACCGTCTTCACGATCGGCGCTCTGTTCTCGATGGGTCGCACGGGCTACCGCAAGGACTGAGCTCCCAGGGCCGCGGCTGTCACAGTGCCCGGACGCGCCGTACGCAGCGATACGCTGAAGTGATCCCCTTACTTCACGATCGAGGAGCAGTCTGTGCCCGAAGCATCAGCGAATATCGGAGTTGTTGGACTCGCCGTCATGGGTTCGAATCTGGCGCGTAATCTCGCCAGCCGTGAGGGGAACACGGTGGCGGTGTTCAATCGGAGTTTCGAGAAGACGCAGGCGGTGCTCGATGCGCACCCCGAGGCGGGGTTCGTCGCGGCGTCCACGTACCAGGAGTTCGCGGACTCTTTGCAGAAGCCGCGGACGGCGATCATCATGGTCAAGGCCGGCGGCCCGACGGATGCGGTGATCGATGCGCTGGTGGAGGTGTTCGAGCCGGGCGACATCATCGTCGATGGGGGCAACGCGTACTTCCCCGACACGATCCGCCGGGAGAAGCAGGTCCGCGAGACCGGGATCA
>NZ_CAKKLJ010000009.1 GCF_918698005.1 Microbacterium sp. Bi121
CTCCGCCCCCACCGCGCCAGGCTGCACCAGCGGCACCGCGCGTCGCCGATCCTTCGATCCCCGCATCCTCCGGCCCGACCGCCGCGGCGATGCAGAGCGCCACCGGCATCCTCAAGGTCATCGCCAATGCCTATTCCGCGAAGATGGTCGGCCAGGAGCGCCTTCGCACGAGCCTGCTCGTCTCGCTCATCGCGGGCGGGCACATCCTGCTCGAGTCCGTCCCAGGGCTCGCCAAGACCACAGCGGCATCCACCCTCGCCGACACGGTCAAGGCGAGCTTCAAGCGCATCCAATGCACACCGGACCTGCTGCCGAGCGACATCACCGGCAACCAGATCTACGACGCGGCCACCGGGTCGTTCCGCACCGTCCTCGGCCCGGTGCACGCGAACTTCGTGCTGCTCGACGAGATCAACCGCTCGAGCGCCAAGACCCAGTCGGCGATGCTCGAGGCGATGCAGGAGCACCAGACCACCATCGGCGGCGAGGTGCACCACCTCCCCAAGCCGTTCCTGGTCATCGCGACCCAGAACCCCATCGAGCAGGAGGGAACCTACGAGCTCCCAGAGGCGCAGATGGACCGGTTCCTGCTCAAGGAGATCGTCGAGTACCCGAGCCCGGCCGACGAATTCGAGATCCTCAACCGCATCGACTCCGGCGTGCTCGACCCCGACCGGCACGTCGCCGGCGCGGTGTCGCTCGAGGACGTCAAGGCCCTGCAGGAGACGGCGTCCCAGATCTATGTGGATGCCGCGATCCGCAACTACATCGTCTCGATCGCATACGTGACCCGTAACCCCGCCCCCTACATCGGCGAAGACCGCGCGCGCTTGATCAAGTACGGGGCGAGCCCGCGCGCGAGCATCGCGTTCCTGCAGGCGTCGCGCGCGCTCGCGTTGCTGAACGGCCGGGCCCATGTCATCCCCGAGGACATCCGCGCCCTCCGCCATCTCGTCCTGCGCCACCGCGTGCTGCTGACGTTCGAGGCCGACGCCGAGGGCATCCGCAGCGAGGAGATCATCGACCAGATCTTCTCGGTCGTGCCCACACCGTAGCCATGCCCAGTCTGATCACCCAGGTGAAGAGCAAGCTCTTCATCCACTCGTCGCAGAAGTCGATGCATGCGCTCGACGGCGCCTACGCGTCCCTTCTGCACGGGCGCAGCCTCGACTTCGAGGACCTGCGCCAGTACGAGTACGGCGATCAGATCCGCGACATCGACTGGCGGGCGACCGCCCGGATGGGCGAGCCGCTCGTCAAGCGCCATCGCGCGAACCGGATGCACACGATCCTGTTCGTCGTCGACACCGGCCTGTCGATGACCGCCCTAGCGCACGACGAGAAGCCGAAGAAGGACCTGGCGATCCTCACCACCGGAGCCCTCGGCGTCCTGGCGCTGCGGCACGGCGACGACTTCAGCATCGTCCACGGCGACGCCGAACGCATCCGCCGCCGCGCACCTGGGCGCAGCGAGGGAGCACTCGAGCACGGACTGCGCACGATCGAGCACGCCATCGACACGGCATCCGCCCCCAGTGATCGCGACGCTCTGCTCGCGTTCGTCGCACGGACGATCGCACGCCGCTGCATCGTCGTGATCGTGACGGACGAGGCACCCGTCACGGACGAGACGGAGCGGATGCTGCGCCGACTGCGCGTCCAGCACGACGTCCTGTGGATCACGCTCCGCGACGCCGACCCCGTGCTCGCGAGCAGGTCCCACGCGTCGCGCGCCGATGTGAACACGCACTGGTCGATCCCCGACTTCGTGCACGGTGACGCCGAGGTTCGGGACGAGATCATCGCCAGGACGCAGGCGGATGCCGCCCTCCGCGACGACCTGCTCGATCGCCTCGAGATCAGCCGGGCCTCCCTCGACACCCAGGATGCCGCGGTCACCGACCTGCTGCGCATGCTGAATCGGAGGGCACATGTCCGGCGCTGACGAGCTCTACCCTCCCGCGCAGTACGGCTGGGGCTGGATCCTGCTCGCGATCGGCATCATCGCTCTGGTGATCCTGGCCGGCTGGCTCATCGTCTTCCTCACCCGACCGAAGCGCAGCATCACGATCGCGGGTGCCGCACCGATCATGCCGCCCACCAGCGATGTGCTGTCCATGCTCCGAACGGAATACAGCACCTCGATCGATCGCATCGAGGCCGCGTACCGCGATGGCGCGATCGACGCACGAGAGGCGAATCTCGAGCTCAGCCGCTCGATCAGGTCGTTCGTCAACGAGTACAGCGGCCTCGAGGCCCCCGTCCTCGCACTCGACGACCTCGTCCGCCTCGGCGTTCAGCCCGAACTCATCGACGCGATCCATCGTCACTACTACCCGAGCATCTTCCGGCGCGGTACCGCCATCGACCCGCACGCCGGCGCCGAGGCCGCCCGCGCGGTCCTTGAGAAGTGGCACTAGGGGGTGACGACATGGCATTAGCCCAGTGGTGGGTGATCCTCATCGCGGCCGGAGTGGTCGTGCTCGCCGTAGCCACCGGTCTCACCATCGGCCTTCGCCGGGGCGTCCGACATCGCACAGAGCACAGCGCGCCGATCGCCCGCGCTGAGCGCCTGCGGACGCTGTCCTCGTTCCGGAGAGCCGTGAACCGGCGAACGGCAGCACTGGCCGGCGTCCTGGCCCTCGGCGTCGTCGCAGTCGTCGTCGCCGGTGTCGTCGCCGCCCGCCCCATGTCGTCGCAGACGATCCAGCCGGTGATCACGAGCCGAGACATCATGCTGTGCCTCGATGTCTCCGGATCCATGAGCGACGTCGACGTCGAGGTCCTCAGCGTGTTCGAGGAACTGCTGGACGGATTCGAGGGCGAACGGATCGGGCTGACCATCTTCAACAGCTCGCCGGTGCAGGTCTTCCCGCTCACCGACGACTACGAGTTCATCCGCACGCATCTGCAGAGCATCCGCGAGAGCTTCGACTACACCGATGAGATCCCCGAGCACTGGATCGGCACCCTGAACGGGCCAGGAGCCTCTCTCATCGGAGACGGGCTCGCGTCCTGCGCCATGCGCTTCGATCATCTGGACGACGAGCGCAGCCGTTCGATCATCCTCGCCACCGACAACGAGCTCGCCGGCGCCTCCATCGTCACCCTCGAAGAGGCCGCGCAGTACGCGGCATCCACCGGCGTCCGCGTCTTCGCGCTCAACCCGGTGCAGGGCGTGAACACGCGGATCAGCGACGAGCTCGTGGCCGCAGCGCAGTCCACCGGCGGCGAGGCGTACGGATTGCGCGACACGACGACGGTCGCCGACATCATCGCAGACGTGCAGGAGCAGGATGCCACCGAGCTCCGCGGCCAGGCGCAGGTCGTCTGGACCGACGCCCCGAACGTGTGGATCGCCGTCCTTCTCGTTCTCACCCTCGGTTTCATCGTGCTGATGTGGAGGGTCAGACTGTGATCTTCCAGCCCGTCCTCAACATCCTCCTGCTGATCCTGCTGTTCGCTCCGGTCGCGGCGGTCGCCGTCTGGATGCTGGTGCGAGGGCACCCTTCGACAGGCTCAGGGACCGGCCTGTGGGCGATGCGCCTCGTTATGCTGCTCGCCTGCTTCGCCATGCTGCTGCGTCCCGGCATCCCCGGCGGCGCCACCGAGACCCTCGCGACGGATACCGACATCGTCATCGTGCTCGACACGACCGCGAGCATCGTCGCTGAGGACTGGGACGGCGACGAGCCACGGCTCGACGGCGCCCGGGCCGACGTGCAGGCGATCGTCGACGAGTACCCCGGCGCACGCTTCGCCCTCATCACCTTCGCCGGCGCGGCGGAGCAGCGGCTGCCGCTCACGACCGACACGACAGCGCTGATGTCCTCGCTCGAGGTGCTGAGGCCCGAAGTGACCTCCCGGTCCCGCGGCAGCTCCATCGGCATCGCGCACACGATGCTGCAGGAGACGCTCGCCGGCGCGGCCGAATCGGCGCCCGACCGGTCGCGGATGGTGTTCTATCTGGGCGACGGCGAGCAGACCGTGTCGAGCGACCCCGAGTCGTTCTCCCGCAGCGCGCGCTACATCGATGGCGGTGCCGTGCTGGGGTACGGCACCGCCGAGGGCGGGCCGATGAAGATCACCTCCGGGTCGTTCAGTGGCGATCAGGGTTACATCGACTACCAGGGGCAGCCGGCGATGTCGGTGATCGACGAGACCAACCTGCAGACCATCGCGGACGATCTCGCGGTGCCGCTGCAGGTGCGTTCGGCGGACGCCGCGATCGACCTGCCCGCAGCTCCGACCACGACGACCAACTACGCCGCGTCCGGCTCCGTGGGCAACGTGATCGAGCTGTACTGGGTGTTCGCGCTCATCATCGTGCTTCTGCTCGGCGTCGAGCTCGCGCGCGCGGCGATGCTCACCGCGCAGCTGCGCGGACTGGCCTTCCGCGGAGGTGACGCATGACCGCCCCCACACAGGCGGATGCCGCAGCGGCCCTCCTCGCGGCGAACAGGCAGCGGCGCAGCATCCGTCGCTGGATCGCCATCGGCACCCTGCCCCTGACGCTCGCCGCCCTCCTCGTCGTCGGCAAGGTGCTCAGCATGTACGGCTTCGCCCACCAGGCGATCTCGACGTACGTCGTGGCCGACTACTCCGGTTCGACGGCGGCCGCGCAGGGGCAGGAGTTCCTGAACTGGTTCGAGCCCTTCAAGGCGCCGTACAACATCGGCACGGCCCTAGCCGGAGCCGAAGAGCTGGACGGCGCCAGGGCGAAGCTCGAAGAGGCGCTGCCCCTGGCATCCGGACTCGAGGTCTGTGCCGTGCGGGTGAACCTGGCCCTGGTGATCGAACGGCAGGGCGACGCCGCGCGTGCAGCCGGCGACGGCGAAGCGGCAGCCCAGTTGTACGGCGAAGGCCTTGTCGTCACCGCCGAGACGCCCGAAGAGTGCAACAGCGACGAGGCCCAGCAGCAGTCGCCGGACCCGCAGCGCGACATGAGCGACACGCTCGACGAGCTCGAGGACCGTCTGCAGGAGAAGCAGCAGCAGAGCCAGCAGAACGGCGAGGAGGACCCCGACCAGGGCGAGGAGCAGGAGCAGCCGTCAGGCCCAGGTCAGGACAAGCTCGACGAACTGCAGGACAAGCTCGATCAGGGTGCCGAGGAGCGCGAGCAGAACATGGGCGACGAGGACGGCCCCGGCGGCGGGACGGACAAGCCGTGGTAGATCCGAAGCGCACCCGCTACCTCGCGGGCACAGAGGGCGCCCCACCGGTGCCGCCGCCGGGCGGGTACCACGGCGCTCGGCGCACGGCCGCGCCCGTGGCCGCTCCGCTGGTGAGCACCGCCGAGGCTCCGGCGGAGAAGCAGCAGGCGAACGCGATCGGCTGGGCCGCTCTACTGGCGGCGATCCTGTTCGCGCTCACGCTGCTCGGAGCGCTGCTGGCCGGCGCCACCGGCCTCATCTACGGCGTGACGATGCTGACGCTGCAGCTGGTCGTCGTCGGCGTCGTCGTGGCGGCGCTGTTCACTGCGCGCGGGCGGGCGCTCGGGGCATCCGCACTGATCATCACGCTGATGCTCAACGTCGCGACGATGGGGGCTGCGAGTGCGCTGCAGACATCGGCATCCGGCAGCTACGGCGGCCAGAAGACCGCGGAGCAGAAGCACGAAGAGGCCTTCCCGGGCGTCAAGGACAGGTCATCGAGTGAGATCCTCGCGCAGCCGTCGCTGGAAGAGGTCCGCGAGCAGAGCGACGCGACGCTCGCCGAGATCCGACGACGGCTCAGCGACCGGTTCGGATACACCTGGACCGAGGTCGCGCCCGAGGATCTGCGGCCCGAACGCAACGGCTACGGCGGGGAGTCGATGCTCGTCCAGTACATCTCGGTGCCGTGGGCGACGAACGAGCCGGTCCAGGACTACGAGCGCAAACTCGACGTCATGGAGGTGATCGACGAGGTCGTCACCGAGCGCGGCATGTACGGGATGTACTCGTTCAACGACCCGTCGTCGAGCCTCGACAGCACGATCCTGCAGAGGTTCTACGGGTCCAGCGACCCGCGTACCCAGCACACCTGGGAGTGGTACACCGACAACTACCCCGACCCGCTGCGCTTCTACGCCGTGATCCATGACCTCTCCAACGACCCGGCGGGCGAGTTGCGAGCCGAACGTGAGGCCGACAGCGCGAAGTCCGGGGAGCCGCTGGAGGGTCTGCAGATCTACTTCCTCGCGCCGGAGCTGCTCAGCGAGGCCGACGTGGAGGAGTTCGAGGAGCGGCTGCAGGAGTACCCGGGGTCCTGACCGCGACTGGGTCAGTACAGCTAGGATGCCAGCGACAGCCCGGCGGCGAGTGCGAAGCCGAGCACCGTCGCGAGTCCGGTCGACTCCTTCGCCTTGGACTGAGCATCCGGGATCATCGAGTCGACGAGCATGACGAGCAGGGCCCCGGCGGCGAAGCCGCTCGCCCCGGCGCGGAACTCGGGGCCGACGGCATCCGCCAGCGCGAAGCCGGCGATCGTCGCGATCGCGCAGACGACCGCGACGCCGGCCCACAGCCACAGCACCCGCGAGCGCTTCATGCCGCCGTCCATGAGGTCGGCGGCCGAGCCGATCGACTCGGGCAGGTTCGAGACCACGATCGCGATGACGAGGGCGACGCTGACGCCTTCGCCGGATGCCAGGCCGATCCCGAGGACGAGCTGCTCAGGGATGCCGTCGAGCAGTGCCCCGACGGCGAGCGGGCCCCCGGCGCCCTTCGAAGCCTTGCGCTCGACGAGCCTGTCGCCGACGTAGTAGGCGAGGGCGCCTGCGGCGACGCCGACCACGAGCGGGACTGGACCGGCAAGATCCAGCGCCTCCTCCCACAGCTCGAACGCGATGGACGCGATGAGCGCCCCGGCGCCGAAGCCGAGGACGATGCCGAGCAACCGGGGCGGCCACTTCCGCAGCATCGCGAGCAAGGCGCCGACGAGCAGCGGCGCAGCCGCGACAGCTCCCCACAGGATCGCCTCTCCCATGCGCTCACCCTAGCCCCGGGCATCCGCTCCGGGCATCGGGCGCTACGGCTGCAGCCCCGCGATCGCCGGCTTGAACCCCAGCCGCGGGTTCACGCAGCATCCGCCGCGGCACACGTCGAACCACGGTCCGATCTCCGTCTCGTTGAGGCGCCGTTCGACGGGGATGCCGGCGATCCGCTCTCGGACGAGATCGACGAGCGCACTGACGAAGGCCGGGTGGATGCCGGGTGTCGGCGTCCGCGCGAACCACAGGTCGTGCTCCTCGGCCGTCTCGCGCGCCTCGGTGTCGAGGTCCCACATGACCTCCATGTGATCGCTCACGAACCCCAGCGGCACGACGATCACGGCTGTTCGGCCTTCGAGCGCTCCGATCGTGTCGTTGATGTCCGGCTCGAGCCACGGTTGCGTCGGCGGCCCTGACCGAGACTGGAACACGAGCTGCCAGGAGATCCCCGGCCCCGTCTTGGCGATCACCTCGCGCGCGACCGCCAGATGCTGCGCGACATAACCGCCCCCGTCGACGCCGGCGAACGTCTCGCCGCCGGAGTGCGCTGCATCCTCGGTCGGGATGCTGTGAGTCGAGAACAGCACCTCGATCGCATCGTCGGCGTGACCGGCCGCACGCGCCGCGGCGAGCGCATCGCGCAGGCCGTCGACGAACGGGCGGATGAAGCCGGGATGCGAGAAGTACTGCCGCACCTTGTCTATCTTCAAAGGCGCATCTATCTGCAGGCTCTGCTGCCGCCCCACCGCCTCCAGGGCGTCGGCCCAGTCCTCGCGGTACTGGCGGCACGACGAGTAGGACGAGTACGCGCTCGTCGGGATGGCGATCATGGTCCGGATGCCGTCCGCGGCCGCCTCGGCCAGCGCTTCGTCGAGGTACGGCGCCCAGTTGCGGTTGCCCCAGTACACCGGCAGGTCGATGCCCTCGGCGGCGAGCGCCGCGCGCAGCGCCCGCAGCAGCTCGCGGTTCTGCTGGTTGATCGGGCTCACGCCGTCGAAGTGCCGGTAGTGATGCGCGACCTCTTCGAGCCGTTCGTCCGGGATGCCTCGGCCACGCGTGACGTTGCGGAGGAACGGCAGCACATCGTCCTGTCCCTCCGGCCCGCCGAAGCCCGAGAGCAGGATGGCGTCGTACGCCTGCGGCATCGTGGTGTGCTCCGGGCCCTCGCGGGTCGCCGCTGTGGCGGAGGGCACGACCGCGCCGGCCTCGAGGTGCACTCCGCTCGCGGCGGGCGGCTTCGTCTCCCGCCTCGTCGAGTCACTCATCGTGGTGTCCTTTCTGCTCCGCTTCCCGCAGGATGCTGGCGGCCATGCCGTTGAAGATGATCCCGTGGAACGGCAGCAGCACCAGCCAGTAGAGCCGGCCGCTGAGGCCCTTGGGGAAGTACACGGCACGCTGCCGGTACGTGCTTCCGCCTTCGGCCGGCTCGACTCCGAGCTCCAGCCAGCCGCGACCAGGCATTCGCATCTCGGCTCGCAGCCGCAGCATCCGCCCTCGATCGATGGACTCCACGCGCCAGACATCGATGACATCGCCGCTGTTGACCCTCGATGGGTGCCGACGTCCACGGCGCATGCCCACCCCGCCGACGAGACGGTCGATCCATCCCCGCGCGGCCCATGCCAGCGGGAAGGAGTGCCACCCCCTCTCACCGCCGATCGCCTCGATCACGTCCCACACCGCGCCCGGCTGCGCCGTCGTGCGACGTTCGCGCAGGTCGGTGAAGACCGTGTGGCCCGCCCAGTCCGGGTCGCTCGGCAACGGGTCGCTCGGAGCGCCGGGAACCGTCGCGCTCTGCCAGCTCGTCTCGACCTCGCCGTCGGCTTCGCGGCGCAGCGCGAGACGCACGGCGGTGCGATACGGAAGCAGCCCCTCATCGGGCGGTGCGATGTGTTCGTCGATGTCGTGCTCGCCCACGATGCAGTCGTTCTGCAGGGAGGCGATGATCGGCACCGCGATCTGGCGGGGGATCGGGCTGACCAGGCTGACCCACTGCGAAGCGAGCCAGGGGGTGAGAACGGGAAGGGCGGCGATGTGCCGCTGCGGGAGCCCCGCCTCGACCGCGTAGCCGTTCATCATCTGCCCATACCGCAGGATGTCCGGGCCGCCGATGTCGAACGTCCGGTTGAGCTCCTCCTCGATGTCGACGGCGTGCACGAGGTACCGCAGCACGTCTCGGATGGCGATGGGCTGCACCCGGTTCCTCACCCAGCGGGGCGCCGGCATGTAGGGCAGCACCTCGGTGAGGTGTCGGATCATCTCGAAGGATGCGGACCCGGATCCGATCACGATGCCGGCCTGGAACACGATCGCCGGCACTGGGGAATCGAGGAAGACCTGGCCGACCGCCGCACGGGATGCGAGGTGCTCCGAGAGGTTGCCGGTGCTCGGATGCAGTCCGCCCAGGTAGACGATGCGCCCCACACCGGAACCGGCGGCTGCTTCGGCGAACGTCTCGGCCGTCTGCTTCTCGGCCTTCCGGAACCCGCGCCCCGCGCTCATCGCATGCACGAGGTAGAACGCGACATCGACGCCGTTCATCGCTCTTCTCGTCGCCACCGGGTCGGACAGATCGCCGGAGTAGACCTTCACCCGGCTTCGCCATGGCACGTCGCGCAGCTTCCACGCCGATCGGACGTAGACGCTGACGTCGTGTCCTGCGTCGAGCAGCTGCGGTACCAGGCGACCGCCGATGTATCCGGTCGCTCCGGTGACGAGCACGCGCGTCATGAGAGTCCTTCCGTCCGGACGGAGTTCGTCCACAAGAGGATGAGCAGCATCGTGATGGCGAATCCCACCGCGTAGTTGATGGCGAGGAAGCGGCGCCAGGCACGGTTGGCCGACGCCGATCGCGCATCGTCGATGGTGAGATACGGCGCGACGATCGCGATGTACGGAAGCACGGCGAGCGCGGCCAGGCTCGCCGGCCACGGTGTGAACAGCATGAGCACACCGGCGATGACCCACAGCCCGACCGCGAGCCTGACCGTCGCCGCTGCCCCGAACACGGTCGCGATGGACCCGATTCCGGCATCGCGATCAGGGACGATGTCCTGCACGGCACCGAACGCATGGCTGGCCATGCCCCAGCAGAAGAACGCGATCATCGTCATGACGAGCGCCGGTGTCATCGTCGTGCCGGCGAGCGCTGCGGCGTACAGCGCAGGCGAGACGAAATGCGTGCTCGACGTGATCGAGTCGAGCACCGGGATCTCCTTGAAGCGCAGCCCGGGCACCGAGTAGGCCAGGACCGCGAACATGCTCACCGCCAGGACGAGCCACGACAGCGGACGGTGGGCTCCGAGGATCACGAGCGCGACCACGGACACCCCGGCGAGAACGCCCGACACCACCAGGGTCGCGCGGTGCAGCGACGGCGGCAGCTTCGCCCCCTCCGCACCGCCCTTGCGGGGGTTCGCGAGGTCGGATTCGTAGTCGAACACGTCGTTCACGCCGTACATCGCGAGGTTGTACGGCACGAGGAAGAACAGCGTCCCCACCACGAAGGCGAGATCGATGGTGCCGGTCGTCAGCAGGTAGACGGCGGCGAAGGGGTACGCCGTATTGATCCAGCTCAGCGGACGCGAGGCGACGAGCAGGGTGCGGACGGCGTGCTCAGGCATCCATTCGCTCCGTCCTCGCGCGGGTACCGCCGAGCATCTGCCAGACGCCGGCGAGCAGGAGGGAACCGGCGATCGGGTA
Source organism: Microbacterium sp. Bi121 (assembly GCF_918698005.1). Taxonomy (GTDB): domain Bacteria; phylum Actinomycetota; class Actinomycetes; order Actinomycetales; family Microbacteriaceae; genus Microbacterium. The sequence goes on from NZ_CAKKLJ010000009.1 coordinate 10,676, forward strand.
GAGGAGGTCCTCGATGGGCATGAGAACCAGTCGGATGCCGGAGATGCCGTCTTCGCGGTAGTCGAAGAATCCCGCCGCGATCATGATGTTGTCGAACACGGCGGTCAGCACGAGCAGCACCACCGTCGCGACGGCCCACGAGGTGACGTAGGTCCGCGCTTCGTCTCGGCGCCCGGCGACGGCGAAGCCGCTGAGGAACACCACGAGACTCACGGCGACGAACGGAAGGGAGAGCAGCAGGTATGTCATCGGGGCGTCTCCCGCTCTCGCCTGCGCTGCCATCCGCTCAGAAGGATGAGGGTGAGGTAACTGAGGAAGATGAGGAACAGCAGCTCTTCCACGGGGAACTCCGGCGCCAGCAGCAGGCCGGTCGCCCAGTCCGAGTCGACGTGGCGGAAGACGCCGAGGCCGATGCCGACGGCATCCCAGGCGATGAAGAAGAGCAGGCCGATCGCGAGCGCCGCAGCACCGGCCACCGGGCGCCGCCGGAGGACGAGCGAGAACCGCACGTCCAGCAGCACGAGGCACGCCGCGCTGATCACCAGTGACGCTGCGTAGACGACGTTCATCGCACCTCCAGCGAATCGGACTTGAACGACTCCGGCTCCAGAGGCCCCGGCGAACGATCGCCCCTGACGTGCTTGAGCACGAGTTCGGCGCTGATCAGGCACATCGGCAGCCCGACACCCGGCACCGTGGTCGCCCCTGCGTAGAAGAGCCCGTCCACGCGGCGCGAACGGGTCACCCCGCGGAAGAACGCGCTCTGCGACAGGGTGTGCGCCGGCCCCAGGGCGCTGCCGCGGAAGCTGTTGAACTGCGATTCGAAATCGGCGGGGCCGACCGTGCGCCGCACGACGATCCGTGAGGCGAGGCCGGGGATGTCAGCCCACTGGGCGATCTGAGCGATCGCGGCATCCGCCACAGCATTCACGGTCTCATCGCCTGACGCGCCGATTCCCCCGCGACCGATGGTCGTGTCCGGCGGCAACGGGATCAGCACGAAGAGGTTCTCCGCTCCGGCCGGGGCGACGTCGTCATCCGTCGCGCTCGGCTTGCAGACGTAGATCGACGGCGTGTGCGGAACGCGGCGCCTCGGCCCGAAGATCGCGTCGAAGTTGTCGTGCCAGTCGTCGGAGAAGAACAGGGTGTGGTGCAACAGCTCGGGCAGGGCCCCGTCGACACCGAGCATGACGAGCACGGCGCTCGGACCGGAGATCTGCGTGTCCCACTTCTTCGGCGGGTACGAACGGTCGGCGGGCGCCAGCAGCACGGTCTCGGTGTGATGCTCGTCGACCGCCGAGACGATGAGGTCGGCATCCAGTCTGCACGTCTCGCCGTTCCGCTCGTACTCGACGGCGCGCGCTGCACCGCTTTCGCTGATGATGGCCGTGACGTCGCTGCCGGTGAGCATCTCGACGCCGTTCTCGCGGGCGAGAGCGGTCAGAGATGTCACGAAAGCCCGGAACCCGCCGCGGGGGTACTGCACGCCATCGACGAGGTCCATGTGGCTCATCAGGTGATAGAGCGCCGGCGCATCGAAGGGCGACGTGCCGAGGAACACCGCCGGGTAGCCGAGGATCTTCCGCAGCATCGGGTCGTGGAACCGCCTCGCGATGAACGACCACAGCGAGCGGGCCAGCAGCGGGACGACGGCCGGGGCAGAGGCGAGGACGGCCGGCGACGTGAAGTCGCGCCAGGACGAGAACGGGTTGTAGAGGAACGAGCGGACCGCCGCCCGGTAGGTCTTCGTCGCGGAGGCGAGGTAGCGACGAGCGCGGATGCCGGCACCGCGCTCACGGCTCTCGAAGAGCTCGGCGGTGTCGTCCACCCCGGTGCGCACGTCGATGGGCGCCGGGGCTTCGTCCGCCCGCGCGCTGTGCAGCGCGGGCTCACCGTAGACGCGGTAGCCGGGTTGCAGCGGAACCAGGTCGAGCTGCTCGGCGGTCGTGGTGCCCAGCATCCGGTAGAAGTGCTCGAACACCTCCGGCATGAGGTACCAGGACGGCCCGGTGTCGAACGTGAAGCCGTCCTGCTCCCAGGCGCCGGCCCTGCCGCCGAGATCGGCGTTCTTCTCGAGCACGGTCACCTGGTGGCCGTCGCGCGCGAGCAGGCACGCCGCAGCAAGACCACTGACGCCTCCCCCGATGACGATGACGCGGGATGCCGGTTTCACAGTGCTCCTCGCACGATCGGACGCCGCTCATGCCGCGCCGCTCTCATTGCCAGAGCGCGGGCCAGGATGCTGGCTTTGACCGGCGTCGGAACTCGGACTCGGGTGCGCAGGAGGACATCGGTCGACGTGGTCTCGATGCGATCCGTGAGCTCGCAGAACATCGTTCGCGCCGCCCAGACCGCGGGGCGGCATCCCTCCGCCAGCAGAGGGATCGCGGCATCGGCTGCGCGCAGATCCGCCCGAATGGATCGGACGATCCCCGCCTTCGCATCGTCCGTGAACTCGGTGGCCGTGCCGGGGAAGTACGTGCGCCCGAGCTGGTCGTGGTCTTCGGCGAAGTCGCGGAGGAAGTTGACCTTCTGGAACGCGGCCCCGAGGCGGCGGGCGCCGCTGTGCAGCCGTTCGCGCTCCTCCGGTTCGCGATCGGCCCCGGCTTCGAAGACCGCCAGGCACATGAGGCCGACCACCTCGGCCGATCCGTAGATGTACTCGTCCAGGGCAACGGCATCGAGAGCAGCGTCGTCGAGATCGCGCCGCATCGACGCGAAGAACGGGCGGCACAGCTCCATGTCGATGCCGTGCTCACGTGCCGTCAGGGCGAATGCATGCACGACGAGGTTGGTGCTGAACCCGAGCGTCAGGGCGCGCGCCGTGTCGGCCTCCAGTTCGTCGAGCAGGATGCCCCTGGTGCGAGTGTCGACGCCGACGCTCTCCGCCGGGCCGTCCACGAGCTCGTCGGCGAGGCGCACCAGCGCATACAGGTGGGCGATGTGCTCGCGCTTCGCCGCGGGAAGCAGCCTGCTCGCCCACCCGAACGACGTCGAGTAACGGCGGATGACGGTCGACGCGCTGGCGTTCGCCGTCTCGTTGTAGAGCTCGATGCCGGTGGCGTTCATGAGTCCCGCGAACTGCACGCGTACGTCAACGCGGCGAGCTGATCGCGCAGCACGACCGGGATGCCCGCGTCCCGGATCAATCGGTGGACTTCGTCGCACCGCTCAGCGATCACGGACTCGACGATCCTGAGCGCGCCGGAATCCTGAATCACGCGGCGAAGGCGCTGCCCACCCGCCTCGTCGAGCAGCCCATCGCCGAAGAGCGGGGCGACGGCCGCCCAGGCGGGGTCGGTGCGCGCGTACGCGACGAGCAGGGTCTCCTTGCCCTCTCGCAGGTCGCTCAGCGTCGATTTGCCCGTGCGCTCCTCGTCTCCGAACAGGCCGAGCACGTCGTCCTGCAGCTGATAGATCACGCCGATCCGGCGGGCGATCCCGGTGAGCTCGACGATGACGGATGCGGATGCGCCGGCGAGGATCGCCGCGAGGACGAGAGGCGCCTGGAACGAGTAGGCAGCGGTCTTCCGCTCCACCATCCGCAGCACGTCCTCGGGTCCGGACGGCTCGAGGTGCAGGCTCAGCCACACATCGCTGTGCTCTCCGGCCGCACTCTCGTGAACGGCATCCTCGAGGGCGTCGAGCATCGCGTGCCGACGCTCCGCATCGACGTCGAGGCGGGCGATGATCGAGTGCGCCGTGGTCAGCATGAGATCACCGGCGAGGATCGAGGATGCTTCGCCCCACGCCCGTGCGTCCTCGCGCTCGGCGCCGAGCAGCACGGCATCCATCGCGAATCTGCCGGTGATATTCAGCTCGCCCCTGCGCGTCAGGTCGCGATCGATCACGTCATCGTGGATGACGAAAGCCAGGTGGAGGAGCTCGACGGCGCACGCCGTGTCCATCGCCGATCGCTCATCCGATCCGCCGAGTGCGGCGTAGGCGTCCATCAGCAGCCGTGGGCGAAGCTTCTTGCCGCCGCTCGCCATGGCCGCGAGCGCCTCCCAGAGCTGTTCGAAGGAGGGAGGGTAGGAGCGCGCTCGCCGCCGCGCGGTCGCCAGGATCTCGTGCAGCCGCTCGTCGAACGTCGTGGCGACCTGAGCCGTGCCCTCAGACATGAGCGCCGACCTCTGCTCCAGCGCGTGTCAGGTGCGGCGCCAGTTCTGCGAGGTGCTCCACGAGCCACGGGCTGAAGGCCCACGGCGCAGCGCCGACCGCTGCCACCAGCGCCGATGGGTTCGTCCACCGGAACTCGGCGACCTCGTCGGGGTTCGGGTCGAGTGACGAGACGGCGCGCGCTGTGAAGACCGGGCAGTACTCGTTCTCCTGGATGCCGGATGCATCGCGTGCCACGTAGCCGAACTCGGGCAGCACGCACACGATCTCATCGACATCGATGCCCAGCTCGAACGCCGCTCGGCGCCGCACGGCATCCTCCAGCGACTCGCCAGGATGCGGATGACCGCACACCGCGTTCGTCCAGACGCCGGGCCAGGTGAGCTTGCCCAGCGCCCTCCGCGTCACGAGAAGCCTGCCGTCCGCATCGACGATATGGCACGAGAATGCGAGGTGCCGAGGAGTGGACTCCCCGTGCACCGTCGACTTGTCATGCACGCCGGTCGGTGCACCGTCGTCGTCGACGAGAACGACCATCTCCACGTCGCACCACCTTTCGTCCGCCACTCTCGTTTTGTTAGCTTGGCGAGAGGTATGCTTAGCGTAACAGGTAGGATTGCATAGCGCACCAGCCCGCACAGAGCCGCGCAGAAGGGGCCAGCGATGCAGTACTTCTCGCGCGAATCGGATCTTGTGGATCGGTCAGGGCTCTCTCCCCAGGAGATCGAGCAGTGCTACCGCGTCCTCGAGGCGTTGCGCGGCTGGCAGGTCGCATCGCGTGCAGTCGCCGAGGCGTCGAAGCGGTACATGAAGCTCAATGAGAGCGACATGCACGCCATCCGCATGATCATCCGCGCCACGGAACAGGGTGCGATCGTCACGCCCAAAGACGTCGCGCACGAGGTCGGGATCTCCAGCGCCTCGACGACCAAGCTCGTCGACCGGCTCGTCGCCGCTGGACATCTCGTGCGTGTTCCGCACCCCCATGACCGCCGGACGGCCTGCCTCCAGGTCACCGAGAGCACCCGGCTCTCCGCTCACGACACCATCGGCCGGCAGCACGCCAGGAGGTTCGCGGCCGCCGCCGCCATCGACGCGGATGACCGCGAGGCCGTGATCCGCTTCCTCGAAGCGCTCACGGAGGCCGACACCCCTCAGGGCGAGCTCGCCTCCTCCTGAGCCGCCGCGCAGCATCGCGCGAGAGGACTCCGACGCCGCGGCCCGAGGCCTCTGCGAACGCCCACGTCACGCCGAAAATCGCCACGCCGAGCGCCGATAGAATGGACACCATGTCCAAGGTCCTGCAGTCCCTCCCCGTCGGCGAGCGCGTCGGCATCGCCTTCTCCGGGGGTCTCGACACCTCCGTCGCCGTCGCATGGATGCGCGACAAGGGCGCGGTGCCGTGCACCTACACCGGAGACCTCGGGCAGCCGGATGAGGACGACATCGAGTCGATCCCCGGTCGCGCTCTCGAGTACGGCGCGGAGATCGCCCGCATCGTCGACGCGAAGACCGCGCTGGTCGAGGAGGGCTTCGTCGCTCTGCAGTGCGGCGCGTTCCACATCCGTTCCGGCGGCAAGACCTACTTCAACACGACGCCCCTGGGCCGCGCCGTCACCGGCACCATGCTCGTGCGCGCCATGAAGGAGGACGGCGTCGACATCTGGGGCGACGGCTCCACCTACAAGGGCAACGACATCGAGCGGTTCTACCGCTACGGCCTGCTCGCCAACCCGCGCCTCCGGGTCTACAAGCCGTGGCTGGATGCCGACTTCGTCACCGAGCTCGGCGGTCGCCAGGAGATGAGCGAGTGGCTCGTCGAGCACGGCTTCCCGTACCGAGACTCGGCCGAGAAGGCCTACTCGACCGACGCCAACATCTGGGGCGCGACGCATGAGGCGAAGACCCTCGAGCACCTGAACGTGTCGCTGGAGACCGTCGACCCGATCATGGGCGTGAAGTTCTGGGATCCGTCCGTCGCGATCGAGACCGAGGACGTCACCGTCACGTTCGAGGCCGGCCGTCCCGTCGCCATCAACGGCGTCGAGTACAGCGACCCCGTGGCACTGGTCAACGAGGCGAACACGATCGGCGGACGCCACGGCCTCGGCATGAGCGACCAGATCGAGAACCGCATCATCGAGGCGAAGTCGCGCGGCATCTACGAGGCTCCGGCCATGGCGCTGCTGTTCATCGCGTACGAGCGCCTGGTCAACGGCATCTTGAACGAGGACACCCTCGCGACGTACCACGAGCAGGGCCGGCGACTGGGCCGCCTGATGTACGAGGGGCGCTGGCTCGAGCCGCAGTCGCTCATGCTGCGCGAGTCGATCCAGCGCTGGGTCGGGCTCACGATCTCGGGCTCGGTGACGATCCGCCTGCGCCGCGGCGACGACTGGACGATCCTCGACACCGTCTCGCCGAACCTGTCCTACGGACCCGAGAAGCTCTCGATGGAGCGCGTGGGCGATGCCGCCTTCGGCCCCGTCGACCGCATCGGACAGCTCACCATGCGCAACCTCGACATCGCCGACTCGCGCGCACGCCTCGAGCAGTACGCGGGCCTCGGCCTTGTCGGTGGAGCCACCGGCGAGCTCGTCGGTCGCGTCACCGCGGGCGAAGCATCCGAGATCACGGGCGCGGTGGAGGAGAGCGACGAGGCCCTCGCCGAGGCCGTGGATGCCGCATCCGAGGGTGCGGCATTCGACTCCGGCACCGACTGACGGTCTTCGCGACACGGACGGCCAGGGTACGTGTTCCGGCGCAGCTGAGCATCCGCTGAATTAACTTGCACACACTTGTGCACGTTATTACTCTGGAGTGGTGACTCAGACGACCCGCGCACCCCGGAGCGACGCACGCGCCAACCGTGAAAGCATCCTCGCCGCCGCACGCGAGACTCTCGCGAACGATCCGCGCGCGTCGATCGACGTCATCGCCCGCGCCGCCGGGCTCAGTCGCCGCGCACTCTACGGCCACTTCGACGACCGTGCCGCGCTCGTCACCGAGCTCATCGCAACCGGCGCACAGCGCTTCAACGCGATCGCGGAGGAGCCGGCGACCGCAGACGCCCGCCTCGACCTGGCCCGCCTCGCCGCTCGGCTGTGGGGCGCTGCCGAGGACGTGCAGCTCATCGCCGCCGTCGCCCTCGACGACGAGCACGTCGCCTCGACCGCCGCGGCGCTCGCGCCGGTTCGGCGGATGCTGCTCGAGATCGTGCGCCAGGGGCAGTCGGCCCAGACCCTGCGCACCGACATGGATGCCGAGACCCTCGCCCGCATCATCGAGGAGGGTGCGCGCACGTTCGTGACCAGGGCGCCCGCGTTCACGGCATCCGTCGCCGACGCCCGATCCATCGCCGTGCGCGCCATGCTCAGCATCGGCGGGCTCTCCTGGCGCGAGTCCGAAGAGCTTCTCCAGGCTCACCCAGACCTGCTCTCGAAGGAGACCGCCCGATGAGGATCGAACTCCACGGCGTCTCGAAAGGACGCCAGGGGCAGGCTCTGCCGGAGACCTCGCTCTCCTATGAGACCGGCACCGCGACGGTCGCATTCGCAGAGACCGAGCAGCGTCCGACCGTGCTCGGCCTCATCGCGAGCGGTCGGATGCGCTCCGACACCGGTCGCGTCACGATCGATGACGACGAGGATGCCGCCCTGCTGCGCCGTCGCATCGCCCTGATCGACGCCCCGGACGTCAACGACCCGCACCCGGACGTCGCCGTCGCCGGAGTCGTCGGCGAAGAACTCATGTTTGCGGGCCGCGGTGCGACTCCCCTGCACGCGCGCCGCTGGTTGAAGAACACGGGCTACCCGGAGCTCGCGGGCCTGCCGTTCAGCGCCGTGCCCACCGCGGCCCGCGTGCGGATCCTCTGCGAACTCGCGGTGCTGCGGGAGGGCGTCGAGGGCCTCGTGCTCGTGCATCCTGACCGTCATGGCGGTCGCCCAGAATCGTGGTGGCCGGTCGTGCGCGAGTTCGCCGACCGCGGCCTCGCCGTGCTCGTGATCGTGGGAGGCGCGGCAGCCGCCGCGATCGAGCGGATGCCGGTGGAAGCCCCGGCATCTGCCGAGGAGGAGTGATGAAGGTTCCATCGATGATCGCCGCCGAGCTGCGGCGGCTGACCTCGACGAAGATGGGCATCATCGCCCTGCTCGCGCTCATGCTCGTACCCGTCCTGTACGGCGGCCTGTACCTCTGGGCTAACCAGGATCCCTACGCGAAGCTCAGCGATGTGCCGGTCGCACTCGTCGTCGACGATGAGGGCGCGCCATCGGCATCCGACCCCGATACGAACGTCAACTACGGCGACGACGTCGCCGAGACGCTGGTCGAGGGTGCCGCGTTCGACTGGCAGAGAATGGATGCCGACGCCGCAGCGTCCGCGCTGCAGGCGGGTGACGTCGACTTCGCCGTGACGATCCCCAGCGACTTCTCCGAGGCGCTGACCTCGGCCTCGGGCACTGATCCTCGGCAGGCCGTACTCAAGCTCGCGACCAACGACGCCAACAACTACCTCGCCTCGACCATGGGAACCCAGGCGGTGGAGAAGATCCGTGCCACGGTGGCCGAGAAGGTCGGCACCGAGGCTGCGAACCGGCTGCTCACCGGGCTCAGCGACGTGCGCGCCTCCCTGGTCGAGGCCACAGACGGTGCGTCGCAGCTCGCCGACGGGGCGGTCTCCGCACACTCCGGAGGGGCGTCTCTGGCCGATGGCACCGCACAGCTCGCCTCGGGCTCGGCGCGGCTTGCGGACGGCTCGGCCCAGCTCGCGGACGGCTCACGCCGCCTCGCCGACGGCGCCCACCAGGTGGCCGACGGGAACGCGCGCATCGCCGCCGCCGCCGACCGCGTGGGAGATGCGATCTCGCAGGCGCAGTCGGCGCTTCCGCAGGTGCGCGCCGATCTGCGCCAAGCGCTGTCGGACCGGGGTCTTGCGGACGCCGAGATCGACGAGATCACAGCTCTCCTGCAGCCGCTCGGCGATCGTGTGGACGCGGCGACCGGCCAGGCCCAGACGGCCATCTCGCAGATCGATCAGCTCGCCGCGGGCTCGGCGACTCTCGCCTCCAGCGCCGACGCACTCGCCGGCGGCGCCGGCACGCTCTCCAGCGGAGCGGCAGAGCTGCGCGACGGCGCCTCGGCGGCGAATGACGGCGCGGCGAAACTGCGCGATGGCCTGGCCACACTGTCCGACGGGACGGCCGAGCTGCGCGACGGCCTGGCGTCCGGGGTGGATCAGATCCCGGCATCCACCGCTGACCAGCGGGCAGCGCAGGCCGACACGATCGCCGATCCCGTGCGCATCACGACCGCTGACGACGCCTCCGCCGAGGACTACGGCGCGGGCCTCGCGCCGTTCTTCGGGGCGCTGGCGGGTTGGATCGGAATCTACGCGCTCTTCCTGATCGTCAAGCCCGTCTCGCGGCGCGCGGTCACCGCCCTGCACTCCCCGCTGCGCATCACCCTGGCCGGCTGGCTCACCCCTGCCCTGCTCGGGGCCCTGCAGATGGTGGCTTTGATGGGCGTGCTGACGATCGCGCTGGGGTTCCGGTTCGACAACTTCGTCGGGGCACTCGGGGTGCTCGTCGTGGCATCCGCGACGTTCACCGCGATCATCCTGGCACTGAACATCTGGCTGGGATCCGTCGGGCAGTTCCTCGGCCTCGTGCTCATGGTCCTTCAGCTGGTGACCGCCGGCGGGACGTTCCCCTGGCAGACGCTCCCGGGACCTCTCGCAGCGCTGCATCATGTGCTGCCGATGGGGTTCGTGGTGGATGCCATGAGGCAGCTCATGTACGGCGGAGACATCACGCGCGCCCTGTGGGATCTCGCGGTCCTCGCGATGTGGATGGTCGGCGCGCTCGTGCTCGCGGCGATCGGTGTGACGAGGATGACGCACCGGCGGACGCTGCGCGACCTGCAGCCCAGCCTCATCGGGTGACGCACGACTCATCCACAGTGCTTCGCGGGCGGAAACGCCTGATCGGCTAGGCTTCCAGGGCGCGCACCCGAAACGCGCTCCGGGGTTCGGTGAGACCGAATCCCATGGTCGACCCTGAAAGCTGTGCGATGACGACTGAATCTGTGGAGCCCACCCGCCGACACCTCGCGGCTCGGATCGGACGGATCGCCTTCATCGTGGTCGCCGCGATCGTTGTCATCGCTGTGGCCGCCGCGTTTTTCGTGGTCTGGACGATTCAGCGCTCCTTCCCGCAGACCTCGGGTGAGGTCACGGCGAGCGGGCTGCAGTCCGAGGTGCTGGTGCAGCGCGACGCCCTCGGTGTACCGACGATCACCGCCGACTCCTCGCACGACCTGTTCTACGCACAGGGCTACGTGCACGCTCAGGACCGCTTCTTCGAGATGGACTTCCGCCGGCATGTGACCAGCGGGCGCGTCGCGGAGATGTTCGGCGAATCACAGGCGGGCACCGACATGTTCCTGCGTACGCTCGGCTGGCGCGAGGTCGCCGAGAAGGAGGTCGAGGCGCTCGATGAGACGACCCGCTCCTACTACGAGGCCTATGCGGACGGCGTGAACGCGTACCTTGCGGAGAACGACGGTGCCGAGGCGTCCCTGGAGTATGCCGTCCTCGGCATACAGAACCCGGATTACGAGATCGAGCCGTGGGAGCCGGCTGATTCCGTCGCCTGGCTGAAGGCGATGGCCTGGGATCTCCGCACCAACATCGAGGACGAGACCGAGCGCGCGCTGCTCGTCGCCGAGACGGGCGATACCGACGCCCCGGCCGACAGCATGGCGCTGCTCGAGCAGCTCTACCCCGCCTATCCGTTCGACGAGAACCCCGTGATCGTTCCGAAGATCTCGACGCTGCCGGAGGTCGGAACCGGCACGGATGCCGACGCGGCCTCGTTCACCGAGGGCACTGGCGGCACGGACGGCGACGGCACCGGGATCCAGAACGCGGTCACGACCATCGAATGGCAGGAGGCGGACAGCGTCATCGAGGCGGCCGGCATTCTGCTCGGCGACGCCGGCGAGGGCATCGGATCGAACTCGTGGGTCGTGTCGGGCGCACTGACAGCGACCGGGATGCCGCTGCTCTCCAACGATCCGCATCTCGGAGCCGCGCTTCCCAGCGTCTGGTACCAGGTTCAGCTGCGGTGCTCGACCGTCAGCGACGAGTGCCCCTTCGACGTCGGCGGGTTCTCGTTCTCCGGTCTTCCCGGCGTCGTCATCGGGCACAACAGCCAGGTCGCGTGGGGCTTCACGAACCTCACCACCGACGTCGCCGACCTCTACGTCGAGAAGGTCGACGGCGACCAGTACTGGCGCGACGGCGAGCTCGTGCCGCTGGAGGTTCGCGAGGAGACGGTGAAGGTCGCAGGCGGAGACGACATCGACCTGACGATCCGCTCGACAGTGCACGGCCCGATTCTCTCAGGACTCACCGATGACTTCACCGCGGTCGCCGACGACCTGGTCATCGCGGATGGGTCCGCCCTCACCCACGGTGAGACGGATGCCGGGAGCGGCATGACCGGCGAGTACGCGGTCAGCCTCCGCTGGACGGCGCTGGATGCCGGCACCACGGCCAGTGCGCTGTTCGCGATGAACACCGCACACGACTTCGACGCCTTCCGTCATGCGGCATCGCTGTTCGACGTCCCGGCTCAGAACCTCATCTACGCGGACGTCGAGGGGAACATCGGCTACCAGGCGCCAGGACGCCTGCCGATCCGAGGCGCCGGTGACGGCTGGCTTCCGCAGCCGGGGTGGGACAGCTCGTACGACTGGACGGGGTTCATCCCGTTCGACGAACTGCCGGTGTCGTACAACCCGGCATCCGGGTACATCGTCACCGCGAACAACGCGATCGTCACGGACGACTACGACCACTTCCTCTCCCGGGACTGGGACTACGGGTACCGTGCGGCGCGCATCGCGCACCTCATCGAGCGCAAGGCGGCCGCTGCTCCCCTCACCGGCGCCGACATGCGCGACATCCAGAACGACAACGAGATGTGGATCGGCAAGAAGCTCGCCACCGTGATGGGCGACGTCGCGGTCGATGGCGCGGGGCCGAAGGAGGCCGTGGCTCTGCTGCGCACCTGGGATGCCCAGAACAACGCGGACTCGGCCGCGGCGGCCTACGCGAACGTGCTCTGGTCGAACCTCGTGCTGAACCTGTTCGCGAATCGCGAGGAGCCACTGCCCTACGGCAGCCAGGGCCGCTTGTTCACGGTCGTCGACGCGCTCCTGGACGACCCGTCGGATCCACTCTGGACGAACGAGCGGATCGGTGTGAGCAGCATGGACGAGATGCTCGCGCTTTCTGCAGAGGATGCGTACGACGAGCTCGTCGCGTTGCAGGGCAACGTGACCGCTCGATGGAACTGGGGCGGGCTGCACGCGATCACGCTTCGCAGCGACACCCTGGGCTCCTCGGGCATCGCGCCGATCGAGGCGCTGTTCAACCGCGGACCGTACCCGGTCGGCGGTGGTGCGTCGGTCGTGAACGCGACCGGGTGGATGATCGGCGAGTCGTACGCGACGACCACCGTGCCGTCGATGCGCATGGTCATCGACCTGTCGGACTTCGACGCCTCGTCGTGGAACCACCTCACCGGAGCATCCGGGCACGCGTTCCATCCGCACTACGTCGACCAGACCGAGAACTGGTCGCACGGCATCCAGACGGTCTGGGCGTACACACCGGACGCCGTCGACGAGGTGACCGTCGACACGTTGACATTGACCCCTGCGGGGTGAGTGACATCGACCCCTGCGGGGTGAGTGACATCGACCCCTGCGGGGTGAGTGGCATCGACCCCTGCGGGGGTGAGTCGTACTGACGTCGAAGACGTGAGCGTCAGTCCTCTTCGCTGACCTCGATCGGCGTGATCACGGCGATGGCCTCGGTGACCGGGGTCTCGACCGTGTCGACGTCGTCGTCCTCGCCGGTGAGACGGGCGACCGCCTCGGCGAACTGGCGTTCCAGCGCGAGGAACGCCGCTACCGCGTCGCCGGCGGCGAGCGCGTCCAGCAGCTGCCGGTAGGTGTCCGAGACGGAACGTCGTGCGGTGTAGCCGTCGCCGTTGCCGCTGAGTCCGGCGATTCGGGTCTCGATCGCGAGGGTCGACATGTAGCGCCCGAGCCTGGGACTGCCTGCCATATCGACGAGCAGCCGATGGAACTCGAGGTCGGCGTCGCTGATGGCGAGGGCATCCGTGCCCTGGCTCACTTCGACGAGCGCAGCGTAAGCGGCCTCGAGCCGGTCCAGGACGGTATCGGCGCCGGCCTTGATGATCAGCCGCGCGGCCTGCGCCTCGATGGCCAGACGGGCGTCGTACACGTCGGTGACGCGATCTGGTCCGATCACGCTCACCCTCATGCCGCGACCAGGGGATGCCGTCAGCAGCCCCTCCTGGACGAGGCGCTGCATCGACTCGCGCAGCGGGCTGCGGCTCACTCCGAGCTGGGACGCCATCTCGACCTCGCCGATCGGGCTGCCCACCGGGAGTGCGCCTGATCTGATCGCCGAACGCAGCTCGGCGGTGATCAGGTCGACCGTCGACGGGCGCGGCACGCGCACCATCGAGATCGGCGTCACCGGTCGCGGAGTGTGTGAGGCCATGAGCATCCCTTCAGCTCGTCGCTGCCCATGGGGATGAAACAGCGAACAACTCATTGTCGATCCTCGACGGCGAGATACGAAGTCGATCCGGAAACCCAGTGTCTCCCGAGATCACGATTTTGCATACTTGTCGACAATCTGCGCGTCCGACTGTACATCTGCCGACAGCTTCCCTAGTCTGGTTCGCGGTCTACGGCGGCCGAGTGGCGCGCCCGAGAACGGAACCCGATACGGAACGCGAGGACATGATGACGAAGAGAACGACACGGATCGGTGTCGCCACAGCGGCAGTCGGCACGCTCACGCTGGGCCTCCTGGCCGGTTGCTCGGCCGGTGGCGGTGCGGACACCGAAGGCATGAGCACCCTCGAGAAGGCCCAGGAGGAAGGCTCGATTACTCTCGCGATCGCGTCGGAGCAGCCGTACTCGTGGGTCGAGGGCGGCGAGCCGACCGGCGCGACGATCGCCATGCACGAGCAGATCTTCAAGAACCTCGGCATCGACGAGATCAAGGTCGAAGAGGTCGACTGGAACTCGCTCATCCCCGGCCTGAACGCGGGCCGCTGGGATGCCGTGAGCGCAGGAATGTCGATCCTTCCCGACCGCTGCGCCGAAGCCGCTTTCAGCGACCCAGAGATCATGTACACGACGACGCTGGTCGTCCCCAAGGGAAACCCGAAGGACCTCAGCGACCTCGACTCGGTCGCTGCCGCCGACGACGTCACGCTCGCTGTGCAGTCCGGCGCGATCGAAGAGGGATACGCCACCGACCTCGGCATCGCCGGAACCGTCCCGGTCGACAGCGCCCAGGCCGGTATCGAGATCGTGCAGTCCGGACGCGCTGACGCGTTCGCCCTGACGGCTGTGTCGATGAACTGGATGACCGAGGGTCTGGACGACGTCGAGACGACCGACGCGTTCGTCCAGGAGATCGACGGTGTCGAGCAGATCGGCGCCGGCGCGACCGTGTTCCGCCAGGACGACACCGAGCTGCTCGAGGCGTACAACAAGGAGCTCGCGAAGATCACGGCCGACGAGGGAACGTACCTCGACCTGGTCGAGCCGTTCGGATTCACCGCCGAGAACCTGCCCCCGGCTGACCTCACCACCGAGCAGCTCTGCTCGGGCGAGCTGGGCTGATCCCCCTTCAGTGAACGAGAATTTCGACGCGCTCTGGAGGGCGCTGCCGCAGCTGGTCGACGGGGTGATCATCACTCTGCAGTTGACCGCCGGAGGCGCCCTCCTGGCCATCGTCGTCGCGATCGCATTCGGCCTGCTCGCACGATTCGAGAACATCATCCTGCGCGGGTTCGCGCGCATCATCATCGAGTTGTTCCGCGGAACCTCCCTTCTGGTCCAGCTGTTCTTCTTCTTCTTCGTGCTGCCGCTGCCGCCGTTCAATCTGGAGCTGCCCGCCGTCTTCACCGGCATCCTGGCGCTCGGGCTGAACTACGGCGCATACGGCGCGGAGGTCGTGCGCGGATCGATAGGTGCCGTCCCGGTCGGGCAGTGGGAGGCGACGACTGCGCTCAGCATGTCGCGCGCGCAGCGGATGTGGCGCGTCATCTTCCCACAGGCGTGGGCCCTGATGCTGCCATCGCTGAACAATCTGCTGATCCAGCTGCTGAAGGGAACCGCGGTCGTCTATCTGATCACGATCGTCGACCTGACGGCCGAGTTGAACCGGCTCCGGGTGCAGACCGACGTGTATTTCGCCTATGGGCTGGGCCTGCTCATCTACTTCGCGATCGCGTACCTGCTGACGCTCGGAATGAACGCACTCGAGACGCGTGCCAAGCACCGCCTCGGACAGGGCGGCAAGTGGCGTGACACGATCACGACCGCCCCGATCCCGGATGCCAAGGGGGCGGGCCAGTTCGGATGAACGACGACAACAGTTTCTGGAGCTGGGAGCATGCGGCTGCGGCGTTCCCCGAGATCCTGGAGAAGTTTCTCACCGTCACGCTGGTCGTGACGATCATCGGCAGCATCATCGCCGCCGTCCTCGGACTCGCGATCGCCCTCGGCCGCCGCACGGCGCCGCGTCCGGTGAGCGCCCTGATCACTCTGGTGATGAACTTCATCCGGATGACCCCACTCGTGGTGCAGTTGCTCTTCGCGTACTACGTCTTTACCACGGTGCCGCCGATCGTGCTGGGAACGATCATCATCGGCATCCACTACGCGACTTACATGGCCGAGGTGTACCGCGCCGGAATCGATGCGGTGCCTCCTGGGCAATGGGAGGCGACGACCGCCCTGTCGATGTCGCCCGGTCGCACCTGGACGGCCGTGATCATCCCGCAGGCCCTGCGATCGACGCTGCCGGCGCTGGCCAACTACGTGATCTCGATGTTCAAGGACACCCCGTTCCTCATGGTCATCACGGTCGTCGAGATGGTGCGCCAGGCACAGCTCTACGGCAGCAAGAACTTCCGCTTCGTCGAGGCGGTCATCATCGCCGGCCTCATCTACCTGGTCGCCAGCTACCTCAGTTCGCTGCTGGCCAGGCGATTGGAGAAACGTCTTGAATACACCACCGCTTGACGCGCATACCGGCGCCATCGCTCTGAGCGACGGCGATGTGCCGGCGATCCGCTTCGACAGGGTCGAGAAGCGCTTCGGTGACCACGTCGTGCTGCACGACCTCGACTTCACCGTGCGTCGCGGCGACCGGGTGACCCTGATCGGGCCGAGCGGGTCGGGCAAGACCACGATCCTGCGGCTCGTCATGACGCTGGAGGAGGCGAACGACGGGTACATCCTCATCGACGGCAAGCCGCTCACGCACTACTCGCGGGACGGCAAGCGCGTGGAGCTGAAGGAGAAGCACAAGAACGAGATGCGCAAGCGCATCGGCATGGTCTTCCAGCAGTTCAACCTGTTCCCGAACATGACGGTGATCGAGAACATCATCGAGGCACCGGTGCATGTGCTCGGGCTGTCGAAGAAGGATGCTCTCGAACGGGGCAGGGCGCTGCTCGAGAAGGTCGGGCTGCCGGACAAGGAGAACGCGCACCCCACGCAACTCTCCGGAGGGCAGCAGCAGCGCGTCGCAATCGCCAGAGCGCTGGCGATGGAACCCGAGATCCTGCTGCTCGACGAAGTGACCAGTGCGCTCGATCCCGAAGTGGTCGGCGAGGTGCTGAACATCCTGCGCGACGTCGCCCGCGAGACCGATGTGACGATGTTGATCGTGACGCACGAGATGCAGTTCGCGCGGGACGTGTCGAACCGGGTGCTGATGTTCGACAGCGGCCGCATCGTCGAAGAAGGTGCGCCGGAGGAGATCTTCAGCCACCCGCAGGAGCAGCGGACGCGGGACTTCCTGTCCGCGGTGCTGTGACCGCCTGCTGCCGGTGACCGGCGGAAGTGCGGGATAGGGTCGAGTGGTGCCAGAACGTCTGCTTGCTCCTGAGGGCACTCCCGTATCCGTCGTCGAGTTCGCCCATGGCGGTGCGACCCTGATCGCCGAGGACTTCGGCACGGGCTCCCGACCCTACGTGCTGATCCACGGCATCGGCATGGGACGCAGCGTCTACCTCGACTTCGTGGAGCGTCTCCCCGGCCGCATCATCGCCCTCGATCTGCCAGGGTTCGGTGAGGCGCCCGAGCCCTCTCGTACTCTGACCATGGCGCGGCACGCCGATCTGATCGCGGCTTTCCTGCGCAGCATCGACGTCTCGGATGCCGTGATCGTCGGCCACTCGATGGGCAGTCAGATCGGCGCGGAGCTCGCTTCGCGGCATCCGTCGCTCATCGATGGATTGGTGCTCGCCGGGCCCACCGTGAACAGCGCATCGCGCAGCATCCGGGAGCAGGCGACGTACCTGCTGCGCGATCTGCTCGGCGAACGCCCGATCGTGCTGTGGCGCGGCGCGCGGGAGTATCTGCGCGGCGGCCCGCACCTGATCCGGAAGATCCGCGCGACCGTGGTGCACGAGCCCGAGAAGGCCTATGCGAAGGTGCGCTGCCCCGTGCTGGTGCTGCGCGGCGAGCGCGACCCGCTCGCTCCCGTGTCGTGGTGCCGTGAGATCGCCGCACTCGTGCCCGGGCGGGCCGAGGTGCGCGAGATCCCCGACCACGGGCATGGCACGCTGCTCAGCGATGCCGAGCTCGCCGCCGACCTGATCAGCCGCTTCGCCGCCACGCTCTGACGGCGGGCGACGCGACGCGGCGCAGCGCCGTTCCCACGCCGGCCGCGCAACTCCGGAGCTTCTTGCGAGATCCGCGTATTTCCGGTTGGTCGGGTCGCCCAACGGGCAGTCTCTCCGGAGTTATGCAGCACGACGCACGCGCATCCGAGGTCCGAACGCCTCGATGATGCCGGCGATCTGCTGCCGCACGTTGGACGGGTCGAACAGGATGTCGGCTGCAATGGGCCGAACGGTCGCGTATCCGAGCTGGGCGGCCGCGATGTCGCGCGTCCGGTCCTCGACCTGCTTGTCCCACCCTGCGTGAAACTCCTTGCTGTCGCACTCGATGATGAGCCACCCCTCGACTACGAAGTCCACCCGACCCACGCCTGGGATCGTCACCTGAGTTTCAAACCGCAGACCCAGGGTGCGCAGGATCAGCCGCATGTACGTCTCAGGACCCGATTCGGCGGAAGCATCGACGAGCTTCAAGAGCGTGTGCAGGCGGCTGGGGAGGCACATGAAGAGCTCCTCCAACTGGATCCGCGTCGCGAGACGCAGGTGGAGCACGCTGTCCAGAGTGGCGATTGCGGCTCGCGGCTCCTGACAGAGAATCGCTTGGAGCACGGCATCCCGGATCGAGACCACGTGGCGCGGACCGCCCTTTCGCATCCGACGCGACCAGTGCATCACCGTGTTGCGCGACTTCCGCTTCCGGATACGCGACATGTGCGGGTGAACGTGCATGTGCAATCCGGCCGACCGCAGCACGAATACGCCGACCATCTCCAGCAAGGTGATGCAAGCGACCCGGCCGCCGATTCGAACCGCCTCTGCCACGCGGTCGTCGATGTCCGGGTGTGCATAGTGGTCTCGGCGCAGCCGCAGCAGGGCGCCGACTTTCACCGCGCGAGTGATGTCCGCTCCGGTACTGCCGCTTTCGAGGAGTTCGGCGCGGGAGAACACCATCGGAGCGTACGTCTCAGCGATGCGTTCGGCTGTTTTCTGCTTCTCCATCCCCCGAATCGTGCTCGCTGCCCGAGGCCGACAACCGCCGGAATCCCACGACCTGTTGAGAACTCAGGTGCTCCGCCATCCGTGCACAGTAAGCGAGCCGGTGCAGATCTCCGCATAACTCCGGAGGTCTTCGCCAGACCAGCGGAAAGAGGTGCACCGCGGGCCCGATGCGGCCGCTTTCTCCGGAGTTATGCGAGCGCGGACAAGAGGCGACCGAGCCTCGCGGCGAGAACGGGCGGCGCGAGGCCGCGCGTCAACCCGCGGCCGGCGGGGTCCGCTTCGACTCGGCGAGCTCGTCGACGACGAGGTCGCGCTCCTCAGAGGTGCCGTTGCGGTACGCCTGGCGGCCGACGATGTGGGCGGACAGCGGCGCGGTGGCGAACTGCATGAGCACGATCGGCGCCACCAGCGCGAGTCCCAGCAGGATTCCGCCGACCGACCGCTGCGACAGCGCGACGGCCAGGCAGATCAGCACGAGACCGAGCACCTGCGGCTTGGTCGCCGCGTGCAGTCGCGACGGCACAGCACGGAAGTGCAGCAGCCCGACGGCGGCGGACAGGCACAGCAGCGCACCGAGCAGGATCAGCACGAGCACTGCTGTGTCGATCACGACGTCTGCGATCTCGAATCCGAACACGTTCATGAGGTCGTGTTGTCCCTCCGCGCGACGTAGCGGGCCACGGCGATCGATCCGAACACGCCGACGGCGGCGATGATCAGCAGTACAGGGATGCTCCGCGTGTGACCGTTGATCGCCATCTCAGCACCGATCACGCACATCACCTCGGTGAGCAGCACGTCCGATGCCACCGCCCGGTCGAGAATCGATGGCCCCCGGATGATGCGGATCACCGTCAGCACCGCGGCGATGCTGAAGATCACGATGATCGCCGTCATGAGCACGTTCATCGCACAGCCTCCGCCCGCTCGTCCGCCTTCAGCGCACGATACTGCGCCGGGCTGCCGAGCGCTCGCACGATCCGACGCTCCCAGCGCAGCACACCCTGACGCTGCTGCTCGACGTCGTCGAGATCGCGAACCCCGATGATGTGCAGGTACAGGATGCTGCGATCCCGGTCGGTCTCGACGACGAGCGATCCGGGGATCAGCGAGGCGGTGATCGAGACGTGCGTCATCACGAGGTCGTCGGCGTACCGCAGCGGCACACCGATGATCGCGGCGCCCGGCTGCCGCCGGAAATCGAACACCTGGATCGTGACGGCGATCGCGCCGAGCAGGATCGCCCACAGGAACTGCACCACGAACAGCGCCGCGTACCAGAGGTTGATCCGGCCGGAGAGTTCGACCGTCGGCAGCCGGAACACCCGGGTGACGAAGATCGCGACGACCAGACCCGTGACGAACGAGAGCACCGTGAACTGGTTCCAGACCAGCATCCACAGCACGATCAACCACGCGAGGAACGGCAGTTGCAGCGCGATGTCTCGCAGGATTCCGCGGCGCGACTCCGGGCTCATGGGTTCACCTCCCCCTCGAGCTGGACCAGCTCGACCGGCTGCAGCAGCGATTCGCCGATGCTGGAGCACAGCGCGTAGAGGGGCCCGGCGAAGATCGTCAGCAGCAGCGTGACACCGACCATGCCGCCGGTTGCGACCGTCATGATCCGGGGGATGCGACGCCGCTCCTGCTGCTCGTCGGCAGCCGGTGCGTTGCCGAGGTAGGAGATGCGCCCCTCGGTCTCCGTCGAGTCCTCCTCCTCGCGCCAGAACGCGAGGTTCCACGCGCGCATCAGCGCGTAGAGCGTGAGGAGGGACGTCAGGATGCCGCCGAAGATCAGCACGATCATGATCGGCGTGCCGACGGATACCGCGGCCTCGAAGAGCGCGAACTTGCCGATGAACCCGGAGAACGGCGGCAGTCCGCCGAGGTTGATGGCCGGTACGAAGTACAGCACGGCCAGCAGTGGTGCGGCCTTCAGCAGTCCCTTCACTCGCAGGATCGAGGTGCTTCCGGCTCTTCGCTCTATGAGCCCGACCGCGAGGAACAGGGTCGTCTGCACGATGATGTGGTGCACGATGTAGTACACCGTCGCGCCGATCGCCTCCGGTGTCGCGATCGCCAGGCCGAAGATCATGTAGCCGACGTGGCTCACGAGCGTGAACGACAGGATGCGCTTGAGCTCGGCCTGCGCCACGGCGCCGAGCACGCCGACGATCATGGTCGCGAGCGCGATGATCATCAGCAGCATGTTGATGTCGTTGCTGGCGAACAGCTGCGTCTCGGTGCGGATGAGCGCGTAGACGCCGACCTTCGTCAGCAATCCGGCGAAGACCGCCGTGACGGGTGCCGGCGCGGTCGGGTAGGAGTCCGGCAACCAGAACGAGACGGGGAAGATGGCCGCCTTGATCCCGAACGCCGCGACGAGCATGAGGTGCAGCACGAGCTGCGTGTCCTGCGGCAGCTCGCTCATCCGCTCGGCGATCTGCGCCATGTTGACGGTGCCGAGTGCGCCGTAGATCATCGCGATCGCGGCGAGGAAGATGATCGACGACACGAGGGAGACGACGATGTAGACCGCGCCGGTGCGGATGCGCGACTCGGTGCTGCCCAGCGTGATCAGCACGTACGAGGCGACGAGGAGGATCTCGAATCCGACGTACAGGTTGAACAGGTCGCCGGCGATGAACGCGTTGAAGATGCCGGCCGCGAGGATGAGGTACGACGGGTTGAAGATCGAGATCGGAGTCTCGTCCGAGCCGTCGGCCGCTCCCTGTCCGATCGAGAACAGGAGGACCGCGAGCAGCACGATGCTGGAGATCAGGACGAGCAGCGCCGCGAGCCGGTCGACGTACAGCACGATGCCGAACGGCACGGGCCACCCTCCGACCGACACGGCCAGCGGAGTGCCTGCGTCGACCACGGCGAGCAGCACCGCCGCGATGACGGCGACGGCCGTAAGGCTGGCCAACGTGACGAACACCTGCAGACGAGGGCTGCGTCCGAACACGAGCGTGATGGCGGCGCCGAGCAGAGGCAGGGCGACGAGCAGGGGGACGAGGGCGCTCACGTGCGGTCCTCCCCGCCGTCGTCGGAAGCGTTGTCGGATGCTTCCCCGGAGTCAGGACGCGATGCCGACGCATCCCACGCCCGATCGAACGGGGCGTCGTCATGGATCGACGGGTGATCCCGCATGTGCAGCACGGTGATCGGTGCCGTCTGCACGCCGACGAAGTCCGTCGTGGCATCCTCGTCGGCGGTGTCGTCCTCGTCATCCAGGACGTCTTCGTCTTCGTCGGTGCGCTCGCGGAGGGCGATATCGGCGTCATCGTCCTCGACGGTGTCGGCCTGGCCGAGCTGCCAGGAGCGGTAGATGAGGGCGAGCAGGAACGCCGTCACGGCGAAGGTGATGACGATCGCGGTGAGGGTGAGGGCCTGCGGCAGCGGGTCGCTGAGGTCGCTGTAGCCGAAGAACGGCGCGTTGCCAGGCACGCCCATGACGATCAGCAGCAGCAGGTTCGTGGCGTTGCCGAGCAGCATGAATCCGATCAGCACACGGGTCAGGCTGCGCTCGAGCATCGCGTAGACGCCGGCGGAGAACAGCACGGCCATCACGATGATGAGGGTGAGTGACACGTCCATCAGATGCTCACCCCCCGCGTGCGCAGCTCCTGCGTCTGGCGGTCGACCTCGGCACCGAGGCTGCGCAGCACGTCGAGCACGAGGCCGATCACGACGAGGTAGACGCCGACGTCGAAGACGGTCGAGGTGACGAACTCCATATGCCCGATGCCGGGGATCTCCCACTCCCAGAACGTGCTGGTCAGCGGTGCCAAGCCGAAGAACAGCGGCAGCACCGCCGTGCCGACGGCCAGAATGAGTCCGGCGCCCAGCAGCCTCCCGGCATCCGTCGGGGTGGCGGCACCCAGCTCCCAGCGTCCGCCCGCGATGTAGCGCATCACGAGCGCCATGCCGGCGACGAGCCCTCCGGCGAATCCGCCGCCGGGTTGGTTGTGACCGGCGAAGAGCAGGTAGATCGACACGACGATGATGGTGTGGAAGAGGATCCGCACGATGACCTCGAGCAGGATCGAGCGGTTCTCGGGTTTCATCTGCTGCCCGCCGATGAGCCACGCCCGCGGGCTGCTGCGGTTCTCAGCGGTCTGGAACCGGATGCCCTCCGTGGTCTCGACGAGCGGCGCGATGCGCGCCTTGCGGCGGATGCGCTTGGGCAGCGCCGGGCGCGCTGCGAGCATGTCGGCCCGGTGCGTGACGAACACGAGGGATGCCACTCCGGTGGCCGCCAGGACGAGGACGGACAGCTCGCCCATGGTGTCCCAGCCGCGCAGATCGACGAGGGCGACGTTGACGACGTTCTTCCCGTGCCCGAGTTCGTAGGCCAGCTCGGGGAACGTCATCGAGATCGGATCGGCGACTCGGGACTGCGTCGCCACGATCACGACGAATGCCATCGTGAGCCCGGTGCCGATCGCTAGCAGGGCACGCGGGATGCGCGAGACCGAGGCGTTGTGCTCGCCCATGCGCGACGGCAACCGCCGCAGCACCAGCGCGAAGGTCACCATGGTCACGGTCTCGACGAGGATCTGGGTGAGGGCGAGGTCGGGGGCGCCGCTGGTCGCGAACAGCGCGACCATGCCGAGGCCCGTGACCGAGACGAGCACCACGCCCGTGTAGCGCTTGCGCGCCTGCACGGCGAACACCGCGGCGATGGCCATGATCGGTGCCACGGCGATCTGGGTCGGCGTGTGCCAGGCAGACAGATTCAGGCGATCGATGTCCGACGCCAGGAGCGCGGTGACCTCGGCCGCGACGACGACGACGAAGATCGTGCCGACGTAGACCGGCAGCGAACCGCGTTGCGTGAGCGTCGTGGTGATGACGGAGAGCCGATCGACCCCGCGCATGACCAGCGCGTACACGTCTGCGGCGGTGAACCGCAGCAGACGTGCCCTGCGATCCCACCCCGTGCGGATCGTGAGGAGGAAGAGACCGGCGCCGATGAGGATCGACAGCACCGAGATGCCGAGCGCCGGCTCGAACCCGTGCCAGAGCGCCAGGTGCCCTGGTCCCTCGGTAGCAGCGCCGTCGGCATCGAGACCGGGAAGGGCGGTGACCGCGTATCCGTGCAAGGCGATGTCGATGGCCGGGGCCGCGATGCCTGCGGCGAAGGTGAGCCCGGCGAGGATGATCGGCGCCGACAGGAATCCGACCGGCGGGTCGGGCCATGCGGTGTCCGGCATCCGCTGCCCGCGCTCGTCGTGCTTCCGCCAGAACGCACCCCACAGGAACCGAACGCCATATGCCGTCGTCAGCATGGAACCGAGGATCACGCCGATCAGAGCGACCAGTCCCCAGGCTGAGCCGCCCATCGCGTCATCGAGCAGCGAGGTCAGGGCGGACTCCTTGGCGACGAATCCGATCGTCGGGGGGATGCCGGCCATGGACGCCACGGAGATGAACGCCGCGACCGCCATGACAGGGGCCTGCCTGCCGACTCCGGAGAGTTCTGTGATGTCACGCGTGGAGAGCTGACGGTCGATGACGCCGACGATGAGGAACAGCGCCGACTTGAACAGTGCGTGGCCGATGACGAGCGCGAGTCCCGCGAGGGCGGTGGCCTGGGTGCCGTACCCGACCATGACGGTGAAGAAGCCGAGTTGGCTGACGGTGCCGAAGGCGAGCACGCGCTTGAGGTCGGTCTCTCGGAGGGCCTGGATGCCGCCGAGCAGCATCGTGAACACGCCCAGCGAGATCACGATCGGACGCCACGGGGCCGACAGGGCGAAGATCGGCGCGAATCGGGCGATCAGGTAGATCCCGGCCTTCACCATCGCGGCCGCGTGCAGGTACGCGCTCACCGGGGTCGGCGCCGCCATGGCACCGGGCAACCAGAAGTGGAAGGGGAAGATGGCGGACTTGCTGATGGCTCCGACCAGGAGCATGACGATCGCGGCATCCACAAAGGGACCGGATGGCGCGTTCTCGAGGATCGCGATGATGCTCGTCGTTCCGGCATCCACGGCGAGCAGCACGACGCCGACGAACATGACCAGGCCGCCGAGCGTGGTCACCAGCAGCGCCTGCAGGGCAGCACGTCGGCTGGCGGCGCGGCGACGGTAGTGGCCGATGAGGAGGTAGGAGAGGATGCTGGTGACTTCCCAGAACATCACGAGCATGATGATGTCGTCGGTGAGGACGAGGCCGTACATGGCGCCGGCGAAGCCGAGCAGGACGCCCGCGAACTGGCCGAGTTCTGTGGTGTCGTCGAAGAAGTACCAGCGGCAGTAGAGCAGCACCAGCGCGCCGACTCCGGTGACGATCAGGGTGAGGATCCAGCCGAGCACGTCCATGTGCATCGAGAGGTTCAGCCCCAGCTGCGGCACCCACGAGATCGACTCGAAGGGCGCCGAGTCGGCCTCAAGCACCTGGGGCGTGAGGATGAGGGCATGAACGAATGCCGCTGCAGGAATGAGCGCGGCGATGGCGAACGCCTGGGCTCCCAGCCAACGGACCAGCGCGGGAAGGACGAGGGCCCCCACGAGGAACACGGCGAGGAGCACTGTCATGGGCGGCTCCTCAATGGCTCGTCGGCCTCGAGAGGCGCAGGCGGGCGGGTTTCATCCAGTTTACCCGCCAGCCGCGGCGTCCCGGCGCGGAGTTCTTCAGTTCGCGGGCGCGGCAGTGGTCGATCCCGCACGAAAACGGGAGGTGAAATGCAGCGAGGTCGCCGGTTCGCCGCGCAGCATCCGTGCGATCTGCTCGCCGGCCGCTCGGCCCTTCTCGACGGCAGGCTGCACCATCGTGGTGAGCACGTGATCGCCGATCCCGTCGACGCGGATGCCGTCGAATCCGGCGACGCTGAGGTCTTCCGGCACGCGCAGTCCGAGCTCCTCGGCCGCACGGATGACGCCGGCGGCCAACAGGTCGCTCTGAGCGATGACCGCCGTCGGCCTGGATGCCGGATCGGTGAGGATCTCGCGTCCGGCGATGACGCCCTCGTCGATCGAGCTGGCCGATGCGGCGAGCGCAGGGGCTGCGGGGTACACGTCGCGCACGCCGGCCAGCCGGTCGACGGTCACCTCGACGGTCGCGCGCTCGACCTTCTCGGCGGTGACGGGGCCGCGCGTCCGAGCGCTGTCCAGCGGGAGCGTGACGATGGAGACGTCCGTGTGGCCGAGCTCGCGGACGTGCCTGGCGATCTCGGCGGCCGCCTCGCGGTTGTCGAGCGTGATGCGCGGGATCCCCTCCCCGGCGTCCCCCTCGATCACGACGACCGGCAGCCCTCGGCTGCGCAGCACGTCCAACGATTCACGGGTGCGACCGGAGCATCCGATCAGCACGGCCGCGTCCACCGGCGCGGTGGTGAGGGCCGAGATGTCATCGTCCGCCGGGTCGTCGCGGAGGAGCAGCACCCCAGCGCCGAGCGAGGCGATGCCGTCGGTGAGCCCGTCCATCATGGGGATGGTGACCGGGTCGAGGAAGGCTGCGCGCAGCTGCCCCTCGAGCACGACGGCGACGATCCCGCTCCGCCCTCGCCGCAGTGAGGCGGCCATCGGGTCAGGTCCGGTGTAGCCGAGCGCGGCCGCTGCGGCGAGCACCCGATCGCGCGTCGCATCCGAGACCTTCGTCTTGCCGCTGAAGACGACGGACGCGGTCGAGGTCGACACTCCCGCTTCGCGGGCGACGTCGGACAGCGTCGCCCTGCGCGGTGCGGATGAAGCGCTCATGGTTCCGAGGATAGCCGCTCCGAGTTTTCCAGATCGAATCGATTCGATATGCTCAGCGCATGGACTCAACGCTCACGCGCTCGCAGTACGTCCGCTGGCGCAATGCGATCTTCGCGATCTTCCTCGCCAGCGGCGTCTCGATCGCGACCTGGGCGTCACGCGTGCCCGACATCAAGAGCGCACTCGAC
The DNA here is from genome assembly GCF_918698005.1 of Microbacterium sp. Bi121. Lineage (GTDB taxonomy): Bacteria > Actinomycetota > Actinomycetes > Actinomycetales > Microbacteriaceae > Microbacterium. The sequence continues at coordinate 37,439 of NZ_CAKKLJ010000009.1, forward strand.
ATCAGCAACTCGCAGATAGGGCTGCTGCTGCTCGGCATGGGCGTCGCGTCGATCATCGGGATCTCGACCGGCCCTGCCGTGATGGCGCGCACGGGTGCTCGGCGCGGGATGCTTTCCACCATGATCCTGCTGTCGATCGGGCTGGCGCTCGTCGGCGTCGGGACGACCGTGTTCGCCGCGTTCCCGATCGTGATCGTCGGCCTCGCCCTGTTCGGCTTCGGCAACGGCGCTCTGGACGTGATGATGAACGTCGAAGCCACCGCGATCGAGCAGGAGGCCGGCAAGACGATCCTGCCGCTGTTCCACGCGTTCTTCAGCTTCGGCACCGTGATCGGCGCCGGCATCGGGTGGGTGGCGACCAATGCGCACCTCTCGGTCGTACTGCACGCGGCCGTCGTGGCGACGGCGATCCTCGTCGCCGCGTTCGTGTGCATCGCGAACGTGCCGAACCGCGAGGCCGTGCTCGATCCTCAGGAGCCGGGCGAGAAGCCGCACTGGCGCGAGCGGATGCACGTCGCGCTGTCGGCCTGGCGCGAACCGCGCACCTACGCGCTCGGCGTCGTCATGCTCGGGATGTCGTTCGCCGAGGGCGGCGCCAACGACTGGCTCGCGCTCGGCACGGCGGAGGACCACGGCGGCGGCACGGCGATGGGCGCCGCGGCGCTCACCGTGTTCTCGGTGTGCATGACGACCGTGCGCATCTTCGGCGGGCCCCTGGTCGACCGGTTCGGCCGCGTGCTCGTCCTGCGAACGCTCTCCGTCGCGGCGGCAGTCGGCATCCTGCTCTTCATCCTCGCCCCGTCGCTCCCGCTCGTGTTCATCGGGGCTGCGCTGTGGGGGATCGGCGCGTCGCTCGGGTTCCCCCTCGGCATGTCGGCCGCTGCGGATGACCCGGCCAAGGCCGCTGCCCGCGTGAGCGCAGCGGCGACGATCGGCTACATCGCGTTCCTCGGCGGGCCTCCGGTGCTCGGCGTGATCAGCGAGCACATCGGCCTGTTGAACACGCTGTTCATCCTCGTCGCGCTGGTGGTCGCATCCGGTCTGTTCTCCGGCGCGGCCAAGCCGCTGGCGACGAAGAGCGCACCCGCCACGACGAAGTAGGCTCGTCTGCTCGCGCACGTGGGCGACGGCCACGAGCCGCTCAACCGGACGATCCGCAGATCGGCATCCTGGGTGAGTCAGCGCAGCGGGGTGAAAACCTGCTCGGCCACTCTCGGCAACGCCCGGATGAGACGCGCGATCAGGAAGGCGATGGCGCCGGTGACGACTTTGTCGACCAGAGAGACGGTGAGATTGGTGCCGCTGACGGCCAGCCAGGGCCCGAGGCCGCCCTCCTGAAGGTGCGCGAAGAGCACATCGAGCCCGCGAGCGACGTGTCCGTTGTAGTACAGCATCGTGATGGGCACGGCGACGGCCGACGTCGCGATGGCGACCACGGCGCTCACGGCCAGAAACCGCGGCAGCGTGTTGCCCCAACCCCGCCGGACCCCGTAGCCCCAGATCAAGCCCGCGAAGATCATGGTCACCGCGAACAGGGCACCGCCGACCTGGAACTTGAGAAGTTCCACGACGACGAAAAGCACCCCGACGAGAGCGGCCAGCCACGGCCCGCCGATCAGCGCCACGACAGCCGTCCCCACCATGTCGACGAAGAAGACGTCACCCAGCAGCGGGTTGAAGAACTTGCCGGTCGCGTTCAGGAGGAGCCCGCCCGTGACGAGCGCGACGATGAGCGCCGGCGTGGTGCGATGCACGCTGGGGATGATGAACGCCGAGGCACCGATCGCGTCAGGCGTCGGACGGCTCTCCGGGACCAGCCGGGCCGCTTGAGCGACCCGCGCACGCCACTCCTCCGCTGTGTCGGCATCGCCGTCGAGCGCGCGCACGATCTCCGCGACGAGCTGAGCGTTCAGCCGCGCACGCCCGGGGCGGAAGACATCCGCGACCGTCGTGTGCGCGATCCGGGCCGTTGCCGGAGCGAGGCCATTCTCTTCGCGTTGTCGCGTGATGCGAGCGGCAAGCTCTCGGTACGTGACGCCACGAGATTCGCGCAGGATGCGGAGCTCCTCGACGATGGAGTTGAAGCGGGCCGACGCCTTCTGAGCGCGCACGTCCTGTTCCACGACCACAGCATAGTGCGAACGCCGGCCAGTCCTCAGCGAGCCGGCCGCCCGCGCCGTGCCCGGTCGGCCGCCCACTCGGCCTCGCGCTGTCGCTGGCGCTTCTGCTTGTCCCGCTCGAGGGCGACACTCAGCTCGGCGCGCAGGCGCTGGAAGCGCGCATCGAGCTCCGCCTTCTTTTCCTTGCCGGGATACCCGAAGGCGCGGTAACGCTCGGAAGCCTCGGTCCACTTCGCCCACCGATCCGTGAGGTCCGACCCGTGCGCGATCCGTTCCAGGACGAACAGTGCGTGATCCATATCGCGTGCGATGCGATCGCGGTGCTCCTGCGCACGCTGAATCGCATCCCCGAGCTTGCGGAAGTACTCCGCGCGCAGGCTGGAGAACTCCGCCGCGAGGGCATCGTTGTGCTCCTTCCCGGCGTATCCGGCCTGGAAGAACTCCCCGCCCAGCGCCTTCACCTGCGCCGTCGCCGGTCCGCCAGGCTCTCCGCCGAGCAGGAGGCGGAGCTGTCCGATCAGAGTCTTCTTCCGCCGCTTCGCCTCGTCTTGTTCACGGACGCGTGCGGGTGACGCGGGCGATGCTGTGGTGCCGCCCGCCCCCCGTCCACGGGCGGCACCACTCCCCGACTCCCTCGCCGCGAAGAACTCCGCGCGCGCGTTGCGATACGCGGCGCGGGCGGCGGAGAAGTCCCCCCAGATGCGCTGCCGATCTCTCGGATCAGCCGGTGCACCCAGCGTCTTCAGGTCTGATTCCAACTCACGCAGTCGTTGCTCGCCATTTCGCCAGTCGGCGGCGGCACGCATCGCAACGACCCGCGCGATGATCGCCTCGTACGCCGACACGTTCGACATGCATCGACTCAGCGGTAGTAGTTCGAGAGAACCGCGGACTCGAAAGCCGCGTACTCCATCTGGGCACGCTGCGCGTCCTTTGCCGCTGCCTTCGCGACAGACCCGGCGATCATGTTCCCGACGAGCCCACTGACCATGCCGCCTCCCGCGGACAGCTCGTTGGCCAGCCCCATCTTGCCCCCGCGCGACGCCCCATCCTTGCTCCAGACGCCATTGTCGGGCGACCAGCTGATGCCATGCGGCGTCTTGATGACGTCGATCTTCACCCAGTAGTTCTTGACGGTCTTCAGACGCGCGGTGAAGTTGGCCTCAACCTCCTGGCGCCGCTTGTTCGCCTTCGACGTGACTTTGTGCTTGGTCAGCATGCCGGCCGCGATCGCATCGTTCTTCACGGACGTGAGGATGGCGACGACATCGTCGTCCCCACCGGACGCCGCGGCGATCTGGGTGACCTCGGCGGCGGTCACGGGCGGGACGGCCGGGGCCTCATCGAGCGGTGGGTGGAAGTGATCGGTCCACTGATCTCCATCCCAGTACCGCTGACGACCGGGGTGCTGTTCGGCGGGATACCAGCCGGCGGGGCTTGTTGTCATTTTGATGCCTTTCGGTGATCTGATCGGGAGAAAAGGGGAGAGGGTTGCGTCACGAGACGTATCCGAGCGGGTGGATGCGAGCCGGCGCGAGCTGTGGAAGCAGCGCGAGGATCGGCCGCTGGTAAAGATCTGCCTCGAATGTGAGGCGGGAAAGATCCTCCTGCGCCCGACGATGCTCGATCTCGGCGGCCTGGAGATCGGCGTCGAGTTCGACGATGCGATCGGTGGCGGTCGCTACTGCCTGCTGGGCTGCCTGTCGCGCCCGTGTGACGTCCGACAGTTCCCGCTCCGCGCGATCGCGCGCACGCTCGCTCTGGTCTTGCGCGATTCGCGCGTGATGATCACGGATCTGCTGTGCGGTGACCGCCTCGCGCTTTGCCACCGCGCGCCGTTCGGCCGCGTGGCCGAAGGCCTTGACGAGCCACACGACGAACAGAATGCCGAAGACGACTGCCGACGTCCCGGCAATGAACGCGATAGGCGGGTTCGCACCCGCGAAGGCCATCAGCAGCACCGTGACGATCAACGCCACGAAAGGTCGCAAAAACGGCTGGAACCCACCTACGACATTCGGCGTGTGCTCGATTGTCGCCGTCGCGGCAGGGAGCATCCGGTAGGCGGCGGCCGCTGCCTCGGCGCGTGCGACCGCCTCGACGGCGCCTTCGCGCTGGCGTTCGAGTTCGCGAACGTCCTCTCGCATACTCGCGAGAGTGAGGCGGGCGAGGTCCGCCGCCGCCCGTGTAGACGATACGGAGATTGCTGCCGCATCCAATCGCTGTGCGATACCGACGCGGGCATGCTCCACGACAGTGGGGAGTGCGGTGCGGACCCATCCGTCGTAGCCGATCATCGCCTGCGGGATGTCAGCCGGTTCGAGATTGGGGCCGAAGCCGTCGTCTCCCGATGCGGTGATGAGTCGCTGAATCTCCCGTCGCGCGTGAACCGGGCTCGAAGGATCGGAGGCGACGATCTCCGCAGCCTCTTCCGCGCCGGGAACGCCCGCCTGAATCGCCACGACCGCCAGCTCCGGAGCGAGAGTGAACGCGTGAATGAGATCGCCTCGCGTCCCACGATGGACGGCGCGGATCAGGAGAAGCTCCGCGCACGTGGGCGCGACCCGCAACGCGCTGTCGAGAGCGCGCCCCACCTCGTCGGCCTGGTCGGGTGTCGCGACTGAGCGCAGCAGAATCGCGGCACTCGCGGCCAGTGAACCCCATCTTTCGTCAGCCGTGGAGTACTTGATGGCCGAGACCAGCGACGCGAACGCCGCAGCCGGTTCGTTCAGCGCGGCCTGGGCGACACCGAGTGCGTAGCGGGGCGCCGGATTGGTCCGATCCTTCTCGATCGCGAGTTCGAGCTCGGGAACCGCGTCATCGAGCCACCCCTGCCCCAGCGACATGACCCCCCGCCGGTAGTGTTCAGCGGCGGCGGTCGTCAGAGGCTGGGCGGTCATCGTCGCGATGTCGCCGAGAACGGCTGTCTGCTCGATCACCCGCTGCCCCACCAGCTCGAACCCGCCGTGGGTGATGCCAGCGATCACGTTCAGGTTTCGCTCGAGGGTCTCCAGTCCCTCGCTCACGGTCTGCTGGACCCGGAGGAAGCCGAGATCCAGCGAATCGCCGAGCCGGTCGTTCAGAGCATCCATCGAGGCGCCCAGATCGGCGACGGCATGCGTCGTATCCCGTTGCGCCGCGACCTGGCGGTCCGCAGCGTCCGCAACAGCATGCTGCGTCGCCAACGCCGTCTCGCGGACGGCGTTGGTCTGCCGCTCTGCGGCCTCGATCTGCCGCCGCGCAGCCTCGAGTTGGACGCGGCGACTGCGCTGCGCTTCGACAGCAATGAGGGCGCCCGTCGCTGCAGCGTCGGCGTGGGCGCTCTCCACGATGTACTCAGCCCACTCCGGTCTCGGCATGCCCCCCATTCAAGCGAGCCACTCGAGCGCATCCCCGCCCGTACGCCCGTTCCCGGACAACCCCGGACAGCGCACCCGGCACGATCACCGGACGAAGTAGGCTCGTCGGGTGCGCCTCGTCATCGCCCGCTGCTCCGTGGACTACACGGGCCGCCTCAACGCCCATCTGCCCCTCGCCACGCGTCTGCTCGTGCACAAGGGCGACGGGTCGCTGCTGGTGCACTCCGACGGAGGCAGCTACAAGCCGCTGAACTGGATGAGCCCACCGTGCACCCTCACCGCCGAGGAGCCGGGCGAGGAAGAGGCGAGTGCGGGTGTCATCGACGTCTGGCGCGTGACCCACAAGAAGACCGGCGATGCGCTGCGCGTGCAGATCTACGAAGTCCTGCACGACTCGGCGCATGAGCTCGGTATCGACCCCGGCCTGCAGAAGGACGGCGTGGAGGCCGACCTGCAGCGCCTGCTGGCCGAGCAGGTCTCGCTCATCTCGGACGGGGCGACCCTGGTACGCCGCGAGTACCCGACGGCGATCGGTCCCGTCGACCTGCTGGTTCGGGATGCCGCGGGCGTGGCCATCGCGGTCGAGGTCAAGCGCCGCGGAGACATCGACGGCGTCGAGCAGCTGACCCGCTACCTCGAACTCCTGGGGCGCGACCCGCACCTGTCTCCTGTGCAGGGCGTCTTCGCCGCCCAGGAGATCAAGCCCCAGGCCCGCGTTCTCGCCGAGGACCGCGGCATCCGCTGTCTCGTCCTCGACTACGACGAGATGAAGGGCATCGAGTCCGGCATCCCGCGATTGTTCTGAGCGCGCGCCCATAGGCTGGACGCATGCTGCACTCCCCCTATACCTGCGTGCTCTGGGACGTCGACGGCACGATCGCCGATGCGACGCCCGGCATCTTCCCCCGGCTGCTCGAAGTGTACGAATCGTTCGGGCTGCCCGCGCCGGAGGCCGCCCAGCTGTCGCGCTGGGTCGGCCCGCCGATGTTCGAGTCGTTCCAGAAGCTCGCCGGCCTCAGCCCCGAGCGGGCCGGTGAGGCGCTGACCGCCTATCGCGCTCTCGCCGCGCGCGACGGTTACGCGGCGTCCGTCGACATCTACCCCGGAGTCCCCGACGTGATCCGCGACGTCGCCGCTGCCGGCATCCCGCAGGCGACAGCGAGCACGAAGCCGGAGAACCAGGTCCGCGCGATCCTCGAGCACAACGGACTGCTCGGTCTGTTCACCGCGATCTCCGGTGCGCGCGCCGGGGAGCTCGGACGCAGCGACGGCAAGAGCGACGTCATCCGCTGGGCGCTCGAGCGTCTCCAGGCTGCCGGCGCCGACACCTCGCGACCCGTGCTGATCGGCGACCGCTTCCATGACATCGAGGGCGCAGCGGAGTTCGGGATCCCCGTCATCTTCTCCGAGTGGGGTTTCGGCGAGGATGCCGAGGGCGAACCGGCCGCGTTCCGCGCGGTCGACGCTGCCGCTCTGCGCTCACTCCTGCTCGTCGAAGAAGCCGCTTAAGCCACAGCACTCCCCGGGCGAGGGCACGCAGATGACGTGCTCCCGCTCAGGGAGTGCTATGTGTATCTGCCTCAGAGAGGGCGGATGTTCTCGGCCTGCAGGCCCTTGGGGCCCTGCGCCACATCGAACTCGACGCGCTGGTTCTCGTCGAGGGAGCGGTAGCCGCTTGACTCGATGGCTGAGTAGTGCGCGAAGACGTCGGCGCCGCCGTCATCGGGGGAGATGAAGCCGAAGCCCTTCTCCGAGTTGAACCACTTGACCGTGCCTTGGGTGCTCATGTACTGCCGTTCTGCTGGAATCTCGCCGGGGTGCCCCGACGAAGCCCACATTATCTGCGGGTCGCTCCAGCGGAACCGCTGCGACCAGAAGGTAACCCAAATGTTGCAAGAACGGGAACGGCCCTCACCGCGGGGGGAGCGGTGAGGGCCAAAGACGACCGGAGGGTGCGTCAAAGACAGCCTATATCCAACTGCAAGCGTTTGTCCCCCATATGGGGGACAAAGATCAGGATTTCCGCCGCAGCCCCTTCGCGACCTTCCTGGGCCACCAGATCCGGTCGCCCAGAACCCCGAACAGCGCGGGCACGATGACGGTGCGGACCACCAGGGTGTCGACCACCACACCCACTCCGACGATGAGCCCGAGCTGTCCGAGGGTGACCAGCGGCAGCACGCCGAGCGCGGCGAACACCGCGGCCAGCACGATCCCGGCGCTGGTGATCACGGCGCCGGTGTGCGACACCGCCTGCACCATGCCCTCGCGGGTGCCGCGTGTCTCGGCCTCGGCGCGGGCGCGGTGCACGAGGAAGATCGTGTAGTCGATGCCGAGCGCGACGAGGAAGAGGAACGCCAGCAGCGGAACCTGCAGATCGAGCGCCGGCTGGTCGAACAGCACGCGACTGAACCACGACCCGACGCCGATCGCGGCAGCGGCGCTCGCGAGGTTCACCAGCAGCAGTACCACAGGAGCGACTATCGACCGCAGCAGCACCAGCAGCACGATCAAGCTGACGGCGAGCACGAGCGGCGCGATCAGCAGCAGGTCCTGCTGGTTGCCGGCACGGGCGTCGAGATCGGTGGCGACCGCGCCGCCGACGAGCGCATCGGCGTCAGGGATGTCGTGCACCACGTCGCGCAGCTCCGCGACGAGGTCGAGACTCTCCGTGGTCCCCGGTGCGTACTCGCCGGTCACCATGATCCTGGTCAGCGCACCGTCGTCGGTCTCGCCGGTCGGATGCGCCCGCACCACGCCGCCGAGATCGGTGACGGCGTCCACGACCTCGTCCGCCTGATCGGATGCGGCGACGATGAAGATCGGCTGCGACTCCCCAGGGGCGAAGTGATCGGTGAGGACCTCGAGGCCGACGGCCGACTCGGACTGCACGCGGAACTTCTCCGCCTGGTCCAGGCCGACCGACGTTCCGAGCAGTCCTGTGGCCATGACGGCGAGAAGCGCGAGTCCGCCGACGAGGCTCACGGCAGGGCGCTTCATGACGCCCGACGCGATGCCATGCCAGACGGATCCTCGGCTCGGAGCCGCATGACCCGCGGAATCGGCGGTCGGCTTCGGGACGAACGGCCAGAACACCCTGCGCCCGCACACCGCGAGCAGCGGCGGCAGCGCGAAGAGCACTGCGGCGAGCGCGATGAGCAGGCCGACGGCCGATGAGATGCCCAGCCCGCGCGTACCAGGGATGACGGCGAGAGCGAGGGTCAGCAGCGCGAGCACGACGGTGACGTTGGATGCCACGATCGCCGGAACGGTCTTGCGCCAGGCCGCGCTCAGCGCGGCTCGGTGGTCGTCGTTCACGGCGAGCTCCTCGCGGTAGCGCGAGATGAGGAGGAGCACGTAGTTCGTCCCGGCGCCGAAGACGAGAACGCTGATGATGCCGGCATCGAACTGCAGGTCGAGCCACGATCCCACAGCTCCCGTGACCTTGGATGCCAGCTGATCCGCGAATGCGACCACGACGAGCGGAAGCAGCCAGAGGATCGGCGAGCGATACGTGATGATCAGCAGCAGCGCGACGATGAGGATCGTCACGATCAGCAGCGTGAAGTCCGCGCCGTCGAACGACGAGGTGATGTCTGCGCCGAAGGCCGGGCCGCCCGTGACCTGAAGTGCGAGCCCATCGATGTCCGGCAGCGATCCGCGCAGGTCCTTCACGATGTCGGCGGTCTCGGCGTTGTCCTCGCCGACGTTGATGGGCGTGACGATCACCGCGGCGTAGCCGTCGTCGCTGACGCTCGGCGGCGACGGCTCCAGGCCGGTGTGCTCGTCGAGCGCGGGCACGAGATCGTCCAGGGCGTCGATGTCGGATGCCGTCAGCTCACCGGCATCCGCCCGCGAAGCCACGATGATGACCGACTGCTCGTCGGCATCGGGGAACTCGTCCAGCAGCGCGCTCACGCGACTCGACTCCGAATCCGCCGGCCCCGTCTCATTGTCGGACGGCGCATCGATCCGGCTGAACAGGCCGAACAGGGCGACGAAGGCGATGAGGACGATGCCGAGGGACACCCAGGCACCTCGTCGAGAGGTGAGCCGGTCTGGAAGGCGCGTGCGCGTTGCTGTCATGATCTCCAGCCCACCAGCGTGTGGCGATCCGAACATCGCTCAAAAGGTTGAGAATGGCGAATCGCCAGTGGGGCTCTAACCGCAGGCCGCGCGCCCGTCAACCCCTTCGCGCGATCCGTCGGACCGTGCCAACGTGTCTGCCACGGATCACCTGATCCCCGACGAAAGGAATGGATCAATGGGCATTGGAGACAAGGCGAAGCACACCGCAGAAGACATCGCCGGCCACATGAAGGAAGCCGCCGGCAAGGCGACCGACAACGAGAAGCTCGAAGCCGAGGGCAAGACGGATCAGGCCAAGGCCGATCTGAAGAAGGCCGGCGACGACGTCAAGGATGCTTTCGACAAGTGATCTGACAGATCATCCGTTCCGAGACGACGAACGTGACCCGTTTCGGTATCGAAGAGGAGTTCCAACTCCTTGAAGAGAACACTCTTGTTCCTCTCCCGCTGGGCAGCGCCGCACGTAGGGCGCTGCCCAGCGGCGTGGGTACTGTCGGCAAGGAGTTCCTCACCTCGCAGGTCGAGTTCTCCACCACTCCCGTGCTGACTCTGAGCGCCGCCCGCGAGCAACTGCGCGCATTCCGCCTGGCACTGGCATCGTTCGCGCGAGACCACGGCGCGGTCGCCATCGGATCCGGCACACCTTTCGGCATCGGACCGGAGGCATCGGTTTCGACATCCGAGCGCTACGGCACGGTCGCGCACTGGCTCGGCCACATCGTCGACGGCCACCACGTCAACGGGCTGCATCTGCACGTCGAGCTGCTGGACGATGAGGCACGAGTGAGGGCGCTGAACGCCGTCCGCGCCTGGATGCCGGTTCTGCTCGCCGTGACGGGCAATTCCCCGTTCGCCGACGGGCGCGACACCGGGCATCACAGCTGGCGCACCGTGATCATGAGACGGCTGCCGCTGACAGGCTGTCCTCCCCACTTCCGAGACATGGGGCACTACCGTGCGACGGTGGACCGTCTTGTCACGCAGCACGTGATCCCCGATCTGGCCTCGGTCTGCTGGGCTGCTCGTCTGTCGGAGACGTATCCGACTGTCGAACTGCGCATCTTCGACGCTCAACTCACGACAGAGGACGCCCTGCTGTGCGCCGCCCTCGGTCGTGCTCTGGTCGAGTCGGCAGCTGACATGGATGTGCCGATGCGCGACGGCGATGCCGTTCAGGCTTCGCTGTGGGCGGCAGCACGGGAGGGTCTGGATGCCACCCTCGTGGATCCGTTCAGCGGTGATCTCATTCCTGAACGGCAGGCGGTGAGCCTGCTGATGCAGGTGATCACCCCGGCGCTGACCGCGAGCGGAGATCTGGCGTTCGCGGCAGCGCATCTGGATCGGATCCTGGAGGCGGGGACCGGAGCCCAGCGCCAGCGCGACGCGTATGCGGAAGCCGGCATCCCCGGCCTCCGCGCGCTGCTGAGAGGTTGACGCCGCGCGTGAGGGCGTCAACCTCTCGTCATCAGACCGCGAAGTGCACGATTCCGCTGGCGAGCAGCGAGAGCACGGTCGTCCAGCCGACGATCGCGACGGCCTGCCAGATCAGCACGCGCGCCTTGCTGACGCCGATGGCGGCGAGCATCGTCGCGGTGAACTGCGTCGGCAGCAGCAGCGGGCCGAGCAGGCTCACCCCTGGAACGCCGTAGCGGTCGAGCGCCCGCTGGAACTTCTGCTTGCGGGCCGTCTTGCGCGCGTTGTCGTCCTCGATCGGGATGCCGGCGGCACCGGCATCCGCGACTGGGCGGCCGTCAGCGCCGACGAGCGCACCCGCGCGGCGACGGCCGACGACCGCGGCACGGGCCTTCGAGCTCAGCAGCACGAGGAGCGCGACACAGAGGAAGTTGCCCACGATCGCCGCGATGGCTGCGATCACAGGAGGGATGCCGCCGAGGATGCCGATGGTCGCAGCGCCCTCGCCCTCGATGAAGGGCACGGCGCCGGCGAGGGCGACGATGAGCGGCTGGACCAGTTCGGGCACCTGGGCGACGAGGTTCTGGAAGGTCTCGATGAGGTTCATGAGTACAGTCCAGCCGGTGCCGCGGCATCCCAGAAGTGTCGGGCTGTCACCTCTCTCCCGGAGCATCGCACGCCCGATGGGTGACATCTGTCACGCCCATAGGCTGAGGGCATGAGTACAGTCCCGCCCGGCTCCGCCCTCCCAGAGGTGATCGGTGCACGCCGCCTGAACCAGGGCATAACGGCGACCTGGTGGTACACCGTGTCGGGCGTCATGGCCTTCCAGGTGATGGTCGTATTCGTCTGGTTGAGCATCTTCGGGGGTCTGGGCTTCGACTTCGCAACGCTCGCCGTGATCGGCATCGGCGGCCTCGTCTGGTGCGCGGCGAGCTTTCCGCTGCTGCTGCAGTACCGCCACCGCGACGACGCCGCTGGCCCGGTCGCCGGCTGGCGCGGCATCCTCATCCCCATTGCGGTCGCGATCGCGTTCGGGGTTGTGACCGGCGTCCTCAGCGGACTCTGGCTCGTCGGGACGCTGCCTCTCATCCAGTCGCTTGCACTGCTGAACTGGCCGCGCGGCGTCCGCGTACGGCTGCTGCTCGTGGCGATGGTCGTGCTCGCCGCACTCTGGTTCATCGACCTGCGAACGGCGTTCGCCGACGCCGACGCCGAGGTGGTCGGCGCCTGGTGGGTGTTCGGTTTCATCGGCGTCTCCCTGCCGGTGATGGCCGTGATGTCGCTGTGGTGGTGGGACGTTCTCGTCACGCTCGACAGGGCCAGGGCGTCCGAAGCGCGCCTGGGGGCGATGCAGGAGCGGCTGCGGGTCGCCACCGATGTTCATGACCTGCAGGGTCACCACCTGCAGGTCATCGCCCTCCAGCTCGAATTGGCAGAGCGGCTGCTCGACAAGACAGGGTCTGAAGACGAGAACCGCGATGCCGCGCTGCAGCAGCTCCGACTCGCGCGTGCGAGCGTGGCCGAGGCTCGGCAGGGGACGCGCGACCTCGCGATGCGCTTCCGCGGCGTGCCGCTTCCGGACGAGATCGCCAATGCCGTCGACCTCCTGCGCGCGGCAGGGACGACGGCGGATGCCAGGGTGTCCGCCGATGCGGCCCACGCGCCGGCATCCGTCCTGGGGCCGGTCATCCGCGAGACGACGACGAACGTGCTGCGGCACGGCGGCGGACGCTGGGCTCGTCTGTCCCTGGCGCGCGACGGCGATGCATGGCGGTATGAGATCGCGAACGACGCGGCATCCGACAACGGGGTTTCCGGCGACGGGTCTGGGTGCGACGGGTCTGGCGGGTCGGGGCTCGACGGCATCACCCGGCGGATCGCGGAGGCAGGCGGCGAGGTGCGCGTGGAGCGCAGCAAGAGCGAGTTCCATGTGATCGTCACGGTTCCGGATGCTGCGACCGAAGCGGAGGCATCGCGATGATCCGGGTATTGCTCGCGGACGATGAGGCGATGATCCGCTCGGCGCTGGCCGCGCTGCTGCGACTCGAGGACGACATCGACGTCGTGGCCGAGTGCGCTGACGGGCTGCAGGCCGTGGCGATGGCGGAGAAGCTGCAGCCGGATGTCTGCCTGCTCGACCTGGAGATGCCGGGTCTCGACGGCGTCGAAGTGGCCGAGCGCCTGAGCCGCTCGATCACCGCGCGGTGCGTGGTCGTGACGAGGCATGCGAGGCCGGGCGTGCTGCGGCGAGCGCTGGCATCCGGAGTCGCCGGCTTCCTCCCGAAGTCGCGCGGTGCCGACGAGGTCGCGGAGGTCATCCGCCGCGTCGCGGCAGGCGCGCGCTACGTCGACCCCGAGGTGGCAGCGGATGCCCTGAGCGACGAGCGCTGCCCGCTGACCGACCGTGAGCTCGACGTGCTGCGAGCGGGTCGGCGCGGCGAGACGACGGGGCAGATCGCGCGCACGCTGTCGCTTGCTCCCGGCACGGTGCGCAACCACATCTCGGCCGTGCTGTCGAAGCTCCACGTCGCGACGAGGCAGCAGGCGGTGCTCTTGGCCGAGGAGCGCGGCTGGATCTGATCCGACACCAACTATCGGGTGCCGGCGACACTCGGACATCAGGCTGGAGTGCGAAGGGAGATCACGTGATCGCAGAGCTCAACCACCTCATCGAGACCGTCGAGGCGCACCTCACCGAGGATGTCGACATCGACGGGCTCGCCACGCAGGTCGGGACGACCGAGTATCACCTGCGCCGGATGTTCTCGTCGCTCGCCGGCATGCCGCTGTCGGAGTACATCCGGCGTCGGCGCATGACCGTCGCGGCGGCTGACATCGTCGCTCCGGATGCCGGGTCCGGCGAGCGGATGCTGGACATCGCGGTGCGCTACGGCTACGGCTCGACCGAGGCGTTCGGCCGGGCGTTCCGCTCGGTGCACGGCGCGAGCCCTGCCGAGGTCCGAGCCGATGGCGGTCCCCTTCGATCGCAACCGAAACTCAGGTTCCGCCTGACCGTCGAAGGGAACAGTTCCATGGACACCCGCATCACCCACCGCCCCGACTTCCGCCTAGTGGGGCATGCCGCTCGAGTGCCGCTCATCCATCAGGGCGTGAATCCGAACATCCAGGCGCATATCGCCGGCATCCCGGCATCCGAGCACGCTCGCCTGAAGGCGCTGTCGAGCACAGAACCCGCCGGCCTGCTGCAGGTCAGCGCCGACGTCGACCCCGATTACACCGAGGGGAGTGAGCTCACCTATCTGCACGGAGTGGCGGTGGATGCCGCGACCGCTGTGCCGGAGGACCTCGATGCGATCGAGGTGCCGGAGAGCGACTGGGTCGTGTTCCTCACGTCCGGCGCCTACCCCGCTGCGCTGCAGGACGCGTACGCGTCGTCGGCGACGGACTGGTTCCCTTCGAACCCGTGGCGCCTGCGCCCTGGTCCCTCGATCGTGGCGGTTCTCGAGCGCGCCGACGACTTCAGCACGGCGACGACCGAGCTCTGGATGCCGGTCGAGCGCGTGTGACCGGCCCCGTAAGATCGCCTCAGTGGTCGAGTCAGAGGTGCGACCGTGGCTAGAGGTGAGAACGTGTCGGATCCGCTCGCGCGCAGCGCGTCCAGCGATGGCGAGCTCCTTTTCCGCCTCTCGCGCGGTGACGAGCCGGCATATCGACTGCTGCACGACCGCCACCAGGCCGCCGTCTTCCACGTCGCGCTCCTCCTGTTGCGCTCCACTCGGGACGCCGAAGAGGTCGCGGCCACCGCATTCTTCGAGCTGTGGCGCAAGCGGGACAAGGTGCGAGTGGTCGACGGGTCCGTTCTGCCCTGGCTGATCGCCGCGGCCTCTCGCACTGCGAAGAACGGTGTCCGCTCGCGTCGGCGCTACCGAGGACTGCTCAAGCGAATCCCTCACGCTGGCGAGGTCACCGACCACCCTGATGAGGCGGCGAGCGCGATGGACGCGCTGAACGTCTCGCACCACGTTCGCAGCGCTCTGCTGCAGCTGAGCGCTCGAGACGCGAGCGTCGTCGTTCTCTGCGTCGTCCAGGGACTGTCGACAGCCGACGCCGCCGTGGTGCTCGGTGCTTCAGAGGGCACCGTGAAGGCGCGGCTGTCTCGCGCGAGAGCCCGGTTGCACGCAACGCCGGATCGCCATCTGCCACGAGCAGAGGAGGCGAGCGCGTGAACCGTCCCGTCGATGGAATGCCTCACCACCGCGAGGTGCAGAACCTCCTCATCGAGCAGATGCGCGGCGACCTGTCCCGTCCGAGATGGTGGAAGACGCTCTGGGGCCGACTGACGATCGCCGGTGGCCTCCTCGCCATCGCCGGTTCGGGTATCGCCGCCGTCGTCCTCCTCAATGAGGCGCCGGTGAGCGAGACCGGCATCGTCTACTGCCTCGAAGGTCCGTACCGAAACGCCGACGGCACGCTGTCTGGAGCCGCGGCCAGTGTCGCCACCCCGGACGGGGTCGTCGCCATCGAGGATGCTGAAGCGCTCTGCACTCAGATGTGGGAGGCCGGCGCCTTCGCAGGCAACGACGAGCTGGACGCGACTCCGACCCCCGGAGTCGCACCGGCGGAGTTCACGACGTGCGTCACGGATGCCGGAGAAGCGGCGGTCGTACCGGGGAGGATCGAATGCTCCGTGCTCCGGCTGCACCCGTATCGGGGATAGCGCTCCCCCGTCGACCCTGCACGACCCGAACGGCCTGCGCATGCGAATGGCCCCCGTCCTGGAATCCCAGGTCGGGGGCCATTTCACTCGCGTGCGCGAGGGGGGACTTGAACCCCCACGTCCATAAGGACACTGGCACCTGAAGCCAGCGCGTCTACCATTCCGCCACTCGCGCGAGCGTCTCGCTCCGAAGAACTCAACTTCACGAGGATATCACGCACTTTCACCGGCGCAGAACGTGCGGCCGGGGCCGCAAAGGGGCGCGTACCCAGGTGGTCTGGCTACGATGTTGCTACCGCCGCCATGCCAGAGGAGCCCAGTGGGACTACTTGACAGCTTTGAGAAGGGTCTTGAGCGCGCCGTCAACGGCGCTTTCGCCAAGACCTTCCGCAGCGGCATCCAGCCGGTGGAGATCGCCTCGGCGCTGCGCCGGGAGGCCGACATCAAGGCCGCCGTCGTCAGCCGCGACCGCATCATCGTGCCGAACAGCTTCGTCGTGCGCCTGAGCGGCGACGACTACGACCGGATGCACGCCCTCGGCGGTGCGCTCACCGACGAACTCCACGCGCTGGTGACCAAGCACGCCAAGGCGCAGGGGTACAGCTTCTCCGGACCCGTCTCGATCGCGCTCGAATCCGACGAGAAGGTCGCCACCGGAACAGTGCGCGTGAATTCCGGCACGATCGAGGGCCGCGTCAGCTGGCAGGCCGTGATCGACGTCGACGGTCGCCGGCACTCGCTCTCACGCGCGCGCACGGTCATCGGTCGCGGCAGCGACGCCGACATCACCATCGGGGACGCCGGTTCCAGCCGCAAGCACGTCGAAGTCCTATGGGACGGCGAGCGCGCCATGATGCGCGACCTCGGATCCACCAACGGCACCAAGGTCAACGGACAGAAGGTGCGCGAGGCGCCTCTGCCGAGCGACACGACCATCACGATCGGTCGCACGGACCTCGTCTTCCGCGTCGTCGCGGTCGCCGCAGAAGGGGCCGCACGATGAGTGAACTCGTCCTCCTGCTGCTGCGCATCGGCTTCCTGGTGCTGCTGTGGTTCTTCGTGTTCGGCGTCGTCTACTCGCTGCGCGCCGACCTGTTCGGCGTGAAGGTGCGCAAGCTCCCCGCCGAGGCAGCGAGCGGCACTCCGGTCGCCGCCGCTCCGGCACCGGCATCCAAGCCCAAGCCCTCCCCGCGAGACGGCTCCGCCGCCACCACGAGCAGCGTCGCGAAGCTCGTGATCACTTCCGGACCGAAAGCCGGGCTCGAACTCCCTCTGGGTACAGAGGCCATGACGATCGGCCGCTCCAGCGAGTCGGGCCTCGTCATCCGCGACGACTACACCTCCAGCCACCACGCACGCCTCCTGCTGCGGGGCGACACCTGGGCCATCCAGGACCTCGACTCGACCAACGGAACCTTCCTCGGCGGCAAGCGCCTGGGCAGCGCTCCGGCGCCCATCAGCATCGGCGACACGGTCAAGGTCGGCGCCACGACCTTCGAGCTGCGGGCCTGAACCCGGCATGGTCTTCGAAGGATCCGCCTCCGCGATCTCCCACACCGGGAAGGTCCGGTCCAACAACCAGGACTCCGGTTACTCCGGAGCGAACCTGTTCGCCGTCGCCGACGGCATGGGCGGGCATGCCGGTGGAGACGTGGCATCCACCATCGCCATCCAGCACCTCGAGCAGCTCGACCAGGCGTTCTCCTCGACGGACGACGCGCAGGCCTCCCTGCAGGCGGCGGCGACGACCGCGGCGGGCGACCTCATCCGCGCAGCGAAGGAGCAGCCGGAGCTCGCCGGACTCGGCACCACCGTCAGCGCGATCATCATGGTCGACGACCACGCCGTCATCGGCCACATCGGCGACTCGCGCATCTACCTCTATCGCGACGACGAGCTGACCCAGATCACCGCGGATCACACGTTCGTCCAACGCCTGGTCGACTCGGGCCGCATCACGCCCGAAGAGGCCCGCTACCACCCGCGTCGCTCCGTGCTCATGCGCGTGCTCAGCGACATGGAACACGACCCGGAGCTCGACATGTTCGTCATGCCGACGCTCCCGGGCGACCGCTGGCTGCTGTGCTCCGACGGGCTCTCGGGTGTCGTCGACGAGACGCACATCCTCAAGGCGATGCGCATGGGCCTCGCCCCGGGCCGCACCGCCGACAACCTGCTCAAGCAGGCGCTCGACGGCGGCGCACCGGACAACGTCACGATCGTGCTCGTCGAGGTGGGCGGCCTGCACCCGCTCTCCTCCGGCACCCCCACCATCGTCGGAGCGGCGTCCACTCCGTCCGGCGTCCTCATCCCGCCGACCCGTGCCCCCAGGACGAGCTGGCTGCACCCGGTCCGACAGGCCGCGAACGACCCATCGCACTTCGAGCCAGCCGCCGACTACCTCGAGGAGCTCATCGAGGAGGACCGTCGCCGGGCCAGACGCCGTCGCATCGGCTGGGTCGCCGCCCTCGTCGTCGTCATCCTCGCGCTCACCGGCGCCGGCATCCTCGCCTACAACTGGACGCAGACCCGCTACTTCGTCGGCGCCGATGAGGACAGCGTCGTGATCTTCCAGGGCGTGCAGCAGAACATCGGACCGATCTCGCTGTCGACCGAGCTCGAGGACACCGGCATCCTCCTGGCGAACCTGCCGGCATACCAGCGCGCCACCGTCGAGCGGACGATCACCGCCCGCTCACTCTCGGACGCCATGGCGATCGTCGACCGGCTGCGCGCCGGAGAAGAGGCCGTCACGGGCGAGACGGCGACCCCGTCGCCGAGCCCCACCCCGACGAGCACCCCGCAGAGCGCCCCCGCGAGCACCGACGAGGAGGTGATCGGATGAGCGCCGACGTCGCCGCCGACACCGCCGTCATCAAGGCGCTCAAGCGGATGCGGATGCCGCAGACCCAGCGCAACCGCGAGTTCTGGCTGCTGCTGTTCGCCTGCGCGATCAGCGGCGCAGCCCTCGCACTCGTGCAGCTCGGCGCCCTCGGCCTGATCGACCCGTTCATCCTCTTCATCGGCGGCGGCCTCGCCATCCTCGCCTTCGCCCTGCACTTCGTGCTGCGCGCCGTGGCATCCGACGCCGACCCGTTCGTGCTGCCGATCGCGACGCTGCTCACAGGCCTCGGCATCGCGATGATCTACCGCCTCGACATCGCCGAGCACTACACCGGCTGGGCCGCTTTCTCCACCAAGCAGTTGGCGTGGACGGCGATCTCGCTCGCCGGTGCGATCACGATCGTCATCCTGCTGCGCAACTACCGCATCCTGTTCCGCTACACGTACCTGTTCGGGCTCGCCGGCATCCTGCTCCTGCTGCTGCCGTTCATCCCCGGCCTCGGGGTCGCAGAGGCCAACGCGGATGTCTGGGTCTCGATCGGCGGGATCTTCTCGTTCCAACCGGGTGAGATCGCCAAGATCTGCCTGGCGATCTTCTTCGCCGGCTACCTCGTGCGCACCCGCGAGAGCCTCACCTCCGTCGGCAAGCGATTCCTCGGGATCACGTGGCCGCGCATGCGCGAACTCGGCCCGGTCATCGTCGTCTGGCTGATCTCGCTGGGCATCATCGTGATCCAGCGCGACCTCGGCACCGGAATGCTCATCTTCGGCCTGTTCATCGCGATGCTCTACGTCGCCACGGGCAAGACGAGCTGGGTTCTCATCGGCCTCGGGATGGTCGCGGCCGGCGTCGCCGCGGCGACCCAGATCCTCCCCTATGTGCACGGACGCTTCACGAACTGGCTGTACGCCTTCGACCCAGAGGTCGTCGACCCGAGGGGCCCAGGGTTCCAGCTCGTTCAGGGCATCTTCGGCCTCGCCCACGGCGGCCTGATCGGCACCGGCCTCGGCCAGGGACGCCCCGACATCACTCCCCTGGCCGAGAGCGACTACATCATCCCGAGCCTCGGCGAAGAGCTCGGCCTCATCGGCCTGTTCGCGATCCTCTGCCTGTACATGGTGTTCGTCAGCCGTGGCATCCGCATCGGCATCGCCGGTCAGGACGACTTCGGAAAGCTCCTCGCGACCGGGCTGTCGTTCACGATCGCGCTGCAGGTGTTCATCATGGTCGGCGGCGTGACCCGCGTCATCCCGCTGACCGGTCTGACCACGCCGTTCCTCGCGGCCGGCGGATCCTCACTCGTCGCCAACTGGCTGATCGTGGCACTGCTGCTGCGGATATCCGACGGCGTGCGCCGCCAGCCCAGGGTGGTGATCGGCTGATGACGAAAGAGATGCGCCGACTCAGCATCGTGATGCTGTTCATGTTCCTGTCGCTGTTCGTCGCGACCAGCTGGATCCAGGTCGTCGAGGCCGACAACCTCGGCCAGGCAGACGGCAACACCCGTTCGCTGCTGGCCAGCTACGAGATCCAGCGCGGATCGATCCTCGTGGACGACTCCCCTATCGTGTCCTCCGTCGCGTCCGACGACGAGTACCGCTACCAGCGCGAGTACGTCGATTCGCCGATGTGGTCGAGCGTCACCGGGTTCTTCAACCCGGCGCTGCAGTCTTCGACCGGCATCGAGAACGCATTCAACGCCGACCTCTCGGGCACCGGTGCGAGCGCCTTCCTCGCCGAGATCGAGCGGATCGTCTCCGGACAGCCGCAACGCGGATTCAGCATCGAGTTGACCTTGGATGCCGCGGCCCAGCGCGCCGCGTACGAGGCGTTCGGCGACAAGCAGGGCGCAGCGGTCGCGATCGAGCCGTCGACGGGACGCATCCTCGCGATGTACTCGACGCCGGGATACGACGCGAACGAGCTCGCCGTGCACAGCGCGACGCAGGCTGAAGAGGCGTACAACGCTCTGGATGCCCTCAAGCCCAACCCGCTCATCAACAACGCGACCGACGACGTCAACCCTCCCGGATCGACGTTCAAGGTGCTCGTCGCCGCGGCGGCGTACGCCACCGGCGAGTGGACGCCCGAGTCGACGCTCCCCAATCCTGCTCGCTACACCCTCCCCGGATCCAACAACCAGGTGCGCAACGCCTGGGGCGGCACGTGCGGATCCGGCTCCACCGTGACGATCGCCGAGGCCGTCAAGCTCAGCTGCAACATCCCGATGGCAGAGCTCGCCGTTGAACTGGGCAGCGAGACGATCTTCGATATCGCGGAGAAGTTCGGTTTCAACCAGGAGTTCACCACGCCGCTCCCCGTCGCCAAGTCCAGCTACCCCCGGGTCCTCAACGACCCGCAGACGGCGCTGACCGGATTCGGTCAGGGGCAGGTGACCGCGACGGCGCTGCAGGTCGCGATGATCTCGGCCGGACTCGCCAACGACGGCCTGGTCATGAAGCCGAGACTGGTGGATGCCGTGATCGGCAACGACCTGTCCACCGTGCGCGAATACCCGGACGAGGAGTTCGGCCGTGCCGTCGAGGCCGGTGTGGCCGACGATGTGACCGCAGCCATGGTCGCCAGCGTCACGGATGGCGCGGCTCAGGGTGCAAGAATAGACGGGGTCGAGGTCGCCGGTAAGACGGGGACGGCCGAACACGAACCAGACGATCCGTACACACTGTGGTTCACCGGTTTCGCACCGGCGGACAACCCGCAGATCGCGGTGGCCGTCGTCGTGGAAGACGGCGGCGGGATGGGACAGTCGGGCTCCGGTGACACACTCGCCGCCCCGATCGCGAAGAAGATCATTGAGGCGGTGCTGAACAAATGAGGCCGACGCAGGGTGTGTCGTTCGGTGGTCGATACGAGCTTCAGTCGCGTATCGCGATCGGCGGTATGGGCGAGGTCTGGGAAGCGACGGATCACGTCATCGGACGTACCGTCGCCATCAAGATCCTCAAGGACGAGTACATGGGGGATCCCGGATTCCTCGAGCGATTCCGCGCTGAAGCGCGGCACGCCGCCCTCGTCAACCACGAGGGCATCGCGAGCGTCTTCGACTACGGCGAGGAGAACGGCTCCGCGTTCCTCGTCATGGAGCTCGTCCCGGGCGAGGCGCTGTCGACAGTGCTCGAACGCGACGGCTCGTTGAGCGCGGACAAGACCCTCGACATCGTCGCGCAGACGGCATCCGCTCTTCAGGCGGCGCACGCCGCCGGTCTCGTGCACCGGGACATCAAGCCGGGAAACCTGCTGATCACCCCGGACGGCCGCGTCAAGATCACCGACTTCGGCATCGCCCGCATCGCCGACCAGGTGCCGCTGACCGCGACCGGTCAGGTCATGGGAACCGTGCAGTACCTCTCCCCCGAACAGGCATCCGGTCACCCGGCCTCCCCCGCGACCGACACGTACTCACTCGGCATCGTCGCGTACGAGTGCCTCGCAGGCAAGCGCCCGTTCACCGGTGAGTCGCAGGTCGCGATCGCGATGGCGCAGATCAACGAGCAGCCCCCGCCGCTGCCCGTCACCGTGCCGATCCCGGTGCAGAACCTCGTCATGGCGATGATCGCCAAGAAGCCGGCCGACCGCCCGTCGTCCTCGGCGACGGTGGCGCGTGCGGCTCAGGCGCTGCGTCGCGGCGATCTGAACTCCGCGGCGATCGCCGTGCCGGCGATCGCCGGTGCAGCGGCCGGGGATGACGCCACCCGTCTCCTGACCGCCTCCGGCGATGACGGCACGACGCGCATCCTGCCGACGACCGCGCAGCTGCCGACCGATGAGGTCGTAGAAGGTGAAGACGGCAAGAAGAAGCGCAGCCCGTGGACGTGGCCGCTCATCGCGCTGATCGTCCTGCTCGTGATCGTTCTCGCCGGCACTCTGTTCGCGCTGCTGAACCAGAACGAGCCGGACGCCGGCCCGTCGACGCCACCCTCGACCACAGCATCCAAGACGCCGTCGAACACGCCGTCGCAGACCCCGACCCCGACGGAGACCCGCATCAGCGTCGACGGCCTGGGACTGGTCGGTCTGTCGTGCGACGACGCCATGGCCAAGGCCAGGGAAGCCGGGCTCGCTCCGGTCTGCGAGACCGGGTCCACGGCGGCGTCGTCCGACGCGCAGGTCGGCACGGTCGAGTCCGTCAGCCCCCGCGGCGACCTGGAGCAGGGAGCGCCCATCACGCTCACCCTGTTCGGCGACCGCGTGCAGCTCGGCAGCCCGCAGAGCGCCCCGACCATCACCGGCGACCCGAACACCGGCACCGTCGTCACGCTGAACTGGACCAACTTCACCTGCCCGAGCGGCACCGGCACCCTCAGCGGATACAAGGTCGCGATCACCAACGCGACCTTCGACGACGGCAGCACGGCACGTGCGTTCGACCCCGGCGTGCGCAGTGCGCCGATCACGCTCGGCGCAGAGGGTCTCCAGGCCACCGCCACGTACACGGCGCTGTGCTCGGGCGGCGACGAGCAGCGCGAGTCCGACCCGTCTCCGCAAATGAGCGTCCCGATCGCCGCAGCACCGGCCGAAGAGGGCGGCGGCGCCGAAGGTGACGCTCAGCAGGGCTGAAGTAGCCTTGTGCACAGCTGAACCGCGCCGCATCCTGAGGCGCCGAATTCCGGGGGACTGATCATTGGCAGCAGAGCCGCGCATCATCGCTGAGCGGTACCGTGTGGACGAGCTCATCGGCCACGGCGGCATGGCCAAGGTGTACCGCGGATACGACCTCACACTCGGGCGCGACGTCGCGATCAAGATCCTCGATCCCGAGCTCGCCCGCGACACGGCGTTCCGCACCCGGTTCCGGCTCGAGGCGCAGGCTGCATCGCGCATGTCGCACCCGTCGATCGTGCGCGTCTTCGATGCCGGAGACCCTGGATCCGCCGATGGCGCGACGTCCGCCGACAGCGAGCCGTACATCATCATGGAGCTCGTCCAGGGTCGGCTGCTGAAGGACATCATCGCGGCCGGGCCTGTGTCCGTCGAGGACGCGGTCCGCTACGTCGACGGCATCCTCGAGGCCCTCGACTACTCGCACCGCGCCGGCGTCGTGCACCGTGACATCAAGCCGGGCAACGTCATGGTCACCGATCGCGGCCAGGTCAAGGTCATGGACTTCGGCATCGCCCGCGCCGTCTCCGACTCGTCATCCACGGTCGCCGAGACCACGCAGATCCTCGGCACGGCCGCGTACTTCTCCCCCGAGCAGGCCAAGGGCGAGCCTGTGGATGCCAGGGCCGATCTGTATTCGACCGGTGTCGTGCTCTACGAGCTGCTCACCGGGCGCCAGCCGTTCCGCGGGGACTCCCCCGTCGCCGTCGCGTACCAGCACGTGAGTGAGGCGCCGGTGCCGCCGACCGAGGTCAAGGAGGACGCGCCGAAGACGCTCGACCCGATCGTGCTCCGCGCCCTCGCGAAGGATCCGTACCAGCGGTATCCGGATGCCGCGAGCTTCCGCCTCGCGCTCGACTCCGCTGTCACCGGCAAGGCGCCGACGAAGAAGCAGCTGGGCGCGCTCACCAGCGAGCTGTACGGGCCGAGCCCGCGGCAGGCGCAGGAGACCGCACGGTCTCTGCGGCAGCTGAGCTCCGACACCACGATGACCCGCACGCAGTCCGGCCCTCCGGTGGCATGGATCTGGGCCGGCGTCGCACTGCTGGCCGTGCTGCTGATATCGGTTCTGCTGTGGGTGATCATGATGCCGCGCGGCGAGCAGATCCCGACATCCTCCCGCATCGTGCCCGACCTCGTCGATGTCTCGTCGGAGCGCGCGCAGGCCGACCTGCTCGACCTCGATCTTCAGTCCGAGATCATCTATGAGGCCGATGCCGACGTCGCCGAGGACAACGTCATCCGCACCGATCCGGAGGCCGGGCAATCGGTGAAGGTCGGCGAGACGATCACGCTGTACGTATCGTCCGGTGCCGAGACCGTTGAGGTGCCGAAGCTCGTCGGCCTCTCGCAGACCGCCGCCAAGGATGCCTTGACCAAGGCCGGGCTCGAACTCGGCACGGTGACGCCGCGCAGTGATGCCGAGAGTGCTGCCGACACCGTACTCGAGGCCAGCGCCGAAGAGGGCACGGAGGTCGCGCCGAAGACGGTGATCAACCTCGTCGTCGCCAGCGGGCGCGTGACGCTGCCTGACGTCACGGGCTGGACGCTGGACGCCGCAACGGCGAAGCTCGGCGAACTGGGACTGAACGCGATCCAGACCGAGTCGCCCGACTGCCCCGCGACGACGCCGGCAACGGTTGCGTCGATGTCGTCCGCACCGGGCGATGTGCCGGTGCACTCCGACGTCGAGCTCCGGTACTGCACGGGCGAGTAGTCGCGCCTGCTCGCGCCCCCGCGCCTCGCCTCGCCCCGGCTTCGCGCCGGATGCGAGAAGGGTTTCGCGGCTTCACAGGCCGGCGGAGCGACGCAATCCTTCTCGCATCGACTCGCGACCTGTCGCCCGCGACACGTTCTGCACAGTGCGACCGGATGGGCGACCTGTGCACAGGCCCAGAGAATCTCGGGTTGCCGGTTTGCGCGACTGCGCCAGTATCAGGGGATGCGACACAGAGTTCCGCTTCCCCGCCGTCCCGGCGACAGGTTCTCGGTGCGCAGCGCGGAAGCCGCCGGCATCCGTCGCGGCCGGTGCAGCACCCCCGATCTGCACTGGCCGTTCCACGGAGTCCGCTCACGCGAGAAGCTGGTGACATTCGATGACGTGGTCCGCTGCTACGAGCCGCGTCTGAAACCGGGTCAACGGTTCGGCGGGCTGACGGCGGCCCGCGACTGGGGACTACCGCTGCCGACGATGTGGGAACCGGACGAGCCGATCGAGGTCATCGTGCCGCCGACGGGGGCCGCGCCGAAGACCGCGGGGGTGAAGGGACGTCGGCTGCGCGAGGATCGCGCCGAAACACGCATTCTCAAAGGACGCCCGGTCGTCGACCCGGTCGCGGCGCTGTTCACCTGCGCGAGCACGCTAACCGTGCAGCAGGCTGTCACGATCATCGATGCACTGCTGACGACGGCATCCAACTATCCGGGATTGGGGCCCGGCAGGCCGATGAGCACGCGCGACGAAATCGCCCGTCGCCTCGATGAGTGGTGGCGGTTCCCCGGGAGTACGACGATCCGCACTGCGCTGCGTCAGGCACGCGAGCGGGTGGAGTCCCCGAAGGAGACCGAGACGCGACTGCTGCTCATCGCGAGCGGTCTGCCCGAGCCGGTCGTGCAGCAGGAAGTGCGGGCGGGCGGCGTGCTGCTGGGGCGCATCGACCTCGCCTACCCCGAACTCAAGGTCGCGATCGAGTACGAGGGGGATGGCCACCGGACCGATAAGGAACAGTGGCGAAAGGACATCCAGCGACAGCGGCATCTCGAGAGCGAAGGATGGATCGTCATCCGCCTCACTCAGGCCGACCTCGACGCGAGGGAGCCGATGATCGCGAGCATCCGTCGCGCGATCATCGCGCGAACCCCGTGACGCACCCCCGGTCTCGGGCATCCGCCCCGTCTCGGGCATCCGTCCTGTCTGCGATGCGAGAAGGATGTCGCGGTCTCGCGCCGATCTGAACCCGCGAAACCCTTCTCCCGTCCGTGAGCATCTCACGCGAGTGAGATGCTCACGCGAGCGGATGCAACGTCGCCGCCGCCGCGACGGCGCGCGGATCTCCGACGGAGGTGAGCCAGTTGGCCAGCAGGCGGTAGCCGTGCTGCGTGAGCACGCTCTCTGGATGGAACTGCACGCCGACGATCGGCAGGTCGCGGTGCGCGATGGCCATGACCGTCCCCGATGCCGTGCGCGCCGTGACCGTGAGCTCGGCGGAAAGCTCCCCCTCCGCGAGCGCCAGCGAGTGATACCGACCGACGTCGAACGGCGAGGGGATGCCGTCGAACAGGGCTGACCCGTCGTGCTCGACGGTCGAGACCATTCCGTGCATGAGCTCCGGAGCGTGGGAGACCTCGGTGCCGAATGCCGCCCCGATCGCCTGATGGCCGAGACACACGCCGAGCAGCGGCATCCCCAGCCCGGCGCACAGCTCGACGACGTCGACCGAGCTCCCGGCATCCCGCGGCCGACCTGGACCGGGCGACAGCATCACTCCGTCGTACTCGGGCAGCAGGGCGGCGAAGCCGGCCGCATCGGCGGCATCCGCCTCGATCAGCGTGACGGACGCACCGAGCTCGCGAAGGTACCCGACCAGGGTGTGCACGAAGCTGTCGTGATTGTCGACCACGAGCACTCGCGCGCTCATTCCAGGTCGACCTCTCCCGGCGTGATGATCGGGCTCACCCAGGGGAAGACGTAGAAGAACAGCCCGTACAGGATCGCCGCGACGGCGACCAGCAGGATCAGCACCCGCAGCCACCACGGGCCGGGAAGGATGCGCCACAGCGCTGCGTACATCAGAACTCCTACCAGGACGGCGCGGCGACGTCGTCGACCGGGGCCAGAGAATCGGGGGCGCCTTCGGCCCGGGGTTGGAAGCCGTCGAAGACGGCGTACCCGACGATGCGCTCGGCGAGCGAATAGAGCGGAGAGCAGGCCGTGAGAGTCAGGTACCGCTCCCCCGTCTGCACTTCGGGCATCTGCGGGACGTCGGCGAGCACCTCGACCGCGCTCGGCTTCACGTATTCGAGGTTCCTGAACCGATACGTGAACCAGCCCTCCCGGGTCTCGACGACGATCGCATCATCCAGTTCGAGCTTGTCCATCCTGTTCAAGGGCGCACCCCAGGTGGTGCGGTGGCCGGCCACGGAGAAGTTGCCGACCTGGCCGGGCATCGCCGACTGATCGTAGACGCCGATCCAGCCGTGGTCGAGTGTCACGGGCCTACTCGTTCCGCCGGCGATCTTGACGTTGTAGTCCGAGCCGAATCGAGGGATGAGCATCTGGGCGAACGCGATGCCGTCCGCGGGATGCTCCAGCTTCGGCGGCTCGTACCGGAGTGTCCCGTCGTCGTCTTCGACCGACGGCGGGGGCGCCGGTGCCGGCAGCTCAGCCCACTCCCGCGAGACGGCCTGGCCCTCGCTGTTGCCCTGGGCGCCGATGATGATGTCGCCGATCCACATCTGCCACGCGATGAACAGGAGGACGAGCACACCGGCGGTGAGCAGGAGCTCGCCGAGCACACTCGTGAACGTGGCCCGCGACCGGCCGTGCGGGCGAGATCGCCCGGTCGGCTGCGTGGCGGGAGCAGTCATATGCGTGATCATAACCTTCGGACTTGTCGACCTCGCATCGAATCGAGGGAAGCGGGCGCTCATGGGTAGAATGACGGCATGGCACGAGACCGCAAGAGCGAAGAGCCCGTCGTCGAGCGCAGCGAGGGCGAGCAGGCTCCCAACGCCGTTTGGTTCAAGCCCGTCATGCTGGGCTTCATGCTGCTCGGTCTCGCCTGGATCCTCGTGTTCTACCTGTCCGGTTCGACCCTGCCGATTCCCGGCATCGGATCGTGGAACCTCGGCATCGGCCTGGGCATCGCGCTCATCGGCTTCCTCATGACGACCCGCTGGCGGTAGTCGGTCATCGCTTTTCGAGAAGAGCCCCTCGCTTCGGCGGGGGGCTCTTCTCGTGCTGTGGTTGTCACTCGGAAGTTATCCACCGAGTTATCCACAGGCTGGGGAGAATTACACCGGTGTTATTCACAGGGGTGGAGAACCCTGTTAACAACTTCTGACCTGGACTGTTAAGCCAGGAGGACCAGTGGAGGAACGAACGCCACGACGACGATCAGCACCACGACGGTCGCGGCGAGCAACAGGATCTGCCAGGTGCGCTGCTCACGGCGGCGGGTGCGCGTGTAGATGAGGGCGACCAGCGCGCCGACGATCGCGCCGCCGAGGTGCGCCTGCCACGCGATGCCGCCGAAGACGAACCCGATCGCGAAGTTGATGCCGAGAATGATCAGGATGCCGGTGACGTTCCCGCCGATGTGGCGCCCGATGATGAGCAGGGCCGCCATGAGGCCGAAGATCGCGCCAGATGCGCCGACGGTCGCCGTGGTCGGCGCGAGCACCGCGACCATCACCGATCCGCCCAGGCCGCTGATCAGGTACAGCGCCAGGTAGCGCGCGCGGCCGAGCATCGGCTCGAGGATCTGCCCGAGCATCCACAGCCCGAGCATGTTCAGCGCGAGATGGATGAATCCACCGTGCGCGAAGACAGTCGTGAGCAGACGCCAGGGCTCGAACGGGAACGGGAAGAGCGCCGGGTACAGGAACGGACCGCGGAAGTACAGCGCATCGGTGACCGCATCACCGATGCCCGGAATCAGCTGCACGAGCCCGATGAAGGACGTGATGATCAGCAGCGCGTAGGTGACGACGGGCTTCCCGCCGCGGGTGGCCGCCGCGATCGTCCCCGACGATCGGCCACCCCAACGGCGTTGCGCGCGCTTCTGCGCCGGTGTGCGATTCTTGCGCTCCGCGGCCATGCACTCGGGGCAGATGACGCCGACGGCCGCCTGCGTCTGGCACTCGGGGCAGATGGTGCGCATGCAGCGCTGGCAGAGCACGAAGCTCTGCCGATCCGGATGGCGGTAACAGAAGTTGTCGCTGTTGCTCGCGAACTCAGAGGACGTCATCCGGATCGGCCAGAGGTGGCGTGGTCAGACCGCTGCGATGTCGACGGACTGCAGCACGACGGGCTCGACGGGGCGGTCGCCCGCCGCGGTGCGCACGGCGCCGATCTCGTCGACGACCTTCTTGGACGCGTCGTCCGCGACCTCGCCGAAGATCGTGTGCTTGCCCATGAGCCACGGGGTGGGGTCGGTGGTGATGAAGAACTGCGAGCCGTTGGTGCCCTCGAGCTCGCCCGTGATGGCGTTGCGGCGCAGGCCCGCGTTCGCCATCGCGAGGATGTAAGGCTCATTGAAGTTCAGTTCGGAGTGGATCTCATCATTGAAGTTGTATCCGGGCCCGCCGACGCCCTGTCCGAGCGGGTCGCCGCCCTGGATCATGAAGTTCGGGATGATGCGGTGGAAGATGACGTCCTTGTAGAGCGCGCCCTCGCCGGGCTTGCCGGTGGCCGGGTCCGTCCAGGCCTGGGTTCCGTCGGAGAGACCGACGAAGTTCTTGACCGTCTTCGGGGCGTGGTCGCCGAAGAGGTTGATGACGATGTCACCGTGGTTGGTGTGCAGAGTTGCGACATGAGAGTGCTGGGGCATGCATCCATTCTCGCAGAGCATGCGCCCGACCGGCCGGAAACGTGCCGGACGATAGCGCTGACGGCCCCGTATGACAAGGGTCGACGGAATCAGTGCCGGTATCCAGGGTCGTCTGGCAAGATGGGGAACCCGTACTCCACATCGACAGGAGAACAATCGTGAGCCTGACCCGCAAGCGGAAGAAGGAACTGCGCCGTCTGCAGAACGACGCCAATGACCTCTGGGAGCACCAGCAGGAGCTCGTCGGCCACGCGGCCGACATCGCCCGTGAGGCCGGTCGCCAGCTCGCAGGCGTCGGTCGCGAGCAGGTTCTGCCTGTGGTCCAGGACGCCTACAATCGTCGCGTCGCGCCGACCGTCGACCGCGGTCTGAAGATCGGCCGCCACGTCGTCGACGACAAGGTCGTCCCGATCGTCGGCGGTGTCGTCGGCAGCGCACTCTCGGCCTGGGATGTGGCGAACGCAAAGCGCCAGGGACTGACCGTCTCGAAGGGACGCGTCGTGAAGAAGAAGCAGGGCCCAGGGCTCGGCTCCATCGTCGCGATCATCCTCGGTGCTGCCGCAGCGGCCGGCGTTCTCTACGCCGCATGGCAGGCACTGCGCACGGATGACGAGCTCTGGGTCGCGGACGACCCGCTCGCAGCCCCCGACGCGTGACCGATCCCCTCGACCGGGTCCGGGATGCCGCGGCCGCCCGTGGTCTCGACATCGAGATCCGCGAGCGTCCGAACGCCCGCAGCCTCCACGAGGCTGCGGAGCTTCTCGGCATCCCGGCATCCGGGATCGTCAAGACGCTCGTGGTCAAGCGCAGCGACAACACGTACCTTTTCGCGCTGATCCCCGGTGGCCGCTCGATCTCCTGGCCGAAGCTGCGTGCCCTCGTGGGCGTGAACAAGCTGCGGC
>NZ_CAKKLJ010000010.1 GCF_918698005.1 Microbacterium sp. Bi121
CGCCGGCCCCGCCGGGCCCCGCCGAGCATTCGCCGAGACCCCGTCTTGCTTCCGAGGCCCCGTCGTAGTCACCGAACTACGACGGGGCCTCGGTGCTAAGACGGGGTCTCAGCGTGGATTCCTATTGAGGATATAAGGTGATGCTTATATGATTTGAGGATGCATGAGTTCGAGGTGCTCGCGGATGCCGTGCGGCGACGGCTGGTCGCGGTGCTCGCGCTGGGGGAGCAGCCGGCTGGCGTCCTGACCGACATCGTCAGGGCCGAGTTCGGCATCTCGCAGCCCGCCGTGTCGCAGCATCTGAAGGTGTTGCGCGAGAACGGGTTCGCGACGGTGCGCGCCGAGGGCGCGCGTCGGCTCTATGCCCTCGACCCTGCGGGGCCGGATGCTGCGGAGCGCGCCCTCGCTGCGCTGTGCGCGCCGCTCTCCCAGCGACTCGACGCGCTGCACACCGAGGTCGCCCGCGGCCGGCGTGCAACAGCGCAGCAGAAGACCAGTCACAACGAGAACAGGAGTGCATCATGACCGTCGACAACCCCACCATCGAGCGGCACGGCGACGGCTTCCGCCTCGTCTACGAAGAGGTCTACGCGACCGACATCGACGACCTCTGGCAGGCGATCACGACGCGCGAGCGCCTGGCGCGCTGGATGGTCGAGTACACGGGCGATCTCCGCGAGGGCGGCACCTGGGCGGTCGCCACCGAGGGAGCTGAGCAACCGTGGGCCACGGGCACCATCAGCTTCTGCGACGAGCCCCGCTCGTTCACCACGACGTGGCACGCCACGCAAGAGGAACCCACCGAGCTCACCGTGACGCTCGAGCCGGTGGCGGGCGGTACGCGCATGCGGCTCGTGCACACCGGCATCCGGTCGATCTTCTACGGTGCCGGATGGCAGACGTACCTCGAGCGGCTTGCGGCAGACGTCGCCGGTGAGCCGATTCCGGAGGACTGGGACGCGCGATTCGCCGAACTCTCGCCCGGGTACGAGGAGCGGTTCGGCGGGCTCTGACGCGAGGGCTCCGTGCGGGCAGGGCGCGCGCCGGTAGGCTGGAGCAGTGATCATCGGGACCGGCATCGACCTCGTCGACATCCCGCGGTTCGAGCGCACCATGTCCCGGACGCCGCGGTTGATGGAGCGCCTGTTCGCCCCGACCGAGCGTGAGCTGAGGCTGCCGTCGCTCGCCGCGCGCTACGCAGCCAAAGAGGCGCTCATCAAAGCGCTGGGCGGTTCGGACGGCGTGCACTGGACCGAGATCGAGATCGGGTCGGAGGAATCCGGCAAGCCGTACTTCCGGCTCACCGGCACGACCGCCGACGTCATCGAGAAGCGCGGCATCACGGCGCTGCACCTGACCATGTCGCACGACGCCGGCCTCGCGACCGCGTTCGTCGTCGCTGAGCGGATCGAGGGTGCCGCATGACCCCCGCCCGGTTCGCCGAGACCCCGTCTTACCGCCGAGGCCCCGTCGCAGGAACGCCTCTAACACGGGGTGTCGACGCGACGACGGGGTCTCGGCGGGACGCGAGACGATCCGAGCGCTCGGAGGGCGCAGCATGAGCGCGCCGTTCCGCGAGGCGACGATCGAGATGGATGCTATCGCCGACAACACCCGGCACATCCGCAAGCTCACGGGCACCGAGGTCATCGCCGTTGTCAAGGCCAACGCGTACGGGCACGGGGCCACGGCATCCGCTGTCGCCGCGCTCTCCGGCGGGGCCACCCGTCTCGGCGTCGCCGAGATCGCCGAGGGCATCGAGCTGCGCCGCGCCGGGATCACCGCCCCCATCATCGCCTGGCTGCTCGAACCGGGCGAGACGTTCGAGCTCGCGGCGGCCAACCGCATCGAGGTCGGCATCTCGTCATTCGACCAGCTCGAGGCCGCGGGGGCCGTCGCCGGCGGCGACGTGGCTGTGCACCTCAAACTCGAGACGGGTCTCTCGCGAAACGGCATCGCGCCGGGCGACTGGGGTCGCGTGTTCGCCGAGGCCGCGCGGCTCGAACGCATCGGACGCATCCGGATCGTCGGCCTGTTCAGCCACCTCTCCAACACATCGCCCGCCGATGACCGTGCGGCGCTCGCCCGTTTCGACGAGGGGACGAGGGCCGCCGCATCCGCCGGCATCCGCCCCGAGATCCGGCACATCGCCGCCACGGCCGCGGCGATCGACCTGCCGGAGATGAGGCTCGACGCCGTGCGCATCGGAATCGGGCTCTACGGCCTGTCGCCGTTCGACGATCGGTCGTCCGCCGACCTCGGTCTCCGCCCGGCGATGACTCTGCGCGGCGCAGTCGCCGCAGTGCGGCGGGTGCCGGCGGGTGCCGGCGTCTCGTACGGCTACGACCACCGCACGAACCGCGACACCACGCTGGCGCTCGTGCCGCTCGGGTATGCGGACGGCGTCCCGCGCCAGGCATCCGGTCGTGGACCCGTCATGATCAACGGCCGGCGGTTCCACGTCGCAGGACGCGTCGCGATGGACCAGTTCATCGTCGACGTCGGCGACTCGGCGGTCTCTGTGGGCGATGAGGTCGTGCTGTTCGGCGATCCGACGCTCGGCCTGCCGTCGGCGACGGAGTGGGCGAACGCGGCGAGCACGATCAACTACGAGATCGTCACGCGCGTCGGCAACCGCGTTCCGCGGAGGAGCGCGTGAGCGTCGACCCGGCATTCCTCGGACGCCGTGAGATCGACACATCCGACGAGATGGAGCGCCTCGGCTTCCTGATCGGCGAGCAGCTGGGGGCGGGCGATCTGCTCGTGCTCACCGGACCGCTGGGTGCCGGGAAGACGACCTTCACACGTGGCCTGGCGGAGGGCCTCGGCGTGCGAGGGCCCGTGCAGAGCCCGACGTTCGTGATCGCCCGCACGCATCCGTCGCTGGTCGGGCGCGCGCCGCTCGTGCACGTCGACGCGTATCGGCTCGGCTCAGCCGCCGAGCTCGACGACCTCGACATCGACTTCGCCCGCTCCGTCGTGGTGATCGAGTGGGGGCGCGAAATGGCCTCCGCGATCGCCGACGAGTGGTGGGATATCGAGATCGAGCGTCCCGTCGGCGGGGCCGATGGCATCGCCGACGAGGACCTGGATGCTGACGCCGCCCGGTTCGTCGTGATCGAGCGGGTCGCGGCTTAGCGCGAGCTTTCGTCGAAGCCTCAGTCCTCGCCGGAAGCCCGGCGGCGGGCGGCGAGGGCCTCGAAGATCGCCTTCTCGGCGTCGGCTCCGGAATCAGCGGCGGCCGAGACGTTCTCGGCGACGACGGCATCCACGATCTCCGACCGCTGGATGCGGGTCTCGCGCGGCGCTTTGACACCGATGCGCACGCTGTCGCCCTTGATGTCGAGCAGCGTCACTTCGATTTCGCCGTCGATGCGTACGCTCTCACCGATCCGCCTCGTCAACACCAGCACGAGATCAGCCTACCCTTCGACGGGCTCACGGACCGGGCCTCGGCTCACGGACCGGGCGTCGGCACAGCACCCACGGGTGCGGACAGAGCAGGGCTGTCGCGCACCACGCCGACCGTCTCGATCGTGAGTGCTGCGGCCGTCGCCTCGTTGTACGACAGCACAGGCAGCCCGTCGGTCTGCGCCGAAACCAGCCTCCGCACCGCGGCCCGCAGCGTCGGCGCGCAGACCAGCACCGGCTCTGCGCCATCGGTGATGGCCGCGACAGCCTGCTTGACCGACTCGATGACCCCTTCGAGCCGCTGCGGGTCGAACACGATCTGCGGGCCGTCGTCGCTCGTCCGCAGGTTCTCGAGCATCGCCTGCTCCAGGAGAGGGTTGATCATGATGACGCGCAGTGTTCCGGCATCCGCGAACCGTGCGGCGATCGCGGGGCCGAGCGCCGCACGCGCTGCCTCGATCAGTCCGTCCGGCTCCGTCGAGGTCTTGGCGCGAAGCGCGAGCGCCTCGTAGATGCGGCTGAGGTCGTTGATGGGCACGCGCTCGGCGAGCAGCCCCTGCAGCACCCGCTGCACCTCGGCCAGCGACAGCAGCGCGGGCGTGAGCTCTTCGACGGCCGACGGCGAGACCTGCTTGAGCGCGTCCGTGAGCTGCCGCACGTCCTCGCGGCTGAGCAGGCGAGCGGCATTGGACTGGATGACGCTCGACAGGTGCGTGATGATCACGCTCGCCCGGTCGATCACCGTGGCCCCCGAGAACTCCGCGCTGTGCCGCATCTCCATGGGGATCCACTTGCCCTCGAGCCCGAACACCGGGTCGAGCGCCGCGGTGCCCGGCAGGGAATCCAGCCCCTGTCCGAGCGCGAGCACGGATCCGGGGGGAGCGGTGCCGCGGCCCGTCTCGACGCCCGCGATGCGGATCGTGTACGTCGACACCGGCAGCTCGATGCTGTCGCGCGTTCGGACCGGAGGAACGACGAGGCCGAGGTCCAGCGCGATCCTGCGCCGCAGCGCCTTGACTCGCGCCAGCAGGTCGTCGGGGCCGCCGGTGACGAGGTCGACGATGTTCGGGGCGAGCTGGATCTCGAGCGCGTGCACCCGCATCTTCTCGATGAGCTCCTCCGGCTGGTCGGCCGCTGAAGCCGAGGAAGCATCCGCGGCCGACGTCGCCTCCTCAGCGGCCGCCTTCGCCTCGCCCGCCTTGACCCGCTGCGCCGCGAACAGCAGCAGCGCTCCGACGGCGACGAAGGGCAGCACGGGCATCCCGGGGATCAGACCCATGACGAGCGCCGCGCACCCGGCGATCAGCAGCGCGTTGCGCGACTGCCCGAGCTGCGCGGTGGCGGCCTGACCCATCTCGGCTTCGGCGTTCGAGCGCGTGACGATCATGCCCGTCGACACCGCCATCAGCAGCGCTGGGATCTGCGTCACCAGGCCGTCGCCGATCGTCAGCAGGCTGTACGTGCTGACGGCCTCCTCGATGTCCATGCCGTGCGAGACGAGCCCGATCGCGATGCCGCCGATGATGTTGATGATGATGATCACGAGGCCGGCGATCGCATCGCCCTTGACGAACTTCGACGCACCGTCCATCGCGCCGTAGAAGTCGGCCTCAGCGGCGACCTCGGCCCGGCGCTCACGCGCCTGTGTGTCGGTGATCAGCCCCGCGTTGAGGTCGGCGTCGATCGCCATCTGCTTGCCCGGCATGGCGTCGAGGGTGAAGCGCGCACCCACCTCGGCCACGCGCTCCGCACCCTTGGTCACCACGACGAACTGGATCACCACGAGGATGAGGAACACAACGGCGCCGATGATCAGCGAGCCGCCGACGGCGATCGCCCCGAATGCCTCGATCACCTGCCCGGCGTACGCCTCGCCGAGCACGAGACGGG
This sequence comes from Microbacterium sp. Bi121, assembly GCF_918698005.1. Lineage (GTDB taxonomy): Bacteria > Actinomycetota > Actinomycetes > Actinomycetales > Microbacteriaceae > Microbacterium. The sequence goes on from NZ_CAKKLJ010000010.1 coordinate 5,302, forward strand.
TGGATGCCACGTTCAGCCCGAGCCGGAAAAGCGTCGCCACGAGCAGCAGCGAGGGGAACACCGAGAAGTCCAGCGGCTTGCGCACGAACATCGACGTCAGCAGGATGACCAGCGCGAACATGATGTTCAGGATGATCAGCGTGTCGAGCAGGAACGGCGGGATCGGCACGACGAGCAGCATGATGATGCCGACCACGCCGATCGGCACCGCGAGCTTCCGCAGCAGTTGATTCATACGGTTCTCCGGTAGGGAAGGGAATGGATGCCGCGGGCGGCACCGCGCTTGCGCAGACTGTCGACGAACACGAGCACCCTGGCGACGGCGTTGTACAGGTCCTCGGGGATCTCCTGCCCGACCTCGCACGAGGCGAACAGCGCACGGGCGAGCGCTATCTCGCGGATCATCGGCACTCCGGCCGTCTTGGCCCGCTCTCGGATGCTGTCGGCGATCACGCCCGTGCCCTTGGCCACGACCTTCGGTGCCGAGCGGCCGGCCTCGTACTTCAGGGCGACGGCGACGTGGGTCGGGTTCACGAGTACGACGTCGGAGCCGGCGACAGCGGCGATCATGCGATTGCGGCTGATCGCGAGCTGACGCGAGCGGCGCTGCTGGCGGATCAGCGGGTCGCCCTCGGAGTTCTTGTTCTCATCGCGCACCTCGCGCTTGGTCATGCGGGTGTGCTTGGTGTTTCGGCGCATCACGACGAACACGTCGATCGCCGCCAGCGCCAGCCCGACCGCGATCGCCGTCTGCAGCAGTGCAGCGCTGCCCTCGCTGGCAGTGCCGAGCAGTCGCGAGATCGAGTGCGAGCCGCTCGCGGAGAGCACGGGCATGAGCCCGGCGATCACGACCCACAGGGCCAGTCCGATCGCGGCGGTCTTCAGCAGGGCCTTCGCGCCCTCCCACAGCGCCTGCAGGCCGAACACGCGCTTGACGCCGTTCACGATGTTGAACTGCTCGAACCGTCCTGCGAGCTTGCGCGGGTGCACGCCACCTTGGATCACGGCTCCGAGAAGCGTGACGATGGCGACGGTGGCGAGCATCACTCCGAGCGTCGGGAGGATCGAGCCGAGCCCCTGACCGAGAGCACCGAGCGCCGACGCGGGCGACGGTGCATGGACGATCGAAGTGAGCGAGATCAGCTGCTCGGTGCCGGCCGACGCCCCGAGCCCGATGGCCGCCGGCAGCGCGACCGCGGCCGCGCCGATCCCGAGCCAGGCGGTGAGGTCCTGGCTGCGCGAGATGCGCCCCTTCTGCCGGGCTTCGCGCAGGTGCTTGTCCGTGGCCTTCTCACTGCGCTCACCGCTGTCGTTGCTCATACCCGCACCCCCCGCATCATGCGCAGGGCCTCGGACGCCAGCGCGTCGACCAGGGCGGGGAGGGCGATGAACACCGTGCCGGCGAGAAGCAGGGTGAGGAGGATCTTCACCGGGAAGCCCATCGCGAACGCATTCAGCGCGGGGGCCACACGGGTGATGAGCCCGAGGCCGGCGTCGGCGAGGAACAGCACCAGCACGAGCGGGCCGGCGATCTGCACCGCGGCGAGCACCATCTGCGAGACGCCGTCCACGAGCAGCTCGGCGGGGCCCGAGACCTCGAGGACCCCGGTCACCGGCACCGCCTCGAAGCTGCGCGCCAGCCCGGCGAGGATGATCTGGTAGCCGCCGGACGCGAACAGCAGCGCGAGCGCCGCCATGTGGAACAGCCGGGTGAACTGGGCACCGTTGATCATGGACTGCGGGTCGAACGCCTGCGCCAACTGGAAGCCGCCGAACACGTCGATGAGGTTGCCGGCCGATTGCAGAGCGGCGAAGCACACCATCACGAGGAAGCCGAGCAGCGCTCCTGTGAGCACCTGCATGGCGAGTGCGCCGAAGAACGGGCCCGTGTCGAGCGGCTCATACCCGGGAGCCACTGCGGCGCCCATCGCCAGGGACAGCCCGATCGCCAGCATCGCCTTGATGCGCATGGGGATGCCCCCGTACGAGAACGGCGGGGCGATCACGATGAACGCGGTGATGCGCACCGCGGCCAGCATGGTCGCCTCCAGCCAGGCGAAGTCGATCGGGATGTTCACGTCATCCGCCGCTCAGCAGCATCGGGATGCGGTCGAACATGTCGTTCGTGAAGGCGATGATCTCGGCGATCATCCAGTTGCCGGCGATCAGCAGGGCGATGCCGACGGCGACGATCTTCGGCACGAACGACAGCGTCACCTCCTGCACCTGGGTGATCGACTGCAGCAGTGAGATCCCGAAGCCGACGACGAGCGCGGTGATGAGCACGGGGGCGGCGAGCTTCGCCGCGATGAGCAGGCCCTGTGTGCCGATGTCGAGTACAGCCTCCGGGCTCATCCGACCCCTCCGTAACTCTCCAGGAGCGATGTGATGATCAGCCCCCATCCGTCGACCAGGATGAACAGCAGGATCTTGAACGGCAGGGAGATCATCACCGGGGGCAGCATCATCATGCCCATCGACATCAGCGCCGCGGCGACGACGAGGTCGATGACCAGGAACGGCACGAAGATGACGAAGCCGATGATGAAGGCCGCGCGCAGCTCGGAGATCATGAATGCCGGGATCAGCGTGTACAGCGGCACGCTCTGCGGGTCGGTGGGGTTGTCCTGCGCCGCCATGCGCGACATCAGCGCGAGGTCCTCCTCGCGCGTGAATCGCAGCATCCAGTCCTGCAACGGCGCCTGACCCACGTCGAAAGCCTGCGCGAACGTGAGCGACCCGTCGATGTACGGCTGCACTGCGACCGTGTTGATCTCGGTGAGCACCGGCCACATGATGAACAGCGACAGGAACAGCGAGAGCCCAGCGAGCACCTGGTTCGGCGGGATGCTGGGCAGCGAGAGTGCGTTGCGGGTCATCGCGAGCACGACGAAGATCTTCGTGAACGACGACATCATGAGCAGCAGGGCCGGTGCCACCGACAGCAGCGTGATCCCGAGCAGCGTGAGGATCGACCCTGAGGGGGAGCCGTCGACGCCGTCGATGTCGATCGTGAGCAGAGGGACGACGGCGGCCTGCAGCGCAGCGCTCATCGTGAACGCCGGAAGGCCTCGGCGGTCTGACGCCAGGTGTCGGGGGAGATGATCGATCCGCGCAGGGGGTCGTTCCGACGCCGTACGCGGCGACGGAGTTCTGGCGCGCCTGTGTCGGATGCCCCGGCGAGGATGCTGTCGAACGCCGTGGATGCGCCGGTCGCGTCGTCCGGATGCCGCGATGCGTCTTCCGGATGCCGCGATGCGTCGTTCGCGACGATCCCGGATGCCGTGGCATCCTCTCGCTCGGCATCCTCGTCGACGTCCAGGCGATCGATGACGCTGACGCCGTGCTCGGTGACCCCGAGCACGTATCGCGCGTCTGAGGTCTGCACGACGACGAACTGCGCCTTCGACCCGAGGCTCTGGCGACCGAGCACCGTGATCGGCTGGGCGTCGCGGCGGCGCGATGCCCCGCGGGAGAACCGTCGCTGCAGGTACCAGAGCAGCCCGAGCACCGCCGCCAGCGACAGGGCGACGCGCAGTCCGACGAGCAGCTCCTCCAGGATCAGGCCTCGATGTTCTCGAGGATGCGCGTGATGCGCACCGCATAATCCTGATCGACGACGACGATCTCGCCGTGGGCGATGATGCGGCCGTTGAGCTTCACGTCGGCGGGTGCGCCGGCCGAGCGATCCAGCTCGACGACGCGTCCTGGCTCGAGGTCGAGCACGTCGCGCACGGCCATCCGCGTGCGGCCGATCTCGACCGTGAGGTCCATCTCGACGCCGGCGATGCGCTGCAGACGGCGCGACGAGGTGGCGCCGCTCCCCGTCCGATCGTTCGAAGGGAGCTGCGTCACGCGGACGGCGAGACGGCCGATCGTGCGCTCTGTGTCGTCGAGAAGATCGAACACCTGCACGGAAGGATGCGAGAAGATCGCCGATGCGTCGCCGATGCGCGCTTCGCCCAGCGCGCCAGGGCCGAGCGCGGTCGCCGATGCCTCGAGGGCGTCGAGCAGCCGGTCCGCGAGCGGCGCGTCGGGCAGGCCGTCGACGAGTGTGAGCGGGTCGAGGATCTGCACGGCGAGCTCGGCACTGGCCTCTCCGACGAACGAGACGACGACGGCGTCGCCGGTATCGCCCGAGGAACGCGACGGCCGGACGCCGGTGGGAGCCGCAGTGGGGAGCCGGGCCGCGAAGGCTGCGGCGACGGCGGACTCGTAAGCGGTGGTGGTGGTCACGCGGACTCCTCGGAGGCGGGGACGGAAACGGTGCTGGGGTCGGGGATCGTGGTCGTGACGACGCACGCCAGGCGCGCCCCGGCGGTGCCGACGGCGGCCGTGGCGATGGGCTGATCGCCCACGAGCAGGAGGAGTGGCCGGTCGGCCGCGTGCGGCAGCGGCACGATGTCGCCGACCGCGAGGCCGAGGACCTCGCGCGGGAGCATGGTGCGCGGGCTGAGCCGCAGCGACACCTCGATCGGCGTCTCCTCGACCTGCCGGCGCACGAGCTCGGGGTTGGCGGAGCGGTCCGCGGGGGCGGTGGAAGCGAACGCCGAGAGGATGGATGCCGGCAACATGACGCTCGTCGGAACGGAGCGTCCGCTCAGACGCATGGTGAGTTGCGCCACGATCACCGGCTCGTTGTCTGCGGCTACCTGCGCGAACTGCGAGTTGTACTGGATGCCGGCGATCGTCACGTCCTGCGGGAGCAGCCCGTCCATCGTGCCGGTGAGCAGGGCGATGGCATCCGTCATCAGGGATCCGATCAGAGCCTGCTCGATCGGCGTGAACGTGCGCTCCTCCGTCGCGCCGCCGGGGCGCCCGCCGACCATCTGCACGATCCAGGCGGTCGCCGCCGACGTCGGGAACTGCACGATCATCCGCTCGGACGAGTCCGGCAGGGCGCACACGACGAGTGCAGTTGTGGTCGGCAGCGACTGGGCGTACTCGCCGTAACTCTGCATCGTCACGTACTCGACCGTGACGGTCGCCCGCACGCGGATCTTGGCCGAGAGCTCGGCGGCCCACTGGCGCGAGAACGTCTCGAACGCCAGCTCGAGCGCGCGCGCGTGCTCGCGGGAGAGCGTCGCCGAACGCTCGAAGTCGTATGCCGCGATCTCGGCGGTCGCCGAAGGCCCCTCCGTCGGCATGCCGGATCGCGCGCTGTCGTCGATCACCACGAACCCCACTATCGGGCGGCGACGTGCGCGCGTTAGGCGACGGAGAGGTCAGGGTCCTGGCTTGGATCCCCCCGCAGAGGCCTGAACGGACGGGATGAGCGAGCGCACCTCCTCTTTCACCTGGGAGAGGACGACGATGTCGACCCGTCGGTTCTTGGCCAGCGCGTCTGCGCTGGACCCTGTGGCGATCGGACGGGTGTCGGCATAGCCGACGGATTTCACGTGAGTGGGCGGCAGACCGCCGGACTCGACGAGGTGCCGGAGCACCTGGGTCGAGCGGCCGGAGGACAGTTCCCAGTTCGTCGCGAACGGGGCCGCTGCGACGCGGTGATCGGCGTGGCCTTCGACGGAGATGTCGTTCGGGACGCTGACCAGCACCGTGCCCAGGGCGTCGAGCACGGCGACGGCCTTGCCGCTGAGCTTCGTGCTGTTCGTCTCGAAGAACGTCTCGGCGCTGACGAGTCCGATCGTGAGACCGCGGTCGTCGATCGTGAAGGTGACGTCTGCGTCCAGGTGGTTCTGGGCGAGCACGTCACGCAGCTTGTCGCGCAGTGCGGACAGCTCCTCGAACTCGACGACGGCGGCGTTCAGGTCAGGGTCGGCCGGTTCGCCCTTCTCGTCGATGAGTTCGGGGGGAACGACGACGCCCTCTGCGGTGTCGGCGAACTCCGTCGGGTCCTGCCCGAACCCGGTGGCCAGCGATGCGCTCAGGGCCGCGAACTTCTCCTGGTCGACCGTCGACATCGCGAACAGCACGATGAACAGGCACATGAGCACCGTGATCATGTCGAGGTAGGACGCCATCCAGCGCTCGTCGGGCCCGCTGTGCTCGTCGTGCGGGACCTGTCGACGCGCTCTGACGCTCATGACGTCGGTGCCGGATCCGCTGCCCCTTGACCCGCACCCCTGCGGTTGGATTTCGCCGTCGGACGATGTGCGACGAGGGCGCGGAGGCGCTCGCCGACGAACTGGGGCGGGGACCCTGCCTGAACGGCCAGCATGCCCTCCATCACCAGAGTCATCCGCTCGACCTCCAGCTCACCCAGACGCTGGAGACGGCCGCCGATCGGCAGCCAGATGAAGTTCGCCGACAGGAGGCCCCACAGCGTGGCGACGAACGCGGCGGCGATCATGTGGCCCAGCTCGTCCGGCTGGTCGAGGTTCTCGAGCACGTGCGTCAGCGAGACCACGGTGCCGACGATGCCGACCGTCGGCGCGAATCCGCCGAGGGTCATGTAGAACTTGGATGCAGTGCGGTTGCGTGCGGCGGCCGAGGTGATCTCGTCCTCCATCAGCGTGCGGAGCTCTTCGGCGTCGACGCCGTCCGCGATGCTCTGCAGCGATTGACGCAGGAACGGATCCTTCTCGTCGACGAGTGACTGCTCGAGTGCGAGCAGACCCTCGGAGCGCGCCTTCTCGGCGTGGCCGACGATCTTGTCGATCATGCTCGAGGCCGAGTGCTTGTCGCCGCGGAAAGCACGCGGCAGCGCCTTGATCGCGTGCAGGAAGTCGCGGATGGTTCCGGTCGCGATGCCGACGGCGATGGTGCCGCCGAAGACGAGGATCATGGGCGCCGGCAGCAGAAGGGCCGTCACGGAGGCGCCCTCGATGCCGATCATGGCCAGCAGGGCGCCGAACGCGAGGACGAGGCCGAGGATGAGTGACGGATCCATCAGCGCACCGCCTCCGGCTCGTCGGCGGGGGAGATCGGGATGCGGGCCAGGTTCGCCGCGGCGGCGAGTACGCCGGCGCGGTACTCGGTGATCTTCGCGATCACCTCGGCCATCGTCTCGGTGACGACGAAGGTGGCGGCATCCACCATGATGATGGTGGTGTCGGGGGAGGCCTGGATCCGCTCGATCAGGTCAGGGTTCAGCGCGAACCGTGTTCGGTTCAGGCGCGTGACGACGATCATGGGCTCCATCCTGGAAACAACGTGTCCTCGATCCGTGAGGACTGACCGCCCATCCTGGGCCGTCGTGGTTGACTGTCGGCTGCCGACTCCGGAGCGTTAGCGGGGTACGTGTTTCGATAGGTCACTGTTGACTGTATAGTCAGTGCATGCTGACTATTGCGACACGAGTGGACGTGATGAATCGACTCGGGCGTGCGATGGCCGACCCGACACGTTCTCGCATCCTGCTGTCTCTTCTCCAGGCGCCCGGGTACCCGGCGAGGCTCGCCCACGAGCTGGAGCTGACCCGGACGAACGTCTCCAACCATCTGGCCTGTCTGCGCGGCTGCGGGATCGTCGTGGCCGAGGCGGAGGGGCGCCAGACCCGCTACGAGATCGCCGACCCGCATCTGACGGCCGCCCTGGCAGCGCTCATCGACGTCACGCTCGCGGTCGACGAAGATGCCCCGTGCATGGACCCGACGTGCGCGGTCCCCGGCTGCTGCGGACCCGACCTCGCATGAGCGTCACCTTGACCGATGTGCGGCGGCGCATCCTGCACCGTCGGGTGCGTTTCATCGTCTTCTTCACGATCTCGTGGAACATCATCGAGGCGGTCATCGCCCTCGCGGCGGGCGCCCTCGCGTCTTCTGCTGCGCTGATCGGGTTCGGGCTCGATTCCACGATCGAGGTCGCGTCCGCTGCGGCGATCGCCTGGCAGTTCACCCGCAGGGATCCGGAGCGATGGGAGAAGGTCACCGTCCGCGTGATCGGGATCGCCTTCTTCGCGCTCGCTGCGTACGTCATCGTCGAAGCGATCCTCGCGCTGGTCGGCGTGCGCACGCCGGAGTACACCCCGGTCGGCATCGGAATCGCGATCGCGAGCCTCATCGTCATGCCGGCACTGGCGTGGTTCGAGTTCCGGACCGGACGAGAACTCGGCTCGCGCAGCGTGCAGGCCGACGCCAAACAGCTGCTGCTGTGCATCTACCTGTCCGGCACCGTGCTGCTCGGGCTGCTGTTCAACGCACTGCTCGGATGGGCATGGGCCGATTCGGTCGCTGCGCTCGTCGTCTCGGTCCTCGCGATACGCGAGGGGGTCGAGGCCTGGCGCGGGGATGTCGAGTCGCCGTTCGAGGTCCTCGAGGATTTCGAGCAGGGCGGCTCTGCTGAGGTGGAAGCATGACCCACATCGGACCCCTCGACGTCCTGCCGATCGCCTGCACGCTCACGCATTGGCTGAGTGAACGGTTGGCGGCAGGTCGCTACTCGTGGTTAGCACTGCTAAAGCTTGCTAGCGGCGCCGCTACTCGCGGTTAGCACTGCTAAAGCTTGCTACCGGGCATCGTTTTCGGGGCCGTGTTGCGGTGAGTGCTGACGAGGGAGAGCCGGCAGGCCGGGCGGCTCTCCCTCGTCGTCGAGCGCCGGATCAGCGCTTGAGGTTCGTCAACTCCTGCAGCACCTCGTCGCTGGTGGTGATGATGCGGGCGTTCGCCTGGAAGCCGCGCTGCGCGACGATGAGGTTGGTGAACTCCTGCGACAGGTCGACGTTCGACATCTCGAGCGCACCGCTGATGATGCCGCCGAGTCCGTCGGAGCCGGCGGAGCCGATGGTCGCCTGACCCGAGTTCGCGCTCGCGCGGAACTGCGACGAACCGGCCTTCTCGAGGCCGCCGGGGTTGACGAAGCCGGCCAGGGCGACGCGCGCCAGTACCTCCGTCTCGCCGTTGCTGAACGTGCCGACGAGGCTGCCGTCGTTCGTCAGTGCGTACGAGCTCAGCGTTCCGGCCGGCTTGCCGTTCTGCTCGGTGATCGCGATGTCGCTGACGTCGGCGAAGCCCGTGACGGCGGACAGGTCGACCGTGATGCCGCCGGACACGAGCGATCCGGCTCCGGTCTGCGCTCCGTCGGTGAAGGCGAGCGCCGTGCTGGCGCCCTTTCCGTCGCTGACGTCCCAACCGGTCGCCGTGCGCGTGAACGTGAGCCGCAGCGAGGATTCGGTGCCGTCCGCGCCGTACACCTGCACGTCGCGCACGAGGACGTCGCCGACAGCCGCCTCGGACGGCAGGTTGCCCTTCACCGTCGCCGAGGTGGACGCCGTCGCCGGGATCAGCGCGCCGACGGGCAGGGTGATGCTGCCCAGGCCCTGGCCGGGGACGATGGTGCCGTTCACGGCCGTCCAGCCCTGCACCAGCGCACCGTCAGCGCTGACGAGCTGGCCGTTGGTGTCGAACGAGAATCCGCCGTTGCGGGTGTAGAGCGTCTCGCCGCCGGAGCGGACGACGAAGAAGCCGTCCCCGCTGATCATGAGGTCGGTCGGGACACCGGTCGGCTGCGGGGCACCGGCGGCGAAGTTGGTGCGGATGCCGGCGACCTGCACGCCGAGTCCGACCTGGGCGGGGTTCTGCCCGCCAGCGCCCTGCTGCGGCATCATCGAGTTCTGCAGCAGCTGCGAGAGGGAGTCCTGGAACTGCACGGCCGACGCCTTGAATCCCGTCGTGTTGACGTTGGCGATGTTGTTGCCGGTGACATCGAGCATGGTCTGGTGCGAGCGCAGACCCGAGATGCCGGAGAAAAGGGAGCGAAGCATGATGGTGCCTTTCTGGGTGGGTCAGGATCGAGTGGTCGGGGAGACGAGGGTCAGTCCGGAGACCGAATCGAGGGGGACGGCGGTGTCGCCGATCGTCACCATCGGAACGGCGCTGCTGAACGAGACGGCGGAGACGATGCCGGTGTGCTCGACACCCGCCTCATCGACGTACTGAGCCTGTTGACCGATGAGCGTCGCGGCGGTCTGACGCATGCTCAGCGCGAAGTTCTCGTTCGTGGTGGTGCTCAGGGCCGTGAGCTGCTCCATGGATGCCAGCTGCGTGGTCTGCGCGATCATCTCGTTGGTGTTCATGGGAGAGCTCGGGTCCTGATTGGTGAGCTGCGTGACGAGCAGCTTCAGGAAGACCTCGGAGTCGAGCGTCTGCTTGCGCTCGGTCGCCGGCGTCGTGGTGCCGGTCTGCAGGCCGGTTGTGGAGACGGTGGATGCTGCGGAGATCGCATCGACAGCGGTCATGGGTTCCTCTTCTCGATCCTTCTCGATCAGGCGTAGACGTCGATGCCGCCGTGCGGCGTCGTGAGCGGGGTGGGAGTGGACTGGGGCGTATCCGGCGGGGATGCGCGCGTCTGCCCTCGATCGGCCGGCGAACCGCCGTTCTGGGGTCCGGATTGAGACCCGGAGCTCTGCGACGAGCCGTGGCCGTTCGCAGCCGTGAACGCCGCGCTCGGCTGGCCGGCGCCGGAATGACCCGAGCCCGACTGGCTCGATCCGGAGTGGGCGCCGTCCTGGGCCGAGATCGCGAGCGTGGCGTGCGGTGCCGCGGCGGCGAGGTCGCGGCGGAGATCGGCGAGGATCATCCGCAGCGCGTCTCGGCCGAGGTCGGTGGGCGCGGCGAGTTCGATGCGCATGGTGCCGCCGGAGATGTGCGCTCGCACGGTCACAGGGCCCAAGCTCTCGGGGGAGATGGTCAGCGTGAGCTGGTGATCGCCGTCGGCCGCCTGCGTCAGAGCGAGCACCGGGGCTGACACCTGGGGAAGGAGGGCAGGGCGGACCATCGCCGCCGGCATCGCCGATGCTGCTGTCGGCGCTGCCGATGCCTGAGCAGGTCGAGGGCTCTGCGGCAGTTCGACCGGGGTCGGGGTGTCGTTTCGAGTCGCTGACGCTCGCTCGACACGGTTCGTCTCGCTGCGCTCGCTCAACGTCCCGAGTTGGGATGCCTGCTCGCTCAGCGTCCCCGACGTGGGCTGCGGGTCGTTGAGCGGAGGCGGCGGAGCCGACGCAGACGAAACGGGCTGAGCGAGCGGCGCGAGTCGAGGCCTCCCGTCTGGAGCCGATTCCGAGGTCTCGTTTCGACTCGCTGACGCTCGCTCAACGCGTTTCGTCTCGCCTTCGGCTCGCTCAACGACCCGCTGTTTAGGCTGCGTCGTGGATGCTCCTGCGAGCGTCCCCTGAGGCGCCGCCGATCCCTGAGCCTGTCGAAGGGTCGGCGCTTCCTCGGATGCTTCGGCGCCCGCCTGCGGGTCGTTGAGCGGAGGCTGCGAAGCAGTCGGAGACGAAACGGGCTGAGCGAGCGTCAGCGAACCGAAGCCTTTCGAGGAAGCCGCTTCCCCCGGCTCAGCGCCCGGAGCGGTCGCGATGAGAGCAGGCGTCACCGGCGTCGCCGCATCCGGCGTCGCGGCATCCGGCGTCACTGCATCCGAGGTCACGGCATCCGAGGTCGCGGAATCAGTCAGAGCGGCCCGCGCGTCGTCCACGGCATCCGCGAACGCCAGTGCCTTCTCGCCGTCGGCGGCGGCGGCCGCCGGTTCGGCGCTGCGCGTGGTCTTCGCGACCGGCCCTGCCAGCACGCTGATCAGGCTCATCACGCGTCCTCCGGCTTCGTCCGCGATGCGATCTCGTCGAGTTCGGCCTGCTCGGCGCGCAGATCCTCGGCCTGCACGCGCAGGGCATGGGCGTCCGAGAGCCGATCGAGGCCGCGCTGGGCTCGCCGCGCCTCGGCGTGCTGGATGCGCGCCTCGTCGACGGACTTCTGCTGCACGGCTGCGAGCGAGGTGATCTCGGCGAGCATGCTGCGGCTCGCGCTCCGAGCGGCGGCGAGGGCCGCGAGTGAGCGCACGTCGACGGCATCCGTCCCCTCACCGCCGAGGGCCGCACGCAGGTTCCGCTCCCTGGCCTGGGTGTGCTGGGCGTCGAGCACCGCGCGAGAGAGCTGCTGCGCGGCCTGGCGTTCCTGGATGCCCCGCACGCGCAGCAGCCCTGCGAGTGAGAACTGGCGGCTCATGCGACATCTCCGAACGCCGCGACCAGGTCGCCGAGACGTCGCCACGACTCCTCGCTGTGACTGGTCTCGTCGAGCGGCTGCGTGAGGAACGCCGAGATCGACCGCTCGTTCGCGATCGCCGCGTCGATGCGGGCGTCGGCTCCCGACTGATACGCGCCGATGTCGATCAGGTCGTTCGCGCGGCGGCGGGCGGCGAGAACAGCGCGCAGCGTGGATGCCGCGGCCCGCTGCTCGGCTGAGGTGATCTTGCCCGCGACGCGGGAGATCGACCCCAGCACGTCGATCGCCGGATGATGCCCTGACAGCGCGAGTGCGCGGTCGAGCACCACGTGCCCGTCCAGGATCGAGCGGACGGCGTCAGCGATCGGCTCGTTGTGGTCGTCGCCGTCGACGAGCACGGTGTATATGCCGGTGACGGACCCGCCGCGATCGGTGCCCGCACGTTCGAGGAGCCCGGCGAGCAGGGAGAACGTCGACGGCGGATACCCGCGGGTGGCAGGAGGCTCGCCGGCGGAGAGGCCGATCTCGCGCTGCGCCATCGCGACACGGGTGAGGGAATCCATCATGAGGATCGCGTGGGCGCCCTCGTCGCGGAACGCCTCCGCGATGCGGGTCGCCGTGAAGGCAGCGCGGATGCGCGCCATCGCCGGCTGGTCGGACGTCGAGACGATGACCACCGAACGTGCGAGACCCTCGGGCCCCAGATCGTCTTCGATGAACTCGCGCACCTCGCGTCCGCGCTCGCCGACCAGGGCGATCACGGTCACTTCGGCTTCGGTGCCGCGCGCGATCATCGACAGCAGCGACGACTTCCCGACGCCGGATCCGGCGAACAACCCGACGCGCTGGCCGCGGCCTACGCTCGTCATGGTGTCGAGCGCTCGCACGCCGAGCGGCAGCGGAGCGGAGATCCGGTCGCGCCCCATGATCGAAGGCGGGTCGTGGTCGAGGGCGACCTGCGGGCCGGCGATCGGGCCCTTGCCGTCGATCGGCCGGCCCAGCCCGTCGAGCACGCGGCCGAGGAGAGCAGGCCCTGTCGGCACGCGCACAGCGCCGCCGCTGGAGCGCACCGTCGTTCCGACCGTGAGGCCCGCCACTGGCCCGAGCGGCATGCATCGGATGCCGTCCTCACCGGTCGCGACGACCTCGGCGTCCACGCTTTGACCGGTCATGTCCTGACCGATCGACACGACGTCGCCGATCGCGCACTCCAGCCCTCGCACGTGGACGCTGAGCCCGCGGATCTGCGAGACCTCGCCGATCCGCTCCGGCAGCACCGCCGTTCGCACAGCGTCCCAGGCGCTCATGCGTCGCGCTCCGCCGTAGTAGCGGCAGCTGCGGCAGCTGCTGCGCGTGCGCGCTCCAGTGCGGAACCGATTCGGGCGTCGACGAATCCGTGGTCGAGTGCGGCGAAGGCGTCCCCTCGGTCGAGCGTCTCATCGGCGGTCAGAGCGAAGCCGTCCGGCTGTGTGCCGAGCCGCTGCAGCGTGCGGATGTCTTCGGGGTGCAGCCGCAGCTCGCGCACCTGGGCGCTGTCGACCGCGGCCAGTGCGCGTCGCACGGCGGCGGTGGCCGAGTCATCGGCATCCGTCAGCTCGCCCGCCACGATCAGCTCGGCGAGCTCGACGGCGCGGCTGAGAACCTGCGACTGCGTCGCGGCGACCAGCGACCTCTCGCGTTCTGCGAGGGAACGCGCGGCCGCGTGCAGGGCGGCGGCGGCGTCGGCCGCGGCCTGTGCCGCCTCGACGTCCTGCGCCAGCCGTTCTGCCGCAGCGGTCGCGAGCGCAGCCTCTGCGGCGGCGTTCCCGGCACGGAACCCCGCCGCATGACCATCGGCGTATCCGCGCACGCGAGCCTGCTCGCGCTCGGCAGCCAGACCTCCGCCGTGCAGGCGGGGGAAGACCGCAGGGGAGAACGCCTCAGTAGACATACTCGTCCTCGTCGGTGCGCTGCACCGTGATGTCGCCGGACGCCTCGAGCGCGCGGATCGTGCGGACGATCTCCGCACGCGCCTCCTCGACCTGCGAGACGCGCACCGGGCCGAGCGCGCGCGACTCCTCGTCGAGGTTCTCGCGGTTGCGCTCCGAGACGTTGCGGCGGATGACGTCGGCGATGCCCTGGTTGGCGCCCTTGAGGGCGAGCGCGAGCGAGCGCAGGTTGATGCCGCGCAGAACGCTCTGCGCGTCGCGGTCCTCGAGCTTGACGATGTCGGCGAACGTGAACATCCGCGACCTGATGTCCTCCGCCAGTGCGCTGTCGCGGGTCTCGATGCTGGCCAGCAACGCCTTCTCGATCGTGGCATCGGACCGGTTGATGATCTCCACCAGCGGCTCGACGCCGCCCAGGGTATCCGGCGCTTCCCGCGATGCGAACGTGCCGGTGCGCGCCTTCAGCGCGTCGGCGACGATCGTGATCGCCTCCTGCGTCGCCGTGCCCATCGTCGCGATCGCGTGGGCGACGTCGGTGCGTGCCGGGTCGGGGAGCGCGGCCAGCACGGCTGCCGCCTGTTCGGTCGTGACGTGCGCGAGAACGAGGGCGACGGTCTGCGGCAGCTCGCCGTCCAGGAGGGTGGCGAGCTGAGCAGGGTCGGCCGCGCCGAGGAAGTCGAACGACGAGTTCGCCGTGGTGGAGGTCACGCGACCGAGTACGGCCGCTGCGCGCTCCGCGCCGAACGAAGCCTCCAGGAGGCCGGCGGCGATGTCGCGGCCGCCGCGGGCGGGCGGCAGGTGGCCGGACGCGATCCGGTGGAAACGGTTGAGGGCGTGCGCGGTCGTCTCGGTGTCGAGATTCTGCAGGCCGATGATCTCGGATGCCACGGCTTCGGCCTCGGCCTCGGAGAGATGCTTCATCACCTCGATGGCATGCGCCCGATCGAGGTTCATGAGCACGACTGCCGCCGTCTGGCGGTCGCTCAGCGCACTCACGCCGGCTGCCTGTCGTCGATGAGGGTGCGCAGCAGCTCGGCCGTACGCTTGGGGTCCTGCCGCGTCAGCGCGTCAAGCTCGATGCGGCGCCGCTCGAGGGTCACCTGTGCCGGCTCGCTCTCGATCTCGAGCTCCGCCACCGGATGCGGGTCCGGCTCCGTGATCGCGAGCGGCACGGTCGGCGAATCGAGCAGCGCGGTGGGCGCCGTGAGCAGGTTCGAACCGAGCGTGCCGAGTGCCTCGGGGCGATCGCCGAACATGGCGTCCATCTCAGCGGCGGCCCCCGACTTCCGTCGTGCACGCACGATCAGGGCGATCACGGCGGCCAGCAGCGGCAGGCCGATCGCCGCCGCGACGATCACGGTGTTCAGCAGTGCGGCCTGCTGCGCGGCCTGCTCTGCTTCCTTGGCAGCCTGAAGCGCCGACTGCGCAGCCTCGGCGCTGGTCTGGCTGAACGCCACCATCTCGACGCTGAGCGTGTCGCCGCGATCCGTGTCGATTCCGGCTGCGGCTGCGACCAGATCGTTCAGCTTCGCGATGTTGGCGTCGCCGGCGGTGGCCTGGTCGATCGCGACCGAGACGGACTGACGTGTGAGGCTTCCCGCCGGTGTCGTCGTCGACTGCGTGGTCTTGTTGATGGCGTTGGTGCGGGTCTCGGCCGTGGACTCCGATGTGCCGTCGCCGCCCTCTGAGGGGACGGCGATGTTGTCGGGGCCGAGCACGCCGGCGCCCGTCGAGCTGCCGTTCTGCGTCTCGCTGCGGATCTCCTCGGTCAGCGGAGGGGTGCCCTCAGCCGGGGTGTAGGTCTCGTCGAGACGCTCGTTCTGCGAGCGGTCGATGACCGCCGATACGGTGACGGTCGCGTTGCCGGCGCCGACGACCGTGTCGAGCATCTGCTGCACGGATGCCTCGACGCGCGCCTCGTAATCGCCGGCCTGCTGATCGACGCCACCGGTCGCGCCGACACCGGCGGCGGAGAGCGTGTGCCCCGTCTGGTCGACGACGGCCACGTTCTCGGGCTTCATGCCGCTGACCGCCGCGGAGGTCAGGTGGACGATCGCCTCGACCTGCTTCTGAGAGAGCGTCGACCCGTTGCCTGTTTCGATGAAGACGGATGCCGTCGGGTCGACGGTCTCCGAGACGAACACGCTCTCCTCGGGGATCGCGAGCTGCACCGATGCGGCCGAGACGCCGTCGAGCGCCGAGATGGTCGCTGCCAGCTCGCCCTCGATCGCGCGCTTGTACGTGACCGACTGCTGGAACTCCGAGGTCGTCACGCCCATGTCGTCGAGCAGCGAGTAACCGCCGGAGCTCGAGGTGGGAAGACCTGCCGCAGCGGCGGTCAGTCGCTGGTCGTACACGTCTTTCTCCGGGACGAGCACGGTCGTGCCGCCGGCACTCAGCTCGTACGGCACGGATGCCGAGCGCAGCTGCTCGACGACGGCGTTGGCGTCCGAGGGGCTGAGGCCGGAGAACAGGGGTGTGAACGTCGGGCGGGAGAGCCAGCTGGACAGAGCGATGATCCCGAGCGCGAGCACGGCGACGCCGATGATGGCGATCGTGCGCTGAGCGACGGTGAACCCGGCGATCACGCGGCCGATCCGCTGGAACACGTTCTGGACTGCCTGGGGCATCAGGCCTGCATCCTCATGATCTCGTTGAACGCGTCGACTCCCTTGTTACGGACGGCGGCGACGAGCTCGAGGGTGACCGACGCACGCGAGGACGCGATCATGGCCGAGTGGATGTCATCGAGATCGCCCGTGACGGCGGCGACCTTGAGCGTGTTCGACTCGGACTGCAGGGCGTGCAGCTCGTCGATCGCGCCGGTGAGGCTCGTCGCGAACGCCGAATCTCCGGTCGGAGCGGTGTTCGCGAGCGGGGAGGAGGGGGCGGTGAGAGCCGAGGAGATGCCCTCGATGCCGGAGACGGCGGCCATCAGCTTCGTCCGATCTGCAGGGCGGCTTCGTAGGTGTTGCGCGCACGGTCGACGATCGCCGCGCTGGCCTGGTACCCGCGCTGGGCGAGGATGAGCTGGCTCATCTGGTCGCCGAGGTCGATGTCGGGCAGGCGGACGTAGCCGTCCTCGTCGGCGAGCGGATGGTCGGGCTGGTGCACGAGGCGTCCCTCAGCGCTGCCCAGCGCGGTGCCGGCGACGTAGGCGCCGGGGGAGTCGGGGCTGGTCTGCGCGAGTACGTACCGCTGGCGGAAGGCGTCGCCGTTCGTCGCGGTGACCGTGTTGATGTTGGCGATGTTGTCGCTCACGGCATCGAGCCACTTGCGGTGCAGGGTCAGTCCGGTGCCGGCGATGCCGATGGCGTCGAAGGTCATGAGGTCCTCATCGCCGTGCGCATCGAGGAGAACGATCCGTTGATCGCCTGCGTCGCGAACTGGTAGCGCAGCATCGTGTCGATGCTGGAGAGCGTCTCGGTGTCGAGGTTGACGTTGTTGCCGTCCAGGCGGGTCGGCTCGAGGGAGTCCTCGACCGTGGCGGTCGCACGGCCGGTGCCGGCCGCGACGGCATCCACGAGTGCCTCCTCGAACTGCACGCGCTTGGCGTGGTAGTTCGGGGTGTTGACGTTGGCGATGTTGTCGGCGATGGCACGCTGGCGCAGTGCGAGGCCGTCGAGCGCACTGGAGAGCGCGGAGATGGTCACTGAATCGAACACGAACCCGTTTCCCGTCGGTGGGTGGTGCGGCCGATCCATGGCCGAGTCAGCGAGCGTTCCCTGCTCGGAGTGCTCTATCGGCGGTGGGAAGGAATTCGTTAGGCGGGTATCTCAGCCGTTGACGTCGAGGTAGGCAGGGGCATCCCACCGGCCGTCGGCGGGAACCATTCGCAGGACTTCGAGCTGGTGCCGCACGTCATCGAGCACCTGCCCCATGAGGGCGATCCGCTCCTGCTGCCGGCGCAGCACCGTATGGGCGCGGTCGTGGAGATGCGCGGGGATCGGCGTGGTCGGCGGGGTCCACGGAGCGAGCACGGCCGTCGCCTCGTCGAGATCGGCCTCGAAGCGATCCAGCAGTGCCACCCAGGCGTCGCTCATGATGCTCGTGCCTCGGTGACGGCCGCCGCGGCGGCGTGCCAGGCCTCACGCAGCGGGACGACCAGCTCGTGGCAGGACCGCGTGCGCTCGGGGTCGCGGCCGATGTTCGCGCCGATGAGGGTCTGTGTCAGGAACGTGTAGAGCGCGCGGAGGCCGGTGCTGCCGGTCCAGTCGTTCGACAGCGACGAGGTCAGTTCCGCGACGATGGCCTGGGCGTGCTGCAGCTGGGTGTTCGCCTCGGTCCAGTCGCCGGCGCGCTGGGCGCTCTCGCCGCGTTCGATGTCGAGCAGAAGCCGGTCGTAGAGCATGGTGACGAGACGCTCGGGGGTGGCGGAGAGGACGGCGTCGTCACGGTAGCGCTGTTGGGCACGAAGTACGGCTGTGGCGTTCATGAGATCACTTCGATCCGGTGTCGTAGCTCGGCAGACTCGACAGCTGCGAGGTGAGGTAGGAGGACTGGGACTGCATCTGCGAGAGCATCGTCTCCATGCGCGCGTAGGTGCGCTCCAGCGTCGCGCGGCGCTGTTCGAGCCGGAGGTCCCAGCGCTCGAGCTGCTTGCCCAGGCTGTCGACTTCGCTCTGCTGGCCGGTGATCCGCGCGGTGAGAAGGCCGTCGTACTTGTCGGAGTACGTCTCGGTGGTCTGCTGCACGCGCTCGGCGATGCCGGTGAACATAGTGGTGACGGCAGTCGGGTCGTCGGCCAGCGCGGCCGCGAACTTCGTCTCGTCGATGGTCAGAACCCCGTAGCGGTCGATGGAGATGCCGATGCTCGAGGGGGAGGTGCCGTCGATCGGATGCTGGATCGCGTCCGCCAGGGACTGCCGAAGCGCGCGGATCGTGCTGTCGCCCGTGAACACGCCGAGGGTCGTCGTCTCGCCCGCGGTCGCGCCGACCGTGGCCTTGGAGCCATTGTCGATGCGGGTCAGGAGGGAAGCGACCTGCTTGATGAACTCGGCGGCGGCCTTCGTGCTCGCGGCATCGTCAGCGGCAGCGGACACGGTGACCGGTTCCGTCGAGACTGCGCTGACGGTGACGTCCACTCCGGTGAACAGATCGGTGAAGGTGTTCTTCGATGATGTGATCACCTGCTCGGCCGCGGTGCCGGCCCACAGCCGCACCTGCGCGTCGGAGCCGGTGGCGACCACGGCTGCGCCGGGGGCGGTGGCGACGTCGTCTCCGTTCGCACGGAGGACGCGGAAGCTGCCATCGGCGCCGGACTCCGTCGCGATGAGCTGAAGGCGCTGGAGGGGGTTGCCGTCGGCATCCGTGCCGGCCGAGACGACGGTCGCCGAGATGCCGGCCCCGGCCTTGTTGATGGCGCGGGCGATGTCGGCCATCGAGGAGGAGTCGGCCGTGACCTCGACGCGCTCGCCGGCGGCGTTCTCAAGGGTGAGGGTGGGGGGCGAGTCCGGCCACTGGGTGGATGCCGCCGTGACGACGGTGTGCTTCTGGGCAAGCCGGTCGACGACGATGTCGGCCGTGACGGCGGATGCTCCGGATCGGAGGGCGACCTTCACCGCTTCGGAGGACGAGGCCGCGGAGAGCTGAGCGATGCTCTCGCCGGAGGCGGCCTTCTTCGCCTTGGCCGCGAGGTCCTGCAGAGAGGTGTTGAGCGTCTGCAGCTGGGTGATGATGAACTTCTTGTCATCGGACTTCGCGCTCATCAGGTTGCGCGGAATGGCCTGCACGTCCATAAGCGCGTCGATGAGCTCTGAGGTCTTGAGGCCGGAGACGAGGCCGTCGAGCGCGATACCCATGGGTGCCCTTCCGAATCAGTGGCGTGGGCTGGTTCCGGGTGGGCGAGGGTCTCCCGTCCACCCGGAACCAGCGAGCGAATCAACGCAGGAGCTGAAGAACGCCCTGCGTGCTCTGGTTTGCCTGAGCGAGCATCGCCGTACCGGCCTGCGACAGGATGTTCGCAGCGGTGTACTTGACCATCTCGGCCGCCATGTCGGTGTCGCGGATGCGGCTCTCGGCAGCAGCCAGGTTCTCCGACGAGACGTTGAGCGAGTTGATCGTCGACTCGAAGCGGTTCTGCGACGCACCGAGGCTGGCACGCGCCTCCGAGACGTTCTTGATCTGTGTGTCGATCGCGGTAATCGCGGCCTGTGCGTTTGTCGCGTCGTCCACCGTGAGAGCTGCGATCGTGGCGCCTAGCGCAACGCCGGTGGCTGCGCCGGTGCTGTCCTTCATGTCGGACAGGTTCGCAAGTGTCACCGAGATCTGGTCGTTTGCCGTGCCGCCAGCACCGACCTGGAAGGTCAGCACGCCGTCGGCATCGGCACCTGCGGAGCCGTCAAGCAGGTTGATCCCGTTGAAGTTCGTCGAAGCTGTGACGCGCGTGAGCTCGCTCGCGAGCGAGTCGATCTCGGTCTTGATCGCATTGCGCGAGTCGACGTTGTTCGAGTCGTTGCCGGCCTGCACCGCGAGGTCGCGCACGCGCTGCAGGATGGAGTGGACCTCGGTCAGGGCGCCTTCAGCGGTCTGGATGACCGAGATGCCGTCCTGAGCGTTGCGAGCCGCGACGTTCAGACCGTTGACCTGCGAACGCAGACCCTCGGAGATCGCCAGGCCGGCGGCGTCGTCCGCAGCGCGGTTGATGCGCAGGCCGCTGGAGAGCTTCTCCAGCGACTTCGACACGTCGTTCTGCGTGCTGGACAGGTTGCGGTAGGCGTTGAGCGCCGACACGTTGGTGTTGATCTGCATACCCATGGTGTGTTCCTCCGTGATTGGGTTCGTACTGAAGCCCATCCGTGGGCTCCGTACAGACCTATCGGCGGAACCTTCCCTGGCGTTAGACAGAGCCGGACGCTAGACAGAGGCGCGCGTCCGTCAGAACGGGGGTGCGACCGGATCGGCATCCGCGAGGTCGGCCACGAGACTCACTCCGATCCTGGATTCGGGCGGCGCAGCCGAACTGCGGAACCCCGTCGGCGTGGTGACCTCGACGGATCCGTCTGGTCGAGATCGGAAGACGGCGCGTGGTCGATGTCGCAAGCGGTGATGTCGAGGGCAGAGTGGGCGGAGCCCGGCGAGGTCGGTCTTTCCGCCCTGCGCCCAGGGGACTTCGTGGTCGATGTCGGTGTCGAGGGCGAGCCGTGTGCACCCGTCGACCGCGCACGTGCCG
The DNA here is from genome assembly GCF_918698005.1 of Microbacterium sp. Bi121. Lineage (GTDB taxonomy): Bacteria > Actinomycetota > Actinomycetes > Actinomycetales > Microbacteriaceae > Microbacterium. The sequence continues at coordinate 26,301 of NZ_CAKKLJ010000010.1, forward strand.
TGCTGCAGAACCAACCAATCACGCTGAGCCGGCGTGGCGCGGCGGCTGCGGCGGTCCATGTCGACGACCACGCTGCGGATCGGGTCGACGACAACGCGGCGGAAGACCCCGGTGTCGAGGAACAGCTGCTTCGCGGTGAGCGGATCGATCGGACCCTGACCGACGATCTCCGCCTCCGGCACCGGCAGATCAGCGATGCCATCCGCGGCTGCGCCGTCGAGGAGCTGAACGGGGACCGTGACGAAGATCTTCGTCTTCGAGGCCCGGTCGGCGCCGACGCCGCGCAGCCAGTCCGAGAACAAGTCGGCGCGGATCTGCGCGAGCGTGCGCGCCTCGTTCGGGTCGTTCTTCTTGACCTGCGTCGCGCTCGCGGTCACACGCTGTTGGATCTCCACAGCCTCGGGCGTCGGAACAAGCGCGCCTATCCAGCTCACCCCGTCATCCAGATGCTCGAACCCCACGCGACGGTCCGCCACCGCGCGGGCATGACGCACCTCGCGGGGCTCCTGGTCGAGCCGATCGGCCAGTCTACGCAGCCGGCGCAGGAAGTTCGCCGGCGAACACGTGAACGCCCACTCCGACGTCTCCTCATCGATCCGGTGGGCAGCCGCACGCGCGGCATCCCGCTGCTCCGGCGTGGCGTTCACAGGCGCCCGCAGCCGACGCAGCGCCCACACCGCACGCGACACGAGGTGCATCGACACGAATCCATCCCGGGCGTGGTGCCACAGGTTCGGCAACTGGCGCATAGCCGTCTGCACCACAGAAAGCTCGGCCCTCACGTCGTCCTCAGACCGCTTCAGCCGCAGCGAGATGTCGAAGATCAGCGCCCGCTCGGCCTCATCGGCAGCATCCGGGCCGCACTCGAGCACGTATACCTCGGGGTTCCGGCGAGCGAGGGCCACAGCATCCGCGATCTGCCCCGCACGACGAGCCGCGTACCGGTTCAAATCGATGTCGGCGCACTGCAGATCGGCCAACGCAGACTCGACGGCGAACGCGGCGTCACGAGGCCGATCGTCCACATCGTCGAAGTACTGCTCCATGCATCCATGGTAGTACAAAGGTTCGAAAAACGGAAGGGTTCAAGCAAAGAAATCTTGCTCTGACCGGGATTTTCAGGCGATGGCCGACGCGGCCGGCGCACCGCGGAACACGTTCCCCAGGCGGGCGCTGCCGGTCTCGGCGATCCGCGCGAAGAACGCGTCCCGGACGGCGACCGATACCCGGGCGACGGGTGTCGGCGCCTCTCCGTCGGCGAAGTACTGCTCGAGAGCGTCACGCAGCAGGCGCATCGCCTCGGAACGCTGCTGCGACACGGCGGAGTGCGAGACTCCCAGCTCTTCGGCGATCTCCTTCACCGGGCGCTCGTCGAAGTACACCGCCTGCACGATGAAGCGCATGCGCTCGGGGAGCGCGGCGACCGCGTGCTCGAGCACCTCGCGCCGTTCGCTCACCATGGCGGACTCGTCGGGGAGGGGGATGTCGGAGGCAAGAGCGTGCGCAGACGGGTCTTCGAGCGTGACCACGCTGCGTGAAGCGTCGGCCAGTGCTTCGGAGACGACGTCCGTCGGAACCGCCATCGCCGTCGCGATCTCTGCGACCGTCGCCGTGCGACCAAGGCCCGCCGTCAGAGTGTCGCGAACCGCCGTCGTCTCCTTGATGCGCTTGCGGATGCCGCGTGAGGCCCAGTCCATGGCGCGCATCTCATCGGCGAAGGCGCCGAGGATGCGACGGCGCGCATACGCGCCGAAGGGGACGCCCAGCGAGGCGTCGAACGCATCGGCCGCGGTGACGAGAGCCAGGGCTCCGACAGCGGCGAGCTCTTCACGCGGGATGTGCGTCGCGCGCGCGTGCGTCTCTGCTGCGAGGTATCCGACGAGGGGGAGGTTCTCCTCGACGAGGCGATTGCGGTCGGCAAGCGGCGACATGGGGGTGTCCACCTCTCATGGGAGCGAAACGCTCGTCAGCAACTCGGTCTCGTCCATATCACTACCACAGCGATATGTCCATGGGGAGAACTATCCATCAAATACCCCGGTAGTAACCTTAGGGCCACGGTGGCCGATAGAGGTACAACGAGCCGAAAAAATTCGGCGCACCGCTGGGGAGTACTGGGGAAGGAAAAATGGGAGCCAACGAACTGTCGATGCAGTTGTGGCGAGAGCGTGAACTGCTGGAGATGCTGCTGTTCAAACTCGACGAACAGCAGCTTCTGCTCGCCGCAGGGCGATCGCACTGGATACAGTTTGCTACACGTGAGATCGAGCAGGTACTCGAGCGTCTGCGCGCGACCGCGCTCGCACGCTCCGTCGAGGTCTCGGCGGTGGCAGAGGAATGGGGCGCGGCCGACGACTCGTCGCTGCGCGAGCTCCTTCAGCACGCACCGGAGGGCGTCTGGCGCGATGTGTTCACCGACCACATGCACGCACTCACGCAGCTGACCGCCGAGATCGCGCAACTCCGCGACACGAACGCCGACCAACTGGCCGGCGTCATGCGCGCCACGCAGGAGACGATCGCCGGCCTCGGCCTGGACACGGGGGAGTACACCACCGCCGGCGTCCGTGCACGAGACGATTCAGCGCGCATCGTCGACACCCAGATCTGACAGACCGCGATCGGACAGAGAAGAGACGATGTCGACTTTCAGTGGATTGACCACCGCCGCGAGCGGCCTCGCCGCAGCGCGCCGTGGAATGGACGTGGTCGGCCAGAACATCGCCAACCAGACCACGGAGGGGTACACGCGTCAACGCGTGGTCACCTCGTCGGTCGCCGCCCTGGCGCACACCGGCCGCTTCAGCACCGGAGCCGCACCCGGGCACGGGGTCTCGATCGACGGAGTGGCGCGTCTCGGCGACGCACTCCTCGACGCGCGGGTGCGCGACACCCTGGCGTCTTCGGGCTTCTGGTCAACCAGGGCAGTGGCCGCCACCACGATGGAGGCGGCTCTGGCCGAGCCGACTGCCGACGGGCTGGCCGCCCGCCTGTCGCAGTTTTGGGCGGGCTGGCAGGACCTAGCCAACACCCCTGACGCGGGAGCGGCAGCATCCGTCGTCTTGGAATCGGCCGGCGAACTCGCAGCCCAGATCGCCGGGGGCTACCGCACGGTCGCCACCCAATGGTCGAACGCTCGAACTGCGGCCGAGCGCACAGTGACCCAGGTCAACGGGCTCGCCGACCAGATCGCCGATCTGAACCGCGAGATCCGCGACGCTCTCGCCTCCGGCCGCTCGGCGAACGAGCTCATCGACCAGCGCAGCGTGCTCGCGCAGAACGTCGCCCGTCTCGCCGGCGGGAAGGCGAGCATCGAAAGCGACGGCACGCTCACAGTGCGCATCGACGGCAACGCGCTGGTCACCGGTTCCGATGCCCGCCATCTGGCCCTGAGTGGACCGACGTCCATCGATGCGGGCGGACGTATGACAGTGTCGTGGGCTTCGGCGTCCGACATCCCGGTGTCGATCGTCGGCGGCGAACTCGGCGGCAACCTGTCGGTCCTCGCTCCTGCCGAGGACGGCGGGATGCTGGCGAAGCTCGCCGCCGGATACAACGAGGTCGCCACCGCTCTCGCCGGCACCGTCAACACGCAGCACCGCGCTGGGGTGACCTCCTCGGGCCAGCCGGGCGGCGACTTCTTCGAGATCTCCGCCACAGGCCCCGCTGCTCTCGGGCTCAGCGTCGTCGTGACCTCCGGCGCGGAGCTCGCGCTCGCGAAGCCCGGCGCCGGTGCCTGGGATTCCAGCAATGCCGACGACATCTCGCAGATCGGTCTCAGCGCCGGCGGCCCCGACGCGATCTGGGCGGCGCAGGTGTCGAGCCTGGGCGTGAGCACCGCCGCCGACATCCAGCGCGCCAGGGTCTCCGAGACCGCGACCATCACTGCGGCCGCGGCGCAGCAGTCCGTCGCCGCCGTCGACGGCGACGAGGAGACGATCAGCCTGCTCACCTACCAGACCGCCTATCAGGCCGCAGCACGAGTACTGACCGCCGTAGACGAAGCACTCGACGTCCTGATCAACCGCACCGGCGTCGTCGGACGCTGATGGAAGGGCCATCATGATCTCCCGTGTGACAGCATCCTCGATGACGCAGACGGCCATGCGGCATCTGCAGTCCAATCTCTCGGAGCTCGCCAGGCTCCAGGAGCAGGCGACGTCCCAGCGCGCGTTCGCCGCGCCATCCGACGATCCCGCCGCAGCGGCGGCCGCACTCGACCTGCACGCCGAGCAGCGTCGCAACGATCAGTACGCGCGCAACATCGACGACGGGCTCGCGTGGGTGACCACTGCCGACTCCGCGATCACTCGCAGCACGGCGCTCCTCGGCCGAGTTCGCGACCTCACGATCCAGGGCGCGAACGACGGCGCGATGGATGCCACGGCGAAGGAGGCCATCGCGGTCGAGCTCGAGGGCATCCGCGACGAGCTGCTCGCGCAGGCCAATACGAGGATCCTCGGCCGCTCGGTGTTCGCGGGCACCTCCGACACCGCGGCGTTCGACAGCGCGTACGCGCACAGCGGGTCATCGGACGGACAGGTGATGCGTCGCGTCTCCGACACGGCATCCGTTCGGGTCGACACCGACGGAGCCGCCGTGTTCGGCGCGGGGGCGGGCTCGGTGTTCGCCCTGGTCGACAACATCATCTCGGATCTGCGCTCCGGGACGAACGTCGGGCCGCGACTCGCCGAGATCGATGATCGCCGCGACGCGATGCTCAGTGCCCAGGGCGCGGTCGGCACCCGCCAGTCACAGATCGAACGCGCCAAGGAGGCGGCTGTGCAGAACTCGGTTTCGCTCGAATCGCGCCGTGCCGCGGTCGAGGATGTGGACTCAGTGGAGGTGCTGGTGAAGCTGCAGGCTCAGGAGCTCGTCTACCGATCCGCTCTCGCCGTCAACGCGCGCGTGCTCCAGCCGTCGCTCATGGACTTCCTGCGATGAGCGCCGTTCTGAGCTTCGTCGCGCCGCCGCCCGGGCTCGCGCCGCACGTGGATTTCGCCCTGACGCCCGTCGACGGCTCCGATGGACTGTTCACCCTGCGCGCCGTCGACGACGCGGAGCTGCGGCTGTACCTCGTCGATCCGAGCACGGTGCTGACCGATTACGCCCCGATGCTGACCGACGAGCAGACGGACGAGCTCGCGCTCTCCGCGCCCGAGGACGCGATGCTGCTCGTCGTGGCGCACCCTGCGGCCGATGGCGTCAGCGTGAATCTCCTCGCTCCGGTCGTGGTGAACCGCGGCACCGGTGTCGCTTCTCAGGTGATTCTGGAGGGGCAGGACTACCCGCTGCGCGCAGCCTTGAGCTGAGACTCGATGTGGACTTAAGTCGTAGATGGTGTCGGATGGTTACGACCTATGGCTATAATTCCGAGCATCGGGAAGTTGGCGCTCTTGACGTCATTCCCCGATGAGTCTGAGGGGACAGCTATGAGCGGTGTCGCAGTGCAATCGGAGATCGACCTCGAGCCGACGGTCGTGGGCCAGCCAAAAGTCGCAGTGGTGATCGACGACGATCCGGACGTGCGCAGTCTGCTCGACGCGGTCTTCCGCTCAGCCGGCTTCGAGGTCGTCCTCACCGGCTCCGGCCTCGACGGCATCGCCGCTGTGAAGGAGCACGAGCCGGCGATCACGACGGTCGACGTCAACCTTCCCGGCATCGACGGCATCGAGGTCGTGCGTCGCATCCGCAAGACGAGCTCCTCATTCGTCATGATGCTCTCTGCTCTGTCCGAGGAGACCGACGTCGTGCTCGGACTCAGCTCCGGCGCCGACGACTACGTCGTCAAGCCGTTCCGACCGCGCGAGCTGCGTGCACGCATCGAGGCGCTGATGCGGCGCCCCCGCCTCGACCCGCCGTCCGCGGACGCCGCCACGACGGGGCCGGTGCCCACCGCGGCGCGCAACCCCACCGCCACGTCATCCATCTCGATCGTGGACCCGGAGAGCCTGGACCGCTGGGAGTCGCACCGCGACATCAGCCTGAACCTCGCGACCCACACCGCCCTCGTCTCGCAGCGCGAGGTCGAGCTCACGCCGACCGAGTTCGATCTTCTCGCGACGCTGCTCGAGTCGAAGCGCCGCGTGCGCAGCAAGGCGGACCTCGCCCTCGTCCTGCGCGGGGAGGCCTTCGGTTCGACCTCGTACTACGTCGGCGAGCCGGACAAGCGCGCGATCGAGGCGCACATGACCAATCTGCGTCGCAAGATCGGCGACAACACCGTCGAGCCGCGCTACATCGAGACGGTTCGGGGCGTCGGCTATCGGCTCACGCCCGCCGAGGTTCCCGCCATCATCTGACTGGCGCCCGCCGTCCGACGGGCGCCACGCGTCCGATGGACGCGGCGGCGCCCGTCAGTCGACGACCTCCCACGGTGAGCGGTCGTGGTCGGTGATGCCCTCCAGCGGATCCTCCGCCTGAGTCCACCACTGGGCCTCGAACGGCACGTCGTCGACGACGACCCTGGCACCCTTCTGGTAGACCTGACCGGACTTCCACTCCGGGTACGTCCCTGCGGGCACTGTCGGCAGAGCGTACGGCTCGTCCTCCGGCAGCACGGGCCCCACCAGCACCCATGAGGTCGTTTCGGCCGTCTGCGTCGGGTCATCCGGCTGGGGTCCTCCGCTCACCCACCACTTGGCCGCGTAGACGTAGCCGTGCCACACCACGCGAACATCGTGCGAGTACGAGGCGTCCTCCGACCAGATCGGGTACGGACTGGTCTCGGGGTCGTCCGGCACCGGCGTCGCGGCCGGGGTGGCTGCAGCATCCGACGGCGAGTCGTCGTAGCCGGTCGAGAGGATGCCGGCGAAGGTCTCCCCGGCCTGCTCGACGCCGCTGCACGAGTCGGACACGATCGACACGTCTGGATAGTTGGGTCCGCAGGTACGGTCGCGGTTGATCGACCACATCGACATCCTCGCGAGCTGCTTCTGCTGGGCGAAGTCGCTCAATGCTGCGGCGTCGTCGAGGGTGAACACCTCCTCGCGGACGTCGTTCTGCCCGATCATGGGCGTCGCGCCCATAACGGCCCAGGCGCCGGCCGCCGGCAGCGGCACCCGCAGGCTGCGGTAGAGCGTCGTCAGCTGGTCGTGCACGCCGTTCAGCGCCTGCATCGACGTCTCCGCCATGGTCGCGTCGCCGAGATCAGTGCCGTAGTCCATGGTCATGACGTTCACACCAGCGAGGTCGACGCCGGCCTCCAGCAGCTGCTGGACCGCGTTGACACCGGATGCGGTCAGGCCCGTCGGCGCGGTGGGCAGGGTCACCCAGACGTCGAGAGCGCCGTCGGACGCCTCTCGCTGACGCTGCAGCGCCGCGATGGCCGCCGCGCGGCGGGCGCCGGCCTCGACATTCTCGAGTCCTTCGCCCTCGAGGTCGAGATCGATCGTGGTGATCGAGTACCGGTCGATCACCCGCGAGTACGCCTGCATCAGCGACGAGGTGGTGTCGCAGGCGACGGCGAGCTCCTGATTCAGCGCGCCGCCGAACGACACCGCCACGTGAGCGCCGTCGCGCCGCATGCCGTCGATCCGGCGATCGAGGTCGAGCTTCGCGCCGGCCTCGGAGAGGCTGTAGAAGGTGCCCCAGGACGGAGCGCACCGCGTCGCGCTGGACGCGACGATGAACCCGAGCACGATCGTGTCGTCATTGCCGTCGCCGACGGTCGGCGACATCGAGACGTCCGCCGCCGTCACATCGAAGTAGCCGCCGAACCACTGCGGGCCCGCCGTCTCCGCGATCGCAGGATCGGCCCGCGTGAGGTACCACGGCACCGCGACGGCTCCCGTCGCGACGACGAGCACGACGGCGATGCCCAGGAGCACGCGCCACGGAGACAGGCGCTTGCCCGGGTGACGTCCCTGACGGGGTGCGCGCTTCCGGCTCGGCTGGTCCTGCGGCTCCTGCGTCGGCTGATCTTCGGACAACTCGAGTCCCTCCTGCCCTTCCGCGCCGCTCACGAGCGCAGCTCCAGCTCGGAGCGCGCATCGGCCTGCTCCTCGACGAGGGGCCGCTCAGGCATCGTCGCTCGCGGTGCGGACGTTCCAGGGGCCGGGTGCCCCTCGTGCAGCATCGCCCGCCAGTCGGGCGTGGCATCCTCCGTCTGCTCCGCCGGCTCCGGACGCTCGATGTCGACGTACATCCAGTCGGTCAGCCCTCTCCAGGTGTCGACGAGCCCGTTGCGGATGCCGATGTTCCCGAGGAACGCCCACGCAGCGCAGATCGCGTTGAAGGCCGAGAAGGCGAGGGTCCACCACGACGCGTCCTGATAGCTGCGCCAGGCGATGAACGCCGAGTACGCGATGATCGCGACCGGGCTGATGATGTACAGCAGCGGCGAGCTCGTGCGGTCCTTGACCTTCGGTGTGCGGGCGAACGGGATCTTGCGACCCGTCATGCCCTGCTGCAGCGACTTGAGGACGCCGGCCAGGTTCACCGGCAGCAGGATGAGGTTGAAGCCGTAGATCCGGAAGATGTCGGTGCGCTTGTATCCGCTGTAGTGGAGATCGCTGGACATGGCCAGGAAGTACGGCAGGGCGCCGAAGAGGATGAACGGGCTCACGAGCCTGTTGTCGTACGGGTAGACGAGCAGGAAGATCAAGCCGAAGCTCGCCCAGGCGATCGAGGCCATGTAGTTCATCCGCAGGGAGATCTCGGCCGTGCCGAGCGGCTTGTGCAGCCGCCGGCTGTCGCGCATCTGCCGCCACATCTTGGGCAGGATGAGCAGACCGCCGTTGGCCCACCGGCGGCGCTGCACGATCAGCGAGCCCCAGTCAGGGGGAGTGGCGCTGTAGCTGAGGCGCTCCGGATAGTTGACGAGCTTCCAGCCGAAGAGGGTGAGGTCGACGCTCGACTCGGTGTCCTCGATGACGGTGCGGTCCTGCACGTAGCGACGGACTTCGATGCCGTCGACGCTCTCGATCTCGAGGATGTCGTCGAGCGCCTCCATGCGGATCACGGCGTTGGCGCCGACCCAGAAGGTCGCGTTGTACTTCGTCATGCCCTGATGCAGGATGTGCTGCACATCGGTGGTCGCCCCCGCGAGGCGTTCGATGCGCGTCGGGGCATTGCGGAACGACGAGTAGGGCGTCTGCGTCACCGCGACGTTCGCGTTCTCGGGCTGCTCGAGGAAGTGCACCAGCCGCAGGCAGTAGTCGCGCAGCAGCAGGGAGTCGGCGTCGAGGGTGAGCACGAAGTCGGAGTATGGGATCTCGAGATCGGCCGCAGCGCCTCCCGGGGCGGGCCGCAGCATCACGCCGTCCGGAGTGACGTGCTCGACGAACCTGCCTCCCAGCAGACCGATGTACGCGTTCAGGTTCATGGCCTTGTTCGCCTCGTGCGAGAGCGATGCGTAGCGCTTGCGCTCGAACGAGGTCATCTCCACGGAGAAGATCCACACCAGGCGGCGGTAGAGCTCGTGGACCCGCTCAGGGGTCGGCGCCGAGCCTTCGGCCGCGGCCATCTCGAGCGCGACGGCGGTCGATTCCAGATCATCGGCCAGGCCTCGAAGGATCTCGTCCACGAAGAAGTCATCGACGTGGTCCTCGCGGGGTTCGGCATCCGCGAAGTCCCGCAGCCAGGTGATCGCGAGCCAGTGCTGGTCGATGAGATCGGGAAGGGCGTCCTCGGCGATGCCCGGCAGATCGCGGATGCTCTCGAAGAAGGCGAGCGCGTCGACGGCGCGCTCGCGCGGCTCGTGCAGGGCGTAGGCGATCTCTGCCGTCACGGCGCGTGTGGCGTTCAGCTTGTCGCGCGTCTCGGGGTTGCTCGGGTACGGGTCGTCGTCGATGAGCAGCACCACGCGCATCTCGGGGTACTCCTGCAGCGCGGCCGACCACAGCGTCTTGCGGATGACGCCCGGCTCCTCCGCGTAGGAGGGGACGAGCACGGTCAAGGGACGATGATCGACCGAGAAGTGCCGGTCGAGCTCGGCGCGTGCCGTGCGCCGGTGCGTGCGGAACCGCTGGAACGCCCCGTAGCGGGCGAGCAGATACATCAGGGCGGAGAAGGTGAGGAACGACACCACGACGATGTAGGACGCCGCCTCGATCATGCGCCAGGTGGTGTCGAACTCGCCCGCCAGGAACAGCGTGAGCAGAACGGTGAGCACGTAGAGGATCCACGCCGCGATGGTGAGCCAGATCGCCACTCGCGCCAGGACGAGCTTGCGCGTCGACGGACGCGCGTGTACGGCGGGAAGCGGAGCATGTGTCTTCTCCGTGCCCCACTGCCTGCGGCGTCGCGGCGTGGCCGTATGACCGTTCGTGCTGCTCATTCATGTCCCTCTCGCGCCACTGAGGCCGCGGTGCCCCATCACCGCGGCCTCAGATTCCCGCTCATGATCGTATGATCAGGCGTGCGCCGTGGGAACGCAGTCGAGCCGTTCTTTGAGTAATCTTGCGGCAGACTTGAGTATCCGTTCCGAGAGGCGAGCACGCATGGTCCGCACGCCATCGATCTGGCGCTGGCAGTTGATCTTCACGGGCGGCATCGTCGCCATCGCAGTGATGATCGCGGCCTTCCGGCCGGCGACGTTCGCGACCCCCTTGGTCGTCGCCGGTTTCGCGCTGGTCATCCTCATCACACTCGCCACGATCATGGTTCCCTGGGACCGGCTGCCCGCCATCGCGGCCGTCAGCGTCCCTCTGCTGGACGCCTTCGCGATCGGCCTGACCACGAGCACACCCGACATTCGACTCGGCTTCCTGTGGGTGTTCCCGGTCACCTGGCTCGCAACGTACTTCACCATGCCCTGGGTGTTCATCGGCATCGCCTTCATCAGCGTGTGCCTCATCGCGTTCGGCAACCACCCTGGCGATCCGGCGCAGATGATGCTGCGGGTGCTCATCGTGGTGATCACCCTCGGCTTCCTCGGCACCACACTGCGGATCGGCACCCAGCGCTCGCGCGCAGCCCGACGCCTGCTGCAGCGGCAGTCCGAACAGGTGAACACGGCTGCGACGCGCGCCGAGACGCACCAGCAGCGCGTCACGCAGATCATCGACGTGCTGGATACTGCTCTGGCAGCGATCGGCGAGGACGGCGTCATCCAGCGGATGAACGATGCCTACCGTTCGCTCTACGGACGCGATCGTTTCGGCGCGACCCTCCCTTCGCCGGCGGTCGAGTACGACGACCGCCGCGGAGAGCCGCTCCCTCCGGATCAGACGGTCCTCGCCCGAGCGGCGCGCTGCGAGCTCATGCGCGGAGAGCGAGTGTGGCTGTACGACAGCCAGGGCCGGTGGAGGGCACTGCAGGTGAGCACGCAGCAGCTCGCAGGGGCATCCGACGCGCAGCGCACGACGCTCATCATCATCGACGACGTCACCGAGGCGCTCGAAGCGGCCGAGAACCGTCGCAACGTCTCGGCGATCGTCTCGCACGAGGTGCGCAATCCGCTCACGGCCGTCATCGGACACGTAGACCTGATGCTGGAACGCGACGATCTGCCCTCCGACGTCGTCGCGCAGCTCGAGGTCGTCGCGAATGCCGGCGAGCGGATGCTGCGACTGGTGTCCACCGCGCTCGACGAGTCCAAGGACGAGCCGGTCGTGCTCTCCGAGCCCGTCGATCTGCGTCAGGTGGTCGACGCCTCAGTCGCCAGCTACCACCCGACCGCGACGAGCCAGGGGCACACGATCGAGGTCACGGGTCGCGACACCCTGCTCATCTACGGGGACGCGTTCCGACTGCGACAGGTGATCGACAACCTGCTCAGCAACGCCGTCAAGTACACACCGGCGAACGGTCGCATCGGGATCGACCTGGGCGTGGACGACGAGAGCAGGGCCGAGGTCACGATCACCGACACGGGTCTCGGCATCGCCCCGGACGAGCTCGAGCACCTGTTCGACCCGTACTTCCGTGCCGATGAGGCCAGATCGGGCGGCATCCCCGGAACGGGCCTCGGCATGGGGATCGCGCGAGACATCATCACCGCGCACTGCGGCACCATCGACATCACCAGCGAGCCGGGCGTCGGGACCAGCGTCACGCTGCGGTTCCCGCGCCAGCGCGAGGAGCGGTCGACGCACGCCTCGGCTGAGCACTCGACACAGCGTGCGACGCAGCGCACAGACGAAAGAGAGCCAGCATGATCGTCAACGCCGCTCACGACGCCATCCGCGTCGACGCCTCGACGGGGCTCGTCGCGATGGTGACTCTCGTCACGGCGCTCGTGTTCGGTCTGATCACACTCGCTCGTCCCAGTCGCGCCACGATCACGTGGGGCGTCGCGTTCGGCCTCGGTCTGCTCGGGACATACCTCTGGGTCGGGGCTCAGCAGATGGACTCGGCCGTGCTGCAGGCCGCGGCATCCGGGTTCATGATCTGCTTCGAGCCGATCATCTGGCTGGGCCTGCGCATGCATTTCGGCAAGCGTCCGATCTGGTGGCCGGTCGTGGCGTTCGTCCTCATCGCCCCCGGGAGTCTCGCGGTGACGGCTGACGGGCCGGGGTTCCAGCCCGTGTTCCGTGCGGTGTTCCTGGTCGCCGGGGTGTTCGCGGCGCTCATCGCGTACGAGCTCTTCCGCAATCCCAGCCCTCGGCGCGACATCAAACTGCCCCTTGCACTGGCGTCCTGCGCGTTCGCGATCCTCGCGGTCGTGGGCGCGGCGGCTGCGCTGTTCGACACGGAGCTCAGCCTGTCAGTGCAGCTCGACGTGCTCCGGGAGATCAACAGCGTCGGCACGCTCGTGACGAGCGTGTGCGCGGCGTTCACGCTGGTGCTGCTGGTCCGAGCCGACGGCCAGCAGGTCGACACCGCCGCGCTCGGAGCCGTGCGCGCCCGACGCCGGCTGCAGAAGGCGCGTCTGCACGGCGATCAGGCCTGGTCGATCCTCGACGTGCGCCTGGACGACACGGCCGATCTGCGTGAATCCACCACCGGCGTGGGCTTCGGACGGATCGTCGACCGGTTCCACGACGACATCATCGACAGCCTCCCCGCCGCGGCCGATGCGGATCGCGTCGACGACGACCGCTGCATCGTCATCATCCACGGCAGCGACGAGTCGGTGCAGCACCATGTGCGCACGATGCTTCGGCGGATCTCCACCATCGGAGGCGCTGGTGCCAGCGCGGGCATACGCCTGTCCGCCAGCGTCGGATGGGCCGGTGTGAGCGTCGTCGGCTACGACTACGACGAGCTCATCGAAGCTGCAGCGCAGGCCGCCGCCCGCGCGCGCGACGAGGGCGGCGATCGCTGGGAGCGGGTGAAGAAGGCGCCGACTACCCTGGAGAGGTGATCCTCGCCGTCGACACCTCGCTGGGTACGGCCGTCGCCCTCATCGATTCCGACGGTCAGGTGCGCGCCGACGCCTGCAGCCCCGATCCGCTCGGACACGCCGAGGTCATCGGCACCCTGCTGGAACGGACTGTGAGCGATATCGGCGATGGCGTCATCACGCATGTCGTGGCCGGGATGGGGCCCGGCCCTTTCACCGGCCTGCGGATCGGAATCGCCACGGCACGAGCGTTCGCGATCGGTCGCGGCATCCCCGTCGTCCCCGTCCCCAGCCACTTCGCCGCGGCCCTGTCCATCCTCGAGGCGGAGGCTCCGGAGGCCCGCTTCGCGATCGTCACCGACGCCCGCCGCCGCGAGGTGGCGATCTCCGTCTTCGACGGGGTGGATGCCGACGGCATCCCGAATCTCGTCGAACCCACCGTCCTCGTGCCCAGGTCCGGTGCGGATGCGCGGCTCGACGGCATCCACCAGATCGAGGTGGCGACACTCGACGCCGGCGCCCTCGCCCGTGTCGGGATGCTCGCGGCCCGCGCAGGCCGCGAGCTCACCGGCGTCGAGCCGATCTACCTGCGCCAGCCGGACGTCACCATCCCCGGCGCGCCGAAGCGGGTGAGCTGATGACCATCCGCACCGCGACGCCAGCCGACCTCGACGCGATCATGGCGCTCGAGAACGCCTCGTTCCCCACCGACGCCTGGAGCAGCGAGTCCATGGCCGCCGAACTCGCCACCGCGTACAGCCACTACATCGTCGATGAGGACGCCGGCGCCGTGATCGGGTACGCCGGGCTCCGATCCATTCCAGGAAACGCGGATGCCGACATCCAGACGATCGCGCTCGCCGAGGCGCGCAGGGGACAGGGCAGGGGCCGCGCCATGCTGCGCATGCTGCTGGCAGAGGCCACTGCTCGCGGGGCACGGGAGGTGTTCCTCGAGGTGCGAGCCGACAACCCGTCCGCCGAAGGCCTGTACCTGTCCGAGGGGTTCGAGGAGATCGGCCGCAGACCCCGCTACTACCAGCCCGACGATGTGGATGCCATCGTGATGAAGGTGAAACTCGCATGAACGAGCCACTGGCCTTGGAACCCCTGGTGCTGGGCATCGAGACGAGCTGCGACGAGACCGGCATCGGCATCGTCCGGGGTCGCACTCTGCTCTCGAACACCATCGCGTCGAGCATGGACGAGCACGCCCGCTACGGCGGCGTCGTGCCGGAGGTCGCCGCCCGCGCACACTTGGAAGCCCTGCAGCCGACGATCGATGCCGCACTCGCCGAGGCGCAGGTCTCGCTCCACGATCTCGATGCCATCGCCGTCACCAGCGGCCCGGGTCTCGCCGGAGCCCTCATGGTGGGCGTCGGCGCGGCGAAGGGGCTCGCGGTCTCGCTGAACAAGCCGCTGTACGCCGTCAACCACCTGGTCGGGCACATCGCCGCCGACATCGTGACGCCGGAGTCCGAGCCGCTGGAGTACCCGACCATCGCGCTGCTGGTCTCGGGCGGACACACGTCGCTCCTGCACGTGCGCGATCTCACGACGGACGTCGAGCTGCTCGGCGAGACGATCGACGACGCAGCCGGCGAGGCATTCGACAAGGTCGCCCGCCTGCTCTCGCTGCCGTATCCCGGCGGACCAGAGATCGATCGCGCAGCCGATTCCTCGCCGAGCGGAGCCGGCGACCCGAAGGCGATCCGCTTCCCTCGTGGGCTGTCGAAGGCCACCGACATGGCGAAGCACCGCTACGACTTCTCGTTCTCTGGACTGAAGACCGCTGTCGCGCGGTGGGTCGAGCGCGAGGAGGACGCCGGTCGCGCCCTGAGCGCGTCGCAGCGCGCCGATGTCGCCGCGAGCTTCCGCGAGGCGGTCGTCGACGTGCTCGTCACCAAGGCGCTCGCCGCGTGCGCCGACCGCGGCGTGCCGCGGCTGCTGCTCGGCGGAGGCGTCATCGCCAACAAGCGCCTCAGGGAGGTCGCGATCCAGCGCGCAGAGGCCGCCGGCGTCACGGTGCGCATTCCGCCGCTGAGTCTGTGCACCGACAACGGCGCGATGATCGCCGCGCTCGCCGCCGATCTCATCGCCTCAGGGCGTCGCCCTTCCACACTCGCGTTCGGTGCGGACTCGACGCTGCCCGTCACGGAGATCCAGGTCGCAGAACGCGTGGAGACACAGGGGAGCGCCGCATGAGCGACCTGGAACCGCAGAAGCAGCCGCAGGTCGAGCCTCCGCACCCCGAGGTCGAGCATCCGGCCGATCGCGCCCGTGTTCCTGGCGCCCCCCGCGGTGAGTACACGAAGATGCCCACCGGACCCGTGAGCACGGAACCCCTGGTCGCCAGCGGCCCGGCCGACACGGCGGGCATGGGGGCGGTGCAGTGGGCCCCGCACGATGAGCCTTCCGCCGATGACAACAGCCGTCTCGCTCCGTGGGCCCTCGTCGCCGCGATCGTGGCGCTCGTCGCCTCCTGGTTCGTCGGGTGGGGCATTCCGCTCGCGATCATCGCCGTGATCGCCGCGATCATGTCGCTGCGGCGGCCGGTCGAGAGCCGGGCGATCGCGACCTGGGCCCTGGTGCTCGGCCTCGCAGCCACGCTCTTCAGCCTGGGCTGGCTCATCTGGGCCGGGATGCAGCTCGAGAGAGTGGGATAAAGGATGCCGGACGCCGACTCCTCCGCAGAGCTGCGGATGCTGCGTGCCAAGGCCTACGGCCCTGGCGGAGAACTGTCGGCGGACGAGCTTGCGCGCTTGCAGGAGCTCGAGGGGCGGCTTCGGCCGTCTGCGGCGGCTTCGCCGCCTCCGCTCAACGACCCGCAGGGAGACGACGGGCAGGGAGACGACGGGCAGGGAGACGACGGGCAGGAGGACCTCTTCGGGTCGTTGAGCGAGGAGCGCAGCAGCGAGACGACCCTTCGACAGGCTCAGGAACCACGGGCTGAGCAAGCGGAGCGCGCCGAAGCCTCCACAGAAGCTCCGGCCACAGTTCGCCGCCGCTGGCCGGTGGTCGCGGCATCCATCGTCGCGATCCTCGCGATCGGGTTCGGCATCGGGTGGGCGATCTGGGGCTGGGATGCGCGGTCGTTCGCACTGACCGCCGCTCACGGCGACGAACGCGCAGAACTCGAGAAGCAATACGATCCGGGCACGGTGATCGCCATGGCCGAACAGCACGGCGCCGTCGTCTGGCGGGCCGAGCGTTCCGACGGCGCGGAGACGTGCGTCATCATCACGCTGTCCGACCGCACCTCGAGCGGCTGCACGACGTACGAGGAGCTCGAGAAGAACGGCTGGTGGCCATCCACCTCGATCACCGTCCCCGACGGGCAGGAGAACGCCGGACGATCCCTGTCCGCCGCGGTGCTGCGCACCGTCGATGGTGAGCTCGTGCCGTACATCCAACTCCAGTCCACTGACGACTGGGACTGGGAGTCCCAGTACTCCGAGGCTGAGCTCGCGCAGCTGAGGCAGATCGAGGCGGCCGGGTACAGGCCGGAGAACCTCAGCATCATCGGCAGCGATGGCGACACGAACATCTGGTACGACTGGGCGGGCCAGGGCCTGTGCATCATCGCCATCATCGACGACCAGGTCATGGACGACTGCGCGGAGGACGTCGGGGCCGACGTCGCGCTGAGCACCACGGTGGACGGTGTGCCGACGGACTACATCCTCTCGCAGACGGAGATGCGCGGCCCGCAGTTCACGGTCGTCCGTCATCCGGCGCCGACCACGGTCGACTCCGAGACCGGGGATGTGATCGATCCTTCCGGCGACGACCCGATGTTCGACGACCTCTTCAGCGACGATCCGGAGATCGACGACAAGACCGGCGAGTAGGTCTCAGACGCGGTCGGCGAGGATCGCCATCCGCTTGTCGCCGACCCGCGTGAGGATGAGCGTCGCCGACTCCGTGCCGCGCAGGGTCAGCTTCTTGCGGAAGGCCGCGGGGTCGACATCCATCCCGCGCTTCTTGATCTCCAGGGTCCCGACGCCGTGCGCCTTCAGGATCTGGTTGATCGACTTGGGGTTCGCCGCTGCGACCTCGCGCACCCTGAACGACTGCACGAACGGGCTCGTCACCGCGGCATCCCCGGTGAGGTAGGCGATCTTCGGGTCGAGCATCCCGGCATCCAGGCTCCGGGCGACATCGCCGATCAGGCGCGCACGGATGACGGCGCCGTCCGGTTCGTGGACGAACGCGCCGAGCTCGCGGGTCTCGGCATCCTCAGAGTCCGCACCCGCCGTCAGCTCGTGAGACTCGTCGCCGCGCATCACCAGAGCCGATCGCCGCACGCCCTCGCGCGCCAGGGCGCCGGACCACACGACCAGCTCGACGACGCTGCCGTCCGCGCTGACCCACTGAGCCTCTGCGTCCGCGGGGAGCGCATCGCGATCGTGCGCTGGACCGAGCTTGATGCCAACGGGCATCCGTTCCGCCAGATCGAAGGCCCAGCCGAGCGAGGGGGAGTAGTCGGATGCCGTGACGCGCCGGGTCTCGCTGTGCCCAGCCGTGCGGCGGGCGGGGTCGAGCCACACCGCCGTGCGCTTCCCGCGGAGAATCGCAGCATCTTCGGAGGAATCGGCCGGTTCGCTCCGAAGTTCATGAAATTCTCCGAAGTTGGTGGTCACGAAGTCTTCCGCAGTGCCGTGCTGGACAGTGGCATCCTCCCCGAACGGAGCGAGGTTGTACGCGGCGATCGCCGCGGTGACCTCATCCGCATCCACCGCCCGCACGCTGAGCCCGGCGCCGGCGAACGCGAGGGAGTCGCCGCCGATCCCGCAACCCAGGTCCGCGACGCTCTCGATGCCGGCGCGGCGCATGCGACCGGCGTGCCGGGCCGCCACGCCCAGACGCGTAGCCTGCTCGAGGCCCGACCTCGTGAACAGCATCCGCTCGGCGAAGGCACCGAACTTCGCGAAACCCTTCGCACGCAGATGCGCCTGGCCGACGACGGCGGACACGAGATCCGGGGAGCGACCAGCGGCGCGCAGCCGCGATACGGTCTGCGCCACTTCGGAGGTCGTGCTGATCGTCCCGACCTCGTCGAGCAGCCGAAGCCCCTCGGGGGTGAGCAGCGCGGTCAGCTCGGACATCTCCACCCGCTCAGCCTAACGACCGAGCGGGTGGAGACTGTCGCGTCAGCTGCAGGATGCGACGAGCGCGAACGACGCGTCGCCCGTCTGCATGAGGCTGGTGACGGTGGCGTCGCCCTGCCCCATGTACGCGAGAGAGCCCTTCGCGTAGTACGGGTTGTACGGGTTCACGCCGTACGACGTCGCGCGCCCAGCGGCCTTGTGATCCGCGTTGGATGCCGTGAAGCAGCCATCCGGATCAGGCGTGGGATCGGGGGTTGGCGTGGGGTCCGGCGTCGGCGTGGGGTCGGGGTCGGGATCCATGGCGTCGCGGTCGACGCGGCGGTTGTTGTCGAAGAAGAACTCCGTCACGTACGCCGGGTAGTCGATGCTGTTCGCCGAGATGTAGTTGCCGCCGCTGCCCGCGCCCGCCGGCCACGCGTGACCGAGCCCGGTGTTCTGGATCAGCGAGACCCGAGGGCCGTCGCCGTCGGAGTAGAGGGTGCCGCTGCCGTTCGTGTTCGCACCGGGAAGACCCGAGAGTGAGAACGACGACGTCGATGCGGCACCGTACAGACCGGCCATGATCTGCGCATTCAACGCGTTGTAGCCGGTTGCCACCGTCGTGTCGCTGCTGCCGTAGACGACCGACGTCAGCTGCGTGGCGAATCCGCTGGATCCCGTGCCCGCGAACGCGTTGCAGGTCGCCGTGCCCTGAGCCTTCGACACCGCGACAGCGCCGATCTGACCGGACGTCGTGCCGACCGTCGGTCCGGCGTCGATCCCGATGCCGGCGAAGACAGTCGGCGCGAGGCATCCCATGACCATCGTCTCTCCGCCCCCGGACGACAGCCCGGAGATGTAGACCTGATCCGCGTCGATCCCGAGCGCGGAGCGTGCGGTGAGCGCCGAGACGAGATCGAGCAGGTTGTCGTCGTGGCGTGATGGCGCCGAACTGGAGTGGTTCGCGTCGTAGTAGTCCCAGCAGCCGAGCAGGACTCCGCCGTTCGGAGCGGAAGGGAGCGCCACGACCATCCCGTACTGTTCCGCGGTCGCAGCCCAGTTGCCGGCGTTCTGCAGATCGGACGAGGTCTGCACGCAGCCGTGCAGGCTCACCATCAGTGCGCGGCCGGCGGGGAGAGCCGCCTGCGTCGTCGGCGTGTAGAGCCGCACGGTCATACCGGCGATCGTCTCGGACGACCACGTGCCGGGCGATGCGGCGGCGCCACCGCCGCCGGTGTCGGTGCCTCCGCCCTCGGTATTCGTGCAGCCGGGGAGACTCTCGAATCCCGGCGGACACGTGATCGCCTGGGCTGCGGCCGGAATCCCGACCAGTGCGGCCAGCGAGAGCCCCACCGTGACGAGAGCGGCAGTGAGACGCCGTCGAGGCTTGCGTGTTGGTGATTGCAACGTCATCGATCCTCCTTGATCGGTTTGCGCATCACCGTATATGAAAGCTGATTCAGGCAACAGGGGATGTGAGAAGGGCTGGCACTCGCATTGCGTGAGTGCCAGCCGACCGCCTACACTGTGATTAGCACTCTCGGGTTGAGAGTGCGAACGAGTCTTTCGTGTCAGCGTCAAGAAAGAAGAGGTAGACCGTGTCGGTTTCCATCAAGCCGCTCGAGGACCGCATCGTCATCAAGCAGGTCGAGGCCGAGCAGACCACCGCGAGTGGCCTGGTCATCCCCGACACCGCCAAGGAGAAGCCCCAGGAGGGCGAGGTCGTGGCCGTCGGCCCCGGCCGCATCGATGACAACGGCAACCGCGTCCCGCTCGACGTCGCCGTCGGCGACCGCGTGCTCTACAGCAAGTACGGCGGCACCGAGGTGAAGTTCGGCGCAGACGAGTTCCTCGTCCTGTCGGCCCGCGACGTCCTCGCCGTCGTCGTTCGCTGAGTGACTGTTCGCTGAGTCCCAGCAACACGTTTCTCGAAGGTCCGGATGCTTCGGCATCCGGACCTTCGTCGTATCCGGTGACCCCTACTGGCC
>NZ_CAKKLJ010000011.1 GCF_918698005.1 Microbacterium sp. Bi121
GACGGGGGCCGGTGCGGGGGCGGCATCCGTCGTCGATGTCGGCGGCGTCGTCTGAGTGTTCCGGCGGCGCCATTCGCGGCGGCTGATGCCCTCGGGCGGGCGGTCGGACGAACGGAAGATCATGGGGTCAAGCGTACGGGGTGGGGCCTTCCTCACCCTTCGACAGGCTCAGGGATCGGACGGCGGCTCAGGGATCGGAAGTCGGGTCAGCGCGCAGCGACAGCGACAGGCGCCGTGCGGAGCGCGGGGCGGCGCTGGACGAACAACCGCACCAGCAGGCATCCGATCGCGGTGCCGAGGGTGTTGGCGATGACGTCGGACAACGTCGGGTAGCGGCTCGGCAGCAGCGTCTGCACGAGTTCGATCGTGGCGCTCGCCGAGTAGCCGATCAGCAGCACCACCCAGGCGTTCGATCGCGGCCAGGCGGCCACGAGAAGCAGACCGAGCGGCACGAACAGCGCGATGTTCGCCAGGAACTCGAAGACGGTGTAACTCGTGCCCAGAGCGACGCCGAAGTGCTCGCTGACGTACCGCGCCAAGCGGAAGGCGATACCGGTGACCTTCGAGGCCATGGTCGCCGGCAGCCAGACGATCAGTGCCACACCGATGAGGTACGGCACGAGCAGCACGCGCGCCACGATCGCGAACGGGGGAGTGCGGGTGTCGGGCATGAGGGGAGTCTAGGGCGGGTGACCTTGGGAACGGCTTACCGGCAGATGCCGCTGGTCGATTGTGACAGTTGACGGACTTCGCAAGGAGCTGGGGACATGACATCGATTCCGCCGGCCGGGTGGTACCCGGATCCCTCTGCCGACGCCGCTGGCCAGCAGCGCTGGTGGGACGGCGCCGCGTGGACCGCGCAGGTGCAGTCTGCCGCAGTGCCGGCGTACGCGCTGCTGCCACCGCCATCCGCACCCGACGTGAGCAGCCCCGCCAAACGTCGGATGCCGCTGTGGGCCTGGCTCGTGATCGGTATCGCCGCCGTCCTGCTCGGTGTGGTCCTTTCACCGATCTTCGCGCCGCTGTGGCTCGTCGTGCTCATCACCGGCATCGTCGCGCTCGTGAAGAACACGCCTACCTGGCTGCGGTTCCGCGACCGCAAGGTCGCGACGATCGTCACGGCCATCTCAGCCGTCGCCTTCCTCCTCACCGGAAGCATCGCCAACGCCGTCATCGGCGGGACTGCGAACCCGCCAGCGGCGGAGCCGGCGCCGGCGGCCGCCACGGAAGCACCGGCGACTCCGGCGTCGACGCCGACCCCCACCTCCACGCCGCTCGAGGATGACGCCGAGCCGGCCGCCTTCGTGGGCGAACTCGGCACGGCTTCGGACGCGTCAGCGACCGAGGGGCTGACCGCCCTCGAGGTGCTCGACACACTCCCCATCAAGGGGCGCGCACCGAAGACCGGATACGACCGCGACCAGTTCGGCCAGCGCTGGCTCGACGTCGACCGCAACGGATGCGACACCCGCAACGACACGCTCGCGGCGCAGCTGACCGACATCACCCGCTCCGGCCCCTGCCGCGTCACCGCCGGCATCCTCGACGATCCGTTCACCGGGCGGACGATCGGCTTCGAGCGCGGGCAGGGGACGTCTGAACTCGTGCAGATCGATCACGTGGTCGCCCTCTCGGACGCATGGCAGAAGGGCGCTCAGCAGCTCACCGCAGACCAGCGCGCGTCGTTCGCGAACGACCCGCTCAACCTCCTCGCCGTCGACGGCAAGGCGAACGCCCAGAAGAGCGATGGGGATGCCGCCACCTGGCTGCCCTCGAACAAGAGCTTCCGGTGCGAGTACGTCGCTCGCCAGGTCTCGGTCAAGGCGACCTACGGACTGTGGGTGACCCAGGCGGAGCACGACGCGATCGCACGAGTGCTCGGCGGCTGCTCCGATGAACCCGCCATGACCTCGAAGTACGCGGCCGCGGCGCCGGTCGTCGAGGTCACGCCCGAGCCTGCGCCTGTCGTGCCGCCGAAGCCGGTTCCGGCGAAGCCCGTACCCGTCGCGCCGGCGCCCCCGAAACCGGCTCCTGCGCCCGCGAAGCCCGTGCCGGTTGCGCCGGCGCCGCCCTCGAACGTGTACTACGAGAACTGCACGGCGGTCCGCAACGCGGGCGCCGCACCCATCTACGCGGGCGACCCCGGGTACAGCCGGAAGCTCGACAGGGACGGGGACGGCGTCGGCTGCGAGTGATGCGTACGGACGTCTCTCTTCGCACGGTCAGCGGTCCGGAACGATCCGGGAATCCATCCCGACCGTCGACGATCGCAGGAGGACATCATGACCACCCAGCGCGTGAGCACGACCGAGACCGCACAGACCCGCGTCCCGCCGACCGACTTCACCGGCGTCTTCGGCACAGTCGTGGGCTGCTCGGCGAGGACGGCGCGGACGAGGCGGATGATACTGTCACGGTTCGGGACGATCCCGCCGTCGGTGCGGCGGCGGATCGCCCGCTTGAGGCGCGTTCGGGTTGTTCGACCAGACCTGCCGCCGGCCTTTCTGGCCATCCCCCGTTGCGATCGCCGCAGGGTGCGCGGCTGATACGTCAGAGTCCGCCGCAGACGAACCGGCCGAATCGGTAGTCGCTGGCCTGATCGGAACGTGGAGTTGCGCCTCCAGCGTCGCGGAGAGCGCCGACGTTGTGACTGCCGACGTGATCATCACGGGAAACAGCATCGCGCTCAATCCCGGCGAGGGCTTCGGCGACCCGATGACGGTGAACTTCGTCCCCTCGACGGACCGATGGACCTTCGACGGCGGCAATTACGTCGAAGTCCCTGCTGTGATGCCCGACGTCGGGCAGTCGCTTGAAATGAGGCTTCTCGATAAAGCAGGTGCGTTCGCCGGCGCTTCGTTCACGATCACCACGCAAGCGATCGATTCAGCGACCGTCGAGCAGGTCGTCCCTGATCGCAAGATCACTTACAACTGCCAGCGCGAATAGTTGAGAGAGCGCGGCCGGATGCGTATCAGTCCCGTAACGTACGCGGAGGCGCAATTGCGGTCGTGGTATTCAAAGAGGGTAATCACCCGAGTTGCACCTCGAGAAATAGATCGCAGATGACGAACATGCCCGAAGCGGACTCGATCGCTGAGTTCGCCGCATCTCTACGCGCGCTCCGCCTGGAGGCCAACAGTCCCACGTTGAGTCGCTTGCATCACGACACCGACATCTCACGAAGCGTTCTCTCTGATGCCTTCGGTGGCAAACGCCTCCCGTCCGCACGGACCGTCGACAGGATTGTCCGCTCGCTCGATAATGACAGCACCGAGTGGGTGCGGCGTCGTGATCTGCTCGCAACGTCACTGCTCGAAGGCGAGTCCGCAGACACTTCAACTGAGCCACACGAAAGTCTGACGGCTACGGGGTGGCCACGGCGCACGGCCTTGATGGTCGCTGCTGCAGCGTTCGCATGCGGACTCATTGTCTCTGGCGGGATCAGCTGGGCGGTCACGAGTACCGTCGTCGAGCAGGCGAAGTTCACCGCGGCGCAGGCGGTGCGCGACGAGCTGGCCAACGCCTCCACGAACCCACGCGCACAGATCAATGTGCACAACGGCGTGGACCCGGCGATGACGGAATGCGTGAACGATGCAGAAGTCGCTACGTCCTCGCCGCGGACGAACGACACGCTTCTCGAAATTATCTGGTCGAACAAGTGCTATGCCGGCTGGGCTCGCGTCACCCGTTACGACGAACAGATCTCAGGTAACTCGGTGACGGTGGCCATCTATCCGGAAACTGCCGCGCAAGGACCAGACCGTCAGGCCGCAACAGAGCCCAACGTGCAAGGGGCGTACACGACACTCGTCGTGCGCCCGACCCCTCAGACTCGGCTGTGCACAGTGGGGGCGATCACCGTTGACGGGACGAGTATCGACTTGGGCGAGCCCCTCTGCATCTGAGCTGTCGGATACTTCCGGACACAACCGAAACAGACGGTTCCGGACGCCCTCGAGCACACCGCAACGCTTGAATGGCGCCTGGGGAAGTCGCCTGCCTGGCGCGCCGCCATGGGGGGCACGAAGGTAACCAGGTAGGTGCACCCGTTCTTTCTGACTAACGAAGAATGGATACCGCTGTGGAAACCAAGAGTCCTGTTCTCGGCTACGTGCTTATCGGCATAGGCGCCGTCCTCGCAGCCATCGGCCTCATCTGGGGCGTGGTCGTCGGCTTTTACGCAAGTGACCTACCTCTTCTGCTCGGCCTGCTCGCCGTCGGTGCGGGCCTGTTGTGGTTCGGGCAGCGCTTGTCGCAAGCAGCCAAGCGAAGCAATGTCGAGCGGCGTATCGCCGATCGCGATGCGACGGAGCAGTGAGATGGCCGCGATCGATGACAAGATGAGCGCCTTGAACTTCGCAGTGACATCGACGAAGCCTCTGGAGAAGATCGCACAGTCGATTACTGACGCCGCGGATCTGGCCGGTGCCGGTGGCGGGAAGCTCACGATCACACAGAAGAACCCGACGACCTTCACCGGCGTGGTGAAGAACTTCGTTCGAGTCGCACACGGAGACTTCACACTCACGGTCACCGATGCGCCGGATGGTGAAAGTCGCCGAGTGCAGTTCTCTGTTGGGGACTACATGCGTGTACGGGACACGATGCTCGCGTTCATCCCTGTGTCGCCGTGGAGCGCGCCGGCGTACAAGCCATTCCGCACGTTCAGCGAACACCTGCGCCAGAAGCTCTGAGGCGATGAGCGACGCACGCTCACCGGCAGCACGCCGAGCCAAAGCGGGTCGTCGACGCTGGATCAGAAAGCTGGCAATGCCCGCGGGTGCGATGCTGCTTGCACTCACTGCAGCGCTGGCTGGGTGTGGAGCTGGAGAACCGGCGCAGACGTCAACGACGCCGGCGCCGGCGGCTGAGTCGCCGCCGCCTTCAGCGTCACCGTCTCCGCAGGCGCCGATAGCTTTCACCGACGCGGTGCTGCAGGGAGACGTTTACGAATCAGGCATGGGAGCCGAACTTGTCCTCGTCCGGCCGGATGACGAGCCGGATCAGGCATATCTGTATTCGATGACGGCGCAGGTGCCAGGTCTGATTCACCTCGACGTCGCTGCGGACGAAGAGATCGCGGGAGTGCACTGGGCGGTCGAGCAGGATCCCGACTCGGACCCGAAGGCCGTGGCGCTGGTCTACGTCACTACAGAGGCCTCCGGACTCAACGCTGTTCCTGACCGGGTTCAGATGCGAGTGTACGACGAGCGCGGCGACGAGCTTTTACGCGAAGATCTCGGGAACGGCATTGTCGGCACGCCAATCGAACCAGGGTGGGATTTCACAGCAGATCCGTCCGCATACGGAACACTTGTCGCCGGCGTCTTGGTTTTCAGCACCGAACTCGAGGACGGCACATTCGCCGTCGTCGGCTACGACATCGAAGACGCGAGCGAGCTCTGGCGCACAACCGGTGCCATCAGGCCAGAGGAAGCAGGTGCCCCTCTGGCGAACGGACTGGTTGCGCTTGATTGGCAAGAGACTCTGAGCGCTTTCGACCCGCGCACTGGTGCCATCCGGTGGACGGCGCCACAGATGAATTCCGTCCATGCTCAGGGCGCCGTGTCTCAGTACCTCACCGCTTACGAGTCCGCGTCTGCGTGGATCGGCCCCGATCCCGTCACGTTCCTCGACATTGATACGGGAGGCGTGCTGGACCCTGCGCAGAAGTTTCACTCGTATGCCGTGGACCAGCTCACCGGGGGCATGTCATTCGCGTGGTATGTCCTTGACGGGGGCAGCTCCGATGAGCCTGGGTTCCTCGTCCGCAGCGCCGACGGTGAGGAGACGATCTCCCTCGATGCGAACAGCGCACACGCCGCCGGCGTCGAAGACGTGGTCGGGATGTGGAACGGGCTCATCTGGCTCACCAACAGCTCAGGTCTCGACGTGGTGGACGCGAGCACGGGAGACCGCATCAGCCAGATAACCGAGTCGAACGAGGTGCTGCGCGTTCCCGAAGACGCACGAGCCAGCTGGACGCTTCTTCGCATCGACGGCGGAACCTTCAGCGACGACACGCTCATTCTCGCCAGACATCCCCAGGGGGAACCAACCGTGGACGATCTCAACATCTTCACCCGGCCGGAGGCACCCCAATGAACCGCTCATGCGCAACATCACTGAGGGTCGTCGTTGACGATTCAATGATCCGCTTCAGGCGTGGCGGTCCGCTGATGGCATTGGTTGTATCAAGCGCGGTACTCGTCGGATGCAGCGCGGCCGGCGTCCCCGAGACAGAGAAGCCGCCCACTCCGGCGAAGTTCATCGAGGGAGACTGGCAGTGCCTGACCACAAGCGAAGACGGCAACTCCGACAACGAGTACACCTATCACCTGAAGGTAACCGCTTCGCACATCTCAATCGGCACGGCGCGTACGGGCGAAGATCTCTACTGGACGCAGTACGACTACACGTTGGCAGTAAACGGAACACTCACAACAGTGCCCGAGAACGGCGGCCCGGGATGGGTGATTCAGCTTCCGGACGAGCTCAGCTATGAGAGTGTCAACGCCGCGCGAATCGCGGAGGGATGGGCCGAGAGTCTAGAGGTATCTGTAGCGCCCGATTCGGCTCGATGGACAGGCCAAACGGGCCTCGATTGGGACTGCGAACGAGGCGACTTCGAGGACGATGGCAACACGTTCGTATCGGCCGAGCACAGCACAGGAAACTAATGGAGAAGCATCAGATGAAGATCGACGCCCTGAACACGCTCGGGCGCTACTCAAGCGCATTCATTGTCGCTGCCGCCTTGGTTCTCGTATCCGGGTGTGCAAATAGCACGTCGGCCGGATCTGCGGTGACCGACGGTGGCGGTGGCGGTGGCGGTGGCGATGTCGATTCGGCAACAGAGCAGACCATCGTGACGGAACCGACCGGCCTCCCATTCAGCCATTGGCCGACGTGTTTCGATTTCAACCAACTCGAGTCGACCGACGCCGCCATTCAACTCATCGGTGAAGCGTATGGCAACCCCGATCTCTCTGAAGAAGAGGGCTGGGACACGATGGCGGGCCTCCAAGACGCGTGCGCTATGACATATTCATCCGATACCTCGATTCTGCGCGTTCTTCAGGATTGGCAACCTGACTCTCCTCTCCAGACCGTCGCCTGGACCGCTACCGAGGGCGAAGGCTCCTGGGGTGGTCGGAACTTTCCCGCTCGGGTCGACGACTACCGGTTAGTCAGCGAAGCGGAGTATGCCGAGTTCTCTGCGATGTACCCAGGCGGAACCGTGTGCACGTTCCTCGGCGGCGCACTCGCAGGCGAAACAGTAGCGAGCGACGGCGTCGAATTGAGCAACGTGGAGTACGCCAAGGCCTACTACACCTCATCCTCAGACAGCATGGCCGCACAAGGTTGCGATTCAATCGGAAGTATCATCTCGGTCACATATACCGCGTCCGAGAATATCGGTTTTCTAGCGGACCAACCGGCAGATAATAACGGCAATCACTGCCAAACCGTCGCGACGAACATGTGCGGTGTTTCTGTTGCCGGCGGCAGTTGGAACGCAGCAGACCTGTCCAGTGATGCCCCGCTGGACCGGGTGTCAGGCGTCCTGCAGACCGTCATGGCTGCGAATTGAACTCATCGACGAGTTGTTGGCAGTGCTCGCCGCCCGCTTTTTCTGCACGTAGTTGTTCACCTGAGGATTGTGCACCGATGCCGGGATCCGCTCTGATCGAGCACCGGGTTCGGCAGTATCGTCGAAGCTCGCGCTGTTCGAGCCGGGACTCGGGCACAATGGGAGGGTGTACATGTCAACCGAAACGATCACAGTGCTCATCAGCACCGTGTCGATGCTGCTCGCATTCGCTGGCGCGTTCGGTTGGATGATCCATCGCATGGATGCGGGCAACGCCGACGTGAAGGCCGAGTTGAAGGCCGACTTCGGATCGAGGATCGATGAGCTCGGTTCGCGGGTCGACAGGCTCGGCACACGGGTGGACAACCTCGCGGGTGAGCTGGTCGAGGTGAAGATCGCTGTTGCCCGCATCGAGGGGACGCCGCGGCATCTGATCACCGGCCGGTGATCGCCGACGATTGACGTCGGCGCGCTGGAGCGCACGGGGGACTGCGCCCGCGGCATCCGCGGCAGTGCTGGACGCGGCCCTACTCAGGGATCGGTCTGCGGATCAGCACATCGCCCGCCATCCGCAGATTGACCACGTAGGCGCCCTTCGGATGCGTGGCAGAAGGGTGCCTAGTAGCTCTCCGCCGACCAGCGAGCGTCGTTCGCGAACGACCCGATGAACCTCCTCGCCGGCGTCGCCTGCGAGTGATGCGTGCGGGTGACTCCTCCTGCACAGTCGGCGTTCCGTAGCGTTTCTTGACGATTCTTGGGACCCGCTCTGCTTGCGTCCGGGGCCGTCGGTAGTGTCATCCGCAACGGCCATTCGAGTCGGAACTCGGGCACAATGGGAGGGTGTACATGTCAACCGAAACGATCACAGTGCTCATCAGCACCGTGTCGATGCTGCTCGCGTTCGCCGGCGCGTTCGGTTGGATGATCCATCGCATGGACGCGGGCAATGCCGAGCTGAAGGCCGATCTCGGCTCGCGGATCGACAGGCTCGGTACGCGAGTGGACAATCTCGCGGGTGAGCTGGTCGAGGTGAAGATCGCTGTTGCCCGCATCGAGGGGACGCCGCGGCATCTGATCACCGGTCGGTGATAGCGGGTCCGTGAACCCTGCCGCTTGACGTCGAGTCTTGACTCAGGTTCGACACGTGTCACACGCACGCGGCATCCGGTGTCTTCATGTCGACGGACTCACCGGGACCCATCCCGGCCGTCGATCGCAGGAGGACATCATGCCCACCCAGAGCGCGCCCACGACCGAGACCTCGCAGACCCGCATCCCGCCCACCGACCTCACCGGCGTCTTCGGCACAGTCGTGAAATTCGCCGCCCGCCGCATGGTCGGCCGTGTGCCGGACTCGATGGGCGTTCTCGCCCACCACCCCGCGCTCATGCGGGCGTCGATGGGCATCGGGCGCAAGATCGAGGCGCTCGACGAGCTCGACAGCGACCTCGCGACCTACGCCGTGATGGCGACGGCCGCGCGCGTCGGGTGCAGCTGGTGCCTCGACTTCAACTACTACAAGGCGCACAACGACGGGCTCGACGAGGTCAAGGCGCGGCAGGTGCCGAATTGGCGGGCAGCATCGGTCTTCACACCGCTCGAGCGCAACGTCATGGAGTACGCCGAGGCGATGTGCGAGACCCCGCCGGCCGTCACGGACGAGTTGTCGGCCGCGTTGCTGGCTGAGCTCGGACCGGCAGCGCTCGTCGAGCTCGCGGCCCGGGTCGCGTTCATGAACATGAGTTCGCGCATGAACGTCGCGCTCGGCATCCATTCCGAGGGTTACGCGGAATCGTGCGAGCTGCCGCCGCTGGCGACGCGAGCGACGGGTGCCGCCTCCGAGCCCGCACGAGGCGTCGGCGTAGGCTCGCGGTCATGACCGACGACCCGTTCGTCATCCACCGCAACCTGCTCTTCACCGTCGCCTACGAGATGCTCGGATCGGCGGCAGATGCCGAGGACGTGCTGCAGGAGTCGTGGCTGCGATGGGACGGAGCCGACCAGTCCGACGTGCGCGATCCGCGTGCATACCTCGTGCGGATCGTGACCCGCCAGGCTCTGAACCATCTGCGCGCCATCTCGCGCCGGCGCGAGACCTACGTCGGAGAGTGGCTGCCCGAGCCGCTGCTGACGAGTCCGGATGTGGCGGACGACGTCGAACTCGCCGAGAGCGTGTCGATCGCGATGCTCACCGTGCTCGAGACGCTCGGGCACACCGAACGGGCGGTGTTCGTGCTGCGCGAGGTGTTCGACGTGCCCTACGACGAGATCGCATCGGCCGTCGACAAGACGCCCGCTGCGGTCCGGCAGATCGCTCACCGGGCGAAGGAGCACGTCGCGGCACGGCGTCCGCGGGTGAACGTCGAGCGCGCGGAGCAGGAGGCCGTCGTCGCGCGGTTCGTCGCGGCGGTCAACTCCGGCGACCTGCAGGGGCTCATGGATGTGCTCGCCCCCGACGTCGTATCGGTCGCCGATGGCGGCGGGGTGGTGCGCGGTGCTGCTCGACGGCCGATCGTCGGCGCCGACAAGATCAGCCGTTACCTGCTCGGCGGACTCGCGAAGCTCGGGATGCCGTTCGAGGCGCGCCCGACATGGGTGAACGGCCACCCGGCGATCCGCGGCGAGGTCGATGGTGCGCTTGCCGGCGCGATCTGCTTCGAGATCGAGGGCGGACGCATCACGCGCATCTTCTCGATCGCCAATCCGCACAAGCTCGGCCGGCTCGATGTGGAGGCGGAGCTGGCGCGGTAGGGATGCTGTCCTTCGACCAACCGTCTCCATTCGAATGTCGGTGCCCCCTGGGACTATGAAGTATGGCCACTTTCACCGACGTCGCGGCGCTGATCCCCACTCTGTGCGGGCAGCTCGTCGACGGTGGCGATGCCGACTGCGCGCGTGCGTCGATGATGCGGATGACGGATGCCGACGTCGTGAAGGTCCTCGAAGAGACGGCGTTTCTGGCTCGGCAGCTCGAGCAGATCCAGACCGCTGCTGCGGGTGTGATTGCGGTGCGGTCCACGCGCGATCGCGGGCATTCGGGTCTGTCGGCGTCGCGCGGGCACCGGTCGGCGGCGTCCCTGATCCAAGACGTGACGGGGTCGACGAAGGCGGATGCCAATCGGGTGGTGCGCGTCGGCGAGGCGCTGCTGAACGATGCGCTGCTGCACGATGAGGCGGATGCTGCGGATGACATCTCGCAGGGTGGGCAGTCGCGCGACGGTCGGCCGGTCGCGACGCCGTGGCATCAGCCGCTCCGTGACGCGCTGCGCGACAGTCGTGTGACGTCGGCGCAGTTCGACGCGATCAAGCGCGGGCTGGGCGACCCGCCCCAGATCGGAGCCGACGCTGTGCCGGCTTCGGGCGCCGATATGGCTGCTGACGCTCTCGCCCAGGCGGAGGAGGTGACGCGGGCGGCATGGTCGCAAGCGGCTGAGCATCTCGTGGGCGAAGCCGCGCAGCGGACGGTCGAGGAGTTGTGGCAAGCGGCGCGGACGGTGCGCGATCTGCTCGACCCCGAGGGTGCTGAAGCCCGATTCCTCGCGCGGTTTGAGAATCGCTCGTTCAGAACGTTCCGTGGGCAGGACGGGCAGAAGCGCGCGTCGATCGTTCTCGAGGACGAAGGCGACCTGTTCCTCGAGACGATGATGGCCGCAGCACTGCGTCCCCGGAGAGGTGGCCCGCGATTCGTGGACTCTGACGAGAAGGAACAGGCCGCGTCCCTCGTGGATGACCCGCGCACGAACGACCAGCTCGCCTACGACCTGATCATGGACGTGATGCGCGCTGGGGCGTTCGCCGATGCGGAGTCGGTGTTCGGTGCCCGGCAACCCGGCGTACGCCTCGTCCAGGTCGTGGACGCCGACGGCCGCGGTGCGCCCGTCGCTCACACCGAAGACCACCTGGTGTCGATGCCCGGGGTCGTTGCCGAGCAGCACATCTGCGACAGCGGGTTCGTGCCTGTCACGGTCGATGCGTGCGGGAATCCGCTCGACGTCGGGCGCGAGCAGAGACTTTTCACACCGAAACAGCGCATCGCGCTCGCGATCCGCGACGGTGGATGCAGATGGCGAGGCTGCGACAGGCCGGCGTCATACGGCGAGGCGCATCACATCGATGAGTGGGACAGAGATCAAGGCCGGACCGACATCGATCGCGGCATTCTGCTGTGCCGATATCACCACATGACCTTGCACCACGGCGGCTGGCGGATCACCCGTCAAGGTCAGAGTGACTTCGTCCTGCATCACACGTCGGGGGAGACGTTCGCGATGAGACCTCGAACAGCGCTGAGGTACGCGTGGGGCGGGATCGATCCGCCGCCGAAACGATTCCGACCCGCCGCGTGACGCCCGTGCGCCACGCGGGCGGCGGAGTGCACGCGGGCGGCGGATCAGCCGAGGCGCTCGCCGAGCCAGCCGACCTGACGCACCCAGTGCGCGTGCTGCCCGCCCTCATGACCGTTGAACGAATACACCTCGATCTCGGCATCCGG
Source organism: Microbacterium sp. Bi121 (assembly GCF_918698005.1). Lineage (GTDB taxonomy): Bacteria > Actinomycetota > Actinomycetes > Actinomycetales > Microbacteriaceae > Microbacterium. The sequence goes on from NZ_CAKKLJ010000011.1 coordinate 12,093, forward strand.
TGACGCCACCTGGTTGTGGGCGGCGAACACGCTCGAGGGCAGCACGATGCCGTCCATCAGCGCGACCGAGAACAGCGCGGGGCGCGCGAGACGCCGGGCGAAGTTCACGCCGTCGAAGTACGACAGGGTCTCGAAGACCGGCTCGATCGCCTCGCGGTGCACAGCCAGATAGCGCTCGATCTCGCGGTACGGGTTGTCGGGCGTCAGTTCGACCGACCGGCGGAAGTGGCAGAGGAACGGCACGTCCGGCATCGCCGCGAACACGTCCTGGTTCAACGCCGCAGCAGCGAGCGAGATGCCGCCGCCCTGACTGGCGCCCGTGACGCTGACCCGTGCGGCATCGACGAACGGCAGCGACCGAACGGCATCCACCGCCAGCACGGCATCCGTGAACACCCGCCGGTAGTAGTACTGGTCCTTGTCGAGGATGCCGCGGGTCATGAACCCGGTCGTCGAGCCGTCTGAGCCGTGCGGGTCTGGCGTGTGCCCACCCGAACCCCAGTTCGATCCCTGACCACGCGTGTCCATGAGCACGTGCACGTATCCCGCGCTCGCCCACTGCAGACGCTCGCCGGGGATGCCGCGCCCACCGCCGTACCCGATGTACTCCACCACCGCGGGCAGGGCCGCATCGCTGCGCGGCCTGGTCACCCACGCGCGGATCTGCTCGCCGCCGAAACCCGAGAACGTGAGGTCCTCGACGACCAGCTGCGTGATCGGCGTCTCGGCTGCCACGAGCGTCGGGTCGGATGCCGCGGTGCGCGACTGCGCGATCGTCGACGCCCAGAACTCGTCGAAATCGGACGGCTCGGCCACATCGGGACGGTACGAGCGGAGGTCTTCCAGGGGCATGTCAGTCAGCGGCACCCGGTCACCGTACCGCATCGGAGGCGACCTTTCGAAACGCTTCGCCAAAAGTGTTGCGGAGACGCCATCGACCGTCTAGTCTTTCGAATCGAAGCGTTTCGACTTCTTGAGGAACTCGACCTCGCGGGAAGCAGCGCAGACACGTCCTCAACGACGAGAGGTGAGTGGAGACTCGATGACGACCCTCCAGGGCCAGGCCCCGTCCGACTCCGCGCTGCGCGCGGACGAGCGGGCAGTCAGTGCTGCGGAGCATCCGATCATCCCCGGATTCCACCCCGACCCCTCCATCTGCCGCGTCGGCGACGACTACTACATCGCGCACTCGTCATTCGAGTACCACCCCGGTGTGCCTCTGTGGCACAGCACCGACCTCGTCTCTTGGAACCTGGTCGGGCACGCACTCGCCGACGAGCCGCGCTTCCCCGCCGGCCGCGCCGGCGCGAACGGCGGGGTCTACGCGCCGACGTTGCGCCACCACGACGGCCGCTTCTGGATGATCACCACCGACGTCTCGGGCGGCGGAGGGCAGGTCGTCACCTCGGCGCCGTCGATCACCGGCCCGTGGGGGCCGGCCACGGTCATCTCCGGCATCATCGGCATCGACCCCGACCTCGCATGGGATGAGGACGGCACCTGCTACGTCACCTACAGCTCGGACGACGACAGCGCCCCGGACATCGCTCAGGTTCGCGTCGACCTCGAGCGCGGCGAGATCATCGGCGAGCCGTACACGATCTGCCGCGGCATGGGCATGGCCTACCCCGAGGGCCCGCACATCTTCCGCCGCGGCGACTGGTGGTACCTGCTCTACTCCGAGGGCGGCACCGAACGCGGACACTGCGTGAGCATCGCGCGCGCGACCGCACCGGACGGACCGTTCATCCTCTCGACCGAGAACCCGATCTTCACCCGTCGCAGCATGGTCTTCCCCGTGCAGAACACCGGTCACGCCGACATCGTCGAATGCGCGGACGGCAGCTGGGCGATGGTCTACCTGGGCGTACGCGCCCGCGGCACCACCCCGATGTTCCACGTAAACGGACGAGAGACGTTCGTCGCCGGAATCGCATGGGAAGACGGATGGCCGGTCCTCGTCCCCGATGCGTACTCGTTCACCCCGGACGCCACCGACTTCACCGACCGGTTCGACAGCGACGCTCTCGACCTGCGCTGGATCTCGCCCGGGGCCGAAGTGACGTCGTTCGCGCGCGCAGTGCCGGGCCGCGGCATCCAGATCTCGTCCGCCTCGTCGCCGAACGGCGCGCCGGCGATGCTCGCCGCGCGGACGACGGATCTCGAGTGGCGATTCGAGGCCGACGTCTTCGGTTTGGATGCCGGCGGTGCGGATGCCGTCGCCGCTGATGCGGCAGCCGGGGGAGTGCCGGCGGTACGGCTGCGCATGGACGAGGCCCACTGGGCGGAGATCCGCGTCGACGACGGGCGCGCAGTGCTGCACGTCCGGATCGGCCCGGCCGAACGGATCGTCCGGGACGAGGCGCCTGTGAGCGCCGCGGCGCGCGGCGTCGTCACGCTGCGTATCGAGGCGGCCTCGCCCACGCACCGCGGCCCTGACGACCTGATCTTCACCGTCGTCGACGACGCCGGCGAGCGCGAGCTCGACCGCATCGACGGCCGCTACCTGTCGACCGAGGTCGCCGGTGGCTTCCTCGGCAGAACGATCGGGCTTCGAGCCGACGGTGCTCCCGGCGGCGCTCCCGTCGTGTTCACGGAGGTCCGGTACACCGGCGCGAAAGGCAGTACGCGATGACCATCACCACACCCACGTCGGTCACGAGGACCGTGGCCGAGCAGCTCGATCAGAAGGGCGAGCGCTCGCCGCGTGCGCGCAAGCGCCTCGAGAAGCGGGCCGGCGGGCGCAAGTCGTTCGGGATGTTCCTCGTCATCGTGCCGTTCCTGGTGCTCGTGTTCCTGTTCAGCTACTTCCCGCTGTACGGGTGGATCTACTCGCTCTACGATTACAAGCCGGCTCTTGGCCTTGAGGGCAGCGAGTTCGTCGGCCTGCAGTGGTTCCAGCTGCTCGTCAGCTCACCGACGCAGATGGCGCAGATCGGGCAGGTGCTGCTGAACACGCTGGCGATCAGCTTCCTCGGCATCCTCACCTCGATCCTCCCGCTGGCGTTCGCCGTGTTCCTCAACGAGGTGCGCACCAAGTGGTTCCGCAACGCCGTGCAGACGCTCACGACCCTGCCGAACTTCATCTCGTGGGTGCTCGTCTACATGATCGCGTTCTCGCTGTTCTCGAGCTCCGGACTCGTGAACAACGTGCTCACCGACTTCGGCGTCATCACCGCGCCCATCAAGTTCCTCGACACCAGCGACAACATCTGGCTGGTCATGACCCTCTGGAGCATCTGGAAGGGGCTCGGCTGGGGCGCGATCATCTACCTCGCCGCCATCAGCGGCATCGACCCGTCGATGTACGAATCCGCGCGGATCGACGGAGCCGGCCGCTTCCAGACGATGTGGTACATCACCGTCCCCGCCCTCATGCCGACCTACCTCGTTCTGCTGCTGCTGTCGGTGGCGAACCTGCTCAACAACGGCATGGAGCAGTACTTCGTGTTCCAGAACGCGTTCAACATGCAGTGGATCCAGGTGCTCGACCTCTACGTCTACAACATCGGCATGACGGGCAACAGCCTGTCGATGGCCACCGCGATCGGAATGCTCAAGAGCATCATCTCGGTCATCCTCCTGTTCACCGTCAACGGCATCGCCAAGCGTGTGCGCGGCGAAGCGATCGTCTGAGAGGGGCCGGACCATGACCGCGCTCGACACCGCTGCTCTGAAACTGCGACCCCCGCGCCGCCCCGATCACCGCCCGACCCACCGCTCCGGTGGAGACATGCTGTTCGCCATCGTCAATTACACGGTGTTCGGGCTGCTCGTGGTGATCTGCGCCTACCCGTTCTACTACCTGATCATCAACTCGGTCAGCGCCAACGACGTCTCCGCCCTCGGCGATGTGCGGCTCCTGCCGACCGGGTTCCACCTCGGCAACTACCAGCAGGTCTTCCAGCTCAACGGGCTGCCGCTGGCCGCCGTCGTCAGCGTCGCGCGAACCGTGATCGGCACGATCGCCACGGTGCTGGCATCCGCCTTCCTCGGGTTCATGTTCACCCAGAGCCGGATGTGGGCGCGCAAGTTCTGGTACCGCTTCGTCATCGTCACGATGTACTTCAGCGCCGGGCTCATCCCGATCTTCATCATCATGAAGAACCTTGGACTCACGAACAACTTCTGGGTGTACGTGCTGCCGTTCATCGTGCAGCCGTTCTTCATCATCCTCGTCAAGACCTACGTCGAGTCGATGCCGGAATCGCTGCAGGAGGCCGCCGAGCTCGACGGCGCGAACATCGTGCAGATCTTCTTCAAGGTGTACCTGCCGAACATGACGCCGATCCTCGCGACCGTCGCGATCTTCTCTGCCGTCGCGCAGTGGAACAGCTTCCAGGACACCCTGATCTACATCACCGACCAGAGCCTGTACACCCTGCAGTACCTGCTCTACATGTTCATCAACCAGGCATCGAGCCTCGCCCAGGCGGCGCAGAACGCCGGCGGCGACCTCAGCGCGATCGCCGGGGCCGCCACCTCGCAGACGCCGACCTCGATCCGCATGACGGTGTCGGTGCTGGTCGTGCTGCCCATCATCTTCATCTACCCCCTGTTCCAGCGCTTCTTCGTGAAGGGCATCATGCTGGGCGCCGTCAAGGGCTGACGCGCCTCGCACCATTTGAGAAAGGAAAAGCAATGAAGCTGAAGCGGAAAGCCGCGGCGGGTGTGATCGCACTCCTCGCGATCGGACTGCTCACCTCCTGCACCGGTGGCGACGCCGACCAGACCACGGAGAAGATCGACGCGTTCCCCAGCAAGTGGGACGAGGAGATCACGATCGACGTGTTCGACGGCCTGGCCAACTACATGGGCGTGCAGGAGGGCTGGTTCGGCAAGATCGTGAAGGACAAGTTCAACATGAAGTTGAACATCATCGCCCCGAACGTCGCCGGTGGCGGAGACACCCTCTACAACACTCGCGTCTCGGCCGGCGACCTCGGCGACCTCATCATCACCGACAAGGGCGAGAAGCTCGACGAGCTCATCCAGGGCGGGCTCGTCGCCGACACGTCCGCCTACTACCCGGCCATGGAGAACGCCGGCCGCTTCGACAAGGCGATCGAGAAGCTCAATGAGAACGCCGACGGCGTCTACGCGTTCCCGACGTCCGTCTCCAGCATCCCGCCCACCGAGTCGTCAGAGGGCATCGACCCGACGTTCGGTCCGTTCCTGCGGTGGGACCTGTACGCGGAACTCGGTTACCCGAAGATCGAGACGCTGGAAGACCTGCTGCCGGTCCTCAAGGACATGCAGGATCTGGAGCCCACGGCCCCGAACGGTCAGAAGGTGTACGCCCTGTCGCTGTTCAAGGACTGGGACGGCAACTTCATGAACAACGCCAAGCAGCCGATCACGTACTACGGCTACGACGAGGTGCAGTTCGCGCTCGCCATGGCAGACGGCTCGGACTACCAGGGCATCCTGGACGACGACGGCATGTACGAGCGGGTGCTGAACTTCTTCCACAGGGCGAACGAGATGGGCCTGGTCGACCCCGAGTCGACGACCCAGAACTACGACACGCTGTTCTCGAAGATGCAGAACGGGCAGGTGCTCTTCACCTGGTGGCCGTGGCTCGGTCAGTCGGCCTATAACACCGACGCGAACATGGCCGAGGGCAAGGGCTTCATGATCGCCCCGCTCGAAGACCAGAAGATCTTCTCGTACGGCGCAGAGGCCTACGGAGGCAAGCAGGTGCTCGCCGTCGGCTCGAAGGCCGAGGACCCGGAGCGCGTGGCCGCATTCATCGACTGGCTGTACTCGGCCGAGGGCTCGTTGACCAACAGCAGCCAGACCATGGGCGCCGCGGGGCCGGAGGGGCTCACCTGGGAGATGAACGACGCTGGGGAGCCGGCGCTGACGGACTTCGGCAAGCAGGTCTTCCTCAGCGGTGACGCGCCCGTCCCCGCCGAGTGGGGCGGCGGCGCGTACCTCGACGGCGTCTCGGCGCTGAACGTGAGCGTCGTGCTTCCGATCGACACCGACCCGGACAGCGGGTTCCCCTACAGCTACAAGCTGTGGGAGTCGTACCAGGAGCTCACCGCCAACCCGCTCACCGAGGACTGGTCGGAGCACATGGGGGGAGCTGCGACGACCATGGAGTACCTGAAGAACAACGACCAGGTGATCGTCGCCCCCGGTGCGAGCTTCACGATTCCGGCGGACGACTCTGAGATCGAGACGCTGCGCAACCAGGTCAAGGCCGTGATCGTGCAGTCGTCGTGGCAGGCGACCTTCGCCGAGAGCGACGCGCAGTTCGACCAGATCTGGTCCGACCTGCAGAAGACCGCGACAGGACTCGGGTACGACAAGGTGCTCGAGGTCGACCTCGCGACCGCGAAGGCTCAGGACCAGCAGCGCAAGGCCGTCGCGAAGGAGTTCTCCGAGTAGGCGGATGCTGTGGATGGGCCCGGAGCGCGTGCGCTCCGGGCCCTTTCGCGTGCGGAACCTCAGGCCCCGGGGGTGTGGCGGGCGAAGACGCTGCGGAACAGGAACGCCGAGGCGTAGGCACCCACCGAGAAGCCGACCGTGGCGATGATCACGCCGAACATCGGGAAGATGATCGTGACGCATACCAGCGTCGCAGGGATCAGCAGGATGCCGATCGTACGGACCGGCTCGCTCGTCGGCAGCAGCAGCGCGTTCTTCCACGTCGCCCGCACCGGGTTGTCGTACACCGCGGTCAGCGCCATCGCGTACAGGAATGCGGCGAAGAAGTGCACGCCGGCGAGGATGGACACGACCATCGCGATGCCGCCGAGCACGGTCGGCGAGCCCGCCCAGAACACGGCGCTGAACGCGAGCAGCAGGACGGGCAGCAGCAGCGCCAGCCCGAGCAGCGACGCGGACTGCCAGTTGCGCCCGAACGCCGGAAGGTAATCCTTCAGAGGCCGGCCGCTCTCGTCATCCGAGTAGCGGATCGTCACCTCGTACAGCGCCGCGGTCGCCGCAGGGATCGTCAGGATCGGCAGGCACAGCGCGATGTAGAGCAGGTTGAGCGCGACGAAGCTGAGGAACCCGGTGACGCCCTGGGCCGTGCGCCCCTCCGGGTCGATGCCGATGCGCACTCAGACCACCGATGCGCCGGCGAGTCGCGGAGGCAGCAGGTGCACTCGCTCGGTCTCCTGGCCTGCGAGCTCGGCGAGGATCGCCCGCGCAGCCGCCGCGCCGATCTCGCCCGCGGGGATGTCGATCGTGTCGACGAGGCCGGATACGCCGTGCACGAGCTGGAGCGGGCTCAGCGCGATCACGTCGCGCTTCGCGCTGTCCTCCCTGACATGCGCGGCGACATGGGGGAGCGCGGCCTCGTTGTGGAACAGGATGCCCGTGATGTCGGCATCCGCATCGAGCACGGCATCCACCGCCTCGACGGCATCCGCCGAACTCGGGCAGGCGTGCACGGTGCCCGTGATCCCGAGCTCGTCGCACGCCGTGAGGAACCCGCGGTTCAGGCGCTCCACGTAGGAGGTGTGCCGCTCGACGACCTCGGCCGGAGCGCCGAACAGCGCAATCCTGGTGTGCCCGAGCGCGCCGAGACGCTGCGCGGCCAGGCGTCCTGCTGCTTCGAAGTCGAAGTCGACGCAGATGAGCCCCTCGGCGCCCGACGGGAGTCCGATCAGCACGCTGGGTGTCGTGAGATCCCGCAGCGAGGCGATGCGGGGGTCGTCGGATTCGATGTCCATGACCATCAGTGCATCGACGCGCGATCCGCGCGCCGCGTTGATCAGGCCGTCGGCGTCGTCGCTGGTCAGCAGCAGGATGTCGTACTGGTTCTCGCGCGCCTCTTTCACGACGCCGGCCACGATCTCCATGATCACGTGCACGTCGACGCCGGCGCGCAGCGGCGCCTGCAGCCCGATCACGTTGGTCGACCGGGAGGCCAGCGAGCGAGCACTGGCGTGCGGGCTGTACTCGAGCTTCGCAATCGCGGACTCGACCCGGTCGCGGGTGTCCTGCGAGATCGTGCGCTTGCCGCTCATCACGTACGAGACGGTCGAGATCGACACGCCGGCGGCCGCTGCGACATCGGCGATCGTCACCATGAAAGCTCCTTCTCTTCGGCCGGCTCGTGTGCAGCCTCGACCGTCGTCTGCCAGCCGGGAACGAGCTCGACCGTCCGTTCGGCCACTCCGGGTCCGCGGAGGCGCACCTCACGCGCACGTGCGCTGCGCAATGCTATCCGGCTCATGCGACCCGCCGCCCACACCACGTCGACCTCGACACCGCCGCGGGCGCGGATGCCGCGCACCGAGCCCTCGGGCCATGCCGACGGCAGCGCAGGGAGCACGTCGATCACGCCTTCGTGCGACTGCACGAGAGCCTCGGCCACCGCGGCCGTGAACCCCAGGTTGCCGTCGATCTGGAACGGCGGATGCGCGCTGAAGAGGTTGCGATAGACGCCACCACGGTGGGCTGCGGTGTCGGAACCGTGCGCGCTTCGCAGCAGCATGCGCAGCTGTTCGTACACGCGCTCGCCATCGTGCAGGCGCGCCCACATCAGCGCCCGCCATGCGAGCGCCCAGCCCGTCGATTCCGGGCCGCGCCCGAGAATCGACCGCGCCGCGGCCTCAGCGAGCCCGGGGGTGGCATCCGGAGTGATGAGACCGAGCGGGAACAGCCCGACCAGGTGCGACAGATGCCGGTGATGCGGCTCGGCGTCCGGAACGTCAGATACCCACTCCTGGATCCGCCCGCGGGCGTCCACCGACAACGGCGGCAGCAGCGCGACGAGCTCGGCGAACTCGACCACCCAGGCGTCATCACGATCGAGGATCGCGGCAGCCTCGGTGCACGCGTCCGCCAGAGCGCGCAGAAGCTCGGCGTCCATGCTCGCCATGAGCCCGAGCGGCCGCGGCGTGCCGCCGGCATCGACCCAGCCGTGCTCCGGAGACGTCGACGGGCTCGTCCATGCGCGGACGCCGTCCGTCTGCACCCAGCTCAGAGCGAAGTGCGCCGTGCGCTCGAGCACCGGCCAGGCGGTGCTCGCCAGCCACTGCGTGTCGCCGCCGTCCTGGTCAGCACCGCTGAAGCGGGCGTGCTCCCACAGGTGCAGGCTCAGCCAGACGCCGCCCATCGGCCAGGTCGACCAGGCTGGATCGCCCGCTCCCTGCCCGACCGCTGCCGCATGCCCCCACGGGTCGGTGTTGTGGTGCAGCACCCAGCCGTCAGCGCCGTACAGCTCGCGGGCGACGGTCGCTCCGGCGCCTGCCGAGACGCGGCCGATGAAGTCCAGCAGCGGCTCGTGACATTCAGCGAGTCCGGTGGTCTCGGCCGGCCAGTACGCCATCTCGAGGTTGATGTTGGTCGTGTAGCCGCTCGACCAGGGGCCGGGGAGCTCGGCGTTCCAGATGCCCTGCAGGTTCGCCGGCAGCCCGCCGGGGCGCGACGACGACATCAGCAGGTAGCGGCCGTAGTGGAACGACAGCGCCGACAGCGCCGGGTCATCGACACCCTGCGCGCGGATGATGCGTTCGTCGGTGTCGAGCGCCGCGACCTCAGTCGTGACCGGCAGGTCGAGAGCGCAGCGGTCGTACAGTTCCCGGTGGGCGGCGATGTGCGCGGCGCGCAACGCGGCCGCGTCGCTTGCGTCGGAGTCTCCGGCGGATGCCACAGCCGCTGCCAGCGCGACGACGTCGGTGCCTGCATCCGCTGTCGCCGTGCCGATCAGGAGCAGGTGCTCGCGGGCAGCCTCGGTGCGCAGCACGCCGTCGGTATTGTCGGACGCCGTGGATGCATGGATGACCACGGCACCCTGTCGTCCGCGCTCGACGTCGTAGCGGATCTCGGCCGGCGGCTCGGCGTGGCCAGGAGGGACGTCGACGGGCAGGTGCCAGTGAGCGACGAGCGCGCCGCGCGCGTTCCCGGGCGCTGAGCCCGCCGAAGCGTCAGGGAACGGGCCTGTCACACGCACCTCGAGCCGCACCGGCGCCTCGGCGACGATGCGATGCGTGAGAGCTCCGGTGACGGCATCCGCCCACGTCTCGTGCTGCATTCGACCGATGCCCGCCATGGCATACGTGTGCGCGGCGATGCCCGTGCGCAGGTCAAGCGTGCGCTCGAGGTCGACGGCGGAGTCGGGCTTTTCGACGACGGCGGAGCCGATTTGGTCGACGAGGGCGATGTCGACGGTTCCGAACGGCAGGAACGCCTGCGCCCACGGCGTCTGCTGTCGCATCGCCAGCTGCTCGGCACGATCCAGATCCCCTGAGTCGATGGCCGTACGCAGGGTTGCCAGAGCTTCGACGCCGGAATCCTGAGCGCCGGCCAGCAGCCCCTCGGGAACCGGCCCCGACCACGCGGACCCGTCGTTCAGATGCAGGCGCTCGCCGAGTGGGCGGCCCTCGCACATCGCCGCTCGATGCCCGTTGCCGACGGGCAGAGCGTCCGTCCAGACCGTCGAGGGACGGCGGTATCGCAGAACGTGCAGGGCGTCTTCGCCCGGCGTGGACATCGGCATGTGGTTAGTATATGTTCTCGTTGTTGAAACGCTTCGACAATTCGACGGGGAATACAGAAAATGTCATCGACGACCACGGCACGAGCGGCCTTCGACGCGCTCATCGCCGAGCGCGGGCTGGCCTTCGGCGGCGACTACAACCCCGAGCAGTGGCCGCGGGAGACGTGGCGCGAAGACGTGCGCCTCATGCGCGAGGCCGGCGTGAACTTCGTCACCGTCGGCGTCTTCAGCTGGGCGACGATCGAACCGCGACCCGGTGCCCGTGAGTGGGACTGGCTCGACGAGATCCTCTGGTTGCTGCACGAGAACGGCATCGCCGTCGACCTCGCGATGCCGGTGGCCTCACCGCCGCCGTGGCTGGGAATCCAGCATCCGGACGTCCTGCCCGTCGACCGCGACGGTGTGCGCCTGATCGCCGGATCCCGCAACCAGTTCTCGCCGGCCTCGCGGACGTATCGCGAGCACGCGCTGGCCATCACCCGCGACATCGCCACGCGCTACGCCGGGCATCCGGCCGTGCGCATGTGGCACGTCGGAAACGAGTACGGCCAGATCGACCACGGCGACGAGGCCGCGCGCGAGTTCCGCATCTGGCTCGAGCGTCGCTACGGCGGGATCGACGCCCTCAACGCCGCCTGGAACACCGCGTTCTGGTCGCAGCGCTACGACTCGTTCGACGAGATCCTCCCGCCCCGCCGGACGCCGTACCTGGTGAACCCCGCCCAGTCGCTCGACTTCCGCCGCTACAGCTCGGACCAGCTGCTCGCCTGCTACACCGAGCTGCGCGACGCCATCAGGGCGTCCGGCGCCGCACAGCCGATCACGACGAACTTCATGGGATTCTTCGCGCACGCCGACTACCACTCGTGGGCCGCCGAGGTCGACGTCGTCTCGGACGACCAGTACCCCGATCCAGCGAATCCGGATGCCGCGAGCGAGATCGCCCTCGTGCAGGACCTGATGCGATCGCTCGGTCAGGGGCGCAGCTGGATGCTCATGGAGCAGTCCATCAGCGCCGTCTCCTGGCGCGAGCACAACCTGCCCAAGTCGCCGCTGCGCGCACGCCGCGACTCGCTGCAGGCTGTCGCCCGCGGTGCCGACGCGATCTGCTTCTTCCAATGGCGTCAGGCGCGGTCCGGCGCCGAGCGGTTCCACTCGTCGATGCTCCCGCACGCCGGCGCCGACAGCGATGTGTTCCGCGGCGCGTGCAGGCAGGGCGCCGACCTGCAGAAGCTCGCCGCTGTCGCCGGCACCGAGATCGCGACGGACGTGGCGCTGCTGTTCGACTGGTCGGCATGGTGGGCGGGCGAGGAACCGGCGCGTCCCACCGAGCGGCTGTCGACGATGGAGCAGGTGAACCGCTGGTACCGGTCGCTGTGGCGCCGCGGCATCCCCGTCGACGTCCTGCATCCCGATGCCGGCCTCGACGACTACCGTGTGATCCTCGTGCCGCACGCCTACATCCTCAGCGACGCGGCCGCCCAGGCGCTCGCCGGCGCAGCCGCACGCGGCGCGCAGGTCGTGATCGGACCGTTCAGCGGGGTCGCCGACGAGAACGCGGGAATCCTGCAGGGGCGCTCGCCCGTCCAGCTGCGTGAACTGATCGGCGCGAGCGGCGAGGAATGGTCGGGCATGCTCCCTGGCGCGCTGCAGCTCGCGGACGGATTCAGCGCTGATGAGCGGGGGCCGACCGCGAGCATCCTCGCCGAACGCCTGCGCGCAGAAGGCGGTGAGGTGCTCGCCGCACACGCGGACGGCGATCTCGCCGGCATCCCCGCCGTGATCCGGAACGACAACGCGTGGTATCTCGGCGCCGTGGTCTCGGACGGCGTGCTGGATGCCGTCCTCGCGCGGGCGCTCACCGCGGCATCCGTCACCGGCCCGATCGACGGACTCGACACGCTGCCCGACGGGCTCGAGGCCGTGCGACGCGGAGACGTGCTGTTCCTGCTGAACCACACGCAGCACCCCATCGAAGTGCCGGTGACGGCGGGTCTTGTCGACCTGCTCACCGGAGAAGAGACCGGAGACATCGTCGGCATCGCGCCGGGCGACGTCCGAGCATTGAGCGAAAGGCAACACAGGTGAAGTTCACCGACGGCTACTGGCTGACCCGACCGGGGCTCACCCCGCTGTTCGCGATCGAGGTCGACGACATCCGCATCGACGAGGCGGCTGGCACGCTCACCGTCTTCGCGCCCACGACGCACATCCGCCATCGAGGTGACACGTTGAACCGGCCGATGCTCACGGTGACGTTCTCGTCGCCGGCACCAGGGGTCGTGAAGACGCGCGTGCAGCGGCACGCCGGCGGTGTGCACCGCGGGCCGGACTTCGCTATCAACGCCGAGAACGGCTTCGTGCCCGCCGTGTCGGTGACCGACGGCGAGGGCGTGCTGCAGACCGGCGACCTCACCGTGCGCATCGCACGCGGAGACGGCTGGAACGTGACGTTCGAAGAGGGTGGGCGCGTGCTCACGCGCTCCGAGCCCCGGTCGATCGGGCACTACAGCGCGCCCGCTCAGGGCGGCGTCGAGCCGGAGACCTGGGTGCACCAGCAGCTCTCGCTCGCACCCGGTGAGCGCGTCTACGGATTCGGCGAGCGCTTCGGCGCGTTCGTGAAGAACGGGCAGGTCATCGACAGCTGGAACGCCGACGGCGGCACGTCCAGCGAGCAGGCGTACAAGTCGGTGCCGTTCTACGTCTCGGCGCGCGGCTACGGCGTGCTCGTCGACAGCCCGGACGCGGTGTCGTTCGAGATCGGCAGCGAGGTGAACTCCCGCGTGCAGTTCTCGGTGCCTGGCGAGACGCTCGACTACTACGTCATCGGCGGCGGCACGCCCAAGAACGTGCTCAGCCGGTACACCGCGCTCACCGGCCGCCCGGCACGCGTGCCGGCCTGGTCGTTCGGACTCTGGCTGACCACGTCGTTCACCGCGGACTACGACGAGGCGACCGTCAACGAGTTCATCGCCGGTTTCGCCGAGCGCGACCTGCCGCTGAGCGTGTTCCACTTCGACTGCTTCTGGATGCGCGAGTACCAGTGGACCGACTTCGAATGGGACCCTCGTACCTTCCCCGACCCCGAGGGCCAGCTCGCGCGGCTGCACGAGCGGGAGCTGAAGGTCTCGGCCTGGATCAACCCGTACATCGCCCAGCGCTCCGTCCTGTTCGCCGAAGCGGTCGAGAAGGGGTACCTGCTCAAGCGCACCGACGGCAGCGTGTGGCAGTGGGATCTGTGGCAGGCCGGCATGGGCATCGTCGACTTCACGAACCCCGAGGCGGCCGACTGGTACGTGGCGCACCTCGAGCGCCTCATGGGGCAGGGCGTCGACACGTTCAAGACCGACTTCGGTGAGCGGATCCCGCACGAGGGCGTCGTGTGGTTCGACGGCTCCGACCCAGCGCGCATGCACAACTACTACCCGCAGCTGTACAACGAGATCGTCTTCCGCGCGCTCGAGAAGCACCGAGGAGCAGGCGACGCCGTGCTGTTCGCCCGCTCGGCGACAGCTGGAGGACAGCAGTTCCCCGTGCACTGGGGCGGCGACTCAGACTCGACGTTCTCGTCGATGGCCGAGTCGCTCCGAGGCGGGCTGTCGCTCGCGATGAGCGGCTTCGGATACTGGAGCCACGACATCGGCGGATTCGAGGGGACCCCTGACGCCGGGCTCTTCAAGCGCTGGCTGGCGTTCGGTCTGCTGTCGTCGCACTCGCGTCTGCACGGCTCGGACAGCTTCCGCGTGCCGTGGATCTTCGACGACGAGGCCGTCGAGGTCACGCGGCTGTTCACGAATCTCAAGATGCGGCTCATGCCGTATCTCGCTCGGGTCGCCGAAGAGGCGCACACGGACGGCATCCCGATGATGCGCGCGATGGTGCTCGAGTTCCCCGAGGACCGCTCGGGGCACGACGCCGACACGCAGTACATGCTCGGTGACGCGCTGCTTGTCGCACCGGTGTTCACCGCCGAGGGCGAGGTGTCGTACTACCTGCCGGCCGGGGCGTGGACGTCGCTGCTGGACGGTTCGGTCGCACCCGGATGCCGTTGGGCGACGGAGAGTCATGACTTCCTGTCGGTGCCGCTGCGCGTGCGGCCCGGCACCGTGCTGCCCTGGGGCGCCGTCGACTCCCGTCCCGACTACGAGTGGGCCGACGGCGTCACGCTGCGCTGCTTCGAGCTGCCGGACGGACACGACGCGGTGACGGTGGTCCCAGGGTTCGACGGGGCATCCACGTCGTTCCGCGTCCGTCGCTCCGGCGCGACGATCACCGCCTCGAGCTCGGATGCCGTGGCGTCGTGGTCTGTGCAGGTGGGGGAAGCCGTGGCATTCGCCGATGGAGCCGGTGAGATCTCCGTGTCCATTCCCGAAACCGACTCCCACTCTGATTCCGTCTCGAACCCCGTGGAGGGTGACCGATGAACTTCCGTCGAACCGATCTGACCGTCAGCGAACGCGCGGCCGACCTGCTGGCACAGCTGACGCCCGACGAACGCGTCGCGATGCTGCATCAGGCGATGCCGGCGATCGAACGGCTCGGCATCGCCGAATCGCGCACCGGTGCGGAGGCGCTGCACGGTGTGGCGTGGCTCGGCACCGGTACGGTTTTCCCGCAGCCCGTGGGCCTGGCTGCGACCTGGGACCCGGAGCTGATCGAGGCGATCGGCGACGTCGCATCGACCGAGCTGCGCGCCAAGCGGGCCGAGAACCCGCTCGTGAGCCTGAACGCGTGGGCGCCGGTGGTGAACACGCTTCGCCATCCGCTATGGGGTCGCAATGAGGAGGGGTACTCGGAGGATCCGCATCTCACAGGGCAGCTCGGCTGCGCCTACGCCCAGGGGCTGCGCGGTCGGCACGAGCGGGTGTGGAAGACGGTGCCGGCGCTCAAGCATTTCCTCGCCTACAGCAACGAGACGGACCGCTCGGCGACGTCGAGCGAGATGTCGCTGCGGACCCTCCACGAGGAGGAGCTGGCCGCGTTCCGTCCGGCGATCGAGCGGCAGGCGGCAGGGTCGATGATGCTCGCCTACAACAGGGTCAACGGCACGCCGGCGCACACGCAGCCCGAGCTCGTCGCCGAGGCCCGGAGCTGGACGGACGGATCGATCGCGATCGTCTCGGATGCCGGAGCACCGACCTTCACCGTCACGATCCAGGGCGCGCAGCCCGATGGCGCGCACGCCGCGGCGGCGCTCGTGACGAGCGGAATGGACTCGTTCACCGACAACGACGCCGATGCGAAGCCGACGATCGCGAACGTTCAGAGTGCGCTCGACCAGGGGCTGCTGACCTGGGACGACGTCGATCGTGCGGTGACCCGCATCCTCGAGATGCGCATCCGCACCGGGGAGTTCGACGGCGATGGATTCCATGGCGCCGGCTCTCACGGCGGCGGTGCTCATGAGGGCGGTGACCCGTACGCCGGTATCGGCGTCGACGCGATCGATGCGCCCTCGTCGCGTGCACTGGCGCGGGAGGCGGCCGGTCGTTCGGTCGTCGTGCTGCGCAACGACGCCGGGGTGCTGCCGCTGCAGGAGCCGACGCGGCTGGCGGTCGTCGGACCGCTGGCGGATGCCGTGCTCACGGACTGGTACTCGGGAACGCCTCCGTACGTCGTCGGCATCGCGTCCGGGCTGCGGGGCCGGTACCCGTCGGCTTCGGTCGCGGTCGAGACCGGGGCTGACACGGTCACGCTGCGGGCCGCCAGCGGTCTGCACGTGGTGGTGTCGGACGATGGCGGACAGGTGGCGGCAGTCGCTGCCTCTGGTTCTGCCTCTGGTTCTGGCTCTGGCGAGGCGTCGCTGTTCGACGTGACCGACTGGGGCGACGGGCTGCTGACCCTGCGCTCGCACGCGAGCGGTGGTCTGCTCACCGGAGGCGCCTGGCCGATGAGAGCCGACGCCGAGCGCGTTGGCGGGTGGGTCGTGCAGGAGAGCTTCCGCAGACACGAGCACGCCGACGGCACCTGGTCGCTGCTGCACCTGGGCTCAGGACGCTGGGTGCGCGCCTCGCGCGACGTCGGACTGCTGCTCGCCGAGGGCGTGACGCTGGACGACGCGGAACGGTTCAGCGTCGAGGTCGTGCGGTCGGGTGCCGAAGCGGTGGCGGCGGCTGCAGCATCCGCTGACGTCGTGATCGTCGCGGTGGGCAATGATCCGCATCTGGCCGGACGCGAGGCAGCCGATCGGCCGCACCTCATGCTGCCCGATGCCTTCACCCGCATCTGGCGCCTCGCGCATGGCGCGAACCCGCAGACGGTGCTGACGATCGTTTCGAGCTACCCGTATGTGCTGGGCGAGGCGGATGCCGCGGCATCCGTCGTCTGGTCGAGCCACGGCGGGCAGGAACTCGGGTCGGGCATCGCCGACGTGCTCAGCGGAGACCGCGAACCAACCGGACGACTCGCGCAGTCGTGGCCGTCCGACCCGGCGCAGGCCGGTGACCTCTTCGACTACGACACGCTGCGGCAGCAGGCGACGTACCGCCATCAGCCGAAGCCGTACGCGTTCGCATTCGGGCACGGGCTGACGTACTCGCGGGTGTCGTACTCGGCCGTCACCGCGACAGCCGAGGCCGTCGCGCCGGAGCCGACGCACCGGCATCCGGCGCTCGGCGAAGACGGCGACGTGCACGTCACCGTGACTGTGACCAACGAGGGGGGTCGCCCGGCCGAGGAGCTCGTCCAGGTGTACGCGCTCGCCCCGTCGCTCCCTCTGCCCGCACCCCGTCGGCTGCTCGTCGCGTACCGACGCGTGCGCCTCGAGCCGGGGGAGAGCCGGGAGGTCGAGCTGACGTTCGACGTCGCGAGGCTCGCGGTGTGGGACGAGTCGCTGCGGCTGGATGGCGCCGTGGACGACTGGGTGCACGAGGGCGCGCTGCGGGTGCAGCCCGGGACATATGTGCTCGCGGCCGGTCCGAGCGCTGACGACCTGCCGGTCTCGGCGGAGCTGCAGGTGAGTGCGGGCGGCTGAGGTGGTCGAGTCATCTGAACCGACTACGGGCGCCCCATGCCGTAGTAGCTCCATCCGGCGGCGCGCCAAGCCGCGGCATCCAGGCCGTTGCGTCCGTCCACGACGACGCGTCCGTGCGTCAGCGTGCTGACGTGTTCCGGCGACATCTCGCGCCGGTACTCGTCCCACTCGGTGACGAGCACGACGGCATCCGCGTCGCGAAGCGCGGTGTCGCGGTCGACCTCGTACGCGAGTTGCGGGTGCAGCCGCCGGGCGTTGTCGATCGCCTGCGGGTCGGTGACGACGATCTCGGCGCCGAGGCCGTTCAAGCGGACCGCCACGTCGAGGGCGGGGGAGTCGCGCACGTCGTCGCTGTGCGGTTTGAAGGCCGCGCCGAGCACCGCGATCTTCTTGCCGAACACCGAGCCGCCGAGGCCATCGACCACCAGCTCCACCGCGCGGTCGCGGCGGCGCATGTTGATCGCATCCACCTCGCGGAGGAAGTTCACCGACTCGCCCCGCCCGAGCTCTTCGGCACGGGCGGCGAACGCGCGGATGTCCTTCGGCAGGCATCCGCCGCCGAATCCGATGCCGGCACCGAGGAACCGCCGTCCGATGCGCACGTCATGCCCGATCGCGTCTGCGAGCAGCGTGACGTCGGCGCCGGTCACCTCGGCGATCTCGGCCATCGCGTTGATGAACGAGATCTTGGTCGCGAGGAACGCGTTCGCCGAGACCTTCACGAGCTCGGCGGTGGCGTAGTCGGTGACGATGAACGGCGTGCCCTTGGCGACGGCCGGCGCGTACACCTCTCGGAGGATCTCGGCGGCGCGCTCGCCGCCCGGCCCCTCGTGGACGCCGGCGACGAGACGATCGGGATCGATCGTGTCCTGCACGGCCCAGCCCTCGCGGAGGAACTCGGGATTCCAGACGAGCGTCGCGCCCGCAGCATCCACCTTCGGGGCGAGCGTCGCCGCCGTGCCCACCGGCACCGTCGACTTGCCTGCGACGATGTCGCCCGCGCGCAGGTGCGGGATGAGGGCGTCGAACGCCTCGTTCACGTAGGTGAGGTCGGCGGCATGACCGCTCTGCTGCTGCGGGGTGCCGACCCCGATGAAGTGCACGGCCGCGCCCTCGGCCGCGGCGATGTCCGTGGTGAACCGCAAACGGCCGGCAGCGACGCCCTCGGAGAGGATCTCGTGCAGCCCCGGCTCGAAGAACGGCGCCTCTCCCCGCGACAGCGCGTCGATCTTGCGCTGGTCGATGTCGATCCCCACGACATCGTGGCCGATGGATGCCATGGCCGCGGCGTGCACCGCACCCAGGTACCCGCATCCGATCACTGAAAGCTGCATCGCTGTTCCTTCCCAAGGAGAACGCTGGCCCCATCATCGGCCGTCTGGATGATTCCGAGAGGACGCCTGTCGTCCGCCCAATGAACAATGGGCGAAGACGCGGCGTCGAGACCGATCACGGCTCGCACCCCTCGGCCGTCAGCTCGACGCCGACCGGCCGCACCATGGGCGTGTGCTGCAATTCGAGCGGGCCGTACTCGCCCTCGGCGCCGGTGAACGTCGCCGCGACCGTGTGGGTCTGCGTGGGCGCGTTCTCCACCGCGATCTTCACGGCGCCGCGTCCGAGATGCTCGGCCACTGTGCCGCGCACGGGCTCGCCGTCGACCGTCGCGCCCGTGAACGTGGACCCCACTGGGCCGTAGAAGACGAGGTACGTGGCGACGTGGCCGCGATGGAAGTACCGAGGCGGATCCACGGACTGCGACAGCGCAGGGACCTCCTTGCGCGTGATCGTGTTCGTCAGCGTCGCCGTCGTCGTGAAGACCGGACTCTCGGGTGCGGTGCACTGGGTGGATGCCGCGGCGACATCGAGCTGCATGAAGTAGTCCATCTTCGCCGCCGTGAAGTCGTTCGCGTAGACCCCGACGAGCGTCCTGTTCTCGTTCGAGTCAGGGAGGCGCCCCGAGAGCTTCGAGTCGCCGACGAGCTTCGCCTCCTCCTCAGTCGCAGGCGAGTACAGCAGCCGGCTCTCGTCGACCGCGTGCGTGAGGCTCTCGAACAGCGCCCGCGGCACGGCTCCTCCCGACACCACGGCGTCGAAGACCGATCGCGCGGTCGCTGCGAAGAACACGTCCTGCTGCTCCTGATCGAACAGGTTGTAGGCATCGTGCAGCAGCATCTGCACGGCGTTCTCGCTCGTGATCGTGACCGGCTCCCCGGTGCCCGTCGGAACGCTCACCGGCCCCGTTGCCTGCAACAGGTAACTCAGCGCCACGGGGTCGAACGAGATGACGGCATCCACTTGCGTGCCGAACGACTCCGCCCAGTACGCGCGCAGGATGTCGACCGACTCGCTGAAGTCCGGGCTCATCGTGGCATCCATCACCCACCGGCCGACCTTGTCGCCGTACAGCCTCTGCAGTCCCGGATCGAGCGGCACGATCGGTGTCGCCCTGTCGTTGCGGAAGTTCGTGCTCGCCGCCTGCTGCGTGATGCTGAGCTTGCCCTTGTCGGCGGTGACGAGCGCGAACGCCGCCGGGATGCCTCCTGTGCTGCGTGACTCGGCGTTGTTCTGGAACACCAGCAGGTAGTTGCGCGGGGCGTCCGCGCCGAGCGCGGCCGGGAGCACGCCGATGATCTCGCTCGCCCCGCCGAGCAGCGGGCGCACCGCGGTGACGGCTTCCGTCAGCTGGGTCAGGGCGCCGTCGACCTGCGGGATGAGGTCGGCGCGATCGAGCGTTGCGAGATCCGCTGCTGCGGTGTCGAGGGCGGCCGACGCTGCCGCCACCGTCGACTGCATGCCGGCCACGGCCGCGATGTCGACGGCGCCGTCGACGGGGCGCAGCGCGTTGAGATTCAGGTCGTTCGCGGGAGCGATGACCGCGGTGGCCAGATCGTCCGTGACCGCGGATGCCACGCGGATCGCGTGGAGGTCGTCGCCGACGAAAGGCAACCACTCGAGGCTCTTCCACATGCGGTCGTCGGTCTGCGACCGGGCGTCCGACGTCAACGCGGTGAGCTGCGCGATCGTCGCGCTCGCAGCCTCCGTGTCGCCGGACAGGATCTGGTCGCGCACCGTCGATGTCAGCGGCATCACCTGCTCGAGCGACGACTTCGCCTCCATCGCCTGCGCGTACACGCGGTTGCCGACGACCCCGCCGGCGGTACCGATGACGACGAGCGCGAGCACGATGCCCAGCTCCACCCAGACGGCGGTGCGACGCGCACGAGGCTTCGAGCCGGTTCGCTTGCGCGGTTTCCCCCGAGCAATCCATGCAATTGAATGTGAATTGCGCCTACGCGCGGACAGCTCTGACATCTGTCAACCCCTCCCCAGTGGTCGACGACTGGCACCTCCCCAGGTGATCAGTCGACGGGCACAGCGTCCCCAGAACGCCGAATGCTCCGCCAGGCGGAGCGGTGAGCTGCGACCCCACGTCGCGGCTCGAGTGTGCCTGTTCAGAGTGACGCTACCAATTCGACGGCGATTGCGATAGAGCAGGGTGGCGCGAGTCGTACTGCACAGGTGCCGCCGCACTCCCCATCTGCACGCTTCATGTTCTGTCGTCGGCCGTCTGTCCGGCCTGCGCGATACCGTCTTTCATCTGCCATCCGCGGCAAAGCTCGGGCACAATGGGACGGTGTACATGTCAGTCGAAATGATGACGATGCTCATCGGCATCGTCTCGATCCTGCTCGCCTTGGCGGGCGCTTTCGGCTGGATGATTCACCGGATGGATGTTCTCGAGAACCGGCTCGAGGGCAAGCTCGGCGCTCGGATCGACGCGGGCGATGAGCGGCTCGGCGCTCGGATCGACGCTTTGGACGAGAAGCTCGGCGCTCGGATCGACGCTCTGGACGAGAAGCTCGGCGCTCGGATCGACAAGGTCGCTGACGAGCTCGTCGAGGTGAAGATCGCCCTCGCGCGAGTCGAAGGTCCGCCGCGGCACCTGATCACCGCGCGTTGAGTTGCGCGTGACCACCCCTCGACAAGTTCAGGGACCGGTTCGGGCTCGTGGAACGACAGCGCTTCGGCGAGGAAACAGGGCGATCGTGAGGCCGGCGGCGACCGCTCCGCCGAGGATCTGCGCTGCGATGAAGGGCAGGACGGATGCGTGCGCGACGCCGGCGAACGTGTCCGTGAACATGCGGCCGATCGTGACGGCTGGATTCGCGAACGACGTCGAGCTGGTGAACCAGTAGGCGGCGCCGATGTAGCCTCCGACCGCCGTGGCGATCACGGTGATCGACTGGTGCGTCCGGATCAGCCCCGTGATCACGAGAACCAGCCCGGCGGTCGCGACGACCTCGGCGAGGAACGTGGCAGGGGTTGCACGGTCGGTCGTGGACAGGGCGGTCGGCACGGCGAACATCAGGTTCGCGAGAATGGCGCCGCCGATGCCTCCGGCGATCTGTGCGGGGATGTACGCGGCGATCTCGCGCAGCCGCATCCGATCGGGGGCGCGACGTTCGAGGATGGCGATCACCAGCGTCACGACCGGATTGAAGTGCGCGCCGGAGACCGGGGCCAGCAGCACGATGAGCACGCCGAGGCCCATCGCCGTGGCGAGGGCGTTCTCGAGCAGCTGTAGCCCGGTGTCTGCGGACAGCCGTTGCGCGGCGATGCCGGAGCCGACGACGATCGTCACGAGAAGCCCGGTGCCGAGGAACTCGGCGAGACTGCGGCGTGCGAGGCCGCGTCCGCGAGAGTGGCCGCTCACGCGGTGAGTTCGTCGATCAGCGTCTCGACGCGCGCGCGGATGTCATCGCGGATGCGGCGAACGGTCGCGGCATCCTGCCCGGCCGGGTCATCGAGCTGCCAGTCCTCGTAGCGCTTGCCGGGGAAGATCGGGCAGGCGTCACCGCATCCCATCGTGATGACGACGTCCGACTCTTTGACGGCTTCGACGGTCAGCAGCTTGGGGGTGTTGTTCGCGATGTCGATGCCCGCCTCGGCCATGACCTCGACGGCGACGGGGTTGATCTGGTCCTTGGGTTCGGAGCCGGCGGAGAGGACTTCGACGCGATCTCCGGCGATCATCTGCAGGAAACCCGCGGCCATCTGGGAGCGGCCGGCGTTGTGGACGCACACGAACAGGACGGTGGGCTTGGCTGCGGTCTCGGCGCTCATGCCTAAAGCATAGATGAGAGTCTATGTGTTGGCGAGTGCCGGGTTGGCGAGCACCGGGTTCGCAAGCACCGGGTTCGCAAGCAGAGTGCGGACGCGGCGGTCGATGTCGTCGCGGATCTCACGGACGGCGGTCAACGGCCTGCCCACCGGGTCGTCGAGGTCCCAGTCCTCGTAATGCTTGCCGGGCAGCACCGGGCAGGCGTCGCCGCACCCCATCGTGATGATGACGTCCGCCGCCTTCACGGCTTCTTCGGTGAGCGGCTTGGGGAACTCCCCGCCGATGTCGACGCCGATCTCGTCGAGCGCGGCGACGATCACCTGACGCACGTCGGAGGCCGGGGCGGAGCCGGCCGTGCGGACGGTGACGTGGTTCGACAGCTGGCGCAGGATGCCGGCCGCGAGCTGCGAGCGCCCGGCGTTCTGCACGCACACGAAGAGGACCGTTCTGTTCGTCGAGTGCTGCTTCACGCTCGAGCGGTCGTCGAGCCGGTCTGAGGCGAACCGGGCCGTGCGCGAGGCGAGGAGGTGTGTACCGCCGGTCTGCTTCAGCAGGTCGTGGCTCTCCCGAACGCAGCGGGCGACGGTCTGGCGATTGAACGTGCCGCGGTAGCGAGCGGTGAGGTCGTCGATGATGCGATCGAGGTCTGGTTCGGCCGCGGGTTCCGAACTCTGAGGCCCGAGGAGAGCGGACACGCGATGGGCCTGGTCGACGCTGATCGAGTACCAGACCCGTCGCCCGTCTCTCTCGCGGGCGACGACGCCTTCGGAGTGCAGGATGCCCATGTGATGGCTGACTGTCGGCTGGCGCAGTTCCAGCGCCTCGGCGAGTTGTCCGACCAGTGCGCGGCTGCCTTCGGCGTCCCGGATCAGGCGAACGATGCGCGCGCGAGTCGGATCGGCGAGGGCTGTGAGCGCCCCGGCATCCTCGATCTGACTCATAGATGGAAGTCTATCCGGGAGCGTGTGGAATGCTGGAGGCAGCTCACGCCTTATACCCCCTAGGGGTATTCGATCTCGAAATCGAGGAGTCTTGATGAGCCAGCACGAGCACATGATGAGTCACGGTGATCACGAGCACGTCGATCATGAGCAGGGCGGCGCCGAGCACAGTGAGCACGCGGGGCACGGCGGGCATGCGGGTCACGGCGATCATGTCGGGCAGTTCCGGCGGCTGTTCTGGATCATGCTCGTCGTTGCGATTCCTGCGGTCGTGTTCTCGAACGCGTTCGCGATGCTGCTCGGCTATCAACTGCCCTCCGCCTGGGTGATGTGGATCTCTCCGGTGCTCGGCACCGTGATGTACGTCTGGGGCGGAGCGCCGTTCCTCACCGGCGCCGTGCAGGAGCTGCGCTCGCGCGCCCCGGGCATGATGCTGCTCATCGCACTCGCGATCACGGTCGCCTTCTTCGCCTCGTGGGGCGCGACCCTCGGGATGCTGCACCACGAGCTCGAGTTCTGGTGGGAGCTCGCGCTGCTGATCGTGATCATGCTGCTCGGGCACTGGATCGAGATGCGCTCGCTCGCGCAGACCACCTCGGCGCTGGACTCCCTGGCCGCTCTGCTGCCCGATGAGGCCGAGCGCGTCGAGGGGGAGAGCACAGTCACGGTCGCCCCGGCCGAGCTGCGGGTCGGCGACGTCGTGGTGATCCGGCCAGGGGGACGTGCGCCGGCCGATGGGCGCGTGGTGCAGGGAACGGCGAGCATGGATGAGGCCATGATCACCGGAGAGTCCCAGCCGGTGCGCCGCTCGGAGGGCGACCATGTCGTCGCGGGAACCGTAGCGACGGACTCGGGACTTCGGGTCGAGATCACCGCGATCGGCGATGACACGGCGCTCGCCGGCATCCAACGGCTCGTGACCGAGGCGCAGAACTCGAGCTCCCGCGCGCAGCGCATCGCGGATCGCGCAGCCGCCCTGCTGTTCTGGTTCGCGCTCGCCGCCGCTGCGATCACCGCCCTCGTGTGGACGCTGATCGGGATGCCGGATCAGGCCGTGGTGCGGACGATCACCGTGCTCGTCATCGCGTGCCCGCACGCGCTCGGGCTCGCGATCCCGCTGGTGGTGTCGATCGCCACCGAACGTGCCGCGCGCAGCGGCGTGCTGGTGAAGGACCGCCTGGCGCTCGAGAGCATGCGCACCGTCGACACGGTGCTGTTCGACAAGACGGGAACGCTGACGAAGGGTGCTCCTGCGGTCACAGGCATCCACCCCGTGGAAGGGATCGACGGCGATCGGCTCATCGCGCTCGCCGCGAGCGCGGAGGCCGATTCGGAGCATCCGCTGGCGCGCGCGATCGTTCAGGCGGCCGCGCACGTGGCCGTGCCGTCGTCATCGGGGTTCGCATCGTCGCCGGCCGTCGGCGTGCGCGCCACCGTCGACGGCCACCGGGTGCAGGTCGGCGGGCCGCATCTGCTCGAGCAGGAGGGCGTCACCGAGTTGCCCGTCGCCGACGAGTGGCGGGCGGAGGGCGCGATCATCCTGCACGTGCTCGTCGACGGACGGGTGGTCGGAGCGCTGCGGCTCGCCGACGAGGTGCGCAGCGAATCGCGGCAGGCGATCGCCGCACTGCATGCTCGTGGCGTGCAGGTCGTGATGATCACGGGCGACGCCGAAGCCGTGGCCGCGTCGGTGGCGAGCGAACTCGGCATCGACCGGTACTTCGCGGGCGTGCGACCGGAGGACAAGGCCGCCACTGTGAAGCAGCTGCAGGACGAGGGGCGCCGCGTGGCGATGGTCGGCGACGGCGTGAACGACGCGCCGGCTCTGGCGCAGGCGGATGTCGGGGTGGCGATCGGCGCCGGAACCGACGTGGCGATCGCGTCCGCCGGCGTGATCCTCGCGAGCGACGACCCGCGTGCTGTGCTGTCGATCATGGAGCTGTCGCGTGCCAGTTACCGCAAGATGAAGCAGAACCTGTGGTGGGCCGCCGGGTACAACCTCATCTCGGTGCCGCTGGCGGCCGGTGTGCTCGCACCGGTTGGGTTCGTGCTGCCGATGTCGGTCGGCGCGATCCTGATGTCGCTGTCGACGATCGTCGTGGCTCTGAACGCGCAGTGGCTGCGGCGGCTGGACATTCGGCCTGAAAGACTCGCTGCATGAGCGACGCGATGCTGCAGGGCACCTGGCACGTGGTGACGACGAGTCTCAGCATGTGGCAGCGGCGCAGTGAGCCGAGCATCACCTACGCACCGCTGCCGGACGGACGCATCAGCGACACCGTGCTCTCTCGCGGACGCCGGTGCTGGAGCGTCATCGCGGGCATCGACGAGCAGCAGCCAGACGGCTCCTACGTCTGGCGCGGCGTGCAGCCGCTGACCCTGCTGGTGCGCAGCCGCTGGCGCGTACTGCTGCACGATGAGCCGTTCGCGGCGATCCGCTTCGCGCGCACGCCGTTCACTGCGGCGGGCGTCGACGTGCTCGCGCGCGACCCGGCGGCGGATCGGGATGCAGTGGCCGCGGTCGTCGAGCGCCTGAGAGGGGATGCGACAGCCGCGCCCTTCCTCGACAAACTGCGGCCGCCGCTGGGGCGTCGGTAGCTACCCCGCCCCGCGCCGGCCGCACCTCGCCGGGAGGTGTCGCGTTGTGTCGCTATAGGCGCGCGGAGGCGACCGTCGCGACCCCTCCAGGGCGGGCGGTGGAGTGAGCGGCGACTCAGATCCCGGCGCCGCCCCAGTTCATCGACTCGGTGTAGCGCAGCATCACGCCCTCGCGCAGCGCCCACGGCGACACCTCGATCTCGTCGATGTCGAGCATCTTCATCGCCGTGTGCAGCACGACGGCGGCCGCGACGATCTGGAACGTGCGATCCGGCGTGATCCCCGGCAGCTCCTGACGAGCGGATGCCGGAATCCGGGCGAGCCGCGGAATCCACGACTTCAGGCTCGAGCGGGACATCACAGTGCGGTCGAAGCCGAGTCCTGACACCTCGCGACCAGCGAGGTTCGCCAGCGAACGGATGGCCTTGGAGGAGCCCACCAGGTGATCGGGGGAGGGAAGCGCATTGAGCTTCGCGGCCACCGGCGCGAGGACCTCACGGGCGTGCGCGCGCAGCAGTTCGACAGCATCCTCACCCGGCGGGTCATCCGGCAGGAACTGCACGGTCATGCGCCCGGCCCCCAGCGGAACGGATGCCGCGACCTCCGGCAGCTCGTCGCCACCGGCCGCGAACTCGAACGAACCGCCGCCGATGTCGAGGAGCAGGATGCGCCCGGCATCCCACCCGAACCAGCGCCGCACGGCGAGGAAGGTGAGCTCGGCCTCCTGTTCGCCGGTCAGCACCTGCAGCGGCTGGCCGAGCGCGCGCTCGATGCGCGCGATGACCTCGTCGCCGTTGATGGCCTCGCGGACAGCGCTCGTCGCGGTGGCGAGCAGCGTCTCGACTCGTTCTGTCTCGGCGATCCCGCGGGCGCGGGTGACGGCATCCTCGAGGGCTCGAACGCCCTCTTCGCTGATCGCACCCTCCGGGGTGAGGAAGCGCATCAGGCGGACGACGCTGCGGTCGCTCGTCGTCGCGAGCGGTCTTCCGCCCGGGCGGGCGTCCGCCGCGAGCAGGTGGACGGTGTTCGACCCGATGTCGAGGATTCCCAAGCGCACGGACTGAGACTACTCGGGCAGTGGCCAACGTCCGCACCGTCTGCCATGATGACTGCAGATTCGTATGGGGCGGATCCTGATCCGACGACCGAGGTCGGTTCTGCAACGCACTGGGGGCGGCATGCGTGTGATTCTGGGATCAGTCGTTCTGTGGGCGGTCGTCGGAGCGGTCGTGCTGCTGGTCACCGGCGAGCACGTGCGGGGTGAGTGGACGTGGACGGCGGCTCCGATCTGGCGCGACAACGCGGTCGGCTCGTTCGCGATCGGCGTCGCGGCGATCGTGGTCCTGGTGCTGCTGGCGATGCCGTGGGCGCGTGAGATGGACGAATTCCGAACACCGTGGATCGCGGCTTCGAGCGCGGCGGTGGCGCTGCTCGTCGCGCTCGGCGTGTGGAGCGCGTTCGCGCTGTGGGTCGTGAACGCCGAGATACGGCGCGCCGCCGACCCGAGCGGCACGGCGCTCTGGGTCGCCGTGATCTGGTTCATCGGAGCGACGCTGTGGCTCGCGTACTTCGTGTGGGACTACGGCCGCTGGCGGGTGCTCCGCCGGGTGCAGCGCCGCGATCCGACGACGCCGGGGATCCGGAGTTTCGCCGGCCGCATCGTGGCGGCTCCGGGCGAGCGGATGCTGCGCGACCCGATCTACGGAGGTGCCTGCGTCTCGTGGACGGCTGACGGCACGAGCCAGGAGGTGTGGCAGACGAATGTCGGCAAGCACGATGTGAACACCGGATACCTCGAGGACCACTGGGTCACGTCCATGCGAGTGCTGAAGGATCACGCGGGCATCGACGGCGAGGCATCCCCGTTCTACGTGCTGTTCGGCGACGTCTTCGTGTACGTGCGGCCGGACGGCGTGAGCATGCGCGGCCGTCCCGGCGACCAGGCCGTCGTCGGGACCACTCGCGTCGGCCACCACCGACTCGCTCAGCGCGTGCGCGAGCTCGGTCTGAAGTACGTGCGCACCCGGTTGCTCGCCGACGGAGACGGCGTCGTCGCCACGGGCGTGATCGTGTCGGATGCCACGGGCAGACTGATCCTGCAGGCGAAGCCCGTCGGGCGGCGGGTCGCGCTCGTTCCGCGAGCATCCGTGCGGATGGTCGGCCGAGGGTTGGCCGACCGCCGCCATCGACAGGCGCTGCACGCCGGAGGGTGAGTCGCGCCGTGCACGCCGATGGTGCGCGGGCCGATGTGCGGGAGCGTGCGCCGATACGATGGATGCCGTGACCGCCGCTGACCCCACCACGCCACTGTCGCCGTACCGCGAGATCGGACGAGCAGAGTGGGCGCGATTGGCCGCGGGGCTCGACCAGCCGCTCAGCGAGACCGAGGTCGTCGAGCTGCGCGGAATCGGCGACCGGCTCGACCTCACAGAGGTGCGCGAGGTGTACCTGCCGCTGAGCCGCCTGCTCAGCCTGTACGCGACCGCGACCAAGCAGCTGGGCGCGGCGACGAGCTCATTCCTGGATGAAGTCGACGTCACCACGCCGTTCGTGGTCGGCGTCGCAGGCTCTGTCGCGGTCGGCAAGTCGACCATCGCGCGTCTGCTGCGCGAGCTCATGAGCCGCTGGCCGGGCACGCCGCGCGTTGAACTGGTGACGACGGACGGGTTCCTGTACCCGAACGCCGAGCTCGAGCGCCGAGGGCTCATGGATCGCAAGGGGTTCCCCGAATCGTACGACCGGCGCGCGCTGCTGGAGTTCCTCACCGAGGTGAAGTCCGGAGCCCCCGAGGTGCGTGCGCCCTTCTACTCGCACATGCGCTACGACATCGTTCCCGATGCCCGCGTCGTCGTGCGCCGGCCGGACGTCGTGATCGTCGAGGGCCTGAACGTGCTGCAGCCGCCGCCCGCGCCGAACGACGTCGCGGTGAGTGACCTGTTCGACTTCTCGGTGTACGTCGACGCCGACCCCGCCCACATCGAGAAGTGGTACGTGGATCGGTTCCTGGCGCTGCGCCAGGGGGCGTTCAGCAACCCGTCGTCGTACTTCAACGTCTTCGCACACCTCACGGATGCGGAGGCAGAGACGACCGCGCTCGGGTACTGGCGCGACATCAACATGCCGAACCTCATCGAGAACGTGATGCCGACGCGCCACCGCGCGACACTGGTGCTGAACAAGGGCATCGACCACAACGTCGAGAGCGTGCTGCTGCGCAAGCTCTGACCCGTGCGTGGGGCGGTGAGCGAGCCGCAAGGCGAGACGAAACGGGTTGAGCGAGCGAAGCGAGTCGAAACCTGGGCGCAGACCGACCCCGTGAGTATGCTCGCCCCATGGGGAACATGGGGGTTCCGGGCGCTTCGGGAAGCCGGTTCGGCGTCATCGGCGGAGGCATCGTCGGCATCGCACTCGCGCGCGCTCTCGCCCGGCGCGGCGACGAGGTCACGGTGCTCGAGAAGGAGCAGCGGCTCGCCGCGCATCAGACCGGCCACAACTCGGGCGTCGTTCACGCCGGCCTCTACTACGCGCCGGGTTCGCTGAAGGCGACGCTGTGCGCCACCGGCCGCGACCTCTTGCAGGAGTTCTGCCGGCAGAAGGGGCTGCCGTACCGCGAGGTGGGCAAGCTCGTCGTCGCCGTCGACGAGACGGAGATCCCCGCGCTGAATGAGATCGAACGGCGCTCGCGCGCCAACGGCGTGCCCGACCTCGAGCGGATTGACGACATCCGTCGCATCGCCGAACTCGAACCGCACGCTCAGGGGGTGGCGGCCGTGCATTCACCGCACACCGCCGTCGTCGACTACGCCTCGATCACCGAGGCGATGGCGCAGGACGTGCGGGCAGCCGGCGGCAGCATCCTGCTCGGTCATGAGGTCACCGCGATGACGGCCTCGACCGATCGGGTGAAGGTGCGCACGACGGTCTCCGACCACGTGTTCGATCACGTCGTCGTGTGCGCCGGACTGCAGTCCGACGTCGTCGCCCGGTTCGTCGGTGCGGACCCTTCGCCGAAGATCCTGCCCTTCCGCGGAGAATACTGGGCACTGCATCCCGACCGCACCTCGCTCGTTAGCGGCATGATCTATCCGGTGCCCGATCCTCGGTTCCCGTTCCTCGGCGTGCATTTCACCCGCGGCGTCTATGACGACGTCCACGTCGGGCCGAACGCCGTTCCTGCCCTCGCTCGCGAGGGCTACAGCTGGGGCCGCATCTCGATCCGCGACACGTGGGAATCGCTGCGCTGGCCGGGAGCAGCGCCGCTGGCTCGCCAGCACTGGCGCATGGGAATGGACGAGGTCAGCGCCTCGGTGCTCAAGCCGCGCTACTTCCGCAAGGCGCAGCGGTTCATCCCCGAACTGCGGATGTCGGACCTGCGCCGCACCTCGACCGCCGGCGT
Source organism: Microbacterium sp. Bi121 (assembly GCF_918698005.1). Classification (GTDB taxonomy): domain Bacteria; phylum Actinomycetota; class Actinomycetes; order Actinomycetales; family Microbacteriaceae; genus Microbacterium. Next base: position 42,585 of record NZ_CAKKLJ010000011.1, read on the forward strand.
CCGCGCGCAGGCCTGGGGGAGAGGCGGCGAACTGCTCGACGACTTCGCGATCGACCGGGTGGGCGCTGTCACTCTGGTGCGCAACGCGCCATCGCCGGCGGCGACGAGTTCGCTCGCGATCGCCGAGCACCTGGTGGCGCAGTTGTAGAGCAAGATTGTTCGGAACCCTCGCAAAATCGACCGCTTATTCTTGATCGCATGTGTGGAATCGTCGGATACGTGGGCCCGCGCCCCAGCCAGGACATCCTTATCGCCGGCCTCGCCCGCCTCGAGTACCGCGGGTACGACTCCGCCGGTATCGCCGTCATCGACAGCGACGGACACCTCGGAATGCGCAAGAAGGCCGGCAAGCTGGCCGTGCTGCGCGACTCGCTCAAGGATGCTCCTCTCGGAGAGGGCACCACGGGCATCGGCCACACGCGCTGGGCGACCCACGGTGGCCCGACCGACCTCAACGCGCACCCGCACCTCGCCGATGGCGGCAAGCTCGCCGTCATCCACAACGGCATCATCGAGAACTTCGCCCCGCTCCGCGATGAGCTCATCGCCGAGGGCGTCGAGTTCCTCAGCGAGACCGACACCGAGGTCGCCGCTGCCCTGCTCGGCCGCGAGTACGCGAAGAACCCCGACCTGCAGGCCGCTTTCCAGGCCGTCGTGAACCGTCTCGAGGGCGCGTTCACCCTGCTGGCCACGCACCAGGACCACCCGGGCCTCGTCGTCGGCGCCCGCCGCAACTCGCCGCTGGTGATCGGCCTCGGCGAGGGCGAGAACTTCCTCGGATCCGACGTCGCCGCCTTCGTCGAGCACACGCGCAAGGCGCTCGCGATCGGGCAGGACCAGATCGTCTCGATCACGCCCTCCGAGGTCACCGTCACGGACTTCGCCGGCAACCCGGTCGAGGCCGAGCCGTTCGACGTGTCGTGGGATGCCGCAGCCGCCGAGAAGGGCGGATGGTCGTCGTTCATGGCCAAGGAGGTCGCCGAGCAGCCCGAGGCCGTCGCGAACACGATCCGCGGCCGCGTGCAGGACGGGCAGGTCGTCATTCCCGAGCTCGATGGGCTGGATGACCTCTTCGTCGGCATCAACCGCGTGATCATCACGGCGTGCGGCACAGCATCCTATGCGGCCCTCGTCGGCAAGTACGCGATCGAGCAGTGGGCCCGCGTCGCGACGGACGTCGAGCTCGCGCACGAGTTCCGCTACCGCGACCCGGTGATCGGCGACGACACGCTCGTCATCTCGATCAGCCAGTCCGGCGAGACCATGGACACGCTCATGGCAGTCAAGTACGCCCGCGAGCGCGGCGCCCGCACGCTGTCGATCTGCAACACGCAGGGCGCGACGATTCCGCGCGAGTCGGATGCCGTCGTCTACACCCACGCCGGCCCTGAGGTCGCCGTGGCATCCACCAAGGCGTTCTCGGCGCAGATCACCGCCCTGCTGCTGCTCGGCCTGCACATGGGCCGCGTTCGTTCGGTCCTCACCGACACTTCTGCGGTGGCCGAGCTCGCCTCGCTGCCCGAGAAGATCGCGTCGGTTCTCGAGAAGGAGAACGACCACGTCACCCAGCTCGCGAACTGGATGGCCGACACACGCTCGGTGCTCTTCCTCGGCCGCCACGTCGGATACCCGATCGCCCTCGAGGGTGCGCTGAAGCTCAAGGAGATCTCGTACATCCACGCCGAGGGCTTCGCCGCCGGTGAGCTCAAGCACGGTCCGATCGCGCTCATCGAGCCCGGTCAGCCGGTGTTCGTGATCGTGCCGTCGCCGCGTCACTCGTCGCTGATCCATTCCAAGGTCGTCTCGAACATCCAGGAGATCCGCGCCCGCGGTGCTCGCGTGATCGTCGTGGCCGAAGAGGGGGATGCAGCCGTCCTGCCGTTCGCGGACGAGGTCATCCACATCCCGCTCGCGGGCGCGATGTTCGAGCCCGTGCTCGCGGTCGTTCCGCTGCAGATCTTCGCCATGGCACTCGCCACGGCCAAGGGCCTGGACGTCGACCAGCCCCGCAACCTCGCGAAGTCCGTCACGGTCGAGTAGCCCGTTCCCGGTCGGCCCC
>NZ_CAKKLJ010000012.1 GCF_918698005.1 Microbacterium sp. Bi121
CTGCCGCAGCGGCCGGCGTTCTCTACGCCGCATGGCAGGCACTGCGCACGGATGACGAGCTCTGGGTCGCGGACGACCCGCTCGCAGCCCCCGACGCGTGACCGATCCCCTCGACCGGGTCCGGGATCGTCAAGACGCTCGTGGTCAAGCGCAGCGACAACACGTACCTTTTCGCGCTGATCCCCGGTGGCCGCTCGATCTCCTGGCCGAAGCTGCGTGCCCTCGTGGGCGTGAACAAGCTGCGGCTGCCGGAGCCCGAGCTCGCCCTTGCGGCGACGGGCTACGAGCGCGGTACCATCGTTCCCGTCGGCAGCACGACCGACTGGCCGACCTACGCCGATGAGTCGATCGTCGGCGAGCGCATCGCGATGGGCGCCGGCGCCCACGGCTACAGTCTGTTCGTCGACGCCGACGCGCTGATCGCCGCCTACGGCGCTACCGTCGCCGACATCTCGGTTCCCGAAGCTCTCTAGAAGAGCCCGGCCATCCGGAGCGCGATGTCGACGAGCTTGACGCGCTGAAGCTCCTTGACCTCGGCCAGCGTGAACCACCCTGCCCTGTCGGTCGTTCCGTGCTCCTCGAACCTCAGGCTTCCACCCGTGATGGTGGCCGAGTAGACGATCCGCAGGGTGTGCAGCGGAGCATCCGACCGATGTGACCGTCGGTTCGCCGGGATCACGCGCGAATTGATGCCGAGCAGGTCGCCGACACGCGCCGTGTACCCGGTCTCCTCGTCGACCTCGCGGCGCATGGCGTCTTCTGGGTCCTCGCCGGCCTCGAGCCCGCCGCCTGGCATCGTCCAGGCGGCACGGCGACCGTCGACCCAGCGCGCCAGCAGCACCCTGCCGTCATCATCGGTGATGACCGCGTACGCCGCGACGCGCAGATCCATGGGTCAACCATAGTGCGACGCGGGTGTCGCTTCGTGCCGCTTGTCGCGCATCCGGGTGGCGTCACGGGGCACCTCCCAGCGTGCAGGGTCCGTCTCAGCGCCCCATCGCGTCGACCGCTTTCTCCAGGCGCGCGACCGTTCCGTCGACGTCGGCGAGTTTGTCGAGTCCGAACAGGCCGATGCGGAATGTCGAGAAGCCCTCAGGCTCGTCGCAGTGCAGGGGCACGCCGGCTGCGATCTGGAGCCCCTGTTCCTTGAATGCGGCACCGGACTTCAGTGCGGGATCATCCGTGTGCACGACGACGACGCCGGGGGCGGCGAACTCGGAGGCTGCGACCGACGGCAGACCACGCTCGGCGAGGAGGCTGCGAACCCGCGAACCGAGTTCGACCTGGGCCGCACGAAGCTGCTCGAATCCGCGATCGCGCGTCTCGACCATGGCGGCGAGGTTGCGCACCAGCGCATCGGTCGGCATCGTCGCGTGGTACGCAGGGCGACCGGCACGGTACTCGTCGGCGATCGCCAGCCACTTGGCGAGGTCGATCGCGAAGCTCGTCGACGGACGGTTGATGACGGCATCCCGACCCGCCTCGCTCAGCATGACGTACCCCGCGGCCGGCGTTCCGCTCCAGCCCTTCTGCGGAGCGCTGAGCAGCACATCGACGCCGAGCGCCTTCATGTCGACCCACATCGCACCCGAGGCGATGCAGTCCAGCACCAGCAGGCCGCCGACCTCGTGCACCGCATCGGCGAGCGCACGCACGTAGTCGTCCGGCAGGATCATGCCGGCCGCGGTCTCGACATGCGGAGCGAAGACGACCTCAGGACGGCGAGCGCGAACCGCCGCGACGACCTCGTCGATCGGCGTCGGGGACCAGGCCGCCTGCACGTCGTCGCTGTCCGGCCGGGCGGTGAGCACGGTGACGTCGTCGCTGATGCCGGCGGCATCCAGGATCTGCGACCAGCGGAACGAGAACAGACCGTTCCGCACGACGAGGGTGCGGCGACCGGTCGCGAGCTGGCGGGCGACCGCCTCCATCGCGTATGTGCCACCTCCCGGGACGACCGCAGACGTGTGCGCGCCGTAGGCCTCGTCGAGGATGCCGAGCAGCTGCTGCATCACGCCGACGAAACGGGCGGACATGTGGTTCAGGGAGCGGTCGGTGAAGACCACCGAGTACTCGAGCAGGCCACCGGGGTCGACGTCATCGTGCGGGAGGGAGGTCATGCGCCCAGCATCCCATACGGCGGTCGATGCGATCGGTCAGGAATCGAGAAGCACCAGCGTTCGCTGCGTTCGTAATCTGTTCTCAGACGAAGGAGAGACGCATGAGCGAGAAGAACTTCAGCGACGAAGAGCGCGCTGCCATGAAGGCCAAGCTGGATGAGAGCAAGAAGTCCAGGTCACGGGCGAAGAAGAGCCCCGAAGAGGTGCGTGCGGAGGGCGCGGCCGAGATCGCTGCCAAGATCGCGGAGATGCCCGATGACGACCGGATGCTGGGGGAGAGACTCTCGGCGATGGTGACCGAGAACGCCCCGCACCTCGTGCCGAGGACGTACTACGGGATGCCGGCGTGGGCGAACGAGGCGGGCAAGGTCGTCTGCTTCTACAAGCCGAAGTCGAAGTTCAAGGTGCGGTACTCGACGTTCGAGTTCGATCAGGCAGCTCACCTCGACGACGGCAACGTATGGCCGACCGCGTACGCGGTGACCGCCGTGACGGACGCCGACCTGACGTTCCTGGCCGAGCGGGTGCGACTCGCGGCGGGCTGACGCGCGCCTCTCGCCGAGGCCCCTCCGGGCCGTCGGCGCCCCCTCTGGTTTGCGTGAATCAGAGGGGGCGCCGATGCTCAGAGGGGGCCTCGGCGCGGGACATCCGCGGGATGAGGTAGTGTTCTTCGCATGACAACCCGTTGGTATGCGTATTTCGAGTCGGCTCTGGAGGGGCCGGCGCAGAACTAGCGCGCACCAACCCTTCAGAGCCGACAAGCCAGAGCATTCGCTCTGGCTTTCGCCGTTTGCGGCGGGCTCTGCATCCCGGGTCCGCTGCCGAAATAGGACAGGACCCATGAGCACCATCACTGCGATCGAGACCACCGCCGACCTGCACGTCTCGAGATTCACGACTCTCCCGTCTCCTGGCGACATCGCCGCCGAGCTGCCGATCGGGGATGAGCGGGCGGGACTCGTCGCCCGCACCCGCGACGAGATCAGGGCGATCATGGCGGGGGAGGACGACCGGCTTCTCGTCGTCGCCGGCCCGTGTTCGATCCACGACACGGCGGCCGGGCTCGAGTACGCCGGCCGCCTCGTTCGAGCAGCCGAAGAGCACCGTGACGATCTGCTCATCGTCATGCGCACCTACTTCGAGAAGCCGCGTACGACGGTCGGCTGGAAGGGACTCATCAACGACCCGCACCTCGATGGCAGTCACGACATCGAGACCGGGCTGCGGATGGCGCGCGGATTCCTCCGCGATGTGACGGCGCTCGGGATGCCGTGCGCCACCGAGTTCCTCGAGCCGATCAGCCCGCAGTACACCGCTGACCTCATCACGTGGGGGGCGATCGGCGCGCGGACCACCGAGAGTCAGATCCATCGGCAGCTGGCATCCGGACTGTCGATGCCGATCGGTTTCAAGAACGGCATGGACGGCGGGCTTCAGGTGGCGCTGGATGCTGCCGCCGCGGCATCCGCACCGCAGGCGTTCTTGGGAATCGGCGCCGACGGCCGAGCGAGTCTCGTGTCCACGACGGGCAACCCGGACACATCGATCATCCTGCGCGGGGGAGCGGATGGCCCGAACTACGACGCAGCTCACGTCGCCGAGGCCGCTGGTCGGCTGGATGCCGCGATGCTCACCCCGCGCGTGATCATCGACGCGAGCCACGGCAACAGCCGCAAGGACCACGTGCGTCAGGCCGTCGTCGCCTCGGAGCTCGGCGAGCAGATCGCGGCCGGCGGCGCGGCGATCGCCGGCGTGATGCTCGAGAGCAACCTCCTTGCGGGCGCGCAGAAGCTCGATGTCTCGGCACGGACGCGGCTCACATACGGCCAGAGCGTGACGGATGCCTGCATGGGCTGGGATGCCACGACCACCGCCTTCGCGGTGCTGGCGGACGGGGTGCGCCGGCGGCGCTGAGCCTGCATCGCCGCGCATGATGGGAGGAAAGTGGTCGGTTCTCGAACGCCGATCGACCACTTTCCTCCCATCAAAGGCCGGGATCGGGCGTGTCGAGCGAGGACTGACCCCCGTCGAGCACCGCCCGCAGCGTGTCTGCGAAGGCCGCCGGATCGTTGCCGGGCGACCATTCGCTCGCCGCGAATCCACCGTGATCACCGGGGAACACGACAGGTTCGACACCCAGCAGAGCGGCGAGCGCTCGCCCACCCCGTGCCGGCATCCCGCCGCCGCTGGCGGCGCCGATCGCGAGAACGATGCGCGCGCCGGATGCTTTCAGCGCCGCGGAATCCGGCACGAACGCTGGCATCGCCATGTTGTATCCGAGCAGGGCATCATCTCGCGATCCGTCGTCGTCCGTGGGCAGACCGAACTGGGCCGGATCCGGGGCAGGCTGATCGAGGTAATCCGCCCGCAGCGGTTCGACCTGGCTCACCAGCTGGATGAACTTCGCCATCGCCGGACCGAATCCGTCTCGGCGGTACGTGTCGACGATGTCGGCGTTGACCTTCGTGATCGTCTCGGCATCCTCGAGCAGCACGGTCAGCGGCGGCTCATGCGCCACGAGCGTGCGCACGTCATCGGGGTGGCTCGAGACCCAGGGGAGCGCGGCAACGGCTCCGCCGCTCGAAGCGAACGCGTCGACGGGGCCGAGCCCGATGGCCTCAGCCACTCGGTGGAGGTCGTCACCGTGGATGTCGTACGTCACCTCGCCGCCGTCCTTCAGGTGACTGCGCTCTGCGATGCGCGGGTCGTAGGTGATGACGGTGCGGTCGCCGAAGTGTGCGATCAGTTGAGTGAAGCCCGACGCCCCCATCGGCGAGCCGAAGACGAACAGCGGCGGATGATCGCCGGCGTTCTCGGGTTCATGGACGTCGTAAGTGAGAATCGCCCCTGGTACGTCCAGGGTGTGCGTCGTCGTCGACATGCTCTGACGATACGTGATCGACTCGCCCCGTGATAGGAGGGAAGTGATCGGCTTCCACGCTGGGACCGACCACTTTCCTCCCATCGCCGAGGTGGGTGGGACGGCGGCTACGTCTTGTCGCGCAGCACGGCACGGCGCGAGCGGTATTCGTCCTCTCCGATCTCTCCGGCGGCGAAGCGGGTGGCGAGAGCCGCCTCGGCCTCGCGGCGCGGTGCGAGGTTGTGACGGCGGCGCGAGAGGACGATCGCGGTGATGATGCCGCCCGCGATCAGGACGAACCAGACGATCGGGAAGATCGGCCAGAAGAAGCCCGGGCCGTCGAATCCGCCCCAGTGGTGGTCTTGCTCGGCGAGGGCGATGAGTGCTGCAGTGGTCATGAGAGACCCCCTTCGTTATCGGATGCCCCGACTCTCGCGGCGATCGCAGCCTGTGCCATCTGCCGCTCGACGTAACCTCGCGTACGTCAGCGCGCGTACGCCGGCTCGTCCAGGGACGGCGGCTCACTCAACGGCTCACCCGGGAAGGACGGCAGCGACCCGGAATTCGCCGCCGGCGCTGGTCACGGAGATCTCGCCTCCCACGTCGGCGACGCGACGACGCATGCCGGTGATCCCGAAGCCCTCGTCGATGGGTGCGACGGATGCCGTGGGGTTGACGACTTCGACGTGCACGGCATCCGGCTCGTACTGCACCCCGACGCGGGCGTGACGCTCTGTCGCGTGCTTGGCGACGTTCGTGAGCGACTCCTGCACGACGCGATAGGCGGCGACGCCCACCGCAGGGTCGACGGTGCGGGCATCCCCGGTGATCGTCAGATCGATATGGATGCCGGATTCGCGCATCCGCGCGCACAGATCCGCGATGCGGGTGAGGCCCGGCGTGGGTGCGCGCGAGTCCTGCGACACCGCACCGCCCTCCGGCGCGATGGCCGCGAGGGTAGCGCGCAGCTCGGCGAGCGCGTCCGCGCTGGCCCGACTGATCGCCTCGAGGGCGATGGCGGACTGCTCGGGCTTGCGATCGCGAACATGCAGCGCGATGTCGGCCTGCATCTGTATCGCGGCGAGCCCGTGCCCGACGATGTCGTGGACCTCGGATGCCAGTCGCAGGCGCTCATCGTCGACGGCACGGCGTTCGGTCTCGGCACGCTGGCGCTCCGCGGCATCCACGACGAGACGGCGCGTCAGCCCCACGGTGAACGGTACGACGATCCAGGCCAGCGCAGGCACCAGCCCCCAGAAGCCCTCGAGCGCATCCGGGTTCGTGAACAGCCGCACGGCCAGCAGCGGCAGCGCGATCACGGCAGCGATGACCGCGATCCTGAGGCGCTCGCGCCGCGCAAGCGTGTACGTGGCGATGACGAGGCTCAGCAGAATCGGCCCGAACGGGTACCCCAGCACGAGGTACGTGGTGACGGCGACTGTGCAGATCGCGAACGAGATCAGCGGCCACCACCGCAGCGCGCCGGCAGACACCGCTGCAGCGACGACGAGGACGATAGCCCAGCCGTCGACCGTGTGCGTCTGGTTGCCCCAGGCGTTCAGGAAGCGCAGGCTCCCCAGCCCGATGAGCACGAGGAATGCGGTCAGGAGAAGGTTCCCGACGAGACTCCGTGTCGTGCGCATCACCTCACCATCGTGCCCGACGCGGGGCGGCACCGACAGTGCGTCGCGGGGTCAGGCTGGTGCCGGCGATGAGGATGAGCGCGTCAGTCGGGGGCGACAGCGTTCGTCTGTTCATGACCTCAGCTTGTTCGGGTTGCACCACGACGTCGCCCTGCACAGGACGTACTCGGAGATACGTCCGTTGGCGTACGCATTGGAAGCGCGCTGTGCCGAGACTGGAAGTCATGAGCACCACGACACAGCACCTTTCTCGCCCCTCAGCTGCAGGGCGCGCCCGGTTCCCGCGGCTCGGTGCCCGCACGCGCAAGGTCACCCTGATCGTGCACCTGTCCTCGGTCGCTGCATGGTTCGGCATGCATTTCGTTCTCGGCGTGCTGACGTTCGCGGCGCTCGGCGCACCGGCGGAATCGGCACCGGCTTTCGCGCTCTCGATCGCGATGTTCGTCGGCTGGCCCCTCATCGTCGCAGCCTCGTCGAGCGCGCTGCTGTTCACGATCGCGATTTCGGTGATAAAACCATGGGGACGAACCCGACGGGATGCCGAACACGGCTGAAGGAGGTGCCAGGTGATCCGTGTGCTGCTGGTCGACGACCAGGATCTCGTCCGCCTCGGTCTGCGCGCCCTGCTCGAGAACGAAGACGGCTTCGAGGTCGTCGGCGAGGCGGCCGACGGGCTCGCCGCCGTCGACCGGGCGGTCGAGACCCGACCGGACGTCATTCTCATGGACATCCGGATGCCGGGGATCGATGGGCTCGAAGCGACCAGGCGCATTGTGGCCGACGCGAACCTGTCCGACACGCGCGTCATCGTCCTGACCACGTTCGAGCGCGACGAGTACGTGTTCGAAGCGCTGCGGGTCGGAGCATCCGGCTTCCTGCTCAAGGACACCCCGCCGGCTCAGCTGCTCGACGCGATCCGCACCGTCCATGACGGGGGAGCGCTGCTCGGCCCGAGCGTGACCCGCACGCTGATCGCGGAGTTCGTCACCTCGGGGCGACGCACCGTGACACCGCATCCGCAGCTCGACCAGCTGACCGCGCGGGAATCGGAGATCGTCGCGCTCGTGGCGGAGGGACTCAGCAACCACGAGATCGCCGAGCGGCTGTTCCTGAGCCCGGCGACCGCGCGCACCCATGTCAGCCGCGCGATGATCAAGCTCGGTGCGCGGGACCGCGCGCAACTCGTCGTCTTCGCGTACCAGTCGGGACTCGCCTGATACTTTGCCCTTGCGCTAAGCGCTCATCACCGACCGTAGCGATCAGCGAAGCAGGGCGGTCGCCGGACCTTCGAACTGGTGGCCGCCCTTCTCGTGCACCTGGAAAGCCGCGTTCGGCAGATCCGCACGATTGAGCGCCAGGTGGTCGAAGGGGACCACCTCGTCGTCGAGGCAGTGGTGGAGCACAAGGAACTGCCCAGGCTCCGGCCCATCGAAGGCACCTCGGTCATGACCTCAGGGTAGACGCCCCACACAGAGAAGGCGCCACCCTGGAGAGGCCCGTTGAGGTCGACTTTCGCGCTGGGTTCCTGTCGGTGACCGAGTCGTACGCGCAGTTCACGAGCCTGTCAACGCCCTCGGTGGATGCTTCTATGGCGAGTTGTCTGCTGGTATGAGCATGAAATTGAATGACGCGGCGGTGACACACGCTCGTGGACTGCTGCGTCGTGGAGAGTTCACCGACGACGATCGCGACGACTGGAGCGAGCACGCACCGTCGACTGATCAGGAGAACGACTTCATCGAGAAGAACGGAATCACCGAGTACGCGAAATGGCATCTCGGCGAAGACACCGACATGGGCGAGGACACCAAGGGTCGCTACCACTTTCCCTACGGCGACTTCCAGCAGCTGCACCGATGCGCGGTGATCTCAGGAGAGAGCCGTGCGGGTCAGTACAAGCACGAGGCGATCGAGAAGGCACTCAAGGAGCTTCTCAACGCGATCGATCGCAAGGCCGCAGACGACGAGTGAATTCGAAGAGAACGACGTGAATGAAACTGTGGAGCCTAGGAGATTCGAACTCCTGACATCCTGCTTGCAAAGCAGGCGCTCTACCAACTGAGCTAAGGCCCCTAACGGGTATTGAATTGGAGGAAACGGTGGGGCTACCAGGACTTGAACCTGGGACCTCTTCATTATCAGTGAAGCGCTCTAACCGCCTGAGCTATAGCCCCGTCAACCTCCAAGACTTTACCGGAGTTTGACGGAAAATCCGAATCGAGGCCGATCAGCCAGCCGGGCGCAGTTCGACGCTGCCCGCGGACAGTTCGACGAACACCGTGCTGCGTGCATTCGACGATGTCTGCAACCCGTTGTCGAGCGAACCGGCACTCACATCCTGCGTCACGTTGTACTCGACATCGGGAAGGGTGAGCGTGAGCGAACCGGCGCTCACGTCGATCTCCACGTCACTGGGCGCTTCGCCCGTGAGCGCAGCGTCGAGGTCACCGGCTGCGACGCCGAACGACGCCTCGCGGACGTCCGCGAGGTTGATCTCGGCGTCGCCGGCACTGAGGTCGGCATCCAGCGAATCGGCGGTCCCGTCGATCCAGAGCGAACCGGCCGAGACATCCGCACCGAGCTCACCGAAGTCGCCCTCGACATCCAGGCTTCCCGCGCTCAGAGTCACATCGGCGTCGAGCCCGGCGAGCGCCTGCGGCAGGACGAGCTCGACGTGCTCGTCGCGGCCCCATCCTCCGAACCACGACCAGTCGCCGCCCCAACCCCACCAGCGCTCGGGACTGTACAGGCGAAGCTCGTCCTCGTCTCGCTCGAGTCGCCACTCCCGATCGGATCCGGTGACCTGCAGCTCGGCCTGGTCGACGTCTCCGAAGCGGATGCTGACATCCCCGGCGGACGCGTCGACGTCGAGTTCCGTGACGCCGTCGACGTCCAGGCGATCGGACTGGTCCGTCGCGCGGGTGACAGTGTGCACTGCGCCGAAGGCCGCCGTGGCTCCTGCACCGGCGAGCGCGATGCCGCCGATGACGGCCGTGACGATGGCCACGGCCTTGAAGCCGCTGTTCTCCTGCTCGTTCATCGTTCTGCTCCTGTCTGCGAGGACGAGCCGCTCGGCCCGCCCGAATTCTCGATGTGCGCCAGCGCCGCGAGCACTCGTCGGTTGCCCGACTCATCCGGTTCGAGGCCCAGCTTCTGGAAGATGGAGGTGATGTTCTTCTCGACACTCGCCTCAGAGAGGAACAGCAGACCGGCGATCGCCTGGTTCGACTTTCCCTCGGCGATCAGGGCGAGAACCGTGCGCTCGCGCTCGGTGAGCTGCAGCATCCGATCGTCGCGATTGCGACGCGTGAGCAGCTGGGCGACGACTTCGGGGTCGAGCACCGTCGCCCCCTCGGCGATCCGCTCCACAGAGGCGACGAACTCGGCGACATCGGCGACGCGATCCTTCAGCAGGTACCCGAGCGGGCCACCCTGTGCTGATCCACCCTGTGCTGATCCGACCTGCGCCGCGATGAGATCGCTGGCGTAGCGCTCCTCGACGTACTGCGAGAGCACGAGCAGCGGAAGCTGCGGGTGCGTCCGCCGCAGACTCAGCGCAGCACGGATGCCCTCGTCGGTGAACGTCGGAGGAAGCCGCACGTCCAGGATGCAGAGCTCCGGGTCCGTGGTCTGCACCGCCTCGGTCAGCGTCTCGGTGTCGGCGAGAGCTGCGACGACGACGTGACCGGAGTCCTCCAGCAGTCGCACGAGCCCTTCGCGGAGGAGAACAGAGTCCTCACAGATCAGGATGCGCATGGCACGCTCACCTCCAGCGATGTCGGGCCGCCCTGCGGGCTGTCCAGTCGGAAGGTGCCGCCGGCCGCGAGCACCCGGTTCGAGATGCCGTCGAGACCCCCGCCGGGCTGCACCTGCGCGCCGCCCATACCGTTGTCCTCGACTCGGGCCCACAGGGTTCCGCCTTCGCGCAGTCGCACGACGACCCGGCATTCGCTGGCACGGGAGTGTTTCGCGGCGTTCGTCAGCGACTCGGCGATCGAGAAGTACACGGCGGCCTCGGCATCCCTGCTGCAGCGCCCGTCCATCCGGACGTCGAGGCTCACCGGAATGTGCGACCTGCTGGCCAGAGCGGAGAGCGCGGCATCCAGACCCCGATCATCCAGGACGGACGCGTGGATGCCGCGGGCGAGCTGTCGCAGCTCGGTGATCGCGGCCTTGGTCGAGGTGTGGGCCTCGCCGATCAGGGCCTTGGCCGTGTCAGGGTCGGAATCGATCTTCTGCTGGGCGAGGCCCAGGGTCATGCCGACCGAGACGAGTCGCGGCTGGACGCCGTCATGCAGGTCGCGCTCGATGCGCGTCCTCTCGACATCGGCCGCGCGGACGGCGCCTTCGCGCTGCGCGCTCGTCGTGCGGACCTGCTCGTGAAGTTCGGCCTCGCGGTTGGGGACGACGATCGCCCGGGTGAGCACGCGGTGCAGCAGGGCGAGGCCGACTATCGCGGCCGCGGCCAGCACCACGCCGAGCGCACCCAGCAGCGGCGCCCAGCTGACCGCGGTCTCAGCCGCGAAGAAGGGGAACGGCGCACGGATCGTCTCAGCGCCGGTCAGCGGCGCGAACGACACGATGGCCGAGCGGATCATGCCCTCGAACAGGCGCAGGACGATCGCTCCCATGACGCAGGCGATGACGAAGTTCGCGATCGCGCGCCATGTGCGCCCGTCGATCAGCTGGCGCCACAGCGAGTGCAACCAGCCGCCGAATCCGGTGTGCTGACTTCCACGCCACCGCAGGGGAGGCAGGTCGAGACTGTACAGGCTGCTCGCGCGCCCGACCTCGAACCATGCGGTGGCGTAGAAGAAGTAGACGAAGCCGACGAGGAACAGGAGTCCGACGCCGAGCACGAGGATGAGTCCGAGGCCCAGACCCAGCAGGCCCGAGAGCATCGTGAGAACGATCGCGCCGATGACGCCGAGCCCGGCCAGGTGCAGCACGGTCATGAAGATGCGCAGCGGCGGGGTCTTCGCCAGGGCGGGCACGGCCGACGATGCCGGCGGTGCTGGAGGGACGGTCTGAGTGGTCATGCCTCAAACGTAGGCCGCGGGCACCGCCCGCCGACACCGAGTAATCCGGACAGCTCGATTCGGGTTTTCCCTACCCCACGTGCGGGTGCTCCGGAAACGACGAAGGGCGGATGCCGCAGCATCCGCCCTTCGTAGAGAAGAACTAGTTCGACATGAAGCCGACCAGCAGCCCGCCGGTCACCTTCACTGCGAGGTTGTAGATCCCGGCGATCACAGCGCCGAGCACCGTGAACACGATGAGGTTGAGGATCGAGACGACTGCCGCGAAAGCCATGACCTGGGGGAGTCCCAGAAGCGATGCGAGCGAGACGGAGCCGTCCGTGATGTTGCCGACGAAGTCATCCGCCTGGGTGATCAGGTTCGTCGCCTGCAGCACCAGGTAGATGAGGAAGAACGAGACCATCGTCACGATCGCCATGGCGACCGCGGCCAGGAAAGAGAGCTTCACTGCCGACCAGAAGTCGACGTAGACCAGGCGCAGGCGAACCTGCTTGCCGCCGGTCTTGCGCGTGGACTTCTTAGCCAGCTTGTCGGCTACTGTGCTCATGCGTCTGCTTCCTCAGGGTTGGTGTCGGGGGCCGTGGCCGTCTCCGGAGCGTCGTTCTCAGCCGTCGCCTCCGCCTCGTCCTCGACGAGGCCCCGCTCTCCGTTGCGGGCGATCGCGAGGATCCGGTCCGTCTCGGACGTCCGGGCGAAGAGAACACCCATGGTGTCTCTGCCCTTCGCGGGCACCTCGGCCACGGCAGAGCGTACCACCTTGCCGCTGGAGAGAACCACCAAGACCTCGTCGTCCTCGCTGACGATCAGACCGCCCGCCAGGACGCCCCGATCGTCGTTGAGCTTGGCGACCTTGATGCCGTATCCACCGCGGTTCTGGACGCGGTACTGCTCGACCTCGGTGCGCTTCGCGTAGCCGCCATCGGTGACCGTGAACACGAAGCCGTCCGGTGTCGCAACGGACGCCGAGAGCAGTCGGTCCTCGCCCTTGAACTTCATGCCGGTGACGCCGGCGGTCGCACGCCCCATCGGACGCAGAGCCGCATCGGTCGCCTGGAAGCGGACCGACATGCCCTTGCGGCTGATGAGGAGTATGTCATCCGAAGCATCCACGATCATCGCGCTGACGAGCTCGTCGTCCTCACGCAGACGGATCGCGATCACGCCGCCCTGACGGTTGGTGTCGTACTCGCTCAGCCGGGTCTTCTTCACCAGGCCGTCGCGGGTGGCGAGCACCAGGTAGTCGGCGACCTCATAGTTGGCGAGGTCGAGGATCTGGGCGATCCCCTCATCCGGCTGCAGCGCGAGCAGGTTCGCGACGTGCGTGCCCTTCGCGTCACGGCCGGCCTCCGGCACCTCGTACGTCTTGGTGCGATAGACGCGGCCCTTGTCGGTGAAGACGAGCAGCCAGTGATGCGTCGTGGTGACGAAGAAGTGCTCGACGATGTCGTCGGCGCGCAGCTGCGCACCCTTGACGCCCTTGCCGCCGCGGTGCTGCGAACGGTAGTTGTCGCTCCGCGTGCGCTTGATGTAGCCGTCACGGGTGACGGTGACCACCATCTCCTCTTCGGCGATGAGGTCTTCCATCGAGACGTCGCCGTCGAAGCCCTGCAGGATGTGCGTGCGGCGGTCGTCGCCGAAGCGCTCGACGATCTCGGTGAGCTCCTCGCGGATGATGGTGCGCTGGCGCGCCTCGTCAGCGAGGATCGCCTTGAAGTCGGCGATCTTGATCTCGAGCTCGTCGGCCTCGTCGATGATCTTCTGACGCTCGAGCGCCGCCAGGCGGCGAAGCTGCATCTGCAGGATCGCGTCAGCCTGGATCTCGTCGATGTCGAGCAGCTTCTGCAGACCCTGGTTCGCCTCTTGAGGGGTGGGGGAGCGGCGGATCAGCGCGATGACCTCGTCGAGCGCGTCGAGCGCCTTGAGGTAGGCGCGCAGGATGTGCATGCGCTCCTCCGCCTTGCGCAGGCGGAAGATCGTGCGCCGGACGATCACGTCGATCTGGTGGGTGATCCAGTTCGCGATGAATCCGTCGAGCGCGAGCGTGCGCGGCACACCGTCGACGATCGCGAGCATGTTCGCGCCGAAGTTGTCCTGCAGCTGCGTGTGCTTGTACAGGTTGTTCAGAACGACCTTGGCGACGGCATCCCGCTTGAGGACGACGACGATGCGCTGACCGGTTCGGTCACTGGTCTCGTCGCGGATGTCGGCGATGCCGGTGACCTTGCCGTCGCGCGCCAGGTCACCGATCTTCACCGCGAGGTTGTCGGGGTTGACCTGGTACGGCAGTTCGGTGATCACGAGGCACGTGCGGCCCTGGATCTCTTCGACGTCGACGACCGCGCGCATCGTGATCGAGCCGCGCCCGGTGCGGTACGCCTCGTGGATGCCCTTCGTGCCGAGGATCTGCGCTCCGGTCGGGAAGTCAGGGCCGGGGACGCGCTTGATCAGACCTTCGAGGAGTTCTTCGCGCGGGAGCTCGGGGTTGTCGAGCGCCCAGAGCGCGGCATCCGCGACCTCGCGGAGGTTATGGGGCGGGATGTTCGTCGCCATGCCGACCGCGATGCCGACGGATCCGTTGACCAGCAGGTTCGGGAACCGCGCCGGCAGGACGTCGGGCTCCTGCGTCTGCCCGTCGTAGTTCGGCGAGAAGTCGACCGTCTCCTCTTCGATGTCGCGCACCATCTCGAGCGCGAGCGGAGCCATCTTCGTCTCGGTGTATCGCGGAGCTGCCGCACCCATGTTGCCCGGCGAGCCGAAGTTGCCCTGGCCGAGCGCGAGCGGGTAGCGCAGCGCCCACGGCTGCACGAGGCGGACGAGGGTGTCGTAGATCGCGGTGTCACCGTGCGGGTGATACTGACCCATGACCTCGCCGACGACGCGGGCGCACTTCGAGAACGACTTGTCCGGGCGGTAGCCGCCGTCGTACATGCCGTAGATCACGCGGCGGTGCACGGGCTTGAGGCCGTCGCGCACGTCGGGGAGGGCGCGGCCGACGATCACGGCCATGGCGTAGTCGAGATAGCTGCGCTGCATCTCGGACTGCAGATCGACCTGGTCGATCTTGCCGTGTTCGTGAACCGGCTCTGTGCGTTCTTCGTCAGTCATGTGTTTCTTTCGATTGCTGAGCTCGTCGAAGCATCCGGAGTCGCCTACCTCAGATGTCGAGGAAGCGGACGTCCTTGGCGTTGCGCTGGATGAACGTGCGGCGGGACTCGACGTCCTCGCCCATCAGCACGCTGAAGATCTCGTCCGCGCTGGCGGCGTCTTCGATGGTCACCTGGCGCAGGGTGCGCGTGGTGTGATCCATCGTCGTCTCCCACAGCTCCTTCGCGTTCATCTCGCCGAGACCCTTGTAGCGCTGCACGCCGTTGTCCTTCGGGATGCGCTTGCCGTTGTCGAGGCCGTGCTTGAGCAGAGCGTCGCGTTCGGCATCCGAGTACACGTACTCGTGCGGCTGGTTCGACCACTTCAGTCGGTACAGCGGCGGCATCGCGAGGTAGACGAATCCGGCCTCGATGAGCCCGCGCATGTAGCGGAACAGCAGCGTCAGCAGCAGCGTCGTGATGTGCTGGCCGTCGACGTCGGCATCCGCCATCAGGACGATCTTGTGATAGCGGGCCTTCTCGATGTCGAAGTCCTCGCCGATGCCGGTGCCGAAGGCCTGGATCATCGCCTGGACTTCCTTGTTGGCCAGAGCCTTGTCGAGACGTGCGCGCTCGACGTTGAGGATCTTGCCTCGCAGCGCCAGGATCGCCTGCGTGTGCGGGTCGCGTCCCTGCACGGCCGAGCCGCCGGCCGAATCTCCCTCGACGAGGAAGATCTCGCTGATCGACGGGTCCTTGCTCGTGCAGTCCTTGAGCTTGTCGGGCATCGCCGCCGACTCGAACACGCTCTTGCGACGCGCTGTCTCGCGAGCCTTGCGAGCGGCGAGCCGAGCGGTCGCCGCGTCGATCGCCTTGCGGATCACGTTCTTCGCCTGGGCGGGGTTGCGCTCGAACCAGTCGCCGAGCTGATCGCCGACGACCTTCTGGACGAACGCCTTCGCCTCGGTGTTGCCGAGCTTCGTCTTGGTCTGCCCCTCGAACTGGGGCTCGCCGAGCTTGATGGAGATGACGGCCGTCAGACCCTCGCGGACGTCGTCGCCGGAGAGGTTGTCATCCTTCTCCTTGAGGAGGTTGTTGGCACGGGCGTACTTGTTGACGAGCGTCGTCAGTGCAGCACGGAAGCCCTCTTCGTGAGTGCCGCCCTCGTGAGTGTTGATCGTGTTGGCGTAGGTGTAGACGTTCTCGGAGTACCCGGTCGTCCACTGCATCGCGATCTCGAGCGAGATCTTGCGCTCGGTGTCCTCGGCCTCGAAGTCGATGATCTCCTCGGTGACGACCTCGGCGTGACGCACCTTGTTCAGGTACTCGACGTAGTCGACGAGGCCGCGCTCGTAGAGGAAGACGTCGCTGCGCTGCTTCGTGACCGCCTGGCCGTCCTCTTCTACCTCGTAGGTCGCACCCTCGCGCTCGTCGTGCAGCTCGATGCGCAGCCCCTTGTTGAGGAACGCCATCTGCTGGAAGCGGGTGCGCAGTACGTCGTACTCGAACTCGACGGACTCGGTGAAGATCTCGGGATCCGGCCAGAACGTGATGTCGGTGCCGGTGGCGTCGGTCGGCTCACCCTTCTCGAGCTTCTGCTGGGGAACACCGCCATCCGCGAATCTGTGGTGCCAGGCGAAGCCCTTCTGCTTCACCGTGACGTCGAAGCGGGTCGACAGTGCGTTCACGACGGACGAGCCGACACCGTGCAGACCGCCGGAGACGGCATACGCGCCGCCGCCGAACTTTCCACCGGCGTGCAGGATCGTGAGCACGACCTCGACGGTCGACTTGTTCGGGTCGGAGGAGTGCGGGTCTGTGGGGATGCCACGACCGTTGTCGACGACACGAACGCCGCCGTCGGCGAGGATCGTCACCAGGATCGTGTCGGCGTAGCCCGCGAGTGCTTCGTCGACGGAGTTGTCGACGATCTCGTAGACCAGGTGGTGCAGACCACGCGGGCCCGTGGACCCGATGTACATGCCGGGGCGTTTGCGCACGGCTTCGAGGCCTTCGAGGATCTGAATCTGGTCGGCACCGTAATCGGTGGACGGCTCCGTCGCCGGGGTGTGACCGTTAGTGGATTCAGGCTCGTCAGCAGGAATTTCAGGCGTCATCAGAGGGCGTTCTCCACATCGATATCTCGAATACCCAGTCTAGCGTCATCAAGACCGGTTCATCGCGCTGAACGGCCGTGTGTGGCCCTGAAATCGCCTCGGACCCCATTCGTGGTGTCCTACCCGTAGGTATCGCGAGGACCCCGCCCTGGGACGGCTCTGGGCCCCCATTTCCAAGAAGGGACGTCCGGACCGATGAAACGGAGGTTGTCCACACCCGCCTGCGGGTAGCGCCGGCCGATCTCGGTGAGGATGGTCGCGCGCATGAACTGCAGGTTCTTCGCCCAGGCCGTCGAATCGCACTTCACGGTGAGCATCCCGTTCTCCAGAGATACCGGTTCGGAGTGCTTGGCGGTGTCGGCTCCCGCGAGATCCGCCCACTGCCGGACGAGATCTTCACGTGCGAGCGTGATCTCCCACCCGGCCTCGCGGCTGAGCTTGTCGAGCACGGAACCGAGCGCCCCTGGATCACGACCCGGGGTGAAAGGGGCGTTGTCATCGTCATCGCGGATGCGGCGCTTGCGCTTCCAGCTCTTGGAGCTGGGCTTGAGCCCGCGCAGCCGCAGGTAGGTCGCGACCGTCTCCGGGGTCTCAGCGTCGGTCATTCCCCCTCCTCGCCTGTCGATTCGGTCCCTGAGCTTGTCGAAGGGTCGCGCTCGTCGCTGATCGTACCCGCATGGATGCGGACGACGTGCCGGTGCAGCGGCTCGGGGATGTCCTCTTCGACCGCAGCGGTGACGATGACCTGCTCGTACCCGACCGTCAGGGCAGACAGTCGCTGCCTCCGATCGGCGTCGAGCTCGGCGAACACGTCGTCGAGGATGAGCACGGGGTCGCCGGCGGGGGACTCTGCGCGCAGCAGCTCGGCGGATGCGAGCCGGAGTGCGAGGGCGACCGACCACGACTCGCCGTGGGATGCGTAGCCCTTGACCGGCAGGTCGCGGACCCGCAGCAGCAGGTCGTCGCGATGCGGCCCGACGAGAGTGAGTCCTCGGTCGAGCTCCTGAGTTCGCTTGGCCAGCAGGGCAGCGCGGAACTGGTCGGCCAGCGCGCCGCGAGAATCGGATGCTTCGACCTCGCCCTCTTCCGGATCGCCGCCGCGCACCGACAGCGCCCACTCGAGCTCCGGCTTGTGGTCGGCGCCGGCGATCGCCGTGTACGCATCGGCGAGAGGCTGCTGCAGATCGGATGCCAGGCGCAAGCGCGCCTCGATGATCTCGGATCCCAGAGCGACCAGCTTGTCGTCCCAGACATCCAGGGTCGCGAGCGCCTCACCACGGACGCCGCGCGCCCTGGCCGACTTCAGCAGCGCGGTGCGCTGCTTCAGCACGCGGTCGTAGTCGGCGAGCACCCCTGCCATGCGCGGGGTGCGCTGAATCAGCAGCTGATCTGCGAACCTTCTGCGCGAGGACGGGTCTCCGCGCACGATCTGAAGATCCTCCGGTGCGAAGAGCACCACGTGCGCATACCGAGGGAGTTCGCTCGTCTTGGAGGGCGAGCCGTTGATGCGCGCCTTGTTCGAACCCTGGCGATTGATCTGCACCTCGGTGAGCACGCGCCGCTCCCCGACGGAGAGGCGAGCGCGGATCACCGCGAAGTCCTGGCCGTCTCGGACCATCGGAGCATCCGCCGAGACCCGGTGCGATCCGAGCGTCGCCAGGAAGACAACGGCCTCTGCGAGATTCGTCTTGCCCTGGCCGTTGCGGCCGACGAGGACGTTCGGCCCTGGCAGAAGGCTCAGATCAGCGGTCGCGTAGTTGCGGAAGTCGACCAGGTTCAGGTGCTCCACAATCACGGGTTCAGCCTACTTCGGGGGTGTGACACCGGGTTCGCAGCGGCACGGATGCCTCGGGTGACGGACCTCACGAGTGGGTTCGCTACGCGATGGATGCCTTCGTCGGGACATGCCCTCGCTCGGCCTTCGGCCGGGCTCCCGCCAGACCCGGTGCCAGCCCGTCGGAGGCATCCATCGCTTCGCTCGGAACGCTGACTGGCCGGCTGATGAAGGAACGGTCGAGGAAGAAGGATCAGCGCAGCAGGAGGTTCGGCTGGAGCAGGTACTTGAACGAGTCCGAGCCGGCCTGGTCGACAGAGGTCTGGCTCGTGATGAGAACCGGGCTGAGCTTGTTCGCGTTGTCGCTCGACGTGAACGTGACGCGGACGAACTCGCTCTTGACCGCACTCAGCGCCTCGGTGAGGTACTGGGGGTTCAGACCGAGAGTGACATCGGCGCCGCCAGAAAGATGAGCGTCGACCGACTCCGATGCGCGCGCCTGCTCGCTGCCCGAAGCATCCATCGTCACGCTGTCGGACGTGAATGTGAAGCGCAGCGGAGCGGCGCGGTCGAGCACCAGGGCGACGCGACGCACGGCCTCGATGAGGTCGGCGGTGTTCACGACCGCGTAGTGCTCGGTCTGCTCGGGGAACAGTCGGCGGACCGGCGGGAAGTTGCCCTTGATCAGCAGCGACGTGACCGTCTTGTTGCCGGCGGTGAAGGCGATGATCTCGCGGTCGCCGCTGCCGGAGAAAGCGACCTGGATCGTGCCGGCGTGACCGAAGGTCTTGCCGACCTCGGTGAGCGTGCGGGCAGGGACCAGAGCGGTCTGCTCGGCGGCTTCGCCATCCCACGGGACGTCGCGAAGCGAAACGCGGTAGCGGTCGGTGGCGACGAGGCTCAGGTTGTGACCTGCGACCTCGAGCTGGACTCCGGTCAGCACGGGGGTGACGTCGTCACGGGATGCCGCGAACCCGACCTGCGCGATCGCGGTGCCGAAATCGTCAGCCGGGACGACGCCGGAAGATCCAGACACCTCGGGGATCGACGGATATTCCTCGACGGGCATCGCAGCCAGCGTGAATCGAGCCGAACCGCAGGTGACCGCGATGCCGCCGTCCTCCTCGACGGCGATCTCGATCGGGGCGTTGGGCAGACGGCTGGCGATGTCGGAGAGCAGACGTCCGTGGACGAGGATCGTGCCGGGGGTGTCCACCGTGGCGTCGATGGTCGTGCGAGCCGACGCCTCGTAGTCGAACGCCGAGAGGGTCAGACCCTCGTCACCCGCCTCGATGAGCACACCTGCCAGGATCGGCTGCGGATTGCGCTGCGGGAGCAGCTTGACGACGAACGACACTGCTTCGCTGAAGACATCGCGGTTGACCTGGAACCTCACGGGCTCTCCCTCGTCGTGAATTACATGACCTGAGAGGCGTGACCCACCTCAGGGGTTCCCATCGTATCCCCAGAGCGCAGATGCGCCATACGCCGGACTTCCCACATCTTCGAGGTGATCGGATGCCGGCTCTAGAGGATTAACTTCTTAACAGTGTTAACATCTGTGGATACTGTGGATAACTCGGTGGATAGCAACGCTCCGTAGGGAACTACACGTTTGTGAGATGTGGAATTCGTGAGGAATCCGGGCGAAAACAGGTGGTCAGTCGCATCCGCTCGTTGACGAGTTATCCACAGTATGCCGCGATCCGCACACATTCGTCCCGAGCGCGGACCGTATTCATCCACAAGTTATCCACATGTGCAAAGCGGCATTTAAAGGGATGCCGGCGGCTGCTGTCAAGACTTCCGAGGGGACGTTTTCAGCGTCGACCGAGCTGCGTGGTGATCTCGGTCACCTGGTTGTAGATGGAGCGGCGCTCCTTCATGAGGTCGCTGATCTTCTTGTATGCGTACATCACCGTCGTGTGGTCGCGGTTGCCGAAGAGCTGCCCGATCTTGGGCAGTGACAGGTTCGTGCGCTCCCGGCACAGGTACATCGCGATCTGCCGAGCCGTCGCGATCTGCTGCGAGCGGCTCGAGCCGTACAGATCGTCGACGGTGAGCTTGAAGTACTGAGCGGTCGCCGAGATGATGTCGGTCGGCGAGATGATGTTGTCCTCCGCCGTGTCGACGATGTCGCGCAGAACGGTCTGGGCGAGAGAGATGTCGAGCGGCGAGCGGTTCAGGCTCGCGAAGGCCGAGACGCGGATCAGGGCGCCCTCGAGTTCACGGATGTTCGACGAGACGATCGTGGCGATGTATTCCAGGACGTCATCGGGGATGTGCAGCGCCTCGCTCTGCGCCTTCTTGCGGAGGATCGCGATACGGGTCTCGAGGTCGGGAGCCTGCACATCGGTGATGAGACCCCATTCGAACCGGCTCCGCATCCGGTCCTCGAAACCGGTGAGGTGCTTCGGCGCGACATCACTGGTGATCACGATCTGCTTGTTGTGATCGTGCAGCGTGTTGAAGGTGTGGAAGAACGTCTCCTGCGTCTCGGCGCGACCCTGCAGGAACTGGATGTCGTCGATGAGAAGGATGTCGACGTCGCGGTATCGAGCCTGGAAAGCCGAGCCGCGGTTGTTCGCGATCGAGTTGATGAAGTCGTTCGTGAACTCCTCACTCGAGACGTACCGCACCTTCACTCCTGTGTAGAGCGATTGCGCATAGTCGCCGATCGCGTGGAGGAGATGGGTCTTGCCGAGCCCCGAGTCGCCGTAGATGAACAGCGGGTTGTACGCCTTGGCCGGCGCTTCGGCGACGGCGACCGCAGCGGCGTGCGCGAAACGGTTGGACTGACCGATGACGAAGTTGTCGAAGGTGTACTTCGGGTTGAGGCGCGATTCATGGCGCATCGGTGTCGGCTGTTCGATGGTGAGATCGGTGCGCGGTGCCTCGGGGCGGCCGAAGTCGGCGACCGCGATCGGCGCGGTCGGCTGCTCGGCGAGCTCGTGGTTCACGACGACGCGGAAGGACGTGACCTCCTGGCCGAGGTGCGCCAGACCTTCCATCAGCGGCACGCGCAGACGCTTGTTGATCTGCGCCGCGGTCAGGTCATTGGGGACGTCGAGGTAGAGGGTGCCGCTCATGACACCGGCGGGTACGGCCAGGCTCAGGAAACCCTGAAGCTGCGGAGTGACACGATCGTCATGATCGAGCAGCTCCAGCACCTGTGCCCAGATTGGAACGTCGGGCTGGGCAGGTGAGGACATGGTGCTCCGGGCAGTGGCTCGCGTCGGGGTGGGCGAATCGGCCCGGCTCCCCTGTGGATAACTTCGGATGCCACGGTAGTCATCGAAGCTGTGCAGGGCAACCTGCCTGTGGAAAACCGGGGGCGTGTCCTGCGTGTCACGAAAGTCGCAGTTGTGGATAATTGGTGTGCGAAGTGGCTCGTGCGCCAGGCGCCCAGCGCGGGGAATTTGCTCTCTGCGCCGCCAAGACGTACCCTTAATCGGTTGACTTATGCCCGGATCTGGGCAGTTCCCCAATGTCTCCGGTCGTACTCTCCCGGTGACGCCATTCCCGGAGTGATTCCATGAGCAAGCGTACGTTCCAGCCCAACAACCGTCGTCGCGCCAAGAAGCACGGCTTCCGCGCTCGCATGCGCACCCGCGCCGGCCGCAGCATCCTGTCGGCTCGTCGTGCGAAGGGCCGCACCGAGCTCTCGGCGTAAGCTCTGAGCCCGGAACCGCTGTGCTCGCCCGTCCGTTCCGGCTGACGCGAGGCACTGACTACAGGTCAGTCGTCCGTCGCGGTGTCCGGTGCGGGGGCGCCCGAGTCGTCACCTCCATGTTGACGACGGGGGAAGCGCGCGAACCCCGATTCGGGTTCATCATCAGCAAGCAGGTGGGTACCGCTGTGATCCGCAACACCGTGCGCCGTCGGCTCAAGGCCGTGTGCGCAGGCGCGATCGCCGGGCTCCCTGAGGGCACGGATGTCGTCATCCGTGCCCTTCCTGCGTCTGCGTCAGCGAGCTTCGCCGAACTCGAAGCCGACGTGACGCGGTGCCTGGCACGTCTGAATCGTGCGCAGGCCACATCATGAGCGCGCTGCCTTCGTATGCGATGGGCACGGGACATCTGCGTGCCCGCGACGTCGCGCGCAGCATCCCGCTCATCCCTCGCAATCTCGTGCTGGGATTTCTCACCGCCTATCGGGCTGTGATCTCGCCGATCTACGGGGACGTCTGTGCGTACTACCCTTCGTGCTCGGCTTACGCTGTAGGAGCGGTGCAGCAGCACGGTGCGATCAAGGGAGCCGCGCTCTCTGCGTGGCGCATCCTGCGCTGCAACCCCTGGAGCAAAGGCGGCGTCGACGACGTCCGCCCACACGACCATTTCCGACACGACCTGACCGCACGAGGTTTCGTCGTACCTTCTCGAAAGGACTGAACAGTGGGTCTTGACCTTCTGCTCGCCTCTGCGACACCCACGCCGACCGACACCGGTGGCGGCTTCGATCTGCTCGGCACCATCCTGTGGCCCCTGAAGTGGGCTGTTGAACTCATCCTGGTCGCCTGGCACTGGCTGTTCACCGCTGTGGGCCTGCCGGCGGCATCCGGAATCACCTGGATCCTGTCGATCATCGGTCTTGTGATCGTGGTTCGCGCCTCAGTATTTCCCCTGTTCGTGCGGCAAATCAAGAGCCAGCGCAAGATGATGGAAATCGCTCCTGAGATGAAGAAGATCCAGGAGAAGTACAAGGGCAAGAAGGATCAGCTCTCTCGCGAGGCGATGAGCCGCGAGACCATGGGCCTGTACAAGAAGCACGGCACGTCGCCGATGTCGAGCTGTCTGCCGCTGCTCGTGCAGATGCCGATCTTCTTCGCGCTTTTCAGCGTGCTCAACGACGTCAGCAAGCATGCCATCGCCGGCCTCGGTGGAGTCGGACTGCTCAGTCCCGAGCTCACCAAGGAGTTCTACGACGCCACGATCTTCGGAACTGTGTCGCTGCACGGCACGCTCGGTCAGGCTGTCGAGACGCAGAACACGATCGCCATCGTCCTGCTGGTGATTCTCGTCGTGCTGATGATCGGCTCGCAGTTCTTCACCCAGCTGCAGATCATCTCGAAGAACCTGTCGCCCGAGGCCAAGACCGGCCAGGCGTACCAGATGCAGAAGATCATGCTCTACGTGCTGCCGCTGGGCTTCATCTTCTCGGGTGTCTTCTTCCCGCTCGGTGTCGTCGTCTACTGGTTCATCTCGAACCTGTGGACCATGGCCCAGCAGTTCCTCGTCATCCGCGAGATGCCCACGCCCGGCTCCGAGGCCGCGAAGGCTCGCGAGGAGAGGCTTGCTCGAAAGGGCAAGGCGATCGACTCGTCGGGCAAGGTCGTTCCGATGGCGGCTTACGAAGCGGAGCAGAAGCGGATGCTGGAAGAAGTAGAGAAGGCCAAGCAGGAGGCTCCCAAGCGTCAGCAGCCGGTGAGCAAGAAGCGCGCCAAGAAGAAGGGGTCGAACTGATGGCCGTGGACAACGTCGCAGAGCGCTCTGAACCTTCCGTGGAGCAGCTCGAGCTCGAGGGTGACGTCGCCGCCGACTTCATCGAGGGACTGCTCGACATCGCCGACATCGACGGTGACCTGAACCTCGACGTCCGTCAGGGACGTGCGTACGTCTCGGTCGAGTCCGAGGATTCCAGTCTTTCCGTGCTTGCGGATCCGGACACCGTGCAGGCGCTGCAGGAGATCACCCGTCTGGCCGTGCAGAGCAAGACCGGTTCGTTCTCACGTCTGATCCTCGACATCGGGGGATCACGCGACGCTCGCCGTCGTCAGCTGGAGAAGCTGGTGGATGCCGCGGTCGTGAAACTGGACGAGGGAGCATCGCAGGCTTCACTTCCTTCCATGTCGAGCTACGAGCGCAAGCTGGTGCACGACATCGTGGCTGACCGCGAACTCGTTTCCGAGTCGTACGGCGAGGGCGCAGACCGTCACACGGTCATCCGCCGGCGCTGATGTTTCACGTGAAACGTTGCTGAGGTCGCTGGGATGACTGTTGAGACCGAACCCGATGCCGCGGCCGCGCTGTTCGGTGACCGCATCGACCTGGCCAGGGCGTTCACGGCGAACCTCGCTGCGCAGGGAGAAGAGCGAGGATTGATCGGCCCGCTCGAGCTGCCCCGCCTGTGGACGAGGCATGTTCTGAACAGCGCCATCGCTGCCCCGCTGTTCCATGGGTCCGCGGCGGACATCGGATCCGGCGCGGGACTTCCCGGTGTCGTGCTCGCTATCGCACGCCCCGATGTCACCTGGGCTCTGATCGAGCCGATGGAGCGACGCGTCACCTGGCTCACGGAGCAGGTAGACGAGCTTGGACTCTCCAACGTCACCGTGATTCGGGCCCGAGCCGAAGAGGTCGTGCCGAAGCAGTTCGACGTCGTCACCGCCCGCGCGGTCAGCGCGTTGCGGACTCTTTTGCCCTGGACCGCGCCGCTCGTACGCGACGGGGGAGAGCTCGTGTTGCTCAAGGGGCAGAATGCTTCCGCCGAGATCGAAGCTGCGGCCAAGCAACTCAAGAAGTACCGGCTGAGCGATGTGCGGGTGGATGTGCTCGGCGAGGGCGTCCTAGCCGAGACGACGCGCGTTGTGCGCGCCAAGGTTCGCGTCGTCTGACCGTCTCCGCAGGCAGTGATGTTTCACGTGAAACATCGACTCGGGAGTGCGTGGGTGCGATCGCGGTTCGTTGACCGAGCGGAGCGAGACGAAACGGGCTGAGCGAGGAGCTCCTCGGCGATGGGTCGAAGCCCTCCTGCAGACAAGCCGCACCGGGCTGCGGCTTCGACTCGTTTCGCTCGCTCGCCCCGTTTCGTCTTCGCCGTCTGCGACGGCTTCGCTCAACGACCATGGGATGCCCGGTGGAAATGTTTCACGTGAAACATCGTGCGGCTCTCACGCCCGCGAGTAACCGAGCACTGAGGGAGCCAAGTAGAGTGGAACGCGGCCATCGAGAGGAGTGGATGTTTCACGTGAAACAGTCCGAGAAGACAACGCCGAACGAGGCTTTCGGGATCGATACGCCCCTGGCTCGCGAAATCGCCGATCTGAGTGCTCGCCGCCGCAACCTCGAGAACGTCGAGGTCACCTTCACGGGTGAGACCCGCGTTCTCACGGTTTCCAACCAGAAGGGCGGCGTCGGCAAGACCACGACAGCCGTCAACATCGCTTCCGCGCTCGCCTCCTTCGGAGCGAAGGTGCTCGTGATCGACCTCGATCCGCAGGGAAATGCATCCACAGCCCTCGGGGTCCCGCATGATGCGGAGACCCTGAGCGTCTACGACGTGCTGATCGATGATGTTCCGCTCGCCGACATCGTTCAGCAGAGCCCGGAGGCCGAGACGCTGCTGTGCGCGCCGAGCACGATCCACCTCGCCGGCGCCGAGATCGAACTCGTGTCGCAGGTTGCCCGTGAGCACCGCCTCCGCCGCGCCCTCGACCAGTACATCGCTGACCACCCGGTCGACTTCGTCATCATCGACTGCCCGCCCTCGCTGGGACTGCTGACGATCAACGCCTTCACGGCGGCATCAGAGGTCTTCATCCCCATCCAGTGCGAGTACTACGCGCTTGAAGGCCTCAGCCAGCTGCTCGGCAGCATCCAGATGATCCAGAAGCACCTCAATCCCGGTCTTCACCTCTCGACGATCCTGCTCACGATGTACGACGGTCGCACCCGCCTGGCGCAGCAGGTCGCCGATGAGGTCCGCAATCACTTCCCGGAGCAGGTCCTGAACACGGTGATCCCGCGTTCGGTGCGTGTTTCCGAGGCCCCCAGCTTCGGCCAGACGGTCATCGCGTACGACGGGTCCTCCGCCGGCGCGATCGCGTACCGCGAGGCCGCTGTCGAGATCGCGTCCCACAAGACGCAGAGCAAGGAGAACTGATGGCGAAGCGCACTGGGCTCGGTCGAGGAATCGGCGCACTCATCCCCACGGCCGACCAGACCTCGGCGCGTCCGGTGGACGTGTTCTTCCCCGGAGGGACGATCCAGGCCCCACCGACGAGCGGTGAGCCGGAGAAGCAGGATGCTCCGGAGGCCGAGCTCGAGTCTGTTCCCGGCATCCACCTGATCCAGATCGACCCGACGACGATCGTTCCGAACCCTCGTCAGCCGCGTACGCACTTCGACACGGAGGATCTGGCCGAGCTCGTCCACAGCGTCCGCGAGTTCGGCGTCCTGCAACCGGTGATCGTCCGGAAGAACACGGACGGCGACTACGAGCTCATCATGGGGGAGCGGCGCACCCGCGCCGCACGAGAAGCCGGCCTCGAGACCATCCCCGCGATCGTCCGCGACACCGCCGACGAAGATCTGCTCCGCGATGCCCTGTTGGAGAACCTGCACCGGTCAGAGCTGAACCCGCTGGAAGAGGCATCCGCGTACCAGCAGCTCCTCGAGGACTTCGGCATCACGCAGGAGGAACTGGCCACCCGCATCGGCCGGTCCCGCCCACAGATCAGCAACACGATCCGTCTGCTCAGGCTTCCCGTTCCCGTGCAGCAGCGCGTGGCGGCGGGAGTCCTGTCGGCCGGTCACGCCCGCGCCCTGCTGTCGCTGGACGACCCGGAGCAGATGCAGAAGCTCGCCGACAAGGTCATCAACGAGGACCTCTCTGTGCGTGCGACCGAGGCAGCCGCCAAGGCGTTGCCAGCGGCCGGCGCCAAGAAGGTGAAGCCCCAGCCGGGCGCGCGCCGTGCGTACCTCGACGAGGTATCCGGCAAGCTCGGAGACCGCCTGAACACCCGCGTCAAGATCACACTCGGCGCGCGAAAAGGCCAGGTCGCGATCGAATTCGCGTCAATCCAGGACCTCAACCGCATCCTCTCGGAGCTGGGTGAGGAGCAGTACGGATCCTGACGGATTCCGCCCGTCTCCGCGCCCCGTCCCCGTCCGGCTCCTAGAGTGGACCGAGACGGGGGAGGGCACATGTCCGAGAACAAGAGCAAAGCAGGCCGGCTCAACGGCCGGGTCATCGGCATCAGCATCGCGGCAGCGCTCGGCGGCTTCCTGTTCGGGTTCGACACCGCGGTCATCAATGGTGCCGTGGATGCCCTCGCCGGGGCCTTCGAGCTCGGACCGGGCCTGCAGGGCTTCGCGGTCTCGTCCGCGCTGATCGGCTGCGCCATCGGCGCATGGTTCGCCGGAAGTCTCGCGAACAAGCTCGGGCGCATCCCGGTCATGGTGATCGCGGCGATCCTGTTCCTGGTCTCGGCCATCGGATCCGGACTCGCCTTCGGTGTCATCGACCTGATCGTCTGGCGTGTGATCGGCGGTCTCGGTGTCGGTGCGGCATCCGTCATCGCCCCCGCCTACATCGCCGAGGTCTCGCCGGCTAAGGTCCGCGGCAGGCTCGGCTCTCTCCAGCAGCTCGCCATCGTCACCGGTATCTTCACCGCTCTGCTCTCGAACGCCCTGCTCGCGAACATCGCGGGCTCGGCGGCGAACGTCCTGTGGCTCGGCATCGACGCCTGGCGATGGATGTTCATGGTCGAAGCGATCCCCGCCATCGTCTACGGCATCATGGCGCTCCGACTGCCGGAGTCCCCGCGGTTCCTCGTCGCCCGAGGCAAGGTCGACAAGGCCTCGCAGGTGCTGTACGACTTCACCGGCGAGACGGACGTGAACCTCAAGATCGA
Organism: Microbacterium sp. Bi121; assembly: GCF_918698005.1. GTDB lineage: Bacteria > Actinomycetota > Actinomycetes > Actinomycetales > Microbacteriaceae > Microbacterium. Next base: position 28,271 of record NZ_CAKKLJ010000012.1, read on the forward strand.
GGAGATCCGCGAGAGTCTCGGCGACGAGAAGAACGAGTCGTTGAAGGATCTGAGAGGTGACCGCTTCGGTCTGAAGCCCATCGTCTGGGTGGGCATCCTGCTCAGTGTCTTCCAGCAGTTCGTCGGCATCAACGTGATCTTCTACTACTCGACGACGCTCTGGCTGTCGGTGGGCTTCGACGAGTCGAGCGCCCTGATGACCTCGGTCATCACATCGATCACCAACATCGTGGTCACGATCGTCGCCATCCTGCTGGTCGATCGGGTGGGCCGCCGCCCGATGCTCATGATCGGATCGATCGGCATGGCCGTGACTCTCGGCATGATGGCGCTGGCCTTCTCGTTCGGCACGCTCGAGGACGGTGCTGTCACCCTGCCGCAGCCGTGGTCGCTGATCGCTCTGGTCTGTGCGAACGGCTTCGTCGTCTTCTTCGGCGCCACCTGGGGCCCGCTCGTGTGGGTGCTGCTGGGGGAGATGTTCCCGAACAAGATCCGCGCCGGAGCACTGGCCGTCGCCGCGGCAGCGCAGTGGGTCGCGAACTTCTTCATCTCGACGACGTTCCCCGCGTTCGCCGAGATCGGGCTCACGTTCGCGTACGGCTTCTATGCGTTCTTCGCGCTGGTGTCGTTCTTCTTCGTCTTCTACCAGGTGCCGGAGACCAAGGGGCGGGAGCTCGAGACGATGACGGATGTCGTGAACCTGCCGCGCCGCGGTGGCAAGAAGCCCGCGTAGGCTGGAAGCATGTCTGAAGCCGTCCCCCGCCGCGCCAGCCTCGAGGTGCTGCGCGCAGAGGCGTCGGACGAGCTGGCTGTGCTCATCCAGGAGCGGTTGCTCAGCGGCGAGGACCCCTGGGAGTTCATGGAGGATCTCCCCAGCGTCGACGAGCTCGTCGTGTTCCTCCTGCGGGCTGACAACATCGCAGCAAATGACGGCGTTCGCCCGAACACAGCGCGCAACTACCGTGTGATGCGGCAGATCGCTCTCGAGTATCCGGAGCTCACGACGGCCGTGTGGGGGCTCCTCGGCGAGGGATCGCAGCATCGCCGGTGGGATGCCACGATCGCTGACGCGTCCTAGCATCCCGGGCTGAGCCGCCGAACAGAAAGAACCCGCCCTCCCTGACGGAAGGACGGGTTCTTCAGTGAAACGGGATCAGCCGATGAACGCGGCGAGGTCCTGCTCGAGAGCGGGCTTCGGCTTGGCGCCGATGATGGTCGTCTTGACCTCGCCGCCCTGGAAGACCTTCATCGCCGGGATCGACGTGATCTGGTACTTCATCGCGAGCTCGGGGTTCTCGTCGACGTTGAGCTTCATGATGGTGATCTTGTCGGGGTGCTCCGCCTGGATCTGGTCCAGAACAGGAGCGACCATGCGACACGGTCCGCACCACTCGGCCCAGAAGTCCACGAGGACGGGGCCCTCAGCCTGCAGCACGTCCTGCTCGAACGTCGCCTGGCTCGTTACCTTGGCAGTCATCTGCTTCTCCTTGATCGAAGTTCACCCACTGCAACAGCAGAGGTGTCGGAACTGTTCCCTACGCGATGATCTCGGCTGCCTCGGCAGCCGAGACCTCCACCGAGGCGTCCTCAAGATCCGCGAGGAAGTGCTCGGCGTCGAGAGCGGCGACCGTTCCTGAGCCGGCGGCTGTGATCGCCTGGCGGTAGGTCGGGTCGATGACGTCGCCGGCGGCGAAGATGCCGGGAACGGAGGTGCGGGACGAGCGGCCGTCGACCCAGATGGTGCCCTCGGCGGTGAGCTCGAGCTTGTCGTGCACCAGATGGGTGCGCGGGTCGTTACCGATGGCGATGAACAGACCGTCGAGGGCCAGCTCGCGGGTGGACCCATCGACCGTGTCGCGCAGGGTGACGCCGGTGACGGCATCCCCACCGGTGATCTCGGCGACCTCGCTGTTCCAGATGAACTCGATCTTCTCGTTCGCGAACGCGCGCTCCTGCATGATCTTCGAGGCGCGCAGCGTGTCCTTGCGGTGGATCACGTAGACCTTGTCCGCGAAGCGGGTGAGGAACGTGGCCTCTTCCATCGCCGAGTCGCCGCCGCCGACGACGGCGATCGTCTTCTCGCGGAAGAAGAAGCCGTCGCACGTCGCGCACCACGAGACGCCGTAGCCCGAGAGGCGCTCTTCGCCCTCGATGCCGAGCTTCCGGTACGCAGAGCCGGTGGCGTAGATGATCGTGTGGGCCTCGTGCTCCGCTCCGCTGCCGAGGACGACCTTCTTGACCGGGCCGTCGACCTGGAGCGAGGTCACATCGTCGTACACGACCTCGGTGCCGAACCGCTCGGCCTGCGCCTGGAACTTCGACATCAGGTCGGGACCCTGGATGCCGTCGGGGAAGCCGGGGTAGTTCTCGACCTCGGTGGTGTTCATCAGCTCGCCGCCGACTTCGACCGAGCTCGCGATCAGAAGCGGCTCGAGGTTCGCGCGGGCCGCGTAGATGGCGGCGGTGAATCCGGCGGGGCCGGAGCCGATGATGATGACCTTGCGCATGTCCTCTTCCTTCTCGCGTGCAGACGCGTCCCTGCGTGAAACCAATCGTAACCGCGCGGCATTCCCGCGCGCGGAGCTGTGTCGGGTGGCGCGGGACTACTCGGCCGCAGCTGCCCCGGCATCCGCCTCGCTGTCCTTGCGACGACGAACGATGGTGCGCACGATGCCGAGGATCAGCAGCAGGCCGATGAGGCCGCCCAGGATGCCGAGGCCGATGCCCTCCCATTCGGCGCGCACCGTGACCTTGGCGGTCTGGTCGGTGCCGATGTGCACCCCGGTGGGAGAGGTGAGACTGAACCGAACATCGAGCACACCGCTGCCGACGCGTGCGGAGACCGGCACCTTCACCCGCGTGTTGCTCGCGGGCTGCGTGGCCACAGCGGTGAGCGGTTCGATGTCGAGGCGGGCATCCGACGGGGTCGATGTGAGCGTCACGTTCACAGGCCAGGGGAGGTCGTTGCGCACCCAAACCGGTAGGGGAGCGGCGGACGTGAACAGCTGGACGGGGCTCGGCTGCTGCACGCCGACGGCGTTCAGGGTGACTGTGGTCTGCGTACGATGCGCTCCGGTCCCCGGCGCGAAGACGCTCGCGGTGCCGACGCCGATCAGGCGCATGATCTGGATGCGCTCCGGAGAGAGGAGCACGAGCGGATCATCGAGGATGGACGCGAACGAGGTGAGCTGGACCTCGTCGGCGAGGAGATCCTTCAGCGCGTCGGCTCGCGCCGTGGTGGCGTCGCCGACGATCGTGGTGGATGCCGGCTCCTCGGCGCGCAGCGCGGAGAGCGACGTCGGAGCGCCGATCGACGAGAGCGAGAGGATCGTCTCCCGCAGGGCGTCAGCGGTGCGCGTCTCATTGCGGTCGAGGCCGATGAGGAGCGACGAGTGCGGCACCAGGCTGAGCCCGGCGATGCCCGCCGTGATGGTGCGCTCCCGATCCGACTCGTCGGCGGTGGCGACGGCCTCCGACAGCGCTGCGGAGGCCGCGGCATCCGTCACGAGGACCCGGTGGCCGTCGACCTCGACCAGCGCGCTGCTCTCGGCCGCGACGGAGGAGGACGGGAGGATCGTCGTGACGTCCGTGTCGAGGTACCCGTCGAACGTCTCGAGATCGGCGGTGCGCGCTTCGCCGAGTGGCCAGAGGATGCCTGACTCGGCGTCCCTGACCGCGCTGAGCTCGGCATCGGTCGGGATCTCCGGTGCGAGCTCCGTCGGCGTCGGGGTGGGCGTCGGACCGTCGGCGTCGCCGGTCTCGACGAAGTTCGCCTGGTCGATGAACGGCGACAGCGGCAGTGGTTGGAGAAGCTCGGGCAGGCTCGCACGCGCTTGAACAGTCGCATCCGCATCGCCGGGCTGCAGCGTGAAGCGCTCGTTCGAGAGCGACTCCAGGCGGGCGAGCCAGGACGAGGCATCCGCCGGCGCCGCCGAACCCAGGGCACGGACGGCCGCGGGGATGAGCGGGTCGACCGCGATGGCGGCCGAGGTGCCGGCGACGCCGTCGAGTTGTGCAGTCAGGGCGCCATCAGGGGCGGTGAGGGCGGTGAGCTCATCGGCGGTGAGCAACCCGCCGTCGGCCGGCGTCGCAGTGATCGGCACGACGACGGTGAGCTGCAGGTCCTTCTCGGCGGTGACCACGAGCACGCTCGTCGCGCCGGGGGCCTCAGTGATCTCCGGACCCGTGAGCAGCGCACGGATCGGATAGACGCCGGCTGGCAGCTTGCCGAGCACGGTGGTCGTCGCGCTGATCGTCGTCGACGCGGTCTGGGCGGCGGCCACCTCGTCGGAGTCCTCGAAACCGATCGAGGTGAAGGCGCCGTCGGCCTCACCGCCGTCGAGCCAGGCGGTCAGCGCCGCAGCATTCGCCAGCGGGGTCTTGTTGATCTCGACCGACACGCGCCCTGCGGCCACGGCCGCATCGGTGCCGTTGTCGATCGTCACGGTCGCGGTCACCGGCGCATCGGGCGCCACGACACCGTGGATGCCGGCGGTCAGCGAGAGCTCGACGGCGGCATCCTCGTCGGGCGTCTGCACGTCGGCGACGGCGGATGCCGGCGCGATCAGCTGACCGGCTGCGATGACCCCGACGGCGATGGCCGACGCCAGCGCACCGCGGATGCCGCGGTGCGCGCGGGCACGTCTGCCGTTTCGGGGGCTGATCAAGTCTCTGGTCTTCCTCGGGCGCGCGGTGGCGGCGGCCCGTGAGTTGTGACCCCGCAATTCTAGGCGGGCGGCGTCGGGGAACCCTGAAGGCGCGTAGAGTGACCGCCGTGTCCGACGCCCTGCCTCCCGTGCCCGACCCTGCCCTCGTCTCGGCGCTCGCCGCCGACCTGGATGCCTCGGACTTCCGCTCCGAGCCGCTGCGGCGCCTGTGGGGAGAGGAGGCGGATGACGCCCTCGGTCGCGGAGTCCGCGAGCCGCTGCTGCGGGCCGTCGACGGCGACTCCAGTGCGCTGGCGACCCTGGGTCGTCTGCTGGTTCTCGGGATGCCGCAGCCCGCCGCGCTGGTCTCGGCGGCGCTGCCGCGGCTCGGCGCCGAAGGTCTCGCAGCCCTGGGGCTCGCTCGTGTGAGCGGCGCGGATGCCGTGCCGACGGCGCTCGTGCGACCGCAGTCGTTCGTGGACGCCGACGGCATCGGGGAGTGGTGGATCGCCAGCGATCTCGACGAACTCGCCCTCGGCACCGAGCTGCCCGCCGATCACGTGCTCGGGGTCGGTGGAGCATCCCGCACCCTGGCGGAGCTGATCGTGCCGACGCCCGTAGGCAGGGCGCTCGACCTCGGGACCGGATGCGGCATCCAGGCGCTCCTCGTGTCTCGGCACGCCGGCGAGGTCGTCGCAACCGACGTGTCGTCGCGCGCACTGGCCTTCGCGGCGCTGAACGCGCGACTGAACGGGGTGAGCAACATCACTTTCCAGCTGGGGAGCATGTTCGAGCCGGTGGAGGGGGAGGCGTTCGACCTCATCGTGTCGAACCCGCCGTTCGTCATCACGCCCCGGGTGGACGGTGTCACGGCGTACGAGTACCGCGACGGGGGACTCATCGGCGATGCGCTGGTGGAGCAGTTCGTGCGATCCGCCCCAGCGCATCTCACCCCTGGCGGGATCGCTCAGCTTCTCGGTAACTGGGAGTCGGTGTCCTCGGGTTCCGATCCTTCGACCGGGCCGGGGGCCGAAGGGTCGACGACCTCAGGTCTCGACCGCCTCGAATCGTGGATCGCGCCGGACCTCGACGCCTGGGTGATCCAGCGCGAGGAGCTCACACCCCTCGAGTACGCGGAGCTGTGGATCCGTGACGGCGGCACGACACCGCGTGAGCCGACGTTCGGCCGGATGCTGGAAGCCTGGCTCGACGACTTCGCAGGCCGCGGTGTCACGGCCGTCGGCTTCGGGTATGTTCTGCTGCGGCGGGGCGCCGCCGGCCGCGCGCCCCTCAGGCGCTTCGAGAGGCTGTCGCAACCGCTCTCAGCTCCGGGGCGAGCGCTGCGCGACGGGCTCGCGGCTCACGACGTACTCGGCGACGGCATCCCGCAGACTCTCGTGACGGCATCCGATGTCACCGAGGCGCGGCATTACATGCCCGGAGACGACGATCCGAGCGTGATCGAGCTGCGACAGGGCGGCGGATTCGGGCGGACCGTCTCGGCCGACACCGCGCTCGCCGGATTCGTCGGCGCGTGCGACGGCGAATTGACGGTCTCGCAGATCGCCGGCGCCCTCGCCGACCTGTTCGACGTGCCGCTGGCCGACCTCTGGGCGGAGCTGGAGCCGCGCATCCGCGAACTCGTGCAGGACGGGTTCCTCGTCGCGGCATCCTGACGCGCTTCGGGGAATGCCCTCGGCATCCATTCGGTTGCATGGAGCATGAAGGCTTTCGGATTCCTCTCGTTCGGGCACTACGCGCCGGTCCCCGGCTCTGGCACCCGCACCGCCGGCGACATGCTGCACCAGACGATCGATCTCACCGTCGGTGCGGACGAGATCGGCGTCAACGGCGCCTACGTGCGGGTGCATCACTTCGCGCGTCAGGCCGCGTCGCCGATGCCGCTGCTCGCCGCGATGGCCGCGAAGACCGAGCGCATCGAGGTCGGCACCGGCGTGATCGACATGCGATACGAGAATCCGCTGCAATTCGCCGAAGAGGCCGCCGCACTCGACCTCATCGCTCGCGGGCGCATCGCGCTCGGCGTGAGCCGCGGTTCACCCGAGACCGCGCTGCGCGGCTACGAGGCGTTCGGATACCTGGGGTCGGAAGACCCTCGTGGCGCTGACCTCGCCCGCGACAAGTTCGATCTGTTCCTCGAGGCGATCGACGGTGCCGGCGTCGTCCAGGGCGACCCGCAGCAGGTCGGAGAGGGCCGCTACCTGGCGATCGAGCCGCGTTCCGAGACTCTGCGCGAGCACATCTGGTGGGGCTCCGGTTCGCGTGCGACGGCCGAGGAGACCGGTCGCAAGGGTTTGAACATGATGAGCTCGACTCTGCTCACGGAGGCCACCGGAGTGCCGTTCCACGTGCTGCAGCGTGAGCAGATCGATCTGTACAGGGCGGCGTACCAGGCGGCAGGGCATGAGGGGACTCCCCGAGTGTCGGTCAGTCGCAGTGTGTTCCCGCTGATCTCCGACATGGACCGCGCGTACTTCGGTCTGCGCAGTGCCGAGAACGGCGACCAGGTCGGCATCATCGACGGATTCCGCTCGACCTTCGGCAAGACCTACGCGGCAGAGCCCGATGTGCTGATCGAGCAGCTGCTCGCCGATGAAGCCGTGATGGCCGCGGACACTCTGATGCTGACGATCCCGAACCAGCTGGGCGTCGACTACAACCTGCACGTGCTGCAGGCGTTCGCCGAGCACGTCGCCCCGGCGCTGGGTTGGAAGCCGAACACCGAGGGTCCCGTTCAGGGCGACCCAGTGTGATGGGTCGGAGCGGCCTGACCGCTACAGGAGGATCGTGGTGAAGATCGAATCGCCGTGCGCGGCATCGCGCCGGCTACCAAGCCGCAATAGCCGATCCGTTCGCGGGTCGCGCTCCAACCACAGCTCGCGGTGAAACGCAGCATCCTCCGGAGCGGTACCGCCCCGCTACGCTTCGGGCATGAGCTATTCGCTGAACGGCAGTTCTGAGGACCACAGGGTCGAGGCGCTCAAGCGGCAGCACCAGCAGCGTCAGAGCCGTTTCTTCATCACGTTCGCCGTCGTCGAGGGTCTGGCGATCTTGGCGGCTGTCGTCGTCGTGTACCTGCTCGGTCTGGTCGATCCGCAGTTCGGCATCTGGATCCTCCTCGGCATCGCCCTGATCGGAGCGACCGCGATGAGCACCGGCATCATGTCGATGACCCGCCGTCACGCCCAGGAGCTGCGCGACATCACCGGGCGCTGATCGCGCTCTCGGCCGCGGCATCGGGGTCTGGCTGCTCGGCGATGAGCCTGATGATCGGGCCGAGCACCGCCTTGACCGTCATCACCCGCATCGCGGTCTCGCGCAACCATGCGATGATCTTGCCGCGGCGGAACATCAGCTTCGCAAGCATCCGCGAGTTTGACTGCGCGGATTCGACGCGCGGCTTCTGCACGCGCTCCCACTCGGCGAGCACCGCCTCGAGGTTCGAACGGTCGGCGTGCGCGAGCATCCGCCCCAGCATCCACGCGGATTCCATCGCCATGCCCGCACCGATGCCGGCAGTCGGGAGGAATCCGGATGCCGCGTCGCCGAGTAGCACCGCATGTCGTCGGGCATCGATCCAGCGCTGCGCACGGACGTCGGTGAGCGGCCACAGATAGGTGTCGGGATCGGCGGTGACGGCATCCAGGGCCGCGCCGAGTCGCGGACCGATCTCGGGTGCGGCCTTCCGGACGCGCGCAGCGAGCGCCGAGGGCCCGATTCTCAGATCGGCGACGGGGCCGCCGAGGAAGATGCCGATCCGATCCTTGACGGGATAGACGCCGAGGAAGAGACCATCACCCCACAGCTCCTCGCCGAGCGCGGGGTCGTCGCCCAGCGCGTCCGACCAGGTCACCCAGCCGGCCCAGCCGGTGTCGACGGTCGACACCTCGCCGACCTCGAGCAGGTCGCGCGTGCGCGAATGGATGCCGTCGGCGGCGACGACCAGATCGAACGCCGCGCGCTCGCCGGAGCTGAACCCGACGTCGTCTCCGATCGTCGTGATCGTCGTGTCGAACGTCACCGGGCATCCGTGCGCCGTGAGCACCTCGAGGAGCACACCGCGTTCGATGCCCTGGTAATCGCCGTGGAGCGAGAGTAGGGCGCCGAGGTCGTCCGTGCGAAGCGTCCTGCCGCGATGCGAGCGGAAGGCGTAGCGGGTGAGCGGCGCGCTGCGGGCGAGGTACTCGTCGTGCACGCCGATGTCCTTCAGCACGGGATCGACGGTCGGCATGAGGGCGAGCATGTAGCCGGGATGCTCCATGCGCGGCATCCGCTCGATGAGCACCTGATGGAGACCCCGGGTGCGCAGGAGAGACGCGAGAGTGACACCGGCGACGCCGGCACCTGCGATGAGGACGCGCAGGCGATCGTCCCTCTGCGCCTCGAGCTGCTCGGAGAGCGTGGTGGCGGTGAGCATGCGGTCCTCCGGATGACGCTCTGGACTGGGTGGTCCAGAGCCTACTCCTGATTGGACTGGGTGGTCCAGTATGATCGCGACATGGATGATTCCGAACGCCCGGCACCCGACCGAAACAGCGCGCTCGCCGCGGCGACGGTCGCGGAGTTCTCGCGCGCCGGGTATGAGGGCGCGTCGCTGAACCGGATCATCCGTGCCGCCGGCATGAGCAAGAGCTCGTTCTACCACTTCGTCGGATCCAAGGACGAGCTGTTCGACACGGTCGTGCGGATGCTCATCGCCGATGTGGCCGCCATATGGACGCCGCCGGCGCCCGCCGAGTTCGCGGAGTTCGGCGCGCGAGCGTTCTGGCGGCACGTCGATGAGCTGCTGGAGCAGCTCGGGGCCCTGTCTGCGACACCGGCGCTGCAGCACCTGGGCCGGATCTTCTACCTGCAGGGCGGAGCGGAAGCGTCTGGGGCTCGCGCTGAACTGCTGGCGAGCGTGCGGACCTGGGTGCAGGACGTGCTGAAGACCGGACGCTCGTCCGGTGCCGTGCGCGACGAGCTTCCGCTCGATCTGCAGGCCGACATCGCCTTCGCCGTGCTGCGTGCGATCGATGAATGGGCACTTGCCGGTGGTGCCATCCCGACCGAACGGGCTGCGGTCGCGGCATCCGCCCCCGGCCTGGTGCTCCGCCGACTGCTGGCGGCGTGACGGGGCCTGCCGGACTGCGCACGAGTCATCCGGGATTCGGCACGATGAGTCACGACGCAAGCGCCCGGTAATCTGGAACCCATGCTGAACATGGCCGAGGGGCTTGCACGTCTGCGCGCGCTCGCCGAAGGACCGGTCGTCTCGGCGGTCGCCGACGCGTTCCACGCTGCGGGCTTCGAGCTCGCCGTCGTCGGGGGGCCGGTGCGCGATGCGCTGCTCGGCCGCGACGTGAACGACCTCGACTTCACGACCAACGCGTCGCCCGACGAGATCCTGAAGATCGTCACGCCGATCTCTACCGCGCAGTGGGACATCGGCCGCGCCTTCGGGACGATCGGCGCCAGGGTGCCCGGTTCTGGCGGCAAGGGCGAGCAGGTCGAGATCACCACCTACCGCGCCGACAGCTACGACGGCGTCACCCGCAAGCCGACCGTCGAGTTCGGCGACACGATCGAGGGCGACCTCGTGCGTCGCGACTTCCGCGTGAATGCGATGGCTCTGCAGGTCGCATCCCCGGAGACGGCGCGAGAGATCAAGCTCGTCGACCCGACCGGCGGCGTCGAGGACCTCGTCGCCGGCATCCTGCGCACCCCGGCCGATCCGAACGTCAGCTTCGGCGACGATCCGCTCCGGATGCTCCGTGCCGCCCGCTTCAGCGCACAGCTCGGCTTCGAGATCGACGACGCGACGCGGGAGGCGATCACCCGCCTGCGCGACACGCTGAAGATCGTCAGCCCGGAGCGCATCCAGGGCGAGCTCGTCCGGCTCATGCAGACCGACGACCCCGTCCGCGGCATCCGCGTGCTCGTCGACACCGGCCTCGTCGAGGAGTTCCTGCCCGAGATCAGCGCGTTGCGCCTGGAAGTCGACGAGCACCATCACCACAAGGACGTCTACGAGCACTCGCTCACCGTGCTGCAGCAGGCGATCGAGCTCGAGCACTCCCGCCACCCCGGCGAGGCGCCCGACGTCGCCCTGCGCATCGCCGCGCTCCTGCATGACATCGGCAAGCCGCGGACGCGCAAGCTCGAACCAGGGGGAGCGGTGACGTTCCACCACCACGACGTGGTCGGTTCGCGCATGGCGCGCAAGCGTCTGCAGGCCCTGCGCTTCGACGGCGACACGACGGATGCCGTGGCCACGCTCATCGAACTGCATCTGCGCTTCTTCGGCTATGCCGAGGGGACGTGGACGGATGCTGCCGTCCGCCGCTACGTACGGGATGCCGGCGGCCTGCTCGAGCGCCTGCACATCCTCACCCGAGCGGACGTGACCACGCGCAACAAGCGCAAGGCCTCGCGTCTGGCATCCGCCTACGACGACATCGAGAAGCGCATCGCCGACCTGCGCGAGCAGGAGCAGCTCGACGCCATGCGTCCAGAGCTCGACGGCAACCGGATCCAGCAGATCCTCGGGATCGGCCCCGGTCGCGAGGTGGGCGAGGCATACAGGTTCCTGCTCGACCTGCGTCTGGACGAGGGCATGATCGGCCCGGATGCCGCCGAGCAGCGTCTGCGCGAATGGTGGGCCGCGCGGGGATAGGCCACCGGCGGTCGCCCTGCGAGCGGCCTCTGTGCGGGTCGTTGAGCGCAGGCGGAACCGCCGCCGAAGCCGAAACGGGTTGAGCGGGCCGAAGGCGAGTCGAAACCGTCTCAGTCGCGCAATTCGGGCACGATGATCTCGACCTCATCGGCGAGGAGCTCGAAGTCCTTCGGGTTCAAGGTGACGAGGCGAGCGCCGAGCGCGAGTGCGTGGCCGGCCAGCAAGAGGTCCGTGCCGCGGGCGTGAGCCGGCCGGGTTCTGGCGACGATGGCGGCGAGCTGGCCGTACGCAATAGCTGCCGTCTCATCGAAGGGCAGCCATGCGATGTCAAGAACCCTCGTGAGCCGGCTGAGGTGCGCGATTCGTCGTCGTCGCAGATCCATCGTCGAGGCGCGCTCGATCCCGAAGTGAAGCTCGGCGGCCGAGAGGGCGCTGAGCGCGATCGCGTCGTCGGGCAACTCGACGTGATCGATGTCGATCAGAACGCTCGTGTCGAGCAGGATCATGCGTTCTGCTGCTTCTTCAGCGCGTTGTGGTCCCGCTCGACCCGCTTCCACGGGTCGTCCCAGACGCTCGGGTCGTCGTAGGGTCTGGCGTTGTGCTCCTCCAGCCACTCTGCGGCGACGCGGAGATCCTTCTCCGTGGGCGGATTCGCAGCCAGTCGTGCCATGACCTCGCTTGCTGGAACGGAGAACCGTCGCGCACGCAGCTGCTGCTGAGACAGTTCCTCGAAGCCGCTGCGGAGTTCACCAGCGGCGAGCCGCGTGAGTGCGTCGCGCGCCTCGGCCTCCATCGAACGGGAGTTCTTCTGCGCGCGCTGCTTCAGCGCCTCGACGACGTCGTCGGGAAGGTTGCGGATCGTGATCGCGGCCATGGATACCTCCTGCCAGCACAATGCTAGCACTGGGTATCGACACTCAGCGGTGCGCCGCCGATCAGGGCTCAGGTGTCGGTTCCGCGTCGCCTGTGGCGGGTTCCGGGGGCGAAGGTGAAGGCGAGGGG
>NZ_CAKKLJ010000013.1 GCF_918698005.1 Microbacterium sp. Bi121
CCCAACCAAAGGCTGGAGTCGAGGTTATTTGGCATTTGACAAGTGCACGCTGTTGAGTTCTCAAGGATCGGACGCACCCACGACCCAGTCATCACAACCAGGCCCGCAGGGCAACTTCTCAATCTTATCCGCCTCATCTGTCCTGTCAAATCGACGCGCCGACCGGATCTGAGATCCGCTGCGCGGTCGAATTGAACCGCAGAAGAGGTGGAAGCTCCCATTCTAGACGCAAGCGTCCAGGTCTCTCAAGTGAGAGATTCGGGAGGTGGTTCTCCGCTTGAGGGGGGTGAGGCTCTGAGCCTCTCCGCTTCCCTGTGGGGCGAACAAGTAATAACTTACGTGCGATCCTGGGGCCTGGCAAATCGAGCTCGTTTCCCTGGCGTGTCGCGCACTCGCGCCTCCCGCACAACGCCCTGATGGTACGACGAAGGGCCCCCACCGAGACGGTGGAAGCCCTTCGAAACAGTCAGCGTCAGATGGCGTTGACGTCCAGCGGGATGCCGGGGCCGAACGTGGTCGACACAGCGCCCTTCTGGATGTAACGGCCCTTTGCGCTGGACGGCTTGAGGCGGACGATCTCCTCGAGCGCAGCACCGATGTTCTCGTCGAGCTGCTCAGCCGAGAACGAGGCCTTGCCGACGACGAAGTGAACGTTGGCGTGCTTGTCCACGCGGAACTCGATCTTTCCGCCCTTGATCTCCTCGACGGCCTTGGCCGGGTTCGGGGTGACGGTGCCGGTCTTCGGGTTCGGCATCAGGCCACGGGGACCCAGCACCTTTCCGAGACGACCGACCTGGCCCATGAGCTCAGGGGTCGAGACCGCGGAGTCGAAGTCGGTCCAGCCGGCGGCGACCTTCTCGATGAGCTCGGCGCCGCCGACCTCATCTGCACCTGCGGCGATCGCAGCCTCGGCCGCTGGGCCGGTGGCGAACACGATGACGCGGGCGGTCTTTCCGGTGCCGTGCGGCAGGATGACGGTGCCGCGCACCATCTGGTCGGCCTTGCGCGGGTCGACGGCGAGCTTCAGCGCGACCTCGACGGTCGAGTCGAACTTCGCCGAGCCGGTCTCCTTGGCGAGAGCGACAGCCTCGGTCGGAGTGTAGAAACGGTCTGCCTCGATCTTCGCGACGGCAGCCTGGTAAGCCTTGGACTTTGCCATGATTATTCCCCTCAGCCCTCGACCGTGATGCCCATGGAGCGGGCGGTGCCGGCGATGATCTTCGAGGCGGCCTCGATGTCGTTCGCGTTCAGGTCGGCCTGCTTGGTCTCGGCGATCTGACGGACCTGGTCCTTGGTGATCTTGCCGACCTTGACGGTGTGCGGCGTGGCCGAAGCCTTCTGGACACCTGCGGCCTTCTTGATGAGCTCGGCAGCCGGCGGCGTCTTCAGGACGAACGTGAAGCTGCGGTCCTCGTAGACGGTGATCTCGACCGGGATGACGTTGCCGCGCTGCGACTCGGTCGCGGCGTTGTACGCCTTGCAGAACTCCATGATGTTGACGCCGTGCTGACCGAGCGCGGGGCCGATCGGCGGCGCCGGGTTGGCGGCACCGGCGTTGATCTGGAGCTTGATCAGGCCGGTCACCTTCTTCTTAGGTGCCATTTCCTCTTCCTTTCATCGAGCGGATGCCTGAGGCATCCCTCTCCCGCAGATCCGGCGTGTCCGAACCGCGGTGCTGCCTGCGGGCGCGCGAAATGCGCACACAAACCACGCAAGTCTACCTGATCTCCGGCGGATGCCGTAAACCACGAACGGCCGCCCCGAGGGACGGCCGTTCCAGAAGCGTGGATCAGATCATCTTGGTGACCTGGTCGAACGACAGCTCGACCGGGGTCTCGCGCTCGAACAGCGACACGAGCACCGTGAGCTTGCCGCTCTCGGGCTTGATCTCGCTGATCGAACCGGGGAGCCCTGCGAACGAGCCCTCCTTGATCGTGATGGTCTCGCCGATCTCGAAGTCGACCTCGGCGGCGACCGGGCGGGCGACGGCCACGCCGCCCTTGGACTGGACGTTCTTCGCCGTGGAGACGTCCTTGACCTCGACGAGCGCCTTCAGCATGTTGAACGCCTCTTCGAAGCGCAGCGGCGTCGGGTTGTGGGCGTTGCCCACGAAGCCGGTCACCCCGGGGGTGTGGCGAACGACGGACCAGGTGTCCTCGTTGAGCTCCATGCGCACGAGCACGTAGCCCGGGATGCGCACGCGGGTGACCATCTTGCGCTGGCCGTTCTTGATCTCGACGACGTCCTCCATCGGGACCTCGATCTGATAGATGTCGTCCTCGACCTCGAGCGTCGACTTGCGCTGCTCGATGTTGGCCTTCACCTTGCGCTCGAAGCCGGCGTAGGAGTGGATGACGTACCACTTGCCCGGCATCATCCGCAGGTCCATGCGGAAGGCCTCGTAGGGGTCCTCTTCCGCGTCGTCGTCCGAGTCGTCGGGTTCCGCGGCATCCGCGTCGCCGTTCACGTCCGGTCCGTCGTAGGGCGTCACCTCGTCGGCTGCAGCAGCCTCGAGGTCAGCGGCCTCTTCGGCCGTCGAGTCGTTCAGGACCTCGGCGGCAGCTTCGGTCTCTGCCGTCTCGTCCAAGTTGAGAGCGTCGTTCACGATCGCGTCCGCCTCCGGGTCGTCGATTTCGATGTCTTCCGTGCCTTCGTCGTCCGAGCCGTCCTCGTCACCCTCGATGTGCACGGCCTCGCGCTCAGCAGCAGAGGACGCCTTCTCCTCGGCGGAGAGGACGTTGCCCTCCTGCGCCTCGTCGTCCTCGCTGGACTGCTCCGCGGCGGTCGCCCAGTCGGCGTCGTCGGAATATCGTTCAGACACGTTGTTTCTTTCCACTCAGTGCGGCCGGAACCGCGGGAGCGTCGCTTACTGCGGCACTCCGAAGACCTGCGAAGTCAGCCACGAGAATGCTGTGTCCAGACCGTACACGAAGGCCATCACGATCACGACGAACACCAGAACGACTCCGGTGAACTTGAACAGCTCCTTGCGGGTCGGCGTGACGACCTTGCGCAGTTCGCCGATGACCTGGCGGAAGAACAATGCGATCCGCCCGAAGAAGCCGAGCCTCTTCACACCGGCGGCGCCGCCTGCCGCGACGATCTCGCCGCGCGGTTCGTCCTGATCCATCCTGAATGTACCTTTCGTGTGCCAGCGTGGCGCTGACGCGCAGGGCGGACAGGAATCGAACCTGCAACCTGCGGTTTTGGAGACCGCTGCTCTGCCAATTGAGCTACCGCCCTAGAGCCCTGGCGGGCTCTGGGTCTGCGTCCTTCCCGCACCCGAGGGCACGGGAAAAGAATGCAGACAACTGCCTGTCCAGTGTAAGGCATGGCGCGCGACGCGGCGAACCGACGCCGGTGCGCACACGTCAGAAGAGCTGTCGCCAGTTCGCCCTGGCGAGATCGAGCAGCTCATCACCGCGCCCCGACATGACCGTGCGGATGGCGTACAGCGCGAAGCCCTTGACCTGTTCTGCTGTGACCGCCGGCGGCATCGAGAGCTCCTGCCGCTCGGTGACGACATCCAGCAGCGCCGGCCCGTCGTGGGCCAGCACCTCCGCGACGGCATCCGGCAGGTCCTCACTGCGCTCCACGCGTCTCGCGAAGATGCCGAGCGCTTCGGCGACTGCCGCGAAGTTCGGATTCTCGAGGTCGGTGGCGTACGTCACGAAGCCCGCCGCCTTCATCTCCAGCTCGACGAAGTTGAGGGATGAGTTGTTCACCACGATCGTCTTGACCGGCAGCTTGTTCTGGGTGAGTGTGATCAGCTCGCCGAGCATCATGGCCAGTCCCCCGTCGCCGGCGAGGGCGACCACCTGACGCCCCGGCTGCGCAGCCTGCGCGCCGATGCCGTGCATGAGGGCGTTCGCCATCGATCCGTGGGTGAACGAGCCGACCAGACGGCGTCGACCGTTCATCGTCAGGTAGCGGGCGGCCCACACCGTCGGCGACCCGACGTCTGCGGTGAAGACGGCGTCATCCGCCGCGTTCTCGTCGAGCAGCCTGGCGAGGTACTGGGGATGGATCGGGTTGTTGCCCTTGGCCGGAACCGCGAGGTCGTCGAGCTTCGCGCGTGTCTTGCGGTAGTGCGCCACGGCGTCGTCGACGTGCGAGCGGTCGCTCTTCTCGGCGATGCGGGGCAGCAGAGCCTCGGCCGTGGCTCGCACATCGCCGACAAGACCGAGGTCGAGTGGATGCCGCTTGCCGAGCTGCGAGCCGCGGATGTCGACCTGGATCGTCGTGGCGTCCTCCGGGTAGAACTGCGTGTACGGGAAGTCGGATCCCAGCACGAGGAGCGTGTCGGCGGATTCCATCGCCCGGTATCCCGATGCGAAGCCCAGCAGACCGGTCATGCCGACGTCGAACGGGTTGTCGTACTCGATGAACTCCTTGCCGCGCAGCGCATGCACGATCGGAGCTGCGAGTCGGTCGGCGAGAGTCACGACCTCGTCGTGCGCCCCCTCCACGCCAGCGCCGGCGAGGATCGTGACCCTGTTCGCCGCGTTCAGCAGCTGCGCTGCGTTCTCGAGTTCGTCCGGACTCGGCACGATGACCGGGCGGGCGCGCTCGATGACCGTCGCACGGTTCTCGGGAACCTCGGCGAGGGCGACATCACCGGGGATGACGATGACGGCGACGCCCCGCTCTTCGATCGCGGCGCGCATGGCGATCTCCAGGACGCGAGGCATCTGCACGGGGTCGGCGACGTACTCGACGTACACGCTGCACTCGCGGAAGAGCTCCTGCGGGTGGGTTTCCTGGAAGTACCCGCTGCCGATCTCCTGCGTGGGGATGTGCGCCGCGATCGCGAGGACGGGCACACGGGACCGGTTCGCGTCGAACAGGCCGTTGATGAGGTGCAGGTTGCCCGGTCCGCAGGAACCGGCGACGACGGCGAGGTCGCCGGTGATCGCGGCATCCGCCGCCGCGGCGAACGCGGCCGACTCCTCGTGACGCACGTGCAGCCACCGGATGGTGCCGTCTTTCCGCAGGGCGTCGGTGAAGCCGTTGAGCGAATCGCCTGGGATGCCGTAGACCCGGTCGATCCGGTTGGCGCGGAGCGTCTGGACGATGTTCTCTGCGACGGTGACCATGGCTCCGACCCTAACCCGACGATCCGTGCAAGACGAGAGGCCCCCGGTTTCCGCTCGCGCGACACCGGGGGCCTCTGACACCGACGGCGTCAGCTCATCGGGATGATGATGTACGCCAGCCAGGTGAGGAGGAACCCGGCGACGCCGAGCACGGTCGTCAGCGGCGTCCAGGTGCGCAGGCCGTCCTTGACCGAGAGGCCGAGGTAGCGGGTGACGACCCAGAATCCGGAGTCGTTCACGTGGCTGAGGCCGAGCGAGCCGTACCCGATCGCGACGGCGACGAGTGCGATGTGGATCGTGTCGAGTCCGAGCACGGCGACCGTCGGCAGCAGCAGACCGGCGGTCGTGGTGATCGCGACCGTGGCCGAGCCCTGCGCTGCGCGCATGACAAGCGAGATGAGGAACGCCGCGAGCAGGATCGGCATGCCGCTGCCTGCCATGAGTTCGGCGACGGCGCCGCCGATTCCGGTCTCGGTGAGGATCTTGCCGAAGGCGCCACCGGCACCGGTGACGAGGATGATGACGGCGGCCGACGGCAGTGCCGACTCCATGACCTCGCCGAGCTTGGCCGGCGACCAGCCACGACGCACTCCGAGGAAGAACATCGCTGCGGCGATGGCGACCATCAGGGCGAAAATCGGCTGGCCGATCATCGACAGGAAGCCGTTCCAGAACGTGCCGGCCTCGAACGCCGGGGCGACGGTGGTGCCGATCATGATGAGCACGAGGGGCAGCAGGATGAGCCCGAGGACCGTGAACGCGCTCGGAGCCTTCTCACCGTCGCGCAGGCCGGCGTTGATCGACGCCTTCTCGGTGCCGAAGCTGTCGAACATCTCCTTGGTCGCCTCGATCATCGCGAACTCGCGACGGTTGATGACCTTGCCGACCCAGAACGAGAGGGCCGCGAGCGGGATCGAGATGATCAGCGCGAAGATGAGCACCCAGCCCATGTCGGCCCCGAGGATCGTGGCGCCGCCCACGATGCCGGGGTGCGGCGGAACCGCGACGTGCACGGCGAGCATGATTCCGGCGACCGGAAGCCCGAACTTGATCGGGTTGAGGCCGGCGATCTTCGAGAACGCGAAGATGATCGGCACGAGGATGATGAAGCCGGCGTCGAAGAACACCGGAATCGCGAGGATCGCGGCGGCGATCACCAGGGCGATGCCGACCCGCTTCGGGCCGAGCCACTTCGTGAACTTGCCGGCGAGGGCTTCTGCCCCGCCCGACAGCTCGATGATCTTGCCTAGCATCGAGCCGAGCGCCACGAGGACGGCGACGGAACCGAGTGTGCCGCCGACACCAGCGATGATCGCCTGGATGATGCCGAGCTGCTCCGGCGCATCCCCGCTGGCGGGGATCGTCGTCATCGGCAGGCCGGCTGCGATCCCGACGAGGATCGACACGAGGATGAGGGCGTAGAACGCCTGCATCTTGAAGCGGATGATCAGCAGGAGCAGCAGGGCGAGGCCTGCGATGCCGATGGCGATCAACGCGGGAAGAGGAAGCATCTCTGGATCTCTTCTTTCGGGTTCACGGGCGCGGGTGCGCCCTTGTTGTTGAGGTTAGGGGCGGGTGGATCAGGAGAGGCGCTCTGGAGCGATGACGCGGATGACCGCGGAGTCGTCGTGCGCACCGAGGCCCTGGGCCTCGCCGAGCAGGAAGAGCTGTTCTGCCGCGTTCGCGACCGGCGTCGACAGGTGGGCGGCGCGCGCCGCTGTGCCGACGATTCCCATGTCCTTGACGAAGATGTCGAGGCGGCTGAGCACCTCGGCGCCGTCCTCGTCGTAGGCCTGGAGGCTGCGCGGGCCGCGGTTGCCGAGCATGAAGGAGTTCGCCGCCCCTGCGGTGAGGGCGTCGAGGGTCTTCTCGCGGTCGAGACCCAGAGCGTCGGCGAGAGCGAGGGCCTCGGCGGCCGCTGCGATGTGCACGCCGCAGAGCAGCTGGTTGACCGTCTTCAGCGCCTGCCCGTCGCCGGGCTTGTCCCCCACGATCGAGAGGGTGGACGCGAGCTGCTCGAGCACGGGCAGGGCGACCTCGAGCGCCGACGGGGCTGCGCCGACGACGATGAGGAGATCGCCTTCGCCTGCCCGGACGGGACCGCCGGAGAGCGGAGCATCCACCAGCTGCGCGCCGTGCTCGGCGAGACGGTCGGCGATGTCGCCGATGCCGTCGGTTCCCACGGTGCTCGTGAGGATGACGACGGCGCCGTCTGCGAGGTGCGACGCCAGCCCGGTGCCGTCGAACAGCAGGTCGTTCAGCTGGGCGCCGGTGCGGACGGCGACGAGCACGGCCTCGGCGTTCGCGACTGCTGCCGCTGCGGAGTCGGCGGGCCGGACACCCTTCTCGGCGGCGAGCGCGATGCGGTCGGCTGCGATGTCGAAACCGCTCACCTCGAAGCGCTCCGCGAGGCGGGTGGCCATCGGCAGGCCCATGGCCCCAAGGCCGATGACGGCGACGGTGGAGGTCATTGCTGTTCCTTTCGGGGGTGTCGGCGGGCGCCGGTGCGGCGCGGGCCTGATCAGTCGGCGAGCGTCGAGACGACGCGCGCCAGAGAATCGGTGTCGCCGACGTTGCCGGCGAAGACGATGTACGGGATGCCGACGGCGGGCCCGGTCTGCGGCTGCCACAGCGAGACGATGCCGGGGAGCATCGGGCCGAGCACAGTGGCGCGACGGATCTCGAGCGCTTCGCTCGCGACGTCGCTGGACGTGATGCCGCCCTTCGCGATCACGAATCGCGGGGGCGCGATCGCGAGCACCCTGCGGACGAGTTCGACCACGCCGCTGGAGACCTGGCGCGCGATCTCGAGGCTCGCATCGCCGTCGGCACCCGTGACGAGCTCGCGCGTGGTGTGCACGATGACCGCGTCCGATGCCAGGGCTTCTGCGACCGCATTCGCCTGGGTGTCGAGGTGCTGCTCGCGACGCTCGTCGATCAGCTGACGGACGTCGAGTTCGATCGTGACCGTGTCGGGGCGCTGGCGGCGGAGCTCTTCGAGCTGGGCCGTGGTGAGCGGCACGTGGCTGCCGACGACGACGAGACCGCCGCGGTCGTACGCGAACGGGATGTCGGATGCCGAGACGGGTTCGGCGATGTCCTGCCCGATGTGAGCACGCACGTACGGGGGGCCGACACGGAGCAGCACCTCGCGGTCCATCTCGCGCAGGGCGAGCGCGACGACGCGCATGTCGCTCTCGTCGACGACGTCGACGGCCACGACGGAGCCGGAGGGCAGGCTGCGCAGGAACGTCGTGACGGCGCCGACACCCGTGCGGATGATGTCGATCGTGAGCGCGGCGACATCAGCGTCCGGAATGCGGTTCTCGGTCTTCTCCGCGACCCAGTCGCGCAGGTTCGATGACGCGAACCCGAAGGTCGCGTCCTGCGCGAACGGCGTCTCGCCGACGGGCGTGGCCTCGCCGTCCGTGACCCAGTAGTGCACTGAGTCGACCGTGATCCGACCGGCATCGGGGAACGCAGGGACGAGGAGCGTCAACTCCGGAGCAGCGCCGCCGTGCGCGACGATCTCGGCTGCGAGCACATCGGTCTCGAGCGGGAAGTGTCCGCGCAGGGTCGAGTCACCGCGGGAGACGAAGGTCACGTGCCGATCGGCTTCGGACGCAGCGGCGAGAGCGACGGCGACGACCTCGCGATTGCGCTCAGCGGCTGTCGCCTCGTCGAGCGAGCGCGTGTTCGTGAGCACGTAGACGGCTGGAGCGCCGGTCGCGAAGGCCCCGGCGAGGTCCTCCTTCTCCCACCGGGTGAGCACAGGGAGGTTCGCGACAGACTGCGTGCCGGTCGGGTCGTCGTCCAGGACGACGAGGACACCACGCGGATCGGACGACTCGCGAACCTCGACGGCGTCGATATCGACGGGGGCCTGGATGCCGGCGAGAAGCGCGTCGATGTGCACGGGAACTCCTTCGTTCAGAGGGGGCTGCATGATCTCGGAGGTTATCCGATATCAGATAACGAGCGTACGCCCTAAATCCGCACTCAGCAAACGCGGCACGATCGTCGTTCGCCGAGAGCCGCGGCTACTACTCCCCGAGGACGTAGTGGAGCAAGTCGTCGCGGGTCTGGCGCATGTGGCTGGCCATCGCCTCTCGCGCGGCCTCAGCGGACTTCGACCGCATGGCGTCGAGGACGGCGGCGTGCTCGGTGATGGCGTGCTCGCGGATCTCGAGCACCGAGCTGGTCTCGCTCCGCGAGTCCTGCAGCATCGTGGTCAGCGGGCGCATGGATGCCACGAGGATCCGGTTGTCGGCCGCGGCGAAGATCACGTCGTGGAACGCGAGGTCCGCATCGACGAATCCGGGGACGTCTCCGTGCGCATGCGCGACGCGCATGACCTGCAGCAGCTCGTCGAGCCGGGCGATGTGCTCGTCGGTCGCTCGAGGAGCCGCCAGCTCCGCGGCCCCCGTCTCGAACATCACGCGCATGTCGAGGAGCTCGAGCGATGAACGGCGCCGCGCTCCCCCGCTGCGCGCGTGCCTGACCACGGCCTCGAGACCCGTCCACTCGTCGACCGGGGCGATACGGTGACGACTCCCTGGCACGGGGACGATCACGCCCTGCGCCTGCAGGAGTCGGACGCCCTCGCGCAGCGTCAGGCGCGAGACGCCGACGAGCGCAGCGAGATCGGCTTCGGCGGGCAGCGTCTCCCCCGCGACGAGGCGACCCGCGATGATCTCGTCGAGCAGCCCATCGACGACGGACTGCGTGCGGGTGACTCGCTCGGTCTTCATGCCTCCAACGCTAGTGGCCGCGAGGTTTCGACTCGCCTTCGGCTCGCTCAACCCGTTTCGTCTCGCCGCGCTCGCTCAACGCCCCGCCGGACGAGTGCCTGCCTAGGCTCTGCGGATGAGCTTCTTGTTGACGAACTCGTCTGCAGCGAGCAGACCCAGCTCACGCGACGTGCCGCTGCGCTTGACCCCGCCGAACGGCAGTTCAGGGCTGTCGGCGAGCACGAGGTTCACGTAGACCATGCCTGCCTCGATCCGGTCTGCGACGCGCTCGGCCTGCTCGGCGTCCGTGGTGAAGACGTACGACCCCAGGCCGAAGGGCGTGCCGTTCGCGATCTCGAGCGCGGCATCCTCATCGGCTGCGCGGTACACGACGGCGGCGGGGCCGAACAACTCCTCCCGATAGGCGTCCATGTCCGGCGTGACGTCGGCCAGCACGGTCGGCGCGAAGAACGCTCCCTCGCGGGTGCCGCCGGTCAGCAGCGTCGCGCCCTGTTCGACAGCGCGATCGACCTGCTCCTGCAGCCGCTCTGCGGCCGCCAGCGACGCGAGCGGACCGAGCACCGTATCCTCCTCGGTGGGATCCTCGGCATCCACGGCGGCGAGCGCGGCGACGAACTTCGAGGTGAACTCCTCGTACAGGTCGTCGACGACGATGAAGCGCTTGGCGCCGTTGCAGGACTGGCCGTTGTTGTCCAGACGCGCGTCGACCGCGTTCTGCACGACGGCATCCAGATCGTCCGCCGAGAGCACGATGAACGGGTCGGATCCGCCGAGTTCCAGAGCGACCTTCTTCAGGTTGCGGCCGGCGACCTCGGCCACGGCGGCTCCTGCCCGTTCCGACCCGGTGACGGATACGCCGTGCACGCGCACGTCGGCGATGATCGTCGCCGCCTGATCGTTCGTCGCGTACACGTTCACGTACGCGCCGTCTGGGAGGCCGGCATCCTCGTAGATGGCCTCGAGCATGGCGGAGGACTCGGGGCACTGCGGTGCGTGCTTGAGGATGATCGTGTTCCCGATCGCGAGGTTCGGACCGGCGAAGCGGGCCACCTGGTACGCCGGGAAGTTCCACGGCATGATCCCCAGCAGCGGCCCGAGAGGTGCGCGGCGGATGATCGCCGTGCCGTCGCCTGCGATGTCGATCGGCTGGTCGGCCGTGATCCTGTCGATGTTGTCTGCGTAGAACTCGATGATGTCGGCGGCGAACTCGACCTCGCCGACGGCAGCGGCGATGGGCTTTCCCATCTCCTTCACGATGATCGCGCCGAGCTCATCCTTGCGTTCGCGGTGCAGCTCGGCGATGCGGCGGATGACGGCGGCGCGGTCTGCCGGCGCAGTCGCCGCCCAGGTCACGGCCGCAGACGCGGCGCGGGCGACCGCATCCTCGATCTGGGCATCGGTGAACGTGTCGTAGGCGGCGACGGTTTCGCCCGTGGCCGGGTTGACGACGGCGTAGTCGGTCATGTCTGGTCCTTTCCGGGGATGCTGCGGTCAGCTGTTGGGGATCAGGGTGTACTTGGTGGACAGGTACTCGTGGATGCCCTCGAGTCCGCCCTCACGGCCTACGCCGGACTGCTTGACACCGCCGAACGGAGCCGCGGCGTTGGAGACCACGCCCACGTTCAGCCCCATCATGCCCGTCTCGAGCGCGTCGATCATCCGATGCCCGCGGTCGAGATCCGAGGTGAACACGTATGAGACCAGCCCGTACTCGGTGTCGTTGGCGAGGCGGACGGCATCCTCTTCGCTGTCGAAGGTGGCGATCGCGAGAACCGGGCCGAAGATCTCCTCGCGGAGGATGTCGCTGCCCTTCGCCACGTCGGTGATGACGGTGGGCTCGAAGAAGGTGCCGGCACCGTCGACGGCGTTGCCGCCGGTGCGGATGCTGGCACCGCGGTCGACGGCGTCCTGGACGAGGTCACGGGCCTTGTCGACGGCATCCGCGTCGATCAGCGGACCGATCGCGACGCCGTCCTCCGTGCCGCGGCCGATCTTCATGGCGTTCACGCGCTCGGTGACCCGCGCGGCGAACTCCTCCGCGATCGAGGCGTGGACGATGAATCGGTTCGCCGCAGTGCAGGCCTGCCCGATGTTCCGGAACTTCGCCAGCATCGCGCCATCTACGGCCTTGTCGAGATCCGCGTCCTCGAAGACCACGAACGGGGCGTTTCCGCCGAGCTCCATCGACACGCGCAGGACACCCTCTGCGGCCTGCGCGATGAGCTTGCGGCCGACATCGGTCGACCCGGTGAACGAGAGCTTCCGCAGCCGCGGGTCGGCGATGATCGGGGCGGACAGCTTCGACGACGACGAGGTCTGCACGACGTTGACGACCCCGGCGGGCAGCCCAGCCCGCTCGAGGAGCCGGGTGAAGAACATCGTCGTCAGCGGCGTCAGCGCCGGCGGCTTGATGACGACGGTGCAGCCGGCCGCGAGTGCCGGAGCGATCTTGCGCGTCGCCATCGCGAACGGGAAGTTCCATGGCGTGATGAAGAACGACGGCCCGACTGGACGCTGCGAGACGATCATCCGTCCGGTCCCCTCCGGGTTCTGTCCGTAGCGTCCGGAGATGCGCACCGCCTCCTCGCTGAACCAGCGCAGGAACTCGCCGCCGTAGGCGACCTCTCCCCGCGACTCCGCGAGCGGCTTGCCCATCTCGAGCGTCATGAGGAGTGCGAGGTCCTCCTTGTGCTCCTGCACGAGGTCGAACGCGCGGCGCAGGATGTCGCTGCGCGTTCGCGCCGGCGTCGCAGCCCAGTCGTCCTGTGCGGCCACCGCGGCGTCGAGGGCGCGGACGCCGTCCTCAGCCGTCGCATCCGCGATCGAAGCGATCACGGCGTTCGTCGCGGGATCGCGCACATCGAAGGTGCGGCCGCCCTCGGCATCCGTCCATTGACCTCCGATGAACAGTCCCTTCGGGACATCAGACAGGAGGGCGGTCTCGTTCGCTGCGAGTGCGGTGGTCATCGATCTCTCTTTCCGTGGGGGTGAACAGGTCTTCTATCGGCGGCGCAGACTGGCCGGAGCATCCATTCCGAGGGTCTCCCCGCGGAAGAACGCCGGGCGCTTGATCGCCTGCCAGATCATGATGACGATGCCGAGCGCGATCACCGTGACGCCGAGGATGAACACGAGGCCGACGCCGCCGACGTTGGATCCGCTGCCGTAGTCAGGGTTCATGCTGTCGACGAGCGTCATCACGAACAGCGCGGCGAGGATGACGCCGCCGACCAGCGGGAACAGCAGGGTGAACAGAAACATGCGCGTCGAGTCGAACCACTGCTTGCGGAAGTACCAGACGCACGCGAAGGCCGTGATGCCGTAGTAGAAGCAGATCATCATGCCGAGCGCGGTGATGGTGTCCCAGAGCACGTCCTCGCTGACGAACCGCATGATCGCGTAGAAGGCGGAGGCGACGATGGATGCGACGATCGTCGCGTAGCCGGGCGTGAAGAAGCGCGGGCTCACCTTGGCGAAGCTGTCCGGCAGGGCGCCGTAGTGGCCCATCGCCAGGAGCGTGCGGGCAGGCGAGACGAACGTCGACTGCAGCGACGACGCCGAGCTGGTGAGCACGGCGAGCGAGACGAGGAACGCGAGCGGTCCGAGTACTGGCCCGGAGAGGTAGAAGAAGACATTGCTCTGGATGTCTTCGTTGCCGAGTCCCAGCTCACCCGTGCCGATGCCGGCGAACGACAGCAGCGCGATCGAGAGCAGCAGATACAGGACGACGATCGTGATGACCGTGAGAGTCGCCGCGCGGCCGGGGGTCCGCTCCGGGTCCTTCGTCTCCTCGTTCATCGTGAGGGTGACGTCCCATCCCCAGAAGATGAAGATCGACAGCGAGAGCCCGGCGACGATCGCGCCGACCGATCCCACCGCGAACGGATTGAACCAGCTGACGTCGATCGGACTCGCGTCGAAGGCGTTGCCCTGAGCCACCTGCACGAATGCGGTGATCGAGAAGATCAGCAGCACGAGCACCTGGAACCCGACCAGGAAGTACTGCAGCTTCTGCGTGGTCTGCATGTCGCGGTACGAGATGAGCGTCGCTCCGAGCATGAACAGCAGGCAGACGGCGACGTTGATGAACGGGTTGAAGGCGAGCTCCGCGATCGTGCCGGGGTTGCCGGCGATCTGGTCGATGAGCAGGAATAGGAACTCGACGGCAATGCCGGCGAGATTGGAGAGCACGAGGATCGTGGCTGCGATCAGCCCCCAGCCGGCCATCCACCCCACCCACGGTCCGAACGCGCGGGCGGCCCACGTGAACGAGGTGCCGGAGTCGGGCATGGTGCGGTTGAGCTCGCGGTATCCGAACGCGACGAGCAGCATCGGGATGAAGCCGATCAGGATGATCGCGGGCACCTGGAACCCGACCTCTGAGACGGTCGGGCCCAGCGCCGCGGTGAGCGTGTACGCGGGGGCGATGCACGAGATGCCGATGACGACGGCGCCGATGAGGCCGACCGTCCCCGCGCTCAGGCCCTTCTGGGAGAGTCCACCGGTGACGGGAGCCGGTTCGTCGGTGCTCGGCACCGGCTGGGGTGTTGTGCTCATGTGCGGTCTCCTTCGACCTTGCCATCGACGGCACCGATGCCGGTGCGTGGCACGACGATCATGGGTACGGGGAGGACGTGCAGCATCTTCGCTGCCGTCGACCCGAGGAACAGCCGGCGCGGCTGAGCCAGCCGGCTGGATCCGACGAGGATGACCTCGCCAGGCAGCCACGCCAGGTGCGAGACGGCATCCTCGACGCTGTCTCCTGGGGCCTGCTCGACGGTGGCGGCGACGCCGGCCGGCAGAGCCTCCTGCGCCGCGGCGAGCACCTCGTCGGCGTGCGAACCCGCGACGACGCGGATCGCGCCGGTGTCGAGCCCGGGCGGCACGTCGAACGGCACGAGCGAGACGAGACGGAGCGCGCTCGCGCTGTCGGCGGCGAGCGCCACCGCCTCGTCGAGCAGCACGTCGGCTCCTGCCCTGGTTCCCAGGGCTGCGGTGATCCGCGGAACGGCCGCATCATCCGCCTTCGCCGTCCCCGAGGGGGCGAGCGCGACGGGGATCGGCGAGGAGTGCAGCAGTGCGGATGCCACCCCTCCCAGCCGGTGACGACCCAGGACGGCGCCGGTGGCGGCTCCGACGACGATCAGTCGTGCGCCGAACTCCTCGCCTGCCGCGATCAGCCCCTCGGCGAACGACTCGGCGAATCGCACGTGGCCGCTGCGGGTGAGATCCTGCGCGAGTTCGGTCATCGCCTCGGCGAGCCACTTCTTGCCCTGATTGCGGATGACCTCCTCGTAGGCGCGCTCCGGTGGAACGGCCGCACTGCGGGTGCCGTCGGCCGGGAGCACGATCACGAGGTGCAGTCGTGCGTCGAGACTGCGGGCCAGGCGCGCACCGAGGGCCGCCGCATCCGCTCCTGATTCCGTCGCGGTGTACCCGACGACGATCGCGCCGCTCATCGCGAGGCTCCTGCCGTGGCGGCGGTCGAGCGACTCGCCTCGACGATGTTCGAGGCGACCAGGTGGCCCATGCGGATCGCGCCGTCGACGTGCTGGTAGCCGGCGCCGGCGAGGTCGCTGCAGGCGAAGTGGATCGGTCCGACCGGTGTGCGCAGATCGGCTCCGTAGCGGTGCAGGCCGCCGAGGTCGAAGCTCGCGGCGTACGCGCCTCGCGTCCACTCCTCGCTCCCCCAATCGCTCTCGTAGTACACCACCGGGTTCATCGCCTCGGGTCCGTAGTAGTGGGACAGCGACTCGAGGATGCGCTGCTTGCGCTCCTCGGCCGACAGTGCGAAGACGTCGTCGGCGTTGCGATCGCTCACGAAGCCGACGAGGGTGCCCCGTTCATCGCCGTGGTTGGTGTTGTCGTAGGCCTCGTGCGACAGCTCGTACGGGCTGAACGCCGTGCCGCTGAGTCCCTGCTCCCGCCAGAACGGACGGTCGTAGACCGCGTGCACCTTGATGACGAAGCCCATCGAGAGATGCTGGTGCAGCTGGTGCTGGCGGCGCGGCATCGGCGGGATGAACGAGATCCGGTTGTACAGCACCGGCGCGTGCGCGAGGATCGCGAACCGGGCGGTGACGGTCAGCTCGTCCGTGGTTGCGGTCACGCCGTCTTCGCCCCATTGCAGGGAACGGACGGGTTGGCCGAGGTGCACGTCGTCACCGAGACGTTCGGCGAGCAGTAGCGGGACCTGCTGCAGACCGCCGACCACGCGCTTGTCGAGGATGAAGTCGGCGTCGACGAGGTTCGAGTACGAACCGGCCGACGCCGCCATCAGCAGCGACTGCAGCAACGAGAAGGCATGGGTGGGCTTGGTCAGCATCGCGGAGCCGGTGGCGAAGGCGAGGTTGCGCACGGCCTCGTCGTCGTCGGTCTGCCGGCGGAGCCAGGCATCCCAGGAGATCTCGTCCCACTCCTCCGCGTTCGGATGCTCCCACGGCCTGTCCGGATCGATCTCCGCGACCATGGCGTCGAGCCGGTCCGTGATCTCGGCGATGACCGCCTCGGTCTCCGCCGTCACCGGGAACATCTCGCCGGTGAAGCGCTCGGCGACACCATCAGGGCCGACGTACACGCTGTCGCCCTCGCGGTAGCGGCTGAAGGTCTCCAGGCCCAGCTCGTGGATCGCGTCCTTGAGCGCGTCCTGGTCCGGCGAGACCCACTGCCCGCCGATCTCGAGCATGGCGCCGTCGATGACGTCGGTCCACAGCCGGCCCCCGACGCGGTCGCGCGCTTCGAGGACCGCCACGGACAGTCCTGCCTTGCGCAGGTCGTTCGCCGCGGTCAGACCGGCAGCACCCGCTCCGACGATGAGCACGTCACGTGTGATCTCAGCCATTTGCAACTCCTTCGTTGTCGTGCCGCTTCGTTGTCATGCCGGTCGCGGCTCCGGAATCCCCCGATCCTGCCGCGACCGGACGGTGTCAGGCTGCGGCGAGTGCCGCTGCGATGATGTCGAGCCCTTCGCTCAGCAGTTCGTCGCCGATGGACAGCGGCGGCAGGAAGCGGATGACGTTGCCGTAGGTGCCGCAGGTCAGGACGATCACGCCCTGGGCGATCGCGGACTTGGCGACGGCTGCGGTGAGCGCCGCATCCGGAGCGTTCGTCTGCGGGTCGACGAACTCGGCGGCGATCATCGCGCCGTGTCCTCGGACGTCCCCGATGCGGGCGTCGGAGGACTGCAGCTCGCGCAGACGCCCGCCGAGGAGCTCGCCGATCTGCTGCGCTCGCTCGATCACACCGTCGTTCTCGAAGACGTCGATCGCGGCGAGGGCAGCTGCGCAGGCGATCGGGTTGCCGCCGTACGTGCCGCCGAGACCGCCGGCGTGCGAGGCGTCCATGATCTCGGCACGACCGGTGACGGCAGCGAGCGGGAGGCCGCCGGCGATGCCCTTGGCCGTTGTGATGAGGTCGGGTTCGATGCCGAAGATCTCACTCGCGAACATGTGACCGGTGCGGGCGAACCCGGTCTGCACCTCATCGGCGATGAAGACGACGCCGTTCGCTGCGCACCAGGCGGACAGCGCGGGCAGGAAGCCGTCGGCGGGCACGACGAACCCGCCTTCGCCCTGGATGGGCTCGATGATGATCGCGGCCAGGTTGTCCGCGCCGATCTGCTTCTCGATCTGCAGGATCGCTCGTGCCGCGGCGTCGGCGCCGGAGAGCCCGTCGCGGAACGGGTACGACATCGGAGCCCGGTAGACCTCGGGGGCGAACGGACCGAATCCGCTCTTGTACGGCATCGATTTGGCCGTCAGCGCCATGGTGAGGTTGGTGCGGCCGTGATAGCCGTGGTCGAAGGCGACGACGGCTTGGCGGCCGGTGTGCTTCCGCGCGATCTTGATCGCGTTCTCGACGGCCTCGGCTCCCGAGTTGAACAGCGCGGTCTTCTTGGCGAAGTCGCCGGGGGTGAGCCGGTTCAGCGCCTCGGCCACCTCGATGTACGACTCGTACGGCGAGATCATGAAGCAGGTGTGCGTGAACTGGGCGACCTGCGCGGCGACCGCGGCGGCGATCTTCGGATGGGCGTTGCCCACGGTCGTGACGGCGATACCGGATCCGAGATCGATGAGCGAGTTGCCGTCGGCATCCACCACGACTCCCCCGCCGGCTGCCACCGCGGCGACCGGAACGGTGTGTCCGACCCCGGCGGGCACGGCCTCCGCCTTGCGAGCGAGGATCTCGGCCGAGCGCGGCCCTGGCAGGTCGGTGACCAGGCGACGCTCCTGAGGGAGGTCGGGTCCGCCGAGGGGAAGAGCTGGGGCGTCCGTGTCGAGAAGGGCCATGTTCGCGAGCGTAGACCGGACGATGCAGCCTCGCACTCGCCGCCCAGTACAATTTCTTGAATCAGTTCGCCGCTTTGTACAAGCACATCGAACCCTCGGAGGATGCCGTGGACCACCCCACCCTGCGTGCACTGCTCGGGCGCCGGGACCTCGGTCTTCGGCTCGTGGGAGACGAGGCCGAGCTGGACGACGGCGCGCTGGATCAGCCGCTGCGGTGGGTGCACTCCTCCGACCTCGTCGATCCCACTCCGTTCCTCGCCGACGATCTCACCCTGCTCACCACCGGCAGTCAGTTCACCGACGACGACGCAGACGAGTACGTCGCCCGACTCGCGGCGCGCGGAATCCTCGGGCTGGGCTTCGGCACCGGGGTGCGGCGTCCGCAGGTTCCCGACCGGCTGATCGATGCATGTGCACGGGCGAGCATCCCGCTGTTCGAGGTGCCGTACGACACCCCGTTCATCGCGATCGCTCGCGCCCATGCCGAGGCGATCGCCGCCCAGACCTACGCCAGACGAACCTGGGCGCTGGACGCGCAGCGTGCTCTCGCCGTCGCGGCGCTCCGGCCGCGCGGCTTGGAGTCCACCCTCACCGAGCTCGCCAGGAGACTCGAACACTGGGTCGGGATGTTCGACGCGACCGGACTGCTGGTGCACGAGCATCCGCACGAGGCGCTGCACCCGGACGACCTCGCCGGCCTGACCGCGCGGGCGACCGAGCTCATCACCCGAGGAGGCCAGGCAGGGCAATCCCTGACGCTCGGAACCGACTCGTTCACCCTCTTCACTCTCGGCCGCACCGGCCACCTGCGCGGGGTGATCGCCATCGGGACCGCCTCGCTCGACGCCGAGGCACGCGCTGTCGTGACCTCCGTGATCGCGATGGCCGGACTCGCTCTGGAGCAGAACGAGCAGCTCGACCGCAGTCGGCGTCGCCTGCGGTCGCAGGTGCTCGCCTCGCTTCTGCTGGACGATCCGACCCTCGCGCGCCGTGTGCTGGGCTCTGTTCCTCCCGCGCCGATCGTAATCGCGATCGCGGATGCGGATGCTCCCGCCGACGCGATCGCGGACTGGTGGGAGCGCCGGAGGGCCGATCACGGCACGGCGGTTTTCGGCGGGATGTCGGACGCCGGGATCACGATGGTCGTGTCCGCCGAGGACGTCGGCCTCTTCGACGAGCTCGCCGAACGTTTCGGCATCCGGCTCGGGGTATCGGGCCCTGTGGGGTACGGCGCGTTCTCTCGCGCGCACGCCCAGGCTGCCGCAGCCCTCCGGCACGCCGTGGGGCGCGGTGCCGGAGACAGCAGCGGCGTGCGGGCTGTGCGCTACGCCGACACGGTGGCGACGAGCATTCTCAGCACTCTCGTGACGGACGACGCGCGATTGGTGGCGGAGTCGCGGTTGGCTCCGATGCGGGCCGACGGACGGGAGCTGGAAGCATCGCTGCGCACCTGGCTGCAGCACGACGCGCGATTCGAGTCGGCCGCCGCGGAGCTCGGCATCCATCGACACACGCTGCGTTCACGCGTGACGCAGGCGAGTCGCCTGCTGGACACGGATCTGTCGACGTTCCCGGCACGCGCCGAACTATGGGCGCTGCTGCAGGCGTCGCCCGCCTCCTGACCCCGCGCTGGGAGGGGGGGGGATGGCACGAGTCAGCCGCGTGCGGCGCGGGTGCGCGCGAACAGCACGCGTACGCATCCCCAACCCATAACGGCGACTCCGGCCACGACGAACACGACGCCGAGCAGCCACATCGCGTCCTCCCAGTCGAAGTAGCCGTACGACATCGAACGCAGGAAGCGCCCGAGGTCCTCCGGGAACTCGAGGATGCTGCCGCCGTCGCCGAACACCCAGAGCACGATGCCCAGCGTCGTCGCGCCGAGCCCGACGAAGACGAACGCAGTGGTCGACATGCGCTTGCCGACCTCGACCTTCTCGAGGTGCGAGCCCTGTGCGGCGATGTGCGGAGCACGGATCGAGATGATCGGCAACACGATGATGAGGGCGATGCCGAGCGGGATGCACATGCCGACGACGTAGCCGCCGAAAGGCACGAGAAACAGCTGCGAGGCGATTCCCTCGTTCCAGTAGTAGTGGAAACCGCTGTTCCGCGACTCGGCCTCGGCGATCGCGGCACCCACCCCCGGAAAGGCGACGGCGATCAATTGGATCAGTCCGACGGGCACCGCGACGAACGCGGGCGCGAAGAAGCACGCGGAGACGAGCCTCAGCAGCACCGTCGCGATCGACGCCAGCTTCTTCCATGCGATCTCGAGCATGCACCATCCGGCGTATATGCCGGGAGCCGCGACGACGAGGTTGCCCGCGAAACGGTCGCCGTCGGCATCCGTCATCGAGTCGAAGACGCCCCACGTGCCGCCCGCGACAGCGGCGACCAGCACGACGAGGTTGAGGCCGGTCAGAAGCGACCTTGTCTCTTCCCGCCAGAGATGTGCATCCGTATCGGCAGCCTGTTCCGCCATGGCATCCCCTCCCGAGTCACGACCTCGACAGGCTATCGCGGCTGGTGGGGCAGGTCGCGAGGCTAGGGTTGCGCACGTGAGTTGGATCCTCCGCCCGAGCGTCGTCGCCGACGCGGAGTGGATCGCCGAGCTGCGTGCCGTCGTTCTGCGCGCCGATCTCGAGCGACTCGGGCGCTTCGATCCGGTGCGGGTTCGGCACCGATTCCGCGCGGCGTTCGACCCGGCGGT
Source organism: Microbacterium sp. Bi121 (assembly GCF_918698005.1). Taxonomy (GTDB): domain Bacteria; phylum Actinomycetota; class Actinomycetes; order Actinomycetales; family Microbacteriaceae; genus Microbacterium. The sequence goes on from NZ_CAKKLJ010000013.1 coordinate 20,849, forward strand.
GACCCACGTGATCGTGGTCGACGGTCGAGAGGCGGGATCGATCGCACTCCGGCCCGCCGATGACGGGATCTGGCTCGAGCACTTCTACCTGGATGCCGCGCTGCAGGGGCACGGCATCGGAAGCGGCATCCTCGCATCCGTTCTCGACGCACCAGACACGTTCCGTCTGAACGTGCTGCAGGGCAGTCCGGCGCGACGCCTTTATGAACGTCACGGATTCGAACCGGCATCCGAGGACGAGATCGACGTGTTCATGGTCCGACCGTCGCGAACCGACCGCTGATACCGCCTCAGCGCGGCGCGTGCGCCTCGAGGAACTCGTACACGTCGGTGGTGTCGACACCCGGGAACGATCCGGTGGGCAGCGTGGCGAGCAGAGTGCGCGGGGTCTTGACGTTCGGCCAGGACTGCTCGCGCCAGCGCTCCTCCAAGTCTGCGGGCGCGCGGCGGCAGCACACCTCGACGGAATGCTTCGAGACGCCGCGGTGTGTCGTGTCGCGCCCGACGAACCACTTCGTGTCGTCGAAGCGCACGCCGACGCTCACCGAGTGCAGACCTTCGCTGGATGCCTCGACGCGAGCCGTGCACCAGTACGTCCCGTTGCCGGTGTCGGTGTACTGGTAGTACGGGTTGAAGCGGTCGTCCTCATCGAAGACGACCCGGCTCGTCCAGCGGCGGCAGCACATCTGCCCCTCGATGGAACCCAGACGGTCTGTCGGGAAGTTCACGTCGTCATTCTCGTACGCCTTCGTGATCGTGCCCGACTCGTGCACCTTGAGGAAGTGCACGGGAATGTCGAGGTGCCGGGTGGCGAGGTTCGTGAAGCGGTGCGCCGCCGTCTCGTACGAGACCGAGTAGGCGTCGCGCAGGTCCTCGATCGAGATCGCCCGGCGGTCCTTCGCGGCCTTGAGGGTCGGCACCACGTGGGCCTCGGGGATGAGCAGGGCCCCGGTGAGGTAGTTCGTCTCGACGCGCTGACGAAGGAACTCGGCGTAGCTGTGCGGTTCGGCGTGCCCGAGCATGCGGCTCGACAGCGCCTGGAGGACGGCGGTTCGCGCATCGCCCTTGGCCGGGATGCTGCTCGAGAGATACAGCCGCCCGTTGGCGAGGTCGGCGACGCTGCGCGTCGTCTGCGGCAGGTCTGGGGCGTAGTGCAGCGTGAACCCCAGATAGGCGGCGATCTCGGATGCCGTGCGCTGGGTCAGCGGGCCCCCGGGGTGCCCGACCGCGGCGAGGATCTCGGCGGCCTTCTTCTCGAGGTCCTCGAAGTGGTTGTCCTGGCTGCGCATGAGGTGGCGCAGCTCGACGTTCGCGCGGCGCGCTTCTTCCGGGGTCGCCGCGCGCTCGTCCTTCAGGCGATCGATCTCGCCGTGCAGCGCGAGCAGTGCCTTGAGCGCATCCGTCGGCATCGTCTTGGAGATGCGGAACGGCTCGATCCCGAGGGCCTGGAACGTCTGCCCCTTCATCGCGCGCTCGAGCGCGATCTCGGCGGCGCTGCGCTCGTCGAGCGGCTCGCCCTCGAGCAGAGCGTCGATCGTGACTCCGAGGGCGCGCGCGATGGCCTGCAGCTGCGTGAGCTTCGGCTCGCGCTTGCCCGTCTCGATCATCGACAGCTGGCTCGGGGCCCGGTCGACGGCTGTGGCGAGATCGTCGAGCGTCATCCCCCGCGACGTTCGGAGCTGGCGGATGCGACGACCGATCGTGAGGGCGTCGGTGTCTTCTGCGGCGTCAACGGCGGTCATGCGGCCGATTCTGTCACGAAAGCAGAATATTGAGAATTCTTCACCCCGAAAATGTCCAGTGGCGGTGCTGATCTTCACTCAGAGTGGGTGTCAAGCCAGTCATATCGCGAGGCAGACCCGCCCCATTCTCGACACAGACACTCGCAAAGGACCACGATCATGACCACTCCCACCGCTCCCCCGACCACCGCCGGCCCGACGACCGAGCCCACGCAGACGATCCAGCAGGGGCCGACCCTCACGGTCACCGGTCCGATCCGCGATCGGTTCGACGAGATCCTGACGCCCGACGCGCTCGCGTTCCTCACCGAGCTGCACCACCGCTTCGCGCACCGCCGTCACGATCGGATGGCCGACCGCCTGCGTCGGCGCTTCGAGATCGGCAGCGGGCACGACCCGCACTTCCGAGACGACACCAAGCACATCCGCGAGGACGCCGACTGGCGCGTCGCCGGTGCCGGCCCTGGACTCGAGGACCGCCGTGTGGAGATCACCGGCCCCACCGACCCGAAGATGACGATCAACGCGCTGAACTCCGGAGCGAAGGTGTGGCTCGCCGACCAGGAGGACGCCACCAGCCCGACCTGGAACAACGTCATCGGCGGCCAGCTGTCGCTGCGCGACGCCATCAGAGGCGAGCTCAGCTTCACCAACGATCAGGGCAAGACCTACGAGGTCACCGCCGAGCAGACGCCGACCATCGTGATGCGTCCGCGCGGCTGGCACCTGGTCGAGAAGCACCTCACCTTCATCGATCGCACGGGCCGCAGCATGGCGGCATCCGGATCGCTGATCGACTTCGGCCTGTACTTCTTCCACAACGCGAAGGAGCTGATCGAGGCGGGCCGCGGCCCGTACTTCTACATCGCCAAGCTCGAGTCCAGCGAAGAGGCGAAGCTCTGGGATGACGTGTTCACGTTCGCCGAGGAGTACGTCGGAATCGAGCACGGCACGATCCGCGCGACGGTGCTCATCGAGACGCTGCCCGCGGCGTTCGAGATGGATGAGATCCTCTACGAGCTGCGCGACCACTGCGCAGGGCTCAACGCCGGACGCTGGGACTACATCTTCTCGATCATCAAGAACTACCGCGGTCGCGGCGCACGCTTCGTACTCCCCGACCGCAGCGAGATCACGATGACCGTACCGTTCATGCGCGCGTACACCGAGCTGCTGGTGCAGACCTGCCACAAGCGTGGCGCTTTCGCGATCGGCGGCATGAGCGCGTTCATCCCGAACCGACGCGACCCCGAGGTGACCGCGAGCGCGATCGAGAAGGTCTCCGCCGACAAGAAGCGCGAGGCCGGCGACGGCTTCGACGGCACCTGGGTCGCGCATCCCGACCTGATCCCGACGGCTCAGGCGGAGTTCGACGCCGTGCTCGGCGACCGGCCGAACCAGATCGACCGGCAGCGCGAGGACGTCCGTGTGACGGCCGAGCAGCTGCTCGACCTGCGCATCGGGCGACCGATCACCGCACAGGGCGTGCGCGACAACGTCTCCGTGGCGATCCGCTACATCGAGGCGTGGCTGCGGGGTCTCGGCGCCGTCGCCATCGACAACCTGATGGAGGATGCCGCGACCGCGGAGATCTCGCGTTCGCAGGTGTGGCAGTGGATCCACCAGGACCGCTCGACCGACGACGGTACCCGCATCACCCCGGAGTACATCGAGGGGCTGATCGCCGAGGTGCTGGCGCAGACCACGCGGTCGGTGGGCGACCGTTTCGACGATGCCGCCGAGATCTTCCGCGAGGTGTCGCTGGGCACGGAGTTCCCGGCGTTCCTCACGCTGTCGGCCTACTCGAAGTTCCTGGTCGAGGAGGACTGACCCCGAAGCAGGCTCGCTCCGTGACGGGAGAAGGATTTCCCCGCTCTGGATCACGCCGGAGCGGGGACATCCTTCTCCCGTCGCTCGTTGTGGATAACTCGCGAGCGGTAGCCATGCCCGGCGCTACGCTCGCCGGATGTCGATCCCCCCAGCACCGGACGTCCTCACTGCGGTACCGCTCGGACGCGTGCCGAACAGTCGCGAAGTACGCATCCGACGCAACGTCTCGATGATCCTCAGCTGTCTCGCCATCGGCGCCGCGGCGACGACATTGGCCTTCGAGATCTTCGACCGCAGATTCCTCTCGCTCGACGGGTCCGACGGCATGGATCCGTTCCGGATGCTGCTGTGGAACGTCGCTCCCTATTGGAGCGTCCCGGCCGTCGCCAGTCTGATTCTGCTGGGCAGCCTGCCCCGACCGCTTACGCTGAGCGAGCGGCTGCCCAAGCCTCTGGGCATCGCGGCGATCATCCTCGCCGCGGCGTGCTACCTTTACCCGGCCGCGCTGGCCTGCCTGTTCGTGATGTCGTTCATCGTTCCTGTGGGCCTCATCGGCTGATCGCTGGGCAAGCTCACGATGGCGGCGGCAATGGCAGCCTCTCGCCGCCGGTCAGTCGATCTCGCCCGCCGTCACCGTCTCGGCCAGCGCGTGCACGCGGACCAGGTGGTGGGCTGCGTAGAAGTCGGCGTCGGTGAGGCGCGCGGCATCCTCGTCGCGCGGCGTCTGGTGTGCGACGACGGCGACGACGGCGAGCGCGTGCATCCAGCCGCCGACGAGCGTGCCGAGCAGCATGAGATACGGGACGCTGACGGCAGAGGCATCGCGCCCGGCCCCGAAGCCCAGGAGGGCGTCGGTGGCGGTGCGTGCGGCATCCACCGCTCGACCGAGCCGGTCCGCGACACGGACGGCGACCTCGCCACCTGCCGCGCGCAATGCTGCGACCGTCGCGTCGATCTGTGCGAACAGCGCGCTCACCGTCCCTCCCTGGTCGCGCAGCACCTTGCGACCGATCAGATCGTTCGACTGGATCGCCGTCGTGCCCTCGTAGATGGGGATGATGCGCGAGTCTCGGTAGTGCTGGGCAGCGCCGGTCTCCTCGACGAAGCCCATGCCCCCGTACACCTGGATGCCGTCGCTGGTGACGCGCAGCGCCTCTTCGCTCGCCCATCCCTTGAAGATCGGGACGAAAAGCTCGGCCATCGCCAGAGTGGCATCGTCATCGCCTGCACGATCGAACAGGTCGCCGACGTGGACGGCGAGCGCCCGCATCGCGAACACCCGGCTCGACATGGACCGCAGGATACGACGCACATCCGGGTGCTCGGCGATCGGCGTCCCGGCGGGGCGGCCCTGGACCGGTCCCTGGAGCCGACCGGCCGCGTAGGCAGCCGCGCCCTGGAGCGCCCGATCCGAGATGCCGGTCGCCTGGTGCCCCATGCCCACCCGAGCCGAGTTCATCATGACGAACATCCCCGCGAGGCCGCCGTGCAGCTCGCCGACGAGGTAGCCGGTGGCGTCGTCGTACGACAGCACGCACGTGGGGCTGGCGTGGATGCCGAGCTTGTGCTCGATCGCGATGGTCTCGATGCCGTTGCGGTCTCCGAGCGAGCCATCGGCGTTCACGAGTACGCGCGGCGCGACGAAGAGCGAGAGGCCCTTGGCGCCTTCCGGCGCACCGGGGGTGCGCGCGAGGACGAGGTGGACGATGTTCTCGGCGATGTCGTGGTCGCCCCAGGTGATGAAGATCTTCTGGCCGCTGATCGCGTAGGTGCCGTCTTCTCGCGGCGTGGCGGTGGTGCGGATCGCGCCGAGGTCGGTGCCGGCCTCGGGCTCGGTGAGGTTCATCGTGCCGGTCCACTCGCCGCTGACGAGTTTGGTGAGGTAGGTCTCGCGCAATTCATCGGATGCCGCGGCGTCGAGCGCGTGGATGGCTCCGGCACCCAGCATCCAGCACAGCGCGAAGGCCATGTTGGAGGCGTTCCAGACCTCGCCGAGGCCGGCGCCGACCGACTCAGGGAGACCGTCGCCTCCGGCGGACTCCGGGGCGGTCGCACTCACCCATCCCGATTCGACGAGCGCCTGGTACGCCTCGGCGAAGCCGTCGGGCAGGTGCACCTGGCCGTTCTCGAGGCGCGCGCCGACCTGGTCGCCCTGCCGGTCGAGCGGAGCGAGCACCGAGGCTCCGAACTCGCCGGCACCCGCGATGATCTCGACGGCGTCGTCGGCGGTGATCGCTCCGCCGGATGCCTCGGCGACGATGTCGCGGCCGAACGCCTCCCGGTAGAGGAAGGCGTAGTCCGCGGTCGGCGGGATGTAGGGGGTGGCAGCGCTCATCGTTCACTCCTGATCAGGTGTTGCGAGACTGAGAACCAGTGTAACTGGAACTCAGTCTCACAACCAGGGCCGCATGACCTCCGACGGGCGTACCCTGGGCGCATGAGCACGGTCTGGGATGACATCGCCGCGGAGTTCCTGCATCTCTACAAGCGAGGAGCGCGCCTCCTCGCGGTGGCCGGAGAGGATGCCGAGCGCTCCCGCAGTGCGGCCGACGACCTGGCAGCCGCGCTGATCGCCGCCGACCAGACGGTCGAGCGGATGCACACCGCCGACGGCGACGAGCAGAGGCTCCGGGATGAGGTCATCGCTCCGTTCCGCGCCGACCCGCAGACCGATCGCATCGTCATCGTGTCCGGACCCGCCGATCTCATGAGTCAGAGCGTCAGGGGCCTGTGGAACTACCTGCTGTGGCAACTGGCCGGAGACGAGCAGCCGCACAGCGCGGCATCCGCCCTCGTCGACGTCACCGACCCGGCGAATCCGACCAGGCGATTCGCCGACTACTGCGCGCTCCCCTCGTCATACGGCGCCTGAGCCCGACGGCCGCGGACGCAGCCGAGTACCATCTGAGGTGTGACCGAACGCGCTCCTCTCTCCCGCAAGCTGTCCGCCATCGCCGAATCGGCGACGCTCAAGGTCGATGCCAAGGCCAAGGCGCTCAAGGCCGAGGGCAAGCCCGTCATCTCTTACGCAGCCGGCGAACCCGATTTCGCGACGCCGCAGTTCATCGTGGATGCCGCAGCAGAGGCCCTCGCCGACCCGGCGAACTACCGCTACACCCCGGCCCCCGGCCTGCCGGCGCTGCGCGAGGCAATCGCGGCGAAGACCCTGCGCGACTCAGGGCTCGAGGTTTCCCCCAGCCAGGTGATCGTTACCAACGGCGGCAAGCAGTCGGTTTATCAGGCCTTCCAGGCTGTCGTGAACCCGGGCGATGAGGTGCTGCTGCCCGCTCCGTACTGGACGACCTATCCCGAGGCGATCCGTCTGGCCGACGGCATCCCGGTCGAGGTCTTCGCCGGTGCCGATCAGGACTACAAGGTCACGGTCGAGCAGCTCGAGGCCGCTCGCACCGAACGGACCACCGTGCTGGTGTTCGTCTCGCCGTCGAACCCGACCGGCTCGGTCTACACGACCGAGGAGACCACGGCCATCGGCGAGTGGGCGGTCGAGCACGGCATCTGGATCATCTCGGATGAGATCTACCAGAACCTCACCTACGAAGGCGTGAAGGCGACGTCGATCGTCGAGGCGGTCCCGGATGCCGCCGGCCAGACGATCCTCGTCAACGGCGTCGCCAAGACCTACGCGATGACCGGTTGGCGCGTGGGCTGGATGGTCGGCCCCGCGGACGCGATCAAGGTCGCCGGAAACCTGCAGTCGCACCTGACGAGCAACGTGAACAACGTCGCCCAGCGCGCGGCGATCGCGGCGCTCAACGGCCCGCAGACCGAGGCGCTCGCGTTCCGCGATGCGTTCGATCGTCGTCGGAAGCTCATCGTGTCCGAGCTCTCGAAGATCGACGGGGTCCGTGTGCCGAACCCGCTCGGAGCGTTCTACGTCTACCCCGACGTGCAGGGTCTGCTCGGTCGCACGTGGGCGGGCAAGACCCCCACCACGTCGCTGGAACTCGCCGACCTCATCCTCGACGAGGCCGAGGTCGCTGTGGTGCCCGGCGAGGCGTTCGGCCCGTCCGGATACCTGCGCCTGTCGTACGCACTCGGCGACGACCAGCTGCTCGAGGGCATCCAGCGCCTGCAGAAGCTGTTCGCGTAGCCCGCAGAACGCGAGGCGTCACTCCTCCTGGTAGCCGATCAGCCAGTGGACGCCGTAACGGTCGGTGACCTGCCCGTCGTAGTCGCCCCACGGGCGCTTCTGAAGCGGGTCGGTGATCGTGCCGCCGTCGCCGAGCGCGGCGAACCACCGCTGCAGCGTCGCGGCATCCGCGGTTCCGAGCAGCGAGAAGGTCGCGCCGGAGATCTGCACGGCATCCTGATCCCCCGCGGCATCCGAGCCGAAGATCTCGACGGCGCCGCGCACCAGGCCGTGCGCTATCGCATCGCCCGGTCCGTCGGTGCGACCGAACTGCTCGTACGTGAACAGCTCCATCTCACCGCCGAACACATCGCGATAGAAGGTCAGCGCCTCGGCTGCGTTGCCGGGGAAGAAGAGGTACGGCACGAGTCCACTCATCCCGCGAGTGTAGACCCAGCGGTCTCAGTTCAGAGTTCGACACCCACCAGGACGGGCTCCGGTTGCAGCAGCAGCCCGAACTCGGAGTGCACCCGCGCCTGGATGTAGCGCGCGAGTTCGGCGAGTTCCGCCCCTGTCGCATGACCGCGGTTGGTGAGCGCCAGAGCGTGTTTCGTCGAGATCCCGGCGCGCGACCGCGGCAAGCGGAAGCCCTTCGTGATGCCGGAGTTCTCGATGAGCCACGCGGCGCTGACCTTCACTTCGGGGCGCACGGTCTGCGTCGGCGGGACGTAGCCGTCGAACGATTCGAGCGGGATCACGGTCGCGGCATCCAGGTCAGGTGCTACCTGCCAGCGCGGGCACGCGGAAGGCAGCTGCGCGGCGACGACCTCGGGGACGATGAGGTTCTGGAAGAACGAACCTGCGCTGCTCGTGTCCGGATCGTGGGGGTCGAGGAGCATGCCCTTGGCCGCGCGGATCGCGAGGATCTGTTCGCGCACCCGGGCGAGCGGAACGGTCTCGTCACCGGTGATTCCGAGCGCGCGACGCAGCTGGTCGCCGCCGATCGCGCGCCCCGTCTCGCCGACCTCGGCGAGATCGAGGGTGACCGACAGGATGACGGCCCGCCGGATCGGCGCTCCCCCGTAGTGGTGCTTGAGCACGGAGGTCCGGAATCCCAGCCCCAGCTCGGATGCCGGCGCCGTCGACACCTCGCCGGTGGACTCGTCGATCAGCTCGACCTCGACGAGCGTCTCCTGGATCTCCTGGCCGTAGGCGCCGACGTTCTGCACCGGAGCCGCGCCCACGGTTCCGGGGATGCCGCTCATCGCCTCGATCCCGGCGAGCCCGTGCTCGACGGTGTACGCGACGAGGTCGTCCCAGTCGTGCCCCGCCTGCACCCGCACCCGGACGCGGCCCGCGTGCGGGGACGGGAGGCGCTCGATGCCCGTAGTGAGGACGCGGATGACCGTGCCGTCGAAGGGCTCGTCGCCGACGAACAGGTTCGACCCTCCCCCGAGGACGAACCACTCCTCGTAGCGCGACCACACCTCGCGCAGCGCGTCGACGAGCTCGTCGGTGGTCGTCGCCTCCAGCATCCGCTCCGGGGCGGCACCGGTGCGCAGGGTCGTGAGCTCAGCGAGCGGAATCGGGGTGATCTCTGCCATCGGGTCTCGGCCGCTTCTCAGAGCGCGACGCGCAGCTGCGCCTTGACGAGCACGGTCGTGTCGGCGTGCTTCACAATGAGGTCGATGCGCGCAGAGGCGTCATCGACAGCGCCGACCTTGGCGAGCACCGAGACGTCGGCGCCGTTCTCGGGGTCGACGACGACGGGTCGCGTGAACCGCACTCCGTACTCGGTGATCTTCGCGTCGGCGTCGAGAGCGGCGACGACGACGGACGATGCGAGACCCATCGTCAGCATCCCGTGGGCGAGGACGCCCGGCAGACCGACGGATGCCGCGATGTCGTCGCGGTAATGGATCGGGTTGAAGTCGCCCGATGCACCCGCGTAACGGACGAGGGACTCGCGGGTGAGGTGGACGGTGCGCTCGGCGATCACGTCTCCGACTTCGTACGTCATGCCGCTGCCTCCTCATCGTCGGAGCCGACGAGCAGGACGCTCGTCGCGGTGACGACGTGGTCACCCGCGGCATCCGTGATCTCGGTTTCGCTGGTGATCATCGCGTTTCCCGCCATCATGCGGATGCCGGTGACCTTCAGCTGCCCGGTGAGCTCGTCACCGGCGACGATCGGCTTCGAGTAGCTGAACTTCTGCTCGGCATGGATGGTACGAGCCAGCACGATGCCGGAGTCCGGCTCGGCGAGAAGCTGCTGGAGCGTGAGGTCCTGGATGACCATCGCGAAGGTCGGAGGCGCCACGACATCAGCGTGGCCGAGGGCGCGCGCGGCCTCGACGTCGGTGTGCAGCGGAGCGTCGGCGAAGACGGCGCGGGCGAACTCGCGCACCTTCTCGCGGCCGACCAGGTACGGCGGTGTCGGCGGGAACTCCCAGCCGATCAGTTCGTTGTTCACAGGCACCAGACGAGTCTACCGAGCGGATGCCGCGGAGGTCTCTGCGGGCGGCCGTGAAAGGTGCGGGGCTCAGCGGCGCCGAGCGCGCAGCGCCTTGATCGCCATCTGCACGGCGATGAACGCCAGGTACGCGGCGAAGAGCATGTTTCCGAGGAACGGGTCGATCAGGGTGGCGAGCCACGCGCCGAGCGCCGTCATCGTGCACGCGGAGACACCGATGATGCCGGCTGCGAGCAGGTCGACGTTGCGGTGGCGGAGGTTGCCGATCGTCCCGGAGATCGCTGTGGGGATCATCATGAGCAGTGACGTCCCCTTCGCCTCGAGATCGCTGGTGCCGAAGGCGAGCATCAGGACGGGAACGACGATGACGCCGCCGCCGACGCCGATCAGCCCGGCGATGATCCCTGTGCCGACGCCGACGATCGCGAGCGCTGCGCCGTTGATCCAGCCGAGTTCGAACACGGCATCGCGCGACGGGATCACCAGGAACAGGCTGACGATCACGACGACGAGGAATCCGACGAAGCCCCATCGGAGGGCGCTCTGCGAGATCCGAGGGAGCAGGCGCGTGCCGATCTGCGCGCCGATGACGGCGCCGACGGCGAGGATGAGGGCGGGGATCCAGGCAACAGAACCACTGACCGCGTACGAGATAACGCCGACGCTGGCCGTCGGCACGATCGCCGCGAGTGAGGTGCCGGCGGCCAGGCGCTGGTCGAAGTGCAGCATCAGCACGAGCAACGGGACGATGACGGTGCCGCCACCGACTCCGAAGAGTCCGGAGAGCAGGCCGGCGATCAGGCCGATGATGATGAAGGTCAGGTACGCGCGGGGGCCGCGGACCCTTGCATCCTGGATTTCACTCACTCGCGCAAGCCTAGCGCGGGCAGCATCCTCCCCCGCGTCGACGGCGCCGGCGTGGACTCGCCGAGTACGCGAGAAGGCCCGCCCATCCCTGATCGGGATGGGCGGGCCTTCTGCGCGGTGAATTACTCGCCGGCCTCGGTGAAGCCTGCAGCCTGGGCAGCCTCAGCGGTGCGGAACCACACCTCGGCGACGGTCTGCTCGTACCACTGGCCATCGGGGCGGTGGAACTTCATGGAGTCCTTGTTGCCCTTGATGTCGAAGCCCTCGGGGGCGGAGCCGTCCTCGTTCGCGGGAGCGGAGTCCGCACCGAACTCACCGTCGACGAGTGCAGCGGCGGCCACGGCCTCAGCGGCTGCGCCCTCCTCCTGCGACTCGGCACCGGCGTCAGCTGACTCGGCCTTGGGGGCGGCCTTGGCGGGCTTCTCAGCCTTCGGGGCGGCCTTCTTCGCCTTGGGGGCGACGGGCTCGAGGACGAGCTCGATCACGGCCATGGGGGCGTTGTCGCCCTTGCGGTTGCCGACCTTCGTGATGCGGGTGTAGCCGCCCTCACGCTCGGCGACCAGCGGCGCGATCTCGGCGAAGAGGACGTGGACGGCCTCCTTGTTGCCGAGGATCGAGAGCACCCGGCGACGAGCGTGCAGGTCGCCGCGCTTCGCGAACGTGACCATGCGCTCAGCGAGCGGACGCAGGCGCTTGGCCTTGGTCTCGGTCGTCTTGATCGACCTGTGGAGGAACAGCGCCGATGCGAGGTTGGCAAGCAGCAGGCGCTCGTGGGCGGGGCCGCCTCCGAGGCGGGGTCCCTTGTTGGGCTTAGGCATATTCGTCTAACTCCTGGTCAGATATTCGGGAAGGTCAGAAGGACTCGTCTTCGCCTGCGCCGTAGAAGTGGGCGCCGTCGAAACCGGGCACCGAATCCTTGAGCGACAGACCGAGCGAGATGAGCTTGTCGCGCACCTCGTCGACCGACTTCTGGCCGAAGTTGCGGATGTTCATGAGCTGCGTCTCCGACAGCGCCACGAGCTCGGACACCGTGTTGATGCCCTCGCGCTTGAGGCAGTTGTAGGAGCGGACCGACAGGTCGAGGTCCTCGATCGGCATGGACAGCTCGCTGGAGAGCACGGGCTCCACAGGTGCCGGGCCGATCTCGATGCCCTCGGCCTCGACGTTCAGCTCGCGTGCGAGGCCGAACAGCTCGGTCAGGGTCTTCGCAGCCGAGGCGACGGCGTCCCGCGGGAGGATGCTGTTCTTCGTCTCGACATCGAGGATGAGCTTGTCGAAGTCGGTGCGCTCACCGGCACGAGTCGCCTCGACGCGGTAGCTAACCTTGAGGACCGGCGAGTAGATCGAGTCGACGGGGATCTGCCCGGCCTCGGCGTACTCGTTGCGGTTCTGGGTCGCCGACACGTAGCCGCGGCCGCGCTCGATGGTGAGCTCGAGCTCGAACTTGGCGGTGTCGTTGAGCGTCGCGATGACGAGCTCGGGGTTGTGAACCTCGACACCGGCCGGAGCCGAGATGTCAGCGGCGGTCACTTCGCCCGCACCGGTCTTGCGCAGGTAAGCGGTGATGGGCTCGTCGCGCTCGGACGAGACGACCAGCTGCTTGATGTTGAGGATGATCTCGGTGACATCCTCCTTCACGCCGGGGATGGTGCTGAACTCGTGCAGGACACCATCGATGCGGATGCTGGTGACAGCAGCGCCGGGGATCGACGAGAGCAGGCTGCGACGCAGCGCGTTTCCGATGGTGTAGCCGAAGCCGGGCTCGAGCGGCTCGACGATGAACCGGCTGCGGTTCTCGGCGATCTTTTCCTCGGTCAGTGTGGGACGCTGTGCAATGAGCACTCTGTGTTCCTTTCGATCACATGCCCGCTATATGACATGTGGTGGGTGAGGTCTTGAGTTGTGGAAGTCAGTGCCCGCGATCGGGCGTGTGAGGGATGCCGGAGCATCCCTCACACAAAGCCTGATCAGACGCGGCGACGCTTCGGCGGACGGCAGCCGTTGTGCGCCTGAGGCGTCACGTCCTGGATCGAACCGACCTCGAGGCCGGCGGCCGTGAGCGAGCGGATCGCGGTCTCGCGGCCGGAGCCCGGACCCTTCACGAAGACGTCGACCTTCTTGACGCCGTGCTCCTGAGCCTGGCGGGCAGCCGACTCGGCAGCCATACCAGCGGCGTACGGGGTCGACTTGCGCGAGCCCTTGAAGCCCACGCCGCCGGACGATGCCCAGCTGATGACGGCGCCGGACGGGTCGGTGATCGAGACGATGGTGTTGTTGAACGTCGACTTGATGTGGGCCTGGCCCAGCGCGATGTTCTTCTTCTCTTTGCGGCGCGGCTTGCGCGCGGCGGCCTTAGGTGCAGCCATGAAAGTTTTCTCCTATTCCCTGGCCGCTGCTTAGCGGGCCTTCTTCTTGCCGGCGACGGTGCGCTTCGGGCCCTTGCGGGTGCGGGCGTTGGTCTTGGTGCGCTGACCGCGGACCGGAAGGCCACGACGGTGGCGGATGCCCTCGTAGGAGCCGATCTCGACCTTGCGGCGGATGTCTGCGGCGACCTCGCGGCGCAGGTCACCCTCCACCTTGTAGTTGCCTTCGATGTAGTCGCGGAGTGCGATGAGCTGGTCGTCGGAAAGGTCCTTGACACGGATCGACTCGTCGATCTCGGTGGCCTTGAGGATCTCGACCGAGCGGGTACGGCCGACGCCGTAGATGTAGGTAAGGGCGATCACCACGCGCTTGTCGCGCGGGATGTCAACGCCGGCAAGACGTGCCATGCGGTTTCTCCTGGGATGAGTAGAGGTGTGGGGCAGGATGTGGACCCGGGCCTCTGTCCCGAGGTGTCAGCCGTGGCCCCTGAGCTTGTCGAAGGGTCGGCGTCTTGATCCTGCCTGTTCGTATTGAGTTGTGTGTCAGATCCGGTAGATCAGCCTTGGCGCTGCTTGTGGCGCGGGTTGCTCTTGCAGATCACCATGACGCGGCCGTGACGGCGGATCACCTTGCAGTGATCGCAGATGGGCTTGACGCTGGGGTTGACCTTCATTGTGTTTCCTGTTCGCTGTCTTCACCGGGCAGGCGGAAAGCCTGGGGCGTTACTTCTCGACCGATCAGCGGTAGCGGTAGACGATGCGGCCGCGGGTGAGGTCGTAGGGGCTGAGCTCCACGACTACGCGGTCCTCGGGGATGATGCGGATGTAGTTCTGCCGCATCTTGCCAGAGATCGTGGCGAGCACCTTGTGTCCGTTGGAGAGCTCAACGCGGAACATCGCGTTGGGCAACGCCTCGGAAATGACGCCCTCGATCTCGATGACACCGTCTTTCTTAGCCATAGCCTCGCTGACGCTTCTGCAGACCGGTCGATCTGCGGTGGATGGATGATTGTGATGCCAGCATCGGACGGACACGCCGAAACCGGGCGCAAGGCACCAACGCTCTATCTTATCCGCTTCGGTTCCGTGCGGCAACTCGGGCAGACAACAGCGGGCCGTCCCGAAGGAACGGCCCGCTCAGAGTCGGCCCTGCCCAGCCGAGGATGTGCTCAGCCGAGGATCTGCTCAGCCGAGGATCTGCTCAGCCGAGGATCTGGGCGAAGCGCGCGCCGATCTCGGAGTTCTCGATGCGCTCACCGTCGATCTCCACGGTCGGAGTGCCCTGGATGTCGTGGTCGTTCGTCTGCGAGGTGACGAAGCGCTTGTACGTGCCGTCGGCGATGCAGTCAGCAGCCGCGCCGGCACCGACCTGATCGGCGAGGGACGCGAGCTCGTCATCCGACAGACCGGCGGTGTTCTCCTCCGGCTGGTTGGCGAAGAGCAGGTTGAAGTAATCGAGAGCGGAGTCGGGGGCCTCGGCGGCGACGCAGTAGACGGCGCTCGCGGCACGCGTCGAGAACTCGGTGTTCTGCGAGTAGCGGTCGAGGATCGAGATCGGGTGCAGATTCAGCGTGATCTTGTCATCGGCTGCGGCGCTCTGGAGCTGCTCGCCGTACGTGTCCTCGAAGTCGCCGCAGATCGGGCACATGAAGTCGACGAACGTGTCGACCTCTGTCTCGCCCTCGCCGAAGCTGATCGCGCCGGTCTCCTCGTTCACGATCGCGCTGCTCGGGGCCGTTCCGGGTGCGGTCGCCTGGTTGTTGAGGACCACGACGAGGGCGCCGAGGGCAACGAGGACGACGACGACCGCGGCGGAGATTCCGATCGCGAACCAGTTGGTGTTGCTCTTGGCAGCAGCGGCCATGCTTTTCCGTTCTTTCAGGCCCGCGCTGTGAGCGGGTCAGGGCAGGGGGCTGTCCAATCTTCCCGCGTAATCCTATGCCCCTCTTGTGAGCGGCCTCCCGCCTCTTGTCCCCGAGAAACCATCATTGGCTTGAGACACCACGCCCCACGTGATGTCTCAGCCGTCGAATGGTGTCTCGGCCTGGCGTCTTGTCCTGCACACCTGCAGCAACTCGGCGCCTCGTTGGAAATATGTGGATAGCGCGGATTCCTCGTGTGCGCGCGATGCAGGATGCTGGAATGCCATTGCTCCTCGCCGATCGCGCCGTACTCGCATCTCCGTCGGCACTGCTCACGCCGGCGGATTGCCGGATGCTCGGAATACCGCTTTCTCCACAAAGACTCCATCGCGTGCGCAAGGGCACCTACGTCGATCGTGAGCAGTACGAGAATCTCCCGTCCTGGGCGAAGTACGCCGTCCGAGTGCATGCCTTCGCACTGAGTCACCCCGACGCGATCCTCGCATTCGAATCCGCCAGTGTCGTGCACGGCCTCCCCCGCTTCGGTGAGACCCGCGACATCCACCTCTTCGATCCGGATCGCACCCGATCACGCCGATTCGGCGACGTCGTCGTTCACACCAGCAACGATCCGCGCGAGTTCGATCGCGTGCACGGTTTGCTGACCACCGGCATCCTCGATACCGTCGTCGACCTGGCCAGGGCGCTTCCGCCGGCCCGAGCACTGGCCGTCATGGACGCAGCGATCTCCACCGTCCAGGGCGGTCCACTGAGTCTCGATGACATCCGCATTCGGGCAGGCGAGCAGGAGAACCGCCGGGGTCGCGCACGCCTCGCCTGGCTCCTCGCGCATGCCGACGGCGCCGCGGAGTCCCCGTCAGAGAGCGTCAGCCGAGCGGTCATCGAATGGTGCGGCTTCGAGACCCCGGAACTGCAGAAGGAGTTCCGCTACGAAGGCTCACTGGACCGCGGCGACTTCTACTTCCCGACGAGTCGGACGATCGGAGAGGCCGACGGCTGGCAGAAGTATCAGCTCGATGACCCGGAGCAGGCAGCTCAAAGCCTGACCGATGAGAAGCGGCGTGAAGACCGGCTGCGACGCCACGGGCATTCCGTGGCGCGATGGCAATTCGCCGACGCGTGGAAGGTCGATCCGCTCGCACGGGCTCTCGATGCCTCGGGTGTGCGGCGTGTGTCGCATCCCCAGCAGGCGATGCTCGCCACGTTGCGGCGGGATCCGCGCGAGCAGCCCCCGACACGTCGTCGCGAGACATCAACGCGCGCGTGAGAAACCATTCGCCACGTGGTGTCTCGAGTGGCAGATGATTTCTCAGCGAAATGCTGGGCGCGGGGCGCGGGGCGGCGGGGCAGCGC
>NZ_CAKKLJ010000014.1 GCF_918698005.1 Microbacterium sp. Bi121
GAGACAGGCACCGGCCCCCGTCGTTCCCGCCCCGGCTCCGCGGAGCACTGCGCCCGAGGTCGATGACAACCGTCCGACGATCCTCACGGTGTGCACGGGCAACATCTGCCGCTCTCCGATGGCAGAGATTCTGTTGCGCGCTCGGCTCGAGCCGCTGGGCGTGCGCGTGCACAGCGCGGGCACGCACGCGCTGGTCGATCACGCGATGACCGAGCCCGCGCAGGACATCGCGGTCGAGCTCGGTGCTGGCGCGGATGCCGCGTCCGGCCACCGCGCTCGCTACTTGGTGGAGCCAATGCTGAAGGATGCCGACCTCGTGCTGACCATGGCCCGCGAGCACCGGTCGCACTCGGTGCAGCTCATGCCTAGCGCGCTCAAGCGCACATTCACCCTGCGCGAGTTCGCGCGCCTGGCCTCGACCCTCAGCAGCGAGGCAGCGCGCGCAGCGGCCGATGCCGCCGGCGACGACCCCCGCGACCGACTGCGAGCAGCGGCCCTCGCCGTGACAGCGCAACGCGGGCTGTCACCTGCCGCGCCGGATGAGGACGACATTATCGACCCGTACCGCCGCTCCCGCGAGACGTACGAGCTCTCTGCGTCGCAGCTTGCCCCCGGGATCGACGACGTCGAACGCATCGTGCGCGCGGCGCTCGTCCGCTGAGCCTGCCGTCGACCCCTGAGCCTGTCGAAGGGTCGATGCTCCCGCCGCGGGTCGTTGAGTGAGCGCAGCGAGACGAAACGCCTCGTTCGAATAAGCCCTCTCGGCTTCCCCTCTGCTTTCCCTCCATACGATGGACTCCATGACGACAAGAGCCGAGCTGCGTGCTGAGAAGCCGCGCCGACCCCTGCTGCGCAGTTTCCGTTTCTGGGTGCCGATGGGGATCCTCCTTCTTCTGCTCGTGATCGCTCTTGCCGGAGTTCTGATCGGCAAGCCGATCTATGACCGCGCGATGTCCGCGAAGACCTCGCTCGAGCAAGCCATGCCGCTCGCCGCAACGGCGAAGAATCAGATCCTTGCCGGCGACAGCGAGGGCGCGAAGGCCACGGCTACGAAGCTCGCGTCCCTCACCGCGGACGCCCGCAAGCAAACGGACGACAGCACGTGGAAAAGCCTCGAATGGGTTCCGTTCGTCGGGCCCAATCTGCACGCCGTACGGACGGCTGCCGCCGTCACCGACGACCTCGTCACTGGCGCTGTCACTCCCGCGACTGGCTTGAGTCTCAAGGCCCTGACGCCGGTCAACGGCGCCATCAATCTCGACGCGATCACCGGCATGCAATCGACGGTGACCCAGGCCTCGGATGCGGTTGACAAGGCAGCAATTGATCTCGAGTCGATCAATCACGACGCGCTGATCCCTCAGGTCGAAGGCGCACTCACACAACTGACGGGTGCGGTCGACGAGCTGCAGCCGCTCCTCGGCCCAGCCAAGGACATCCTCGGCGTCCTGCCAGCAGCGCTCGGCGCCGACGGTCCGCGCAACTATCTGACGATCTTTCAGAACAATGCCGAGTCGCGTGGGACTGGAGGAAATCCGGCCGCCCTGGTGATGATCACGGCCGACAAGGGCAAGATCAGCATCACACAGCAGGCATCGAGTTCGAACTTCGATAACGGGCGCGCGACGCCAGTGACCGACTTGGATCCGGAGACTGTCGCACTTTACGGAGACAAG
The DNA here is from genome assembly GCF_918698005.1 of Microbacterium sp. Bi121. Classification (GTDB taxonomy): domain Bacteria; phylum Actinomycetota; class Actinomycetes; order Actinomycetales; family Microbacteriaceae; genus Microbacterium. The sequence continues at coordinate 1,677 of NZ_CAKKLJ010000014.1, forward strand.
GTCGGTCGGTGGATTTCCGACACGACGATGACGCCCGACTTCAGTGAGTCGGTCGACATCATCAAGGCCTACTGGGCCGAGACCTTTGATACGCCGGTCGACGCAGTGGTTTCGTTCGATCCTGTTGCGCTGAGTTATCTGCTTCGTGCCACGGGTCCCGTTGTCGTCGCCCCCACACCTGTCCCGATCGAAGGCGACTGGGTCCAGTTGTTCGACGCACCCGTCACGCTGACGAGCGACAACGCTGTATCAATCCTGCTCAATGCGGTGTACTTCACCGACATCAAGGCGGGCACCGTGCAAGACGCTTTCTTTGCCACCGCCGCGCAGTCTATCTTCGAATCTCTTACGACAGGGAACGCGGACCCGAAAGCCATGCTGGACGGTCTCGCTCGGGCGGTCGACGAAAACAGACTTCTCTACTCGCCGGCGAACGAGGAGGAAGCCCGGCTCGTCGGCGAGTCGAAGCTCTCAGGTCGCCTCCCCACGAGTAACCAGGACCGCACGCTTGTTGGCGTTTACGTGAACGATTTCACTCAAAGCAAACTCGACTACTACATGCAGCTCGATGTAGCCGCAAGCTCTACACAGTGCACGGATCCAGACAGCCCTGTCTTCGAGGCAACTGCCACGCTCACCAACACGGTGAGCCCAAGCGCGGCGCCAGCACTCCCCTATCCGATTGCACCAGCGCAGTACTTTGAGAAGGGTCACGTCGCGACCTATTTGGTGTTCTACGGCCCCGTCGGATCTACGTTCACTGGTGCGACCATCGACGGACAAGCGATCCAGGCTTCGGGCGTCCAACATCTCGGTCGTGGTGCGGTGAAGATCGCAGTGAAAAACGCACCTGGACAGACGCGCACCGTGAGCGCCGAGTTTTCCGGGGCCTCCGGCCCCTACGGCGAACTAGATATTCAGCACACACCGATGGTCCGCCCAGTAAGCGAAACGCTTACGACTGAGGGGTGCGAGTAATCTTCTCGACTAGAGCACTCGGATGTAGTCGCCGAGCGCGTCGTCGGCGTCGGTCGGTGTGAACCCTGCACGGGTGATCTTGTCGAGGTCAAGGATGCTGTTGCTCGGCCGTGGTGCGGTCGGCGCGGTGGCCTGGGCGTAGTACTCGGCGGTGGTGACGGGTGAGATGCGGGCGGGGTCGTGGCCGAGGTGCTGGTAGACGTCGCGGGCGATGTCGGCCCAGGTTCGTGCGGGTCCGGTGCCGGTGAGGTTGTAGGTGCCGTAGGGCGCGCGGGTGGCGAGCAGGTGCCGGATGCCGGCGGCGATGTCGTGGGTGAAGGTGAGCCGGCCGGTCTGGTCACCGATGACAGTCGGGTCGATGCCGCGTGCGGCGAGGTTCGCCATGGTGCGGACGAAGTTGTTGCCGTCGCCGATGACCCAGGATGTTCGGATGATGTAGTGGCGCGGGGCTGTTGCTGCGGCGAGGTCGCCGGCGGCTTTGGTCTGCCCGTAGACGCCGAGGGGACTGTACGGTGCGTCCTCGGTGCAGGCGCCGGTGGCGGTGCCGTCGAAGACGTAGTCGCTGGAGATATGCACGAGGGTGATGCCGTGCTCGGCGGCGATGCGGGCGAGCGCGGCGGGCGCTTCGGCGTTGATCGCCCACGCGGTCCTGCGTCCTTCGGGGGTCTCGGCGGTGTCGACGGCGGTGTAGGCGGCGGCGTTGATGATGGTGCCGTAGTCGCGCCACCGGCGTGCGTCCGCGAGGTCGGCGCTGGTGATGTCGAGGTCGGCGCGGGTGGCGTAATCGATGTGCGCCGCTTCGCCGAACTCGGCACGCAGAGCCCGGCCGACCTGCCCGTCCGCGCCGGTGATGAGGATCTTCTTCGGCCGGATCGGGGTGACGTCGGCGAGCCGCGGGTGTGCTTTGTCCTTCTCAGAGATCTGCACCTGGTCCAGAGGGATCGGCCAGTCGATGGCGGCGCTCTCGTCGGCGAGGTTCAGGTTCGCGTAGTCGGCGTCGGCCGACCAGTGGTCGTTCACGAGGTACGTGTACGCGGTGTTCGGCTCGAGGGTCTGGTACGAGTTGCCGACTCCGCGGGGCACGAAGATCGCCTTCGACGGGTCGATCTCGGTCGTGAACACGACCCCGAAGGTGGGGCCTTCGCGCAGGTCGACCCAGGCGCCGAAGATCCGCCCTGTGGCGACGGAGATGAACTTGTCCCACGGCTCCGCATGGATGCCGCGGGTCGTCCCGGCCGCGTCGTTGAACGAGATGTTGTTCTGCACCGGACCGAAATCCGGCAGGCCCGCCGCGGTCATCTTCTGCCGCTGCCAGTTCTCCTTGAACCAGCCCCGGGAATCGCCGTGCACCGGCAGGTCGAAGAGGAGCAGACCAGGGATCGGGGTCTCTGTGACCTCAAGCTGTTTCCCGAAGGCGATGTCGCCCACTTACTGTCCCTTCGACGCGTAGAACGCCTCAGTCCGGCCCTTCGAAGGCGCCCACCACGATTCATTGTCGCGGTACCACTGGATCGTCGCTGCGAGACCGGACTCGAAATCCGCGAACCGTGGAGTCCACCCGAGCTCAGTGCGGAGCTTGGTCGAGTCGATCGCGTATCGCAGGTCGTGCCCGGCCCGATCGGTGACGTGATCGTATGCGTCGCGCGGCTGGCCCATCTCCTCAAGGATCAACTCGACGACGTCCCGGTTGTTCCGCTCCCCGTCGGCGCCGATCAGATACGTCTCCCCGGTGCGGCCCTTCTCCAGGATCGTGAGCACCGCGGACGAGTGATCGTTCGCATGGATCCAGTCCCGCACGTTCTCCCCTGCCCCATACAGCTTCGGGCGGAGGCCGCGGATGATGTTCGTGATCTGCCGGGGGATGAACTTCTCCACGTGCTGGTACGGGCCGTAGTTGTTCGAGCAGTTCGAGATCGTCGCCTGCACCCCGAACGACCGCACCCACGCCCGCACCAACAGATCGGACCCGGCCTTCGTCGACGAGTACGGCGACGACGGGTTGTACGGAGTGGTATCGGTGAACCGTGCCGGATCATCCAGCTCCAGATCCCCGTACACCTCGTCGGTGGAGATGTGATGGAACCGGGTTTCATGCTTCCGCGCGGCTTCGAGCAGCGTATAGGTGCCGACGATGTTGGTGTCCAGGAACGAGCGAGGACTGTGCAGCGAATTGTCGTTGTGAGACTCCGCCGCATAGTGCACCACGGCATCTGCCCGCGCGGTCAACTCGTCCACGAGTGCCGCGTCCGTGATGTCCCCGTGCACGAACGCGACCCGATCCTCCGGCAGACCGGCCAGAGACGCCCGGTTGCCCGCATAGGTCAGCGCGTCCAGCACCGTCACCCGGTGATCGGTGTGCTCCACCACATGGTGCACGAAGTTCGATCCGATGAACCCGGCTCCGCCGGTCACCAGCAGCTTCGACATCAACGCCCCCGTTCCAGCGTCTCCAAGAGGTATGCGCCATAACCCGACTTTGCGAGCTTCTCAGCTCGCTCGCGTAGCTCGTCATCGGTAAGGAAGCCCTGACGCCATGCCACTTCTTCCGGCACACCGATACGCAGACCAGTGCGGCGCTCCATCGTGCGCACGTAGTCCGCGGCATCGGACATCTGATCGAACGTCCCCGTGTCCAACCAGGCCGTGCCGCGCGGCAGAACCTCCACCTGCAGCTTCCCCCGCTCCAGGTACTCCCGGTTCACATCCGTGATCTCATACTCCCCGCGCGCGCTGGGCGACAGCCCCCGCGCGATCTCGACCACATCGTTGTCGTAGAAATACAACCCGGGCACCGCGTAGTTGCTCTTTGGATTGGTCGGCTTCTCCTCAAGCGACACTGCACGACCGAGATCATCGAACTCAACTACACCGTATGCACTCGGTTCAGCGACCCAGTAGGCGAACACAGCGCCACCATCCACACCTGCGTAGCGCTTGAGTTGGTTGCCGAGGCCCGGTCCGTACAGCAGGTTGTCGCCGAGCACGAGTGCCACCGGCTCATCGCCGATGAAGTCCGCACCGATCGTGAACGCCTGCGCGAGGCCGTCCGGCGACGCCTGCTGCGCGAACGTCAACCGGATCCCGAACTGCGACCCGTCACCGAGCAGCCGCTCGAAATGCGCCGCATCATGCGGTGTCGTGATCACCAGGATGTCGTCGATCCCCGCCAGCATCAGCGTCGACAGCGGGTAATAGACCATCGGCTTGTCATACACCGGAACCAACTGCTTCGAAACACCCAACGTGATCGGATGCAGACGCGTGCCAGAACCGCCCGCGAGAATTATCCCCTTCATGTGTGCTCTTCCTCGCCCCCTGGTTATAGTCAATTCTGACAACGCCGCAGGCCAGCCTAGCGTCAACGACACACAGCTGTCCGAGGCGCAACGCGATGGTGATGCGCCACGCGAGCACGCGGCTGCGTGGTGGATGCGCACGGGCCACAACCACGGTTCACGCCAACGTCGCACTTGAAGCGATCGCGATAACACGCCGCTTCCTACACCCGACTCACGACCGCGTCCACCTCGGGGCTCATCGTTGGCTGTTTCCGAGCGCGCAACTGTGTGTGGAAAGCGCTACTGATGTGTGCTATCCGGACTACCGCGAGAACACTTCGCCGAGTTTGAGGAGCACACCCGAGGTAACGACTACCGGGTCGCGCCACGCCCGCCAGCACGCTGTGCCGCCACGAATAGACTCGAAGAATGAAGCAATCTGATCCGCCGTTTGGAACAGTCCACGGTCGTCGGGCATTGCTTACTGGCGCAGCGGCAAGCGGCCTCACATTCGCCCTTGCCGGGACAACCGCCGAACGAGCGCGGAAGTCTGAGAAATTGGATCCCGTAATGGCGGCAGTCGCGGCAGACCCTGATTCGGCCTTCGCGACTCAACTTGGGGAAACGATTGACGGGGGTCTCGATACGATCCGACCTGATCACGGCTCTCGCGCTGTCGGCAAAGGCGAGCTCCGGGTCAACGTGAAGGATTTCGGCGCAGTCGGCGACGGCGTCACCGATGACACAGCAGCGATCAATAAAGCAAAAGCCGCAGCGTTGGCGTCCGGCGCCGAGTTTTGGGTTCCGCACGGCACGTACCTCTCTGACGCTCCCATCACGTGGGCGGATGTGTCGGACGTCCGTGTGCACATGGATGGTCGAGTCAAGCGCAAGGACACGTCGTCGCGCGACTCGCTGTTTCTGTTCCGGAACGTGAGTGGGCTACAGATCGGCACAATTCGCACGGACGGCAACGTTGCGAGCAATGGCCTCGCTCAGTCGGACGCCGTCGTATACCCAGTCGACGAGGCAAAGCACGACGTCCGGCTGGACGGGTGCGCGGATGTTGACATTTCCCTAATCGACTCACGCAATCCTGCCGGCGACACTCTCTACATCACGGGCGGAACCACACGAGTCAAAATTGATCGGGTTAACGCCGTCGCAGACCGATCGTCCGGGCGAAACGCCGTTTCGCTGATTGATTGTTCAAAGGTCTCACTGAACGCACTGACGAGCGTGGGGGTCGGATGCTCGGATGGTGTCGTCGCAATGCCTGGCGGATTCGACATCGAACCGAACCGCGGACAGACAGTATCAGACGTGACAGTCGGGCAGATCATCGTGGATACCTCTGGCGCGTCGGGGTTCAGTGTGTTCGGCAACTACACAGTCGAAGGCGTCCGACAAATCAATCGAGTATCAATTGGTAGCGTCGTACTGACCAAGACTGCCGGGGTAAGGTCTGCTGCGTGCGACATTCCGGTTCGTGGCGTGGAACGCCTGAACGTCGCGTCCCTCCTTCATACGACGGACGCGGCGAACGCGAACCAGGCGCTCTCTATCGTCGACGCATCCGACGTCGAAATCAACGTGGACATTCCGCGCAGCGGCGGGGCCGTGCCGGTAAGGATCGGTGCGTCAGCCATTGTTGACAGACTCACGCTCCGCGGACGTATCGGGAAAAGCGGCGGACACTGCATCGAGGTTGGCGCACTCACAAACTCGCGGATTGACATGAGCCTCAAGAACCCCGCGGATGGCTGCATGGTCATCAGCAAGAACGCGACGGGAACTTCTTCCAATGTCCGCTTCAACGGCGACTGGGCTAAGGCCACCACCGGGTCAGGGGCCATGAATATTGAGGGCACCGTTACGGGGTGGCTACTAGATGGTGTCGACTTGACCGGTTGGGCCGCCGGTCACCGCGTGAGGGGCTCCGGCAACCCGGGTGCTGTCGAACGCCGTAATGTCAGGGGGCTGACGTATGGCACTGCCGCTCCCGTTGGAGATGCATGGGACGTGGGGCAGTTCGTGGACAACCTCACTCCGACGGAGCAAGGTACGGCTGGCGCAAAGTTCGTCATCCGCGGGTGGGTATGCGTTGTCGCGGGTGATCCTGGAGCTTGGGTGCCGGTGCGTGCACTCACCGGCAACTGATCAATCAGCTGCAACTGGAGAAGGCGCACCGGCAGAAGCACCCGGACCCGGACTATGCGCCGTTGCCGGTGGAGGCCGCGCGGATCGTCCAGGTGGGGGCGAGGAAGCGGTGGTCGGAGGAGGATACGGCCGATCGGCCCGGGACCCGGCTCGTTCACGAACCACGACCGTGATAGATTCTGCACGGCTATCCGAAGCGAGTTAGGCGGCAATGTCTGTGAAGGTTGTAATCGTCGGGCAAGGTTATGTTGGTCTCCCGGTGGCGATGCGTGCGGTAGAAGCTGACTACGATGTTGTGGGCGTTGATCTCGACGCTCGTCGGATCGATCGACTTCACGCCGGGGACTCTTACGTCGATGACGTCGCACAAGAAACCCTGAGGGCCGCCCTAGCGTCTGGCCGTTACCTCGCTTCAACGAATTACGAGGATGCGCGCGACTTCGATTACGCGGTGATCACGGTACCCACACCGTTGAAGGAATCGCTCCCAGATCTAACGTTCATCGAGTCCGCTGCAAACTCACTGGCTCCGCACCTGAAGAACGGCGCGACAGTCATTCTGGAGTCCACAACTTATCCGGGTACGACTGAGGAAATTGTCGTCCCCATTCTCGAACAAGGAAGCGGCCTTCGAGCGGCGCTCGACTTTCACGTGGGATACAGCCCTGAGCGTATCGACCCGGGCAACAAGACGTGGGGCTTCGTAGAGACGCCTAAAGTCGTATCCGGCATCGATCCTGCATCGACTGAGCAGGTCGACCTGTTCTACTCCAGTCTGGTGAATCGAACCGTCCGCGTCTCCGGAACCAAAGAAGCAGAGCTCACGAAGTTGCTCGAGAATACGTTTCGCCACGTGAACATCGCGCTCGTGAACGAGCTTGCCGTTTTTGCCAATGAGCTCGATATCAACATCTGGGAAGCGATCGATGCAGCCGCGACGAAGCCGTTCGGGTTCATGAAGTTCACACCCGGGCCAGGAGTCGGCGGACATTGCCTACCTGTCGATCCGAGTTACCTTTCCTGGCAAGTTCGACGCAGGCTTGGACGCAATTTTCGTTTTGTAGAGCTCGCCAATGACGTCAACGACCACATGCCAAATTACGTAGTCGACCGGGCGGCCCTTCTGCTCAATAACAGCTCTGTTGCCATGCGTGGCGCATCGGTCCTTCTAGTCGGACTTGCGTACAAGCGCAACACAGGGGATATTCGCGAATCACCTTCGCTGGCGCTCATTGACCTGCTAAATGCACGAGGTGCTGATGTATCCGGATTCGACATCCATGTTGAGCCCCATCATTGGCCCGAGCGAGTAACGCGGGTTCGAGACCTCGAGGAAGGCCTTGCATCCGCTGATCTGGTCATTCTGGTAACCGACCATGATGACATTGACCTCAATCTGGTTGCGAACTCAGCTGTGCCGACGCTCGATACACGTAACCGTCTGACAGGCGATACCGTCGACCTGCTTTGATTGGCGAGCACGGGGGTTTTGGAATTGCGAAAGTCGACGGCGGGGCCAATCGCCGGATCAGTTGCGCCCGACGGACAGAAGTCGGGGATCAGAGCCGGCCGCTATCCTGCTCGTGTGCCTGCTTTCGTCCAAAACCTCTACCGTGATGTTGTTCTGAACGGCATCATCGGAGCGAAACTCGTACCCCGTGGACTTCGGTGGCGAGCACTCCGAGTCGCTGGCCTAGACGTGCAACGATCCTCGATCAACGCAAATGTATTCTTTGGTTGGACGCGGGTGACGATTGGCCGGGCTGTGTTGATCAACAGTGAGGTGTTTGTCGACGCGGCCGCCCGAGTCACGATAGGTGATCGCGTTTCGATCGGTCCACGAGCCGTGATTCTAACCGGAACGCACGAGATTGGTACGGAAGATCGGCGCGCGGGACGCGATGTAGCCGCGCCAGTGACGATCGGAGCCGGCGCGTGGATCGGCGCGCACGCGACGATTCTCCCGGGGGTTACCGTTGGCCGAGGCGCCGTCGTCGCAGCTGGTGCGCTCGTCACCGAAGATTGCGTCCCCAATGGGCTCTACGTGGGAGTGCCTGCACGTCTTGTGCGAATTGTTGATTAGACGACGGGCTCTCGTAGACGAAAGCACGTGAACCGGCGATCTAAGGCTAGTTCGAGTTCTGGCTTGGCGGTCCCGCCAGCTTCTCGTATAGGTGCTCGTACCGATCCGCCATGGTGGTCAGCCCGAATCTGAGGGCAAGTTCACGATACTTTTCACGGTCTTGATCGCGCACTGCATGCTTCAGCGCCGTAGCCAGTGATTCGGAGTTTCCGATCTCTGCGAGCCTCGAAGCAGGAAGTATATCTGGGGCGATCCCCACCCGTGTCGAAGCTGGCGAAAGTCCCGACAGCATCCCTTCGATGAGCGCCAATCCGAAGGATTCTGTTCGGGAGCTGACTGCAATGACATCAGCGGCGGCGAGGAACTCCTCGGACGCGGCAACGACACCCTGAAGCACGACTGCGCCAGATAATCCTGCCTGCTCTATCAGGCTTTGGATTTCGCGATTACTCGCGTCGAAACCTCGGCCGATCATCCAGAGCCTCAAGTTGCCGAGCTCCAAGTTGGCACTCGCGACTGCCTGGATCACGACAGCGGGATCCTTGTCAGGATGATTTCTCGCTAAGTACGCAATGATCGAGTCACCTCGACGCGCGGCCGGATCAACACGTTCCCTCGTCCGTTGACGATCCACCCCGTCGGTCGGCGTAAATCTCGACGTATCGACGCCGCCGGAGATGACAACGCCATGCTCGCCCCGAAAGCCCGCGGCTTCATGAGCAGCACGCGCGGAGCTCGAGACGTAAACGACCGCGCCGACCCTCGCGCTCAGAACCTTCAGCGCAGCCGCCATGTGTCGCGCGCTCCCCATACGGGGATCAGCCGGAGCGTCGTGATGGATGCCAATAACGACTCGGCGCCGTGAGGGGTACAGAACCGAAGCGAGCAACCCCGCGTGATACATCCAAGCGTTCACAACGTCAGCTCTAGCACCTCTAATCGCGCGGCACAGGTGCCACACACTTCGAAATCGCGCGATGAGAGACCCTCGCCGGATCTCGAACTGCGATACGTCTACGCCGGCACCTTGCGCCTTCGACACCAGATCCCCGCCGGCGCTCATAGTGATCACACGCACATCGTGCCCCCTACGGACTTGCTCCGCGGCTAGATCCGCTAGCAATCGTTCCGCCCCGCCCGTCTCCAGACTGGATATGACGTGAACAATGTGCATGGCGCTCCTCGTACAGTCGTGTAATCAGGGATCAACCCACATAGCCTAGAATAAGATCGCCATGCACACTCGATCTCGTCTTCACGTGCCGCGCAGGATGATTCGGGGTGCCACCGGCCCCCTCCTTAGTTTCGTCGCACTTTTCGCGCTTCCGTTGCTGGGAGCGTTGACCCTTGACACGAACGATTTCGCATTCTGGGCACTTCTAGCATCGATTTCCACGATCGCTCTGTCTCTCGATTTTGGCGGGACGGCATTACTCACTTCGCGCTATCATTTCGCGAGCAGAATTGCGACGCACATACAGGCAAGCTTACTGTCCGTTGTTGGTGCGCTGATCGTGGGATGCGTCGGTGTACTGGCCTGGGTTGTGCTCGCTTCCACCACCTTCGCAGGCACGACGAGCGTGGCTGAAGGCATCTTGGCAATCGCGGCGATGTCGCTCGCGGCCGCCGTCCGCAGCGTGCTCTTGGTCATCGCGCAGTCGTCGCTGTTGGAAGGATGGATCTCGATACGAAATCTCGCGATGGCCGGCCACGCCTTTGGTGCCGTAGCAATCACCAGCGTATGGCTCTTGGTTGCGCCATCGTATTGGGCATTGCCGATGGGGTGGCTCCTGTCCGGCGCGATCCTTCTACCCTGTTGCGTGATTTGGTTCAGCGTTAAGGCTCGACGCTCCCCGCACACCATCAAGGGCACACACGAATTGAACTGGGTACGTTTCGCTATGCTCAGGACGGTAAACACGCTCGTGGCCTCGGCGGTCCTTCAGGGTGATCGATGGATCGTAGCGCTGGTCGGTGGCCCTGTTTGGCTAGCGCTATACGAAGTCGCTTGGCGATTCGCGGCGCTACCCCGAACTCTAGTGCAGGCGTTGGCGATACATGTCAGCGCTGATGTCGCACCAATGACGAGCGAGCACCGCGATGAAATGACACAACTCGTTCGACGGTCCACGACAATCGTCGCGGCGGTAGCAGTACTGGGCTCGATTGCGGTGGGTGTTGCGTACGTAGCGTTTACCAATCTCGCATCACAATCCAGCAATATCACCCTATTTGTGTTGATGGTGATAGCCTTTTCCGCCATGGCGGTGACGTCGCCGCTATCTATCGCGGGAACAACAGTTGGCCGCGCGGCAATCGATCTCCCTTACGCCGGTCTGGCACTCGTTGGAATGCTTGCGTCGGCCACATGGGCGATTCTCGACGGGAACATCTGGATATTCTTCGTCGGGTACTTTATTTCACTCCTGGGCAGCGTGCCAATTTTCTTCGCTTACGCACCCCGCTGGGTTCGCAGCGGCCTCGAAAGACGCAAGCGCAACCCCACTCCAGCACCCACCGAACTGGAAAGAAATTGATGATGAATCAGCTCCGGCGACTGCACCCAAGATATATCTGGGCGGCCTTTCGTATGCGCACGTCTCGCTTCGCGAGACTCAGGGCTGCGGGGCGAGTGGAGTTCGGCGAAGGCTCATACGGCCCTCCCAATATTCGGACTTACGCCGGCGACGACTCTACCCGCCTACTCGTTGGTCGCTACTGCAGCATCGCGTCAACCGCCACGTTTCTGCTCGGCGGCGGCCACCCGACTGACCGACTGTCCCTCTACCCCATTCGGCTCCGAATGGGAATGCCTGGGGCTGGAACTGATGGATTCCCCGAAACACGTGGAGACATCGTGATCGAGGATGGGGCCTGGATCGGCCACGGAGCGCTCATACTCAGCGGAGTCACCATTGGGAGAGGCGCCGTCGTCGCTGCTGGTGCAGTGGTGGCACGCGATGTCCCGCGGTACTGGATCGTCGCCGGCAATCCTGCTAAGCAGGTACGGGCGCGACTCACCGATGCTCAAGTCGAAGAAGTCGAACGCACGAAATGGTGGGAGAAATCACCCGCCGCCGTGGCCGAGATGGCATCGCTGCTGAATGGGCCACCGTCAACTACCTGACGTCCGTCCGATCACGTTGGCGACGACGATAGGCGCACGGCAACGCTTTTCTCTGCCTGCCTGTCGTCGCGCACACGGGATGATATAACCAAGACAGAAACGATGACGAGCGCTCCCACGTAGCCTTCCATGACAGGTTCGATCATGGCAGCGGTGAAGGCAGCGGCAACCGGCGCACCGTAGACGCCTGCGCCAATGACTCCGCGCAACGTTAGCCACGTAAACACAATCAGCATCGGCAGCGCAAAAAGCCCAGCGATTTGAAGCGCGGAAAAGTACCAATTGTGGGCGAACGTAATAGGGCTACCCAGCAGCGCGGGCGATACCTCACGCAGCCCTGTCCAGCCGGTGCCGAACAACGGCGACCGCAGGAACTCGTCCCATGCGAGACGGTAAAGTCCCCACCGCGCATCAATGTTGTACGCAGGATCGGCGCTCGTATTCTCGAACCGTTCCCCGACAACGATGTTCATCAGCCAAAGTCCAACGACTGGTACCACGAGAACCCCGAGGCGACTGACAACTCGGGTGAATCGACTACCCCCGGAGTTCCACGTAGCGACCAGCAATCCCACCGATAGAGCGACGATGGTTCCGCGCGACAGCGTTGAAACTGCCGTGACGAATGACGCGACAATTGCAAGAAGCAGAACCCAACGTCCGCGTTCGATCTCCATCGCTCGTGCGAGAAGCCAGTATCCGACGATCACGAGGACCGCACCAACGTAGTTGGAGCCGCCCCAGGCAACCAACAGAGTCGCGTGAACCTCAGCGGCGGTCGATGCCTCGTCGGTCCCAGCAAAGTTCTGGGCGGCGCTGATCGCTACGAATGTAACGAGTCCAATATCGATGGCGTTTAGGCGCACCGTTCGCGCGCCGGCAGCTTGAACTCCGATCACTACGGCAGTGATCGTGCCGCTAATGAAGTTCAGAAACGCCATGGCGGCGGAATTCAAGTGAGGAGCACTCGCCACACCAACTCCAAGGAGGGCCGCGCATAGCAACAGCGCAGCAGCCGCGCGCGGTGCCGACGGTGCACGGCGTACGGCCGTTGCTACCCCCACATGAATCAGGAGCAGAGCAGCGCTAATTTGACTCGGCGTGAAATACGCTTCAAAGACTACGATCGTCGGACCGATCGAGGCCAAAGCAAAGGTCAGCCCCGCCAAGAAGAGCGTGACACTTCCTGGTGCTACTCGGTTTCTCGCTTCAGAATGCGTCATAATTTGGCAACGTTGGACGTTTGTTAGTGGCCAACGCACGCATGGCGCGCAGAATGCCAACCAAGTGCTGCCTCTTTGGGCTTCGAGAGAAGACGACAAGCGGCACCCGGAGGACAAGAGATCCCTGACACAGCACCATGGCCGACAGTCGACTCGTTCCCCACTTGAGAAGGTACATATAAGCACCCCAGACCGCAGCCGGCAAGACGGTCGCAACATTGGCTCGGCCAGTGACGCCCCGGAGATGCTTCACGCCGCGGTCGCTTAGGGCGATGCGCTTGTATCCTGCATCACGCGCGCGACGCCCAAAATCCGCGTCCTCGAAAGAGAAGGGATAGCGTTCGTCCAACCCGCCCAGTGCTTCCCACACCGAAACCCGGACCGCAACTGCGCTAAACGGTGCGTAGTGATCGGCCGGCGATTCACCCACGAATCGAGTGTTGCTACGCCGACGCCTCAACCCGCTAAGCATCGAAACAGAAAAAAAGACCTCCCGACGACGCGGAATTCGGTGAAGGGGCTCATCGCCAAAGGAGACAAAGTCTGCCTCAGGAAGAGAAGAAAGAGCATCCACTACGATCCCAAAATCATCGATCTCGACATCGTCATTCATTATAAGAATCCACTCGCATGACTCGGGCCGTTGCTCCACTGCCCGGTTGACGGCACCTGCGAAGCCGAGGTTGTTCCCAGCCGTTGTGACGTCGACGCTCGTATCCTCCAGAGTCTCAAAAGCGGAGAGGCCGTTTGCAAACACAGCCATGCTGAGTCCCGAGCTCTTCGCGGATCTGGATAAATTCATTACCTGGCTCGCGCGCGTGGTCGAGAGCGTCGGAATCGCCACGTGGATTCGTTGCTCGATCGACTCAGTGTTCTCGTTCAAGATGTCCTCACAGTGTTCACGCTTTCGCTCTCTGGCCCCGAGCATAACCGGGGTGCATCTGGGATTTGAGGCACCGCAAGCTCATGCTGAACGGAACCAAGCGACGGTCTCGCGCAATCCTTCATCCAGCGTCTTCGGTTGAACGTCGGGGAAGAGCGCGCGCATACGGATGCCATCAGCCTGAGAAGCGCGGACGTCGCCTAGTCGACCCTCGACGTGCTCAACGGTTACCTCTGCACCGACCACCGAGCGAATTTGTTCAATCAGTTCGATCAGCGTCGTTCTCGTTCCGAATGCTAGGTTCACCGGGTCAGGATCGACCAATCTTCGCGAAACTGCCGAGTGCAAGGCTGCTGTAACGGTCTCGACGTAGGTGAAGTCACGAGACTGTTGACCATCTCCATGAACCACGAGTGAGCGGCCGTTCAGCGACGCGTCCAAGAATCTCGGTATGACTGCGGCGTACACGTGACCCGCCGCTTGAAGCGGACCGTAGACGTTGAAGAATCGGAACGCCAACGTCGGAAGCTCGTACGAGCGTTGATACGCAAGCACGTATGCTTCTGCACCAAGTTTGGTTACGGCATAAGGACTCATCGGCCGGGTCCAATCGAACTCGGACTTAGGCAGGCTTGTGTTTGCTCCGTAAACCGAGCTCGAGGAGGCAAAGGTCACATAAGCGCGATTCTTCCGCGCAGCCTCGAGCACGTTCAGCGTTCCTGTCAGATTCGCGACGTGACTTGCGACGGGGTCCTTGACTGAACGGGGAACGCTGCCAAGAGCGCCTAGGTGCACAATCGCATCGGCTCCTTCGGCTGCCTTCTCGATTGCGGTGACGTCCGCGACGCTCGCGATGATCAACTTGACCCCCAACCCGGCAAGATTATCTCGACTTCCAGTGCTGAGGTCATCAAACGCGACCATCTCCCAGTCAGGCGTGATTTTCCGGCAATGCGCAATAAAGTTTGCGCCGATAAAACCGGCACCACCTGTGACGAGGACCTTCATAAATTCGCGCTCCTTTTCCTGCGAGTTAGATCGCACAGCGAGTCGTGCGTGGCAAGCGTCCGATCACTGAACACTGGGGTGCCGATCACTGGGCATGTTCTTGACCAAGCTGTGCTTCGAGATGATTCGCGTAGCTGTCCTGGACTCGTTCGCGACTGAAGTTGTCGACAACCCACTTGCGCCCGTTGGCGCCTAAGCTTCCCGCAAGTGTGGGGTCGAGTAGAACGCGCGCCAGATTGTCCGCAAGCGAGTCTGCATCCGCGACCGGCGATGTCAGGCCAGTGACACCGTCGATGACAGCGTCACGCACCCCTGTCGCATCAGAGGTCACAACCGGAATGCCTGAGGCCGATGCCTCAAGAACGACGTTTACGAATCCTTCCCGGTAACTCGGCAGACAAAGTAGCGTCATGAGGGAGTAATAGTCAGCCGGCTGCAAAACGTGTCCGGTCGTCACGATGTTCCTGCACGACTTTCTGAGTTGGGCTACGCCGTTGGCGCCAGATTCATCATCAACGCCCCCCAGAACGAGCACCTGAGCGTTCACTCCTCTTCGTTCTAACGCTGACATAGCATCGCCAAGAACATGTAGTCCCTTGTCTCGGGTTAATCGCCCCACGAACCCGACGACCGGGACGTTCAGATCCATCCCAAGACGACTTGCGATCGCGGCTCGGTCCCCGTTCTTGATCCGGTCTGGCCGAAATACTTCGACATCGACACCGTTCGAACTTCCCCTACCGAGCACCGCAATCTTGTCACTAGGTGCCAGCCGCATCTCAATCGCGAGCTCTCGCAAGCTGTCGCTGACCGACACCACGGTGGACGCGCATGCCATCGTCATTCTCTCCGCGAACACCAGAAGCTGCTTCCGGAGCCCCGCGCTGGTCTCGAGGCGCAGTCCCCTCAACAGGTACACCCGCGCGGGCACACGAAGCATCCAAGCGGCAAGCGATCCGAGCAAGCCAGCCTTCGGGGTGCCGACAGAGACTACGTCTGGTCGCACGCTAGCAATGACCAAGAGCCACCTGCAAAAACTGAAAATGTCACGCAATGGATTAGGTGTTCGATCCATCTTGATGCCATGCGTGACTACGCCCTCGATCTCCGACAATTCAGCAAGCCGCTTTCCGGGCGTACTTACGACGTGCACTTCCCAGCCCCGGTTCACTAGGTACTGAGGGAATCCGCGAAGAAACTGCAGTGAATCATCGATCGTCACAGCCAAGAGCACTCGCCGTCGGCGGTTCATCGTTCGGCGCCTCGATCGTTGCAGAGACCGCTGGCCGTCGTGGCAACCCTTGTTACCTTTATCCGCATACCCGTCAGACCTCTCCCCGCTGGCTTAGTGAATGCCCGAGTTCAATGATGGTGCTCCTCGTGGAGCGCAGGCGCTCACTTGACAAACCCAGCGCACCCCAGTCAGGTCGCACTACGAGGTCCTCAACGAGCCGTGCTACGTCGGCTCCCCGCCCAAGCAGTCGTGCACCGAACGTGAGGACGCCGACCGGGACTGGCCACAGCCGCGCACTCGTCCCAAGGCCCTCGGCGAGATACTCCGCAAGCTGACGCGTCGAAAGCGGTGTGGGATCGCCCAGGAGGAAGACGCGAGATCCGTCAAACTCCGCCTCAAGGGATGCGAGGGTACCCGTCACGAGGTTGTCCACCGAGACCATCGTCCGTGCGTTGAGAATCGATCCGATAGGGAGCGGAATGCCGCGTCGCACGGCACCACCGATTCGTCGAATATTTCCACCCACGCCGGGTCCGTAGACGACTGTCGGACGCAGGATCGCGACCGACATACGGCTTCGGGTCGCGACCTCAGCGAGCCCTTCCTCGGCCAAGAGTTTCGATCGACCGTATGGGTCGACTGGCGACGGCTTCGAGGCGTTCGAGAACGGCTCGCCCGTCGTACGTTCGCCATTGACCTTGATAGAGCTCATGAAAACGAAACGCTGAACACCGGCATCCGCGGCTGCGCGGGCAAGGCCGATAGTCGGCTCCACGTTGACCCGCCCGTACACGGAGTCGAGGTCACCGGACTGTTCGTGCATCACGTGGACCCGCGCAGCCAGGTGGACGACCGAATCAGCGCCTTCGACGGCCTCGGACCAGTCGTTTCGGTCAGCGATATCCCCGACCTCGATCTGGCGCATATCCGTCACTGTCGGGTCGATCTTACGCACAAGCGCGACGACTTCATGGCCACGGCGCGTGGCCTCTGCGATGAAGTGCCGCCCAACGAATCCGGTAGCACCGGTCACGTGTATCCTCACGTGCTCACCTTTCGTCTCAGACTGATTACACGCCGAGAAACCAGCATGTAGGCCGCACACACGGCGATGACCGCGCCGGCCGCGATTGCGGTCGCGCCGGGCAAGTCAATCAGTGCCAACATGCCCCCGGTGGACGCGAACGCCACGAACAAGGCGAGCAGCAAAGCGACACTGAGATGCGACGATCCCGAGTCGATGAGCCGCTGATACACGTGCTGTCGGTGGGCCTCCCACCACCTCTCACCACGGATCAACCTAGCGACGATGGTCGAAGACGTGTCAGTCGCGTACACAGCCATCGGAGCGAGCGCAGTGGGCCACGGTACGCCGCTCGCGATGGCTGCGATCGACGTGGTTGCGACGCTCGAGCCGAGAAGATAGCTGCCACAATCTCCCAGGAACATGCCCGCGCCAAGGACGTTCCAGGGCAGAAAAAGCAGGAATGCGATGCCGATGAGCGCGCCAGCGACTGAAAGCCACTCACGATCGGTGGCGATGCCGATCACAGCAAACGCGGTTCCGGCGACCGCGCCGAAGAGTGATGAAATCCCGTTCGCACCGTCCATGAAGTTTGCCATGTTCACGAATGCGGCGAAAAGCGCCGCGACGAGGGGAACGGTCCACCAGGGAATGTCGAATGCCACCGCGCTCGCGGCGCCGAAGAGCAGACCGAACACGAACTGCAGCACGAAGCGCACCCGAGCCGAGAGACTCCGCACGTCATCCACGAAGCCAAGTATCGCCATCCCTACGCTAACTCCGACAACCAGCCACAGCGGCAGGTAGGTCGGCGCAAGGATCGTACCGATGAGCATCCCAATGCTGGTGGCGATGCCCATGCCACGGAGCTTCGGCTTTGCATGCGACGACCGCGCGTTGGGAACGTCGAGCACACCTGACCGCTGCAGTATAGGTCGAAGCAATAGCGGGCTCAGCCCCGCCGCTACCGCGCACGCGACTGCGCTGACAAACATCGCCATCACTCAACTTCCGCAGAAGTGACGTTGAGGCGCTCGATGATCGTGGTTGCGTTGTTGCGCGGGCTGGCGAACATCCGGTCCATCCAGCCCTGTTTGTCCAGACGCTCCGGCGAGATTGAGTCGGCGCGAGTGTGTGAGACCTTCGGATGGAACGGCCGTTCGAGGTCTTCACGGTTGCCGACGAGCACTTCGTGCAGCTTCTCTCCATGACGGAGGCCGGTGAACACGATCTCGATGTTCTTGCCGCTCATCGCAATCATGCGCTTGGCCACCTCGAGGATCGAGACCGGCTCCCCCATATCGAGGATTAGGATCTCCCCAGGTCGACCGATTCCGCCGGCCTGGATCACGAGCTGGCACGCCTCAGGAATCGTCATGAAGTAGCGAGTGACGTCCGGGTGAGTGACCGTGAGCGGCCCTCCCGACTCAATCAGAGACTGGAAGGTGGGAAGCATCGACCCCCGGCTGCCGATAACGTTGCCGAATCGAACGGACAGGTAGCGCATGCCGGTCTCGTCAGCTGCCCACGCCGTCAGCTTCTCAGCGACGCGCTTCGAATGACCGAGAACGCTCGTTGGATTCGCTGCCTTGTCCGTCGAGATGTTCACGAACGTATCGACGCCGACGCTGCGCGCGGCTTGCAACACGTTGAGCGTGCCAAGCACGTTCGTCTTCCATGCCTCGTTCGGGTACTGCTCGAGCATGGGAAGGTGCTTCAGCGCGGCGGCGTGGAAGACGACCTCTGGCCGTCGATCGGCAAAGATCTCGCTGAGAGTCGCGTCTTCACGGATATCGGCGAGAACCACATCCTTGGAATCGAGCAACCCGTGACCGGCGGTACCCAACTGCGCAAGCTGCAGGCCAGTCTCGTCACGGTCGAGCATGATCAACTCACTCGGGCCGTACTTGGCCAGCTGACGGCACAACTCCGATCCGATCGAGCCGCCTGCACCGGTCACGAGCACCCGGCGCCCAGTGACGTAGCCCGCGATCAGCTCGACATTGGTGTCCACAGGATGCCGACCAATCAGGTCCTCGATGCTGATGTCACGAAGGTCCGCAGCAGACTTTTCACCGCTGAGCAAGCTTGACAATGTCGGTGTCACTGAGACAGTGAGACCGGCCTTCGCTGCCTCGTCGGTGAGGCGCCGAAGCAGCGTGCTGTCGGCCTGACCGATCGCGATGATCAGAGCGCTGGCTCCTGTCTTCTCAGCGGCCTCGGCGATCTTCTTCGTGCGTCCGATCACCGGAACGCCGCGCAAGCGCAGGTTCTTCTTCGCCGGGTCATCGTCGAGGATGCCCACTGGACGGAACGGTGACGCCGGGTCTGTGATCAGGTTGTGCACCAGCGTGCTGCCGAGATAGCCGGCACCGACAATCAGCGCTGGCTTCGCCTGGTCCCCAGGCTTACGCGTCCGCTCGAGCATCAGGCGCGCCAGGTAACGCACGCCGAACATCATCAACAGCACGAACGGGAACGCCAGAATCACTGTGCCGCGCGGCACGCCGAATATAGGGCCGAACGACATCACCAGCGTTGAAAGGACGATTGCCTGCAGCAGCACTGCAAGCCCAAGCATCCGCACTTCTTCGAATGATCCGTACGTGTACCGACCCCGGTAGAACGCGAAATAATAGCCGACGATCACCTGTAATCCGGCGGCGACGAGGGCGAGGACGAGCGTCGCCGTCCAACCTCGGAGCGTTGGGTCGTACTCGAATCGGAGCGCGAGAGCGGCGAAGATGCCGATCACCCAGGCCAGGCTGTCGACGACGGCAGCTGCGAAGCGCCTGCGCCGCTGCGCGACCGACACTATTGGAATTGATCCCGTGCTTGCGCTCGGTTCCACCCGATTTCCCCCCAGCAGTAACAGATGCTTCTATGCGCCAGCATTGAAAGCCCGACACACAAATCAATGGTGGCACACCGTCCGGTCGATTGTGGACAAGGTACAACAGCCAAGCGGGAGTCCTGTGTACCGCGCCGGTCACTTCGACAGGCTCTGTCGCCGGGTCGGTGCGCTTCGACAGGCTCCGCGAACGGGTGGGCGGGTGTTAGAGAAGCGGCTCATCATCCGCGGGCGGCGCGTCCTCAACCGGAGGCTGCTCGACAGGCGGCTCCGTGGCTCCAGGATCCACCGGCTCCTCGGTCGCTGGCGGAGTCCAATTGTTGTTCTGTTGGTTGTCTCGGGCAGCCTCTTCTTCGACCCGGGCGCGGTAATCATCATCGTGCAGCGCGATCACGGCGTCGCGATACGCAGCGAGAGCATTCTGTCCGGCTGAGGTATTCAGCTGCGCGCTCCCGACCACCGCCGCAGCGGCCGCCACCGCGTCGCGGAACTCCTGCTCCGCGACAGGGTAGTTCTCGACCTCAGCTTGGGCGTGCGCGGCGAATGACGAAGCGAACGTCGCGAGTGCGGTCGTGAATGTCGTACCCAGTCCATCAACGCTCGCTCGCGCCGTGCGGACCTCTTCGGCGCCAGAATCCACCACCTCAGACGATTCCTGCACTCGGTCGATGGCGTCGCCGACGCTCTGAAGTGAATTCTTGTCGACATCTCCGCGCACATATGGTTTCGGCGCCGCCGGGAGGACGATCTCGCTGAGCGACTTCTCATACACATCGACCGCTGCGATCGCTGCGTTGAGCGAGTCGGAGTCGGCGGTGCCCGGCTGCTCGTCCGTCTCTTGAAGCGACACGAGCGTCTTCCGTAGCGCCGCGGCTTCCGTGATGCCCTTCTGGATCGTCTCGTCCAGGCGCTCGATGGACGCCATGACGCCCTGTTCTGCGCCAGCCAACGCTGCCTCATCGCTCGTGAGGATCTGCACTGCACCAGCCGTCGGGCTCGCACTCGCCATCTGCACACCGGTGAACGTGGCCGTTCCGACGGCGACCACGATCGCGATCGCAGCCGCACCGACGTTCAGCCAGTCGATGCGGCGGTAGCCGCGAGACTTGCGTGCCTTCGCGTTCTTGACGAACCGTGGCGATGTCAGCGTCGGCGAGCTGTTCACCGCTGCCGAGTTCACGAGCGCCTTCAGCCGAACGACGTCGCGTCCGTCGTGGACAACCGGCTCAGCTCGTCGTCGCGGACCGACGAGAGTATCCAGCTTCGATGTATCCGGCGTCATTCTCAGCTCTCCGTGCGTGCGGGCCACGAGTCGCGCGGCGGGGTACTAGTGTCATTTAGGATACTCGGCCGTCGCCGACCAGCATTCGACCATCGGGAGAGCGATGACCATCCAGGATTACCTGCGCGTTCTGCGAAGGAATCTCGTCCTCGTTGTCTCGCTCTTCGTGATCGGCCTCTCGATCGGTGCGGTTACAGCCATCACCACCCCGACTCGGTACTCCGCCTCGACCGAGCTCTTCATCTCTGCGCAGACCAGCAGCGCGACGCCAGCAGAGTTGAACCTGGCCCGCACCTACGCTCAGCAGGCGGCAAGCAGTTACGTCGCGATCATCTCCAGCTCCCTCGTGCTGCAGCCGGTGATCGATGATCTGGCGCTCGACACCACCGCTGACGCACTGGCATCACAGATCAGCGCCTCCGCAGCCACCTCCAGCACGGCGATCACGTTGACGGTCACGGATGCGAACCCCGGCCAGGCCGCCCGTATCGCCAACGCCGTCGGAGACAGCTTCACCACCGTCGTCGCGGAGCATCTCGAGCGACCGATCGACACCCGGCCAAGCATCGTGCGCATCGACACGCTCGAGGCCGCACAGGTGCCCGTCACGCCCGCAGCGCCGAACATTCCGCTGATCGTGACGCTCGGCGCACTGCTCGGGCTCGCCGCCGGGGTTGGCGCCGCCGCCCTGCGCGCTGTGCTGGACAACCGCATCCGCTCGATCGAGGACGTCGAGCGCGCCGTCACGATCCCGATCCTCGGTGGCATCGCACTCGACCCGCACGCGCGGGAGCATCCCCTGGCCATCGCGGCAGATCCGCGCGACCGGCGCAGCGAGGCGTTCCGGGCGCTTCGCACGAACGTGACATTCCTCGCGGTCGGCGGCGACCCGGCAGCATTCGTGATCACGAGCGCCGGGCCTGGTGAAGGCAAGTCCACGACCGCTGCCAACCTCGCTATCGCGTTCGCCGAGACAGGCTCGCGCGTCGCCCTCCTCGACGCCGACCTACGCCTGCCACGAGTGGCCGAATACTTCGCGATCGAGGGCGGAATCGGGCTCACTGAAGTGCTGATCGGCCGCGTCGCGGCGAGCGATGCCATGCAGCGCTGGGGCCGGGGTGCGCTCTTCGTGCTCCCGTCAGGCATGATTCCGCCCAACCCGGCCGAACTGCTCGGCTCGGCGGCGATGACAAACCTGATCGCAGAACTGAAGCAGGCGTTCGACATCATCATCATCGACGCGCCTCCCGTGGGCCTGGTGACGGACGCTGCAGTGCTCTCCCGCCAGGCGGACGGAGCGATCCTGGTCGCCGCCGCGGGCAAGACACACACGCCCCGCCTGACGGATGCCGTCAGCAGCATCGAGAGTGTCGGAGCGAAGGCGCTCGGCGTCGTCGTGACCATGCTGCCGACCAAGGGCGTCGACAAGACCGCATACGGCGTTTACGGCTCTTATGAGCCGGTGAGCGGCTGAAACCGGGCCGATCGCGGCATCCGGGTAACCTGTAGACCGACACGGCGTCGCGCAGCGGCGTCAACGAACAACCGAGGGAATCGAACGCGTGGAGCTTCGCGACTACATACGCATCCTGCACAAGAACTGGATCGTCATCCTTGTGCTGCTGATCGTCGGCCTCGCCGGGGGCGCGGCCTACGCCTCGATGCAGGCACCGAAGTACGTGGCATCCACGCAGCTGTACGTGTCCGTACGCACCGAGGGAGCCGCCACCGGCGATCTCGTGCAGGGCACCACCTTCGCGCGTCAGATCGTCACCAGCTACGTCGACGTCGTCGGCACCGCCCTCGTGCTCGAGCCCGTGGTGGAAGAGCTCGGACTCGACGTCTCGGCGCAGGCGCTCTCGTCGCGTGTCTCGGCCACGACGCCGCTGAACACGGTTCTCATCGACATCACCGTCACCGACACGGACCCGAAGCAGGCGGCGAAGATCGCCGACGCGACCGCGGTGAGCTTCGCGAACGTGGTGCAGACTCAGCTCGAGCGTCCCGATGCCGAGGGCGGAGCCAGCCCCGTGCAGATCACTGTCACCGACCCGGCTGCCGAGCCGACGAAGCCGTCGAGCCCGAACGTGCCGCTGCTTATCATCCTCGGCGGGCTCCTCGGGCTCGCCGCCGGCATCGCCTTCGCCGTGCTGCGCAGCGTTCTCGACACCCGCATCCACACCCTCCACGATCTTGAAACGATCACCGACCGCCCGATGCTTGGCGGTGTGGCGTACGACCCCGAGGCGAAGAAGCGCCCGCTCATCGTGCACGCCGACCCGCGCAGCCCGCGCGCCGAGTCCTTCCGCACGCTGCGAACGAACCTGCAGTTCCTCGAGGTCGACTCCACGTCTCGAACCTTCGTCGTCTCGAGCGCTGGACCCGGTGAAGGAAAGTCGACCACGACGGCGAACCTCGCCATCGCCCTGGCGGAGACCGGCGCTCGCGTGGCCCTGATCGATGGCGATCTGCGTCTGCCGCGCGTCGCAGACTATATGGGCATCGAGGGCGGCGTCGGACTCACCAACGTGCTCATCGGCCAGATCGACGTCGCCGACGCACTGCAGAAGTGGGGCAAGAACGAGCTCTTCGTGCTGCCGAGCGGACCGATTCCCCCGAACCCCAGCGAGCTGCTCGGTTCGTCGGCGATGGATCGGGTGCTCAAGCCGCTCGAGGAATACTTCGACTACATCCTCATCGATGCTCCCCCGCTGCTGCTCGTCACCGACGCTGCCGTCGTCGGCAAGAAGACCCGCGGCATCATCCTCGCCGCAGCGTCGGGCAAGACGAAGAAGCCCGAGCTCGCCGGCGCGATCCGCACGCTCGAGACCGCGGGCGTGAACCTGCTCGGCGTCGTCGTGACGATGCTGCCGACCAAGGGCCCGGACAGCTACGGTTACGGGTCGTACACGTACGGCTCGACGCACACGCTGGAACAGGCACCCACTGAGCTGACGGCGGCGCAGGCTAAGCCGAAGCGGGCGCGGCGAGCGCGGACGAAGGTCGGGGCGTAGGGGCTTCACGTAGCTTCCGTTCCGAATACCGCGGCGGCGGTACGCGAACGCGACTCGTGATTTGGAGCTCACCTGTCTGAGCGTGCCGTTAGGGTGTCAGGCATGCGAGTGGGCGTATACATCGACGGCTTCAACCTCTACTACGGTGCACGAGGCCTCTGCGGACGCGGAGTTGCCGGATGGCGTTGGCTCGATCTTCGCGAACTGCCGGCGACGCTACTGACAGGACCCGGTGCCCACTGGGCGGACTCATCGATTTCTCGCGTCGTCTACTGCACAGCTCGCATCAAAGGCGCCGGAAACCAGTCGGGTCAGCACGATCAGGATGTCTATCTCCGAGCGCTCAAGGGACATAGCTCGGTGGATGTGATGGAGATGGGCACGTATGTCTCGCGTGTGGCCACAGCTCCTCTTGCGACGGCGGACAAGAAACAGCGACCTGTTCTTACCACTCCGAGTTGGCCGCTCATGGTGCGTGATTCAAACGGAGATGACAGCCCGCAGGCAACCTTCATGGCCTCGGTCGCACGGCGTGAGGAGAAGGGGTCTGACGTGAACGTCGCATCCCATCTCTTGCTTGATGTCCTCGAGAAGCGCGTGGACGCGGCGATTGTGATCAGCAATGACAGCGACCTGGAGTTTCCGATTCGCCAAGCTCGGGAACGTGTCCCCGTCGGTACGGTCAATCCAACGCGCAGTTATCTCGCGGGTGCGCTCGCTGGGAAGTCCACCGACGGGGTGGGAGACCACTGGTGGCATCAGCTGACGACCGCACAGATTACCTCGTCACAGTTGCCCGTTATCGTGGGCAAGCTGTCCCGACCAACTGGCTGGTGATTCCGCCGGATCCGGGAGCGTGCTATGTTTGGTCAATACCACTCGGTCCCTCTGGGGCCGAGTTTTTTCTTGCTTGCCCTGGCTGGCGCCGCCCCTTCGACGGGCTCAGGGAGCGTTGTCAGCCGGCGGCTTCGACGGGCGGAAGACGACCTTGTGGTAGAGCACGAAGCGGAAGAGCACCACGATCACGATGCTGATCAGGTTGACGACGTTCAGGGCGAACGCGCCGGTCGCGTGACCGACGATGGCCTCCAGCGCCTCGACGCCGAGCCAGACGAGGCCGGCGCCCAGCAGCGTGCAGACGCCGTTCGTCGCAAGGAACAGCACGAGCTCTGAGATCCGTCCTCGGCGGTCGCGGTGGCGGAACGCCCACTCACGATTGCCGATGTAGGCGTTCACGAGAGCGACCAGCGAGGCGACGATCTTCGATACGACCGGATCCCAGTCGAACACGAAGACGAAGAGGTTGAACGCCGCGATCTCGATCACGGTGCTGATCGCACCGACGATGAGGAACCGGCTTCCCACACCCGCCAGGCGTCGCAAACGGGCAGGGATCTTCACTCCATTAGAGTACTAGGTGCATGCGCTGCGACCGGCGCACCCACCAGCGCCTGAGGATTCCGTGACCGTCACCCATCTCGCCATCGTCATGCCCGCCTACAACGAGGCCGAGGGCATCCGAGGATTCATCGACGAGATCCGCGACCACGTCGCACCGCTCGCCGAGCGCGTCTCGTTCTTCATCGCCGACGACCGATCCACAGACGAGACGACGCACGTCTTCGACGACACGTCCGACGTCGAGGTGCAGACCCAGCCAGCGAATCGTGGCCACGGGCCGACTGCGCTTGCCGCCTACCGCCTGGGGCTGGCATCAGACGCCGACCTCATCGTGCACGTCGACGGCGACGGACAATTCCTGGGTACGGACTTCGTCCGCGTGATCCGCGCCATCGAGTCGACGTCGGCCGACGTCGTGCACGGCGTACGCGGCGGACGCACCGACCCCTGGTACCGGCAGGCGCTCACGGCGTGCGTCGGACTGCTGATCGCCGCGGCATCCGGTCGTCGCATCCCCGACGTCAACACTCCCCTGCGCGCCTACCGACCGGCAGCGCTGCGGGCGCTCGTGGATGCCGTGCCGGCCGACGCCTCCGTGCCCCACGTGCACTTCTCGCTGGCCGAGGCTCGCGCGGACTTCATCGTGCGCTACGTGAGCGTCACCAGCATCCCCCGCCGCGGCGAGTCGCAGAGCGGCACGATGTGGGGACGCGCCGCCAGTCTGCGCCTGCCCCCGAAGCGCCTGCGCCAGTTCGCGATCGCCGCCCTCCGCGAGACGTGGACGCAGTCGCTGCGCCCCTCGGCGCCGCTGCGCTCCGTCCGACGCCCGGTTCCTGTCGATTGACATGAAGACGCTTCGTTCTGCCCTGTTCTGGGTGCTGGCTGCGGCGCTGCTCGCCGGGCACCTCGTGCTCGCGTGGAACAGCCTGGTCGTCTGGCGCTTCTGGGAGGACGAGGCGTTCAACCTCACCGTCCCGCTGAACCTGCTCTCGGGCCTCGGCTACACGAGCGACGGCGCGCTCTCGGGCTCGACGCTGACACCGTTCGATCCGCGGATCTCGACCGGCCCGGTCGTGCTGCTTCCGGTCGCTGCGATGCTGGCGACCGGAATCGACCCGGTGATCGGCGGGCGCCTGATCCCGCTGGCCTACTGGGCACTGCTCCTGGCCGGACTCTTCGTGCTCGGGCGGCGAATCGGCGGGCGCTGGGCGGCACTCGCCGCGGTCGCCGTGCCGCTCGCGTTCACGACCGGTGTCGGCGTCTCGCCCATTCAGGGCCCCGCGGATCTGCTCGGCGAGATCCCCGCGGCGGCGCTGCTCGTGTGGGCGCTGGTCGTCCTGCCCCGCCGCACCTGGCTGGCCGGCCTGCTCGTGGGGCTCGCTGTTCAGGCGAAGCTCATCGCGCTGCTGGCGCTGCCCGCGTTCGCGGTGGCGCTGTGGCTGCTGCCGTCCGATGCTTCGACGGTCGGTGAGCGAGTCAAGACTCTGCTCAAGCGATCCTGGGTGCCGCTGCTGTTCGTGGCGCTGCCGACGTTCCTGGTCGAGGTGTTCGCGCTGATCTCGCTCGGGCCGGCCGGATTCGTGAGGCACCTGCGTGAACTCGCGTGGTTCGTCCGCAGCGGCGGGCAGGGCGGCGAGCCGACGACCGTGGTGTCGAAGTTGACGACGCTTGCCGACTCGTGGTCGCTGCCGGTGTGGGCAGCTGTCGTGCTCGCCGTGGTGTCGATCGGACTGATCGCCGCCGGACTCTGGGTTGCTCGAGGCTCGGACTCCGCGAAGAGCGTGTCGCTGTACGTGTGGCCGGCGTTCGTCGGTGCGCTCGCGTTCGTCGGGTGGTGGGCCACCGCATCTCACCTGCCGCTGTGGGTGCGGCATCCCGCACCCGGCGTGTTCGCGTTCTTCCCGATCCTGGCGGCTGCCGCCGTCTGGGCCTGCGGACTGCTATTCCGCGGACGCGGAACGCGCGTGGTCGCGGTGGTGGCGGCATCCGTTCTCGCACTCGGAATCGGCGCCGGGTCGGTACTGCACGTCGTCGTCGCGACGACTGCGGCGCGCTGGGAGACCCTCGCCATGCAGCGGGACGCCATCCAACCGCTCGCCGAATGGGTCGCCGAGAACGACGCCGAGTGGCTGGCCGCCGCTCCCTGGGGCGCCGCCGTCTCGCCGATCGTGCTCAGTGGAGCCCACGTGGGATTGTGGGATGCGCCCGCCATGAACGGCGTCCCTCGCCTGACCGGCGCGAAGTGCACGACCGACGTCCTCGCCGACAGCGGTCGCTACCGCATCTGCGCCGCGGAGTAGCCACGGAGCGAACCTGCTGCGCATCGGGTTTTCACCCGTCATGGAGCCGCCCGACGCGGGGGTTCTCCCCTTCGTGACGTCATCCGGAGAATTAACCGACGAATGTCTAGGCATCGCGTGCCGGGTTGGGCTAATGTGAGCGGCATCCGAACTGCAAGACAGTGAGCATCGAGTGGGATCGATGCGAGCAACCGTGATGTGGGATCACGTGTCTTGCAACCGTCGCAAGGGGTTGTGACGTTCGGATGCGCCGTGATGTGGGATCACGGTTACTGGGGATGAAACTGGGGAAGCAATGTCGCACTGGGGTATGCGTGCATGCACTGCTCGGGGTGCACGGACATGACGTCCGTGGAGAACGCTCTGAGCCTGACACGCGAGGACTCGGCCGTGATTTCGGCGTCCGTTCCGCGCGTACGGGTCGAGACGACCACGGCTCCGATGCCGCGCGTCTCGGCGACGCTGGAGCACCGTCTGCACTGGGAACGGGCGCACCGCGTCCGCCTCGGCCTGACGGATGCTGCCGTGATCGCGATCGCCACTGGCGTCGCCTCCGGAATCCAGCTTCATCTGGGTGAACCGCCCGTGGATGTCGTGACGCGCGCTGCGCTGTTGGCGACGGTGTGGTTCGCCACGCTGCTCGCCATGCGCACGAGCCTCACGGCTCTGTTCGGCTCGAGCACCGCCGAGTATCGGGGCATCGCGCATGCCTCCGGCCTCGCCATCGGACTGATGGCGGTTCTGGCCGTTCTACTCGACTGGGACTCGATGCGGCTCACCGTGCTCATCACCCTCCCCACGGGCCTGCTCGGCCTTCTGATGAGTCGGTGGTCGTGGCGGCGCTGGTTGAGCATCCAGCGTCGCCATGGCCGATTCACGTCGCAGACCCTCGTCGTGGGGAACCGCGATGAGGTCGAGTACGTCGTGCGCGCCCTCGAGCCGATCGGCACTGCCGGCTACCAGATCGTCGGCGCCACGCTGCTCGACGGCAACGCCCGCGAGATGGACCTCGGACGCACGACCGTCCCCGTGCTCGGCAACCTCAACACGGTCGCCGAGGTCGCCATCGCGCTGAACGCCGACACGATCATCGTCGCCGGTCGCCCCGAACGCGACCCTGACTTCATCAAGCGGCTCAGCTGGGAGCTCGAGGGCACGGCATCCGAACTCGTCCTCACCGACCACCTCGCCGACGTCGCCGGTCCCCGGCTGTCGTTCACACCGGTCGACGGCCTGCCGATGATCAAGATGCAGATCCCGACCTACGAGGGTGCAAAGCACGTGCTCAAGCGGGCCCTGGACATCGTCGTATCGACCCTCGCACTCGTGCCGATCATCTTGCTGACGCCGGTACTCGCGCTGCTGATCAAGCTCGATTCTCCCGGCCCCGTGTTCTTCTTCCAAGAACGCGTGGGCCGGGATGGGAAGCCCTTCCAGATCGTGAAGTTCCGCTCCATGCATGCGGATGCCGAGCAGCGGCTCGCCGCGCTGAAAGCGGCGAATGAGGGCTCGGGCCTCCTGTTCAAGATGAAGAACGACCCGCGCATCACGCGCGTCGGGCGGATCCTGCGCAAGCTGTCGTTCGACGAGCTGCCCCAGTTCTGGAACGTGCTCGCCGGCGAGATGAGCGTCGTCGGCCCGCGGCCGCCGCTGCCCAGCGAGGTCAGCGACTACGACGGCACCGTCTCACGCCGCCTCTACATCAAGCCCGGCATCACCGGGCTCTGGCAGATCTCGGGGCGCAGCGACCTGAGCTGGGACGAGAGCATCCGCCTCGATCTGCGCTACGTCGAGAACTGGTCGGTCATCACGGATCTGCAGATCATGTGGCGCACGGCCAGAGTCATGTTCGCTCCGAGAGGGGCGTACTGAGGGCGCGGGCGCACCGACAGCGCACACGCATCAAGACCCGAGGGGAGACGGGTGGATGACACACACAGCAGAAGAACGCACGCTGACACCGGCGATGAAGATCGCCATCGGCGTGGTCGGGGTACTGGTCGTCGGAGGCATCGTGACGGCCATGGTCTGGAACGGAGCGGGGCGGCCGGACGCGACAGGCGTCTCGACCACTCCGTCGGCCGAAGTCGCACCGACACCAGGGCCGCTGCCCGGAGCGACAGCGACGACGGGATCGGAGGTGCCGCCGTCGAACGACGAAGCCGACGAATCGCCGAAGAGCGGGACTGGCCATCCGCCGCTGTCGGAGATGGCCACGCAACCGCCCGCTGATCCTGCCCCCGAGGAGCCCCCGCTCGATGCCGCCGTTCCGCTGGTGAAGGCGCCTCTCCCCGCGCCGGCGTCACGCAACGGCGGCATCGTGTCGGGCTTCCCGACCCGCATCGCCACCGCCATGGACGACTCGAAGGTCGTCTCGACGTCGATCGCCACCGAGAGCACCGTCATGCAGGTCAGCCTCGTCGCCTCCAGCAGCACCGACCCGGCGAAGATCCGCGAGCACTATCGCAAGCAGTGGAGCGCCCTGGGCCTCGTCGAGCGCGGCGGCGGCACCGACACCCTCGCCATGGCCGGAGCCTTCGAAGCGCTCACACTCAGCGTGACGTCGACCGGTACCGGCAACGTCTACACGATCTTCGGCGTCTTCAAGACGGAGTGACCCGTGTACATCTCCTTCACGAACACGCCCAAGCAGGCGGACACAGAAACCCAGGGCAAGAAGCGCCGGCCGGGGCGACGCACCGTCTCATCGACCGTCGTCACCCTCGGCATCGTCTCGATGCTCACCGACATCTCGTCCGAGTCGGTCTCGGCGATCCTGCCCCTCTACATCACCGGGTTCCTCGGCATGTCGACCATCGCGTTCGGATTCCTCGACGGGTTCTACCAGGGCATCAGCGCCCTGGTCCGGATCGCCGGCGGCTACACGTCCGACCGGCTCGACCAGCCCAAGTGGGTCGCCTTCACCGGGTACGCCCTCGCCGCGGTCGCCCGCGTCGGGCTGCTGTTCGCGTCCGGCTTCGGAGCGCTGACGGCGGTGATCACGGCAGACCGCATCGGAAAGGGCATCCGAACGGCGCCACGGGATGCCGTGATCACCGCATCATCGAGACCTGCGAACCTCGGGGCAGCGTTCGGCGTGCACCGGACCCTCGACAACATCGGCGCCGCCATCGGACCGCTGCTGGCGTTCTTCATCCTGCTGCTGATCCCTGACGGCTACGGCACGATCTTCGTCGCCTCGCTCGGCTTCGCCGTGGTCGGCGTGACGATCCTCGGGCTGTTCGTCCCGAATGTGCGGTCGCGCTCCCGCGGGTCGTTGAGCGAGCCCAAGCCGAAGTTCGACTGGAGCTCGATCACCTCGGGCCCGATGCGGCGCGTGCTCGCGGCATCCGGCATCCTGGGTCTGCTGACCATCGGCGACGGGTTCATCTACCTGGTGCTGCAGGCGCGCGGCGACTTCGCCGCGCAGTGGTTCCCGCTCATGTACGTCGGCACGAACATCGCCTTCCTCGCCTTCGCGATCCCGCTCGGGCGGCTGGCCGACCGCGTCGGCCGCGCACGCGTCTTCGTGTACGGCCACGTGGGCCTGCTCGGCGCGTACCTCGCCGCGATCGTGCCGATGGCCGACATCGCGGCCACGATCCTCTGCCTCGCCCTGCTCGGCGCGTTCTACGCCGCGACCGACGGCGTGCTCGCCGCACTCGCCGCACAGCTGACGCCACCTGAGGCCAGGGGTACCGGGATCGCCGCGGCGCAGACCGTCGTGGCGCTCAGTCGCTTCATCTCGGCAGCCGGTTTCGGCATCTACTGGTTCCTCGTCGGCCGCGAGGTCGCGATGATCACTGTCGCAGCTCTGCTGCTCGTCGCCGTCCCGGTGGTCGCCTGGCTGCTGCGAGCGCACCTCGCAGCCCCGCGCGATGCCGTCGAGTCGGCCGATGCGGAGCAGAGCCAATGACGCCCCGCACGAAGTGGATCATGATCGCCGTTGTCTCGGTGATCGCGCTCGGCGGCACGGTCGGCATCGGCGTCTCCGCCTGGGCCGAATACCAGCAGCGGCAGAACGCGCCATCGGCCGCCGACACGACGACCGACGAGCTGCCGGCGGGCGACCGCATCCTGTTCCGCAACACGGCATCCGGGCAGGGATACGGCCATGTCGCCGCTGTTCCCCTCACCGACACCGCCGGGGCGCGCACGGTGCTCGACATCGTCTGCGACCGGGTCGCGGCATCCGCCGATGCGATCTCGTGCCTGCGCTCGGAGCGCGGCATCACCCCCAACTACCGGGCGCGTGTGTACGACGCGGCCGGCACGACGGAGCGGCTCGACTGGGCACTGCCCGGCATACCCAGCCGCACCCGCTTCTCGCCCGACGGCTCGCTCGTCGCCACGACCTCGTTCGTCACCGGGCACGCGTACGCGACGATCGGATTCTCGACCGAGACGATGATCCACAGCACCGCCGACGGCGAGAGCTTAGGCAGCCTCGAGGACTGGACGCTCCTCATCGACGGAGCACCGAGCGCACCGCTCGACCGCAACTACTGGGGCGTGACCTTCGTCGACGACAACACCTTCTATGCCACTGTCGGCATGACCACCACCGGCGAGACGCACCTCATCATCGGCGACATCGCAGAACGCACGTTGACCGCGCTCGCCGACAACGTGGAATGCCCCTCGCTCTCCCCCGACGGCACGCGCATCGCGTTCAAGCGCGTCACGTCCGGGTCAGGCCCGACCGTGCACTGGACGCCGGCGATCTACGACATCGCCTCCGGCGCGGTGACGGTGCTGGATGCCGAGTCCCGCAGCGTCGACGACCAGATCGCCTGGCTCGACGACGACACCCTGCTCTACGGGATGCCGAACAATACCGCCGGCGACTCCGATGTGTGGTCGCTGCCCGCCGACGGTTCAGGTACCCCGACAGTCCTGATCGAACACGCGTGGTCACCCGCCGTGGTGCCGGCGTCGCCGGGAGAAGAGAGATGAGGAAGCCATGGTCAGTGTGATCATCGCCGCGCACAACGAGGAGTCCGTCATCGAGCGGTGCCTCGGGGCGCTTCATCGCACAGGCACACCGCTGCAGATCGTCGTCAGCGCGAACGGGTGCACTGATGCCACCGCCGAGCTCGCCCGGTCGCTGAACACGACGGTGGTCGAGCGATCGGCGGCTGGGAAGGCCGGGGCGCTCAACGCCGCGGAAGAGGTCGCGACCTCGTTCCCGCGGGTGTATCTGGATGCCGACATCCTCGTGCCTCACGGCGGCATCGCGGCCCTCGCCGCCGCTCTCGACGATGACGCCGGCGTGCTGGCGACGATGCCGCGCCGACGGGTCAACACCGCAGGGCGGCCCTGGGCGGTGCAGGCGTACTTCCGGATCAATCAGCGCCTGCCGGTGTTCCGCAGCGGGCTGTTCGGGCGAGGCTTGATCGTCCTCTCCGAGGCGGGTCGAGCGCGCTTCGGGGTCTTCCCCGACATGATCGCCGACGACCTCTTCCTCGACGGGCAGTTCGCCGCCGAGGAGAAGTTCGAGGTGCCAGAGGTCGAAGTCGTCGTGGAGGCGCCGTGGACGACCGCCGATCTGCTGAACCGGCTCGTGCGAGTGCGGCGGGGCAACACGCAGATGCGGCGGGCGACCGCTGATCGGAGCGGCACGGGCAGCGTCCGGCCGTCGGATCGCTGGTCGTGGCTGCGCGATGTCCTGCTCAAGGAGCTCTCGCTCGCCCCATCGGCCGCGGCCTACGTCGCGATCACTGTCATCGCCGGCGTCCGGTCCCGGCGCACATCGAACCGCAGCTGGGGTCAAGACGCCAGCACGAGGATCATGTCCCAGACCGCAGCGAGCGTGCAGCCATGACGATCCACCTCTGCTTCCACGGCATCGGCTCGATCCGCCACGAGCGCGAACCGGGCGAATCGCGCTATTGGATCAGCGAGGGCGTCTTCCTCGGCATCCTCGATCGTGTCCGCGGCCGGACCGACGTCGAGCTGAGCTTCGACGACGGCAACCGGTCGGATGCCGACATCGCCCTCCCCGCGCTGATAGAACGGGGTCTGGGTGCGACGTTCTTCGCCCTCGCCGGCCGGCTGGACGACCCGCTGAGCCTGGGTCGCGACGACCTGCGACAGCTGCACGCGTGGGGAATGCGGGTCGGATCGCACGGGTGGGATCACGTGCCCTGGCGCGGGCTCGACTCCGCCGATGCGCACCGAGAGTTCGTCGAAGCGCGTTTCGCGCTCGAAGAAGCGTCGGGGATGAGCATCCGGCACGCCGCGCTCCCCCTGGGACGATACGACCGCAAGACACTGCGCCGACTGCGGGATGCCGGCTACCGGGCCGTCTTCACGAGCGATCGCTTCCCGTCGAACGACACAGCCTGGCTGCGGCCGCGCTACAGCGTCACGGCGACGGACACGGTCGATTCAGTGGTCAAGATCCTCGACGGCCGACCGGGCATCGACAGCGCCGTCCGCCTGGGGAAGAGTCTCGTCAAGCGCATGCGCTGACCGGCGGAGCAGCATCCACGCGGCCAGCGCACCGATCAGTGCACCGGAGGAGTTCGCGATGACATCCCGCAGAGTCGGTTCGCGCATCGGGATGACGATCTGCACGAGTTCCACCATCGCGGAGAGCACGACGGCGATCAGCAGGCCCAGAACGGGGCGGCCGATCAGCAGCGTCAGCAGGAAGCCCGCCGGGACGAACAGCAGGATGTTGGCGACGAACTCGACCCAGCCGGATCCGAACCAGTCAAGCCGGAACGTGCCGGCGAGCCAGTCCGCGATGCCGTGCACGATGGCGCTGAACGACACCGGGAGCACGAGGATCGCCGCCGCGGCGAGCGCGTACACGACGAGCGCCCCGAGCACCCAACCCCGTCT
>NZ_CAKKLJ010000015.1 GCF_918698005.1 Microbacterium sp. Bi121
CGCCGAGGCCCCGTCTTGCTACCGAGACCCCGTCGTGCTGACGAAAGCACGACGGGGTCTCGGCACGAAGACGGGGCCTCGGCGAAAGGAAAGGACAGGAGGCGAACTCAGATCGTGTCGTCGGCGCCGATGATGTCGAGATTCCAGAACCGGGAGTCCGGATCGTCGGGGTCGTGGCCGTCCGTGACCTCGGTGATCACGTCGTTGATGCGCCGCTCGATCTCGCGGAACTCGGCCTCGGTGACCCGCAGGTTCCGCTGCGAGAAGGTGCCGTGCTGTGCCGCATCCCGCCCGGACACGTAATCAGCCGACCACGCCAGCACGCGCCGGACCATCGCGATATGGTCCTCGACGAGCGCGGTCATCAGGGCGTTCCCGAGCCCTTCGTCTTCGACCGGATGCTCCGGGGAGCCGATGTTCCACGCCCCGTCCACACCCTTCCAGACTCGATCGCGTCGATCACGGGCGTGCTCCGGGTCTTCTTCGATGAGTCCGGCTTCCGCGAGGACGCGCAGGTGGAAGCTCACGCTGTTCGCCGGAACATCCAGATCGCCGGCGAGATCGGCTGCTCTGGCGTGACCACGCGCGGCGACGGCCTTGGCGATCCGCCGCCGGAGCGGGTGCGCATAAGCCTTCAGCATCGCCGAAGAGGCGTGCCGCTCATCCGGATGCACGGGCTTGCGCGTCTCGTCCGCCATGGCCCGATTCTACTCACAACAGAAGTTGCGCAATTCCTATTGCGCAACTCTTCTTGCGGAATTACCATCGTCGACATGACCACTGCGACCGCGCCGCACAGCCTGATCCGCAACGGGCGCTATGCCGCCTGGCTGGTCAGCGACACCGCCAAAGGGCTCGCGAGCGCGCTGTTCGGATTCGCGATCCCGCTCATCGCCCTGTTCGTCACGAACGAGCCCGCTCAGGCCGGCGCGATCAGCGCGGTCGGCATGGGCATCCGCATGGTCACGACGGTGTTCGGCGGCGTGCTCGCCGACCGTCATCGCCGCATCGTCATGATGGTGATGGGCTCGGTCGTCGGCGTCGTGCTGTCAGCGGCCTTCACCGTTCTCGCGCTCACCGACGCACTGACGTTCGCGACGCTGCTGGTCATGGAGATCCTGCTCGCCGGGCGCACCGGGCTCTTCGACATCGCGGGCGAGAGCGC
Organism: Microbacterium sp. Bi121; assembly: GCF_918698005.1. Classification (GTDB taxonomy): domain Bacteria; phylum Actinomycetota; class Actinomycetes; order Actinomycetales; family Microbacteriaceae; genus Microbacterium. The sequence goes on from NZ_CAKKLJ010000015.1 coordinate 1,166, forward strand.
GTTGAAGGAGATCGTGCCCGACGACGCGATGGGACGCGCGCAGGCCGCTAACCAGGGCAGGGATGCCGTGCTGCAGCTCGCCGGCGGACCGCTCGGCGGTGTGCTGCTCGCCGCAGGCGCGTGGCTGATCGGCGTCGCGATGGCCGTGTGCCACTTGATCGCCGCCGTCACCGCCTGGATGCTGCAGCGGTCTGTCGCGGCATCCACCCCCATACCCGCTCCCGCTCCTTCTTCCACCCCGGAGAACGGAGACGACCCGGCGCGTCGCCGGGGTGTCGCGCCTGGAGTCGCCGCCGACTCGCCGGATGGTCCGGGTTTTCCCACCGAGAACGGCGAACCGGATGCCGCGGACACGGGTCTCCTCGCCGCCGCTGTCGCCGTCGGGAAGCCCAACGCGATGCGCGAGATCACCGAGGGGTTCCGCTGGCTGTTCTCCCGCCCTGACCTGCGCGGTGTCCTCTTCGTCGCAACGATCATCAACCTGGGCTTCAGCGTCGCGATGACGACGGTGATCTACGCGCTGCAGCAGCAGGGGCACTCGCCGGTGACGATCGGGTTCTTCGCCACCGGCGCCGGAGTCGCCATGCTCCTCGGCGCACTGCTCGCACCGACCATCGTCTCCCGCGTGCGCTCCGGCACCGTGATCATCGGCGGACTGGCCGTGTCGGCGGTCGGGGTCTTCGGACTCATCCCCGTGCACGAGCCGCTGCCCCTCACCCTCGTGCTCGCCGGCATCGTGTTCTTCATCCCCTCCGTCAACGCGGCGCTGATGGGCTACTTCATGGTCGCGACCCCCACCGAGATGCTCGGCCGGGCGAACAGTGCCTCCGCCGTGCTCGGAATGGGCGCCATTCCGCTCGCACCGCTCGTCGCCGGCATCGGCCTGTCGCTGATCGGGCGCGACGCGACCCTGGTCGTCGGCGCGGTGCTCTGCACGATCTCGGTGCTGCTCGCCATCTCCACAGCCGCGCTGCGGGCACTGCCTGCCGAGTCCGGCTGGGCCGCGCACTCCGCGCAGTTCGCCATCCGCTGACGCGCAGGGCCGCGGGGCGGTACTGTGACTGCAGCTCACCGAAGGAGATACCGATGTCCGAGACCCAGTTCGTCGAGAAGCCCCTGCCCGCAGTCCGCCTGGCGGCGGTCCGCAGGGTCGTGGCGTCGCAGCCCGAAGTGGGCGCCGTCGTCGGGCCTGCGTTCGACGCGGTCGCCGACGTCATCGGCGGTGAGCCCGGCGCGCTCGACACCCCGATAGCGGAGTACGAGGCTCTCGCGGACGGCGGTTACTCGATCGTCGCCGGATTCGCATACGACGGCCCGGAGCGCGAAGGCATCGAGATCGTCGAGCTGCCTGCCGTGGATGCCGCGGTCTGCGCGACCCACCTCGGATCGATGTCAGGCATCGCGGAGAGCTGGCACGCGCTCAGCACCGCGGTCGCCGACCGGGGTCTCACGGCGTCCGCGACCTGCCGCGAGCACTATCTGCAGTCGGCATCCGACGATCAGTCCGACTGGGTGACCGAACTGCAGCAGCCCGTCACCCGACGCTGAGCGCTGACGGCCGGCGGATGAGCCCGGATGCCGGAACCTACAGCGCCCCGACGAGGGCGGCGATGCCGGCGATGACCGAGACCAGCGCGAGAACCAGCGCGACGCCGATCAGCACCGCGTGCACCTTGAGGAACGCCGTGGCCTTTCCGGCGGCATCCCGTGCCCGCGGATCCCGCGCGACCCGCTTGTAGAACTGCGGCCACACGATGATGTTGAAAGCGGCGTTGACGAACAGGAGCACGGCGAGAGCGATCACCCCTCCAGCGTAGGCGCGGCTCTCAGAGTAGGCGCGGCGGCCGCCCGCCGCCCGTCAGGTCAGCTCGCGGGCGCGGAGTGCTGCGCCGAGCAGCCCGGCGTCCCCGCCCAGCTGCGCCGGCACGAGCTGCGGCAGCCGGTGGAAGCTGAGCCGCGCCGCCAGTCGCGTGCGCAGCTCGTCGAACAGCACGTCGCCGGCGCGAGAGAGGCCGCCGCCGATGACGATCGCCTCCGGAGCGAGGATCGACGCCAACTGCGCGAGCGCGAGGGCGAGCGCGTCGAGAGCGTCATCCCAGATCCGCGCCGCCACCGGATCGCCGGCCAGCGCGCGCGCGATGACCGCACGGGCTCCATCGGGAGCCGTCCCGGTCTCGGCGGCGTAGCGGCGGGCGATGGCTCCGGCGGATGCGACGGTCTCGAGGCATCCGTAGGCACCGCACGCGCAGAGCATCGCGTTTCCGCGCGGCGGGACGTCCGCGATCGGAGCGTGTCCGATCTCACCCGCGTACCCGCCTGCGGTGTACGGCTGACCGCCGATGAGAACGGCCCCGGCGATCCCGGTGCCGATGATGAGCACGACGACATCATCATGGGCCCGAGCCCCGCCGAGCTCGTGCTCGGCCCAACTCGCAGAGCGCACATCGTGATCCAGGGCTATCGGCAGCTGCAGCCGTTCGGCGGCGAGCGCGCGCAGCGGGGCATCCCGCCAACCCAGATTGCTCGCGAAGACGACGAGCCCGGCATCCGCGTCGACGATCCCGGGGACGACGAAGCCTCCCGCCTCGGGCACGACGTGCGGATGCTGCGCGCGCAGCTCGTCCGACAACCGGGCGAGCTCCTCGATCACGGCGCCGGCGGGGTCGGCGCCCAACGGCGGAGTGGGCGTGCGACGCAGTCCGAGCGCAGTCCCGTCCGCATCGAAGAGCGCCGACTTGATGTCGGTGCCGCCGACGTCGAAGGCGAGCACGGGTGCTCCCGGTCCGATCCCCCGCTCTGTCATCGGTACAGGATTCCGTTCTGGTGATGTTTGTTCATACACTTCACAAATCAGCGTACTGTGCCGAGGCCCTGAGCAGTAGGCCGCGAGCGCGAAGAGAGCGACACAGAATCGCGCAATAGGATCGACCCCATGCGCATTCTGGTCATCGGAGCATCCGGGCACATCGGCAGCGTCGTCACCACGACACTGCAATCGCACGGACATGACGTGCTCGCCGCGTCGCGCAGCGGCGACTGGACCGTCGACATCACCGACCCGACCTCGGTGCGCGAGCTGTTCGAGAAAGTCGGCGAAGTGGATGCCGTGGTCGTGGCATCCGGATCCGTGCCGTTCGCCCACCTCACCCAGCTGACGCGCGACGACTACCTCACCGCCTTCACGTCGAAGGCGCTCTCGCAGATCGAGGTCGTCACGGTCGCCCTGGATCACGTGCGCGACGGCGGCTCCATCACGATCACGAGCGGCGTGCTGGCGCGCGAGCCGATCGCCACAGGAACGGCGGCAGCGGTCGCGAACGGCGCCCTCGAGTCGTTCGTCGTCACGGCCGCTGCCGAGGCTCCGCGGGGCATCCGCATCAACGCCGTCTCCCCGAACGTGCTGGAGAAATCGCCGAATCACCACGCGTTGTTCGCCGGTCAGCGTCCGGTGACGGATGCCGAGGTCGGCCGCGCGTACGTGCTCGCCGTCGAAGGGCTCGTGCGAGGACGCGTCATCACCCTCTGATCCTTCCGCCGAACCCGGCGGTCATGTATCAGAAATCCCTTGCCGTGCTCCTATCAAGTGTGAGCACAATGATCTTCATGACCGACGCTTCCCGCGGGGGCGCCGTCAGCGATGGCCCGGCGCGGTGGGAACGCGCCGCCGATCTCTTCGCCGACTGGCGCGCCGGAGATGTGCGCGCCATCGACGACCTCGTTCGGCTGATGACGCCGGTGCTCTGGCATGTCGTCCGGGCCTACGGCCTGGAGCGCACGCTCGCAGAGGACGTCGTGCAGTCCACCTGGCTCGCGCTCGTACGAGGGCACGAGAAGATCGCCGACTTCCGCGCCATCTCCGGCTGGCTCACGATGACCGCTCGGCGGGAGGCCTGGAAGGTCTCCAAGAGCAGCAGGCGATCGGATGCCACGGCCGAGGAACTGCTCGAGCCGCTGCTTCCTGCGCAGGAGTCGGCAGAGGCGCTGGCCACGACATCCGACGAGTCGCGGCGCCTGTGGGCGGCGGTGCGCACGCTCGATGAGAGGTGCCGACGGCTGCTGCGCGTCATCGCGTTCGACGACCGTCCGGACTACGCACGGCTCGCGGCGGAACTCGACATGCCGGTAGGCAGCATCGGACCGACCCGCCGCCGCTGTCTGGTGAAACTGCGCGCACAGCTCGGAACCCCGCCCGAAGGAGACAGCGATGGCTGACAGCGACGCAGAGCTCCTCGCCCGATTGCGCGTCGCCGCCGAACTGGCCGACCCGCCGCCGCCCGACCTCGCCGACCGGGCGATCGCCGCGATCGCGATGGCCGACATCTCGCACGAGTACGCCGTGCTCACCTTGATCGAGAACGTCGAGACGCCGGTGCGCAGCGGCGAGCGCGGCGACGGGGAGACCACCACGCTGCAGTTCAGCGACGGCTCAGCGAGCATCCTCCTTCACGTCAGCCACAGCGAACGCGACCGACGCCGCGTGGACGGGTGGGTGGATGCCGGGGCGATCGTGGTGCAGCTCACACAGGGCGAGCGCACCTGGACGGCGACTCCCGATGATCAGGGGCGCTTCGTCTTCGATGACGTGGCACCGGGGCTGACCCGCGTACGCCTCGTCGTAGGCGGCGATCAGAAAGACCTGCTCACACCGCACTTCGAGGTGTGAGGACTGAAGCGTGGAGCCGAGAGGGAGAGCGATGGCGCAGCCCGAGAAGTGGAGTTGGCAGGACCGGGCGGAGGGGTCGATCCCGCGCGGAACGGCGCTGGATCCGACTGTGGAGCCGGTGGACGGCATCCGCGCGTTCCCGACCGCGTACCTGCCCGATCGGATGCTGATCTCCGAGCGGTTGGACGGGGAGAACGGCGCATACGACCGCGACCTGCGTGCGCTGACCCAGGCCGCCGGTTCGTTCGGCTGGCAGCTGACGGTCGAGAAGGAGGACGTCGTCCGCGCCGGGCGCGGGGCTGGGATGCTGCCGGGGATCCCCGGGGTGCGCCGCGCCGTCCTGACCACGCCGGACATCCCCCGCGAGGGCGAGTCGCCGGTGCCGCCGGACGCCTGGCGCGTGCTGCAGCGGGCACGCCGTATCGTCGGCGGGCCGATGCCGAGGGCGAGTCTCGAGCACGTGCTGGCCATCGATCCGGTCGGACTGAACCCGTTCACCCGCACCAACCCGTTCACGCGGACGAACCCGTTCACCCGCACCAACCCCGTACGCGGTGAGGGCGCCGTCGGCAGCGACGACTACCTCGAGCCGGGTCGCGGAGGACGCCAGCCGATCGCGTGGATCGGGGCGGCGCCGACGCGCAATGAACTCGCAGACAAGCAGAGGCGGGTCGTCGTGGCCGTCCTCGACACCGGCTGCGGCGAGCACGCCTGGCTGCCGGGTTCCATCGTGACGCGAGGGATCGAGCTGGACGGCATCCCGATCGGACTCACCGGCGACGACGACCCCGAGCTCTACCCCGACCTGTACGGCCAGCTCGACGGCGCGATCGACGCGGTCGCCGGGCACGGCACGTTCATCGCCGGACTGATCCGTCAGACGGCTCCGGATGCCGACATCCTGTCGATCCGCGTCGCCGGATCTCTCGGCGTGGTGGACGAGAGCACCTTCCTCGAGGCCGTCGCCGGCATCGTGGAGCTGCAGCGCCGCTTCGTCGAGGGCGAGGACGGCGGGCATCCGATCGACGTCCTGAACCTCTCGCTCGGGTACTACCACGAGACGCCGCTGGACGGGCAGTTCTCCCTCGTGCTCCACGAGATGCTGCAGACCGCCAGGGCGCTGGGGACGGTCGTGGTCTGCTCGGCGGGCAACGACGCGATCGATCGCCCGTCGTTCCCGGCATCGCTGTGGGCGTGGCCGGGGGCAGACAACGGGCTGGTTCCGGACAAGCACCTGCCACTGCTCTCGGTCGGCGCGCTCAACCCGTCGCAGCGATCGCTCGCCCTGTTCTCGAACATCGGGCCCTGGGTTCGCACGTATGCGCCGGGGGCGATGGTGGTGTCGACGACGCCTGCGTTCACTGGGGGGACACAGGCGGCGACGCGCGCGGACTTCGACGGGTTCGAGCGGCAGACCGTGGATCCGGACGACTACCGCGGTGGTTTCGTGGCATGGAGCGGCACGTCGTTCGCCGCTCCGTACGTGGCCGGCAAGGTGGCAGCGCTGCTGGGGACGCTGCCACCGGATGCCGGCGCTCCCGCTGCCGCTGTCCAGAAGGCCGTCGAGGAGGTGCTGGCGGCGCTGCCACCGGACGCTCCGCTGACCTGACGGCACGGATGCATGACGTTCTGCACGGATGCCGGGAGACACGCCGCTCGATCGTCCTGCATCCGTGCGATCTCCCTGCACCTGTTCCCGCCTCGGGCCGCCGCGGACTTCCGCGCGAGCGGCCGACACGGCATCCTGAACCCATGGGGAACTCTGCGCGCGAGCTGTACGAACGCGGGCTCGCGGCGTCCAATGCGCAGCGCTATGCCGAGGCTCGACGCCTGCTCGTCCGCGCCGAGACCGCGGTCGACGACGCGGACCTTCGCGCGCGCATCGCCGGCACCCTCGCCTACGTGCTCGCCCAGACCGGCGAGCCGGCACGCGCCGAAGCGCTGTGCCGCGACGCTCTCGAGCAGGACGGCGTCAGCGTCGAGACACGCGCGATCCTGGCGGGCCAGCTCGGCGTGCTCTTCACCCGAGCCGGGCGCCTCGACGAGGCAGAGACCATGCTCTCCCGCGCGATCGACGGGCTGGAGGGCACGGCGCAGGCGAACTGCCTCTTGAATCGGTCGCTCGTCCACATGCACCGCCGCGCCTTCGACGCTTCCACTGCCGACCTCGAGCGCGCCGTGGAGATCTACGAGAACGCCGGCGCTGCGGATGCCGCCGCCGAGGCCAGGCACAATCTCGGCTACACCGCCCTCCTGCGGGGCGACCTCGTCTCGGCTCTCGACCTCATGGCGCAGTCGCGTCCGGTGATAGCGGCATCCTCTCCCGTCGGCGCGGCGATGAGCGATCTCGACCGCGCCGAAGTGCTGCGTGACGCCGGGCTCGTCGACGAGGCCGAACGCCTGCTCGAGAGCGTCGCGACCACATTCGGCGCGGCTCGCATGCGGCACGCTCGCGCCGAGGCCGAGTATCAACTCGCCCGGTCGCTGCTGCGGCACGACCCGAAGCGGGCACGACGGGTGGCGAAGACCGCCGCCCGACGATTCCGCGCTCTCGGCGCCGAGAGCTGGGCGGCACGCAGCGACGCGATCCGGCTGGACGCCGAGCTGGCCGCCGGTGCCACACCGCCGGCGGCGGAGTTCGCCGCCACTGCCGGCGATCTGAAGCGCGCCGGTTTCCCGAACGAGGCGACGGCCGTGCACCTGAGCGATGCGCTGGCGGCCGTCCGCCGCGGCGACCCGGTACGCGCCATCCGGCTGCCTGCCGACGCCGCGACCCCGCTGCGCCTCCGCGCCGCCGAGGTCCGTGCCGTTCGCGCGCGCTCGCGCTCCCGGCACACGGAGTCCCGCCGTCACGCCGCGGAGGGCCTGGACGTACTCTCCGACTGGCAGCGCTCGTTCGGCGTGCTCGACCTTCAGGCATCCCTTGCGATGCACGGAACCAGTCTCGTGTTCGCCGGTCTGGCCGCCGCAGGTCGGAGCGGTGATCCGGAGGTCCTCTTCGACTGGTCGGAGCGCGCGCGACACCTCAGCCAGCAGGTCGCCCCTGTTCGCCCTCCGCACGACAGCGAGCACGCCGCCGACCTCGGCGAACTGCGGATGCTGCGTGCCGACCTCACCGGCCAGGAGTGGGCGACGCATCCGCGTGTCAGACAGCTGCGCGACCGCGTCCGCGAGCACCAGTGGACGGCGACCGGCGCCGGTGACACCCGGCCGCGCATCGCCCTGACGGCCCTGCAGGGTGAGCTCGGACGCGAACGCCGCGACGGCGCCCAGCCGGAGTTCGGCGAGGATGCCGGCACTGCCGCCCTCTCGTTCGTGTTCACCGGCGACGCCATGTCGTGCGTGGCCACCACGGCCGCTGACAGCACGATCGTCACGCTCGACCGTCCCGCGATCGCAGCCGCGGCGGACGGCCTCCGTGCCGACCTCGACGTGTCGGCGTCGATCCGCAGCGGGCCGATGGCCGCGATCGTCGCGCGCGCCTTGGCCGAGCGGATGCAGCGCCTCGATGACCTGCTGCTCGGGCCGATCCGTGCGATCATCGGCGGCCGACGCGTCGTCCTCACCACCCCTGGCATCCTCGCCGGCATCCCCTGGGCGATGCTGCCGACGATGGCCGGGCGCCCGTTCACCGTGGCGACGTCGATGTCGCGGTGGGCGCAGGAGCGCCACACCCCTCGCACGCTGCGGACTGCGGGTTTCGCCGCCGGCCCTCGTGTGCTTCGCGGAGTCGACGAGGTGCGCACCGCGGCATCCGTCTGGAGAGAGGCGACCGTGCTGACGGGCGATGACGCGCGCGTGGATGCCGTGACCGCGCTCGCGGCAGACGTCGATGCGCTGCACATCGCGGCCCACGGTCGGCACGCCGCCGACAACCCGCTGTTCGCCGGTTTCGAGCTCGCCGACGGCTCCCTGTTCGGCTACGACGTCGACCTCATCCCCCGCGTTCCAGACACGGTCGTGCTGTCGGCGTGCGAGCTCGGCCGGTCATCGGTGCGCTGGGGCGAAGAGGCGTTGGGGATGACGCGGGTCTGGCTGCACGCCGGAACCCGCAGCGTGATCGCCGCCCCCGCTCTCGTCCCGGACGATGTCGCCGGCGAACTGCTCGGTGCACTGCACACCGGTCTCAGTGCCGGCCGATCGCCGTCGGCGGCGCTGGCCGCGGCATCCGTTCAGACCGGACTGCACACGCCGTTCCAGTGCCACGGAACCGGCTTCTGAACTTTTTCCGCACCGGATGTATCAGAACGGCCCCGGCGCGCTCTTGATCATCGGAAGGTGTCACGCCGATGCCCCGACCCGGGGCATGAGGGAGGCGCGGTCGCGATGGGGATGCGTAGGGGTACGCAGCGGCAGACACCGACTACTCAGGAGGGCGTCGCGGATGCATCCACGGCGCCCTCCGCCATGCGCGGCCGTCACCGCTCTCGCCCTTCGACAGGCTCAGGGAGCGAGCGACGCTCAACGGCCTTCGGCGGCCTCGGTGTGGTGGCGGATGACCTCGGCGACGACGAAGTTGAACCACTTCTCGGCGAACTCGGGGTCGAGGTGCGCGGTCTCGGCAAGCGCTCGCAATCGCGCGACCTGCTGCTCCTCGCGGGCGGGGTCGGACGGCGGCATCGCGTGCTCGGCCTTCAGGACGCCGACCTGCTGCGTCGCTCGGAATCGCTCGGCGAGCATGTAGATCAGGGCGGCATCGATGTTGTCGATCGTGCCGCGCAGGCGCAGCAGTTCTGCGCGGGCGTCCTCGGCGTCGGTCATGGCTCTCCCTGTTCGTCAGCGGTGAGGCTGTTCGTCGGCGCTTAAGACGATATCGCGCGGCCGCACTCTAGAGTTGGCGCATGAGCTCCGACCTGCCCGCGGCACCCGACGATTCGCCCACCCCGGACGGCGCGCCGGTGCCTCCTGAGGCGAAGAACGCCGAGGCGACCGCAGCGCCGACCTCGCGAGCGGATGCCGCCTCGAAGACCGCGACGAAGGCCAAGAAGGCCAAGCGTCCTGAGCCGGAGGACCCGCCCCTCACCCCCAAACCCGTCGTCGAGCCGCAGCCGTCGTCGCGGTCGTTCTGGACGCGGATCGACAAGCCCTTCGTCTTCGGCTTCCTGGTCACGCTCGGCGGGCTGGCCGCCATCCTGCTCGGGCTGGCACTGTCGAACCTGTCGACGGTCATCATCTACATCGCCCTCGCGCTGTTCGCAGCGCTCGGCCTCGACCCTGCCGTCCGATTCCTCGAGCGTCGCGGACTCGGCCGAGGGTGGAGTGTGCTCGTCGTGCTCATCGCCCTGATCGCCGTGCTCGCACTCATCCTCTGGCTCATCATCCCGGTGGTCGTCGAGCAGATCACGCTGTTCGTGAAGAGCGTGCCTGGCCTCATCAGCGACTTCACGAGCAGCGACATCTACCGCACGCTGGAAGCCCAGTTCGGCGACCAGTTCGAGGATCTCGTCGGCGACGTGCAGGGGTTCCTCTCCGACCCGGGCAACATCGCGGTCATCGGCGGCGGAGCCCTCCAGGTCGGAGCATCCATCGCGAACGCCATCTCAGGCGTCGTGATCGTGCTCGTGCTCGTCATCTACTTCGTCGCGACCCTGCCCGGCATCAAGCAGGCCATGCTGCGCCTGGTCCCGGCTCGCGACCGCGCCAACACCGAGATCATCACCGACCAGATCACGGACTCCGTCGGCGGGTACGTCATGGGAATGGTGACGCTGGCGTTCATCAACGCCCTCGTCGTGCTGCTGCTCTACACGGTGATGGGGCTGCCCTTCCCGCTGCTGCTGGCCGTGGTGGCGTTCCTGATCACGCTGATCCCGCTGGTCGGATCGCTGATCTTCTGGGTGATCGGCACCGGCATCGCCCTGTTCGCCGATCCGATCCTCGCGCTCGTGTTCGCCGTCATCTACCTGATCTACATGCAGCTGGAGTCGTACTTCCTCACCCCGCGCGTGATGAACCGGGCGATCTCGATCCCCGGCTCGCTCGTGGTCATCGGCGCTCTCGTCGGAGGCACCCTGCTCGGCCTGCTCGGAGCCCTCGTCGCCGTGCCGGTCACGGCATCCATCCTGATCATCATCAAGAAGGTCTGGATCCCTCGCCAGGACTCCCGGGTCTGAACCCGGAGGTCAGGGCTGCACGGTTCAGGTCGCGATCTCTGCCGGTAAGCGGCGGCCAGAACGGCAAGAATCGCGACCTGAATCGGAGTGCTGTCAGATCAGGCCCTTGTCGGTGAGCCATTCCTCGGCGATGTCCTCCGGCGACATCTGGTCGACCGTGCTCTGCACACCGAGCGCGACGAGGTCGTCGACGCTCAGCTCGGCGCTGACGCCGTTGATGACATCGGCGATCTCGTCGGCGACGTCGCTCGAGGCGATCGGCACGACGTTCGACGCGAGGATCAGGCTCTCGGGGTCTTCGAGCGCGACGATGTCCTCGGTCTGGAACCGGGGGTCGGCCGAGTAGATGTCGGCAACCTGGATCTCGTCGGCCAGCAGCGCGTCGAACGTGGTGTCGCCCGTAGCCGAGAACGCGAGGTCGAGGCCGTAGACGCTCTTCGCGCCGGCGGGTCCGTACGGACGCTGCTCGAGCTCGGGAGCACCGCCGAGGGTCACCGTTCCGTCGACCTTCGAGAGGTCGGCGATCGAGGTGAGGCCGTTCGCGTCGGCGAACGCCTTGGTCACCGTGTAGGTGTCCTGGTCGCTGGCCTCGGCGTAGTCGAGCGCCGTGAGGCCGTCGGGAAGCGCGTCCTGCAGAGCCGCGTAGACGTCGTCCGAGCTGGTCGCATCGGAGCTGTCGTCGTAGTACTGGAGCAGGTTTCCGGTGTACTCGGGGAACAGATCGATCGCCCCGGACTCGACATCGGGCATGTACGCGTCGCGCTGCCCGATGTTGAACTGGCGGTCGACCGTGAAGCCCGCGCCCTCCAACGCCTGAGCGTAGATCTCGGCGACGATCTCGTTGGAGTAGTAGGCCTGCGATCCGACGACGATCGTGTCGGACGCGCCGTCACCGGAGGAATCGTCGGAGGGAGCGTCGAGCGGATTGCTGCTCGCGCAGCCGGCGAGGACGAGCGCCGCTGACAGGGCGACTCCCGTCGCGAGAGCGAGGCGTGACTTGCGTGCGTTGAACATGATGTTCCTCTCTGGTGGGGAGTCAGGCTGATGCTGTGGAGGCTGTGGTTGATGCCGCGCGACGAGCAGCCCGCGGTGACGGTGTGCCTGGTTTCGCGACCCGGATGCCGGTGGGAACGGCCATGCGCTGCGCGAGGGCGAGCAGCAGGTCGGCGATGAGGGCGATCACGGCGACGAGGATGGCACCGCCGAGCACCTGGTCGAAGCGGCGCAGCGGGATCCCCTGGATGATCGGCCAGCCGAGGCCGCCGAGGTTCACGTACGCGGCGATCGTCACGGTGGCGATGACCTGCAGGGTCGCCGAGCGGAGGCCGCCGACGAGCAATGGGAGCCCGAGCGGCACCTCGACCTTCCAGAACACCTGCCACTGCGTCATTCCGGTGGCGCGGGCGGCGTCGATGACGTGCCGGTCGATCGCCTCGAGCCCGGTGTACGCGCCGGCGAGGAGCGAGGGGATAGCGAGCAGCACGAACGTGATGGTCGCAGCCTCGGGCACGCGCAGCACCCCCATCAGCAGCACGAGCAGCACCATGAGGCCGAACGACGGCACGGCGCGGGCTGCACCGGAGATGGCGACGGCGATCTCGCGGCCTCGCCCGGTGTGGCCGATGGCCCAGCCGGCCGGCACCGCGATGACCGCGGCGATCAGCACGGAGATGACCGTGTAGAACAGGTGCTGGCCGAGCAGCACTGGGAGCGCGTACTGGCCCTCCAGCCGTTCCGGTGAGAACAGCCAGGCGAAGGCATCCGCGAACAGATTCATGCGGCGGCCCTCATCGGCACGATGCGACGGCGTGCGGTCGCGGCGGATGCGGTTCGCGTCCACGGCATGATGGCGCGGCCGGCCAGCATGAGCAGCAGGTCGATGACGAGCGCGATCACGACGACCGCGAGAACGCCCGCGAAGACCTCCGGGATGATGCGACGCTGCAGACCGTTCGTGAACAGGTAGCCGAGGTTCTCGACGCCGACGAGGATGCCGACCGTCGCCAGGGAGATCGTGCTGACCGCCGCCACGCGGAGCCCGGCGAGGATCACAGGGCCGGCAAGCGGAAGATCGACCGTCCAGAACCGGCGCGCACCGCCGTAGCCGACGGCCGTCGCGGCCTGCCGGACGTCGGGGTCGACAGAGTCGAGGCCGTCGGCGACGGATCGCACGAGGATCGCGACGGCGTAGATCGTGAGACCGACGATGAGATTCTCGGGGCTGCGGGCCTGATATCCGACGACGGAGGGCAGGAGGATCAGCAGGGCCAGCGAGGGAATCGTGTACAGCAGCCCGGTGAGGACGACGATCGGGCCGCGCACGAGGCGATAGCGCCACGCGACCCAGCCGAGCGGCAGCGACAGGACGAACCCGCAGACGATCGCGATCGCGCTCTGACCCAGATGAGTGAGGGCGAGACCGAAGATGAGGTCGAGGTTGTCGGAGACCCAGGTCATGGAGTCCTCGGGGCGGCATCCGTGTCGTCGAGGAGCGAACCCTGCGTCCGACCCTCGGAATCGACCACGACACGACCGCGGGGGGTCTGCTTGATCCGCAGGGCGCGGTGGCCGCGCTCGGCGCCGATGAAAGCCGAGACGAAGTCGTCCGCGGGGTTCTCGATGATCTCGCTCGGGCTGCCCACCTGCACGACGCGCGCGCCCTTGTCGAGGATGACGACCTGGTCGCCGAGCAGGAAGGCCTCGTCGATGTCATGGGTCACGAAGACGACGGTCTTGTCGAGGTCGCGCTGCAGGCGGATGAGCTCCTGCTGCAGATCGGCGCGGACGATCGGATCGACGGCGCCGAACGGCTCATCCATCAGCAGGATGTTCGGGTCGGCCGCGAGCCCTCGGGCCACACCCACGCGCTGCTGCTGCCCGCCGGAGAGCTGGCTCGGGTACCGGTCGGCGAGCGCCCGGTCGAGCCCGACTGTGTCGAGCAGCTCACGCGCCCGCTCGTGCGCCTGCTTCTTGGGAGTGCCGTTCAACCGCAGCACGGTCGAGACGTTGTCGATGACCGAGAAATGCGGCATGAGCCCGGAGTTCTGCATGACGTAGCCGATACTGCGTCGCAGAGCCACCGGGTTCTTGCCGAGCACGCTCTCGCCGTCGATCTCGACGTCACCGCCGGTCGGCTCGACCATGCGGTTGATCATGCGCAGCAGCGTGGTCTTGCCGCATCCGGATGACCCGACGAACACCGTCGTCTTCCGTGACGGCAGCACGAGGTTGAAGTCCTCGACGGCGAGCGTGCCATCGGGGAATCTCTTGGATACCGAGCGGAACTCGATCAAAGCGCGAGCACAGCCTTCATGATGATGCCTCCTCGGAGTCGGTTTCGAGCGTAGGGGATGCCGCAGACATCTGGAGCAGATTCGCTGGGGGTTGACAGCACAGGGGCCGACACGGACTGTTCGGAGCACCCTGCCGATCGGATGGGCCTCAGGCGCTCTGCCGGCCGTACGCCTCGAGCAGCCGCAACCAGATCTCGTTCATGGTCGGGTAGGCGGGAACGGCGTGCCACAGGCGGGAGATCGGCACCTCGCCGACGACCGCGAACGTGGCGGCCTGCAGCATCTCCGACACGTCGGCCCCGACGAACGTGACCCCGAGGATGACATCCCGATCGGTGTCGACGACCATCCGCGCGGTGCCCGTGTAGCCGTCAGCGTGCAGGCTGGCGCCGGCGGTGGAGCCGAGTTCGGCATCGACCACGCGGGTGGTGTGCCCGGCATCCTGCGCAGCCGCGGCGGTGAGTCCGACGGAGGCGACCTCGGGGTCGGAGAACACCACCTGCGGCACGGCGGCAGCGTCGGCACTGGCGACGTGGCGTCCCCAGGTCGCGTCGTCGATCTCGTCGCCGTTCGCGCGCGCCGCGATGACGTCGCCCGCCGCACGGGCCTGGTACTTGCCCTGATGCGTGAGCAGAACGCGGCCGTTGACGTCGCCGACCGCGTACAGCCAGTCGTGCCCCTGAACGCGGAGAGTGTCGTCGGTGCGGATGTACTCGCCTGGTTCGAGCCCGATGGTCTCGAGTCCGATGTCGTCCGAGCGCGGCTGGCGGCCTGTGGCGGCGAGCACCTCCGCGGCACGGATCTCGGTGCCGTCGTCGAGCGTGATCGTGACCCCGTCGTCATCGCGGTCGACGCGAGCCGTTCCGGTGTTCGTGCGGACGTCGACGCCGTCGGCGCGCAGCCCCTTCTCGACGAGCTCGCCGGCGAACGGCTCCATCTTCGCGAGCAGGCCGCCGCGGGAGATCACGGTGACCTTCGCGCCGAGCGACGCGTAGGCGGTGGCCATCTCGACCGCGACGACGCCGCCGCCGATGATGGCGAGGGATGCCGGCACCTCCTGAGCGCTCGTCGCCTCACGGCTCGTCCAGGGTGCCGCTTCGGCGAGACCGGGGATCGGCGCGATCGCGGCATCAGATCCGGTGGAGACCGCGACCGCGTGACGAGCGCGCAGCACGCGCTCCGTGCCGTCGTCATCGGTGACGGTGACCTCGCGCTCCCCGCTGATGCGACCCTGACCACGGGCGAGGTCGATGCCTGCGGACTGCAGCCACTTCACCTGTCCGTCGTCGGACCAGTCGCTCGTGAAGGAGTTGCGTCGGGCGAGGACCTCGGTGGGATCGAGTTCGCCCCCGATGACGCCCTGCACGTGCTGAGCGGCGCGCAGCGCCTGGCCCGAGCGCAGCAGCGCCTTCGAGGGCATGCACGCCCAGTACGAGCATTCGCCGCCGACCAGTTCGCTCTCGATGACGATCACGCTCAGGCCGCCCTGAACGGCGCGGTCGGCGACGTTCTCGCCGACGGGACCTGCTCCGATCACGATGAGGTCGTACTCGTCTGTCGACATGGCGTTGCCTTCTTCCGGTCAGCGTGCGGGGCCAGTCTTCCCGAAGTGCAACCGTGTGTCACGGGGATTGTTCCCGACGTGTCCGCGGGGCGAGGATCGCCGCAGCGGCTGCAAGCAGCCCGGCCAGCGCGAATACGGCGACGAACGCAAAGCCGCCGGCCGCGAGCGCGGCGAAAAGAACACCAGTGACCGCCAGGGAGAGTGCGGTGCCGAACGAGTCGGCCACCGTCATCGCCGCACTGTTGAAACCTTGGGTCTCCTCCGTCGACGCCGCCAGCGTCAATGCGCTCAGACGCGGACTCGCCAGCCCCATTCCCGCTCCGGCCAGCACCCAAGCGCACATCGCCACGAAGGGCAGCAGCGCGAACGCGGCTGTCGCGAGGACGGCCGTGACGCCCGCCAGCACGAGAACGGTGCCGACGCGCACTGCTCGTTCGCTCTCGAGCCGCATGCCCAGCTTTCCCTGAATGATGGATGCCGTGGACCATGCCAGGGCTCCGCCGGTGAGCGCGAGTCCCGCGAGTGTGGGAGTGAAGCCGTACTTCTCG
Source organism: Microbacterium sp. Bi121 (assembly GCF_918698005.1). Taxonomy (GTDB): domain Bacteria; phylum Actinomycetota; class Actinomycetes; order Actinomycetales; family Microbacteriaceae; genus Microbacterium. The sequence goes on from NZ_CAKKLJ010000015.1 coordinate 17,347, forward strand.
GCGAGCAGGTAGGGCAGATAGATCTGCGTGCCGAAGAATCCTGCGGCCACGACGCCGCGAACGAGGATGGTTGCGGCGAGCCCGCGGCGTCCGCTCAGCGTTCCGGCGGGAACCAGAGGCCGGACAGCGATGAGAGCGACGACGACCATGGCCGCGGCCAGCGCCGCTCCCACCACAGGAAGATCGCCGATGAGATTGAGCCCGAGGACGGCGAGCGCGGCAAGAACCGACCAGCCGATGCGGCCAAACGCCCAGGGAGTTCTCCTGCCGGCGTCTCCCCGGAGGCGGTCAGCGTCTCCCACAGCGAGGCCTCGAAGGGCGGGGACCACCATGAGCAGCGTAATGAGTACGAGGATCACGACCCCGAGGAAGACCCAGTGCCAGCTCCACACTTCGGCAACGACACCGGCGACGGTCGGACCGATCAGCGACGGAATGACCCATGCAGCCGCGAACCCGGCGAAGATCGCAGGGTGGAGGTCCTGCGGATACACCCGCGCGACCACGACGTAGAGTGCGACGGTCAGCCCTCCGCTGCCCAGGCCCTGGGCGAAGCGTCCGGCGACCAGGATCTCCATGCTGGGCGCGAGTCCCGCCACGAGGAGACCCGCGACGAAGACCACGACAGACGCGTACAGCGGAGCCGTCGGCCCTCGGCGGTCCGCCCAATTCCCCGCGCCGACCATACCGATCACGCCCGTGGCCAGGGGACCGGCGAAGGCCAGTGCGTACAGGCGTTCGCCGCCGAGATCAGCGGAGACGACGGGCATCACCGTTGTCACGGCAAGCGATTCGAATGCGCCGAGAAAGACGAGTGCGCAGGCGCCGATCGTGATCCAGGCGTAGGTGCCGCTCAGTATCCCTGGCGGGGCGTCGCGCGATGTCCGCACGGTATCCGTGTCTGCAGTCATGGGCATGACGCTAAGACCTCAACTATAGTTGAGGTCAACTCCGGTGAGGAAGAAGAGATCATGCCACAGCTGGACGGCGACAAGAGCCGCCGCATCACGATCGGCGAACTCTCCAGGCGCAGCGGGGTCGCGGCATCCGCTCTGCATTTCTACGAACGCAACGGCCTGATCGAGTCCGAGCGCACAGACGGCAACCAGCGCCGGTACCGCCGCGACGCGCTGCGTCGCGTGGCGTTCATCCGCGTGTCGCAGCGCGTCGGCATCCCCCTCAAGGACATCCGCTCGGCGCTCGATTCACTGCCAGAGGGACGAACGCCGAACAAGCGCGACTGGGCTCGCCTGTCGCAGCGGTGGCGCGATGAGCTGGACGCGCGAATCCGCCAGCTCGAGCACCTGCGCGGCGACCTGGACGGATGCATCGGTTGCGGATGCCTCAGCCTGAACTCCTGCGCGCTGCAGAACCCGGCTGATGTGCTCGGCAGGGAAGGATCGGGTCCGATCCGCTGGCTCGCGAAGGCCGAACCGCCCGCATAACTCCGGAGAGACTGCCCGGATCGGTGCGTGGGCGGCCGAGATCATGCCGATCTGCCGAAACCCTCCGGAGTTGTGCGGGGTGGGAAGAGCCCGCGCCTCGGTGCGGACGGGCTCAGCGGGCGAGGAGGATGCTGCTGGGCGCGGGGGCCGCGGTGCGGTGACGGATGCCGCGGGGCGCCCCGGTTCGCTCGTCGAGGTCGAGGATGCTGATCTCGTCCGACCGCTGTCCGGCGACGAGCAGCGCACCGTCGTGCACGAGGTGGTGCCGCGGCCAGTCGACGCCGGACTCGGCGAGCGCGAGCTGCTCGACCACATCGCCGGCGCCGCGAACGCGCAGCGCCGCGATCGTGTTGCTGCCGCGGACGCCGGCGTACAGCGTCTCGCCGTTCCGCGAGCGGGACAGCTCGGACGGGTAGTCGATTCCGGCTTGAGCGGCAGGGCTGACCGCCGTCGCCGCGACGAGGGCCCATCGGCCGTCAGGTCCGGCAGCGAGGGTGAAGACCTCGCACGAGTACTCGGTGACCACATGGAGGTGCCCGCTGGGGTGCACGACCATGTGCCTAGGGCCGACGCCGTGCGGCAGCACGATCTGGTGATCGGACACCAGCCCGGCAGAGGTCGGCCGCCAGACGCGCACGAGATCGAACCCGATGTCGGTCGTGGCGATGCGTCCGTCCGGCAGGAACGCCGCGGCGTGCGCGTGCGAGGTGCGCTCCGGCGCGTCGACGGTGGATGCCGGAGCGAGAGCGGCGGCGATCATCGCAGCGGCCGGTGAAACAGGGTCCGGGGCGCCCGGCGTCAGCCCCAGCTCTTCATCGAACAGCAGCAGCCCGGAGCGCGGGGGCTCGGATGCCGCGGGCGAAAGCGATGCGAGCACGTCGTTGAGGTCGGGGCCCTGCGCCGCTGGCGCCCCTTGTGCCGCCGGGACAGGGTTCGTGCCGTACGGGTCGGTCGCAGCATCCGCCACCGCCGTCTCGCCCAGCAGCCCGGAGGCGTCGATCCCGACGCGCACGACGCGGCCGTCGCCGTAGCAGCTCACCACGAGGTACCGGCCGTGCGGCGCGACGGCGAGGTGGCACACGCCGGCGCCGACTTCGACGGGCGCGCCGAATCGGGCGAGCGACCGCTCCCCGGTGCGCGCGAACGCCTGCACGGTGCCCGAGCCCTCGAGCGCGGCATAGACGATATCGAGTGCGGGGTGCGAGGCGAGCCACGACGGCGACGCCGCGGCGGCCACCGCACCACGGTACGCAAGACTGATCGGCTCGCGCCCTTCGTCGCCTTCGAGCAGGCCGATCCCCGCGGCATCCCCGTCCATGTCGGGGCCATAGCCGCCGATCCAGAAGCGAGTCATGTCGTCACCCTCTCGTCCGAATGCGCCGGCAGGGGTCGCATCCGGTCGCCGAACCCGAGTTCAGGCGACGATTCACGACCCCTCCCGCAGCGCGCCTGGGCACGTCACACCAGGTCGTGGCGGACGATCACCTCGTCACGCTCCGGGCCCACACCGATGACGGAGATGCGCGTGTTGCTCATGCCCTCGAGCGCGAGCACGTAGTCCTGCGCGTTCTTCGGCAGATCGTCGAACGTGCGCGCCTTCGAGATGTCCTCGGTCCAGCCGGGGAAGTACTCGTAGATCGGCTTCGCGTGGTGGAAATCGCTCTGGTTCACCGGAACGTCGTCGAAGCGCTCTCCGTCGACGTCGTAGGCGACGCACACCGGGATCTGCTCGAGGCCAGTGAGGATGTCGAGTTTGGTGAGCACGAGGTCGGTGATGCCGTTGACCCGCGTCGCGTAGCGGGTGATCGGAGCGTCGTACCAGCCGGTGCGGCGGATGCGTCCCGTCGTCGTGCCGTACTCGAAGCCGGTCTTGCGCAGCCACTCGCCCTGCTCGTCGAGCAGTTCGGTCGGGAACGGGCCTGAGCCGACACGGGTCGTGTACGCCTTGACGATGCCGACGATGCGGTCGAGGCGCCCCGGCCCGACGCCGGATCCGGATGACGCGCCCGCCGCTGTCGCGGTCGACGAGGTCACGAACGGGTAGGTGCCGTGGTCGACGTCGAGCATGGTCGCCTGACCGCCCTCGAACACGACGACCTCGTCGCGCTTCAGCGCCTCCTCGAGCAGGTGACCGGTGTCGGCGACCATGGGGCGCAGTCGCTCGGCGTAGGACAGCAGGTCGTCGACGATCTCGTCGCACGTGATCGAGCGACGGTTGAACACCTTCACCAGCAGGTGGTTCTTCTGGTCGAGCGCGCCCTCGACCTTCTGGCGCAGGATGTTCTCGTCGAAGAGGTCCTGCACGCGGATGCCGACGCGGTTGATCTTGTCGGCGTAGGCCGGGCCGATGCCGCGGCCGGTCGTGCCGATGTTGCGCTTGCCAAGGAAGCGCTCGGTGACCTTGTCGAGGGTGCGGTGGTACTGCGTGATGATGTGCGCGTTCGCGCTGACCTTGAGCTTGGAGACGTCGACGCCGCGGGCCGAGAGCGCCTCGAGCTCGTCGAAGAGCACCTCGAGGTCGATGACGACGCCGTTGCCGATCACCGGCGTGACGCCGGGAGACAGGATGCCGGAGGGCAGCAGGTGCAGCGCGTACTTCTCATTGCCGACCACGACGGTGTGACCGGCGTTGTTGCCGCCGTTGAACTTCACGACCCAGTCGGTGCGGTCTCCGAGCAGATCAGTTGCCTTGCCCTTGCCCTCGTCGCCCCACTGGACGCCGACGATAACGATTCCTGGCATGGGTATCCCCCTTGCTTTCGCCGGGTTCGCACCGGCCGATGAGCTGGCCCTCTTCGGGCGACTCCATCCTACCGACTGGCCTCTCGCTGCCCTCTCGGCGGACCACCGCGCACGACATGGCGGGAAACCGACGACGGTTGGCAGTCGACACGATCGACGAATGTCCATGGCCGGCGCGATGATCGGGGGATGCCAGAAGTATCACCGCGCCCGATATCGACCGAGCTGGAGGGCGACGAGCCACGCGGGCGGGCGCCGCTCATCCTCTTGGCTGCGCTCGTGACGGTCGTCCTGTGGGCTTCGGCGTTCATCGGGATCCGCGGGGCCGGCCCGCATTTCGACCCCGGCGCACTCGCGCTGCTGCGCATGGCCATCGGCGCGGCGGCGCTCGGGGTCATCGCTCTGCGGCATGGAATCCGTCTTCCAGCACGTCGGCACTGGCCCCTCGTGATCGCCTGGGGCATCGGCTGGTTCTGCGTCTACAACCTCGCGCTCAACAGCGCAGAGCGCACGCTCGACGCAGGGACGGCGGCGATGGTCGTGAACCTCGCCCCGCTCATGGTGGTCGTCTTCAGCGGTCTGCTTCTGCGCGAGGGCTTCCCCAAGACGCTGATGGTCGGCGCGCCGGTCGCGTTCCTGGGCGTGGTGCTGATCGGCACGAACTCGGCGACGAGTTCGGGCTTCGACGTCACCGGTCTGCTGCTCGCCCTCCTCGCCGCGGTCATGTACGCGGGTTGCACGCTGCTGCAGAAGCATCTGCTCAGCGCGGGCGTGGACGGGACGACGCTGACCTGGCTCGGCGCTGTCGCCGGCACGGTGGCGCTCCTGCCGTGGCTCGGAACCCTCATCGGCGATCTGCAGACCGCACCTCTGGATGCCACGTTGTGGGTCGTCTATCTCGGCGTCTTCCCCACTGCGATCGCCTTCACCACGTGGGCCTACGTCCTGCAGCGCAGCACGGCAGGGAAGACGTCGGCCACGACGTACATCGTGCCGGCGATCGCCATCCTGATGTCCTGGATCATCCTCGGAGAGGTGCCGACGCCTCTCATGTTCGTGGGCGGCGCGCTGTGCCTCCTCGGGGTCCTCATCACCAGGATGCGACGACGGCCCGTGCAGACAGGGTCCCGTGTCAGCCCGCGTGTCCTTGAGTGAATCTCGAGGCGACAATGCCCTGCAGGTCGGCATCGCGGACCAACTCCGGGATCGACGCGTCATCCGGCAGTGAGATCGTGTACTCCAGGCGGATGTCCTGCGAAGACGCGCCGACCTCGACGATGAACTCACCGGCCTCGCGCCGCCACAGCCCAAGGCGACCGTCACCGCGATCGGCCGCAGCGTCCCAATAGGCGAAGTCCCGCCCATCGAGATCGAAGCCGACTTCCGCGGATTCACCCGGTTCGAGGTGCAACTTCTCGAAGCCGCGCAGCTCCCGAACCGGACGCGAGACCTCGGCATCCGGATCACCGACGTACAGCTGCACGATCTCGGCACCCGCTCTGGACCCTTCATTGGTCACTCGGCAGGTGACACGAACGCGTCCGACAGCGGCATCCACGATCTCGGCGCTCAGATCGGCGTATCCGAACGATGTGTACGAGAGTCCGTGCCCGAACGGGTAGAGGACCCTCCGCCGCAGCGCGTCGTACCACCGGTAGCCGATGAACACGCCCTCGCCGTACAGGACCACGCCCCGCTCACCGTGCCAGTTCGGGAATCCAGGGGTGTCCTCGATCGCCAACGGATACGTCTCGGCGATCCGCCCGGACGGGTTGGCCAGCCCGAACAGTGCTTGTGCGATCGCGGCGCCGGCGCCCTGCCCGCCGAGTCCGCACTCGACGATGCCGTCCACGCTGTCGTGCCAGGGCTCCATGGTCACCGGCGACCCGTTGGCCAGGACGACGACGAGTGCGGCACCGGTTCGATCCCGTAGCTCAGCGAGCTCGGCGATGAGGACGTTCTGCTCCTCAGGGAGCGCGAGCGAGTCTCGATCATTCGCCTCCTGCTCGAATGCGAGGGGCAAGCCGGCGAAGACGATGATCGTCTCCGCGTCCTGCGCCGCCGTCAGTGCCTCCTCGATCAGCCGACGAGCAGTGTCGGATGGCTGTGCTTTCGCGAGATGCTGAACGGCCTCGGCCAGCTGCAGTTCTTTGGCCAGGGTCGCGGACCGGCGCGCGACCTTCGGGCGCTCCTCCACGAGCGTGATTCCGTGGGCGGCCAGAGTCGCTACGTTGTCGTCCTGATATGCGTTCTTCGGGAGATGCACGTAACCGGGGGCGTATGAGACCCGACCCGCCCCTGCGATCGCACGGATCTCCTCCAGGGGGACGTCGACCCGCGTCGGATCCACGCCGGACGACCCGCCGCCCTGGATGCGGGCGTGCTCCGCGAAAGCGCCGATCACGGCGATGCGACCGCCGTTCTGGCCCAGCGGGAGAGCTGGGCCTCCGGCCGGTCGTGCGTCGTTGCGTAGCAGCGTGATGGATGCTGCAGCGGCCTCACGCGCCAGCGCGTGGTGCTCATCCGCTTTCAAGAGCCTCAGCTGCTCGTCCGTGAGACGGTCCCCAGCGGCATGACCGAGGTGCATGACCGGGCCATCGACGACGTCGACACCGGGATACGCGCGAGCCACGAGGGTGAGTACGCGTCGCGCGGCGGCATCCACCACGGCCTCGTCGAGATTCCCGGCACGCACGGCGGCGACGACCTCGGCGTCCGTCCTGCCCGCTGTACCAGGCATCTCGAGGTCGAGACCCGCACGCAGCGCCGCAACACGGTCGTGGACGGCGTTCCAGTCCGAGACGACGGCACCCTGATAGCCCCACTCCTCGCGAAGCACTTCCGTCAGAAGCCAGCGGTTCTCGGATGCGTGGATGCCGTGGATGCGGTTGTACGAGCACATGACCGTCCAGGGGTCCGCCTGACGGACCACCCGCTCGAACGCGGCCAGATACGTCTCGCGAAGGGTGCGGTCATCGGCGACGACGGAGATCCGCGTCCGCTCGATCTCCTGGTTGTTGGCCGCGTAGTGCTTCAGCGACGCACCGACACCAGTGGACTGCAGCCCAGTGACGTACGCCGCTCCGAGTTCGCCGGAGTGGAACGGATCCTCTGAGAAGTACTCGAAGTTGCGGCCGCATAGCGGCGAGCGCTTCATGTTCACCCCGGGGCCGAGGACGACCTGGACGCCCTCCGCCCTGGCCTCCTCGCCGATCGCCGCTGCGACTCGACGCACGAGGTCTCTGTCCCATGACGCTCCCATCGCGGATGCCGTTGGGAACCCCGTCGCCGGCACCCACATCATGTCCACACCGGTCTCCTTGCGCAGTCCGTGAGGGCCATCGCCCACCTCGATCGACGGGACTGCCTGCGTGAGGCCCGGCCGGTCGATCGCTTGCGTGAACCAGTCGTCGACGCCGGAGAGCAGCGACACCTTCTCTTCCAGTGTGAGCTCGGCCAGCACGGTGTCGACGTCAAGCGCGGTGTCGACGTCGAGCGCGGTGTCGACGTCGAGGGCGGTGTCGACGTCGAGGGGAGGGAGTGCCATGAGGTCCTTTCGAGGTGAGCTGGGGCGGTGCGGATCAGGTGAGCGGCGGCAGGGCGTCCGCCTGGAGCTCGAGGAACTCGTCGAGCATCGCTACCGCGCGGTTGTGAGAGTCGACCACCGGGTCGAGCAGGATCGCCTGGAGCAGCTTCTGCTTCGATTGCTCGGCGTACGCCTCGACGAGCAGTTTGTGGATGGATCCGTGCAACTGGATCATCGCGAGGATGCCCTCAGGGAGCGGCTCCATCTGAATGGGGACGAGTTCGCCGTTCTCGACTCTCGCCGGCACCTCCACGACCATCTCGTCAGGCAGCCCGGGGATCGCTCCCCGGTTCGGGATGTTCACGGCTGGGAGGTCGCGCTCCACACCGCACGCGACCCACTCGATGATCGGAATCGCCAGCTCCTCCGAGGACTCGATCGGAGTCTCCTCCAAGGAGTGCTCGAGCGAGGTGTCTGGGCGCGGCGCGTGGAACGGGCGGTCCGTGTCAGCGAAGCGGATCTCGTAGTACCACTCCGGCGTCGGGGCACCGGGGCGCCAGGGCGAGCCGTCAGCGGGGTCGTGGAAGTACTGCAGCTGCGCCGGGACGTAGTCGTCAGCCCAGCTGATGTACTCTCCGATGTGATTGGCGCTCGGCGATGGCCACAGCCCGAACCGGCGGAACAGGATGCGGGACAGGCCGATCTCGTGCCAGTCGGACACCCAGTTCGCCTCGCGCTCGACCTCGCGCAGACGCGGGTAGAGGTCTTCCCCTGTCTCACGGTCGCGCACCGCTTGGAACCACGTGAAGTGGTTGATGCCTGCAGCTGGAAGCTCGAGTCGTTCACGCGGCATGTCGAGGAACGCGGAGATCTGGCGCACGCCATAGAAGTAGCCGTGGCACAGACCGACGACCTTCACCGATGTCAGTCGTGAGATCGCCTCACAGACCTTGTGCTCGGGGTTGGAGAAGTTCAGGAACAGCGCATTCGGTGCATGCTTCTCGATCGCGCGGGCGATCTCTAGCAGCGGCCCGAACTGACGCAGGGCGTGGAACATCCCGCCGGGTCCCCCGTTCTCGCCGTAGACCTGCTTGAAGCCGTGCTTGCGGGGCACCGTGAAGTCCTGCGACCAATAGTGGTAGCGGTCGACCTCGATCGCCGTGACGACGAAGTCCGCGTCGGTGACCGACGCGTCGAGGTCGGTGGTCGACGAGACGTCGGCCGAGTGCTGGAGGCGCTCGATGAGATGGCGCGTGTATGCCTCCATCTCGGCGAGCGGCTCGGCTGCGATGTCCATCAGCACGATCTGCAGATCCTTCTGCGCGATCGGTTCGCTGAGAAGGAGGTCTCGAACGATCTTGCCGGCGAACTCGCGGCTGCCTGCTCCGATCAGGGTGACTTTCATGATTCCGTGCTCCGATTCGAGTTGATGGTCGATGGATGCCCGCCGCCGAGGCGACGTGCGAGTGCGATGGCTCCGGTGACGGGCGGATGCCGAAGGATGTGCAGGGTCACCTCGGGGGTTACGAGCTCGAGCGCTGCACGAACCGCGCCCTGCAGAAGCGACTGAGCTTCGATCACCGCGCCGCCGGCGACCACGTCACGCGCTGGGACGCCACGACGGCGCAGCTGTGCGACCAACCCAGCGAGGGCGCTGCCTGCCCGCGAGATCACGGCGGCCGCGAGAACGGATCCTTCCGTCGCGGCCGTGAACACCTCAGGAGCGCGCGCACCCCACGCCTCGGCGGACGCCGTCTGCGTCGCTACGAGCGCCAACTCGGCACCATCTCGAACCGAGAACGCCGCCAGCAGCCGCGTTACGAGCGGATCAGCGCCACTCGCGTCGTCGAGGTGGGTGAGCACCGCGCGAACCGCTTCGCGAACGAGGGCTGGCGCACTGCCCTCGTCGCCGATCAGCCATCCCCAGCCACCGGCGGTGAGGAGTTCCCCACCCACTGTGCGGGCCGTCGCGATCGATCCGGTTCCGACGACGACGCCCACGGCATCAGGGAGGCCCATCGCAGGAGACATGAGCTCAGAGTCGTTCAGCACGAGGATCTCGCCGGCGAGCCTTCGCCCTAGTGCACGCTCGAGGTCGTGGCACTGTTCCGTGCTGTCGCAGCCGTGCGCGCCGACGACGATCGGAGCTTCCTTCACCGAATCGCCGAGCTGCTCGACGAGCACGCCGAGTAGGCCCACGGCGTCCGCCTCGGGGTCGCCGAGCGGACCCCGCCAGGATGCTGACGACACGACGACGTCGCGCAGTGTCCCGCCTGCCGGGTCCTGCGCGGCGAGGGCGATCCGCGTCTTGGTTCCGCCGATATCGACGCCGACGACGTTCATACCCGCACGGATGCCGCGTTGCGGTCGGCGACGATGCGAGCGTTGCGGCATTCGGTGATGATCGTGGCCGGCCATTCGGCGTCATAGGCGGTGGTTGCGGTGATGCGAGCGAACGCCTCGCGCTTGTTGTCGCCGGTGAGGATCATGATCGCCTCGGCGGACTGGCTTGCGATGGTGTCGACGCCGACCGTGACGCCGTTTTGCGGCACCATGTCGAGTTGGGTGAACTCGGGGAACGTGCCCATGTTGTCGCGTCGTGTCGCCTCACCGAGGACGACGAGATGCGTCCGCGCGTCACGCCCGGTGCCCGGCTGATTGAACGCCACGTGGCCGTCGCTGTCACCAGACGCGAGGAGGAACACATCGATTCCTCCGGCGTCCGCGATGCGCTGGTCGTACTCCGTTGGATCCGCAGGATCCGCCGTCCAGATCCGATAGGGCGCGATCATGCCCGCTGCCCTCGCGGCCTCCGCGATGGGCGCGAGGATGTCCTCTCGCGCGAAGCGCTGGCACGAATACGAGGCATCCGGATCGACGACGCGGAACCCGCCGGTTTCGGTCTGCACCACGTAGTCGTCCATCATCACGATGACGAGTTGTGACAGATCGCTGCCGGCCGCAGCACGGCGAGCGAGTGCCGAGTAAACCGGAACCGCGGTGCGTCCGCTCGGGCATCCGAGAAGGAACGGTCGGTCGACGGCGGCGCTGAGTCGTTCGACGATGACGTCGGCGACGGCTTCGCCGACCTCATCGGCGGAGTCGAGGATCTGGGGAGAGAGTTGCACTTTTGCTGCCTTCGTATCGAGCGGATGACGCCTGGTCATTCCTTGATGGCGCCGGCGAGCATGCCGGAGATGAACTTGCGCTGGAAGATCACGTAGAGGATCAGGACCGGAGCCGCGACGATGAGACCGCCGGCGGCCATGAGATTGATCTGCGTGACGAACTTGCCCTGAAAAACTCCCAGCGCCACGGTCGCCGTCTGGTTGTCACCGTGCAGGAACACGAGAGAGAGGAAGTAGTCGTTCCACGTCCACATGAAGCTGAGCAGGATCAGGGTGTAGACGGCCGGCATCAGGTTCGGAACGGCGATCGACCACAGCATCCGCAGCGGGCCCGCGCCATCCAGCTCCGCCGATTCGAAGACGGCACGCGGGAGGGCCCGGAAGGCGGCGCGCATCCAGAACACACCGAAGGGGACTCCCATGCCCAGATGGATGAGCATCACACCGAAGAGATTGTTCGTGAGGCCTATGGTGCGGAACTGGTAGTAGAGCGGCACGATGATGACCTCGAGCGAGACCATCATGCCCAACAGGATCACGGGGAACAGGAACCGTTCGCCGACCACGCCCAGCACGCCGAACGCGTATCCCCCGAGCAGTGCCAGCAGCACACCGACGACGACGACCACCACCGTGATGATGAGCGATACCGTCATCGAGCGAGCGAACTCGGCATCGTTCCACGCGGTGACGAAGTTGCCCCATTGCAGGTCGCTGGACGGCCGCCCTGCGCGATCAGGACTCAGCGACGCGGCCAGGAAAGTGCCGACCGGCCACAGCACGATCAGTGCCATGACGGTGAGGATGACGTAGTTCCAGAGCTTCTCGGAACGAGATGACACGATTACTCCCTTTCCGAGATCCGAGTGATGATGAGAGCGATCGCGAGGCACAGCATGGCCATCACGACGCCGATGGCAGCCGCCTGGCCGACGTTAGGGTTCACGAACGCCGCCTTGTACAACGCGACTGCGGGTGTCTGCGTCGACGTACCAGGGCCACCGCGCGTCGTGATCCAGATCAGGTCGAACGCTCGGAGCGCTGCGGTGATGGTGAGGGTGAGCGCCACCGCGATCTGGCCGCGGAGGCCGGGGAGTGTGACCGAGACGAATTCCCGGATCGGTCCCGCGCCGTCCATGCGTGCCGCCTCGTAGAGATCCGTCGAGATGGAGGATGCGCCCGAAATGAACAGCACCATGCAGAACCCGAACGTGACCCAGGTACCGATGAGGCCCACCGCAGGCAGAGCCCAGGTGAAGTCGCCGAGCCAGTTCTTGGCCAGTGCATCGAGCCCGACCGCGCGCAATGCTTCATTGATCGGTCCTTCCGGCGCGTACATCCGCTTGAACAGCAGTGCTGTGACGACACTCGTCAGCACCTGCGGCAGAAAGAAGATCCAGCGATAGACAGCCATTCCCGGCTGACGTGAGCGTGTGATCAACGCGGCAGAGAAGAGCCCGAGGGCGATGGGCAGCACGGCAAAGAACACCAGGAGCACCAGCACGTTCCCCAGCGTCGAGCGCAGCACGGGATCAGTGAAGAAGTTGACGTAGTTCTGGAATCCGACCCACACGGAGGCGGATACGCCGTCCCACTTGTAGAACGAGTACTGGATCGACTGGACCATCGGCCACAGCACGACCCCGGCGTACAGTGCCAGCCCTGGGAGAGCGAAGAGCAGCCCCACCCGGCGGGAGCGTCGACGCGCACGTGATGTGCGGCGGCGCTTCCCACCGGTGACGATGAGTTCGGTGGCCGCGGTGTCGCCACTGGCCGGACGGCCGGCGGCGACACCGAGATCGGGGATGGCCATGGGTCAGGATCCGGACTCGGCGAGGAACGCATTCCGGTCGTCGTCAACCGCCTTGGTGAAGTCCTCTGGCGTGGTCTTGCCCGCCATCAGCAGCTGAGTGTTCTGCGACAGGATGTCCAGCATCGTGGGGCTCGCCCAGTCGAAGTACGGAACGTAGCCGTCATCGGAGTCGAGGGTGGACGTCGCCGCCGCCTCGCCGCTCTGGCTGAGCGAGTCGGGGGTCTCGACATCGTTGAGCATCGGGACCAGACCGAGGTCGACGGCCGCCTGGCTCGCCTCTTCGGACATCAGATAGTCGAGGAACGCCGCGGCGACGTCAGGGTGCTCGCACTTGGCCGAGATGACCATGGCACCGGGTGCAGCGCCGACGCCGACGGTCGAATCACCACCGACCTGGGGCAGCTGGATGTATCCGAAGTCGTCGAGCTGTTCGCCGGACAGGCCGAGTGACCCCGTGTAATCGAACCGGAATACGCTGTCGCCGTCGAGATAGTTCGCGAGTGTGGTCTGGTAGTCGAGACCCTCGAAGTTCGGCATCAGCCAGCCATCGTCACCCCATTCCTTGAGCGTGGTCGCAGCGTCGTTGAACCCGGTGTCCGCTGCCGTCACGTCCTCGCTGCCGTAGACGAAATCATTGATGTCGTCGGCCGATCCGTATAGCGCCTGCAGGCCCAGCAGGGCTGCTGTGTTGCCGTCGAGACCGCTGTAGCTGAACGGCACCTTTCCCGCCGCCTTGATCTCGGCCGCGGCATCCTCGAGGTCATCGAGGCTGGTAGGCACCTCGATCCCGAGGTCCTCCAGCAGGCCGGCGTTGTAATAGATGCCGATGAGCGAGGCCCTGGCCAGGGGCGTCGCGAACCAGGTGCCTTCGCCGATGGTCTTGAAGTCGCTCGTGAACTGGTTCTGACGCGCGATGGTCGTCGGGACCTCGTCGTTCCAGTCGTACAGGTCGGCGTAGGCGTCGAGGTCGACCACCAACCCGCCCTTCGCCAGGGTGCCTAGCGACGACCATCCGTTGTTCGCCGAAGCGATGTCCGGTCCGCCGGCATCCTGCAGTTGCAGGTTCAGCGTGCTGGTCAGCTGGCCCCAGTCCTCGCGGGTGCGCTCGATGGTGACGTTCGGGTACTTCTTCTCGAAGTTGTCGATCAGAGTGGTGATCCACTCCTCTTCGGCCGAACTCCAGAAGTCGGAGAGCTTGAGCGTGACGTCCCCGGCACCGGCTACGTCGTCCGAGACCTCAGTGGGGCCACTGCTCTGTGTGGCGCCGCCTCCCGGAGCACAGGCGGACAGTGCCAGGGCTGCGGCCAAGCCGGCAGAAAGCGCCCCTGCGGCGCGAAGTTTCTTCGACAACATCGTTCACTCCATCGTGGTGGTCGGGTATTGCTCGAGGGGGTCTGCGGAGTCGGGCTCCGAGGACATCTCGAACGCTAACACCGATGGACCAGTTGCACCAGTCAAATACCAATTTGCGGCATAATTGATCCAGATGGCCTCCGTGGTATGTTGGCGTCGTGGTATTGACCCCGGCCGCCGCACAGGCATACGAGCAGCTGTCTCAGGACCTCGCGATCGGCGTGTTCTCGCCGGGAACGCGGTTGCCTGGCGAACGCGATCTGGCGTCGCACATGAGCGTCAGCCGGTCGACGCTTCGCGCCGCCCTCGGCGCTCTCGAGGCCGAGGGGCGTGTCAGTCGCTCCGCTCAGCGCGGATGGTTCGTGCCACCGCGAGTCGTCGGAGAGCCACCCAGCACGCTCCAGTCGTTCACGGAGATGGCTCGAGCGCGTGGACTGCGCCCGACGTCCACGGTGATGCGCCGTGAGATCCGTCCGGCGACCATCGACGAGGCCGATCATCTCCGGATCGCTCCCACGTCGCCGGTCATCCAGATCGATCGCCTGCGCGGCCTCGACGGCAACCCGGTCTGCTTCGATGTCGTGGTCCTGCCAGAGCAGCGGGCGCGAGCGCTGATGGACATCGATCTCACCGATCGCTCGCTCTACGACCTGCTGCGTGACGAGTGCGACGTCGCGATTCACCGCAGCGCGTACAGCGTCACCGCCGCCATCGCGGACGCACCGCTCGCGAAGCTTCTAGGGGCCAGCGTCGGATCCCCCGTGCTCGTCGGAGAAGAGACGGCATACACCGCGGACGGCACGCCGGTACTGCTGGGAGTCAACCGATATCGCGGGGATGCCTATAGATTCCAAGCGGACCTGTTCCGACGCCAGCAGCACAAACCGTGATCCCGAGGGGGAGCCGATGACGACCTGGTGGCCCTACGTCCGACTTGCCGCAGCGGTGCTCGGCCTGGCCGCGATCATCCGGCAGCTGACGCTGAGTCTCGGCAACGCTCTCTCATCGGAGACCGCGTGGGGCGGCCATCTGCCGACTGTCATCGCGAACTTCTTCAGCTACTTCACGATCCTCTCGAACGTCCTCGCCGTGATCGCCCTTGTGATCGGCGGGCTGTGGAGGCTGCGCACCCGGCGCACCGCAGAGGCGGAGCCCGCTTGGCTCGCGACGCTGCTCGCCTGCGCGTCGACGTACATGATCGTCACGGGCATCGTCTACAACCTGCTGCTGCGGAACATCCCACTTGCCGGTATCTCGGACGTCTGGACCAACGAGACCCTGCACGTGGTCATCCCTCTCGTGATGCTCGCCGACGTGCTGTTCGCGCCGCGACGTCGCGCGCTGCCCCGGGGTGCGATGCTGACGGCCGTGATCTTCCCGATCGTCTGGGCGGCGTACACGCTGATCCGCGCGAACTTCATCACGTCGCCGGCGACCGGCAACCCGTGGTGGTACCCCTACCCGTTCCTCGACCCGCACCTCCAGGGCGGCTATCTCGGCGTCATCGCCTACATCTTGGGCATCGCCGTCGCGATCATCGCGGTTGCCGCGTTCGTCGTGTGGGTGGGTCGACGTCGCGGCGCCTCTCGCTGACGGGAACCACTGCCCATCCACAGGCGCGCACCGGAGTGGAAGCCGCGATTACGCTGGCAGGATGACCGAGCCGAACGCAGCCCCCGTTGGAGCGCCAGCCGCCCCTCCGCCCCCAC
>NZ_CAKKLJ010000016.1 GCF_918698005.1 Microbacterium sp. Bi121
CGCTCGTCCAGGGACAACGCGACTTCTTCGGCGCCCACACCTACAAGCGCGTCGACAAACAAGGCACCTTCCACACCCTCTGGTCCGGCGACCGCACCGAAATCGAAGCCATCGACACCCACTGACCCGGTGAAAGAAGGAATTCCCAGCTCCAGAACGCTCTGAAGCCGAGAATTCCTTCTCGCACCCCTTCCTATAGGCGACGGTGCGCACGGGGCGCCGGTCCCGCAGAACGCCGGTCCCGCGGGTCGTTGAGCGAGCCCGTAGGCGAGACGAAACGGGCTGAGCGCGCCGCAGGCGAGCCGAAGCCGCCTACCCCGCCGAATGCACCTGCGCGTGCGGCATCCGCTCCGTCATGACGCGGACCGCTTCGGGGTTGTCGTCGACGAGAACGGCGTCGCGACCGAGGGCGGATGCCACGGCTCCGGTCGTTCCGGAGCCGGCGAACAGGTCGAGCACTCGGTCGCCTGGGCGGCTGGACGCCTGCACGATCCGCCGCAGGATGCCCTCGGGCTTCTGCGTGGGGTAGCCGGTCTTCTCACGGCCGGTGGTCGGCACGATCGTGTGCCACCAGACGTCGGTGGGGAGCTTTCCGCGCGCGGCCTTCTCGGCCGTGACGAGGCCGGGGGCCATGTACGGCTCGCGGTCGATGTCGTCGGAGTTGAACACGTGTCCGCCGGGCGTCTTCACGTAGACGAGGATCGTGTCGTGCTTGGTGGGCCAGCGTCGTCGCGACTTGGCGCCGTAGTCGTACGCCCAGATCAGCTCGTTGAGGAACGCGTCGCGACCGAACACGGCATCCAGCATCACCTTGGCGTAGTGCGCCTCGCGGTAGTCGAGGTGCAGGTACAGCGTGCCGTCGTCGGCGAGCAGTCGCCAGGCCTCCTCGAGACGCGGCATGAGGAACCCGCCGTAGTCGTCGAACCGGTCATCGTACGTGCGCAGCATGCCGCGCACGCGCTCGTACTCGTGCCCGTGGAACCCGTGCCTGACCTCGCGCGGTGCATCCGCGGGCGCGGGGACGCCGCCCATCCCCGCCGCATAACTCCGGAGATTTTCGCCGGATCCGCCCGTTTCCGGTTCCGGTTCCGGCGATTCGGCAGGTTTCTCCGGAGTTGTGCGGGTGCTGGGGCGCGTCCGGCGAGCGGTGACGACCTGCCGCTCCTGCGCGCGCCCGGTGTTGAACGGCGGGTCCAGGTAGATCAGGGTGAAGGATGCCGAGGGCAGCGTGCGCGCGACGTCGAGGTTGTCGCCCTGGATGATGTCGACGGATCCCGACGCGTCAGCGCTCACGGCACACGATGCAGCCACGCGTCCGTCGAGAACTTCGACTCGACGAGCGCTTCGGCGTCGGCGTACTCGTCGGGAGCGATCGTGCCGTCCTCGGCGTTCGTCAGCGACCGGAACGTCGCTTTGAACCGCTCGATGATCTCGGCACGGCTGAGACCGGTCTGCGTACGCAGCGGGTCGACCCGCTTGGCTGCAGAGGTCGTGCCCTTGTCACTGAGCTTCTCGCGCCCGATCCGCAGCACCTCGGTCATCACCTGACCATCGATGTCGTACGAGATCGTCGCATGGTGCAGCACTCCGCCGTTGGCGAGACGCTTCTGCGCGGCGCCGCCGATCTTCCCGGTCGGACTCGCGATGTCGTTGAGCGGCTGGTAGGTCGCATCGACGCCAACCGAACGCAGCGCCTGCAGCACCCAGTCGTCGAGGAACGCGTACGAGTCGGCGAACGTCAAGCCCTGCACGAGGGAGGCAGGCACGTACAGCGAGTACGTGATGATCTGCCCGGCGGCCATCATCATCGCACCGCCGCCGGAGATCCGCCGGACGACATCGAAGCCGTGCTTCGCCGCCCCCTCGGGGTCGACCTCGTTGCGATACGACTGGAACGAGCCGATCACGACCGCGGACTCCTCCCACTCCCAGATGCGCAGCGTCGGGCGCCGGCGCCCCTCACCGACACGCGAGGTCAGCACCTCGTCGAGGGCGAGGTTCATGCGAGGCGAGACGGCCTTCTCGTGCACGATCTCCCAGTCGAAGTCGCGCCAGCCGGGTGCGGTCACGAGCGCGCGGCGCACGGCTGTTCCGACGGACTCCGGATTGAAGCCGAGCAGCTGGGCACCGGCGGGCAGGGCGGCTCGCACGGCATCGGCGATGACCGTGGCATCCGACTCCGCAGGCAGGCCGTTGACCGCCGCGTTGATGTCGTCGAGCGCCGAGTCCGGCTCGAGGAAGAAGTCTCCGGCGAGACGGAAGTCCGTCAGCCTGCCGTCTGCGACCTCGACGTCGACGACGACGAGCTTTCCACCGGGGACCTTGTACTCACCATGCACGAGACCAGCTTAACGACCCTCGACAGACCCAGGGCCGACGAGTTCAGCGGCGCGGGATGTGCTTGTCGAGCCAGGCGAGAACGTCGGCGCGCACCTCTTGCTGCTGCTGCTCGTTGAAGATCTCGTGACGGGCATCCGGATAGACCAGAGTGGTGATGTCGGTGAGCCCTGACCGTGACCGGTACTCGTCGGCGAGCTTGTGCACGCTGCGCGGCCCGCCGACCGGATCATCCCGGCCCACCAGGAGCAGCATCGGGATGTCACGCCCGAGATCCTTCGCCGGGCGCCCGTAGAGCTTGAGGGCCTCGATCGGACCGAACAGCTTCAGCAGCGGCACGTTGGTCGTTAGCGGATCGTCGTCGAACTCCTGCCACACGGTCTTGTCGCGGCTCAGCCATTCGTAGCCCGTGGCGTCCTTGCCCTCCCACCGCGCATTGAGCGGCGCCGCGTTCAGGTCGCGGATCGTGCGCAGGGCGGATCCCGAGAGCACGACGGCATCCCACGCCTCCGGATGCTCGTTCACGAGCTTCTGCGCGAGGAACGAGCCCCACGAATGCCCGAGCAGCACGAGCGGCAGGTCGGGATGCTCGTCCTTGATGATCCCGGTCAGCTGCCAGACGGCGTCCGTGGCTGCGCGCAGACCGCCCTTTCCGAGACGACCCAGCTTCTCCGGCCCGCCGTGCTGACGGATGCCGGTGCGCCCGTGCCCGCGGTGATCGTCCGCGTAGACGATGAAGCCCGCATCCGTGAGCGCCGCAATGAGCTTGCCGTAGCGGCCGGCGTGCTCGCCGACGCCGTGCAGCAGCTGCACGACGCCACGAGGCGTGCCCTCAGCGGCGTGAACGTCGTAGACGATCGCGACGCCGTACGCGTCGGTGAACTCCGAGGTCTGGGGCATGGGATGAGTCTACGGTCGCGGGGTGCCTCGCGTCAGAGCCCCAGAGCTTCTCGCACGGCGAACGCTGCATCCCGGTCGGTGACCTCGTGGCCGCCCATACTGTCCGCCACCGATCCGTCACCGGTCGCAGCGATCGTCCGCTTGGCGGAGAAGTGCAGTGCGTCGACCCCGGCACCGACGAGCGCCGGCGCGGATGCCGCGTTGACACCGCTGCCCGCCATGACCTCGATCCGCCCCGCAGCCGCGGTCGCCATGGCCCGCAGCGTCTCGATCCCGTCGATCGCCGCGGATGCTCCGCCCGATGTCAGCACGCGGCGCAGCCCGAGTGCGGCCGCGGTCTCGAGCGCCGCCACCGGGTCGGCGGTGACGTCGATCGCACGGTGCAGGGTGACGGATGCTGCGCCTGCGGCATCCCGCATCCGCGCGATCGTGCCGGCATCCAGACGTCCTGATTCGTCGAGAGCGCCGACGACGACACCTGCCGCGCCCGCGGCCACTGCCCGCTCGATGTCCCGCACCGACACGGCGATCTCGTCGTCGTCGTAGTGGAATCCGCCGGCCCGCGGGCGGATGAGGACGTGGACCTCCGGCCCGCGCTCCCCTGCGGCATCCAGGGCCAGCTCGAGCGTGGCGAGCGACGGCGTGAGGCCGCCGAGAGCGAGCGCCTGGGTCAACTCCACACGTGCGGCGCCGACCTCGCGGGCGATGCGGACACCGGATGGATCCTGGACGGCGAGTTCGAGTGCGATGGTCACGGCATCCATTCTCACCGCATTGTTCTGATCGATCACTCAGAAAATTTAGTTAGACTACCTAAGTAATGACTGAACCCGACGACCTCCTCCACGACACCGCGACCGATCTGCGCATGGCGACCTTCCGCCTCGCACGCCGCCTGCGCCGCGAGCGCGCGAACGACGGACTCAGCGATGCGCACTTCGCCGTCGTCGCAAATCTGCACAAGCACGGCCGCCTTGCGGTCGGCGAACTCGCGCAGCACGAGCGGGTGAGCGCGCCGACGATGTCGAACACCGTCGACGCCCTCGTCGAGGCGGGCCTGGTCGTGCGCGTCCCGTCCGAGGACGACCGCCGGCGCGTCTACATCGAGATCACCGACGCAGGCACGCAGATCGTCGCCGCGACCGTGCAGAAGCGCGACGCCGCGCTCGCCGATGCGCTCGCAGAACTCGACTTCAGCGACAAGGAGCTGCGGACCCTCGGCGAAGCGGCCGCCCTGATGCGGAAGGTGGCAGAGCGATGAGCGCCATGTACCGTTCCTTCTCGAACTTCAACTACCGGATCTGGTTCCTCGGCGCCCTCGTGTCGAACGTCGGCGGCTGGATGCAGGCGACCGCACAGGACTGGGTGGTCCTCACCGAGCTGACGGACAACGACGCCACCGCGATGGGCGTCACGATGGCCCTGCAGTTCGGCCCGCCGCTCGTGCTCGTGAGCGTCACCGGCTGGGTGGCCGACAGATTCGACCGTCGCAGGATCCTGCTGCTGACCCAGTCGGTGCTCATGGCGCTCGCACTGGGGGTCGCGGCTCTCCTGCTCACCGGTGTCATGACCCTGCCGCTGATGTTCGCGTTCGCGCTGGCGTTCGGCATCACCAACGCGTTCGACGCCCCGGCGCGCCAGGCCTTCGTCTCCGACATGGTCACGCTCGAGGACGCCTCGAACGCGGTCGCGCTCAACTCGGCGTCCTTCAACATGGCTCGCCTGATCGGACCCGCTGTGGGCGGTCTGCTCATCGTCGCCGTCGGCAGCGGATGGGTCTTCGTCCTGAACGCGGCCACCTTCCTCGCCATGCTGGTGGCGCTGCTGCTCATCCGCCGCGGCGAGCTGCTCCCCCGTGTCAAGAGCCGCGGGCGCACCGGGCTCGCCGAGGGCTTCCGCTACGTCTGGTCCAGAAGCGACCTCAAGGTCGTCTTCGTGATGGTGTTCCTCATCGGCGCGTTCGGCATGAACTTCCCGATCTTCGCTTCGACGATGGCACTCGAGTTCGGGCGTCAGGCCGACGGCTACGGCATCCTGAGCTCCGTTCTCGCGATCGGCTCCCTCGTCGGAGCCCTGCTGGCCGCGCGACGCGATCGCGCCAGGGTGCGGGTGCTGATCGTCGCGGCCGGACTGTTCGGGGTGGCATCCATCGTCTCGTCGTGGATGCCGACCTACTGGACGTACGCGACCGTCCTGATCCTCGTGGGGTTCTCGACGGTGACGATGCTGACCACGGCCAACGGCTACGTGCAGACGACGACCGACCCGCTGCTCCGAGGACGCGTGCTCGCGCTGTACATGGCCGTCGTGATGGGTTCGACGCCGATCGGCGCGCCGATCGCCGGGTGGATCACCGATGTGGCGGGACCGCGCGCCGCGATCCTCGTCGGCGGCGTCGCCGGACTGGTCGCGATGAGCGTCGGGCTCTCCTGGATCATCGGCTCCGGGCGACTGCGTCGGCACGAGAGCGCAAGGTTCCGCCTCACCCTGGACGAGACGATGCCCGTCTCTGTCGTGCGCGTCGATCCCGTCGCGTTCAGCGACGAGGTCGCCGCGGTCACGACGCCGATCCGCACGGAACGCGCCGGCTGATACTGCCGGTTGGGCCCGGATCTGACTAGCGTGGGGGCCATGAGCACACCGGGGGAAGATCAGACGCAGGATGCCGCGGCTCCGGCCGCCGAGAACACCACGGATGCCGCAGCTGCGACGCCTCACCGGTCGCTGCCGCCCGTGCAGCGCTGGGTCTTCTGGCCCGCCGCGGTGATCGTCATCGCGTTCGTCGCGTTCACCCTGATCGCACCGGGGGTCGCGGAGAGCCTGTTCCAGACGATCCAGACGAGTATCGTCAACGCCTTCAATTGGTACTACGTGCTGATCGCCGCCGTGTTCGTCGCGTTCAGTCTGTTCCTCGGCTTCAGCAAGTACGGCGACATCAAGCTCGGCAAGGACGACGACGAGCCGGAGTTCTCGCTGATGAGCTGGTTCTCGCTGCTGTTCGCCGCCGGTATGGGCATCGGCCTGGTGTTCTACGGCGTCTCCGAGCCGCTGACCCACTTCGTGACCCCGCGCCCGGGCGTCACCGGCACGCCGGAGCAGCTCGCGCAGGCGGCACTCGGACAGACCTACCTGCACTGGGGCATCCATGCGTGGTCTATCTACGTCGTGATCGGACTCGCCCTGGCCTACGCGATCCACCGCCGGCGGCGCCCGATCTCGATCCGGTGGACGCTCGAACCCCTGCTCGGCAAGCGCGTCGAGGGCGGGTGGGGTCACGTGATCGACGTCATCGCACTGGTGGGCACCCTGTTCGGTGTGGCCACCTCGCTCGGGCTCGGCGTGCTGCAGATCAGCGCGGGACTCGATGTCGCCGGCATCGCCGACCCCGATGAGACGACGCAGATCGTCATCATCCTCATCATCTCGGTGTTCGTTCTCGCCTCGGTGCTCTCGGGAGTCACGAAGGGCATGAAGTGGCTGTCGAACATCAACCTGATCATGGCCGGCATCCTGGTGCTGTACCTGCTGATCGTCGGTCCGAGCGAGTTCCTGCTGCGCGACTTCGTTCAGTCGATGGGCTACTACATCCAGAACTTCGTCGGTCTGTCGTTCAACGTCAGCGCGTTCCAGGGCGAGGCTGGCGAGGCCTGGCAGGCGAGCTGGACCTCGTTCTACTGGGGCTGGTGGATGTCGTGGGCGCCGTTCGTCGGTATCTTCATCGCCCGCATCTCGAAGGGGCGCACGGTCCGCCAGTTCGTCGCAGGCGTCATCCTCGTGCCGACCCTGATCGGCATCCTCTGGTTCGCGGTCATGGGCGGATCCGCCCTGGCGATGGAGCTCGAGAACCCGGGCATCCTCCGCAACAGCGAGGGCGGCGTCGATCTGCAGGGCGCGCTGTTCGAGATGCTGCAGCAGGTTCCCGGCAGCACGATCGCGAGCTTCGGCGTGCTGTTCCTGATCTCGATCTTCTTCATCACCTCGGCCGATTCGGGCGCCCTGGTGATGGGCATGATCGCCACGGGCGGCCAGCAGAACCCGAAGCGCTGGATCCGCACGTTCTTCGTCGCGGTCACGGCGGCCCTCGCGATCGCGCTGCTGCTCGCCGGCGGTCTGACGGCGCTGCAGACGGCCGCGATCACGATCGCGCTGCCGTTCAGCGTGGTGATGCTGCTGATCTGCTGGTCGACCATGGTCGCCTTCACGCGAGAGCGCCGCGCCTACGCCCGTGCGGAACGCGCGCAGCTCATCGACAAGATCGGCGACTACTACGGACTCGAGGTCGAGTCGCGTGACGAGCGCGGGATCATCGGCGCGCAGCCGCGCTGGCTGCGGCAGCTGCAGAAGCGGCTGGGCATGCCCGTCTCGCCGACGGCGCCGATCCGCATTCCCCAGGCGATCCTCGATGCGGAGCGCCGGTCGGATGCCGGGCCGGGAACGCTCGACGTCGACGAACTGGTGTCGTCGGATGAGCTGTCCGGGTACGACGACCACGACGTCCCCTCCCACGGCGAGGACGAGGCCCCGCCGGTCCGGTAGGCGGGCGCGCGCCCGCACGTCGGAGAAGCCGTGAAAGAAGAGAAACCGGGCCCGGATCATGCATCCGGCCCGGTTTCTCTTCTTTCGTCGGGGGCTCAGCCCGTCTCGACAGTGCCTCAGCCCGCGAGGACCACGCGCAGCTGCTCGAGCGCCCAGTCGATCTCGGTCGCGCGGATCACCAGCGGTGGCGCGATGCGGATCGTCTGGCCGTGCGTGTCCTTGACGAGCACGCCGCGCTCCATGAGCTTCTCGCTGATCTCGCGTCCGGTGCCGCGTGCCGGGTCGATGTCGACACCGGCCCACAGGCCCGCGACGCGGATGCCGGTGACGCCGTCGCCCACGAGCTTCTCGAGCCCTGCGCGCAGGTGCTCCCCGAGCTGGCGGGCGCGCTCCTGGAACTCGCCGGTCTCGAGCATCTCGACCACACGGAGTCCGACCGCGGCCGCGAGCGGGTTGCCGCCGAACGTCGAGCCGTGCTCGCCGGGGCGGATGACACCGAGGACGTCGCGGTTCCCCACGACGGCGGAGACGGGCAGGATGCCGCCGCCGAGTGCCTTGCCGAGCAGGTACAGGTCGGGGACGACGCCCTCGCGGTCGCAGGCGAAGGTCTCGCCGACGCGGCCGAGCCCCGCCTGGATCTCGTCGGCGATGAACAGGACGTTCTTCTCGTCGCAGATCTCGCGGATGCGCTTCAGGTAACCGTCCGGCGGGATGATGACGCCGGCCTCGCCCTGGATGGGCTCGACGAGGACCGCAGCGGTCTCGTCGGTGATGGCGGCGGCGATGGCATCCGCATCCCCGTACGGCACGGCGTCGAAACCGGGTGTGAACGGGCCGAACCCGTCGCGCGCGGTGTCGTCGTCGCTGAAGCTGACGATCGTCGTCGTGCGGCCGTGGAAGTTGCCGGCGGCGACGACGATGCGCGCCTTGCCTGCGGCGATGCCCTTGACGCGGTATCCCCAGGCGCGGGCGACCTTGATGCCCGTCTCGACCGCCTCGGCGCCGGTGTTCATCGGCAGCACGAGCTCCTTGCCGCACAGGCGGGCGAGGGCCTCGGCGAACGGCTCGAGCCGGTCGTTCATGAACGCGCGGCTGGTGAGGGTGACGCGTCCGAGCTGCTCGATCGTCGCTTCGACGAGGTCGGGATGCCGGTGGCCGAAGTTCACGGCCGAGTAGGCGGCGAGCAGGTCGAGGTAGCGCTTGCCGTCGACGCCCGTGACCCAGACGCCCTCACCGGATTCGATGGTGACGGGCAGCGGGTGGTAGTTCTCCGCGACGTGCGCCTCGAGCGCCGTGCGCGTCTCAGCCGGTCCCTGAGCCTGCCGAAGGGTCATTTCGCACCCCGCAGCTCGAGCGTGCAGCACTTGATGCCGCCGCCGCCGAGCAGCAGCTCCGACAGGTCGACGGTGATCGGGTTGTAGCCGCGCTCGCGGAGCTGCTTCTCGAACCCCTTCGCACGCGGCGAGATGATGACGTTGTAGCCGTCGCTTGCGGAGTTCAGTCCGAACACCGAGCCGTCCTCGTCGGAGACCAGGATGGCATCGGGGTAGCGCTCCTCGAGGATCGCGCGGCTGGCGTCGTCGAAGGCGCCGGGCAGGTAGGCGATGTTGGCCTTCTCGGGGCCGCCGTTCGCCACGCCCTCCACCGGGTCGAGCACGGCGATCGCGGTGTCGAGGTGGTAGAAACGCGGGTCGATGAGGTTCAGCGAGACGACCTCGCGCCCGAAGACCTCGCCGACCTCGCGGTGGCTGTCGCCGGTCGAGCGGAATCCGGTGCCCGCGAGGATCGTGTCGCCGACGAGCAGGAAGTCGCCCTCGCCCTCGTTGACCTCTTCGGGCATCACGGTGTCGAAACCGTTGGCGCGGAACCAGTCGGCGAAGGCCGGGGCCTCACCCTGCCGCTCGACGAACCGGAACTCGGGAACGTACGCACGGCCGTCGATGAGGAAGCCGCCGTTGGCCGTGTAGACCATGTCGGGGTATCCGGCGAGCGGCTCGATGAGCTCGACCTCATGGCCGAGTTCGAGGTACAGGTCGTAGAGCTTCTGCCACTGGGCGACCGCCTTGGCGGTGTCGGTGGGGTTGGCGGGCTCCATCCACGGGTTGATCTTGTAGCTGACCGTGAAGTGCTCCGGCTTGCACATCAGGTAACGGCGATGCTGCGCGGTGCGAGCGTTCGTGGGTGCCGTGATGGTCTCAGGCGTCGACATCATTCTCCTTGAGAGGGACGCGGCGGACGCTGTCCAGGGGCCCGGCGGAAGTTCGACCCTCTCACGACCCTTCGACAGGCTCAGGGATCATGGCGGGGGAAGATGCGACACAGGCACGCCAGTTCTCATTGTGACATCCGGCCCTGGATGTTCGCCAGCGGCGCGTCAGAGTGCCAGCGGGTTGACCCCGCCAGCCTTCGGGAGGCGTCCTGCATCCCCGGCCTGTCCCACATCAGCACCTGCACAGTGCACAACGCGGCCTACTCCCGCCCGAGAACCACGACCTTGCCGACCGTGTGCCCGGATTCCAGTCGCGCGAGTCCCTCAGCGGCGGCATCCCACGGCAGGACCTGCTCGATGACCGGCATGATCCGCCCTTCGGCGGCGAGCGCGATGAGCTGCCGATTGATGTCGGGCCTCGCCACGGCCGCGACGGGGCGGATGCGGCGCCGTGACCCGATGGAGAGGAACACCGCCCGCAGGATCCGCGGGATCGGTCCGAGCACGCGTCCACCGTCACCGGCGACCATCGCGAGCGTGCCGGTCGGCGACAGCATCCGCTTCAGCTGTCGCAGGGGCGCGCCGCCGGCGATGTCGATGATCGCGTCGAAAGTTGCCGGGATGCTGGAGAGGTCGGTCGTGCGGTAGTCGAACGTGCGAGTGGCACCGAGGGACTCGATGAGCTTCCGGTTGGCCTCGCCGCACGTCGCCCACACCTCAGCGCCGCGGAGCGCTGCGAGCTGCACCGCGAAGGTGCCCACTCCCCCGGATGCCCCGATCACGAGCACGCGCTGCCCACCGGCGACGCGGGCGACATCGAGCGCCTGAACAGCGGTACCGCCGGCGATCGGGAGCGTCGCCGCGACCTCGGCAGAAACCCCCGACGGCCGGCCGACGAGTCGGTCGACGCGGGCGATGGCGAACGGCGCGAGACCGCCGCCAGCGGACAGCTCGACGACCACCTCCTCGCCGATGTGAGAGGCATCCACACCGACACCGACCGCGACCACCGTGCCGGCGACGTCGTTCCCGCGGATCGGCTGCTTCGGCCGGCGCAGTCCGAACATGAGCCTCATGAGCAGCGGATCGCCGAGCATGAGCCGCATATCGGCGGCGTTGAGGGCCGTGGCACGCACGCGCAGGAGCACCTCACCCGGCCCCGGCTCCGGTGTCGGAACCATCCCCTGGCGGGTGGCGCCGGCCGGGCCGTAGTCGTCGTTCAGCCAGGCGGGCATCGTGGTGGTGATGGTGGCGTTCATGCGTCAGTCCTCCGGATACTGGAAAAGGTCGTCGATGCCGACCTCGAAAGCGCGGGCGATCTGAAAGGCGAGCTCGAGCGTGGGCGAGTACTTGCCCTGCTCGATGGCGATCAGCGTCTGACGGGTGACGCCGATGCGTCCGGCGAGGTCGGCCTGCGTGATGCCGGCTTCCTCGCGACGTGCGCGGATGCTATTGGTGACGAGAGTCGGCTTGACCATCAGACGAGCCCGCGGCGGTAGGCGATCACGCGGGCGATGCCGCCGACGAAGGCCGACACGGCGAATCCGAGGAACATGGTGTTCGCGATCCAGAAGGCGTCGGCGCCGACCGCGCACAATGCGATCACGCCGAGGCCGGCGATCGTGAGGAAGCCGGATTCCACGCGTCCGCCCAAACGGTTGATGTCGCGGTCCCGAATATCACCGGTCATCGCACCGTCGCGATCGCGGATGCCGGCGAGGATGCCCCAGACGATCGTGATGACGATGGTGGCGACGATGCCGCCGCCGATGGTCCAGAGCATCAAGGGGAACCAGTCGACGGCGGTGAGGTCGCCGCCGTCCGCCTGCAGGAGAACGGCCGTGATGTAGAAGGCCAGTGTGAGAACGGATGCGACGAGCCCCGCCCATGCGGCGCGTTCGTGGTAGACCATGACGACCTCCAATGTAAAAGATTCTTGACACCCTGAACGTACTGCGAGCGCAGCATTCGTGTCAAGAATCTTTTACACACAGATGTGCGGCTTCGACTCGCTGCTTCGCTCCTGGATCATGCTGATGAATCGGGTGTCCGACGGTTGCGTCGAAAGCTCCGAACTCCGAACTCTGGACATCGCGTGACAACGGTGCCACGATGCTCTTGACAAGCGATGAACGCGTCTTGGAGTACCATGACCGCAGATATTGCAGTGAAGCATGGCCCCAGCCCAGTAGCTCGCACGATTGTTGGCGCGCTGGTGTTGGAGTTCCTCATCGGTGTGGCACCTCTCGCAGTTCACGCGGGCCAGGCCGTATCGTCGTGGGGCTACTACACGATAAACGGCGTCGCCTATAAGAACGCAGCGACGATCAGTACTTCATCCGGCTCGGCGGTAGCGTGGACTGCGGTAGCCAAGAATGGATCCGGCTGCTTCCCCTCCGGGTGGGCGGGCGCACGAGCTCGCATCTTCAATTCCGCGGGCTCGATGCTCAAGCAGAGCAGCATCCTCTACAACTCGGGGTGCACCGTCATGTACGACCAGGGGACCAGCGTTTCGGGATCGGGAGCACGATACTCCTACGGCGTCACGTGGGGCTGGACCGGATCGCAATACAGCGCCGTCTACACCCTATAAGTCACCGAACCAGAGCTCTTGAGGAACCAGCATGCGTCGATCGACAGCCACGAAGGTGATCGTAGGTGGGATACTCGCTCTGGGCGTCGGAACCGCCGGCGGAGCGGCTGTAGCCGCTGGGGGTACTGGCCTCCTCTCTCCCTGGGGCATCACAGCGGACCTCAATACCGAGACTGAGCCGATGCCCACCCCGACATATCGAGCGAACGCGTCCGGTGAGACCTTTGGCTCGCTGGCCGACGCACCGTCTCCGGACGACGCTCCCGACCTCATCCAAGTCGTATCAACCGGGGGAAAGACCGGCTACCTACGTCGATCCGAGCTCGAGGCTGTCGACGGAACTGCTGCGATGAAGACGTTCACGTCCCCGGCCGACGCGCTGGCGTGGCAGGAGTCGCAGGCCGACCGCGCGCAAGAGACCGTCCAGGTCTATCTCGAAGACGGCAAGACCGTAATCGGCGAGTTCCTCGTCGCGTTCGATGAGCCCCGGGAACGATAGCCAGACGAAAAGCCTGGTGATGCTTCGACTCGTCGCTGCACTCCTCGCTCAGCCCGTTTCGGCTTCGGGCCCGCGGCCCTCCGCTCAACGACCCGCAGACCGAGCCCCGCCGCCTTCAGCCGCGGGTCGTTGAGCGAGTGGAGCGAGTCGAAACGGATTGAGCGAGCGCAGCGAGACGAAATCAGGCTCCGGTCAGATGACGTCGGCGCTCCAGTCGTCCGGGTTGCCGAAGCGATGCGCGGTGATCGTGATCGCCTGCTCGTGCACGAACGGCAGCAGCTCGATACGCCCAGCCGATGTCACCTCGCCGTCGTAGACCGCGAGGTCCGGGTCGCCGCCGGTTGCCTCGGCAAGCGCGCGGTGTAGCGCTGCGACAGCATCCCGGGGCCCGACCAGACGAACGCGTGACGCCCGCGGCGCGGCATCCGCCTCGAGAATCGCTTCCTCCGGCGAGGCGGCCATCCGTGCGATCCACTCGTCGTCGCTCTCCACGGCCACGGCCACGCGCAGCTCCGACAGCGATCGGCGCACCTCCGCAGGCAGCCCGACGGGCGTCGACAGGAAGAACTTCGAACCGGTGCGGATGCCGGCGACGACGACGCGCAGCAGCTCGTGCCATCCGGCGTCGCCGGTGGCCCTGATCATGACCGGCAGCGGGCGGTACCGGAACAGGTTCCGCTCGACGCCGAGCTGCGAGACATCCCGCACCTGCCCGAACTCTCGATCCCACGCGATCGCGTCGGAGAGAGCACTGCGGCGCAACCACTCGAAGCTCTCGAATTCGAGGGACGGCTGCGCCGACTCGATGAGGTCGGTGATGCGGGAGTCGAGGCCGCGCAGGTGCAGCGTGCTGGATGCCGCTCCCCCGCTGCTCGCGCGCCAGCTGCCGAGGCCGATGAGGTAGTTCGGTCCTCCCGCCTTCGTGCCTGGTCCGACAGACGAGCGCTTCCAGCCGCCGAACGGCTGACGCTGGACGATCGCCCCGGTGATGCCGCGGTTGACATACAGATTGCCCGCCTGAACGCGGTCGAGCCAGGTCGCGAGTTCCTCGGGACTCTGCGTGTGCAGGCCCGCCGTGAGCCCGTAGGCGACCGCGTTCTGCATCTCGATGGCCCGCTCCAAGTTCGGCGCGTGCATGACGCCGAGCACCGGACCGAAGAACTCCTCCATGTGGAAGCGCGAGCCGGGCTGCACGCCGACACGGACGCCTGGGTGCCACAGGCGACCGGTCTCGTCACCGTCGATCGGCCGCGGCTTCACGAGCCACTGCTCGTCGCCCTCGAGCTCGTTGAGCGCCCAGGCGAGCTTGCCCTGCGGCGGCTCGATCACTGGGCCTACCTCGTTGAGCGCTTCGGTCGGCCAGCCCACGTGCAGCGACCGGACGGCATCCACCAGCTGACGCGCGAAGCGCTTGGAGCGCCCGACGGGCCCGACGAGGATCGCCAGCGACGCCGCGGAGCACTTCTGTCCTGCGTGACCGAAGGCGCTCTTGACGAGATCGGCGACCGCGAGGTCGAGATCGGCCGACGGCGTGATGACGATCGCGTTCTTGCCGCTCGTCTCGGCGAGCAGCGGCAGGTCCGGCCGCCACGAGCGGAAGAGCGCTGCGGTGTCCCATGACCCGGTGAGGATGACGCGGTCGACGGCCTCGTGCGAGATCAGCTGTTGGCCGAGCGCGCCCTCTTCGATGTCGACGAGCGCGAGCACGTCGCGCGGGATGCCGGCCTCCCACAGCGCCTCGGCGATGACAGCCGCACACCGGCGCGCCTGCGGCGCCGGCTTGAAAACGACACCAGACCCTGCGGCGAGCGCGGCGAGCACGCCACCGGCGGGGATCGCCAGCGGGAAGTTCCACGGCGGGGTGACCACCGTGAGCCTTGCCGGTTCGAATGCTGCGCCGGCGACGGCATCCAGTTCACGCGCCTTCGCGCCGTAGTAACGGGCGAAGTCGACGGCCTCGCTGACCTCGACGTCGGCCTCGGCGAGGACCTTGCCCGTCTCGGACGCTGCGACCTCGATGAGCTCTGCGCGGCGCGACTCGAGCGCGGCTGCAGCGCGCAGCAGCGTCTCCGCGCGCTCGGCGGCCGGGCGCGCACCCCAGGCCGGCGCAGCGGCGAGCACCTTCTGAACGGTCTCCTCGAGCAGCCCCTCATCGTCGACGAGGGCGGCTCGGAGAGTCGCGTCTCCTGCGGTCGACGTCGCGATGCGCGAGCGGATGCGGCGTGCCCACTCGCGGTTCGCGGGAAGGGCGGGGTCGCTGTCGGGAGTGTTGTGGAAGCCTGGCGCACCGGCGGAGTCCGCCTCCGCCTCGCGGCGCGAGTACACGGCTGTCTCGACGAACGCGTCGCCACTGCCGGCGGCGCTGGAGCCCCGGGCGATGCCGAGCACGGCCTGGGTGAGGTCGCCGTCGTCGACCTCGGCCGGCGCGGAGGGCCGAAGCGATTCGTGCACCGGGGTCTGTCGGTTCTGCGTCCGGAACGGAACCGTGCGCAACGTCGAAGTTGTGCGGGTCGTCTGATCGCCGGCGCGTTCCAGGGCGCCCAGGAACCGGTCGCGCTCACGGGCGAACAGGCTCTCGTCGTCATGCAGGTGGAACGCTGCGGAGAGGAAGTTGTCCTGCTCGGCGTTCTCCTCGAGGCGTCGGACGAGGTAGCTGATCGCGACGTCGAACTCCTCAGGCTTGACGACCGGCACATACAGGAGCACGTGGCCGACCTCACGGGAGACGGCCTGCACCTGCCCCTGCGCCATGCCGAGCAGCATCTCGAACTCGATCTGACTGCGGACGTCGCGTTCCCCCGCCAGAAGCCAGGAGTACGCGATGCCGAACAGGTTGTGTCCGGCGATGCCCACCCGGACGGCCGCGGCGTTCTCCGGGCGCAGAGCCTCGTCGAGCACGCGCAGGTAGTTCGCGTCGCTGTCGAGCTTGGTGTCGTAGGTGGCGAGCGGCCAGCCGTGCATCACGGCATCCACCTTCTCCATCGGCAGGTTCGCGCCCTTGACGAGCCGCACCTTGATGGCGGCACCGCCGTGCATGACGCGATCCTTCGCCCAGGCGGTGAGCTCGCGCATGGCGCCGAGCGCGTCGGGGAGGTACGCCTGCAGGACGATGCCCGCCTCGAGCAGCTGCAGCCGCTGGTCTTCGAGAATCCGGGTGAAGACCGCGATCGTCAGATCGAGGTCGCGGTACTCCTCCATGTCGAGGTTGATGAACGTGCCCGTCTTCGCGGCTGTGAGGTACAGCGGCGTCAGGCGTTCGACCACGCGATCGACGACCTCGTCGAACGCCCACATCGACAGGTGGCTCATGACGGACGAGACCTTGACCGAGACGTAGTCGACGTCGTCGCGCCGGATGAGGTCGTGGATGCCGTCGAGTCGGCGCTTCGCCTCGTCCTCGCCGAGGACCGCTTCGCCGAGGAGGTTCAGGTTCAGGCGCGCGCCGGATTCGCGGAGCTTCTCGATCGCCGCACCCAGCTTCGCGGGCCGCGCGTCGACGACGAGGTGCCCGACCATCTCGCGGAGCACCTTGCGGGCGATCGGCACGACCGGCGACGGCAGCACAGGGGCGACCACTCCGCCCAGACGCACCGCGCCTCGCAGGTACCAGGGCAGGAACTCGGGCACGATCGGGGCGATGCGCTGCAGCTGCGCCGCTGCGGCGGAGAGACTCTCCGGACGCATCACTCCGTCCACGAATCCGAGGGTGAACGGGAGGCCGTTCTCGTCCTGCAGGACATCGGCGAGTCGGGCGGCGGCGGGATCGACTTCCGCCTCGGATGCCTCGATGATCCAGCGCTGCGCGAGTTCGACGGCGCGGTCGGCGAGGGAGGGTGCCTTTTGGGCGGGCGACACTGACATGAGATCAGCCTAATTCCGTTGCGAGCCGCCGGATGATCGGACACTCTATGCTGTTGCCGTGGCGGGGGCGCAGAAGGCGACAGACGGCGACTCCGCTGCGCCTGCAGCATCCACGAACGCCGACGCCAGAGCGAAGGTGCTCGGCTGGGCGCGACGCAGCATCGACCTCATCCCGACGTCGTGGATGATCACCGGCGCCGGTGCCGTGCTGCTGGCGGCGACGGCGCTCTTCGGCGGCCTCGAGGCCGCTGCGGTCGACCCGATCCCGGTCGTTTCCGTGGGCGAGACCTTCGCGGGTTCGGATCTCGAGATGACCGTCACCGGAGTCGAGCTGCGCGATGACCGCGGCCCGATGGCGATCTTCCCCGACGAGGAGAAGGGGGAACGGATCCTCGTCGTGACGGTGGATGCCGTCAACACGTTCGCGACCCCCCGCGGCGCGACCTCCCTCTCGGAATCATCGCCCATGATCGACGGCATCCGGATCGAGGGCCTGGAGGCGAAGGGCGAGGTCTTCCGCGCAGACGACGGCAGGATCTCGCCGACGCTGCAACCCGATGTCCCCGCCCGCCTGCTGCTGGCGTGGATCGTCGGACCCGGCGACTTCCACGACGGCGACGAGATCGCCCTCACTCTCCCCGATTCCACCCACTACGTCGGCCAGAGCGTCATGCGCGGAGACTATTGGACCGACGTGCGGGTCGGCGCGACTCTGTCTGCGACGATCGACGAGGTGAACTCGTGAAGAAGCAGGTGCTCACCTGGTTGCTGACGGCGGCGCTGCTCGCGTGCGCCTGGGTTGTGGTCAAGGTCACGCTGCCGGACGACGCCACGATCGCACCGTTCCCCGCGACGGCGCAGGTCGGTGAGCAGGCTGCGGTGCGCAACCTCGTGGTCACGGTGACCGACGTGCATCTCGCCGAGAGGGTGACGGATGCCGAGGGATGGGCCGCGGATGGCACCTGGCTGGTCATCGACCTGGAAGCCGCAGGCGCCGGCACGCAGGATCGGGGGACGCTCGGGCTCGCGCAGCTCACCATCGGCGAGCGCACGTTCAGCGCAACCGAACGCGGCACCACGTTCTATCAGCAACGGCTGGTCACCGGGGTGCCACGTGCGGGCAGTCTCGCGTTCGAACTTCCCGATGAGGTCACGGGCGATCGGGCCTCTCTCCGGCTGGGAGTGCCGAGCGGCGCCCCCGGCGAGGTGCTGGACGACGGCGTCATCGACCTGTCTCTGGACCTTGCGGCGCTGACGGCGGAACCAGAGGTCCTCCTGGATGAGAACGGGTGGGCGGACCGATGACGATCCCGCCCCTACCCCCG
>NZ_CAKKLJ010000017.1 GCF_918698005.1 Microbacterium sp. Bi121
CCACCCCCGATGATCCCCCGACCATTCCCCGATACGGCGCGGGATGCTCCCCGATGCCCGGTGCTGCCGCGAGTTCCAGACTCATATCAAGCGCCACTCGGCACTCACACGGATAAAGGGGTCTCATCATGGCTGTGCAGGACAACGCCAACTTGCTCGGCGCTCAGTGGAATCTGGGTGTCGAAGACGTCGGCAACGGCAACACGGACAACAGCGACAACTCGGCGGACGACTACTCGGACAACTCCGACAACTCGACTGACAACTCCGACAATTCGGACAACTCCGACAACAGCGACAACTCGGACAACAGCGACAACTCGGACAACTCGGCCGACGACAACTCGGACAACTCGGACAACAGCGACAACTCCGACAACTCGACCGACAACTCGGACAACAGCGACAACTCGGACAACTCCGACAACTCCGACAATTCGGACAACTCCGACAATTCGGACAACAGCGACAACTCCGACAACTCCGACAACTCGAGCTGGTGGCAGGACAACTCCGACCACAGCGACAACTCCGACAACTCGGACAACTCGGACAACTCGATCAACGACTCGTTCCAGAACAACTCGGTTCACGACTCCGGCAACACCACGCTGAACGATCACTCGATCAGCGTCGGCACGCGGCAGTTCAACGCCGGATTCAACGATCTGAACATCGCGGGTGCAGCGGGGGCGGCCGGTGCGGGCGGAAACCTGACGATCGACGCCAGGGCGACGCTGAACGACCAGTCCGTGAACCAGAACATCTCCACCGCAGCCAGCGGCGCGGCCGGCTCGGCCGGACTCGCCACCCTGGGCTACGGCGGCGGGGGTGGAGGCGGCGGCGACACCACCGGTGGCGACGTCAACCAGGTCATCGCGAACAGCAGCATCACGGCATCCGGTGACGGATCCGTCGCAGCAGGCGGAGACGGTTCGCTGACGAACATCAACACCAACATCACGGTGGGCGATGTCTCGATCGGCAACACCTGGAACACGGACTCCTTCAACGAGGACTTCTCGGACAACTGGTCGATCAACGACTCGTTCCAGGACAACTCCGACAACTCGGACAACTCGATGACGGACAACTCCGACAACTCGATGACCGATCTGTCGGACAACTGGTCGGTGAACGACTCGTTCCAGGACAACTCGATGACGGACAACTCCGACACCTGGTCCGTGAACGACTCGTTCCAGGACAACTCGATGGTCGACGACTCGCTCGATGTCGACGTGGCGGTCGACGACATCAATGTCGGCAGCCCCACTGGAGACATGAACGACGTCGATTTCTGAGGCACTGAGCCTGCTCTGCCTGGCTGCCTCTGGAAGGCAGCCGGGCAGAGCAGTACACTGCAGACAATCCGATCCGAAGGTCGTGAGAGATGTACGGTGACAGCGAATCGGCAGAGCAGCCGATCGACGACTCCGTCTTCGATGCGACCGTCTGGACGGATGCCGCAGCAGACACCGACCCAGCGGGGACGAACATGTTCACTGCGGAGATCGAGAACATCGACTCTTCCGACTGGGAAGTGGATCCGGACGTCATCTGGGGAGATGACCCGGCTGCCGCACCCGACCTGGACGGGGCAGCAGTGGGACCAGACCTTCTGGCCTGATCTCGAAACGGGGAGCAGGGGTGGTGCACCACCTCGTCAGCTCACGAGCAATTGGGGGAGCACGTGCCGGAAGTGCGCACCGCTGGGGAATCGGTCGCAGAAACAGTCCGCGAGGTGGGCAGCCTCGCGGCGTCCGCCGGCAGAGCCGACCTCGCCGAGCGTCTCGAGCAGACGCGAGACCGGCTGCTCGATCCTGGTATCAGGGTCATCGTGGTCGGCGAGTTCAAGCAGGGCAAGAGCAAGCTGATCAACGCGCTCGTCAACGCGCCGGCGTGCCCGGTGGACGACGACGTGGCCACCAGCGTCGCGACCGTCGTCGGCTACGCGCCGGAGCCCTCCGCGTGGATCATCGAGCGGGGCAAGAACAGCGGCCGAGACCCGCTGCATCAGGACTTCGAACGCCGAGAGATCCCGCTCGAGGAGCTCGCCGACTACGTCTCGGAGCGGGGCAACCCTGGCAATGAACGCGGAATCGTCTCGGCCGAGGTGCTCCTGCCTCGCGAGATACTCAAGGGCGGCCTGCAACTGATCGACTCGCCGGGAGTCGGCGGCCTGGAGTCCACGAACGCGCTGACCACGCTCGCGGCACTCTCCTCGGCGCATGCCGTGCTCATGGTCTCCGACGCCTCTCAGGAATACACCGAACCCGAAGTGCAGTTCCTGCGCCACGCGATGCGCATCTCGCCCAATGTGGCGGCCGTGCTGGCCAAGACCGACCTGTACCCGGAATGGCGGGAGGTCGAGCAGATCGATCGTCGGCATCTGATGGATGCCGGTGACGTGCCGATCTTCGCGGTCTCGAGCGATCTGCGGCTGCTGGCCGCCGAGATGCAGGATCGGAGCCTGAACGATGACTCGGGGTTCCCCGCGCTCGTCGCGCACCTGCGCCGCGAGGTGCTCGGCCGCGCCGGGGTGATCCACGAACGCGGCGCCGTGCACGATCTGCTCTCGGTGATCGACCAGCTGACGCTGTCGATGCGCACCGAACTGAACGCGCTGCAGAACCCTGAGGACACGCCGCGCATGATCGCCGAACTCGAGGCCGCCAAGGCCAGCGCGGACGAGTTCCGCGGACGATCGGCCCGCTGGCAGGTCACGCTGACGGACGGCATCGCCGATCTCGTCGCCGACATGGAGCACGACGTCCGCGACCGTCTTCGCCGCGTCATGCGCGAGGCGGAGAAGTCGATCGACGAGGGCGATCCCGGTCCGATCTGGGATCAGATCACCGAATGGCTCGATCAGCGGGTGGCCGCGGCCGTCGCCGAGACCTTCGTCTGGACCGACGAGCGATCGAGGTGGCTGTCCGAAGAGGTCGCCGACCTGTTCAGCCGCGGCGAGACGGCGCTGCCGGCGATCGATGTGCGCGACACCGGGGGCGTGCTCGACCCGGTGGAGGACATCGCGGGCCTGGACCCGGGGCAGCTCAGCGCGGGTGAGAAGATCTACATCGGCGTACGCGGCTCCTATGGCGGCGTTCTCATGGTGGGTCTGGTCACCGGCCTCATCGGCATGACGCTGATCAACCCGCTCTCCCTGCTCGCCGGCGTCCTGGTGGGACGACGCGCGTACCGCGAGGACATGCATGCGCGCCTGGCCAGGCGTCAGCAGGAGGCGAAGCTCATCGTCCGCCGGCACATCGACGAGGTGACCTTCCAGGTCGGCAAGCAGCTCAAGGATCGCCTGCGCCTCGTGCAGCGCACCGCCCGCGACCACTTCGGATCGATGGCTGAGGAGCTGCACCGCTCGCTCTCCGAAGCACTCACGACCGCCAAGCAGGCGGCGACGACCTTCACCTCCAAGCGCGACGCTCGCGTGAACACGCTGCGCGCGCGCATCAGTCAGCTCGACGAGCTCAGAAGCCGGATCCCAGCGCTCGATCCCGCCGCGGCCCAGGCGATCGAGCACACGCCGAGGCCAGTGGGTGCGCTGGGTGCCGGCGGATTCGGACGCGCCGACTCATGACGGCATCCATCATCGAGATCACCGAGGACCTCCTCGGAACGGCCCGCGACGTCTACCAGGGCGATGCCGCCGAGCTCGAGATCATCGAGCAGCTCGAGCAGCGTCTGCACGAGCCCCTGCGACTGGCCCTGGCCGGAATGGTGAAGGCGGGCAAGTCGACGCTCCTCAACGCTATGCTCGGCGAGCGGATCGCCCCCACGGACACCGGGGAGTGCACGCGCGTCGTCACCTGGTACCGCTTCTCGCCGACACCGACCATCACCCTGCATCCCCGTGTCGGCGAACCACGCAGGATGCCGATCCGACGCGATCACGGGCTGCTCGTGCTCGACCTCGACGGACTCGCGGCAGAGGAGGTCGAGTGGATCGACGTCGGCTGGCCGCTGCAGGCGCTGAAGTCGGTCATCCTGATCGACACGCCGGGTATCGCATCCCTGTCGGAGGACACCTCGACCAGAGCCGTCCGCTTCCTCACCCCGGAGGACGCTCCATCCGCGGCGGATGCCGTGGTGTATCTGCTGCGTCACCTGCACGGGTCCGACGTGAAGTTCCTCGAGGCGTTCCACGACAACGCCGCCGGTGCCGCCCAGACCGTGTGCGCGATCAGCGTGCTCTCGCGGGCGGACGAGGTCGGGTCAGGGCGCATCGACTCCCTGCTCTCGGCGCGGAGAGTCGCGCATCGCTATCAGCGGGACCCGGAGCTCGCCTCCCTCACGCTCGGAGTGGTCCCCGTGACCGGGTTGGTGGCCGAAGGCGCACGGACGCTTCGGGAGAGCGAGTACATCGCCTTCCGCGAGCTCGCCGGCCTCGACAGGGACGAGCGGGAACGGCTGCTCATCTCGGCCGACCGATTCCTGCGCGAGACGGATGCCACAGGCCTGAGCGTCGTCGTCCGCCGCGATCTGCTGGCCCGATTCGGCATCTTCGGAGTTCGGATGGCGACGGCGATCATCCGCGGCGGCGCGGCCAGCTCGTCGGAGCTCTCCGACGAGCTGGTGCAGCAGAGCGGCCTGCTGGAGATCCAGGACGTCGTGGCGACGCAGTTCCAGCCTCGCGCGGCCACGCTCAAGGCGCGGGGGATCGTGCACCAGCTCGAGCGGCTCGTGCACCAGTCGCCTCGCGCGGGGACAGAGGCCATCCGCGCCGGTGTCGAGCGGTTCACGCTGGCGGCGCACACGCTGCGCGAGCTCTCGCTGCTCGCCCAGGCACGATCGCAGGGGCTGCCCGTCTCGGACGACGATGCGCCTCAGGCGGAGCGGATCATCGGCGCCGAGGGCACCGACGCCCGCACCCGGCTCGGGCTGTCGCCGCAGGCGGATGACGACGCCGTCTGCTCCGCTGCCCGCGAGGCCATCGGGCACTGGCGACGGCTCAGCGCATCACCGCTCGCCGACCGGGGAGCGCTCGAGGTGTGCCGGGTGGTGATTCGCAGTCTCGAGGGGATCGCGTCAGAGATCGACGTGCCCTTGGACTCCCGCGGGTCCGCGCCTGACGTCGACCCGGCGGGCCGACCAGCTCATGGCCCTCGGCAGGATGCTGCACAGCAGCGCGAGGACGACGAGCCCCGCCTGCGCCGCGATCATCGCCTGAAACTGCGCCCCGTGTGATCCCAGCGCCACCCATTCGGGTGAGAGGACGACGACCAGCGCGAGCAGAGCGAGAGTGGACAGCTGCCACCACCGCACGTTCGGGCGCCGGCTGGTGAACGAGACCATCAGGGTGATCTGCACGAGCAGCACGGCGACGAGCGCTCCGAACACGATCCAGAACAGGATGTCGGCTGCGCTCGTGTAGGTCTCGTCGCTGCGACCGTCCGTGACACGGCGCGCCACCTCTTCGATCAGGGGCAGCAGCTCCTCCCTGACGACGAACAGGAACACGACCGCGAACGCGCCGACCGCGAAGCTGATGATCCAGAAGAACTGGCTGAGCCGCACCTCGAACGGCGGCGTCAGCTTCACCAGCACCGGCGCGACGTTCGCGCTGGTCACCTCCGGACGGCGCGGTGCCTCCCGAGCCTGGTCCGGATCCTGTTCGGTCACGGCGCCGATGTCAGTCCTCCTCGAGCGGTTCTTCGACGGCCGGTTCGTCGGCGATCGCTGCGCTCGCCGCATCGGCGTCGTAGGCGTCGTCGGCGGCCGCCATGTCGGTGTCGAGGACATCGGCGGGTTCGGCGACGTCGACGGGTGCCGCAGGCGCGACAGGTTCCTGAGCCGGTGCCGGGTCGACGGCGACGGGGTCGGCCGGATCGGGGACAGTGACGTCCACGTCGGCGTCGTTGAAGCTGCCGTCGTACGTCTCGTTGCCGATCGACACGTCTCCCACGGTCACATCCGTGTCGCTCTCGTCGATCATGCCGTCATCACCTGCGGCCACAGAGCCGTCGCCGGATGCCACGATCGCATCCTGATCGAAGACCTGGGTGACGTCGCCGCCGGCCGTCCAGATGTTCTGGTTCACCGACTGGTCGATCATCGTCGACCGCGCGTCGATGGTGGTGAACTGCTGGACCATCCGCATGATCTCGTTGGTCACCTCGGTGTGGGTGGTGGGCGGAGGCGGGTTCTCCGGCTGCGTGCGCGTGACGACATCAGGCCGATCGACGATGACCGGGCGAACGGATGCGACGTCGGCCAGGCAGGCACCGTGCAGATTGTTCTGCTCGAGAGCGTTGTCGGGATCGGCCGCGAAATCTGCTGCTGCATCCGGATCGCGGAGCAGGCTCAGGATGAAGGCGATCAGCGCATCCGCGATCGTCTCGATCGGTGACGTCATGGAGAAGTCCCCCTCTTGGATATCGTTCGAAGCTCAATGCACTTCGCCGGGCGTTCGCCCCTGCGCGAGCCCGCAGATCCCCAGATCCTGATACGGAGCGTATGCGCGCCCACGGCCCGTGGCATCGGGGATCACCCCGATACCCGCAGCTGCGGGGTGGGGGATTCGCCGACCGGAGACGAGTCGACGGGGCGGATGGAGCCGACCGCGTGATCCTCCCCGATGAGCTGCCGGAGCTTCGCCAGGACCTCGGAGCGCGATGTCGCGCCCAGGCGGTTGCGGATGTGCGCGATGTGATGCTCGGCCGTACGGGGCGAGATGAAGATGGCCTCGCCGATCTCGGCGTAGGTCTTGCCCTGCAGAACCAGGCGCGCGACCTCGATCTCGCGGTCGCTGAGCAGTTCCTCCTGGGAGGTCCGGGTCTCGCCCTGGTCGTCTGCCGCCGCGGCCTCTGACGCCTTGCGTGCGGCCTCGGTCGGATGCAGTTCGCGAGCGCAGGCGAGCAGCCGAGCGGCGATCTTGCGGTCCTCCGTGCGCGCGGCGCCGTGGCCGGCCAGGCGGGCGCCGTCCCATTTCAGACCGATGGATGCGAGGCCCTCCGCCGCGGCCTCGACTGCGGCGGGGTCGACGGTGCCGCCGAGCACAGAGGTCCAGACGCGACCGGCGCGCGCCATCACAGCGGCGACCCGACTGCCGGTGGATGCCGCGACCAGCGCCTTCGCATGAGGCGTCAGGTGCGCGGGGCTGCCGAGCAGGATGCCCTGCTGGATCCCTGCCCAGCGCAGGTGCGCTATCCACAGCGGCGGGTCGCCGATGCCAGCGGTGATCGCGAGCGCGTGCGCGAAGTGCTGCTCGACGCGTGCGGCGTCGCCCGCGCGGGTCGCCGAGCTGATGAGCTCCGACAGCGGATGCAGCAGGAACAGGTCGATCTCCGCGCGCAGGACGCTGCCGCGCGCATGCCGCCACGCCTCCTCGGCGCCGGAGGCGTCCTCGTAGCGCCTGGCGATCGCGACGCGCACGGCGTGGGCGAGCAGGTCATCCCGCGCCGACATCGACGGCGCGAGCTCGTACGCGCGGGCGAGGTCGGCGCGGGCGTCGGCAGGGCGGGCGCGCTGCACGGCGATCCACGCGCGCCAGAGCAGCAGGCGCGGTGCGGCCCATGACCCGCCGTGTGCGCCGCGGATCGCGTCGTCGACGACGGTCCGCGCTGTCGCGGTGGCCCCGGCGTTCAACGCGATGACGGCCGCGATGACCGCCGGCAGCTCAGGGACGGCACCCGTGGCGCGCGAACTCGTGTACATCTCGGCGGAGCGGACCACGTCGGCGAGCACGGCGTCAGAGGCGTCGCCGGCGATCGACGCCTGGATGCCCCGGCGCAGGAGCATCATGGCCACGCTCAGCGTCGACGGTGCACCGTCGACGCCCGCCGCGGGAGAGGCGGAGGCGGAT
The DNA here is from genome assembly GCF_918698005.1 of Microbacterium sp. Bi121. GTDB lineage: Bacteria > Actinomycetota > Actinomycetes > Actinomycetales > Microbacteriaceae > Microbacterium. Next base: position 7,820 of record NZ_CAKKLJ010000017.1, read on the forward strand.
CCGACTGCCACGGCGGCGACGGTGGCGAGGACGGCTGACACGGCATTCTGCGGTGGACAGGCGCGGTAGACCGCATCCGCCTGCGTCATCATCGCCCGAGCGGACCACACCCCGGCGGCGACGTCGGTCAGCGGGCCGGCGTCGACGGCGCGTGCATCCGGCGTGGCCTCGTCGGCGATGGCGATCGCGTCGTCCAGCTCGCCTCGCGCCCAGGCGCCTGCCGCCCGTCTGGCGGCGAGTGCAGACGGCACGGTGCCGCACAGGATCGCTTCCCGGTAGGCCTCCTCGGCGCGGGCGGGGTCGGTGTCAAGCATCCGGTCGCCGTGTCGCACCAGGGCGTCGGCCACGGCCTCCGAGCCGATCTCCTCCGCCAGAGCGATGACCCCCTGGCCGTCGGATTCGGCGTCTGTCACCGTGATCGAGCCGCTCAGCTCGGCGAGTCTGCGCGCGGGGAGCGAGGCCCGGACAGCCGACAGCACCAGGGGGACGGGGCGTCCGCTGCGCAGCAGCAGCCCCTCGGCGTGCCCGCACCGCACGGCGTCGTCCGTCTCGGCGGAGGGGACGTGCTGAGCCGACCGCAGGCACAGCGCCTGCACGGTCGAACGGTGGGCGGAGTCGATGGTGTCGAGTCGGTGCAGCACGGTCTCGGCGAGCGTTCGCTGCAATTCGGCGTGCGCGTCGTCGTCGATGCAGTCCAGCTCGTCGTGATGGCTCAGCGCTTCGACGACGAGCCAGGTCACCCCGCCCGTGGACTGCAGAATGTGCTGCAGACAGGCATCGCGCATCGCCGTCGCATCGGCCTCCAGGTGCGGAATCAGGTCCGAGGGGCTGACATGCCCGAGAACGACCGACGAGCCCGTCCGCTCCAGCGTTCGCGCGATGCCGCGCAGCGACTCCGGCGACGGCCAGGGGCGTGCTGCGACGATGAGCGCCGTCGACGCGTCGTCGGCTCGCTCCCGCAGCGAGGCCAGCTGCTCATCGTCGAGGAGGTGCGCATCGTCGACCAGCAGGACCGTCTCGGGAGGGGTCCTGCCGATCAGCGCCGGGTCAGGTGATGACAGGAGCTCCGCGCTGAGGCCGCGATCGAGCAGCATCCGGCGCAGGTGCCGCAGCGACGCCGACTTGCCGGAGCCGGCGTTCCCGATGAGCGTCGCCCGAGGAGGGGACTCGGGCGACGCGGCGATGGTTTCGATGACCGCCCGCAGCTGTCGGTTCCACAGGAAGACGGGGGCGGCGTGCGGCGCATGGTCCTGCCGCATGGAAACAACAGTCATAGTGGTCGGCTCTCTCAGGTCGGATCCGCTGAGGGAGCAGAAGGCGTCGGCCCGTCGGCCGGCGGCGTCGGAACAGGGTCGGCAGGGGCTGCGGTGGGCGTCGGGTCGACCGGGGGTTCGGTCGGCGGGTCGATCGGTGTCGGGTCGACCGGGGGGTCGGTCGGCGGGTCGCTCGGCGGCGGGT
>NZ_CAKKLJ010000018.1 GCF_918698005.1 Microbacterium sp. Bi121
TGTTAACGCAAAATGGCCACCCTGCTTTGGGTGGCCATTTTGACTAAAAGGAGTCCGGCGGTGTCCTACTCTCCCACAGGGTCCCCCCTGCAGTACCATCGGCGCTGTGAGGCTTAGCTTCCGGGTTCGGAATGTGACCGGGCGTTTCCCTCACGCTATGGCCGCCGAAACACTATTGATGTTTCAATCGTTGCATAACGAAAAGTTTGTGTTTTCGTTTGCGGTTCTCGACCGTACATCGAGAACCACTCAGTGGACGCGGAGCATCAGTGATTCGAACTGATGTGAGGTGTTATCAAGTCATCGGCTTATTAGTACCAGTCAGCTCCACACGTTGCCGTGCTTCCACATCTGGCCTATCAACCCAGTCGTCTACTGGGAGCCTCTCGGACACAAGGTCCATGGAAGTCTCATCTTGAGGCCGGCTTCCCGCTTAGATGCTTTCAGCGGTTATCCATCCCGAACGTAGCTAATCAGCGGTGCTCCTGGCGGAACAACTGACACACCAGAGGTTCGTCCAACCCGGTCCTCTCGTACTAGGGTCAGATCCTCTCAAACTTCCTACGCGCGCAGCGGATAGGGACCGAACTGTCTCACGACGTTCTAAACCCAGCTCGCGTACCGCTTTAATGGGCGAACAGCCCAACCCTTGGGACCTACTCCAGCCCCAGGATGCGACGAGCCGACATCGAGGTGCCAAACCATGCCGTCGATATGGACTCTTGGGCAAGATCAGCCTGTTATCCCCGAGGTACCTTTTATCCGTTGAGCGACAGCGCTTCCACAAGCCACTGCCGGATCACTAGTCCCGACTTTCGTCCCTGCTCGACCTGTCAGTCTCACAGTCAAGCTCCCTTGTGCACTTACACTCGCCACCTGATTACCAACCAGGTTGAGGGAACCTTTGGGCGCCTCCGTTACTTTTTGGGAGGCAACCGCCCCAGTTAAACTACCCACCAGGCACTGTCCCTGAACCGGATCACGGTTCGAAGTTAGATATCCAGAGTGACCAGAGTGGTATTTCAACAATGACTCCACGAATACTGGCGTATCCGCTTCATAGTCTCCCACCTATCCTACACAAGCCACACCGAACACCAATACCAAGCTGTAGTAAAGGTCACGGGGTCTTTCCGTCCTGCTGCGCGTAACGAGCATCTTTACTCGTAATGCAATTTCGCCGAGTTCGCGGTTGAGACAGTTGGGAAGTCGTTACGCCATTCGTGCAGGTCGGAACTTACCCGACAAGGAATTTCGCTACCTTAGGATGGTTATAGTTACCACCGCCGTTTACTGGGGCTTAAATTCTCAGCTTCGCCTTGCGGCTAACCGGTCCTCTTAACCTTCCAGCACCGGGCAGGCGTCAGTCCGTATACATCGTCTTGCGACTTGGCACGGACCTGTGTTTTTAATAAACAGTCGCTACCCACTAGTCTCTGCGGCCACCACGCCCTTTCGGAGTAAATCCTAATAAGCGGATGGCCCCCCTTCTCCCGAAGTTACGGGGGCATTTTGCCGAGTTCCTTAACCACGATTCTCTCGATCTCCTTGGTATTCTCTACCTGACCACCTGAGTCGGTTTGGGGTACGGGCGGCTAGAACCTCGCGTCGATGCTTTTCTCGGCAGCATAGGATCACCCACTTTTTATCCGCATCGTGTCTCAGCCATGTGACTCCCGGATTTACCTAAGAGTCGGCCTACGCACTTGCCCCGGGACAACCATCGCCCGGGTTGGGCTACCTTCCTGCGTCACACCTGTTAATACGCTAACCGCACCAGCATGGGGTCGTACGCTAGGCCTCACCCCATCACCCCGAAGGGATCCGGTCATGAGGATTCAGATACTTAGCACCACTGGATTAGCTTGGGCGGTTCTTCGCCGGTACGGGAATATCAACCCGTTGTCCATCGACTACGCCTGTCGGCCTCGCCTTAGGTCCCGACTTACCCAGGGAAGATTAGCTTGACCCTGGAACCCTTGGTCTTTCGGAGGACATGTTTCTCACACGTCTTTCGCTACTCATGCCTGCATTCTCACTCGTGTAGCCTCCACGGCTGGTTCACACCGCCGCTTCGCTGGCCACACGACGCTCTCCTACCCATCAACACGGCTGGACCACGAAGGCCTACCAATAATGTCAATGCCACAACTTCGGTGGCGTGCTTGAGCCCCGTTACATTGTCGGCGCGGAATCACTTGACCAGTGAGCTATTACGCACTCTTTCAAGGGTGGCTGCTTCTAAGCCAACCTCCTGGTTGTCACAGCAACTCCACATCCTTTTCCACTTAGCACGCGCTTAGGGACCTTAGATGGTGGTCTGGGTTGTTTCCCTCTCGACTATGAAGCTTATCCCCCACAGTCTCACTGCTGCGCTCTCACTTACCGGCATTCGGAGTTTGGCTGACGTCAGTAACCTTGTAGGGCCCATCGGCCATCCAGTAGCTCTACCTCCGGCAAGAAACACGCAACGCTGCACCTAAATGCATTTCGGAGAGAACCAGCTATCACGAAGTTTGATTGGCCTTTCACCCCTATCCACAGCTCATCCCCTCAGTTTTCAACCTAAGTGGGTTCGGTCCTCCACGCGCTCTTACACGCGCTTCAACCTGGCCATGGATAGATCACTTCGCTTCGGGTCTAGGACATGCGACTGAATCGCCCTATTCAGACTCGCTTTCGCTACGGCTACCCCACACGGGTTAACCTCGCCACATATCACTAACTCGCAGGCTCATTCTTCAAAAGGCACGCTGTCACCCCTACTAAGGAGGCTCCAACGGTTTGTAAGCAAACGGTTTCAGGTACTATTTCACTCCCCTCCCGGGGTACTTTTCACCTTTCCCTCACGGTACTTGTCCGCTATCGGTCATCTGGGAGTATTTAGGCTTATCAGGTGGTCCTGACAGATTCACACGGGATTTCACGGGCCCCGTGCTACTTGGGATACTCTCCACGCCAGAACACGCATTTCGACTACGGGGTTGGCACCCTCTATGACCGGCCTTTCAAGACCGTTCGTCTATACGCTTCTGTAACGTCGCCACCTCGGCAGAGATGACTGGTGAGTCCCACAACCCCGAACATGCAACTCCTGCCGGATATCACACACACTCGGTTTAGCCTGATCCGGTTTCGCTCGCCACTACTAACGGAATCGCGGTTGCTTTCTCTTCCTGTGGGTACTGAGATGTTTCACTTCCCCACGTTCCCTCTACCCGCCCTATATATTCAGGCGGGAGTCACTAGGTCGGCACGCCGCCCAGCGGGGTTTCCCCATTCGGACACCCTCGGATCAAAACTTGCTTATCAGTTCCCCGAGGCTTATCGCAGATTGCTACGTCCTTCTTCGGCTCCAGATGCCAAGGCATCCACCGTTTGCTCTTAAAGACTTGAAACAACATGAGTTCGAATCGTCAAAAATTGAAATTGACTAATGATCTTTAAGATCATCATTACAACGCGGCCCGAAGGCTGCGCTGAAGATGCTCGCGTCCACTGTGTAGTTCTCAAAGTACGGGCGGTACCCCCACCGCCTCACCAACCGGTGAACCAGAAAGGGGCCCAGAGGAGACAGTCCCGGCCCCACCTCCGAAGAAGCAGGGCTGGTTCCGGTCCCTCAGGACCCAACAGCGTGCATATGCCAGAATCACAAGCCCCCACTTTCCAACCGACCCGAAGGCCGGCGTACTAGCAGGAACCAGCTGCGCTGGCATCTTGTCTAATGTTCCACCCATGAGCTCCCAGCGAAGAACGTATGCCTTCGATCTGGGTTCTGGACACCCGGAGGTGTCAGATGCTCCTTAGAAAGGAGGTGATCCAGCCGCACCTTCCGGTACGGCTACCTTGTTACGACTTAGTCCTAATTACCGATCCCACCTTCGACAGCTCCCTCCCACAAGGGGTTAGGCCACCGGCTTCAGGTGTTACCGACTTTCATGACTTGACGGGCGGTGTGTACAAGACCCGGGAACGTATTCACCGCAGCGTTGCTGATCTGCGATTACTAGCGACTCCGACTTCATGAGGTCGAGTTGCAGACCTCAATCCGAACTGGGACCGGCTTTTTGGGATTCGCTCCACCTCACGGTATCGCTGCCCATTGTACCGGCCATTGTAGCATGCGTGAAGCCCAAGACATAAGGGGCATGATGATTTGACGTCATCCCCACCTTCCTCCGAGTTGACCCCGGCAGTATCCCATGAGTTCCCACCATTACGTGCTGGCAACATAGAACGAGGGTTGCGCTCGTTGCGGGACTTAACCCAACATCTCACGACACGAGCTGACGACAACCATGCACCACCTGTTTACGAGTGTCCAAAGAGTTGACCATTTCTGGCCCGTTCTCGTATATGTCAAGCCTTGGTAAGGTTCTTCGCGTTGCATCGAATTAATCCGCATGCTCCGCCGCTTGTGCGGGTCCCCGTCAATTCCTTTGAGTTTTAGCCTTGCGGCCGTACTCCCCAGGCGGGGAACTTAATGCGTTAGCTGCGTCACGGAATCCGTGGAATGGACCCCACAACTAGTTCCCAACGTTTACGGGGTGGACTACCAGGGTATCTAAGCCTGTTTGCTCCCCACCCTTTCGCTCCTCAGCGTCAGTTACGGCCCAGAGATCTGCCTTCGCCATCGGTGTTCCTCCTGATATCTGCGCATTCCACCGCTACACCAGGAATTCCAATCTCCCCTACCGCACTCTAGTCTGCCCGTACCCACTGCAGGCCCGAGGTTGAGCCTCGGGATTTCACAGCAGACGCGACAAACCGCCTACGAGCTCTTTACGCCCAATAATTCCGGATAACGCTTGCGCCCTACGTATTACCGCGGCTGCTGGCACGTAGTTAGCCGGCGCTTTTTCTGCAGGTACCGTCACTCTCGCTTCTTCCCTGCTAAAAGAGGTTTACAACCCGAAGGCCGTCATCCCTCACGCGGCGTTGCTGCATCAGGCTTCCGCCCATTGTGCAATATTCCCCACTGCTGCCTCCCGTAGGAGTCTGGGCCGTGTCTCAGTCCCAGTGTGGCCGGTCACCCTCTCAGGCCGGCTACCCGTCGACGCCTTGGTGAGCCATTACCTCACCAACAAGCTGATAGGCCGCGAGCCCATCCCCAACCAAAAAATCTTTCCAGTAGCTGACCATGCGATCGCTACTCGTATCCAGTATTAGACGCCGTTTCCAGCGCTTATCCCAGAGTCAGGGGCAGGTTGCTCACGTGTTACTCACCCGTTCGCCACTAATCCACCCAGCAAGCTGGGCATCATCGTTCGACTTGCATGTGTTAAGCACGCCGCCAGCGTTCATCCTGAGCCAGGATCAAACTCTCCGTAAAAAACAAAAAACAACGAACGCCGGAATAAGGCATCACGCTGCGAGTTTGAAACTGACCAAAGAGATGACATCATTGCTGACTTCATCCGAATGCCAACCCCCAAAGGGGCTGGTCTTTGATCCAAAGGAATCTCACCCCAACCAAAGGCTGGAGTCGAGGTTATTTGGCATTTGACAAGTGCACGCTGTTGAGTTCTCAAGGATCGGACGCACCCACGACCCAGTCATCACAACCAGGCCCGCAGGGCAACTTCTCAATCTTA
>NZ_CAKKLJ010000019.1 GCF_918698005.1 Microbacterium sp. Bi121
CGCTCGTCCAGGGACAACGCGACTTCTTCGGCGCCCACACCTACAAGCGCGTCGACAAACAAGGCACCTTCCACACCCTCTGGTCCGGCGACCGCACCGAAATCGAAGCCATCGACACCCACTGACCGCACGATGAAAGAAGAAGTTCCCAGCTCCAGACCACTCTGGAACCGGGAACTTCTTCTCTCACCCCGCCCTACGGCGCAATGTTGTGGTTACGGGCGAAGAGGTTCTGCGGGTCCCACTCCCGCTTGATCGCGCGCAGGCGCTCGTACGCCTCCGCTGCGTGCATACCGGCGGCGCCGTCCGACCGCTCGACGGGCACGAAGTTGCCGTACTCGGCGACGCGCGCCGCACTGATCCCGGCCCAGTCGGCGAGGATCCGGGCTCGCATATCGTCGTCGACGACACCCGGCACGTCGAATGCCCCCGCCATGATGAACCAGTTCGCGTCGCGGCCGGGGAACGGCGTCTCCTCCTGCGGCACATCACCGAACGCGCCGCCGAGCGATCGTAGGAACACCACCGACACCGGGTACGCAGCGCGGAACGCGACGAGCCGGTCGATCAGCGCGTCGTCGAGCTCGACGAACAGGCCGTTGCCGCCGAGGAATCCTGGCGGCTCGGCGCCGTCGGGAGCGTCAGGCATCTCCTGCAGAATTTCGCGGTAGGCCGGAGTCGTGTACTCCGCCTCCACACCGTCGACAGCGGTGATGGGTGCCATGACCTCCCGCAACCGCTCCGTCTCGGCATCCGCCCAAACCGCCGTGATCCGCGCCCCGGCGGGGGCGCTGGGGTCCATCGCCGGCACATCCATGTAGGTGACGGTGAGCTCGCGCGGAGCATCCCGCATCACATCGCGCATCGCGCGCATCGCCGAGGCCGCGTCGCCGCCGATGACGTGCTCGCCGAGCACCACTCCGTCGAGCGGGTGCGCGCGGAAGTCGAAGCGGGTCACGATGCCGAAGTTGCCACCGCCACCGCGAATCGCCCAGAACAGATCGGCGTTCTCGTCGGCGGAGGCTTCCACGACCTCGCCCGCAGCGGTCACGACCTCAGCACCGACGAGCTGATCGACAGCGAGGCCCCACGCCCGCACCATCCAGCCGATGCCGCCGCCGACGGTGAGCCCGCCGACGCCGACCGATGCCGTGTCGCCGGAGCTGATCGCCAGGCCGTCGGCGCCGAGAGCGGCCGCGACATCGCCCCAGACTGCTCCGGAGCCGATGTGGACGAGCGCGTCCTCACCGTCGAGCGCCAGGCCGTCGATCTCGATGCTCGACAGTTCCCCGAGCTCTATGCGCAGTCCGTCCCCCGGCCCGTACGACCATACGCCGTGCCCTCCCGCGACGACTGTGATGGGCAAGGACTCCTGCTGTGCACGCCGAACGAGGTCGGCGACCTCGGCGGCGGTGGTGGGACGGGTCGTGACGGTGTCAACGCTCATGGCGAAAACCGTAGACCCGGCATCCGACATCCGCGCGTGTGTTCACTCTCGGCGGATCACATCGTCGGTGTCACGACGGTCTTCAGCCCCTCGCCACGCGTTGCAGCATCCAGCGCCTCGAAGAACTCGTCGAGGGGAACGCGCTTCGTGATGAGCGGTGTCAGTACGACATCTCCTGCTTCGATCAGCCGCATGGCCGCACGCCAGGACGTCGGCGTCGACGCGAAGCCGCTGGTCACCGTCAGTTCCTTGTAGAGCACCGTGTCGAGCGGCAGTGTCACGTCGCGACCGAAGATGCCGACCTGGACGTAACGTGCGCCGCGCCGCGCCGACCGCATGGCCGTCGCCGCGCCAGGCGCCGACCCCGAGCACTCGATCACGACGTCGTACGCGTCCTCCTGCGGGCGCTCGGTGGTCGTTCGGATGCCGAGGTCCGAAGCCACCGCGAGACGGCCGGCGTCCGCGGGCAGGCCTGCGAGCGTGACGACGCCGCCACCGGCCTTCGCGACCTGCGAGGCGAGCTGTCCCATCGCACCGGGTCCTGTGACGAGCACGCGATCGCCCGGCTGCACGACCGGCGGATCCAGCAGGCAGTGCGCGACGCACGCCAGCGGTTCGCTGAGCACGCCGTCGAGGTCCCCCGGGGTCGGCGGCATCCGGTGCAGGTTCGCGACAGGCACGAGCATCCGGGTGGCGAATCCGCCGTTGCGGAAGGAACCGATCGATCGCCGCTCGGCACACAGATTGCGTCTGCCCGCTCTGCACATGTCGCAGCTCTCGCACGCCGAGAAGTAGGTCTCGACGGC
>NZ_CAKKLJ010000020.1 GCF_918698005.1 Microbacterium sp. Bi121
CCGACGGATGCGGTGATCGATGCGCTGGTGGAGGTGTTCGAGCCGGGCGACATCATCGTCGATGGGGGCAACGCGTACTTCCCCGACACGATCCGCCGGGAGAAGCAGGTCCGCGAGACCGGGATCAACTTCGTCGGTGCGGGGATCTCCGGTGGTGAGGAGGGCGCCCTGAACGGTCCCTCGATCATGCCGGGCGGGTCGGACGAGTCCTGGGTCACCCTCGGCCCGATCCTGAAGTCCATTGCGGCGGTCGCCGAGGGCGAGCCGTGCGTCACGCACATCGGTCACGACGGGGCCGGGCACTTCGTGAAGATGGTCCACAACGGCATCGAGTACGCCGACATGCAGCTCATCGCCGAAGCGTACGACCTGATCCGCCGCGGCACCGGCAAGACCCCCGCGCAGATCGCCGACATCTTCGCCGACTGGAACACCGGCGAGCTCGAGTCGTACCTGATCGAGATCACCGCCGAAGTCCTCCGCCAGACAGACGCCGAAACCGGGCAGCCCCTCGTGGATGTGATCCTCGACCAGGCCGGTGCGAAGGGCACCGGTGCGTGGACCGTGCAGACCGCGCTCGCCCTCGGCGTCCCCGTCTCCGGGATCGCCGAGGCCACCTTCGCCCGCTCCCTGTCCTCCCACCCCGAACAGCGCGCCGCCGCCACGATCCTCCCCGGGCCCGAGGGCGACTTCACCGTCCCGGCCGAGCAGACCGACGCGTTCATCGAAGACGTCCGCCTGGCCCTGTATGCGTCGAAGATCGTCGCCTACTCCCAAGGGTTCGACGAGATCCGTGCCGGGGCTGCCGAATACGACTGGAACATCGACCTCGGCGCCGTGTCGAAGATCTGGCGCGGCGGGTGCATCATCCGCGCCCAGTTCCTCAACCGCATCGCCGACGCCTACGCCGAGACCCCGGACCTGCCGGTGCTGATGGCCGCACCGTACTTCGCCGAGGTCTTCACCCGCGCCCAGACCGCGTGGCGCCGCGTCGTCACCACCGCCGCGACCGCCGGCATCCCCGCCCCCGCATTCAGCTCATCCCTGTCGTACTACGACGGCATCCGCGCCGACCGCCTCCCGGCCGCGCTCGTCCAGGGACAACGCGACTTCTTCGGCGCCCACACCTACAAGCGCGTCGACAAACAAGGCACCTTCCACACCCTCTGGTCCGGCGACCGCACCGAAATCGAAGCCATCGACACCCACTGACC